>NZ_CP081155.1:835000-3536370 GCF_025141175.1 Jannaschia sp. M317 | reverse complement strand
TCTCTTTCGGTCCTACCCGTTTCTTATTGTTGTCGTCTCAGGACTGGCGCCAGGCCAGCCCCCGGGCTTTCCAACCGTTGAAGCCCCCCCGGTGATCGTCCGCGTCCAGATCGCCCTCGAACCCTTCGGCCACATTCACACACGGCACGGCCTGTCCCTGTTCAGCCAGGGCGTCGGCCACGGCAGCCGCCGCGTGCAAGGACCGAACGCCGGAGCGGCACAGGAACAACAGCCTGGAGGGCGTCGCCTCCAGCTGATCCAGCAGCGCCCCGACGAAGTCCGGGTTCTGTGCCATGCCGGGCCAGGACTTCCATTCCAATTGAATGACGTCCTGTCCCAGGCTCGACACATCAGGCCCGCCGACGAATCCCCATTCGGCGCGGGTCCGGACATCCACCAGCACGGCGGCAGCGTCTTTCGACAAAATATCCCAAGCTTCCCGAGGATTTACCTCGGAAATGGTGGGAGCAGCTTCCGTGCTCATGAACATCCCCTGATAGCGATCTGACTCGCGTTCCAGAGGTTTAGCTTTTGCGGTGACGGGGCTTCAACGACTCTTCGATGTTGACTCCGGGGGGGAGGAAAACGAATCCGCCGAGGGGGGTGCAAGTGCCGGATTCACAGGCACAAAAAAGCCCGCCGAGGGGCGGGCTTTCGAATCTCTTGACTGTGGATTCTCCGCCAGTGGCAGAGAGCGTGGAATCACGCGCCCAGCGACTTTACCCGGCTGGTCAGGCGGGACATTTTCCGCGCGGCGGTGTTCTTGTGGAAGACGCCTTTGGTCACACCACGCATCAGCTCGGGCTGGGCGGCTTTCAGGGCTTCGGCGGCGACGGCCTGGTCGCCGGAGGCGATTGCCTCTTCGACGGCGCGCAGGTGCGTGCGGATGCGCGAACGGCGTGCCTTGTTGATGGCAAAGCGGCGCTCGTTCTGGCGGGCGCGTTTCTTGGCTTGGGGCGAATTGGCCATATGATCGGTCCTTCGGGTCGGTTTGTTCAATTGCTGACGTGCAAGACACCGACCCTTGCGACGGGCAAACCGTCACGGATCCAATCCGGCCAGAGCGGGCCTCACACGCATGATGGGCGGCAAATACGGGGTCGGCCCTGAAACGTCAAGACGCCGGCGGCGGATCAATTTCTTCGAAGAAATTGACCAAATCCTTCCAAGGATTTGGTGCCCTGTTCACTTGTCGCGGAACTGAGGTTCCCGTTTCTCGACGAAGGCATCCATGCCTTCCTTGCGGTCCTCGGTCGCGAAGAGCGCGTGGAACAGACGCTTTTCGAACAAGAGCCCGTCGCGGAGGCCCAGTTCCTGGCTTTGGTTCACCGCTTCCTTTGCGGCCTGAGCCGTGATCAGCGACTTCTCTGCGATCTTGCCTGCGGCCGACATCGCCTCGTCCAGCAGTTTCTTGGCCGGCACGACGCGGCTGACCAGGCCTGACCGCTCCGCCTCTTCGGCGTCCATGAAGCGGCCAGTCAGGTGCATGTCCATCGACTTGGCCTTGCCGACGGCGCGGGTCAGGCGTTGCGTGCCGCCGAGGCCCGCGATGACGCCCAGGTTGATCTCGGGCTGGCCGAATTTCGCGGTATCTGCGGCAATGATGAAATCACACATCATCGCCAACTCGCATCCGCCGCCCAGGGCATAGCCCGCAACGGCGGCGATGATGGGCTTGCGCACGCGCATCACGGCGTCGGCCTCTGCGCCAAACAGGTCGCCCATGAAGACGTCTACGAATCCCTTCGACGACATTTCCCGGATGTCGGCCCCGGCGGCAAAGGCCTTTTCGGATCCGGTCAGGACGATGCAGCGCACCTTGTCGTTCGATTGCGCCGCGGCCAGCGCCTTTGACAGCTCTGACAGCAAGGTCGAGTTCAGCGCGTTCAACGCCTCTGGACGGTCCAGTTTGATCAGGGCGACATGATTGCTCACATCGACGTTCAAGGTTTGATAGCCCATGAGACGCTCCGCAGGGTTGGCCTGAGCACCTTGCCTGCCTGCATTCGCGGGGCGGTTCAAGTCATCTCTGACAGGTGACGCAGTGGAAGCTGGAGCGGCCGGACTGCACCGTGCGTCGGATGACACCCGCGCAGCCCTCGGTCGGGCAGGGGGCACCTTCACGGTCGTAGACGCGGAAATTGTGCTGAAAGTACCCCAGTTCACCATCCGCCTGCCGGTGATCGCGCAGGGACGATCCGCCCGCTGCAATGGCCTCGCCCAGGACCTCGCGGATGACGGGAACCAACGCGCGCACCCGTCCCTCGGAGATCCGGCCCGCCTTGCGCAGCGGGCTTATGCCCACGCGGTGCAACGCCTCGCAGACGTAGATATTGCCCAAACCCGCGACGATCCGCTGATCCAGCAGCGCCGATTTCACCGGTGTGTTGCGGCCCCGGAACGCGTCGACCAGATGTTCCTCGTCAAAGGCGTTGCCCAAGGGCTCCGGCCCCAGTTTCTCGATCAGCCAATGCTGGTCCAGCGACTGGGTCTGTGCCAGGTCCATTGCACCGAACCGGCGGGCATCGTTGAAGGTGACGCGGTGGGTTTCGGTATGAAAGATGACGTGGTCGTGTTGTGGCAGCCAGGCAGCCTCGCGGTGGAACTGGCCCAGGCGCAGGTCGTCGACCACCATCCGCCCCGACATGCCCAGGTGCACGATCAGCGTCTCGCCGGTGTCCAGGTCCAACAACAGGTATTTCGACCGCCGCCCCAGCCGCGTGATCACCGCGCCTTGCAACCTTTCGGCCATCCGTTCGGGAAAGCGCCAGCGCAGATCGGGGCGGTTTACATCGACCCGGACGAGGCGCGCGCCCTCCAGTGCGGGGGTCAGCCCGCGACGAACGGTCTCAACTTCTGGCAGTTCCGGCATCGGCCCCTCGCGTTGCAGGCGCGCCACCGCGCCCTATAAGTCATCTCGACACATGAGGACGGGCGCGACATGACGCAAGACGACACCCCCACGGGCCGCACCACGCATTTCGGCTTTCAGGATGTGCCCGAAGACGCCAAGGCCGGGATGGTCCACGGCGTGTTCACCAATGTCGCGTCAAAGTATGACGTGATGAACGACGCCATGTCGATGGGGGTTCACCGGGTCTGGAAAGACGCGATGATGGATTGGCTGGCCCCGCGCCCTGGTCAGCGTCTGCTGGATGTCGCAGGCGGGACCGGCGACATCTCGTTTCGGTTCCTGACCCGCGCGCCGTCCGCCCACGCCACGGTTTTCGACATGACCGAGGGCATGCTGGTCGCGGGCCGCCAACGGGCCGAGGCCGAGAACATGGCCGACCGGCTGGATTGGGTGGCGGGCGACGCCATGGCCCTGCCGTTCGAGGCCAACACCTTCGACGTCTACACCATCAGTTTTGGCATTCGGAACGTGACCCGCATCCCCGATGCCCTGCGCGAGGCGTATCGCGTGCTGCGCCCGGGCGGGCGGTTGATGGTTCTGGAGTTCAGCCAGCTGCCCAACCCATTGATGCAAAAGGCCTATGATCTCTATTCCTTCAACGTCATCCCCCGCATGGGCGAGGCCATTGCAGGGGACAGGGACAGCTATCAATACCTGGTCGAGTCGATCCGCAAGTTTCCCGATCAGGACCGTTTCGCGGGGATGATCGTCGACGCGGGCTTTGACAATGTGAAGTATCGCAACCTCAGCTTCGGCATCGCGGCGCTGCATTCCGGCTGGAAGCTGTGAGAGGGCCCCACAATATCTGGCGGTTGATTCGCACTGCCGGCACCTTTGAGAGGACGGGCGCGATGGATGTCGTGCTCGATCAACTGGACGCCCCGCGCGAGCTGCGGATCGCCGCGCGCGTGTTGGGCTGGCCGTTCAAATGGCTGGGCTACGACGGCGACCCGGATCTGCCGCCGGTGACCCGTGCCATCACGGCGCTGGGCCCCAGCTACATCAAGTTCGGACAGATCCTGTCGACCCGCCCGGATTTTGTCGGCGGTGATCTGGCGCTGCAATTGCGCGTGTTGCAGGACAAGCTGCCGCCGTTCCCGACCGCCGAGGCCCGCGCCATGATCGAGCGCGATCTGGGCATGCCGGTCGATGTTCTGTTCTCGGAGTTTTCGGAACCCGTTGCCGCAGCCTCCATCGCGCAGGTGCATCAGGCGCGTCGCGCCGATGACGGGCGCAAGATGGCGGTGAAGGTTCTGCGCCCCGGCATCGCCCGCGCCTTTCGTCGGGATATCGACGCCTTCTACATGGCCGCGCGCCTGATCGAGATCCTGTCCCCGCAGGCGCGGCGCCTGCGCCCGATGGACGTGATCGCCCATTTCGATGCCACCGTGGAGCAGGAGCTGGACCTGCGCACCGAGGCCGCCGCCGCCGGGGAGTTCAAGGCCAACACCGCCCGTGACGAGGGATTCGAGGTGCCTGCGGTCGATTGGAACCTGTCGGGGCGCGCGGTCATGACGCTCGACTGGGAAGAGGGCGCGCAGATGGCCGACCTGGCGGCCATCGACGCGGCGGGCCACGACCGCGCCGCGCTTGCCGACCGGGTGTTGCAGGTGTTCCTGCGCCACGCGCTGCGCGACGGCTATTTCCACGCTGACATGCATCAGGGCAATCTCAAGGTGTCCCCATCTGGCGACATCATCGCCCTTGATTTTGGGATCATGGGGCGGCTCGATGAATACACGCGGCGGGTCTATGCTGAAATCCTGATGGGCTTCATCCGCAAGGATTATCGCCGCGTCGCAGAGGTGCACTTCGAGGCGGGCTATGTGCCCGCCGACCGAGACGTCGACCTTTTTGCCCAGGCCCTGCGCGCGGTCGGAGAGCCGATCTTTGGCATGGATGCCTCGCGCATTTCGATGGGCCGGCTGCTGGCCTATCTGTTCGAAGTGACGGAACGGTTCGGGATGGAGACGCGCACCGAGCTAATCTTGCTGCAACGCACCATGGTGGTGGTCGAGGGTGTGGCCCGCACGTTGAATCCGCACATGAATATCTGGCAGGCCGCCGGGCCCGAGGTCGAACGCTATATCCGCGAAAACCTGGGCCCGCGCGCCTTTGCCCGCGATCTGACCCGGACCGCCCGTGTCCTTGCCCGGTTCGGCCCTCATCTGCCGCAAGCGGTCGAGGATGCGCTGCGCCGGACCGAACGGACGGTGGTTCTGCCGCCGCGGACAGGCCGGACGCGCGCCCTTTGGTTCCTGTTGGGTGTTGGCGCGACCCTGGCGGCGGCCCTGGCGATTTCGGGGCTGACCTAGCGGCTCGGCCTTCGTCAGGCTGCGGGCCGCACGGCTGTCGTCTCACCGATGCCAATGCGGATCCCGCCAGGCAGCAGCAAGTCCGCCCCGCCGGTGCCAAGCGTGACCTCTTCGACCGGGGCGTAGTGGCTGACCGGTCTCTGCCCGAGCTCCTGCTCGCCGGCGTAGGCGGCGATCTGAACGTCGTAGATGCCCTCCGGCAGTTGACCGCCACGCCCGTCGTCCCCGGCCCAGTCGATGCGGTCCGCGGTGCGGTCCACCGGAACGCGCAAGACCTCGTCCCCTTTTGAATCCGTGACGACCATCTCGGCTCGGTCGGCGGCCACCGGAATGTCAGGCAGCATCTGGACCCCATCATGTGACAGCAACAACGGCCCTTGGTGGCGGACCTCCATCCCGATCCAGCCGGCCGCCACGGCCATGTCCTGTCGCGCCAGTTTCGCGCCCATGTCGGCGAGCAATTCGTTGGTGCGCACGGCCTGCTCCACGCCCGAAAACTGAGCGAGCTGGGCCGCGTACTCGGTCCCGTCGGTCGGCTCCAGCGGGTCTTGATTGCGGATTTGCGCGGTCAGAAGTTTCAGAAAGGTGTCGAGATCCGAGCTGAGCGCCTTGCGCGCGCCTGTCTCGGTCTGCGATGCCGCGCTGGCGGATGATGTAGCGTTTATTGCGTTCATGTCGGATCCTAAAGTCTCATGTCCAGTCGGTTGGCGTCTGTTCGGGAAGGGGTCGGGCCGGTCGGTTCATCGATGGAATTGGCCGCGGCCGATGTGCCGTGCCGTCCCTCGGCGGTCTGGTCCCGTGCGGCGGAGTGGCCCGCGCCTTCGGCCCCGACATGCACCCCGCTGATGTTGATGCCGTCGGACGTGAGCGACCGTTGCAGCGTATCCAGATGGCGCCGGACCAGGTCGAGCGTTTCGGGCCGTTCGACCGTGATCGTGACCTGCAGGCCCCGCTCGCCTTGTTGCAGCACCATCTTCAGGCGTCCGAGCTCCACCGGAGAAAGCTCTATCTCCGTCCCTTCCGTTTGGGATCTGCGAACTGAAACCCCATCGGCGTCTTGCTGCTGAAGCTCTGCGAGCTGTTGCCGGATATGAACGGGCAGGGCCGTCGAAAGCTGGTTAACCGGAACAGAGGCAGTTGGCGCGATCTGTGCAGGTCCCGCCAACGCCGATTGGTCCGCATCGCGCAAAGGCCCCGGTCCGATTGTATCGCCCAGAAAGCTGGGCGCGAGGGTCGCGGAGCCGGGGTCTCTCTCGGCTGCGGGGCGCAGCGTCGCAGAGGCGTCGAAGTCTGGACGACCGACAACGGGCGTGGCGGGTGTGGCGGTTGGTGAGGGGGTGTCACGGGCCGCGTCCGAGGGTGGCGGGCCGTCAATCTGGATCGGCTCATGGCGATGGGCCGCGACCTCGCGCGGCAAGGATATCTCGGGCGCTGGGGTTGGCATGTCCGTTGCGCTGACGACGCTCGGCTTGACTGTCGATAGACTCGCAGAATGTTGCGCGGCTGGAAGGATCATCGCCGGTGCGACATTCAGGCGTGCCGGCAACCGTCCGTCGCGAGGGTGGAGAGTGTTCGGTTCGATGTCCAATGGGGCGGGGCGATCCGCCTTCGGGGCCGTGTCGGGCACGTGATAGACGATGCCGTGGGTTTCGCGGCGTGGCACCTGTCCTGAAGGACGGAGTTGGAATGACTCGCTCTGCCGTGACATCATCGGTGCCGGTTCTGACCTGTCCCAGCGTTCGGCAGGAGGCAGGATTGGCTGAGTCATACCGCTTTGCGGCGGTCCCATAGACATCTCTACGGGGTTGGCGCCGGCCCTTATGATGACCTCGCGATGGGCGGTCGGGTATGGCGCATGGCCCGGATCGACCGAATCGAGGGGGGCTATCGCCGGTATCCCTGCTGAGCGACCTTGCATTTGAATTGGGCGCGGATCCGGCAAGGGGCCGATGGGCCGCCGATCCGCGCCACCGGTATCCGTGATTGCAGTAGGCGTGCGCTGCACCGCTGCGTCTGGCGCGGCCGGTGCCCGACCTTGCCCCACAGGCGACGGGGCCAAGGTGTGCCTGACATGGCCATCACCGGGTTGCGCCACAGGCTGGTGCGCGGGCGTCGGATCCGTCGCCTTGGCTGCCGGGGCCGGGGCCGGGGCGGGAGGCGCTGCTACCTGTGTCGCGCTCGGCAGGGGATCCTTGCCGACGAGGGTGCGTTGCTTCGCTGGCGGAGCCGGATATCTGCCCATTGTCTGATCTGGATGCAGCCGAATGGGGGCGGTCGAGGCGGCGGCCCCTGTGCTGTCTGTTGCCAGAAAGGGGGGCGATGGCCGGTCGTACAACCCATTGCCAATGCGCGCGGGCCTTTGGGTGGGGCCGGCGTTCTGGGGCAAGGGGACGGGGTGCACGGTCGCATCGTTCATGCGCCCAGCGGCTGAGCCGTCCGGTTTGAAGGCTCGGTCCGGGGGCAGGGGCTGCGTTCGTGTTTCGGCCGCAGAACCGTCCGCCGTAATCGGGTGAGCCTGCGACCGCACCGCGTCGTCGGAAGGCGAAGGCGACGCGCCGTCTCGTGGCAGAGGTCCGGTTGGGTCAATCGCGACGGTTGGAAGTGTGGCCTTATCGGCAGGCTGAACGGACTCGCGCGGGACATGATGCGTGGGCGCGGGGCTTTGGCCCCTTGCGAACGGGGGCCGCGGGGCGGCCGATGTGCGCGGGTCGGTCAACCGGTCCCGCGCGGTGACGAGCGGCGCGGGCGTCAGGCTGCGGCCCGCTGTTATCGCAGGTATTTGCGGCGCGGCGCGGTCGTTTTGAACCGAAAGGGGGACATCTGTGGTGGACGTGGTGTCCGGATTTTTGGCCCCTCCACCCAGCCCTGCAAGGGGGGCGGATCGCGGAGAGGCTGGAGCGAGCGGGAGCGTCCTTTCGATACCGACGGGGGGAGGCGCATCATATTGGCGGCTGTCCGGAGGAGCGAGGTCAACGTCCTGTTCGGTCGCGGCACTTTCGAAGGTCACGTGCCCTGGTGGATCTAGCCGCGTCCCTTTGGCGGAGGTGTGCCGCTCGGAGGGAATAGCGGGCCCATCGGCGATCAAGGCCTGCCTTGGCGTGGGCTCGGTCGGGCGAGGCGTTTCGGTCTGGTCCGGGCGGGACGGAAGGGGAGGCATGACGTCAGTCTGTGCGCGACCTTCCTGGTTCGGATGTTGCGCAGCCTCGATTGGCTGGCGAAGGGGGGACGCGACAGGATGATGCGCACGCCAGTCGGCCCTGGGCAGGTCGTCGACCAAGTCGCCGGGGGGTGCGGTTTTGCCAGTGCTGTGCGCGGGCACCTTGTCCAATTCGGTCGTCTGGCGCCCGGCGGGATCCGTCTGGGTGCCCGTCTCGGCAGGTTTTTCTGTTGATTTCCTGTGCGCCGAGTTTGCGGCCCCGTCGCGCGCAGCCTGTTCGCCCAGATCGCGTAGAAAGTCGCCGAAGGATTCCGCCGTCACGCCTTCGCGCCCCCGTGCGGCAAGGGCAGTCCCGTCGGCAGCGCGGATCACAGTCTTGGAGAGCGGACCTGTTGCGGGGCGTTCTGCCCCCAGATAATTCGGTAACATGATACCCCCAAAGACGTTCATCTTTTGTGGGTCTATCATCCGGGCATTACGAAACCCTTTACCCGGATCTGTTCAAAGGGGCGCAGAGATCTCAACACGGAAGGTCCGCCATGATCGCGCCAATTCCCGTCCAATCGACAGAACCGCCGCCTACGCCCGCGCGGGATCAGAAACTGCGCGCACAGGCGGAAGCGTTGGAGGCGTTCCTTTTTGCCGAACTTTTGCGTGTGGCCGACACCGGCGCACCCTCACCGCATGGCGGGGGAACGTCGGAGTTCGACAGCTTTCTGCGGCAGGCCCAGGCTCAGGCGGTTGCCGAAAGCGGTCAGACCGGCTTGGCCGAGGCCATCTACCAGTCCATGCAACGCACCCTGCAGCCCTAGCGACAGGACCGCAGCTGTGTCTGATAGGTGGCGGCGCGGGCTTCGATCTCGCCGGCGATTCGCATCAGCCAGGGTTTCGCGCGATAGGTGCCGCGTCGGTATCCGGTGCGCCCGTCATGATAGGCGAGGTATTGGTTCCGCGCATCCGTCAGCGGAATGCCGAGGCGCCGATTCGACTCCGCCATGTACCAGCCCATGAAATCCGTGGCGTCGCGGATGTTGTCGCGTTTCGCCCGGCGTTTTCCCTGCTCGCGCTGATACTCCTTCCAGGTCGCGTCAAGCGCCTGGGAATACCCGAAGGCGCTGCTTTGGCGGCCGATCGGAATCACACCCAAGGAATAGCGCAGCGGTGTGCGCGCATCTGAAATAAACTTGGATTCCTGATAGATGGTCGCCATCTGGACGTGGACCGGGACGCCCCATTTCCGTTCTGCCGCGCGGAAGGCGCGCAGGTAGCCGGGGCGCTGGTCCAGGATGGAACAGGCATTGTCGAGGTTGCTGGGCGCTTTGCCGGAGCCACCACCCCCGCCGCACGCGGCGAGAAGCAGCAGACAGGCGATCTGCATCATTCGTTTCATGTTCACTGCTCGGTTCTTTGTTTTCGACCGTTTCAGGCACGTTAGCAAAAATGCCGGCGTCCTGCCAATCACATCAAACGAAGAACGCCAGAATGACCGGCAAGGCGGGGACGGCAAGCAACGTCGATACGACGACCAGGGCGGCGACCGGCTCTGCCTCCGCCCCGTATTTCAACGCCAAGAGGTAAGAGGTGACGGCCACGGGGGTCGCGAGTTGCAGGGTCAGAACCCCCAAGGGCACCCCCTCCAACCCGAAGGCCAGGCCCACGGCGACGGCCAGGGCCGTGCACAGCACCATCTTGACCGCCGCCAGCGCCGCCATCGGCACCAATCCTGCGGGCCGCAATCGCGCCACGGCCACGCCTAGCGTCAGCAGCATCAGGGGGATGCCCATCTGTCCGATCAATTCCAACGTGGCGAAGATCACCGGCGGCACCGTCCACCCTTGCCACAGGAACAGCCCGCCCAGCACGGTCGCCGCAACCATTGGTTCGCGCAGCGCCTTGCCGGGGCTGCCGCCGCCGGCCACGATCCACAGCCCGACGGTGAATTGCAGGATCACCCCCGCCGAGAAGACGACGACGGCATAGCCGAGCCCCTCTTCTCCGAATGCGAACAGCGCGAGCGGCAGGCCCAGGTTGCCCGTGTTTCCGAAAACCAAGGGGGCCCAGAACGTGCGCAGGTTCAGGCCCAGTAGGCGACAAAGCGCCCAGGTTACCGCGATCACCGCAAGGTAGGCAGCCAGCGCGGCAAGCGACAGCTGCCCTGCCGCCTGCGGGTCGATGGTGCCGCGCGCCAGCGCCACGAATATCAGCGCCGGGATACCCAGCGTCATCGCCAGGCGCGTCACAAAGGCCGTGTCGTAGGCAAATCCAAGGCGGACCCAAGCAAAGCCCACAGCGGCCAAAAAGAAAACGGGCGCAACGATTTGCAGGACTGTTAAGGTCAGAGTCACAGTATGTTTCCGCTGATTCGCAGCCGCCCCGATTTACAAGGTGCCGGACCCCGGTCTAGGAACGGGTAGGGGAAAGGGCAACGATATGCTGCAAAACGAAGCGAAATACGGGCTCGGAGAAGTCGTCCGACACAAGAAGCACCCGTTTCGCGGTGTTATCTTCGATGTCGATGCCGTCTTTTCCAACAGCGAAGAATGGTACGACGCCATCCCCAAGGATGCGCGCCCGCGCCGGGACCAACCGTTCTATCATCTGCTCGCCGAGAACGAGGAAAGCTACTATGTGGCCTACGTCTCGGAACAGAACCTTGTGCGCGACAGCTCGGGTGAGCCGGTGACCCATCCGGACCTGGACGATCTGTTCGGGGATTTCGACGGTCAGGGATATCCGCTGCATTTCGACCTGAACTAGGTCGGGAATCTGGCTCAGCCTTAATCTGCTGTTCACGCCTACCTGTCAGTCTGTCGGCAGCCCGGGAACCGGGCACCACGTGCCGGGGCTTGCAGACATGGACGGATCTCCGCCCGAAAATCTCTATCTGCAAGAACGGCGCCGGCGGTTGGCGGCTGAACGCACGCTCGACCGCACCCGCCATGAGCTGAGCCGTGCACACAGGGCTCTGGTGGCCAATGCTGACCGCCTCTCGCTCCGGTTTCTGTCGGAGCGAGAGGCGAACCACCGCCTGACCGACCGGCAGAAGGATATTCTGGAACGGTATCGCTCCGAGGCGGACAAGGCGGATCGCGCCCGACGTCGTCTTTGGCACGCGTTGGAGGCGATGCGCGACGGTTTCGCTCTGTTTGATGGGGACGGCTGTATGGTGGCGGCGAATTCCGTCTACCTCAACCTGTTCGATGCGGCGTCCACCATCGGACCAGGGGCGACAGCCGAACAAATGTTCATGACGGCGGCGGAAGAAGGGGCCTTCGATCTCGGAGAGTTGGATCCCGACGACTGGACCAGCGAACAGCTCGCGCGCTGGGCTCAGACGACAATCGGTATTCAGGTCCTGCAGACGTTTGACGGGCGTGCCATCCGGTTTCAGGACCGCCGTGCGCCCGACGGCGATATCGTCAGCCTCGCCATCGACATTTCCGATGTCGAGGAGCGGCAGGCCAGTCTGGCGGCTGCCCGGGATGCCGCCGAAGAGGTGGCCGCGGCCAAGGCCGCCTTCCTCGCCCGGATGAGCCATGAGATGCGCACGCCGATGAACGGTGTCCTTGGTTTGGCGGAGTTGCTGTGTGAGCAGGGGTTGGACGAGGAATCCGACACCTACGCGCGCACGATCCGCGATTCCGCCGAGGCGCTGTTGGTGATCGTCAACGACACGCTCGACGTCTCTCGTCTGGATGCGGGCCGTGTGGACCTGCGGCAGGACCCGTTCGATCTGGAAGGGCTGCTTTGCGATTGTCTGCGTCTTGCGGCGGCCAGCAAGCAGGCGGCGGGGGTGGACGTGGCGCTGGATTACCCGCTCGATGCGCCGACGACCTTTGTCGGAGATGCCGGCCGTATTCGGCAGGTTGTGATGAACCTCGTGGGCAACGCGTTGAAGTTCACGGATACGGGTCATGTGATTGTGCGCGCCCGCCTTGCGCGGCACGGCGAAGAGGCGGCGGTCACGCTGGAAGTTCAGGACACCGGTCCCGGCATTCCGCCAGACCGTCGCGACCATGTTTTCGAGGCCTTCGCCCAGGTCGAGGATGGCCGCCCCCAGAAAGAGGGCACAGGCCTGGGTCTGACCATTTCACGCGGATTGGTAGAGCGGATGGGGGGCACAATATCGCTCCTCGATGTGCCGCAGGGCAGTTGCTTTCAGGTGTTCCTGACCCTGCCCTTGCGACAGGAATGGCCAGCCCCCCTGCCGGATCTGCCCCAAGTGACGATTCCGGCAGGGACGGGCATTCAGGGCGAGGTTCTGGCCAATCGGTTGCAGGCCGCGGGCGGATCGATTGCGCGCAATGACAGCGGGGCGATCGTGTTGCGCGCGGCGGACGGGCCGGATCTGCCGCTGGATCCGGATGCACGCCTCGTTCTCTATGGGGCCGCACAATCCGCGTCGGCCGAACTGCGCGCCAAGGCCGCCGCGATTCTGCCGCTGCCGCTGGCAGGTGGCATGCTGTTGGGGGCGTTGACGTCTGGCCCGGCCCCTCGGGCGACAGCACGACGCAGGGTTCTCATCGCCGATGACAATGCGACGAACCGGTTCCTTTTGGAGAAGATGCTCGCCTCCGAACCCTACGATCTCGAATCGGTCGAAGACGGCTCCCAGGCGGTCGATGCCTACCTGGCACGGCGCCCGGATATCGTGCTTTTGGATATCTCCATGCCGGTGATGGACGGGACCGAGGCGATTGCCGCGATCCAGGCCGCCGAAGCGGAGGCCGGGCGCAGGCCCGTGCCTGTGATCGCCCTGACCGCGCATACCGGGGACGACATGAGCGAGACACTGCTGCGCGCCGGTTTTGCGGCGCATCAGACAAAGCCTGTGCGCAAACCGGCCCTGTTACAGGCGATGGAGGAGGCGCTTGCCGTCAGCCCAGAGTGACCGACAGGCTGCCGACCGTCAGCCCGCTGACATTCCGGATCGGCCCTTCGGTCAGGCGCCGAGCCACCGGGTCCGCAGCCGCCAAAACCCCCAGCCGCACCAGCAACGCGGCAATCACGGCTTCGGCGGCGCGGGTGGTGCCGTCGCTGATCTTGACGGCAATGCTCCGGTCCAGTTCCGGCAAAATCGCCAGATAGACCGCTTCGGCCCCGGTCTTGACCGCCGCCTTGCCCCCGGTCGCGCGCATCAGATCGGTGCAGGCCCCGCCGTCTCCGGCGACCAGCTCGGGGTGCGCGCGCATCGCGGATACCAGCCGCGCCATGGCTCGGGTGCGGGCGGCGCTGGCGTCTTCGCGCGCCCGTGCGAACCGTCCGGCGGCCGCCGCGAAGGCAGACAATCGAATCGCAAAGTTCGGAGCGGAGCAGCCGTCGATACCGTAGCCGGGGCTTTCTTCTTCGCAGACCTCCTCGAAGGCGGCGCGCACCGCACGCTGCACCGCGTGATCCGGGTCGATATAATCCGGGCCTGCGCCGAGATGCTGCCCCAGCATCAGAAAGCCACAGTGTTTGCCGGAACAATTGTTGTGCAGCTGGCACGGGGCCTCGCCCGCGTGGATCAGGGCGTGGGCCGAGGGCACGTGATAGGGCAGATGCACGCCACAGCGCAGGTCGCTTTCCCCCAGGCCCAGATCGGAAAGCCATTGTGCGGCCAGTTCGGTGTGCCGTGTCTGACCTCGGTGTGAGGCGCAGACAAAGGCGAGGTGCCGATCCGTAAGATCGCGCCCGGCCCCCGTTTCCAACAGCGGCAACGCCTGCATCATCTTGCAGGCAGAGCGGGGAAAGATGACCGCATCGGGGTCGCCCCAGGCCTCGATCACCGCACCTGATCCGTCGCAAATGACGGCCCGCCCGCGGTGGACCGACTCGACCCGCCCGCCACGTGTGACCTCTACCAGTTCGACATCGCCCGTCATCGCATCCTCCGTTGCGCGAAAAACCGCCGCACGGGGTTTCCGACAACGGCTTGCCTGCGCTAACATCGTGCCGCAGATTTGGGAACCGCGCGTCCCGGGGCAGGATCCAGGTCAACCGGACCGCCCGTATCGCGCAAGACGCTGAGGCAGAGAGTAGCAAGATGATTTCGAAGGCAATCGGGACCCTCCTTCTGTCCGCCGCACTGGCTATGCCGGTCGCCGCACAGGAAAGCTCCAACCGCGTCAACACGGAGACCGACTGGTCCGTCTTCGTGGAGGACAATCCGACGCAATGCTGGATCGTGTCGGCACCAAAGTCGATCCGCAACACCCGCGATGGCCGCGAAGTCGCGGCGCGGCGCGGCGACATCCGCCTGTTCGTCAGCTATTGGCCGGGGTCCGAGAAGAAGGGCGAGGTGTCCGCCACGGGTGGATACCCCTATGCCGACGGATCTACCGTGACGATCGAGATCGGGTCCGATCGGTTCGAGATGTTCACCGATGGCGAACTGGCCTGGGCTGCGTCGCCCACGGATGACGAGCGTATCATCTCTGCGATGAAGCGGGGCGCGCAGGCCGTTGTCACGGGTCGGTCTGGGCGGGGCACGCGCACGCAGGACACCTTTAGCCTGCTGGGCTTCACCGCTGCCGTCACCGATGCCGAAGAGCGCTGCGGTTAGACGGGACGTCATCGGCCCCTGGTCGGACCGTGTGCGGAACGTTTGAGTTTCGCCGCACCCACCCCTATATGCCGGGCTCGCCCGCTTGCAGGAGCCTGCCATGAAAGCCCCCATCACCCCCGACGCCCTGACTGTCCCCCGCAAGGAGGCCCCGGGTGCCAAGCCGAACCTGATCGGCCTGACCCGTGACGCCCTGCGCGCCGCGCTGTTGGAGGTGGGGACGCCCGAAAAACAGGTAAAGATGCGGGTCAACCAGCTGTGGCAGTGGTTGTATCACTGGGGGGAGCGCGACTTTGCCCGGATGACCAATCTGTCCAAGGATTTCCGGGCGCTGCTGGCGGACCATTTCGTCATCGAATTGCCTGAGGTCGTGACCCGGCAACTGTCCGAGGACGGAACCCGCAAGTACCTGGTTCGCATTGCGGGCGGACACGAGGTGGAGGTAGTCTATATCCCCGAAGAGGGACGCGGAACGCTGTGCGTGTCGTCGCAGGTTGGTTGCACGCTGACCTGTTCGTTTTGTCATACCGGCACCCAGAAGCTGGTGCGGAACCTGACGGCCGCCGAGGTCGTGGGGCAGGTCATGCTTGCGCGCGACGATCTGGGCGAATGGCCGGAACCGGGAACGGGCACCGGCGACGCGGGACCGCGTCTGTTGTCGAACATCGTTCTGATGGGCATGGGCGAGCCGCTCTATAACTTCGAGAACGTGCGCGATGCGATGAACATCGTCATGGACGGTGAAGGCATCGCCCTTGGCCGCCGCCGCATCACCCTGTCGACCTCTGGCGTGGTGCCCGAAATTGCGCGCACCGCGCAGGAAATTGGCTGCCTGCTGGCCGTCAGCTTCCACGCGACGACGGATGCAGTGCGCGATGTGCTTGTTCCTATCAACAAGCGTTGGAATATCGAGACGTTGCTGGCGACCCTGAAGGACTATCCCAAAGTGTCGAATTCAGAGCGGATCACCTTTGAATACGTGATGCTGGATGGTGTGAACGACAGCGACGAAGATGCGCGTCGATTGGTCGGCCTGCTGGATGGGATCCCGGCAAAGGTGAACCTGATCCCCTTCAATGAATGGCCCGGCGCGCCCTACCGCCGGTCGTCAAACAACCGTATTCGCGCCTTTGCGACGATTCTGATGCAGGCGGGCTATGCCTCGCCGATCCGCACCCCCCGAGGGGAGGACATCATGGCGGCCTGCGGTCAGCTCAAGTCCGCGACAGAGCGGGCGCGCAAGTCGCGGGCGCAGATCGCCGCAGAGGCCGGGCTGTAGTCTGCGACCAAGCGGTGCGCCTGCGGCCCGTTGCTTTTTGCTTGGCGGATGAGGGGCGCTGCCCCTCAAACTCCCCGGCGATATTTGTGAAACAAGGAAGGGTCAGCGGCGACGTGGCCGGCGCAGGAAACCTGGGCGCACCAGAAAGGCGTGCAGGACGAAGCGGAGCGGGTCGATCTCGGTCATGGCAGGATCCGTAGGCAACAGGGTTGCCGGCCTGCTACCTGCGGTTCATTGCGATTCGGTGACGGTTCGATGTCGGTTGTTCCGGGACCTCAGGCAGGTGTCACGAAGGCGTCCACGTGAATGCCCTGCAGATAGAGCAGCGCCGTCAGATCACCGTGATTGACGCGCAGCCCGGCCTCGGCCTGGACGGCGGGTTTCGCATGGAGCGCGACGCCCATGCCCGCGCGGGTCAGCATTCCCAGATCGTTGGCCCCGTCGCCGACGGCAATGACTTCTGCCTCGGTTATGCCCATGGCGGCGGTGATTTCCTCCAGTGCGGTGACCTTGGCCTGCTTTCCCAGGATGGGCACGCCTGGTTCGCCGGTCAGCTTGCCGTCTGCTGTCAGCAGGGTGTTGGCGCGGTGTTCGTCGAAGCCTAGCCGCGCGGCGATGGCTTGGGTAAAGGCGGTAAATCCGCCGGAGACGAGGGCAGCACGGGCCCCCCCGGCCTTCATCGTGGCCAGAAGCGTGGGGCCGCCTGGCATCAGGGTGATCCGATCTGCCAGGACTTTGTCGATGACCGAAATGTCCAGTCCGGCCAGCAGCCCCACCCGTTCGCGCAAGGCCCCGTCGAAGTCGATCTCGCCATTCATGGCCCGCGCGGTGATGGCTGCAACGCGGTCACCGACACCTGCTTCGGCGGCAAGTTCGTCGATGCATTCCTGTTGGATCATGGTCGAATCCATATCCGCGAGCAGCAGTTTCTTGCGTCGACCGTCGCGGGGCAGGATATTGAGGTCGATGCCAAGCGCGTCCAGGTCCAGGCGTGTCGCGGCCTGCGTGTCGGGGACGGCGGGCAGGTCGAATTCGGCGGCCACGCCCCGGTTCAGCCAACGTGCGTCGCCCCCGCCCCAACCGTTCCGCAGCGCCTCGACCAGCGGCAGTTCGATGACAGGGCGGTTGGGCGAAGCAGTCAAAACGCAGGTGAACATCGGTTTCCTATCGAGAGCAGGGCCGGTGCCTGACCGGCACCGGGGGCTGGTTAACGCCGTTCGCGGCCCTGCGCGACCCCTTGCCTCCAAATACCGGCGGAAGAGGGGTTATCTGACCTCTGAAATGAGGGCTAAGAAGTTGTTATATAACATGATTTATGCGGCCCCATGCCGACCTTCACATACTGCCGGAAACCGCACTTTTGTTCTACTTCTCGGATTGTCCCGCGAAGCGGCAGACGATGAGCGCGCAGATCGTCGCGCTCCTGCGGCATGCAATTTTGACGGGTGAGCTTGAGCCAGGCAGCCAGGTGGTCGAAAATTCACTGGCGCTTCGTCTGGGGGGGCAGTCGCGGGCCGCTGCGCGAGGCGATGCGGCAATTCATTGATGAGGGACTATTGGTCAACGTGCCCTACACGGGGACACGTGTGGTGGATATTTCACTGGAGGATGTGAATGACATCTACGCAATGCGAACCTGCCTGGAGCAGTTTGCATTCGAACAAGTTTGGCATCGGCGCAGCAAAGGCTTTAAAAAGGAGTTTTTGCTTCGGAATAGCATTCTGAAAAAGGCGATCAGATCAATCTGATCACGCTGCCGCCATTGAGGCTGAACTTGATCTGCATGGTCTTGTTTATGAGCATGCCAATAACCGCATCCTCGAAAACACATGGACCGGCCTGCGCGGTCATCTGCGATTGTATTGGCCGCGCACTGTCGCGCACACAGGACCGGTGTGCCAAAGTGTGAAAGCCATGATGATTACATACATCTTGCCTTGGGGGATGACCTGAAGGCGATGCAAGACGCGTTCCGCGATCATATGCGACTGGGGCTTGAGACAACCAAGGCATTTGTCGAGGCACCAAGTCCTGCGGAGGCGTCAAAACAAGAAGCCGAAAACCAATAAGGAGAGAGTGACGAACAGACGTATGGCATTGACAGCGGCAATTGCTGCCATGATTGGGGTGGGCGCTATTTCTCAGGCTCAGGACGGCACGATGGATCGGGTGCGTGATACCGGTGTCCTCCGTGTTGGTGTTACGCAAGCCCCGCCTTGGTATTCCAGGGACATCGTCAGTGGTGAGTGAACCGGTGGCCTGGGCGTGTCGATGGGGCAGGCCATGGCGGAAACCCTTGGGATTGAATACGAACCTGTCGAATTCACTTGGGGCACCGCAGTGGCTGCGTTGGAAGTGGACCGAATTGATCTCATGTTTGTTCTTGATGCCACTGATGCGCGCAAGGTGGCGGTGAATTTTCCCGAAACTCCGCTGCTTTACTACGCACTTGCAGTTTTGGCTCGTGATGATCTCGATATCACGAAGTGGTACGATCTGAATTCGCCCGATATCAGCGTGTCGGTCCCTCAGGCGACCAGCATGGATGCATTCCAACGGGCTTTGTTGCACAAATCGGTTGAGGGAGTCACTGTATGAAACCAGCATGGTAGCTGGAAGTCATGAGCGGTTGGCATCCCGCAAGGTACAAGACCACGAACTTGTCGGCTTACAACAAGGCGCTGAAGCAGCGTGGATCGTTGACGATTTGGTTCGATCCCGGGATGACGTGGCGGCCACCGCCAACCGGCAAGCATGGTCGACAGCAGCAACTCAGCGATGCGGCGATCCAGACTTGTCTGACCATGAAAGTGTTGTTTGGTATGCCCCCGAGACAAACGTCTGGGTTCGTCGAAAGTCTTTTGCAACTTGTCGGTCTGGATTGGGCGGTGCCCGACTTCAGTACGCTGTGTCGCCGTCAGAGAATGCTGAACGTGAGCCTGCCTTATCGCGTTGGGTCCGGCCCACTGAACCTCCTTATCGACAGCACAAGGATCAAAGCCGAAGGTGAAGGCGAGTGGAATGCCCGAAAGCATGGCGGCCCTAAACGGCGTGCCTGGCGCAAGATACACATTGGAATTGACGAAGAAACGTTGGAGGTTCGGGCGGTTCAGGTCACCAGCAGCAATGTCGGGGACGCTCCCATGCTGCCCGACCTTCTGAACCAAATCCCTCCCGATCAAGACATCGGCAGCGTTATCGCAGATGGGGCCTACGACACGCGTAAATGCCACGAGGCGATAGCCGTCCGAGGTGCCCACGCGGTGATCCCGCCGCGTAAGAATGCAAAACCCTGGAAACCAACGAGCGCCGGAGCCATTGCGTGCAACGAAGCCGTCAATGCGCAGCGATACCTGGGCCGCACCCTATGGCGACGCTGGAGCGGATACCACCGCCGGAGCCGCGTCGAAACGAAGATGCATTGTGTCAAGTTGCTAGGTCAAAGTCTCATGGCGAGGGACTTCGAAAGGCAGGTCGCGGAGATCCAAATCCGCATCGCTGCATTGAACCGCTACACAGCTCTTGGAATACCCGTCACTGAGCCCGTAGGATAAATCCGTCCGGGGAAAGGGGAAGCCTGCCCATCATCGGATTTGGGCAACAAAGCCTCGGCACTGGATCCGGAACTTGTGGGAGAAGTTCTGAATGTCATTCGTGGCATCGCGGACGAAGGGCGGACCACGTTGTTGGTCACACATGAAATCGGGTTCGCGTATAACGTAGCCAATCGCGTCATTTTCATGGCCGACGGCATTATACAGGAGCAAGGTCCGCCAGATCAGGTATTGAAAAATCCCCAGAACCCCCGCACACAGGCTTTCCCTGCGCGTCACAAGAAATTCGAATTCTGAACGGACAAATCCATGACCAACACTACCCAAGACAGCGCCCAAAGCTACGCCCCCGATTGCCGTAATGACGCTGTAGAAGTCTATGTCAACGGCGCATTCTTTCCGCGTGACAAGGCAATGGTGCCCGTTTTCGATGCTGGCTTTGTTCTGGGTGACGGCGTGTGGGAAGGGATGCGGCTGGTAAATGGCCGGTTGTTGGCCGTGGATGAACATATGGCGCGGCTCTATGAGGGCGCGAACGCCATTCAGCTTGATATCGGAATGGATCGCGACGCCCTGAAGGGCGAGATTTGGAAAACGCTGCACCATAACAAGATGGAAGACGGTGTGCATATCCGAATGATGATTTCGCGTGGGCTGAAATCAACGCCAAATCAAGATCCGCGCTTTATCGTTGGATCTGCGACGGTCGTCATTGTTGCCGAATACAAGCAACCCAACGCTGCCCTCAAGGCCCGAGGTCTGACGCTTTTGACCTCAACTATTCGCTGTTCGACCCCCGACGTGTTCGACCTTCGGCTCAATTCCCACTCCCGGCTCAACTTTATCCAAGCGTTGATCCAGGCCATCAATATGGGGGCGGATGAGGCGCTGATGCTCGATGATCGCGGATTCGTGGCGAGCTGTAACTCGACAAACTTCTTCATCATCCGTGGGGAAGAGTTATGGACTTCGACGGGCGCAACCTGTTTCAACGGAATCACCCGGTCGAAGGTGATCAAGATCTGGCGGGATGCAGGAAAGCGGGTATTTGAAAAAGACTATACGCTGGCTGAAACCTATGCGGCCGACGAGGCATTCGTCACTGGAACCTTGGGGGGAATCACGCCGGTGACAAAGATCGATGGTCGGAAAGTGGGGCAGGGGAGTCCCGGACCGGTTACCGCGGAGATATCGCGGCTCTATCAAGCCTATATCGGAGAGTGAAAACATCGGTGATTGTCGTCTAGGCAGTCGCCGCGCCATCGTTCCGATCGCGTGCGAGACTTGCCGTCCCTGGTCGGGACATTGCCGCTTGAGGCCTCGTCGGGCAATCAACAGCGCTGGCATCAAGTCTCGGCGACGGTGAGGCGCGGGCCCGCCTCGGGGCTGAACTTTGCGACACAGGCATTTGACGGGACAAAGACGGATCTCCTTCAGGCAGGCCGGTGCCGATAGGAAACTTGCGTTCCCGTATCGTTCTGCGTGGCCCTCCTTTTAGCGCGGACGCACCGCCTTTTCCCTATTGCTGCTTTCAAAGAGGGTCCGTATTTGCAGCGGCGGGACACCCTTCCCCAACGAAGGGCATTTATCTGCAAGGATAGTCATGACTGACTCGACGACCCCGGCCACGCGGCCGGCAAATCCGCGTTTTTCTTCGGGCCCCTGCGCCAAGCACCCCGGGTATTCCCTGAACAATCTGATGGATGCGCCGCTGGGCCGGTCGCACCGCGCCGCCGTGGGCAAGGCCAAGTTGAAGGCCGCCATCGACCGCACCAAGGCGTTGCTCGGCGTGCCGGACGATTATCGGGTGGGAATCGTGCCCGCCTCGGACACCGGTGCCTATGAGATGGCGATGTGGTCGATGCTGGGCGCGCGACCCGTCACCATGCTGGCCTGGGAGAGCTTTGGCGCTGGCTGGGTCACGGACGTGGTCAAGCAGCTGAAGCTGGACGCCGACGTCCGCACCGCAGACTATGGCCAGTTGCCCTCGCTCGACATCGATCCGGCGCGCGACATCTGTTTCACCTGGAACGGCACGACCTCGGGCGTGCGGGTCCCGAATGCCGACTGGATCGCCGACGACCGCGCGGGGCTGACGTTCTGCGACGCGACCTCTGCCGCTTTCGCGATGGATCTGCCGTGGGACAAGCTCGATGTGACGACCTTCTCCTGGCAGAAGGTTCTGGGCGGTGAGGGCGCGCATGGCGTGATCATCCTCAGCCCCCGCGCCGTCGAACGACTCGAAACCTACACCCCCGCCTGGCCGCTGCCCAAGATCTTCCGCCTGACCAAGGGCGGCAAGCTGATCGAAGGGATTTTCCGCGGCGAAACGATCAACACACCCTCCATGCTCTGCGTAGAGGATTATCTGGTCACCTTGGATTGGGCCGAAGATCTGGGCCTGTCTGGCCTGATCGGTCGCGCCGATGCCTCGGCCCGGCACATCTGGGATTTCTGTGACGCCAACGGCTGGATTGCCAATCTTGCCGACGATCCGGTGACCCGGTCGACCACCTCGGTCTGCCTGAAATTCACCGACCCCTCTCTGCCCGACGATTTCGCCAAGCGCGTCGCCAAACGGCTGGAGGCAGAGGGCGTGGCACTGGATATCGGTGCCTACCGCGATGCGCCCGCCGGCTTGCGGATCTGGTGCGGCTCGACCGTGGAACCCGATGATATCGCGGCGCTGCTGCCCTGGATCGACTGGGCCTATGCGGCGGAGAAGGCGGCCTGAAGCCCGCCCTACGCGCCTGATCCTGTAGGGCGGGGTTCACGCCGCCCTCCGACCTTTCCCCTTGCGATCGTCCCCTGCGCGGGACGCCCCTGTCAGAAGGAGCCTGCACATGGCCCCCAAAGTTCTCGTCTCCGACAAGCTCTCGGAAACCGCTGTTCAGATCTTCCGCGACCGCGGCATCGACGTCACCTTCGACCCCTCGCTGGGCAAGGACAAAGATGCCCTGTTGGCCGCCATCAAGGACTACGACGGCCTTGCCATCCGGTCCGCGACCAAGGTCACCGAAAAGCTGCTGGAAGCCGCGCCCAACCTCAAGGTCGTGGGTCGCGCCGGCATCGGCACCGACAATGTGGACAAGCCCGCCGCATCGCGCCGTGGCGTGATCGTGATGAATACGCCCTACGGCAACATGATCACCACGGCTGAACACGCCATTGCGATGATGTTCGCCGTCGCGCGCCAGATCCCCGAAGCCAGCGCTTCGACCCATGCGGGCAAATGGGAAAAGTCGCGCTTTATGGGGGTCGAGCTGACCGGCAAGACGCTGGGCGTGATCGGCGCGGGCAACATCGGCGGCATCGTCTGCCAAAAGGCCGTGGGCCTGGGCATGAAGGTCATCGCCTACGACCCCTTCCTGAGCGAGGAACGCGCGTCCGAGCTGCGTATCACCAAGGTAGAGCTGGAAGACCTGTTGGCCCGTGCCGACGTCATCACCCTGCACGTGCCGCTGACCGATCAGACCCGTAACATCCTCTCGGCTGAAAACCTGGCCAAGACCAAGAAGGGCGTGCGCATCATCAACTGCGCGCGTGGCGGTCTCGTGGACGAGGCGGCGCTGGCCGAGTTGTTGAAATCGGGTCACGTGGCGGGCGCGGGCTTTGACGTCTTTGCCGAGGAACCGGCGACCAACTCGCCGTTGTTCAACCTGCCCAACGTGGTCGTCACGCCGCACCTGGGGGCTGCCACGACCGAGGCACAGGAAAACGTCGCCCTGCAAGTGGCAGAGCAGATGGCCGACTACCTGCTGACGGGGGCCGTCAGCAACGCGCTGAACATGCCATCGGTCACCGCCGAAGAGGCCAAGGTGATGGGCCCCTGGGTCAAGCTGGCCGATCATCTTGGGGCCTTCGTTGGCCAGATGACCAGCGAGCCGATCGAGGCCATCGACATCATCTATAACGGCTCCGTCGCCGACATGAACCTGGAGGCGCTGAACTGTTCCGCAATTTCGGGCGTGATGAAGGCCACGAACCCGGACGTGAACATGGTCTCTGCTCCCGTCATCGCGCGGGAACGCGGGGTCGAGATTTCCACCACGCGTCAGGACAAGACCGGCGTGTTCGACGGCTATATCAAGCTGATCGTCAAGACGGCGACGCGCGAGCGGTCCATTGCGGGCACCGTGTTCACCGATGGCAAGCCGCGGTTCATCCAGATCAAGGGCATCAACATCGACGCCGAAGTGGGCGCGCACATGCTCTATACCACGAACCATGATGAACCGGGTGTCATCGGGACGCTTGGTCAGACGCTGGGCGAGAATGGCGTGAACATCGCCAACTTTACCCTGGGTCGGTCGGACCGGGGCAAGGACGCCATCGCGCTGCTCTACCTCGACGATCAGCCGCCGCAGACCGTGTTGGACAAGCTGAAAGCGACCGGCCTGTTCCAGAACGTGGCCCCGCTGCGCTTCGACGTCTGAGGCTTCGGGACGTAACGTCCCGCTTTCGCCGTCGCCCCGGCTGTTTCAGGATGGGGCGCGGCACGCTTTGGGGGCGCGCGCCGTGCGTCCCGGGCCCCCGTCCATCGCGGGGGTCTTTTCATGTCCGACATCGTCATCCTGTCCGGCGCGCGTACCGCCATCGGCACCTTCGGCGGCAGCCTGGCGGCGATCCCGCCCATCGACCTGGCCACGACCGTCGCGCGCGCCGCGATTGACCGCGCGGGAGTCGAGGCGGACCGCATCGGCACCACCGTCTTTGGGCATGTCATCAACACGGAACCACGCGACATGTATCTGTCGCGTGTCGCGGCGATGCAGGCGGGCGTGCCCGACACGGTGCCGGCGATGAACGTCAATCGCCTCTGTGGATCCGGGGTGCAGGCCATCGTGTCCGGCGCGCAGGCGTTGATGCTGGGCGATGCGGATTTCGCGCTCGTCGGCGGGGCGGAATGCATGTCCCGATCCCCCTTTATCCTTCCGGACGCGCGGTGGGGCGCAAAGATGGGGGACGTGCGGTCGCTCGACATGATGCTGGGGGCCCTGAATTGCCCCTTCGGAACCGGCCATATGGGGGTCACCGCCGAGAATGTGGCCGGTGAACATGCCGTCAGCCGTGCCGCGCAGGATGCCTTTGCCCTGGCCTCGCAAACGCGCGCGGCAGAGGCGATCGAAGCAGGCCATTTCGCATCGCAGATCGTTCCGGTCCAGATCCGCCGCAACCGCGCCGAGGTCGCCTTTGACACCGACGAACACCCGCGCGCCACGACGCCAGAGGCTTTGGCCGCGCTCCGACCTGTGTTCCGCAAGGACGGGTCTGTCACGGCGGGCAACGCCTCTGGGATCAATGACGGGGCGGCGGCGCTTGTGCTGGCGCGCGCGGACGCGGCAGCTGCGGCGGGCCTGACCCCGCGCGCACGTGTGATCGGCTACGCCGTGGCGGGCGTCCGGCCCGAGGTGATGGGCATCGGCCCGGTCCCGGCGGTTCAGGCGCTTCTGGCGCGCACAGGCCTGTCCGCCAGCGATTTCGACCTGGTGGAATCGAACGAGGCCTTCGCGGCACAGGCGATTGCGGTCACAGCCGCGCTGGGCCTTGACCCGGATCGGGTGAACCCGGACGGCGGCGCCATCGCGTTGGGCCATCCGGTCGGGGCCACAGGCGCGATCATCACGGTCAAGGCACTTGCTGCGTTGGAACGGACTGGCGGGCGGCGCGCCCTGATCACGATGTGCATCGGCGGCGGTCAGGGCATCGCGCTGGCCATCGAACGCACGGGGTAAAGGACCTTTCGCCGAAAAGTCCTGTCGAAAGGTTCCCACAAGACCCTTTCGACGTCAGTAGCCCAGCGCCAAGCCGTCTTTTCGCGGGTCGCTGGCCCCCTCCAGATACCCCGATGCATCGATCCGGATCGACTGCGCGCCCCCGATCGGCCCATCTGGCACGACAACGTCGTGGCCCATTGCATAAAGCTCGGCGCGGACCTTGTCGGAATAGCCGCGTTCCACCTTGAGGATGCCGTCATCGGCAAAGGTCCGGGGTGCGTCGATCGCCGTCTGCGCATCCATGCCGAAATCGACCATGTTCGACAGAAACCGGATATGCCCGCATGGCTGATAGGCACCGCCCATCACGCCGAAGGGCATCGTCACCCGGCCGTTCTGACGCAACATGCCCGGGATGATCGTGTGCATCGGCCGCTTCCCGGGGTTCAGCTCGTTCGGGTGCCAGCGCGTCAGGTTGAACCCCGACCCACGGTTCTGGAACAGGATGCCGAACTTGTCCGATGCGAGGCCCGCGCCGAAACTGCTGAAGATCGAATAGATCAACGAGACGGCCATGCCGTCGCGATCGACGACAGTAATGTAGATCGTGTCCTTGTGCACCGCCTCCGTCAGCGGCGCGGCGGCTGCCATTGCGCGCTTGGGGTGGATCAGGTCGGCCAGCGCATCAGCCGTCGCTTGCGACAGCATCCGGGCGCTTACGTCGTGGTCTGGATCGGCCAGAAAACGGTTGCGCGCGTCATAGGCCAGCTTGGCCGCTTCCGCCTCCAGGTGGGCACGGCGGGCCCCTATCGGATCCAGTCCGGCGATGTCAAAACGGGCCAGAATGTTCCCCATCAAGATCGCCGTCGCGCCCTGTCCGTTTGGCGGATGTTCGACCAACTCCGTGCCGCCGTAGGTGCCGCTGATCGGGTCCGTCCAATTGCAGACCGTGGCGTTGAAATCCTCCAGCGTATGTGTGCCACCGTCTGCCTGCAGGCATTGGACCATGTCTTCGGCGACCTCACCCTTGTAGAACCCATCGCGCCCCTCTGCCGCGATCCGGCGCAGAACCTCCGCCTGTCCGGGCAACGCAAAATGCGCCCCGACAGAGGGGGCCTTGCCATCGAACAGATAGCTGTCGCGGGCCCCGCCTTGCAGCCTGTCGCGCGCCAGGTGCCAATCGAAAGCGACGCGGGGGGCGATCGGAACGCCTGCTTCGAAATAGGGGATCACGGGGGCGAGCGTATCCTCCAGCCCGAGGGCTCCGTGCGCGTCTGACAGCTTGCAGAAGGCGTCGACAGCGCCCGGCGTCGTGACGGCCCGCGCACCGGTCGAGGGGACCTTGGTCAGGCCCTGGGCGCGGAACGATTGGCCCGTCGCCCCCGCCGGCGCCCGACCGGAGCCGTTCATGGCCAGCACCTCGTCCGAGCCGGCGGGTTTGACCAGAACGAAGCAATCGCCGCCCAGCCCGGTCATCTGTGGCTCGCAAACGCCCAGGACAATGGCCCCGGCGATGGCGGCATCAACCGCATTGCCCCCGCGCATCAGGGTGGACAGCGCCACCTGTGCCCCGATCGGGTGCGATGTGGCCACCATTCCGTTGGTGGCAAAAACGGCAGAGCGTCCGGGGGTTTGAAAGTCGCGCATCATGGCCTCGAATTCGGTTCTGGCCAAAGGCTAGAGCGCGGTGATCAGATTGCCAATCAGATGACCGATTTACGATGCCCCGAAGGCCCGCTGTTGACCCCGGGGGTGTTCGGGTCAGCGCGTAAACGGTGCCCGTCCAGCCCATTGGCTCAGAATCGGCGCGGACGGTGCGGGCCGGGTCACAGGTCCGATGCGATCTTGCCTCTACCCGATTTGCAACGAAAAGCTCAGCCGGTTTTTTCCATCCTCCCGCTCATAGATCATGTCATTCGTTAGACTGTGAACGATGAACCACCCGAATCCACCCTCGGGCAGGTCATCGCGGTCCGCGCCCATGTCGGGCAGGGTTCCGGAACTCAGCAGGCTGGGGGGCAGGGGGATGCCGTTGTCGCAAGTCTCTATGGCGAAGCAACCCGGCTTTCGGCTGATCTTGCAGTCGATCCACCCGGCTTCCTGTTCCTCGAAGGCATGTTCGACGATGTTGTTGAGCACCTCGGCCAGGACGACCAGCATGTCTGCGCAACGTTCGCCGCCAAGATCGTGATCGTTGGTCACGGTTTCCAGCCGTTCCAGATGGGTTCGCACGGCCTCCGCAGTGCCGGGAATCCGTTGCCGCAGCAGGGCATGCCCGCCAGAGGTCATGCCGCGTCCTTTCCACTGGACGACCAGGGCAGCGCGTCGTGCATGACAAAGACGCTGTCCATCCGCGTCAGTTTCAGAACCTTGGACACGATCGGCCCGCAACGCGCCAGCTCCAGCTTGCGATCAGGTGGCAGCGATTTCATTGCCGCCACCAGGGCACCCAGCCCACTGCTGTCGAGAAAATCGACCTCATCCATGTCGAGCACGACCCGCCCGGTATGATCCGCCGTCTCACTGCGGAACCGTTCCTTGAAGGAGAGGGCCCCCGCGGCGTCCAGCCTACGGGTGCAAAGCGTCAGGGCGAGCATGTCACCGTGTGTTTCACGCGAGATCTCCATGAAAGCGTCCTTCCACCACGCCGAACGCGGTGGCGCCCCGGCAATTGCTTTGGCAGGCTAGGGCAAGAATCTTACGAAAGGGTAACCGGCCATGGAACAGGTTGTCATCGCAGGCGCGCGGCGCACGCCGATGGGTGGATTTCAGGGGGCGCTGGCACCCGCCACGGCGGCGGAACTGGGGGGCGCGGCCATTGCTTCGGCGCTTGTCGATGCCGGTGTTTCCGCCGCGCGGATCGAAGAGGTGCTGATGGGCTGCGTCCTGCCGGCAGGTCAGGGCCAGGCCCCGGCGCGGCAGGCGGGGTTTCATGCAGGCCTGCCCAAGGAGGTGCCCGCCACCACGCTCAACAAGATGTGCGGATCGGGGATGAAGGCGGCGATGATTGCGCATGACCAGATCGCCCTGGGCCAGACCGGAGTGATGGTCGCCGGCGGAATGGAATCGATGACGAACGCGCCCTATCTGCTGCCCAACATGCGGTCCGGTGCGCGGCTGGGCCATGGGGTGACCGTCGATCACATGTTCCTCGATGGTCTGGAGGATGCCTACGACAAGGGGCGCCTGATGGGCACCTTCGCAGAAGACTGCGCCGAGGCCTATCAGTTCACCCGAGAAGCACAGGATGACTTCGCGCTGCGCTCGCTCCGCCGGGCGCAGGAGGCCATCGCCTCGGGCGGGTTCGACGCCGAAGTCGCGGCCTATAAGTTACAGACCCGAAAGGGAGATCTCGTCATAGCGCAGGATGAACAACCGGGCACGGCGCGGCCCGACAAGATCCCGCATCTCAAGCCTGCCTTCCGCAGGGATGGTACCGTGACGGCGGCCAATTCCTCGTCGATTTCGGACGGGGCGGCGGCGCTGATCCTGGCCTCCGGCGCGGTCGCGAAGGCGGAGGATCTGCCCGTGCGCGCGCGCATTCTGGGCCATGCGTCGCACGCGCAGGAGCCGGGCCTGTTCACCACGGCCCCTGTGCCCGCCGCGCAAAAGCTCCTGGACCGGATCGGCTGGTCCAGGGACGATGTCGACCTGTGGGAAGTGAACGAAGCCTTTGCCGTGGTGCCCATGGCCTTCATGCACGAAATGGCGCTGTCGCCAGAGATCGTGAACGTCAACGGGGGGGCCTGTGCGCTTGGCCATCCGATCGGGGCCTCGGGGGCGCGGATCATGGTGACCCTGCTGCATGCATTGGAGGCGCGGGGGCTCAAACGCGGCGTGGCGGCGATCTGCATCGGCGGGGGCGAAGGCACCGCGATTGCGATCGAGCGTCCGTGATGGCTGGAGAATCAATGGGTGATCCAGGGGTGATCTGCGGGGGATCCGGGTCGGACGTGACGCAGGCAGGGGGCGCGCGATGATCGATTACCCCAGCCTGCACAAGACCGTCGCCGCCCTGACCGAGGGCGAGGATGATGTCGTGGCCCTGATGGCGACCCTGGCCTGCGAGGTGCACCACGCCGACGACCGCTTTGACTGGACCGGATTCTACCGCGTCGTCGGGCCTGAAATGTTGAAGATCGGACCCTATCAAGGCGGCCACGGCTGCCTTGTGATCCCGTTTGCGCGTGGGGTTTGCGGGGCGGCAGCGCGGACCGGACAGGTGCAGTTGGTCGCGGACGTCGAGGCGTTCGAGGGGCACATCGCCTGCGCGTCATCGACCCGGTCGGAGATCGTGCTGCCCGTGTTCGATCGCACTGGCGCGCTGCTCGCGGTGTTCGATATCGACAGCGATCAGCCAGATGCCTTTACCCAGACGGATGCGACAGAGCTGTCGCGCCTGTTGGCGGCGACCTTTGCGCGATGAGAACGCTGCGCGAGTTGATGGCGACCCATGCGCGCCCTGGACGGCTTGACTGGATCGGCCTGCGGCCCGCCCGACGGCAGGGGGTGGTTTCAGTGCCGGATGCGGAGGTGACCGACGCGGGGCTGCAGGGCGACCACGGGCGGGCAGGCAAGCGGGCGGTGACCCTGATCCAGGCGGAACACCTTCCCGCCATCGCGGCGCTTTGCGATGGGGTGGTCACGCCGGAGGTGCTGCGCCGAAACCTCGTCGTCTCGGGGATCAACCTGGCGGCCCTGCGCGGGCAGGTGGTCCAGCTCGGGGCCGCGACGCTGCGGCTGATCGTACCCTGCGCCCCCTGTTCGCGGATGGAGGAGGCGCTGGGCACCGGCGGCTATTCCGCCGTGCGCCACCATGGCGGTTGGTGCGCCGAGGTCGTCACGCCGGGCCACATCGCGCTGGGGGCCGCGCTGACGCCGGGGGCCGCATGATCCGCGCGGCCACCCCTGCCGACCGCGATGCGATCTGTGCGCTGCATCTGGCGTCCTGGCAGGACAGCTACGGCGCGGAATTGCCCGCGGCCTATCTGCGGAATGATTTGCCAAGGGCGATGGCCGAGAAATGGGCGGCCCGACGGTTCGCGCACCCAGAGGTGACGCTGGTGGCAGAGGGCACCGGGCTGGCGGGGTTCGTCTGTGCGCTGTGCGACCGGGACCCGCCCTTGATCGACAACCTGCATGTCCGGCCGGATCTGCGGGGGCAGGGCACCGGTGCGGCCTTGCTGGCCCGGATCCGAGGGGCGCTGGCCGCGATGGGCCACAGCCACGCCTATCTGACGGTGCTGGAATCGAATCCGCGCGCCCTTGCCTTCTATCTTGCGCAGGGGGGCACGGATGGCGGGCCGGTGAGCGATATGTTGGTGGGGCATCCGGTCCAGGCGCGCCGCATCGACTTCACGCTGGGCTGAGGGCGGGGCGCAGCCAGACTTTTCGAAAAGTCTGGTCAAATCCATCGAAGGATTTGATCCCGCCCCGCCGCAGGCGCGCCGGACCCTTCAAACCGCCCGCCCGATGCGCTAGGCGGTCGCAAACCTTTCCGCGGGATCTGAACGATGAAATTCACCCTCTCCTGGCTGAAGCGCCACCTCGACACCTCCGCCTCCGTCGATGACATCGCCGAGGCGCTTACCGATCTCGGCCTGGAGGTCGAGGGCATCGAAGACCGCGCGGCCCGGTTGCGCGACTTTACTCTGGGCTATGTCGAAAGCGCGGAAAAGCATCCCGACGCCGACCGCCTGCGCGTCTGCCAGGTGCAGACCGACGACGGGCTGCAACAGATCATCTGCGGCGCACCCAATGCGCGGCAGGGCATCACCGTGGTCGTGGCCAAGCCCGGCACCTACATCCCCGGTCTGGATACCACGATCAGCGTCGGCAAGATCCGGGGCATCGAGAGTTTCGGCATGATGGCCTCCGAGCGGGAGCTGGAGCTGTCGGACGAACACGATGGCATCATCGAGCTGCCCTCGGGCGAGGTCGGCCAGAGCTTTGTCGACTGGCTGGCCCAGAACGATCCGGCCAAGGTCGACCCGGTGATCGAGATCGCCATCACACCCAACCGACCCGACGCCCTGGGGGTGCGCGGCATTGCCCGCGACCTGGCCGCGCGCGGTCTCGGTGTTCTGAAACCACTGGACAGCCCGGTGATCACGGGCGCCTATGACTGCCCGGTGGGGGTCACCATCGACGCGGACACGCAGGACGGCTGTCCGGTGTTCGCGCTGCGCCTGATCCGGGGGGTAAAGAACGGGCCGTCGCCCGAGTGGTTGCAGGACCAGCTGCGCGCCATCGGGCTGCGCCCCATCAGCTTTCTCGTGGATGTGACGAACTGGTTCACCTACGACCTGAACCGGCCGCTGCACGTCTTTGACGCGGATGTCGTCAAGGGCGACCTGCGGGTGCATCGCGCCGCCGGCGGCGAGACGATCACCGCGCTGGACGACAAGGTGTACACCCTGACCGAAGGGGCGATGGTGATCAGCGACGACACCGGCCCCGAAAGCATCGCGGGCATCATGGGCGGGGCCCATTCCGGCGTCACCGAGGACACGGTGAACGTTCTGGTCGAAAGCGCATTCTGGGACAATGTTCAGATCGCCCTGACGGGACGCGCGCTGAAGATCAGCTCGGACGCGCGGTATCGGTTCGAACGGGGGATCGACCCGGCCTTCACGCCCGAGGGGTTGGACCACGCGACGCAGATGATCCTGGACCATGCCGGAGGAGAGCCGTCGGCGATGGTGATCGCGGGGGCGGTGCCCGACGTGGCGCGCGCCTACAAACTGGACACGGCGCGCGTTGAAAGCCTGGTGGGCATGTCGATCCCGGCGGAGGAGCAGCGCGCCTCGCTGAGCGCGCTCGGCTTCACGCTGGAGGGTGACATGGCGCATGTGCCGTCCTGGCGCCCCGACGTGCTGGGCGAGGCCGATCTGGTCGAAGAGGTGGCGCGAATCGCGTCCCTGACCAAGCTGGAGGGGCGGCCCCTGACGCGCCCCGCGCAGGTGTTGCGCCCCGTGCTGACGCCCGCGCAGATGCGCGAGCGGGTGGCGCGGCGCACGGCGGCCAGCCTCGGCTACGACGAATGCGTGACCTATTCCTTCATTGACCGGGATGCTGCCGTGTTGTTCGGCGGCGGCGATGCGGCGACGCAGCTGGAGAATCCGATTTCCTCGGACATGAGCCATCTGCGGCCCTCGCTTTTGCCGGGGCTGTTGCAGGCGGCGGCGCGCAACCAGGCGCGAGGGTTCGCGGACCTGGCGCTGTTCGAGGTCGGTGCCGCCTTTTCCGGCGGAGAGCCGGGCGAGCAGGCATTGCAGGTGTCCGGCGTGCTGATCGGGCATTCCGGGCCGAAAGACGTGCACGGCAGCCGCCGCGCCCATGACGTCTACGACGCCCGTGCCGACGCGGAGGCGGTGCTGGCCGCCATCGGCGCGCCCGCCAAGGCACAGATCCTGCGCGGGGCCGCCGACTGGTGGCATCCGGGGCGGTCGGGCAAGATCTGTCTCGGGCCGAAGAAGGTGTTGGCGGAGTTTGGTGAGATCCACCCCAAGATCCTCCGCGCGTTGGACGTGAAGGGCCCGGCCGTGGGCTTCACGATCTTCCCCGGCGAGGTGCCCTTCCCGAAGGCCAGCGGAGCCTCCAAGGGGGCGCTTGCCCTGTCGGACCTGCAAGCGGTGGAGCGGGACTTTGCCTTTGTCGTGGCCACGGACGTCGAGGCGCAGAAGCTGGTGCAGGCGGCGCAGGGGGCGGACAAGTCCCTCATCACCGAGGTGCGGATCTTCGACGAGTTCCGGGGTGGATCGCTGGGCGAGGGGCAAAAATCGCTCGCCATGACCGTGCGCTTGCAACCGACCGAGAAGACCCTGACCGACAAGGAGATCGAGGCCGTCGCGGCCAAGATCGTCGAGAAGGTCACCAAGGCCACCGGCGGCGAGTTGCGCGGCTGACCAGGTGGGCGCGCGGCGGCGTCAGTCGTCGCGCCCCGGCTCCTCCGGGTTGCTGGAAAACAGCGCGATCTTGTTGCCCTGCGGATCGCGGAGATACCCCACGTAGAAACGCGGCCCATAGGCGGCGCGAAAGCCGGGCGCGCCGTCGTCCGCACCGCCCGCTGCCCGCGCGGCGGCATGCAGGTCGCGTACCTGTTGCTGGGTTGTCGCCTGGAATGCGGTCATCGCGCCGTTGCCCGCTGAGGCGGGCCCGCCGTCGAAGGTGGGTTTGACGTAGAAATCGGGCAGGGCCGCCGATTGGCCCGGGATGGGCGGGAGGACGTAGCTCAACCCCTCCGGTCCTTCGTCCGACAAATAGCCCAGGGCGGGCAGGAACGCGGAATAGAACCGCTTTGCACCGGCAATATCGTCGGCCCCGACGGTGACATAGGCGATCATGGGGCGGATCCTCCCGAACAGGGTGACGGTCACGGGGAACCTAGGGGGCCGGAGCGGTTGGCTCAATGGCTGCGCCGGGACGTCGGGACACCGGACGATGGGGGCGGCGGCGTATAGGGGCGCACGTCCCCTTCCCACGGGACATGTCTGCGCCGGAACGATGTGCCGGCGACGCAGGCCGGGTTGCTGATCCGGTCCATGCGAAAATGGCGGAAACCGTCGCGCGTGGGATCCCAACTGACCAGATACCACAGAGGTTGCAGGATGAGCATGGCCTGCGGTTCGACCTGCCGCCGGGTATGGGCCCCTTTGGCATCGCGATAGTCGAAGCACAGCAGTTGCCGGTCCAGAAAGGCCGCCTCGAAGGCGGGCAAAAGGTCCGGGTCGATGGGCCCCAGATCCGACAGGTCCTGATGCGGCGAGATGCAACCGATGTGCATGCATTCCAGAAACCGCCGCAGGTCGCGCACCTTGTCCGAGGGCAGCGCGCGTTCGATCTTGGCCAGTCCCGTGTCGGCCAGGTCAGAGAACGGCAGATTTTGCCCCGCACGCATGGCGGCCACGCTGATCAGCAGGGCAAAGACCTCGGCCACGGACAGCCGGGCGGTGGTTTGCATCGACTGCGGGTCCAGTTGCACCCCGCCGCCGCGACCGCATTCGGAATGGATGACAAAGCCCTGATCGCGCAACGCGGAGATGTCGCGCAGCAATGTCCGCCGCGAGGCCCCGACCTCCTGCGCCAAGGCGTCGATGGTCGCGCTGCCCTCGCGGCGCAGGCGGCGGACGATGGCGTCGTGGCGGTGCCGGATATTCATTTTCGCCGTTCCCCGTATTTGGTGCCAGTTTTTGGCACCGTTGAGATCTAGGACCGTCTCAGAGACATCAACAAGAGGAAAACGACGATGCAACGCACCCCTGTGAACCCCTGGGATTGGTCGCTGAAGCTGGGCTACAATCAGGCCGAAGTGATCGAAGGCCCGTCCCGTCAGGTGATCTGCGCCGGTCAGACGGCGGTTGACGGCCACGGTGCCCCGCAGCACCCCGGCGACATGCGCGCCCAGATCGCGCTGGCACTGGACAACCTGGAGACGGTCCTGGCCGGGGCGGACATGACGCTGGGCAATGTCATCAAGCTGGGCGTCTATGCGACCGATGTGGACGCGGCACTGAAGAACTTCGACCTGTTTGGAATGCGGTTTGGCCGGTTCCAGGTGGCCCCGCCGATGACTCTGCTGGGGGTGACCCGTCTGGCGATTCCGGGCCTGATGTTCGAGATCGAGGCGACGGCAGCGGACTGAGTTTGCCGGCCTTGTACAAGGGCCGCGACGGGCGCGAAACGCGGGTCGGCCCCATGGCCGGCCCGCGGCTGTTTCGGGGCGGACCCGGGGGGCACCGGGCATCCGGGTGCCTTGCCGGCAAACCCCCAAGGCAGGGTGCGGCCATCCCATCCGGCAATCTGGCCGGTCCCGATCCGGTCGACGATCCAACTGTCCATGCCGATTGCGCAGACCGGGCGCAGGTATCTGTCGCCCGCACCCCCGGTAGGCCAGGCACCGGTCGCGCGGCGATCTGGCCCCGCGCGGCCTTGGCCGACGGAGTGCTTTTGGGCTAGCGTCAGCGGATGCACACACTCCGACACGCCCGCGCCGAAGACGCCGATCGTTGCCATGCGATCGAGGTTTCGGCCTACGCAAGCAGCGCGGCGGCGACACGAGAAAAGATCCTGAAACGGATCATGCTGTATCCCGAAGGTTTTCTCATACTGGAGGCAGAAGGGCAGATCGCGGGTTTCATCAATTCCGGCTGCGCCGATCAGGTCGTGTTGTCGGACGAGGCCTTCAAGGAGCTTGTCGGACATGACCCCGATGCCCCGAATGTTGTCATCATGTCGGTCGTCGTCGATCCGGCGCAGCAGGGCAGGGGGCTGTCACGCGCGTTGATGTCCGCCTTCGTCGAACAGATTAGACAGAGGGGCAAGCGCGAGATCCACCTGATCTGCCGGGATCATCACGTGCCGCTTTATGAAAGGTTCGGATATCGCTATGTCCGGCCCTCTGCCTCTGACCACGGGGGAATGGCCTGGCATGAGATGTGCATGACGTTGTGAGCGGCCTGGATACTGGGCTTTCGTCATGTGTCCCCGGACGGCCATGGCGCGCCACCATGTCAGGCGGGCGGGCGTGATGCCCGACCCATGATCGGTCGATGACATCGTCGGATTGGCGGGGACCCCGTTCAGGAAACGGCGTCCCCGCGGCCTTGGGGCATGTACACCTCAGTCGTAGACGCGTTGATCGTCGATGACCTTGCCGTCGTTGGGCAGGCTGTCCACGCGGGTCACACGGCCCCTGAGCTTCAGCAGTTGAACGACCGAGGTGGACCAGGCCGCTTCGTCGCCGCCCTCGGCCTCGACCGCCACGTCCATCGCATCCATCTCGCCCTCGCGGGTGACGGTGACGCGGGCGGCGCGGATTTCGGGGTGACGGGCGACGAATTCGGCGACCTGTTCGGGGCGCACGAACATGCCCTTGATCTTGGCGGTCTGATCGGCGCGGCCCATCCAGCCCTTGATCCGGGTATTGGTGCGCCCGCAGGGCGACGCACCCGGCAGGATCGCAGACAGATCCCCGGTCGCGAAGCGGATCAGCGGATAGTCGGGGTTGAGCGAAGTGACGACAACCTCGCCCACCTCGCCCTCGGCCACCGGGTCGCCGGTGCCGGGGCGGACGATTTCGACGATGACGCCTTCGTCGAGGATCATCCCCTCCAAGGCGGGGCTTTCATAGGCGATATTGCCCAAATCGGCGGTGGCATAGCATTGCAGGCAGGCGATGCCCCGGTCGGCGTATTCCTGGCGCAGCGACGGGAACAACGCGCCACCGCCCACAGCCGCGCGGGTGATCGACAGGCGTTCGCCCATCTCGTCGGCGCGGTCGAGGATGATCTTCAGGTAGTCGGGCGTGCCCGCATAGGCGGTGGTCGACAGATCGACGGCGGCGCGGACCTGCAGGTCGGTCTGGCCGGTGCCCGCAGGCAGGACGACGGCGCCCACGGCGCGCGCGCCGCTTTCAAAGATCATGCCGGCGGGGGTCAGGTGATAGCCGAAGCAGTTCTGCACGATGTCCGACGGCCCGATCCCGCAGGCATGCAGGAACCGGCCCATCCGCCACCAGTCATGGGACACGCCACCGGGTTCATAGATCGGGCCGGGCGACTGAAAGACATGTGCCAGGTTCGAGACACGGATGCCCCCGAAGGGACGCTGCGCCGCCTGCCAGTCCGACAACTGCGATTTGCGCAGAACCGGCAGACGGGCGAGGTCGGACAGATCGGTGATCTCGGCCTCGGGCAGGCAATTCCCCTGGCTTTCGGTGACCTGGTTCAACTGGGCCCTCAGGGCCACCAACTGTGCAGCGGTTCGTTCGTCCGAAGAGCGCGTCTCCAGGTCGTCGTAGTGCTTCATTCAAGCCCCCAATGGTGTCTGGCCCCGTCAAACGACGGCGCGTGAAAGCATGGCACGCCCATGGCTTCGATTTCCTTGATTGCCGCGGCATCGTCGTCGCCTACGCCCGGCGCGGATTCGCGCAGCGCCACACCCTTGATCCGGCCCGGATGGCGACGCGCGGCATCAAGGTAGACAAAGGCGTCCTTCTGACCGCTGTCGCCCATCAGGTAGGCGGGCAGGTCGGGGTTGGCGCGCAGGATTTCGTCAATGGCATTGCCCTTGTGGGTGCCGTGGCTTTTGCCGACGCCTTCGTCGGTGATGCCAAGGTCGCGCAGAAACATCGGTCCGCGCGGCAGCTCCTGCCGGGTGAAAAGCGCGTCAAGGAACCCGTGCAGGTTCCACGGAGAGGACGAGACGTAGAAAACCGGGTTCATTTCACCGGCGATCATCGCCTGCATCAGGTGCTTGGCATCGAGGTGCGCCTCGCGCGTCAGGGCAGAGCCGGTGAAGGTGGTCCAGAGGTTGCGGGCAAGGCTGTGCGCCCCGGTCTCGATCATCGTGTCGTCGATGTCGGAAATGATCATATGCTGCGCCTCGGGCCCCGGAACGCGCACCGGAAACGGGGTAAAGGCACTCTCGTCGGCGCTCAGGCGCACGGGCACATCGGTCCAGCCCGGCGATGCGTCACGCTGGACGATCAGGCGGACATATCCCTCTGTGTCCGAAGTCGCCTCTGTTCCCGCGGCAGAGACGGGAACATCCGCGACCTCGTCGGTGACGAACAGGCGGATCATCTGGCGCACATTGGTCAAGGTCGATTGCGCGGCTTGGGGATCGTTCTTGCGGATATGGCTGAGAACGCGGCCCCGCAGAACCAGGCCCTCGGGGGCGGCATAGCCGAAGTAAGGCTCCAGAACCGGGGTGGAATCGTCCTGATCCCCGATGCGTTCGAGCAGGGTTTCCGCCTTGCGGGCAAGGGGCAGGGCAAGGGATTTCAGCGCGCTGGTCATGGCTTTCTCCGAATCGTTGGGCTTGGCTGTCAACGCGCGGCCCCCCCATTCGGTTCGACCAGGGACAGATGGACGCGGGCGCAGGGCGCGCGGCCGGTCCCCTTGCGAAGATCCATCGCCCGACGCGCGGCGGCCGCGTTCCCTGTGCCCGCGCGGACGGTTTCGCGCCGGCAGGCGTCGATCGACCACGTAGGGATGATCGTGCCACCTGGACCCGCATGGGGCCGGACAGACCTGCGCCCGGTCATGCCATGGCCCGTATCGGATAGCTGCTCAGGACATCGTAGATCGGTCCCTCGGGTGTCAGCTGCGACGCCCAGAGCGTGACCTGAGTGGCCGCGACGCCGGGCAGATCGGCACGCCCCAGACCCGACAACGCACGGGTCAGCCGGGCCGGATCGGCGGGGGCGCTGGCGGGATAGCGCAGCAGCGTGACATGCGGGCGGAACCGGTCGCGCGACAGGTCGATCCCGGCGGCGCGCGCGGCGCGGCGGACCCGGTCGCGCAGATCGGCCAATTCGGATGTTGGTCGAACGTCCAGCGCAACCCGGCGCGCCCGCTTGCCGCCGAAGCTGGACCAGGCCACGGGGTGCAGGGTGACGGGGCGAAAGATCGCCAGGTCCAGGGCGTCGTGCAGGGCCTCCAACTGCGGCTCTGACTGGTCGTCCAGAAAGGCGAGGGTCAGATGCAGGTCGTCGACCGGCACCGCCCGCCCACCGGACAGGACGCCCTGGGCGCGCACCAGCGGGGCGATCCATGGCTCGGGCAGGGGAAGACCTACGAAGGCTCTCATCAGGTGGTCACCGTGCGCGCGGTCATGTGGTGGCCGTGGACGACGGGCCTGGTCCCCGGATTAGACCGCGGGTCGCGGCTGAGCGCGCCCTCGCGGGTCACGACAGCCACCGTTTGCGGCGGCGATAGGACCGCACGTCGCGGAACGATTTGCGGCCCTCGTCGGACATGCCCAGGTAGAATTCCTTGACGTCCGGGTTTTCCCGCAGGGCCTTGGCCGGGCCGTCCATCACGACGCGACCGGATTCCAGGATATAGCCGTAGTGCGCAAACCGAAGCGCCACGTTGGTGTTCTGCTCGGCCAGCAGAAAGCTGACGCCCTGTTCTTCGTTCAGCGATTTCACGATGCCAAAGATTTCCTCGACGAGCTGCGGGGCCAGGCCCATCGACGGTTCGTCCAGCAGGATCGTCTCGGGGCGGGCCATCATGGCGCGACCGATGGCGCACATCTGCTGTTCCCCGCCCGAGGTATAGCCCGCCTGGCTTTTGCGCCGCTCCTTCAGTCGGGGGAAATAGGTATAGACCATCTCCAGGTCGTCGGCGGTCGCCTTTGACCCGTCCGACCGCGTGTAGGCCCCGGTCAGCAGGTTTTCCTCGACGGTCAGATGCTCAAAGCAATGCCGTCCTTCCATCACCTGCACGACGCCGCGCTTGACCAGATCGGCGGGGCTGAGATCCTGAATGCGTTCCCCGCGATACACGATGGACCCCTTGGTGACGTCGCCGCGTTCCGACCGCAACAGGTTCGAAATCGCCTTGAGCGTGGTGGTCTTGCCCGCGCCGTTGCCGCCCAGCAGGGCGGTGATGCCGCCCTTGGGGACCGACAGGCTGACGCCTTTCAGCACCAGGATGACGTGGTTGTAGATCACCTCGATGTTGTTGACCTCCAGCAGGTCCTCGCCTTGCTGTTTGGTCTTCTCCGGGGCCGGTGCGGTGTCGAGCATGGGGACCTCTTTCAGGGGTGCGATCCGCATGCGGGTCTTGCCGCCTGCGGGGCAGGGATCTTGGGCGGTGGCGGGCCGCGCCCGGGTTGTGCGCGCGGCCCGCCAGGGAAGGCTTAGCTGCAGCCCGGGGTGATGTTGTTCTCGGCGGCATAGGCCCCCGAATCCTCGGCGATCAGCGGGTCGATGACCGAGCGGTCGGAAGAGATCCAGTCGGTCAGGATCTTCCACTCACCGGCGGCGGCATCCCACTGCTGCACCTTGGCCTGGCCGGAGCCGCCGTGGTTTTCGCAGGAGACCGAGAAGGCGGGACCGAAGTTCGGCATGCCCAGGGCATCCATCTTGGCCTCGTCGATGACCAGAGCCTCCATGCCGTCGCGCATCATGGCTGGGGTGATGTCGGCCTCGCCGTGGATTTCCTGCGCGGTCTTGGCGGCCTCGGCGGCCAGCATCGCGGCATAAAGACCCCGGTTGTAAAGGACCGTGCCCCCCTGATCGCCGTTGCCTGCGGCCTTGCCCGCGCCGAAGACGTGCTGCTCCAGGTCGGCATAGATCGGGAAGTCATCGCCCACGTTGTGCATGGCCAGCGACTTGTAGCCGTCGGCGGCCTCGCCCACCGGGCGCACGTCGTTTTCGGACCCGGCCCACCAATTGCCGATGAAGTTTTCCATCGGGTAGCGGATGTTGGCCGCTTCCTGGATGGCGACCTGGTTCATCACGCCCCAGCCCCACATCACGACATAGTCGGGACGCTCGCGGCGGATCTGCAGCCACTGGGACTTCTGCTCCTGACCCGGGTGATCGACGGCCAGCGTCGTCAGATCGAAGCCATGCTTCTCCGACAGCTCCTCCAGGGTGCGGATCGGCTCCTTGCCGTAGGCGGAGTTGTGGTAAACCAGAGCGATGGTCTTGCCCGACAAGTCACCGCCGTTCTCGTCAAGCAGATGGTTGACCGCAATCGAGGCTCCGTCCCAATAGTTCGCCGGATAGTTGAAGACGTTGTTGAAGATCGTGCCATTGGCGGCGGACGTCCGGCCATAGCCCATGGTGTGAAGCGGGATGCCATCGGCGGCGGTCTTGGGGATCAGCTGGTAGGTGATGCCTGTCGACAGCGGCTGATAGACCAGCGCGCCTTCGCCCTTGGTCGATTCGTAGCACTCGACGCCCTTCTCGGTGTTGTAGCCCGTTTCACATTCGATGACGTTGGCCATGACGCCGCCGATGCCGCCGTCGCGCTCGTTGAGCAGGGTGAAGTAGTCGGCATAACCATCCGCAAACGGGATGCCGCCCGCTGCGTAGGGGCCGGTGCGGTAGCTCAGCGACGGGAACACGAGGTCCGCCATCACCGGGCTTGCGGCCATGATTGCCGCCACTGTCAGAGTTCCAAGTTTCATCGGTAGTTCCTCCCTAAGGTATTCCGATTTTGGTCTTGTTCGCGTCGGAGCGTTTGCGCCCCGGTCTTGGCGGCCGCCCCCGCTAGTGCGGGAAGGGCCACAATCTCAGCTTTTCCTTGGTCAGCCGCCAAAGCTGCGCCAGGCCGTGGGGCTCCACCACCAGAAAGAAGACGATCAGCGCGCCGACGATCACCAGGTTGAGGTGCGCCACGATATCCGTGGGCCAGCCCAGCAGGTCCACGCCCACAAGTTTCAGGATCACAGGCAACAGCACCAGGAAAGCCGCGCCCGCGAAGCTGCCGAAGATGCTGCCCAGGCCGCCGATGATGATCATGAACAGCACCAGGAACGATTTCTGGATGCCGAAGACCTCGCCCACCTCGACCGCGCCCAGATAGACGGTAAAGAACAGCCCCCCCGAGATGCCGATGAAGAAGGACGACACCGCAAAGGCCGTCAGTTTTGCGCGCAGGGGGTTCACCCCGATGATCTCGGCGGCGATGTCCATGTCGCGGATCGCCATCCATTGCCGCCCCACGGTGCCCCGCGTCAGGTTGCGCGCCAGCCAGGCCAGCACCACCACGAAGATCAGGCAGAACGTGTATTGGGCCCAGGCCTGCGTGTTCGGCCCGGTCACGATGATCCCGAACACCTCCCGCTCTGGCGCGTTGATCTGACCCGAGGCGGAGTAGTTGTAGAACCAGCCCACCTTGTTGAAGAGCCAGACCAGAAAGAACTGCGCCGCCAGTGTGGCGACCGCCAGGTAGAACCCCTTGATCCGCAGGGACGGCAGGCCAAACGCCGCGCCCACCATGGCCGTGACGACGCCCGACAGGATCGTCACGGTGAACATGTCCATCCAGGGAAAGGCGGTCATCAGCTTGTAGGACGCATAGGCCCCCACCGCCATGAACCCGCCGGTGCCCAGGCTGACCTGCCCGGTGTAGCCCGTCAGGATGTTCAGCCCCAGGGCGGCGATGGCGTAGATCAGGAACGGCACCAGAAACGAGCTGGCCCAGTAGTCGCTGACCAGAAAGGGGATGACGACCGCGCCGATGGCCAGGATCGCCCAATATCCCCAGCGGTCGAACTTGATCGGAAAGGTTTGGTTGTCGGCGGTGTAGGAGGTTTTGAAGTCTCCGGCCTCGCGATAGAGCATCAGACGGCCCCTCTCTGTGTCGTTCCGAAGGCGACGTCGAGGTGGACTGTGCGCTGCCTCAGGTCGGTCCGGGGTTTCGGTTTAGCTGCGGCTCGAACCTTCGGGTCATGACGTCCGGACGTCGCCCTGAAAGACGTTCCAGGATCTCGTCCTGCGCATCCCGGATCGCCTGGATTGCGAAGCTCAGCCATGCGGAAAAGAGCAGGCAAAAGATCGAGCTGGCATAGGCGGCGATCAGGAATTGCGCGAGATGCGGGCCAAAGGGGAAGAGCAGGGAGCGATTGACGCGAAGGGCCATCAGATCTGCGATCCCCGACACGGCGGTTAGCGCAGCCAAGGTAAGAAAGACGTATCCGATTATCCGTCCCACGCCGCGACTCCCATGGCTTCTGCACAGATTCCGGCCGACCTATCGGAAGAGAATTGGTCTGGAACACGGCCAAGCCGCGGCGTTTGCGGGGCCGGTCAAGCGCCACCTCACACCCTCTCAATGATCTTCTCCCCGAACAGGCCCTGCGGGCGGAACACCAGGAAGATCAGGGCCAGCACATAGGCGAACCAGTTCTCGGTCGCGCCGCCTAGAAATGGCGCGCCGATGGCGAACTCGAACAGCTTTTCGCCGACCCCGATGATCAGCCCGCCGACGATGGCGCCCGGGATCGAGGTGAAGCCGCCCAGCATCAGGACCGGCAGCGCCTTGAGCGCGATCAGCGACAGCGAAAACTGCACCCCCGACTTGGCCCCCCACATGATCCCCGCAACCAGCGCCACGAAGCCCGCGATCGACCAGACCAGCACCCAGATGAAGTTGAGCGAGATGCCTACCGACAGCGCCGCCTGATGGTCATCGGCCACCGCCCGCAGCGCGCGCCCCTGCTTGGTGTACTGCGAAAAGATCACCAGCCCCCCGACAAGCAGCGCCGCGATCACTGTGGCCACGAGGTCGAGGTTGTCGATGAAGAAGCCGTAGCCGAAGATCTCGAAGGTGGTGGTGTCGATCCAGTCGTTGATGCCCTGCGGCAGGCCCACGTCCAGCTTCTTGATCTCGGCCCCCCACATCAGGTCGGCCACGCCTTCCAGGAAATAGGCCAGCCCGATGGTGGCCATGAACAGGATGATCGGCTCCTGATTGACCAGGTGCCGGAACACGAAGCGGTTCACCGCCCAGGCAAATCCCGCCATCACCACCACCGTCAGCAGGATCGCCGCCAGCGCGGGCACGTGCCAGCCGAAGTGGTGGATGTTGGTCCCGAAGGTGGCGTTGATCAGGTGCGCGAATGGGACCTGCCCGTTCTGGATGCCCACCAGCGTCATCGCCGCGAACAGCGCCATGACCCCCTGAGCATAGTTGAAGATCCCCGAGGCCTTGAAGATCAGCACGAAGCCCAGCGCCACGAGCGAATACATCACCCCGGCCATCAGCCCGTTGAGCGAGACCTCGATTGCGAAAAGGAGTTGGTCAGGCATGTCTCAGACCCTCGGTTGCGGGCGCGGCACCTGGGGTGCCCTGCGCGAGAATAAAATCGGGCTCGGGTTCGGCCGACGCGCTGGGGCGGGCCGTCCCGGGTCGGTGACGTCAGCTTTCAAGGTCGGTCTCCCGCGCGGTAAAACGATCCGGGCCTGCGGTCACTTCAAGTCGGGGTTCACGCCAGCGGTCGGAATGCCAGATACCCGGCGCGACCTCTTCGTAGGGGTGTTCGCGCGTGGCCAGCAGGTCGCCCAGCGACCCCTCGGCAACACCCAACGCGGTGCAGGTCTCCGGCGTCAGTTCCAGATCGATGGCATCGCCGTCCGACCAGCGCCCCACGGCCTGGGTCAGCCCACGCGTGTCGGGCAGGGCCAGATGCTCATAGGGCGTAAGGCAGCGCGCCGCGAATGTCTCCCACAGCGGCCCGGCCCCGACAGGGCCCGCCAGCGCCAGAACACAGACGAGGGCCGCCCCCTTCCTCTGGCCATAAATACCTCGGGGAGCGCGAGGGGCAGCGCCCCTCGCCCGGCGCGACGCCGCCAGGCGGCGCAACGCGGCACGCGGGACCCCCGGCTCAATCATGCGCCACCCCCAGGTAGGCGTCGATCACATCCTGGTTGTTGCGCACCTCGTCGGGCGTGCCGTCCCCGATCTTGCGGCCGTAGTCCATGACCACGACGCGGTCCGACAGGTCCATGACCACGCCCATGTCGTGTTCGATCAATGCAATCGTCGTGCCGAACTCATCGTTCACGTCCAGGATGAAGCGGGACATGTCCTCCTTCTCCTCGACGTTCATCCCGGCCATGGGTTCGTCCAGCAGCAGAAGCTTCGGCTCGGCGGCCAGGGCGCGGGCCAATTCCACCCGCTTCTTCAATCCATAGGGCAGGCGGCCCACCGGCGTCTTGCGGATGGCCTGGATCTCCAGGAAGTCGATGACGCGTTCGACGGCGGCACGGTTCTCGACCTCTTCGCGGGCGGCACGACCCCACCAAAGGCCCTGGCTGAACAGGTTCGTCGACATGAAGCCCAGACGCCCGGTCATCACGTTGTCCAGAACCGTCATCCCCTCGAAGAGCGCGATGTTCTGGAACGTCCGGGCGATGCCCTGCTGCGCCACTTGATAGGGTTTCATCTGCGGACGCGGCTTGCCCCGAAACCAGACCTCGCCCTCCTGCGGGACATAGAAGCCCGAGATGACGTTGAGCATGGACGACTTGCCCGCGCCGTTGGGCCCGATGATCGCCCGGATCTCGCCCTCGCGGATGTCGAAGGAGATATCCTTGATCGCCTCCACCCCGCCGAAGCGCAGGGTGATGTTGCGCAGGTCCAGAACGGTGCCGCCGATGGTACGCCCGTCGGGGGTGGTGTGGGGGGTGGCGTCAAGCATGGGACATCCCTTGTAGGGTGGGTGAAACCCACCGTTGGCGGATGGGGTCGTGGTGGGTTTCACCCACCCTACGGGCGCAGGTGGATCGGTCGACTGTCGCCTTCATTCCGCCGCCTCCAACGTCTTGACGGCCACCGGCACGACCTTGGCATCGCACATCTTGACCGTCGCGCGGATGAGGCCCTTGCGGCCGTCCTCGTAGGTCACTTCGGTCTCGGTATAGACCTCGCCCACATCGCTATAGAGCCCCTCGATCAGGTCGGCGTATTTCTCCTCGATGATCCGGCGGCGGACCTTCTGGGTGCGCGTCATCTCATCGTCGTCGGCATCCAGCTGCTTGTGCAGCACCAGGAAGCGGTGGACCTGGCAGGACGACAGCATCTCGTCCTGGGCGACCAGCTTGTTGACTGCGTTGACGTGGCTGGTGATCGTCTCAAGCACGCGGGGGTGCTGCGCCAGTTCCTGGTAGGAGGCGTAGGCGATGTTGTTGCGTTCCGCCCAATTGCCCACCGCCGTCAGGTCAATGTTGATGAAGGCCACGCAGCGGTTGCGCCCGTTGCCGAAGACCACGGCCTCGAAGATGTCGGGATAGAACTTCAGCTTGTTCTCGACGAACTTGGGCGCGAACAGCGCGCCGTTGCCCATCTTGCCCACGTCCTTGGCCCGGTCGATGATCCGCAGGTGGCCCGAGGCCTCCTCGATGAAACCCGCATCGCCGGTGGCCACCCAGCCTTCGGGGTCTTTGGTGGACGCGGTGGATTCCGGGTTGTTGTAATACTCCACAAAGGTCCCCGGAGAACGGTAGAACACCTCGCCGTTCTCGGCGATCTTCAACTCCACCCCCGGCGTCGGCGTGCCCACGGTATCGGATCGGACTTCGTTGTCCTTTTGTTGGGTGATGAAGACCGAGGCCTCGGTCTGACCATAAAGCTGTTTCAGGTTGATCCCGATGCTCCGGTAGAAATCGAACAGTTCCGGCCCGATCGCCTCCCCGGCGGTATAGCCCACGCGCACCCTGCTCAGGCCCAGGGTGTTCTTGAGCGGGCCGAAGACCAGCAATTCGTTGATGCGGTATTTCAGACGATCCCCGAACGACACCTCTTCGCCGTCCAGCAGTTTGGGGCCGATGGTCTTGGCGTGGGCCATGGCGCGATCGAACAGGCCCTTCTTGAAGCGGCCCGCGTCTTCCATGCGGATCATGACGTTGGTCAGCTGGGTCTCGAACACGCGGGGCGGGGCGAAGTAATAGGTTGGCCCGATCTCGCGCAGATCGTGCATGATCGTGTGCTCGCTTTCGGGGCAGTTGACCGTGAACCCGGTGACCATGGCCTGACCGATGGAAAAGATGAAATCCCCCACCCAGGCCATCGGCAGATAGGCCAGAACCTCGTCGGTCTGGCGCAGGCGGTCGAATTCGGACGAGGCGCGGGACGTGGCGACGATGTTGTCATGGCTGAGCACCACGCCCTTGGGCCGCCCGGTGGTGCCCGAGGTATAAAGCATCACGCAGGTCGTCTCGCCGGTCTGCTGGGCGCGGCGGCGGTCCATCTCGGACCGGTCGGCCCCGCGGCCCAATTCGCGCAGACCCTCCAGCGAGGACATGGCGGAATGGTCGTATTTCCGCATGCCCCGCCCGTCGAGGTACAGCACATGGCGCAGCCCGGTGATCTGTTCGCGGACCTCCAGCACCTTGTCGACCTGTTCCTGATCGGCGGCGATGACGAACTTGGCCCCGCAGTGGCCCAGCACATAGGCCAGCTCTTCGCCCACCGCATCGGCGTACAGCGGGACGGGGATCGCGCCGGCGCATTGCGCGGCCACCATCGCCATATAAAGCTGCGGGCGGTTGCGGCCAATGACGGCCACATGTTCGCCGATCTCGATGCCCAGGGCGATCAGGCCCAGGGCCATTTCCTCGATTTCGGTCCGGGCCTGGGTCCAGGTCCATTCCTGCCAGATCCCGAATTCCTTTTCGCGGTAGGCGGCGGACGCGCCGAACCGGGTCGCGTTCCGTTCCAGGAATTGCGGAATGGTCCGCAAGGCGGTCTCGGTCATTCATGTCCTCCCCATGGATGGGCACCCTCCGGCGTCCTTCCTTCTGGTCAGCATGGGGGGTGATTCCTGCGTGGATGTTTCCGGATTCTAACGAATTGTAACACGCCCTTCCGCAGCGCTTCTCTTGCCCGCGCCGCGCGGCTGCGCCAACCTGCCCCCACGGAGGAGAGATGCCAGATCACGGCGGCCAGACCACCGCCCGCCTGACACAGGCGGGTCTGAACCTGATCGGTCAGGCGCTGTCGATTTATGACCGCGACCTGAAGCTTGCGGTCTGCAACCGCATGTATGCGACCCTGTTCGACATCCCCAACCACCTCACCCAACCCGGCGTCAGTTTCGAGGCGACGATTCGCCATCTGATCGAGCGGGGCGAATACGGGCCCGTCGAGGACCCGGAATCCGTCATCGCCGACCGCGTGGCCCAGGCCCGCGCGTTCGAGCCGCATTATCTGGAACGCCGCCGCCCCAACGGTCAGGTGATTGCCGTCGAGGGCTCTCCGCTGCCCGAAGGCGGCTGGGTCACGGTCTATACCGATATCACCGCCATCAAGTCGCAGGAGCAGTTGTTGCGCGGCCGCTCCGAGGTGCTGACCGACCAATTGCTGGCCCGCCACGAAGAATTGGCCCAGGCCAACCGCGAACTCGGGGCCGCGAATGCCGCCCTGCGGCAGGCCCGGCACGAGGCCACCGAGATGGCCGCCCGCATCCGGCTTACGACCGAGATGTTGCCCGCGCATATCGCGCGCCTGGATCGCGACAGGCGTTATACCTTTTCCAACCGCCGCCTGGCCGCCGTCTTTCCGGGGGCCAGCGCCGACATCGTGGGGCTGACGATGGAACAGGCGTTGGGGGCTGGCCCCTATGCAACCATCGCGCCGCACCTCGACGCGGCCCTCGCCGGAGAGCAGCCGGTGTTCGAGATGACCCACGACCCCACGGGCCGCCGCATCCGCGTCAGCTTCACCCCGGAACGGGCGGGGGACGGGGGCGAGGTGATCGCCGTCTACGCCCTGTCGATGGACGTCACCGAAGAGGCGCAGGCCCGCGCCGCCCTGTCCCAGGCGGCGGGTCGGCAGGTGGCCGCGCAGCTGACATCGGGCATGGCCCATGACTTCGCCAACCTGCTGACGGTGATCCTGGGGCTGAAGGACCGGCTGGGCACCCTGGACCTGCCGCTCGAAGCGCGCGAGGCGGTCGAGGCCATCGGTGTGGCCGCCACGCGGGGCGGCACGCTGATCGATCAGATACAGGGCCTGTCGGGTCCCCGCGACCTGCGCCCGCGCGCCGTCGACCTGCGCGGGTTTCTGGCCGAGCTGGCGACGCTGGGCGGGGCGTCCCTGCCTCGGGGGATCCGGCTGGATACGCGGGTGCACGGGCTGGATGAGCCGGTCCTGCTGGACCCCGACGCGCTGCGCGATGCGATCCTGAACCTTATCCTGAACGCCCGCGATGCCTTGGCCGGTCGGGGCACGATCACCCTGACCGCCCGCCCGCACCGCGATACCTGGCTAGAGATCCTGGTCCACGACACCGGCCCCGGTTTTTCCTCTCAGGCGCTGGAAAAGGGGGCGGAGCCGTTCTTTACCGAAAAAGGTGAGGACGGGACCGGCCTGGGCCTGTCGATGGTCTATGACGTGGTCAAACTGGCGGGCGGACGCACGCGGCTGGGCAATGCCCGCGATGGCGGCGCGCAGGTCGTGCTGCGCCTGCCGCTGCGCCAACCGCCGCCGGGCTTGCCGCCGACGCTGGTTCTGGTGGTCGAGGACGCGGTCCATATTCGCGAAGCCGTGCGCGACCGCCTGCTGGCCGCCGGCCACACCGTGCTGGAGGCGGCCAGCGTCGCCGAGGCTCGGGCCTTGTTCGACGTCGACGGCATCGGCCTGGTTCTGTCGGACATCATGCTGCGCACGGCCGAAACCGGTCTCGATCTTGCCCGCGACGCGGCGACGCGCGGCCTGCCCGTGGCCCTGATGACCTCGCTGCCGGACGATGCGCCGCTGCACCGGCAGGCGGCGGCCGACTGGCCCGTGGTGCGCAAACCCTTTTCGGTCGAAAAACTCTCGGCGGTGCTGGCATGACCCCATTTCTCTGCTTCGAAAATATCCCGGGGGGTGCGGGGGGCTGGCCCCCCGCCGGGGCGGCGCGATGAGCGCCGCAATCGCCATTCTGGACGACGATCCGGTCATCCGCGACAGCCTCAGCCGCGCCCTGACCGACGCGGGCATGCAGGTGACCGCGCATGCCCGCGCCGACGCCTTCGAGGCCGCGATCCGCCGTGCGCCGCCCGATGTCTGCCTGGTCGATCTGGGCCTGCCGGACCGTGACGGGTTGGCCGTCGTCTCGCGCTTGGCGCTGGAAGGCGGGGCGGCGATCATTATCATTTCAGGCCGGGGGCAGGTGCAGGACCGGATCACCGGTCTGGAACTGGGGGCCGACGATTATGTGGTCAAACCCTTTGCGCCGGCCGAAATCGTTGCCCGCGTCCGCGCGCGTCTGCGCAAGACGCCAGCGCCTCAGGGCGGCAGCCGGGCGCGGTTCAACGGCTGGACCGTGGATTTCGACGGCTACACCCTGTCGGGACCGGACGGCGAGACCACCTTCAGCCAGGCCGAGGGGGCGGTGCTGCGCCTGTTCCTCGACCGGCCCAGGCGCCTGTTGACGCGGGCCGAGATGCAGGACGCCTTGGGAGGGGGCGCCTCCGAAGCCTTCGATCGGGCCATCGACGTGCGCATTTCGCGCCTGCGGGCCAAGCTGGGCGAGGACCCGCGCAACCCGCAACTGATCAAGACGATCTACGGCGCGGGCTATCTGTTTCTGGGCGACGTCAGTTGGGACTGACCTGCCGTGGCGATCTGTCTGTCGGCGCCGTCAAGGCGGCCGGCAGGTCCAGCGCCGACAGGGCCGGAACGCCCCCCGCGAGCGTGACGAGCGTATTTTCGGGCACCGCGATCCAGTTCGCGGGCACCCCATCCAGCGGCTCGGACGCCAGCGCCCGCCCGCCGTGGTCCAGCGTGCCGCGACTGACATAAAGCGTCGGCGCCCGCCCGTCGCTGGCATGCCGGAACCCCAGGATGCGCGCACCGTCGGACATGACGCAGGTGATCCGGTCCGGGGCCTGGCCCTGCCCGATCATCGCCAGGGTTTCGGCGATGGCCGTGGGCGCGTCCCGGTTCAGGCCGTTGGCGATCATCAGCAGGAACAGCAGCTCACTGTCGGTCGCCCCTTGCCGCCGGGCAAACAGATCGTCCGGCAGCAGCCCCTCCAGCACCCGCCGCCGGGCGCCGAAGTCGCCCAACTGGCCATTGTGGCAAAAACTCCAGCGGCCATGGCTGAAGGGGTGGCAATTGGCCCGGCTGGTGCCGCCGGTCGTGCCCGCGCGCACATGCGCCAGAAACAGGCCGGAATGGATGACGCGGCACAGGCTGGTCAGGTTGCTGTCCGACCAGGCGGGCATGACGTCGCGGTAGACCCCCGGCTCGTCCACGCCGTCGGCGTACCAGGCCATGCCGAAGCCGTCGCCATTGACGGCCAGCTTGGCCTCATCGGCGTGCTGCGCCTGTTCCAGCAGGGAATGGCGGGGCCGGGTGACGATCCGCTCGAGCGCGATGGGCGGGCCGGCGTAGCCAAGCATCCGGCACATGGATCAGTGCCGGTTGTGGATGCGGGCGTGGAGTTCCTTGACCTTGCGGCTGGCCGTCGTCTCGCAGACCGGCGGCAGGAAGGCATGCAACAGGGCGGCCCCACCCGCAAGGAACAGCGCCCCCGCAAAGCCCAGCGCAAACCGCATGTGCCCGAAATAGGTTTCGTCGACCGAGGCGGGGTGGTCGCGGAACGCGCGGATGAAGCTGTCGATCTGGGCCATTGCGAGGGTCTCCTTGCTGCGATTTCGATCAGTCTGGACGGAATGGTCCGCGAAGGCGTCTCAAATCGTCCTGTTCAGGGAGGAAATATTGGGATAATATCCCACGAATGCGTCCAGAAATTGATCAGATAGATCGCCGAATCCTGCGGTTGCTGCAAAAAGACACCACGTTCAGCCTTGATCAGCTGGCCGACCGGGTGGCCCTGTCGCGCAACGCCTGTTGGCGGCGTGTGCGGCGGATGGAAGAGGCAGGCGTGATCCGCGCCCGCGTGGCCCACCTGAACCCCGATGCCCTGGGCCTCGGCCTGGCCGTTTTCGTCCTGATCCGAGTGGGCCAGCACGAGTCCGGCTGGTTGGACCGGTTTCAGCAGGCGGTTGCCGCGATGCCGGAAATCCAGGGCGCGCACCGCATGACCGGGGACCTGGACTATGTCCTGCGGGTCCGGGTGGCGGACGTGGCGGATTACGACCGCTTCTACAAGGCGTTGATCGCGCGTGTGCCCATCGCCGACATCTCCGCCAGCTTCGTGATGGAGGATATCAAGGACACGACGGAGCTGCCGATCTGAGGTTGCGCCGCCTGTCCGGCGTCGCGCGGGATGCGGCCGGACGGGGGCATCGAGCCCCCGCCCGGCCGTGGCCTCCGGCGGAGGTATTTATGGCCAGAGGAAGATCAGACGAGCGTGCGGGCCGCGCGGTCGAGGATCTTGAGGCAGGCGATCAGATCGGCCTCGGCGGTGTCTTCGGCGAAATCATGGCTGATGCCCCCGATGGAGGGGGCGAACAGCATCGCGACGGGCAGATGGTGGGACACATTGGTCGCATCATGCAAGGCACCCGACGGCATCTCGCGCCAGCGGCCCGGCACCTGCGTTTCGGCGGCCTGGGCCAGCGCGGTGCGCAGTGCCCTGTCCATGGCAACCGGCGGCAGGCCGGCGGTGTCGGATATGTCGAGGGTCAGGTCCAGCGTCCCGGCGATCCGGGTCAGGGCGGCGCGGATGGCCGTTTCCATCCGGTCCAGTCGGGCCGCCTCCGCGTCGCGCCATTGCACGGTAAAGCGGACCCGGCCCGGCACCGCCGAGGGCGCGTTCGGGTGCAAGGTCACGTGGCCGATTGTCCAGACCGACAGCGGCGTCGCCACATTGCGCAGCGCCTGCGCCACGGCCTCATGGGCGGCGGCAAGACCGGTCATCGCGTCCCGGCGCAGAGGCATCGGCGTGGTGCCCGCGTGGTTCTGCTGCCCGGTCAGGGTGACCGTCACCTGCCGCAGGCCGACGATGGCGGTGACCACGCCCGCCGTTTCGTCCGCGGTGTCCAGAACCGGGCCCTGTTCGATGTGCAGTTCCAGATATCCGTTGAACCGCGCGGGCAGGGGGGCGGTGCCGGTTGCGGGCAAGGCCGCGCGCGCCGCACCAAAGGTCACGCCGTCCAGATCGGCGAGCCCGTCGGCCTGCGCGAGCGGCAGCGCGCCGGACCAGATTTCGGATCCGGTGGTCGCGCCAAAGCGCCCCTCCTCATCCTGGAAGCTGACGACGGAGACGCCTGGATTGCCGCGCGCCACCTCCAACCCTGCGATCACGCCCAGGGCCCCGTCGAGCCATCCGCCTTCGGGCTGGGTGTCGGTGTGCGAGCCGATCAGAAGCGGGCCGCCCAGGCCCCAGACATTGCCGGCGTCGTCGATGCGGGCGTCGAGCCCGGCCTGTGCGAAACGGTCCGCCAGCCAGAGACGGGCGCGGATGTCGTCCGCGTCGAAGGCCCGGCGCACGACGCCGGTGCCTTGCGCGCCGATAGCGCGGAGCGCGTGCAGGTCGGCGAGGAAGCGGGCGGGGTCAGGCATAGTCTTTCTCCCGATGCCAGCGCAGATAGGCGGGGTGCGGGCGGTCTCTGGGCTCCACGTCATCCAGCATCAGTCGCATCTCGGGGTTCACGAGACGTTCCACCGTCGGCAGATCCACCTTGTTGTGCGAAATCAGCAGGGAATGATCGTCGGCCACGCGGATCAGCCCGCGGTCGAACATCCAGTGCAGCGTGCCTGACAGGGCAATCCCGTTGTCGGGCGTGTCCGGGCCACCGTCGGCGACGGACATGATGTGGCAGGCCTGGACCTCGGCCCGCCCGCCGCCGTTGCGCAGGCGCAACCCGGAGATGGCACAGCGTCCGCGATAGGCGCGGCGGACCATCCGGGCAAAGGCCGCGTCGCGCCGCGGGCGCGAGGTGAGGATCTGGTGTCGGTCGATGGCGTAGGGCACCTGCGCCTCCGCCATGTCATAGAGCGGGCCGCTGCGGGGGTGGGCGTCGATGTCCGCGATCTCTTGTAGGCCGGTGTCGAGTATGGCCGCGAACTCTGCCTCGGTCAGGCGGCGGACGGAGGCGGTGTTGATGCCCCGGGCGCGCGTCATACTGGTCTCGTAGGGGAGGCCGCCGGGCCGGAACCGGGGAACGAAGGTTTCGAACTGCTGGAGCGTGGCGCGGTCCAGCTCGGCGAAGGAATGATCGGCAAGGTCGGGATCTGGGCGGATCGACCGGACCTTCTGCACTGAATGATAGCCAAGCGCCCCGTTCACCTTGCCATAGATGACGACCCAATCGCCCACGCACTCCGACAGCACGCCGAGATACTGGTTCGGGAAATGATAGCGCACGCCCGGTTCGTCGCGGTAGCGGGAGGTCTCGTTCTGTCGCAGGATCGCTTTCATGCGGGGATCAGGCCATCCAAACCAAAGACTGGCAAGGGCATCGTGGCACAGTCTCCGACGGCAGGTCGCGCCGGGTCACACCTCCTCCACCAGCGCGACGCCCGGCAGGGACCGCAGGGCCCCCTTGATCTGTGGATTGACCGGGTAGTCGCCCGGCAGCTCCAGCTCCACTTCGCCGGGCAGGTCGTCGCCCAGCAGGCACAGACGCACCGGTCCCCGCCCCCGCGTCGTGCTTTCGGAGGAGACGCGGTCCAGCAAGCCGGCCAGCGGGGCCAGGGTCGCGGCCCCTTCGACGAAGATGCGCAGGCCGACCTGGGGCGCGGCCTCCACGGCTTCGTCCATCGGGGTGACGGCACGGGCGAGCAGTTTCAACTGGTCGGCTTCCTGCGTGGCCTCGCATTGCAGGATCACACGGCAACCGGCCTCCAGATGGTGGCGCGATGCGTCGAGCGTGTCGGAAAAGACCATGCATTCGTAGGCCCCCGTCGGGTCCGACGCCTGCACAAAGGCAAACCGGTTGCCGCGCGCCGATTTACGTTCCTGCCGGGCCGATACGATCCCCGCCATCTTGGCCAGCCGCGGTCCCGCGACCGTCATTTCCTGCACCTCGGCCAGGGTCTTGATGTCCTGCCGTTTCAGCGCGGGCATGTAGTCGTCCAGCGGGTGCCCGGACAAGTAAAAGCCGATGGCCTTGAATTCCTCGCCCAGCCGTTCGGCAGGCAGCCAGTCGTCGCGGTGGGGCAGGCGGGGTTCGGGCAGATCCTCGCCTGCCTCGCCAAACAGAGACACCTGGTTCGAGGCCCGCTGTTCATGGATCGCCGCCGAATAGCCGACCAACCCGTCGAGGCAATCCAGCACCCGCGCGCGGTTGCCATCCAATTCGTCAAAGGCCCCGGCGCGCGCCAGCATTTCCAGCGGGCGCTTGCCCACCCGCTTCAGGTCGACCCGGCGCGCGAAGTCATAGAGCGTGGCAAACGGCGTCTCGCCGCGCCCCTCGACCAGCAGGCCCATGGCATCCGCGCCCACGTTTTTCAGCGCGCCCAAGGCATAGACCAGCTTGCCGTCGCGCACCGTGAACCGCGCCTCGGACCGGTTGACGCAGGGCGGCACGATCTCCAGGCCCAGACCGCCGCGTTCGGTCGATTTGCGGACCTCTTCGGCATAGATGGCCAGCTTGTCGGTCAGGTGGATGTCGCTGTTCATGATCCCGGCCATGAACTCGACCGGGTGGTTCGCCTTCAGCCAGGCGGTCTGATAGCTGACGACCGCATAGGCCGCCGCGTGGGACTTGTTGAAGCCGTAGTTGGCGAATTTGTCGAGCAGCGCCCAGACCTCGTCGGCCTTCTTGGCATCGACCCCGTTCTTGGCGGAGCCTTCGAGGAAGATCGGCTTCTGCGCGTCCATCTCGGCCTGGATCTTCTTGCCCATGGCCCGGCGGAGCAGGTCGGCGCCGCCCAGCGAATAGCCCGCCATTTCCTGCGCGATCTGCATCACCTGTTCCTGGTAGACGATGATGCCCTGGGTCTCGTCCAGGATGTGGTCGATGGACGGATGCAGCGTGTCGCGGCTGCTCAACCCGTTCTTGACCTCGCAATACTTCGGAATGTTCTCCATCGGGCCCGGACGATAGAGCGCGACCAGCGCCACGATGTCCTCGATGCAGGTGGGTTTCATCCGCCGCAGCGCGTCCATCATCCCCGTGGATTCCACCTGGAACACCGCGACCGTCCGCGCGGCGGAATAGAGCGCATAGCTCGCCTCGTCGTCCAGCGGGATCAGGTTGATGTCGTTCTCGGTCCCCGGCGCCGGATCATACAGGCGGCGGCCATCGGCGGCCTCATGCAGGTTGCGTCCCTGCGCGCGGATCAGCTCGACGGCGTTCTGCACCTGCGTCAGGGTCTTCAGGCCCAGAAAGTCGAATTTGACCAATCCGGCCTTTTCCACCCACTTCATGTTGAACTGCGTCGCCGGCATGTCCGACCGCGGGTCCTTGTAGAGCGGCACCAACCGGTCCAGCGGCCGGTCCCCGATCACCACGCCCGCCGCGTGGGTGGAGGCGTTGCGCAGCAGCCCTTCCAGCTTTTCGGCATAGTCCAGCAGGCGTTTGACCGGGTTGGTGCGCCCCTCGCGGCGGTCCTGCTCGCTCTCGCGGGCTTCCTCGCGCAGGCGGGGTTCCTCGGCCAGGGCCTTGGTGATGCTGACCGGCTTGACGCCTTCGACCGGGATCATCTTCGACAGGGCGTCGCATTGGCCGTAAGGCATGCCCAGCACGCGGCCCACGTCGCGCACGGCGGCCTTGGACAAAAGCGCGCCGAAGGTGATGATCTGCCCTACCTTGTCGCGGCCGTATTTCTCCTGGACGTAGCGGATGACCTCTTCGCGGCGGTCCATGCAGAAGTCGATGTCGAAGTCGGGCATCGACACCCGTTCGGGGTTCAGGAACCGCTCGAACAGCAGGGCATAGCGCAGCGGGTCCAGATCCGTGATCGTCAGCGCATAGGCCACCAGCGACCCCGCGCCTGACCCCCGGCCCGGTCCGACGGGAATGTCGTGGTCCTTAGCCCATTTGATGAAATCGGCCACGATCAGGAAGTAACCCGGAAAGCCCATGCCCTCGATGATGCCCAGCTCGTATTCCAGCCGCTTCTGATACTCCTCGACCGGGGCGGCGTGGGGAATCACGGCCAGCCGCGCCTCCAGCCCCTCTTGCGACTGACGGCGCAGTTCTTCGATCTCGTTCTCGGCGAATTTCGGCAGGATCGGATCGCGGCCATAGGTCTTGAACGCACAGCGCCGCGCGATTTCCAGCGTGTTTTCCAACGCCTCCGGCAGATCGGCAAACAATGCCGCCATCTCGCGCGCGGATTTGAACCGGTGTTCGGGGGTCACCCGGCGGCGCGGGGCCTGTTGGTCGACATAGGCCCCTTCGGCCACGCACAGCAGGGCGTCATGCGCCTCGTGCATCTTTGCATCCGGGAAATAGACGTCGTTGGTCGCAACCAGCGGCAGGCCCTTGGCATAGGCCGCCTCGACGTGGAATCGCTCCGTCGGTTCCGGCTGGCGATGCCGCTGCAGCTCCACATACAGCCGGTCGCCGTAGATCCCGTGCAACCGGTCCAGCAATGCCTCTGCCTTCGCCTCCTGCCCTGCCGTGACCAGCCGCCCCAGCGGCCCGTCCGGCCCCCCGGTCAGACAGATCAGCCCGGCGGAAAACTCCTCCAGCTCCTCCACCGTGACCTGCGGCAGCATGTCGGGCCGCGACAGGTACAGGCAGGAATTCAGCCGCATCAGGTTCTCGTACCCGCCTTCGTCCTTGGCCAGCAGGACGATGGGGGCGGGGGCACGGGGTTTCTCGCCCGGCTGGGCGGGGTCGTGCATCAGGTCGATCTGGCAGCCCATGATCGGCTGAATGCCACGCCCCGCCAGCCCGGTCGCCGCCTCCAGCGCGGCGAACATGTTGTTGCTGTCGGTGACGGCCACGGCGGGCATGCCCGCGCCCGCGACCAGATCGGGCAGTTTCTTGAGCCGCACCGCCCCCTCCAGCAAAGAGTATTCGGTGTGCAGGCGCAGGTGGATGAATCGGGGATCAGACATGGCCCAGATGTAGCCCGCCCACCGGCGCACCGTAAGGGGCACAACGCTTAGCCAATTGGGAAACTATCCTTGACGTCGCGGCTGTTTGCAGAATACATAGCCACATGGATAACCAATCCCTCGACGCCCTCTTTGCCGCCTTGGCCGACCCGACCCGCCGCGCCATCGTCGCGCGCCTGACGGCGGGCGAGGCCAGTGTGTCGGCCCTGGCCGACCCGCATGACATGGCGCTGCCCAGCTTTCTCAAGCACCTCGCCCGGCTGGAGGCGGCGGGCCTCGTCCGGTCCCGCAAACAGGGACGCATCCGTATCTGCACCCTCCATCCAGAGGCGCTGGCCGAGGCGACAACCTGGATCGACCGACAGCGTGCCAGCTGGGGGGCGCGGCTGGACCGGTTGGAACTGCTGCTCGAAGAGACAGACCCCGAAAGGACAGACAGATGACCGAAACGACGACGCTGACCCTCACCCGCCGGTTCAAGGCCGCGCCGGGCCGGGTCTATGACGCCCTGATCGACCCCCGCGCGCGGGAGGTATGGGGCACCCCCGGGCCCGACATGGTCGTCGAGATCGGCACGGTGCCCCCCGCAGTCGAGGGCGCGCGCGAGACCGCGCTCTGCGGGCCGAAGGGCAATCCCTATGTCACCGTGCAGACCGACTGGCTGGTCCTGGAACCCGCCACGCGCGTGGCCTATGCCGAAACCCTCCAGGCCGAAGGTGCCGCGCTCGCCATCACGTTGGCCAACGCGGACATCGTGGCCGGGGACGACGGGACGCGCCTGGACCTGACGCTGCAGATCCTGGCCTACGCGCCAGAGGTTCTGGGCGAGGTAGAGGGCGGCTGGACCGCCGCGCTGGAGGGGCTCGACGCCTTTCTTGCAACATGACGACGCTCCGCCTTGCCCGCGACCTGCCTGCCGATCCCGCGCGCGTCTGGCGCTGCCTGACCGAGGCGGATCTGTTGAAGCGCTGGTTCGCCCCCGCCCCCTGGACCACGCCCGACGTCCGGATCGACCCGACCCCGGGCGGCATCTTTCAGGTCACGATGCGGTCGCCCGACGGCACCGACATGCCGATGCCACCCGGCTGCATCTTGCTGGCGGATCCCTGCACGCGCCTGGTCTGGACCTCAGCGCTGCAAACCGGCTTCGTCCCCGCGCCGCCCCCCGCCGAGGGGGGCTTTGTCTTCACCGCCGATGTCCGCCTGACACCGCAGGACGGCGGCACCCACTACGAGGTGACCCTGTCCCACGCCCGCGCAGAGGACGCCGAGGCCCATGCCGCCATGGGCTTCGACCAAGGATGGGGCACGGCCGCTGAACAACTGGGCGCTCTGGCAACGGGGCTGTAACGGCGCGCTTGCAAATCTGGCGGGCGCTGGTCCTAATGAGGTCAGCGCCCGCCTCCTCTACGTCGCATCGGGGGGGACATCCGGGCCGGACCGGTAACGCGACGGACCTGACCCCATGGAGATCCCCTTCCGCCTGAATGGCGAAGACGTCACCGCCACGACCGACGACCCCACGACGACCCTGCTGGACTGGCTGCGCGCCCGCGGCCTGACCGGTACGAAGGAGGGGTGCAACGAAGGCGACTGCGGTGCCTGTTCCGTTGTCGTCACCGGCCCCGACGGGGCCCCCCGCGCGCTGAATGCCTGCATCCTGTTCCTGCCACAGCTGGCGGGCCGTGCGGTGCGCACGGTCGAGGGGCTGGCCGCCCCCGACGGCACCCTGCATCCGATCCAGCAGTCGATGATCGACGAACACGGGAGCCAGTGCGGCTTTTGCACGCCGGGCTTTCTGACCACGCTGGCCGCCGCCCACGCCCGTGGCGACAGCGACCACGCCGATCAGATCGCGGGCAACCTGTGCCGCTGCACGGGCTACGCTCCGATCCTGCGCGCCGCCCGCGCGATCGAGACCGCGCCGGTCCCGCCCCAGATGCGCGACCCTGTCACGACGGGGCCCGAGATACGCGCATCCGACGCATTCCACCCACGCGGCGCCGACGACCTGGCAGAGTGGTTCGCCGCCAACCCCAAGGCGACCCTGATCGCCGGAGCCACCGACGTGGGTCTTTGGGTGACCAAGCAATTCCGGGACCTGGGCCCGGTCGCCTTTCTGAACGGTTGCGACGACCTGAAGGGGGTGACGACCACCGAGGACACCATCCGCGTCGGGGCCATGACCGACATGGAAACCCTGCGCCACGCCATCGCCCCGCACCACCCGTCCCTTGCCGAGTTGCTGCGCCGCTACGGATCGGTGCAGGTGCGCAATGCCGCCACGATCGGCGGCAATATCGCCAATGGCTCCCCGATCGGGGACAGCCCGCCGCCCCTGATCGCGCTGGGCGCAACGCTGCATCTGCGCCGTGGCAACGACCGCCGTGCCCTGCCGCTGGAGGATTTCTTCCTCGACTACGGCAAACAGGACCGCGCGCCGGGTGAATTCGTCGAGGCCATCTCGATCCCGCGCCAAGCCGATACCCTGCACTGCCACAAGATCTCCAAGCGCTTCGATCAGGATATCTCCGCGCTTTGCGCCGCGCTGAACCTGCCCGTCGTGGACGGCAAGATCACCGCGCCGCGCATCGCCTTTGGCGGTATGGCGGGCATCCCGAAACGCGCCAGTCAGGCCGAGACGGCGCTCGACGGTCAGCCCGTCACCGAGGCTGCCTTCGCCGCCGCGGCCGAGGCACTGGCCCGGGATTTCACCCCGCTCAGCGACATGCGCGCCAGCGCCGCCTACCGGCTGCAGGCCGCGCGCGGCGTGATCATGGGCACGTTCCACAAGCTGACCTCGCCGGAAGCCCCCGGCCTTCTGGAGGTGCGGGCATGAGCGTCGCGAAACCCCTGCCGCACGAAAGCGCGCGCCTGCATGTCACCGGCGCGGCGCGCTATACCGACGACATCCCGGCCCCGGCAGGATGCTTGCATCTGGCGTTCGGGCTGGCTGAGGTGGCATCTGGCACGCTCGACGCGCTGGACGTCTCGGCGGTGCGGGCGGCCCCCGGCGTGGTGGCGGTGCTGACGCCGGACGACTTTGCGACGATGCCCGACTGCTCGCCGTCGCTGCACGATGAGCCGCTGCTGTGCACCGGCACGATCCATTACGCGGGCCAGCCGCTGTATCTGGTCGTGGCCGACAGCCACCTGGCCGCCCGCCGCGCCGCGCGCCTGCACAGGGCGAAGGTGACCGAGACGCCCGCCCTGCTGACAATCGAGGATGCGCTGGCAGCCGAAAGCTGGTTCGACGACGGCCCCCGGACCTGGACCGACGGCGATGTCGACGCCACCCTTGCCGCGGCCCCGCACCGTCTGGAAGGTCAGTTCGATCTGGGCGGGCAGGAGCATTTCTATCTGGAAGGCCACGCCGCCCTGGCCCTGCCGGGCGAGGGCGGAGAGATGCACATCCTCACCTCCACCCAGCACCCGACCGAGATCCAGCACAAGGTGGCCGATGCGCTGGGCGTACCTATGCACGCGGTGCGATCCGAAGTGCGGCGCATGGGCGGCGGGTTCGGCGGCAAGGAAAGCCAGGGCAACGCGCTGGCCGTGGCCTGTGCCGTGGTCGCCGCGCGCACCGGGCGCGCCACCCGCATGCGGTATGACCGTGACGACGATTTCGTGGTCACCGGCAAACGCCACGATTTCCGCATCGCCTATGACGTCGGCTACAAGGATGACGGACGCCTGGTCGGCGTCCGGTTCCGACACTGGGTGCGCTGTGGCTGGGCGCAGGACCTGTCGCTGCCGGTGGCGGACCGGGCGATGCTGCATGCGGACAACGCCTATGACATCCCCGCGATGGAAATCACGTCCTGGCGGCTGCGGACCAATACCCAATCAGCCACGGCGTTCCGGGGATTTGGCGGGCCGCAGGGGATGATCGGGATCGAACGGATCATGGATCACGTGGCGCACGTGCTTGGCATGGATCCGCTGGCCGTGCGGCGCGTCAATTTCTACGACGACGCGCAGGGCGATGTCGGTGCCTCCGGCGGGAGTATTTCGGCCGAGAAGAAACCAGGACCGGGCCGCAACGGGCGCACCCATTACGGCCAGGCTGTGACGGATTTCTGTCTCAACGGGCTGGTGGGGGAACTGGCGGAGCGGTGTGACTATGCCGGGCGCCGGGCGCGGGTGGCGGCGTGGAACGCGGACAATGGGAGACTAAAGCGCGGGATCGCGCTGACCCCGGTGAAGTTCGGGATCTCTTTCACGCTGACCCATCTGAACCAGGCGGGGGCGCTGGTGCATGTCTATGCCGACGGCTCTGTCCATCTCAACCATGGCGGCACCGAAATGGGGCAGGGCCTGCATTCCAAGGTGGTGCAGATCGCCGCCAGTCGGTTTGGGTGCGACCTGGCGCGGGTGCGGATCACGGCGACGGATACCGCCAAGGTGCCCAACACATCGGCCACGGCGGCGTCATCGGGGGCGGATCTGAACGGCATGGCGGTGCAGGCGGCCTGCGATACGATCCACGACCGGATGGCGGCGTTCCTCGCGGCAGAGCATCAGGTGGCCCCGGCAGAGGTCGTCTTTGCCGGTGACCGGGTCCATGTGGCGGGCGCGGGCTACGGCTTCGAGGAGGTGGCGGCCAAGGCCTACGCCGCCCGCGTCTCGCTGTCCGCGACCGGTTTTTACGCCACACCCGACATTTCCTGGGATCGGGCAGCGGGCTGGGGGCGGCCGTTCTATTACTTCGCCTATGGGGCGGCCTGTTCCGAGGTGGTGATCGACCGGTTGACCGGTGAGAACCGCATTCTGCGCACCGACATCCTGCACGATGCGGGCGCGTCCCTGAACCCCGCGCTGGATATCGGACAGGTCGAGGGCGCCTTCGTCCAGGGGGCCGGCTGGCTGACGACCGAGGAACTGGTCTGGGACGGCAAGGGGCGGCTGCGGACCCACGCGCCTTCGACCTACAAGATCCCCTGCGCCTCAGACGTGCCCGAAGTGTTCAACGTCGCGCTGTGGCAGGGGGCGAACCGGGAAGACACGGTCTATCGCTCCAAGGCGGTGGGCGAGCCGCCGTTCATGCACGGGATCAGCGTCTGGTCGGCCCTGGCCCAGGCGGTCGGGGCCTGCGGCGACGGCTGGCCCGACCTGCAGGCCCCGGCGACGGCCGAACAGGTGTTGAAGGCGGTGCGGGGGCTGGCGTGACGCTGGATGCGCAGGCACTGGCGCGCGCGCTTGCCGGGGGACCGGTCGCGCGTGTCGTGGTGGCCGAGGCACGGGGCTCCGCCCCGCGGGGGGCGGGAACGGAGATGCTGGCGCGCGACGGGATCGTGGCGGGCACGATCGGCGGCGGCGCGCTGGAATGGCGCGCGCTGGATCTGGCGCGCGCGGTCCTGGCCTGCGGCCAGACGCGGGTGGTGCGGATGCCGTTGGGCCCCGCGCTGGGCCAGTGTTGCGGGGGCGCGGTCACCCTGGTGGTGGAACGGATCGCGGCGCTGCCCGCGACCCCCTGGGCGCGCCGGGTCGAGGGCACCGCGCCAGAGCCTGCGGGCCCCTATGGTTTCCGCGATGGCTGGTTGCGCGAAGGGGCGCAGGCCCGCCGTCCTATCTGGATCTGGGGGGCGGGACATGTGGGCCAGGCGCTGGCCGCGGTGCTGGCCCCATTGCCCGACCTGGCCGTCACCGTGATCGACGAACCCGCGCGGATGCCCGACCTGCCGCCGGGCATCACCCCACTCGCCGCCGCCGACATGCCGCGCGCCATGGCGCTGGCTCCGGCAGAGGCGGAGCATTTCATCCTGACCTACAGCCATGAAATCGACCTGGCACTGTGCCACGCCGCGTTGACCCATGGATTTTCCGCCTGCGGCTTGATCGGGTCGCCTACAAAATGGGCACGGTTTCGCACAAGGTTGGCAAGTTTGGGTCATGGCCCCAAGGAAATAGGGCGAATCCGCTGCCCCATCGGTGCCCCCGAATTGGGCAGTCACCCACAGGCCATTGCCGTGGGCGTCGCGGCGGGTCTACTGTCTGCCCAGCTGCCCGCAGAGGCTGCGCAGGAAGGGACGGCCGCTTGACGCCATTGCTGACACTTGACGGGCTGACCAAGGCCTATCCCGGCGTGGTCGCCAACGAGGATGTGTCCTTTGCAATCGCCGAAGGCGGGGTTCATGCCCTGCTGGGCGAAAACGGCGCGGGCAAATCGACCTTGGTCAAGACGATCTACGGCTTGGTAAAGCCCGATCGCGGCACCATGACCCTGTCCGGACAGCCCTACGCCCCGGCAGAGCCGCGCGAGGCGCGGGCCTCGGGCGTGGCGATGGTGTTTCAGCACTTTTCGCTGTTCGAGGCCCTGTCGGTGGCCGAAAACGTAGCCTTGGGGATGGAAAATCCGCCCCCGATGCGCGACCTGGCTGCCCGGATCCGCGACGTGTCCGAGGCGTATGGCCTGCCGCTGGATCCCGGACGCCGCGTCGGTGACCTGTCGGCGGGCGAACGCCAGCGGGTGGAAATCGTGCGCTGCCTGCTGCAGGATCCGCGCCTGTTGATCATGGACGAGCCGACCTCCGTGCTGACCCCGCAGGAGGTGGAGATCCTCTTTGCAACCCTGCGCAAACTGTCGGCCGAGGGGACGGCGATCCTCTATATTTCTCACAAGCTGGAAGAGATCCGCGCGCTTTGCGATGCGGCGACGATCCTGCGCGGTGGCAAGGTCGTGGGCGAATGCGACCCGCGCCAGACCTCGGCCGCGGAACTGGCCGAACGTATGGTCGGCACCAAGCTGACCGCGCCCAAGGGGCGGGGCCGGGCCACGGGTGAGGTGCTGCTTTCGGTCAAATCGCTGTCGTTGCCCCCGCTGAGCCAGTTCGGCACGCCCCTGCGCGATGTCTCGTTGGATCTACGTGCCGGCGAGGTGCTGGGCATCGGTGGCGTCGCGGGCAACGGTCAGGACGAATTGCTGGCGGCTTTGTCCGGTGAGCGGCTGTCGGCCTCTGGCTGCGTCACGTTGGAGGGCGCGGACCTGTCGCGCGCAGGCCCAACGGCGCGCCGCGCCGCCGGATTGCTGACCGGCCCCGAGGAACGGCTGGGCCACGCCGCCGCGCCTGACATGTCCCTGACCGAAAACGCGGCCCTGACCGGGGCGGCGCGCAAGGGCATGCTGACCCGTGGTTTTCTGGACTGGGGGCGGGCCAAGGGGTTCGCCGAAGAGGTGATCGCCGCCTTCGACGTGCGCACCCCCGGCCCGGGCGTGGCCGCGCGCAGCCTGTCGGGCGGCAACCTGCAGAAATTCGTCATCGGGCGCGAGGTCCTGCAGGATCCGCGCGTTCTGGTGGTCAACCAACCGACCTGGGGGGTCGACGCCTCGGCGGCGGCGGCGATCCGGCAGGCCCTGCTGGATCTCGTGGCCGAGGGGGCGGGCGTGATCGTGATCTCGCAGGATCTTGATGAGCTGCTGGAGGTATCCGACCGATTTGCCGCGTTGAACGAAGGGCGGCTTGGGTCTTCGGTGCCGACGGCGGACCTGACGATCGAACGGATCGGTCTGATGCTGGGCGGGGCCCACGATCTGGAGGTCGCCCATGGGTAGCCAAAGTTTGATATCAAACTTTGAGCAAATCCTTTGGAAAGGATTTGCGCTCCGCCCGGGGCGGGTCGGGCAGGGGGCTCGGCCCCCGGAGTATTCTCGCCGAGCAGAAACAGGAGGCCGCGCATGATCCGGCTGGAACGGCGACCGACGCCGTCGCGCGCCTGGCAGGCGGCCTCGCCTTTGGTCGCGGTCGTGCTGACGATGTTCGCGGGCGGTTTGATGTTCGCCTTTCTGGGCAAGAACCCGTTCGAGGCGATCCGCACGATTTTCTGGGATCCGGTCTTTGGCGAATTTGCCTGGTATTTCCGGGGTCAGCTGCTGGTGAAGGCCGGGCCGCTGATCTTGATCGCGGTCGGGTTGGCCATGGGGTTCCGGGCAGGCATCTGGAACATCGGGGCCGAGGGACAATACATCGTCGGTGCGATCTGCGGGGCGGCGGCGGGCCTGGCCTTCTATCCCTCCGAGTCGGTGCTGATCTTTCCGCTGATGGTGGCTGCGGGGGCGCTGGGCGGGTTCGCCTGGGCGATGATCCCGGCCTTTCTGCGTATCCGGTTCGGCACCAACGAAATCCTTGTCTCGCTGATGCTGGTCTATGTGGCCGAGAACCTGCTGGCCTCGGCAGCCGTGTCCTGGCTGCGCAACCCGGAGGCGGTGGGCTTTCCGGGGTCGCGCAACCTGAGCCGGTGGGACGCGTCGGCCAACCCGGAACTGATCGCGGGCACCGGGATTCATTGGGGCGTGGTGCTGGCGGTGATTGCGGTCATCTTTGCGCAGATCCTGTTGGCGCGGCATCTCATGGGGTTTCAGATCCGCCTGACCGGCGCGGCCCCGCGGGCGGCGGCCTTTGCGGGCGTGCGGCCTGCGCGACTGGTGGTGTTCTGTCTGGGCTTTGCCGGTGTGCTGGCCGGTCTGGCGGGCCTGTTCGAGGTGACGGGACCGGCGGGCCAGATCTCCATCGATTTCGCCAGCGGCTATGGGTTCACCGCGATCATCGTGGCGTTCCTCGGGCGATTGAACCCGGTGGGCATCCTGCTGGCGGGCCTGCTGATGGCGCTGACCTACGTGGGGGGCGACAATGCGTCGACGGACCTCGGCCTGCCCGCCTCGGCGATCAGCGCGTTTCAGGGCATGCTTCTGTTCTTCCTGCTGGCGCTAGATGTGTTTTCGAACTTCCGCTTGCGCATCGGACAGGGGGGGGCGGCATGACCCATGCACATATGGCGCCGCTGATGGGCCTCGGGATGGGGGCGATGGTGCCCCTGATGGTCCATGGTCCCTGGGCGGGGGCCGGTCTGGCCTTCGTCCTGGCCCATATCGGGGCGCTTCTGGGCCTTGCGGCCGCGGCGCTGTTGCTGCCCGGTTTGCGCGCGCGCCTCGCCCGGCACCGGCCCCTCACCGCGATGCCGCGCCCCATGGCGGTGGCTGCGGTCACGGGCTTTGCGCTGATCTGCACCCATTGCCTTGTCACCCTGCACGGGACTCTCTGAATGGATCTTTCCGCCATCTCCCCCACCCTGCTGATCGCGTCCCTGATGGTGGCGGCCACGCCGATCCTGCTGGCCGCCTTGGGCGAGATGGTGGTGGAAAAGGCGGGCGTGCTGAACCTGGGCGTCGAGGGCATGATGATCATGGGCGCCGTCACCGGTTTCATCGCCGCCATCGAGACCGGCTCCGTCACTGCGGGGTTCGTGGCCGCGATGGTGGGCGGCGCGGTCATGGCGCTTCTGTTCGGGTTCCTGACCCAGGTTCTGCTGTCGAACCAGGTGGCCACAGGCCTTGCGCTGACGCTGTTCGGACTGGGCCTGTCGTCTCTGCTGGGTCAGGGTTACGTGGGCATCAAGGTCGACAGCCTGTCGCGGATCGACCTGGGGCCGCTGTCGGACATCCCCTTCTTCGGGCGCGTGGTCTTTGGGCATGACCCCATCGTCTATGTTTCGGTCGCTCTGACCGTCGCGGTCTGGGCGTTTCTGAAGTTCACGCGCGGGGGCCTGATCCTGCGGGCGGTGGGCGAAAGCCATGAGGCCGCCCACGCGCTGGGCTATCACGTGCGCCGGGTGCGCCTGTTGGCGATTGCCTTTGGCGGGGCCTGCGCGGGTCTGGGCGGGGCCTACCTGACGCTGGTGCGGGTGCCGCAATGGACCGAGGGCATGACCGCGGGCGCGGGCTGGATCGCGCTGGCGCTTGTGGTCTTCGCCTCCTGGAAGGCGGGGCGCGTTCTGATCGGTGCCTATCTTTTCGGCGGCATCACGGTGTTGCAGCTGAACCTGCAGACGGCGGGGGCCAAGGTCCCGGTAGAGCTGCTGTCGGCGGCCCCCTACCTTGTCACCATCCTCGTGCTCGTGCTTATTTCCCGTCGTGCCGGACGCGGCGGGGATGCGCCCGCCAGCCTTGGCAAACCATTCCATGCCTCCACCTGAGAGAGGCTTCCAACCACGCCCGCACGGGCATCCAACAACCTGGGAGATATCATGAAACTCAAGGCACTACTTGCCGGCGCCATCGCGCTGGGCCTGACCGGCGCGGCCTTCGCCGATGGCCACGAGAAGACCAAGGTCGGATTCGTCTACGTCGGCCCCATCGGTGACGGCGGCTGGACCTATCAGCACGACCAGGGCCGTCTTGCCGTAGAGGAAGCTTACGGCGACAAGGTCGAGACCGTCTATCAGGAGAACGTCCCCGAAGGCGCCGATGCCGAGCGGGTGATCACCCAGATGGCGCTGGGCGGGGCCGACATCATCTTCACCACCTCCTTTGGCTACATGGACCCGACCAACAACGTCGCGGCCAAGTTCCCGGACGTGAAGTTCGAGCACGCCACCGGCTTCAAGCGCGAACATCCGAACGTCTCCACCTATGACGCGCGCTTCTACGAAGGCCGCGCTGTGACTGGCACCATCGCCGGCCACATGACCGAGACCAACAAGATCGGCTATATCGCGTCCTTCCCGATCCCCGAGGTCATTCAGGGCATCAATTCGTCGTTCCTGCACGCCAGAAAGGTGAACCCCGACGTCGAGATGGTCGTGACCTGGGCCTACACCTGGTTCGACCCCGCCAAAGAGGCCGACGCCGCCCGCGCCATGATCGACCAGGGCGTCGACGTGATCCTGCAGCACACCGATTCGACCGCACCGTCTGCCGCCGCGCAGGAGGCCAACGAAAACGGCGGCCGCGTGTTCACCTTCGGTCAGGCGTCGGACATGTATGCCTTTGCGCCCAACCCGCGCATCGCCTCGATCATCGACGATTGGGCCCCCTACTACGTCAAGCGCGTGGGCGAGTTGATGGACGGCACCTATGAGCAGACCGTCAGCTGGGGCGGCATGCCCGAGGGCGAGGTCGTCATCGGCGAAATCACCGCCGAAGTCCCCGCCGAGGTAAAAGCCGAAGCCGAAGCCATGATCGCCGCGATCACCGACGGTAGCTACCACCCGTTCACCGGCCCGATCAACAAGCAGGACGGCACGCCCTGGCTGGCCGACGGCGAAGTCGCCGACGACGGCACCCTGCTGGGCATGAACTTCTACGTCGAAGGTCTGACCGGCGATATCCCGAACTGATCGGGACCGGCAAACAGGGCGGGGTATACCCCGCCCCACATTACAAGACACACCCGACATCTCCTTGGTGCCGGGTGTTTTCTTTGCTTCAGCTCGCCAGCACCGTGTCCAGCTTATCGAAGGCCTGCGCCCAGCCGCCCGCCCCGGCGGAGCCTTCGGGGACCCCCACATGCACCATCGTCATGCGCGTGCCGTCTGCCGTCTCCGACAGCTCCACGATCACCTCGGTTACATCCGGTGTGCCCTCGGGCATGCCCATTGATGCGGGAGAAATCAGCGTCCCGTCTTCGGTGCACATGCTTTCGGTGTAGACCAACCGTTCGGGTGCCCGGATTTCCTTGAAGACGCCGGTGAACCACATGGTCATGTCCCGGTCCGGTGCGTCCATTGTCATGCAAATCCGCCGGAGGCCGCCCACCCGCAGGTCCATCTCCGCCACCGGAACTGACATGCCACGGGGCCCGTACCACTGGGCAAAGGCCGCCGGGTCCGTCCACATCTTCCAGATCGCCGCGCGCGGGGCAGCAAAGTTGCGGATGATTCGCACCCAGGTCTGTTCGTCAGTCATCGTCGCTCTCCTGTTCAGCGGCCAGCAGATTGGCCATCGTGTCGAACCGCAGCTCCCAGATCGGGCGGTAGCCCTCCGCCCAGGCGGCGACCCGGGCCAATGCATCCGGGTTGATCCGGCAGGGCCGCGTCTGTGCCTTGCGCCCCCGTGTGATCAGCCCCGCGTCCTCCAGAACCCGAAGGTGCCGGGACACGGCGGGCAAGCTCATCTCGAACGGCTCGGCGAGCTCGTTGACGGTCGCCTCACCCGTGCAGAGGCGATCAAGGATGGCCCGTCGGGTCGGATGGGCGAGGGCGGCGAAAGCAAGGTCGAGCGGGTCGGTCATGGCACTTGTTATAAACCGATTTGTTAAATAATGGAATCGTTAAATAATGCCAGTCTCCGGCATGGGTATTTTCCCCCAAAACGTGAAAATCCCCGCTGTCGTTTCCCCCAAAATGGGGCAAACTCCGCGCCATGACCAAAATCACCGCGCCCGATGGCACCCCGCTCTCGCCCCTCTGTTTCGGAGCCATGCAATTCGGCGGAACCGCCGACGAAGCTGCCTCACAGGGGATGTATGATGCCTGCCGCGCAGCAGGCGTGACCTTCTTCGACACGGCCCACGTCTATACCGGCGGCACCTCCGAGACCTTCCTCGGGCGCTTTGTCCGCGACGAACGTGACAGCCTGATCATTGCCACCAAGGCCAGCTACACGGGCGGGGCCGGTCGCGATAACATCCTGACAAGTCTGGATGAAAGCCGGTCGCGCATGGGGCTGGACACGGTCGATGTCCTTTACATGCACCGCTGGGACGGGGGCACGCCGCTGGAAGAAACCTTCGGAACCCTGGCCGGTCTCAAGGACCGGGGCACCATCCGTCACATCGCGGTGTCCAACTACGCCGCCTGGCAGGTGATGAAGGCCCAGGCCGTCGCCGCGACCTTCGATCTGCGGATCGAAATGATGCAGCCGATGTATTCCTTGGTCAAACGTCAGGCCGAGGTCGAAATCTTCCCGATGGCGCAGGATCAAGATATTGATATCGTGCCATATTCCCCACTAGGTGGCGGTCTTCTGACTGGCAAGTACGCCTCCGGAGATACCGGCCGGCTCAGCACTGACGACCGCTACGCCGCGCGTTACGGGCAAGACTGGATGCACCGGGCCGCCGTCGATCTGTCCGCCCTCGCATCCGAGGCCGGGATGCATCCCGCGACGCTCGCCGTGGCCTGGGCCATGCGTCATCCCGCCGTGACCGCGCCCATTATCTCGGCCCGGTCCGCCGCGCAACTGGCCCCATCCCTTGCGGCGCTGTCGGTCACCCTGGACGATGATCTCTATGCCCGTACAACCGCGCTGTCGCCCACGCCGCCCCCCGCCACGGACCGCCTCGAAGAGGCGTGACACGATCTGGAAACCCACCATTTCCGGCCCGGAGCTTGGAGCGTCAGGGCCATGCATGTATGACTCGCCGGCATGGATAACGATTTCTTAATCGTCGGTGGCGGCGTTGCCGGGGTGACCGTTGGTGCCGCTTTGTCACGCATCGGACGGGTCGTCTTGTGGGAGGCGGAGTCGCAGTTCGGGACGCAAGCCTCGGGCCGCTCTGCTGCCATGTTCGAGGAAAGCTATGGCCTGCCAACGACCATCGCGCTCAACCGCGCCTCGCACGCGGCCCATGCGGCCTGTGGGGATCTGTCGCCACGCGGTCTGATGCTGTTGGCCCAAGCCGGGCAGGAAACGGCGTTTCAGAACGATATCAAAGCGATGGGTATGGAGGAGATCGGTACCGACCAGGCGCGCGCCCTTGTTCCGATCCTGTCGGGCACCGTGGCGCGCGCGGCCTATGATGTCGAAGCCTTCGATCTGGACACCGACGCGCTGCAACAGCGCGCCTTGCGCCAGATTCGCGCATCTGGCGGCGCGGCGGAAACCAACCGCCCGGTCACCGCTATTACCCGCGACGGCGCGGGCTGGCGTGTGACCTCGCAGGGGCATTCAACGACGACGCGCATGGTGTTCAACGCGGCCGGGGCCTGGGCCGACGGGGTGGCCGGGCTGGCGGGTGTGCGGCCCCTGGGCCTGGTGCCGCGTCGCCGCTCTGTCGCGCGGATCGCGGCACCGGGGGGGCACGATGTGGCCCCTTGGCCCATGATGCTGGGCGCAGGCGAAAGCTGGTACGCCAAACCCGACGCAGGCGCGTTGATCGTTTCCCCCGCGGATGAGACGCCGTCGGCCCCGATGGACGCCTGGTCCGAGGATATGGACCTGGCCGAGGGATTGGACCGCTATGCGCAGGCCGTGACCGAGCCGGTCACCCGCCCGATTGCCAGCTGGGCCGGCCTGCGGACGTTCACCCCGGACCGATCCCTCGCGCTTGGCCCGTCCGGGACCGAGGGGTTCTGGTGGGTTGCGGGGCAGGGCGGCTACGGCTTTCAGACGGCACCGGCGGCCTCGACTCTGGTGGCCGATCTGGTGGCTGGCCGGACCCCGGCCTTGGACGCGAGCGTGGTGGCCGCGCTGGACCCGAGGCGCTTCGCATGATGCGGCGTCCGCGCCTGTTGGGGATGGATCCACCGGTCGAGGCCGACGGCCTGATGACCGCGCCCGCGGCGGCGCGCAACCAAGCGCCGATTCTGGACGTGCTGTTGCCGCGCCTGCCACGCAAGGGCGCGGTGCTGGAACTGGCCTCGGGCACGGGGCAGCATATCGCGGCGCTGGCCGCGCACCGTCCGGATTTGACCTTTCACCCGACAGAACCCGACAGTGCGCGGCGTGTCGCGATCGACGCACGCTGCGCAGGGTTGCAGAATGTCGCGCCCGCGGGCGACCTGGATGCCTGCGTTCCGGGGTGGGCCGTCACCCAGGCGTCCGACGCCATCGTCGTGGTGAACTTGCTGCATCTGATCTCGGATGCAGAGATGGCCGTGCTGTTGGATGAGGCGGCCAAGGCGCTGACGCCGGGCGGGATTCTTGCGATTTACGGACCGTTTCTGCGCGACGGCCAGGCGAGCAGCGAGGGCGATGCGCAATTTGACGCGGCTTTGCGGGCCAAGGACGCAGAGGTAGGTTTGAAAGACATCGCGGTGCTGCAGACCGTGCTGGGCGTCCTGGATTTCACGCAAGAGGTGGTCGAGATGCCCGCGAACAACGTGATGCTTCTGGCGCGCAAGGCACCGGACGGGCGCGCGCCGCTTTAGCGCGCGCAAATCCCCGGCGGATTTGACCGGAGCATCCGAACGCTCTGATCCGCGGTCGCGAACCTCAGGTCAGTTGCTGCATCAGGCGCGCCATTTCCGCGCGCGCCGCGTCGGACCAGGTGGCCTTGCGCGCGCGAAACAGCGTTGCCTGGCTGGCGTGGATCAGCCCATCGTCCAGCACCTTCAGGTGATTGGCCCGCAACGTTTCCCCCGTCGACGTGATGTCGGCGATGGCCTCGGCGGTGCCGTTCTTTACGGTGCCTTCGGTCGCGCCCTGGCTATCGACCAGCTGATAGTCCGCCACGCCCTTTTCGCGCAGGAAATCGCGGACAAGGCGGTGGTATTTGGTGGCGATCCGCAGCCGGTGACCGTGGGTCGCCCGGAACTGGGCGGCAGCCGCGTCCAGATCGTCGAGGCTATCGACATCGACCCAGACCTTCGGCACCGCCAGGATCAGGTCCGCATGGCCAAACCCCATCGGGGCCACGGCCTCGACCTGTTGGTCCCAACCGACCAGTTTCTCCTGCACGAGGTCGCTGCCGGTGACGCCCAGATGGATGCGCCCCGCCGCCAGTTCGCGCGGAATCTCCGAGGCCGACAGCAGGACGAGGCCGACCTCCGCCCCGTCGACGTGACCCGCATATTCGCGTTCCGACCCGCTGCGCGACAGCGTCAGACCGCGCTTGCCGAACCAGTCGAAGGTCTTTTCCATTAGCCGTCCCTTGGACGGTACGCCAAGCAGAATCATCACAGCGCCTCCAACAGGCCGGGCCGGATCACGCCGCCCACGGCAGGGATGGATCGTCCCCGACCCAGCACCGACGTCAGCGCATCATAGCGCCCGCCAGTCGCCAGCGGCGGTTGGCCTGGGCGCCCCCGTGCGGACAGGGTAAAGACGAACCCGTCGTAGTATTCCATGGCCGTCCGACCACGAGCCGGCGCAAACGGCAAGGTATCGGGCGTCAGGCCGCGACGGGCCATCGCCTCGGCGCGGGCCTCCAGCCGGTCGGCGGCCGGGGTCAGGGCGGGCAGATCGACCGCCAGGTCGCGCAGCGGCGACAGCGCGGCGGTCATCGTCCCTTCCATGGTCAGGATCGTATTGATCACCTCGGCCTCGGCGGGGTGCAGGGCTGCGTCCGCGGCGTCCTGCGACAGCGCCTGTAGGCGTGCCGCGATCTCGCCCGTGTCGCGCAGGCCGACATGGGTGCCGGCAGAGGCGATCAGCGTTTCGGGCCCATCCACGGCGAGCCGCGCAAGCAGGGTTGCGCGTTTTGCCGGGGTTTCCAACTTGCCGGTGAAGCGGTCCATCAACCGGCGGAAGCGGGCGGGCCGCCACAGGTGCCGGCGCAGCGCCGCGCGACGGCGCGGGCTGGTGCTGAGCCCTTCGACGGCGGCGATCAGGATACCCAGGTCGCCGGTCGCGGGCACGGGGCTCCAGGGGGCCAGAACCTCGGTCATCCGGGCAAAAACCTCCGCATCGGCATCCGCCGGGCGGTCGCGGTCGAAAACCTCGTAGCCGACCTGCAGGTATTCGCGGGCACGGGTGGGGTCGTCTTCCTGGCGGCGAAACACCTCGCCCATGTAGGCATAGCGCGCGGGTTCGGCACCGCCGTCCATATGGGCCTGAACGACGGGCACGGTGAAATCCGGGCGCAGCATCATTTCACCCGCCGCCGGGTCGGTGGTGGTGAAGGCGCGGGCGCGGATGTCTTCGCCGTAGAGGTCCAGCAGCGTGCCCGCCGGTTGCAGGATCGGTGTCTCGACGGTGGCGGCGCCGGCGGCCTGCAACTGCGCCAGCAGGCCTGCGGCACGGGTCCGGTCGCTGGCGGTGATCATGACAACAACCTTTGCAGGAAGGGCACCAGATCGGCCAAGGGGACCTCGGTCTGAGAGGGGTTCTCTTTCCACTCCTCCAGGCTGGCCTCTGCCGCCAGTTTCGCCCCGAGCACCAGATCCTTGACCTGCACGACACCGCGCGCGGCTTCGTCCGTGCCCTGGATGATCGCCGCCGGCGACGCCCGCTTGTCGGCGTATTTCAACTGGTTGCCGAAGTTCTTGGGGTTGCCCAGATAGACCTCGGCCCGGATGTCGGCCTGGCGCAGGGTCGCGACGATCGACTGGTAGTCGGCCATGCGGTCGCGGTCCATGACGGTGACGATGACCGGGCCGGGTGCCGCCTTGTCGATCCGGCCCTTGGCGGTCAGTGCGGCCAGCAGCCGGTCCACCCCGATGGAGACACCGGTGGCAGGCACCGCCTGCCCGGTGAAGCGCGTCACCAGATCGTCGTAGCGCCCGCCCCCCGCGACGGAGCCGAACTGACGCGGGCGGCCCTTTTCGTCGGTGATCTCGAAAGTCAGCTCGGCCTCGTAGACGGGGCCGGTGTAATAACCCAGGCCGCGCACGACGCTGGGGTCGATGACGATGCGGTCGGGGCCGTAGCCCTGAGCGTCCAGCAGGGCCGCGATCTGTTCGAGTTCGGCGACGCCGTCGGCACCGGTCGCGCTGTCTCCGACGATCTCGCGCAGGCGGGCCAGCGTGTCGGCCCCGGTGTCGCGGCGGGCGTCCATGAAGGCCATGACAGTCTCGACCTGCGCAGCAGCCAAACCCGCCCCGTCGGTGAAATCCCCGCTGTCGTCCTTGCGGCCTTCGCCCAGCAGGGCGCGCACGCCGTCCGGCCCCAGCCGGTCCAGCTTGTCGATGGCGCGCAGCACGATGCCGCGTTCGCGGGCGTGGGCGTCCGGGTCGGCGGGGTCGAGCACGCCCGCCACCTCCATCACGCCGTTCAGGACCTTGCGGTCGTTGATCCGCACCACGTAATCGCCGCGCGCGATTCCGACCTTTTCCAGAACATCCGACAGCATGGCGCAGATTTCCGCGTCGGCGACGACCGAGGCCGTGCCCACCGTATCCGCATCACACTGATAAAACTGCCGGAACCGCCCCGGCCCCGGCTTTTCGTTGCGCCAGACCGGCCCCATCGCATAGCGGCGATAGGGGGTCGGCAGGTCGTTGCGGTGCTGGGCATAGACCCGCGCCAGCGGGGCGGTCAGGTCATAGCGCAGCGCCAGCCAGTCGGTGTCTTCTTCCCAGGCGAAGACACCTTCGTTGGGGCGATCCACGTCGGGCAGGAACTTGCCCAGAGCCTCGACCGTCTCCACCGCCGAGGATTCCAGTGCCTCGAACCCATAGAGATGGTAGACATGGGCGATCTGGTCGAGCATGGCCTTGCGCTGGGTGACCTCAGCGCCGAAATAGTCGCGGAAGCCCTTGGGCGTCTGTGCGCTGGGGCGGCGGATTTTCTGCTTCTTGGCCATGGTTCGCCCTCCTTTCGTCGCGCGTCCAATACGGGCCGCGCCCCCGTGCCGCAACCAAGGATCGCGTCTCATGCAGCAACTGGAAGAACGCATCGCCCACCTGACCCGCGCGGTCGAGGACCTGTCCGATGTCGTGGCCCGACAATCGGACGAGATCGCCCTGCTGGAACGTCGCGTGCGCATGTTGATGGAACGGGCCGCCGAGGCCGAGCTGGATGCCGGCGGCACCGCGGCCCTGGCCGATCAGCGCCCGCCGCACTGGTAGGACGCGCGGCCCCGACCGCTGCGCGGGGTTCGGGCCGGGCACCGCCGCGCGGCGCGGACGGCGGGACGAGGAGCCCGCAGGGCTGGGATCAGCCGATCTGACCGTCGAGTTCATCTTCGATATGGACGCGAATGATGGTGTCCATGTTCGGCTCCGCCTTGAACCCCAAGGCACGGGCCCGCACCGGATCGAAGGCCTGCGGCCAGCCCGCGACGATCGCGGCCACCGCCGGGTCCGCGACCCGGTCGATGCGCGCCGCCGCCTCGGTGCCCGCGACCCGAGCCAGCGCCGCGATCTCGTCGCCCACCGTGGCATCGACGCCGGGCAGGTTCAGCGCGCGGTCCTGGCCCAGACCGGAGGTATCGAGTTCCGCCGCGTGGATCAGGAACCCGACGGCGGCGCGCGGCGAGGCAAACCAGTGCCGCGTATCCTCCGACACCGGCAGCGTCGCGCGCTGACCCGCAAGCGGTTCCCGCAGGATGGAGGAATAGAAGCCCGACGCCGCCGCGTTGGGCTTGCCCGGGCGAATGCAGATCGTCGGCAGCCGAAGGGAGATGCCATCGAGCAATCCCTTGCGGCTGAGGTCATTGATCAGCAGCTCTCCCATCAGCTTTTGCGTGCCATAGGACGTCAGCGGCTTTGGTTGCACGTCGTCACCGATGACCTGCGGCAGGGGGACGCCAAAGACGGCAATGGATGAGGTGAAGACCAGGCGCGGCGCATAGTCGTCCTGCGCGGCAATCGCCTCGCACAGGGATATCGTTCCCTGCAGATTGACCGCATAGCCCTTGGCCGTATCCGCCTCGGCCTCGCCCGATACGATTGCGGCCAGGTGAAAGATCACGTCCGGCCGCGCCTCTGTCAGCGCGGGAGCCGCGGCCGGGTCGCTCAGGTCCGCGGCCAAGGCCGCCCCCGGAATGCCGTCGGGCAGTACGGGGGCCACGACATCCACCAGCGTCATCGCGGAGATCGGCTCTCCGCGCAGAGTGCCGCGCGCCACCAACGCCTCGGTGAGTTTGCGCCCGATCATGCCGGCTGCGCCGGTGATGAGAATATGCATGGTCCGTCCTCCTGTCCCGGGGGCAAACTAGGCGCGACGCGGCCCCGGGACCAGATGCGACAATCGACCGGCCTGGCGATATTTATCCAACCTGGTCCTCGTCTCGGCAAAAATGCTCATCTGACCGCACCACACCCAGGGCCGGGACGCCCCCATCGGTGGACACCTTTTCGCAGAACAGTTCACACCGGATCAGAGCAACCCCTCGGCCCGGAACAGTGCGGCGACGTCTTCGGCGGGACGGGGGCCCATGTGGCCGATGACTTCGCGGGCGCAGACGACACCCATGCGGGCCGAGGTCTCCAGATCGCGGCCCGAGGCCAGGCCGTACAGGAACCCGGCGGCAAATTGGTCGCCCGCGCCTGTTGCGTCCACCACCTTGGCGGGCGTGACCGGTGCCGTGGCGCGGGTGCTGCCAGAGCGGACCCAGACATCCTCGCCCGAGCGGGTGCAGGCCACGACCTCGCAGACGTCGGCGGCCATGCCGACCGCGCGGTCCAGGTCGTCCGTTTCATAAAGCGTCATCCATTCGGCGGCGTTGCCGATGGCGATGTCCATGTCCTCGGCGATCAGGCGCTGGAAATCGGCGCGGTGACGCTCGGCACAGAACGGGTCGGAAATGGTGATGGCAGAGCGTCCGCCCGCCGTCTTCATCCTGGTCGCCGCCTCGGAGAAGGCCGTCTTGCCGTCGTCCTTGTCGAAAAGATACCCTTCGAGGAACAGGATGCCGCCGCCGTCGAAGACGTCCGGCACGTCCGCAGATGCGATGTCGGCACCCGCCCCGAGATAGGTGTTCATCGACCGCTCCCCATCGGGTGTCACGAAGATCATGGAGCGGGAGGTCGGTAGATCCACATCCTTGGGTGCGTTTGGGAAGGCGGTGCCGGATGCCTGCATCGTCTGGGCATAGAACCGGCCCAGGGCATCGTCCTTGACCTTGCCGATGAACGCCGTCGACAGCCCCAGCGCGCCGATCCCCGCCAGCGTGTTCGCGACGGAGCCGCCCGGCGCCTCGACCCGTTCGGACATCGCCGCATAAAGCAGCTCGGCGCGGTCACGCTCGATCAGCTGCATGATGCCTTTCTCGATTCCCATCTGGTCGAGGAACGTGTCGGAGCAGGGGGAAATCACATCGACGATCGCGTTGCCGATGCCGATCACATCATGGGTCATGTCGGGTCCTTTCTGGGTCTCGGCCCGCTGGCGCGGGCCGATCCGCCGGGGGCTCTGCCCCCGGACCCCCGGAGTATTTGCGCCGAGAAGAAACAGGGGGGTGGGTTTGTCGTCAGGGGGTCTTGTCTTCGAACTGGCAGAGGTCTGCAATCAGGCAGGCACCGCATTTCGGTTTGCGGGCCACGCAGGTGTAGCGGCCGTGCAGGATCAGCCAATGGTGCGCGTGGCGTTGGTATTCGGCGGGAATGTTGTCCTCAATGGCGCGTTCGACGGCATCGACGTCCTTGCCGGGCGCGATACCGGCGCGGTTTCCGACGCGGAAGATATGGGTGTCGACCGCCTGCGCGGGGTGACCCCACCACATGTTGAGCACCACATTGGCCGTCTTGCGCCCAACGCCGGGCAGGGATTGCAGGGCGGCGCGGCTTGACGGGACCTCTCCGCCGTAGTCATCCACGAGGATCTGGCTGAGCTTGATGACGTTCTTGGCCTTGTTGCGGTACAGGCCGATGGTGCGGATGTGTTCGGTCACCGCCTCCAGCCCCAGATCGAGCATCTTTTGTGGCGTGTCGGCCTGCGCGAAAAGCCCGCGCGTGGCCTTGTTTACGCCCGCATCCGTCGCCTGTGCCGACAGGGCCACTGCGACGACCAGGGTGTAGGCGTTCACATGCTCCAACTCGCCCTTGGGTTCCGGCTCGGCGGCCTGGAAACGGGCGAAGATTTCGCGCATCGCGGCATAGGGGAGTTGTTTGGCCATGGGCCCTTTTGGCGCGGGGCGGGGACCGGTGCAACGCCGATGGCGCAGGTTTCGGGTCGCGAGGGCCTGAGCGGCGGCCTATCCATGGGGGCAAGACGGAGAGATGTGATGACCGACCAGAGCCATCTGCCTGGCCCCGATACGCCCGAAGGCAGCTACCACTATGCGGTGATGCGCCGCGCCATCGAACTGATTGATGCCCGCGCGGATGCGCCGCCCTCGCTGGAGGATCTGGCCGCCGAGATGCGCATGTCCCCCGCCCATTTCCAGCGTGTCTTCAGCGCCTGGGCCGGGGTCAGTCCCAAGCGGTTTCAGCAGTATCTGGCGCTGGGCCACGCCAAGGCCCTTCTGAAGGAGCGGTTCACCCTGCTGGACACGGCCGCCAGCGCCGGTCTGTCGGGCACGGGGCGGTTGCATGACCTGTTTCTGCGCTGGGAATCGATGTCGCCGGGGGACTACGCGCGCGGTGGGGCGGGCCTGTCGATCCGCTATGGCTGGGGCGACAGCCCATTCGGCGAAATACTGGTGATGGCAACCGATCGCGGCATCTGCGGCCTGGCCTTTGTGGCAGAGACGGGGCGCGCGGCCGCTTTGACGGACATGGCGGCCCGCTGGCCGGAGGCCGATCTGCGCGAGGATGGCGCCGCCATCGGCCCGCTGGTGGCCGATCTGTTCCGGGGGGCGGGTGCCGCGCGACTGCATCTGATCGGCGCCCCCTTTCAGATCAAGGTCTGGGAAGCCTTGATGACCATCCCGACCGGCCATGTCACCACCTATTCGGAGATCGCCGCGCGCATCGGCAGCCCCCGTGCCGTGCGGGCCGTGGGAACCGCCGTCGGGCGCAATCCGGTCAGTTGGCTGATCCCCTGCCACCGGGCGTTGCGCAAGTCGGGCGGGCTGGGCGGGTATCACTGGGGCCTGCCGGTCAAGCGCGCCATGCTGGCCTGGGAAAGCAGCCGCGCCGAAGCCCTGTAAAGAGGGGACATCCCCTGCGTTCGCCGCGATTGTTATTGCCTAGCGGGCAGGCCGGGCGCATCTGCCGGCGGAGCGTCGCGCATTCCAGGGCGGGTCATCGGCGGGTATGGAACCCAAGCCGCCCCGATGCGTTAACAGACGCGCACATCCATGCACGGAAAGACTGACATGACCTTCTTCAAGACCCCCCTGATGCTGGCCGCCGCCTCGGCCCTCGCCCTTGCGGGCTGCGTCGATGCCACAACTGGCGAGCCGAACCGCACCCGGAACGGTGCGCTGATCGGGGCCGGTGTCGGGGCCGCCGCGGGGGCCATCCTGGGCGACGGCAGCCGCGCCGATGAAATCGCGGCGGGTGCCGTCGTGGGCGGCCTGCTGGGCGGGGCCATCGGTGCCAACCTGGACCGCCAGGCCGCTGACCTGCGCGCCCAGCTGGGCGACGACCGGATCACCATCGTCAACACCGGCGACCAGCTGATCGTGACGATGCCGCAGGACATCCTGTTCTCGACCGACAGCGCAAACCTGCGCGCCGATCTGCAGGGCGACATCCGCGCGCTGGGCCGCAACCTGCTGCAGTATCCGAACACAACCGTCCAGGTGATCGGTCACACCGACAGCGAAGGCTCCGCCGCCTACAACCAGGACCTGTCGGAGCGGCGCGCCCGCGCCGTGTCGGGCATCCTGCTGGAAACCGGCGTTCCGGGGAACCGGATCGTGTCGATAGGTCGCGGCGAGGCGCAGCCGATTGCCACCAACAACACCCCGGCCGGGCGTCAACAGAACCGCCGGGTGGAAATCGTGATTACGCCCATCCGCTAAGGTCCGGACCTGACGATCACAAGGCGCGCCTTCGGGCGCGCCTTTTTATGCGCAGACGGTGCCTTCCGACAGGATGACCAGCGCCGGGCCTGCGTTGTCGCGCAGCATCGCGGCCAGTCCGGCGCATCCGGACGGCGTGCTGGCATGGCCCAGATCGGACGCGGTGTTCATCGCCATCTCGGCGGCGCTGTCCGAGACGGTGACAAAGCGGTCGACGGTCTGTGTCAGAACCTCCAGCGCCAGCAGGGACGGGGCCTTGCAGTCAAGCCGCCCCATGATCGACTCCGGTCCTGAAACGGTCACCGGGTGCCCCGCCGCGTGGCTGGCCGCAAGGCAGGGCGCGGCGTCGGGTTCGACCACCACGATTTCCGGTTGAACCGGCCAGCGGTTGCGAATGACATAGGCCAGGGCGGCGGCCAGCCCGCCGACCCCGGCCTGCAGGTAGACATGGGCGGGCCAGGTCCGGGCGTCGGTGAACTGCTGGCGCAGCTCTTCGCCCATGACGGTATATCCCTCCATCACCAGACGCGGCGGTTCGGTATAGCCGGGCCAGGATCCGTCAGCCAGGTGGATCGCACCAGTCGCCTTGGCATCGGCCACGGCGGCGGTGACGCTCTGGTCATACGTGGCCCCGGAACGGACGACCCGCGCCCCCTTGGCGCGCAGCCGGTCCGCAAAGGCCTCGTCCACGGTTTCGGCCAGGTGGACGCGGGCGCGGGCCCCGAACAGCCGCGCACCGGCGGCCACGGACAGGCCATGGTTGCCCGCACTGGCGCAGGTGAAGGTGACGTCGTGGCGGTCACCGGGGGAGGGCATCCGACCCAGGCGCGCCTGCAGCAGGCGCGCCACGGCATAAACGCCCCCCAAAGCCTTGAAAGACCCCAGGCCCATGCGCGCGCTTTCATCCTTCAGCCAGACGTCGCGGTCCTTGGTCCGGTGCCGATGCAGCGGGGTCCGGACATGCACCGGGCAATCGCGCAGCACTGCGACAGGGCGGTCGAGGTCGAAAAGGGTCACGGAAACCTCCGGTCAAGGCGTCAACGGAGCCTAGCGTAAACCCGCCTTTCGCGCGAAGCACCTTGTCGCGGCCCGGATGCTTGCGCTAACAAGATGTGGTCAGATAATTTGACCAATAATAGGGAAACGCGCCAATGCCGTTCCAGATGATCGAAGCGGAAAAGCTGGCCTCGGCGGTGGTGCGTCAGATCGAGAACCTGATCCTGCGCGGCATCCTGCGTCCCGGCGACCGCCTGCCGTCCGAGCGGGAGCTGGCCGAACGGCTCGGCGTCTCGCGCCCCTCGCTGCGCGAAGCAGTGGCTGAATTGCAGAGCCGGGGCCTGTTGTCCACCCGTGCCGGGTCCGGGATCTTTGTCGCCGATGTTCTGGGCTCGGCTTTCTCGCCCGCGCTGATCCGCCTGTTTTCCACGCAGGAGGATGCGCTGGACGACTACATCGCCTTCCGCCGCGACATGGAGGGGCTGGCCGCCGCCCGCGCCGCGCGCAAGGGATCGGACACCGATCTGGCACTGGTCGACACGATCTTTCGCAAGATGGAGGTCGCCCATACCAAGCGCGATCCCTCGGAGGAGGCCTCGCTCGATGCGGATTTCCACATGGCGATCATCGAGGCCAGCCATAACGTCATCATGTTGCACATGATGCGCTCGATGATGGATCTGCTGCGCGAAGGCGTGTTCTACAACCGGTCGATCATGTTCAAACAGCGCACGACGCGCGATGCGCTGCTGGACCAGCACCGCGCCATCAATGATGCCCTGCAGGCACGCGACTCGGACGGGTCGCAGGCGGCCGTGAACGCGCATCTGTCCTTTGTGCGCCGCTGCCTCGCCGATCAGCGAGAGGCGGACAAGCACGAGGGGGTGGCCCGCCTGCGTCTGCAAAAAGAGGTCGGCAGCTGAACGGCCCTTGCCTTTCGCTCTGCGTATGCGATGCCCTTGGGTATGGTTCGCGACTATAGCCAGTTTCTACCGGGTGCCGCCGAAACCCCGCGCCGCGTCCCGCGTCTGACCGCGCTGGGCTGGGGGCCGCATTTCGCGCAGCAGGTTGATACCGATGAGATGGAGGCGACGCCGCCGGGCCGGGTGACACGTGTGGACCGTTCCGGCCTGACCGTGGCATTGGCCGACGGCAGCCGCGTTCTGCCGCCGGACGCCGAGGTGACGGTGGGCGATTGGCTGATGCTGGACGAGGCGGGGATGGTCCGCCGACTGGACCGCCGCAGTCTGATTCAGCGCCGCGCACCGGGCCGCGACGTCCAGATCCAGTTGATCGCGGCCAATATCGACACCAGTTTCATCGTCACGTCCTGCAACAAGGATTTCAACCTGGCCCGGTTGGAACGCTATCTCGCCCTGGCCTTCGACGCGGGCACCGAACCGGTGATCCTGCTGACCAAGCCCGACCTGTGCGACGACCCCGGCCCCTATGTGGCCGAGGCAGAGGCGATTTCGGATCAGGTGCCGGTTCTGTGCATCAACGCCAAGGGCGGGGATGTGCGCGACCGGCTGAGCGCCTGGGGCCGTCCGGGGCGAACGGTCGCGTTCCTGGGGACGTCGGGTGTGGGCAAGTCGACCCTTCTCAACGCGCTGCACGGCGCGGAAGTGGCAAAAACCGGTGGCATCCGAGAGGATGACGCACGGGGCCGTCACACGACCACGCGGCGCGAATTGTCGGTTGTTCCGGGCGATTTCGCGGTGCTCGATACGCCCGGTATGCGGGAGCTGCAGCTGACCGATGCCGCCGATGGCATCCGCGACGTCTATGCGGACATCGAAGAGTTGGCGTTGAACTGCCGCTTTTCCGACTGCGCCCACGACAGGGAACCGGGCTGTGCCGTCCGCGAGGCGGTGGAGGTGGGACGCATTGATGCCGGTCGCCTGGATCGCTGGCGCAAGCTGGCCGCCGAAGAGGCGCATAATTCGGCCGATCTGGCCGAACGGCGTCGCCGCGACAAGGCGTTCGGCAAGATGGTCAACAAGGCCGTCCGCGCCAAGAAACGCTGACCCGCCCGAAAAGGGGGGCGCGACCCAACGTAGCGGCCCGCCGATCCGGCTTGCGCCGATCCCCCCCATCGGCAGAGCGTCGGCGTGTCACAATTTGAAGGCTCTCCGATGTCCGTCTCGACCACTGCACTGCCCGCTGGCAGCCGTCTCGCGCTGCTTCGCAAACCTGGCGATTTCCTCGACTGCTACGCGGTTCCCTCGAACCTGGACCCGCGCCGCGCCGCCGAGATCATCGTGACCTTTCCGGGCTGGGCGCGCCTGCTGCTGGAGCTTCGCCGCATCGTCACGGCACCTTTCGGCCTGTCACAGGACGGGCCAGACGCGGCGGACAAGTTGGGCCCGTTCCCCGTCGAACATGCGGATGCAGAAGAGATCGTCGCCGGGTTCGACGACAGGCATCTGAACTTTCGCGTCTCTGTCCTGTCACGCGAAGGCCGGGTTCATCTGGCGACCTGGGTCGATCCGCACAACTGGGGCGGGCGGCTATACCTGACCCTGATCCTGCCCTTTCACATCGCCATCGCCCGCAATGCCCTGGCCCGTGTCGCCCGCGCCGGCTGAGGGGGGCTTGGCGCGGGACGTCGGTTCGGGTGTGGGGGGCTTTGGGGGGGACGGGGCCTCTGGCACGCCCTCTACCGATACCAACCGCGCAGAGCTGCTGCCGTCGCGGATCGCCTTGAGGCTCTGATAGGTTTCACCGGTATAGAAGTCCTGCCATGCGGCCATGGTCGGGAATTCGATCAGCACCAGGCGGCGCGGCATCCAGGCACCTTCGTGGACATGATGGTCGCCGCCGCGCACCAGATAGCGGCCTCCGGCTGCCTCCAGCGCGGGCTTCACACCTTCCATGAACTCCGCGTATTGCGCGCGGTCCCGGATATCGACGTCGAAGATCACATATGCGGCCATGGCGGCTCCCCCTCCTGGGGCAGACTGGGGCGCGGGGCGGCATCTGGCAAGCCTTGCGTGGCTCAGCGGGTGCGGAGGTACTCCATCACGGCGGGGCGCACGCTTTGTTCGCCCGAGTCGCGGGCGGTGGCGATGACGTCGCGCACCTCCGACAGGTTGGACCGCAGCAAGATGTGCTTGACCGGCCCAATCGACGCGGGCCGCATCGACAGCGACCGCAGGCCCATGGCGGCAAAGCACAGCGCCTCGACCGGGCGTCCGGCATCTTCGCCGCAGAAGCTGACGGGGGTGCCGGTCTCGGCGCAGCGGGCGACGATCTGTTCGATCAGCGACAGGAAACTGACATTCAACGTGTCGTAGCGCCGCCGCACCCGTTCGTTTTCGCGGTCGGCGGCAAAGAAGAACTGCTTGAGGTCGTTGCCCCCGATAGAGATGAAATCCGCCTCTTCGAAGAACTTGCGCGGGGCGAAGGCCATCGACGGCGTCTCCAGCATGGCCCCCACCTCCAGCTTGCTGGGTAGCGGGTGGCCGAGCGATGTCTCTCGGTGGATTTCGCGCAGCAGGTGGCCGCGTGCGGCCAGGAATTCCTCCAACTGGGCAATGAAGGGGAACATGATGCGCAGGGGCGCGCCATTCACGGCGCGGAGCAAAGCCTGCAGCTGCATCCGCATCACGCCCTTCTTGTCGAGCCCGACGCGAATGGCGCGCCATCCCATCGCGGGGTTCGGCTCTTCCTGTGCCTTCATGTAGGGCAGCACCTTGTCCGACCCGATGTCGAGCGTGCGGAAGGTCACCGGCTTGCCCTGCGCCGCCTTGGTCACCCGAGCATAGAGCGAGGCCAGCTCGCCCCGGCGCGGCACCTTGTTGCGGGTCAGGAACTGCAATTCGGTGCGGAACAGGCCCACGCCTTCGGCCCCCGACGACAGCAGGGACGGCAGGTCCGCCATCAGGCCCGCGTTCATCATCAATTCGATCCGGTGGCCGTCGGCGGAAAAACACGCCCGGTCGCGGATCGAGGCGTAGCGGGTTTGCGCCTCGGCCTGCATGGCCAGCTTGTCGGAAAAGGCGGCACGGACCGCGTCGTCGGGGCGCAGATGGACAATGCCCTGGTCACCGTCGACCAGGATCGGATCGCCCGACAGCGCCTCGGAGGTGATGCCCTGCGCCTGCAGAACCAGCGGGATCGCCCAGGCGCGGGCGACGATGGCGGCGTGGCTGCCGACGGCGCCGTCCTCCAGCACCACACCGCGCAGCCGGCGACCGTATTCCAGCAATTCGCCCGGCCCGATATTGCGGGCGACCAGAACCGCGCCGTCCGGCAACTCCGAACTGTCGCGCCCCTGACCGGTCAGCATCCGCAGCAGGCGGTTCGACAAGTCGTCCAGATCGGCCAGCCGGTCGCGCAGATAGGGGTCGGCCCCGGACATGCGGGCGCGCGCAGCGGTCTGTTCCTTTTCGACGGCGGCTTCGGCGGTCAGGCCCGCGTCGATGTCCGCCTCCATCCGGCGCAGCCAGCTGCGGGAATAGGCGAACATGCGAAAGGCTTCGATCACCTCGGTCTGTTCGCTGTCGCCCGAGGCGGCCGACAACATCTGATCGACCGACACGCGCAGCGCGTCGATGGCTGTGGTCAGGCGGGTCCTTTCGTGGTCGGGATCATCGCTGACCGGATTGGTGATCACGACGCGCGGATCGTGCAGATGGACGATACCCTCGGCGGATCCTTCCTGCCCGGTCACGCCGCGGACCATCACCTGTTGCTTGTGCCGGGGTTTCAGCGCCTCTCCTTCGCCGACGAAGGCACCCAGCTCTGTCATTTCGGCCAGGACCATGGCGACCACTTCGAGGGCATAGACCTCGTCATCGGAATAGACGCGCGCGTCCTTGGACTGCACCACCAGAACGCCCAGCCGTTCGCCCAGACGCTGTACCGGCACACCGAGGAACGAGGAAAACACCTCTTCCCCGGTTTCGGGCATATATCGGAACCCCTTGGTCGACGGCGCATCGGGCGTGTTGACCGCCCGGCGATATTTGGCCACGTGGCCTACCAGACCCTCGCCCATGCGCATCCGGGTGACGTGCACCGCTTCGGCGTTCAGGCCATAGGTCGCGCAAAGTTCCAGAACGCTTTCGTCGCGATGCAGATAGATCGAGCAGACCTCGGTCCCCATCGAGATCGCGACCAGATCAACGATCCGGTTCAGCCGCTCCTGTCCCTCCGCGGCTTCGGCCATAACGGCCTGAAGCCTTCGCAGCAACTTTCGGCTTTCGCTGTCCTTCGGCGCTGGCATCCGACTCTCCCTGTCGGGGTCCGGGTATAGGCGGTGTTTGTGACAATGGGGAGGGGCGAAGCCCTAGTAATCGTGGATATGTTCCAGCCCGACGCCGTTTGTCGCCACACGATCCGGCACTGCTGCAAGATCGGGCACCTTGACCATACGCAGATCGGGCGGGTCGGTCGCCCCCTGCGCGGACCCGGCCAGGATCGTGGCGAACAGCCCGTTATCCGGGCTGCAATTCCGACGAAGGCGGTGCCCGCATCGGCCATCTGGCCGGTCCGTCGGGCCCCGCGCTGGCGATCCGGTCAAGCCTGCGCAGGGTCGGGGCTGAGCCCCAAGAACCCCGTCCCACGCCCCCCCGCCGTGGGCGGGGGCGGGCGTCAGGCTTTTTCCAGCTCGAAGGCGTCGTGCAGGGCCTGAACCGCCAGTTCCATGTACTTGCGATCAATCAGGACGGAGATCTTGATCTCCGACGTGGTGATGACCTTGATGTTGATGCCCTCGGCAGACAAGGCCTGGAACATCCGCGCCGCCACACCGGCGTGCGACCGCATGCCGATCCCGACCACCGACACCTTGCTGACGTCCGTGTCGGCAATCAGGTCGTGGAAGTTGATGGCCCCGGCCTCCATCGCGTCGCGTACCGCTTTTTCGGCGCGCGCCACCTGATCGACCGGCAGGCTGAACGTCATGTCGGTGCGGCCGTCTTCGGCGATGTTCTGGACGATCATGTCCACGTTCACGCCCGACTCGGCCAGGGGGCCGAAAATGGCGGCGCTGACGCCCGGGCGGTCGGCCACCGAGACCAGGGTCATCTTGGCCTCGTCGCGGCTGTAGGCCACGCCTGCGATCACATTCGATTCCATGATGTCCTCCTCGTCGCAGACCAATGTGCCCGCATTGTCGGATTGTTCCTCAAAACTGCTGAGAACCCTCAGCCGCACCTTGTAGCGCATCGCCAGCTCGACCGAGCGGGTCTGCAGAACCTTTGCGCCCAGCGACGCCAGCTCCAGCATTTCCTCAAAGGCGATGCGATCCAGCTTGCGCGCCTTGGACGCGATGCGCGGGTCGGTGGTATAGACCCCGTCGACGTCGGTGTAGATGTCGCAACGCTCCGCCTCGAAGGCGGCGGCAAAGGCCACGGCGGTCGTGTCCGACCCACCGCGTCCCAGCGTGGTGATCCGGCCCTCGGGGCTGACACCCTGAAAGCCCGCGACGACGGCGACCTGCATGCCCTTGGCAAAGCGGTCGTCGAAATTGTCTGTCGGGATGTCCTCGATCCGCGCGGATGAATGGGCCGAGGTCGTCTTGACCGGCACCTGCCAGCCCTGCCAGCTGCGCGCCTCGATGCCGTTTTCCTGCAACACCAGCGCCAGCAGACCGGCGGTGACATTCTCGCCCGAGGACACCACGGCATCGTATTCGCGCGCGTCATACATCGGCGAGGTTTCACCCACCCAACCCACCAGTTCGTTGGTCTTGCCCGACATGGCCGAGACGACGACGATCACCTCATAGCCTTTGGCCACCTCGACGCCCACGCGTTTGGCAACGCGTCGGATGCGGTCGAGGTTGGCGACGGAGGTTCCGCCGAATTTCATCACGAGTCGCGGCATGGGCGCCTCCGGGTCATTGGTCCGGGGCCTGTTAGGGGTTTGCCGGGCCGGGGGCAAGGTGGGGGCGTTGCCATGATCGCGCGGTTTTGCGAACGTCGCGGGAATGACCCGTCTGATGCGCCCCCTATCGGTCTTCTCCCTCCTTCTCCTTGCGCTCTGGCTGGGGAACACTTCGGCCATCGTCGCTCTCCCCGAGGACCGCACGCCGCGCCTGCTGGCACATCGCGGTGTCCACCAGATCCGTGCGGGAACGGAGCGAACGAACGATACCTGCACCGCCAACCCTATCCTGCCGGTGACACACGACTATATCGCCAACACCCGCCGCTCGATGCAGGCGGCGTTCGGGTTCGGGGCCGATGTGGTAGAGATTGACGTGCATCTCACCCCCGACGGGCAGTTCGCGGTCTTTCACGACTGGCGGCTGGAGTGTCAGACCGATGGCACCGGCGTGACCCATGAACAGCCGATGACGCTGTTGCGCGGGTTGGATCTGGGCCACGGCTATACCAGCGACGGAGAGAGCTTCCCCCTGCGGGGCACCGCACGGGGGCAGATGCCGACCCTGGCCGAGGTCCTGTCGGATGGCTCCGGCCCCTACCTCATCAACTTCAAGAGCCGCCGCGCGGAGGAAGGCGCGGCACTGGCGGAGCTGCTGTCGGCAGGCGACCACGACGCGCAGGTCTTCGGCGTCTATGGCGGCGCGCCGCCCACGCGTGCGGCGTTGGCGGCGCGTCCGGGCTTGCGGGGCTACGACCGCCCGGCGCTGAAGGCCTGCGTGATCCGCTACGCCCTTCTGGGGTGGTCCGGCTACGTGCCGGAGGCCTGTCGCGACCGGCTGATCGCGCTGCCGTTGAATGTGGCCCCCTGGCTCTGGGGGTGGCCGCACCGGTTGACCGCGCGCATGGCAACGCACGGAACGACCGTGATCCTTCTCGGGCCGCTCGACGGTTCCGGCTTTTCCAGCGGGATCGACGATGAACAGATGTTGGCCCGCGTGCCCGCCCGGCTGGACGCGTACCTCTGGACCAACCGGATCGAGGTCATCGGCCCATTGCGTCGCGCAAAACCCGCGCCATGATGCAGGTCAAGGACGGCCCGCGGTCGCCCGCGCACCCTGATCCCGCCCCCAGAGGAGGAGCGTCATGACACCCGACCCCCCCGCGCCCCTGCCGCCTGTCCCAAGGCTGGCCGCCGGCGACCTGGGCCGCGCCTTGCGCGCGGGCTGGGCCGATTACCTGTCCGCCCCGCATTACGGGCTGTTCTTTGCGGCGATCTATGTGCTGGCGGGGCTGGCCTTGCGCGGGCTGGGCGCGGGGCTGTTCACCTGGACGCTGACGCTGTCGCTGGGGTTTCCGCTGATCGCGCCCTTCCTGGCCGTCGGCCTCTATGAGGTGTCGCGCCGCCTTCATGGGGGCGAGCCGCTCAGCTTTCCCGCTGTCCTGGGCGTCGTCTGGCGCGAGCGGACGCGGCAGATCCCATGGGCGGGTGCGGTTCTGCTGATCTACTTTCTGTTCTGGTCCTTCGTGGCCCACATGCTGTTTGCCCTGATCATGGGGCCCTCGGCCTTGCTGGGCCCGCCCGACGACCTGGCCAGTTATCTGGGCGGGCGCGGGCTGGCGATGATCGCGGCAGAACTTCTGTTTGGCGGGCTTTGCGCGCTGTTCCTCTTTGCGGTGACCTGCGTCAGCCTGCCGATGCTGTTGGAACGCGAGGTCGATTTCGTCACCGCCATGCGCCACAGCCTGGCGGTGTTTCGCGCCAACCCGGTGGTCCTGACGGCCTGGGCGGCGCTGATCGCGGGGCTGACACTGGCGGCCCTGGTGCCCTGGTTCACCGGGCTGCTGGTGGTGCTGCCGGTGCTGGGCCATGCCAGTTGGCACCTTTATCGCCGGGCTGTGCCTGCCTAGGCGCGAAAGGCGGCCACCCGCTCGGGGTCGTGTTTGGCCAGGTCGCGCAGCCAGCCGTCGATGGCTTGACGGATCACCGGGCGCGTCTCGTCTGTCATGGCGGCGGCCAGGGCCAGCACCTGTTCGCGCGCCGCCTGCTCCGCTTCGGAGGGGTGGCGCAGCTTGGCAAAGCCTGCCGTGCCGGTGAACACCGCGCGCCGGGTCCAGACGTTCGCCGCACCCGCCCAGTCGTCCAGAACCGTCAGCCGCGTCGGATCGGCGGCAAAGCGGCGCCCGATCGCCGCCGCCCCCGCATCCGCGATGGCCCGACAGTCGAAGTGGTGCACCCAGCGTTCCAGCAGGGCCCAGACCCCGACATCGGGCCGGATCCGCGCCTGCGTCAGCATCCGCAGCGCCAGCATCCGCGCGTCGAACCCCTCGGCCCGCCACAGCGCATCCGCCAGCAGAACCCGACGATCCACGCTGACTGCCTCGCGCACCTCCACCGCCAGATCCCGCAGCACTTCGGGTGCCACGCCCAGTGTTTCGCGGTCGGTGCGATTGGCGGCGCGGTCCTTGGCGGCCCGTTCCGGGTCTGCGGCGGCCGTCAGCCGGGCCATGATCTCATCGAGGGTCATCAACGTTCCAATCCGGCCCAGTCTTCCTCTGGCCATAAATACCGCGGGGGAGTCCCGCAGGGACGGGGGCAGAGCCCCCGCGCCCCCCGCGCAGATGCGATCAGGGGGCTTATTCCACCGTCACCGATTTGGCCAGATTGCGCGGCTGGTCCACGTCCGTGCCCTTGTGATCGGCGGTGTGATAGGCCAGCAGCTGCGCTGGCAACGCATACAGAATGGGGGCCAGCAACGGGTCTACCTTGGGCATCACCAGGACTTCCCAGACGCCTTCGGATGCGGCGGCGGCCCCTTCGGCGTCGGTCACCAGCAGAACCTGCCCCTCGCGGGCCATGACCTCCTGCATGTTGCTGACGGTCTTGTCGAACAGCGGGTCCATCGGTGCGAAAACCACCACCGGCAGGGTCCGGTCGACCAGGGCAATCGGCCCGTGCTTCAACTCGCCGGAGGCATAGGCCTCGGCATGGATATAGCTGATTTCCTTCAGCTTGAGCGCGCCTTCGTGGGCCAGGGGATACATCGGTCCGCGCCCCAGGAACAGGATGTCGGTCGCCTCGGCCAGGCGGCGGGCCAAGGCCTCGCAGCGGCTCTCGATGCCCAGGGCCGACGAGACGATCCCCGGCAGGGCACGCAATTCGCCCACCAGTGCCGATTCCCGTGCGGGGGACACGTGCCCGCGCTGCACGCCGGCCCGGATGGCCAGGCACAGCAGGACCGCCAGCTGGTTGACGAAGGCCTTGGTCGAGGCGACGCCCACCTCCACACCCGCATGGATCGGAAAGGCGGTATCGCTCTCGCGGGCAATCGACGAGGTGTCGACGTTGACCACCGACAGGATCGCGCGCGCCTGGCCCTTGGCATAACGCAGCGCCGCCAGCGTGTCCGCCGTCTCGCCCGATTGCGACACGAACAGCGCGGTGTTGCAGGCCCCGATCGGCCCCTCTCGGTAGCGGTATTCAGAGGCGATATCCACATCCACCGGCAGGCGGGCCAAGGCCTCGAACCAGTATTTCGCCACTGTGCAGGCAATATGCGCGGTGCCGCAGGCGATCATCTGCACCCGGTCGGTGGCGGCAAAGTCGTAGTCGCCCGGCGGGGCCACCCGGTCGCCGTCCAGATAGGTGTTCAGCACATCCGACAGGGTCTGCGGCTGTTCATGGATTTCCTTGGCCATGAAATGCTTGTGGCCGGCCTTTTCGATCCGTGTGGCCTCCATCCGGATGCGGCGCATTTCGCGGTGGGTCTGCTTGCCCTCGGCGTCGAAAATACGGGCTCCCGCGCGGGTCACGACGGCGCGGTCGCCTTCCTCCAGATAGGTCATCCGGTCGGTCAGCGGGCCCAGTGCGATGGCGTCCGATCCCACGAACATCTCGCCGTCGCCATGGCCGATGGCCAAGGGGGATCCGGCCCGGGCCGCGATCAGCAGGTCGTCCTGTGCGTCGAACAGGAAGCACAGGGCATAGGCACCTTCCAACCGGTCAATCGTGGCAAAGGCCGCATCCTTGGGCGACAGCCCCTCGGACAGATAGCTTTCGCAAAGGCGCACGATGGTTTCGGTGTCGGTCTCGCTCTCGAAGGTGCCGCCCAACTCGGCGCGCAGCTCGCGGAAGTTCTCGATGATGCCGTTGTGGACGACCGCCACCCGGCCCGCGCGGTGCGGGTGGGCATTGGCGACCGTGGGGCTGCCGTGGGTGGCCCAGCGGGTGTGGCCGATGCCCGCGCGCCCGGCCAGCGGATCCTCGACCAGCAGGTCGGCCAGATTGACCAGCTTGCCGACCGCGCGGCGCCGGTCCAGCACACCGTCGCGGACCGTGGCGATGCCCGCGCTGTCATAGCCGCGGTATTCCAGCCGCTTGAGCGCATCCAGCATGATCGGCGCGGCCTGGTGGTCGCCCAGGATCCCGATAATTCCGCACATCAGCGTTTCTCCTTCGCGGCTTTCAGTTTGGCCCGCAGCCGCGTGGCAAAGCCTTCGCGGGTCACTTGCTGGGCCCGGCCCAGGGCCAGCGCGCCGTCCGCCACATCCATCGTGATCACGCTGCCCGAGCCGGTCATCGCGCCCGCGCCCACGCGCACCGGGGCCACCAGCATGGTGGACGAGCCGATAAAGGCGTCCTCGCCGATCTCGGTCCGGTGCTTGAAATAGCCATCGTAATTGCAGGTGACGGTGCCCGCGCCGATATTTGCCCGCGCGCCGACCTCGGCGTCGCCCACATAGGTCAGATGGTTGATCTTGGCCCCCTCGTGGACCTGGGCGTTTTTCACTTCGACGAAGTTGCCGATCTTGGCACCCCGGTCCAGTTCCGCCCCCGGACGCAGGCGGGCATAGGGCCCGATCACGCATCCCTCAGAGACGTGGCACCCCTCCAGATGGCTGAACGCGCGCAGGGTCGCGCCGCTTTCGACGGTGACGCCGGGGCCGAAGACGACGTTCGGCTCGACGATGACATCCCGGCCCAGATAGGTGTCATGGGCGAAGAACACCGTTTCGGGCGCGGTCAGGGTGGCCCCGTTTTCCATCGCCTCGGTACGCTTGCGGGTCTGAAAGGTCGCCTCGGCGGCGGCCAGATCCATACGGGTGTTGACGCCCATCGTTTCTGCTTCGGGGCAGGTGACGACGCGGGCCGACAGACGGGCGGCACGGGCCAGGCCGATCACGTCGGTCAGGTAATATTCGCCTGAGGCATTGTCGTTGCCGACCTGATCCAACAGCGCGAACAACGTCGCGGCATCGGCGGCCAGAACGCCGGAATTGCACAGCCGGATCGACAGTTCATCGGGGGTGGCGTCCTTGGCTTCCACGATCCGCTCCAACCGGTCGCCATCGGCGACAAGGCGGCCATACCGACCGGGATCGGCCGCTTCAAAGCCCAGGACGACCACATCGGCCCCGGCGGCGCGCGCGTCCAGCATGGCCTGCAGGGTCTCGGCCCGGATAAAGGGCGTGTCACCATACAGAACGATCGCATCGCCGGCAAAACCGTCCAGCGCCGCCTGCGCCTGTTGCACAGCGTGACCGGTGCCCAGTTGTTCGGTCTGGCGCACCACGGTGGCTTCCGGGTCGTGGTCCCGCGCGGCTGCTTCGACCGCGTCGCCGCCATGGCCCGCAACGATGACGGTGCGGTCGGGCGACAGGCTTTGCCCCGCGATCAAGGCATGCACAAGCAGCGGCGCATGGGCGACCTGATGCAGCACCTTGGGCAGGTCGGACTGCATGCGGCTGCCCTGTCCGGCGGCCAAAACGATCAGAGCTGTGGGCATGTGAGGCCTTTCCTTGCGGTCCCCGCCGTTCTAGCTGCCCTTGGACGTGCCGCAAGGGCGGGATCGGCGAAAGGGCACCGAGACATGAAACGAACTGTCATTTTCGATCTGGACGGCACGCTCTGCGACACTTCCGGCGATTTGCTGGCGGCTGCCAATGCGGCCCTGGCGCATCTGGGTCAGGTGGAACGGCTGGATGCGGACCGGGTGGAGGATCGCGCCACCGCGCTGCGCGGGGGGCGCGCCATGCTGCGCCTGGCCCTCGGGCGCGCGGGCATCGAGGATGAGGCGCTGGTCGATGCGGGCTATCAGCCGCTGCTGGACGCCTACGGTCAGGCGATTTCCCGGCACACCACCTTTTATCCCGGTGCGCTGGACGCGGTCGCGGCCCTGCGGGCGCAGGGCGATGCCGTCGGGATCGCCACCAACAAGCCAGAGGGCCTGGCCGAACAGCTTATGGCCGACCTGGGCGCGCGGCATTTGTTCGACAGCCTCGTGGGTGCCGATACCCTGCCTGTGCGCAAACCCCATCCCGACCACATGGTCGCCGCAGTGGACCGCGCGGGCGGGGACATGGCGCGGGCGGTCCTGATCGGGGACACCGACACCGACCGCAAGACGGCGACGGCGGCGCGGGTGCCCTGTGTTCTGGTCACTTTCGGCCCCGGTGCCCATGATGTGTCAAGCCTGTCGCCCGAGGCGCTGCTGCACCATTACGACGACCTCGACGCCGTCCTGGCCGCCCTCGACCTGTGATCCGCAGGCCGGGGAAATTCCCGGACCGCAGACAGTCGGGCATAGTCGTCGGGGAAGGGGCCCCGCACCGCTACTCCATTAGTCCGTCAGCGTCTCGATCACATCGAGCAGACCCAGGCCCGGCTCGAACCGACCGGTCCGCAGGAACGACAGCACCTGACCGATCACGACCGGGTTGTTCATCAGAAAGGTGTGGCTGACGGGCAGGGTCAGATGCGCCGTCATCCCCTCGACCTTGGTGGATGCGACCGACACCTTGCCGTCGTCCGCCCCCGGCAGGATCACCGAATAGACCGGGTTCAGGCTGCGCGATCCGGCGATGATGCCCACGTTGCGCCAGACGGGGCCCAGACGCGCCGGCAGGCCATCGGTCGACAGTTGGCCCCCTGCCGGGCCGTTCAGCCATTCGAAGGGGGCCAGCTCTCCCAATTCGTCTACCAGTTCCGAACCCTGATTCGGCGGGGCCAGCATCACCGTCCGGCCCAGGCGCGGCACCTGATGGTGCGACACGTATTGCCGCAGCAGGATGCCGCCCATGGAATGGGTGACGAAATGCACGCGGTAGGCGTCAGCGGGGCAGGCGGCCAGTGCCTCGGGCAGGGCGGTGCTTGCCAGCTCTTCGATCGGGGCCACGGTGCTGTCGTAGTCGCTGTTGACGACGGCATACCCCTCCAGCGTCAGCGTCTCCTGCATCAGCAGAAAGGAGGTATCCTCCCGCGCCAATCCATGCAGCAGCACGACGCATTCCGGGCCGGGGGGCGTCCCGGCCAAGGCCGCCAGCGGCAGAAAGGAGAGGAGGAGCGCACGCAACATCATTCCGTAAACATAAACCGCGCGGGCGCGCAGCACACCCGTGACGTCACGCCCGGCGCAGACGCAAGGTGGCCAGCGCGATCCCCGCTAATACGAGCGCGCCGGCAGCCAGCGCGCGGGGCGAGGGCACCTCTGCCAGGATCAGCGCGCCAGCCAGCATCGCGATGACCGGCACCGACAGCTGCGCCAGGCCCGCCGTGGCACTGCCCATAGCGGGCAATACCCGGAACAGCATGGCATATCCCAACCCCGATGCGACGCCGCCCGACAGAACCGCCATCAGCGCGCCGAACCCGGTGATCGGCCCATCCAGCCAAAGCGGTGCGGCCAGCGCGAACAATCCGGCAGCCAGCAGAAAGTTGCCCGCAGATCCGGCCAGGGGGCGCGGCTCGAACCGCCCAGCCAGCGAATAGAAGGCCCAGGCCAGCCCGGCCGCGACCATCAGACCCGCATCGATCAGGTCGATCCGCGTCCCCTCACCGGGCCACAGCAGCCAGGCCAGCCCCCCCAGCGCCAGCGCCATGCCGCCCAGTTGTCGTGGTCCCGTGCCCTCTCCGCGTGCAAGGCCGATCCCGAACAGCCCCAGTTGCACCATCGCAAACAGGATCAGCGCGCCGACGCCCGCGTCCAAGGTGCGATAGGCCAAGGAAAACCCGAGCAGATAGATCGCCAGCGCCAGCGCCGCGCCCCAACGCCGACCGCCGGTCAGGGTGATGCCCCGGCGCAGCGACAGCAGGGACAGGACCACCGCCCCGGCCCCAACGCGAAGGGCGGCAAAGGCCAGCGGGTCCGTGCCGTCCAGCACACCTGCGCGGGTCAGCAGGGAATTGGCGGCCAGAAAGCACATGGCCAGCGCGGCAAGGAGGAATAGCTGCATGCCCCCTGAGTGACCGGCGGGCGTATCGCTGTCGAGAGGGGGCGCAAACTTTCACGAAAAGTTTGCCTCAAATCCTTATTTAAGGATTTGTCCCCGTCGCGACCGCGCGCCCGGCTTCCGACAGGTCATAGACCCCGACCGATATCTTCACGAACCACCCGTAATGATTGTCCCGCAGGATCCGCGTCGCCTGCGGCACCTCGGTGGCATCCCGCGCCACGCTGCCCTTGCAGGCCCCATGCGCCGCCAGATGCGCCGCCAGCGCCAGCGCGTCCTGCCGGTATGAGGTCATGAGCCCGTCGCGCGTGGCCCCGCCCTGGGCCGGATCGCCGCGCCGACGCGCGAATTCCCGCAAGAGCCGCTCGCGCGGTTTCTTCAGCAGGCGCGGCTGGAACGGACCCGGATCGCAGTGCACCACCACCAGCCCGTCGCGCAGACGCACGGTGATCACGCCCAGACCCAATCGGCGGGCCAGTTTGAGGTTGGATTTCAACGCCCCATAGGCCCGCGCGCCGGACCCCTCTGGCACGGCCAGGTACACATGCGGCGTGATGGCCTGCCTGTCGATGCATTGGTTCACAAGGGACAGGCTGAACCCGGTTTTCAACTCGACGATGACCGGCGGGTCTTCGCCACGCACCCCGACCACATCCGCCGCGCCGATTTCGCCTTTGACGACATAGCCTTGCCCTTCCAGCAGGGCCTTGACCGGCGGGTAGAGATCGGTTTCGCGCATTGGTCCTCCGGTCGGCGTGGGCGTGACAAGCCCGCGTGGGCGCGATATGGCCGCGCCAAATTCGTTTCTGATGAAGGACGTCGCCCATGACCACCCTCGTTTTCGGCCACAAGTCGCCCGATACCGATTCCACCGGCTCTCCTATTGCGTGGGCCTGGTACCTGTCAGAGGTCGCAGGCACCCCCGCCGCGCCCGCCCTGCTGGGCGAGCCGAACACCGAGGCCGCCTTCATGCTGACCCGCTGGGGTCTGGACAAGCCGCAGATCATCGCCGACGTCGAGGCGGATCAGCCCTGCGTGATCGTGGACACCAACAACCCCGCCGAACTGCCTGCCAATATCGCCAAGGCGGACGTGCGCCAGATCATCGACCACCACAAGCTGGTCGGCGGGCTGGAAACGGCCGGTCCGATCGACATCACCATCCGCCCGCTGGCCTGCACCGCGACGATCATGGCCGACCTGATGGGCCAGGCCCTGTCGACCGCGCCCGAGGGCATCAAGGGCGCGATGTTGACCTGCATCCTGTCGGACACGCTGGAATTCCGGTCGCCCACCACGACCGACCATGACCGCGCCGTGGCCGAACGCCTGGCCGAGGATCTGGGCGTCTCGATCCCCGATCTGGCCGCCGAGATGTTCGCCGCCAAATCCGACGTCTCGGCCTTTTCCGAGGCGGAGCTTCTGCGGATGGACTCCAAGGAATATGCGGTCGAGGGCACAAAGTTCCGCGTCTCGGTTCTGGAAACCACCTCGCCGGCGGCCGTTCTGGACCGCAAGGCCGCCTTGATGGAGGCGATGCCGGCGGTTGCCGCCGAGGACGGGGTGGAACAGGTTCTGTTGTTCGTTGTGGACATCCTGAACGAGGAAGCCACGATGCTGATCCCCAACGACCTGTCCAAGACCGTGGCCGAGAAAAGCTTCGCCGCCACCGTGTCTGGCGATACCGTCGTCCTGCCCGGCGTGATGAGCCGCAAGAAGCAGATCATCCCGGCGCTAAAGGTTTGATCGAACTGCCCTCATGGCCTGTAGCCATGGGGGCGGACCTGCCCTAAAGTCCCCAGAGACGTCCAGTAGGGGAGACGTGCAATGCTCGTCATCGGCTGGCAAGAACGTGTGGGTCTGCCTCTTTTGGGATTGGGCAGCCTGCGCGCCAAGATCGACACGGGCGCGCGCACCTCTGCCCTGCACGCGACCGAGATAGAGACCTTCGTGCGCGACGATGCGCAATGGGTCCGGTTCCACACCCGGTTCGACGACGACGCGCGCGACACCGACGTGGAATGCCCGGTCCACGACCAACGCGACATCACCAATACCAGCGGCGTCCCCGAGACGCGCATCGTGATCCGCACGCGGTTTCGCATCGCGCGGCGGGCCTGGTCGATCGACCTGTCGCTCACCGAGCGTACTGAAATGAGCTTTCGCATGATCGTGGGCCGCAGCGCCCTCAGCCGCCACGGGATCGTCGTCGATCCGGGGCGGCACTATCTGACCAGCAATGCCGACCTGCCGAAATCAACCCGAAGGAATAGATCATGAAAATCGCGATGATGGCCCGGAATGCCAATCTCTATTCCCACCAGCGCCTGAAAGAGGCCGCTGAGGCGCGCGGCCACGAGTTGCAGATCATCAACACGCTGCGCTGCTACATGAACATCGCCAGCCGCCGGCCCGAGATGTATTACAACGGGGAAAAGCTTGTCGGCTTTGACGCGGTCATCCCCCGCATCGGGGCCTCGATCACCTTTTACGGGCTCGCCGTGTTGCGGCAGTTCGAGATGATGGGCGTCTATCCGTTGAACGAATCTGTGGCCATCGGGCGGTCGCGCGACAAGCTGCGGTCGATGCAGCTGCTGGCACGGGACGGCATCGGCCTGCCGGTCACGACCTTCGCCCACGACCCCAAGCAGACCGAAGAGGTTCTGGCCCTGGCCGGCGGCGCGCCCCTGGTGGTCAAACTGCTGGAGGGCACGCAGGGCCTGGGCGTGGTGTTGGCCGACACGGACCGGTCCGCCAAATCGGTAATCGAGGCCTTCCGCGCCACCAACACCAACATCCTGATCCAGGAGTTCATCAAGGAGGCGGGCGGCACCGACATCCGCGCGCTGGTCATCGGCGGCAAGGTCGTCGCCGCGATGAAACGTACCGGGGCCGAAGGCGAATTCCGGTCCAACCTGCACCGGGGCGGCTCGGCCCAGGTCATCAAGTTGACCCCGGAGGAACGCTCGACCGCGGTGCGTGCCGCGAAATCCATGGGCCTTGCGGTCTGCGGTGTCGACATGCTGCGCGCCAATCACGGGGCCGTCGTGATGGAGGTCAATTCCTCTCCGGGGCTGGAAGGGGTCGAAAAGGCCACGGGCATCGACATCGCGGGCAAGATCATCGAGCACCTGGAAAAGAGCGCCAAGCCCGGCGTGACCCGGACCAAGGGCAAGGGCTGATGCCGAAGACGGCGCGCCGCCCGGCCTTCGTGATCGGCGACAGGACGGTTGATCCGGGCACGCGCGCCGTCGTCGAACTGCCGGTCAGCCGTCTGTCGGACCACACGCCGGTGTCGATGTCGGTGCAGGTCATCCACGGGCGCATCGACGGGCCCACCGTCTTTGTCAGCGCGGGCATCCACGGCGACGAAGTCATCGGCGTGGAAATCGTGCGCCGCCTGTTGCGGTCCGCGGCGTTGAAGTCGGTGAAGGGCACGCTGATCGTGATCCCAATCGTGAACGCCTTCGGCTTCATGAACCACTCCCGCTATCTGCCCGACCGCCGCGATCTGAACCGCTGTTTTCCCGGCACGCGGTCCGGCTCGCTCGGCTCCCGGCTGGCGCATATCTTCCTGCATGAGATCGTGGCCCGTTGCGATCTGGGCATCGACCTGCATTCGGCGGCGATCCACCGCACCAACCTGCCGCAGATCCGGATTTCGCCCGACAGCCCAACAATGCGCGACCTGGCCGAGGTTTTCGGTGCCCCCGTGATCCTGCAATCCCCCCTGCGCGACGGTAGCCTGCGCGGCGCGGCCAAGGACATCGGCCGCGATGTGTTGCTCTATGAGGCGGGCGAGGGGCTGCGGTTCGACGAATACTGCGTGCGCGCGGGCGTTGCGGGCATCCTGCGCGTGCTGCGCTACAAGGGGATGATCGGGGGGCGCGGGATCATGGCGGCCCGGGCCAAGCCGCAGCTCTGCACCAGTTCCAAATGGCTGCGCGCCCCGGCGGGCGGCCTGCTTCGAACCTACCGCGCCGATGGGGACGTGGTGGCCGAGGGCACGGTCATGGGCGCGGTCGCCGATCCCTTCGGCAAGGTCGAGCAGGAAATCATCGCGCCTTTCGACGGGATCGTCGTCGGGCGTGCGGTCATGCCCGTCGTTAACGAAGGCGATGCCGTGTTCCACCTGGCACGGGTGCCATCGGTCGCCCAGGCCGAAGCCTCGGTCGATGATCTGGCCGGGCAAATCGCGGGCGATCCGCTGTTCGACGAGGACGAAATCATCTGACCCCGCGCGGGATCAGGCCTCCTGCGCCAGCCGGGCTTCGAGCACGTCAAAGGGCACGCCGGGCACATCCTTGGCCCCCCGGATCACCAGCGAAGTCTTGACCGACGCCACGTTGTCGGCCGCCGTCAGTGCCCCGGTCAGAAACGACTGAAAGGTCGACAGATCCGGGGCCACGCACTTCAGGATGAAGTCGATTTCGCCGTTCAGCATGTGACATTCCCGCACCAACGGCCAGTCGCGGCACAACGCCTCAAAGGCGGAAAGATCCACCTCTGCCTGTCGCTGCAGGGACACCATGGCAAAGACCTGCACCTCGAACCCCAGTTTCCGCGCGTCCACATCGGCGTGGTAGCCTTGGATGAACCCGGCCTCTTCCAGCGCGCGGACACGGCGCAGGCAAGGCGGGGCACTGATGCCGACGCGGCGCGCCAGCTCCACGTTTGTCATGCGCCCATCGTCCTGCAACTCGGCCAGGATCTGGCGGTCGATGGGGTCAAGCTTGGAAATAGGCATGGGTGAATCCGTTGCAGGGCAGTTTGCGTGTCTGTCTCACAGCCCGGCATCTGGCGCAACATTCTTTCAAGTAGGCGAAAGATACTTGCGGAAATGGGCCCAATTTGCACCCCCTCTTGGATCCGGGATCGCGGCATCCTCCTGGCTGCGGCGCGAATGCCGGGACAATCGCCCGCGCCGGGGGCGATCGGGGCGTTTGTGCCCGACTTTGACGGGCGCAGGATCACGGACGCGCGACGGGGGTTTCCCCCAGCCCGATTCGGACCCTATATCGAGCGCTCTGAGCAGGAGGCCCCCATGTCCGACACCCGCCATTCCAAGGTTCTCATCATCGGCTCTGGCCCGGCTGGCTATACCGCCGCCGTCTACGCCAGCCGCGCCATGCTGGAGCCGGTCCTCGTCCAGGGCATCCAGCCCGGCGGCCAGCTGACCATCACCACCGAGGTGGAGAACTGGCCCGGCGACACAGAGGTCCAGGGCCCCGACCTGATGGTCCGCATGGAGGCGCATGCCCGCGCCGTCGGCACCGAGATCCTGTCCGATCACATCGCGTCGCTGGACCTGTCGAAGCGGCCCTTTACCGCGACGTCCGACAGCGGCAACACCTATACCTGCGACGCGCTGATCCTGGCCACCGGGGCGCAGGCCAAGTGGCTGGGCCTGCCGTCCGAGGAACACTTCAAGGGCTTTGGTGTCTCGGCTTGCGCGACCTGCGACGGGTTCTTCTATCGCGGAAAGGACGTGGCCGTCGTCGGCGGTGGCAATACCGCCGTGGAGGAGGCGCTGTTCCTCACCAACTTCGCCAGCAAGGTCACCCTGATTCACCGCCGTGACACCCTGCGCGCAGAAAAGATCCTGCAGGACCGCCTGTTCAAGAACCCCAAGGTCGAGGTGATCTGGGATCATGAGATCGACGAGGTTCTCGGCGCTGAAACCCCGCGCGGCGTCGAGGGTCTGAGGCTGAAGCATCGCGAAACCGGCGAGACGCGCGAAATCGCCGTGCACGGGTTTTTCGTCGCCATCGGCCACGCGCCCGCCTCTGATCTGGTAAAGGACACGCTGGAGCTGCACTCCGGCGGCTACGTCAAGACCGCCCCCGACTCGACGGCCACATCGATCCCCGGCGTCTTCGCGGCGGGCGACCTGACCGATCACATCTATCGCCAGGCGGTGACAAGCGCTGGCATGGGCTGCATGGCCGCCCTGGAGGCGGAGCGGTTCCTGGCCGAGCACGGCCTCGACAGCGAGATCGCGCAAGATCAGTCGGAGCCGCTGGGCTATGGTGCCCCCGTCGACGAACCGGCAGAGTAACCTCCGGCTGCCCCGGCCTTGAGCCGGGGGGGCTGTCGGGGCAGGGTGCGGCAACAGCCCGAGGAATTCGCCCCATGCGCCTGATGATTATCCTGACCGCCCTGATGCTGACCGCCTGCGGAGGGGGTGGGAATGGTCCGACCCCACGCGCCGCGCCCGCGCTGGCCTCGGGCGGGACATGCCCCGACCCCGATCCGGTTCGCGACGGCCCCCTGGTAGACGCGATCCGGACCGGCAACGCGGCCCCGATCCAGACGGCGCTGGCCCGCGACCCCGCCGATCCCCGCGCGCTGGCGGCCCAGGCGGTCCTGACCGGACGCGGCGCGGCAGACCCCGCGCAGGCTGCGTGTTTCGCGCCCTACTTTTGACCTGACCACCCGGTGACCTAATCTCCTGCGTTGGCGGGGATGCGCAGGATTCCGCCTGCGACAAGTTTGTTCTGGCGTGAACGCACTTTTCTTCCTAAGCGTTCACCCGTGAACAAACATTGAGTCGCCCGCGATGCTCTCCGCGCCCGCCAAACCCACCTTCGAAGAGGACGACGCCCTCTTCCGCCTGCTGCGCCAGATCGACCTAGCGCCAGAGGCAACGCAGCGCGCGATCGCGACTGCGCTGGGGGTTTCGCTTGGTCGGATCAACACGCAGCTGCGCACCGCCGCAGAGGCCGGGCTTATCAAGGTCAGCGACCGCAAGGGGCCCGACCGGCGCCAACGCTTCGCCTATGTTCTCACCCCGCGCGGCGCGTCGGAAAAGAACCGACTCACCGACGCCTTCCTCGCGCGCAAATTCGCGGAATACGATGCGCTCCACGCGGAGCTGACCGGCACGAGCGCCGGACTTTCTCCTTTGAAGATCAGGACCAGATTGATGGACAGCAACCTTTCTCCCATCCCCGAACTCTATGTCAGCCACGACAGTGCGCAGAAGCTGAAGATGGAAGCGGCCGAGCTGATCAGCTGGGACCTGACGCCGCGCCAGATATGCGATCTGGAACTGTTGATGAACGGTGGCTTCAACCCGCTCAAGGGTTTCCTGGGCAAGGAAGACTATGAGGGTGTCGTCGAGAACATGCGCCTGGCCGATGGCCAGCTGTGGCCGATGCCGATCACCCTGGACGTGAACGAAAAGTTCGCGGGCACCGTCGAAGAAGGCCAGGACATCGCCCTGCGCGACCAGGAAGGCGTGATCCTCGCCATCCTGTCGGTGACCTCCAAATACACGCCCAACAAGGCCCGCGAGGCCGAGATGGTGTTCGGCGCCGACGACCTGGCGCACCCGGCGGTCAATTACCTGCACAACACCGCGGGCGATATCTATCTGGGCGGGGCCATCACCGGCATCCAGCAGCCGGTGCACTACGATTTCCGTGCCCGCCGCGATACGCCCAACGAATTGCGGGCCTATTTCCGCAAGATGGGCTGGCGCCGCGTCGTTGCGTTCCAGACCCGCAACCCGCTGCACCGCGCCCATCAGGAGCTGACCTTCCGCGCCGCGCGCGAAGCGCAGGCCAACCTTTTGATCCACCCGATCGTTGGCATGACCAAGCCGGGCGACGTCGACCACTTCACCCGCGTGCGTTGCTATGAGGCGGTGCTGGACAAGTATCAGCCGTCGACCACCACGATGTCGCTGCTGAACCTGGCGATGCGCATGGCCGGCCCGCGCGAGGCGGTTTGGCACGGCCTGATCCGCGCCAACCACGGCTGCACCCACTTCATCGTCGGTCGCGACCACGCCGGCCCCGGCTCCAACAGCAAGGGCGAAGATTTCTACGGGCCCTACGACGCGCAGGATCTGTATCGCGCGCACCAGTCGGAAATCGGCTGCGAAATGGTCGACTTCAAGCACATGGTCTATGTGCAGGAACGCGCCCAGTACGAGCCCAACGACGAGATCGCGGATCGTGAGAACGTCACCATCCTGAACATCTCGGGCACGGAATTGCGTCGCCGCCTGCGCGAGGGCCTGGAAATTCCCGAGTGGTTCTCCTTCCCCGAGGTGGTCAAGGAGTTGCGCCGCACGTCGCCGCCGCGTTCCGCGCAGGGCTTCACGGTGTTCTTCACCGGCCTCAGCGGGTCCGGCAAGTCGACCATCGCCAACGCGATCATGGTCAAGCTGATGGAAATGGGCGGCCGCCCGGTGACGCTGCTCGACGGCGATGTGGTGCGCAAGCATCTGTCGTCCGAGCTGACCTTCTCCAAGGAACATCGCGACATCAACATCAAGCGCATCGGCTATGTCGCCTCCGAGATCACCAAGAACGGCGGCATCGCGATCTGTGCGCCCATCGCGCCCTATACCGCGACCCGTCGGTCGGTCCGCGAGACGATCGAAGCCTATGGTGCCTTCGTCGAGGTCCACGTGGCCACCTCGCTGGAGGAATGCGAACGTCGTGACCGCAAGGGTCTGTACAAGCTGGCGCGCGAGGGCAAAATCCCCGAGTTCACCGGCATTTCCGACCCCTACGAGGCGCCGACCAACGCCGAGCTGGTCGTTGATACCGAGGGTTCCGAGGTCGACAACTGCGCCCAGCAGGTCCTGCTGAAGCTGGAAGCAATGGGGCTGATCGCAGGCTGATCCCCGCGACACGACACCAGGGTGGCCCCGTCGCGGGGCCGCCCCTTCTTCTTCGTTTTGACGTCGAGCGTCCAAGCACTATGATTCTTGGGCGATGAAATGGAACCCGTCGCGGTTTCGCTGCGTTGACTGGTTGAACCGGGCCGCGCAAGGTGTGGCCCAACCGCGTATGGATGGACCCCAAGCGGAGGCGGGACCCAAGCGCAGACTTGATACAAGGCACGCAGTTGTGCCGGAAAGACTAAGATGCTGGACGACCTGAACATCTTGATCGTCGAAGACGAGGCGCTGGTGGCGCTTGATCTGTCGATGATGCTCGAAGACTGCGGTGCGGAGGTTTCTGGCCTTTGCTGCACCGTCGAAGAAGCGGTCGCCGCCTTGGGTGCCAAGGACATCGACGCCGCCATTCTAGACGTCGATCTGCGCGGCAAACCCGTTTTTCCCGTGGCTGACCGCCTCAGAGAAATGAACCTGCCGTTCGTTTTTCACACGGGTCGCTACGACACAAAGACCCTGACCGATCGCTATGGCGACGTGCCCGTGCTGGTCAAACCTGCTGGCGAAGACAGCATCGTCAGCGCGCTGCGGGCTGCGACGCACCGCTGATCACGTCCCACCCCGGTCGCACATCAAAAAGCCACGCCTTTCGGCGTGGCTTTTGTCATGGATGCGGCGCGCCCCGATCGGGGCGCGGCCAGAAACCTGCGCTGTCGTCAGTGGACGCTGACGGGGGTCATGTCGTTCTGCAACGCCAGCGAAAAGGCCATGGACCTGTCCCCGACAAGGGCCACCTGCTCGCCATCGGCGCGGTGCACGGCATAGACCTCGTCCAGCCCGCCGTTGCGGGCCTCTTCCTGGACGGCGTCCGGCAAGCTTTCCAACTCGACCTTGCGCACATAGACAAGCGCGCCCCCGATGGCTTCGATATCAGCGTGGATCGTCATGATTTCGGTCCTTTCAAGGTGGGTGCGCCATTGGCGGCCGTGTGCCCGGAGTTGATCCGGATCGTCTGAACAACGTTTTCGGGGGCTGATCGGTTCAAATCCACATGCAGCAATCCGTTTTCCATCGACGCTCCGGCAACTTCCACGCCTTCCGCCAGGACGAAAGACCGCTGGAATTGCCGGGCCGCGATGCCCCGGTGCAGATAAACGCGGGCGCTGTCGTCGCGCGATTTGCCGCGCACGATCAACTGCTGATCCTCCAGCGTGATCGACAGATCTTCCTCGCCAAAACCCGCGACGGCCAGCGTGATGCGAAACCCGCTCTCGCCGGTTTGTTCTATGTTGTAGGGGGGATAGCCTTCGTTTCCGGTGCGCGCGGTACGCTCCACCAAGCGTTCAAGCTCGTCAAAGCCAAGCAGGAAGGGATGGGTGCCGAAGCCGAGTTTGCTCATGGTCGGGTCCTCATAGACAAGCGATCCGATCGTCCCCGACCCGCCATCGGCATCGGGGCGTTCGTCATCAATCTGGGCATCCGGGCCGCCCACTGCAAGGGGGCACGCCCCGCCCTTTGAAATGCCGCGCCGGGCCTGCTAGGGGAGGGGCGAAGCGCCCCGAGGTCCGACCATGTCCGCAAGCCCGCAAGAAATGACCCACGAAGAGGTGCTGCGCGTGCGCCTCGAAGTGTTGCGGCAGGACCACCGCGACCTCGATGCCGCCATTCGTGCCTATGAGGACAGCCGCGCCGCCGACATGCTCGCCGTGCGTCGCCTCAAGCGCCAGAAACTCGCTCTCAAGGACCGGATCGCCCGGATCGAGGATGAGCTGACCCCCGACATCATCGCCTGAGGCCGACATGACTGACGAGACACTGACCGGGCCGCCCGTCGGCATCATCATGGGATCCACCTCCGACTGGCCCACCATGCAGGAAGCGGCGCGTATTCTGGACGAACTGGGCGTCGCCTACGAGACGCGCATCGTCTCGGCGCACCGCACGCCCGACCGGTTGTGGGACTACGGCAAGACCGCCGCCGACCGGGGGCTCAGGGCGATTATCGCAGGGGCCGGTGGGGCCGCGCATCTGCCGGGCATGATGGCGTCCAAGACCCGCGTGCCGGTGATCGGCGTGCCGGTGCAGACCAAGGCCCTGTCGGGGGTCGACAGCCTCTATTCCATCGTCCAGATGCCGCGCGGGTTTCCCGTGGCGACCATGGCCATCGGGGCCGCAGGGGCCGCCAATGCGGGCCTCATGGCCGCGGGCATTCTGGCCACCGCCGATCCGGGCCTTGCCGCGCGCCTCGACAAGTGGCGGGCCGATCTGGCCGCGTCCATCCCGGAAACCCCGGAATAGGCCTTCCGCCCCCGGACCCGCACCGCTATTGCGACGCCGATGCCCAAGGGGCCTTCTCACTGCCCGCTTTTCGGAGCTTCCCGATGCCCCACATCCGACCCTCCGTCCCGTGCCGTCCCGGATTGACCGCTGGCCTCGCAGCCAGAAACACAGGGGGCTCTGCGATGACCGGGGTCCGCGCCGCGACGAAGTCTGGCTCCGCGGAGTGCGCCGAACACCTGCTGCGCAGCCACCGGGTCGCCGCCCCTGCGGCGGTGTGCACCCGCCCGGCGATGGCAGCGGTCCGTCTCTGCGCCTGGCCCGTCCGGGTCGCGCGCTGTTCTGCAACGGCCCCTGCGGTGAAACCAATTCTGCCCCGACCCACAGGGCGCACCGACAGGGGGCAGCAAGCCCGTCCGCAGGCCTCAGGGTGCGCGGTTTTCCAACCTGCCGCCGTGACCTTTCACACCCCGGCCGCGCAATTCGTCCGCCCGCACCCGACCCCAGAGGCCAACCCATGACCGATACCTCCACAGCCCTCGCCCCCGGCGCGACCATCGGCATCCTCGGTGGCGGTCAGCTTGGCCGCATGCTTGCCGTGGCCGCCTCTCGGCTGGGCTATCGCACCCACATATTCGAGCCGGGCGACAGCCCCGCCGCCCAGGTCGCCAACACCTGGACGCAGGCCGACTACAGCGACGGTCGGGCGCTCGCCGCCTTTGCAAGTGCCGTCGATGTCATCACCTACGAGTTCGAGAACGTCCCCGCCGCGGCCCTGGACCTGCTGGAAGCGACGCGCCCGATCCGTCCCGGGCGCGAGGCGCTGCGCGTCAGCCAGGATCGGCTGACCGAAAAGACCTTCCTCGAAACCCTCGGCCTTCGCGTGGCCCCGTTCCGCGATGTGCCCGATGCGGGTGCGCTGGTCGCGGCCCTGACCGATCTGGGCACGCCCGCGATTCTCAAGACGCGGCGCCTGGGCTATGATGGCAAGGGCCAGGTCCGCATCGACGATGCCGCCAGCGCCGCCGAGGCCTTTACGTCCATGGCAGGTGCCGACGCGATCCTCGAAGGTTTGGTGGACTTCTCCGCCGAGGTCTCGGTCATCGCGGCCCGCGGTGTCACCGGCGAAGTCGTCTGCTTCGACCCCGGCCAGAACGTCCACGAGGGCGGCATCCTGCGCACCACCACCGTGCCCGCAACATTGCCCGCCGCGCTGCGCACGGACGCGGCCCTGTTGGCTGGACGCATCCTCAACGCGCTCGACTACGTCGGCGTTCTGGGCGTGGAACTGTTCGTCACCTCCTCTGGTCTTGTCGTCAATGAAATCGCGCCGCGCGTCCACAACTCCGGCCACTGGACCCAGGCGGGCTGCGCGGTGGATCAGTTCGAGCAGCACATTCGCGCCGTCGCGGGCCTGCCGCTGGGCGATGGGCAACGGCACGCGGACGTGGTCATGGAAAACCTGATCGGTGACGACATGGATCGCCTGCCGGATCTGCTGGCCGCGCCGGACACACAGGTCCACCTCTATGGCAAGGCGGAGGTCCGCGCCGGGCGCAAGATGGGTCACGTGAACAGGATCGTCCGTTCGCTGTAATTTCCCCCGAATTGTGAAAGACAGCCTCCAGTTTTCCCCCAAAACGTGAAGATTCCCTTTATGACCGACCGCCCGCACCGAAATTTCTATGGCCGCCGCAAGGGCAAGCACCTGAAGGCCTCGCAGGAAGGTTACCTCGATCAGGACCTCGCCGCGCTGTCGCCCGGTGCCGTCGATTGGGAGGCGAATCCGACCCGCGAAGATATTGATCTGCAATTTCTTTTTGGGGATCGCGATGTCTGGCTGGAGATCGGCTTCGGCGGGGGCGAGCATATGATCCACCAGGCCGGGCTGAACCCGCAGGTTGGCATCATCGGCGCAGAACCCTACATCAACGGCGTCGCCATGTTATTGGGAAAGCTCAGAAAATCCGGGGTGGAAAATGTTCGCATCCATCCGGGCGACGTCCGCGACCTGTTTGATGTCCTGCCGGAAGCCTCTGTTTCCAAGGCTTTTCTGCTCTATCCGGACCCCTGGCCCAAGGCCCGCCACCACCGCCGCCGTTTCGTGACACCCGAACACCTTGAACCCTTGGCCAAGGTCCTGAAACCAGGGGCGGAATTCCGCGTGGCAACCGATATTCCCGATTACGTCCGCCAGACGCTGGAAGAGGTGCCGGGGGCCGGTTTCACGTTGCAAAGCGAAGATTTTTCAACACCTTGGTCCGATTGGACCCGCACGCGTTACGAGGCAAAGGCGATCCGCGAAGATCGGCGTCCGCATTACCTGACGTTCCATCGCAACGGGGCGGGGGCAAACTCTTAGATAAGAGTTTGCCTAAAATCCTGATGTCAGGATTTTAGCTCGCCAAAGGCGGAACGTCCCAACTTTGCCCCGGCGGCAAGATCTGGAACCGGTCGGTATCCAACCCCGCTTTGTCCAAGGCTTCCAACAGCTTGGTCGGAGGCTCGTCCCGTGCTTCGTTGGTCAGCTGGAACGTTCCCCAGTGATGCGCCAACGCGCGTCCGGCCCCGCAGGCCAGCAGCCCTGCCACCGCCTCTTCCGGGTTTTGATGCTGGTCGCGCATGAACCAGCGCGGTGCGTAGGCACCGATCGGCAGGATCGCCAGGCGGTAGGGACCATGCGGTTTCGCGACGTCATAGGGGCGCCCCTGGTCATAGCCGGTATCGCCGATGTGCAGGATCTTGCCTGCCCGCGTTTCCAACACGAAACTGGCCCACAGCGCCATCGACCGGTCCCGCGTGCCGCGCGCCGACCAGTGATGGCAGGGTAAAAGTCGTACAGTAAGCCCCGAAATTGTAAGTGTTTCGTTCCAATCCGCGGCGCGGGCGTCGATGCCCTCGATCTCGTCCCGCAGGAGCGTGTCATTGCCGAGCGGCGTCAACACCGGCATCCCGAAGCGGTCGTGCAAGCGGCGCAGGGTAGCCATGTCGAGGTGATCGTAGTGGTTGTGGCTCAGCAGCACCGCATCGATCGGCGGAAGCCTGTCAAAGGCCACGCCGGGGGGCGTCACCCGGGCGGGGCCGGCGAAGGAAAGGGGACTGGCGCGTTGCGACCAGACCGGATCGGTCAGCAGGTTTATCCCCGCCACCTGAATCAGCACGGTGGCATGGCCGATCATGGTCACACGCAGGTCGTTCACCCGCTCGGGCGGGGTGTCCTGCGTGATGCCGACGCTGTCGGGCCAATCGGCCTTGTCGCCGCCCAACTGCCATTTCAGCAGGTCGCCGAACCCCCTCGGCTCCGAGCCTTCGGGGTTGAAAAACCGTGTCCCGTCAAAATGATCGCTGATGGGCCCCGCGTAATAGGGATTGGTCGGGCCGCTGCGCTGGACGGCACAGGCGGCGGCACCCAGGACACTGGTCAGACCGGCGGCGGAGAGGAAGGTGCGACGTTTCATCGAAGACAGATAGGGCCGTATCCACCCGGCGGACAGGGCGGATGCATATTTTGGAAACAAGGAAGGGGCATGGACCTGCCCGGAGCCTGCCGCTATCCCGTCGCCGACCCGAAGGAGACCGCCATGAGCCACGGACCCGCCACCCCCCTGACCGCCCGCGCCGCGGGGCCCCTGCAAGGCGAAGCCCATGTGCCGGGGGACAAGTCGATCAGCCACCGCTCGCTGATCCTGGGGGCCATGGCCGTGGGCGAGACGCGGGTGACCGGCCTGCTGGAGGGGCAGGACGTGCTGGATACCGGCCGCGCGATGCAGGCCTTCGGGGCTTCGGTTCACAAGGAGGGCGACACCTGGGTCGTGCACGGCGTCGGGGTGGGCGGGTTCCTGGAACCGGAGGACGTGATCGATTGCGGCAACTCGGGCACCGGGGTGCGGTTGTTGATGGGGGCGGCGGCGACCCATGGATTCTCGGTCACCTATACTGGCGATGCCAGCCTGCGGTCGCGGCCCATGGCGCGGGTAACCGATCCGCTGGCGTTGTTCGGGGCGCAGGCCTTTGGCCGCTCTGGCGGGCGCTTGCCGATGACGCTGGTGGGGGCGGCGGATCCGGTTCCGGTCCGCTACGCCACGCCCGTTCCCTCGGCGCAGGTGAAGTCGGCAGTGTTGCTGGCCGGGTTGAACGCACCGGGCGAGACGGTGGTTATCGAACGCGAGGCCACCCGCGACCACAGTGAACGCATGCTGCGTGGATTCGGGGCCGAGGTCGATGTGTCCGAAACCACGGAGGGGCGTGTCATCACCCTGGTCGGCCAGCCGGAGCTGTCGCCGCAGGTGATCGTCGTGCCGCGCGACCCGTCCTCGGCGGCCTTCCCGGTCTGCGCGGCGCTGATCGTGCCCGGCTCGGACGTGCTGGTGCCGAACATCGGGCTGAACCCGACCCGCGCCGGTCTGTTCGAGACGCTGCGCGACATGGGCGCGGACCTGACCTACGAGAACCCGCGTGAGGAGGGGGGCGAGCCGGTGGCCGATCTGCGGGCGCGGTTCTCGCCCGATATGAAGGGGATCGAGGTGCCGCCGGAGCGCGCGGCCTCGATGATCGACGAATATCCGGTCCTGTCGGTCGTGGCCGCCCATGCCGAGGGGACGACCGTCATGCGCGGCGTCAAGGAATTGCGCGTCAAGGAATCGGACCGGATCGACGCCATGGCCGTGGGCCTGCGCGCCTGCGGCGTGACCGTCCGCGATGGCGAAGACTGGTGGGAGGTCGATGGACTTGGCACCGGCGGGCTGACCGGCGGGGCGACCGTTGCGGTCCATCTGGACCACCGGATCGCCATGAGTTTCCTTGTGGCCGGGATGGCTGCAAGGCAGGGGATCACCGTGGACGATGCCGGGCCGATCGCCACGTCCTTTCCGATCTTTCGCGATTTGATGGGGCAGCTGGGCGCCGTGTTCGACACGCCCGAGGCCTGATCGCCTAGCGGTGCGACACGCCCAGGTTGCCGCGCCGCACGGCGTAGCGCAGGGCATGAAGGTAGCCGCGCGCCGCCTTGGGATTGGTGAAATGGTGCGCCATCTGATCGGGACGTGCCTGTGCGAAAAGCCGGGCGCAATTGTCCCGCCCCGTGCTGCGCGTGCGCCAGATGTAGTGGTAGAAGTCCGCGTTGAACGTCTCGGGACAGTTTTCGGGCAGGTCCGGGCGTGTGCGCCCGTTATATTGCAGCGTGCGACGGAACACCCGCCACAGGCGGAGCGGCAGCGGCATGTCGAGCCAGATCACCGCGTCGGCCCGGTCCAACCGGTCGGACCAATTTGCGGAAAAACCGCCTTCGAACACCCAGCGGTCGCGGGCGATGATGTCCGCGCAGATCTCGGCCTTTTCCGCCTTTGGCCGTTCGGTCCAACCCGGTTGCCAGTGGATGTGATCCATATGGTAGACGGGCAGATGTGCGATTTCGCCCACCGCGCGGGCAAGGGTTGATTTGCCCGATCCGGGCTGTCCGATGATCATCACGCGGCGCATGGGCGCAGAGTGCCGCTTGGCGCGGGGGGGTCAAGTGGACGCGGCGGGAAATCGTCACCTGGCACACAGATGCAGTGGATACGGCGAACCGACCCGAAAGATGCCTGCGGGGTTATCGGCCCGGTTCACATGGCGGGCTCCGCGGTTCTTTGTTGAACCGGGGCCAGCCGGAGGGGTCGGCTTTTCGGATATCGGGGCTTTGGGCGGGATTGCCGGGCTGACGCCGAACGGACATATCCGATAGGCAGCAACGGGCGATCACCAGGGCGCCGGTCGGGCAGAGCCGCGCCATCGGGGTCGGTCGCCAGCAAGGGAGGTCGCGCCATGACGAACAAGATGCACCGGGGGGGCTGCCTGTGCGGGGCTGTGACCTTTACCGTGGACGGGCCGCTGCGGCCCGTTGTGGCCTGCCACTGCGAACAATGCCGCAGGTTGTCGGGAAACTACGTGGCCGCCACGTCCGCCCCGGTCGATCATGTCGCCATCGATGGCCCGGTGACCTGGTACCGCAGCAGCGAGACGGCCCGGCGCGGGTTCTGCGGGGTCTGCGGATCGAACATGTTCTGGGACGGGCCGGGCAGTGCCCTGTCGATCATGGCCGGTGTGCTGGATCAGCCGACCGGTCTGGCACTGGCGGGTCACATCTATTGCGAGGGTCGGGGCGACTGGTATGACCTGCCTGCGCAGGAACGACAGGAACCAGGGGCGGATGCGTCCCTGACGACACAGGTGATCGCATGAGTTTCACAGTAGCAATCGACGGCCCGGCGGCGGCGGGCAAGGGCACGATCAGCCGTGCCGTCGCTGCCCATTTCGGGATGCAGCATCTGGACACCGGACTGCTTTATCGCGCGGTCGGGGCACGGGTCGACGCCGGCGAAGACGCCGTGACGGCGGCGCGCACCCTGACGCCCAACGACCTGGCGCGCAGCGACCTGCGCACCCCTGCCGCCGCCGCCGCCGCCAGCCGGATCGCAACCCGGCCCGAGGTCCGCGAAGCGCTGGTTGAGTTTCAGCGCAGCTTTGCCCGTCTGCCGCAGGGTGCCGTTCTGGATGGTCGCGACATCTGCACCGTGATCTGCCCCGATGCAGAGGTGAAGCTATACGTGACCGCGTCCCCGGAAATCCGGGCCGAGCGGCGATATGCGGAACTGGTGGAAAAAGGGCTCGATGTGACGCGGCAGAGCGTGTTGGAGGATGTGCTGGCCCGCGATGCCCGCGACATGGGCCGGGCCGACGCGCCGCTGGTGGCGGCCCCGGATGCGACGGTGCTGGACACCTCGTCCATGTCCATCGCGCAGGCGGTCGCGGCGGCCATCGATGCGGTCACCCGGGTAAAGACGCCAGGGGCCTGACGCAGCAGCGATCGGCGCGGATGGCCTGGATCTGGCTGCCCGGCCCGGGTCCGGCACCCCCCCTCACGGCCTTGTGGTTTCCCCGGATCGGTTGCGGGTCATAGCCTGCATGCAAGATGCTCAGCCGAGGTTCCAAGATGTTCACCGATCCCTCCGACCCGATCCTGTCCCGAACCCTCCGGAGCCGGTACCGGACGACCCGCCGCTTGCTGATGACGTCCTTGCTGGCGCTGGCCCTATCGATGCTGCTTGCCTGGGCGGTCGAGGCGCAGGATGCGTCCCCCTTGGCCCCCGACGCGCCGCCTGCCGCGACCATGACTCTGTCGCGCCTGGCCGGGGTTCTGGTCCGGCTCGACCCTGAACTGCAGCAATCGGGTGGATCCTTTCGCATGACGGTCGAGGATGTGCCCCTGTTGGTGGTCACGGATCCGCGCGCCGATCGGATGCGGGCGATGGTGCCGATCCGCTCCGCCGAGGGGCTGAGCGATGCCGATCTGCTGCGGATGATGCAGGCCAATTTCGATTCTGCCCTGGATGCCCGGTATGCCGTGGCCGAGGGACGGGTTTGGGCGGTGTTCATCCATCCGTTGTCTCCGTTGCGGGAGGCGCAGCTGATTTCGGGCATTGGTCAGACCGTCAACACCGCGCTCAGCTATGGGACGCTCTATTCTTCGGGGGCGGGTCAGTTCGGGCGCGGGGACAGCCCCGGTGAGCAACAGAAATTACTGGAACGCCTGCAGGAGCGGGGCCAGGACATCTGACCGCTTGAAGCCGGGGCGGGGGTCGGTCACCCTCTGGCCCATGACCGATCCCAAAATCACCTGTCCCGACTGCCGCGCGGAAATTCCGCTGACCGAATCGCTCGCCGGGCCGTTGCTGGACCAGACCCGCCGCGACGCCGCCCGCCGCCAGCAGGAAGCTTTGGCCGCGCAGAAGGCCGCCATCGAGGCCGCCGCCACCCAGGCCGCCCGCACCGCCCAGGCCACCCGCCTGGCCGAGATCGAGCAGGCCGCCCAGGACCGCGAGGCGGAGGTGGCCGCGCTGCGCACCCGCGATGCCGCCCGAGAGGCCAAGCTGGCCCAGGCGCAAAAGGCCCAGGCCGAGGCGTTGGCGCGCACCCAGGCCCTGGCGGATCGCGAGCGGGAGCTGGAACTGACCATCCAGACCCGCGTCCAGACCGCCACCGACGCCGCGCGTGCCAAACTGGCACAGGAGGCGGAGGCGCTGGCCGCCGACCGGCTGGCCGCCGAACAGCAGAAGGCCCAGCTGATGCTGGCCGAAAAGGATCAAAAGCTTGATGGGCTGACGCGCCAGATCGAGATGCTGCAGCGCAAATTGGAACAGGGCAGCCAGCAACGCCAGGGCGAGGCAGCCGAAGTCGTGCTGGAGGAACAGCTTGCCCGCGCGTTTCCCGGTGATGCCTTGGAACCCGTCCCCAAGGGTATCCGCGGGGCCGATTGCCTGCTGCGCGTGGCGGGCGGCGGCGCGATCCTTTGGGAAAGCAAGCGGACCGCCAATTGGTCCCGCGACTGGTTGCCCAAACTGCGCGAAGACATGCGCAGCGCACAGGCCGATCTTTGTGTCCTGGTGTCGGACGCCCGCCCGGACGGAGCAGAGACCTTTGCCCAGATCGAAGGCGTCTGGGTCGTGGCCCCGCGCTATGCCGTGGCGCTGGCCCATGCGCTGCGCGAGGGGATGTTGCGCGTGGCCGAGGCGCGGGGCGCGCGCGAAGGGCAGGCCACCAAGACCGAGATGCTTTACGATTACCTGACAGGCCCCCAGTTCCGCGCCCGGATGGAGGCGGTTGTCGAACCCTTCGAGGCGATGCAGCAAGCCCTTTTGAAGGAGCGAAAGCAAATGACCGCGCAATGGGCGGCCCGCGAGAAACAGCTTGAAAAGGCCATGGGGGCGATGATGGGAATGTATGGCGACGTCCGCGGCATCGCCGGAGCCGCCGTGGCGGAAATCGGTGCCCTGGAGCCTGACATGCTGGAGGAGAGAACCGATGGGTGAACGACACGAGTATTTCGCCGGAGAGGACCGCATGTCGGGCTATCGCGCCCGACCCGAGGTGGCCAATGGCGCGGCGCTTCTGGTGCTGCCGGCCTTTGCCGGGCTGCGCGAGTTCGAAATGGCGCAATGCGACCACTTTGCCGCGTTGGGCTATGAGGTTCTGGGCGTCGACTATTATGGCGACGGCTGGGCCACGTCGGACATGGACGCTGCGGGCGCGGCCATGGCCGTGCTGAATGCCGACCGGCATCTGTTCCTGCGCCGGACCGAGGCCGCGCTGGCCCAGGCGCAGGGGTGGGCGGCGAAGGTCGGGGCGATGGGTTTCTGCCTGGGCGGCAAGGGCGTGCTGGACCTGGCGCGGGCCGGACATCTGGATGCGGCGGTGTCGTTGCACGGTGTCTATGACGCACCGCCTTTCGGGGGGCTGCCGATGCCGCCGGTCCTGCTGTGTCATGGTTGGAACGACCCCTTGGCGACACCCGCGCAGTTCGTGGACCTGGTGGCGGAGCTGGAGGCGCATTCGAGTGATTGGCATGCCCTGACATTTGGCCAGACGGGGCACGCCTTTACCAATCCTGCCCGAGGGAACGAGGTTCCGGGGATGGGTTATCACGCCGCCTCCGCGCGGCGTACGCAGGCGGCGGTCGAGACGTTTCTGGCCGAACAATTGCTTTAACGGCGTCGCCGCAATCCCTGGGGGGCAATCGGCCGTCTGCGCCTGATCAACCCGTGGGTGTCTGGCCACCGGACAGTTCAGGCTTGCCAAACGGTCGCGTCGCGCGCCCAATGCGGCGAAACCGGGGGCGTTCATGATCAACCGCTGGACCATCCTGTTCGTCCTGTTCTTCGCGCGCACGACGATGGCGTTTCAATTCCAGTCCATCGCGGCGCTGTCCCCGCTCATGCAGGAGGCCTATGGGCTCAGCCTTGTGGATATCGGTCTTCTGATCGGTCTTTACCTGGCCCCGGGTGTCGTCGTCGCGATCCCCGGCGGGACGTTTGCCGCGCGGTTCGGGGACAAGAGGATCGTGGCGGCCAGTCTGCTGACCATGGCCTTGGGTGGGATCCTGCTTGCCTGGGGGCCGGGGGATTGGTCGCTGACCGCCGGGCGCGTGCTGGCGGGCATTGGGGGCGTTGTGACCAACGTCGTGATGACCAAGCTTGTCGTCGACTGGTTTGCGGGTCGGGAAATCTCGACCGCGATGGCGATCTTCATCAACTCCTGGCCGGTGGGTATCGCGCTGGCGCTGCTGATCCTGCCGGGGCTGGCGGCGATTGGCGGATTGGGGATGGCCTGGGCGGTTGTGGTCGGCACGATCCTTGTGGGTTTCGTGTTGTTTGTTCTGGTTTACCGCGTGCCCGAAGGGGCGGCACAGGGCGCGACCGATGTTCGGGTGGCCCGGTTTCCGATCGCGGCGCTGTTCCTCGCCGGGATGATCTGGGCGCTTTACAACAGCGCCCTGGCCATCGTGTTCAGCTTCGGGCCTGCGCTTTTGACCGAACGGGGTATGGACCTGGTCGAGGCGGGGTCGGTGGTGAGCCTGTTCATGATCGTGTTTTCAATCGCTGTTCCGCTGGGTGGCTTTGTGGCCGATCGCAGTGGGCGACGGGACAGCGTGATCCTGGTCAGTCTGGCGGGCTTCGCGCTTGTGATGCCGCTGGCGCTGTTCAGCGGGACGGCCGCTTTGCCGATCCTGTTCGCGGTGGCCGGTGCGCTGTTCGGTCTGTCGGCGGGGCCGATCGTGGGCTTGCCGTCCGGGGTGCTGTCGGCGCAGGCGCGGGCGTTTGCGATGGGCTGCTATTTCACCGTCTACTATGCCTGGATGATGGCTGTGCCCGCGCTGGCCGGTGGTCTTGCGGATTGGAGCGGGACGGTCGATGCGACCATCTGGGTGGGGACGGGCATGTCCATCGCGGCGATGATCTGTCTGCTTATGTTCAGGCGAATCGCCCGGACGCTGCCCGCGTCGGTGTCGCTCTGATCGGGGGTCAGGGACCGGCCTGGCGGCGCGGTATCGGGCGCGGGTCGGGTGACAGGGCGGTTTTCCTTGCAGTTCCGCCCCATTTCCCCTAACCCACGCGCGTCATCTGACAAGCGCAGTTCAGGGGCGGCCAGGGCCGCATCTTCGGTGCTTTCATCCGACCAACCCAAAGACCGGCGGAGACAACCGCACGGCCAGTCAAAACCAAAGATAGGAACCTAAAGCCACATGGCTCAGAACGCGACTATGGAGGAATTCGAGGCCCTCCTTAATGAAAGCCTCGAAATCGACACGCCCACCGAAGGGTCGGTTGTCAAAGGCAAGGTCATCGCCATCGAGGCGGGCCAGGCCATCATCGACGTCGGCTACAAGATGGAAGGCCGCGTCGACATCAAAGAATTCGCGAACCCCGGCGAAGCCCCCGAGATCGAAGTGGGCGACGAGGTCGAAGTCTACCTCCGCAACGTCGAAAACTCCCGTGGCGAAGCCGTCATCTCGCGCGAGATGGCTCGCCGTGAGGCCGCTTGGGATCGCCTGGAAGAAGCCTATGGCAAGGAAGAGCGCGTCGAAGGCGCCATCTTCGGTCGCGTCAAGGGTGGCTTCACGGTCGACCTCGGCGGTGCCGTGGCCTTCCTGCCCGGTTCGCAGGTTGACGTCCGCCCCGTGCGTGACGCCGGCCCCCTGATGGGTCTCAAGCAGCCGTTCCAGATCCTGAAAATGGATCGCCGTCGTGGCAACATCGTGGTTTCGCGTCGTGCGATCCTCGAAGAAAGCCGTGCCGAGCAGCGTGCCGAAGTCATCGGCAACCTGGCCGAAGGTCAGACCGTCGACGGCGTCGTCAAGAACATCACCGAGTACGGCGCCTTCGTCGACCTGGGTGGCGTTGACGGCCTGCTGCACGTCACCGACATGGCTTGGCGCCGCGTCAACGACCCGCGCGAGATCCTGTCGATCGGCGAGACCGTCAAGGTCCAGGTCATCAAGATCAACAAGGAAACCCACCGTATCAGCCTCGGCATGAAGCAGCTGCAGGACGATCCTTGGGATACCGTGATCGCCAAGTACCCGCTGGATTCGGTCCATCAGGGCCGCGTCACGAACATCACCGACTACGGTGCGTTCGTGGAGCTGGAGCCTGGCGTCGAAGGTCTGGTGCACGTCTCCGAAATGTCCTGGACGAAGAAGAACGTCCATCCGGGCAAGATCGTGTCCACCTCGCAAGAGGTCGAGGTCATGGTGCTGGAGATCGATACCGCCAAGCGTCGCGTTTCGCTGGGTCTCAAGCAGACCATGCGCAACCCGTGGGAAGTCTTCGCTGAGACCCACCCCGAGGGCACGCAGGTCGAGGGCGAGGTCAAGAACATCACCGAGTTCGGTCTGTTCGTTGGTCTGCCGGGCGACATCGACGGCATGGTCCACCTGTCGGATCTGACCTGGGAAGGCCGTGGCGAAGACGTCATCGGCGACTACCGCAAGGGCGACATCGTCAAGGCGGTCGTGTCCGAGGTCGACACCGACAAGGAGCGTATCTCGCTGTCCATCAAGGCGGCTGACGGCGATCCCTATGCCGAGGCCATCGGCGGCGTGAAGCGCGGCTCGATCATCACTGTCGAGGTCACCAAGATCGAAGATGGCGGCATCGAGGTCGAGTACGAGGGCATGAAGTCGTTCATCCGTCGTTCCGACCTGGCGCGTGACCGTGCCGATCAGCGCCCCGAGCGTTTCGGCGCTGGCGACAAGTTGGACGTTCGCGTCACGAACGTCGACAGCAAGTCGCGTCGTCTGGGTCTGTCGATCAAGGCGCGCGAGATCGCCGAAGAGAAAGAGGCCGTGCAGCAGTATGGCTCCTCCGACTCGGGTGCCTCGCTGGGCGACATCCTCGGTGCGGCGCTCAAGGGCGACGACTGAAAAATCTGAAGCGGTCGCCTTTGGGTGACGGCTGGCGGGGCCCCTCCGGAAACGGTGGGGCCCTTTGCCGTTCGGCCCCCGCATTGGAAAGAATCACGTGTCCGTGAACGGTCCCTTTGCGCGCCGATTGTGTCCATCCCGGCGAAAAACGACCTGAATTCGATCAGTTTCCGTCGAATCACGGCTCGGAGAGCCATTTCCGAATTGAAAAAAACGCGGTATACCCGTGACTAACCTGCAAAAGTGGTTTCGTTAACTTGCGTCCGACAAGCAGGAGAGGGGGGAACAATGATCCGTTCCGAACTGATACAAAAGGTCGCGGAAGATAATCCGCACCTTTATCAGCGCGACGTGGAGAAGATCGTGAACACGATCTTCGATGAAATCGTGGAGGCCCTGTCTGCGGGCGACCGCGTGGAGCTTCGGGGATTCGGGGCGTTTTCCGTGAAACAGCGGGATGCCCGCGTGGGGCGCAACCCCCGCACCGGAGAGGCCGTCGAAGTCGAAGAAAAACACGTCCCGTTCTTCAAGGCCGGCAAGCTTTTGCGCGACCGTCTGAACGGCAAGGAATGACCGTCCCCGTCCGGTCGGCGCGATGTGCCGACTGGACAGCGGCGGGGTGCGGGGCTAACTCCTGATCATGAGCTTTATTCGCTATCTCTTCCTTGGCCTGCTGGCCTTTGTGCTGATCGTCCTGGCCTTGGCCAATCGGTCGGTCGTGACCCTGCGCCTGCTGCCCGAAGATCTGGGTCTGTCGCTGGGGTACGGGCAGGGCGTGACCCTGCCGCTGTTCGTCGTGATCTTCCTGGCCATCGCGCTGGGCCTTTTGATCGGGTTCGTCTGGGAATGGCTGCGCGAGCACAAGCACCGCGCCGAAGCCCGGACCCAGCGCGCCCAGAAGGAGCGTCTGGAGAAGGAGCTGGCCAAGCAACAGGCCGTCTCTGAACCGGACGAGGTTCTGGCCCTGCTCGACACCCCGCGCTGATCCGATGTTGCGGGTGACCCGGCGGACCGGGGGCGTCCGCGTCAAGATCTGCGGCCTGCGCACGCTGGGCGATGTTCGGGCGGTGGCTGACGCCGGGGCCGCCTATATGGGTCTCGTGTTCTATCCGAAATCGCCGCGCAACGTCACCGTGCCTCAGGCGCGGGACCTGGCGCTGGCCGCACCGGTCGGCTTGGCCAAGGTTGCCTTGGTCGTGAATCCTGACGACGCAGCGTTGGATGCGATCACGTCGCAGGTTCCGCTGGACATGATCCAACTGCACGGCGCCGAACCCCCCGCCCGCGTGGCCGAGGTGCGCGCCCGTACGGGGCTGCCGGTCATGAAGGCCCTGGGCGTCAAGGACGCCAACGACATCGCCCGCGTGGCGGACTACGAATCCGTCGCCGATCAGATCCTGCTGGACGCCAAAGCCCCCAAGGGTGCGGTGCTGCCGGGGGGCAACGGGGTGGCCTTTGATCATGCCCTGATTGCCGGGCGGACATGGGCGCGTCCCTGGATGCTGGCCGGGGGACTGACCCCCGACAACGTGGCCGAGGCGATTCGTCTGACCGGCGCGCGGCAGGTCGACCTGTCGTCCGGCGTCGAAAGCGCGCCAGGCGTCAAGGATCCCGATCTGATCCGGGCCTTTTGTGCCGCCGTCGCCTGACGCGCGACAGAGTGTCACCGACGCGGCGCCCCCCGCCTGATGCGGGTCCGTAACGCCGCCTGAAAACCGATGCCGCGGTTGCCCCCGCAGCGCCCCGGCCCTAAACCCAAGCGATACTCACGGGAGGCCGCGATGCCAGACGATCTGCTCAATTCCTTCATGACCGGCCCGGACGAAAAGGGCCGCTTCGGCGACTTTGGCGGGCGCTTCGTGTCCGAGACGCTGATGCCTCTGATCCTGGAGCTGGAGGCGCAGTACGAGCACGCCAAGACCGACGACAGCTTCTGGGCCGAGATGAACGATCTGTGGACCAACTACGTCGGCCGCCCCTCGCCGCTCTACTATGCCGAACGGCTGACCGAAAAGCTGGGCGGTGCCAAGATCTATCTCAAGCGGGACGAGCTGAACCACACCGGCGCGCACAAGATCAACAACGTGCTGGGCCAGATCATTCTGGCCCGCCGCATGGGCAAGACACGGATCATCGCCGAGACGGGCGCGGGACAGCACGGCGTCGCCACGGCGACTGTCTGCGCCAAGTTCGGCCTGAAGTGCGTGGTCTACATGGGGGCCCACGACGTCGAACGTCAAAGCCCCAACGTCTTCCGCATGAAGCTGCTGGGCGCCGAGGTCATCCCGGTGACGAGCGGGCGCGGCACCCTGAAGGACGCGATGAACGACGCGTTGCGCGACTGGGTCACCAACGTCGAGGATACCTTCTATTGCATCGGCACAGTCGCCGGCCCGCATCCTTATCCGGCGATGGTTCGTGATTTTCAGGCCATCATCGGCAAGGAAGCCAAGGAACAGATGCAGGCCGCCGAAGGTCGTCTGCCCGATACGATCATTGCCGCCATCGGTGGCGGATCCAACGCCATGGGCCTGTTCTTTCCGTTTCTCGACGACAAGGAGGTACGGATCATCGGCGTCGAGGCGGGCGGCAAGGGCGTGAACGAAAAGATGGAACACTGCGCTTCGCTGACCGGGGGACGTCCGGGCGTGTTGCACGGCAACCGGACCTACCTGCTGCAAGACGACGACGGGCAGATCCTGGAGGGGCACTCGATCTCGGCCGGATTGGACTATCCCGGTATCGGGCCGGAACACTCCTGGCTGCACGACATCGGCCGCGCCGAATACGTGTCCATCACCGATGTCGAAGCCCTGGAGGCGTTTCAGCTCTGCTGTGAGATGGAAGGAATCATTCCCGCGTTGGAGCCGTCGCATGCCTTGGCGCATGTCACCAAGATCGCGCCCGATCTGCCGTCCGACCACATCATCTGCATGAATATGTGCGGGCGTGGCGACAAGGACATCTTCACGGTTGCCCGCGCCTTGGGCTGGGACATGGGCGACGTCATCTAGGTGCCTTCGGGCAGCATAAACTTTGGTTTACGCGGGACAGGGCCGCGCCCTGCGTAACCCGTCCTAAACCTCCGGCCCCTCGCTGATGGCGCGGGGCCGTGTCCATCTCCGTTCAGCAGGGGCATCTCGCCCCGGCCATTGGAAAGGACACGACCTGACCAATCTGAAACTGTTGCTGACGTCCGCCGCGCTTCTGACGGGGACCGCGCTTTGGGCGGACGGCGTCCCCTTTGCCGAGGTCGACGCGAACGGCGACACTGTGCTGAGCACCGCCGAGCTGCGCGCGCATTTCACCGGAGAAGACATCGCACGCTTGCTGGGGGCCGATACCGACGGCGATGGCGTGCTTCAGATGGCAGAAGTGGCCGCCATGGAGGACGATGAAGACCCGGAAGACGACCCACTGGAAGTTGAGGTCGATGACGACGACGATGACAGCGAGGACGAAGACGAGGATGATGGCGACGACGACGAGGATGACGACGACGCCTCCTGACAGGTGCGCGGCCCTCTGATCCAGACCAGGGGGCGCACAATCGCCCCCTGACATAGCCGAAAGGACCGCCGTGACACGGACATTCATGACGACCGCTCTGGTCCTCGCGCTCGCCCTGCCGGCGCAGGCCGCGGGCCTCGATGCCGTCATCCGCCAGTTGGAAGCGCAGGGCTACACCATCACCGAACGGGAGCGCACCTGGTTGGGCCGCATCCGCCTGGAGGCGAAGCGCGGCGCTCAGGAGCGGGAATTGGTGCTGAACCCCTCGACCGGCGAAATCCTGCGCGACTATTGGGAGGAGGAAGACGAAGAGGGGGAGGGGGATGACTGATCCGTGCTGCCTTCGGACCATCTCATGAGTCGTGCCGCGATCCTTGCGATCCTCGGGGTCCAGGGGTTTTGCGCCCTGGTCGTCGTTGCGGATCTGGTGATCCACATTCTTGGCCTGCGCACGACGCCGATCCCCTGGCACTGGCGTGAGATGCTGGAGGTGGGGGCCGTCATCGGGCTGGTGCTGGGGACTGCCATGGGGTTCGTCGCCCTGCGCCGATCCGAAGTGCGTCGCACCCGGCTGGAGGATCAGCTGCAGGCCGCCTCGGGCGAATTCGGCAAGCTGCTGGACCGTCGGTTCGAGGAATGGGCCCTGACCCCGGCAGAGCGGGACGTGGCCCTGTTTTCGGTCAAGGGCCTGACCCTGTCGGAAATGGCCGCCCTGCGCGGCACGTCCGAGGGAACGATCAAGGCGCAGACGGCGGCCGTCTATCGCAAGGCGGGCGTTGGCGGGCGGGCCCAATTGGTCAGCCACTTTGTCGAGGATCTGATGGGCGAGGCGTTGATGCCGCCCGATCCGTCCGGTTCGCCCGACTAGCCCGTGATGACCGGGATCTGGCGGGCGGCATCCCTGGGGATGTCGCCTGTCAGGCGGGGATCGTCCACCACCTCCACCTCTCGGGATACCGGGACGAAGCCGGAGCGAAGGTAGAACGGCAGGGCGACCGGGCTGTCGAACGTGCAGGTATGGATCGTAAGCTGCGGGATGTCGCGGGCGAAGGCCAGCGCCAAGGCCGCCTGCATCATCTGCCGACCATAGCCCCGGCCCTGAACCTCGGGGGTCAAGCCGAAAAAGGCCAGCTCCGGCGCGGCTGGATCGCGGAAATCCAGCTCCAGCAAGCCTTCGGCCCGACCGTCCAGTTCCAGCGCATGGACCTCGACCAGCGGATCACGGAGGATGGCCTCCAGGGCCGCCGGCTCCAGCCGCAGGCGCGAGAACCACAGCCAATCCAACGCGCCCACCCGCGTGAACAGGTCGCGATACCAGCCGACCTCTGGCCGGGGCAGGTGGCGCAGGGGCAGATCGGGCATCGTCGGCGGCACCTTTGGCCGCGACATCGACAAGTGCGTGACGATCGCCGCGACCTTGCCGGGGGGAATGGAGTGAAAACCGTCGGTCAGCATCAGCGTGTCAGATAAAGGATGTCGAACCGCGATTCCAGGACAGGATCGGGCAGCATCAGACGCGCCCGCGCAGGCGACATCTGTTCGAACCGACCGACGTCGGAGGTGGTCTGGTTCGGCTCTACCGGGGTCTGATCCTCGGGGGGCAGGCCCGCGTAATCGGTGGCTGGCGCAGATCCGACGTGGCCCACACCCAGAAACACGCCCTGCGCATCAATCCGCCCTTTCAAACGCTGGCTTCCGGTCAGTTTGACCAGGGTATGGCCGCCGTCGCCATTCTCGGTCACCCGGCAGCGAAACGGCGCATAGGCGATCACCGGCAGCAACCCGCCAAGTTTGATCGTCCGGCAGGACCAATCGCCCGACAGCTCGTTCAGCGGTCCGGCTGGCCCGTCCATCGCGGTCAACAGGGCCGCGCGGCTGGCCGGCTCGCCCCGCGTCAGCGCGTCATACAATGCGGCCCCCAAATGCGCGTCGAACTCCGCCAGGCGGACGGCATCCGGCGCGCGCACGTCTTGCGCGACAGCCGGTCCCGCAAGCATGGCCAGCACCAAAAGGTCAGTCAGTCGCATAAAGATCCAGAACCTTGCGCGGCACGATGTCGAGCGCACGTTGATGCGTCGAGGCAAGGTGCACCTGCGGCGCGACGCCTTCGTCATGGGCCTGCAGGAACCGCGCGGCACACAGGCACCAGCGGTCACCCGGTTTCAACCCGGCAAAACCGTATTCCGGGCGCGGCGTGCTCAGGTCATTGCCCAGGTACTTGGAATTGGCCAAGAACTCTGCCGTCATCACGGCGCAGACGGTGTGTTGGCCCGCATCCATCGGGCCAGTGTTGCAGCAGCCGTCGCGAAAGAACCCGGTCAGCGGATCGGTGGAGCAGGGCTGTAACGGTCCGCCGTCCACGTTGAGCGATGCAATCATTCCGTTGGTCATTTCGGTCCTTCTTGTCGGGGTCAGCCTAACGGGGCCCGTGCGAAATGCCAGAGGGCGCGCGCCAATCGACCCAGCGGCAGTGAAAATCTACGCGGCCCAACTCGACGCGGTGGTCCCCAGGCCAAAGCCGAAGCGTCAGCGCGGCCCCCGGTGCCTGTCCGTCGGATTCCATCCCGAAGATGGCAAGCGGGCGCGCCGCCGTCGCAGCCTGGCCCGCCCGATCCAGCGCCGCGCGGGCGCGGAGGTCCGTGTCGGGCGGAAAATACTGCCAGGCGATCGTGTGATAGATGAACCGCCGCGTGTTCGCGGGCTGCGGCGCGATCAGGCGGGTTTCCAGCCAGTCGGCGGCATCGCCGCGATCGACGGGCTGCGCGGGCAGGGTCAGCACCGCGTCCATTCGCGCCAGCCGATCCATCTGATCGGGCCAGAGATAGGCCATCAGGCGCATCCGTTCGCTGGCCGGATCCACCGGGGCCAGGTCGACGCCCGCCCGGTCGGTGATCACCGGCTCTGCATCCGGCGGGTGCGCGCCGGTCCAAGCGGGGGCAAGGGTGATGACGGGGTCATGCGGACCAAACCGCTTGCCACCCAGGTTCAGCGCGAAACGGTCGAAATTCAGGTTCAGCCCAGCCGATGCGCCCAGTTCCAGCACCTCCATCGGCAGGCCGTCCAACGCCGTCAGCCATTGCGCGACGGCCCGCACGACGGCGGCCCGGCGCAGTTCGTTGGTCTGTGGCGGACTGTCCAGCCAGCGATCCAGCGTGGACGCTTCGGCGCGGATGACTGCGGATACAGTGGCCCAAAGCTGATCGTTGGGCACGGCGTGAGGGGGATAGACCTTGGCCAGGTCGCCATGGCCGCGCAGGCGCAGCGCGTGCAACCCCCCGGCCAGCCGCAGTGGCAGGCTGTGCCCGGCGGCCGAAACATCGCCCCGCCAGGCAAAGAGCCGGGCCGCGATCGGGCCATGATCGGGACGCAGCCGTTCGGCGCACAACCCCATCAAGCGCGCCATGAACGGGGAGCCGAGCGCCTCACAGGCCGCCGCCTGCCTCCGAAAGGCCTCGGCCAAGGTCATCGGAACTTGGCAGCCAGCCGTTGCAAGGGCGACAGGGTTTCCTCGGGCATCGCAGGGCTTTCTGGCTTCGTCTCTGGTTTGGACGCGGTGTCTGGCCTTGGGGTCTTGGATGACCGCGGTGGTGCCGTCCGCTGCGCCACCGCGTTCATGAAGCCCGACCCGTCGCCCGCCGCCAGTTTGCCTGCACCATCCACGATCCCGCGCAGCAGGTCGTCGAGCATCGTGGCCTCGGCCTTGGCGAAGTCCGACAGGACATACCCCGCGACCCGGTCCTTGTGCCCCGGATGACCGATACCCAGCCGCACGCGCGCATAGTCCGGCCCGATGTGTTGATGGATGGACCGCAGCCCGTTGTGCCCCGCATGGCCACCGCCCTGTTTCAGCTTCAGCCGACCGGGGGCCAGGTCCAACTCATCATGAAACACGGTGACGTCCTGGGCATCCAGTTTGTGAAAGCGCATGGCCTCGCCCACGGATTGGCCCGACAGGTTCATGAAGGTCGCAGGTTTCAACAGCCAGACCTTTTCGGATCCGAACCGCGCCTCGGCGATCTGTCCCTGAAACTTGGACCGCCAGGGCGCGCCCTGATCCTCGGCCATGCGATCCAGAGCCATGAAGCCGATGTTGTGCCGGTTGCCCTCGTATTTCGCGCCAGGATTGCCCAGGCCCACCCAAAGCTGCATCGTCGCCTCCGTTCAGTCGCGGCACTTTAACGGGCCCACGGGGGCGGGGCGAGGGGACAATTTCTTGGCAAAAGCCGTGCAAATTCCTCGAAGGATTTCGATCCGCGTCGGGTCAGTCGCGTGCAGGGATCTGTAACGGCATCGGCCGTGTTCCCTGCGCGCGCGTGTGTTGGGGATCATTGCAACTGTGTCGGGCAGGGTGCCTGGCATGATACTCCACGATCTGGCGATCCCGCTCCGGCAGGGCTGTCACAAACCCGCGCGGCGCAGCGCCAGTTGGGAAATCAGGAAACAGGCCTTCCCGTCGATGATCCGCCCGTCACGCACCATCGCCAGTGCTTCGGGCAGGGGGACATGCAGCACGGCGATATCCTCGCCTTCGTCCCGCTCTCCGCCGCCGGGGGCCACGGGGGCGGTTCGGTCGTAGGTGCCCAGATAGCAGGCCATGATCTGCGTGGCCGAGGCGGGGGTCATCGACAAGCTGGCCACATGTTCGATGGTCAGGGCCTGAAACCCTGTTTCTTCCAACAGCTCTGCCGCGACCCGTGCGCCCGGATCCGCCCCATCCAGATTGCCGGCTGGCGTCTCGATCATCATCGGGTCCCGGCCTGCGACCCGCAGCGGCAGGCGGAACTGCCTGACCAGCAAGACGGTGTCCGCCTTCGGGTCATGCAGCAGGGCCGTCGCCCCGGACCCCCGCTCATAGACCTCCCGGCTCTGCTCGTCCCAGGTGCCATCGCTGAGCCGCAGGGCGAAGCGGTGGCGGGTCAGGACGCCGTAATCGTCAGACAGAACCTCGGTCGAGATTTCACGGAAGGTGTCGTCGGGCATGGGCGGTCTCCGAGGCGCTGGGTCCGCAGCAGAATAGAGCCTTGGTTTCGGGTGCGCGACAAGAAACGGCAGGTCATCCTGGCCAGTGTCGGCTGTGTGGACCAAGGGTGATTTCGCCAAAGACCGGTTTCAGGCCGTCGCAACGAGAGATCGCGTCGCATTCCCTCTGATTTCTTGGCATGACCCCTATCCGCCGCTGCACCTGTCAAGCCGAGTTAGCCACCGCAAAATAGGATCTGATGATGTGGCTTGACCAATGACTGCCGTACCTCGAATGCCCCGAATTCGTAGTGGTAGGTATTGCCCGATGCCGACCCGCAAAACGGGCAATACTCCTAATTCTGAGCCATTATAGTCCGCCAGTCAGGCGCTGTCTTTCATCGCAATTGCCTGTATCTTGATTTTTGCGCCAAGGGGCAGTTTCGCAGCCTGGTAAACGGTCCTTGCCGGGAACTGCGAAAACCGCGTGCGACAAACCTCGTTCACCTCTGCCAGATCGCGTTCAATATCGGCAAAGGCGATGTCGATATAGACAATGTCATCGGCTCTGAAACCTGCGGCGTCAGCCACCTTGAACACCAGATCGAAGGCGCGCCCGGCTTCCTCAGCGGCGCTGCCCGGTCGATACCCGTCATCGTAAACGGAAAGCTGGCCCGAGATATGACACGTATTTCCCACCACAACAGCGTTGGAAATTGGAGACGGCGATGCAGGGACGCCCGGGACATCGGTGATGAAAGTACGTGACATTTGAAAGCTCTCGCTGTGCTGAGGTCTGTTGACATCACTCTAGGTCTCGCGATTGGTGTCTGAAATGACTATGAACCCTCACAATCAGACAGAACACATTCGTTCCGTACACATCCTTGGCTTCGATGGCGTTCTAGTCTTGGATGTGGCGGGGCCCGCCCAGGTTTTCGCATCCACGAACAAGGTTCTGGGGTGGAAAGCATACGATATTGTCATCGCGACTGAGCGGGGCCGCGATGTCGTGACGGATACCGGATTGGCCCTGCGCTCTGACGTTTCATTCGCGCACGCCCTTGCCCCGGACGTCTTGGTCGTTCCTGGCGGCCCTGGTGTCGATCAACGTCTGGACGATCCTTTCCTGCTGCATTTCCTGAAAGACATCGAGCCGCGTGTCGGGCGTTTTGTGTCGATCTGTTCGGGCAGTCTTCTTACCGCCTCTGCCGGACTATTGGACCATAAAAGGGCCACAACACATTGGGAGCGGACACACCTGGCGCATAAGCGTTTTCCGGCGGTCGACTGGCAATTGAATGATATCTTTACGCGGGATGGAAAGTTTCATTGTTCGGCCGGCGTGACGGCGGGTATTGACCTTGCCTTGTCGCTTGTCGAGGCAGATCACGGGCGGCGTGTTGCGCTAGGTGTGGCCCGCGAAATGGTGGTCTTCATGCAGCGGCAAGGCGGACAATCACAGTATTCCGCGCCGTTAAAGGCGCAGGCAACGTCAAGCAAGCGACTTGGCGACCTTTACCAACGCATCGAACAGGATCCGACCGCTGCCTGGAACGTGCAAGGAATGGCCAAGATCGCAGGCACGACGGAACGCACGCTCCATCGCGATTTCATGCAGGAGTTTGGCCAGCCACCCTCACGTTTTATCGAGGAACGAAGGCTTGCCATTGCGCGGCAGTATCTGGAAGGCAGCAGGAAGTCCGTCAAAGAAATCGCATCACTGTCGGGGTTCGTGACGGAACAGAAGATGCGGCGCAGTTTCGTGAAGCTGCTGGGCATCTTGCCCACAGATTACCGAGACCGTTTCGGCGGAAACCGCCATTCGTGATAACCGCAGAATACCGTAAAATGGACCCCTGGCGGACATTGAAAAGGTGTCGCCCGCCAGTGGCACGGAAATGCGTCTCTGGCGGGCAGAAAGCCTATGCGTCCATTGCCTCCAACTCGTCGATGAAGCCCTCGATCATGCTCAGGCCCTTGTCCCAGAACGCCGGGTCCGAGGCGTCCAGTCCGAAGGGCGCCAGCAGTTCCTTGTGGTGCTTGGACCCGCCGGCGCGGAGCATGTCGAAATACTTGTCCTGGAAACCTTCGGGCGCGTCCTCGTAGGCGGCATAGAGCGCGTTCACCAGGCCGTCACCGAAGGCGTAGGCATAGACGTAGAAGGGGGAATGGACGAAGTGGGGGATATAGGCCCAGAAATGCTCGTAGCCCTCCATGAACTCGAACACCGGGCCCAGGCTTTCGGCCTGCACGGACATCCACAAGGCGTCGATGTCTTCGGGGGTCAACTCTCCTTCGCGGCGGGCGGCATGCAGCTTGCACTCGAAATCGTAGAACGCGATCTGACGGACGACCGTGTTGATCATGTCCTCGACCTTGCCCGCCAGCATCACCTTGCGCTGGGCGTCGGTTTCTGCCCCGTCCAGCATGGCGCGGAAGGTCAGCATCTCGCCGAAGACCGAGGCGGTTTCGGCCAGGGTCAGAGGTGTAGAGGAGAGCATCTCGCCTTGTCCAGCGGCAAGAACCTGGTGCACGCCGTGGCCCAATTCATGCGCCAAGGTCATGACATCGCGGGGTTTTCCGAGGTAGTTCAGCATCACATAGGGGTGGACGGTGGTGACCGTCGGGTGGGCAAAGGCACCCGGGGCCTTGCCGGGTTTGACGCCTGCGTCGATCCAGCCCTTGTCGAAGAAAGGTTCCGCGATATCAGCCATTTCCGGCGAGAACCCGGCGTAGGCGTCCATCACCGTCTTGCGGGCCTCGTCCCAGCCGACGGTGCGGGTTTCCTCCATCGGGAGGGGGGCGTTGCGGTCCCAGACCTGCAGCGTGTCGAGGCCCAGCCACTTGGCCTTGAGCTTATAGTACCGGTGCGACAGGCGGGGGTAGGCGGCGACGACGGCGTTGCGCAGCGCCTCGACGACTTCGGGTTCGACGTGGTTCGCCAGATGGCGGCTGGCCTGCGGCGAGGGCAGGCCGCGCCAGCGGTCGTCGATCTCCTTGTCCTTCGCCAAGGTGTTGTGAACGCGGGCAAATGTCCGGGTATTACGGGCAAAGACATCGGCCAGGGCGCGGGCCCCTGCTTCGCGCGCGTCGCGGTCGGGATCGGTCAGGAAGTTGAGCGTCGCCTCGATGCCCAGCTCCTCTCCGTTCACGTCGAAGGTGAGGCCGGCGATGGTTTCGTCGAACAGCTTGTTCCAGGCAGAGGCGCCGACGACGGAGGTGTCGTGGAGGTATTTCTCCAACTCGTCGGACAGCTGGTAGGGCTTCATCGCGCGCAGCCGGTCCAGGGCCGGGCGATAGCGCGCGAGATCGGCGTTGGCCTGCATCCAACCTTCGTAGATGGTGTCGTCTATGCGATTGAATTCCAATCCGAAAAACACCAGCGGCGTGGTAAACGTGGTGATCTTGTCCTGCATGTCGGACATGAACTTGGCGCGGTCGCCGTTGGTCGTCTGCTGGTAATACCGCAGACCGGCGAAGGACATGATCCGGCCCGCGATTTCGTCGATCTTTTCGTTTCTCTGGATCGCCTCCAGCATGGCAGCGGCGTCGAGGTCCGCAAGTTTGCCTTCGTAATCAGCCGCATAGGTGGCGCATTCCGTCTCTAGCCAGGCCATGTCGCGGGTCAGTTCGGGCGCGTCCTGGCCCGTGTAGAGATCGTCGAGGTTCCATTCGGGCAGATCGCCCAGCGGCTCTCCGGCGGAGGGGGTGGCGTTGGCGTCGCGCAGCAGGGTCATGTCCGTCCTCGTGTCTGATGTCCGATCCTAGGTAGGGGCGCGACGCGCCGGGGGCAAACCGTTTGGGTCGGAAATCGGACGGGTGATCCAGGGGTGACCGACGGGTGATCCGGGTCGGACGTGTGGCGGCGGGCCTACATCCGCCGCGCGGTGCCTGCCACACGCACCGGATCGCCCGGTGTGCCCGTGACCGTGACCGTCAGGCGCGATGGGTGGCCCATGTCGTCGCCCTGCCGGATCGTGACCTGCCCGCCGCCCGCCAGGCCCGGCCAGCCCAGGTCGACCAGCGCCCCGCCCAAGGCGGCGGCGGCGGCCCCCGTCGCCGGGTCCTCCAGCACGCCACCGCTGGCAAATGCGTTGCGCGCATCGAAGGTGGCGTCATCCACGATGTGCAGCAGGCTGACGGTGACGAGGCCCGCATCCTGCATCAGCCGCTGTCCGGCATTCAGGTCGTAGTCCATGGCCGCCAGACGCGCACGGTCGCGCAGGGCGAGCACCGCGTGATCTGCGCCGCCGTGGGCATGGCGAGGGGGCAGGCGCGGGTCCAGCGCCTCGGGCGGCAGGTCGAAGAGGGCGAGCAGACGGGTCAGCAGATCCGGATCCAGCGGCGCGGAGCGGGTGGGGGGAGAGGTCAGTTCCGCCGACCACAGGTCGCCGTCCGGGCGCACGGCGACGGAGACGGGACCGGCCTGCGTCGTCAGGTCGTAGCGGCCCGCGCCATGCGCGGCGCCCAGCGCGGCCCCCAGCCCGATGGTGGCATGGCCGCAGAACGGCACCTCCCCTTCGGGGGCAAAGTAGCGGACGCGCCAGGTCTTGCCCTCGGCCATGGCGAAGGCGGTTTCCGAATGGCCCAGGTCGCGGGCGATGCGCTGCATCTCCGGTTCGGTCGGAAGGGTGTCGGCAATCAGCACCCCGGCGGGGTTCCCGCCCCGGGGGCCATCGGTGAAGGCGGCGATCTCTTGCGGTGTCATGGCGGGCTCCTGCTTGGGTGCGGCTGTCATGCCGTGCCCGGCTGCGCGTGGCCAACGATACCTGATGATAGGGGCATTGCGGTTGGTGATGAGGCCTAGCGCGCGTCCAGTGTGACCGGCCCCGCCGCGGTTTCCATCCCCTCGGCCCGGTCAAAGCGCAGGTAGGCCAGCGCCCGGTCGCCCGAGATGGTGTGGACCGTGCCGACCGGTTTGCCGCCTGCCGTGATCTCACCGGGGGCGACGGCCCCCTTGATGCGGGCCAGACCCTTGCGCAGCTCGGTCTTGTGTTTCATCCGCGCCACGATTTCCTGACCGACGTAGCATCCCTTGCGGAAATCGACGCCGCCCAGGCGTTCGAACCCCATTTCCAGGATGTAGCTTTCGTTCGGGATCAGCTCTGCCCCGGTTTCGGGCACCAGATGTTCGACGCGCTGCGCGTCCCAGTCCAAACCGCCGTCGCCGGTGCCGCCATATAGCCGCCACCCCATGCCGGGGCGGGGGTCGGACAGGGCACCGTCGGGCACGAAGCCCAGGCCCCGCGCGACGGTCAGGCCGCTGTCGGCCACCTCTACCTTGGCGCGCAGGCGATACATGGTCAGGCGTTTGGCCAGCCCCGGCGCCAGATCGGCGGCCACGTCCAGATAGATCGCCTCGGCGTCCTGGAATGTCAGGAAATCGGCCAGGTATTTGCCCTGCGGCGACAGCAGGGCGGCATAGCCCAGCCCCGCGTCGGGCACGTTGCGGGTCAGGAGACCGTCGAGGAACTTGCCCCGATCGTCCCCGGAAATACGGAGGATGCTGCGTGTCATACCCCCTGACATAAGGATGTGTGATGCCAAGCCAAGCCCAGATTGACCCTCGCCGTGCCCGGCGTTAGCCCTTGGCGTCCAAACCTGCAGGAGAGCGCCATGCGCGACGATATCCCCGCCCCCCGCGCGACGCTGTCCCATGGGCCTCAGGTCCTGGCCATTCCCGGCCCCTCGATCATGCCGGACCGGGTGTTGCGGGCGATGCACCGCCCGTCGCCCAATATCTATCAGGGCGAGTTGATCGAGCTGACGCATTCGCTGATCCCGGATCTGAAGCGGGTCGCGCGGACCGACTACAACGCGACGATCTACATCGGCAACGGACACGCCAGCTGGGAAGCCTGTCTGGCCAACACCCATTCGCGCGGTGACCTGGTGCTGATCCCGCGCACCGGGTCCTTTGCTGACGGTTGGGCCGAGGTGGCGCGGGGCCTGGGCCTGCGGGTCGAAATGCTGGATTTCGGCAACCGCATCCCCATGGACGCCGCCGCCATCGGCGCGCGCCTGCGCGAGGACCACGCGCAAGAGATCAAGTCGGTGCTGGTGGTTCATGTCGACACGGCGTCGTCGGTGCGGTCCGATATCGCCGCCATCCGGGCCGAGATCGACGCGGCTGGCCATCCCGCGTTGATGCAGGTGGATTGCATGGCCTCGCTTGCGACCGAACGCTACGAGATGGATGCCTGGGGCGCGGATGTCACCATTGCCGGCTGTCAGAAGGGGCTGATGACGCCTGCGGGCATGTGTTTCGTGTTTTACAACGACCGCGCGGACCGGGCCCGCGAGGGGGCGGATTGCGTCACCAACTATTGGGATTGGCGACCGCGCACCAACCCGGATATCTACTTCCGCTATTTCAACGGCACCGGGCCTACGCACCACCTTTATGGCCTGCGCGAGGCGCTGACGATGCTGGTCACGGAAGAGGGGATGGAGAATGTCTGGGCGCGCCATGCAACCCTGGCTCGCGCCGTCTGGGCCGCCTTCGAGGCCTGGGAGGCCCCGGGCGCGCTGGAGCTGAATGTCCGCGACCGCGCGGCGCGCAGCCATGCCGTCACTGCCGTGCGGCTGCCCCAGCGGGGCACCGACCTGCGGGAATGGTGCGCCGGTCAGATGGGTCTGACGCTGGGCATCGGGCTGGGCATGGCCCCGCATGGATCGCCCGAGACGGCGGGCTTTTTCCGCGTGGGCCACATGGGGCATCTGAGCGGGCATACGATGATGGGCACCCTGGGCGGCATTCAGGCCGGGCTTGGCGCGCTGGGCATTGCCCATGGTCCGGGCGGGTTGGACGCGGCGGCCAAGGTGCTTGCGCAGGCCTGATCCGCGCGGCCCGTGGGGGCGTCCGGATGGCCCCGCGCGATGCCCGGTGCCGGACCTGTTCCGGGGATAGCCCTGTCCGTGCGGACGTCCAGTGACACTGTGCGCTGACGATCAGAGGTAAGCGCGATGGTCTCGGGGCCGTGCGTTGAACTTGAGGCGAGGCAGACCCTAATTATGGGACAAGTCCGGTTCTGCGCCCCGGTGCACGATCCGTTCTGATGTCCGCGAAACACATCGAGGTCTTGGTCAATTCTGGATCGAAGGCCCACAGGACAACGATCCGATCACTCACAAGACGGGTTGTTCAGGGGCACCTTCGGGTGCCCCGTTTCGGGGGCTAGCGGTCGCGGGCGCGGTCCAGCGCGGCGGCAACGCGGGCATCCCAATCGGCCTCGACCCGGGCGCGGTGGCGGTGCAGCCGCTTGATGCCCCAATGCAGCGCCGCGCAGACGCTCAGCGCCAGGGCATAACCCCAGATGCCCCAGATCATCACCAGCGCGCAGACCAGGATCAGGTAGAACATCCAGAGGAACGCGTTGGTATAATCCTCGACTTCGCCGTGTTGCCGGTCGCCCATGCCCGCCTCCGTTGGTCCGCTCGCAGGACGGAGTTTAGCGCAGCCGGAGGATCTGGAAAGTCACGATGCCGCGCGGGCCAACGCCTTGGGCAAGGCTTCGCCCAGTGCGGTCATATCCGCCTGAGACCCGCAGCCGATCCGGATGCAGCGGTCAAGCGGCGCGACCCCCGGCATCCGGACAAAGACACCCTCGGCGATCAGCCCGGCCAGAACGCGTCGGGCAAAGTCGCCGTCGCGGCCGCAATCCACGGTAACAAAATTGGTGGCCGAGGGGAGCGGGCGCAGACCCTGAGCCTTGGTGATGGCTGCGATGGCGTCGCGCGACTGCGCCACCAGCGCCTGCACGTTGGCCAGCCAATCCGTATCCGACAGCGCGCCCAGCGCGCCAGCCTGCGCCACCCGACCAAGGCCAAAGTGATTGCGCACCCGATCGAAGGCCGAGATCAGATCCGGGTGACCGATGCCGTAGCCCACGCGCAATCCCGCCAGGCCATGCGCCTTGGAAAAGGTCCGCATACGGATCAGGCGGGGATCGGCGGGGTCGAGCGGCGGGATCGCTTCGGGCGGGGCCAGGTCGGCGTAGGCTTCATCCAGGCACAGCAAACAGCCGGCGGGCAGGTGATCCAGCATGTCGGTGATCGTGGTGGCCTGGTGCCAGCTGCCCATCGGATTGTCGGGATTGGCCAGGTAGATCAGCTTGGCATCCACCGCGCGCGCCTTGGCCAGCAGGGCCTCCGGGTCCTCATGGTCGTCCCTGTAGGGCACCGCGTGCAGCGTGCCGCCGAACCCCGCGACATGGTAGTTGAACGTCGGATAGGCCCCCTGGGACGTGACCACCGCATCCCCCGGTCCCACCAGCAACCGCACCAGATAGCCCAGCAATCCGTCGATCCCCTCACCGGGGATGATCGCTTCGGGCGGGATGGCGTGATGGCGGGCCAGCGCCTGGCGCAGGTCGTGCACCTCCGGGTCGCCGTACATCCAGGCGTCGCGGGCGGCGACCTCCATCGCGGCAATGGCGCGGGGAGAGGGGCCGAAGACGCTTTCGTTGGCCCCCAGACGGGCGGTAAATGCGGCCCCGCGCGCACGTTCCTGTGCCTCGGGCCCCACGAAGGGGACGGAGGCGGGCAGGGACTGCGCCAGCGGTGTCAGGCGGTGGGTCATGGCGGGCTCCGGGGGTTGCGGTCTGGGCCATTCCTAGCGCAGGGCGTGCCGCCGGGCCACCGGTCTCAGGCCAGCGCCTCGCGTCGGTCCACGACGTGCAGGAGCGGCTCTCCGGCTTGGCCCCGGCGGATATTCTCGGCGATGACCCGCGCGGCCGAGGCGGGGCGCGTGGTCGAGGCGATATGCGGCGTCACGGTCACCCTGGGGTGCGCCCAGAAGGGGTGCGCCCGGGGCAGGGGTTCTACCCGGAACACATCCAATGTGGCGTGACCCAGGTGGCCGTCAAGCGCGGCCAGCAGCGCGTCATCGTCGATCAGCGCGCCGCGGCCCGGATTGATCAGCACCGCGCCGGGCGGCATCCAACCCAGGCGTTCGGCGGTCATCAGATTCTCGGTCGTTCGGGTCAGCGGGGTCAGCAAGACGGTGATCTGCGCCTGCGAAAGCGCGTCGCGCAGGCCCTCGGGGCCGCAGACGGAGCGAACGCCGGCGATGTCCTTGACGGTCCGCGCCCATCCGGTGACGGGAAAGCCCAGGCCCGCCAGGGCGGTGGCGCAGGCGGCGCCCAGTTCGCCCAGGCCCAGAACGGCGACCGGTCGGTCGCGGGCCAGCGGCGGGAAATCAGGTTGCCAGCCGGTTCCCTTGATCTGCGCGTCCATGCCCAGATGGTGGCGCAGCACATGACCGGTCACCCATTCCACCATGCCCTGCGTCAGGTCGCCGTCCACCATACGGGTCAGGGGGACGGTCAGGGTGCGGTTGCCCTCCACGTCCTCGACCCCGGCCCAGAGGTTCAGCACCCCCTTGAGCCGGGTGTAGGCGGTGAAATCGGTCAGGCCCGCGTTTGGGGCATAGACGATCCAGTCGACGGTCGCGGGGTCCGGTGCCTCGGCCAGGGTGGCGATTTCGGCGGTCACGCCCGCGTCGGTCAGGGCGGCAGGCAGGCAGTCCCGGTAGGCCGCCCAGGTTTCGGGGCGGGCGGCGAACAGGATGCGTGTCACGTGGCAAAGGCCCCGGACAGGTCGCGCATCCCCTTGATCTCGATCGGGTTGCCCGAGGGGTCGTGGAAGAACATCGTGGCTTGTTCGCCCGGCTGACCTTCGAACCGCAGGGTCGGTGCCAGAACAAAATCAACGCCCGCCGCCTGCAACCGGTCGGCCAGCCCGCGCCAGTCCACCATCGGCAGCAGCACCCCGAAATGCGGCATCGGCACCAAGTGGTCGCCGACCCGCCCCGTGGCCGCGTGGGCAAAGGGGGCGCCCAGATGCAGGCTCAGTTGGTGCCCGAAGAAATTGAAATCGACCCAGGTGTCGGTGGACCGACCCTCGGTGCAGCCCAGAAGGTCGCCATAGAAGGCACGGGCTTCGTCAAGGTCACGAATATTGAAGGCGAGGTGAAAGATGCTCATGATGCCTGCCTAGCAGCGACGCGCGGTCGAGGGAAATCAGGATGAGTGATCCGTGATATCACGCCCGGGCGCGCCCGCCGGGGTGTTTCCGGTGTCACAAGCCGGCGGGGCAGCCCATCCCGTGCCGGGACCCCGGCCGGGCGGCGCATCTCAGGACGGATCGCGCCAGCGGTTGACGATGGGATAGCGCCGGTCCAGCCAGAACGCGCGCTGTGAAAGGCGGGCCCCCGGCGCGGATTGGAAGCGTTTGTATTCCGACAGATAGACCAGCCGTTCCACGTGTTTGACCACGTCGCGGTCATGGCCTGCCGCGACGGCCTGTTCCACCGATTGTTCTTCGTCGATCAGGCGTTTCAGGATGTCGTCGAGTACCGGATAGGGCGGCAGGCTGTCCTCATCCTTCTGGTCCTCGCGCAGCTCTGCCGAGGGCGGTTTGTCGATGACGCGCACCGGCATGACCTCCCCCTTCGGGCCCTTGAACCAATCTGCGGTGTTGGCATTGCGCCAGCGGCAAACCTCGAAGAGATCCGTCTTGTAGAGGTCCTTGACCGGATTGTAGCCGCCCGACATGTCGCCATAGATCGTGGCATAGCCGACCGCGACCTCGGACTTGTTGCCGGTGGTCAACAGCATTTCCCCGAACTTGTTCGACAGCGCCATAAGCAGCAGGCCGCGCAGGCGGGACTGGATGTTTTCCTCGGTCAGGTCGGGCTTGGTGCCCTCGAACAGCGGGGCCAGCGTGTCGGTGATGGCGGCCCGGCCCGCCGCGATCGGCACGGTGTCCAGCCGGCAGCCCAGACGCTCGGCCACGCCGCGCGCATCCTCGAGCGAGTGCGCAGAGGTGTATTCCGACGGCAGCATGACGCAGCGCACGTTTTCAGGGCCGACCGCGTCGACGGCGATCGCCGCCACGATGGCCGAATCGACACCGCCCGACAGGCCCAGAAGGCATTGTTTGAACCCCGCCTTGGCCATGTAGTCCCGCAGCGCGACGACCATTGCGCGATAGTCGGCACTCGGTCCTTCGGGTTGGGGGGCCTTTGCACCGTCGCGGGCGCGCCAGCCGTCGTCGGTGCGGTCGAAATCGACGGTCACGATCTCTTCGGTGAAACAGTCGAGGTGGTGGGTCAACTGGCCGCCGGGGTTCAGCACAAAGCTGGCCCCGTCAAAGATCTGATCGTCCTGGCCGCCCACCAGATTGAGATAGCACAGCGGCAGCCCCGTCTCGACCGTGCGGGCGACCATGTGGCCATAGCGGACGTCCTGCTTGCCGCGGAAATAGGGCGATCCGTTGGGCACTACCAGGATCTCGGCGCCTGTCTCGGCCAGGGTTTCGGTCACGTCGTCGAACCAGGCATCCTCGCAGATGGGGGTGCCGATGCGGACGCCGTTGACGACGTAAGGCCCTGAGACATCGCCACTTTCGAAATAGCGTTTTTCGTCGAAAACCTTGTAGTTCGGCAGGTGATGCTTGACGACCTCGGCCAGGACGGCGCCATTCTGGGCCACGACATAGGCGTTGTAGGGTTTGTCCGCCCCGGTCGGCCACAGCGGTGCGCCGATGCCGATGGCGGGCCCGTCGACGCAGTCCGCGATCAGGGCGTTGAGATGCCGGGTGGCATCGGCAACGAACGCCGGTTTGCGCACCAGATCCTGAGGCTGGTAGCCGGTCAGGAACATCTCGGGCAGGGCCAGCATGTCGGCGCCGGCGTCGCGGGCCTGTGCCCAGGCGGCGCGGGCACGGGCGGCGTTGCCCTCCAGGTCGCCCATCACTGGGTTTAGCTGCGCGAGCGTCAGGCGAAAGGTGTCGGACATCGGGGTCTCCGGGGCGCGGGGGGCTGTCGCGGGTCACCTAGCGCGCAGGGCCGGTGGGGGAAAGCGCTAGGCGCCGTCGCGCGGGTCCGTGGCACGCATGGATCGGCGCGGCCCCCCGGTTTTACCGCGAAATCCAGTCCCTTGTTGCGAGTGCCCGCGCCTTTGCCTAGCCTCGCGCGCAGGGAATGACGCGCAGTCTGGGGATATTGTCGATGAAGCACCTTCTGGGAACCGCTCTGGGTCTGGCTCTGATCGCGGGCACCGCCGTGGCACAAGAGGTGGTGACCAAGCAATACGAGGGCGGCGGCGTCTACGAGGGTACCTTCCGGGACGGCAAGCAGCACGGCACCGGCACCTACACCCTGCCGTCAGGTTATGAATACAGCGGCGAATGGGTCGACGGAGAGATCCGCGGCCAGGGCCGCGCCAAATTTCCCGACGGGTCGATCTATGAGGGTGAATTCAAGGCGGGCAAGCCCGACGGCGAGGGAATGATCACATTCGCCGATGGCGGCACCTACACCGGTGGCTGGGTCGAAGGCCGGATCGAAGGGGACGGTATGGCCGATTACGCCAACGGCACCCGGTACACCGGCGGTTTCGTCAATGCCCTTCACGAAGGTCAGGGCGTGATGGAGGCCCCCAACGGCTACCGCTACGAGGGGGGCTGGGTCGCGGGCGTCAAGGAAGGCGAGGGGCGCATCAGCTATCCTGACGGGTCCACCTACGACGGTACGATGGCCGGCAACGTGCGGTCCGGTCAGGGCGTGCTGCGCACCCCCGATGGGCTGATCTATGACGGGGCCTGGGCCGACGGTCAGATCAACGGCGAGGGCAAGCTGACCCAGGCCAACGGCGACATCTACGAGGGCACCCTCGTCGGTGGCCAGCGCGAGGGCCAGGGCCGCGTCACCTATGCCAACGGCGACACCTATGAGGGCGAATTCGCCGCCGACCGCCGCCACGGTCAGGGCACGTTCACCGGCACCGACGGCTACGTCTACACAGGTGGCTGGGTCGAGGGCCGGATCGAGGGCGCGGGCGAAGTGACCTATCCCGACGGGTCGGTCTACGTGGGCACCTTCGCCAACGACCTGGCCGATGGCGAGGGCAAGATCACCTACGTCGACGGCGCCACCTACGAAGGGGCGTGGAAGGCCGGGGTGATCGACGGCATGGGCCGTGCGGAATACCCTAACGGGTTGGTCTATGAGGGGGAATTCCTGAACGCTCAGAACCACGGGCAGGGCGTCATGACCTTTACCGACGGCTACCGCTACGAGGGCGAATGGGCCGAGGGGCTGCGCCACGGTCAGGGGAAAGCCACCTACGCCGACGGCACCGTCTACGAAGGACAGTTCGTGCGCGGCCAGCGCGAGGGGCAGGGTAAGATCGTGATGGCCGACGGGTTCAGCTACGAAGGCGGCTGGAACGACGGAGAGATCGAGGGCGAAGGCGTGGCAACCTATGCCAACGGCGACATCTACGAGGGGGCCTTTGCCGCCGGTCGCCGCCAAGGCCCCGGCACCATGCGTTATGCCACCGGACAGGTGGAACGGGGCCGTTGGGAAGCAGGGGCGCTGGCTGAACGCGATACGGCAGAGGCCGCCCCGGAGGCAGAGGCTGCCCCTGAACAAGCGGCTCCGGCGGGCGACGGGAACTGACCGCGGATCGCGGTGGGTTCCGACCCGCTGGTACATCTTTTTGAACGCAAGATAGGCAGACGCGCAGCGATCCCTTGAGATCATGCGCGTCTGCCGTCTTGTCAGGGAACAAAACCATAACGCCGAACCAACTGTGGCGTGTCCCTGATCCCCCGTGGGGGAGCTTTAGTCCCTGGGCAGATGGTCGGCGATGCCGGACCACAATGCCGAGAGAGAGGGGCGTGGCTGGATGTCGACGATGGGCAGGCCTGCGTCCATCAGGGCATCAAGCAAAAGAATCTGTCGGGCTGGATGAGCCCGGTTTTCACGGATCAACACCACAAGCGGTTGACCCTGGTCATCGGAGATCAGCAGATCGGCGACCAGCCCGGCCAGCGGATCATACCCGTCGCGGGTCTCGGCAGAAACGAGGAACGCGCCCAGGGCAACGCCAGCATGCAGCGCGCAGGTCGGGGCCTCGGCCTCCAGCCGGTCGGAAATCCACTGATGCAGTTTGACGTCTCGCGTCGACATCAGGGGGCGGGCGCGGATCGTGCCCTCGGGAATGGAATCGACAGCAGCGGCGGGCGCGGCAGGGCGGCGTTTCGTCCTTGCGGGTGCGGCGGTCGGGGTCGGATCGCTTGCCTTACGCCCCTTGGCCCAGTCGTTCGCCCAGGAGCCGGAGCCCCGCAGGTCGTCTTTGACCATGGCGGCAGACAGTGGCACCGCATCCGCCGGTGCTTGCTTGCGCAGGCCCTGACCGGCACGGGTGATCCGCGTCATGGTCTGGGAAAGAAGACGATCAAACTGCATGGCGAAACCTCCGACCGATGCGCACTCATTCATTCAAGTTGCGCTCAAGATGCAGGCAGTCGGCGGCGGAAATGCGGCACGAAGGGGGAAAAGCAGCGATTTTCCGAAAACTTGTGAGAACTGTCAGGTTTTCGTCATATCGAGATGGGCCAGGAATTCCCGGGCCTCGGTCAGGACCGTCGCGCGATGATCGGCGTCCATCCGGTCCCAGGTGCGATACATCTGCGCCATGCGCGGGTTGCCTGCGAACCTGTCGCGATGGCGGTCCAGAAAATGCCAATACAACAGGTTGAAAGGGCAGGCCCCGTCGCCGGTCTTCTTGCTGACGGAATAGACGCAGGTCTTGCAGTGGTCCGACATCCGGTTGATGTAGTTCCCGCCCGAGACATAGGGCTTGGACCCGACCACGCCGCCATCGGCCCATTGGCTCATGCCGATGACGTTGGGGGCCTCGACCCATTCATAGGCGTCGGCATAGACGCTGAGATACCATTGGTGGACCTGATGCGGATCGATCCCGGCCAGCAGGGCAAAGTTGCCGGTGACCATCAGGCGTTGGATGTGGTGGGCGTAGGCGTGGTCCATCGTGGCCCCGATCGCCTCTGACAGGCAGCGCATGTCGGTCTGGCCGGTCCAATAGAATTCGGGCAGCGCGCGGTCGTGGTTCAGGGCGTTGCGGGTCGTGTAATCGGGGCCTTCGCGGAAATAGATGCCGCGGATGTATTCGCGCCAGCCGATGATCTGGCGAATGAACCCTTCGACCGCGTTCAGGGGCGCGTCGCCCGCGCGCCAGGCGGTCTCTGCGGCGTCGCAGACCTCGCGCCAGCCCAGCAGGCCTGCGTTCAGATAGATCGACAGCACCGAATGATAGAGGAACGGCTGCCCGGTCACCATCGCGTCCTGATAGTCGCCAAAGCACGGCAGATGGTGCGCGGTGAAATGATCCAGGGCCGCCAAGGCCCCCGCCCGGTCGGAGGCGAACCAGAAATCGTCCAGCGTGCCGTAGCGATTGCCAAACCGGGTGCGGACCAGTTCCAGCACATCCTGGGTCACGGCGTCGGGGGTGTGGCGCAGGGGACCGATGGGGGCCAGTCCCTTGGGCGGGCGTTTGCGGTTGTCGTGGTCAAAGTTCCATTTCCCGCCTGCGGGGTCGGACCCGTCCATCAGCAGGCCGGTCTTGCGGCGCATCTCGCGGTAGAACCATTCCATCCGCAATTCCTTGCGCCCCTCGGCCCAGGCCTCGAAATCCGCATGGCTGGCCAGAAACCGGTCGTCGGGGAACAGGTGGACGGGCAGGGGGCCGTCCTCCAACGCGGAAATCAGGCGGAACTCTCCGGGTTCCGTCCCGATGACCTCGGTCGCGCCCGTCGCCTGAGCGGCGCGCAGCAGCTCTCCGGGGATGGAGTGGGTGTTTTCGGCGTCGTCGAGAGGGGTGTAGCGGACCTGCCAGCCGTCATCGCGCAGGTGCGCCGCGTGCTTGCGCATCGCGGCAAACAGGAAGGCGATCTTCTTGGGGTGATGGGGGGCGTAGTCGGTTTCCGCCAGTACCTCGGCCATGACGACCGTGTCGGTGGCGCGGTCGCCTTCGCGCAGCGCGCTGAGGCCGTCAGACAGCTGGTCCCCAAGCACCAGGATCAGCCGTGCTACCATTCGATCGGCCGTCCGGCGTGATCGAAAAAGCCGCCCGTGTCGGCGGGGGTCAGGTTTGTCAAAACCTCGATCAGCTTGGCGGCACTGGCATCGGGCGTCAGCTTCTGCGCCTTGTACCCTGCGGTAAAGGGGGTCTCGACCGTACCGGGGTGCAGCGCGACCACGACCGAACCTTTGCGGCGGCGGCCGATTTCGATGGCGGCGCCGTGGGTGATCTGGTTGGCGGCGGCCTTGGCGGCGCGGTAGGCGTACCAGCCGCCCATGCGGTTGTCCCCGATGGATCCGACCCGTGCCGTCAACACGCCCACGCGGGCATCGTCCGACAATTTCGGGGCCAATGCGCGCAGGATCAGGGCCGGGCCGATGGCGTTGACGGCGAAGGTGCGGGCCATGACATCCGCGTCGATGGCCTCCAACGTCTTTTCCGGGGCCGCGCCCTTGGGGGCCAGGATACCCGTCGCGACAAAGGCCAGATCGACGGGCCCGTCCACGCCCGCCAATGCCGTTTCGACCGACGCGGGGTCGGTCACGTCCAGCCCGTCAGCGGACCGGCTGAGCCGGGTTACCCGATGTGTCGCCCCGAGAGCCTGGGCGAGCGCGCCGCCGATCCCGCCGGAAGCCCCGATGATAAGTGCATGTGCCATGGGGCGCAGCTAGGCGCGCGGGCCGGGCGGTCAAGGATGGGCAGCGCGTGGCCGAGCCGGTATAGCCCCGGTGTTCCCCTGCAGGATGCCCCCGGATGCCCGCCCAGACCGACATCGGCCCCGCCGCCGCCCCGTTGCTTGCGGTGGCATTCATGGTGATGGCCACCGTTTTCATCGCGGCCACGACGTTGATGGCCAAGGCGCTGGGCACGGAGGTTCTGGGCCCGTCGCTGCCGCCCTTCATGGTCAGCTTCGGGCGCTATCTGTTCGGGGCGCTGACCTTCTTTGCCGTGGCCGCCGTGTTGCGTCCGCGTCTGACCACCGCGCATCTGCCGCTGCACCTGGGACGGATCGCCTGCGGTTGGGCGGGCGTGACGTTGATGTTCGCGGCGGTCGCCACCATCCCCCTGGCGGAGGCCACGGCGATTACCTTCCTCAACCCGATCTTTGCGATGATGCTGGCGATTCCCGTTCTGGGCGAAAAGGTGGGCCGCTGGCGCTGGCTTGCGGCGGCAATCGCGCTTGGCGGGGCGGGTCTGCTGCTGCGTCCGGGGACGGGTGCCATAGCCCCCGGTGCCCTGCTGGCGCTGGCGGCGGCGGTGATCCTGGGGTGCGAGGTCATGTTCATCAAGCGCCTGACCCGGCGCGAGCCGCTGATGGCCACGCTGGTCTGGGCGAACGGACTGGGGCTTGTGATCTCCGGGCTCAGCGTGGTGACGATCTGGCAGGCCCCGACGGCGGCGCAATGGGGGGCGATGGCTGCGCTGGGGGTGACGATGGCGGCGGCGCAGGGTTGCTTCGTCAACGCGCTGGCGCGGGCGGAGGCCAGCTTCGTGACGCCGTTCAGCTATCTGACGCTGGTGTTCGCGGGGCTCTATGACGCGATGTTGTTCGGGGTCATCCCCGACGCCGTCGGCTGGCTGGGCACCGGTCTGATCGTCACGGGCGCGGCGCTTTTGGCATGGCGGGAGGGGCGACGGTCATCGCCGCCTGTGTTGCCGACCGTACCGCCGCTTCCGCCGCCGTCCCATAGCCATTGACCGCCACAAAGACCGCCCGGTCCCCCCGGATTGCCATCTGCGCCAGCCACGCCGTGTTCGTGCCGGCGTGCTGCAGCGTCCCGTCCTGAACCGACCATCCCATGGCATAGTCCCCCATGGGTGCCTGCAACCTTTCCCACACCTCGGGCGGCAGAAAGGCGGGATCGCGGGTCGCATGGGCGGCGAGGAATCGCAGCATGGCGGCAGGCGGCGCATGGACTGTGCCCGCCGGGGCCATCGCGGGAATGTTGTCGGCTTTGGGTCCCGGTGGCCAAGGGGAGGGCGCGTGGCCCCAGATGCCGTTCGGCGCGCCAAAGCCCATGCCCTGCATGCCAAGAGGGCCCCAGACATCTGCGGCGATCAGGTCTTCCCAGGTGCGCCCCGTTGCGGCCTGCAGCATGGCACCGGCGACGGTATAGCCCGCGTTGGAATAGAGGAACGTGCCCCGCGCCGCCGCGGGTCGGCTGCGCAGCATCTGTCCCACATAGGTCGCCCGGTCCGGTCGCCGCAGCAGGACCAGCCGCGATGGGTTCGCGGCCATGCCAGAGCGGTGGGTCAACAGCTGCGCCAGGGTCACACCGTGCCAAGGGGGGGCTGCGTCCAGCAGGGACTCGACCGGCGTGTCCCAGTCCAGCACACCCCGCGCCACCAGGCGCCCGGCCAGGGTCGCCGTCATCGCCTTTGTCATCGACCCGATGTGCCAGGCGTCCGCCTCGGTGACGGGCCGCCCGCCTGCGTGGGTGTCGCCCGCGACGGTTATCGCCGTCTCACCGGAGACCCAGATCGCGGCAACCCCTGCGGTCCCCTGCGCCTGTGCCCCGCCCGCCAGCGACAGCAGAACCGCAAGCGCGCGCCTCACGATTTGAGCCGGTATCCCGTGCGGAACATCCACCAGGCGACCGCGCCGACGGCCAGCGTCGAGGCGGTCACCACCGCGAACCCCAACCAGGGAGAGCTGTCGGAGACGCCCAGAACCGAATGCCGCAGCCCGTCGATCAGGTAGAACACCGGGTTTGCGTGGCTGATTGCCTGCAACACCGGCGGCATGGTTTCCAACGAATAGAACGTGCCCGACAGAAAGCTGAGCGGCGTGACGATGAAATTGGTGATCGCCGCCATCTGGTCGAACTTGTTGGCGAAGACCCCCGCGACGATGCCCAGGCTGCCCAGGAATGCGCCGCCCAATGCGACCCAGACCAACGCCATCAGGGGGTTGTGGATGCCCAGACCGATAAACGGGAACAGGGTCACCGCAATCGCCACCGATACCAGCATGCCCCGCAAGATCCCGCCAGCCAGGTAGCCAATGACCAGCTCTGTTGCCGAAAGCGGCGGCATCAGCGTGTCGACGATGTTCCCCTGCACCTTGGAAATGACGATCGACGACGACACGTTGGCAAAGGAATTCTGGATCACCGTCATCATCAGGATGCCGGGGGCCAGGAAATGCAGAAAGCTGACGCCCATGACGTCGCCCCGCCGCGCACCGACCGCAATGGTGAAAATCAGCAGGAACAGCCCGGCGGTGACCAGAGGGGCCAGCAGGGTCTGGGTCCAGACAGTGGCGAACCGGCGGACCTCGCGCTCTATGAGGGTGCGCATGCCCAGCCAGTTGACTCGGCCGAAACGGCGCACGCCCTGTGTCGCCATGGTTTCGCTTGCCATCCTTGACCCTCCGGTGTCATGTGCGGCCGCTTGTAACGGCGGCCCGAGGGCTTACAATAGGACAACTTCCGGGAAGACCAGTGCGGTCTGCCTGTGCAACGACGCACGGCCCCGGACCCGAACAGCGAAGTGGAGCATGTCATGGCCTGGACCGACGAACGCGTCGAGACCCTCAAACGGATGTGGGGCGAAGGGGCCAGCGCGTCGCAGATCGCCAAGGAATTGGGCGGCGTCACCCGTAATGCGGTGATCGGCAAGGTGCATCGCCTTGGCCTGTCGAACCGCAACCAGGGCAAGGAAGACGAGCCCGCGACCGCCGCCGCGCCGGAAGCCCCGAAAGCGGCCCCCAAACCGCCCAAGGCAGAACCGCCCAAGGCCGCCGCACCCGAGCCCAAGGAAGAGCCCGCGCCCGAACCGCCCGCCGTCGAGGAGGAAGAGGACGACGACGATGAGCCGCGCACCATGGCGGCCGTGCCCCATGGCACCAACGTCACGCCTCTGCGCAAGCCATTGATGGCCGGTCAGCCGCTGCCCCCGCAGCCGTCTGCCAACGAGATTTCGCCCGAAGCGCTGGCCAAGGTGAACGCGGTCGAGAAGACCGCCAAGAAGATCTCGCTGATGGAGCTGACGGAGCGGACCTGCAAATGGCCGATCGGGGATCCGGCGACCGAGAAGTTCTGGTTCTGCGGATTGCCGGTTCAGGCGGGCAAACCCTATTGCGAGGCGCATGTGAGCGTGGCGTTCCAGCCAATGTCGTCGCGCCGCGACCGCCGCCGGTAATGCGGGCGGCAGGAAAGTCTTAGATAAGACTTTCCCCAAACTTTGATATCAAAGTTTGGCCCCGCCGCTTGGCGGGGCCTTTGCGTTTCACAGGCCCAGGCACCAGCGCATGATGGCCTTTTGCGCGTGCAACCGGTTCTCCGCCTCGTCGAAGACCACCGATTGCGGGCCGTCGAGGACGGCGTCGGTGATCTCTTCGCCCCGGTGGGCGGGCAGGCAGTGCATGACCAGCGCCTCTGCCGGGGCCTGTTCCATCAGCAGTTCATTGACCTGATAGGGCCGCAACAGATTGTGGCGGCGCTGGCGCGAGCTTTCGGCGTCGCCCATGCTGACCCAGGTATCGGTCACGACCAGATCGGCGTCAGCCACCGCGCGCACCGGATCGCGTTCGATCCGCACGTCGCATCCCGCCTCGCGCGCCAGGCCAACGAGTTCGGGTTTCGGGTCCAGCTGGTGCGGTCCCGAAAAGGTGAAATCGAACCCGAAGGACGCGGCGGCGTGCAGGAAGCTCTGCGCGACATTGTTGCCGTCGCCCATCCAGGCCACGCGCTTGCCCTTGATCGAGCCGCGATGTTCCTCGAACGTCATGACGTCGGCCATGATCTGACAGGGGTGCGACGTATCCGTCAGCCCGTTGATCACCGGCACCGTGGCGTGGTCGGCCATTTCGGTCAGGATGTCCTCGCCGAAGGTGCGGATCATGATCAGGTCGACATAGCGCGACAGGACGCGGGCGGTGTCGGCGATGGTTTCGCCATGGCCCAGTTGCATGTCGGCCCCGGACAGAACCAGCGTGGTGCCGCCCATCTGACGGGTGCCCACGTCAAAGCTGATCCTTGTGCGGGTCGAAGGTTTTTCGAAGATCAGCGCCACGACGCGCCCCGCCAGCGGTAGGTCGTCGTCGGGGGTGCCCTTCGGCCGGTCGCCCCGTGCGGATTTCATCGCCGTGGCGCTGTCGAGGATGGCGCGCAATTGCGCCGGGTCGGTTGTGTGAATGTCGAGAAAATGGGTCATCGGTATCTCCGTCGGAGAGCGCCGGGGGCTAGCCCCCGGACCCCCAAGGTATTTTCGGCCAGAGGAAGATCAGTCGGCGAGCGAAGCGGCGGCACGGTCGAGACGGGCGACCGCCTCGCGGATGTCGTCGTCGGCGATGTTGAGCGCGGGCAGCAGGCGTACGGTGTTGTTTGCGGCGGGCACGATGCAGGTGTCCTGGCCATAGGCGGCCTGAACCACGTCGCCCGCCGGAACCTTGCATTTCAGGCCCAGCATCAGGCCGGAGCCGCGCACCAGTTCGAAGATCTCGGGGTGCGAGGCGACCAGACCCTCCAGGCCCTGGCGCAGCAGGCCTGCCTTGCGGTTCACCTCGGCCAGGAAGGCATCGTCGGCCACGATATCCATGACCGCGTTGCCCACCGCACAGGCCAGTGGGTTGCCGCCATAGGTGGACCCATGCGTGCCCGCGGTCATGCCGGAGGCCGCCCGTTCCGTCGCCAGCAGGGCACCCAGAGGAAAGCCGCCGCCGATCCCCTTGGCCACCATCATGATGTCCGGCGAGATCCCCGCCCATTCATGGGCGAACAGGCGACCGGTCCGGCCCATGCCGCATTGCACTTCGTCCAGGATCATCAGGGCCCCGGTCTCGTCGCAGGCGTCGCGCAGCCCCTTCAGGCATTGATCCGGCACCGGGATGATACCGCCTTCGCCCTGAACCGGTTCCAGGATGACGGCGGCAACGTCGGGGGCCTTCATCGCCTCTGCCAGCGCCTCGTGGTCGCCAAACGGCAGGTGGCGGAACCCGGGCAGGAGAGGGCCGAAGCCCTTGGTCATCTTTTCGGACCCGGCGGCGGCGATGCCCGCCGAGGACCGGCCGTGGAACGACCCGCCGAAGGCCAGGATGACATTCCGCTCTGGCTGGCCCTGTTCGGACCAATATTTGCGGGCCATCTTGACCGCAAGTTCACAGGCCTCGGTGCCGGAGTTGGTGAAGAAACAGGTATCCGCAAAGGTGGCGTCGACCAGCTTTTCTGCCAACGCCTCCTGTTGGGGAATGTGGTAGAGGTTGGACGTATGCCACAACTGCCCCGCCTGCGCGGTCAGCGCCTCGGTCAGTTTCGGATGGGCATGGCCCAGCACATTGACCGCGATCCCCGCCCCGAGGTCGAGAAAACGTCGCCCGTCCGCTTCCACAAGCCAGGAGCCTAGGCCCGAGACGAAGCTCAGGGGGGCGCGGTTGTAGGTGGGCAGGATGGGCGAAATCATCTCCGTGATCCTTTTTGGCTGGAGGTAAGGCCCCCGCGTGGCGGAATTCACGAGGCCTGTCAACAAAAGCGGATCACGCGCGTCTCACGGCAATGTCAATCGACGGCATCCGGGGGGCCGTGTTTAACGGCTGCGACAAATCAACTCGGAGATGAAGATGCGCGCCCTTACCCTTGCTGCCGCCGCGGCCACCGCCCTGTTTACCCTGCCTGCCGCCGCGCAGGAGGCCTGCGCCGTGGAAGGCGATCACTGGGATCTGGATGATGCCGGGGTTGCCGCGCTGTATGATTGCATGTCCGAGCGGATGATCCAGGGCTACACCAAAGAAGGTGACGAGATCGCCGCCGCCTATCGCAGCTGGACCCCCACGGCGACGCGCATGGCTGTGGCCGGCCCCCATGGCGAACGGTTCCTGAATACCTTCGTCAACGATATCGCCGCCGAGCAGTATCTGAAATTCGAAGACGGTGATTTCGAAATGCCCGTGGGTTCGATCCTGGCCAAGGAATCGGTCGCGGTGCGCAAGGGCACGGGCCGGGTCGGGCCGCTGTTCTTCATGACCAAGGTCGACGACGCACCGGATTATGACAACTGGTTCTATTCGGGGGTTCAGCCGAACGGCAAACCGCTGAAGATCAGCCAGGCATTCTGCCACGACTGCCACGTCGCTTTCGAATCGCAAGACAGCATGGGCTACCCCCTAGAAGAGGTCCGCCTGTCGAATTGACGGGACAAGGGTAACGAGTGTCGGGCGCGTCGGAGGTTCATAGCTCCGGCGCGCCCGGTTCTTTTCAGACCACCGGCTTGGTCACCATCAGCCAGACAATCGTCAGCACCGCGACAAAGGCCGGCACGCCGCAGGCGAACCAGATCCTAAACAGGCGATGATAGGCGCGCGGCAGGGCGGTGCCTTTGTCGCGGGCGGCGCGGGCCAGATCGCGCATCCGCAGCTGGATCCAGACCACCGGCAGCCAGAACGCCCCCACGACGACATAGAGAACCAGCGACCACGCCACCCAGCCCGAGGTCAGCGGCCAGCCGGCCAGAATGGCCAAGGCGGTGCCGGTGACCGGCTGTGCGATGGCTGCCGTCGCGGTAAACACCAGGTCCGCGATCACCACGATCCCCGCCACATGCGCGACCAGGGCCGCATCGCCGGACCTGTGGGACATCAGCATGAAAAATGCGATACCCGCCCCCGTACCCAAAAGGACCGTCGCGCCGATGACATGGGCATACAGCAGCAGGTCGTGGGTCATCGGTCCTCCAGCATCGCGGCGGTCATCAACGGCAGAAGGATCGCGGGCAGGATCTTGGTGAAGGGGCCCAGCGGGTCGGACCAGAGGTCGGGCGTCAGGATCGTCCCGCCCAGCAGGTAGGCGGTGGCCAGGATGGCCATGCCGACGCAGGCCGCCCGCGCCCAGCGGCGCCACAGGATCGCAAGCCCCAAGGCCACATCCGCCAGGCCGCCTCCGACGACCGCCGCAAGGGCCACGCCGGGCGAGGTGCCGCGCGCGGTCAGAACCTCGGCCGCCGCTGCCCACTGCCAAAGCCCTACCGCGCCCGAGGTCAGCCAGAACAGCGACAGGACCGCGATGGAGAGGGGCAGCAGGGGCCAAAGGCGGGCGAACCACCGATCCTGGACCGTGGCGGGCAGCGAGCGGAGCGTATCCGCCAACGACCGGCACGGCGGCCCGCCTGCCGCCGCCCACGGGCCCGGATCGCCTGTCACGTCTGTGGCCAGGACGCGCAGCGCCGTGCTGCGCAGGGGCGACCGCCAGCCAAGCCAGGCCAAGGCATCGGCCCCGCGCCCGATCAGCGACAGCAGCGGGGCAGGCATGGGCACAGACAGGCGTGCGGGGGGCAGGCCCAGCCACCTGCGCAGGTGCCTTGTGATCCGGGGCAGGGAATGGGCCTCGGGCTCGACCAGATCTGCCTCGGTTCCCGACGGGATCGCACCCTGGGCGCACAGAATGACTGCTTGGGTCAGGTCCGCCATGGCGACGGTCTGGATGCGGGTCCGGGGGTAAACCTGCGGGACGATGCCCGGCAAGGCCGCCGCCGCCCGCAACAACGCCGTTCCGCCATAGGCGGCAGACGCCAGCACAAGGCCCGGGTGCAGGATCACCCAGGGTCCGTCATACCCGCGTACGGCGGCATCACCGCGGGCCTTGGTGCGGTAAAACGCGGTGTCCGCCTGCGCCGAGACGCCGACGGCCGAGATCTGGATCACCCGCACGCCCGATCCCTCCAGCGCGGTGACCAATCGTTCGGGTGCGGTGGAATGCACGCCGGCCAGATCGTCACGGCCGCTGTCCTGCAGGGCTCCGGCGGCATTGACCACCACGTCCACCCCGGCCAGCGCGTCCTGCCAATCGGCCACGGTCATCCGTGCCATATCCGCGAACAGCCAATCGCCGTCAGGATCGACCCGCGCCGCCGCCGTGGCAGATCGCCCAAGGCCCACGACCTGCACCCCCGCGTCGCGCAGTGCGCGCAGGCAGGCGGCCCCGATCAATCCGTAGCCGCCCAGGATCAGGGCCTTGGTCATCGCGCCCTCCGGCATTTGGTCCGATGCGAACTATGACAGCCGACGTCAGTGGTGCCCAGCACCCTCGACAACGGGGCTCGGGCGGGCCATGTGTGCCCCATGTGGCCCCGCACCCGCGCTCTCTCCGTTCATCTGCTGACCGCCACCGGCGCGGTCTTTGCCATGTTCTCGCTGCTGGCCGCGGTCGAGGCGAATTGGTCCTGGATGTTCCTGTGGTTGCTTGCGGCGCTGGTGGTGGACGGGGTCGATGGCCCGCTGGCGCGGCGCTGGGACGTGACGTTGCATGCGGCGCGATTCGACGGTGTGCTGCTGGACCTGATCATCGATTACCTGACCTATGTCTTCATTCCGGCCTATGCGCTCTATGCTTCGGGCTTGGTGCCGGGCTGGGCGGGCTGGGGCATGCTGACGGTGATCCCCTTCGCCTCGGCGCTGTATTTCGCGGACACGCGGATGAAGACGCCGGACGCCAGCTTCGAGGGGTTCCCCGGATGCTGGAACATGGTCGCGCTGGTGGTGTTCGTGTTGCAGCCGAACCCCTGGCTGACCTTCTTGGGCAGTCTGGTGCTGGCGGCGGCGATGTTCTTGCCGATCCGGTTCGTCCACCCGGTCCGCACAGCGCAGTGGCGGCCCCTGACGTTGATCGTGACATTCGCCTGGATGATCCTGGCCTTTGTGGCGGCCTGGGGGGAATTTGGTCTGTCCGGGGGCTGGGCCTGGGCCTTTGGTCTGACCTCGGTCTACCTGCTGTTGGCGGGCGCGGTGCAACAGGTGCTGGGCCGGGGCGTCTAGAGCCGGTACGCACCCGTCCGGGACGTGGCCACGGCTGCGCGCTGCGCGTGTCAGAGGTCGATCGACCCATCCTCGTTCGGTTCTATCGGCACGTCCGGGTCCAGCGGATCGCGACGACGGATCAGGATGTCGCCATTGGGCAGGATCTCTGGCGCGTGATAGGCGTTCAGGTCGCCGAACCGTTCGGACAGATCCTCCTGCAACTCGCGCATCAGGGGCGCGGCCTCTTCGGCCAGCCCTTCGAGATCGCGCAGCGCAGGCTCCATCTCCTCCATCAGGCCTTCCATGAACAGCTTCAGGCCCCGTTCCATGAGGGACGGCGGCTCGGCCTCCTGCGCGGCGACGGGCAGGGCAAGGAAGGGCAGGATCAGCAGGGCTTTCATAGGCTGAAAGGTGGGGTCAGCCCGGCGGCAGGTCAAGCACGACCGGAAAGTGGTCCGATGCATCCAGCAAATCGGCGCGCAGTTGCGCATCGCGCAACGCCTCGACGCTGTCATGAGGATGCAGGATGCGCCAGGTTGCCCCATCGCGTAAGTCTGGGCTAACCATGGCGAAATCCAGCAAGGCGTTCAGATAGCGTTTGTTGGTATTGTCCCAAAACCGCGCGGTATGCGGGCTGGCTGCCCCCAGCCGGGGCGCATGGGCCGAGGGATCGTGCAGCGCCGTCGCCCCGTCGCCCAGCACGATTTCCACGCCGGACCGTCCGAACAATCCCTCGAAGCGGTCCAGACCGGGGCCATCGTTGAAATCCCCGGCGACGATCAGGCTGCGCCCTTCGGCAAGCCGCTGATCAACGCGCCGTCGCAGCCAGATGCATTGCGCCAATTGCTTGCGTCGGTTCAGGATGTTGAGCCGCAGTTCATCGGCTGCATCGACTGCGCCGTGGGGGGCCTTTGACTTGGCATGGACCCCGATCAGATGCAGCGCGCGCCCGTCGGCCAGGGTCAGATCCACCTCAAGCGGTGGTTTCGACCAGACCAGCCGCTCGGCCCGCAGGTCACTGTCCAAATCGAAGCCGAACACCTGATCAAAGCGGGGGGCCTCGGCGTTGTCGCCCGGGGCGTGGCGTGCGGTCACGCGGGCAGGATCGTAAATCAGCGCGATTTCCTGCCGGGTGTCATTGGCAAAGCCGATCAAGGCGCGCCCGGCCCGCAGCCCGGCCCATTCGGCAAAGGTTTCCAAGGCCGCCATGCCAGAGCGGCGGTGCGAGGTGTCCGGTGCCTCGACCACCAACACCGCATCGGCGTCGATCCAGCGCAGCACACCTGCGATTGCATCAAGCTGTCGGGCCTTTGTCACCTGATAGCGGGCGGACCAGCCGTTTTCGTGGCGCAGGCCACCGGCATCATCCACCAGGCGGTCGAACCACTCGACGTTCCAGGTGACGAACCGAAACCCGCGCGGGTCGGTCACGCGGTGCCTGCCTGGATCCGTTCCCAGGCGCGATTGATGGCGATCAGACGCTTCTCGGCCATCTTCACGGCTTCCTCCGGCAGGCCGCGCGCGATCATCCGGTCGGGATGGGTGTCGCGCACCTTTTTGCGCCAGGCGGCGCGGATTTCGTCCAGCGGCGTGTCGGGGGTCACGCCCAGCACGTCATAACAATCGGGATCCGCACCCGGCACGAACCGTGTGCGCAGGGCCCGAAATTCCCGCTCGGCCAGGCCAAAGATCTGCGCCACGCGCAGCAGAAAGTCGTCTTCGGCCGGGTGATAGGCCCCATCGGCCATGGCGATCTGGAACAGGCCCTCCATCAGGTCGCGCAGCACCTCCGAATCGTCATCGAACATCGCGGCGATGCGCCGGGCATAGTCCTCGAACCCGGCCACATCGGTGCGGGCCAGATCAAAAACACGCGCAGCGTTCTCCAGCTCTTCGGGGGGGATCGTGAAAATCGCGCGAAAGGCCATGACCTCATCCCGCGTCACGGTGCCATCCGCCTTGGCCATCTTGGCCGACAGCGCGATGACGGCGATGGTAAAGGCGACAGAGCGTTCGGGCGGGGCGCGCAGCTGTTCGAACAGGGCCGACAGCCGTTCTCCGGGGGCGAGGCGGGCCAGCGCCTCCAATATGCGTTGCCAAAGGGTCATGGCCGGACCCTAACGCGCGACCAGCGCCGCGAGAATGGCAATTTCGCACAGTTGCTGCGACGCCCCCAGAACATCGCCGGTCTGGCCGCCGATCTTGGCCTGCGCGATCCGGGCAAGTCCCAGCACGACAGCCCCGCCAAAGGCTGCGGCCAGCAGGGCAAGGACGATGCCCTGCGACAGCAACACCAGGGCCGCAATCGCCAGGGCCACGGTGCAGCCGCGCGCGTCGGGCACACCGCTGGCGCGACTCAGCCCATCGGTGCGCGCGGGCGGCAGCCACCGCATCAGCGCCGTCATCGGGGCGCGACTGGCCATCGCCGCGACGATCACGACCGGCAGCAACGCGCCTTCTGCAGCCGCTTCGACCAGCAACAGCCAGCGCGCCAACAGCGACAGAACCAGCGCGATCACCCCGTAGGCCCCGATCCTGCTGTCGCGCATGATGGCCAGGCGCCGGTCTCGGTCAAACCCGCCCCAGAACCCGTCGGCCAGATCCGCCAATCCGTCTTCGTGCAAGGCCCCGGTCGCCATGACCAATGCCGCCAGCGTCAGTGCCGCGGCAAAGCCGGACGGCAGACCCAGCGCCAGCGCGCCCCAGCCCAGCGCACCGGCAGGCACCGCAACCGCCAACCCGGCCAGCGGCCAGGCCCAGGCGGCCCGAGCGGCCACCGGCGTCGGTGTCCCCCGCACCGGCAGGCGCGTCAGCAGCATCAGGGCCGAGATCAGGTCGGATTTCAAAGACATGTCGCTCCGGCTTGGCAGGGGGGCCGATCTGTCGCATAGCGGCCCGGCCCCGCCCGGTAAAGACAGGCGGGACGAGACTTCGGAGAGACCATGACCGACCTGACTTCCTTTGCCGCCATCCGCGCCGCCCTGGCCGCGCAGCCCACGTCCGACGCAGGGGCCGTGGCCGGTGCCGCCGATCGCAATGGCCAACTGACCAAGCCGCCGGGCGCCTTGGGCCGGCTGGAGGATCTGGCAGGGTGGTATGCCGGTTGGCGCGGCGATGCCCGGCCCCGGATCACCGCGCCGCAGGTGCTGGTCTTTGCAGGCAACCACGGGGTTGCCGCCCAGGGCGTCAGCGCCTTCCCCCCCGAGGTGACGGTGCAGATGGTCGCCAACTTCCGCGCGGGCGGGGCGGCGATCAACCAGTTGTCGGATCTGGCAGGGGCGCGGCTGGACGTGCATGCGCTGAACCTGGATCGGCCCACCGCGGATTTTACCCAAGGCCCCGCCATGTCCGAGGCGGAGATGTGCGCGGCCTTCGCGACCGGTTGGGACGCGGTGTCGGACGACGCCGACCTGCTGGTCACCGGGGAAATGGGCATCGCGAACACCACGTCGGCGGCGGCCATCGCCGCGGCGCTTCTGGGGGGGGACGGCTGGGCCGGGCGCGGCACTGGCGTCGATGACGCAGGCCTCGCGCGCAAGGAGGCGGCGGTTGCCGCGGGCCTACGGGCCAATCCGGGACGGACCGGGTTGGAGGTTCTGGCGGGCCTTGGCGGCCGAGAGATCGCGGCCATGGCCGGTGCCATCGCAGGCGCGCGGGCGCGGCGGGTGCCGGTGATCCTGGACGGGTTCATCTGTGGTGCCGCGGCCCTGACCTTGCAGGCGGAAGATGCGGGCGCGCTGGACCACTGCGCCGCGGGGCACCTGTCCGCCGAGGGCGCGCATGCCCGCATGCTGGACGCCATGGGCAAGGCACCGCTGCTGTCGCTGGGCCTGCGGTTGGGCGAAGGCTCGGGCGCGGCGCTGGCCATTCAGGTGCTGCGCGGTGCGATCGCCTGCCATTCCGGTATGGCGACCTTTGCCGAGGCGGGCGTCGCGGCTGGCTGAGGGGGGCAGAGTTTTCGAAAACTCTGCGCAAATCCTTATCTAAGGATTTGCCTCCCCTTCGTCGCGCTGTGCGACCATGAATGACAGGGCATCGGCGACGATCTTGGTCTCGGCCCCGCCGGTGACCCCGCCGATGCCAACCCGCCGTCCCAGCCGCCACCACATGCCCGGCACCCAGGCCCGGCCCAGGGGTGCCTTGGTGCGGATCAAAAACCCATTCGATGGCTTGAAGCTGAACAGCGCCCGGTCGACCGAGGCGATCTGATCGAGCGGCGCGATCATGCGCCCGTCCTCCTCGCGCAGCCCGTTTTCGTCCAACACGATGCCGACCGCCGATCCCTGCCAGCCGCGCATGCCCAAGTAGAGAGAGGCTCCGCCCAGAACGAACAGGAATACTTGCCAGAACAGCTCCTCCGGCGGGAAAACCACCGCCATATAGAGCAGAACCGCCCCCAGCAGCAGTTGCACGATCAGCCCGAACAGGCGGCGCGGGGCCGAGGGGCGCAGGATATGGAGAGGCTCAGTCATGCCCCCGGCCTAGCGCCCTGCGCGGGCACGCACAATCTCCGTTCGCGGAAGGGCGTTGCGGCTCGGTGCCCGGGGGCGCACCCTTGGCGCGACCCGCAGGAGGTGTGCCATGTCGATCCGCCCCGTTCTCGAAACCCGCCGCGCCCAACCCACGATGGAGGGCGCGGGCGTACACCTGCACCGCGCCTTCGGCTTCGGCGACCCGTCCGAACAGGATCCCTTTCTGCTGCTCGACGACTTTCGCAACGATGACCCCGCCCACTTCGACAAGGGGTTTCCCTGGCACCCCCACCGGGGGATCGAGACGATCACCTATGTGTTGGAGGGCGCGGTCGAGCACAGCGATTCGCTTGGCAACAGCGGCCTGCTTGGCCCCGGATCGGTGCAGTGGATGACCGCCGGGTCCGGCATCCTGCATCAGGAGATGCCCAGGGGGAACGCCCGCGGCCAGATGCACGGCTTCCAGCTTTGGGCGAACCTGCCGGGGCACCTGAAGATGACCGCGCCCCGCTATCAGGACATCGAGGGGGGCGAGATCCCCGAGGTCACCGACGACGACGGTACCCGTGTCCGGGTCATCATCGGTGGCTTCTGGGGCAGGCGCGGGCCGGTCGACGGCATCGCCGCCGATCCGCAGTATCTGGATATCTCGGTCCCCGCCGGGCTGCGCAAAACCTTCAAGGTGGATACCTACCGTCAGACCTTTGCCTACGTCTTCGACGGCGCCGGAGCGTTCGCCGATGCCTCTGCACCCCAAGGCGTCTTGTTGGAGAAAGAGGTGAAGGGGCAGGAGGTCAACATCCGCGACCTGTCCGGAAACCGTACCCTGATCCGATTTGGCACCGGGGATGAGGTCACGGTGCAAGCGGGCGAGGAGGGGGTGCGTTTCCTGCTCGTCTCGGGCGCGCCGATCAAGGAGCCGGTGGCCTGGCACGGTCCGATCGTGATGAACACCCAGGCCGAGCTGATGCAGGCGATGAAAGAGCTGCGCAACGGCACGTTCATCAAGCCCGCACACTGATCTCGCCGACCCGACCACAGCGACTGCGATGAACGGATCCAACCGGGCGCGGCGGCCTGAAGCCCGCCCTACGGCTGACGATCGTGAGGGTAGGGCGGGCTTCAGGCCGCCTTGCCTTTGACCGACCGGTCAGATGAACCCGCGCCAGATCAGCACGACACCCACCAGGACCAGCACCGCCAGCACCCGCAGCGCGATGACCGCGATCATCGCCGACCAGGCCCGCTTGCGGTATTTGCCTTCGGGCACGGCAGACAGGTGACGTTCCAGCATGGCGCAGGTCTGTTCGACCCGGCTGCGGTCCAGGGCCCGGGCGGTGGTGGGGTTGGCCAATCGGCCCTTTGCCTCCAGAAGCTCCCGCGCCTGGCGCAGGGCGACACGTGGCAGCCGCCCGCGCGCCGCCGACAGCTTGCGGCGCAGGGGGCCGCTCAGGTGCAGGCGTTCGCCCAGCAGGGCGTCGACCTCGTCAATTCGGTTCAGCAGGCGGTCTTGCATGGGCCGAACCTTACGGGCCCACGCCTGCGGCTGGCAATTGGCCTCGGGCCGCGATAATCCGTTTCCATGTTGAACACGATCCTCCATGGCGAACCGACGGACCGCCCCCCGCTCCTGATTGCCCATGGCCTGTTCGGGTCCGCCCGCAACTGGGGCGTGATCGCGAAACGCCTGTCGGATACGCGGCAAGTGGTGGCGGTCGACATGCGCAACCACGGGGCTTCGGCCTGGCAGGACGGGCACAGCTATTCGGATCTGGCGGCCGACCTGGCAGAGGTGATCGGCGACCGGCCCCACGATGTGATCGGCCACTCCATGGGCGGCAAGGCGGCGATGATGCTGGCCCTGACCCGACCCCAGGCCGTGCGGCGCCTGATCGTGGCTGACATCGCGCCCGTAAGCTATGGCCACACCCAGGCCCACCTGATCGCGGCGATGCGTGCTGTCGATCTGAGCCGGGTGACCCGCCGGTCTGATGCGGCGGCGCAGCTCGCGATTGTGCCCGACGACGGCACTCGGTCGTTCCTGCTGCAGTCGCTGGACGTGTCACAGGGGCGCTGGACCCTGAACCTGGACACGTTGGAGAGCGAGATGCCCAAGATCATCGGGTTCCCAAAGGTCGCTGGCCATTTCGCTGGCCCCACCCTGTTCCTGTCGGGCGGCGACAGCGACTATGTCCTGCCGGAGCATCGGGACGGCATCAAGACGCTGTTTGCGGACGCGAAGTTCGCCAGGATTCCGGGCGCGGGCCACTGGCTGCATGCACAGAAACCGCGCGAGTTCGAAGCCGCCTGCCGCGCCTTTCTGGACGCCTGAGCCGGGGCGCGCCGATCGCGAAGGCCGGGGGCCAGCCCCCGGACCCCCGGAGTAATTTTTGCCGAGAAGAAGACAGTCGCGAAGGCGCTTGCCTCAGGCCGTCAGCCCCTCCGGCTCGGCCAGACCATGGGCGCGGCAGCAGGCCGTCAGCGTATTGGCCAGCAGGCAGGCGATGGTCATCGGGCCCACCCCGCCCGGCACGGGGGTGATGGCGCCCGCCACCTCGGCGCAGCTGTCGAAATGGCAATCGCCCACGAGGCGCGTCTTGTCCGCGCCTTTTTCCGGCGCATCGATCCGGTTGATACCCACGTCGATCACCGTGGCACCCGGCTTCAGCCAGTCACCCGTCACCATCTCGGGCCGGCCGACGGCGGCCACGACAATGTCGGCCCGCTTGACGACGGCTTCGATGTCCCTGGTGCGCGAATGGGCCACGGTGACCGTACAGCTGTCGCCCAGCAGCAGTTGCGCCATCGGCTTGCCGACGATGTTCGACCGTCCGACCACGACCGCCTCCAGCCCCGACAGCGACCCATGGTGGTCGCGCAGCATCATAAGGCAGCCCAGTGGCGTGCAGGGCACCATCGCCTTTTGTCCCGTCGCCAGCAGTCCGACATTGGAAATGTGGAAGCCGTCGACATCCTTCGCGGGGTCGATCGCCGCCAGGACCTTTTCCGCGTCGATGTGATCTGGCACCGGCAGCTGGCACAGGATGCCATGCACCGCGGGGTCGGCGTTCAGCTTGGCGATCAGGTCCAGCAGGTCCGCTTCGGGGGTGTCGGCGGGCAGCTTGTGCTCAAAGCTCTCCATCCCGACTTCGACGGTCTGTTTGCCCTTGTTGCGGACGTAGACGGCGCTGGCCGGATCCTTGCCGACCAGAACGACGGCCAGGCCGGGGGTAATGCCTGCGGCCTTGACCCGGGCCACTTCCTGGGTGACGCGGGCGCGGATGGTGGCGGCGAATGCCTTGCCGTCGATCAATGTGGCCGTCATGGGATATTCCTTCGAAGTCAGTCTGTGCGCCTGGCGACCTGCACCAGGATGGCATCGGTCGCAGCGGTGATGCCGCGCAGGGAATAGGTCTCTTCGCCGCCGGGGAACAGCACGCGCAACCGGTTTCCACCGCGCAAAGCCGCCAACAGCGAAGTCGGCACAGGGGCCCAGACCGATTGGGATACATTCGACAGGTCCGGCTCGCCCGCGCGCGCCTCCAGGGCAACGGGCGCGGCCCCGTCCACCGATGCCGAAAGCGTGGCACCCGCAGCCATGGTCCCGTCATAAACGCCCTGCGTCCAGCCATCCGGCCCCAACGCCAGCGTCAGCCGTCCTTCGCCAAAGAACCCGTCCGCGCTCAACCGGCGAAACTGCACCGCACGGCAGAGTCCGTCCCCCAGATCACGGCAGACGGCCAGCCAGTCTGCGTGATAGGCGCGCAACTCGCCAAATGGGTGGTGGAACCAGGGATCCGCCGAAACCGGTCCCGCCAGGACACAGGCCAGCAGCAGGGCTATCTTCCTCTGGCCAGAAATACCTCCGCCGGAGGCCACGGGCGCGGGGGGGCTCGATGCCCCCGCGCGCCCGATTTCCGCGCGACGCCCGCGGGCGGCGCAACCCCGACGGGGCCCATCCATCAGAACAACCCTTCCACCTCACCCGCTGCGTTCAGACCGATCTTTTCGGCTGATGGCACACGAGGCAGGCCAGGCATGGTCATGATGTCGCCGCAGACCGCGACAATAAAGCCGGCCCCGGCGGACAGGCGCACTTCGCGCACGGGAACCGAGTGGCCCACAGGCGCGCCGCGCAGGTTCGGGTCGGTCGAAAAGGAGTACTGCGTTTTCGCCATGCAGATCGGCAGGTTGCCATAGCCCTGATCCTCCCAGGCCTTCAGCTGATCGCGGATCTTCTTGTCGGCCAGTACCTCGTCGGCATGATAGATCCGCTTGGCGATTGTCTCCATCTTCTGGAACAGCGGCATATCGTCGGGATAGATCGGGGCAAAGTGGCTGATGCCGCTGTCCGCGATCTTGGCCACGCGTCTGGCCAGATCGGCTGATCCGGCAGAGCCGTCGGCCCAGTGGCGCGAAATGATCGCCTCGGACCCTTGTGATGCGACATAGTCCTGAACGGCGGCCACTTCGGCTTCGGTGTCACCGGTGAAATGGTTGATGGCGACGACCACCGGAACCCCAAAGGATTTGATGTTGCCGATGTGGCGACCAAGGTTGGCGCAACCCGCTTTCACGGCGTCGACGTTTTCGTCACCCAGATCGGCCTTTGCCACGCCGCCGTTCATTTTCATGGCGCGGACCGTCGCGACCAGCACGACGCAATCCGGTGCGATGCCCGCCTTGCGGCATTTGATGTTCATGAACTTCTCGGCACCCAGATCGGCGCCGAAGCCCGCCTCGGTCACCACATAGTCGGCCAGTTTCAACGCCGTGGTCGTGGCGATGACCGAATTGCAGCCGTGTGCGATGTTGGCAAAGGGGCCGCCGTGCACAAAGGCCGGGTTGTTTTCCAACGTCTGCACCAGGTTCGGCTGCATCGCGTCCTTCAGCAGGACCGTCATCGCGCCATCGGCCTTGATGTCACGGCAATAGACCGGGGTGCGGTCGCGGCGATAGGCCACGATCATGTCGCCCAGCCGTTTTTGCAGGTCTGCCAGGTCGTTGGCCAGGCACAGGCAGGCCATCACCTCGGAGGCGACGGTGATGTCGAACCCCGCTTCGCGCGGAAAGCCGTTGGCCACGCCGCCCAGCGATGCGGTGATCTGGCGCAGGGCCCGATCGTTCATGTCGACGACGCGGCGCCAGACGACGCGACGGACGTCGATTTCCAGCTCGTTGCCCCAATAGATATGGTTGTCGATCATGGCCGACAGCAGGCTGTGCGCGCTGGTGATAGCGTGGAAATCGCCGGTAAAGTGGAGGTTCATTTCCTCCATCGGGACAACCTGCGCATAGCCACCGCCCGCGGCCCCGCCCTTCATGCCGAAGTTCGGCCCGAGAGAGGCTTCGCGGATGCAGACCATCGCCTTTTTGCCGATGGCGTTCAGACCGTCGCCCAGACCGACCGTAGTGGTGGTCTTGCCCTCACCGGCGGGGGTGGGGTTGATCGCGGTGACCAGGATCAGCTTGCCGTTGGGGCGATCCTTGACCGAGTTGATGAAGGATTGGCTGACCTTGGCCTTGTCGTGGCCGTAGGGCAGCAGATCATCGGTGCCGATGCCCAGCTTTTCCCCGATCTCCTGGATGGGGCGCTTTTTGGCGGCGCGGGCGATCTCGATGTCGGTCAGGGGCATGATGGGATCCTTTCGCGCCTTGATTGCCACAACGCCTAGGCTCACCGGCAGGGGGAAAGAGCATCGAAATGCGACATCTTGGCCCGTGCGTGCGTCGCGTTGCGGACATCGCGGTGCAGATCGGAAACGCAGGGGCCCGATTGGGGGACGGGGCGTGCCGCCTAGATCGGTCCCGGATCAAAAAAATCCGACCGTTCGAATCACGGGAACTTGTTTCTAAGTTATTCGTTAACTGGGCAATGCAACATTATGTTCAGCGTATCGCCCGATGCGCGAGTTTTTGCCCGGAGGCACTGCCATGACCCTCACCACTGTTCTGATCCAGGCTGGATTTCTGTCCGGTATCGCCCTTGCCATGATCGCGGGTCTCGCGCTCGCCTGATAATGGCTCTCCCTCGGGCGCACGTCTCATCCCCCCTCGTGTTCGTGCGCCCCGTGATGGTGGCAGGCCCTAGGTGCCTGCCACCATTCCAGACGCCCCGCGCCAGGCCCGTTGCTCCGGTACATGCAATCGGATTGCATCGCCCGGGCGGAATATCCCCTCCCGCTCCACCCAGGCCGTCACGCCGCGCAGCCCCTTGGCCGCGGCCTTGAACGCGCGTCCCTGTCCCGGCGCGTCCACGTCGATGACCGGTGCGGGCAGATGGCAGGGGTGGTTCAGCATGTCGACCGTGATCGTGGCTCCCGTCGTCTCTGATTGCAGGCGCGACGACGGCGGCAGGTGGCTGAAATCCGGGATGCCGGCAACGACCAGGTTCGCCCCGGCCCAGCGCGGATCAAAGGTCTCGACGCCGATGGTGGCCGCGATCTGCGCCAGTTCCTCTGCCGCCATCACGCAAAGCTGCCGGGTGTTCCGGATCTCAGTGCCCTTGGGATACTGTGACGTCACGCGTGAGCAGGAGGGTCGGGTCAACCCGCCGTGATCCTCACCCTGTGGTCCGGCAAAGGTCAGCGCCATTTCCGCCACTGGGGCAGAGGCCAGCGCGGCCTGCCGGTCGGCGACGGTGCCGATCCAGTCGATGCGGCCGATGATGTCGGTACGGACGAGGGCGGGCATAGCGGGTCTCCGGTGCTGGGGTGTCCCGTGGATCTAGCGGGCCAGAGCGGGGCCGCCAATCGACGTTGCCTGACATCTGATATTTCACCGCGCCATATTGGGGCAGGTCAGACGTCGGTCGCGATCCGCCCCTTGGTCAGCGCCGCGTCCACGGTGCGATAGGTAGCCGGCATCATATGCCCGGTCTTCCGCGCCTCCGCCCACCAGGCGGCCCCGCCGGGCGTGCCCAGCAAATCAACAAAGTGATTTCCGATGGCATCGTCCAGCCCGATCAACTTGCGTGGCAGGGAATCGTTGTGCTTCAGAAAGTTGCCATAGATGTGCACGCCCTGTTCCAGATACATGCCATACCGCAGACGCTCCGCCTCGGTCAGCGCGCAGTAATCCGCATGGCCCCGTACCAGCAGGTCCGCCAGATCGGGATCCGTTGCCTGCGCCTTGTAGTCGCTCAGTGTTTGCAGGACGTCTCGCCAGTTGGCCAGTTCCGACTGCTTGCGCGTCTGATGCAATTCCCAGCTCAGCACCAGGATCGAAGCGATCACCCCGAACGCCGCCAGAAGATCGGCAATATCGGCCAGAACGCTCAGCATGGCAGACCCCCATACGCAAACCGCCCCGCAGGGGACTGCGGGGCGGTGCGGTTGTGTGGCTGAGGTCTCAGGCGCTCGGCTCCGGGGCGGGGCCCACGTCGGGCGACTTGGCCTTTGGCTTGGTTTTCGGCACCGCCGTCAGGCTGCTGCCGCCGCTGTCGATGCCGTCGTCGTCATCGTCGCGGTTCAGCGGCTCGCCGTTGATCACCTTGGTGATCTCCGGCCCGGTCAGCGTCTCGTATTCCAACAGGCCCTGGGCCAGGTTCTCCAAGGCGTCAGCCTTTTCGGTCAGGATCCGTTTGGCCGTCTCGTAGCCGTCGTTGATGATATCCTTGACCTTCTCGTCGATCAGGCGCTGCGTTTCGGACGAGTGGTTCGTGCCACCGCCATAGGCACCCAGATAGCTCTGCTGCTCATTGGCGTAATCGACGAAGCCCAGCTCTTCGTGGGCATAGCCGTATTGGGTGACCATCGCGCGGGCCATTTGCGTGGCCTGCTTGATGTCCTGCGACGCGCCGGAGGTGATGTTCTCCTTGCCGAAGATCAACTCTTCGGCCACGCGCCCGCCCATGGCCATCGCGATGCGCGAGGTGAACCATTGATAGCTGGCCGAAATCCGATCCCGCTCCGGCAAAGACAGCACCAGGCCCAGCGCACGGCCGCGCGGGATGATCGTCGCCTTGTGGATCGGGTCGTGCTGCGGGACGTTCAGGCCGACGACGGCGTGACCGGCCTCGTGGTAGGCTGTCAGCTTCTTTTCGTCCTCGGTCATGACCATGGACCGACGCTCCGCGCCCATCATGACCTTGTCCTTGGCCTGCTCGAAGTCCTCCATCGTGACCACACGGCGCCCGATCCGCGCCGCCAGCAGGGCGCTTTCGTTCACCAGGTTCGCCAGATCCGCACCAGAGAAACCGGGCGTGCCACGGGCGATGATGCGCAGGTCGACGTCGGCACCCAGCGGCACCTTGCGGGCGTGAACGGTCAGGATCTTTTCACGACCCTTCACGTCGGGGTTCGGCACCTGCACCTGACGGTCGAACCGCCCGGGACGCAGCAACGCGGGGTCCAGAACGTCGGGACGGTTGGTGGCCGCGACGATGATGATGCCCTCGTTGGCATCAAAGCCGTCCATCTCGACCAGCAGCTGGTTCAACGTCTGCTCACGCTCGTCGTTGCCCCCGCCATAACCCACGCCACGCGACCGGCCCACGGCGTCGATTTCGTCGATGAAGATGATGCAGGGCGCGTTTTTCTTGGCCTGTTCGAACATGTCGCGCACCCGGCTGGCGCCGACACCCACGAACATCTCGACAAAGTCGGAACCGGAGATGGTGAAGAACGGCACGCCCGCTTCACCGGCCACAGCCCGTGCAAGCAACGTCTTGCCGGTGCCCGGAGGGCCGACCAGCAGCGCACCTTTGGGGATCTTGCCACCCAGGCGGCTGAACTTCTGCGGGTTGCGCAGGAATTCAACGATCTCTTCCAGGTCGTCCTTGGCTTCGTCGATGCCCGCCACGTCGTCGAACGTCACGCGACCGTGCTTTTCAGTCAGCAGCTTGGCCTTCGATTTGCCAAAGCCCATGGCCCCGCCTTTGCCGCCGCCCTGCATCCGGTTCATGAAGAAGATCCAGATCCCGATCAGCACCAGGAACGGCAACCACAGGCCCAGCGCCGACATGAAGCCGGATTGTTCCTGGCTTTCGGCGCTGATGGCGACATCGTTGTCGAGCAGCGTTTCCGTCACGTCGACGTCGGCGGGTTTGATGGTGATCTGCTCCGATCCGCCGACCCCGCGGAAGATGATCCGCTCTCCGTCCAGCGTCACCGCGCTGACGGAGCCGTTCTCGACCTGGTTGACGAACTCGGAATAGGGGACCTCTCGTGCCGACATCGCGCTCTGGCCGCCCGAGAAGAGCTGGAACAGGGCCATGACGAGGACAAAAAGGACCACCCAGAATGCGATGGAACGCGCGTTACCCAAGGGGATTTCCTCCGTATGGCGCAGGCCGGTTCGCCCGCGCGACTGTTGACCTGCAAGATAGGGATTGCTGGCCTGTGTTCAACGCAATTCCCCGATCCGCGCCTGAATGCAGCAGCTTTGTCGCGCATTGCGGCGATTTCAGGCCGTAAATCCGGGGGCGCGAGGCACCGGTGACGACGGCTGTTACTGCGTTTTCGCCGGGTTTCTGGCCAGGGAAGGGGGCGGGCCGCTTACCCTTCGGGCCAAACCGGTTCGCAGTCGGCGCGCCAACCTTCGGACAGGCCTGGAACGGCCAGCAACGCGGCCCCCCGCCAGATCGCCGGTCGGGCCATGACGCTGGACCGGGGCAAGCCGATCGCCCGCCAGTCCACGTCGGTCACGGCGCCCCCCAAGGCGCGAATCGACAGACCCGACAGGTCCCCGCCCCGTGCCGTCACACGCCACCGCCCATCCCAGACCGTCCCCGGCACCGCGTCCCTTGCCCGCAAGGCCGCCGCCGGTTCCCGCGCGATCCGCAGCCCCGTGGCCCGATGCCGCAGCAGGCAACCGGCCAGGGTCGCATCCTCGCCTGCCGCGACACGCCGCATCAGCTCGACCTGTTCGGCCCGACGCGGGGGATACGTCCCGCCATTTATCCAGCTCAGCGCGCGCAACAACACGCGCCGCGCCTGTTCGGCATCGCCAAGCAGCGCCGCCAGGTCATGCGGCTTGATCAGCAGATCCCCCCGATCTTCGCTGACATAGGCCGTTGCAAGGCGCAGGGTCTGCGCCTCGACCGACGTGCGCACCTCTGACAAGGCGCGTGCCGATGCAGCGAGTTGATCGACGGGCAGTCCCAGATCCCGGATCAGCTGCCGCACCCGCACGCGTTCAAAGCGCGGGTTCTCGTTGCTGGGGTCGTCGATCGGCGTCACGCCCTGCGCCAGCACGAAATCCCGCAGGCAATTTCGCCGCAAAGTGTGAAAAGGGCGTAAAAAAGTAACCCCAAAACGTGAAAAACGCGGGGCCATGGCCGACAGCCCGTTCAAACCGGCCCCGTCGTTGAGCCGCATCAACAGCGTCTCGGCCACGTCGTCCGCCGTATGCCCCAACAGAACCGAGCGTACCCCACGCCACCGCGCCCAATCTGCCAAGGCCGCATAACGCGCGTCCCGCGCCCGCGCTTGCAGGTCAGCGCCATCAGACAGGGACAGCGGCAGCGTGTCGTGGGGGATGCCGCGCGCCGCGCAAAGGGTCCCGACCGTTGCAGCCTCGGCCGCAGAGGCAGGTCGAAGCCCGTGGTCGACGGTGGCGGCCCGGACGCGCAAGTTATGCAATTTACATGATAAAAGAACGGAGAGGCTGTCCGCCCCGCCGGAGACGGCGACGCCAAAAGGGGCGTCGTCCGCAGTCAGATGAAGCTCAGGAGCAGCCAAACTCCGCCAGCGCCGAATTGGCCTGTCCCGTGGCCGTGGCCTGAGGGAAGCGGATGCCCACCTCCGACAAGGTCAGGCAGGCCTCGTCCCTTTGCCCCAACGCGCCCAACGCCCGGCCCAAGCCGAGCAAGGCGTCCGGCGCCACCGCACCCTCCGGCGCGCCCGAGAACGCCTCCAGATAGGCGCGTGCAGCGCCCGCATGGTCCGCCTCTCGCGACAAGGCCTGGCCGCGCAGGAACTGTGCCTCGGTTGTCAGGGGGCCGGTCGGATAGGTCGCCACGAACCGCTCAAGTGCTTGGGCGGCCTGCGTATTCTGTCCCTGGTCCAGCAGGGCCCTGGCGGCGCCGAACTCCGCCTGCTCTCCGACGGCAAGCTGCGGCGCGTCGGTTGGTGCGGGTGCCGGGGCCGAGGTGCCGCCCGTGGCCTGGGCTGCGCCACCCAGTGGGCCGGGGGTCGGCAAGGCACCCAGATCGCAGTCCGTCGTCAACTCGCAAAGCTGGAATCGCAGGTCCTCGATCCGGTTGCCGCCGTCACGTGCAATGCTCTCGACCCGGAATGACAACTGCTCCGCCTTGGAGGTCAACGCCTGAAGCTGCGCTTCCAGGCTGATGACGCGATCGGGGAACGACGTACCCTCTATCCCCAGCGCGGGCGCACCGGTGGTCGACAGTTCCTGCGTCAGCTGCTGCATTTCGACGTTAAGCACTGATAACTGCTGACGAATATCCGCCAGTGTCTGCGTGTTGTCCTGCGCGGCCACAGGGGTGGCCAGCGCGATTGTCAGGGCAAGCGCAAGCCGCATCAGACACCCGCCCCTGCCGCCAGGACGGTCACCGCGCGGCGGTTCTGGCTATAGCAGGCTTCGGTCGAGCAGATCTGCAACGGGCGTTCCTTGCCGTAGCTGATGGTGCGCATGCGGCTGGCGGGAACGCCCTGCGACACAAGGAAATCGCGTGCGGAATTGGCGCGGCGACCGCCCAGGGCCAGGTTGTATTCTCGCGTTCCCTGTTCGTCTGCATGGCCTTCGATCAGGGCCGTATAGGCGGGGTTTGCGATCATCCATTCCGCCTGCGCGGTCAGGGTTGCGCGGCCTTCGGGTGACAGGGTCGACTGGTCCACCGCGAACAACACGCGGTCGCCCACGACCTGCTGGAAGTAGGCGGCAGACGTCGGGTCGTTGACGCTGCCTGGCACGACACCGCCCGCGCCCGCGCCGAACCCGCCCGCACCCGCGTTCAGATCGACCGCATCGTCGCGGTCGAAAGGCTGACCGCCGCAGCCGGCCAGGGCAAGCGCGGAGATCAGAAGAATGGCCTTTGTTTTCATGCTCTTGTCCTCAATTGAGAAGGGGCCCCCAACTAGGGTCGGAGGCGGCGGCCGGCGTTGCGGCACGTTGCAGGTTGCGTCCAGTGATGTCCACGGAATAGAGCGCGGGCGCCCCGTTGGCACCCGCCGTTTCGCGGGTGAACATGACGACGCGGCCATTGGGGGCCCAGGTTGGGCCTTCGTCCAGGAAGGCACCGGTCAGCAGGCGTTCCTCGGACCCGTCGGTCCGCATGACGCCGATGTGGAACCGGCCCGCGTTCTGTTTGGTGAATGCGATCAGATCACCGCGCGGCGACCAGACCGGCGTGCCGTAACGGCCCGCCCCAAATGAAATCCGGTCGCCTTCGCCGCCGTTGGCCGACATCACATAGATCTGCGGCGCGCCAGACCGGTCGCTTTCGAACACGATGCGGCTGCCGTCGGGCGAAAAGCTGGGCGCCGTCTCGATCGATGGGGCCGTGGTCAGGCGGGTCGTCGCGCCAGATCCAAGGTTCAGCAGGTAAAGATCCGTGTTTCCCGCGACTTCTGCGGAAAACACTGCCTGCGTGCCATCGGGCGAAAAGCGCGGCGCAAAGCTCATGTTGGTGTTCAGATCACCCAGCGTCCGCCGGGCCAGCGTCGCCACGTCCAGCACGGTCACACGGGGAAAGCCGCTCTCATAGCTGGTGTAGACGATCTGCCGCCCGTCGGGCGAAAACCGGGGGGCCAGCACGATGGCGTTGGACGAGGTCAGATACTGCACGTTGGCCCCGTCGTAATCCATCACGGCCAGCCGTTTCTGCCGGGCATCCTTGGGTCCGGTTTCAGACACAAAGACGACGCGGCTGTCGAAATAGGGTCCCTCGCCGGTGATCCGGGAATAGGCGGCATCGGCCACCTTGTGGGCCATGCGCCGCCAGCCGTCGGCGGTGCCCACGAACTGCAGGCCTTCGCCCAAGGGGGCCTCGGAAAAGACGTCGAACAGGCGGAACTGGACCACGATGCGGCCATCGCCCTCGACCAGGACCGAGCCGGTGATCAGGGCCTGCGCGTTGATCGCCTTCCAGTCGGACCACTGGACGGAACTGTCAAAGCTGGAGATCCGCGCGATATGCGCATCCTTCGGGATTTCGCGGAACAGGCCGGTATTCGACAGATCGGCGGCGATGACGCGGGTGATGTCCTGCGCCAGATCGCCTGCCGCGGCATTGCGGGCAACGAAGGTGGGCACGGCAAAGGGCAGCGGTTCGATCACGCCGTCGGTGATGGTAATGCGCAGCGGGCCGTCCTGCGCTCGCGCCGGGATGGACAGCACCGCGGCAGCGGACAGCAGAACGAACAGGACAGTCAAAAGGCGTTTCACGCGCACCTCACGGGGGTTGGCGACAATCGTGCATATATTGCGGGATTGTCCGTGTTTCTCAATAACAGCACCGTGAAGGCGCGCTCGGGGGCGGGGGCTTGCTGCAATCGGGGCACGGTCAACGGCCCCGCATCTGTTCTGGGTCGAAGGTCATCTCGATTTCGCGCCACTGCTCGAACTTTTCTTCGGGCAGATCAAATCCGCCCTGACCACAGCGGATGATCGCCCGGCGCCCGGCTTCGTAGGCCTGGTTGGCCGAGGCCTGGGACCCGCCGGTGAAACCGACCAGGCGAATCGAGTTGGTCAGGGGGGTGCCGTCGCGGTTCATCTCCATCGCGATGGTGACCCTGGTGCGCAGCGCCTCGCTCGACAGAGAGCCGAGGTTCCAGCATTGGCTGACAGCCACCCGCAGGCCATCCCGCTCGCCCTGGGTCAGGGGCGGGCCTGCTGGGGCCGAGGGTGCAGGTTCGGCGGCTGCACCCAGGGCGGCGGCCAGCGCGGCAGATGTGTCGATTTCACGCGGCGCGGCCGGCTCGGGCGGCGCACTGCTGGCGGTTTCCGTCGCAGGGCTTGGTGCGTCGGCAGGTGTGTCGGCCTCTGCCACGGCGGGCGTCGGGCGGTTAGGGCGGCGCGCAGGGCGGACCGACCGTTCAGGGGCCGCCGCAGGTGTGTCGGCCTCGGTCACGATCACCGGCGCGGCCTCTTCGGGGGCGGCGGGGGTTTCGGCGGGTTGCACCGGGTCCTCCGCTTCGGCGGGGGTCGGCGGGGCTTGCACGACAGGTGCGCTATCGGTGGCGGGGGGGGGCGTCGGCGCGGGCGTGGGGGCCACGCGCGGTGCGGGGCGCGGGGCCGGACGATCTGACACGGTCGCCGTCGGGTCCTCGGCGGGCGCGGCCAGGGGATCCGGCGCGTCGGGCGACACATCGGCGCGGGGCGGCGGGGCCAATTGACTGGCGTCGGGATTGGCGTCGGGCGGTGTCGGGACCGGGGCCTCGGGCTGTGGCGCAGGCACCGGGCGTGCGTCGGGCGCGGGTGTCGGCGGCGTGGGCGCAACCTCTGGCGCGGTGGGCGCGGCCGGGGCCTCTGGCGCGGGCGCGGCTTCTGGCTCCCGCGAGGTCAGCGCATCGAACTCCGCCGCTGAAATCACCGAAACGGCAGCCACGTCGAGTGTGTCTTCCTCTGGTGTGGCTGGGAACCAGCCCGCGATCAGGGCCCAGACCAGCAGGCCACCGTGGGCCCCGGCCGACAGGGTGACCGCAGTGCGGCGTTCCATCTATTCGCCCTCGGGCGCGTCCAGGGTTGGCCCGCCCGCGTCGGTGACCAGACCAATGTTGCGAAATCCGCCCGCGTTCAGCGCGCCCATCACCACCATCACATCTGCATAGGGGACGGTGCCATCGGCCCGCAGAAAGACGCGGTCACCCTGCCGTTCGCCCGCGATGGCGGCCAGACGGGTCACCAGTTCCTCGCGCGCGACCTCGGTCGAGCCGATGAAGACCTGACCCTCGGCGCCGACTGTGACGGCCAGCGGCTCCTCCTGCTCCTGCGGGAGGGGGGCCGCGGCGGTTTCGGGCAGTTCGATCGGCACGCCTGCCGTCAGCAGCGGGGCGGCGACCATGAAGATGATCAGCAACACCAGCATGACGTCGACGAAAGGGGTGACGTTGATTTCGGACATCGGCTGCGCGCCACCCCCGCGCCGCCTGCGACGGGTGCTGCCGCCGCTGGATTTCATCGCCCCGGCGCCCATGTCAGGCGGCGTCCAGTTGACGAGACATGATGGTGGCGAACTCGTCGGCGAAGGCCTCGTAATTGCCGGTAATACGGTCGGCGTCGCGGTTCAGCTTGTTGTAGAAGATCACCGCGGGGATGGCCGCGACCAGGCCGATGCCCGTGGCCAGCAGCGCCTCGGCGATGCCGGGGGCGACCACGGCCAGGTTGGTGTTCTGGCTGATGGCGATCTGCTCAAAGGCGTGCTTGATGCCCCAGACCGTGCCGAACAGCCCGACAAAGGGCGCGGTCGACCCGGTCGTGGCCAGAAAGGTCAGACCCGAGGTCAGGCGATCCCGTTCCTTTGCGATGGCCACATCCATGGTGCGATCGATGCGCGCCTGGGTGCCAGCGATCAGGCCGCCGTCATCCCGGTGGGATCGGTTCCATTCGGTCATCGCGGCGGCAAAGATCCGCTCTGACGCTGAACGCGGCTTTTCCCCGATCTGGTCGTAAAGTTCGTCCAGCGGTTCCCCGGACCAGAAGGCGCGGTCAAAGGCGGCGGCACGCGACCGTGCGAGGCGGAATTGCAGAACCTTCTGGATATAAATGGCCCAGACCCAGACAGATGCGGCGAACAACGCGATCATCACAAGCTTCACGACGATCGTCGCGCGCAAAAACAAGGCCCAGATCGAAAAGTCGATCTCGCTGGCCGCGGCCAACACTTCGGTTTCCATGTGGACTGCCCGTCCTTCGTTGTTCGGGTCGTTATCGACCGCGTAATTGGGAAGGACATTAACAGATTGAAAGAGCCTTGGCGAGATGCCGCCAGCGGTCGGCGAATTGTCGCAGGCGCGGGCACGCGCGCAGGCGTGCGTGCGCGCACGATCCCTATCCTCTTCTTCGGCTTCAGAAGGGATGGCGGGCTTCGGCGTCAGGGGGGCGGAGGGGCCGTGGGGCGGTTCCAGGGCGCGACTGGCGACCAGCCGCAGGCCTGGCGCAGCGCGGGCAGGGCCTGGGCCAGGCCCGCCACGGGAAAGCGCAACTCGCTGCTCTGCCCTTCGATGTCGGCAAAGCGCAGGTGCAGGCTGTCGTGGTCCAGCAGATCCTCGATCAAGGTGCGGGCGGATTGATAGTCGAAGTGGCCGAACCCCGTGCCATCCGCCGTCGGCGTCATGCGCGCGCGGGTGACGGGATCGTCGCCAATGCGCAGATCCGCCGCCCAGCCGTCGTCGCCGATGCGCGGTGTGCTGCAATCGTGGATCACATAGGCGGCGGTGCGGTCGTCCAGACAGCGCAGGATCAGCGAGGCGCGGCCGCGTGGGCCGCAGGTGGTGGGCCCGTCACTTGCAACGGACAGGAACACATTCCTGGCGTCGCCAAAGGCGGAGGCCGAGTCCTCTACCTGCCAGGACGCCCGCGCAGAGGTCAAAACGACATCCCGCAGCGGCCCCAGCGGCGCGGTGCGACATCGCAGCCCGTCCAGATCGCCGGCGGGTTGCGGACAGTTCGCAAGGCGGTGCAGGCGGTCCCAGCAGGCCAGCCGCGCCCCACCCCCCCCGATGCGCGCGCAGTCCGGACCGATCTGGGCGGCCTGCACAAGACAACGGTCGCGGGTCCAGCGGCTTGCCCCCGCGCAGGGATCGGCCATAGCCGCAGCCGGGGCGGCGAAGAACAGCGTAAAGAACAGGATCAGCGCGGCGAGCATGGACCTTCCCGACATGAGTCGGACGAAGTCTGACGCATCAAGCCCTAAGGTCCGGTTAAGAGCCTGCGAATTGCCTGTGAACAGCGGCGGGCAAACGCTTTGGCCGCCCGGTCAGATCCAGGCAGGCCACGGTCACGACAGCCTGGAACAAAAGCGCCGCATCGCGCCGCACCTCTTGCCTCAGAACGAATCGCGCGGGGGTCAGACGGGTGATCCCGGTTTCGACCACCAGGGCATCGTCATAGCGGGCCGGCGACAGATAGTCGGCCTCAATCCGGGTGACCGCAAAAACCAGGCCCTCGGCCCGCATCGCGGCCTGATCGATCCCTGCGTCGCGCACCATTTCGGACCGCGCGCGTTCCAGGAACTTCAGGTAATTGGCGTGATAAACGATCCCCGCCAGGTCGGTGTCCTCGTAGTAGACGCGGATCGGCCAGCGGTGCGGGGTCATTGCACGCGCCCGACCCGCGCGCCAAGGCGCAGGGCGTGGCTGGCGTCCTGCGCCATGGCGGGCATCACGGGATCATAGGCCGCACGCATCAGGTCGGCCACGTCCGGGCGCAGCACCGCGCGTCCGTCCAGCATCGCCAACGGCGACGCGTCGGCGAATGCGCGGTCCGACCAGAGCAGTGCCGCCTGCACCATCTGGTGCAGGGCCAGCGTGTCGGCGGGCACCTCGGACATCTCCGCATCCATGCGGATGAAGCTGAAGCAGGCCTTGATCGCCGCGCCTTCGTCGAATCGAAAGATGCGGTATTGGTTGGCCTCTGCCGCCTGCAGGCGCGCGACCAGCGGGCCCAGGTCGGGGATCAACCGGTCCAGGTTCGGGGTTTCGCTCAATTCCGCCCAGTCGCGGATGAAAAACACCATGAGGTTCGCGCCCAACTCCGGGTCGGTTTCGGCCATGCGGTGGTTGGTCAGCACGCAGATCGCCTCGATCGCGGCCTTCAGGATGGCGACGGTCTCCGGCTCGACGCCGAAGACGACGGGGGCGATGGGGCGGCCCCAGCGGGCAAACAGGTAGCTGCCGTCGGATCGGGTGAACAGCGCCTCGATGGCAGCGGCGGAAAGCGGGGTCAGGGCGTCATCGGTCATGGCGCAGGGGTGCCACGGCGCGCGCCGGGCGTCCAGCCGTGGTCCCCGGGGCACTGGACGCCCGCGCCCGCCCGGTCTAGGCCCCGGCCAACCCGCGCGAGGAGCCCCCGCCATGACCGACGACACCATCACCCCCGCCAGCTGGACCGCCCTGACCACCCTGACCGGCAAAGAACCCGCCGAAGCCCTGGGCGAAAAGCTGGAAGACGCGCTGGAGCCGGACGGCGTCGGTGTCTTCGAGATGGAGGACGGATCCGGCCTGTGGGAAGTCGGTGCCTATTTCGCCGAGGCCCCGGACGAGACGGCCCTGGCCGTTCTGGCGGCGGCCTATGGGGCGAAGCCGTTTGTCGTCTCCGAAATCCCGCCGACCGACTGGGTGGCCCATGTGCGCCGCGAATTGCAGCCGGTCGCGGCCGGGCGCTTCTTTGTCTACGGCAGCCACGATGCCGACAAGGTGCCCGCGGGACGCGTGGCCCTGCTGATCGAGGCGGCGATGGCCTTCGGGACCGGGCATCACGGCACGACACAGGGGTGTCTGCTGGCGCTGGAAACCCTGATCGCAGAGGGGGCGACCCCCGCGCGGGTGGCCGATATCGGCGCGGGCACCGCCGTGCTGGCCATGGCGGCAGCGCGGGTGTTTCCCGACGCGCATGTCATCGCCTCTGACATCGATGAGGTCGCGGTGGAGGTGGCGCTGGCCAACCTGCGCGTGAACGGTATGGAGGGCGCGGTGGATTGCGTCGAGGCGGCGGGCTTTGGTCACGCGGCCCTGACCGACGCCCCCTTCGATCTGATCTTTGCCAACATCCTCAAGGGACCGCTGATCGACATGGCCCCCGACATGGCGGCCAATGCCGCGCCGGGGTGCCATGTGATTCTGTCCGGGATCCTCAACCCCCAGGCCGACGAGGTCGTCGCGGCCTATGAGGCGGCGGGGCTGTCGCTGGTCCGGCGGGCGGAGCTGGGCGACTGGACCACGCTGACGCTGCGGCGCTGAGGGTCAGCCGAACCGCGTTTCGATATCGGCACGGTTGAGGCCGATATCCTCCAACGAGCGGTCGTCGAGCGCGCGCAGTTCGCGGCGGGCCGCACGGCGTTGGGCGCGGGTGGAAAGCTGCGCGAAGGCGGTCTGGATGTGATGGGCCATGGGGGCCTCCTGTGGGGTGTTCGTTTCTGTTGACCAACACTTGGGCGTGATTTGGGGCGGGACAATTGCCGCCCTTGCAAAGCCCGCCTGCAATGCCTGCATGGCCGGATGATCGCGGCAAGTATCTGACAAGAAACAAAACGCCCGCCATCCCAGGTGGGGTGACGGGCGCAAGGCGTGCCTGCAGCAGGGTTTAGCCCAGGCGCAGGGCCACGTCGGCGCGGCTGAAGCCGATGTCGGACAGCGCCCGCTCATCGAGGTTATACAGCGCCTTGCGCGTGGCGTGCAGCCGGATGCGCTGCGACAGGACGGAGAGGGCGGTGTGAATGCGGTCGGCCATGATATTCTCCTGAGGTCGAATGTTTCCGTTGACCCAGAGATGCGCCCGCGCGCCCGAAGTTACAAATGCCGGGCTGGCAAAGCCCACCTGCATTTTCTGCATAGCCGCATTATTCATGCTGCCGCGCAGCATCGGCGCGGATGGCGCATGAAAAACGCCCGCTTCCGGGGGGAAGCGGGCGTTGAACAACGGGGAGCGTCAGGTTGCGGCAACGCGGCCCGAGGTCGCTTAGCGGCGGATATCGCCGAACTGAGCGATGGTCTCGCGGGTCAGGCCGACGTCGTCCAGTTCGCGGTCCGACAGCTGCTGCAGCGAACGCACGGTGGCGCGATGCTCGTACCAGGCCAGAACGGAGCCAAAGAGGTTGGAGAAGGAGGAGCCGAAAACCGGCTGAACGGGGCGGGAGAGGTCGAAGGTGGCCATCGGGGCGATCCTGAGTTTGGTGGCAATCTGCCATGTCGGTTGAAAAGAGAGGGCGCTATTGGTGCCTTGAGGCCCAGATAGGGACAGTTTTCAAACTGCACAAATATCAAGCTGACATGGCCGATATGCGCGCAACGCATGGGCGGCGCACGAATACACCCGGACTATTTGCCGATGCGCACAGACATGTTAGGCAGGCAGGAACAAGAACCGAACATCGAGGCGGCACATGCGGGTATTGGGCATCGACCCAGGGCTGAGGAACTGCGGCTGGGGCATCATCGACGTCGACGGCCCACGGCTGCGCCACATCGCCAACGGCACCGTCCGGCCCGAGGGGCGCGACATGGGCACCCGGCTGTTGAACCTGCACAAGGGCCTGTCGGCCGTGGTGATCCGACACGCCCCCGATGCGGCGGCGGTGGAGCAGACCTTCGTCAACCGCGATGGCACCGGCACGCTGAAACTGGGCCAGGCGCGGGGCGTCGCGGTCCTGGTCCCGGCGCAGGCCGGTATCCTGGTCGGCGAATACGGCCAATCCACCATCAAAAAGGCGGTCGTGGGCACCGGATCTGCGGCCAAGCAACAGGTCGCCCACATGGTTCAGATGCAGCTGCCGGGCTGTAAACCCGACAGCCCCGATGCCGCCGACGCGCTGGCCATCGCGCTTTGCCATGCCTTCCACTTGCAGACGGCGGGCAAGTTGGCCGCCGCGATCGAGGCGGGCGCATGATCGGCCGGCTGACCGGACGGCTGGACTGGAAGGGAACGGATCAGGTCCTGCTGGACGTGGGCGGTGTGGGGTATGTCGTGCACGTGTCCGACCGCACCATCGCGGTCCTGCCGCCGATCAAGACACCCGTGGCACTTTGGACCGACTTGCTGGTGCGGGAAGATCTGTTGCAACTTTTCGGGTTCCTGACCGTGCAGGAACGCGAATGGCACCGGCTTTTGACCTCGGTGCAGGGGATCGGGGCCAAAGGGTCGCTGGCGATTCTGGGCGCGCTGGGTGCCGAAGGCGTGGCGCGGGCCATCGCGCTGGGCGATGCCACCGCGATCAAGGCGGCCAAGGGCGTGGGCCCCAAGACGGCGCAGCGCGTCATCATGGAGTTGAAGGGCAAGGCCCCCGCCATGATGCTGATGGAGGGGGAGGATCCGCTGATCGACCCCGCAGCACCCGTGCCGGAGGCGGCGGCCCCGACCACACCGCCCGCGGCCCCCAAAGGCTCGGCCGCCGCGCAGGCGGAGGCGCTTTCGGCCCTGACCAACCTTGGCTACGGCCCGTCCGACGCCGTGCGTGCGGTGGCAGAGGCGGCGGAGGCAGGGGCCGTCGAGACGCCGGAGATGATCCGCGCGGCCCTGCGCCTGTTGGCCCCGAAGGACGGTTGATGTCGGCGCGCAGGACAGTCAGGCGCGATGCCCGGGCCGGGGCCGGGGGCGCGGCTGATCCCTTGGTGCGGCGACCGGGCGCGCGCCGGTGCCTGGCCTCACATTCAAACCGGGACAGACAGGACAAATGATGGATCGCGACCCGATGCTGGACCCCTCCGCGCCAGAGATCTCCGACGACCGCGCGTTGCGGCCACAGACCCTGTCGGAGTTCATCGGCCAGGCCGAGGCCCGCGCCAACCTGCGCGTGTTCATCGAAAGCGCGAAGATGCGTGGCGAGGCGATGGACCACGTGCTGTTCCACGGCCCTCCGGGGTTGGGCAAGACCACCTTGGCGCAGATCATGGCGCGCGAATTGGGCGTGGGGTTCCGCATGACCTCTGGCCCGGTTCTGGCCAAGGCCGGCGACCTTGCCGCCATCCTCACCAACCTGGAGGCGCGCGACGTTCTGTTCATTGACGAAATCCACCGCCTGAACCCTGCGGTCGAAGAGGTGCTGTACCCCGCGCTGGAGGACTTCGCCCTGGACCTCGTGATCGGCGAGGGGCCAGCGGCGCGCACCGTGAGGATCGACCTGCAGCCTTTCACACTGGTTGGCGCGACGACGCGGCTGGGCCTGTTGACCACACCGCTACGCGACCGTTTTGGTATTCCGACCCGGTTGCAGTTCTACACCGAGGATGAGCTGCACCAGATCGTCACACGCGGCGCGCGCCTGTTGGGAGCGCCCGCCACCGACACCGGCGCGCGCGAGATCGCCCGCCGCGCCCGCGGCACACCACGCATTGCCGGACGTCTGCTGCGGCGGGTGGTGGACTTCGCCGTGGTCGAGGGCGACGGGACGGTTTCACACGAGATCGCCGACTCCTCGTTGACGCGACTGGGCGTCGATCACCTCGGGCTGGATGGGGCAGACCGCCGATACCTGTCGCTGATCGCCGAGAATTACGGGGGCGGGCCGGTGGGCATCGAAACCATCGCCGCCGCCCTGTCCGAAAGCCGCGATGCGCTGGAAGAGGTGATCGAACCCTTCCTGTTGCAACAGGGGTTGATCGCGCGAACACCACGCGGGCGGATGTTGGCGCACAAGGGATGGCGTCATCTGGGGCTGGATGCGCCGCGTGGGCAGGACGATCTGTTCGGCAGCTGACCGATTGCGTGTCATTCGGCCCCTGCGTCAGGATTTTTCTTCCCGTCGGCGTAGGCCGACTCCCCCCGAGCGTCCGACTCACCCCGTCATCGCGACCTGTCCCCTCAGATTTGTTGCGGTTTCGCAGGGTTCGATAACGCCCGCGTGAGGCCTCGTCGCGCGGGCGTGAGGGGGGTGCGGGGCGGAGATGTGTCTGTGCATATGTGCACGTTTATCGCGTGATACTCACGGGTTCGTTTGTTGAATGTCAGGTCCGCAAGGCGCAAATAGGGTTCATCAGCAGGGCAACACACACCGCGCCCCGCACCAAACCCAAACGGGCCCGCCGCAACCACAGGGTCCACCGCAAAAGGACTAACGTTATGAAAACCCTCATCATCTCCGCCCTCGTCGCTTCCGCCGCTCTGACCGGTGCCGCCTCTGCCCAAGTCGGATCGGGCGCTGCCGCCGCCATCGCGCACTTCAACCAGGACGTGAACGTCGCCAACGACGCGGTCTCGCTGATCAACCTGGATGGCGACCGGGTCGTCGTCTCCAGCCGCTCGGGCGGTCTGGGCGCGATCTTTGCCCTGTTCAACTCGGACGCCGACGTGGCCAACGACTTCACCGGTCAGAACGGCGCAACGCTGGTCGCCACGACCCCGGCCTACAACGCCGACATCTTCGCCGAGATCGAGCGTCAGCGCGAGCTGGACGACTGATCAACTAGCCACCCCCTCGCGGTCCGGGTGCCTCCCCGCCCGGACCGTGCCTGTCCCCCATCCCGAAGTGCCTTGCACGCACGCGCCCCCCGTCAGAGCATTCGCTCGGCGGGGGTCGCTTTCGTGTTGGCAGTTGATCGAAGGCGGGCCACTCGCTAGCTCCGACGCATGAGCTTCAACCTAGCCGCCCATGTTCTAGGTCCCGGCCGCGCGCGCCCGGATCACCCGGCGCTGATCGTGCCGGGGACGCTGCGCCTGACGCACGCAGCTCTGCTGCGTGCGGTAGAGGCGCGGGCGGGCGGATTTCGTGCGCGCGCGCTGCCACAGGGCGCGCGGATCCTGCTGCGCCTGGGCAATACGCCCGATTTCCCCATCACCTATCTTGCTGCCTGTGCGGCCGGGCTGGTGCCGGTGCCGACCTCCGCTCAACTGACGGCGTCCGAGATCACCGAAATGGCCGCGCGTGTGACCCCCGCCCTGACCGTTGCCGAGCAGGGGATCGCGGTTCCCGAGGATCTGCGCCAAGTCTCGCCCGCCGACCTCGATGCCGCCCCTTTGTCGTTCGAGGCCTGGCACCGGGGGGATGAGAACCGTCTGGGCTATATTGTCTTTACCTCAGGGTCCGGTGGCGTGCCCAAGGCTGTGGCCCATGCCCATCGCGCCGTGCGGGCGCGGGCGATGATGCATGACGGCTGGTACGGTCTGACACGCGACGACCGGGTTCTGCACGCGGGGGCGTTCAACTGGACCTATACGCTGGGCACCGGGTTGCTCGATCCCTGGAGCGTCGGGGCCACGGCCATCATCCCGGCAGAGGACACCCGCGCAGAGGCGCTGCCGGACCTGATCGCGCGCGAAGAGGCCACGATCTTTGCCGCCGCGCCCGGCGTGTTCCGGCGGATGCTGCGCACCGAATGGCCCGCCACGCCGCGCTTGCGGCACGGGCTATCTGCGGGGGAACGGCTGCCGCCCGCGCTGCGCCGCGACTGGCAGGTGGCGACGGGCACCGACGTGCACGAGGCGCTGGGCATGTCGGAATGTTCCACCTTTATCTCGGGCGCGCCCGACCGGCCTGCGCCCGAAGGCAGCACAGGGTATCCCCAACCGGGCCGCCGCATCCGTATCGACGGCGACCGGTTGCTGGTGGCCACCGACGATCCGGGGCTGATGCTGGGTTATTGGCAGGATGGCGCGCCGGTGACCCCTGCGGGCGACTGGTTCGACACCGGGGACCGGGTGCATGCCTTGCCCGACGGCGCCATCATCCACGAAGGGCGGCGCGACGATCTGCTGAACCCGGGTGGCTACCGCGTGTCCCCGCAGGAGGTAGAGGCCGCCTTGGCCGATCTGCCGGTTGCGGATGTTGCGGTGGGCACGGTGCAGGTGGCGGGTGGGGCCATCGTGTTGGCGGCCTACTATGTCGGCCCCCCGCTGGATGAGGCGGCGGCGAACGCCCATGCTGCCGCCCGGCTTGCTCGGTACAAACAACCGCGGCTTTGGCTGCGGCGCGATGCATTGCCGCGCAACGCCAACGGCAAGTTGATCCGCCGCGCCCTGGCCTGAGCGTCCGCGCACAGGCGGGGTCGCTGCAATCGGGGTTTCGCCCGCAGGGGCAGGGGCATAGGGTCCGCCGCGCAGCCCGCCCGAAAGGAGACCGCCATGGTCAAGCTCGACATCCTGTCCGATCCGATTTGCCCCTGGTGCCACATCGGCCGCGCCAACCTGTTCCGGGCGCTGGAAAAACATGCCGAGCATCCCTTTACGCTGGAATGGCACCCGTTTCAGTTGAACCCCGACATGCCCGAAGACGGCATGGATCGCCGCGCCTACCTGGAGGCGAAGTTCGGAGGCAAGGACGGGGCCGTCCGCGCCTATGCCCCCGTGGTCGAGGCCGCCGACGCAGCAGGCCTGAAGATCGACTTCGAAGGGATCAAACGCACGCCCAACACGCTGAACGCGCACCGGTTGATCCATTGGGCCGGGCTGGAACAGCGCCAGACCCCGGTCGCGACCGCTCTGTTTCAGGCCTATTTCGAAAAGGGTCAGGACATCGGCGACATCGACACCCTGGTCCGGATCGGGGCAGACCAGGGCATGGACCCGGAGATGCTGACACGGCTTTTCGCATCCGATGCAGATGCCGCCGACATCCGCGCCCGCGATGCACACGCCCGCGAACGCGGCGTGACCGGGGTGCCGACGTTCGTGCTGGCCAATCAACACGTGCTGCGCGGTGCCCAGCCGCCGGAGCTTTGGGCCCAGGTGATCGATGACATCGCCGAGCAGCTGAAAGCGGCGGAGGCATGAGCCCCCGCCCGCGCCTGCGATGACCGCGCCCACACGCCGGCTGTCGTTGCCGGAATTCGTGATGCTGATGGCGATGCTGTCGGCGACCATCGCCTTTTCCATCGATGCGATGCTGCCCGCTCTGCCACGTATCGGGGCAGAGCTGTCGCCCGACAATCCCAACGTGGCGCAGTTGGTCATCGTGTCTTTCGTGTTCGGGATGGGGATCGGCACCTTTTTCGCCGGGCCGCTGTCGGATGCCTTTGGGCGCAAGCGCGTGATGCTGATCGGTGCCGGCATCTACTGCGTGGGCGCGGCGCTTGCCACCATCGCGCCCACGCTGGAAATGTTGCTGGCCGCCCGCGTGTTGCAGGGGCTGGGGGCCAGTGGTCCGCGCGTCGCGGCGCAGGCGATGATCCGCGACCTCTATTCCGGGCGGGACATGGCGCGGGTGTCGTCCTTCGTGATGATGACCTTCGCACTGGTGCCCGCGATCGCGCCGTTGATCGGGGCCATGATCATTGCGGGGTTCGACTGGCGGGGGGTGTTTGTGACATTTGTGGTCTTTGCCATCGTGTCCGGCGGCTGGTTGGCCCTGCGTCAGCCGGAAACCCTGACCGAGGACAAGCGTCGTCCCCTCAACCTGTCGCGCCTGACCACCGCCGCGAAAGAGGTCGTGGCCCACGCCAACGTGCGCCGCGCGATCCTGGTGCAGACGCTGGTGTTCGGCATTCTGTTCGCGACGATCTCTTCGGTGCAGCAGGTCTACGACCAGAGCTTTGACCGCGCCGACAGCTTTCCGCTCTGGTTCGGTCTCGTGGCGATCATCTCCGCTTCGGCCAGCTTTCTGAACGCGCGGGTTGTAGGGCGGCTCGGGATGATCTGGATGATCCGCGCCGCGCTTGCGGGGTTTGCCGCGCTGTCACTGGTGTTGGCAGGGGTCTGGGCCAGCGGAGTGCTGCCGCAGGCCCCGCGCTTTCCCCTGTTCGTGATCTGGCAGGTCGCCGCCTTCTGCCTGGCGGGCCTGACCATCGGCAACGTGCAGGCGGTGGCGATGCAGCCCATGGGGCATATCGCAGGCATGGCCGCCTCGATCATTTCTGCCGTGTCGACCGTCCTGGCGGTGGTGATCGCGGCCCCGATCGGGCTGGCCTTCGATGGCACGCCCCTGCCGCTTTTTGCGGGCGTGGGCGTTTGCGCGCTCCTGGGGCTATGGCTCTCGGCGCGGCTGCAAGAGGAACCGGCCGAACTGACCGATCCCCACGTCGGGCAAAAGATCCGCTAGTCGGCGCGCACCTTGGCCGTGCCCGCGTGCACGGCCAGATCGCGGGCAATGGCAAAGCCGCCCTTGATGCGGTCCCCTTCCTTCGGGAATTCCTGCAGGACGACCAGTTTGTCGCCCTTGATCTTGGCGGTGCCCTTGCGGTCCTTGATGAAGGCCACCAGGCCCTCGGGCCGGGCAAAGCGGTTCTGGTGGAATTCCACGGTCGCCCCCTTGGCACCGACGTTCAGCTTTTCGATGCCGGCGGCCTTGCACATGGCCTTGATGCGAACGACGCGCAGCAGGACATTGACCTCACGCGGCAGGGGGCCGAACCGGTCGATCAGCTCGGCGGCAAAACCCTCCAGCTCTACCTTGCGGTCCAGACCCGACAGTCGCCGGTAAAGCCCCAGCCGCAGGTCCAGGTCGGGCACGTAGCCTTCGGGGATCAGGACCGGCACGCCCAGGTTGATCTGCGGCGACCAATCGTCCGACAGGGCATCGGGCAGATCGGCGGCCCCGGCCTTCAGCTTGGAAATCGTCTCTTCCAGCATCGACTGGTACAATTCGAACCCGACTTCCTTCATGTGGCCCGATTGCTCTTCGCCGATGATGTTGCCGCCCCCACGCAAATCAAGGTCTTGGCTGGCGATGTTGAACCCCGCGCCCAATGCGTCGATCGAGCCCAATGCCTTTAGGCGACGTTCGGCCTGCGGCGTCAGCTTGGCGCGCGGCTTCGTCGTCAGATAGGCATAGGCCCGCGTCTTTGACCGTCCGACCCGGCCCCGGATCTGATAGAGCTGGGACAAACCGAACATGTCGGCCCGCCAGATGACCATGGTGTTGGCCGTGGGGATGTCGATGCCAGACTCGATGATCGTCGTGCTGAGCAATACGTCGTAACGCCCGTCGTAGAAGGCATTCATCCGTTCATCCAAATCGCCCGCCGCCAGCTGGCCGTGGGCGATGACGTAGCTCAACTCGGGCAATTGTTCGCGCAGGAACTGTTCCATTTCCGACAAATCGCTGATCCGGGGCACCACCATAAAGGATTGCCCGCCGCGATAGTGTTCCCGCAGCAGGGCTTCACGCACGGTGACGGCGTCGAACTCGCTGACGTAGGTGCGGATGGCCAGGCGATCCACGGGCGGGGTGCCGATCACCGACAGGTCGCGCACGCCCGTCAGCGACATCTGCAAGGTCCGCGGGATCGGTGTCGCGGACAGCGTCAGGACGTGAACGTCACTGCGCATCTCCTTGAGCCGTTCCTTGTGGGAAACGCCGAAATGCTGCTCTTCGTCGATGACCAAAAGCCCCAGGTCCGCGAACTTGACCTGTTTTGCCAGCAAGGCGTGCGTGCCGATGGCGATGTCCACGGTGCCGTCTGCGATGCCCGCGCGGGTCGCCGTCGCGTCCTTGGGGGTGACAAAGCGGGACAATTGCCGGACCACCATCGGCAGCCCCCGGAACCGGTCCGAGAACGATTTGGCGTGCTGGCGCGCCAACAGGGTCGTGGGCGCGATCACCGCCACCTGCTTGCCCGTGGCGGCGGCGATGAAGGCCGCGCGCATCGCGACTTCCGTCTTGCCGAAACCCACGTCGCCAACCACCAGCCGGTCCATCGGGCGGCCCGACCCCAGGTCGGAGGCGACATCCTCGATGGCCTGCATCTGGTCGTCGGTTTCCTCGTAGGGGAAGCGGGCGGCAAAGGTTTCCCACATATCCGCCGGCGCCTCCAGCATCGGGGCGCGGCGCAGCGCGCGTTCCGCCGCGATCCGCATCAGCCGTTCCGCGATCTGTCGGATGCGTTCCTTCAGACGGGCCTTGCGCGCCTGCCAGGCCCCGCCGCCCAGCTTGTCCAGCAGCCCCTCCTCGGAGCCGAAACGCGACAGCAGTTCGATGTTCTCGACCGGCAGGAACAGCCGGTCCCCGCCCGCATATTCCAGCGTCAGGCATTCATGCGGCGCGCCTGCCGCGTCGACCGTCTCGAACCCGACGAACCGACCGACCCCGTGGTCCACGTGCACCACCAGGTCGCCCACCGACAGGGCCTGTGCCTCGGTCAGGAAATTCTCGGCCCGCCGCTTCTTTTTCTTGCCGCGGATCAGCCGTTCGCCCAGCACGTCCTGTTCGGAAATCACCGTCAGGCGGCCGTCGCCCACGGGCCCCTCGAACCCCCGGTCCAGTGGCCAGATGGCCAGGCCCAGCTCTCCGGAGGCGACCTCGGACGCGCGTTTGATCGGGCGGGCCCCGGCGACGTCCTGATCCTCCAGCAGGCCCTGCAGCCGTTCGCGCGCCCCGCCCGAGTAGCTGGCGATGACGACGGCCCCGGTGCGCCGCTTCTCGGCAATATGCTCGGCCAGCACCTCGAACAGGTTCACGGCCTCCAGCTGCCGCTCGGGCGCGAACGACCGGCCTGCGCGCCCGCCTGCGTCGATGACGCCAGGGCCGGGGGCGGTGGAAAACGGGGACAGATGCAGCACCCGCTTGCCGGTCAGCACCGCGCCAAAGGCCTCGGGCGAGAGATACAGACCGTCGGGCGGCGCGGGTTTATAGACGCTGTCGACGCGGCCCTTGGCTTTCATCGCCTCGCGGCGATTGTCGTACATGTCCAGGATCTGCACCCAGCGGTCGGCGTGATGCGCAAGGCTGGCGTCGTCCATGACCCAGGCGGCATCGGGCAGAAAGTCGGGCAGCGTTTCCAGCGTTTCGTGGAAGAACGGCAGCCAATGCTCGATCCCCTGTGCCTTGCGACCCGCGGTCACCGCCTCATACAGCGGATCGTCCGTGCCCGCCGCGCCAAATTCGATGCGATAGGTCTGGCGAAACCGCGTGATCGCGGGGCCGTCCAGAATGACCTCCGACACAGGGGCCAGTTCGATCATCTTGAGCTGTTCGGTCGTGCGCTGCGTCACCGGATCGAAGCGCCGGAGCCCGTCCAGCGTGTCGCCGAACAGATCAAGACGCACTGGCGCAGGTTCCCCCGGTGGCCAGATGTCGATGATGCCGCCACGCGGCGACCAGTCGCCCTGCTCCATCACCGTGGGGGTCTGGGTAAAGCCCATGCGCACCAGGAAATCGCGCAGCGCCGCCTCGTCGATGCGCTGATCCACGCGGGCGGCAAAGCCCGCACCCTTGAGCGTTGCACGCGCCGGCACCCGTTGCGTCACCGCGCCCAGCGTCGTCAGCAAGATGAACTTGCCCGTCAAACCATGGGCCAGCGCGGTCAGCGTCGACATCCGCGCGGCGGACACGTCGGCGGCAGGCGACACCCGGTCATAGGGCAGACAATCCCAGGCAGGCAGCCGAACGACTGTCGTGCCCGGCGCATGGAACCGCAGCGCGGCGGCCATGGCCTCGGCCCGTTTGTCGTCGCGGGCGACGTGCACGACCGGGCGGCCCCGTTCCAGTTCTTTGAGCAGGACGCGGGCGTCGAACCCCTCGGGGGCGCCCCCCACGCGGATGTGGCCCGCAGGCAGCGGGGCAGTCGCCGTCACGGCGGGCTCTTCGGGGGCGGGCACAGTGTCTGGCATGGCCGTCAGGTAACCGACCGGGGGGGCATGTCAACCGGCGGGGTCAGCCGCCCAGCACGTTCTGGTTCAGATTGACCCACATCCCGAACATCGAGGTCACAAAGATCGAGATCACGCCGACGAATTGCACCTGCTTGCGATGCGCCGCCAGCAGGTTGCCCAGGTCGATGGGGTCCAGCCCTTCGATCTGGCGCGCGGTGCGCAGGTTCAGCCAGGCCACCAGCATCATCGGCAGGAACAGCAGCAGAATCGCCTGAGCGAATTCCACCCAGTACAGGAAGGCCAGCAACGACAGCATCGTCACCGTGAAAAACGTCAATGCGGTCGAAATCAGCCCCGTCGCGTCGGCGATGAACAGCAATCTGCGCGCCTGGATGTTGGCCAATACTTCCATGTCGTGCAGTGCCTGCGCGTTGCCACGCGCCGCCCGCCGCACGGTGTCAAAGGGCACGCCCACGGCCCAGTGGGACGCCGTCGACCACAGCGCCGCAAGCGCGATCCAGAACCACAGGTTCGAGAAGGAGCGGAAGTCGATGACTTCGAACGCGCTTTCCAGCCAAAAAAGATCCAAGGAGGGGCCTGTCGTATCGTTTCTTGCCCCCGTGTCGCCCGGCGGCGGGTGGGAATGCAAGGGGGGCGGGTTGATCGGCAGGGCCGCCCGTGGCACCGATGCCCGAGTGTCACAGGAAGGTCGAGCATGTCCAAATCCCATCCCCCCGCCTTCCCCCTGTCACGCCCGCGCCGGATGCGCCGCACGCCCGCCCTGCGCGCGCTGTCTCGCGAAGATCGGCTTTCGACCGACGACCTGATCTGGCCGGTGTTTGTCTGCGACGGCTGCGCCACCACGCAGGAGGTGCCGTCGATGCCCGGCGTCATCCGCCGCTCGGTCGATCTGACCGTCGAAGCCGCCGCCGAGGCCCACGCTCTTGGCATCCGGGCGATCTGCCTGTTTCCCTATACGGACCCGGCGCTGAAGACCGACCTCTGCGAAGAGGCGTGGAACCCCGAAAACCTGTCGAACCGCGCCATCCGCGCGATCAAGGCGGCGGTGCCCGACATTGCGATCATGACGGATGTCGCGCTGGACCCCTACAACGCGCAGGGCCACGACGGTATCGTCCGGGGCGGAGAGATCGTGAACGACGAAAGTGTCGCGGCGCTGGTCAAGATGGCCCTGGCCCAGGCCGAGGCCGGGGCCGATATTCTGGGGCCGTCGGACATGATGGACGGTCGCATCGGGGCCATGCGCGCCGCTCTGGAAGAGGCGGGACTGATCCATACGACGATCATGTCCTATGCCGCCAAATACGCCTCGGCGTTCTATGGACCGTTCCGCGATGCCGTGGGGGCATCCGGCGCGCTGAAAGGCGACAAGAAAACCTATCAACTCGACCCGCTCAACGCCGACGAGGCGCTGCGCGCCGTGGGCCGCGACATCGCCGAGGGGGCGGACATGGTCATGGTCAAACCGGGCATGCCCTATCTCGACATCTGCCGCCGGGTGAAGGACGCCTTCGCGGTGCCGACCTATGCGTATCAGGTCAGCGGCGAATACGCGATGATCCGGGCGGCGGCGGGCAATGGCTGGATCGACGGTGAAAAGGCGATGATGGAAAGCCTGATGGCCTTCCGCCGCGCCGGGTGCGACGGCGTGCTGACCTACTTCGCCCCCGAGGCCGCCACCCTTATCCGCGCCGGTTGGGACTAGGGGCGCGGCCCGGCGGTGACGGCACCCGCCTGCGCACCTTGTCCGGCAGCACACCTTCCACCCGCGCGCGGAGCGTTTCGGCCGTCACACCTTTTTCCACTTCGACAAGGGGCAGGCCGGCCATCTCGAACACACGCCGCTTGGCCGCGTCGCGGATCTCTGACGTTCCGCCCCGATGGCCGGAGCCATGGTATTCGATGCCGCAAATCGGCAGGTGGCGGTGATCGGTGACAAGGAAATCCACGTACTTCTGGCTAAACGTGCCGCGCGCGGCAAAGGCTTTGTTGCTGTCGCCGGGGTGGCGTAGGGTGAACACCGCAGAGAGGCTGACCTCCGGGCACAGGTAGACATTCCTGTCGGCAAGGATGGCGATCAACATTTCGTGGACGCGCCCCTGTTCGGTGCTCATGATCGGTTTGGTCCGAACCTGGCATCCATCCATCGCAGAGGATTTGGCGGCCACGGTCGTCGACTTTGACCTGCCCCCGCGTGACCGCCCACCTGCCTTGGCGAGCAGGACGAAGACCACCGCGATAAACGCGATGGCAGGAATGGCGATGTCATCTTGAATCATGGGGCCCACGCAGATTTCGTCCCACGAGGTTCGCCGTGGAATGGTGCATCCGTCTGACGATGATGGGACGGGATCGGGGCCATTCGTTCGGTGCCTGGCGTCAATCGGTCGGATCATGGCCGTCCGTGGCGCCGACCGTCCTGTCGGATCTGAGTATTTGGGCCGAGAAGAAGATCGGGCGGCGGGGCAGGGGCCGCCGCCCGGTCCGCTCAGCCGTGGAGCGTGGCGCGCAAGCGGCCCAGATGGTCGTCCCAGCCCTTGTCCAGGTTCAAGGTCAGATCGAAGGCCTCTGCCGTATGCGGCAACCCCTCGTGGATCAGGGCCAGTTCGGTTCCGCCCTCCACCGGGGTCAGGGTCCAACGCACGGTGCTGACGGCATCGCCCATGGGCTTGACGGTGAAGCTGTAGTCGAGGTGCCGGAACGGCTCTGCCCGCAAGACCTCGCCCCAGATCAGCAGATCGCCGGATGTGGTGCCGAACATCTCGAACCGGCCTTCGACCAGCGGTGCCTTTGGGGCATGAAACCACGTGGACAGCTTGTCGGGATCGGTCAGATAGGCCCAGACGGTTTCTGGTGTGGCACGCAGGTAGATCGTCTTGCGCAGGGTACGGTTGGTCATTGGGCGTCCTTTTCGATCTCGGATTTCAGGCGGGCGAGGCGGTCGTCCCAAAAGGCGTCGAAGTAGCCGAACCAATCGACCACCCGCCGCAGCCCGTCGGGGTTGAGCGCATTGACCTTGCTGCGACCTGCGGCGCGCACGGTGATGAGGCCGCCATCGGACAAAACGGACAGGTGTTTTTTCACGGCGGCGCGGGTCATGTCGAAATTCTCGGCCACTTCGGCGATGGTCATGTCGGACCGCGCGAGGATCCGCAGGATCTCCCGTCTGGTCGGATCCGAGAGCGCGCGGAACCCGGCCTGTTCTCGGGCGGCAGTCATCGCAGGATGTTCTTGCATGGCGGGGGCATGGGGTGTCCTTGTGATACCATTTGGTATCCTTTTAATATGATACCTAGGGGTATCACGTCAAGCCGCCCGAATGTCCGACCATCGCCCTCTCTCGCGGGTCGGTTTGATCGCCGCGGCGTCAGAGCGTGGCGGGGGGAACGGCTCCCGATCCCGCCGGGATATGGCCCGGGGTAGATCTGGGTATAGCCATGTCTGCTGATCGGCCTGCCGGGTCGCAGGGTTTGCGCGCGCAGGCTGACGCGCCGGGAATGATGCGCGATCACGGTGCCAGGCGGGCGTGGTCGATGAACCGGCGACCGACAGCCCCCGTCGCGACAAGATCCGGTCCCAGGCGGCACGGGATCGGCGGTCCTGCCGTCGACGCCAACGGCGGGCCGGGTCGGAGCACGGTGATGATCCGGTAAACGATCAGGCACGACGCCCCGGCACGGGTCGACACCGAACGCGGAGCTTCCCGCCGTCCGGACCTGTGGCGCTGGGACCGGTTGTGGGGGCCTAGGCCCCCGTGCCGATCGGACAGGTCACGCCGGTGCCGCCGATCCCGCAATAACCGCCGGGGTTTTTCGACAGGTATTGCTGGTGGTAATCCTCGGCGTGATAGAACGCGGGCGCGGGCAGGATCTCGGTTGTGATCGTCCCCAGGCCGGCGTCACGCAGGCGCGGGGTCATGGCATCCCTGGTGGCCTTTGCCGCGGCGGCCTGCGCCTCGGTGTAGGTATAGATGCCGGACCGGTACTGCGTCCCACGGTCATTGCCCTGCCGCATGCCCTGCGTCGGATCGTGGCCTTCCCAGAACACGCGCAGCAGGGCCTCGTAGGGGATGACCTCCGGGTCATAGATCACCCGAACGACCTCATTGTGCCCCGTCTGACCGGAACAGACCTCCTGATAGGTCGCGTTCTCGGTGTGGCCGCCTGCATAGCCCACCAAGGTCATATGCACGCCCGGCAGCGTCCAGAACATCCGCTCCACGCCCCAGAAACAGCCCATGCCGAACATGGCTTCGGCCATGCCGTCGGGCACCTCGCCCGACAACGGGCGGCCAAAGACATGGTGCGTCTCGGCGGTGGGGATGGGGGTGGGGCGGCCGGGCAGGGCCGCGTCGGCGGTGACCATCTCGGGCGATTTGCGCAGCAGATTGAACATCGTATCCTCCTGTCGGGTCTGACGGATATATGGGGCCGCTACTCCGCCGCCGCCAGTCCTCGGGCCAGCACGGTTTCGTGCCCCTCGACCGGGTGCCGCGGCACCAGCAGCGACAGGCCCAGCGATACCAGCGCCATGCCCGCGGCCAGCACAAAGACCGCCATAGGCGAGGTCAGCCACAGATACCCCAGCGAGGCGGGCAGGAACACGGCCGCGATATGGTTGATCGTAAAGGCCACGGCAGCGGTGGGGGCGATGTCGCCGGGGGCCGCGATCTTCTGGAAGTAGGTCTTGATCGCCAAGGCCAGCGAGAAAAAGATATGGTTCGTCACATACAGCAGCGCCGCAGCCCAGACGCCCCAGTCAAACGCATAGAGCGCGGCATACAGCACGAAGATCGTGAACAGCCCGGCATATTCCAGGATCAGCGCGGCGCGTTCCCCGAAATGGCCCACGGCCCGGCCCACCAGCGGCGCAGACACCATGTTGATCGCCAGCGTTGCCATGAACAGCAGCGTCACCTGATGGACGTCCAAGCCGTACCGCTCGACCATCATGAAGCCTGCAAAGACGATAAAAATCTGCCGCCGCGCGCCCGACATGAACTGCAGCGCGTAATACAGCCAGTACCGTCGGCGCAGGATCATCTTCTTGACCTGTGGATGCGGGCTTTCGAACTGCGGATAGACAAAGAACGCGGCCACGGCGATCACCGTGGTGAACCCGCCGGCGACCCAATAGACAAGGTCATACGACAGGTCGAAGGCCCGCCAGGTCAGCACGATCAACCCATATGACACCAGCGTCGCGGCAGATCCGATGGACAGCAGGATGCCCAGCATCCTGGGTGCGCGATCCTTGGGCAACCATTGCAACTGCAGCGACTGGTTTACGGTCTCGTAGTAATGAAAGCCGATGGACGACAGCAGCGTGATCGTCAAAATTCCGCCCAGCGACGGGAACTGCGCCGTCAGCGCGGTCGCCACCCCCAGCAGGATCAGCGCGATCAACGCCAACACCTGTTCGCGCACAAAGATGATGATGGCGATGACCCCCACGGCCAGGAACCCGGGGATTTCCCGCACCGTGTGCAGCCAGCCGATGTCAGACCCGTCGAAGCCCGCCACTTCGATCGTGAAGTTGTTCAGCAACGCCGACCAGGTCGCAAAGGCCACGGGCATCCCGAAGGCCATCAGCATCAGCATTGCTTCGGGGCGCCGCCAGACCGGCAGGTCATGGGCATGGGACAGGGGGAACAGGCGCATGGCCGTCAGCTAGACCGGTGTCACGTCCCTGTCCATTGACGATCCGTGAAGACGCGCGCCTCGACAGACGCGCAGACGGCCCGCGTCAGGGCGCGACATGCCCACGCAGAAAGGCCAGCTGTCCAGCCACCGCCTGATCAAAGATCGGCCCCGGATGCCAGATCAGGCCAAAATGCCCGCCCGGGATGTCCATCCAGTCCCTTGGTCCGGCAAGGGCATCGTAGACGGCGCGCTGAACGGCTGGATTGCAATGCACCATCTCATCATCCTGCCCGACCATCACCAACGTGGGCATCGTCAGATAGGGCGCGGTCAGGATCGGGTGGAACGGCACCTCGGTCGCGGGGATCATCCGCGTGGCCTGGTTCTGCCACCGCGATCCGTGCCGCCCGCCGTATTCGATGAACCAGCGGAACGCCTGGATCGGCTGTAAAAGCGAGGGGGCGTTGATCTGGTCGGCCGAGACGACGGGCAGCGGTCCGACCCGCTCCGCCTCCGACCCGCTTACGTCCCCCTCTGCCAGGATACGGCCGAGTGCCGCCAGCGCATCGTCGCTGGCGGCACAGTCTGGCAAGGCCGGCCCGCAGGCGGGGATCTGCGCGATGATGGCGGCCACGTCCGGGATCAGGGCCCCCGCCACCAGGACGATCATCCCGGAATAGCTGTCCCCCCAGAGGATCACCTCGCGCGATTCGTCCTGCGCGCGCAGGAAAGCCACCGCATCACGGATGCCGCGTGCCTGAACCCAGGGGTTGATCTCTTGCCGGGGGATGCCGCCGCTGATGCCAAATCCTGCGTGATCATAGAGCAGCACATCGTAGCCCGCCGTATGGAACGCCTCGGCGTAGGCGTCGATCGCCATGGTGATCGTGGCGGATGTCCCGTGCGCCATGACCACCGTCGGGCGCAGGCCCGGACCATGGCTGTAGAACCGACCTCGCAGGGTTGCGGGACCGGAGGGAAATTCGATGGGCTTGAACATGAGCGCGTGACCTCCGGAAGGGGCGGGTGCTGTCGCCCGCCCACCGCAGTCTAGCCGATCCGTGCCGTCCCGTCTGTGCGCCGGGACATGTTACCCCAAACCGTGAAAACCAACCACCGGGTTTCCCCCAAAACGGGGCAAGTCAGCTGGCCAGCACGTTGCGGAACAGCCAGGGGTCGGCCTCGTCGATGTCTTCGGGGAAATGCTGCCACCGGTCCTGCAGCGGGGTCCAGTCTGTGAAATGCGCCTCGACCGGGCCCAGGTAGGGCGTCTGGATTTCCAGACAGCGGGCGTGGTCGATTTCATCGGTCTCGACAATGCCCGCGTTCGGGTTTTCCAACGCCCAGACCATCCCCGCCAGCACCGCGCTGGTGACCTGCAAACCGGTCGCGTTCTGGTCGGGGGCCAGGGATTTCGCCTCTGCGTTCGACAGGCGTGACCCGTACCACAAAGCATTCTTTTCATGACCAAAAAGCAGAACACCCAGTTCGTCTATACCCTCGACGATTTCGTCCTCGGACAGGATATGATGCACCTGCTGCTGCTTGCCGGAGCCGAACATCTCATGCAGCGACAAGACCGCGTCGTCACAGGGGTGATAGGCATAGTGGCAGGTCGGCCGGAATTCGGGCCATGACCCTTCGCCGACCGTGTAATAGTCCGAAATGCTGATCGCTTCGTTGTGCGTGACCAGGAACCCGAACTGCGGCCCCGGTGTCGGGCACCAGCTGTGCACCCGCGTGATCGCACCAGGCCGGTTCATCCAGATCGCGGCCTGACATCCCGTTCCGTGACGGCGCGCATTCTCTGGCAGCCAGGTCTCGTGCGTGCCCCAGCCCAACTCGGCCGGTTGGAAGCCTTCGGCGATAAAACCTTCGACAGACCAAGTGTTTACAAAGACGTCGCGGGGGCGCGGCGTGCGGCGGGCCTGGGTGTCCCGTTCTGCGATGTGGACACCTTTGACGCCCAGGGACTGCATCAAACGTGCCCAGCCTTCGCGGTTGGTAGGTGTCGTCGCATCGCGGCCGATGTCTTTGGCCAGACGCAGCAAAGCGGCCTTCACGAACCAGCTGACCATGCCCGGATTTGCGCCGCAGCAGCTGACCGCCGTGGTCCCGCCCGGGTTGGCGGCCTTTTCGTCGCGGACCTTCTGGCGCAGGGCGTAATTGGTTCGCGCCGCGTTTTCGCGATCGTCGAAATAGAACCCTGCCCAGGGTTCGACCACCGTGTCGATATAGGGCACTCCGATTTCACGACAGAACTTCATGAGATCCAGAGAAGACGTATCTACCGAAAGATTAACGCAAAATCCCTTGCCGGGGGTCAGAACCTCGCCCAGCACCTCGCGATAATTCTCGGGTGTCAGCGCGACCTGGCGGTGGGCGATGCCGCGCGCGCGCAGCTCCTCGCAGCCCTTGTCGGCAGGTTCGATGACCAGGAACTGATCGCGGTCGTAGTCGAAATGCCGTTCGATCAAAGGCAACGTCCCGCGCCCGATGGATCCGAAGCCGATCATCACCACGGCCCCGTCAATGCGGGCGTGGACGGGGTGGGACGAAGTCTCGGTCATCGGAATCCTCCTGCAGTCTCAGGGCGCGCATAGGCCATCTGGGGGCCGAATGGAATGTTAGAGTGGGGCAACCCATGTCTGCGACGGCGGTCGTGCGAACCGGTCGCAGCCGCGCCAGACCCGGTCGGCTGGATTGTCCGGCCCGCCGCCTGCGCGCGCATGTGGCAGCGACGATACCGGATTGCGATCAACCACAGGCACAGACCCGAAGGGGCGGGATGGGCATTCGGCATGTCGGGCAAAAAACTTCATTCAAAGTGCTTAATTTTACAGCCTTATCTGTGAAGTAGGCCCATGCGCAACGCTTTGGCCAACGCCTGTTCCCGGCTTTGCGCGTTCAGCCGTTCGCGCGCGGCGCGCAGGTGTTTTTGCACGGTAGCCTCGCTGATGCCCATGCGCCGAGCGATTTCCTCGTTGCCATGCCCGTCGGAAAGATACAGCAGCACCTCCCGCTCGCGCCGGGTCAGGCGGGTGCCCGGCAAATGCACCATCCCGGCCGCGCGGGCCGTGACGGGGGGTGGCACGGCCGCGGCGATGACGGTCGAAAGCAGATGGACCTCCGCGCGGCGGGCCGGGCTGAACCGGTCGGCCTCTGTGGCGTCAAAGCCCAACACCACCATCCCGCCGTCGTCCGGGTGCGAGCCCGCAAAAGGTGTGCCGTAGCAGAACCCGTAACCGGCCTCGTGGATCTGGTGGTTCAACTCGAAGGCCGCGGTGCTGCCTGCGTCGGCGCGCGTGAGAACACCGCCGCGGTAGCTGACGGGTTGCAGACGTGTGGCACCGTCCACGAAGGGATCCAGGGTCATGAACCCCTGCGAAACGTAGTCGTCCAGCCACGCATTGTTCATGTTGCTGCGCATCCACAGAAGTTCGCCGGACGACAGGGACCCCGCGCCGATATTGAGCGCCTTCGCCCCGAACCGCGACGCCAGCGCGGTTGCGACCGCCCAGATTTCGGCGTCGTCCTTCAGAAGGGCCATCGTCTCCGACGCATCGAGAAGGGCCTGCATCGTGGTCTTTTCAAGCATGGGGAAACCGCAGCTGCATGGGCCGCAGGTTATGATCCAAGTCCAAGGCATGCAAAGAGAAAGCCAGTCCTGAAGGTGCGGGACCATCTACGGGTCGTCCCCGTCTGCGGCGGTTCGCACATGAGGGCCGGACCCCGACCGGACGGCCCGTCTGTCGTCTGGTGACGCAGACGCCTTGGTTGCCGCGCCCTTCGTCGCCGGTCAAAGGTGACATGGGTACGCACGGTAACCGCCAGCAACAGCCGTAAATGATCCGGGATCGGGGTATCGGTGCCGAAAGCAACCGTGATGACGCGGCTGGGATCCGTGCCAGCGGCGAAATGACTCTCTGTGCGTATATGCATACAGCCCGCGTCCCCAAGCTGATGGTTCAGTTCGAAGGCCTTGTCGCTTGGGGCTTTGTCTTACGTCATCCGGGCTGCAGCGACCTGCAGAGGTCCGCCCGACGCAGGGCGGTCTGCACCATCGGATCGACGCACACGAACTCCTGCTGGATGTCGTCGGTCAGCCAGGGCGATGTCATGGAACTGGATCGCCCGAGCACCTGCTGGGTGGTGCGATCCAGGTCGGCGACGTTCAGGGCGGATATGCCTGCGTCGCTGCAAGTATCGACGGCTTTCTGCCAGATGGCGGTCCCCAACCCGGAGGCGAGGCTGTCGGTGATGTCGGTCAACCTGTTGAGGGTCAGGGTTTTATCCTGGTGTTTCTGCGCGGTCCTGACAGCCGAGCACAGAATGACAAAAGCCGCCCCGATCTGGGGCGGCTTTCAAACCGTTGGCGAATGTCGACGCCTTAGTTCTGGGCGTAGTATTCGATGACCAGGTTCGGCTCCATCATCACCGGGTAGGGCACGTCGCCCAGGCCCGGCGTGCGCACGAAGGACGCGGTCAGCTTGGAGTGGTCGGCCTCGATGTAGTCAGGGACGTCACGTTCGGCCAGTTGCACGGCTTCCAGCACGACGGCCAGCTGCTTGGACTTGTCACGGACCGAGATCACGTCGCCTTCCTTCACGCGGTAGGACGGGATGTTGACGCGCTTGCCGTTCACTTCCACGTGGCCGTGGTTCACGAACTGACGGGCAGCGAAAACGGTGGCGACGAACTTGGCGCGGTAGACGACGGCGTCCAGGCGACGCTCCAGCAGGCCGATCAGGTTTTCACCGGTGTCACCCTTGACGCGGGCGGCTTCGACGAAGATGCGCTTGAACTGCTTTTCGGTCAGGTCGCCGTAGTAGCCTTTCAGCTTCTGCTTGGCGCGCAGCTGCAGGCCGAAGTCGGACATCTTGCCCTTGCGGCGCTGACCGTGCTGGCCGGGGCCATATTCGCGGCGGTTCACTGGGGATTTGGCGCGGCCCCAGATGTTTTCGCCCATACGGCGGTCGAGTTTGTACTTGGCAGAGGTGCGTTTGGTCACCGTCTGATCTCCTTCTCAAGTGCCCCGAAGGGCGTGAAGGGCGTTGTCCTCTCGGGCCATGTGACCCGTGACAGGCATCCCCTTGCGGGGGCCACCAACACCAATGGAAGCCGCCCTTTAGAAGGGGGGATGCGGGGTGTCAAGCGATGGGGGTCAGGACAGGTAGCGCGGCGTGCCTTCGCTGCGCAGGATCGCCACCTCGGCGCCGGTCAGGCACCGACGAGCGTGGGCCCCGTAGGTTGACGGATCGCGGTCAATGCCGGGCGCGTGGCGGTGCAGGCCGGACAGCTCATCTGCGGTCAGGTGGTCCAGTTCGGCGTCGCCGGGGTGGAAGCTTTCGACCTCCACCCGGTTGGCCCAAAGGATCTGGTGCCGCGCGAACAGCAGGTGGATATAGGTCACCTCGCCGGGGCGGAAATCGCGGGTCACACGGTGGTCGTCGATCAGGTCGCGGGCGCGGACCAGAACCTCTGGCTCGCCCCACAGGGCGCGGGCCTTGGGCCCGGTCAACATCACCTGATGTCCGGGCGAAACAAAGAGATCCGGCTGCGGCTCTCCCTCGCCCAGGGCCCCGGCCCGAATACGGATCGGGCGCAGATGAGGGGCTTGGGCCAGGCGGGTCTCGGGGATCTGGTGCACACCCATCCACAGCAATTCCTGCGGTCCGTCATCGCGGGTCAGTACACGGTCACCGGGATAGAGCGCCTCGACCGGGCGGGGGCCGTCCTCTGTCAGGATGCGGGTGCCGGGGGTGAAACAGATTGTGTCGCGGGGCGTCGCCGGGGTGGGGGCCTTGGCCGCCTGCACAATCGTCAGATCAGTGTCGCAAGGCGGCAGGTTGCCAGCAAACAGCAGAAGCATCTCGCCCGCGGCGGTGACGCAGGGCCGTGCTTGCCACCGGGTTATGCCATCGCTGAGGATCAGCGCGCGCGCTGTATCGCCCGGATCCGCAGGAAAGGGCCGCGCGATTTCCCCGCGGGACCGTGTCAGCTTGGCCACTGTGCCGGGGACACGATTGCGCAGCTCGGCAAAGCCCGCCCCATCGCTGAGCAAAAGCGCGGCGCGCGCACCGTCAAGACGCTGCGTCGGGCCGGTCCAGCGGAAGGTTGAGTGGATTGGAAACGGGTAAAGGGTGGACAGGCTCCGCCCGTCCACCCGAACCTGATGAGCGGAGATAACCTGTGCCTGTGCACATGTCCCCAACATGCCCGCCTCGTCTGTTACCGAGTATTTTCTTATCGTTGTTTCGGCCACTGCCCGACCGCTGCAAGCTTGATAGCCGATAGGTGATTCGCAGGTCAAACGCTGATTCGCGAATCATTAAGATTTCTGTCAAATCCGCTCAGGGACGGTCGGCAAAGATCAGCCGGTCGGTGTCGTAGCCGTTGAAGTCCAGCACCGTCAGCGCCGCGCGCAACCTGTCTTGCGGGATGGACGGATCACGGTTCAGAATCCAGCCCGCGCGTCCATCGGGCTGTCCCACGACGGCAGTGCGATAGGTCTGATCGGTCCAGAGCACCCAATAAGGGGCCACAAAGGGAACGCCGCTGAAGGTCACCTCCAACCGTCCCGGCCCCGTCAGCCGCGCGGTGCCGGTGATCGATTGCGAAGGCTTGCCGCCAGCATCCAGACAGGTGTTGCGGATGGACAGGATGCCGTCCTGCGGTGCACCGTAGTCGGCAATCGCCCCGGCACAGCCCGACTGGAACGGCACCGGAAAGCGCGCGATTTCGTACCAGCGACCGGCATAGCGGGCGGGGTCGAAGTCGGCCTTGGACGCAATGGGCACCCCGATGTCGCGATATCCGGGCAAAAGCGGCGCCACCACGGCGGTGCTGCACCCGGCCAGCAGAACGGCGGCGAGCAGGGCCCTCATCTCGGCATCGGAATTTCGACCATGGGTTGACCGGCCAGAATGGCGCGCGCGTTCGCGCCCATCAGACCGGTCAATGCCGGGTCGCGGGATCGCAGGCCGCCGGTGTAGGTCCCGTAGGCCGGCAGGATCAGCCGCCTGTCGTCGCGCAGGAAACAGGGCCGCGTCACGGCCCGTCCGCGTAGGGTGATCGCGGCCTTTGGGTGGTAGTGGCCCGAAACCTCGGCCCGGTCGGCATCCGTGGCGATGTGGCAGAAGGTGAGGGGGCCAAGCGTCAGGCATTCAACTGCCCGCCCCGGCAACCCCGGTGGCGCCGGGTCATGGTTGCCCGTGATCCAGGTCCAGTCGCGCCCCGCCATCAGGCGCGCGATATGGTCGCGATGGTCCGGGGCCAGTGCCTCGGCGGCGGCAAGATCATCGAAGCTGTCCCCCAACAAAACGACATGCCCGGCCCCGGTGTCCAGCACATCGTCCTGTAGGCGGCGCAGGGTATCAATGACCTCGTAGGGGGGCAGCAGGCGACCATCGCGGCGGGCGTGTCGTTCGGATTTGCCAAGGTGCAGATCGCTGACCACCAGGACATCGTGCGCAGGCCAATGCAGCGCGCCAGAGGCCCGCGCGATCAGCCGTTCGCCAGCAAAGGAAAAGGGATGGTGGTTCGCCATGTGTTCTCTTGGATCATGGGGGCGGCAGGGGATGCAAGGGGGACGTGCCCGGCGGCGTGACAGTGGGCTGCGGCCGTCGCGCGCAGCACGACCGCCAAGCGGGGGAGGGATCAGTCGAGCGTCAGTCCCGCGTCCGCCATCAGCTTTGCTGCCTCCTCCTGGAGCAGTCGTCCCTCTCCCTTGCCCCGGATCGGTACGATACCGCGTTCCAGAAACATCGGGGCGGATAGCGGCGTGATACGGTCCAATTTCACCTGGTCGATACGGTCGCCCACGGTCTGCATCAACAGATCCAGACGTCCGAAATCGATATGTCCGCGCATCGCCTCTTCTTCGGTGATCTTCAGCATCAGGTGGTCGGGATCGTAGCGGTGCAGCGTGTCATAAAGGATATCGCTGGAAAAAGCGGCCTGCCGCCCGGTGGACCGTTTGCCCGGGTAGTTTCGGTCGATCAGCCCTGCGATGATCGCGGCGTTGCGGAACGTGCGCTTCATCACCGCATTGCCGCTGAGCCAGTTTTCCAGGGCCGCGTGCAGGCCGTCGTGGCGCAGAAAGGGGCGGATATCGCCCACCGGCTGCAGCCCCCAGATCATCGTTGCATAGTCGTTGGCGACAAAGCCCAACGGATCCAGGCCCGCCTCCTCCATCCCTTTGGTCACCAACAAGGCCAGTGTCTGATGCGCGTTGATGCCAGCAAAGCCATAGATCACGCAGTGGTGGCGGCCATCGCGGGGGAATTGTTCCACCAGCAGGCGGCCAGGTTCGGGCAGGGTCGAAACCTTTGCCTGCAATTCCAGCCAGTCGCGGGTGTGGGCGGGCAGGGCGTCAAAACGCATGTCGTGCAACATGTCCTGAATGCGCGCGGCCAGTTGCACCGAGGTCGTCCATTTGTACCCGATATAGGTGGCGATGCGCGGTTCCTTGTTGGGGCGGGGCGATACCTCGACCGTCAGTTCACGCATGTTTTCGTAACGGACGACCTGGCCGCCCATCAGAAAGGTGTCGCCGGGGGACAGGGTGCTGGCGAACCCCTCTTCGATTTCGCCCAAGGGTTGCCCGCCGCGCCCCTTGAAGCGCACCTTCAGCTTGTCCGTGTCGATGATCGTGCCGAGGTTCATGCGGATCTGGCGTGCGGCGCGCGGGTCGCGCAGGCCCCAGACACCGGGTTCGCGTTCCTTCAGTCGTTGATAGCGGTCATAGGCGCGCAGGGCGTAGCCGCCCGTGGCCACGAATTCCAGGCATTCGTCGAAGGCGGCGCGGCTGAGCGTCGCATAGGGGCCGACGCTGCGCACCTCGGCGAACAGGTCGGCGTCGCGGAAATCGCCCGCGCAGGCGACACAGGCGATGTGCTGACACAGCACATCGCGCGGCCCGTCCAGGCGCAGGTCCCCGTCCAACTCGCCCGCGCGCACCGCCTCCAGTGCGGCGTGGCATTCGATCACCTCGAACCGGTTGGCAGGAACCAGCCGCGCCTTGGACGGCGCATTGTAGCGGTGGTTGGCGCGGCCAATGCGTTGCACCAGGTTCTTGACCTTTTTCGGCGCGCCGATCTGGATGACCAGGTCAACGTCCCCCCAGTCGATGCCAAGGTCGAGCGAGCCTGTCGCGACGATCGCCTTCAATTGCCCGGCGACCATCGCCTGTTCGACACGCAACCGCGCCTCCTTGGAGAGCGCGCCGTGATGGATGCCGATGGGCAGGCTTTCCTCATTGGCCAGCCAGAGGTTGTGAAAGAAGATCTCGGCCTGGGCGCGGGTGTTGTGAAAGATCAGCGTGGTATTGTGTTGGCGGACCTGTTCCAGCACCGCCGGGATCGCATAGCGGCCCCCGGCCCCGGCCCAGGGCGGGGCCTCGTCGGTGTGCAGCACGGCGATATCCGGGGGTGGGCCCGGGTCGGCCTGCAGGATGGGGCAGGGGTCCGGGTGCCGCGCTAGATAATGCGCGATGACGGCGGGGTCATCGACCGTGGCCGACAGGCCGACGCGGCGCAGGCCAGGGGCCAGGGTCTGCAGGCGCGACAGGCACAGCATCAGCTGATCGCCGCGCTTGTTGTCCGCCAAGGCGTGTATTTCGTCCACGATCACCCGCTTCAGCCCGGCGAAGGTCCGCGCGGCATCCGGATAGGAGATCATGAGCGCCAGGCTTTCTGGCGTGGTCAACAGGATCTGCGGCGGGTCGGCGCGCTGTCTCTGACGTTTGGAGTAGGAGGTATCGCCGGTGCGGTCCTCGACCCGGATCGGCAGATCCGCCTCTTCGATGGGGGTGGCGAGGTTGCGGCGGATGTCGTTGGCCAGCGCCTTGAGCGGACTGACGTAAAGCGTGTGCAGGCCTTCGTGCCCTTCGGCGCATTCCACCAGCGTCGGCAGAAACCCCGCCAATGTCTTGCCGCCGCCCGTGGGCGCGATCAGCAGCAAGGACGGCAAATCCTTTCTGGCAAGCATCTCGGCCTGGTGCGGATGCAGCGACCAGCTGCGGATTCTGAAGAATTCAGCGAGGGGGGCGGGCAGGTCCATCCGGTCGAGGTAGCGCCGGGGTCGGCAAAGAAAAAGGCCGCTCCCGAAGGAACGGCCCGATTGTCGAAGAGCGAAAGATCACTCGAAGGCGTCTGTCCCGTTCCAGCTCAGGCCACGCTCGGTCGCTTCGGCAGCATAGAGACCGGCGGTCTGCGTCGCGGCATTGGTCTGGGTCACGACACCGTTGCGGACCGAGTTGTAGGCGTCGAGGTCGGTCTGGTTGCCGACACCACCGTTGGCGGCCTGATAGGCGGCCACGTCGGCGAATTCCGGGAAGTTGGCCAGCGTCGCTTCGGCATTCGCCTGGTCTGCCAAGGCGGATGCGTAGGTCGTGCTCAGATCGCCATTCTGCAGGCCGCGCGCGGACGACGCGATGCCAGAGGCGACGTCGGCGGCCAGCGCATCGGTCGAGGCGTTGGTAAAGGCTGTGCGGATCAGGCTGTCGGACATCAGGTCGTCGTTGATATCATTCGAGATGTTCTCGACGCCGCCGGAGATCACAGTCATCACGGCGAGGCCCAAACCCACGAGAGCGGCGGTCAGGACAACCCAGTCAACCGTCACGGCACCGGATTCGTTGGAGAGGAAATTTTGCTGGGTCATGTTTTTACTCGTCAGGTTGGGACAAAGGAGTTTGTTTTCCTGACAAGCTGAATGATCTGGAAACGTGGCGGCCATGTGGCCCGTCGAAGACATCAATCGTGCGTTTTCTTGGAACTTCGCCGACCGCGCGTTTCAGTTGCCCGTTGTGCCCGCGCGCATCTGTGCGCGCAAATAGGACAGGACCTCGGCCTCGGCCGCGTGCTGGCTGCGCAGGACTTCGACGGTTTCAGGCAGGGGGCTGTGGCCGATTGCGTGGCCGAGTTCGGCCAAGGTGCGGTCCTCGGATGCGATGGCGTCGCGCAGCTCTTCGTCGGTCATCGCGGCGGTGGTGGCCAGGACCAGCCGCAGTGTCACATCGGCGTCGCACCCGGTGCGCGCACAGGCATCAGTCAGCGCGGCCTCCAGGTTGGCGCTGGATCGAAACGACAGGAATTCGACCCCACTGATGTCCGTGGTGAGCGCCGGAAGGTCGTCGTCGACCGTGGTTCGGAACGGACCCAGAGCCAGCAGCGCCGTCAGCGCCACACCGGATGCGATCGTCAGGCCGACCAACAGCCCGGCACGCGCCGTGTCGAAGGGGAGGGTGGTTTGGCTGCTCATGCCTGATCCTCGCTTTGGCGTCGGACCTTGTGGCCGGTCCGATCGCGGGTGTGGAGCCAGGCGTCTGTTGCGCCCGTTGTGGCCCGGTGTGCTAGTGGACGATGTCGATCTCCTCCACGAAGAGGTTGGCCCAGGCCCGGTCCACCAGGTCGGGGGTCATCCGATAGGGCAGCCCCTCGAAATTGCAGGCCGCGATCATCTGATCGATCAGGAACTGTCCGTGGAAGTTGGCGTAGACGTTGTTGATTTCCGGGTACTTCTTTTTGAGCAGATGGACGAGCGAGGCTTCGTCCAGCTCGAACTTCTTCTTCTTGGCGACCATGGCAAAGATCTTCAGGAACTCTGCCTGGTTGGGCCCGTCGATCAATACCTTGAAGAAGATCCTGCGCAGCGCGGCCTGGTCGAAGATCTTGTTCGGGTGGTAGTTGGTCGAGAAGACGACGAGCGTGTCGAAGGGCACCTCGAACTTTTCGCCCGATTGCAGGGCCAGGATGTCGTAGCCCATTTCCATCGGGACAATCCAACGGTTGACGATGGTTTGCGGCGGCTCTGCCTGACGGCCAAGGTCGTCGACGATAAAGACGCCTCCCGAGGATTTCAGCTGCAAGCTGGCCTGATAGGTCCGCGCGACGGGGTTGTATTTCAGGTCCAGCATGTCCAGCGACAGCTCGCCACCGGTCATGACCGTGGGGCGCTGACACAGGATATACCGCGTGTCGACGCGCAGGTTGGTCTTGCGCAGGCTATCGCCGTCGTCGACCTGTTCGACGGGCGTATGCACGATTGGATCATACAGCGTGATGACCTGGCCCGCGTATTCGATGGCGTGCGGGATCCAGACGTTGTCGCCCAGGGCGGCGCGGATGCCTTCGGCAATCGACGACTTACCATTGCCCGGCGGCCCATACATCAGAACGGAACGGCCGGAACCGACCGCCGGGCCCAGTTGGTCCAGCAGATTGCTGGGCAGAATCAGATGCCCCATCGCCTTGAGCAGGCGCTGGCGCGTGATCTTGATGTTCTTGACCGACTGCGCGGTGACCTGTTTCTTGTAGGCGGCCAGCGGGACGGGCATCGGGCCATAGTATTCCGATTGCGCCAGCGCGTCGGCGGCACGCGCCTTGCCGGTATCGGTCAACTGAAATCCCATCTCGGCCGACGCACCGGCGTGCATTGTGCCGGTGGCCTGCATCAGCCCCGCCTCGCGCAGCTGGTCGATCAACTGTTGGGTCAGACCGGTCGTCAGGCGAATGGCTTCGGAAATCTCGCGCGTGGTTTCGATGGACTTGCGGAACACCGTCTTGAGCATGATGTCGCGCAGCATCACGACCGTCAGACCGGTTTCGGCCAGGGTGCGGGGCTGGCCGGGGGCGGGGACGCCCATCGCGGCGGGGTCGGCCTGCATGTTCATCGGTCTACCTCATTCGTCTCGCTCGGCCCTTCGTGACACATGGGCCTTAGGAATTCGTTTCCAGACCGCGCCTAGCCCGTCGCGGCCAGCCCCAGATAGGTCAGTTGCGTCGCCGCCAGGGTGACGCCCATCGGGAAGTCCTTTTTCTCGGTCCAGCTTTGCCAGTTGGGGGCCAGGTTGCGCACCGCAGGGATCATCCGGGCCAACCGGTGCAACACCCAGGTCACGATCAGCAGCACGCAGAAAATCACCAGCACCGCCTGCCAGTCGGCCAGCGCCACAAAGGGGGCCATGGCGGCGGCGAACTTCGCATCGCCCGCACCTACGGCACCGATCATGGACAACACGAACCCGATGGCCAGGATCACCGCCAGATGCGCGAACCGCCAAAGGTAATCGGTCGCGGGCGTGATCACAAAGAACCCGGCGACCACAAAGACCACGAACATGGCGATGACCGCCTCGTTTCGGATCTTCATGGTGCTCAGGTCCGTATAGGCAACCCACAGACAGATCGGCAGCGTCAGCAAGCCGAACACGATCCCCTGCAACGGGGTCGCGGCCAACACAGAGGCGGTCGTCTCCATCGTCAGGCGTCCAGCGCCTGCAGCGCGCGGACCGCAGGTTCGAAATGCTGGGGATGGGTGTCGATGGCGTCCTGCAGCAGGCTGCGGCCGATGTCGACGTCGCCCTGCTTGATCGCGGCCAGGCCTGCGGTGTGCAGCAGCTGCGCCCGCTCTGCCTGGTCCATCGGCACGATGGGCAGGGCATAGGCACGGCGCGCGGCGCGGGCCAGGACCAGGTTGTTCTTGGCGGTGAACAGGTCGGCGTCGTAGGTGATCGCCTCGGTGAACAGCCGTTCCGCCGCTTCGCTGTCGCCACGGGTCAGCTTGGAATAGCCCCAGTTGTTCAGAACGCCCGCCGGTTTCGTCGTCAGGTCGACGGCGGTTTCATAAAAGCTGTCGGCGCGGGTCCACTGCCGGTTGCTGTCGGCGACCATCGCCTCCAACCGGTAGCGTTTGAACGTCTCGTGGGTGGGGGGGACGGTGTCCAGCACCTCCTTGGCGGAGGCCCAGTCAGAGGTGCGGATCAGCGCGTCGGCCAATTCGACGGTATCGGCGTCCTCGGCGCGGGGGTCATCCATGACCTTGCGCCAGGCGAGCACCGCCTCGGATTGGCGACCGGCGCGGACCAGGCTGCGGGCCAGGCCGCGCTTGGCGTCCAGATCATCAGGATTGTCGCTGATCTGCCGGTTGAAATAGGTGACGGCCTCGCGTGGTTCGGCCACGGTCAGCATGATGTCGCGGATGCTGTCAGCCTCGTCGGCCTGCGCACTGGCAACGGCGCGGGACACGTCGGGGTCCCCCAAGGGGTTACAGCCAGACAGGGTCAGCGCCCCCCCGACCAGAAGGGCACAAACGAACCGGTGGCGCATGATGCGTCCTTTCTGCTCGATGCCTTCGGTTTTTATTATGTGCTATCCGGGCGCATGGAGTCCGTAGACCCCGTTGGCGCGCCGCGTCAGCGTGAAGGCGTCATCCTCAATTGGGTCACCATAGGACAGGTTTTCCAGTTTTGCACCGCTAACCCGCAGGTTCTCTCGGATTTCGGGGGTGGGTTGTAGCGCGAAGGCCGCACGAAAGACGCGATGCGCCTCTCCCAGCTCTCCCAGCTCCAGCAGGACGACGCCCAGGTTGTTCATGGCGCGCGCATTTTGGGGTTCGGCGTCCAGCACGTCGCGCAGCAGGCGTTCGGCCTGATGCAGGCGACCTAGCTGGATGTTGGCGGCGGCCAGCGACAGTTGGATTTCAGGCGTCAGACCGGCATCGGCGGCGCCGCGTAGATAGCTCGACAGGGCAAGCTCCGCCTCGCCCGCCTCCAACAGGCGGTCACCGACGATCAACGGATCGACGCCGCCCGCACCGCGCGCGGGGCCAGGCGCGGCCAGGGGATCGGAGGCATGCGCGCCGCGCTGCACCAGACCCGGATTGCATCCAGCGACCATCAGGGCCGCCACGCAGAGGATCCCCACCCGCCGCATCATCAGAAGCCCACCGCGCCGCCGCTCAGCGTCTCGGCAATGCCGTGGAGCGAGGGGCCGATCAGAATGATCAGGAGGGGGGGGACACAGAACATCATGGTTCCGACGGTCAGCTTGGTGGGCAACACGTTGGCTTTCTCCTCTGCGCGCATCACGCGTTTGTCGCGCATCTCGTCGGCATAGACCCTGAGCGCGTCGGCGATCGAGGTGCCGAAACTGGCCGATTGGATCAACACGGTGACAAAGCTGGTGATGTCGTTGATATCGCACCGCTCCGCCATGGAACGGAGCACATGAGCCTTGTCCTTGCCGGCCTTCATCTCTTGCGCGACCATAAGGAATTCAGACGCAAGAGAGGGGTAGGAAGGCTCGATTTCCGTGGCCATGCGGATGATCGACTGATCAAGCGATTGCCCGGCTTCGACACAGACCAGCAGCAAGTCGAGCGCGTCGGGAAAGCCGTCCTGGATTTCCTCCTGCCGCTTGGCGACCCGCTTTTGCACCCAGTATTTGGGCGCGTAGTAGCCGGCGCATCCCGGCCCGACGATATAGGCGAACATCATCATCGGAGAGAGGCCCGAGGCCAGCAACAAGGCGTAGATCGCGCCCAGGACCATCAAGCCGATTCCCAGCAAGAACTGAGCCGCGGTCAGCGTGCGGACCGCGTCCTTGTGGGCGTATCCGGCCTGGGTCAGCATCAGGCGTGTCTTGGACAGCTCTTCCTTGTCTTCGGTTTCCAGGTACTTGGCGTATTTCGCCAGATGTTCATTGCGGCTGCCATGGCGCGACAGCCCATCCTCGGCCAGATCCTTGCGCTCGGTCGCCTTGCGCTCTGCGGCGATCCGATCGAGGGGGTCGACCTTTTTGGTCAGGACCGCGGGCAGGGTCAGAAGGACAAGGATCAATCCTGCTGCACCAGCCAGATAGATCATGCCGTCCGGACCCAGAAGACCTTCGACGACGGAGGTGAAGATGTCCATTCCGGTGCCTCCTCAGACCTTGATGTTGACCATCATCCGCATGAACACAACGTTCACGAGGAGGAAGACACAGACAACCGCGGCGGCGGGGATGAAATAGGCCGTGTCTTTCACGTCGGTGTAATAATCGGGCTTCATCACGTTGATGCCGACCAGTGCGAGGATCGGGAAGGCCGACAGGAACATGCCGGACCAGCGTGCCTCGGCGGTGATCGCCTTGACCTTGCGGAACAGCTTGAAGCGGGCGCGCACGACGCGGGCCAGACCTTCCAGGATCTCGGCCAGGTTGCCGCCCGATTTCTGCTGGATGGCGACAGCCACGGCGAGGAAGCGCAGGTCCTGCAATTCCACCCGTTCCGCCAGCGCACGCAAGGCGTCAGGGATGTCGCGGCCATAGGCGGCCTCATCGGCGATAAACCCCATTTCGGAGCCAAGCGGGTCGGCGACCTCTTTGGCGACGATGCCAATGGCGGAGTTCAGCGGATGCCCCACGCGCAGCGAGCGAACGATCAGCTCGACCGCGTCAGGCAATTGTTCCTCCATCATGGCGAGACGTTTTTTCGCCTGGCCGTTGACCCAGACGTAGACGCCGCCAACCCCGAAGGCGACCGACAGCAACAGCCGGATCGGCAGAGCGGCCCCGGTGAACAGCGTCATCAGGCCAAACGACACGAAGACCAGCAGCACCATGATACCGATCAGCATGCCGGGCGTGAACGCCAGGTTCGCCTTCTGCGCCTTTTCGGCCAACAGGGAATACAGGGGGATCTGCTTGGCGCTGTCGTGTTGCGACATTTCCTTGCGCAGGACGGCCATGACCTCATCGCGTGAGGCCCCTTTCTCCAACAGTTCCAGGCGGCGGTTTACCCGGTTGTTCAGCTTGATCGACTTGCCGAACACCAGCATGTAGATGCCGCCGATGATCAAGTAGATGCTGCCGAAGATAGCCAGATAAATCAGTGGCTCGATAGAGAGTTCCATGGCTCAGCGGCTCCCTGCCGGTTCATAGATGGAGGCCGGCAAGTCATAGCCCCAGGCCTTGAAGCGGTCGGCGTAGTGGCTGCGGATGCCGGTCGCGGTGAAGCGGCCGATGATCGTGCCGTCGGGTTCCAGCCCCAGGCGTTCATAGCGGAAGATTTCCTGCATGGTGATCACCTCGCCCTCCATCCCCGTTACTTCGGAGATCGAGGTCATCCGGCGTGATCCGTCCTGCAGGCGCGAGGCCTGCACGATCAGGTTCACGGCCGAGGATATCTGTGCGCGCACGGCCTTGATCGGCATTTCGATACCCGCCATGGCGATCATGTTTTCCAGGCGGCTGACCGCGTCGCGGGCAGAGTTGGCGTGGATCGTGGTCATCGATCCGTCGTGGCCCGTGTTCATGGCCTGCAACATGTCGATAACCTCTTCGCCGCGGGTTTCACCCACGATGATCCGGTCCGGGCGCATCCGCAGAGCGTTGCGCAGACAGTCGCGCTGCGTCACCGCGCCCTTGCCCTCGACGTTGGGCGGGCGGCTTTCCATCCGGCCCACATGGTCCTGTTGCAGCTGTAGTTCGGCGGTGTCTTCGATCGTCAGAACCCGTTCGGAGTGGCCAATGAAGGACGACAGCGCGTTCAGCGTGGTCGTCTTGCCCGAACCGGTACCGCCCGAGACGATGATGTTCAGCCGGCAGGCCCCGGCGGCCTGAAGATACATGGCCATTTCTTCGGTGAAGGCACCGAACTTGACCAGGTCGTCGACGGCCAGTTTTTCCTTCTTGAACTTGCGGATCGAAACCAGCGACCCGTCGACCGCCACCGGCGGCACCATCGCGTTGAAGCGCGAGCCGTCCTTGAGGCGGGCGTCGACATAGGGGTTCGATTCATCGACCCGCCGGCCCACGGCGGACACGATCTTGTCGATGATCCGCAACAGGTGCTTTTCGTCCTTGAAGCGGATGTCCGACTTCGTCAGCTTGCCCGCGCGTTCGATATAGATGTTGTGCGGGCCGTTCACGAGGATGTCGTTGACGCTGTCGTCTTTCAGCAGCGGCTCCAACGGGCCAAGGCCGGTGACTTCGTCAAACAGCTCTTCGTTGAGCGTATTGCGATCTTCGCGGCCCAGAACCACGCCCATCTCGGCGAGTTCCTCGGTGGTGATCGACACGATCTCTGCGCGCAGAGCGGCGGGATCGGCCTTTTCGACAGCTGACAGGTTCAGGTTGTCCAGCAACCTGTGGTGCATCTCGGTCTTCAATTCCTCGATGCGTTCGCGCCGCTTCATGTCCTTGTCCGCCGGGGCGGGGGTCGCTGGCGTGTCCGAAGGTTTCATCTTGGCCTTGACCTGCACGGGAACCTCAAGCGGTTTGCCGGTGGTCTCGGTCGCCAGCTTCTGAACCTTCTCGACGGTCTCTTCCAGATCCTTGGCCCCGATTGGACGGGCCCCCTGAATCTGTGGTTTTTTGTAGCGTGAAAACATCTTGGTCGCCTCCTGTCCGGGCCGTCAGCCGAATTGCAGCCCGAAAATGGCTTTCTTCTTTGCGGGGCCTTTGGCCTTTGCGGCGGCCTTGCCCTCTACTTCTTCGCGAATTTTTTGCAGGTCTTTCGCCAGCTTGGCGATTTCCTTGGTCAGGCCGTTGCGCGCCGCCAATTCCCGTAACGGAGAGGCCTGATCGTTGACTTCGGTCACCTGTTTGCCGCCATCGGGCAGCACCGCGTGGAACTTCAGGTCCAGGCTTTCGGAGAACTTGTCGATGCGGCCACGGCCGGTCATGTCCAACTTGCCCGGGGCACGGTTGAGCAGGTAGGCGACGTGGTCCATCGCGATCCCCTCGCCCTGCAACAGGCGCTGGAACCGAAGGGTGTTCTGGGCGGACCGCACCTCCAACTCGCAGCAGATGAAATAGATGTCTGCGGTCTTGAGGACGGTTTCTGTCCAGCCGGTCATCGCGCCGGGCATATCGACGATCACGACGTCGAAACAGGCGCGCGCCAGTTTCAGCAGGGCCGAAACCTCATCGGGGCCGATCACGTCCAGCGGCAGAACCTCTGCCGGGGCGGTGAAGACCTGCAGCTTGTCGCGGTAGGGGGTGAGCGATTGCTTGAATGCCTGTTCGTCCATCGACCCGATGTCGGTCAGCACATCATAGGTGGAGGATTTCCGCGCCAGGTCCAGATAGGTCCCGACCGAGCCGAATTGCAGGCCCAGGTCGATCAGGATGACGGAAGGTGCCTCCTCGGAGGGGAGGTTGGCCAGTTCCCAGGCCAGATTGACGGCAACCGTCGAGGCGCCGTTGCCACCGGCTGCGGACTGGATGGCAAAGAGGGCGGCTTCGGTCTTGTTTCCGCCACCTGTCGGGCTGGCGGGGACGACCGTGCTTTCGACCGTTTCCGAACCGGCCTTCAGCAAGGCGTCGCTGGCCCCCGGAGGGGCCTGCGTGCGGATGCGGGCCACGGCCTCTGCCAGGGCATTCTCGGGCAGGGGGTAGGGGGCGAAATCGTCGGCACCGGCACGCAGCATCTCGTGCATGGTCATCGGACCCAGGCCTTCGGCGATGAGGATGACGCTCAGCCCTGCGCGTTTTGCCTGGCGGGTGACGTCCAGCAACAGCGGCAGCTGTGCCTCGTCTTCCTTGTCGGCGGCGATGACGATGAATTCCAGCTCGCGGGCCTCGTCCTGGCGCAGGAAGGTGATGGCCTCGGCAAAGGACAGATCGCCCCAACCCTCGCCCAGTTCGGCTTCCATATCCTCGATCAGCAGGTCGAACTCCTGCACGTCGCGCGATACGGTGACCGCGCGAAGGGGGTCCGGCTCTGGCAGTTGTGCAAGGTTGCTGGCCATAACATTCACCACGTTCCTGTGCCCCGACTTCGCAGGGGCAGAATTAACCCGCACGTCCCCGTTCTGGGGCAGACACGGCTCGGGACAACGGCCCCTGTTCCCCCTTCGGATGACGCAACATTCGGGCAACAATTGGACCAAAGTAATGAAATTACCGGAAACCCCATGAACAAAGTATGTCGCCTTGAATCCATCGGTACGGCGCAGGATTTCTGACAAACACCTGATTTAAATGAAAAACCCTGCGCCAGATGGGGCGCAGGGTTAATAAGTTCCGAAAGTGATTTGGGCGCAATCAGACGGCAGGTGCCCCAGAGGACACGTAGCGGCGATAGACGATCTGCGCATACTTTCCATCGAGCACGAGCGGATTGCCCGCAACGAATCCCGCAACCTCGGTCACCGTGCGTCGATTGGCCCGTTCGCGCGATTGCGTCGGCACCAGGGGCCGGGTTTCGCCAAAGCTGACCAGTGCGGCCAGCCGCGAACTCGAGATCCCCTTGGTCGCCAGGTAATTGACCGCGGCCTGGGCGCGACGACGGCCCAGTCCCTCGTTATAGCCAGCCGAGCCGACGGCGTCGGTGTGGCCGTAGACCGAAAACCGGACCTCGGGGAACTGACGGATGAAATGTGCCTGCTGGTCCAGGACCGAACGGGCGGTCGCATCCAGGGCCGCGCTGTTGAAGGCGAAGTTGATGGTCGTCGGAACGGTTGCGGCAAAGCGCCCGCCCAGATGGCTGACCGCCTCGGCGGAGCCGTTCATGACCAGCATGTTCTGCATCGTCGGGTTGCCGAAGGCACCTTCATCGATGCTGGACCCGGCGGGGTTGTTGAAGCGGGTGCCGGTACAGGCACCCAGGGCCGACAGGCCAAGGCCTGCGACCAGGAAACGGCGGGTGATCGGTGCGGTTTTCATCATCTCACTCCAACACGTAGCCGTAGTTGCCCGAAAAGTCCTGGGCTGCCGCATCTCCGCCTCGGCTGGAGGCGCGCGACGTGGTGGTGCCGGCACCGCCGGACACACGGCCATAGAGGAACAGCTCGTTTTCGGTGGGCGGGCGAATGCGGTCGGTGGGCACGGCCAGGGCCTCGCCCCGTGTCGGCGTCACCAGATGAGCCGAGACGATGATGACCAGTTCGGTCTGCTTGCGCTGATAATTGGCGGACCGGAACAAGGCGCCCAGAACCGGCAGATCGCCCAGGAATGGCGTCTGCGTCGAGGCATCCTGGAAATCGTCCTGCAGGATGCCCGCGATTGCAAAGCTTTGACCGTCGCGCAGTTCCACTGTCGTGGAGGCGCGGCGTGACTGAGTACCCGGCACCGTGCCGCCGTTGATGACGACCGAGTTGGCGAAATCGACCGAAGAGACTTCGGACTTCATGTTGAGGTTGATGATGTCGTCATCGACCACGGTCGGCGTAAAGTCGAGCGAGACGCCGAAGGACTTGAAGGTCACGCCGACGTTGCCCTCGGAGTCGATGGCCGGGATCGGGAATTCCCCACCCGCCAGGAAACTGGCCGATTCACCGGACAGGGCGGTCAGGTTCGGCTCCGAAAGGGTACGGACGACGCCTTTTTCTTCCAGGGCCTGCATCAGGATGTTGAAGTTGACCGAAGCACTGCCGAAGTTCAGTTGCAGCGCGCCCGCATTGTTGCCGACGCTGCCGGTCGTGCCGCCGAAGCTGCCGCCGTTCAACCGGGTGCCGCCGACGCCCAGCTGCGCGCCCAATTCCTTGGACAGGTTGCGCGACATCTCGGCGAAGCGGACCTTCAGCTGAACCTGTTGCACGCCGCCGACCGTCATCAGGTTCAACGTGGCCTCGGGGGCGTAGCGATTGGCGATTTCCATGGCCTGATCAACCACTCGGCCCGAAGAAACGGTGCCCGACAGGACCAGACCATCGTTCGCCGTGCGGACCTCGATCGGTTCGCCCGGCAGCAATTCGCGCAGGCGTTCCTTGAATTCTGCGGTGTCGGGCGTGACGTGCACGTCGACATTGGTGATCAACCGTCCGTCCGGGCCCAGCAGGGTCAGGGTCGTGCGACCCGGTGCCTTGCCCAGTACGTAGACCGTGCGTTCCGACAGCGTGGCGATATCCGCGATCAGCGGATTGGCCACGGACAGTTCCGCAAAAGCGACGTCAGATTCCAGCACGATGGCGCGGTTGAGTTGGACACGCAGGGCCGATTGTGCGCGACCCTCCGCGATGCGAAGGGTTTCTGCCTGAGCTTGCAAGGCCGGCGCACCTGAAACAAGAACGCCGAGCATTGCTGCCCGGATGAGTGTTCGAAACGTCATGTGACCTGCCTCTCTGATCACTGTGCTCAATAGTGCGGCTCTGCGTCCGCATCATCGGGAACCATGGCAGAAGTCAGCCTTATTGCAAGAATCATGCCTGTTCGCGCAACAATCTAGGGCAGGCTGGTCACAGATTGCCCCATTTCCAACACAATACAGGGGCTCAAAAAGCCAAATGGCCGCCCACGAGGTGCGGGCGGCCATGGGTCTGGGATGACGATCTATCCTGGGTCAGCCGTCTTCGGGGCAGGGGACCGGGATCAGCACGACCTCTGCGCCCTTGCGTGTGCGCACGGTGCAGGTCTGACGCCGCTCGGCGGTTTCTTCGGCACCCAGAACCTCGCGCAGGGTCGCATGGACCGAAGCGCTCTCGGTCTGGTCTTGCACGCCGACCAGGGCGAGCGACAGGCTGCCGGTGGCCTGAGCCTGGGCCAGCTTGGCGACGATCTCGGGCCGGGCCTCGACGGTGACGTTGCGGGCGATGGTGGGGTTGTTGCGTTGCTCGTCGGTTTGTTGGTCGATGGCGATCAGGGGCATGTTGGCCTCGATCAGCTTGGTGACACCGCCTTCGCCGCCGCCGCCGGTCCAGTAGACGTCCACCCGGTCGCCAGGCCGCAGGAAACCCGACACGCCGGAGTTCACATCGACCGAAAGCGTAAAGGCGCGCATGCCGGGCGTCAGGGTCGCGGCAATGCCCGCACCTTGTCCGGGATTGGTGACCTTGGCCCGCAGAAGCGGTTCATCGCGTTCCATCAGGCGCAACACAGTGCGGGATCCGTCGTCTTCGGGCGGAAAGATCTCGTCCATGGAGGCAAAGGTGCCGACCGGCACACTGGTTGCGGGCCACTGGATGGCGCGGACATCGGTGCGGCGCAGCTGGTCGCCGTATTTCAGCTGTCGGCGGACAACGAAGACGTCCTTCGTCGGCACGATCGACTGCTGGGTCGAGGCCAGTGCCGACTTGTATTGATTGAAACGGCCCTGGGCCGTGTGGATGGCAAAGCCCGCCAGGGCGAGGCCGGCAAGCAGGACGAGACCGAAGATCAAACGCATAACAAGGTTCCCAGATACATGATGGGCTGGCAGACAGCCGTCTGTTTCCCTTGTGCCTCAGGAATGGGGCGATTCCATGGACAGGCGGGGACAGTGCAAAGGAGACTTCCTGGCAGGGGCCGCTCCATGCGAGACGCCCCGGGCCATGGGCCCAGGGCGTTCTGCAATCTTGTCGGGCGGGCTTGCGCCCCCCGGAACGTCGTGACCCGGATTACGGGGTGCGGACGGTGAAGTTGCGGGTCGTGTTGTCCTGCATCAGCACGTCGTTGACGTCGTTGGAGAGGTTCTCGATGCCGCCCGAGATGACGGACATGACGGCCAGGCCCAGGCCAACCAGAGCGGCGGTCAGCACAACCCAGTCGACAGTGACAGCGCCCGACTCGTCAGCGGAGAAAGTCTTGATTGCATTCAGCATGTGTTCATTCCTTCGATGTGAACTCGTTATATTGATCGTCGGGCTGTCCGCCCTTTCGACCTGTTCTGTTTCGTCGGCAAACAGGGCGCAAATAAGACACGACTAGGAACTTTCAGAGGAATGAGTCCGTCGAGGGCGCGGCGATGCCTGCCATCCGCTCGACCGCTTACCTTAGGGGGCATCGGTGGATATGGGTCGGATACACCCCCCCGGACAGGCAGAAGGGGCCGCGCCTGCCAGCACGACCCCCCTTTGTCCCTCGACCCTGAGGTCGTTGGAAATGTGACGTTTCCCTCTTTGTCCGGCCTGCCTGCCAACAGATCGGCGGGGACTGCTCATTGTCACGTTTCTTGCCCGACTGTCTCGGTTGCTTATTGATCGTCCCTGACGCGCTGTCTGCCTGAGGCGTCCGAGCCGATGACCAAGGTATGCGGACCAATTGGGGCGAAAACGTGTCCAATTTGGTTCGAATTGCCGACAATGCGGAATTAAGCGGAAATTAAGGGGGATCGGTCAACAATGGTCAGGGAATCGCAGCGATCCTGCGGCGGATGTTGGCAATTGCGCGGGCCACTGCGGGCAACGCGCCACACCTGACCCCGCAAATGGTTCGCCGCGCAGACAGGGGGGTGGGCGATATGGCACCCTATGGGCAAAACAAGATCGAGCAGCACATCATGACACGAATATTCGCCGCCTTCCTGGCCTTCGCGCTGGTCGCCGCGCCGATCTCTGGTCCGGCCTTGGCCGGAGAATTCACATTCAAACGCGTGAAACCGCCCAGCAGCAACACCACCCGGCGCATCACGGTGCAGATCACGGCGGCGGATCGTCCGGTGTCCCCCTCGGCCCCGATCACCGCGCCGCGTCCCTCGGCCCCGCAGGCCCCGGACGTCGCCATTGCCCGCACTGCCCCGGCAGAGGCGGGGGGGCGCAGCAATCAGCAGGACTGGTTCTGGACTGCGGTATCGCCCGCCATCGCGCCGCAGGCCGGTCGTTTCTTGCAAGCCACCCGCGTCGCGGCCCGTCCGCCCGACTCAAGCGGTATTCGTGCGCCATCGCTCCGTCATCTGCAACGCATTGCGCAAAGCCACGGCGACACAATCCTGCGCCACTCGGTCGGGACGCGGGTTTCTCCGGCTCTGATCCTTGCGTTGATCTCGGTCGAGTCTGCCGGACGGACCGACGCCATTTCGCACGCCGGGGCGCAGGGGTTGATGCAGTTGATCCCCGCCACGGCCGAGCGGTTCGGGATCACCGACGCCAACGATCCGGGTCAGAACATCCGCGCCGGTGTGGCCTACCTCGACTGGCTGATGAAGGAATTCGGCGGCGACCCCGTTCTGGCGTTGGCTGGGTACAACGCGGGCGAGGGGGCCGTGCGCCGACACGAAGGCGTGCCACCCTACGCCGAGACGCGCGCCTATGTGCCCAAGGTGCTGGCCGCCTGGAACGTGGCGCGGATGATGTGCAAGACGCCGCCCACGATGCCCGGTGACGGCTGCGTCTTCGACGCGGCGTTCGAAGACACCTAGTCGCCAGACGCGTCTGACCGGTATCGACGCGCCCAGGCGAGGCTTGTTCCGTCAGCCAGGCGCGCCGTAGGAATGCGGAGTGTCGGTGACATTCCCGCAAGACCCAGATGGCGCAAGATTCGATCCAGAGTCCGCGCCGGGTCGGCGGCAAGATCCTCATAGAAGACCCGCAATGGTTCGATGCCCTGACGCGCAAACCAAACCTGCCACTGCTGCTCATCGGTCGCGATTGTCTGCAAACGGTCCGTGATGGCCGCTCGGTCATAGCGGGACGGGGCAGGGGGCGCGCTGCGTTCCATCTCGCGGCCATCGGCGGCGCGGTGCCACAGGCCCGTCTGCGCCGCACGCACGTAAGAAATCGCCTGCGCCAAGTGATCACGTCTTGTCAGATAGATGAAGCAGAGGTGCCCAAACGTCGCCTCCAACCTTGTGCGGTCGCAGGGCAGACCCGGTTGCGCCTCGGCTAGGCGTTCCAGCAAGTAAGCGCGGCTGTGCGATTGCAGGCGCAGACCGAAGAGACTGTCGCCATCACACCCTGTCTGACGACCTGCAGCAAGGATCCGGCGCAGGTCGGCAGGTGATGCGGGCATGGGTAGGGGCGGCAGACCATGCGTTGCAGCCCAGGCAGCAACGTCCGTGCGGTGAAAATGCGAGCCGGGCTGCCCGGCCCCCGGAACCGACTGCAGCAATTGGCATAACAATGTACTGCCGCTGCGCGGCAGGGTGCAGATCACGTATCCATTGAGCGAATGCTTCATGACCGAACGGAACCGTGACGGCGGGCATCAAATCCTTGGAAGGATTTGATCAGACTTTTGCAAAAGTCTGATCCCCGCCTCACTCGATCACGTCCGCCCAGTCGGGATGACGCTGCGCCTGGGCCTTGACGAATGGGCAGAGCGCGATGACCCGCAGCCCCTCGGCCCGCGCGTCCGAGATCATCCGCTCCGCCAGCATCATCCCGACGCCCTGGCCCTGCAGGGCCTCGGGCACGTCGGTATGATCGACGATCAGCTTGGTGGTGCCGAGGCGGGAATAGGTCATCTCCGCCTCGTGCCCGTTTACGACGATCACCCAGCGACCGCCGGTTTGCCCGTCTTCGCGGTGGATGCCACTCACGCGACGAGCGTGGCCTCGGTGACGTCCCGCAGTTCCTGCTCGGTCACGCCATCGGCCAGTTCCACCAGCTTTAGGCCGCCCTCGACCACGTCGAGCACGCCGAGATTCGTGATGATCCGGTCCACAACGCCCTTGCCAGTCAGCGGCAGCGTGCATTCCTTCAGCAGCTTCGACTGACCGTGCTTGTTCGCATGGTCCATGACCACGACCACGCGGCCCACGCCCGCGACCAGATCCATGGCCCCGCCCATGCCCTTGACCAGCTTGCCGGGGATCATCCAGTTCGCCAGGTCGCCGTTCTCGGCCACTTCCATCGCGCCCAGGATTGCCATCGCGATCTTGCCGCCGCGGATCATGCCGAAGCTTTGCGCGCTGTCGAAATAGGCGGTCTGCGGCAGTTCGGTGATCGTCTGCTTGCCGGCGTTGATCAGGTCGGCATCCTCGTCGCCCTCGATGGGGAAGGGGCCCATGCCCAGCATGCCGTTCTCGGACTGCAGCGTGACCTCGACCCCTTCGGGGATGTGGTTGGACACCAGTGTCGGAATGCCGATCCCCAGATTGACGTACCATCCGTCCTGCAGCTCCTGCGCGGCGCGCGCAGCCATTTGATTGCGATCCCAGGGCATCTCATGCCTCCTTGTGACTTAAATCTCGGTGATACCCGCAGGGACATCGATCATGACGACCGTTCCGGCCGCGCCGCGAATGGGGCTGATCGTGGCATCCAGGCCGTCGGTCAGGGTCATGATCAGGCGGCCGCCCACGGTTTCGGGGTTCGGAAAGGGGGTGTTGGACGGCAGACCGACGCCATCATCGCTGACCGTCAGGCGCAGCCCCCCGGCGGCGAGCCGCACCATCCGCACCTCTACCACGCCTTGGTCCATCCGGTCGAAGGCATGGGCAAAAGCGTTGGCCAGCACCTCTGACAGCAGGATCGAGACGCGAACGGCCGCGTCGGGGTTCACCACCATCGGTTCCACGCTTTGCTGGTAACGGATGCCAGAGCGGCTGGCCTCATGGGCAATCCCGGCTGCGATGCGACTGACCAAGGCACCCAGGTCGATACCACGCCCCGGCAGCGCCTGTTCATCCGACAGCTTCATGCTTTCGTAGACGAGTTGCAGGCATTCCAGACGGCGGCTCACCACGTCGTAGGGCATGGGGCCGGCATCGTCGGTGGGTTGGCTGAAACTGTCCAGCAGCAGGCCCAGGTCTTCCTGCACGCGGGCGCGGACGTTTACCAGAAGGGCGTTTGCGGCGTCTTCCTCGCGCTCGGTCTCATAGACCTCTTTCTGGATGCCCAGAAAGTAGATGACGTCGCCGCTTGAATCGGCAATCGGGGCGATGATCAAGCGGTTCAGAAACGGCTCTCCGTCGGCGCGGTAATTGGTTATGTCGACGGTCACGTCGCGGCCCGACTCGATCGCATGACGCAGGCGGTCGACGTCGGCCTTGTCGGTTTCCGGCCCCTGCAGAAACCGGCAATTGCGCCCGATCACGGCGGACCGGGAATAGCCGGTCGTCCGCTCAAAGGCGGCGTTGACGTAGACGATGGGGTTATCCTTGGTCCGCGGATCGGTCAGGATCATCGACACGCGGACACGACTAAAGCCCGCCAAAGCGGTTTGGTCATCGATGACCGAAGCCAGCTTGCGCCGTGTGTCCACGCTTCTGCTCCCAATACCGGACAGGCCCGTAGGCGGTGCCATCGGACCCGGCCTTCTCTCTCCCGTGGCAGGATGTGGTGCCCCGCCCGCCATCGTCAAGCAGCAGGCCGCGTTGTCCGCTGCTCGATCCGCTTTTCGTGGTCGCCCTGGATCAGGCGGTGCACGTAGATGCCGGGCAGATGAATGCCGTCGGCGTCCAACTCTCCGGATTGGACGATCTCTTCCACCTCTGCCACGCAGACCTTACCACACATGGCCGCCGGCGGGTTGAAGTTTCGTGCGGTCTTGCGAAACACCAGATTGCCGGTCGTGTCGGCCTTCCAGGCCTTGACGATCGACAGGTCGGCAAAGATCCCGGGCTCCAGGATATAGGTCTCGTCGGTGCCATCGGGTCCGGTCGGGAACGTCTTGTGTTCCTTGCCATCGGCGATGACCGTGCCCACCCCGGTCTTGGTGTAGAAGCCGGGAATGCCGCAGCCGCCGGCGCGCATCCGTTCGGCCAGGGTGCCCTGTGGGTTGAATTCCAGCTCCAGCTCTCCGGACAGATACTGCCGCATGAATTCGGCATTCTCGCCCACGTAGGACGATATCATCTTCTTGACCTGCCGTGTCTGCAGCAGGATGCCGATACCAAAGTCATCAACGCCCGCGTTGTTCGACGCGAAGGTCAGGTCCTTGGTGCCCGCATCCTTGATCGCCTCAAGCAGAAGCTCCGGAATCCCGCAAAGCCCGAATCCACCCGCCGCGATGAGCATCCCGTCCGAGAGCAGACCGTCCAGCGCCTCGGCGGCGGAGCCATATACCTTCTTCATGTCGATCCCTTGGGTAACGATGTTTCGCGATTGATAGACGACGGGGCGGGGCGTTTCAATCGTGCTGCGCTGCAACATTCATCGGATGGGGCACAGGGCATTGAAACCCGGTCGAAACCTGAACGCAAAGCGGCCGCAACGCGGAATGCGCTGCGGCCGCAAAGCTCGGTGGCGCAGAGTTTTGCAAAACTCTGCTGCAAAGTCTGATCTCAGACTTTGCTCCCCCCTCAAAGACCCGGGTAAATCGGGAACCGATCGCAGAGCGTCTGGACGCGGGCCTTCACCGCCTCTTCGACCTGGGCGTTGGCCTCTTCGCCATTGGCCGCCAAGCCGTCGACGACCTCAACGATCAGATCGGCGATCTCGCGGAACTCCGCCTCGCCGAAGCCCCGCGTGGTGCCCGCGGGGGAGCCGAGGCGTATCCCGCTGGTCACCGTCGGCTTTTCGTCGTCGAAGGGGATGCCGTTCTTGTTGCAGGTGATATGCGCGCGACCCAGCGCCGCCTCCGTCGCATTGCCCTTCACGCCCTTGGGGCGCAGGTCGACCAGCATCAGGTGCGTGTCGGTGCCGCCGGTCACGATGTCCAAGCCGCCTTTCTGCAACTGATCGGCCAAGGCCTGTGCATTGCGGATCACCTGGCCCTGGTAGTCCTTGAAGCCGGGGCGCAGCGCCTCGCCGAAGGCCACGGCCTTGCCCGCGATCACATGCATCAGCGGCCCGCCCTGGATGCCCGGGAAGATGGCGGAATTCACCTTCTTGGCGATGTCCGCATCATTTGTCAGGATCATGCCGCCGCGCGGTCCGCGCAGGGTCTTGTGCGTCGTAGTCGTTGCCACGTGGGCGTGGGGGAAGGGCGACGGGTAATGCCCGCTTGCCACCAGCCCGGCGAAATGCGCCATGTCGACCAGCAGATAGGCCCCGACCGAATCCGCGACTTCCCGCATCTTGGCAAAGTCGATGATCCGCGGAATGGCAGAGCCGCCCGCGATGATCAGCTTCGGCTTGTGTTCCGTCGCCAGTTCCTGAAGCTGGTCGTAATCCAGCGTCAGATCCTGTTTGCGCACACCGTATTGGATGGCGTTGAACCATTTGCCCGATTGGTTAGGGCGCGCGCCGTGGGTCAGGTGACCGCCTGCGTCCAGGCTCATCCCCAGGATGGTGTCGCCCGGTTGCAGCAGGGCGGTGAACACGCCCTGGTTCGCCTGGCTGCCGGAATTGGGCTGCACGTTCACGAAATCGCAGTTGAACAGCTGTTTGGCGCGGTCGCGGGCCAGGTCTTCGGCGATGTCGACGTATTGGCAGCCGCCATAGTAGCGGCGGCCCGGATAGCCCTCGGCATACTTGTTGGTCATCACCCCGCCCTGGGCCTCCATCACCGCGCGCGAGACGATGTTCTCGGAGGCGATCAGCTCGATTTCATCGCGCTGTCGGCCCAGTTCCTGCTGGGTGGCCTTGGCGATCTCGGGGTCGGTTTCGGCCAGGGACCGGGTGAAGAAGCCGTCGTCGTGCCCGGCGGGGCGGTGGGGGGCGTTCATGGGGCAACTCCTGATGGGGGTGGCGAGGTTGGCGCCTCTTACGCCAAGCCCGTCCCGGGGTGAAGCGGCAGATCGGCGCATCGACGGAGGAATGGCGCGGGCGCGGGGAAACATTCTTTCCGATCAAGGCCGCAGTGATCCAGATGCTTGCGTTTCGGCCCCCGGACCGCCAAGCCTGACCCGTTCGACACCAGGAGGCCCCATGCCAAAGGCCCATGCCATCGCCTTTCTTGCGTCCCGCGCGCCCGATGCGCAGACCGCGCTTGCCCGGCTGACGACGCGGTATGGACAATGTGCGCCCGAGGCGGCGGATGTGATCGTGGCATTGGGCGGCGATGGATTCATGCTGCAGACGTTGCACGGGACCATGGATCTGGATGCGCCCACCTACGGCATGAACCGCGGCACCGTGGGTTTTCTGATGAATGAATACGCCGAAGATGACCTGCCCGAGCGGTTGGCCGCCGCAGAGGAGGCGGTGACAAACCCGCTGCGCATGCGCACCACTTGTGCCAACGGCAGCACGTCGCAGGCGCTGGCCATCAACGAGGTCTCGCTGCTGCGGGCCGGGCCACAGGCCGCGCGCCTGCGGATTTCAGTCGATGACAAGGTCCGCATGGAAGAACTGGTCTGCGACGGCGCATTGGTCTGCACGCCTGCGGGGTCCACCGCCTACAATTATTCGGCCCACGGCCCGATCCTGCCTATCGGTTCTGACGTGCTGGCCCTGACGGCGATGTCCGCGTTTCGCCCCCGCCGCTGGCGCGGGGCATTGTTGCCGAAGGCAGCCCGCGTGCGCTTCGACGTGCTTGACCCGGACAAGCGTCCCATGATGGCCGAGGCCGACTCGCGGTCCGTCCGCGACGTGATCACCGTCGAGATCGAAAGCGAGCCCGCCGTGTGCCACCGCCTGTTGTTCGATCCAGGTCATGGGCTGGAGGAACGTCTGCTGCGAGAGCAGTTCACCTGACATGCGACGCAGCCGTTCGGGCGTGGCCTGGACCGGTGACCGTGCCCGACGGTGCCCCGTCGCGGCGGTATTCGACCACCGGTGATGCAGGCGTGCCGTCCCGCGTGTCGTGGCCGCCGGGCGAACGGTCTTGCCTGCTTGCGACAGGGGCCCCCGCTGGCCTAGAAGCGCGCGACCACGGAGAACAGAATGCCCCGCACCCTCATCACGTCCGCCATTCCCTACATCAACGGGATCAAGCATCTGGGCAACCTGATCGGCAGCCAGCTGCCCGCCGATCTCCATGCCCGTTACCTGCGCGCACGCGGTCACGAGGTGATGTTCATCTGCGCCACTGATGAACACGGGACCCCCGCCGAACTGGCGGCCGCCAAGGCAGGCAAGCCGGTGGCCGATTACTGCGCCGAGATGTGGCAGGTACAAAAGGATCTGGCCGATGGGTTCCGTCTGTCTTTCGATCATTTCGGCCGCTCGTCCAGCGCGCAGAACCACCGCCTGACACAGCATTTCGCGGCGCGTCTCGACGCGGCTGGCCTGATCGAAGAACGGTCCTCCCGCCAGGTTTATTCCAACGCCGACGGCCGTTTCCTGCCGGACCGCTATATCGAGGGCATCTGCCCGAACTGCGGGTTCGAGGATGCGCGCGGCGACCAGTGCGACAATTGCACCAAGCAGTTGGACCCGACCGACCTGATCGAGCCACGTTCGACCATTTCCGGCTCGACCGATCTGGAAGTGCGGGAGACGAAGCACCTCTATCTCAAGCAATCGCAGCTGAAGGACCGCCTCGACGCCTGGATCGACAGCCAGGATGGCTGGCCGGTGCTGACCACTTCCATCGCCAAGAAGTGGCTGCACGACGGCGATGGCCTGCAGGATCGCGGCATCACCCGTGACCTCGATTGGGGCATTCCGGTGCAAAAGGGCGATGAACCCTGGCCGGGGATGGAGGGCAAGGTTTTCTACGTCTGGTTCGACGCGCCCATCGAATACATCGCGGGCACCGCCGAATGGGCCGACGCAAACGGCGGCGATTGGGAACGTTGGTGGCGCACCGACAAGGGTGCCGAAGATGTCCGCTACGTGCAGTTCATGGGCAAGGACAACGTGCCCTTCCACACACTCAGCTTTCCGGCGACCCTGTTGGGATCGGGCGAGCCGTGGAAGACGGTCGATTACCTCAAGTCGTTCAATTACCTCAACTATGACGGTGGCCAGTTCAGCACCTCGCGCGGGCGTGGCGTGTTCATGGATCAGGCGTTGGACATCCTGCCCGCCGACTACTGGCGCTGGTGGTTGCTGTCTCATGTGCCCGAAAGCAGTGACACCGAATTCACCTGGGAGAATTTCCAGGCTTCGGTGAACAAGGACCTGGCCGACGTGCTCGGCAACTTCGTCAGCCGCGTGACCAAGTTCTGCCGGGCGAAATTCGGAGAGGTCGTGCCCGAGGGCGGTACCTGGGGCGCGCCGGAGGCCGCGCTGATCGAAACGCTGACCACACGGCTGGCCGCCTACGAGCGGCACATGGATGCGATCGAAATCCGCAAGGCCGCGCAGGAGTTGCGGGCGATCTGGGTGGCGGGCAACGAATACCTGCAGGAGGCCGCGCCCTGGACGGTTCACAAGACCGATCCGCAACAGGCAGCCGCGCAGATCCGCCTGGCGCTGAACCTGATCCGTCTGTACGCCGTGCTGTCGCAACCGTTCATCCCCGATGCCTCTGCCGCGATGCTGGCGGCCATGGATACGCAGGACGACTCCTGGCCCGAGGGGATCGAGGCGGCGTTGAACGTCTTGCCCGCGGGCCACGGCTTCGCCGTGCCGGAGGTTCTGTTTGCCAAGATCACCGACGATCAGCGCGAGGAATGGGCCGCCCGTTTTGCGGGTACGCGCAGCTGATGCGGCTGGGCGCGGTCGCCTATATTGTTCCCGACTACGACGCCGGCATCGCGTTCTTCACCGCGCTGGGCTGGACTCTGGCCGAGGATATCGACCAGGGCCGCAAGCGTTGGGTGACGGTCACCGACGGGCATCTGCGTCTGGTGCTGGCCCGCGCCGAGGGCCAAACCCAAAAGGCCGCAATCGGCGCACAATTCGCGGGACGCGTCGGGCTGTTCATGATGAGCCGGGATTTCGCGACGGACGCTGCGCGGATCAGGGCTGCGGGCGGGGTTTTCGAGGAAGAGCCCCGGCGCGAATCCTATGGCACCGTTGCCGTCTGGCGCGATCCCTGGGGCACCCGCTGGGATTTGATCGAACCGGCCGAACCCACCGATTGACGTCGGGCCAAAGGGTAATGCCCGCTAGGTCGAACCATCGTTTCCATCCCATCCTCAATGGTTTGAATTAATTTGACTCCGTTCCCTCGGGCAGCCGACAAACGCACGTTAACTTTTTCAGGGGGCGGATATGATTGGCTTGGTTGCGCTATTTCTGTTGGGCGGCGGGCTACTGCTGACCCTGTTTGACGATGACGATTCCGGTGCGACGGGCACGCCCGGCGGCGGGAACGCCGGCGACGACACGCTGACCGGCGACGAAGAAGACAACCTGATCCGCGGCTTCGGTGGAAACGACCTGCTTCAGGGGTTGGCCGGGGACGATACGCTGTCCGGCCAGAACGGCTTTGACGAGCTGCAAGGCGGCGAAGGCAACGATCTGCTGCTTGGCGGGTTCGGCGATGACCAGGGCGACGGCGGCCCCGGCAACGACAGCATTCTGGGCGGCGGCGGCTTTGACATCTTCAACGGCGGGTCCGGTGCCGACACCTTGGTCGGGGGCAACGGCGGCGACATTCTCAATGGTGGACCCGATGCCGACCGGATCGCGGGCGGCAATGGCGAAGACCTGCTGACAGGCGGCGGCGGGGACGACGTTCTGCTGGGGCAGGTTGGCCTGGATGAACTGGTGGGCAACGCGGGCAACGATTTGCTGCGCGGCGGCTTTGGCGATGACACCCTGCGCGGCGGGACGGGCAACGACACCCTTTTGGGTGAGCAGGGCGACGACTCGCTCTTTGGGGCCGGAGACAACGATGTGCTGTTGGGCGGGGCCGGGGCAGATGCGCTGGACGGGTCCTTTGGCAACGACCAGCTGGACGGCGGCGACGGCAATGATTTCCTGTTCGACTACAGCGGCAACAACACTCTGTCGGGCGGTGCGGGCGATGATGTGATCGGCGCGCTGGATCTCGACGGGATCGGATTTGCCGGGACCGGCGATGTGCTGGACGGCGGCGCCGGAAATGACATCCTGCAGGCCGTGCGCGGCGATACGGTGACCGGTGGTACGGGTGCTGACCGGTTCGAGGTGTTTTACGACGGTGTCGCGGGCGACCTCGTGTCGGTCAACGACTTCTCCGACGGAGACACCCTGCTGATCGAAGCACAGTTCGACGACTTCGACGACGACGGCAACCCGGTCCCGCCAGAGGTGACGTTCCGCGCCGATGGGGCGGATCTGATCGTTGCGACCGATGGGGACGACCTGATGCGGTTGGTTGGGGTGTCGACCCCGCCGCCGGTTACGTTCGCCAACCTCTGACCCCGTGCCCCCGAGACAAGCAAAGGGCCCGCGCCGACCGCGCGGGCCCTTTGCCTTTGCCACGGCGGTGCCCTGTCTGCGGGGGTGTTCGAAAATCTGGCGCAAGCCCCCCTTGAACGCCTCTTCTGCGATGCCCAGATCCCCTGAACCGGACGCCGAAACAGGGTCCGGTGACCGATCTGCCCCGCGCCCGATGGTGGGGGCGACATTTGTATCGCTTTGAAAAGGATGCACTCTATGCGTACTTACGATTTTGCACCGCTCTATCGCGCGTCTGTCGGTTTCGACCGTATGGCCAACCTGCTGGACCGTGCCATGGCCGCTGATACCGCGACCACCTATCCCCCCTATAACATCGAAAAGCTGGGTGAGACGGCCTACCGCATTTCGATTGCCGTTGCCGGGTTCACCGCCGATGAGCTGTCGATCGAAGCCAAGGACCACCAGTTGACGATTTCCGCCCGCAAGGCCGAAACCGAGCACAAGCCGGTCTATCTGCACCGTGGCATCGCGCAACGCGCCTTTGAAAAGTCATTTCAACTGGCTGACCACGTCAACGTTACCGGGGCCAACCACGCCGACGGCATGCTGCATATCGAGCTGGAGCGGCAGGTCCCCGAAGCCCTGAAACCACGCCGGATCGAGATCGCCCAGGGCGTCTCCGCCCCGGCTCTGGAGGGTGAGACCGTCCAGGCCTGATCGGGCCAACCGATTTTCGATCCGCGCGCGTCCCAAACCGGGGCGCGCGCGCTTTTTTTATGCGCGATGGTGCCGAATCACCCTTTGGTTTACCCTAGGTCACGTAAACGTGAGGAGGGGACGGAGATGATTGGCAAGACGGATGATCCTGTTGGCGCCCGGCTCGGGCCGCTCGCGGTTCTGGCAATTTGCGCTGGCACGCTGACAGCCCAGGCGGACCTTTCGCTGGAACGCGGCACCTATCTGGTAGAAGGACCCGCGGCCTGCGGCAATTGCCACACGCCCAAGGGGCCCGATGGTCCCGTGCCCGGCATGTTCCTGGCCGGAATGCTGGTCGAAAAGAACGACGCCTTTACGGCGATTGCCGCCAACATCACGCCCGGATCGCGCGTGGCCGACTGGTCCGACGCGGACCTGGTCCGCGCCATCCGAGAAGGCATACGCCCCGATGGCAGCGTCATCGGCCCGCCGATGCCGATCGGTCTCTATCGTGGGCTGTCGGACGATGACGTCATGAGCATCGTGATGTACCTGCGGCAGGTGCCGGCCGTCGACAACGATGCAGGCATGAGCGTCTACAACATTCCCCTCCCGCCCGCCTACGGTCCGCCCATCGAAAGCGTCAGCGCGCCAGAGACCGGGGTGACCGCGGCCTACGGGGCCTATCTGGCGGGCCCGGTGGCCCATTGCATCGAATGTCACACCACTTTCGGCCCGCAGGGACCGATGTTCGACACGCACCTCGGCGCGGGTGGCTTCGCGTTTCACGGCCCTTGGGGCACATCGGTCGCCCCGAACATCACGCCGACGGGTCTGTCGGGCTATAGCGACCAGGAACTGGATGGCATGATCCGTCAGGGTGTCCGCCCCGACGGCGCGCCGATGATGCCGCCGATGCCCTACGCAGAGCTGTCGCGGATGACGGATGACGATCTGGCGGCGATCCTGCTTTATTTGCGGGAAATGGCGCCCCTGCCGGACGGGGGCTGAGCGGTCAACGCCGGAAGTTAGGCGGCGTGATGGATGCGCAGCCAGACGCCCTTGTCGCCGGGGCAGGGCCAACCGTGATCCTGTTGCACGCCAGTGTATCTGGCGCGCGACAGTGGCGGGTGACGATGGAGACGTTGTCGGACCGGTTCCGCGTGGTTGCCGTGAACCTTCATGGCTACGGAGAGACGCCCCGCTGGACCGGGCCAGAGCCGCAGACCTTGGCCGATCAGGCCCGTCTCGTCTTGCCGGTCCTGCCGGCGGACGGCGCACCCGTTCGCATCGTAGGGCATTCCTTTGGCGGCAGCGTCGCGATGAAGGCGGCGGCGATCCTGGGTGCGCGCGTCGACCGTCTGGTTTTGATAGAGCCAAATCCCTTCACGCTGCTGCAACAGGAAAACCGCGCCTCGTTTGCCGAGGCGCAGGCGCTTTGCGCCATCATCCGTGCCGCAGGTCGCACCGGTAACTGGACAGAAGCCGCGCGGCAGTTCGCGACCTACTGGACCGGCCCCGGCAGTTGGGAGGCGATGCCATCCCACCGCCGGACCGGTTTTACAAAGGCGCTGCGCCCGAACCTGCACGAATGGGACGCCGTCATGAATGAGCAGGCGACCCTCGACGATTGGCACCGCGATCTGCCCGCCGATACGACGGTGATCCATGCCGCCGACACCGTGCGGTCGATTGCCGAGATCGTGGACGTCATGCAGCGTGGCACGAATTGGACGTTTCGCCAGATCCCCGAAGGCGGCCACATGGCACCCCTCGTCAGGCCCGAAACCGTTCTGCCCGTCCTGGCGGAGGCATTGGGATAGCGCTCAGAACCACTGCCCCGGTTCCATCAGTCCCAGGTCCATCAACTGTTGCGCGCGCCACTCGAACGGCACCGACCCCGCCCACTTCAACGCGGCAATGGCGCGGCGTGAACCGGGGTTGCCGCTCAGCGCCTTGGCCGCGCGGAAGGAGGCGACACAGGCACTGGGCGAGGGGTGCCAGGGGGCGCTGTAGGTATTGCGCTCCGCATCGTTGGTCGTGTGATCGGCCAGCAGGCGCAGGTCGCGGGCGGTACGGAACATAGAGACGCGCGCGATGCTGCGCCGTTCCCACGGGACGTGTTCCTCGAACCGCCAGCGCAGCCCGCCAAACACGTCCTGCTGCCGCTCCAACGGGGCACCGGCCAGTTTGTCCCAGCGGTCCAGCGCGTAATAGCCGACCGGGTCCAGCCAGGCCGCGCCCGGGTCCAGCGGCGCGGCCATTTCGGCCCCGTAGAGGTCGACGATGATGGTGCGCACCGCATCGCGTCGTTCCTCGGTGCAGAAGGCCAGCGCCTCGCCCACGGTGCGCGTTTCCATGAAGGGGGTGAACAGGTATTCGGCGTTGTAGCACCAGGCGATCCAGCTGCCCGCAGGCCGCCCGTCGATCAGGGCATTGACGCAGGCCGTCGCCATATCTTCGGGCCGTCGGTCCAGGGTCAGGCTGTGGGCACCGTCGGGCAGATCTGGGCACGGCACACCAGGTGCCAGAGCCAGGACGACACATCGAAACCCAGCCGGGCCCAGATGATGCGCCACCGTGCCCGCGACCTCGATGCCGTCCTCGCACAGGACCATCAGGACGGGGCCGGGGCCCAGAGCCTCCGCCCGTGCGGTCAGATCCTGCAACGACGTGAACTGCATGGCCCGTCCTTCCTGCCTGCGTCACCTTTCCCCCAAGCCGTCCCCTTTCGCAACCGCCCGGCCTGCGCTATGCCCCCGCATCCCTCATGGCTTGAGCAAGGATCGCACCAGATGACCGAGCGTCCGAAGAAGCTGCACGTAAAGACTTACGGTTGCCAGATGAACGTCTACGACAGCGAGCGCATGGCCGAGGCCATGGGCGCGCAGGGCTATGTCACCACCGACCGGCCCGAGGACGCGGATCTGATCCTGCTCAACACCTGCCACATCCGCGAAAAGGCCGCCGAAAAGGTCTATTCCGAACTGGGCCGCCTGAAGCCGCTGAAGGCCGCGAACCCGGACCTGCGGATCGGCGTCGCAGGCTGCGTGGCCCAGGCCGAAGGGGCCGAGATCATGGCCCGCCAGCCTGCCGTCGATCTGGTCGTGGGGCCGCAGGCTTATCACCGACTGCCGTCTTTGGTGGCGCGCGCCCAGGCGGGCGAACAGGCCCTGGATACGGACATGCCCGAAGAGGACAAGTTCGAGCATCTGCCTCAGCTGCGCACCCCCGCCACCCGGCCAACGGCGTTCCTGACGGTGCAGGAAGGCTGTGACAAGTTCTGCGCCTTCTGCGTTGTGCCCTACACCCGCGGGGCCGAGGTCAGCCGACCCGCGGCGCGCCTGCTCTCCGAGGCGCGGGCGCTGGTCGACCGGGGCGTGAGGGAAATCACGCTGCTGGGTCAGAACGTCAACGCCTATCACGGCGACGGACCTGACGGCGGCACCTGGTCGCTGGCCGATCTGATCTGGGCGCTGGACGGGATCGAGGGGTTGGAGCGTATCCGCTTTACCACCAGCCATCCCAACGACATGGACGACGCCCTGATCGACGCCCACGGCACCTGTTCCAAGCTGATGCCCTATCTGCACCTGCCGGTGCAGTCCGGCTCGGACAAGATCCTCAAGGCGATGAACCGCAAGCACACTGCGGCCAGCTACATCGAGATCATCGACCGCCTGCGCGCGGCACGCCCGGATCTGTTGCTGTCGGGCGACTTCATCGTCGGCTTCCCCGGCGAAACCGAAGAGGATTTCCAGGACACCCTGCGCCTGGTCGAACGGGTGGGCTACGGTCAGGCCTACAGCTTCAAATACTCCGCCCGCCCCGGCACCCCCGCCGCGGAAAAGGCGCATGTCAGCGATGATGTCGCATCGGATCGTCTGCAGCGGTTGCAGGCATTGCTTGGCCAGCAGCAACAGGCAGCGCAGCAGGCCATGGTCGGGCGCGAGACGACCGTCCTGTTCGAAAAGGCGGGGCGTCAGCCGGGTCAATTGGTGGGCAAGTCCGAACACCTTCAGGCCGTTCACGTGGTCGCACCAGACAGCCTGCGCGGGCAGGTGGCGCGGGTACGCGTGACCGAAGCCAAGAGAAACTCCCTGGCGGCAGAGCTGATCTGAGCGCCGATTGTTGCGCGTTTGGCAGCAATGGATGCCTTATTGCGGGCGTTTCCGTTGATTGCCGGGCGCGCATCTGGGCCAGCTATGGGATCGGGCCCCTTGATGGGCCGCTCCGTCGGCGCGACGGGTTGCCCGGATTAACGCCGCTGCTGGGAAAAGCCTGCGCATTGCGGGGGATTGTCCCCCAAACCTGTCCCATTGAGCCATAAAACCGACTAGATATAGCGATTTGTGCTTTGCAGGGCGCACAGGTTTGCTAGACTCGACTTATAGGTCGCGCCGTCGCGCGGGCCTTTGGGCCGGTCTGGCCTGTTGGTCACCCTCGACGGATGCCGCAAGCAATTGGGACAGGACAGGGGGGCTTCAGTGGCTCGTTTCGGATATGACATGCTCAGGAAGGCCGCGACGGCGATCATCGCCGCAAGCCTCTGCCTGACCGCGCCCGCGATGGCGCAGAACGTGGGCGACGTCGGGCAGGATGGCTCCGGCAACGTCTATACCTTCACACTGGACCAGAACGGAAATGGCGTCTGGACCCGCGGCCGCACCGCGCCGGGCCGGGAACGCACGATCCTGGCCGAACGCTACACGCCAACGATCTGGACCGATCCCGACGGGTGTGAGCATTGGGTGATGGACGACGGGGCCGAAGGCTTCATGACGCCCCACGTGACCCGCGACGGTCGCCCGGTCTGCAACCGGGGCCGCGCCTGTGGCGTGATGAGCACCGATCAGTTCTTTGCCACCGACAGCTCCAACATCCATGCGCAGGGACGCGCGGCGCTGATGAACTTCTTCCGGTCGACCACGGCGTCTGCCTTCGGGATCTACGGCCACACCGACAGCCGCGCCTCGGATGCCTACAACCTGTCCCTGTCCAAGCGTCGCGCCGATGCGGTTGCTGCCGTGGCCCGTGCCTCGGGCGCGCGCGTCATTGATGTCGTGGGCTACGGCGAGCGTATCCCGCGCGCGTCCAACGCCACGGCTTCGGGCAAGGCGCAGAACCGCCGCGTCGAAGTCACCTGCTACCGCTGAGAGGGGTGGAACAACCATGACCATCACGAAAACCATCGCCCTGATCACCGCCGCCGCCGCCCTGTCGGGCTGCGTGGGCGGGGGCGGCGTGCGCGACAAGACCGTCGACCGCCAGATCATCGGCCGCTCCTCCTTGCAGGAACTGTCGCCCGGCATCTGGGTCGATCCGCGCGGCTGTGACCATTGGCTGATCGACGACGGGGTCGAGGGCTATCTGTCCCAACGCCTGTCGCCAGAGGGCAAGCCGGTCTGCTCGGGCGCGGCGCCGCCCGAATATGTCACCGGCCCGTTCCGGGGCGGTCAGGACATCAACGACCCGATCTGAGTGGCATCTCATCGACATGATACACGGGGCCGCGGCGGAAACGTCGCGGCCCCCGTTGCGTCTGGCGGCCTGCTGTCGCAACAACACCTTGCCTGCAAGCAATTCCATCCCTGAAGGAGCCCTCCTTGGCAGCACCTCTCGTCCCCGACGCCCAGGACGCCATCGCGATCCAGCTCGACTTTCCGGACAACCGCCTGATGATCGACCTGGTCGGACCGTCCAGTGCCCATCTGGCCCAGATCGAACAGTTGATGGGCGTGCAGATCGTCCATCGCGGCAATGCCTTGATCATCCACGGCGAGGCGGCGGGCGAGGCGGAGCGTGTTTTGAACGCGCTCTATGCGCGCCTCGAATCCGGCAAGAATGTCACGATGGGCGTGATCGACGGCCTGATCCGCCTGCAAGATGGCGAGGCAGAGGCCCGCGATGGCGATCAGGCCGAGATGTTCGCCGGTCCGCCGCTGGAAATCCGCACCCGCAAGAAAACGATGGAGCCGCGGACCGAGGCGCAGAAGGCCTATACCCGCGCCCTGCTGGAAAATGAGCTGACTTTCGGTATCGGGCCTGCGGGCACCGGCAAGACCTATATCGCCGTGGCCGTCGCTGTGTCGAAGTTCATCCAGGGCGAGGTCGACCGCATTATCCTGACCCGTCCCGCCGTCGAGGCGGGCGAGAAGCTGGGCTTTCTGCCCGGCACCCAGGATGAAAAGGTCGATCCCTACATGCAGCCGCTTTATGACGCGCTGAACGATTTTCTGCCGGGCAAGCAACTGGCCAAACTGCGCGAGGAAAAGCGCGTGGAAATCGCGCCGCTGGCTTTCATGCGAGGGCGGACGCTGTCGAATGCCTTCGTGATCCTGGACGAGGCGCAGAACGCCACGACGATGCAGATGAAGATGTTCCTGACCCGTCTTGGCAAGGGATCGCGCATGGCGATCACCGGCGACCGCAGCCAGGTCGATCTGCCGCGCGGCGTCACCTCTGGCCTGCGCGATGCCGAACATATCCTGCACGGCGTCGACGGCATCAGCTTTAACTACTTCACTGCAACGGACGTGGTGCGTCATCCGCTGGTGGCCAAGATCATCACCGCCTACGAGGCCGAGGACAGCCGCCGCGAAGCAGCAAAGGCCGTCCGGTCATGACGCCCCACGATCCGGAGGCGCAACGCGCGGCCACACGCGCGCAATGGGCCGAGATCACGGCCCAGACCAAGCCCCCTGCGCGCGCCATGATCGACCTGCACTTTGAGGCGGCAGAGGGCGCAGATGCGACCGAGTTCATGGGTTGGTTGGAAGACGAAGGCTTTGATCTGGAACACTTTCCTGCCGACGAGGATGAGCCGGAAACCATCGAGGCGCAGACCGGCGAGATGGCCCTGACGCTGGATGCCGTTCTGGCGGAGGAAGCAAGGACCACCGAGGCCGCGCTCCGCTTCGGGTTCCGCCCGACCGGCTGGGGGTTCATCGGGCTGTGACCGTCGATGTGATCCTGGAGGATGACCGCTGGTCCGACCTGGACCGGCTGGCCGCCGTGGCCGTGCCCGCCGCGTTGGACGGTGCCGGCGTGGGCACCGGTTGGGAGGTGGCGGTGATGGGCTGCGACGACGCCCGCATCGCCGCACTCAACGCCGATTTTCGGGGCAAGGCGCGGCCCACCAACGTGCTTTCCTGGCCATCCGATGAACGCGGGGCTGACACCCCCGGTGGGCCGCCCCTGGCACCGGACCCGCACGACCCGGAACTGGGCGATATCGCCATCGCCTACGACACCTGCGCCCGCGAAGCGGCGGAGCAGAACAAACCCTTCGACGCCCATGTGATCCACCTGCTGGTGCACGCGACGCTGCATCTTTTGGGCTACGATCACCAGACCGAGGCCGATGCGATGCGCATGGAATCGCTGGAAGTGCGAATCGTGACGGCTTTGGGCCTTCCCGATCCCTACGCCACGCCTTAAGTTAGGGGGGCCGGGGCTGTTCCCGGTGCAAACAGGAGCCCTCCGGGTCCGATGGACAACGACGGATCGTCTAACGCCGCGCGTCGCGCGCAGGCTCAGGACAGTTACACACCCGACGCGGAACCGGCCCCTGGGCCCGGCGCGCGTCCCGGTTTCATCTCCCGCGTGTTTGGCGGGTTTCTTGGCCCCGAGGCTGACAGCAACGGTGCTGCCCCGCAGGCTCCGGCTGCACGGCCCATGCCTGGTTTGCTTAACCTGCGACTGAAGCGGCTGGACGACGTGCTGATCCCGCGCGCCGAAGTCGTGGCCGTGCCGGTCGACATCACCTTGCCGGACCTGGTTGCGAAGTTCCGTGAAAGCGGTCTGACCCGGATCCCCGTGTTCGAAGGCACATTGGACGAGCCCCTGGGCATGATCCACCTGAAGGACGTGGCGCTGAACCATGGGTTCAACGGCGACCGCGGCAAGCCGTTCGACATGGCGTCCCTGCTGCGCAAGCTGATCTATGCGCCCCCATCCATGCCGATCGGCGTCTTGCTGGCCAAGATGCAGACGCAACGGGTGCACATGGCGCTGGTGATCGACGAATACGGCGGTGTCGACGGGTTGGTCACGCTGGAGGACCTGATCGAACAGGTCATCGGCGAGATCGAAGACGAACACGACCAGGACGAGGGCAAGTTCTGGCGCCAAGAAAAGACGGGTTGCTATCTTGCGCTTGCCCGGACGCCGCTTGACGATTTCCAGGAAGAGATCGGCTTTCGCCTTGTAGATGACGAGGACGAAGAAGAGATCGATACCCTGGGCGGTCTTGTCTTTATGCTGGCGGGCAGGGTGCCGGAACGCGGCGAAGTCATTCCGCATCCCTCTGGCGCAGAGATCGAGGTCGTGGACGCGGACCCCCGCCGGATCAAGCGCCTGCGCCTGCGCATGCCTCAGGCCGCCTGACCGTTGCTGCCCCGCTGGCTGACGTCGCCGGTTCTGCTGGCGCTGGCCGGTGTGGGCGCGGCCCTGGGCCAGGCCCCCTGGGATCTGTGGTACCTGGCCTTGCCGGGCTATGCGCTGGGTCTCGCGTTGATGGCACGGGCGCGATGGTCCTGGGCGGCGGGCTGGCTGTTCGGGACCGCGCATTTCGCGCTGGCCCTGCACTGGATCACCGAGCCCTTTTTCGTCGATGCCGCAGCCACCGGCTGGCTGGCCGCGCCTGCGCTGGTGGGGATGGCATTGGGCATGGGGCTGTTCTGGGCCGTCGCGGGGGCATTGGGGCGGCGGATCGGGGGCGGGCCCCTGGGCATGGCCGTCGCGCTGGCGCTGGCCGAACTGGCGCGGTCCTATGTATTGACCGGCTTTCCATGGGCGTTGCCGGGGCATGTGTTGATCGGATCAGCGGCCTTGCCGAGCGCGTCCTTGCTGGGCGCGCATGGTTTGGGCCTGGCGGTCCTGCTGGGGGGCGGGTTGCTGGCGCTGGCCCGTCCGGTGCCCGCCGCCCTGGGCCTCGCGTTCTGGGCTGCACCCTTTGCGATGGCCGCCGTCCTGCCGCCCGCGCCGCCTATTCCGGGTGACGCCCCGATGGTGCGTCTGGTGCAGCCGAACGCCCCGCAGCACCTGAAATGGGACCCCGACTGGATCGGCACCTTCTGGCGGCGCGGCCTGGCCGAAACGGCGTCCCCCGCCGACGTGCCCCCCGCGCTGACCGTCTGGCCGGAAACCGCCCTTCCGGAGTTGCTGCGCTACTCGGAAAATATCCGACCGATCCTGGCGACGGCTGCGGGGGATGGCCCTGTTCTGATCGGGGCGCAGCGCTACGACGACGCCAATCGCCCGCGCAATGCCCTGGTGTTGCTGACGGGGCCAGAGGGAGAGGTCGCGCATCTTTATGACAAGCACCGGCTGGTCCCGTTTGGGGAATACCTGCCCCTGCCGGGCCTGTTCGGTGCGATGGGCCTGGGTCCGCTGGCCGCGCAACTGGCGGGGACCTATGCGCCGGGGTCGGGGCCCGAGCTGATCGATGTGCCTGGCATCGGTCCGATCTTGCCGCTGATCTGCTACGAGGCGATTTTTCCACAGATCCCCCGCGCCGTGGACCGGCCCCGCGCGATCCTGCATCTGACCAACGACGCATGGTTCGGTGCGTTCGCCGGCCCGCGACAGCATCTGGCCCTGGCCCGGTTGCGCGCGGCCGAGACGGGTCTGCCGCTGCTGCGGGCGGCGAATACCGGCATCACGGCCGCGATTGATGCCCGCGGGACCCTGCGCGCGACGATCCCCCTGAATGAGACAGGACATATCGACACACCTCTGCCGCCCGCGCTGCCACCGACGCCCTACACAAAGACCGGGGACTGGGCCGCATTGTTCGCGATGCTTCTGTGCGCCGCCGCAGGGCTGGCGTTTCGGGGCCGAAAACCGGTGGACGGGGGCGGTGATCCCCACTAGCCATACGCAACCGCTCACCCCAACGGCTTCCTGACGGGGTGGGACAATTGGATTGGAGCAACCCCATGAGCCGCCGCCAGAGCTATTCCTTCACCTCGGAATCCGTGTCCGAAGGCCATCCCGACAAGGTCTGTGACCGGATCTCGGACTCGATCCTCGATGCCCTCTTGACCGAAGAACCCGAGGCGCGCGTCGCCTGCGAAACCTTCGCCACCACCAACCAGGTCGTGATCGGCGGCGAAATCGGGCTGAGCGATCCCGACCGGCTGAAGGACATGATGGGCGAGGTCGACCGCATCGCACGCGCCTGCATCAAGGATATCGGCTATGAGCAGGACAAGTTTCACCACGCCACCTGTGACGTTCTGAACCTGCTGCACGAGCAATCGGCCCATATCGCCCAAGGCGTCGATGCCAGCGCCGACAAGGACGAAGGGGCGGGCGACCAGGGCATCATGTTCGGCTATGCCTGCGACGAGACGGACGAGCTGATGCCGGCACCGATCCTCTATGCCCATGGGATCCTGCGCCGCCTGGCCGAAGTGCGCAAATCCGGGGCCGAGCCGACGCTGGGCCCGGACGCAAAGTCTCAGCTGACGGTGCGCTATGAAGGCGGAAAGCCGGTGGGCGTGTCGTCCTTGGTGTTGTCGACGCAACACCTTGATGAGACGATGACCTCGGATGACGTTCGCGCGGTTGTCGCCCCTTACATCCAAGAGGTGCTGCCCGAAGGCTGGCTGACCGATCAGACGGAATGGTGGGTCAACCCGACGGGCAAGTTCGTGATCGGCGGGCCAGACGGCGACGCGGGCCTGACCGGTCGCAAGATCATCGTGGATACCTATGGTGGTGCCGCCCCGCATGGGGGCGGGGCGTTTTCCGGCAAGGATCCGACCAAGGTTGACCGGTCGGCGGCCTATGCCGCGCGCTATCTTGCCAAGAATATCGTGGCTTCGGGGCTTGCGACCCGCGCGACGTTGCAGCTGTCCTATGCGATCGGTGTGGCCAAGCCCCTGTCGATCTATGTCGATACCCATGGCACCGGTGAGGCCCCCGAAGCCGAGATCGAACGCGCCGTCGCCGCCGTCATGGACCTGACCCCGCGCGGCATCCGGCAGCATCTGGGCCTGAACCGCCCGATCTATGCACGCACGGCGGCCTATGGGCATTTCGGTCGTGCGCCGGAAGCGGATGGCGGCTTCTCCTGGGAGAAGACGGATCTGGCGGATGCGCTGCGGGCTGCGGTGTGAGGCAAATCCTTATCTAAGGATTTGCGGACCCGTCGCGGCGGGGGCGTTTGATGCGGGCTGGGAGGGGGCTCTGCCCCCGTCGCCTCCGGCGGCCCCCCGCGGTATTTATGGCCAGAGGAAGATCAGGGTGTGTGCCTATCTCAGGGGCGGGCCCAGCGGTGAAGGATGTCCGGGCCGATCCTGCGCGTGTCCGTAAGCGCCAGGCGAGGGGCCTGGGTCAAGGCGTCAAGCCCCATGACCCCCAGGGCGGGGCGGCCCTCTGCGCCGATCGCTATTCCGGCCGTGTAGCTGTCCATCCGATCCACCAGATCCGCCTGCAGCAGCGAGGCCGCGTAGCTGCCGCCGCCTTCGCAGTAGACCCGCGTCAGACCCCGGTCACCCAACATCCGCAGGGCGCAGGCCAGGTCGAGCTGGCCCGCGCCATCGGTCGGAGCCTCGATCAGGGTCACACCCCGCGCTGTCAGGGCCGCGCGCTTGGCCGCTGGGGCCTGCGGGCCGTGCACCATCCAGACCGGTGCTTCGGCGGTGCTGCGGGTCAAGGCGCTGTCTTGTGGCACGTCCAGACGGCGCGACACGACGATCCGCACCGGCTGCGGCCGTGGGCCAAGGCCGCGCACGGTCAGACGGGGGTCGTCGGCGCGGGCGGTCCCGGCCCCCACCATCACCGCGTCGTGGCAGGCCCGTTGGGCGTGGACATGGGCGCGGGCAGCGGGGCCGGTGATCCACTGGCTTTGCCCGCCGGCCGTCGCGATCCGCCCATCGAGCGAGGTCGCCAGTTTCAGTGTGACCATAGGGCGACCAAGGCGCAGGCGGGTCAGGAACCCGGCCTGCAGCCGCGCGGCCTCTGCCGTGCAGGCGTCTTCGGTGACCACGATCCCGGCGGCGCGCAATCGGTCATGGCCGCCACCGTCGACACGGGGGTCCGGGTCGCGCAGGGCCGTCACAACGCGGGCGATCCCCGCCGCGATCAATGCCTCGGCGCAGGGGGGGGTCTGGCCGTGATGGGCGCAGGGTTCGAGCGTGACATAGGCGGTGGCACCGCGCGCAGCCGGACCTGCCTGGGCCAGGGCCTGCGTTTCGGCATGAGGGCGGCCGCCATCGGCCGTCCGGCCACGACCGACGACACGGCCTGACGCCACGATGACGCAGCCGACGGCTGGGTTCGGCCAGACGCGGCCCAGCCCACGTGAAGACAACGCCAAGGCGGCCTGCATCCAGCGGCGATCGTCGGTCATGGGGCCTGCGTCACGTGTCCGGGGTGGGCGGGCGTAGCTGCCCCACGAAATCCTCGAAATCGTCGGCCGCCTGGAAGTTCTTGTAGACGCTTGCAAACCGCACGTAGGCCACGGTGTCGATCCGGGCCAGGCTTTCCATCACGATCTCGCCGATCTGCTTGGAGGCGATGTCGGTGTCGCCCATGCTTTCCAGCCGCCGCACGATGCCGGAGATCATCTGGTCGATACGCTCCGGTTCCACGGGACGTTTCTGCATGGAGATGCGGATGGAGCGTTCCAGCTTGTCGCGATCGAATTCTTCACGTTTGCCGTTGGTCTTGATCACCACCAGGTCGCGCAGCTGCACCCGTTCGTAGGTGGTAAAGCGACCGCCGCAGGCCGGGCAGAACCGGCGCCGCCGGATCGCCACGTGATCCTCGGCGGGGCGCGAGTCCTTCACCTGGGTGTCGACGTTTCCGCAGAAGGGGCAGCGCATGTTCTGTCTCCGGGGGGCAGGGGCCGCCAGATATGGCAGGGCGGACCAGTCCTTGGTGTTGCGATACTGTGCCGCCCCATAGGTAGCGTGGCAAGAGCGGGGTGGCGCTTAATTGTCGATTAAGGGGCATGGCGTATGCCGAGAGCGTTGGAGGACAGGATGACACGCCAGAACCCCGCTCGTCTGATTTCGGATCTTCTCGACCGGATCATCGCCAACGCGCGTTGCGTCAATGCTGCGTCGCGCAAAAGGTCAGAGATGAACGCAACCCTATTGGAAGAGGCGCGCAACGTCCGCGATCGTGTGTCGGCGGTGCAAGACGGGCAGGCCATGCTGGATAGCTATTTCGAGGGGGTGTCCGAACGGCTCTCGGTTCAATCGCAGGAGGCGCATGTCCTGGGCGACCGCGTGACCGAGATGCGTGGCCATGTCGAGGCGCTGTTGGCAGACGAAGCGGGGCTGAAATACGCGCTGGTCGCGGTCGACGGCCACGCGCGTTCGGTGTCGAACATTGCCCGAATGGCGCGGTTGCTTGCAATCAATGCCTCGGTAGAAGCCGCCCGCGCGGGCGAGGCCGGGCGTGGTTTTTCGGTCGTCGCCCGCGAGATGCAGGCCCTTTCGGAGCAATCGAGCGAACGGGCGCGGATGATTGACGGGCTGGTCGCCGATCTGACCGCCCAGCTGGAGGCGATGCGCCTCCGGCTTACGCGCAGTACCGTGCCACTGGACGCATTGGGCCAGGCAACGGGCAAGATCCGCGATACGATTGGACATGCACAGGTCGCTGCGTCAGCGGCTCAGGATACGGCCAGCCAAAGTCGGCGGGTCGTGTTGAACGAGACAGAGACGCTGCGCGGATTTCTCGACCGGCTTACGGAGATCGAGATTCAAAATCAGGAGGCGGTGCGCGGCTCGGGCGAGAACGGCGTTCTGGGCGGGCGGGCGCTTGCCTTGGCTCAGGCCCTGATTGTGGAATTGGACACGCGAGAGGGGGCCGGAGTGCGGGCGCAGGCGTGACCTCTGTGCCCTATTGGTGACGGGACCTGAGCAAGGGCGGCGCGGGCTTATCGCTGGCGGGGACGGGTAAGGCCGGATGACCGACCTGGCGACTGGCCGGGCCGCGACCGGGATAGGACCGGGCGACAAACAAGGCGGCGCGGGCATTTTGCCAAGGCCGATGCGAACAGGGTCGCTCTGGATTGGCGTCTGTCCGGGCACCTCGTTTGACTCGAGACACCTGCAATCGGGTGGCCGGATCCAGCCGTCGGGATTTGGAGCAACTGCCCCCAAGGGGCGCACCCCGTGACGGGCCCCACGATCTGACCTGAACAGGTCACCTCTGGTCCGGCCCTTGTCCTGCCGGTCCATGAACGCCGGACCCGCCCAAACCCATTCCCGTCGGTGAAGTTTTCAGGTCGGGGACAAGACCTGTGCGACCACCTGTCGACGATGGGGGCGGTCGCGATGTTCTACCACATAAATGCCCTGCCAGGTGCCCAATGCCATGCGCCCCCCTATGACCGGGATCGACAGGCTGGTGGGCAGCAGCATTGCCTTGATGTGCCCAGGCATGTCGTCAGGTCCCTCGTAGGTATGGGTGAGGAAGGACTGGCTGGGATCTGTCGTGGGGGGCACCAGGCGATGTAGCCAGGCGCGCAGGTCGGTCTGAACCTCTGGGTCCGCGTTTTCCTGTATCAACAGACTGGCCGAGGTGTGGCGGATGAACAGCGTCAGCAATCCGTCACCCGGCGGCAACCAGGCGGCGACGGTCCGGGTGATCTCGGTCAGGCCGGGGCCGGGGGTGTCGATGGTGAATGTGGTGTTCAGGGGGTATCCTCCGTCAGGGTGCCGCGATAGCGCAAGATGCGGCCCAGGCCTGGCAAACGGCTGTCGACATCGAAGGCGACGCACTCCGCCACGGTCGTTTCCCGCCCTCCGCCCCTCGGGGCAAGGCCGCTCGGAAGAGGCAGGGGGCCAAGGCGCATGCCGACCACAGGAATGAGCAGTGCCTCGCCGTCGATCCGGGGCCGCAGTATCAGGACGAAAGGTCCGATCCGCTCCGCGATCTGCCCGTCGGGCAATGCCGAGAGGGTCGAGGACAGGCGGTGGCCGCCGAAATGCCGGGTCCAGACCTCGCCCTCCGCGGTTGTTGTGATCGTGAGATCAAGGGGGACCGGCCCTTCGGTCACGGGAAATCCCGCTCCGCGTGCCAGACGGCGCGCGAACCAGCCGCCTTGGGTCAGATGCGCGGTGCCGCGCCAGACGCGCTGCCCCACGGGCGCATGCAGTCTGCGCAACGGCTCCGGCAATGCCGCAAAGGCCGGGCCAAGCGCACGGGCGAAAAGCGAGGTCACCCGTCAGCGCCCAGATCTAGGAAGCGGCCGCGGACCTTCGGCGAGGGGATCATGCATGTGTCATACCGGCCGAACAGCCGATACCGATTGCGCGCGATCCGCAGATAAAGCGCCGAGCGGAACGGTTCCGGCAGCAGGCGCACCGCCGCGAGCGCCCGCCATGGCCAGCCGATTGCTGACATGGCAGCAGCGAAGGCGTCCAGTTTTTCGTAGATACGCCCGTCAACGCACACGAGGTTTGTTTCGAAGTCCCCGGTCGGCAGGCCAAGGTCGGTATAGATCGCTTGTCCCAGATCTGATTGCGCCGTCGCAAAGGCAAACCGCGCCTGCCGATCATATCGCAGCATGAAGCGAAAGAACCCGGAGCAGAGCACGCATTCCCCATCGAAAACGATCAGGTCGCGGCCTGCGATGGCTTGGCGCACGGGTGTGGAGAGGAGGGTTGTGGCGCGCGACATGGGCCCCGTCTAGCGCGCGACGGAACCCCATTCCATCCCCGCGCGCTCGCTAAGATGGCGACCCTACCGCCTGCAACGTCTCGAAAGAACAGCCAACGAGTATCGTCCGCGTGACGAAAATTTCCGCGACCTGCACAGCCAGCATAGAAGATGCCGTGGCCCAGCGCGCTTACGATACCCTGCGCAATGTCCAAAGCGCTTGGGTGAAGGAGCATTCTGTCCACGTGACAGACAGCAAGGTCGATCACTATCAGGGCAACATGATGGTCACATTCATCCTGGAGGATTGAATGGCGCGCCGGACCAGATCAGTGAAACAGCCGGTCGCCCATCTGGTCGATCAGCTGCTGCGCCTTTCCCAGCGACAGCGTCGCGCATTCGTCCCGGTCGCGCATCACATCGGCGCGGATCAATTGGTGCGACTGGCCGTCCTTCTCGATGAGGGCGGCAATGCGGTATTCGCTGCCTTCCTTCATCGGGGTCGGCGTGATCTTGAAACCCTGATACTCCGCCGTCTCGACGGCAGGCTCGGCAGCGGGGGCACCGCCACCGAAAAGCTTCGACAGAAAACCAGCCATCTATCCGCCCCCTATTGGTCGAGGAAGCTGCGCAGCTTCCGCGACCGGCTTGGGTGCTTGAGCTTGCGCAGGGCCTTCGCCTCGATCTGGCGAATCCGTTCGCGGGTGACCGAGAACTGCTGACCGACCTCCTCCAGCGTGTGATCGGTGTTCATGCCGATGCCGAAACGCATCCGCAGAACCCGCTCCTCTCGTGGGGTGAGCGAGGCGAGCACGCGCGTCGTGGTTTCCTTCAGGTTTTCCTGAATGGCGGAATCCAGCGGCAGGACGGCGTTCTTGTCCTCGATGAAATCGCCCAGTTGGCTGTCTTCCTCGTCGCCGATGGGCGTTTCGAGGGAGATAGGCTCTTTGGCGATCTTCATCACCTTGCGGACCTTCTCCAGCGGCATCTGCAGCTTGGCGGCCAGCTCCTCGGGCGTCGGTTCGCGACCGATCTCGTGCAGCATCTGACGCCCGGTGCGGACCAGCTTGTTGATCGTCTCGATCATGTGGACCGGGATGCGGATCGTACGCGCCTGGTCGGCGATGGACCGGGTGATGGCCTGACGGATCCACCAGGTCGCATAGGTCGAGAACTTGTAGCCGCGGCGATACTCGAACTTGTCGACGGCCTTCATCAGGCCGATGTTGCCTTCCTGGATCAGGTCCAGGAATTGCAGACCCCGGTTCGTATATTTCTTGGCGATGGAAATCACGAGGCGCAGGTTCGCTTCGACCATTTCCTTCTTGGCCTGCCGCGCTTCCTTCTCGCCCTTCTGGACCTGGTTCACGATGCGGCGGAATTCGTTGATGTCCACGCCGACATACTGTCCGACCTGCGCCATGTCCGACCGCAGTTCTTCGACCTTGTCGCGATTGCGTTCGAACAGGGCTTGCCAGCCGCGACCGGGCTGCTCGGCCATGCGGTCGACCCAGCCGGGATCAAGTTCGTGACCACGGTACGCTTCAATGAACTCGCGCCGGTTGATGCGCGCCTGGTCAGCCAGCTTCACCATGCCCGAATCGATGGACATTATCCGGCGGTTGATGCCGTAGAGCTGATCGATCAGCGCTTCGATCCGGTTGTTGTGCAGGTGCAGCCCGTTCACCAACTCCACGATTTCGGAGCGCAGCTTTTGATACGCGCTCTCCTCGCCGGTCGAAAAGCTGTCGTCCTCGTTCAACGTGGCGCTGATCCGCAGGTCCTGCATCTCGGCCAGTTGGGTGTAGTCGTCGGCAATCCGGTCCAGCGTTTCCAGCACGCGCGGCTTCAGCGCGGCTTCCATCGCGGCGAGCGACAGGTTCGCGCCTTCGTCCTCGTCCTCGTCGTCATCCGTGGCGATCGGATTGCCGTCGGCGTCCAGTTCCTGCTTGGTTTCGGTCTTCGGGTTGTCGTTGGCGGGGGCGGCGGCACCGACCACGGGGGTCTCGGCCTCTTCCTCCAGGTGGTCGCCAAAGGTCGTTTCCAAGTCGATGACATCGCGCAACAGGATGTCTTCGGACAGAAGTTCGTCGCGCCAGATCGTGATGGCCTGGAAGGTCAGGGGGCTTTCGCAAAGCCCCAGGATCATCGTGTTGCGCCCCGCTTCGATCCGCTTGGCGATGGCGATTTCGCCCTCGCGCGACAGCAGCTCGACAGAGCCCATTTCGCGCAGGTACATGCGCACCGGGTCGTCGGTGCGGTCCAGCTTTTGATCGGCGGCACTTGTGGTCGCGACATCACCGCTTTTGTTCGATGCGTCGACGACGGCGGTGGATCCCTGCGGCTTGTCGTCTTCTTCCTCGGCTTCCTCGGCCTCGATGATGTTGATGCCCATTTCGGACAGCATCGACATCACGTCCTCGATCTGTTCGGAGGACACCTGCTCGGGCGGGAGCACCTGATTGAGCTGGTCGTAGGTGATGTAGCCGCGCGTACGCGCTTCGGCGATCATCCGTTTGACGGCGGCCTGGCTCATATCGAGCGAGATGTCGCCCTCGTTGTCTTGTTTTTGGTCGTCAGTGTCTTTGGCCATGCGACGCTCCTCCGGCGGAGTGATTCTGTTAAATCCAGGCGTGATCGAATCACTAGCGCGAATCGTCGGGGGCCGCACCCCGAATCACTTCTTGCGGCTGTTGGAACCTTTGGGCGTGGCCAAAAGGCTATCGTAGTGGTCCGCGTGGGACGCCTCATCGGCGGTGCCCTCGCTGTCCTGGCGCGCCCGTTGGGCGGCCTCTTTGCGGCGCGTGGCCTGTGCCAGGCGCCATGTCATCGCCTCATCGGCATCCTCCTCGAAATCTTCCAGCGCCTCGCGGCGTTCCCGGTCTGCCCCGCGCCGGGCCTCCAGGCGGGTCAGGATATCGCGTATGCACAGGCGCGCCGTCTCGCGGTCCGCCCCGGCACGAGCTGCGGGCGAAATGCGGACATGGCTTTGAGCCAGAAGGGTTTCAAGGGTGTCTTCGCCCAGAAATGCCAACAGTTGTTCCTGTGCGACCTGTGCGTCGCACCGATCCGGCAGCCGCAAAAGGGCCGTGGCCACCTGCTGATGCTCTGTCCGGGCCCAGGTCAGCGTTTCCAGCGCGTCAGCGAAATCGTTCACCAGAGAGGGGTGCAGCGCCAGCCCGGCCAGGGCCACCTGTTCCAACTTGTCCTCTGCCGTCAGGGTGCCGCGTACCAGGGCCGACGCGCGGGTCGCTTCGGCGGCTCCTGCGGGGGGCTGCCAGCGTCCGCGACCGGGCGGGCGGGGTGTCCAGGGGCGTTCGGGGCGCGCGGGTGGCGGGGCCTGCTGGACCGGATTGGCCAGACCGAACAAGTCCGCGCGCAGGCGGGCGATCTCTTCTGCGTAGTGGCGGCGCAGGGCGGGGTCGCGGATCTTGCGAACCAGGTCGCGCAGGTCGCGGTCCAGCATGGCGCGGCGTTCGGGGCTGTCAAAGCTGCGCCCCTCGACCGCACGATCCCACATCAGCGACAGCATCGGACGCGCGCCGTCCAGAACCGCCTGCATCGCTTCGCGCCCCTCGCCTCGGATCAGATCATCGGGGTCCTGACCTTCGGGCAGGATGGCAAAGCGCAGACTTTGCCCCGCCTCGATCAGCGGCAGCGCCAGGTCCGCCACCCGCAGGCCCGCCTTTTGCCCTGCGGCATCGCCATCCAGCGCGATCAGCGGCTCGGGTGTGACCCGCCACATCATCTGCAACTGACGTTCCGTGACTGCGGTGCCCAGGGGGGCGACCGCCGCCTCGAACCCGGCCTGATGCAGGGCGATGACGTCCATGTAGCCTTCGGCCACGACAAAGGACTTCCCCTTGCCCGCCGCCGCCCGCGCGGCCCGCAGATTGTAAAGGTTGGCCCCCTTGTCGAACAGCTCCGTCTCGGAGGAGTTCAGGTATTTGGCCTTGTCATCCGGGTCCATCGCCCGCCCGCCGAACCCGATCACGCGGCCCCGCACGTCGCGAATGGGAAAGATGATCCGGTTGCGGAACTTGTCGAACCGCTTGCCCCGGTCGTTCGTGCCCGCCAGTCCCGTCGCCTCCAGCAGGTCAAAGGCCACGCCCTTGGCGGTCAGGGCCTCGGTCAGTGCCTCCCACGACCGAGGGGCAAACCCGATCTCGAAGGTGTCGAGCGTCCGCTGCCGCAGGCCCCGTCTGTCCAGATAGGCGCGGGCTTCGGCTGCGGCCCCGGTGTTCAGCTGCAGGCGGAACCACTGGGTCGCGGCCTCGGTCACCTGGGCCAGTTGGGTGCGGCGATCTGATTTTTCAGCGGCTTTGGGGTCGCGGGCGGGCATCGGCATTCCGGCTTCGCGGGCCAGGATTTCCACGGCTTCCAGAAAGCCCACGTTTTCGGTCTCTTGCACGAATCCGAACAGGTTGCCCTTCGCCTGGCAGCCGAAGCAGTAGTAGAATCCCTTTTGGTCATCGACGTGGAAGCTGGCGGATTTTTCCTGGTGAAACGGGCAGGGGGCCCACCAGTCGCCCTTGGCCTGATTGGTCTTGCGCATGTCCCACACGACCTTGCGCCCGACCACCTGAGACAGGCTCAGCCGGGAGCGGAGGTCGTCGAGAAAACTGTCGGGCAGGCGCATTGATGGAATATCGGGGCGCAGCGCGGAGGAGTCCAGAACCCACGCCGCGATCAAGCAAGATGACGGAAGGAAAAGGCGCAGGCGTCAGGGTGTATTGCCGTTGCCGTTGTTCCCGGAATTCCCGTTGCCTCCAGAATTGCCAGTGCTCGTCGTGACACTCGTGACCGTGGTGCTCGTCGTGCTGGTGCTGGTGCTGGTGGTGCTAGAGCTTCCGCTGTTGCCGTTGGAACTCGTGGTCGTTGTGGTGGTCGTGGTGCTGGGCGCGCTGTTGCCGTTGCTGTTGGCGGAATTGCCCGGTGTGGTTGCGCCGACACCCTGCAGGCCTGTCAGACCGTGCCCACAGCCATTGCCATTGCCGGTGCCCACTCCGTTGGAATTGCCGTTGTAGAGGCCGTTCGCAAAGCCATTGTTGAGGCAGCCCGAGGTGTCGGCGCTGACGGTTGCGACCGAGGTCGGGAGGATTGTCCCGTCAAAGTCGAGCCGCGCGGCATAGCGCTGCCGCGTGGTGACGAACCGCTCGAACGTGCGGTCGGAGAGGTTCACGTTGAAAGGCGGCTCGTAGTTGGTGAAGCTTTCGACAACGACCGTCCGCTCATTGTCCTGCAAAACGGGGATGTTGCGCAGGTGGGCGTTGATGGTCGCGTTGGTCTGAAGCGGATTGCCGTCGGTGGCATATGACCACATCACCCGGATCTCATCGCTTTCGCGGCGCACTTCGGTGAACCGCATCCAGGTGTTCCCCTCCGAGAAGGTGACGAATTCGAAGACGTCCTGCAATCCTTCCAGATCGATGGGCGTGATCGTTCCCTCTTCGCGGGACAGCATGTCGCTGACCATGTAGGTCGCCTTGGTCATCACCGCCTCGCGCCGGTAGGCATCAAAGTAGGAAAAGGCCGCGACATAGAAAATGCCCAGAACCGGCAGGATGATTGCGGCCTCGACGGAAATGGCGGCATCCTCATCGTGCAGGAAGGCGGCGATGGCGGTGCGGCTGCGACGCAGGTTTGACAGGTTAAACATCGACATACCCCTTAATCCGGTTCCACGACGAAGGCGGTGGAGGCCACCATGCGCACGCTGTCGCCGTCGAGATTGCTGACAAGCTGCGTGCCAAGGCCCACGCCCGGCAGGATCGGGTCGACGGCAAAGCAGGCCCGCAGCAGGATCATCTTGCCTGGTCCCGCCGTTGCCCAACCGGGCGTCGGCGTGATCGAGGTGGACCGGTTGACGCAAGGCTGTGCCGACGACGGCACCGCATAGGTGCTGCGGGAAATCTCGGTCAGTTCGACCAGCAGGTTGGCCTGGCAATCGGCCAGGATCAGGGCGCGGTCGCAGACGTCGTCGCGCAGCGCGGTCTGGGTCACGGCCCCCCCGCCCAGGCGGATGTCGCGCACGGCCAGATCCACCGCGCGTTCCAGCATCACCTGTCGGGTCAGCAGCAGCGACGCCTCGACCGACGACATGAAGACCAGCAGAAAGACCGGCAGCAGGATGACAAATTCCACCGTTGCGCCGCCCGCCTCTCGCGCCCGGTCGCCCAGGCCCAGGGCACGGTCGCCACGATCCAGCAGGGCCGTGGCCCGGCGCAGCGGGGCCGCACAGATGTTCAAGGCAGAGCGGATCATTGGGTCAGCCTCAGCCGGTTGATCGACGCCAGGATGTCGTCAAAGGCCGCCTCGATATCCAGGTCGGTGACGTTGATGAAATTGGCCTCGTTGCCGACCCCGGCGCAGCCTTGCATGGCCGTCTGGCCTGACGTCGGCGCGTTGAAGGCGATCGTATAGATGATGATGTCGGCCGCGCGCGCCGCGCCGCAGATCGCCGCCAGGTTCGCATTGGCCGAGGAATGCCACTGCGTCGTCTGCCAGGCCCCGTTGTAGTGGTTGCGGGTGTTGGTATCGGCGCTGCCGAGCAGCGTGTCGTCCAGGTAGTTGATCGACATCTGCGAAAACAGTTCCGGATAGGTCAGTTCCACCGCGTCCGTGGCGCCAAAAGGCGTGGATTGGTAGATACCCAGATGCGGCACCCAGAACGCGTTCTGGTCGTCGGACCAGACCGAGAAAAACGTGTTGGCGTTTTCGGTGCCGTCCCAGGCGGTAAAGAACTCCCGCTCGTCAGATGCCCACCACCCGGTATGGTCGTTCAGCGGGACGTTGTCGCGCAGGTTCGTCCAGGCATTGGTATAGTTGGAGACTCCGTTCAAAAGGGACGGAACCAGCTGGTCTATTAGCCCATTGGCCAGGCCATTGTTGCCGTCGAAGTCGCCGACGCCGTTTCCGTTGTTCCCTGCATTCGGGTTTCCGGGTGCGGTCACGGCAGTGTTGTGCACGAAGACCCCCGAGGGCCCGTTCTTGCGGCTCTCGCGCAGGTCCCACTGGCTGGTGTTCACGCCGTCGGTCATCACGACCAGCACCTTTTGCACGCCTTCGGTGCCGTAATCAAAGGGCCGTCCGGCAAAGACCGCGTCGACGTGGGTGTCGGCGATCATTTCGCCCAGTTCATCGCGCGACGTGGGATCCAGCAGCATGGTGCCGACCTTGACCCCCAGGTCCATCGCCGTATTCCAGCCTGCGCCGAGGCCGGCGATATGGGTGGTCAGCTCGGTCACGTTGTTGGACCAGGCCAGGACCGCGCCATAGTCATCCTCGCGGCACAGCGGAGAGCTGATGTTGCCCTGCGCATTTGTGGCCCCGCCGCTGACCCAGTCGAAGTGCCCCATGCGTTGCAGGACCGTGCCAGCCGTCAGGCCGGTGCTGGAGAAGTCGGTGTTGTCAAAAACGACGCAGTTGGACAGGTCATGCTCATCCGTCATCTCGAAATAGTTCGGCAGCAACGAGCCAAGGTTGACCCGGTCGTTGTAGGGCACGATCGAAATCGTGGTCAGATCCTCGCGGTCGCGCAGCAATTCGGTCACGAAATCCGTGGCTGCGGACCGCAGGTTGGTGATCTTCGTCCCGCCCATCGACCCGGAAATGTCGACGACCAGCGACAGCTCCAGCTCCGTCTCTTCTTCGCGTGCCTCGGACGAGACCGGCTGCAACACGGTTTCATGTCCCAGCATGCCCAGGAACAGGCTGTCGATTTCGGATGTGGTCGCGGCAGACACGCTTCGGACGCTGCCGGTGTCGCTGACTACGATCTGGACGTCGTCGACATCCACTTGCGACGCGCGCAGGAAATCCTCGACCACCGTGCGGGGGTCGCGGTCCTGTTCCAGCGCGGCGGCGGCCAGAACGGCCCGGTCGACCGCGTTCTGAAGGTTCGTGCGATCCACCTCGGACCGCATGATGTCCAGGGCAAAGCCACCGGCGACCATCATCATGATCAAGAGCAGAAGGCCGAAAATCGTGAGCGCGCCATCTTCCTGTCGTCGGAAACGCGCGACGGAACAGCGGAGCTGAGACAGGCGGCGAAGCGGTTGGAACAATGTAAACACGGCAGATACCACGCAGATACGGGTTAACAGGCATTGGACGCAAAGCGAGTCGTTGGGTCGTTATCCGCCACGATTGCGCAACCGCGCGGACCGCCTTGTGGTGAAACCATGGCAGCGTTCACAAACCGTGAACGTTCTTCCGCTAGGGGTAGCATCGTTGCCTAAAATGTAGGCCAATGCCCCCGAAGCCTGCCGCAACAGGGGGGCGAGAGGGAGGAATTTCTTCATGCAAGGTAAACACGGCGGCTTCAGCGCCTCGGTCAACGCGATGTATGACAAAGCAGTAGGCCTGATGGATCTCAGCCCCGGCCTGATCGAAAAGATCCGGGTCTGCAATGCCACCTACACGGTCCGTTTCGGCGTGCGCCTGCGGGGCGAGATCCACACGTTCACAGGCTATCGGTCCGTGCATTCCGAACACATGGAACCGGTCAAGGGCGGCATCCGCTTCGCCATGGCCGTCGACCAGGACGAGGTGGAGGCGCTGGCCTCGCTGATGACCTACAAATGCGCGCTGGTGGAAACGCCCTTCGGCGGTTCCAAGGGCGGGCTCTGCGTCGATCCCCGTCAATGGGAACCGCATGAAATGGAACAGATCACCCGCCGCTTCGCCTATGAGCTGATCAAGCGCGACCTGATCAACCCCGCCCAGAACGTCCCCGCCCCCGACATGGGCACCGGCGAGCGGGAAATGGCCTGGATCGCAGACCAGTACAAACGCATGAAGACCACCGACATCAACGGCAACGCCTGCGTCACCGGCAAACCCGCGAATGCGGGCGGCATCGCGGGCCGGGTCGAGGCGACGGGCCGGGGCGTGCAATATGCGCTGCGCGAATTCTTCCGCCACCCCGAGGACAAGGCCGCGGCCGGTCTGGATGGCACACTCGATGGCAAACGGGTGATCGTCCAGGGCCTGGGCAACGTGGGTTTCCACGCCGCCTCCTTCCTGGAGCGTGAGGACGGCTGCAAGGTCACCGGCATCATCGAACGGGACGGCGGCATCTATAACCCCGATGGGTTGGAGGTGGACATGGTCCACCTGCACATCCGCGAACATGGTGGCGTAAAGGGCTTCCCCGGCGCGACCTTCGACGCCGATGGGTCCAAGCTGCTGGAAGCCGAGTGCGACATCCTGATCCCTGCCGCGTTGGAGGGCGTGATCCACCCGGGCAACGCCGACCGTGTAAAGGCCCCGCTGATCATCGAGGCGGCGAACGGGCCGATCACCTCGGACGCCAACGACATGCTGCAAAAGCGTGGCGTGATCATCATTCCCGATCTCTATGCGAACGCCGGGGGGGTGACGGTCAGCTATTTCGAATGGGTCAAGAACCTCAGTCACATTCGGTTTGGCCGGATGCAGCGCCGCGCCGAGGAGTCGCGCCACCAGGTGCTGGTCGACGAATTGGAGCGTCTGTCCAAGAACAAGGAGGTGCCCTGGACCCTGTCCGACGACTTCAAGCGCAACTACCTGCGCGGCGCGGGCGAGTTGGAACTGGTCCGGTCCGGTCTGGATGACACGATGCGCGCGGCCTATGGGGCCATGCGAGAGGTTTGGCACCACCGCGAGGAGGTCCCGGACCTGCGCACGGCGGGGTTCATCGTCGCCATCAGCCGGATCGCGGCCAGCTATCAGGCCAAGGGACTGTGACAGAACGGACCGGGGTGCCGCGCGCCCCGGTTTCCGTCAGATCTGGCGGTCCGATGGCTCTGAGTCGTCGCGGGCGGCCGCGGCGGCGTCGTCATCCTCCCCGAACCGGGTGAGGATGGCATTCTCCAGGCCCTTTGACAGTTCGCGCGCCTTGGCGGTGTATTCCGGGTTCTCGCTGATCGGCACCCCCGGCTTCCACAACTGCGCCAGTTCCAGCAGCGACTCCCGGTCGTGTTTGTAGAACGCTTCGCGCGCTTCGTGGGCGTCCGTTTCGGTCCACCCCAGACGTTCCAATGCATAGCGCCCGGCCCGCAGCGAGCCGTCGAACATTTCGCGCACGATATCGCGGGCACCGGCCCGGTACAGCTCATAGACATGCACCCGGTCATAGGCACGGGCGACCACGTGGATGTCCGGGTTCGCCTTTTTGGCCATCTTCGTCAGTTTCACGGCGTCCGCCCGGTCGTCCAGCGCCACGACAAGGACCTTGGCCGTGGCCAGCCCCGCCGCCTTCAGCAGCTCGGGGCGGGTCGGGTCACCCAGATAGGTCTTGATCCCGAAACGGCGCAACAGTTGGATCGTCTCCATGTCGCGGTCCAGAACCACCGTCGACACGCCGGACCCCTGCAACATCCGGTGGACCATTTGACCGAAACGCCCGACGCCGGCGATGATGACCTCGGCCGTCTCGTCGATCTCGTCTGCGGGCACGTCGGCCTCGCTCTTGTGCCGGGCGGCCAACTTGTCATGGGCAATGAACAAGAGTGGCGTCAGAAGCATGGACAGCGCCACGGCCAGCAACAGGATGGCCGACACCTCCTGCCCGAAGACCCCGTCCTGCACGCCGACCGACACAAGGACAAACCCGAATTCACCCGCCTGTGCCAGTGACAGGGTGAACAGGATCCGGTCACGTCCCTTCATGCGGAAGATCAGGGCAAGCACGAACAGGATCGTGCCCTTGACCGCCATCAGCCCGGCAACGACCCCCAGAACCACCAGCGGCGCACCAACAAAGGTGCCAAAATCGATGCCCGCGCCGACGGTGATGAAGAACAAGCCAAGCAGGATGCCCTTGAACGGCTCGATATCCGCCTCCAGCTCGTGCCGGAATTCGGAATTCGCCAGAACGACCCCCGCCAGAAACGTGCCCAGCGCGGGCGACAGGCCGACGAGGTTCATCAAGACTGCGACGCCAATCACGAACAGCAGCGAGACAACGGTGTGCATCTCGCGCAGGCGAGCCTGAGCGGCAAAGGTAAAGATCGGGCGCGTCAGGAACAGCCCGCCCAGGATCACGATGGCCACCGCTCCGATGGTCAGCGCGGTCAGGCCCCAGGCCGGCAGGGTGTCGACCCAATGGGTCACATCCGCGACCATCTGGGCGCTTTCCCCGTCGCCCATGGCATCGGTCCCGTGGCCGCCATCGCCATGGCTTTGTCCCGTTGCCAAAAGCGGCATGACCGCCAGCATCGGGATCACCACGATGTCCTGCGCCAGCAGCACCGAGAAGGCGGAGCGCCCGCCCCGCGTCGGTGTCAATTGCTTCTCGTTGAGGGTCTGCATCACGATCGCCGTGGATGACAGCGCCAGGGTCATACCGATCGCCACCGAAACCTGCCAGGTCATCCCGAAAAAGAACGCGGCCCCCGAAATCGCGGCCATGGTCAGCGTGACTTGCCCCAGACCCAGTCCCAGCAACCGCGCCCGCATGTCCCACAACGCGCGGGGTTCCAGCTCCAGCCCGATGAGGAACAGCATCATGACGACGCCGAATTCAGCGAAATGCTGCAAGCTTTCGGTTTCAGAGCCGACGAGACCGGTAACCGGTCCGATCAGAATACCGGCAACCAGATAGCCCAGAACGGAGCCCAGCCCGAAGCGAACGGCCAGCGGCACACAGAGCGTGGCGGCACCGAGGTAAATCGCGGCCTGAAAGAGAAAGCTTTCCATGTGTCGACGCTAGGGCAGGCGCGCGCCGGGGACAACGGGCGGCATGTACATACGCGCACGCGCCCCTATCTTTGGCGGGCTGCCCCCGATGTCGGGGCACTATACCGGCAGGGGGCTGTCGCGTTTGGGCTGATCCATCACGATCTGACTTTGAACCCGCGCCACGGCGTCGTGTGGCAGCAGCACCCGATGCACGAGGTCGTTGAGGCTGCTCAGGTCGCGACACCAGACCCGCAGCAGATAATCGGCCTCGCCGGTCATGGTCCAGACCGAGGCGACGCGCGGTTCCGCCTCCAACAGTTGCAGAAAGGCGCGGGCGCGCACGGGGGCATGGCTGGTCATCTGCACCTGAACAAAGGCCTGCACATCCAGACCCAGCTGCGCGGGGTCCAGGCGCACCACGGTCGCGCGCACGACGCCCGTGCCTTCCAACCGGGCGCGGCGACGACCGGCCTGGCTGGCCGACAGGCCAAGCGCCCGGCCCAAGGCATCGGCGGTCAGGCTGGCGTCCCGTTGAAGCAGGTGCAAAATGCGGCGGTCGGTGTCATCCATTTCCGGATTATGCGGATTTCGCGCGAAATAGGCAAGATTTGCGCGGGAAACCACCGGACCGGGCCGGAACCGCGTCAACCTTCGCGCATACACCGCGTTCCCCCTGTTGCATAAGTCCAACCAACAGCCAGGAGAGATGCCATGGGTCCGTTCCCTCACGATGCCCCCTATGCCGAGATCAGCGCCGAGAACCCCGCGGGCACCGACGGGTTCGAGTTCGTCGAATTCGCCAGCGAGACACCCCAGGATTTGCGCGACGTCTTTACGCGCCAAGGTTACACGCATGTCGCCACCCACAAGACGCGCGCCATCGAAGTCTGGCAGCAAGGCGACATCACCTATCTGATCAACGCCGAGCCGGGCAGCCATGCGATGGATTTCGTCGCCGAACACGGCCCCTGCGCGCCCGCGATGGGCTGGCGGGTGGCCGACGCCGATCATGCCTTTGCCTATGCCGTGTCCAAGGGGGGCAAGCCGTTCGAAGGGGCAAAGTCGCTGGACGCGCCCGCCATTGTCGGGATCGGCGGCAGCCTGATCTATTTCATCGATCAGTATCGCGACGCTTCCCCTTACAACGCGGAGTTCGACTGGATCGCGAACGCGCACCCTGCGGGCGTCGGCTTTCACTACCTCGATCACCTCACGCACAACGTCCACAAAGGGAACATGGACGTCTGGTTCAAATTCTACGGCGATCTGTTCAACTTCCGCGAAATCCGGTTCTTCGACATCCAGGGCAAGCATTCGGGCCTGCTGTCGCGCGCGTTGACCTCGCCCTGCGGACGGATTCGGATTCCGATCAACGAGGACCGGGGCGAGACCGGGCAGATCGTCGAATACCTCAAGCGTTACAACGGTGAGGGCATTCAGCACATCGCGGTCGGGGCCAAGGACATCTACGAGTCGGTCGATGCCATCGCCGCCAACGGCGTCAAGTTCATGCCAAAGCCGCCCGCCACCTATTACCCCCTGTCGCAGGACCGGGTCGCCGGTCACGAAGAGCCGCTGGACGCGCTGGAAAAGCACGGCATTCTGATCGACGGCGAAGGTGTGGTCGAACTTGATGGCGGGCAGGGGCGCGAGACGCGCATCCTGTTGCAGATCTTTTCCAAGACCTGCATCGGACCGATCTTTTTCGAGTTCATCCAGCGCAAGGGCGACGACGGCTTTGGCGAAGGCAACTTCAAGGCCTTGTTCGAGGCGATCGAGCAGGATCAGATCGACAGGGGCGTCCTGAAAGCGGGCTAGGTATTCGGACGCTGGCGGCGGCGAGGATCACGCTGCGGTCGGGACCCGTATGGCCCTGTAAAAACGGACACATTTCTCGGTTTTCGATGAAGCCCGTCACGCATCCTGCGTGGCGGGCTTTCTGATGTTGCGCGAAATGCCTGCAAAGTAATCGGAAAAATTCTTGCCGAAACCGGTTTCGGTGGCACAATCTGACTCGCAAGGGAGGACCTTGTAAGGTGCAGATTGCCAACGGCATGACACGTGTTCGCGTGGACGGGAAAGGTGCGCGCGTCACCATCGCTCAGCTTGCTGCTGAGACCGGATTGACCAAGGGAACGGTCAGTCGGGCGCTCAACGGGTATCCCGATATCGCCGAGGCAACCCGTGCGCGTGTGCAGCGGGCGGCTGACCGGCTGGGCTATCGTCCGATGGCGCAGGCGCAGGCGATCCGTACGGGGCGGGCCAAGGCGCTGGGTCTCGTGATGGAGGTCAGCGAACATGACGGACACTCGCCATTCCTGACCGATTTTCTGGCGGGCGTGACGACGGCAGCAGGCGCTCAGGGCTGGACGCTGACGGTGGCCACCGCCCCCTCGGGCGAGCAGATGCGCGACGTCTTGGACGGGCTGATCGAGGACCGCAAGGCCGATGGTTTCATCCTGCAACGGACCCTGCGCAAAGACCCGCGGATCGAGTATCTGCGCGAAAAAGGCGTGCCGTTCGTTCTCTATGGTCGGTGCGAGGATCTGACCGGGATCAGCTACTACGACATCCGTGGCGGGGCCGCGATGCGTGCGGGCGTGCGGCGGCTGGTCGAGATGGGGCACCGGGACATTGCGCTGGTGACCAGCGGGTCGGAATACAACTATGCGCATCTGCGCACCCAGGGGTTCCTGACGGCCATGGCGGCCGAGGGGCTGACCCCGGTGGACGTGGTCTGGGGCGCGCGCGATCATGCCGACGGCGTGCGCGCGACGCGGCAGCTTTTGGACCGGGATGCCCCGCCCACGGCGATTATCTACGTTCTCGATCAGGCGGCCCTGGGGGGGTACCGCGCGGTCAAGGAACGCGGGCTGACGGTCGGACAGGACGTGTCGATCATGGCTTATGACGGCATCCCCGAGGCTGCGAATGCCAGCCCGCCCTTGACCACCTGGAAGGTGGACACAAAGGCGGCGGGCGCGGCTTTGGCGCGGATGCTGATCGAAAGGATCAAGGGGGAGGCGGAGCCCGAGGCGCTGCGCTGGTTGGCGGATGCCACCCTTGTAGAGGGGGGCTCTGACGGGCCGCCCGCACGGACTTCGGCGCACCTGCGCCAGAAGATGATCAACCAAGAGGGAGGAAACGCATGACGTTTCGCAACACGCTACTGACGGCAACTGCCATCACCGCGCTGACCGCCGGTATGGCCAGCGCCCAGACCATCCGCATGTGGACGCCCGAGGAACAGCCGGAGCGCGTCGCCGTCCAGGAAGAGGTCGCCGCCGCCTTCACCGCCGCCACCGGCATCGAGGTGGAAATCATCCCGGTCACCGAAAACGACCTGGGCACCCGCGCCACGGCGGCCTTTGCCGCAGGCGACCTGCCGGACGTGATCTATCACTCGTTGCAGTATGCGTTGCCCTGGGCCGAAGCCGGTATCCTGGACACCGACGCCGCGTCCGACGTGATCGAGATGCTGGGTCAGGACACCTTTGCGCCCGGCGCGCTGGGCATGGCGGCCTACGAGGGCGGCTTTACCTCGGTTCCGGTCGATGGCTGGACGCAGATGCTGGTCTATCGCAAGGACCTGTTCGACGCGGCGGGCCTGGAGGCGCCGACCACCTACGCCGCCGTCGAGGCCGCGCTGGAGGCCCTGCACAACCCGCCGGAGATGTATGGTTTCGTTGCCGCCACCAAGGTTGACGAGGGCTTCATGTCCCAGGTTCTGGAACATGTGTTCCTGGCCAACGGCGTGTCGCCGGTCGATGCCGACGGCCTGGCCGAACTGGACGTGGACGCCACGACCGAAGTGCTGGAGTTCTACAAGAAGATCGTCGACGCCAGCCCGGACGGGGACCTGTTCTGGCAGCAATCCCGCGAGCTGTATTTCGCAGGTCAGGCGGCGATGATCATCTGGTCGCCCTTCATCCTGGACGAACTGGCCGGTCTGCGCGACAGCGCCCCGCCCACCATCACCGACGATCCCACCTCGTCCGAGCTGGCGTCGAAGACCGGCGTTGTCACCACCTTTGCCGGTCCGTCGAACCCCGATGGCGCGGCCTGGGGTGATGTCCGCTACATGGGCATCACTGCCGACGCGGACACCGACAGCGCCATGCAGTTCGTCGAGTTCCTGATGGGCGAGGGCTATGCGCCGATGCTGTCCATGGCACCCGAGGGCAAGTTCCCCGTGCGTCGCGGTGACGGCACCGACCCCGAAGCCAACGTGAAGGCCTGGCAGGCCCTGCCGGTCGGCGTCGACCGCAAGGCTCCGCTGGCAGACCTCTATGAGGCGTCGATGATCGACGAGATCGTGGGCGGTCTGGATGTCGCGCAGCGTTGGGGCGTCGAGGACGGGCAGCTGGCGCTGGCCTCCAAGATCATCAACGCCCAGGTGTTCAACCGCCTGGTCCGGGAGTTCGTGGACGGCGAACGCTCGGCTGCGGATACCGTCGCGCTGATGAACGAAGAACTGGCCGCCGTCGAGTGAGCCACCCCGCCGGGGCGCGTCCTGCGCCCCGGCAACCCACGCCAAGGGCATTGTCATGACAGATACGACGCATTCTCCTACTCCGCCCAAGGGGCCGGGGCCGCTTGCCAAACGTGAGGCGCGACTGGCCTGGGGCCTGCTGTTCCCGACGCTGGCGATCGTGTCGCTGGTCGTGCTGCTGCCGCTCCTGGCGATCTTCTGGATCTCCGTGAAACCGGTCGAGCTTTCGGACCTTCGGCCACCGACCGTCGTGATGAACGAGGGCTGGCGCGGGCGCGACATGTCCGAAGGTGCCGAATTGGGCATCGATTATCGCCTGCGGCTGTCGTCCGCGGATGCGACGATGACCGGGGTCGGCTTCTCGGATGTGATCCCCGAGGGGCTGATTGTGGGCGCCGTGCCCGCGCCCTGCACCCTGGACGGGCGCAATCTGGATTGTGACTGGGGCGATGTCGAAGGCCGCTTCCGCGAGCGGGTGACCATTCCGGCGGTCATCGGGCCGGCGTTCGCCGCCAATCCCGTCGACAACGAGGACAGCCCCGCCGTTCTGCGCGGAGAGGGCGATTTCATCCTCACCAACTTCGACTTCACGTTGGAGAACTTCACCAAGGTGTTCAGCGCCCGCGACTTCGGCTCGGTCCTGTTCGCCACTGCGTTCTACACCATCGTCGGCACCATCGGCGCGCTGGGTGTCGGGTTGATGGCGGCGCTGCTGCTCAACCAGTCGTTCAGGGGGCAGGGGTTGCTGCGGGGCCTGTACCTTTTCCCTTACGTGGCCCCGGTCATTGCGGTGGCCTTTACCTGGGTGACGCTGTTCAACCCGTTTTCCGGCTCGGTCAACGCGCTGCTGCTGCAGATGGGCGTGACGGATGCGCCGATCAACTTCTTCGGCGACCGGCCCCTGGCCTTGATCATGGTCACCGTGTTCGAGATCTGGCGCTATTTTCCGCTGTCGTTCCTGTTCATCCTGGCGCGGATGCAGTCGATCGACACCGACATGTACGAGGCGGCCGATATGGACGGGGCCAGCCCGTTCCAGAAGTTCCGCTATCTGTCGTTGCCGATGCTGCTGGGCATCCTGTCGGTGCTGTTCCTGCTGCGCTTCATTTGGACCTTCAACAAGTTCGACGACATCTTCCTGCTGACAGGGGGCAACGCCGGGACGCGGACCTTGACGGTGAACGTCTATGAGCAGGCCTTTGCGATTTCCAACATCGGTGCCGGGGCGGCTGTGGCGGTCGTCGTGTTCGGTACGCTGCTGGTCTTTGCGGCGCTGTTCTTCCGCTTCATCAGCCAGGAGGAGGGCCTGTGATGCGCATCGTCTCGAACCGGCGGGGCCGGTCCGACCGGGCAAGCGGGGGGCCAGCCCCCCACACCCCCCGGGATATTTTTCAAGCAGAGAAGTGGGAGGCGGCACGATGAGCGCGACCGATGTGAACACCGGCGGGCCGATTTGGCGCAATGGTTCGGTGACCGGTGCCGTTCTTGGGGCGCTCTGGACCTTTACCGTGGCCGTTGCCGTGGCGGTCGTCATGGCCTTCGCCACCGGCGATCTGTTTCGCCCGCTGATCCTGCCCTCGTTGGGTTGGGGGGCTCTGGTCGGGTTCGCGGCTGTCTGGAACCGGCAATGGCTGTGGCCTGCCGCGCTGGCGCTGGTGGTTCTGGGCTGGGTCGGCTTCGGCCCCTTGCTGGCGGAATCCAGTCTTGGGTCCAACCTGTTCGGGCAGTTGGCCGTGGCAATCGGCACGGGGCTGGGCCTGCGCAAGATGTGCGCGCCATTGCCCAAAGGCGATGCGACCAAACACGAGTGGGAGGAGGCGATCATCGCTTTCCTGACCGGCTTCGGCTACGTCTTCTTTACCGCGATGATCGCCATTCCGTTCTATGTGATGGTCATGACCTCGCTGAAGTCGCAGCAGGCGTTGTTGCAGAACCCGCTCGACTTTTCGCTGGACTGGGAAAAGGGCTGGGGCCTGCTGCGGTCCTATCAGGAGCTGTTCCGCGACTATGGCTTCGGCAGCTATCTGTGGACCTCGTTCTACGTCTCGGTGTTCACCGTCATCCTGACGCTGCTGTTTTCGGTGCCGGGGGCCTATGCGGTGGCGCGGCTGAAGTTCCGGGGGCGGGCGGCGTTTTCGCGGTCTATCCTGCTGATCTACATGGTGCCGATGATCGTTCTGGCGCTGCCGATCTACATCGCCTTCAGCGTCACCGGGCTGCGCAATTCCATCCCTGGGCTGCTGATGATCTATCCGGTCACGACGATCCCGGTCGCCTTGTACATGTTGCAGGGCTATTTCCGGGGGCTTCCGGCCGAGGTTGAAGAGGCCGGGCTGATGGACGGGCTGTCTCGGTTGCAGGTGATCTGGAAGATCACGCTGCCGCTGTCTCTGCCGGCGCTGGCTTCGGTATCGCTCTATGTGTTCATGATTGCCTGGAACGAGTTCCTGCTGGCTTTCATGCTGCTGGATGATCCCGGAATCTTCACGCTGACACGCGGGGTTTCGGCCCTCAATTCCTCCGAAGTGCCAAGACAACACCTGATGGCGGGCGCGGTGATCGCCACGCTGCCGATCATGGTGATCTTCCTTGGCCTCGAAAAATTCATGACGAAGGGCCTGACGGCCGGGAGCGTCAAAGGATGAGCGACATGACTCAAGATCTGAACGCGCAGGGCCGCGCGATCCTGACCGGCAACGACCGGGGCGGATATACGGTGCCGACCGCAGGGCTGTACCCCTACCAGTGGAACTGGGACTCGGCCTTTGCGGCCTGGGGGTTTTCGACCTTCGACGTGGGGCGTGGCTGGCAGGAGTTGGAGACGTTGATGTCCGGCCAATGGGACGACGGAATGCTTCCGCATATCCTGTTCCACCGGCAGGACCCCGGCTATTATCCTGGACCGGATGTCTGGCAGGGGCGCGGGCCCATTGCATCGTCGGGCATCAGTCAACCGCCGGTGGCGGCCAGTTTTGCGCGGCGCATGTACGACGCCAACCCAGAGGCAGGCGCTGACCGGTTGCGCGCGATCTGGCCGGGGCTGAAACGCTGGCATCAGTGGTTCATGGACTGGCGTCTGGACGATGACGGCGCCTGCTGCATCACGCATCCCTGGGAAGCAGGGCGCGACAATGCCCCCGATTGGGATGGGGCGCTGGCGGCGGTCGATCCCTCGGGCGTGGGGGAATACACCCGGCGCGACACCGGCCACGTGGACCCGGCGATGCGGCCGACCAAGTTCGACTATGATCGCTATATCGCCTTGGTGCAGTTCGGGGTCGCCTGCAATTGGGACCACGCCGAGATCAAGGCGAACAACCCGTTCCGGGTGGCCGATCCGACGATGACCTTTATCCTGTTGCGTGCGCACCGCGACCTGCTGGCCACGGGCGAGGCGCTGGGGATGGATACGTCGGACATCGCGGGCTGGATCGAGACCCTGGAGGCCGGAGCCGCGAGCCTTTGGAACGACGGGATCGGCAGTTACGATTCCCGCGACGTGCTGACTGGCGAATGGTCGGGCGTGGTCACCAACGCCTCTTGCCTGTGCTGGTATGGCGGCGTGGCCGACGACCGGATGCGGGCGCCGATGGCGCGGATCTGGGACGCGGCGCGCTGGGGCATCCCCAGCTACGACCCGGAGGGGCCGAAGTATGAGCCGCTGCGCTATTGGCGGGGGCCGATCTGGCCGATCATGAACTGTCTGATCGGCTTCGGCCTGGAAGAGCAGGGCCTGACGCAGGAAGCCGCGCGCCTGAAGGCGGATACCGCCGATCTGATCAGGCGGCAGGGGTTTGCAGAATACTACCACCCCGGCGACGGGACGCCTGCGGGCGGCAAGACATTCACCTGGACCGCAGCCGTGTGGCTCGGCTGGGCCGGGCAGGAGGACTGAACGATGGGATCCATCACACTCAACGGCGTCGAAAAGTGGTTCGGCGAAGTGCAGGTCATCAAGGGCGTCGACCTGGAGATCAACGACGGCGAGTTCGTCATCTTTGTCGGGCCGTCCGGCTGCGGCAAGTCCACCCTGCTGCGCATGATTGCCGGCCTGGAGGAGACGTCGCGCGGTCAGATCCTGATCGACGGGGCCGACAAGACCGCAGAGCCGCCCGCCAAGCGCGGGTTGGCGATGGTGTTCCAGAGCTACGCGCTCTACCCCCACATGACGGTGGGTGAGAACATGGGCTTCTCGCTCAAGACGTCCGGCGCGCCGAAGTCGGAAATCGAGGAAAAGGTCGGCGATGCCGCCCGCGTCCTGCGCCTGGAGGAATATCTGGAGCGGCGGCCCAAGGATCTGTCAGGTGGCCAACGGCAGCGCGTCGCCATCGGTCGGTCCATCGTGCGGGCCCCCACCGCGTTCCTGTTCGATGAACCGCTGTCGAACCTGGACGCGTCCCTGCGTGTCGAGATGCGCTACGAGATTGCCAAGCTGCACCAATCGTTGAAGGCGTCGATGATCTACGTCACCCACGACCAGGTCGAGGCGATGACCCTGGCCGACCGGATCGTGGTCTTGCAGGCGGGTCGGATCGAACAAGTCGGATCGCCGCGCGAGCTGTACGATCGGCCCGGAAACCTGTTCGTGGCGCAGTTCATCGGATCGCCCAAGATGAACATCATGCCTGCCTCGGTCCGCGCGGACGCGCCCGAGGGGGCCGTTCACCTGGGCATTCGCCCCGAGGCCATCGGCCTGGGCGGCAGCGACCTGCAGGGCGTTGTGGACGTCACCGAATATCTGGGTGCCGATACCTATCTGATCGTCGATTGTGGTGAGGCGGGCAAGCTGACCGTCCGGACCGACGGGACGACGGATCTGAGGCCGGGACAGACGATCGGGCTCGATTTCTCGAATGCGCCGCTGCACTACTTTGGTGCCGACGGTAACAGGATCTGACATGAAACGGTCTGAAATCAACGACATCCTCCTTCGGGGGGATGAATTCATCCGCTCCTTCGGGTATGTGATGCCCCCCTTCGCCTATTGGTCCCCCGACGAGATGCGGGCCCGCAAGACGGATATCCAGCCGCTGATCGACGGGATGTTCGGTTGGGACATCACCGACTATGGCGCGGGCAAGTTCGACGAGATGGGCTTGTTTCTGTTCACCACCCGCAACGGTCGGCAGGAGGATCTGAAGCGCGGTGGCGGCATGTGCTATGCCGAGAAAATCATGATTTCGCGCAAGGATCAGCTCAGCCCGATGCATTCCCATTGGCTCAAGGCCGAGGACATCATCAACCGGGGTGGGGCAACGCTGGCGATCCAGCTTTATGGCTCGGCCGAGGATGGGGCCTTCGATGAGACCGCGGGCGGCACGGTGTATTGCGACGGTATCCGCCGCGATTTCGCCCCCGGCGAAGTGTTGAAATTCGCCCCGGGCGAGAGCGTCACCTTGATGCCGGGCGATTGGCACGCCTTCTGGGGCGAGGGGGGCGACGTGCTGATCGGCGAGGTGTCGACCGTCAACGACGACAACACCGACAATTGGTTCCGCGAACCGATCGGCCGTTTTGCGGACATCGACGAAGACGTCGATCCGGTGCACCTGCTGGCAAGCGATTACGCGCGCCTGCTCTGACCGGCTGGCACCGCCTGGAACAAGATCAACCTCTCGGTCGTTGCACATGCACACCGACCGAGAGGACGCCCCATGACGCCCCAGGCCCCGAAGATCGAGATCATCTTGTGTTCCGCCACGCTTCCGCTTGTTCGGAGGGCAGAGGCGCTGGCCGATGGTGCCGCCGCCGCAGGCGGAACAGTGCGCCTGTGGCAACTGCCTGCCGGCGACCTGCCTGCTGAGGTCTGGGAAGGTCTGGATGCCGCAGACGTCATCGTTTTCGCAAGCCAGGCAGGGGCCAATGGCCTCTCGCCTAGAATGCGGGCCTTTGCCGACACCAGCCGCAGCCACCTGTCGCCGCGCGATTGGCAAGGCAAGCTGGCAGCGGTTCTGACCGATGGCATGAACATCCGGGACGGCGACGCCTCGACCGAGGCCGACCTCTGGGCGCTGGCCGATGCCCATGCGATGACTTGGGCCGCGCCCGGTGCGGCAGTGACCAGCGCGCAGTCCATGCGCCGCTATGGAAGCCACCTGACAGATTTGGCCGCAACGATGCGCGATGGCGCAATGTCCCCGTCGGTCCTTACTGCGGCCTGACCCCCTCCGGGTGCCTTCCGATTGGTTGTGCGGACTGGAAGGTATTCGTTGAGCAACGCCCCGGTCGGAAACGGCCGGGGCGTTCGTGTGTCTGCGAGACCGCTGACGCGTTCGGAAAACCCGTTCAAACGCACAACTAACCTACGGGTTCCAAAGAAAAAAAATCGGAAATTTGGAAACTGAATCGCGGTTGAGGCTGTTGTGATTGCAAGACGCCGCACAGCAGCGGCCGTCACAATGTGAAAGGAATACTACATGAAACGCTTTGCCGTTATCTCCACCGCCGCCGCCCTGTCCCTGACCGCCCCGGCCCTCGCCTATACCGGCGTGTCGCCGACCATGGTCGACTCGGTCGAGAACATCCTCGAGACGAACGGGTTCGCCAACTACGACATGACGACCCTGTCGGATGAGCAGATCGTCGAGATCTATGCCCTGACGCAGGGCGATGCGCCCGAAGCGCAGCAGATCAAGCAGGTCCTCGCCGGTGAAGGCACAGGCTATGCGCTGTCTGAGCGTCGCATGACGCTGGCCGAAGCCGACGAACTGGGCCTGGAGCCGATCGGCGAAGCCTCGGTTGTGAAGTCGGTGCAGAACTTCCTCGACCGCCAAGGCTTCGAGGTGGACGCCTCCACGCTGACCGACACGCAGATCGCCGAGATCTATTTCCGTGCCTTCGACAGCGACAATGGTGACCGGGACGAAATCGAAACCATCCTGAACATGTAATTCGACCTCAGGTCGAATAGGAAAGGGCCGCCCGGTTGGGCGGCCCTTTCTGGTTTGGGATCGGTGCCCTGCGGTCAGTCGATCTTGGGCAGCAGCGTGTCGAGCGACGCCTTGGCGTCGCCATAGAACATCCGCGTGTTGTCCTTGAAGAACAGCGGGTTCTCGATGCCGGAATACCCGGTGCCCTGACCGCGCTTGGACACGAACACCTGCTTGGCTTTCCAGACTTCCAGAACCGGCATTCCCGCGATCGGGGAGTTCGGATCGTCCTGCGCCGCCGGATTCACGATGTCGTTGGACCCGATGACGATCACGACGTCCGTGTCGGGGAAGTCGTCGTTGATCTCGTCCATCTCCAGCACGATGTCGTAGGGAACCTTCGCTTCGGCCAGCAGCACGTTCATGTGACCGGGCAGGCGACCGGCGACCGGGTGGATCGCAAAGCGGACCTCCTTGCCTGCCGCGCGCAGCTTGCGCGTCAGTTCGGCGACGTTCTGCTGCGCCTGCGCCACGGCCATGCCGTAGCCCGGCACGATGACGACGCTGTCGGCCTCGTTCAGGGCCGTGGCAACACCGTCGGCGTCGATGGCGATCTGCTCGCCTTCGACGGCCATCTGCTCACCCGCCGGGCCGCCAAAGCCACCCAGGATGACCGAGACAAAGCTGCGGTTCATGGCCTTGCACATGATGTAGGACAGGATCGCACCAGACGAACCGACCAGCGCGCCGACCGTGATCAGCAGATCGTTGCCGAGCGAGAAGCCGATCGCGGCAGCCGCCCAGCCGGAATAGCTGTTCAACATCGAAACGACGACAGGCATGTCCGCCCCGCCAATGCCCATGATCAGGTGATAGCCGATGAAAAGCGCGGCCAACGTCATCACGACCAGCGCCAGCGTCGAACCCGACGACATGTAGATCACCAGCATCAGCAGGCTGAGACCGGCAGCACCGGCGTTCAGCATGTGACCTCCGGGCAGCTTTTTCGCCGTGCTGTCGACCCGTCCGGCCAGCTTGCCGTAGGCGATGACAGACCCGGTAAAGGTCACGGCCCCGATGAAGATGCCGAGGAACAGTTCGATCTGCAGGATCGTGATCTCGACCGGGATCTTCTTGGCGACCAGCGCCGCGAAACCGCTGAACTGTTCAGCCACGGCAGCCCCGGCCAGCGCGACCTCGGGGGTCTCGCCGTAGCCCCGCGGGAAGGCTGCGCCAGCCTCCGCAAAGGCAGCCGCCACGCGGCCGATCTCTATATGCGCGTTCAGGCCGACGAAAACCGCCGCCAGACCGACAAGCGAATGCATCGCGGCGACCAGTTCCGGCATCTGGGTCATCTGGACCTTGGTGGCCAGCTGATAGCCGATGGCCCCGCCAAGGCCGATCAGGATGATGGACAGCGGCCAAAGCCCCGCGCCCGGCCCGACGATCGTCGCGACGACCGCCAGGGCCATGCCCACGATACCGTACCAGATTGCGCGCTTGGCGCTTTCCTGACTGCTCAGCCCGCCCAGCGACAGAATGAAGAGAACGCCCGCGACGACATAGGCCGCATTGGTGAATCCGAGTTCCATGTGTCTGGCCCCGCTTTAAGATTTTTGGAACATGGCGAGCATGCGCCGGGTGACGAGGAAGCCGCCGAAGATATTCACCCCGGCCATGAAGACCGCGGCCGCAGCCAGGATCGTGACCAGGATCGAGCCAGAGCCGATCTGCACCAGCGCCCCCAGGATGATGATCGACGAAATCGCGTTCGTGACCGCCATCAAAGGCGTGTGCAGGGAATGGGCGACGTTCCAGATAACCTGGAAGCCGACGAAACAGGCCAGCGTGAAGACGATGAAGTGCTGCATGAAGCTGGCAGGCGTGAACAACCCTGCCAACAGCAGCAGCGCGCCGCCGACGGCCAGCAGGCCGACCTGGAACTTCGTCTCCGACTTGAAGGCGGCGACTTCTGCGGCGCGTTTCTCCTCGGGTGTCAGCTCCTTGGGCTTCTCTTTCTTCTGCACCGCAATCGCTGCGACCTTTGGCGGCGGCGGCGGGAAGGTGATCGCGTTCTCATGCGCGATGGTCGCACCGCGGATCACGTCGTCCTCCATGTTGTGCACGACCTGACCGTCTTTCTCGGGCGTCAGATCGGCCATCATGTGGCGGATGTTGTTGCCGTAAAGCGTCGAGGACTGCGTCGCCATACGGCTGGGGAAGTCGGTGTAGCCGATGATCGTCACGCCGTTGTCGGACACGATCTTCTGATCCTGGACCGTCAACTCGCAGTTGCCGCCCCGCTCGGCGGCCAGGTCGATCACGACGGAGCCGGGCTTCATCGCCTCGACCATATCCTTGGTCCACAGCAACGGGGCCGGGCGGTTCGGGATCAACGCGGTGGTGATGACGATGTCGATGTCCGGCGCGATTTCGCGGAACTTCGCCAACTGCTTTTCCTGGAATTCCGGCGAGGACGGCGGCGCATAGCCGCCGGTCTCGGCGCCGTCGGGCAGTTCATCGTCGGAGAATTCGAGGAACACGAACTCCGCGCCCATCGATTCGATCTGTTCGGCCACTTCGGGGCGCACGTCGAAGGCGTAGGTGATCGCGCCCAGCGACGTGCTGGTGCCGATTGCCGCCAGACCGGCCACGCCGGCGCCGACGACCAGAACCTTTGCCGGGGGCACCTTGCCCGCAGCGGTGACCTGGCCGGTAAAGAAGCGGCCGAAGTTGTTGCCCGCCTCGATGACAGCACGGTAGCCCGCGATATTGGCCATCGACGACAGCGCGTCCATCTTCTGCGCACGCGAAATGCGCGGGACCATGTCCATCGCAATGACCGACGCACCCTTGTCGCGGGCCAACTCCATCAGAGCCTGGTTGGACGAGGGGTAGAAGAAAGAGATCAGCGTCTTGCCGTGTTCCAGGCGGGCGATTTCGTCCTCGGTGGGGGGACGGACCTTGGCGACGATATCTGCGATTTTCCAAAGCTGATCGGTGCCGTCGATGACGTCCACACCTGCCTGGCGATAGGCGGCATCGGTGAAGCCAGCCTTTTCGCCCGCGCCGGCCTCGACGGCGACGTCATAGCCGAGCTTTTGAAGATGCCCCGCGCTGTCTGGGGTGATCGCCACGCGGGCTTCGCCCTCGTGAACCTCTTTCGGTGCGCCGATCTTCATTGCTTGGTCTCCGGAAACTGGTGGCGATGTCGCCTCTTATCTGTGGCACGCAAGATGCTCAAGCTAAGCAACGGACGAGTGAAACTATGTTGCGTCACAGCGTCTGACGTGTTGGAAAATGACAACAAATGGCTCAAATATCAAAATTAATTTTGAGTTTAAGCGCTGGAGCAGCTTACGCAGGGTCCGCGTTGCATGGCCTTTACCCACCTGCCGCAGTGTCGCAGGGTCGCGGCACCTGGCGTGCTACGCCGAAGAAGCGGAGTTTTCTCGATGGATTGGACCGAGTTGCGCGGGCGATTCTTTCTGCCCGAAGGGGTGATCTATCTTGACGGCAACTCCCTGGGGCCATTGCCCAAAGCCGCGGCTGAACGGGTGCGCCAGACCATCGAGGATGACTGGGGCAAGCTGCTGATCCGGGGCTGGAACGAGGGCGCGGGCGGTGCCGGTTGGATGGGCTGGCCCACGCGGCTGGGCGACCGGATCGGACGATTGATCGGGGCCGCTCCGCGCACCGTCACCACCGGCGACACCCTGTCGATCAAGGTCTATCAGGCGCTGGCCTCGGCCCTGCATCTGGCCGGGGACCGCCGCGTTGTTCTGTCGGACAGCGGCAACTTTCCCAGCGATCTCTACATGGCGCAGGGCTTGATTTCTACTTTAGGTCAGGGGTTTGAGCTGCGCACCGTAGCCCCCGAAGCCATCGAGGGGGCGCTGACGGATGATGTGGCCGTTCTGATGCTGACCCAGGTCGATTACCGCACGGGACGGCTGCACGACATGGCCGCCCTGACGGCGGCGGCAAAGCGTAAAGGCATACTTACGGTTTGGGACCTGGCCCATTCCGCCGGTGCCCATGAGGTGGATCTGACGGGGGCGGGGGCGGATTTCGCCGTGGGCTGCACCTATAAATACCTGAATGCGGGGCCGGGCGCGCCTGCCTTCATCTACGTGCGCGAGGGGCTGCACGATGCGGTGCGCCCGGCGCTGTCGGGCTGGCTTGGCCATGCCGCTCCCTTTGCCTTCGATCTGGATTATGCGCCAGGCGACGGGATCGAGAGGATGCGCGTCGGCACGCCGCCGGTTCTGCAATTGGCCGCGCTGGACGCCGCGCTCGACATCTGGGACGAGGTCGACATGCCCGCGCTGCGCGCCCGATCTCTGGAACTGTCGGATCGGTTTCTGGACGCCGTGACGCGCGCCTGCCCCGATCTGATGCCTGCGCTGGTGCCCGGCGTGCCGCGCGGGTCGCAGGTCAGCCTGCGGCATCCCGACGGCTACGCCATCGTTCAGGCCCTGATTGCGCGCGGCGTCATCGGCGATTTCCGCGCGCCCGACATCTTGCGGTTCGGCTTTACCCCGCTGTTCTTGTCAGAGGCGGATGTCGACGCGGCGGTCGGCCACATCCGCGAGGTGATGGACCAGGGTGAATACCGCCGTCCGGAATTTGCGATACGTCGTCGCGTGACGTGAAAGTCACGAATACCAAGGCATACCGTCCCCCCCGTTTGCGCAGTGTCGCTTGCGCGCTAGCTCAGCAGAAACGCATGAGGTTCCGATGCTGCGCGACCACCCCCGCCGATACGAGTTGGCCAACGAGTTGCACGCGCGGCCTTTTCCGGTCCTGACGGCCCCATGCCGGGCCGCATTTCTGGCGATCAAGCGCGAAGACGACGCCGCCAATCGCGACCGTGCCGTCGACCGCGCCCACCTGGAGGCGCTGTTGGATCGGTTCGGGGCCGATCACCCGAAACCGGGGGCCACGCACTTCTTTGGCCAGCTTGGCAAGCACCGCCTGAAATGGGAAAGCCATACGGAGTTCGTGACCTACACGCTGTTCTCGGATGGCGTCGCGGATCGGCCCTTTGACGGCAGTGTCTTCAATGAATTTCCCGCCGATTGGCTGGATGACGCGCCGGGGATGCGTCTGACCTCGGCCCTGATCCGGGTGGAAAACCGGCCCGAAGACAGCGCGATTGACGAAAAATTGGCCGGGTGGTTTGTTCCAGAAAGCCTGGCCGTGGCCAGCGTTCTGGACGACAGCGCCATTATCGCCAGCGATTTCCGTATCGATACCGGCGGGCACATCCGCTTTGCCGTCTTCGCCTCGGACGACGCGGGCGATCGGCGCGTCGGGCGGATCGTCCAGCGCCTCTGCGAGATCGAGACTTACAAGACCATGGCCATGCTGACCCTGCCACGGGCCCGGGCGTTGTCGGCAGAGCTGGGGGAGATGGACAAGACCCTGTCGGACCTGGTTGGCGCACTGCGCGCGGGTGAGGCACAGACCGAGACGACGTTGGAAGGATTGCTGACAATCGGCTCTGACCTGGAACGGATGCTGGCGCGATCCTCTTTCCGGTTCGGTGCGATGGATGCCTATGACGCGCTGGTCCAGCAACGGATCTCGGTCCTGCGAGAAGACCGCTTTGGCGGACGTCAGACCCTGGCGGAATTCATGATGCGCCGCTTCGATCCGGCAATGCGGACCTGCCGGTCTGTCCAGGGCCGGATGGAAGCATTGGCCGAGCGGGCCAAACGGGCGGGCGATCTGTTGTCCACCCGCGTAAACGTCGACCGCGCGACACAGAACGCCTTGTTGCTGCGGTCGATGGACGACCGGGCCGCGGCACAGTTGCGATTGCAAAAGACGGTCGAGGGCCTGTCGGTCGTGGCGATCAGCTACTACGCGCTGGGCCTGGTGGCCGCGGCTCTCTATCCGTTTGGGGCCCAGCTCGGCTGGTCCAAGGAAATGGTGTCGGCCGTTGCCGTGATCCCTGTCGTCGCGGCCGTTTGGTGGGTGGTTCGGCGGATCCGGCGCGGGATGGAGTCGTAACGACCGACCCTTCATCGGAGAGCGCCGAGGGTTTCACACCCCCGGACCCCCGTGGAGTATTTTCGCCGAGAAGAAACAGGGGCGCGTTGCCGACCGCGCGTTAACCTGAATGGCGGGTCATTCGGATCGGATGAGGCTGCCGGCGCCGTGGCTGGTGAACAGCTCCAGCAGGGCCGCGTTCGGGACGCGACCATCCAGGATCACAACCGCGCGGACGCCTGCGGCCAACGCATCCAGCGCGGTCTGTGTCTTGGGAATCATCCCACCCGCGATCGTGCCGTCGGCGGTCAGGTCGCGCACCTGCGACGCGCTGAGTTGTGTCACGACTTCGCCCGTGGCGTCCTTGACCCCGGTCACATCCGTCAGCAGCAGCAGGCGGTCCGCCTTGAGCGCGCCCGCGATGGCACCTGCGGCCGTGTCTCCGTTGATGTTGAATGTTTCGTCATTTTCACCGGTCCCGATGGGGGCGATGACGGGGATCATCTCGTCGCGGAACAACGAGTGCAGCAGGCGGGGATCGACCTCGGACGGGGTTCCGACGAAGCCCAGATCCGGATCGTCCTGCACGCAGGTGATCATGTCGGCATCCTTGCCCGTCAGACCCACCGCGCGGCCGCCTGCGGTGTTGATGGCCTGAACGATGCGTTTGTTGATCTCGCCCCCCAGGACCATTTCGACGACCCGAAGGGTTTCGGCATCGGTCACGCGTTTGCCGCGCACGAATTCCGACGTCACGCCCAGCCGGTCCAGCATGGCGTTGATCATCGGTCCACCGCCGTGGACGATGACCGGGTTGATCCCCACGGTCCGCATCAGCACGACATCGCGGGCGAAGCTGGCCATGCCCTCGTCCGATCCCATGGCGTGCCCGCCCAGTTTGATGACGACGATCGCATCATCGTAACGGGTCAGATAGGGCAGCGCCTCGTTCAGGGTGCGGGCAATGGCGGCGTTGTCGCGGTTGGTCATGGCGTCCTGGGGTTTCATCTGCGGCTCCGGGGCGAAAACTCTTGGCACAAGAGTTTGGAAATTTTCTTTGTTCAAGAAATTTCGGCGATGACGGATCGAAGGGTCGGGATGCCCCAGCCCTTTTCGGAGGATGTAACGATCAGTTCGGGAAAGGCCGCCGGATGGCGGGCCAGCGCACGCCGCGTCTGGTCCAGCGCCTGCTCCCGTTCCGCGTCTTTCACCTTGTCGGCCTTCGTGAGAACCGTCTGAAACGTCACCGCCGAGGCGTCGAGCAGGGACATGATTTCCTCGTCCACGGCTTTGACCCCATGGCGAGCGTCGATCAGGACGAAGGCGCGGCGCAGCGTCTGTCGCCCCGCAAGATAGCTTTTCAGCAGGGCCTGCCACTTCGCGACCGTTGCCACCGGTGCCTTGGCAAAGCCATAGCCGGGCAGGTCGACCAGATAATGGCTGTTTTCCAGCGTGAAGAAGTTGATTTCCTGGGTGCGGCCCGGCGTGTTCGACGCGCGGGCCAATGAACGGCGCCCGGTCAATGCGTTGATCAGAGACGATTTGCCCACGTTGGACCGACCGGCAAAGCAGACCTCGATCCGGTCTGCGGGGGGCATGCCGGACATGGCAACCACGCCCTTCAGGAACTCTCCGCCAGACGCGAACAGCTTGCGGCCGCGCTCCTCCGCTTCGGGATCCGGGGCATCGACGACGGGAAAGGGCAGGGCGGTCATTTGGCAGACTCCAGCGCGGCCAGGTCGGCCCCGCGAATGGCATTCAGGTTACGCGCAATCCGGGCCACATCCCAGTCCCACCAGGCGATGGCCAACAGGCGGGCGACAATGGCGTCGTCGAAACGGCGGCGCACGGTGCGGGCAGGATTGCCCGCCACGACGGCATAGGCGGGCACGTCGCGCGTCACCACCGACGCGGCGGCCACGATGGCACCTGCCCCGATGGTCACGCCGGGCATGATGGTCGCGCCGTTGCCAATCCAGACATCGGGGCCGATCACCGTGTCGCCCTTGCGCCCGGCCTCCCAACTGGCGGGGTCGAACCCCGCGTCCCATCCGTGACCGAAAATGTTGAACGGAAAGGTCGAAAATCCGTCCATTGCATGCGTGCCACCATTCATCACGATCCGCGCGCCATGGGCGATTGCGCAAAAGGCACCGATGGTCAGATGGTCGCCTACAAAGTCGTAGTGGTGCAGCACATTGCGATCGAAGAAATCGCGCGTCTCATCCTGGTCGTCGTAATAGGCGTAGGGCCCGACCGTCACGTTGTCGCGGCCCTTGGCCAATGGGCGCAGAAAGATGGTCCCGCCATAGGCCGGAGCCATGGGCGTCAGGGTATCGGGATCGGGGCCGGTCACAGGATCTGGACCGGCGCGCCTGGGGCGATGGTGCCGCTGCGAATGACTTCGGCGTAGATGCCGAAGTCCTGATGGTCCCAACTGCGCAGGGTGCCGAGTGTATCTGCGTCCCGTTCGCCGGTGTCCGGGTTGGCTTCGGTCGCGCGGCATCGGGTGATGCGTTGCCGAACCCGCAGGACGGCTTCACCGATCTGAATGTCCCGATCCAAAAGCTCGAACTCGTGCCAAAGATCCATGTCGTCAAGCCACAGGTTCCCACGCCAGCGATGGATCGACAGAGGGCGACCCAGCCGACCCTCGACCGCCCGGTGCGAGGCGTGGTTGTGGATCGAGATCCAGGGATCGGGCACATCGGTGAACCCGGTGTCGCACCGCACCAGGCCGGTCGGTCGCGGCAGGTCGTCGCGCCAGATCGGGGCCAGCCAGTCGACCAGTCGATCGCCATCCCGGTCGGGATCGATGGTCAGGTCCGGGCGGTCCGGGTGGCGCAGGATGATCGCATCGCCCGACGTCTCTGCTGTCACGGCCATCAGCGAAGGGCCCGATACGCCGCGCAGAAAGTTGGCTTTCCGGGCCCAGCCGGGCCCGGAGTCGCGGGTGTTTTCGTGGGTCACCGCCCAGCGACGATCCAACGGCAGGGTGCGGCCCACTTCCAGCCGGGCAGAGGCCATCTCCTCCCGGCCGATGGCCTTGACCGGATGCCGCCAGATCGAGGCGAGCTTCACTTCTTCGGACCGGACTTGGGGGCCTTGGTATCGTTGGCGGCGGCGGGCTTTTTCTTGAAGCCGCCTTTGATGTTGCCGAACAGGTCCGGCTTCGACCCGTGCGACCGCATGATGGAATACTGCTGGATGAACGTGATCGTGTTGTTCGCGATCCAGTAGACCACCAGGCCCGAGGCAAAGCCGCCCAGCATGAACATGAACACCCAGGGCAACCAGGCAAAGATCATTGCCTGCGTCGGGTCGGTGGGGGCCGGGTTCAGTTTCTGCTGCAACCACATCGACACGCCCAGCAGGATCGGCAGGATCCCGATGAAGACCAGCGCCAGGATCGTCCCGGCCTCGGGGGCGGGCCAGGGGAAGGCCCCGAACAGGTTGAAGATCGAGGTCGGGTCCGGCGCGCTCAGGTCCTGGAACGGCCCAAAGAAGGGCGCGTGGCGCAACTCCAGCGTAACGAAGATCACCTTGTAGAGACTGAAGAAGATCGGGATCTGCAGAAGGATCGGCAGACACCCGGCGGCAGGGTTCACCTTGTTCTTCTTGTAAAGCTCCATCATCCCCTGCTGAAGCTTCTGACGGTCTTCGCCCGCCTTCTCCTTGAGCTTCTCCATCTCGGGCTGCAGCTCTTTCATCCGTGCCATCGACACGTAGGATTTATAGGCCAGCGGCAGCAGGATCGCCTTGATGCCAAGGGTCAGCACGATGATCGCGATGCCCATGTTGCCGATCTGAGCGTTCAGCCAGTGCAGGGCGGCAAAGATCGGCTTGGTCAGGAAATAGAACCAACCCCAGTCGATGCTGTCGACGAAACCGGCGATGCCTTCGTCGTTCTGATAGGCGCGCAGCTGTTCCCATTCCTTTGCACCGGCAAACAGACGGCTTTCGGAAACATGGGTCTGGCCGGCTTCGACCGTGCGATAGGGCAGGCGCGTTTCGGTCTGGTAACGGTCGGCGCGGTCGACGTACTTGACGACCTCGCTGAACGGCACGCCCGCGCTGGGGATCAGGGCCGCCATCCAGTACTTGTCGGTGAAGCCGATCCAGCCGTCTTCGGCCACTTCGGTGATCTGCACGCGCCCGCCTTCGGCCGCGACCGGATCCAGGTCGACCATGTCGTCATAGTCGATCTCCAACAATTCGCCGTCCGACCGGGCAACGACACCCTCGTGCAAGATGAAGAAGTTGACCGTCTCCGGCTCACCCTGTCGGGCGATCAGGCCATAGGGGGCCAGGCGCACGGCTTCGCCCGTGGTGTTGTCCACCGACTGGGCCACCGTGAACATGTAGTTCGCGTCGATCGAGATCACCTTGCGGAACGTCAGGCCCGCACCATTGTCCCAGGTCAGCTCCAAAGGCGTCTCGGGGGTCAGGACCGCATCGGCAGGGGCCGACCAGACGGTCGTGGCACCGGGGACCGCATCGCTGGCCAGCGTGCCGCCGGGAACCCAGCCGTGCAAAGCGTAATAGGCGTTCGGGGCGCCAGCCGGGCTCAGCAGGGTCACGATTGGCGAATCATCGTCCAAAGTTTCGCGGTAGTCCTTCAGCGACAGGTCGTCGATGCGCCCGCCTGCCAATGACACCGAGCCGGTCAGACGGGGTGTATCGATCTCGACCCGGGCGGCAGTGGTCAGCGCGGCTTCGCGGGCTTCCGCCGGGGCAGGTACGACGCCTGCGTCACCGGGGGCGACGGGGGGCGTGATCGCGCCCGTGGCCGGGTCGACGATGCCATCGGCGGTGGGCACCTCGGCTACCGTGGGCGCTTGCTGTTCTGGTGGGAACAGGAAGAACCACACCAGGATGACCACCGCAGAGAGCACGGTCGCGAGAATGAGGTTCTTGTTCTGATCGTCCATGGGACCTGTCCGGGCATGTCGGGAGTTGCGCGCCGTTCAACAGACCATGCGCCCGAAGGTCAACCCGAAAGAGACGCAGAGGCCGCAGACAAACCTTCGGCACGCCCCCGAAATCACGGGATTTGACCGCGTTCAGGCCGGCGCGGACCCCTCGATATGTTTGCCTTCGGGGGGCCGCCCCTTCCGCCGCGGCCGGATGGACCCCGACTGCGGGAGGCGTGAAATCCGGCGGGTTCCCTCAGGCGCACAGGCACCGTCACGCGGTCCCGTGGGGGCGCATGTGATGCAGGGCGGCGATCTTGCCGCCGGCTTGCGCCCGCGCCCAGGTGGTCGCATCGTCGAAAGGCATGGGGCGGGCGATGCCGAACCCTTGCAGATGCGGGCATCCAAGGCGGATCAGGCAGTCCCGCTCCTCCGCACGCTCCACGCCTTCGGCCAGGGTGTCGATGCCCAGATTTTCCGCCAGGCGCAGAATCGCCCCGACCACGCGCCGTTGATCCGCGTCGCCGTCGATATTGTGGATAAAGCTGCGGTCCAGCTTGATGCGGTGCACACCGAACCGCGCGATATGGCTGATCGAGGCGGCACCCGTGCCGAAATCATCCAGGTCCAGCTGAAACCCGGCCTCGCGAAGGGCGGTGATGTTGCGCACGATGGTTTCGTCGTTTTCGCGCAACGTAACGGTTTCCAGGATCTCCACGGCGACCCGCGCGGGCGACAGGCCGTAGCGATCCACCTGCCAGGTCAACCGCTCCGCCAGGCGGGGGTCGCTCAGTTCCTCAAGCGACACATTGACCCCCACGTGGGGCACGTCCAGACCGATCCGGTCCCATTCCACCAAGGCCTCCAGCGCGGCGCGCAGCATGACGTTGCCAAGCTCGGCCATGCGCCCCGCCGAGGCGATGGCCCCCAGGAACTGCCCCGGTGTCAGCACGCCCAGATCCGGATGGTGCCAGCGCGCCAAGGCCTCGAACCCTGCGATGCGGTCTGTCGTGGTCTGGATCTGTGGCTGGAACCAGGCCCGGATTTCCCCGGACTCCAACGCCGCGTCGATGCGCGTGGACAGTTTGTGATCCGTTTCGACCTGGGTCTGCAAATCGGCTGTAAAGGCCCGCACCGTATCGCCACCCTGGCGCGACGCGATCCGCAGCGCGCAATCCGCCGCCGCCAGCAAGGCAGCCCCCGTCCGCGCCGGGGCCATCGCCTCGGAGCACAGGCCAATACAGGACCGCACCCGGATCGACCGTCCCCTGATCGAGATCGGCTCCGCCACGGCGGCCTGGACCCGGTCGACGATATTCATCACCACCTCAAGATCGGCGCGGCGGGTGGGGTTCAGCACCAGCGTCAGGCAGTCGTCGCTGGACCGGAACACCGCATCCTGGCCCCGCATGGTGGCCGAGATCCGCTGAACCACGCGGTCCATCACGGTTTCAGACAGTTCGGTGCCCCATTCGCCGTTGGCCACATGCAGATCGTCAATCTGGATCAGCAGAACGGCCGTGGTGCGGTCGCGCGTGGCGCAATCCTCCAGCACTTCGTCGACGAAGTTCTGAACGGCGGTCCGTTGGATGGGGTGCCTGTCAGCCGTTCGGATCGGCGCCTCGACCAAACCGCGGCGGCCCGCCTGCAGCGCCATGCACACCGGAAGCACGACGACCAACACCATGGCCACAGCCGATTCGCCGAACCCCCAGGCGATGGCCGCCGCCGCCGGGAAAAGCATCATCCAGTCGACGCGCCGTCGCAGGCGGCGCAGGCGGTCGCGCCAGACGGGGGCGGGCGTGGCGGGTGTGGGGGCTGCAGGCATGGAACCTCCGGGGAAAACGCCCTGTGACGGCTACCCCTTGGCCATGACCGGTTCCTTAACGCAGCAAGGGAATATCTGTCGAATTGTCCCTGTCTGTTCCCCCTGTCCGGGGGATCAGCGCGGCAAAATCGAACAGATCCGGGTCCGGCATATGCGACGGCCGCACCTGGCACAGCGCCGAGAACATCTTGCCCCTGCGCCCCGGCACCTTGGCCTCCCAGCTGTCCAGCATGGCCTTGATGGCCTGCCGTTGCAGCCCGTCCTGGCTGCCACACAGATCGCAGGGGATGATCGGGTAATCCATCGCCCGCGCAAACCGGTCACAATCCGCCTCGGCCACGTGGGCCAGCGGGCGCAGCACCAGCATGTCGCCTTCGTCGTTCAGGAGTTTCGGCGGCATCGTCGCCACCTTGCCACCGTGGAAAAGGTTCAGGAAAAACGTCTCCAGGATGTCGTCGCGGTGATGACCCAGCACCACGGCGGAACATCCTTCCTCGCGGGCGATGCGATAAAGGTTGGCGCGGCGCAGGCGCGAGCACAGCGCGCAATACGTGCGCCCGGCGGGCACCTTGTCCTTCACGATGGAATAGGTGTCGCGGTATTCGATGCGATGCGGCACGCCCATCCGTTCCAGAAACGCCGGCAGGACGGTGGCCGGAAAATTCGGCTGCCCCTGATCCAGGTTGCAGGCCAGGATGTCGACTGGCAGCAACCCGCGCCACTGCAGCTCCGTCAGGGCCGCCAGCAGGGTGTAGCTGTCCTTGCCGCCCGACAGGCAGACCAGCCATTTCTGACGCGGTCCGGTTCGGTCGACCATGGCGTAGCGGTCGATCGCCTCGCGGGTTTCGCGGATGATGCGCTTGCGCAGCTTGCGGAACTCGGTCGTCTTGGGCGCGCCGTGGAACAGCGCGTGGATGTCGTCGGTGCCGTCGTTGGGCAGCAGGGTGTCGGGCATGGCAACCTCGGGTCTGGATTGCCTTCCCCTAGCCGATCCGCCGCCCGGCTTCCACCGGGCGACGGGCCTGCGTGCCGTCAATAGAGCGCGCGGCTCGACGGCAGCGGCGGCGGCATCGGCGGCAGCCCGAGATCGCGCCGCAGATGGTCGGGCAGGGCAGCATCAGGCGGCCTGGATTTGGGCCGCACCATCGCGCGGAGCGCGGCCAGCAGGACGCGGCCCGGGCCATGCAGGGCGATGGCGGTGTCGATGATGTCGCGCGTGGGCGCGGAAGGTAGACGCAATGCGGTCATGGATTTTCCCCGTGAGACGGGGCCTCTGGTTCGGGTTTGGAAATGACGACGACGGCAGACGGCCCCCACGCGGGGCACGGTGTCTAGCTGTCGATGTCGGAAAGGATCACGCGACGGGCGCGCGACCGATCGGGTTCAGCTTGCCTGCGCAGTCGCGCGGGCAGAGCAGACACAGGGCTGCGGTCGTCGGACGTACAATCGATACATGAACGCCCTCCCTCAGCTGACGTGGCACCCTGAGGCGGGGTTTACGTCGGGTTCGCCAATCCGCAAAGCAAAAAGTTCCGCGCCGGGTGCGGGCCGTGTCTAGTCGGGCACATTGTCGATGCCGGAGCCGCCAAAAGGGCGGCATCGGGCGATGCGGCGCAGCGCCAGCCACCCCCCCTTTAGCCCGCCGTGCTTCTGCAACGCCTCAAGCGCGTAGACAGAGCAGGTGGGATGATAGCGGCAGTTGTGCCCGACATACGGCGAGAACACCGCGCGGTAAGCGTGGACCGGCAAGGAAAAGAGGCGCGCAAGCGGGGTCATCGTCTGAACCTGGGCGCACAAGAGCCGGGGCAAAAGGCTCCGGCTGAACTTTTCGCCGAAAAGTTCGCCGCAATCGTGGGGTCAGCGCGCGCCATGCACCTTGGCCAGCGCGCGGCGCAGATCATCGAGCAGCGCCTCGAACGGGCGGTCTGCGGTCACCCCGGCCCGCCCGATCAGGGCATAATCCCAGCCGGGGCGCCCAAGATCCGGCAGGACCAGCCGGGCGGCTTCGCGCAGCCGCCGCTTGGCACGGTTGCGCGCGACGGCGTTGCCGACCTTTTTCGAACAGGTGAATCCCACACCGATTCCAGGCGTTCCATCGCCACGGTCGCGGCCCTGCAACAGGAACGATCCCGCAGGCGCGCGGTGACCTCGGTTCAGGGCCAGAAATTCCGGCCTGCGCGCAAGCACGCGCAAAGACGCCGGAGGCGGGCTGGCCTCCGGCGTCTGGCAATCGGTCCCCATCGGGGAAATCAGGCGCTGAGCGACTTCCGACCGCGGGCGCGGCGGGCGTTCAGGATCTTGCGGCCGGCTTTGGTCGCCATGCGCGCGCGGAAACCGTGACGGTGCTTGCGGACGAGGTTCGAGGGCTGGAAGGTGCGTTTCATGGCCTTCTCTCCGGATCTAGGGCCGGATTCGGGATGAATCGACGGCGTGAAAACGTTGAAGCCGCCGAATAGGGGAGGCACCGGGGGCTGTCAACGGGGCGAACCCCGGAAATGGCGGCCCATGCCGCAGCGGGCGGAGCGAGGGATCCTCCCTCGCGCTCCCTGGGATATTTATGAAGCAGAGAACAGGGGTCTTGTAACACGACCGGCGGTGAGCAGGGACAAAGCCTGTAACAATCGCCCGTTTCGGGCCGCTTGCGCACACGTCCCCACACAGGCGCGTGAGGCGGGCTATCGTCATCGAACCAAGCGCGTCAGGAAGGCGTCAATCCTCGGAGAGATGCTCCGCCCCTGACACATGAGACCGAAACCATGACGGATCAAACAATGACCTTCCCAAAGCAGAAACCGAAAGTGACGCGGTTTCTGCCGCTGGCCGCGATCCTTGCGGTCGCCGCCCTGGGTGCCTTCTTTCTGCGGGATTACCTGTCGTTCCAGACGCTGGCCGACAACCGCGAGACACTGATCGGCTTCCGCGACGACAATTACCTGATGACGGCGCTGATCTTCGTGGCCGCCTATATCGTGATCGTCGCCTTTTCGCTGCCCGGAGCCGCCATCGCGACCTTGACGGGTGGGTTCCTGTTTGGGCTGTTTCCCGGCGCATTGTTCAACGCGGTGGCGGCCACGATCGGGGCGACCGCGATCTTTCTTGCGGCGAAATACGGGCTGGGCGACCGGCTGGCGGCCAGGATGGACGCCTCGGGCGGGGCCGTGAAGAAGATCAAGGACGGCATCCGCGAGGACGAGACGTCCTATCTGTTCATCATGCGTCTGATCCCGGCGGTGCCCTTTTTCGTGGCCAACCTGATCCCGGCCTTCGTGGGCGTGCGCCTGGCGAAATACGTGATCACGACCTTCCTCGGCATCCTGCCCGGCTCCGTGGTCTACACCTGGGTCGGTGCCGGTCTGGGCGAGGTCTTTGCCCGCGGCGAGACCCCCAACCTCGGCATCATCTTCGAGCCGCAGATCCTGGGCCCGATCATTGGCCTGGCCGTCCTGGCGCTGCTGCCGATCGTCATCAAGAAAATCCGCGGTGGGAAAGCATGAATACCCACACCGCACCCCAAGACATGCTGCGCGCAAAGGACACCGCCATGGAAGAGATCAAGACCGACGTGCTGGTGATCGGCGCAGGCTCGGGCGGGTTGTCGTTCGCCGCCGGGGCCAGCCAGATGGGCGCCGACGTGACCCTGTTGGAGGGGCACAAGATGGGCGGCGATTGCCTGAACTTCGGCTGCGTGCCGTCCAAGGCGCTGATTGCGGCGGGCAAGCAGGCGCAGGCCATGCGCACCGGCGAGATGCTGGGCGTGACCCCGGTCATGCCCGAGATCAGCTACGCCGAGGCGAAACGCCACGTCCACCGCGTGATCGAGACCATCGCCCCCGTCGACAGCCAGGAACGGTTCGAAGGCATGGGTGTCCGCGTCATCCGCGAATTCGGCACCTTCGTCGACAAGGATACCGTCGAGGCGGGAAACTACCGCATCAAGGCGCGCCGCGTGGTGATCGCCACGGGTTCCTCTCCGTTTGTGCCGCCGATCCCCGGCCTGGGAGAGGTCCCCTACGAGACGAACGAGACGATCTTTGACCTGATGGACAAGCCCGCGCACCTGATCGTGGTCGGCGGCGGCCCCATCGGGATGGAAATGGCCCAGGCCCACGTGCGCCTGGGGTCCAGGGTCACCGTGATCGAAGGCGGCAAGGCGCTGGGCAAGGACGACCCTGAAATGGCCGAGGTCGTTCTGAAAAAGCTCCGCAAGGAAGGCGTCGAGATCATCGAAGACGCCCAGGCCAGCCGCATTTCGGGCGAGAAGGGGCGGATCACCGTCCACACGCCCAAAGGCGATTTTACCGGCGACACGCTCCTGATGGCTGTGGGGCGCAAGGCCAATATCGACAAGCTGAACCTGGACGCGGCTGGCATAGAGCATGACCGCGCGATCAAGGTCGGTGCCGATCTGCGCACCACCAATAGAAAGGTCTACGCCATCGGCGACGTCGCGGGCGGGTTTCAGTTCACCCATGTCGCGGGCTATCACGGCGCGACCGTGATCCGTCCGATCCTGTTCGGCCTGCCCGCCAAGGCGCGCACCGATCACATCCCCTGGGCGACCTATACCGACCCCGAACTGGCCCAGGTCGGCCTGACCGAGGCGCAGGCGATCGACGCCCATGGCAGCGACAAGGTAGAGGTCCTGCGCTTTCCCTATCACGAAAACGACCGCGCCATCGCCGAGGGCAAGACGGACGGTCTGATCAAGGTCATGGTCGTCAAGGGCCGCCCCGTCGGTGCGTCAATCGCGGGCGAAAAGGCCGGAGAGTTGATCGGCCTCTGGGCGCTGGTGCTGGCCAACAAGCTCAAGATCGGGGCCGTCGCCGCGATGGTCGCACCCTATCCGACCCTGGGCGAGATCTCCAAGCGGGCGGCCGGGCAATACTACGTCCCCCGTCTGTTCCAGAACCCGACCGTCAAGAAGGTTGTGGGCCTGGTGCAGCGCTATCTGCCCTGACGGAATGTCCCCTGTCGCAATTGCGCGGCAGGGGACATACAAGACCGAAACCGCTTTCCCGCCTGGACGCCCATGCTGACTTCCCTTTCCGGCCGCTTTCTTATCCTCACGGTGGTCTTCGTGATGCTGGCCGAAGTGCTGATCTTCGTCCCTTCGATCGCACGCTTTCGCGCGGATTATCTGACCAACCGGATGGAACGGGCGCAGATCGCGGCCCTGGCGCTGCTGGGGGCAAGGGACATGATCGAGCCCGAGGTGGAGGCAGAGCTGCTGGCCAATGCCGGCGTCCTGAACGTCGTGCTGCGGCGCGATGCGATGCGTCAACTGGTGCTGTCCTCTGACTTGCCGGGGCCGGTGACCAAGACGGTGGATCTGCGCGACCCGACGGCCATGGTGCTGATCAGCGACGCGCTCTCCCGGTTCGTGACGCCGACGCCCGAGGTGATCCGCGTCATCGCCCAACCCGCACGCGACGGGGGGGTGCAGATCGAGGCGGCGATCGACACCGGTGAACTGCACGATGCGATGATCGACTATGGAATCACCATCTTGTGGCTGTCGCTGGTGATTTCGGCCATCACCTCGGTCTTTCTGTTCCTGGCTGTCCGGCGTCTGATGGTGACCCCGATCAAAAGTCTTGTCGGGCACATGAACCGCTACGCCGAGGCCCCCGAGGATGCCAACCGGGTCATCGTTCCAAAGTCCCGCATCCGGGAACTGCGCGAGGCGGAAACGACGCTCAAATCGCTCGAGACACAGCTTTCGCAATCCCTGCGTCAAAAGGAACGTCTGGCGCAACTCGGCTCTGCCGTGGCCAAGATCAGCCATGACCTGCGCAACATCCTGACCACTGCCACGCTGTTGGGGGACCGGCTTGAAATGGTCGACGACCCCACCGTCAAACGTGTGGCCCCCAAGATCGTCGCGTCCTTGACGCGCGCCGTGAACCTGACCGAGGGCACGCTGGCCTTCGGCCGCGCAGAGGAGGCCCCGCCCGCCCTGCAACGCATCGAGGCCGCCCCCTTCCTGGAGGAGGTCTGCGAAGCGGAGCAATTGGCCGTTCCGTCCGACCAGGTCCGGATTGCTGCCGATTGCCCCACCGGTCTGATGCTGCGCGCCGATCCCGAGCAGCTTTACCGCGTGGTCGGCAACCTGATCCGCAACGCCCGCCAGGCGATTCAGGCCACGGCAACCCCCGGACAGATCATCGTCGCCGCCTCCGAAAGCGCGGATCACTGGTGCCTGCGCATTTGCGACACCGGACCGGGCCTGCCGAAACGGGCGCAGGACAACCTGTTCAAGGCCTTCGAGGGGTCGGTGCGCAAGGGCGGCACCGGCCTTGGCCTGGCCATCGCGCGCGAGCTGATCCAGGGCCACGGCGGTACGCTCACGCTGGAGGAAACGGGCGAGACAGGGACGGTCTTCCTGATCCAGCTCCCGCGCGAAGTGGTGAGCTAGGGGCCTCTGATCCCAAGGGGCCCGACAGCTGCCTTTGCCGGGCCTGCAAAGCGTCCAGCCGATTTCGACATAAGTCGAGGCGGCGCGTCCCCCCGGTGCCCATGCGGCGCACGCTGATCCCGCCCTTGGGCCCGGCAGGGCAGACCGAAATGCCGTGCACGGATCGCCCGTCAGATCCATCCGCGCGCTGGCTCCTTCGACCACAGGCGCAGGGGGCGTTCGACGGTCCTGGCCAGAAATGCAGGCCGCACCAATGGCCCCTGGTCTGGTCCCAGATGTGCAAAAATTAGGTATGACCCAGATCACCCACGGATCACCCGTCGGTCACCCCTGAAAATTCACAGCTCTGAAAAAAGCCGCTTGCACCCCCCCGGCCTTGGGTCTATCCCGCCCCACGTAGTGCGCTGGTAGCTCAGTTGGATAGAGTACTTGACTACGAATCAAGGGGTCGGGGGTTCGAATCCTCCCCAGCGCGCCATTACCCTTATCGATGCTTCTGACGGGACTTCCCGAGGTCCGAGCCGTAAGGCTCTCTCAGCCGTCCACCGGGATTATTCCGAGGTCGAGCGCCGCTCTGACCGCGAAGATTTCCCAGTTTCCGGCGGGGTCGACGTGACCGACGCCGTCGCGGTCCGACACCTGCCAATGGACCGCGACGAAGACGCTCCGCTGCTCCACGCGGCAAACGGCGAGCCTACGGAAAAGGCGAGCAAGACGCGCTGAGCGCAAAGGCTGATCCAGCTGTCAGGCCCCCTCTTCTGGCCGTCAAAGAGTTGATACGGGTTGTGGGCGTTCCACAAGAATTGGCCAATGTGGCCAGGGGTTTGGCCTGTCGTGGGCCAGGTGCCTCAGACAAGGATGACCCGGACAAAAGGACGCCCCGTGACCTGATCGGCCACGGGGCGGTTTCAACTGCAACGCCCAGGCGGATGGCCCGCCTGGGCGCATGGGATCAGGCCGCCAGATCGAAGCGATCTGCGTTCATCACCTTGTTCCAGGCCGCGACGAAATCGCGGACGAACTTCGCGCCGTTGTCGTCCTGGGCGTAGACCTCCGCGTAGGCGCGCAGCACCGAGTTGGAGCCGAACACCAGATCGGCGCTGGTCGCCGTCCACTTCACCGCGCCGGTCTTGCGGTCGCGGATTTCGTAGGTGCCATCGGCCACCGGGTGCCAGCTGTTGGACATGTCCGTCAGGTTGACAAAGAAGTCCGGTGTCAGCTGACCCACGCGGTCGGTAAAGACGCCGTGGGCCGCGCCGCCGTGGTTGACACCCAGCACGCGCAGACCGCCCAGCAGGACCGTCATCTCGGCTGCGGTCAAGCCCAGCAGTTGGGCACGGTCCAGAAGCATCTCTTCGGGCGATACCGCGTAGTCCTTCTTGACCCAGTTGCGGAAGCCGTCGGCCACAGGTTCCAGCACGGAGAAGCTGTCGGCGTCGGTCTGCGCCTCGGTCGCGTCGCCGCGTCCGGGAGTGAAGGGCACGCTGGCCGTCTGACCGGCGGCGGCGATGGATTGCTCCAACCCGACGGTGCCTGCCAGGACGATTACGTCCGCGAGCGATGCGCCGGCGGCGACGGCCACAGGCTCCAACGCGGACAGCACACGGGCCAGGCGATCGGGCTCGTTCCCGGCCCAATCCTTCTGCGGGGCCAGACGAATGCGGGCCCCGTTGGCGCCACCGCGCATGTCCGAACCGCGGAAGGTGCGCGCGCTGTCCCAGGCGGTAGCGATCATGTCTGCCGCCGACAGGCCGGTGTCGGCGATGGCGGCCTTGACGGCATCGACATCATAGCCGGTCGGGCCAGCGGGGATCGGATCCTGCCAGATCAGGTCTTCGGCAGGCACGTCGGGGCCGATGTAGTTGGCCTTGGGCCCCATGTCGCGGTGCGTCAGCTTGAACCAGGCACGGGCAAAGGTGTCTGCGAAATAGGCGGGATCGGCGCGGAACTTCTGGCAGATCTCGTTGTAGATCGGGTCGACCTTCATCGCCATGTCGGCGTCGGTCATCATCGGCTTATGACGGATCGACGGGTCGGTCGTATCGACGGGCATGTCCGCTTCGTCGATGTCCACCGGCTGCCACTGCCAGGCACCGGCGGGGGATTTCGTCAGCTCCCACTCGTGGTCGAAGAGCATGTCGAAAAAGCCCATGTCCCACTGCGTCGGCTTGGTGGTCCAGGCGCCTTCGATGCCCGAGGTGAAGGCGTTGGTCGCCTTGGCGTCGTGACCGGCATTGGCCCAGCCGAAGCCCTGCAGCTCATAACCGCCGCCCTCCGGCTCCACCCCGATGTTGTCGATGTCGCCGCGTCCATGCGCCTTGCCGACAGTATGGCCACCGGCGGTCAGGGCGGCGGTTTCCTCGTCGTTCATCGCCATGCGGGCGAAGGTTTCGCGCACATGCAGCGCGGTGCGGGCCGGGTCCGGCTGTCCGTTCACGCCTTCGGGGTTCACGTAGATCAGGCCCATGTGAACGGCGGCCAGCGGGTTTTCCAGGGTCGACGGCTGATCCAGGTCGCCATAGCGGTTTTCGCTGGGCGCGAGCCAAGCGGTTTCAGAGCCCCAGTAGACGTCCTTTTCCGGACCCCAGATGTCGGCGCGGCCAAACCCGAAGCCAAAGGTTTTCAGGCCCATGGATTCATAGGCCATGTTGCCCGCCAGGATGATCAGGTCGGCCCAGCTCAGCGCGTTGCCGTACTTTTTCTTGACCGGCCACAGCAGGCGTCGGGCCTTGTCCAGGCTGGCATTGTCGGGCCAGGAATTCAGGGGGGCAAAACGGATGTTGCCGGATCCGGCACCGCCGCGCCCGTCGGACAAGCGATAGGATCCAGCGGAGTGCCAGGCCAGGCGGATCATCAAGCCGCCATAGTGCCCCCAATCGGCGGGCCACCAATCCTGGCTTTCGGTCATCAGCGCCTCGACGTCGGCCTTGACCGCGTCGAAGTCGAGCGCCTTGACCGCTGCGCGGTGATCGTAATCCGCGTCCATCGGATCGGTGCGGGCGTCGTGCTGGTGCAGGATGTCGAGGTTCAGCGCGTTGGGCCACCACTTCTTGACAGGGTTGCCGCCCGAGGTGTTGCCGCCGTGCATGACAGGGCAGCCGCCAGTTGGGGTCGCGTTGTTTCCGTCCATGGGTCTCTCCGAGATTGACGCTCCGGGGGCGTTGGGCCCCTGAGTCTGGAAGCGTTCTAACCTTTGCCGGGCAAAAGGGCTAATTGACTATCATGACCGCTGCGATAAGCAGGGCTTATGATCGGTGTGACCCTGAAACAGCTTCGCTATATCTGTGCGCTTGACCGGCACCGTCATTTCGGGCGCGCGGCGGAGTCCTGTTCGATCACCCAGCCGGCCCTGTCCCAACAGATCAAGGAGTTGGAGGCGCTGGTCGGGGCACCTCTGGTGGAACGGGGCGGACGGGCGATCCGCATGACGGCCCTGGGCGCGGCCTTTGTCGCGCGGGCGCAAACCATCCTGCTGGGCGTGGAAGAATTGTCGGACCTGGTGCGCGCCGCCGAGGGCCCCCTGGCCGGGCGGCTGCGGCTGGGCATCATCCCGACCGTCGCGCCCTATTTTCTGCCGCAGGTGATCAAGGCACTGTCGCACGATCTGCCGGGGCTGGAGGTGGAGATGCGCGAGGCGGTCACCAAATCCCTGATCGCCGATCTGACCGAAGGCGCCCTTGACCTGGCCATCGTCGCGCTGCCGATCTCGGAGCCGTCGTTACGGGAATATCCGCTCTTCGACGAGGATTTCGTCCTGGTCCGGCCCCGTGCCGACGCAGACCGGCCCGTTCCCAGCCCCGAAGCATTGCAGGCCATGCGATTGCTGCTGCTGGAGGAAGGACACTGCTTTCGCGATCAGGCGTTGTCGTTTTGTGAAATGTCCGGCCCACAGCCCCGTCAGGTGATGGAGGGCAGTTCACTTTCGACGCTGGTGCAGATGGTCGGCGCGGGAATGGGGGTGACGTTGATCCCGGAAATGGCGGTGCCATTGGAAACCCGGTCCACGGCCGTCGCCATTGCCCGTTTTCCGGCACCCGCGCCGCGTCGGTCCATCGGGTTGGTCTGGCGCCGCAGCAACCCTCTGTCGGATCAGTTGCAGCGCATCGGAGAGATCCTGCGCAGGCTGGGGGCACCTCGGGGTGGTGGGGTGGAACCGGTCAATGCCCGCGCCACTGCCAGTTGACGGCCGACGAGCAGTCAGGGGCCGCGCCGTCGCCACCCGATATGTCATGCGGGGGGTGACGCGGTTGGCGGGTCTTCAGCGGGGCTGCGGATCCCCCTTGGGTTGACCTCAGGCGCGCGCCGACAAGCTGCAATGCCTCTTGATCGTTTCGCGTGCAGCCCAGCGTTGAGATCAGCGACCTGACGTCTCGCCGGAGGACGGAGAGTATGCGGCGTGGCTGGTGAACGGTACGTCAGCACAAGATCGGCTCAGTGCCTCAAACGCGGAACGAACGGGTGAGGAGCGCGGCTGCCGGGGGCGGCGATGTCTCGATCGAACAAGGTCAGAAGATCAGGGCATGGAAATACGAGGCGCAAGGTCTGAAGCGGGCTGACCTGCCGCCCCCTGACTAGGTCGACGCGTTTCAGTTTCACCGCTCCCGGACGCATCGGACAGGGCCGCGCCGCGAAGACAGATGAGCCACCGACAGACCCGCAGCGGTGCAGGCCCATCTTGCCGACAGGGTCGGCCCAGACAGGAAAAGCGATCGGCCACGCAGGTGACCGATCGCCGTTTCCGTTTCGTCTGACGCGACTGTGGCTCAGAAGAAGGTGCTGGCCATGACTTCGCCGTCTTCTTCTTCCCAGTCGTCGTCTTCGGCTACGTTTTCCGGGCTTCCGGTAGATGCCGGAATGGTCATCAGCGACATGATGTCATCCAGGGTCGGTTCCCCGTTGTCCGCGCCGAAAGGGACGAACTTCGGAAGCGAGGACAGGATGTCGGTTGCCTTGGATGTGCCAGACGTGGCGCAGGTGCCACCGGAGCCTTTGGTGCCGCCGGAGCCTTTGGTGCCACCGGAGCCTTTGGTGCCACCGGAGCCCTTGGTGCCACCGGAGCCCTTGGTGCCACCGGAGCCTTTGGTGCCGCCAGAGCCCTTGGTGCCACCGGAGCCCTTGGTGCCACCGGAGCCTTTGGTGCCGCCAGAGCCCTTGGTGCCACCGGAGCCTTTGGTGCCGCCAGAGCCCTTGGTGCCACCGGAGCCTTTGGTGCCACCGGAGCCCTTGGTACCACAGGACCCCTTGGTGCCACCGGTGCCATAAGTTCCCCCGGTGCCATTTGTGCCGCCCGTGCCTGGTGTGACGTCTTCGAAGCAGTCCAGCGGAACGCCGATCACGAAGGGCTGGACGTTGTCGGGATCGCCCTGCGGCACCAGGAACACCGCTGCGACCTCGCCTTCTCCGGCCACGTAGTCGGGGTTGGCTTGGGCGCCTTCGTACAGGGCCAGGATGTTGGCCTCGGATTGGGTTCCCTCAAGACCCGCCTGGCGGATTTCGTACTGCATGTCGCGGTCACTGTTGGTCAGACCCCAGATCGCCAACTGGACTTCGCTGTCGGGAACCCCTTCGGAGTTGTTGAGAACCCATTCGAGCTGATTGGCGATGTCGCCCAACTCGATCGGACCGCTCGGATCGACGACGGTGTAGTCGATCACATCCTCGCTGGACCCGTTGACCAGGACCTCGGCCGGGACGTCTCCGCCCGATCCCGGTTCCTTGCCGACTGCCTTGAAGTCCGCGAAAATGTCGACGCAGAATGCCTTTTCATAGGTGGCATCGAACTCGGTCCCGGTGTTCTTGACCGTCAGCGTGAAGTCGTTCTTGCTGAGTTCCACGACGCTGATGGTGCTGGTCTCGGGGATGAAGTCCTGGTCCAGTTCGTCACGCGTCGGGACCGTGCATTCATTGCAGCCAGAAGTCCCACCGGACCCTTTGGTGCCACCGGACCCTTTGGTGCCGCCGGAGCCCTTGGTACCACCCGACCCCTTGGTGCCGCATGAGCCTTTGGTACCGCCGGACCCCTTGGTGCCGCCGGACCCCTTGCTGCCGCCGGAACCCTTGGTGCCACCGGAACCCTTGGTACCACCGGAGCCCTTGGTGCCGCCGGAGCCCTTGGTACCGCCGGAGCCTTTGGTGCCACCCGAGCCCTTTGTACCACCGGAGCCCTGGGTGCGGCCGAAGCCTCTGGAGCCACCAAAGTCGTCTGCCATATTCCGGTCATACCAGCTGGCGAAGGAATGACCTTCGACGCCGCCGTTATGGTAGGCATCAGTCGAACTCGCGCAGGCATTGCCGGTGCCCTTAATTTCACGGAAATCCCGGTGGTTAGTATGGCGCATGTGACTGTCACTCCTGAAGACCAATGAAACGCACTCACGGTGTGAGCAAGAAAACCGGCGGCTGGCTGGGAAAAGTCCGATTGCCGCAACTCAGGCAAAATTAGGCGCAAAAGGTGTCGGGATTATGCCCATTTACCATCAATTTATTCGCAATTTTCCAAGGCAATCGCGACAATTCTTTCAAAGGGTGGGTCAGTGTTTCCGTCGAGGCTATAATCGAACATGGCTTTCGTTCAAAATTGGGCAGAGCAGTCCGCGCCGCCCCCGACCGGTCACATGTCTGCCACCATTCAAAGCTAACTCCAGAAGATGTGACGGACGGAGAGACCGCCGGTCGCCAGGATCTAGAGGCTAAGTTTTCAAGTGGAACGTCTGAGGTTAGCATGAGCAGCAGCAAACAGCGCAAACAGCGGATCGTGGAAAGCGCGGAGCGGCTTTTCGGTGATACTGTTCTCGACCTGGAGGCTCCGGGCGGGGACGGCAGATCGAGCTACAGGCTGGTCTTTGCTGATCGGTCCGTCATTGCGACCCTGCGTCCGAATTTCCGCAGAACACACGTCGAGGCCTATACGTTGCGGCAGATCCGGCGATTCAGCTCTGACCTGCCGGAGTGTCTGGGAGTGGATGATGAAATCCTCTTTCAATCGGACGTCGGAGGAAAGCGGCTCAATATCGAGATCGCGAAAGTCAGTCGGTCGAAACGGGTGTCTCTTGCGCATGATGCAATCGCGTCGATCTTCCGGATTCAATCAGCGGGCCGACGCGCGAAGCTTGAAGAGTCCTTGCCACACTTGGGCCAGAACAAGACTTGGGTAGATAGCTTTGTCGGGTCGACAAGCGTGCTTGGGCCCTATTCGAGCGGTCAATCTGCCAATATGGATGTGGTGGATCTGTGTGAAAATATTTCCTATCCCGGGAAGCAGTTTGTAAAATGGGACTGTCGGTCCGGCAATGCCGCCATTGGGGGCGATGATAAATTGCGCTGGTTCGATTGCGAATATGCCGGGGCCCGTCACGGCGCAGAGGATTTTGCCTGGCTGATCGGGGACGAAGCCTGGCCACTGCAGCCCGACGTCATGGAAGAATTGGTTGCCGATTGCTTTGACAAGGAAACGGGTCACAGCCTGGACGCCTACCTGGATTATCTCGCGCTTTATACCAGCTTCCATTGCTTGCAGCGGTTCAAATTGATTGTGAACGAGGCGAAGAAACGCGGCTGGCTGTCCAAGACGCAGGTGCGGAAATACGATGATGTGGGCGTTCACCCTGAATTCGCGGCGCACCTGTGTCGCATTGGTCAATACTTCGCCGACCGAAACGCCGTAACGCGGCCCTTGGCGCGGGATTTCGAGGAAGCCGAAGCGGTCTTTGTCGGAATTTTGAGAAACGGGCAGGATGAATTGCCCCAAGACCATCGACGCCGCCCTCGGATGGCCCGCGCCGCCGGTGTGCAGATGGCACACACGGGGCCAGCCTGACGGGGTCGACGTGCTGATCCGGACGTGCGTATCGCGTGACTGCCCCGGTGCGGGCGCTGCGCACGCCGCCTGTTCAAATCAAAGGGCGGGGGGGAATAGGACCCTGTTGCGCAGCGTCTGATCCGGCGCGAGGTTGCTTTGCGGGTCAGTGACGCGCCACCTGGCAGGTGGCCAGAATTGATCTGTCCGTGGCCGCCTTTCCAGCGGTCCAGAGGTCGAAGCCGCCTGACTGATCCGTCGACTGCGTGCCAAAGACCGGCTCGTCCAGCTCGATATTCCCGAAATACAGGACCTGACGACGCTTGATCGGGGTCCAGGCGGACCGGCTGCCGACGGTCGCCTCGGTCTGTTCGATCAAACGGGTGTAGCTTGGAAAGTACAGCAGCCCGACCGCGTTGAAATCGGTTCCTGCCTGCGTGCGGAGTGTCACACCGCTTCCGCTGTTGCGGGCCTCCGACCGGCGGGCCTTGGCCTGTGCAGAGGCGGTTGCGGCGAAATCGTCCGGGGCCGGATCCAGAACCGGGATCAGGTAGGGCGTCGCGCGCCGGACGCTGGCGTTCAGCCCGGCCTGCATATGGGCGACGAAGGTCGAGACCAACCGGAACGTCGCCACTTCCCGTCCCTTGGACAGAAGCCGGTGGTTCGATTGAATGCGACTTCGCCCTGCGGCCCAAAGCGCGGATTGCACCTCCAACCCTTCGCCCAGGCCCGCCAGATCGGGCTGCGCCTGCGTCACCTCGGTCGCGCAGAAGGCAGCATACAGCTGCCGGCCCTGCGCATCACGAAACACGGTCGTATGCTGGCCGACCGCGTCGGCGATCAGCTGCCAGTGGACATCGCCGAGATGCTTCAGCCACCAATCCTCCGAGATGCCGCGCGGCGCCAGATGGGCCATGCCAAGCGTCACCGACGTCTGGCGCAGGAATGCAGGGCGCGTGAGGACCTCGGCGACCCCCCTCATGAGGCGGCCTGGGTCGTGGCAACCGCCCTGGAGCGGATCTGATCGGACAGATAGCGCGCGTCCTCGTCGATCCCCAGGAACCGCCCCGACCCCCAGGTGTTCAGCCAGCCGAGGCCGATGAAATAGAAGCCGTCTTCCTTGCAGACCCCGCGCTGAAACACCGGGTGCCCCCTGTCGTCAAAGACATCGACATCAATCCAGTGATAGTCCGGCCGAAACCCGATGGCCCAGAGGATCGATGTGATGCCTTCGCGGGCACAGTCGATTTCGGTCATCTCTGCGGTGGGGTGCCAGACTTTTTCGAATGGCGGTTCTGTCGGTGCGTCGATGTTGTTTTTCGCGATATAGGCGTCAATCGCGTCGCGGATGCCGACATAACTTTTGTCGGCATCGTCCAGGTTGGTTGCCAGATCGGGCAGGAACCGGACCTTGGTGCCCTCCATCCCGCTGACCGACCCATACAGAGAGACACCGTCCAGCGCGAATTTCCGCAGGTCGATCTCATGCCCGCCGTCGCGACCGGTCATGTAATGGTTGGTCTTCGATACAGCGTGTTCGGGGTTCGGATGCTCGGCGATGGTCATGTGGTAATGGCCCATCTCATAAAGCCAGTCCGTTGCATCGCGCCCCCGGTATTGACGCGGGGATCGGGGCGCCGGGCCGACGGCCAGATGCACCTTGCGTCCTTCCAGGTGCATGTCTTCCATCAACTGGACGCCCGATTGCCCCGTTCCGACGATCAGGGTGCCGCCGTCGGGCATCTGTTTCGGGCGACGGTAATCGACGGAATGCATCTGCTGGATCGCCGGGTCCAGGTTGCGGGCATAGGGCGGGACGATGGGATTGTCGTAGCCGCCCGTGGCAATCACCACCTGATCCGTCGAAAAGTTCCCCTGAGAGCTGTCGACCAGATAGCCGCCAGCCGGACGCCTGGTGATCTTTGTGACGTCGCAATTCTCGATGAGCGGCGGATCAAAGGTCTCTGCGAAGGCGTCCAGATAGTCGGTGATCTCGTCCTTGACCATGAAGCCATGGGGATCGTTGCCCCGATAGGCAAAGTCAGGCAGGCGGCACTGCCAGTTCGGTGTCACCAGACAAAAGGTGTCCCAGCGGTTGTTGCGCCAGGAATTGAACCGCTGGTGACGTTCCAGGATGACGTGGTCCAGCCCCTGTTGGCAAAGGTAATAGCTGACCGACAGACCGGCCTGGCCGCCGCCGACGATGACGACGGATTTATGTTCGCGATGGGTCATTTGCCCTCCTCACGCAATCGAAAGGCAGGTGACATCTGCCGAGGTTGAAAAGGTTCTGGCCCGGCTTTCTATCGCGGCAAGCTGGGCCTCGGCGCTGGTGCAGCGGTATCCGAACTTGGCCTCGACGCGCGCACTGGCCTGGGTCAGCGCCGTCTGACAGAGGGCCAGGAAATCGGTCATCGGATAGGTCGTATCCGCCGCCAGAAAGTCGCGCACGATGGTCGACGGAGAATAGCACGTCTCGACCTGGCCATCCGGCCAGCGAATGGTGAAGCGGGTCTCAGGCATCGGAGGTCTCTTTTGCGGATAGGTTCAGATAGGGCGTCCGCGCATGATCCCAGAACAGCGCCGTGCCCTCGCGGGAGGTCAGATGCACGGCGCTGCCGTCGCGGACGTCGCCGCAAACGGTGGCTGCGATGCCCGATCCGGCAAAGGCCGCGCAAACGGCCGCCGCCTGGTCCGGGCGGGCGGACAACAGAAAGCCAAAGCTTGGAAAGCTGCGCAGCCAGCGCGCCATGTCCACACCCGCAGGACAGGGCAGGGCGTCCAGCTGGATCTCGATGGACACGCCAGAGGTTTCCGCCAGCATCAGCGCGGTGCCCGCGATGCCACCCTGGCTGATGTCCTTGCCCGCGGTGACCAGCCCGGCTTCGGCCAGGTAGGGCAGGATTTCCATCGTCTCGCGCAATTTGTCCGGGGCCGTGGTCAGTGCGGCGTTCCAATTGTCGAACGGTTCCCGGTAGCTGCCGCGCAAGTCGATGGCACAGATCAGAACGTCGCCGGCGCGCGCCGCAAAGCTGGAGATCAGCGCCTTGGCGTGACCGATGATCGACACCGAGAGCTGCAAGTCGTCGGTGCGCAGGTTCGTGTGACCGCCGACGACCGGAACGCCATAGGCCAGCGACGCGGCCTTCATGCCCGCCAGGACCGGCTGTGCCTGTTCGGCGCTGGGTGCCCAGATCGCATTGGTCACCGCGCGGGGGCGCCCGCCCATGGACAGGATGTCAGAGATATTCACCATCACCCCGCACCACCCGGCAAACCAGGGGTCGGTCTTGACGAAAGCGTTGATGAACCCCTCGCAGGAAAACAGGTCAAATCCGTCTGCTGTCGGCAGAACGGCGCAGTCATCGCCGGGCTGTCCGTCGCTTTGGGTGGTCAACCCCAGCGTCCCGGTGCTTTGCGAGATGTCCAGCTTGCCCCGGACGGATGGGTGATCGCGCAGATCCTGCGCCAGTTTGCGCAGCGGAAGGTGCGGTTTCATCATGCCGCCCTCCGCCGTGCAGACCGGGCCGTCCAACCGGCAAAGGGGTCCAGGATCGGTGGATAGGCGGCCAGGTCCGCCTGCATTTCCATGTGCGCGACGCCGTGGACCTCGATTTCCCTAAGAGGGGCCCAGTGCAGCCGCCGGAACAGCGCTACGTTCTGCATCTGCACCTGCGCCAGAAACCGGTCACAGCCGCGCCCATGGGCCGTGCAGACCGCCAGGCGGATCAGTTCGGCCCCCAGACGCCCCATACGCCTGTGGCTCTGCGCCACCGCCAGACGAGATCCGCGCCAGACGCGGGGGGCGGCCTCGTGGATGCGGACGCATCCGACCACCTGATCGGCCTCGGAGGCAAAGGTGCTGATCGCGACCAGAGGCAGGGCGATGTCATCTATGGCATCCCGGTCGTCGGTGTCGAAGATGCCCTGTTCCTCGACAAAAACCTGATGGCGCAGCTGCCGCAGGCCGTTCAGCTCCCATGGGCGCGCGGCGGCGCGGATGATGAAATCCGGCGACAGAAAGCTGCGGGGGCTGTGAAAGCTCATGCGACCCTCAGCTTTTCATAGGTCGACAGTGCCGAGCAGGCCCCGCATTTGGCGCAGCCCGCCTTCGATGTCTCGGCGCTCATGCCGGCACGCAGGATCATGCCGGACAGGGGGCGCAGAATGCTGGCCATGAAGGCCGCGTCGGGCGCGGGATGGCTTTCCATCGGGGTGCCGGACACCGGCACGAAGGGCACAACGAAGGGATAGACGCCGATCCGGCACAGCTCTTGCGAGGTCTCCAAGATTGCCTCGGGCGTGTCGCCCAGCCCGGCGATGATATAGGTCGAAACCTGACCGCGCCCAAAGACGCGGACAGCCGCCTTGAAGCTGCTGAAATACTTTTCCAGCGATACCTGCGCCTTGCCCGGCATGACGCGGGCGCGCACCTCGGGGGTTACCGCCTCCAGGTGCATGCCCAGGTTGTCGATGCCGGCCGTGAACATGCGTTCGTGCCAGACGTCGTCTTCCGGGGGTTCGCATTGCCCTTGAATGGGCAGGTCCACGGCCGCCTTGATGGCCGCGGCACTTTCGACCATGACCCGCGCGCCGCGGTCCCGGCCCGCCGGGGTGCCGGTGGTCATGACCATGTGCTTTACGCCGTCCAGTTCGACCGCGGCCTTGGCCACTTCGGCCAATTGGGCCGGCGTCTTGTGCGCGGTCGTGCGGCCTGCAGCCAACGATTGCCCGATCGAACAGAACTGGCAGGTCTTCTTTCGGCTGGCATAGCGGATGCATTCCTGCAGGACCGTGGTGGCCAGCACGTCCTTGGAATGCAGGGTCGCGATCTTGTGGTATTCGATCCCGTCGGCGGTCTTGAGGTCATAAAACCTGGGACGCTGCGGAAATCGCAGCCGACCCAACGAGACGCCCGCCTTTGTCACCTCTGCCATGCCGTCGGCATCGGGGGCCTGGACGATGTAGGGGCTGTCGAAGGCCGGGGCCGTGTGGACCGGAACCATCACGGTCGATCCGCCGATCGTGACCGCCTTGTGATCGGTCGGACCAGCCCCGCCCCGGCGGCTTTCCATGCCGACGGTCGGATCGACCATGCGCATGCCGTGGGTTTGCAGCTCGTTGATAAGATCAGCTTCAGACATCTTCGGCCTCCGTCTCTGCGGGTGTGGTCAGATCGTGGACATTTTCGACACGCTGCACCGGGTGGGCCGGGCGCATGTCGTGGACCAGATGCAGCAACTCTGGCCGGGCATAATGGCCGACGCTGTCCATCATGCGCTTGCGCTTGGTGATCAGTTTCATGTCCAGATCGGCGATGAGAATGCCTTCGCCTTCGGTCAGCGGCGGCACCACGTGGCGCCCCTCGGGCGAGATGATGCAGGTCATGCAGCCGTCGCGCAGACCCTTCTGCAGCTTTGGATCGTCACTGATCGACTGGATCTGTTCTTCGGTCAGCCAGCCCGTGGCGTTCACGACGAAGGCACCGGATTCCAGCGCATGGTGGCGCATCGTGACTTCGATCTGTTCGCCAAAGATCGGACCGACCAGGCTGCCCGGGAAGTGGCCGACGTGGATTTCCTCGTGCTGAGACATCAGCGCATAGCGGGCCAGGGGGTTGTAGTGTTCCCAGCACGCCAGGGCCCCGACGCGTCCGACCTTGGTGTCGACCACCTTCAGGCCGGCCCCGTCGCCTTGCCCCCAGATCATCCGTTCGTGGTAAGTCGGCGTGATCTTGCGCCGTTTCAGGGCCAGCGATCCATCGGCGTCAAAGATCAGTTGCGTGTTGAACAGCGATCCGTTGTCCCGCTCGTTCACGCCCAGTACGACGACGACGCCCCGCTTGCGGGCCGCATCCGCGACGGCCTGCGTCTCGGGCGAGGGGACGACAACGGCTTCGTCATAGAGGCGCAGGTGTTCCGCGCCCTGCAACATCGGCGGCAGCACGAACGAGAAATACGGATAGTAAGGAACGAATGTCTCGGGGAAGACGATCAGGTCCGCGCCCTTTTCGGCGGCTTCGGCAATCGCGTTCAGGACGCGTTCGATGGTGCCTGCACGGCCTGTCAGATCTGGGGCAATCTGAACCGCTGCGGCACGGACAATACGGTCTGACATGGGGCCTCCTGCGAACGCCTGGCGTTGTGGGTCTGACTGGGAAAGGGGACAGCCGAGGCGGGGTCGAAACCACCGCCTCGCTGCCGACGCGGCTACAGCGTCCAGGTGTCGACGATCACCGCATTGTCACGGATGTGCAGCAGCTTGAGATCCAGCACGTCCTGTGGGGCAATCGGCGTGATACCCGGCAGCAACGACGGCTCGCCGTGGCCCATCAGCATCTGCAGAGCAAAGCGACAGGCATAGACCTTGCCGCCTTCCTTCATGAACTTGGTCAGATTGGCCGCGTAGTTCTGTGCGCCCGGAAATGCCTCGTCGCCCAGCGTCGGAAAGCCACGCTGCACGCCAAGCGAAACACCGGGACCGTAAAGCAGGACAGAGGTCTCGAACCCTTTCCGCTGAAGGCGGATGGCCTGCAGGATGTTGACCAATCCGATGGAGCCTTCGAAGGCCACCGAGTGAAAGGTGACGAGAGCTTTCTCGCCTTCCTTGGCCTGGACGTCTTCGAAAACCTTTTCCTCGTAGTTTACGAAAAAATCGCCGTCCTTGTGGGCCGGGGTTGTGACTTCGGGCATTGCGATCTCCTGTGGTTCGCTGGGGCAATGTCCTGTGATTGACCGGCTCCAAGGGTGGGCGCTATTTACCCATACAATTATGCGATCAATCTAATTGTATTGATTGTATGTCTTTGTAGGATTCTTGGGCATTCAGGGTTTGAGCTGAAGGTTATATGGGCATTTCCGGTCTCACGCTGCCCTTCGGTGCCGGATGGGCCCGGCCCGCATTGTAGGTGAATTATCCATACAATACGGTCACCCTGCGACACTGACCCCGGAGACGTCATGGACAACTGGCCCCTGCGAATCGAAAAGTCGGGCAAGCCTCGATACCTCGCGATTGCGGAATGCATTGCGCAGGACATGAAGGATCGCGTGCTTTTGCCCGGCGACCGACTGCCAGCGCAGCGCAAGCTGGCGGATATGATCGGGGTCGATTTCACCACCGTCTCGCGCGGCTATACCGAGGCGCTCAGCCGGGGCCTGATCGAAACGCATGTCGGGCGGGGCACCTTTGTGCTGCCGCAGCACAGTTTCAGCGACACCGGGGATGAACGCCGGGCGCTGGCCCACGATCTGACCATGAACGCCCCGCCGGAGCCGACTGATCCCGAGCTGTTGGAGCGTATGCGCGGGGGGCTGTCGGCCGTGTCGAACGACCTGGTCCATCTGCTGCGCTACCAAAACCCGATCGGCGGTGAAATCGACAAGGAGGCGGCCTCGATCTGGCTGTCCATGCGCGGGTTGGTTCCCAACCTGGAGCGCATTGCCGTCACGCCTGGGGCCCATGCGACGATGCTGACGATCCTCACGATCCTGACGCAGCCTGGCGACTGTATCCTGTGCGAGGATGTCACCTATGCGGGCGTCAAGAAGATCGCCGCCCAGCTGGGGTTGCGCCTTGTCGGGGTGCCGATGGATGGGCAGGGTATCCTGCCTGATGCGTTGGAGACGGCGATCAGTGAGCACCGCCCAAAGGCGCTGTATCTCAATCCGACGTTGCACAATCCGACCACCATGATCGTGCCGCAGGACCGTCGCCTGGACATCACCGATGTGATGAAGCACCACGACCTGCCCCTGATCGAGGATGACGCATACGGCTTTGTCCTGCCCGACGCGCCGCCTCCGATGGCGGCCAGTGCGCCGGGCCTGACCTGGTATATTGGCGGGCTCGCCAAGTGCATTGGCGCGGGGCTGCGCCTGGCCTATACGATCGCCCCGAGCGCCCGCGCGGGGTTCGCGTTGGAAAACGGGATCCGGGCGGTGTCTGTCATGGCCTCTCCGGTGTCGGCAGCGCTTGCGACGCGCTGGGTGCTGGATGGCACCGCGGACCAGATCCGTCGGTTCATCCGCAAGGAAGCCGCCATCCGCCAGGACATCGCTGCCGAGGCAATCATCGATGCCGACTTCGTGTCCCACCCTCACGCCTTCAACATCTGGCTTCGCCTGCCGGAAAACGTCACCTGCGCGGTGTTGATGGCGCATATGCACAAGCACGAGATCGGTATTTCGCCTGAAAGCGCATTTCGAACCCTGGGCCATCAGGACCGTTTCGTGCGGATCTGCCTTGGAGGGCGCCTGCATCGCAAGGCCCTGCCGCAAACGCTGGCACATCTCAACAATCAGATCTGGCAGTTGTCCCGGGAATGACGCGGAGCAACATCTTCTGGCTGCGGCGCGCGGCCTTTCGGTTGATCAGAAGGTGTTGCAAAATCGCCAGGGCGTCTTGTACATTGTTGTCGACAAAAGTGTTCCACTCGCCCCCGAGCGGTTCGCCCCTTGTTGATGAACAGATGAATGACGGAGTTATCGATGCCACCTAGCCAGCCGGAGAGAAGCCTGACAGCCCGCCTCTATGACGACATCGTGGTTGGGGCCTTCTCTTTCGGGGCAAAGCTGGGCGAAGAACAACTCGTGGAGCGCTACGACACGAAACGTCACATCCTGAGGGACAGTTTCGCGCAACTCGAGGAACTCAAACTCGTTACGCGGATTCCGAACCGGGGCGTTTTCGTGCGGGAACCGCATCCGGACGAGGTGAGGGAGTTGTTCGAGATCCGCGAACTGCTTGAATTGCAGGCGGCGCGATTGACGAAGCTGCCCGCGCCCGCGGACGTGCTCGAAAAGATGAGAGAGATTCAGGCACTGCATGCAGAAGCGACGCGCGAAGGTCGATTCCGGGACGTCTTGCATCACAACGCGGCGTTCCATGAAATTCAGTACGGGGCCTGCGGCAACGCCGTGCTCGCGGCGGCCATCGCCGATTACGCGACGCGCACCCACATCATAACCTCGATGAAGTTTGCGACGCCCACCTTGATGGAGAATGTCGTCAGTCAGCATCTCGCGATTGTCGACGCCATGGCCGGAGCCTCGGTCGATACGTTGATCGAGGCGATCCGGTCCCATTTTGATCTCGCCCGGATCCGGCAATACAATCACCAGTATACCATTCGCCACGGGGCAGACGCGCCCAGGGAGGTCGAGACGCCCCGAGCGCGTGCCATCAGCTGATCGTCACGGCAGGCGCTTTACGATCCCGCCCCATTCTTCGGGTGTGAAAGCGCGCGTGATATTGGCGGTCACGTTGCCGGTGCGCCGCACCGCCATGCCAAAGGCCGCGACCGTCTCGTCGTCGGGGGCCGTGACTTTCATGATGAAGTCGAAGTGCGCGATGCAGTAGGAGAATTCCTCTACGGTCACGCCCATCGATGCCGCAAAGGCGACGACGCCCTTGGCACGCTCTGGTGCTTCTTCGATGCTCATCATGCCTTCGCGGGTGACGACTTCGGTGATGTAGTAGGTGGGCATTGATTAACCTTCCTTGGGTTTTGAGAACAGAACTGCGCGTGCCGTGCCCGCCAGTCTGGGCAGGGCGATCGCGCCGATTAGCATGAGGCCGACATAGATGTTCATGACGATGCCAGGCACGTTGTTGAGCGACAGGCCGAACGTCAGGAACCCGATCACGAAGATGGCAAGGATCACGCCGATGATCGTCCCGCTGCCGCCGGCAATGCCGACCCCGCCCAGCACGACCATGGTGATGACTTCCAATTCCCATCCGGTCGCGATGTTCAATCGCACGCTGCCCAGCCGACTGGACAACAGGATCGCGGCAAGGCCGCACATGAAACCAGTCGCCGCGAACAGGGCCAGTTTGTAGCGATCCACACCGACACCGGAATACCGGGTCGCGTCCGGGTTGGTTCCCATGGCGAAAATGCGTCTGCCAAAGGTCGTCGCATGAAGGACGACACCAACGCCCCCCGCGGCCACCAGGAAGAACACGAAGGAAACCGGGATATATCCGCCGATGTAGTGCTGCCCGAACCAGAAGTAGGACTGCGGAAAGGCTGTCAGGGCATCGTCGCCCACGATGCTGGTCGCGATGCCCCGATACAGCGAAAGCGTGCCGATCGTCACAACGATGGAGTGCACGCCCAGGACATTCACCAGCAACCCGTTGAATGCCCCCGCAAGCGTGCCGACGGTCAGGCCGACAAGGACAAGGACCGGCGTTGGTGCCCCGGCCGATGCGGCAACCCCCACCAGCACGGCAGCAAGCGCCACGATGGACGCGACCGACACATCGATCTGCCGCGCGATGATCAACAACGCCATCGGCAACGCGATCAGCGCCTTTTCCGAATAGTTCACCGTGCTGTCGATCAGGTTGTAGGGATCAAGGAAGAACGGCGTCAGCCGGCTCATGAAGGCGCAGACGCCAATCAGAATGACGATCAGCGCCAGTTCCCAAGGGCCCAATCCCAGACGTTTCATGTGCGGTCCTCCCGGGGCAAGATCTGTCGGCCCGGCAGCCACTCGGCCCGTGCATTCGCCGCCACGGCCAGCAGGATGACGGCCCCGGTCAGCGCAAGTTGCAGGAAGGGGTTGATGCGCAAGAAGGGCAGGGCGGTTTCCAGGATCGCAATGAACAGCGCGCCCAGAACGACCCCCGCGACGGTGCCGCGCCCGCCGGTGATGGACGCGCCTCCGATGACACAGGCGGCGATGATGGCGAACTCGCGCCCCTCAGCCGATTGCGTATAGGCGATGGCATAGCGCCCGGCCCAGAGATAGCCGCACAGACCGGCAAGCGCGCCCGAAAGGCCGTAGACCAGAAACTCGACCCGGCGACCGGATACGCCGGCATTTCGCGCGGCCTCCGGGTTTCCGCCATAGGCATAGATATCGCGCCCGATCCGCCGTTGCGTCAGTAGGATCCAGACAAAGAACGTCGCGGCCAGCGCCACCAGGAACACGTTGGGAATGCCCAGGGCTGCGCCTGCGGGGAAGGCCTTGAAGGGGGCGGACATCTCGTGGGACGAAATCCATGCCCCATCGCTGAGCACGAAGATCAGGCCACGGATGACCGTCATCGTCCCTAGCGTCGCGATGATCGGCGGCAGGCCCGCAAACACGATCAGGCCCGCATTCACCAAGCCCAGTCCGATGCCCATCGCCATCGCCAGAACGACAAAGGCCCCCGACGGCAAGTCCGGCGCAACCTGCGACAGCAGGGCCAGGAACATGCCCGAAAAGGCCAGGATCGACGCCTGAGACAGGTCGATCCCACGCGTCAGCAGCACACCGAGCTGCCCCAGGACCAGGATCAGCAGAAACCCCCAGTTCGAAAGCAGGTTCGTCACGTTGCTGAACGCCAGATAACCGGGCGCGCGCAATGCGACGAGGCCCAGCATCACCGTGACGACCAGGGCCAGGATGGCTTCGCGGCTACGCAGGGCGGCGGTCATGCCGCCCCCCCGGCCGCGGTCGCGACGATCCGCTCTGCCGAAAAATCGGGACGTGCGTATTCCGCCACCACCCTGCCGCGCGCCATCACGACGATGCGGTCGGAAATTCCCAGGACTTCCTCCAGTTCCGACGACACGATCACGACAGCCAGACCTTCGCGCACGAGCGATCCGATCGTCTCATGGACCGCGGACTTGGACCCGACGTCGATGCCTTTGGTCGGTTCGTCCAGAATGATCAGCCGTGGCCTGGTTGCCAGCCACTTGCCGATGACGACTTTCTGCTGATTGCCACCGGATAGTTCCGACACCTTCTGACGCCAGCTGCTGGCGCGGATCGAGACGCGTTCGGCGAAATCCTCGACCAGCCGGGTTTCGGCGGCGGGGTTCAGGAACGGGCCGGATCCCAATCGATCAAGCTGCGGCAGCGAGATGTTTGACGTGATGGGGAATGGCAGGATCGCGCCGTGGCGTTGGCGGTCTTCGGGGACATAGGCAATGCCCGCCGTCATCGCGTCCGCAGGCGACGCGATGCTGACCGGCGCGCCGTCGATGCGGACGGTGCCGGCCGACCGGGTCTTGAGGCCGAAAACGGCCTCCATGACTTCGGTGCGGCCTGCGCCGACAAGGCCGTAAAACCCAAGGATCTCGCCCTGTCGCACGTCGAAGTCGATGCTGTCGAATTCCGTCGGATGGCTGAAGCCTGAAACCTCCAGCACGACCTCACCAATGTCGGCTGCGGACTTGGGATAGATATCCCCGACCGTGCGCCCGACCATCATCGAGATCACATCGTCTTCGGTGACCTCCGCGATCTGGCCCTGACCGGCCAGCGCCCCATCGCAGAGCACGACATAGTCGTCGCAGATGCGGAAGATCTCGTCGAACTTGTGGCTGATGAAGATGATCGCCTTGCCCTCGGCGGTCAGGCTGTCGACGATGCCGTACAGATGCTGAATCTCGGCCTGCGACAGAGCGGCGGTCGGTTCGTCGAAGATGATGATCGCCGCGTCCGTTGCCAGCGCCTGGGCCAGGGACACCATATGGCGTTCTGCCACGCTCAGCGATTTGACGAGTGCGGATGGCGCCAGGTCAGAGCCGATACGCTGCAACATCGCGGTCGCGCGCCGGTTCATGGCGCCCCAATCCAGAAAGCCGCCGCGCCGCCGGGGCAGGGCACCGACAAAGATGTTTTCGGCCACCGTCAGGTCGTCGAACATTGATGGTTCCTGATGAATGGCCGCGATGCCTGCCGATGCTGCATCCTGGGGGCGGCTGAAGACGTGTACGGTTCCATCGACCTTTATGTTGCCGGATGTCGGACGGTGGATGCCGGTCAGGCATTTGACGATGGTGGATTTACCGGCCCCGTTCTCGCCGATCAGCCCAAGGACACGGCCCGCCCGCGCCGTCAGCGACACATCGGTCAGCGCCCGGACGCCGCCGAACCGTTTCGTGAGATTCTCGATCTCCAACATGCGTGCGTTCCTCGGATCCGCCTGTGGCGTGCCGCCCGTCCCGGATCGGGGGCGGGCGGCGATGGTGTGGTGAGGGGGGCAGCGCTACTTGCCCGCGCTTTCGACAAGTGCTGCGGCGTCTTCGACGTTGGAGGCATCGTAGACGAACAGCTCACCCATGACGGCAACGTTGTTTTCGCCAATCTCGATCGACCCCATGCGCGCCGCTTCGAACGTCTCGCCGGGGGCGCCGGTGATGTCGCCCTCGACCAGCGCATGGGTCGCCATCACGGTCGTGTAGCCGACGTCGACCATGTTCCAGATCGCAAAGGCAGGCGTGGCACCGGACAGGACGTGATCCACCATCTCGGTCGGAAAGCCGAGGCCGGTCACCTTGACCTTGCCGACCAGGCCCTGATCGCGAACCATCTGCGAGGCGGCGGCGATGCCGACGGATGTGTAGGCGACGATTGCCTCCAGGTTTTCGTATTTGTTCACGAGGCCCAGTGCCTCGTTGTAGGCCTTGTCCGACCGTTCGTCGCCATAGACCGTTTCGACCACGTTGAGACCTTTATAGGCGTCGTCTTGCGTCGTCAGGCGAACCATTTCATCGACCCATTCGTTCTGGGTGGTCGAGTTGGCGGGACCTGAAACAATGCCGACGTCGCCGCCGCCATCCGTCAGATCCAGCGCGATCTTGACGGGGGCAAGGGCGATCAGCTCGTTGGTTGCGGACGCGATGTGCAAGGAACGCGCCGCGGTTTCGGTATCCTGGTCCCAGGTCACGACCGCGATGCCACGCTGCGAAGCGCGGCGCAGGGCCGGTGACAGGGCGGTGGCATCGTTCGCGGTGATCATGATCGCGTCGATGCGCTGCGCGATGAGCGAGTTGATCAAGGCAACCTGCCCCTCGGCGGTGTTTTCGGTCGGACCGGTGAAGATCAGCTCCACCCCCAGTTCGTCGGCGGCTTCCTGTGCGCCGATCCCGGCAAGCTCGAACGCGGTATTTCCCAGAACACGGACGACCATGGCGTACCGCTTCTGATCCTGCGCGGAGACCGCGCCTGTGCCCAGTGTCATGATCGCCAATCCGGAACACAGTCCGGCCAGCACGGTGCGGCGCAGCATCTTTGTAAACATGTCGGGTCTCCCTCCCCTTTTGCCGCCCGAAACGGGATGGCCTGGAAACATGCTTTACAATTGGCGGTATAATTGTCAACAATATGATTGATGATTTATTGGGGCGTATTGACGGATGACCTTGGACTTCAAGAGAGTGGTAACCGGGACGACGGATGGGGGGCGGTCCTACATCCTGTCCGATGGCCCCCCCGAAACAACGATGGTTCAGCCAGGGCGCGCCCTGACGTTCTACGAATTGTGGGAAACCGGGGGGCCGCTTGCCAGCAATCTGGGGACTAACGACGCGGTCGCCGGCCCGGTCCGCCACCACCCGCCCGTCGGCGGAACGCGGTTCCGGATTGTCGAGCTCTTGCCGGAAACGGACGGATCATCAGAGGCCGTCGACGGGGATTTCGAGAGCCTGCAGGCCGATGGCATTCAGGTGCAGGGCGCCGAGGACCCGACGATGCACCGCAACGAGACGGTGGATTACAACATTATCCTGTCCGGCGAAGTCGTTGCCGTGACCGAAGAGGGTGAAACGCTGCTGAAGGCAGGGGACGTCCTGATTCAGCGCGGCACCGCACACACCTGGCACAACCGATCCGGGCGGCCCTGCGTTTTTGCATCCGTCATGGTCAGCGCAGAGCCGCTCGCGGTTTTCGCCTCCAAGGGAGACACACACCATGAATGATGAAACGCGGCTTCCGGTCGCCGAGACCGAACATTTCGTGGCCGACCTTTTGACCCGTCTTGGCCTGCCGTCGACCGATGCAGCGCTTTGCGCCCGTGACCTGATTCAGACCAACCTCTGGGGGATCGACAGTCACGGACTGCTGCGGCTGCCGATCTATGCCGAACGGCTGGTGAACGGGGCGGTCAACAAGCAACCGGATGTGAAATGCCTGGGCGGACGGGCTGCGTTTGAGGTCTGGGACGGCGACGGCGGGCTTGGCTACGTCGTGGGCCACCGCGCGACAGATCGTGCGATCGACATTGCCCGCGACCAGGGGATCGGGGCGGTCGCCGTCCGCAACTCGAACCACTTCGGGGCGGCGGCGCTTTATATCAAACAGGCCACCGACGCGGGCATGATCGCGCTGGCCATGACAAACGTCATCCCAAACCTCGTGGTGCCGGGCGGGGCCAAGCCGATTACAGGGAACAATCCCCTGGCCTTCGGCGCACCGACGGGCGCGGAGTTTCCGATGATCCTCGATATCTCGATGTCGTCGGTCGCGGGGGGCAAGTTGTTGCTGGCGCAGGAAAAGGGGGAAAAGATTCCCTTTGGATGGGCCACTGACGCACAGGGCCATCCGACCGACGATCCCTTTGTCGGCTTCAAGGGATTTCTGCTGCCGCTTGGCGGGCACAAGGGGTTCGGGCTGTCGTTGATGATCGACATCCTGTGCGGCGTGCTGACCGGCGGGGCATATCAGTTCGACATCAAGAGCATGTATTCCGCCCCCCAGGACCCAAGCGACACCGGTCACATGTTCATCGTGATCGACCCCGAGGCGTTCCTTGGGCGTGAGGCCCTCGAAGCCCGGATGCGGGACATGCACGAGACGCTGCGCGCCTCACCGATGTGGGACCCGAAGGGGCGGATGCTGCTGCCTGGTGAGCTTGAGCACGAAACGAGCGTCGCGCGCCGCAGGGATGGCCTGCCCATTCCTGCCAAGCTGATGGCCGAGATCGCCACGCTTGCCGACCGCCACGGATGCGATTTGCCCGCCGTCCCGGCGACCGCCTAGTAAGTTTACGGAGTACGATCCATGAGACCGAACAAACTTCGCCGCCTGATCGCCGAGCGCAGGCCAATCGTTTGCGGCTGGCTTGCCATCCCCTCAAGCTATCTTGCGGAAGGGGCAGGGCATTCCGGTTACGATTGCGTCGCCGTCGACTTGCAGCATGGCATGATCGGGTTCGAGGCTGCAGTCGGCATGATGCAGGCGATTTCTGCAACACCGGCCGTCCCGATCGTGCGCGCCCCCTCGCTGGAGGGGCATTCGATCATGCACCTGCTGGATGCCGGGGCCTACGGCGTCATCTGCCCGATGGTATCCACGGCGGACGACGTCCGGGCGCTGCTGTCGGCCTGCCGCTATCCACCTTTGGGACGACGCTCCTTCGGACCGGCGCGCGGAAAGCTCTATGGCGGGGCCGATTATTTCGATCATGCCGACGAAGCGGTCATGGCGATCCCCATGATTGAGACAGCAGAGGCGCTGGACAACATCGATGACATCCTGGCGGTGCCCGGATTGGACATGATCTACGTCGGTCCCAACGATCTCGCCCTTGAACTCGGAGAGCGTCCGAGCGCCGAAACCGAAGACAGCAAGACCGCGAAGGCCATCGCGCACATCCTTGCCCGCGCGAATGCGGCGGGGATCCCCGTCGGTATTTTCTGCGCCAGCCCCGAGCTGGCCCGTAAACGCCTCGACGAAGGGTTCCAGATGGTGACGCCCGGCAACGATTTCGCGCTTGCGACGGGGGCCATGGCCAGCGCGGTCAAACGCTCGTTGGGGCAGTAGGGGCGTGCCTTGATGAGCAAAGCGGACTGGCTCTTCATTCCCGGGACGCTGTGTGATGGGCGGGTCTTTGCGCCCCTGATCCAGCACCTTGGTCAGACGGCGTCAGGGTCGATCAGGGTGGTGCAGGCGCTGGACAAGGATGACCTGTCGGCGCTTGCGCATCGCGCGGTCGAGGGCCTGGGGGCGCGCATTCACGTCGTCGGCTTTTCGCTCGGATGTCAGGTTGCTTTTGAAATCATGCGGCAAGCACCGGACCGCTGTGCCGGCATCACCCTGATCAGCACCACTGCGCGGCCTGATACGCCGGACCTCGCGCCCGATCGGCGCGCGATGGTCAACCGGTTTCAGTGCGACGGCGCGGCGGCCTTGGTCGAGGCTGACCTGTGGCCCCGCTACGTCGCGGAGCCGCAGCGACCCGGGCATCCGGCCAAGGATCTGATCCACAGCATGGCCCACGAGACGCCTAGCAGCCATCTCGCGGCCCAGATCGAACTGGCCATCGGGCGGCCGGATTCGCGACCGGCGCTGTCATGTCTCGACGCGCCGGTTTTGATGATCAACGGCCAGGAGGATCGGCTCACGCCTGTCGATCTGGGCGCGGAGATCGCCTCGACCGCCCGCAACGGGATGCACAGCGTCATCCCCGCCGCAGGGCATTTCGTCCTGCTCGAGGAACCCGAGGCGACTGCTGCGGTGATTCACACTTGGGTTCGTGGGTTAAATCAATGAAAAACAATGGCATAAAGTATTGTCAAATATATTGTTGACAATTTAACCGATGATCAACCATGCTGAAATCGGGATTTCGGGAGGAATTGTTACGATGGACACATTGAAGCCCACGGCGAGGGGGTCGGACGGTCCGATCATCGCCATGCGTGGCATTCACAAACGGTTCGGAGGCGCTGTGGCGCTGAACGACGTTGATCTGGAGGCACGTTCCGGCGAGGTTCTCGCCATTGTGGGCGACAACGGTGCCGGGAAATCGACCCTCATCAAGATTCTGACGGGCGTTCTGCAACCGACCTCGGGTGCCATCTTTGTCGATGGCCGCGAAGTAAACCTGACGAGCCGCGCAGACGCGATCGACCTGGGGATTGACGCGGTCTATCAGACCCTCGCCTTGGCCAATCACCTGACCCCGGCGGCCAATATCTTCTTCGGAAACGAGCTGACCCGCTCGATCCTGGGCATCCCGTTTCTCGACAATGCCAAGATGAAGGCAGAGGCGACCAAGGTTCTGTTGGACCGGTTCGGCACGCGCCTGCCAGACATGGATGCCCCCACGGACAGCCTTTCTGGCGGCCAGAAACAGGCCGTGGCGATTGCCCGCGCGATCTATCACGCGGATCTGCGGGTTCTTGTGATGGATGAGCCCACCGCCGCGCTCGGCCCGCAGGAAACCGCAAGAACCCTGAGCCTCATCAAGGCCCTGCGCGATCAGGGCATGGCCGTTCTGCTCATCTCCCACTCTCTTGATGACGTGTTTGACGTCGCCGACCGCGTTCAGGTGATGCGGCGTGGTCAGAAGGTCGGGACGGTCCGCATCGACGAGACGACGCAACAAGAGGTGCTCGGCATGATCGTCGGCACCAAGCAGGAAGAGGTGGTCGCATGACCCAGGCAACGACAAACGTGGCCGGCGCGATGCCCCGTCCATCCACCTGGAGCCGGGTCCTGCCGTATCTTTCGATCTTGGGGCCGGTGTTCATGATCGCCCTCCTGATGCTGTTCATGCTGGTGGTGGAACCCGCGCGTTTCTTCCGGGCGTCGAACTTCGAGATCATCCTGCTGGAAGCGGCCGTCTTCATGCCGATGGCTGTCGGCATGACCTTCGTCATCGCGCAGCGGGGCATCGACCTGTCGATCGGTTCCGTCGCGGCGCTCAGCGCCCTCGTCATGGCCTTTCTGGTCAAGGAATACGGGTTTTCTCCGTTCGCGGGGATTTGCGTGGCGATCGTGCTGGGCACGGTTCTGGGCACCATCAACGGTCTGGTCGTGACCAAGCTGAACGTGCCCGACCTGATCGGGACCATGGCGATGGATCTTGTCTATAGGGGCATCGCGCTGGTGCTGGCCAAGGGTCTGGTGCTGGCATCCTTCCCGGATATCATCACCACCATCGGGCGCGGCCGGATCGAGGGGTTCCTGCCGGTTCCCGTGCTGATCGGCTTTGCAGCCATCGTGATTGGTCACATCGTCCTGACGCGCACCTTTTTCGGGCGCTATGCCCTGGGCATCGGGTCGGACCCGGATGCGGCGTCGATGGCGGGGATCGCCGTGCACAAGCAACGCATCTTTGCCTATGCATTGATGGGGGGGATCGCCGGGTTCGCGGGCGTCATGCTGGCGGGCAAGCTCAATTCGATCCAGGCAACGTCGGCCAGTTTCCTCAACCTGCACGTGATTGCGGCGGTTGTGGTGGGCGGCACGTCGCTCTTCGGTGGGCGGGCCTCGATGCTGGGCGCTTTGTGTGGGGTCATCCTGCTGGCGATGATCACCAACGCGACGATCATCCTTCGGATCGAGTTCTTCTGGCAATCGGTGGCCGCGGGTCTGGTCATCGTGATTTCGGTCGCTGCGTATTCCTGGCTTCAGGCCACGGACCGCGACGGCGGGGGCGGTGTCCGTGCCGCGCTGCTCAGCAAGGAAAACATGTCGATCCTCAAGTTCATCGGGGGCCTGCTCGCCGGTCTTGCAGCACTGCTCATCATTGGTTTCGCCCTTCCGGGCGCACCGGTTGGCTAACCGGCGTGGCGCGGGGATCCCCCGCGCCCGCCATTTCAAGATAAAGGGAGAAGATCATGAAACTTACAATTGCAGCCACATTCGCCTCGGCGATCTGCCTGGGACTGGCCGCGCCGGTCCTCGCACAGGACCTGCCGCTGTTCACGCTGCCCGACGACGGTGAGCGCGACGTCTGGCGTCCCGAGCAGGTGACCAAGCCCGGCACGCTAGAGGCGCTTCAGGCGGCCATCGCCGCAGATCCGGTCAAGGTGTCCGTCGCGATCGACGATCCCATCCAGATCGCCCTGATTTATCCTTCGGCGGATACCTCCGACTTCTTCAACCGGAACTATGTCGCGTTCACCACGCGTCTGGATGAACTTGGCATCCCCTACGAGACGACGGAATTCGCGACGCGGATGAACGAAGGTGAATTGCAGAACCAGTTCGTCGCGCAGGCGGTCAACGATGCGGATATCTGGGATTTCGTGATGTATGCCCCGTCCGAGCTGATGGCGCAGGGCGACAACATTCAGCGCCTGGTCGACACCGAAGGGTTCACGACGATGATCTGGGGCAACCACACCCCGCTCAAGGCCCTGACCAAGCAACCGGTTACCTGGTTCAACTTCGATTCCCCGTCGGGCGCGGCGGCGATCTGTGACTACATGATCGGCGAACTGGGATCGGACAAGACCTACGCGCTTATCCGTGGTCTGCCCGGGTCCATCGACAACCTGCGATCAGAGACGTTCGCTGACTGCGTGGAAGAGAAGGGCGGATGGGTCAAGGCGGCCGAGCAATATGCCAACTTCAACCGCGAACTTGGCTATTCCGCGATGGAGCAGATCATGACGGCCTTCCCGGAGGTCGAGGTGGTCCATACCGCCAACACGGCTATGGGCATGGGTGCGGTCGAAGCACAGATCGCGGCGGGACGGACCGAGGACCTGTTCACGACGGCTTGGGGCGGCACTTCGGTGGAACTGGATGCCATCCGGGCGGGCACGCTCGACGCGACGCCTATGCGGATGTCCGACGACATCGGCGCAGCGGCTGCCGAGGCGATCAAGGCGGTGCTTGAGGGCCGCACGGATGAGCTTCCGCTGGTGTTCCTGGGGCGGATGTCCATCGCGAACAAGAACATGTCCGCCGACGAGATCGACGCGCTGGAGAAGGAGGCGTTCCGGTATTCGGGCCTCGCTCCGGTCAAGTAAGACGAAAGCCGGCTCTCTCAGGAGAGCCGGTTTTTCCACGAGTTCTGCGGACCTTGGCCGGTTGGGCCGATCCTTCGGCGGTCTTCGGCACCCCGGATTGCCCGGATGAAACGGCGCAGCATATCAACGCACCACGGATTTGCCGCGCCTATGCGGTCAGCGGCGGGCCCGCAGGACAATGCGAACCCGCGATGCGTGCGGCTCGGTGTGTCTTGGGCAAGGGCCACCATCTAAAGCCGCCGGATCGTGCGGCCTATGTATTTGATGGCGCGTCAGGCCGCTTTCCCCTCGATACTCGTGCATCGCCATCGACCAGGTGTCACGCGGGCTGATCCGCTCCCGCCCACAGGCCTCGCACAGCACGCATTTGTTCCCGCCGCTCGCGAAAAATGCCTGCTGGCAAGGTCATGGGCATTCCGATCATCGGCCCCTGGTCACCAAAAGCACATGGCAACCGATCCCGCGCCTGCCGCGTCTAGAACCCTTCATCAGGGGGCGCCAGGAAACGAGGCCGTTGAGGGAGCTCCATCATCATCCGTCACAGTCCGGCGATGCGCACCAGGCAGCGGCGCAGAACGCGCTGTTCCTCGGCGTCGAAGGGGGCCATCAGGCGCGCGTCGAAGGCCTGCGCCTTGTCGTGCAGATCGGCGTAGGCGCGTGCGCCCGCTGGCGTCAGCCGCAACCGTTCCGCCCGCCGGTCAGTTTCCAACACGTGCCGCGTGACGAAGCGTTTCGCCTCCAACGCCGCGACCGCGCGGCTGACCTTGGTCTTGTGCACCCGTGCCCGTGTACAGATGTCGCGCGCAGTCATTGATCCATGTCGACCCAGGTGGAACAGCACCCGCCATTCGGTACGCAGCATCCCATAGGTCGCCTTGTAATACCGCTGAAAGGCCAGCCCCGATTCCTCGGCCGCCTGGTTCAGAAGATAGGGCAGAAAATCCACCAGGTCGAAATCGCTGTCTTGGGCCATGGGGTCAGGTACCCGTTGTTAGTTACAAAACCAACCAATACCCCAATGTAGAGCGAGGGAGAGAGCCGATGACGTCAGACAGCCCCAATCACAGCCTGCAAACATCCCGGACCCCCGTGGGCACGACGCCGGGATACATGCCGGGCTTCGGCAACGATTTCGAGACGGAGGCCCTGCCAGGTGCCCTGCCACAGGGGATGAATTCGCCTCAAAAGGTGAATTATGGCCTCTACGGAGAGCAGCTCTCGGGCACCGCCTTCACCGCGCCCACCCACCAGAACGAGCGCACCTGGTGCTATCGCATCCGCCCGTCGGTCAAGCACACCCACCGGTTCCAAAGGATCGACCTGCCGTATTGGAAATCTGCCCCGCATGTGGACCCGGATGTCATCTCGCTCGGGCAGTATCGCTGGGATCCGGTGCCCCATGCGGACGCGGCGCTGACCTGGCTGACGGGGATGCGCACGATGACGACGGCGGGGGATGTGAACACCCAGGTGGGCATGGCGGCGCATGTCTATCTGGTGACCGAAAGCATGGTCGACGCCTATTTCTACTCTGCCGACAGCGAACTGCTGGTCGTTCCGCAGGAAGGGCGGCTGCGGTTCTGCACCGAACTGGGCGTCATCGACCTGGAGCCGCAGGAAATCGCCATCCTGCCGCGCGGCCTCGTCTACCGGGTCGAGGTGCTGGAGGGGCCGGCCCGTGGTTTTGTCTGCGAGAACTATGGCCAGAAATTCGATCTGCCCGGGCGCGGCCCGATCGGGGCCAACTGCATGGCGAACCGCCGCGACTTCAAGACGCCTGTGGCCGCCTTCGAAGATCGCGACGTCCCCAGCACCGTCACGGTCAAATGGGCGGGTCAGTTTCATGAGACGCGGATCGGGCATTCGCCGCTGGATGTGGTGGCCTGGCATGGCAACTATGCGCCGGTGAAATACGACCTGCGCACCTATTGTCCGGTCGGCGCGATCCTGTTCGACCACCCGGATCCGTCCATCTTTACCGTGCTGACCGCACCGTCGGGCGTCGAGGGCACGGCCAATATCGACTTCGTATTGTTCCGGGACCGCTGGATGGTGGCCGAGGACACCTTTCGCCCGCCCTGGTACCACAAGAACGTCATGTCCGAACTGATGGGCAACATCCACGGCATCTATGATGCCAAGCCAAAGGGGTTCATCCCTGGCGGGCTTTCGCTGCACAACATGATGCTGCCGCACGGGCCGGACAAGACGGCCTTCGAGGGGGCGTCCAACGCCGAGCTTGGGCCCGAAAAACTGTCCGACACGATGTCCTTCATGTTCGAAACCCGCTTCCCGCAGCATCTGACCCGCTTCGCCGCGCAGGAGGCCCCGCTTCAGGACGACTACATCGACTGCTGGGCCGATCTGGAGAAGAAGTTCGACGGCACGCCGGGGAAGAAATGAGGCTCTATTCCTACTGGCGCTCCTCCACCGCTTATCGGGTGCGGATCGCGCTGGCGTTGAAAGGGATCGACGCAGAGGTGGTGCCCGTCGATCTGCTTGCCGGACAGCAGGCGTCGGATGCCTATGCGGCGCTGAACCCGATCAAGGCCGTGCCGACCCTGGTGACCGACGCGGGCGACGTGCTGACGCAGTCGATGGCGATCCTGGACTATATGGATCAGATCGTGCCGGAACCGCCCCTGTTGCCCCGGGATGACGCTGTGCGTCGGGCACGGGTTCTTGCGGCGGCCATGGTCTTGGCCACCGACGTGCATCCGGTGAACAACCTGAAGGTGCTTCGACGGCTTCAGAGTTTGACAGGCGAAGACGCGGGCCTGCCTTGGGTGCGTCACTGGCTGACCGAGGGGCTCGCGGCCTTTGCGGCCCTGATCGACCCCGATACTCCGTTCTGCTTTGGCGACACGCCCGATCTGGCGGACATTTGCCTGACCGCCCAGCTTTACAACGCGCACCGCTGGGGCGTGGACCTGGCACCCTTTGCCCGGCTGGCCGAGATCGAGGCGCGGTGCCTTGCCCTGCCTGCCTTTGACGCGGCCCGACCGGAAAACCAGAAAGACGCTTCTCGATGACCTTGCTTCGCTCCTGGGTGGTCTCGGCCAATTCCGCCGAGACGCCATTTCCGCTCAACAACCTGCCATGCGGCGTGGTTTCCACCGCCACTTTGGCCCCGCGCTGCGCGGTGGCGATCGGGGATCAGGCGCTGGATCTATGCGGGGCCGAGGCGGCGGGACTGCTGGGCACCAGGGGTGTCTTTGCCGCGCCGGGCTGGAACGCGCACATGGCGTCCGGACACGCCGCCTGGGCGGTCCTGCGCGCGCGCCTGACCGAGTTGTTGTCCGAAGGCAGCGACAGGCAGGCGCAGCTGACCCCCCATCTGATCCCACTGACCGATGCGCGGCTGCACCTGCCGTTCGATGTCACCGAATACACGGATTTCTACGCCAGCCGGCATCACGCCACCAATGTCGGCACCATGTTCCGGGGGGCCGAGAACGCCCTGCCGCCAAACTGGCTGCATATTCCCATCGGCTACAACGGACGGGCGTCTTCGGTGGTGGTGTCCGGCACGCCGGTCCGGCGTCCCTGGGGACAGCTGAAGGGGCCAGATGACGCCGCCCCGCGCCTTGCGCCGTCTCAGCGGTTCGATATCGAGCTGGAGCTGGGTGCCGTCGTCGGAACGCCCTCGGATGGTCCGCTGACGGTGGCGGAGGCAGAGGCGAATATCTTTGGCTACGTTCTGCTGAACGACTGGTCGGCGCGGGACATTCAGGCCTGGGAATACCAGCCGCTCGGCCCGTTCCAATCCAAGGCCACGGCGACGACGATCAGTCCCTGGATCGTGACCGCCGCAGCGCTCGCCCCATTCCGCCGCCCGCTGCCCGCGCGCGAGGTGCCGCTGCTGCCGCATTTGGCCAGTGACGCGCCCTTGCTCTATGACATCGACCTGACGGTTGGTCTGACGCCCCAGGGCGGCACCGAGACGGTCATCGCCCGCACCAACTACGACACGATGTATTATGCGGCGGCACAGCAACTGGCGCATCATGCCAGTTCCGGCTGTCCGATGCGGGTCGGGGACCTGCTGGGGTCGGGGACGATTTCGGGGCCGGGGCAGGGGGCGCGCGGATCCCTTCTGGAATTGTCATGGGGCGGCAAGACGCCGATCCAACTGACCTGCGGGGCAGAAAGGGCGTTTCTGGACGATGGCGATACCGTCGTGCTGCGCGGCGATGCCTGGGGTCAGGGCGTGCGGATCGGATTTGGTGCCTGCGCGGGACAGCTGCTGCCTGCCTTGCCGGACCCCTTTGGGCGGGATGCGGCGAGCGCTTAATAATTCGGCAGATGCCACCGGCTCTGCCGCCGGTTTGACCACCGACGCGTAGCGGGGCCTGTGCGTGCGCGCCGCATCTGGCCTGCCCCGACCGGAGGGATAGGCAGGCCTCATGCAAAACAGCCTGTGCATTCTTGTGGTGGAAGCCGACGCCGACAAGGCGCGCCAGATCATCGACGCCCTCTGCGAAGCAGGGATGACCGATGTCCATGCCCTGGCCCATCCCGGCGGTCTGGAACGCGCGATCAAGCAGATCTCGCCGGATATCGTGCTGATCGACCTGGCGAACCCGGATCGCGACACGCTGGAACATCTCAGCCTGGTTTCGGACCCCAAGGCGCGGGCCGTCGCCATGTTCGTGGACCAGACCGACGATGAGCTGACGCGGGCCGCCCTGAACGCAGGCGTCAGCGCCTATGTTGTGGACGGGCTGAAAATGAACCGGATCAAGCCGGTGCTGGAAACGGCCATCGCCCGGTTCCAGCTGATGAGACAGATGCAGTCGGAGCTGGACGCCGCCAAGCGGGCGCTGCACGACCGCAAGACCATCGACCGCGCCAAGGGTATCCTGATGCGGCAGCGGGGCTGTTCGGAGGAGGAGGCTTATGGCCTGCTGCGCAAGACCGCGATGGATCAGGGTCGCAAGGTGATCGACGTGGCGCAGGCGCTGGTGACTGCGGCGGATCTGCTGTCATGACCGGGCAGGTGCTGAATATCGGCTATGTGCCGCTCGTGGATTGCGCACCGCTGGTCATCGCACGGGAACTTGGGTTCGCCGCCGAGGAAGGCCTGTCGCTGTCGTTGATGCCGCAACCGTCCTGGTCGGCGCTGCGCGACATGTTGGTGCTGGGCCATCTGGATGCGGCGCAGATGCTGTCGCCGATGCCGGTGGCCATGTCGATGGGGCTGGGCGGTCTGTCGGCGCAGGTTGATGCGCTGATGGTGCTGGCGGTGAACGGGACGGTGTTCGGCGTTTCCCGCGCGCTGGCTGCGCGGATGCGGGACCGGGGCGCGGTCTTTGGCGACGTCTCGGCGGTGGCCTCTGCCCTGGCCCCCGAGGCACGGGTGCGGATCGGTGTGCCGTTTCCCTATTCCATGCACCGGCTGTTGCTGGATTATTTCCTGGAACGCGCGCCCGCGTTGCAGGGCGCGGCGATAGAGGTCGTGACCGTGCCGCCCCGGCGGATGGCTGACGCGATGGAGCGGGGCGAGCTGGACGCCCTGTGGGTCGGTGAACCCTGGGGATCGGACGCCGTCCTTCGCGGCGTGGCAGAGCTGTGGCTGCCGGGCCAGGCGATCTGGGCCTTTTCACCGGAAAAGGTGCTGGCCATGCGCCATGACCGCATTCAGGCCGCGCCGGGGACGACGCGGGCCTTGATGCGCGCGGTCTACCACGCTTGTCGTTGGCTGGATGCGCCCCGCAACAAGCCGCTGGCGATCGAGATCCTGGCGCGCAGCGAACATCTGGACCTGTCGGATCAGACCATCGACCCCGCGATCACCGGCCGATTGACGCCAGCGCAGGGGGCTTCGCCGGTGGAGGTGCCTCAGTTCCAGCTGTTCCACCGTCATACCGCCAATTTTCCCTGGCGGTCCCAGGCCAATTGGATCGCCGAGCGGCTGGGTGCGGACGCAGAGGCGCGAGCCTTGGCGCGGGCCTCGTTCCGGTCGGACCTCTACCGGGAGGTGCTGGGACCGCTGGGCGCGGATTTGCCGGGGGCTTCCGAAAAGATCGAGGGCGCGATGCGCCACGCGACGGCTGTCGCCTCGACCAAGGGGCACATGATTCTGGGGCCGGATGCTTTCTTTGATGGCGAAACCTTCGATCCGACCCCCGAAAGCTGATTATTATTTGGGCGGATCATGTCTGCGCCCCGAATTCATGCTGCGTGGCGGCATTTCGCATTGAGGTCCCGCGCCGGGTCGCACACCATCAACGCAAGGGCACAGACGCCCCGACAGACTTCCGACACCGACGCTGGTGTTGCAACTCACCCAGAGCAAAGCCGCTCGTTCAGACCACGGACCCTCCCTCCCGTGGATCAGAACGCGCGGCTTTTTTTGTTTGCCGGTTTTCCTTCCGGCCCCACTCAGAGGATCTGATGATGACGAAACTTACGGCCCTTGCGCTGGCCTCCACCTGCCTGTTCACGCTTCCGGCCTCGGCCTACCTGGAGCTGGAAAAGGACGAGTTGACCTTCGGCTTCATCAAGCTGACCGACATGGCCCCTCTGGCCGTTGCCTATGAGCAGGGCTATTTCGAGGACGAAGGCCTGTTCGTCACCCTGGAGGCGCAGGCCAACTGGAAGGTCCTGCTGGACGGCGTCATCGGCGGGCAGCTGGACGGCGCGCACATGCTGGCCGGTCAGCCGCTGGCGGCAACCATCGGCTACGGCACCGAGGCGCATATCATCACGCCATTCTCGATGGACCTGAACGGCAACGGCATCACCGTGTCCAACGAGATCTGGGAACAGATGAAGCCGAACATCCCCACCATGGAAGACGGTCGCCCCCAGCATCCGATCAGCGCCGCGGCCCTGGCCCCGGTGGTCGAGGATTACAAGGATCAGGGCATTCCGTTCAACATGGGCATGGTCTTCCCCGTGTCGACCCACAACTACGAGCTGCGCTACTGGCTGGCCGCCGGTGGGTTGGAGCCGGGGTATTATTCGCCCGACGACGTGTCCGGCCAGATCGGGGCCGACGTCTTCCTGTCGGTGACCCCCCCGCCGCAGATGCCCGCCACGATGGAGGCCGGCACGATCTTTGGCTACTGCGTGGGCGAGCCGTGGAACCAGCAGGCCGTGTTCAAGGGCATCGGCGTGCCGGTCATCACCGACTACCAGCTGTGGAAGAACAACCCGGAGAAGGTCTTTGGCATCAACGCCGCCTTTGCCGAAGAAAACCCGAACACCACGCTGGCCGTGACCAAGGCGCTGATCCGCGCGGCGATGTGGCTGGACGAGAACGACAACGCCAACCGCGAAGAAGCGGTCGAGATCCTGTCGCGGTCTGAATACGTCGGCGCCGACTACGACGTCATCGCCAACTCCATGACCGGCACCTTCGAGTTCGAGAAGGGCGACGTCCGCGAGATCCCCGACTTCAACGTCTTCTTCCGCTACAACGCGACCTATCCCTTCTATTCCGACGCGATCTGGTACCTGACCCAGATGCGCCGCTGGGGCCAGATCGCAGAGCCGCAGACCGACGAGTGGTTCATCGAGACCGCCAAGGAAGTCTACAAGCCCGCCATCTACCTGGAGGCCGCGCGCCTGCTGGTCGACGAAGGCCTGGCCGATGAGGCCGATTTCCCCTGGGACAGCGACGGCTTCAAGGCACCGACCCCGTCCGAGGACATCATCGACGGCATCGCCTACGACGGCCGGGCGCCGAACGCCTATCTCGACAGCCTGCCGATCGGCCTGAAGGGCCAGCAGATCGTCGTCGGCTCCGAGATCCAGGGCTGATCCCTGTCGGGCGGAGCGACGCTCGCTCCTGACGGAGCGTCGCCCCGCCCACCCTCCCGCAACTTCTATCCGTAGCGAGACCCCTATGACCGCGATCGACCCCGATACCCTCTCCCGCGAAGAGCGGCGCGCGCGCCTCTTCACCCGCATCAACAAGGCCGACGGTTGGTTTCAGGTCCTCGGCCTGGCGTGGATGACCCCGGTGCTGAAGGCGCTGGCCGGTGACAATCCGAAGGCGCAATTGAAGGACATCTGGCAGTTGCTGGGCGTGCCGCTGCTGGCCATCGGGCTGTTTCTGATCGCCTGGGGGGCGCTGGCCCCCAAGGTTCAAACCTCGTTGGGTGCCGTGCCCGGTCCGGCCGAAGTCTGGGAGCAGGTCGGAAACCTGCACGCCGATGCGGTCCGCGAAGGCGAGAAGGAAGAAGCGTTTTACGCGCGTCAGGACACCCGCAACGCCAAGTTCATCGCCGACGGTCAGCCCGAACGCGTGAAAGAACGCGCCTATACCGGCAAGCCGACCTATTACGATCAGATTGGCACTTCGATCGTCACCGTCTTCTTTGGCTTCCTGATCGCCTCGGTCGTGGCCATTCCGCTGGGTATTGCCGCGGGTCTGTCGAAGACGGCCAATGCCGCGCTGAACCCGCTCATACAGATCTTCAAGCCGGTGTCGCCGCTGGCCTGGTTGCCGATCGTGACGATGATCGTCTCGGCGGTCTATGCCACCAACGACGGATTGTTTTCCAAGTCCTTTCTGATCTCGGCCATCACAGTCACGCTGTGTTCGCTGTGGCCGACGTTGATCAACACGGCGCTGGGCGTCGCCTCCATCGACAAGGACCTGGTGTCGGTCAGCCGTGTGCTGAAGATGGGGACCTGGACCAAGATCACCAAGCTGGTGCTGCCCTCGGCCCTGCCGCTGATCTTTACCGGGCTGCGGCTTTCGCTGGGCGTGGGCTGGATGGTTCTGATCGCGGCAGAAATGTTGGCGCAGAACCCGGGCCTGGGCAAATTCGTCTGGGATGAGTTCCAGAATGGATCGTCGCAGTCGCTGGCCAAGATCATGGTGGCGGTGTTCACCATCGGGATCATCGGCTTTCTGCTGGATCGGGTGATGTTCGCGCTCCAGTCGATGTTCACCTTCTCGAACAACCGGTGAGCGATATGGGCGTGATTGAATTCGACAACGTGAGCCAGAGCTTCGGCGAAGGCACGCAAAAGGTCGACGTACTCAACAACATCAGCCTCAGCGTGGAAGAGGGGGAATTCCTTGTGCTGCTGGGGTTTTCCGGCACCGGCAAGACGACGCTGATCAACCTGATGGCCGGGCTGGAAAGCCCCACAAGCGGTGCGGTCACCTTCAAGGGTGTCCCGATCACAGGGCCGGGGCCGGAACGGGGCGTGATCTTTCAGAGCTATTCCCTGATGCCTTGGCTGACGGTGTCCGGCAATGTGGCGCTGGCGGTGGACACGATGTTCCCCGGCCTGTCCAAGGCCGAGCGGGCCGAGAAGGTCGCGCATTATGTCGGCATGGTGGGCCTGAGCCACGCCGCCACGCGCCGCCCGGCGGAACTGTCCGGTGGGATGCGGCAGCGGGTGAACGTGGCCCGCGCGTTGGCCATGAACCCCGAAGTCCTGCTGCTGGATGAGCCGCTGAGCGCGCTGGACGCGTTGACGCGGGCGAACCTGGCCGACGAGATCGAGGGGATCTGGGACGCGGACAAGAAGACCTGCGTTCTGATCACCAATGACGTGGATGAGGCGATCATCCTGGCCGACCGGATCATCGCGCTGAACCCCGACGGGACCCTGGGCCAGGAATTCCGCGTGACCCTGCCGCGTCCCCGCGACCGGATGGAGATGAACCACAACGAGACCTTCAAGACGCTGCGCGCCCAGGTCACCAATTACCTGATGGATGTAGGTATCGCGGCCAAGGTCGAAGAGACGCGCCAACTGCCGGATGTGACCCCGATCCACGGCGTTGCCACCGATCTGCCCGCCGTCGTCGCCGAGGCGCAGGAAGGCTTGATCGAGAACCGGTTCCTGGACTTCAGCCAGCTGCACAAGGTCTATCCGACGCCCAAGGGCCCGCTGACCGTGGTCGAGGACTTCGACCTGAAGATCAATCGGGGCGAATTCATCTCTCTGATCGGGCATTCGGGCTGCGGCAAGTCAACGGTTCTGACCATGGCCGCCGGGCTCAACGAGATTTCCAAGGGGGCGATCAAGCTGGACGGGCGCCACGTCGAAGGCGCCGACCCGGAACGCGCCGTCGTGTTCCAGTCGCCGAACCTGTTCCCCTGGCTCACCGCCAAGGAGAATGTCGCGATCGGTGTCGACAAGGTCTATCCCCGCGCGTCCCAGGCGGAACGGCAGGATGTCGTCGAATACTACCTGGAACGGGTGGGCCTGGCCGACAGCATGGACAAGGGCGCGGCCAGCCTGTCGAACGGCATGAAACAGCGGGTCGGGATCGCGCGGGCCTTTGCCCTGTCGCCCAAGCTGCTGCTGCTGGATGAACCGTTCGGGATGCTCGACAGCCTGACGCGCTGGGAACTGCAGGAAGTCCTGATGGAGGTCTGGTCACGCACCAAGGTGACCGCGATCTGCGTGACCCACGACGTCGACGAAGCGATCCTGCTGGCCGACCGGGTGGTCATGATGACCAACGGACCACAGGCCACCATCGGCAAGATCGTCGATGTCGACCTGCCGCGCCCGCGCACCCGCAAGGCCCTGCTGGAGCATCCTGACTATTACAAGTACCGGCAGGATGTGCTCGATTTCCTTGAGGAATACGAGCACGGGGCAAAGCCAAAACCGAAACCCGCGGCAATCGCGGCGGAGTGACGGATATGGCATTGATCTTAACGGATACGAAAGCCTCTGCCGCTAGGGGGGGCCTGTGGACCAAGACGGCGGTACGGGATGGCGGACAGGATTTTGACCGACGGACAGGGGCAGGTGTTGCTGCGCACGCTCGGGCCGCTGTCGCGTCACGCGACACGGGTGGCGCAGGACTTCTACCTGCGTCTCTTCGCCGCCCATCCAGAGGTACGATCCCTGTTCCCGCGCGACATGGCGGACCAGGAACGCAAGTTGATGGACACGCTGCTGGTGCTGGTCAGTTCGGCCATGGACGCCCGCAAGCTGGACGGCGTGTTGCGCGATCTCGCGCGGCGGCACGTGTCCTTTGGGGCGCAGGCGGACCACTACCCGATCGTCACACGGCTGCTGCTCGACACGCTGGAAGACTGGGATTCGGGCGCGTTCACGGGCGCGGAACTGTCGGCCTGGTCGACGCTGCTGTCCCATGTGGCGTCCGTCATGATGGACGAAACGCGGACCGTCACGGCCTAGTCGCCCACAACTGGACCGGGGGGCAGCGATGACCCCCGACCAGATCACCCTCGTACAGGATAGTTTCGCCAAGGTTGCGCCCATCAAGGACGCCGCCGCCGCGATTTTCTATGCCCGGCTTTTCGACATCGCGCCCGAGGTGCGGCCGCTCTTCAAGGGCGACATGACGGAGCAGGGGGCCAAGTTGATGGCCACGCTGTCGGTCGTGGTGAACGGCTTGCGCGACCTCGGGCCGATCGTGCCCGTCGCGCAAAAGCTGGCGCGCCAGCATGTCGCCTACGGGGTGCGCGCCGAACACTATCAACCGGTTGGGGCGGCGCTGATCTACGCGCTGTCGCAGGGCCTGGAGGATGACTTCACCGACGACGTGAAGCAGGCCTGGCTCACCGCTTACGGAACCCTTTCGGCGGTGATGATCGACGCCGCCTACGGCACGAAAGAGGCCACATCATGAAACAGAAGCTGATTGTCATCGGGGCCGGGATGGCCTCTGGCCGGGTGCTCGAACACCTGGTGGAACAGGCCCCCGAGGCCTACGACATCACCCTTTTCAACGGCGAGCCGCGCGGCAATTACAACCGCATCATGCTCTCGCCCGTCCTGTCCGGCGACAAGACCTATGATGAGATCGTCACCCATGACGACGCCTGGTATGCCGACCACGGCATCACCTGTCGGTTCGGCGAACGGGTGGCGGGCATCGACCGCGCCGCCAGGACCGTGACCGCACCGGGTGGCGAGGTGCTGTCCTATGACAAGCTGCTGCTGGGCACCGGATCCAACCCCTTCATCATTCCGCTGCCGGGCCATGACCTGCAGGGCGTGATCGCCTACCGCGACCTGGAAGACACCGAACGGATGATGACCATGGACGCGGGCAAGCGCGTCGTGGTTATCGGTGGCGGTCTGCTGGGGCTGGAGGCGGCGGCCGGCATGGCCGCACGCGGGGCCGAGGTCACCGTGGTGCACATCATGGGTCACTTGATGGAACGGCAGCTGGACGAAAGCGCCGGCTTCCTTCTGCGCCGCGCGTTGGAGGACAAAGGCATCACGGTTCGCTGTCAGGCCAACTCCAAACAGATCCTGGGTCAGGACGGCCATGTCCGTGCACTGCAGCTGGACGACGGCACCGAATTGCCCTGTGACCTGCTGGTCATGGCCGTGGGCATCCGCCCGAACGTGGCGCTGGGGGCCGACGCCGGGCTGGCCGTGGGGCGCGGCATCCATGTCGACGATCAGATGGTGACGTCGGACCCGGACGTGTTGGCCGTGGGCGAGTGTGTCGAGCACGACGGCGCGGTCTTCGGCCTCGTCGCGCCGCTTTATGATCAGGCCAAGGTGGCCGCCGCGACCCTGCTGGGGCAGCAGGCCGCCTTCGTACAGAAGGAACTGTCGACCAAGCTCAAGGTTACCGGCTGCGACCTGTTTTCGGCCGGTGACTTCGCCGAGGGCGAGGGCCGCGAAGACATCGTCTTCCGCGACCCGGCGCGCGGGGTGTATCGCCGTCTGGTGATCGAGAAAGACGTGATTGTCGGCGCGGTGATGTATGGCGACACGGCGGACAGCAACTGGTTCTTTGGCCTGATCCGCGACAAGACCGACATCGCCGAGATGCGCGACACAGTCATCTTTGGGCCGGCCTTTCAGGGGGGTGCCCCCCTGGACCCTATGGCGGCCGTTGCAGCCTTACCGCGTGACGCGGAGATCTGTGGCTGTAACGGCGTCTGCAAGGGACAGATCGAGGATGCGATTCTGGGCGGGGCCACCGACCTGGGGGGCGTGCGCGCCGTGACCAAGGCCAGCGGGTCCTGCGGGACCTGCACGGGGCTGGTGGAACAGGTGCTGGCGGTGACGCTGGGCGATGAGTTTGTCATCCCGGCGGCGCAGGGAATCTGCGGCTGCTGCGACATGACGCACGAAGACGTGCGCCGCATGATCAAATCGCAGCGCCTGACCTCGATGCCCGCTGTCTGGCAGGCCTGCGACTGGAAGACGCCCGATGGCTGTCACGTCTGCCGCCCGGCGCTGAACTACTACCTGCTGGCCGATTGGCCGCTGGAGTATGCCGACGATCCGCAAAGCCGGTTCATCAACGAACGCAAGCACGCCAACATTCAGAAGGACGGGACTTTTTCGGTCGTCCCGCGCATGTGGGGCGGCATCACCACGCCCGACGAATTGCGCGCGATTGCAGACGCGGCCGACAAATATGCCGTCCCGACCGTCAAGGTCACCGGCGGTCAGCGCATCGACCTGCTGGGGGTCAAGGGCGAGGATCTGCCCGCGATCTGGAAGGATCTGAACGACGCGGGCATGGTGTCCGGCTATGCCTATTCCAAGGGTCTGCGCACGGTGAAAACCTGCGTCGGCACCGACCATTGCCGGTTTGGAACGCAGGATTCGACGGGGCTGGGGATCAAGCTGGAAAAGATCCTCCACGGGGCCTGGACGCCGCACAAGCTGAAGCTGGCGGTGTCCGGCTGCCCCCGCAACTGCGCCGAGGCGACCTGCAAGGACATCGGCGTGGTCTGCGTCGACAGCGGCTTTCAGGTCAGCATCGGTGGCGCGGCGGGCATGGATGTGAAGGAGACGGAGCTACTGATCTCGGTTCCCACCGAGCAGGAGGCGATCGACGTCATCCGCGCGGTCACGCAGCTTTACCGCGAAAACGCGCGCTACCTGCACCGGATCTACAAGTGGATGGCCCTTGTCGGGCTTGATTGGATCAAGGAGCGGATCGAAGATCCGACCGAGCGGGCCGCCCTTATCGAGCGGTTCGAGGTCAGCCAGTCGATCTATCGCCACGACCCCTGGGCCGAACATGTCACCAAACAGGCCGACACCTACCAACCCCTTGCCAACCTGTCGCTGGAGGCCGCCGAATGAGCACCTGGATCGACGTAAGCGCCCTGGACGCCATCCCCCGCCGGGGCGCGCGGGTGGTCAAGACCGCGCTGGGCTGCGTGGCCGTGTTCCGCACCGCCGAAGACAGCGTCCACGCCCTCGACAACCGCTGCCCGCACAAGGGCGGGCCGTTGGCCGAGGGGATCGTCCACGGGGCCTCGGTCACCTGTCCGCTGCACAACTGGGTGTTTTCGCTGGAAACCGGCCTGGCCCAGGGCGCGGACGAGGGGCGGGTCGCAACCTATCCCGCACGGGTCGAAGGCGGGCGCGTTCTGCTGGACGCGGCCTTCCTGCGCGGTCGGGTCGCCGCGGAATGACCGTGCGGACCACCTGTCCCTATTGCGGCGTCGGCTGCGGCGTCATCGCCCGGCCCGACGGGCAGGGGGGGGCCGCGATCAGCGGCGACGCGGATCACCCGGCCAATTTCGGCAGGCTGTGCAGCAAGGGATCGGCCCTCGGCGAGACCCTGGATCTCCAGGGTCGTCTTCTCGGCCCGCAGATCGGCGGGCGGCCCGCGGGATGGGACGCGGCGCTTGATCTGGTCGCGGACACATTCCGCGCAGCCATCGACGCCCATGGCCCCGACAGCGTTGCCTTCTACGTTTCGGGCCAGTTGCTGACCGAGGATTACTACGTCGCCAACAAGCTGATGAAAGGCTTCATCGGGTCCGCCAACATCGACACCAATTCGCGGCTTTGCATGGCCTCGTCGGTAGCGGGGCATAAACGCGCCTTCGGCTCGGATACGGTGCCGGGCACCTACGAGGACCTGGAGGAGGCGGATCTGATCGTCCTGGTCGGGTCAAACCTGGCCTGGTGCCATCCGGTCCTGCATCAGCGGATCGCGGCGGCCAAGGCCACCCGACCCGGCTTGCGGGTCATCAATGTCGATCCGCGCCGCACGGCAACCACGGACCTGGCCGATACCCATCTGCAGATCGTGCCCGACGGGGATGTGGCACTGTTCAACGGGCTGCTGGCGCATCTTGCGGATACCGGGGCGGTCAACGCAGCTTACGTCGACGCGCATGTGACCGGGGTCGAGGCCGCCATCGCCGCCGCCCGCGCCACGACGCCCGCAGACAGTGGGCTGACGGCGGGCGAGATTGCGGCCTTCTACCGTGCCTGGTCGGGAACGGCCAAGGTGGTGACCGTCTACAGTCAGGGCGTGAACCAATCCGCCACTGGCACCGACAAGGTCAACGCCATCCTCAATTGTCACCTGGCCACGGGGCGGATCGGCACGCCCGGATGCGGGCCGTTCTCGGTCACCGGTCAGCCGAACGCCATGGGCGGGCGCGAAGTGGGCGGGCTGGCGAACATGCTGGCCAATCATCTGGATCTGGAAAACACCGCGCACAGGCAGGCAGTGCAGGGATTCTGGGCCGCGCCCAGCGTTGCGGACAAGCCGGGCCTGAAGGCCGTGGACCTGTTCGAGGCCTGCGCCGAGGGGCGTATCAAGGCGCTCTGGGTGATGTCGACAAACCCGGCCGTGTCGATGCCCGATGCGGCCCGCGTGGCCGATGCGATCCGGGCGGTGCCCTTTGTGGCCGTCTCTGATATCATGGAGCGGACCGATACCGGCGATCTGGCCGATGTGTTGTTGCCTGCGGCGGGATGGGGTGAAAAGGACGGCACCGTCACCAATTCGGAACGCCGGATATCGCGGCAACGCGCGTTCCTGCCGGCACCCGGCGACACCCGCCCGGATTGGAAAATCATCTGCGATGTGGCCGCGCGCATGGGCTGGGCCGAGGCCTTTGCCTTCGACAGCCCGGCGGAGGTCTTTGCCGAATACGTGGCGCTGTCCGCCGCCACGCGCGATTTCGGGTGTGATCTGGATCTGTCGGTGTTTGCCGATGTCGATTACGCCAACTTGCTGCCGACCCAGTGGCCCCGGAACGACAGCCGGTTCTTTGCGGACGGCGGGTTCTACCACGCCGATGGCCGCGCGCGGATGGTGCCGGTCGCAGCCCCCGCGCCGCTGACCGGGTTGCGTCTGAACACCGGTCGCAACCGGGATCAGTGGCATACGATGACGCGCACCGGAAAGGCACCGCGCCTGGGGGCGCACCTGGCCGAACCCTATCTGGAACTGCATCCGGTTGATGCGGATGCCCGCGACATCTCTCCCGGCGATCTGGTTCGGGTCACGGGGCGCGGCGCCTCGGTCGTGCTGCGCGCGCTGGTGACGGACCGGGTCGCCCCGGGACAGCCCTTTGCACCGATGCACTGGACCCGTCAGGTGACCTCTGGCGGGACGGTGAATGCGGTCACGGCCCCGGTGGTCGATCCGGTGTCCGGGCAACCCGCTTTGAAGGCGGCGCCGGTCGAGGTGGCGCGCTTTGCGGCCCGGTGGTTCGGCTTCGCCGTCTCCGATGCGCCACTGCAGCCGACCCACCCCTATGCCGCCGTCGCCCGCAGCCGCAGCGGCTGGCAGGTCGAACTGGCAGGCACGCGCACACCGCAGAATTGGGAGGCGGAGGCCCGCGCCACGCTGGGTCTGGATACGGGCGACGCGGCCTCGGTCATCGATCCGGTGACCGGCCAGGTCCGGGTCGCCATTTGCCAGGACGGGCGCATTCGCGCGTTGTTCTTTGCCGCGCCGACCCCGGTCGAAGTGGCGCGGGCCCATGCGGTCTCGCTCATCGGGTCGCCGGAGGCTCCGCTGACGGCACTGGCCGGGCGCGCGCCCGCGGACCGGCCCGATCCGGGCGCGACGGTTTGTGCCTGTTTCAACGTCGGGCGCAACACCCTGCTGACCGCCGTGGCCCAGGGCGCGGGCAGCGTGGAGGCGCTGGGGGCTGCGACCTGCGCCGGGACCAACTGCGGATCCTGCAAGCCGGAGCTTGCGGCCCTGATCGGGCAGGCCGTCCTGCCGGTGGCCGCCGAATGACCCTCGCGCCCTATGTCCGCATTGTCGCGCGCGGGCAGGGGCGTGCACGGCCGCTGACCTTGCCGGAGGCGCGCGCGGCGATGGGCCTGATCCTATCAGGACACGCCGCGCCAGAGGCGGTCGGTGCCCTGTTGATGGTCCTGCGCCTGCGCGGGGAGGTGCCCTGTGAAATTGCCGGGTTCACCGCGGCCCTTCGCGAAAGCGTCAGTGGAAACTTACCAAAGGCCGATCTGGATTGGCCCTGCTACGCCGCCGGGCGCACGCGGGGGGCACCCCTGTTCCTGCTCGCCGCCCGTCTGGTGGCGCAGGCCGGCTACCGCGTGTCGCTGCATGGCTGGAATTCGCACCAGGAGGCCGAGGCCGACCTGCGCGCGGCCCTGCCCCTGGCGGGGCCGGGGGTGCAGTACGCGCCGCTCGAAACCCTTTCGCCTGCGGCGTTCGATCTGCTGCGCCTGCGCGATACCTTCGGCTTGCGGTCCTGCATCAACACGGTGCTGCGCATGTGGAATCCCAGCAATGCGCCCGCGACGGTGCAGGGTGTCTTTCACCCCTCTTACCGATCCCTGCAGGCGCAGGCGGCGGCCTTGCTTGGCCAGCGTGACCTGATCGTCATCAAAGGCGGTGGCGGAGAGTTCGAGCGGCACCCGGCCAAGACCTGCACCCTGTTCGGTCTGCGCGACGGCACCCATATCGAGGTGCCCGCCGCGCCGATCCTCGACGATACCCGCCGTCTGCACGTGCCCGAGGCCGCGCCCGATCTGGCGGCGCTTTGGTCCGGGGCTGCGCGCGATGCCTTTGCCGAGGCGACGGTGACCGGGACGGCGGCGCTGGCGCTTTGGACCCTGAAGGCGGCGGCGACGATCCCCGAATGTGAAACCCTGGCGCGCGACCTCTGGGTGCGGCGCCACCAATCCGAAAGCCTGAGCGCATGAAGACCTTTCCGATGTTTCTGCAGATGGCCGGTCGCCGCGTCGTGGTGGTGGGTGGTGGCGAACAGGCCGCGCAGAAGACGCGCCTGATGCTGAAGACCGAGGCCCGGATCGACGTCCTGGCCCAGGCGTTGGAGCCGGAGTTGCAGGCCCTGGCCGAGGCGGGCCGCATCACCCACCGCGCGGGACCTGTTTCCCCCGCGGTCTTCGCGGATGCCGCACTGGTCTTTGTCGCCACCGGCTGTCCGGGGGCGGACGCGGCGGTGCATGCATTGGCCAAGGTGGCGGGGGCCACGGTCAACGTGGTGGATCAACCCGACCTTTGCGACGCGATCACGCCCTCGATCGTCGACCGCGCGCCCGTCGTCGTGGCCATCGGCACCGAGGGCACCGCCCCTGTCCTGGCCCGCCAGATCAAGACCCGGATGGAGCAATTGCTGGAGCCGCGCCTGGGCGATCTGGCGGCGCTGGCCGGGCGTCTGCGGGGGGTGGCGGCCCAACGGCTGGGCCCGCGCGACCGCCGCGACCTTTGGCGTTGGGTGTTCAACGACGCGCCGCGCGCCGTGCACGCGCGCGGGTCCGAACGCGAGGCCGCCCAGCTGATCAAGGATGCCATCGAGACCGGACATTTCGCCGAGGCGCAGGGCAGCGTCGCGCTGGTCGGGGCCGGACCCGGATCTGCCGATCTCATCACCCTGCGCGGGGTTCAACGCCTGCAAGAGGCGGATGTCATCTATTATGACCGCCTTGTCGACCCGGCGATCCTGGACCTGGCGCGCCGAGACGCCGAGCGGGTCTATGTCGGCAAGGCCCCCGGTTGCCACGCCTGGCCACAGGACCGGATCAGCGCGATGCTGGTCGCCGCCGCCCGCCGGGGCCAACGGGTCGTGCGCCTGAAATGTGGCGATCCCGGCATTTTCGGTCGCGCGGCCGAGGAATTGTCGGCGCTGCGCAGGGCCGACATTCCGGTGGAAATCGTGCCGGGCATCACCTCGGCTGCGGCAGCCTCGGCTGCGGCGGGCGAAGTGCTGACCGAACGAGGGGTGGTCGATACGCTGGTTCTGGCGACGGGCCATTCGCAGGTGGGGCCAGAGGTCCCGGACTGGATGGATCAGCTGCGTCCGGGCACGCGCGTCGCGCTCTATATGGCGGTCACGGCGGCGGCAGAGGTTTCGGCCCGCCTGATGAACAGCCAGCACCGGGACAGCATCGCGATCACGGTGGTCGCCAACGCGCAGCGCCCCGATCAGCAGGTGGTCACCTGCGGGCCCGCCGACCTGGCCGAAACACTGGACCGTCACGGCATCCGCAACACCGCCATCATCTTTGTCACGCTGGCGAAATCCGTGGCGGTACAGACGCTTCGCATCGCCTGAGGGGTTGCCACCGGGCCGCGCGTGACGTTTCTTCCTCCGAAACGGCGGAGGGGCCATGGACGATCCCGATCTGATCCTGCGCAACGGGCGCTTCGTCACGCCAGAGGGCGTGGTCGAAGGCGATCTAGGGGTGCGGGCAGGCCGCATCGCCTCGGTCGGGGTGGCGGCGGGCACAGCACCCGAAGTGGACGCACAGGGTCGCTGGGTGATGCCGGGCGGCGTCGACGTACATGCCCACGTGGAACAGATGTCCGGCATGGGCCTGATGAACGCGGATACCTGGGAAAGCGCCAGCCGCTCGGCGGCGATGGGGGGCACCACGACGGTCGTGGCCTTTGCGGCGCAGGCCAAGGGGCAGGGCCTGGCCCGGACCGTTGACGACTACACCGCGCGGGCGCGGCGCGGGGCGGCCATCGACCATGCCTTCCACATGATCGTCAGCGACCCAGCCGTCGCCGATTTCGAGGCCGATCTCGCCCGTCTGGTGGGGCAGGGGCACCGGTCGATCAAGCTGTTCACGACCTACAATATCCGTCTGGATGACGGCCAGATCCTGCGCCTGATGCAACTGGCCCGGGACCTGGACGCGCTGGTCTGCGTCCATGCCGAAACCGATGCGATCCTGACCGAGGCCAAGGCCCGCCTGCTGGCGCAGGGCCGGACCGCCCCGCGCGACCACGCCGCGTCGCACCCCCCCATGGCCGAGGTGGAGGCGGTGGCGCGGATGTGTCGTTTTGCCGAATACACCGGGGCGCGGGTCATGCTGTTCCATATCTCGACCGCCGAGGGGGCGGATGTGGTCCGCCGGGCGCAGGCGCGCGGCGTGCCTGTGATGGCCGAAACCTGCCCGCACTATCTGTTCATGGACGAAACCGTGCTGGACCGTCCGGGGTTGGAGGGGGCGAAGTGGATGTGCTCTCCGCCGCAAAGGACACCTGCCGATCAGGCCGCTCTCTGGGCGGCGCTGACGGACGGGACGCTGTCGGTGGTGTCGTCGGACCACGCGCCCTATCGCCATGACGCCTCGGGCAAGCTGTCTGCGGGGCCGCAGGCCCGTTTCGATCAGATTGCCAACGGGTTGCCGGGGCTGGAAACGCGGCTGCCGCTGATGTTCGATGCGATGATGCGGCCTGACGGGCTGGGCCCGGAGGCTTTCGCAAGGCTCACCGCCACGGCACCTGCCACGGCCCACGGCCTGCCCGGCAAGGGGGCCATCGCACCTGGAATGGACGCCGATCTGGTGATCTGGGACGCGGACCGCGCGGTGACCTATGGCGCGGACGATCTGCACGACAACGTGGGCTACAACCCGTGGCATGGCCATCGCGTGACCGGCTGGCCTGTCCATGTCTTGCTGCGCGGACGAACCGTGATGCGGGACGGGGTCTATCATGGCGCGCCGGGTGCGGGCCGTTGGGTGTCACGGATAAAGGGACAATCATGACCGACCGACCCGAAGGCCCCGCCGAGCTGGCCATCACGTTCCTCTATTACCGCGACCTGCCTGCGGCGATGCGTTTCTACGAAGGGGTGCTGGGCCTGCCGCTGGCCATCGATCAGGGGTGGTGCAAGATCTATCGCATTTGCCCCGGTGCCCACGTCGGGCTGGTGGACGAGGCGCGGGGCATGAACAAATGGCAGGCGCAAAAGCCCGTGCAGCTTTGCCTGCGGGTGGCCGATGTGGACGGGTGGCATGGCTATGCCCGGTCGCAGGCCCTGACCGATCTGTCGGAGCTGTTCGAGAACGACGCGCTGGGCATCCGCGCCTTCGTCTTTCGCGACCCGGAGGGCTATCAGATCGAGATCCAGACCGCGACGCGGCCGGGCGCATGACCCTGATCGTCATCAATCCCAACGCGTCTGACCGGGTGACGGCGGGCATCGACGCCGCCGTCGCGCCCCTGCGCGCCTGGGGGTCGGAGATCCGGTGCCTGACCCTGCCCGAGGGCCCGCCGGGCATCGAGAGCCAGCAGCAGGCCGATCTGACCATCGCGCCGATGCTGCGACTGGCGGCGGCGCAGACCGATGCGACCGGGTATGTCATCGCCTGTTTCGGCGATCCCGGCCTGCATGCCCTGCGCGACCAGACCGACCAGCCGGTTGTGGGCATACAAGAGGCGGCGGTGATGACCGCGCTGACCCTGGGGCAGCGTTTCGGCGTCATCGCGATCCTGCCTGCGTCCATCCCGCGCCACCTTCGGGCCTTTGGCGCTATGGGGGTGACCAACCGGTTGGCGGGGGACCGGGCGCTGGGCCTCGGCGTGGCGGACCTGGCGGATGCGGACCGGACCGTGGCGGCCATGGTTGCCACCGGGCGGCGCCTTCGGGACGACGACGGGGCCGATGTGCTGATCATGGGCTGCGCGGGGATGGCGCAATACCGCGCCCATCTGGAAACGGAATGCGGCCTGCCGGTGGTGGAACCCTGTCAGGCCGGGGTGGCGATGGCGCTGGGGCAGATCGCATTGGGATTGAGGGGGAAACGTCATGTTGAATGAAACCGCCAAAGGCGTCTTTACGATCGCGGTGACGCCCTTTCTGCCCGATGGGGCAATTGATTGGGACAGCGTCGATCGCATGGTCGATTTCTACATCGAGGCCGGGGCGACCGGCCTGACCATCCTTGGTATGATGGGCGAGGCCGGAAAGCTCACCGCAGAGGAATCCGTGGCCTTGGTCCGCCGCGTGGTGGCACGGGCCTCGGTGCCGGTGGTGGTCGGCGTCTCGGCCCCCGGCTTTGCCGCGATGCACGCCTTGTCCGAGGCATCGATGGAAACGGGGGCGGCGGGCGTCATGGTCGCGCCACCGGGATCGCTGCGCAGCGACGACCAGATCGAGGGCTACTACCGGCAGGTCGGCGCGGCGCTGGGCCCGGTGCCGTTCGTGTTGCAGGATTTCCCGCTGGCGACCGGCGTGCAGATCCCGACCAAGGTCATTGTCCGCATCATCGAAGACGTGCCGACCTGCGTGATGCTCAAGCACGAAGATTGGCCGGGGTTGGAAAAGATCAGCGCCCTGCGCGCGGCCTCGGCGGCGGGTGGCCGGCGGATCTCGATCCTGTGTGGGAACGGAGGGCTGTATCTGCTGGAAGAGATACTGCGCGGTGCCGATGGCGCGATGACCGGCTTCGGCTATCCAGAGATGATGTCCCGCGTGGTCGCGGCCGTGGCAACGGACGAGGGCCGCGCACGCGATATCTTTGACGCCTACATGCCGATGATCCGGTACGAGGCGCAGCCGGGTCTGGGTCTTGCGATCCGCAAGCACACGCTGGCCAGCCGGGGGGTCATTGCCCACCCGACCCTGCGCCAACCGGGGGCCAGCCTGAGCGATGCGGCGCGCGCCGAGGTGGACGCGCTGGCCTTGCGTCAGGCGGCGAAACTGCGGGCGCTCGACCTCGACTGAGGCGGAATTGGCGACGGCGGCCACAGCGTCGCGGATCCGGCAACGAAGGCCCCGCCTGCCGCCAGGTTAAAGCGGATCGGTTCGATACAGGCGCACGCGCAGACCGCCGTGGGCGACCGGGGCGCTTTCGTCGGCGAAGGGCAGGCCGGTCGCGTGGGCCAGCGATGCCTCGCTTGTGATGATGCCAACGCGCCACCCCTGAAACCGGGTCTTCAACGTCTGACCCAGTGCGCCGTGCAACCCGTAAAGCGGCTTCTTGTCGCCGATCCGCCCGCCGTAGGGCGGGTTGACGATGACCAGTCCGGGCGGGCCGTCGGGTGCGGTCAGGTCACTGACCGGGATCTTTTCGAAACTGCACAGCGCGCCCAATCCCGCCCTGTCCGCATTCGCGCGGGCGGCCCCAAAGGATCCGGCATCGCGGTCTGACCCGTAAAACCGCAGGTCGGGCAGGGGGGCGGGGGGCTGGTCCTTTTCCGCGGCCCAGGCATCGGCGTCGTGACCTGCCAGCAACTCGAAAGCAAAGGCGCGGGCACGGCCGGGGTGCAGTCCGGCGGCGATCTCGGCGGCCTCGATCACGAAGGTGCCGGACCCGCACATCGGATCCACAACCGTTTCGCGCCCGGTATAGCCGCAGGCGGCCAGGAACATCGCGGCCATGGTTTCGCGCATCGGGGCCTTGCCCACGGCCTGTTTGTGGCCGCGTTTGTGCAAAGGTTCGCCCGAGGTGTCGATGCTGAGGATCACCAGGTTGTCGTCGATCCGCGCCCGAACGGTGACGGCGGCCTTGGGGTCGATTGGGGCACCCAATTCCTCGGAAATGGCGCGTTCGATGCGTTCCTGCGCCGCGCCCGCGTGATAGATCTTCGACTTGCGGTTGGTCGCGACCTCGACCCGGACCGGCACGTCCGGGCGCAGAACATCGCCCCAGGGGAACTTGCGCGCGCGCTTGTCCAGCTGCGCCAGGTGAAAGGCCCGGAATTCACCGATCCGCGCGGTCACCCGCCCGGCCCCGCGCAGCACCAGATTGGCGCGCCGCACCTCGGGCCAGCCGCCCTGGATCGTGACGCCGCCGGGCACCACGGTGGGGGTGGCAAAGCCCTTGGCGCGGACCTCTTCGGCCAGCACGGTTTCCAGGCCGGGCGGGGCCATCAGGAAAATCTCGAAATCACTCATTCCGGCGGCTTAGCGCCTTCGACCGGGGGCGGATAGCGGAATTGTTGGACTTGGGGCCGCCGCGCCCCACCTCTCGCCCTGCACAACAGGGAGACGAGCATGATTGCACAGGACACCACCGCCTTTCACCGCAGCCGCCTGGAGGCAGAGATGGCGCGCGCCCGCGCCGCCGTCGAGGCGGGCGCGGACCATGCGCGGCGTACCGGTGGGACGATGCCCAAAAGCGACCCCGAAGACCTGGAGGCGCGGCTTTGGGCGCAGGGGGGCTATTGGGCGATGCTGTTTTGCATCTGGTTCGTGTTCCTGGCCCCTATCGCCCTGCTGCTGTCGGTCTGGGACTGACGCCTCGGCCGGGTCGGCTCAGCCGGTCTGGCCCAGTGCCAAGCCGGGATAGAGCGGCTCATAGATCGGTTCCAGCGTGGTGGTGTCGAACAGCGACGACACAGAGGTGCCGCCCCAGATGTTCAGGATCGCCTGGGTCAGCATCGGCGCGGTCGGCACGATGCGGATGTTCGCGCAATCCAGCACGGGCTGCGGCTGGTTGATCGAGTCGGTGATGACCAGGCTCTTGAGTTGCGAATTCGTGATCCGTTCCACCGCGGGGCCCGAGAGAACGCCGTGGGTGATATAGGCGTGAACCTCGGTCGCGCCCGCGTCGACCAGCACATCAGCCGCCTTGCACAGGGTTCCGGCGGTGTCGCAGATATCGTCGACGATGATGACCTTCTTGCCGGTCACATCGCCGATCACGGTCATCTCGGACACTTCGCCCGCCTTCTCGCGCCGTTTGTCCACGATCGACAACGGGGCGCTGATCCGCTGGGCCAGTTCGCGGGCACGGGCGACTCCGCCGACGTCCGGGCTGACGACCATCACATCGTCCATCTCGTCCTTGAAGTGGTGCATGATATCCAGCGCAAAGATCGGGCTGGCATAGAGGTTATCCACCGGGATATCGAAGAACCCCTGGATCTGCGCGGCATGCAGATCCATCGTCAGGACCCGCTCGATCCCGGAATTTGCGATCAGGTTGGCGACCAGCTTGGCGCTGATGGGTGTGCGGGCCTTGGTCCGGCGGTCCTGACGTGCATACCCGAAATAGGGGATCACGGCGGTGATCCGCGCGGCCGACGACCGGCGCAGCGCGTCCGAGATGATCAGAAGCTCCATCAGGTTGTCGTTGGCCGGGTTCGACGTGGGCTGGATGATGAACATGTCCTCGCCGCGCACGTTCTCGAAAACCTCGACGAAAATCTCCTGGTCGTTGAACCGTTCCACCCGTGCATCGACCAATCCGACCCGCATTCCCCGGTGGAGCGACATCCGCCGTGCGATGGCCTTGGCCAGGGGTCGGTTCGCGTTGCCGGAGATGAGCTTGGGATCGGGGGAGGGCATGGGCGCGCCTTTCGAGAGGATCGCCCGTCGAATCGCTGCCGGGCAGGAATAGCGTCCGCCTAACACCCGTCTGCTGTGCGGGGAACGCATATCCCCGCAAGAGGTGCAGATTGCGGCACGCTTGCACAATCGGATCGCAGTCCGGCGCGATTGCCCCGCCCCTGCGCACGGTCTAGGCCTTTGTCTGACCCAATCGGAGGCCCGCACCATGCAGATCGACTATTACCTCGCGACCATTTCGCCCTTTACCTATCTGACCGGCACCCGGTTGGAGGCGATTGCCCGGAAACACGGTGCGACTATCGCCTACAAGCCGATGTCGATCATGGACCTCTTTGGCCGGACCGGCGGCACGCCGCCCAAGGACCGCCACGAAAGCCGCAAGGCCTATCGGTTGATCGACATGCAGCGGTCGGCGGACAAGCTGGGCATGCCGATCAATCTGCAACCGGCCCATTGGCCAACCAACCCGGCACCCTCGTCCTACGCCGTGATCGCGGCGGCCAAGGACGGCTCTGGCGATCTGGGCGGACTGGTCGCGGGGATCACCCGCGCCTGCTGGGCCGAGGAACGTGACATCGCCCAGGACGACGTCATCGGCGACGTGCTTGAGGCGAACGGCTTCCCGCGGTCGCTGGTCACCAGTGGCATGCTGGAAGGGGCTGAAATCTATGCCCGCAACACCGAAGACGCGGTCGAGGCAGGCGTCTTCGGCGCGCCCTTCTTCATCGTGGACGGGCAGAAGTTCTGGGGCCAGGACAGCCTGGACGATCTGGACGCCTACCTCGCCACCAAGGGGTGACGCACGCCGGGTTCGGCCCCTTTCAAGGCTGGGCTGCGTACTGCGCGGACGCGTGGCACGTTCGTCCGATGTTCCGGGGCAAGGCGGTGTCCCGGAACGCTTGTCATCTGCCGTGACAGGGTGCCGGTAGGTTTGCCCGATCCACTGCGGTGGTGCGGGGGCAATCGCTGACGAAGGCTGGCTGGGGTGCGTTCGGGGCCGGTGTCGGCCGAAACGGCGACGCCATCTCGCCAACCGGACTGATGGCCGTATAAGGCCTCGGCCTTGCCACCCCATTCCATTCAGGGAGATTCGGAGGGCCCGACGCCGGGCCGGGCGCGGTGGCGGTGAACCGTGGCAACCGTCGGACATGTATTCCCGAGGACCTGTATGTACAGGTGGGCGCCAGGTAACACGACCAGGATCGTGCCAGAGCCAGCTCCCTCGGAGTTGCTTAAGGCCACCGGAATTATGCCCTGGTGACGCGAAGCACAGAAGCACCGCCACCGCGTCATCTAGTCGTCCCCCATGGGTCTGACAAGGTGCCGCGCGAAAGTGACTGGACGAATGTTTCTGATTTGTTCATGTTCGTCGAATGACCATGACCGATCTTCTGCCCGATCCGGGGCTTGCCCCCGGACAGCTGCTTGCACGGGGCGTGTGTCGCCATCTGCGCGACCATGACTTCGCCTGCCTGGAGGAATTCGTCCCCGACCGGGGCCTGCGCGTCGATGTGATGGCGCTGGGCCCGAAAGGAGAGCTGTGGATCGTGGAGTGCAAGTCAAGCCGGGCGGATTACACCTCGGACACGAAGTGGCAGGGCTATCTGCCTTTCGCCGACCGGTTTTTCTGGGCGGTCGATACGGCTTTCCCGGCAGAGGTGTTGCCGGCTGAGACGGGGCTGATCATCGCGGATGCCTTCGGGGCAGAGATGGTGCGAATGCCGCAGGCCACGCCGTTGGCCGCGGCGCGGCGCAAGGCGCAGACTGCTAAATTCGCACGATGCGCGGCGATCCGGTTGCAGGGGCTGCGCGATCCGATGGGGCGCGCGGCTGGCTGAGGCGCGATCACATTCCTGACGGGATATGGCTAGGTCAGGTGTCGCAACGCGCGCACGGCGGCCCATTCTGGTGCGGCTTCGCTGCGCGTCGTGGCAAAGGCGGCTGCCACCTGTCCTGACGGTCCGCGGTAAACCGCGCAGGTGGAAAATGGTCCGCCGCCGGAATGGCCCTCGACCGGGCCCAGCCCCGATGCCTCGCCCGCCATCAGGCCCAGGCCATAGTTGGCGGTCTGCCAGGGCCGTCCCGGCAGTGCCCCACCCAGCGGCGTCAGTCGGCGCAGCGCGCGCAAAGCATCTGGCGGCAAGAGCGTGCCGTCCAGAATACCGGCAACCATCCGCGCCGCGTCCCCCGGCGGCCCCATCAGGCAGCCATGATAGACCCAACCGTAGTCATAGCCGGCCAACCCCGGCAGATGTGGGCGCGGACAGCGTCCCTCGGCCAGGAAAGCAGCCTTGGCACCCACAGGGCTGAGGATCTCGGAGCGGAGCAGCGTCGAAAGACCGACACCCGCCGCATCCTGCAACCGCAGCCGCACAAGCAGGTAGCCGATGTTGGAATAGGCCCAGCGCTGGCCCGGCGGCGTCACCGGCACCCCGTCCCCGGTTCGCGCCAGCACTTCGGCCACTGACCAAGGCGACCGGTCATCGGCAACGGCGGCATGATAGCCGGGCAGGGCGGCATAACAGGGCACACCCGCCCGATGCGCCAAAAGGTCCCGCAGGGAATAGGCTTGCTCGTCCAGAGGCGCATCCAGATCCATCACGCCCTTGGCGGCCAGGCGCAGGGCACAGGCGGCGATGGCCAGTTTCGTCACGCTCCACCAGGGCCAGTCACGCCCGTCTCCGCCGCGCAGTCCCGCGACGGCAAGCGTGGCGGTCAGCGGCGGACCTTGGCGGCCATGGCGGCGGCGGCGCGGATTTCCTCGGCGATTTCCAGCGCCTCATCGGGTTCGAAATCCATCGGGATTTCGATTCCCGCCCCGTTGCCGGTGCCTTCGATGAACAGGCGGACCATCCCTGCGTCGGTCGGGCCGATCTGCAGGTTGGCTTCGATGTCGGATTCGTCGTTGATACCCATTCGGTTTGCCTAGACGCGGGCCGCGTCCCGCGCAAGTCTGAGGCATGGATATGATCACCTTTCGCGACCTGGAACCGGGGGATGCCGGTTGGGTCATGCAGCGCCACGGAGAGCTGTATTGGGCCGATGAAGGCTATGACATCCGGTTCGAAGGCCTGGTTGCCGCCATCCTGTCGGATTTCATCGCCAACAGGGGTCCGCAGGAACGCGCCTGGATCGCCGTCGATGCCAAAGGCCGGCGGCAGGGCTGCATCTTTTGCGTGCGGCCCAAGCCGGAGGTGGCCAAACTGCGGATGTTTCTGGTGGAACCCGCGCGGCGCGGCACCGGTCTGGCGCAGCAGTTGCTGGGCAAGGTCATCCACCACGCGCGGGCGACCGGGGCGGCCCGGCTGGTGCTGTGGACGCATCAAAGCCACCGGGCGGCCGGGCGGCTATATGCACGGACCGGGTTCGCGTTGATCCACGAAGCCCCGGTCGAGGCCTTTGGTCAGGCGACGGTGGAACAGACCTGGGAGTTGATGCTATAATTGACGCGCGCGGTCTTGCACCCCGGCGGGTGCTTCGCTAAAGCCGCGCCAGTGCCGGCGTAGCTCAGTAGGTTAGAGCGCCTGATTGTGGATCAGGAGGTCCCCCGTTCGAGCCGGGGCGCTGGTACCATTTCCCTCATCACCTCTTCGATCCATCTTCCGTGATGGTGATCAGGTGCATGAAGTCGACCTCCGCCCAGCCTGCCGACAGCTTGTAGCTGCGCAAATCGGCCTCTGGCCGGGTCAACATGTCCTGCCGGGCCATCTGGCGGATTCGCTTGTGCAGGGCCTCCAACTCTTCGGTGATCTGCCGCGCGGTGTCGGGGGCCATTCGACGGGTCAGGCTCAGGAAGGCCGTTCCCGGCGCATCCGCGCGATCTACAACCTCGCTCAGGAATCGCAGGTTCACCGCGCGCAGCATGGCATGCAACGGCCCGCGCCTGCGAAACCGGATCGGATGGCGCAGGCGCAGGCGAACCATACCATCCGTTGCGACTTCGGCCAGGCCCAGCCTTTCCAAGGCAAGCCCAAGCCGCAGCATGCGCCCGGCGGACAGGCCGAATTCTGCCTGGATGGTCGCCTGCGGAACATGGTCGCGCAACAGAATGAACAGGTGAAACAGCGAAGGATCGGCGGCCAGCGCGGCCTCTGTTTCGGGGGGCAATTCCACCGGTTCGGCGTCCGGGCGGGCGGCCCGATCCATCACCTCGGCCAGGGTCACGCCCAGCACATCGCAGATCTGCTCCACCCGGCTCAACTTGGCATCGCGCCCGGCAAACAGCCGCTTGATCGTCGGTTCCGAGACCGACAGCGCCCCCGCCAGATCCGCATAGGTCATGCCCCGCGCGCGCAACGCCAGCCGCAGGGTTTCAAAGATATCACCGCGCATGTCGATCCTTCTGAGTCGGGTCAGGGATCATCTGATGATCCCTTGCAGGCCAACTATGGCCGATTGGTCGCCCGGAACGCTACCCGAGGCGGGTCTTCAACGGAGAATACGATGAAAGTCACACCCGCATATCTGGCCACCGCCCTTGTTCTTGCCGCTGCCCCGGTCCTGGCAGAGCCGCTTTGGCGAGCGGAGGGTTTCGACATGCCCGAATCCGTCCTGTTCGATGCGCCGCGCAACCGTCTGATTGTCAGCGTCATGCAGGGGCATCCCGGTGCGGCGGATGGCAAGGGCGGGCTCGCGCTTCTCTCCGCGCAAGGCGTGGTGCTGGATGCGGATTGGGTCAACGGCATGGACGCGCCCAAGGGTCTGGCCTTGATGGGCGATCGGTTGTTGGTCGCGGATCTGACGCGTCTGCACGTGATCGACGTCGACACCGGGGCGGTGCTGGACAGCCTGACGTCACGGGACATGGTTTTCTTGAACGATGTCACGGCGACCGCAGACGAGGCCTTTGTCAGCGACCTGATGACCGGCACGATCTGGCGCTATGCCGGGGGCACGTTGTTGCCCTGGCTGAACGACCCGGATCTGCCACATCCCAACGGATTGCTGATCGACGGCGATGACCTGTTGGTCGCGACCTGGGGCAAGGGTTTGCGCGAGGATTTCTCGACCGAGACGCCCGGCGATCTGATTGCCATTTCGCGCGCCGATCAGTCACAGCGCGTCCTGGCGGCGGGGCTGGGCAACCTTGACGGTGTCGCGCGACTGGGGGCGTCACTCTATGTCAACGACTGGGTGACCGGCGCGCTCTTTGCCGTGACCGAAGGTCAGGCCGCACAGGTCGCGACCGGCCCGGCGGGCCTGGCCGACATCGCCCCTGGTCCGGATGGTCTGTTGATGCCGCTGATGCTGGACGGCGCGGTCGAAGGCTGGTCGGTCCCCTGACGTTTATTGCAGGTCGCCAAAGGCGGCCTGCATCCGTCTGACCGCCTCTTCGACATTGGCGCGGGGCGTGGCGATGTTGAACCGCAGGAAATCCTCGCCACCCTTGCCAAAGGTCGGCCCGTGGTTGGCCGCGATCCTGGCGGTCTTCTGAACCCGATCGGTGAATTCCGCACGCGCCATCCCGGTGCCCGAAAAATCGACCCAGCTGAGGTAGGTGGCCTGCATCGGCACCGACGACAGGCCCGGAATCGCATTGATGCCCGCATCGAACAGTTGGCGGTTGCCATCCAGATAGGTGATCAGGGCGTCGACCCAGGCGGCGCCTTCCTCGGAATAGGCCGCCGTGGTCATGTGCAATCCGAACGAATTGGGCGACAGGCCCAATGCGGACATCTTGCCTGCGAACCGCGCCCGCAGATCAGGGTCCGCCACGATGACATTGCCCGTGTGGCTGCCCGCGATGTTGAAGGTCTTGGTCGTGGCCGTCATCATCACCAGCCGGTCGGCGATGCCGTCGATATTGGCCATGGGGATATGCGTGGCACCGGGATAGACCAGATCGTGGTGAATCTCGTCCGATACCAGGATCAGATCGTGGCGGCGGGCAAAGGCGGCAAAGCCCTCCAGCTCTGCCTTGGTCCAGACCCGCCCATTGGGATTGTGCGGCGAGCAGAGGATCATCATCTTGGCACCTGCGCCGTCCATCTGGGCATCCCAGGCGTCGAAATCGGGGGTATAGGTGGTGCCGTCATAGGCCAGTTCGCATTCCACGACGCGGCGGTTGTTGGCGCGGATCACCCGTTCAAAGGCATGGTAGACCGGCGTGAACAACACCACGCCATCGCCGGGCGCGGTATAGGTGTCGACGCAAAGCGCCGTGCCGTTCACCAACCCATGGGTCGAAAAGATCGCGTCCGCCTCCAGGTCCCAGCCGTGCCGCGTCCGCATCCACCATCGGATCGCCTCCCGGTAGGGGCCTTCGTCTGCGAAATAGCCAAAGATCCCGTGATCCAGCTGCGCCTTCAGCGCCTCGGCCACGCAAGCGGGCGGGCGGAAGTCCATGTCGGCCACCCACATCGCCAGTCCATCGTCTTTCGGCACGCCATAGATCGGCTCCATCGCGTCCCATTTGGAGCAATGGGTGTCGCGGCGGTCGATGATCGGGTCGAAACGAGGATCGGCGGTCATGGTTGCTCCTGCATAGGTTCAGGCAGGTCTGGCAGGCAGGGCAGGGGCTTGCAAGGCGCGCAGGCGCACAGAATTGTGCGCAACACAATCGGGCTCGGCTGCCGGTTGCGCGCCTGTGCCGCGCGGCTTATCTGCCGGGGCATGAAACGCCCGATCCTGATCCACCCCGATCCGCGCCTGAAACAGGTGGCCAAACCCGTGGCCGACCTGTCCGATGACCTTCGCACCCTGGCCGACGACATGCTGGAAACGATGTACGACGCCCCCGGCATCGGTCTGGCCGCGCCGCAGCTGGGCCTCGCCCATCGTTTGATCGTTCTGGACTGCATCAAGGAGGAGGGGGAGGCCCCGCGCCCCCTGATCATGTTCAACCCGGAGGTCATTGCCGCCAGCGACGAAACCAGCGTCTACGAAGAAGGCTGCCTGTCCATCCCCGATCAATACGGCGAGGTGACCCGCCCCGCCGAGGTCACCGTTCGCTGGATCGACCGCGACGGGGCCGAGCAGACCGAGACGATGGACGGTCTGTGGGCAACCTGCGTCCAGCATGAGATCGACCACCTGGAGGGCAAGCTGTTCATCGACTACCTGAAGCCGCTGCGCCGCCAGATGATCACCCGCAAGATGGTCAAGCTGAAGCGTGAACGCGCGCGTGCCTGACCCCTACGCGCCCCGCCCCCGCGCCCGCCTGGCCGATGGGGAGTTGTGGGGCGTACCGGTCAAGATGCACTGGATCGACGCCGAAGGGCAGGCCGCGCCGCCTGCCTCGCTGCTGCGGGGGGCCTGGGCGCAGGTCGCCGAGGGGCTGCCCGACGCCATGGCACGCGAAGGCGGGGCAGAAGGGGCCGCTTTTTGTATTCTGCATCGGGGACATGACGGCATCTGGTTGCTGATGGACTGGTGGGCGCATGGCGACATCCTGTGCCAGCGGCTCGCCCGTGCGGATCCGGGCTACAATGTCTTTGACTGGGTCGACGATCGCCCGCTGATGGCCTGCCTCTGGGAGCTGGAGGTCATCGCACAGGAACGGCAGGCCTATATCGATCACATGATGCGCCCGCATCCCAACCGCGCCGCCTGGCTTGCGGCCTGACACGGCGTTGGGACGGGGCGCGGCCCTGGTCTTCTTCTTGGCAACAATACTCGACCCTGGCGCACGCTCGGCTTGCGGTCCCTGCCTGTCCGGGTCACCTATTGGCCCATGCTGACGATCCGCTTGCACCCCGATCCGATCCTGCGCGCGCCCTGTGCGCCTGTCACCGGCGATGTGACGGATCTTGCACGTGACATGCTTGCGGCGATGTACGCCGCCCCTGGCCGAGGTCTCGCCGCCCCGCAGGTGGGCCGCGCGTTGCGCCTGTTTGTGATGGATTGCACCTGGAAAGAGGGTCTGCCGGACCCTCGCGTCTTTGTGAACCCGGTGGTCACGGGCCGCGCGGGCAGGCAGGTCAATACCGAGGGCTGCCTGTCCATTCCCGACACGCCCCGTCGGGTGGCACGGGCGGCACGTGTGACATTGGCCTTCGACGCGGCGGGGGGACGCCGGAGCGAGACCTTCACCGGCTTTGCCGCCGCCTGCGTCCTGCATGAGATGGACCATCTGGACGGTGTGCTGATCCTCGATCACCCGGAGGTTGCCGACCCCTGCTAGGCGACGACCGGCAAGCAGTGCAGGGGAACCTGCGCCAGATCGGTGTGACGGGGCTCCCATGCGAGGCGCGCGCGCAGTTTCGCGCTCGACATGCGCTGGGTCAGCGCAGGCCCCTCGGCCCAGTCGCCGACTCGGGAGCGGGCCTCGGACAGTGGCAGGAACCGATGGCGCGCCGGGCGGCCCATCCGGCGGGCCAGTGTCGCGACGATCTCGGTCACCGCGACGCCCTCCTGCGCGGCGGCGTTCCAATGACCCGCCGGTTCGGGTGTTTCCAGCACGAGGCGGTAGGCGCGCGCCAGATCTTTCGCGTGGATCAGCGGCCAGCGCGCACCGACCCCGCCCCAGATCGTCGCCGCTCCCCCTGCCGCGATTTCTTGGATCAGACGTCGCAAGGCGCCGCCCCCGGCATCATAGACCATCGCAGGATGCACCATGGCCGGAGCGAGTTCCGCCGCCGCCTGCGCCAATGCCATGCTGCGGGTCATCCAGCCGAAGGCCGGGATCGGGGCGAAGGGCGTCGATTCGGTCGCAATTCCCCCGCCCGTGTCGCCATAGAGCCAGCAGCCGCCGGTCAGCAACAGCCGCAGGGATACAGCGCGCCCGGCGTTGGCCCGTGCCAGAGCTTCGATAGCCAAGTGGTCCACCGGCCCCATGTCGGCTTCGAAGGTAGCGGCGCAGTGCACGACCGCATCGAACCCCCGCGTGGCCGCGCTCCAGGTATCGGGTGCTCTCAGGTCGCCGCTGAGCACCTTGTGGCCAGCCGCGGTCAGACGGGCCGCCGCGGTGGTGCCGCGGGCAAGGCCCGTGACCCGATGCCCCGCTGCCGCCAGCTCCGTCGCCACGGCGCGGCCGATCAGCCCCGTTGCTCCCAGGATCAATACCCGCATATCCGTCTCCATCGTCGTTCTGGTTGCAGGTCTGCGACCTCGACCATGGTCGAGGTCAAGCCCTTTGCGCGCTGGACCTCCGGGCCGGTTTGCGCCACCTAACGCTCATGACGCACCGCCCCTTTCTGCGCTGGCCCGACCGGCGCCTGACAACCCCCGCCGCCCCTGTGGATACGGTGACCGACGAAACCCGCGCCATCTGGGCCGAGATGGTCGAGGCGATGCGCGCCATGCCGGGCGTGGGCCTGGCCGCGCCGCAACTGGGCATCCCGCAACGTCTGGCCATCGTCGATGACGACGGCAAAGGCGTCACCTATCTGGCCAATCCGCGCATCCTGCATGCCTCGGGCCAGTTTCGCGAACACGTGGAAGCCTCGCCCAACCTGCCTGGCGTTTCGGCTGTCGTGAAACGCCCCCGCGCCGTTACGGTGGCCTACCTGGATGAGACGGGAACCCAGCAAGAGACGGATTTCGTTATGCTGCGCGCGACATCGGTGCAGCATCAGATCGACCATCTGGACGGCAAGCTCTATATCCATCGCCTGTCGAAATTGAAACGCGACATGCTGCTGAAGAAAGCCGCGCGGATCGTTTGAGGCATGGCGGGGACAGGCCCCGCCCTGAGGGGAGGCGCAGATGCGTGTGATTTTCATGGGAACGCCCGAGTTCTCGGTCCCGGTGCTGGATGCGCTGGCCGAGGTGCATGAGGTCGTGGCCGTCTACAGCCAGCCCCCGCGGCCTTCGGGGCGGGGCAAGAAACTGCGCCCGTCGCCCGTGCAGGCCCGCGCCGAGTCGCTGGGGCTGGAGGTGCGCCATCCGAAAACGTTGCGCGATGCCCAGACCCAGGCCGAATTCACCGCGTTGCAGGCGGACGTGGCCGTGGTCGTGGCCTACGGGCTGATCCTGCCGCAGGCGGTGCTGGACGCGCCCCGGCTGGGTTGCGTGAACATCCACGCCTCGCTGTTGCCACGCTGGCGCGGGGCGGCCCCTATTCACCGGGCCATCATGGCGGGCGACCGGCGCACGGGCGTCTGCATCATGCAGATGGAGGCCGGGCTGGACACCGGCCCGGTCCTGATGCGCGAGGCCACAGACATCGGCGAGACCGAGACCACGGGCGATCTGCACGACCGCCTGTCAGAGATGGGCGCGCGTCTGATCGGGCGCGTCTTGCCGCAGTTGGCCACGTTGTCGCCGGTGGCGCAACCGGTGGACGGCGTGACCTACGCCGACAAGATCGACAAGGCCGAGGCGGCGATCGACTGGACCCTGGCGGCCCCCGCCATTGCCCGGCAGATCAACGGCCTGTCGCCGTTTCCGGGCGCCTTCGTGTCCCGCGACGGCGGCCGGCTGAAACTGTTGCGCGCCCAGGCCATTGCAGACGAGGGCCAGGCCGCGCCGGGCACGTTGGCCGAAGGACCGGGCCTGCGTGTGGGCACGGGGGCGGGTCTGGTCGACCTGCTGGAGGTGCAGCCCGCGGGCCGCGGCCCCATAGCCGGCAGCGACTGGATCAACGGGGCGAGACTGGACCCCGGCGACGCGCTGTCGGAGTGACCCTTGCGCGCCGATACCCGGTCCGCAATCCTGCCCACTGACCGCAACGGAGGTCGCATGTTTCCAACGCTGATCGGAACTGTCGTGATTGCAGGCATCGTGGGGTATGCTGCGGAGCGCACGGGCTTTACGCATAACGGGATCCTGCCCAGCATCATCATTTGCGTGGGCGGGGCCTTTGTCTTCTACTTCGTGGCGCTGATGTTCGGCTTCGGGTTCGGCTCTCCGGGGTTGAATGCGATCCTGGCGTCGGTCGGGGCCCTGATCGTCGTGCCGACCCATTGGCGGCGATAGCCGGGGGCCAGCCCCCGGACCCCCGGGATATTTTCAAAGCAGAGAAACAGGGGTGACCCTGCGGCACCCGGAACGGATCATTGCCAAGACAGGGCCCATCGTGGTCGTCTGAGGGCATGGGAGCGTGTGATGTCGTCATTGTCGGGGCGGGCACGGCCGGGTGCCTTCTGGCCAACCGGCTGAGCGCCGATTCCGCCACGCGCGTCCTACTGCTGGAGGCGGGCGGGCGCGACACCTATCCCTGGATCCATGTGCCTGCCGGATACCTCTTTACCATGGGCAACCCGCGCACCGACTGGTGTTTCCGGACGGACCCGGTGCCGGGGCTGGCCGGGCGGGCGTTGGCCTATCCGCGCGGGCGCGTGCTGGGCGGCTGTTCGTCGATCAACGGGATGATCTACATCCGCGGCCAGGCCGCCGATTGGGACGGGTGGGCGCAGGCCGGACATCGCGGGTGGGGATGGGACGACATGCTGCCGCATTTCCGCGCCCATGAAGCGTTCTTTGGCGGCGAAGACGTGGCCCATGGCCGGGAGGGTGAGCTGCACGTCAATCGGCAGCGATTGCACTGGCCGATCCTGGATGCGGTCAAGGCCGCTGTCACCGCCACCGGCGTGCCGGAGGTGGCTGATTTCAACCGGGGCGACAATGCCGGCGTCGGCTATTACCACGTGACGCAGCGCGGCGGGTGGCGGCTGTCGGCGGCGCGCGCGTTTCTGCATCCGGTACGGCACCGGACCAACCTGGAGGTCCGGGTGAGCGCCCCTGTGGCGCGCGTCGATCTGGACGGCGGGCGCGCCTGCGGCGTCACGCTGACCGACGGCACGCGGATCGCGGCGCGGCAGGTTGTACTGGCGGCGGGGGCCATCGGCTCGCCGCACCTGCTGGAACTGTCGGGGGTGGGGGATGGCGCGCACCTTCAGGGGCTGGGGATCGAAGTGCGGGCCGACCTGCCGCAGGTAGGGGGCCATTTGCAGGATCATCTGCAGATGCGCCCGGTGTTTCGCGTCAGCGGTGCAGAGACGCTGAACACGCGCAGCGCGGGCTGGCTGGGCAAGGCGCGGATTGCGGCGGAATATGCGCTCCGCCGATCCGGTCCCCTGTCGATGGCCCCCAGTCAGCTGGGGGCGTTTCTCCGCTCTGCCGATCATCTGGCGACGCCGGATCTGCAGTTTCATTTCCAGCCGCTCAGCCTTGAACACTTTGGCGAGAACCTGGACCCGTTCGACGCGATTACCGCCAGCGTCTGCAACCTGCGGCCCCATTCGCGCGGCTCGGTCCACGCGGTGACACCGGACGCGTTGCAGGCCCCCTCGATCCAGCCCAATTACCTGGCGGAGGAGGTCGACCGGAACACCGCCTTGCGTGCCATGCAGATCACCCGCGCCTTGATGCGGCAACCCCCGATGGCCCGCTATGCACCTCGGGAAATCCGCCCCGGCGAGGGGCACGCCGACCGTGACACGCTGCTGACGGAGGTGGCGCGCAATGCCTCCTCCATCTTTCATCCGACGGGCACTTGCGGCATGGGTCGTGTGGTGGACGACCGGTTGCGGGTGCGGGGCATCGGCGGGTTGCGGGTGGTGGACGCCAGCGTCATGCCGACGATTACCAGTGGCAACACCAATGCGCCGGTTCTGGCAATCGCGGAAAAGGCGGCGGCGATGCTGCTGCAAGATCGGAAAAGGGGAGAGGCATGAGCGAGGATACAGACACCGCCCTGCGTGGCCTTGCCGCGTTGGAGGCCGGCGGCTGGGACGCGGCCCATGACATCGCACAGGCCGGACGGGGCGAGGCCTGCGCCTGGCTGCACGCCCATCTGCACCGGGTGGAAGGCGACGCTGGCAATGCTGCCTATTGGTATGCTCGGGCCGGACGCGCGCCCTTTGCCGGGGGCGTGACCGAGGAACGCGGGGCGATGCGGGCTGCGTTCGCCCGATGAGCGCGCCGCAGGTGCGCCAGATCGCGGCGCAGGATACGTTGCCGCTGCGCCAGTCGGTGCTGTGGCCGGATCTGCCCCTGGCGGCGTTGGCGGTGGACGGGGATGCAGACGCGCTGCACCTTGGGGCCTTTGATGGCGGGTTGATCGGTGTCGGGTCTTTCTATCGCGATGGGACCGGCGCGCGGCTGCGCAAGCTGGCGGTTGCTGCCGATCGGCAGGGGCAGGGGATCGGCGCGCGTCTGGTGCGGGCGGGGGCGCGACATCTGGCCGCCCAGGGCGCGCGCCTGCTGTGGTGTGACGCGCGTGTGACCGCAGGGGCGTTCTATACGCGGCTGGGCTTTACGCTTTCGGGGGTGCCCTTTGACAAGTCTGGCGTGACCTACCGCCGCGCCACCCTGCCACTGGACGGGACGCCCGCCGATCCTTAGGTCCGACTACGAAGGAGACCGCCGATGACGAAGCCGCCCCTGACCCTTTACCTTGCCGCGCCGCGCGGGTTCTGCGCCGGTGTGGACCGCGCCATCAAGATCGTCGAACTGGCGTTGGAGAAATGGGGCGCGCCCGTCTACGTCCGCCACGAGATCGTGCACAACCGCTTCGTCGTGGACGGGCTGCGCGACAAGGGGGCCGTTTTCGTCGAGGAGTTGGAGGAATGTCCGCCCGACCGCCCGGTGATTTTCTCGGCCCACGGCGTTCCGAAATCCGTCCCCGCCGCCGCCCAGGCGCGAGAGATGGTCTTTGTCGATGCAACCTGTCCGCTGGTCTCGAAGGTCCATCTGGAAGCCGCGCGCCATCACGACAACGGCCTGCAAATGGTGATGATCGGTCATGCCGGTCACCCGGAAACGGTGGGCACCATGGGCCAGCTCCCCGAAGGGGAGGTTTTGTTGGTCGAAACCCCCGCCGATGTCGCGACCCTGACCCCGCGGGACCCTGAACGCCTGGCCTTCATCACCCAGACCACCTTGTCCGTCGACGACACGGCCGAGGTCGTGGCCGCACTTCAGGCGCGGTTCCCGGCCATCGTCGGCCCCCACAAGGAAGACATCTGCTATGCCACCACCAACCGACAGGAAGCGGTGAAGGTGATGGCCCCCAAGTGCGACGCCATCCTCGTGGTGGGGGCCCCGAATTCCTCGAACTCCAGGCGGCTGGTCGAGGTGGGCGCGCGTGCGGGCTGTGCCTATGCGCAATTGGTGCAGCGGGCGACGGATATCGATTGGCGCGCGCTTGACGGTATCGGGTCCGTCGGGATCACGGCAGGCGCCTCGGCCCCCGAGGTTCTGATCGACGAGGTGGTGGCTGCCTTTGGTGACCGCTACGACATGACGGTCGAAAAGGTCGTCACCGCCGAGGAAAACGTGGAATTCAAGGTGCCGCGCGTCTTGCGCGAACCGGCCTGACCGTTGCACGATTTGCCCCGCAGGGGGCGGCATCATGGGCACAGACGATCGGCAGGACCTTGGAAATGACGCGCAACGCGCGCTTCTGGCGCGGGGGCGGGCGATGTTCGACCTGCTGGGCGACGATCCGGGGCTGACCTATTATGGACGCACCGTCGGCCTGGCCGCGCCCGACCCGGAGGGGTTGGGCCGTCTGGTGTCGTTGGCCCGGCTGCAGGGCAACGGCAGTTGCTGCAACGTCCCGCACTCCTCCGTTTCCACCCTCCGGCAGCAGGCCGAGGCCCTTGGCCTGGGCGTTGTGCACTATGCGATCTGGGCAGGGGGTGCGCCTGTGGTGGACGCGGCGCGCAAGGAGGTGGCGGGCGACGGCTGGCCGGGCGACCTGTCGATGGTCTGGCTGGATGCGGAAACGCCGGACGATGTCCTTGCCGCCTTTGGTGAGATGGCGCTGGGTTGTGGCGTCCTGCCGCCCGCGCTGGACGTGTTGACCGGGGCCACCCGGCCCGGTGCCGCCTTGTTGGCCGTCGAGCCGTCGGGCCGCGTCGTGGCCTGTGCGGCGGCGGCGGCCTATTACCACCCCGATCACCCGCAGGGGGCGACGACCTGCTGGTGGGGGATGCTGGCGACCCACCCCGACCGCCGGGGCGCGCGCCTGTCCCTGCGACTGGGGGCAGAGGTCACGCTGCGCATGGCGGACCGTTACGGCTTCAGCACCTTCTTTACCGGGGTAGAGCCGGGCAATGCCCCGTCGGAGGCGATCTGCCGCCGCGCGGCCCTGTCTGAAACGGACACCGCGGTCCTGGGGCTTGCCGATCCCGCCCTGTTGCCGGGCGGGCGCATGACCAAGTGACCGCCGCCGGGCGGTCGCACGCGATCGCGCCGCCGTCGCGGTCCAACTGGTAGACGTCCGGCCCGACCCCCCGCAGCGGTTCCTGCGCAAAGGGCCGGTCCAGCCCCGTTGCCGCCCGCGCAATCCACGTCTGCAACGTCCACCGGCACGCAGGCCCCGCCATGGCTGCTGTGACAGAACTGCGCCCAGGCGTGTGGCGCGGCCAACAGGATCACTGCGACCTGGGCGACGGAGCGGGTCATGGTCCCGGACCGAAGCATCGGCTGAGCCTTGGACAAGCGACGCGCGCAGGGGGCGCTCACGTCTGCGCCGCGATCCGTGATCAGATGTGGTTATGCGACCGGATGCCGCACCGCTATTGTCAGTGCATAGGCGGCCGATGCCGCATCCCTCTGCCGATGGAGACGACGATGCCCTACACACTGACCATTCCCCTGACGATGCTGCTAACCCTGCTCATGTCGGTCGCGATCCTGCCGCAGGCGATTTCGGCTGATGCAATGCCGGTGCGTATCGACGCCCCGCTGGACAACTAGGGGCCACGCTGACCTTGCCCGATGGTGTCGCCTCGGGCAGGGTCCCCTCATGCTTTCGATCCAATTCCTGTTGACCGCCCTTGTGGTCGTTCTCACCCCCGGCACCGGGGCGATCTATACGCTGGCCATGGGGCTGGGCCGGGGCCGTGCCGCCGCGCTGGCCGCCGCCACGGGCTGCACGCTCAGCATTCTGCCCGCGCTTGCCGCCGCCGGACTGGGGCTTGCCGCGCTTTTGCATGCCTCGGCTGTGCTGTTCACGGCCGTCAAGCTTGCCGGGGTGGCCTATCTTCTGTGGATGGCCTGGGGCGCGCTGCGCCAGACGGGCGCGCTGGCCGTGAGGCCGGCGGACCGTGTGGCAGAGCCGCTGTGGCGCGTGGCCTGGCGCGGGGTGCTGATCAACGCGCTCAACCCGAAGCTGTCGATCTTCTTTCTGGCGCTGCTGCCGCCGTTCCTGTCCGGCAACCCGGACACGGCCTCGCTGGAACTGGCGGCCATGGGCGCGACCTTCATGGTGATGACCTTCGCGACGTTCGCGGCCTATGGCCTGTTCGCCAGCCATTTCCGCGACTGGCTGATGTCGAGCACCCGCGTCATGGCCTGGCTCAACCGGTCCTTTGCGATGATCTTTGCGGCCCTGGCCGGGCGGTTGGTGCTGGAAAAGGCATAGGTCCTGCAGACCCCCGCAGGCCCCTGTCGGGAATGGGTTTGCCCCCTTGGGCGGGACATGGCATCTGCACGGCATGTCGTCTGACCGCATCCCTTTCTTTGCCCTGATCCTTGGCCTGGCCGGGTTGTTGCCGTTCGCCTGGGGCGCAGTCACCATCTGGTCGCCCATGCTTGCCACACTCACGGCGCAGTGGATCGGCCCGCGTTTTGTCGGGCCCTACGTGGGCCTGTTCTATGGCTCCGTCATCCTGTCGTTCATGTCCGGTGTTCTCTGGGGGTTCGCAACCCGCGCCGAGGGGCGCGTGGCCGCCACGGGCTATGCCCTGTCGGTGCTGCCCGCGCTCTGGGCGTTCTTCATGACCGGGGGCGGGCCGGTGTCGGCGGGCATCGCGTTGATCGCCGGGTTCGTGGGGTTGCTGGGGTTGGACTGGCTGTTCTGGCAGCAGGGCTTGGCCCCGCGCTGGTGGATGAAGCTGCGGATGATCCTGACGGCGGGCGTCGTGGCCTGTCTGTTGCCGGTGGTGTTGTGACGGACGCGCGGACGCTGCGCGTCTACGCCGAACAGGCAGACACCTACGCTGCCGTCTTCGACGGGGATATCCCGCAGGACCTGATCGATTTTGCCGACCTCCTGGCGCCCGGCGGGCAGGTGCTGGACCTGGGGTGCGGACCGGGTGGCATGGCGGCATGGCTGGCCGCGCGCGGCTTTGACGTCACCGCCTGGGACGCCGCGCCTGAAATGGTTGCCCTGGCGGCCCGGCACGCGGGCGTCACGGCGCAACGGCACAGCTTCGATGCGCTGACCGCGACGGCGGCCTACGACGGGCTTTGGGCCAGCTTTTCGCTGCTGCACGCGCGGCGGGCCGACCTGCCGGACCTGATCACCCGAATGGCCCGCGCCACACGCCCGGGCGGTGCGGTCTATATCGCGATGAAGACCGGCACCGGTGAAGGGCGCGACGCGCTGGGGCGCCACTATGCTTACGTCACCGAGGCGGAGCTGACATTCTGGATGAAGGAGGCGGGATTGACCGTCACGACGATACGCCATGGCCACGGCAAGGGGCTGGCCAGGACCGATGACCCCTATGTCACGGTGACTGCCCGTGCCTGAATTGATTGCCTATACCGACGGGGCCTGTTCCGGCAATCCGGGGCCGGGGGGCTGGGGCGCGTTGCTGGTCGCGACCCGCGACGGGGCCGTCGTAAAAGAGCGGGAGTTGAAGGGCGGCGAGCCCGAGACCACCAACAACCGCATGGAACTGATGGCCGCGATTTCGGCGCTGGAGGCGTTGGAGCGGCCCTCGACCCTGACCGTCGTGACCGACAGCGCCTATGTGAAGGGCGGCATCACCGCCTGGCTGCACGGGTGGAAGCGGAACGGCTGGAAGACCTCGACCCGCAAGCCGGTCAAGAACGAGGATTTGTGGCGCAGGCTGGACGACGCGCAAGCCCGCCACTCGGTCGACTGGAAATGGGTCAAGGGCCACGCCGGCCATCCCGAGAATGAGCGCGCCGATGCCCTGGCCCGCGCCGGAATGGCCCCGTTCAAGCCAAAGAAGGGCTGATGCGCCCGGTCGCCTGTCCGGTGGTGCGACGCGGCGCGGCGGTTCTGGCGTGCCACCCTGCGCATGCGGGGGCGCAAGGGGGCAAGGGGGGGATTGCCCCCGCCGCGGTGCCCCGGAAAGGCCCCGTCGGCGACGACAGTCGTCCGGGCGCGGCGGATGATCCGCCCCCCTTTGCCCCGCGCACCCGCCGGGCGCGCGCCACGATCCGGGGACGGGGATGAGCACGATGGCAGAGATCGCCTCCGTCTTTGTTCTGCGCGACGGTGCGGAGACCCCCGAGGTCCTGCTGCTCCGCCGGGTGCATCCGCCGCGCGGGGCCTGGTCGCAGGTCGTGGGCAAGATCGAACCCGGAGAAACCGCCTGGCAGGCAGCCGTGCGCGAACTGGCCGAGGAGACGGGCCTGCGCCCCGACAGCCTCTGGTCCGCCGACTGCCTGGAGCAATTCTATCTGCCCGCCCGCGACCGCATCGTCACCGGCGTGGTGTTCGTGGCCCGTGTGGGACCGGGGGCGGAGCCTCGGCTGAATGCTGAACACGACGCGGCGCGCTGGCTGTCCCTGCCGGATGCCGAAGCCCGCGTCGCGTTTCCCAATCAGCGCCGCCTGCTGCGCGACATCCGCGCCACCTTTTGGGATACCACGCCGCACCCCGACCTGAGGATAGACCTGCCATGACGCTGATCACCGCGCTCGACCTCGCCTCCGTCCTGGTCTTTGCCATCACCGGCGCGCTGGTCGGTGCGCGCGCGCAGCTGGACGTTGTGGGATTTGCCTTCGTTGCCTGCCTGACGGCGGTGGGGGGCGGCACCGTACGCGACCTGTTGTTGGGCCGCGACCCGGTGTTCTGGATCGCCGATGGCACGCCGGTCGCCCTGGCGGCCCTGGTCGCCTTGATCGTCTTCTTCACCCACCATCTTTTGCAATCGCGGCTGACCTGGATCGTCTGGCTGGACGCCGTGGCCCTGTCGGTGGCCGTGGCCGCCGGTGTCGGGGTCGCGGCTGGCCTGGGGCAAGGCATCTGGGTGCAGTTGGTGATGGGGATCGTCACCGGGTCCATGGGCGGGCTGATGCGCGATGTTGTCTGCAACGAGGTGCCGCTGGTCCTGAAACAGGGCGAGCTTTATGTGACCGCAGCCCTGGCCGGAGGGGCCGCAGCCGTCCTGGCGCGAGAGTTGGGGGCAGGACAATGGCCGGTGCTGGCGGCCTGCGCCGCCGTCACCTTCGGGCTGCGGGCGGGCTCCATCCGGTATGGGTGGCGCCTGCCGTCGTTCCGGGCGCGTCCACCGCGAAGCTGACGGCAGGCGCGGGCCTGTGGCAAGAAGCCGGCGTCAGACCCAGCCGAGCTGCCGTAGAGCCAGGGTGTCGTTCCAGATCTTCGTCATGTGTCGGATCTTGTCGTCCTCAAACTGCATGACATAGGCATAGTCGGAGGCGACGGCTTTGCCTGTCGGCTCCACAGGGCCACCGGGGCCGGACTGTGTGCCCTTGAAGATCGCGCTGGCGACCACAGTTTGCCGATCCGCGTCGGTCCCGAAGGCGGTCAACTCGTAGTGGCCATCCGGGATCGGCGTCAGCAGGCCCTGCATCCAGGCGGCATAATCGGCGAGGGTCGTGACCTCCGCCAGAGCATCGGCCTGGCAGGCGAAGCTGCCGTCTTCGTGGCAGTAGCCCTTGCAGACATCCCAACCTTTACCCGTCTCACAGGCCTCGAAGAAATCGCGTGCGGTCTGTTCGATTGTCATCTTGGTATCCTCTTGATGTCCCGCGACAGGATGGATGGGCCGATCGGACAAAGAGCAAGGGACCGGGGTGGAAAATCGCACCCGGGAGGAGCGCGCGCCCGAAACTGGGGCGGGTGCGCGCAAAACTTGAGCGGGCCGTGTCTGCGTCAGCCGGCGGCGATCTCGGCCTGTTGTGCCGGGGGAACCTCGCGCGGGGGGCGGCCGATGGCGTCGCGCAATTCGTCCAGTTCGATGAAATTATCGGCCTGGCGGCGCAGATCGTCGGCGATCATGGGCGGCTGGCTGCGCACGGTCGAACAGACGGACACCCGCACGCCCTTACGCTGAAGCGCGGCCACCAATGGGCGGAAATCACCGTCGCCGGAAAACAAGACAATGTGATCGACATGTTCTGCCGTCTCCAGGGCATCGACCGTCAGCTCGATGTCCATGTTGCCCTTGACCTTGCGGCGGCCCTGGCTGTCGGTGAATTCCTTGGCCGGTTTCGTGACCATGGAAAAGCCGTTGTATTGCAGCCAGTCAACCAATGGACGAATGGGCGAATATTCTTCGTTTTCCAACAGGGCCGTGTAGTAGAAGGCGCGCAACAGCTTGCCACGCCTGACAAATTCCTGACGCAGCAGTTTATAGTCGATGTCGTAACCAAGCGCCTTGGCGGCGGCATAAAGGTTCGAACCATCGATAAACAGCGCCAGGCGCTCATCGCGATAGAACATGTTTTTTCCTTTCGGAGCGGGCCGCCGGTGAGTGAGTGATCCGACGGCTGACTTCCGTGACGGACCTATGTAGTCAGATTGCGCAAACCCGCAATATCCCCCGAGGCCCTTCGTTGATCCTACACCTCATTGCCCTTGGTGCCAATTCTGGCGGCAGCCGCGCCACGAATGCGCGCACTCTGGCCCGTGCGGCCGGTGTGTTGCGGACGACCTTCGGTCCCGGTTTGCGGCTGTCCGATGCCTTTGCGACGCCGGCTTGGCCGCCAGGGATCGGGCCCGATTTCGTCAATGCAGCCGGGTGTTTCCGATCCGCGCTGTCGCCGGGTCAGGTGCTGGCGCGACTGCACCGGATCGAGGCGCGGTTCGGGCGCATCCGGACCCGCCGCTGGGCGGCGCGCAGTCTGGATCTGGACCTGCTTGCCAGCAGCGCGATGGTGCGACCGGATAACGTCACGGCACGCGCGTGGATTGCGCTGGATCCCGGGTGCCAGGCGCAGCGTGTGCCGGACCGGCTGATCCTGCCGCATCCCCGGATGCAGGACCGCGGGTTCGTTCTTTTGCCGCTGGCGCAGGTCGCGCCGGGCTGGCGGCATCCCCTCACGGGGCGGCGCGTGGCCGACATGGCAGCCGCCTTGCCGCCGGCCGCCCGAAGAGGGATAGCGAAACTGGGCCCGATTTAGATTGCAATTGGCCTTGGGACGGTCTTGTCAAGTCCTGACATCGGCGTTAAGTCCTGCCTTCCTGTTTCCCTGCCCGAGGTGCGCCCGATGGCCCGCGTGACCGTAGAAGATTGCGTCGACAAGGTTCCGAACCGGTTCGAGCTGGTGATGCTCGCCGCCCACCGTGCGCGCGAAATCGCAACCGGCTCGCCGATCACCGTGGATCGCGACAACGACAAGAACCCCGTTGTTGCCCTGCGTGAGATTGCCGACGAAACCCAGCAAGCCGACGATCTGCGCGAGCGTCTGATCGAGTCGAACCAGACCCAGATCGAGGTCGACGAACCCGAAGAGGATTCGATGGCCCTGCTGATGGGTGTCGAAAAGGACGCTCCGGCCCAGGACGACATGTCCGAAGAAAAGCTTCTGCGCGCGCTGATGGAGGCGCAGGTTCAGAAGTAAGACCGGCTAAGGGGTAAGCGCGCGCCATGATCGAGGCGGACGACCTGATCGCGCTGGTGCGCGCCTACAATCCCCGGACCGACGCGGCGATGATCCGCGATGCGTTCGCCTACGCGCAGGCCGCCCACGAAGGGCAGACCCGCCGGTCTGGCGAAGCCTATTTTACCCATCCCGTTGCCGTCGCCTGCCTGCTGACGGAACAGCGTCTCGACGATGCGACGATCATCACCGCCCTTTTGCACGACACCATCGAAGACACCCGGTCGACCTATGCCGAGGTGACCGACAGGTTCGGTGCCGAAATCGCAGAGATGGTGGATGGCGTCACCAAGCTGACGAACCTGGAACTGACCTCCTCCGAGACGAAGCAGGCAGAAAACTTCCGCAAGCTTTTCATGGCCATGTCCAAGGACATGCGCGTGATTCTGGTCAAGCTGACCGACCGGCTGCACAACATGCGCACGATCAAGCACATGAAGCCGGAGAAACAGGCGCAGAAGGCCCACGAGACGATGGAGATCTATGCCCCGCTGGCCGGACGCATGGGTATGCAGTGGATGCGCGAAGAGCTGGAGGACCTGGCCTTTGCCGTCCTCAACCCCGAGGCGCGCAATTCCATCCTGCGCCGGTTCGTGTCGCTGCGCCATGAAACCGGCGACGTCATCGTCCGCATCACCCACGACATCGAGGCCGAGCTGGAAAAGGCCGGGACCGAAGCCCAGGTGATCGGCCGGGCGAAACGCCCGTTCTCGATCTGGCGCAAGATGGAAGAGAAGGAAATCGGCTTCTCCCGCTTGTCGGACATCTACGGCTTTCGCATCATCCTCGCGACCGAGGCCGATTGCTACCGGGCACTGGGGGCCATTCACCAACGCTGGCGGTCGGTGCCGGGACGGTTCAAGGACTACATCAGCCAACCGAAATCGAACGGCTACCGGTCCATCCACACGACCGTGTCGGGCCGCGACGGCAAACGGGTCGAGGTGCAGATCCGCACCCGTGAAATGCACGAAGTCGCCGAACGCGGCGTGGCCGCCCATTGGTCCTATCGCGATGGGGTCCGGGCGGAGAACCGCTTTGCCGTCGATCCCGCCGAATGGCTGCGCCAGATGACCGACCGCTTCGAGGAGGCCTCCGACCATGCGGAGTTCATGGAGGCGGTAAAGCTGGAAATGTACACCGATCAGGTGTTCTGCTTCACGCCAAAGGGCGACGTCATCAAGCTGCCCAAGGGGGCGACGCCCATCGACTTCGCCTATGCGATCCACACCCGGATCGGGCACAAGACGGTGGCCGCACGGGTCGACGGGATGCGGGTGCCGCTGTGGACGCGGTTGCGCAACGGCCAGTCGATCGAGGTCGTCACCGCCGAGGGGCAGACCCCCCAGGCGACCTGGATCGACATCGCCACCACCGGTCGCGCGAAATCCGCGATCCGCCGCGCGCTCAAGGCCGAGCGGCGGGTCGGCCACGTCCGCCTGGGCCGCGAACTGGCCCGCGCGGCCTTTGCCCAGGTCGGCAAACGTGCCACCGAGAAAGCCTTGGAAAAGGCCGCCCAGTTGCACCAGCTGGACGGAGAAGAGGACCTGCTCGCCGCGATCGGCGCATCGGAGGTGTCGGCCCGGCTGGTGGTTGACGCGCTCTACCCGGAACTGGCCATGGCGCGCCCCACACCGGATGTCGCCGCCGGCAGCGCCATCGTAGGCCTGGATGCGGGGGCCACCTATGACCGCGCGCCCTGTTGTCAGCCGGTGCCGGGCGAACGCATCGTCGGCGTGACCAACCGGGGCCGCGGCGTCACCGTTCATGCCATCAACTGCCCCCGCATGGTCGAATTCGAGGATCAGACCGATCGCTGGGTCGACCTGCACTGGAACCCGGGCCACCACGCCGCGCGCAATGCCGTGACGCTGGAAATGACGATTTCCAACAATCCGGGCGTGTTGGGGCGGATCTGCACGTTGATTGCAGAGCAGAACGCCAATATCTCGGATCTGCGGTTCGTCGACCGGAAACCCGATTTCTTCCGGCTTTTCATCGACGTGGAGGTGCGCGACGCCGAGCATCTGCATTCCGTCATCGTCGCGGCCGACACCGACAGCGACGTCGCCCAAGTGTCCCGACACCGCGCGACGGCCGACCGGCGCCCGCAGACGGCCGAGGCGCAGGCCTGACCCAAGGGGCGCGCGCCTGCGCCCGAAAGGACTGACACGTGTTCAAACGCCGCGACAGATTGCCGATCTGGCAGGTCGTTCTCCGGGCGCTCTGGCCGCGCGGCGGTTGGGGGCGGGCGGCGCTTTATGTGAAACACAGGGTCCGTCGGTTGCCCGATACCCCGCGCAAGATCAGCCGGGGCATCATGGTGGGCGTGTTCACGACGTTCACCCCCTTTTACGGTCTGCATTTCCTGGTGGCCGCCATCCTGGCCTGGGTCGTGCGTGGCAACATCATGGCTGCGCTGCTTGCGACCTTCTTTGGCAATCCGTTGACCTATGTGCCCATCGGTGTCGTGTCCATGAACCTCGGACACTGGATGCTGGGCACCAACATCAACGCCGAGGTCGACGAGAATATCTTCGACAAGTTCTTCGGCGCCGGAGAGGATCTGCTCTGGAATGCCTGGTACTGGCTGATCGGTGAGCCGGTGAACTGGCGCGCAACGGAACTGTTCTGGCACGATGTCTTCTATCCCTGGCTTGTCGGTGGCCTGCTGCCGGGGATCGTGACGGGCATCGCCGCCTACACGATCAGCCTGCCGCTGATCGAAGCCTATCAGCGGCGCCGGCGCGGGGCGCTCAAGAAAAAGCTGGAAGAAATCCGTCGCAAGGCCGCCCTGCGCGCAGCCGAGAAAGCCGCCACCAAGGCCGAGCGTGCCGCGCGCAAGCATCCGCTCCCGCCCGAAGACGGCCCCGTCTGACCCAACCCGCAAGCGAGGGGTTGGAGAGGGCGGTCCAGTTCCGCTAGGACAGGGCTGAACAACCAAAGAGGCAGACATGGACAGGCTGCGGCTGGGCATCAACATCGACCATGTGGCAACCTTGCGCAACGCGCGCGGCGGGGCCTCTCCCGATCCGGTGCGCGCCGCGATTGCCGCGCAATCGGCGGGGGCCGACGGCATCACCGCACACCTGCGCGAAGACCGCCGCCACATCCGCGATGCCGACATGGCCGCGATCAAGGATGCGATCGAAATCCCGCTCAACTTCGAAATGGCCGCAACCGAAGAGATGTCCCGCATCGCGCGGGCGACCCGGCCCCATGCCGTCTGCCTCGTGCCCGAAAAGCGCGAGGAGCGCACGACCGAAGGCGGGCTGGAGGTCGCGGGCGACGCCAACCGTCTGACCGCCTATATCGCGCCGCTGGTGGACATGGGCGCGCGCGTTTCGCTGTTCGTGGCCGCCGACCCGCGTCAGATCGAGGCCTCGGCCCGTGTCGGGGCCCAGGTCGTCGAGATCCACACCGGCAGCTACTGCGACGCCGTGGACGAAGGCCGCACCGACGCCGCCGCCGCCGAGCTGGAACGGATCATCGCCGCCGCCGCCCAGGCCGCCGACCTGGGGCTGGAGGTCCACGCGGGCCACGGCATCAGCTACGATTCTGTCACACCGCTGGCCGCCATCCCCCAGGTGGTCGAGCTCAACATCGGCCATTTCCTGATCGGAGAGGCGGTTTTCCGGGGCCTGCCCGCCGCGATGGCCGAAATGCGCCGGCTGATGGACCTGGCGCGGCGCGTCGCGTGATGCCGCAGTGGACCTGTCATCGAAACCTCTGGCCCGGGCTTTCTGCGAAGGTTCTGCTGCTTTTGCTCGCCACCGTCCCGGCTCAGGCGCAACAGGTCCATGAGTGCGACACCTGGCAGGCCAATGCGCGCAACATCGACTGGACCGACCCGACCCGCACCTTTGCCAACGGCGCGATCCGCCTCGTGGCACTCGACACCGAAGAACCGGCCGCCGCCGCCTATCACATCCTCGTGACCTTCCCGGACCCGGAGATGAGGTTTCTCGACTGCCGGTTGATTTCCGCAGGCGAGGGGCTGGGCTATGGCGGTCTCTTCCTGTCGCGCGCAAACGCCAGTTACGACCCGGCGCGGGGCCTGACCGTCACGGTGCCCGCCGTCGACGGGCTTGGCGATGCCCGCGTGATCACCTTTACCGTCAACCGCGCCACCGGCACGGTCACCATCCCCTGAGGGCCGCCGATGGACAGCCTCCGCCTTGGTCTTGTGACCTGCGCCGTGATCTGCGCCGCGTCTGCATCCCCTGTCGTGGTCGCGACCGCCAAGGCGCGGGCGCGCAGGGCGGCACTGCGCCTGACCGCCGGCCCGGCACCGTCCGGCGTGGGTCCGATCCGCGACCGGGTGATGTCCGCGACACGCAAGGCCACGTCATGATCCTGGGCATCGGCACCGATCTGGCGAACATCGAGCGGATCGAGGGCGTATTGGATCGCTTTGGTGACCGTTTCCGCAACCGCGTCTTTACCGAGCGGGAGCAGCGCAAGGCCAGGTATCGCGACAAGACCCAGGGCGGCGAGGCCGCGACCTATGCCAAACGCTGGGCCGCAAAGGAGGCCTGCTCCAAGGCCCTGGGCACCGGTCTGCGCATGGGCATCGCCTGGAAGGACATGGCCGTCACCAACCTGCACACGGGCCAACCGGTCATGGCCGTCACCGGCTGGGCGGCAGAGCGGCTGGACGCGATGACACCGGACGGGCACGAGGCGATCATCCATGTTTCGCTGACCGACGATCACCCCTGGGCGCAGGCCTTCGTCGTGATCGAGGCGCGCCCCTTCGCCTGAACCGGCCCGCCCCGGTTGACAGCCGCCGGGGCAGGGGGCAGGGACAGGCTTTCACCACCAAGGCAGGCAGGCATGGCGAGCAAAGTCGAAAAGAAGGACGGCCCCTGGGAAACCGTCAAGACGATCTTCTGGGCGCTGTTGATCGCGGGCGTCTTCCGCACCCTGTTTTTTCAGCCGTTCTGGATTCCATCGGGGTCGATGAAGGACACGCTGCTGATCGGGGATTTCCTGTTCGTCAACAAGATGGCCTACGGCTATTCGCGCCACTCCTGTCCGTTTTCGATGTGCCCGATCTCCGGCCGTCTGCTGGGATCAGAGCCGGAGCGTGGCGACGTCATCGTGTTCCGCCACCCGGTCACCAACGACGATTTCATCAAGCGCCTGATCGGCCTGCCGGGCGACACCGTGCAGATGCAGAATGGCCGCCTCGTGATCAACGGCACTCCGGTTCAGATCGCCGTCGCCGACCCCTTCGTCGAAACGATGGCCCCTCAGGGCCCGCAACAGATCCTGCCGCGCTGCGCCAATTCCCCCGTGGGTGAGGGGGCCGAGTGCATCAAGGAACGTGCGGTCGAGACGCTGCCGGGCGGCCACGCCCATTCGATCCTGAACATCGGCAATTTCCGCACTGATACCACGCCGGTCTACACGGTGCCTGCCGGCCAGTATTTCTTCATGGGCGACAACCGCGACAATTCCTCCGACAGCCGGGTGCCGCGCTCCATCGGGGGGGTCGGATTCGTGCCCTACGAGAACCTGATCGGGCGGGCGGATCGCGTCGTGTTCTCTTCGGCAGGCAGCCGGATGCTGTTCTTCTGGACCTGGCGTCTGGACCGGTTCTTCGAGAAGATCGTCTGATGGCCCCATCCGCGACCGGGGCCGCCGCGCCCCGGTCGCGGCAGCCTGATCCCCTTGCCCGCATCCCTGTCCCGATTCCGAATAACGCCCTGCGGCACAATTTCTGTGCATCCGCCTTTGGCGTTGGGGCTTTTCCGGGCTACGCTGCGTCAAGGGAAGGATTGAGACCTATGGGAACAGGGTCAGCCCAGCCCCCGGACAGTCACGGATCGAGGCCACCGACAAAATGGGCCCGCGCCGATACAGCCGGAGGCCGCGCATGAGCGACGCACAGCTGCGCCGTCCTCTGGGCATCGCCGGAACCGGCGGGCGCGGAGCCTTGCTGTTCTGGACGCTCGCCTTTCAGGTCGTCTCCATCATCCTCGTCTTCGGCGGGCCGCTCGACTCGGCCCCGCTTTGGGCACGGATCGTGTTTCACACGGCCTTCGGCCTCAGCTTCGCGGCCTGGATCGGGGCGATCATCCGGCGCCTGCACGACATGGGGCGCAGCGGCTGGTTTGCGATCCTGTTCTCGATCCCGGTCCTTGGCCTGTGCCTTCTGATCTGGGCGCTTTTCGCAAAGGCCCGGCCCGTTGATCCGTCCCGCTTTCGGGACAGCGCCCGCTACCGCCTGGGCACTGCGTTGCTGGCGGTGCTTGTTCTGGCCATGGCGTCGCGCGCCTTCTGGGCACCGCACCGTATCGGATCGGCCCACATGGAACCGACGCTGCACCGGGGCGAGGTGTTCCTGAACCTGGCCTATGGGTTGGATGGCGTCGGGCCGGGCGATATCGTCACCTTCTCGATGCCTGACGAAACCGGCCGGGAGCGGCTCTATATTTCGCGCGCCATTGCAACGGGCGGCCAGAATGTCGCCATGCAGAACGGGCTGCCGGTGATCGACGGTCAGCCCGCGACCCTGACCTCCCCCCTCTGCGCACCTGCGGGCTGCACCGAGGTTCTGCCCGATGGTACCGCCCACCCGGTCCGCGACGACGGCGATGGGCCGCTGGACACGATGGCCCCTGTGACCGTCCCCGACGGCCATATCTTCGTTCTGGGCGACAACCGCGACGTGGCCCGCGACAGTCGCGTGACGCCTGCAAACGGCGGCTACGGCCCCGTGCCGGTCGCAGCCTTGCGCGGACGGGTCATGATCATGCCCTGGAGCAGCGAATGAAACTTTCGCGCGACCTCGCCGCCTTTCAGGACCGCATTGGCTATGCCTTCGACAGCCCGGACCTGTTGGTGCGCGCCATGACGCACAGCTCGTTTTCGTCGTCTACACGCCCCGACAACCAAAGGTTGGAATTCCTGGGCGACCGTATCCTTGGCCTCGTGATGGCCGAGACGTTGATGGACGCGGACCTGACCGCCAGCGAGGGCCAGCTTGCCCCCCGGTTCAACGCCTTGGTCCGCAAGGAAACCTGCGCCGAAATCGCCCGGGACATCGACCTGGGTGCGGTGCTCAAGCTGGGTAAATCCGAACAGGTCACCGGTGGCCGTCGCAAGATGGCGCTGTTGGGCGACGGGATCGAGGCGCTGATCGCCGCTGTCTATCTCGATGGTGGGTTGGACGCGGCGCGCGCGCTGATCCTGCGGCTTTGGGGCGACCGCCCCGCGCGGGTCGAGGATGACGCCCGCGACGCCAAGACGACGCTGCAGGAATGGGCCCAGGCCCGTGGCATGACCCCGCCGCGCTACGTCGTGCAGGGCCGCGACGGACCCGACCACGCGCCGGTGTTCCGCATTCAGGCAGAGCTGGAAAATGGCCAGACCGCCGAAGGCTGCGCCAGCGCGAAACGCGCCGCCGAACAGGCGGCGGCCAAGGCCCTTCTGGCAAAACTGGACCAGACGTCCTAAATCGACTGACGCGCGGATGCGCACCCTCAGCCCTGCGCCCGAAAGGCCCTTCATGAGCGATCAGACCCAGACCCAACGCGCCGGCTTCGTCGCCCTGATCGGAGAGCCGAACGCCGGCAAATCGACCCTGCTCAACCGGATGGTCGGGGCCAAGGTGTCGATCGTCACCCACAAGGTTCAGACGACCCGCGCCCGCATCCGTGGCATCGCGCAGGAAGGCGCGTCACAGCTGGTCTTTGTCGACACGCCCGGTCTGTTCCGTCCGAAACGTCGCCTCGACCGTGCCATGGTCGCCGCCGCCTGGACCGGGGCCGCCGATGCCGATGTCGTCGTCCTGCTGATCGAGGCGCATCGTGGCCTGACCGAGGGCGTCGAGGCCATTCTCAAGGGGCTGGATGAACGGCGCGAAGGCGACACCCCGGTTCTGCTGGCCATCAACAAGATCGACCGCGTGCAGGCCGACCGCCTGCTGGCGCTGACGCAAAAGATGAATGACCGCTATCCCTTTGCAGGGACCTTCCTGATCTCTGCCGAAAAGGGCCACGGCGTCGACGACCTGCGCCTCGACTTGGCCAACCGCGTGCCCGAAGGTCCCTGGCTCTACCCCGAAGACCAGATTGCCGACGCGCCGCTCCGCGCCATCGCCGCCGAAATCACGCGCGAGAAACTGACCCTGCGCCTGCATCAGGAACTGCCCTACCAGTTGACCGTCGAGACCGAAGCCTGGGAAGACCGCCCCGACGGATCAGCCCGGATCGACCAGGTGATCTATGTCATCCGCGACGGCCACAAAGGCATCGTCTTGGGCCGCAAGGGCGAGACGACCAAGGCCGTGGGCCAGGCCGCCCGCGCCGAGTTGGAGGCTTTCCTGGGCCACCGCGTCCACCTGTTTCTTCAGGTCAAGGTCCGGCCCGGTTGGCTGGACGAGGCGGAACGCTTCGACGCCATGGGCCTTGATTTCAAGGATGGCTGAGACCCCGGCGCAGGCTCCGATATCCGACCCGCAGAACCGGGGGCGCGGAGAACCTTGGACGACCAAAGATGTTGGTGGGCCCGCGACAGGGTCTGCTGCGCTTTCTCCGTCGATCGGCCCGAGGAAACCCCGGCGTGCCGCGCGCGCTTTCGCCCAATGACGCGCCTCACCGCCTCGTTCTGGGTTTCCGCCTATCGCAAGCGGCTGGACCTGCACGGTATTCCCTGTTTCGTGACCCGGCACGGCGACGACACCTCTGGCGCGGTGCTGGTCAAACTCAACACCCTCGACGGGCAGGCGCGCGTGTTCCAGCGCAGCTTTGACCTGATGACCGGCGACCGCGCCTGGATCACCCTGACGGAAGGCGAGGAACGGTCCTGCGATGCGACCTGCGCCCGGCAGGCGGGCTTCGATCCCGATCTCTGGGTCCTGGAGGTGGAGGACCGCCAGGGCCGCCATCTTCTGGACGAGGACGGGCTGGCATGAGGCGCGCGCCATGATCGAGTGGCGCGACCAGGGCCTGCTGCTCGCGGTCCGCCCCCATGGTGAAACCGCCGTCATCGCCGAAGTCTTTACCCGTGCCCATGGCCGCCATCTGGGCATCATCCATGGTGGTCGGTCCCGCAAAAAGGCGGCGGCGCTGCAGCCGGGGAACGATCTGGCCGTCACCTGGCGCGCCCGGCTCGACAGCCACCTCGGCACCTTTGCGGCGGAACCCCTGCGCACCCGCGCGGGCGACGTGCTGTCCGACCCGCTGCGTCTTGCAGGTCTGACCACCACCTGCGCGCTGGCCGCTTTCGTCCTGCCGGAACGCGAGGCGCTGCCCGACTTCCAGGCCCGGACCGACAGCCTGGCCGACGCCCTGGCCGAGGGCGCGGGCTGGCTGCGTGACTATGTGTTCTGGGAAATGGCCCTGTTGGCAGAAGCGGGCCTGCGTCTGGACCTCAGCGCCTGCGCCGCCGGCGGTGGGGCGAACGATCTGGCCTATGTCTCGCCCCGCACCGGGCGCGCCGTCAGCCGGACCGGGGCAGGGGCCTGGGCCGATCGCCTGCTGCCCTTGCCAGAGATGCTGCTCGGTGGTCCTGCGACCCTGCCGCAGGTGCTCTCTGCGCTGGACCTGACGGGTCACTTTCTGCACCACCACCTGGCCCCGACGCTGGGCGACCGCCCCGTACCCCCCGCCCGTGCGCGCCTGATCGACGCGCTGCGGCGCGCGGGTTAGCGGGCCTCGAACACCATGCGCGGACCGTCGTTGTCAGACAGGATCAGAACCGGGCCCTGCACCTCTGCCAAGGTCACCTCGCCCAAGGCGGCAAGGAACTCCGCCTCTGCGTCCAATGCCGGACAGGCCATCCGCGTGGCCGCGATCGGGCCGATTTCGACCCAGGGATAGGGCACGGATTGGGACGCCGTGTATCGGTTGCAGGGGGCCTGACCTGTGACGATGCCCGGCTCCGGAAAGGCGATGGTCGCGGTCCCGGCAAAGGCCGCGCCGTTCATCTCGGTCAGGTGGTAGGTCGCCGCGATGGCGTAGCCGGAGATGGTCTCATCGGGGCAGAACCAGGCAAGCCCGAAGAAGAAGGCGACGGAACAGAGCATTCGGTTCCCCTAACAGGTCCACCGGGGCGGGTCACGACGGGCCGGGTCGCAGCACTGCCAAGGGGCCGCACGAGACGGCCCTGTTTTGCCCCAAAACGTGAACTCCAGCGCCGATGTTTCCGCCAAAACGGGGCAAATCATCCCAGCAGACGGCGGGCGATGACCTGCGCCTGAATCTCGGCCGCGCCCTCGAAGATGTTGAGGATCCGCGCATCGCAGAGAATCCGGCTGATCGGATATTCCAGCGCAAATCCGTTGCCACCGTGGATCTGAAGCCCGTTGTCAGCGCAGGCCCAGGCGACCCGCGCCCCCAGCAGCTTGGCCATCCCGGCCTCCAGGTCGCAACGGCGGTCGTTGTCCTTTTCGTGGGCCGAGAAATAGGTCAGCTGGCGCGCGACCATGATCTCGACCGCCATCATGGCCAACTTGTTGGAAACGCGTGGGAATTCGATCAGGGACTTGCCGAATTGCTTGCGGGTCTCGGCGTAGGCCAGCGCCTCGTCCAGGGCGGCCTGGGCCACGCCGATGGCGCGGGCGGCGGTCTGGATGCGGGCACTTTCGAAGGTCTGCATAAGTTGTTTGAAGCCCTGACCCTCGGCCCCACCCAGCAGGTTTTCCCCCTTTACGGCGAAATCATCGAAATTGACCGTGTATTCCTTCATGCCGCGGTAACCCAATACCTCGATTTCTCCGCCGGAGATCCCGGGATCCTGCCAGGGTTCCGCATCCGTGCCCGGCGTCTTTTCCGCCAGAAACATGGACAAGCCCTTGTAATCGTTGGTGTCCGGGACGGTCCGTGCCAGCACGGTCATCATATGCGTCCGGGCGGCATGGGTGATCCAGGTCTTGTTGCCGTTGACGACCCAGTCGCCCGCGTCATTCTTGACCGCCCGCGTCCTCAGCGACCCTAGGTCCGAGCCGGTGTTGGGCTCCGTAAAGACGGCCGTCGGCAAGGTCTCACCGCTCGCAAGTCGCGGAAGCCACTTGGTTTTCTGCTCTTCGGTGCCGCCACACAGGATCAGTTCGGCGGCGATTTCCGACCGGGTGCCCAGGCTGCCGACGCCGATATAGCCGCGCGACAGTTCCTCCGACACGACACACATGGACGCCTTGGGCATGCCAAGGCCGCCGAATTCCTCGGGGATCGTCAGGCCGAACACACCCATTTCCGCCATTTCTTCAATGACTTCCATCGGGATCAGCTCATCCTTCAGGTGCCACTCGTGGGCATGCGGCTTGATGCGGTCGTTGGACCAGCGGCGGAATTGGTCGCGGACCATCTCCAGCTCTTCATCCAGACCGGTGGCCCCAAAGGTCGCATTGGCGGTCTGATCGCGCATCAGGATGACGAGACGGCTGCGCGCGGCCTGGGTATTACCTTGATTGCAAAGAGACATCACGGCGGGAACCATCATGTCGCGCTGATCTTGCTGGGTCAGGCCGATGTCTTGCGGGCGCAGGATTTCGGTCTGGCTCATCGGGATGCCGCCATAGATCTGCCAGAGGTATTCGCCAAAAGCGATCTGATGGATCAGTTGCTCGGTTTCGCCAAAGCGGCCATCGGCGTCCAACCGTTCCGCCCATTGCTGCATCTGCGCAAGGGCCTGCCCGTAGGTGGCAAGCCAGGCAAAGCCATGGGCCGCTGTCTGATCCGCCTCCAACAGGTCGGCACGGACGCGCCCGTCGACGGTGACCCTGTCGGAAATGGTGGATTTCGCTTTCTTCACAAGGGCTTCGACGGCTGCTACCGCACTCGCGGTCAGCGTCAGAAGGTCGGGCAGAAGAACGGGGGCAGGGGCATCTGTCTTTGGCATGGTCTGTCCATCGTGGGGCATTTGCGGGCTCCTGTCATCCAACGGTATCTTCGCAGTTGCAGCGAAACTTAATTCCACAAATACGGGTTATCAAGGGAATAATGTAACTCTGTGGGTTTTGCTGGCCCCGCGCCGACGACAGGCGTAGGCAGTGCGGATGGAAAGTCTGACGCCTTTTGCCTGGACCTTGTCGCTGGCCATCGCGCTCCTTGCCGGGGTGGTAAAGGGGTCGGTCGGCTTCGCCTTGCCGCTGATCATGATCTCGGGGCTATCCAGCTTTCTGGACCCACGGCTTGCCCTGGCGGGCATCCTTATTTCCGTATTGGCAACAAATGGTTGGCAGGTCGCGCGCCAAGGCCGCGTTTCCGCGGTGGAGGCCGCGCAACTGCACTGGCGTTATCTGCTGACGGTCATGGTCGCGATCTTCTTCGCCGCACAGCTTGTCACCTCGATCCCAAGCCAGACCTTCTATCTGATCCTTGGTATCCCCGTCGTGGGGCTGTCGCTGATCCAGCTGTTCGGCCTGCGCCTCACGATCCCGCCCGAACGCCGCGTTGCGGCAGAGTGGGGAATCGGCTTGGTGTCCGGCATATTGGGCGGGTTGGCTGGAACCTGGGGGCCGACGACCGTGCTGTATCTGTTGGCGATCGAGACGCCGAAAGCACGGCAAATGGTGGTGCAAGGGGTAATCTATGGTGCCGGATCGGTGGTTCTTGTGCTGGCGCACCTGAGGTCCGGGATCCTGTCGTCAGACACGGTGTGGTTCTCGGCAGCCCTGCTGCCCGCGGCCCTGATCGGAATGGCGGTGGGTTTCCGGTTGCAGGACGGGATGGATCAGGCCCTGTTCAAGAAGGTGACCCTTGTGGTTCTGGTGGTCGCGGGCCTTAATCTGATCCGCAAGGCCTTCGTCGGGTAGCCGGATCAAATCCTTCAAAGGATTTGACCAGATTTTTCGAAAAATCTGGCACCATCGTCAGGACATGAAGCGGAAACAGGCCTGTTCAACAGCGCCTTGACCGCTGTCGCGGGTCACCTCGAAGGTGACCGAGACGAGGGTGCGCCCGGCCTGTTCGATCGAAAAGGTCCAGGGTCCGGGCACCTTTTCGTAATCTTCTTCGAAGGTGAACAGGTTCATGTTCGACTCGCCCGGCCAAAGTGTCGTCGTCCATTCCTCGCGCTCGATTTCCCGCGGGCCCATGGGCGGGTGGGTGACGGCGACGGTGACCTCCTGCGCTTCGGCACCGTCTTTCAGGCCAGTCCGAAAGCCGAAGCCGAGGTGATCCATGGTGGGTACGGTGCGGGCATTCAGGTCGAAGACAAGCCCCTCGCGGATACGGCGCAACACGCCTGCCTCGGTGCCGGGTGCCTCGACCAGTTCTCCAACGGAGATACGCGGGCAGACGATCCCCGCTTCGATCAGGCGAACCTGCGCCTGAGCGGCCCCGCCCCAAAGGGCGAGACCGGTGATAAAAGCAGCTGTCAGCCGATGGCACATGCCCGCACGTCCTCGTCGATGTGATCGACGTATTGTGCGAAGTTGTTCGAGAACATGTCCACCAGCTTTTGCGCCTGCGCATCGTAGGCGGCCTTGTCGGTCCAGGTCCGGCGCGGATCCAGCAGGACGTCGGCCACACCGGCGCAGGTCACGGGCACATCGAAGCCGAAGTTCGGGTCGCGGCGGAACTGCCCCTTGGCCAGCGAGTCGTTGAGCGCGGCCGTCAGCAGGGCGCGGGTCGCCTTGATCGGCATCCGGGACCCGGTGCCGTAGGCCCCGCCGGTCCAGCCGGTGTTGACCAGCCAGCAATCCGATCCGAACTGCGCGATCTTGGCTTGCAGCAGCTTGCCATAGACCTCGGGTCGGCGCGGCATGAAGGGGGCACCGAAACAGGTGGAGAAGGTGGGCTCCGGCTCGGTCACGCCCCGCTCGGTTCCCGCCACCTTGGACGTGAAGCCGGACAGGAAATGATACATCGCCTGCGCTGGCGTCAGGCGCGCGATCGGGGGCAGGACGCCAAAGGCATCGCAGGTCAGCATGACGACGTTTTTCGGATGCCCGCCAAGCGCGCTGTCCGAGGCATTGGAGATATAGTCCAGCGGGTAGGCGCAGCGCATGTTGGCGGTGATGCTGTCGTCCTCGAAGTCGAGCTCCAGCGTGTCGGGATCGAAGACCATGTTCTCGATCACGGTGCCGAACTTCTCGGTCGTGTCGTAGATCTCGGGCTCGGCCTCGCGGCTGAGGTTGATGGTCTTGGCGTAGCAGCCGCCTTCGAAATTGAAGATGCCCCGATCGGACCAGCCGTGTTCATCGTCCCCGATCAGCACCCGGTCCGGGTCGGCCGACAGGGTGGTCTTGCCGGTGCCCGACAGGCCGAAGAAGACGGCGGCATCGGTCGGGCGACCTTTGGCATGGTTGGCCGAGCAGTGCATCGGCATCACGCCCTTTTCGGGCAGCAGGTAGTTGAGGAGGGTGAAGACCGATTTCTTGTTTTCGCCGGCATACTCGGTGCCTGCGATCAGGATTTCCTTGGCCTCGATGTTCAGGGCGATCACCACGTCGGACCGGCAGCCGTGTTTTCCGGGGTCGGCCTTGAACGATGGGCAGTTGATGATGGTGAACTCGGGGACGAAATCTGCGAGTTCGGCCGCATCGGGACGGCGCAGCATGTGGCGGATGAACAGCGAATGCCAGGCCAGCTCCGTCACGACGCGCACGTCCAGGCGGTGCGCCGGGTCAGCCCCGCCAAACAGATCCTGCACGAAATAGTCGCGGCTTTTCATGTGGGTCAGCATATCGGCCTTGAGCTCGTCGTAGGCCGACGGCTCCATCGGTGCGTTCGCGTCCCACCAGATGTTGTCTTCGACCCCCGGCGTGCGCACGACGTGTTTGTCCTTGGGCGAGCGGCCCGTGAACTTGCCGGTGGTGACCAGAAACGCCCCGCCGCGGCCAAGGGTGCCTTCGTCCCGGTCCAACGCTTCCTGAATGATCGCGGGCTCCAACAGGTTGTAATAGACCCGACCCAACCCTTTGATGCCTTGGGTTTCGAGGGTATGCGCGGGGTTAACGCGGGGATGGGTCATGGGTCGGCTCCAGTTGGGATTGTCCGATTGGTCAAGTTTGGTCGGACCGAAGACTGCTCAATCCGATGCCTCAGGGTAACATCCTTGCGCGGCGAACCACAGGGGAAGTTAGCGCAACCAAGCCGATCTGTTTGCGCAATCATCGTCGGCGATCTGGTGGAATTTCAAAATGCGGCCTTAACCGTGCCTTAATTGCACTGGGGCCACAGTCTTGAAAGCGAATCACTCGATTCGCGATTTGAGTTGATTCTGTCGGCAATTTTCGGAGACTTGCAGAAAAACACGGCAGTATAACAGGCAACCACAAGGACATTGGCATGTCGCGGATCGCGCTCGTCGACGATGACAGGAATATCCTGACATCTGTTTCCATGACTCTCGAGGCCGAAGGCTTCGAGGTTGAAACCTATAATGATGGACAATCGGCGCTGGACGCGTTCAGCCGTCAGATGCCGGATCTCGGTGTGTTCGACATCAAGATGCCCCGGATGGACGGCATGGACCTGCTGCAGCGGCTGCGGCAGAAATCTTCGGTTCCGGTGATCTTTCTGACCTCCAAGGATGATGAGATCGACGAGGTTCTGGGCCTGCGGATGGGGGCGGACGACTATGTGCGCAAGCCGTTCAGTCAGCGCCTGCTGGTCGAACGCATCCGTGCCATCCTGCGCAGGCAAGAGGCGATCGCCTCAGATGAGACGGAAACGCCCGAGGATACCCAGGTCATGCAGCGTGGCGAGCTGTCGATGGATCCGCTGCGTCACGCGGTGAAGTGGAAGGGGCGGGACGTCACCCTGACCGTGACCGAGTTTCTGCTGCTGCAGGCGCTGGCTCAACGGCCCGGTTTCGTCAAGTCGCGCGACCAGCTGATGGATGTGGCCTACGACGACCAGGTCTATGTGGATGACCGTACGATCGACAGCCATATCAAGCGTTTGCGGAAAAAGATGCGATCCGCTGACCCGGAGTTCTCGGCCATCGAGACGCTCTATGGCATCGGCTACCGCTACAACGAAGAGTGATCGTGTCGGATGGCTTCCGCGACCGACCTGGATCTGATGCCTGACGACCGGAGGCGCCGTAAGGGCGACGCCACCGGTGGAGAGGTGTTGCTCGGCGAAGATTGGGATCGGCCCGAGGGGACCGAAGCGGAACTGGCCAGCGCGCGCGAGCGTCGCGGGCTCTTCTCGCTCGACCGCTCGCCGCTGGCGCGGAAGATCATCCTGTTCAACCTGCTTGCGATCCTGTTGCTGGTCGCCGGTGTCCTGTTCCTGAACCCGTCCCACGACAGCCTGATCGTGCAGCGCGAACAGGGTCTGGTCACCGAAGCGCGCCTGGTCGCCGACGTCCTGGAGGCCTCGCTGCCCACGGGCGCGCCCGTCAGTTTTGCCGCGGGCGACGGGGTCGATGTGCCGGCCCTGCTGGCCAAGGTCGACCTGGGCGAGGGCGTCGAGGTCCATGTCTTCGACACCTCCGGCACGTTGATTGCGCAGGCCATCGGTGCCGGGCGCGATGATGTTGTGCGTGGTCTGAACTTACCCGCGCAGCAGACCACCATCATCACCTCGGTTCTGAACACGGTTTGGGAGGGGATCTCTGCCGTCTTCACCCGCACCCGAGAGGACGCCCCAAGGCCGCTGCGCATTGCCCAGGAACTGGTCAGCAGCACCGCCGAGGGCGAGACACAGATACGCGGCTATCTGGGCGAGGCCGGGCAACTCTATACCGTTCTCACGCCGATCAGCGCCGAGTCCGGGCGCATCGGATCCATTGCCGTGACCACGCGGGCGGGTGAAATCGACGCGCTGGTCCGGGCTGAACGGGAACAGCTTTTGCAGATGTTCGTCATCGCACTGCTGGTGTCGATCGGTCTCAGCCTGGTGCTGGCCTCGACCATTGCCAACCCTTTGTCCGACTTGTCGGCGGCGGCCGAGCTGGGTCGCGACAAACACGCGCGCAAGATGTCGCCGCAGCGCGTCCGCATACCTGATCTGACGGCGCGTCCCGACGAAATCGGACGGTTGTCGGGGGCGCTGCGCGGCATGGTCGCGGCGCTTTATGATCGGATCGACAGCAACGAACAATTTGCCGCTGACGTCGCACACGAGATCAAGAATCCCCTGGCCTCGCTTCGGTCTGCCGTGGGCACGATGCGACTGGCCAAGACCGATGAGCAGCGCACGCGCCTGCTGGAGGTCATCGAACACGACGTGCGCCGTCTTGATCGTCTCGTCTCCGACATTTCCAACGCCTCGCGTCTCGACAGCGAACTGGTCAAGGAGGAGGAGGAGCCTTTCGATCTGGTCAAGATGATGTCGAACCTGACGCTGTACCACGCGCAGGAGGCAGAGCTGGACGATATCGAGTTCATCACCGACCTGCCGCAGGAACCAATCATCATCATGGGGTTGGAGGCACGGCTGGCGCAGGTGTTCGTCAATCTGATCACCAACGCGCTCAGCTTCTGCGAAGAGGGCGACGCCGTTCGTGTCTGGCTGCGCCGCCGCGACAACCGCGTTCTGGTGGTGGTCGAGGACACTGGCCCCGGCATCCCGGAGGCCGCGCTGACCAAGGTGTTCAACCGCTTCTACTCGGAACGGCCGGTCAAGCAGTTCGGCAATCATTCGGGTCTGGGCCTGGCGATTTCCAAGCAGATCGTCGAGGCCCATGGCGGCGTCATCTGGGCCGAGAACATCCGTCCCACCGATCTGGACATTACGTCCGAGCCGTTGGGCGCACGGTTCGTCGTCGGTCTGCCGATCTGACGGTCGGCAGGCGGGGTCGTTTCGATGCTGCCGTCACTGCATCCGACGGGCCCGGACAGGGGCAGCCTGCATGGCACGGCCGTCTCGCTGCGGGGGCGGGCGTTGTTGATCGTGGGGCCGTCCGGCAGCGGCAAAAGCGGATGCGCCGCGCAGTTGATGGGGCAGGGCGCAGAGTTGATCGTTGACGACAGGGTCGTTCTGGACCGACGGGGCGCGGACTTGTGGGCGTCGGCGCCCGAAGGGGCCCCGGCGGCGATGGAGCTTCGCGGCCTGGGCATTCTGCCTGTCCCATTGGCGGCCGCCGCCCCGGTGCAGGCCGCGATACTCTTGTCGGACAGTCCCGCCCGCTTGCCGGAGCCGGAGGTCTGGCCTCTGCTGGGCCGGAGCATTCCCCTGTTGCGCCATCCGGCCAGCGGGGACCTGGCGGCCAAATTGCTTCTCTGGCTCAGGTTCGCCGAACCCGGAGGGCGGCACTGACTGGGCGCGGCATCACGACCCCGCGCGCAGGGGTTTCAAAGCCGGTCGCGCCGCACTAACTCTGCGACATCGGGGCCGGATGGGCGGCCCAATCCAGGAAGACGAAATGCAGGATGCGACGCCAATGATCGAAGTCCTCCTTGTGACCGGCCCCTCCGGCGCTGGACGGACGACTGCGATCCGCGTGCTGGAAGACGCCGGCTACGAGGCGATCGACAATCTGCCGCTGTCGCTGCTGCCGCGGCTTTTGGCCAGCATGCCCGATGACCCGCAGCCCCTGGCATTGGGTCTTGATGTGCGGAACCGGGATTTCAGCGTCGATGGCCTGTTGTCGCAATTGGCAAGCCTGAGGGCGAATGCGGCGGTGTCGGTGCGCATGCTCTACCTTGATTGCGCGGCGGATACGCTTGTCGCCCGCTTCTCCGAGACGCGGCGCAGGCACCCCCTGGCCCCACAGGAGGACGCCGAGATCGGCGTCGCGCGCGAACTGGCGCTGGTCACCGACATTGCAGAGCAGGCGGATGTGGTGATCGACACCACGCAGTTGACCGTGCACGACCTGAAGGATGAGGTGCTGCGCTGGTTCGGCGAGGCCGGGGGCCTGGCGGTATCGGTTCAGTCATTCAGCTACAAACGGGGCCTGCCGCGCGGGTTGGATGTGGTGTTCGACCTGCGTTTTCTGGCCAACCCCCATTGGGTGCCAGATCTGCGCGCGGGCACGGGCCGGGATGCCGCTGTGCGGGATTACATCATGGCCGACGCCCGCTTTGCGGATTTCTACGACCGAATGTCCGGTCTGATCCTGTCGACCTTGCCGGCCTACCGCGACGAAGGCCGTGCCCATCTGTCCGTGGGACTGGGCTGCACGGGTGGGCGGCACCGATCAGTCGCCGTGACCGAATTGCTGGCCCAGACCCTTGCGGAGGCCGGGTGGCAGGTGTCTAAACGCCATAGGGAATTGGATCGCCGCACCGCGCCCGTCGCGGGCGGTTTGTTGACCGAAGGGTCCGGCGCTCGGACCGACGGGGGTACCGCCGCGTGATCGGCATTGTCATCGTGGCCCATGGTGGGCTGGCTGAGGAATATCGCCGGGCGGTCGAGCATGTGATCGGCCCCCAGGACGGCGTGCGATCCATTGCGGTCGGGGCCGCCTGCGACCGCGCCGCAAAGGAGCAGGAGATCTGCGCCGCCGCCGACGCCGTCGACAAGGGCGATGGGGTGATCGTGGTGACCGACATCTTTGGCGGGTCACCGTCCAACCTGTCGATGAACGCCTGCGCCCCCGAGGATCGCGTCATCTTCTACGGGGCCAATCTACCGGCGTTGATCAAGTTGGCGCGTAGCAGGGGCAAGCCGTTGACCGAAGCGTTGTCCTTGGCCAAGGCGGCCGGAACGCGCTACATGGATGTCGCACAAGGACCGCGCGCCTGACGGCGCGGTGATTGCCCCTATGGGGCGCGGACGGGGGGACTCCATGGCGCAACAGACGCTCGACATCGTCAACGAAAAGGGCCTGCATGCGCGCGCCTCGGCGAAGTTCGTGGAATGCGTGGATCGCTTCGATGCGACGGCCTCCGTGTCGCGAAATGGCGAACAGGCGGGGGGCGACTCGATCATGGGGTTGTTGATGCTGGCCGCGTCGCGCGGCACCTCGATCGAAGTCGAGACATCGGGCCCGGATGCCGACGCACTGATGGAGGCTTTGGCCGCCCTGGTCGCCGACCGCTTCGGCGAGCCGATGTGAGCGACCTCAGCTTTCTGCGCGCAGCACCGCGAGACAGGCCAACCGATGACGCGCCACCGCCTGGCTATATGCCCTACGACCGCGCGCGGCTCAGCTATGCGGGCACCTTCACCGACCCGCGAAAGGCGGCGACGATCCGTGCGTTGGAATGGACGACCGGCAAGCTGACGCTGCTGCGCCTGATCCGGCGGTTCGAGGAGGAGGGCGTGGAAACAGGGCCCGCGTTCTTCGCCCATGCCTTGCGGGTGATGGATATCCGCGTCGATACCCCGCCGGACCAGATTGCCCGCATTCCCGCCACCGGTCCCGTCATTGTCGTCGCGAACCATCCCCATGGTCTGGTCGATGGGATGGTCCTTGCGGACCTTTTGGGCCGGGTGCGGTCCGACTTCAGAATCCTGACACGCAGCCTGCTGACCGGCGTGCCGGAGATCGCGGATCACATGATCCCCGTGCCCTTTCCGCACGAAGCGGATGCCCGTGCACGCAACCTGGACATGCGCCGCGAGACGATGGCCCATCTGGCGGCGGGTGGGGCGGTGGTATTGTTCCCATCAGGCTCGGTCGCGTCCTCTGATACCTGGTGGGGACCTGCTGTGGAGCGGGAGTGGAACCCCTTCACGGCCAAGATGATCCGGCTGAGCCGCGCGCCTGTTCTGCCGGTGCATTTCGCGGGCCAGAACTCCCGCGTGTATCAGATCGCCAATCAGCTGTCGGCAACCCTGCGCCAAGGGTTGCTGCTGCACGAGGTGGTGCATGCCCTGGGCCGCGCGCAGGCCCCCGTGATCGGCGCGCCGATCCCCTTTGCGACCCTGGACGCGATGGCGGACACGCCCAGCGACCTGATGGCGCGACTGCGCGACCACACCCTGTCGCTGTAATCTAGCGGGTCGGAACCGGCCCGTTCTCGCCCCGGTAGTCGTAGAAGCCGCGCTGCGTCTTGCGGCCCAGCCACCCGGCTTCGACGTATTTCACCAGCAGGGGGCAGGGGCGATACTTGGTATCGGCCAGCCCGTCGTGCAGCACGTTCATGATCGCCAGACAGGTGTCCAACCCGATGAAATCGGCCAGCTCCAGCGGGCCCATCGGATGGTTCGCGCCCAGTTTCATCGACGTATCGATGGAGGTGATCGTGCCGACCCCCTCATAGAGCGTATAGACCGCCTCGTTGATCATCGGCATCAGGATGCGGTTGACGATAAAGGCGGGGAAATCCTCGGCGTGGGCGGATTGCTTGCCCAGGCGGTCGACGACGGTGCGGCAGGCAGAAAAGGTTTCTTCGTCGGTGGCGATGCCGCGGATCAGTTCGACCAACTGCATCACCGGAACCGGATTCATGAAGTGGAAGCCCATGAACTTGTGCGGCCGATCGGTGCGGCTGCCCAACCGGGTGATGGAAATTGACGAGGTGTTCGACGTCAGAATCGTCTGCGGGGCCAAATGCGGCACCAGATCCTCGAAGATGGCCTGTTTGACGGCTTCGCGTTCGGTCGCCGCCTCGATGATCAGGTCGGACTTGGCGCAATCGATCAAGGTCGATGTCATCGAAATCCGCGCCAGGGCGGCATCGCGGTCGTCCTGACTGATCTTTTCACGGCTTACCTGGCGGTCCAGATTTTTCGTGATCAGGACCCGCGCCGCATCCAGCGCGTCCTGACTGACGTCGGTGACCATCACGTCATAGCCCGCCAGGGCGCAGACGTGGGCAATGCCATTGCCCATCTGTCCTGCGCCGACGATCCCGATGCTTGCGATCTCCATGGGGTGCACTCCTGCTGCGTCAGGGCGGACCATATCAGTGGCGGGTCCGGGCACAAGGCGGCGCGCGGCTTGCGCACATTTTGCTGTAAATGCCGGGATCAACGACTTGGTAACGGGCAGGCGGCCATGGTTCAGGGCACCCCGCGAATCGCAGCCACGGGCCCCGGTATGAGTTACGAACGACACGACAGCGAACTGGACTATTACCCGTGCACCTACGGCGCGTCGCGCGTGCCGTTCCGGGGGCCGCAGGTGGGGTTGGAACAGCCCTATGTCGCGGTGCTTGGCGGGTCAGAGGTCTATGGTTGCTACATCGAGGACCCGTTCACGGATCGTCTGTCAGAGATGACGGGCCGCAGGGTGCTGAATCTGGGGGTCCGAAACGGCAGTCTGGATGTCTACGCCCAGGATGAGGCACTGATGAAGGTCATCGCCGGTGCCGAGACGACGGTCATTCAGGTCATGGGCGGGGCGAACATTTCCAACAGGTTCTATTCCGTCCACCGACGGCGCAACGACCGGTTCCTGCGCCATTCCATCCTGATGGAAACCCTGTTCCAGGAGGTTGATTTCAGCGATTTTTCCTTCACGCGGCACATGCTCTGCACGCTCAAGGCCGCCTCGGAGGAGAAATTTGCCATGGTCACGCGAGAGTTGCAGGAAGCCTGGGTCGCCCGCATGCGCCTGCTGCTGTCGCGGATACCCGGAACCAAGATCCTGCTTTGGATCGAGAATGCAGAAGAAGGGGACTTGGGGCCAGAGCCGCTATTCGTGACAGTCGACATGATGCAGAAGTTGGAGCCGATGATCGACAAGCTGGTCCATTGTGACGTGACCGACGATCAGCGTGACGGCCAGCTTCGGCACATGATCTATCCAGAGATGGAGGTCGCCGCCGCGCGCCTGTCGCTGTCGAATGAAAGCCATGAACGCATCGCCCGGGTGTTGGCCCGCGCCGTGGGCAGACGGGACGGGCGCAGGCTGACGGCGTGAGACGAAAAACGCGGCCATTGGCGGCCGCGTTTGCTGTTCTGCTCGTCTGTCGGGCGGATCAGATCTTTTCGATCAGCTCCGGTACCGCGGCGAAGAGGTCGGCAACCAGGCCGTAGTCCGCGACCTGGAAGATCGGGGCCTCTTCGTCCTTGTTGATGGCGACAATGACTTTGGAATCCTTCATGCCCGCCAGGTGCTGGATGGCACCGGAAATGCCGACGGCGATATAAAGATCCGGGGCCACGACCTTGCCGGTCTGCCCGACCTGCCAGTCGTTGGGCGCATAGCCCGAGTCGACCGCCGCGCGCGAGGCGCCAACAGCGGCCCCCAACTTGTCGGCCAGCTTTTCGATCAGGGCGAAGTCCTCTTCAGATCCAACGCCGCGCCCGCCAGAGACGACCACTCCGGCCGAGGTCAGCTCGGGCCGGTCGCTTTGTGCAACCTTGTCTTCGACCCATTCCGACAGGCCGGGATCAGCAGCGGCACCGACCGTTTCAACCGGGGCCGAGCCGCCGTCGCCGGCGGCGTCAAAGGTCGAGGTGCGGATCGTCATCACCTTGGTGGCATCCGTCGACTTGATGGTCTGCACCGCGTTGCCCGCATAGATCGGACGTTCAAACGTGTCGCCGTCGACCACGGCGGTCACGTCCGACAGGATCATCACGTCCAGCAGGGCGGCGATGCGGGGCATCACGTTCTTGGCGTCCGTCGTGGACGGGGCCAGAATGTGCGAATAATCGCCTGCCAAGGACACCACCAAGGCGGCGGTCGGCTCGGCCAGGCGATGACCGAGGGACGGATCCTCGGCGACCAGAACCTTGGCGACGCCGTCCAGGTTGGCCGCGGCGGCACCCGCGGCAGCTGCGGACGCCCCGGCACACAGCACGGTCACATCGCCCAGCTGCTTGGCAGCCGTCAGTGCCTTGGAGGTGGCGTCGACGTTCAATTCGCCGCCCGTGACTTCACCGATCAGAAGAACAGCCATCAGACAGCCCCCGCTTCCTTGAGTTTCGACACAAGCTCATCGACAGAGGCGACCATTTCACCGGCCTTGCGGGTCTCGGGCTCGGTCGTCTTGATGATTTCCAGACGCGGCGAGACGTCAACGCCGTAGTCGGCGGGCGTCTTCTCATCCAGCGGCTTTTTCTTGGCCTTCATGATGTTCGGCAGCGATGCATAGCGCGGCTCGTTCAGGCGCAGATCGACGGTCACGATGGCGGGCATCTTGACCTTGATGGTCTGCATGCCGCCGTCGACTTCGCGGGTCACGATGGCGTGGTCCCCGTCGATGTTGACCTCGGATGCAAAGGTGGCCTGCGACCAGCCCAGCAACGCCGACAGCATCTGGCCCGTGGCGTTCATGTCATTGTCGATCGCCTGCTTTCCCGCCAGCACGAGGCCCGGCTGCTCTTCGTCGATGATCGCCTTGAGGATCTTGGCGACGGCCAGCGGCTCGATGTCCTGATGAACGTCATCGGTGGCGACGACCAGAATTGCGCGGTCGGCCCCCATGGCCAGCGCGGTGCGCAGGGTTTCCTGGCTTTGCTTGACGCCGATGGACACGGCCACGACCTCGGTGGCGACGCCCTTTTCCTTCAGCCGGATCGCTTCTTCGACAGAGATTTCGTCGAAGGGGTTCATCGACATCTTAACGTTGGCGAGGTCGACCCCGGTGCCGTCGGCCTTGACCCGGACCTTCACGTTGTAGTCGATCACCCGTTTGACGGGCACCAGAACTTTCATGGCGCGTACCTCCAGAATGCGTATCTCTGGCGGTGTTACCGGAGGTTTTTTGCGGCGGACAGACGGAAAACGACGCTACGGGGCCTTGTGACGCACCGTTTCTTGCGCGGCGTTTCCGATGGGCGGCGGGCGCGCACGGTGTTGCGCGCGCGCACATGCCCCACGTTCAGGTCCGGTTTGCCCCTGGAACCCACAGAACATCCGCGCGTCCGTCGTCATTGGCGATGCGCGACGCGACAAAGAACCAATCCGACAAGCGGTTGAGATACTTGACCGCATCCGCGTTCACGTCTTCGCCGCCCGCAAGCTCCACGCAGCGGCGCTCGGCCCGGCGCGAGACGGTGCGGCACAGGTGCAGATGCGCGGCCAGGGCCGATCCGCCCGGCAGCACGAAAGACCGCAACGGTTCCAACGCGGTGTTCATCGCATCGATCTCGGCCTCCAGGCGGTCGACCTGCGCGGCGGTCATGCGCAGCGGCGGATATTCCGCCTGGGCGTCGGCGGCCATGTTCGGGCGGCACAGGTCGGCGCCAAGGTCGAACATGTCGTTCTGAATCATGGCAAGCCGGTCGTCCATCTCGCCCGAGGCGTGCAGGCGGGCCATGCCGATGGTGGCGTTGGCCTCGTCCACGGTGCCGTAGGCCTCGACCCGGGCGTCGGTCTTGGGCACGCGGCTGCCGTCGCCCAATGCGGTGGTGCCGGCGTCGCCGGTGCGGGTATAGATCTTGGACAGAACGACCATCAGTTGCCCCCCGAGCGCAGCCAGACAAAGCCCAGCAACAAGATGACCGCGAACAGCTGCGCCCCGATGCGCCAGCGCATGATGCGGTTGGCGTGCTTTCGATTGAACTCGCCACCTTTGGCAAAGCTGCCGATGCCGAACAGCAGGATCACCACGACCGCCAGACAGGCGGCGGCCACGACATAGAACAGGGGATCGTCAGCCATCTCGGCTCCTTCGGTTGGTCGCTCTTTAACCTAGGCGGCGGCTTCAGCCTTTCGAGAGGACGCGGTCCAGAATCCTGCTCGGGAATGCGCGCTTCATGGCACCGGACAGGTATGTGGGCACCGTGACGTAGTAGCGCGGGCGCGGGGACCGAGCGTCCAAGGCGGTGATCAGCTTGGCGGTCACGGCCTCGGGGCCCAATTGAAAGGTAACCGGGTCGGGCGAGCTGTGGCGCGTGATTTCCAGATGGTAATCATCGGCGCGGGCGGACGCGCGCCAGTCGATCCAGCGGTCGAACTGGGCGCGGGCGTTCTTGCGGAAATCGCTGGTGATCGGGCCGGGTTCGATCAGGACGACATGAATGCCGGTGCCCCGCAGTTCCATCCGCAATGTGTCGGACAGCCCCTCCAACGCGAATTTCGTGGCCACATAGGCCCCGCGCCAAGGCATCGCGACCATCCCGAGAACGCTGGAATTCTGAACGATCCGCCCGTGCCCCTGTGCGCGCATGACCGGCAGGACCTGACGCGTCAACTCGTGCCAGCCGAACAGGTTGGCCTCGAAATTCAAGCGCAATGCCTCGGTCGGCAGATCCTCTACCAGGCCCGGAATCGCATAGGCCCCGTTGTTGAACAGCGCGTCCAACGTGCCGCCGGTTGCGGCCAGAACCTGGGCCAGCGCGGGGGCGACGGTCGCGGTGTCCTCGTAGTCGATCAGCGGGGCGGTCAGGCCCTCGGCCTGCAGGCGGGCGCAATCCTCGGGTTTGCGGCAGGCGGCGAACACCTGCCAGCCGCGATCACGCAGGGTGCGCGCGGCGTTCAGACCGATGCCGGTGGAACAGCCGGTGATGAGGATGCTGCGTTGGCCCATGATGCCCTGCCTGTTTCTTGTCTGCGATAGGCAAGCTGGGGCGGAAACGCAAACGGGCGCGCCAGATGCACGCCCGATCGGTCAGACTGTCGCTGTGATCAGCTTGGGGCGAGGAAACGGGACGCCATGAAGCCGGTGCGCCCGGTCTCTACTTCGCGGATCTCCTGCCAGCCATTGATCGGCTCGCCCAGCGGCTCCGCCAGGGTGCCTTCGGACAGGCTGGCCACGACCCCGTTGGACGTGGACGGGCCGGACCGCATGTTGACGCGGCTGCCGGTCACCTGCAGCAGGTCGCGGTCTGCTTCGGGGGGGGTGACGACGGTTTCGACCGGGGCGGCGGGCTGGACCAGGCTCACGACGACCGGCTCACCGATCAGACGCGGCTGGACCGAGGTGGGGGCAGGGGCGGAGGCGGCGATCACGGCGGGGTCAGGCACCTGCACGGCGGGCACGGCGGTGCGCGTCACAGCGGCTTCGGGGGCGGATCCGTTTTGCAGAATCACGGGGCGGTCGAAATCGGCTGCGGCGTTCACGATCACCGGGGCGTCGCGTTCGGCGGCCTCGATCGACGCGGAGGTCGGGTCGCCCCAGACCACAAAGCCGACGTAAAGCGCGGCAGTTAGGGTAAATGTCATCTTCAGCATGGCAGCTTCCCCTCTCAGGATGTCTGTGTCCTGATCCCAACAAACGGAACTCTATTCGGTTCCCCCCGGAACGAACAGTGATTCCCGTCCTATCACATTTCTCTTCGTTCCCTTAGGGGGCCAATCTTGTGCCGCCGAGACCCGACCGATACATCATTCGGTATGAGTGACCCTGATGACACGCACCCCTCCGAGGAGGTGGTCTCCGAACCGTTGAGTCGGGCGATCGGCGACCGCTACCTGACCTATGCCCTGTCGACGATCATGCACCGGGCCTTGCCCGATGCGCGCGATGGGTTGAAGCCGGTGCACCGACGTATCCTGTTCGCCATGCGGGAATTGCGGTTGGCGTCGAACGGGGGGTTCCGTAAGTCGGCCAAGATTTCCGGCGATGTGATGGGCAACTATCACCCCCATGGTGATGCCGCGATCTACGACGCGATGGCGCGGCTCGCCCAGGACTTCAACGTCCGCTATCCGCTGGTCGACGGACAGGGCAATTTCGGCAACATCGACGGGGATAATCCGGCAGCGGCCCGCTACACCGAGGCGCGCATGACCGCCGCCGCCGAGGCCCTGTTGGAGGGGCTGGATCAGGATGCCGTCGACTACCGCGACAACTATGACGGGACGTTGCGGGAACCCATTGTTCTACCTGCAGCTTTCCCGAACCTCCTGGCCAATGGCGCGGCCGGAATCGCGGTCGGCATGGCGACCAATATCCCGCCCCACAACCTGGACGAGTTGATCGCCGCCTGCCTGCATCTGATCAAGGCACCCGGTGCCCGCGACGAGACGTTGCTGGACCACATCCCCGGCCCCGATTTCCCCACCGGTGGCATCATCGTGGAGCCGCGCGAAAGCATCCTGGAAACCTATCGCACCGGGCGCGGTGCCTTCCGTCTGCGTGCCCGCCACGAGATCGAGGATCTGGGCAAGGGACAGTGGCAGATCATCGTTACCGAGATCCCGTATCAGGTGCAAAAGGGCAAGCTGATCGAAAAGCTGGCAGAGCTTGTTCTGGCCAAGAAGATCCCGATCCTGGGCGACGTCCGCGACGAAAGCGCCGATGATATCCGCATCGTGCTGGAGCCGAAATCGCGCAACGTCGACCCGGACGTTCTGATGAACACGCTCTACCGGGTTTCCGATCTGGAAACGCGTTTTTCCCTGAACATGAACGTTCTGATCGACGGCGTGACGCCCCGCGTCTGTTCGCTGCGCGAGGTGCTGCAGGCCTTCCTCGATCACCGGCAAGAGGTTCTGTTGCGCCGATCGCGGCACCGGATGGCCAAGATCGACCACCGGCTGGAGGTGCTCGAAGGCTTCATCATCGCCTACCTGAACCTGGATCGGGTCATCGACATCATCCGCTATGATGATGCCCCGCGCGAGGCGCTGATGTTCGAGCCCTGGGGCGAGGGCTATGTGCGGGCCACTGACGAGGCGGATTACCGGTCGCCTTTGCCGACCGAGGCGCAGGCGTCCCTGACCGAGGTGCAGGCCGAAGCGATCCTGAACATGCGCCTGCGCGCCCTGCGTCGCCTCGAAGAGATGGCCCTGCTGAAGGAACGCGACGCCCTGATGGAAGAGCGCGCGGGCCTGCAGGACCTGCTGGACGATGACGCGGTCCAATGGCGCACGATCTCGGACGAGCTGCGCGAGGTGCGCAAGCTGTTCGGCAAAGCCACCGAGGCGGGGCGTCGCCGCAGCGATTTTGCCGAAGCGGTAGAGGTCGCAGATGTCCCGTTGGAAGCCATGATCGAGCGAGAGCCGATTACCGTCGTCTGTTCGGCCATGGGCTGGGTGCGCGCGCTGTCGGGGCATCAACCACTCGACAAGGAACTGAAATTCAAGGACGGCGACGGCCCGGCCTTTCTGTTCCACGCCGAAACCACGGACCGTCTGATTGTCTGGGGCAGCGACGGGCGCGCCTATACTGTCGGTGCCTCGACCCTGCCGGGCGGGCGCGGCATGGGAGAGCCTCTGCGCCTGATGGTCGACATCCCGCAGGACACGCAGATCGTCGATATTCTGATCCACCGTCCGGGGCGCAAGCTGTTGCTGGCCTCGACGGCGGGCGATGGGTTTGTCGTGCCCGAGGATGAGATGCTGGCGTCCAAGCGGGCGGGCAAGCAGGTGTTGAACGTCAAGCCCGGCGTGACCGCGATGCGCCCCATGACCGCCGACGGCGACCACGTGGCCTGTGTCGGCGACAACCGCAAGATGCTGGTATTCCCGCTGGCCGATTTGCCGGAAATGCCGCGCGGCAAGGGCGTGCGCCTGCAAAAGTTCAAGGACGGCGGGCTGTCGGATGTCACCGTCCTGACCCTGTCCGAGGGCCTGAAATGGGCCGACCCCGCGGGCCGCACCCGGCATGAGCCGGACCTGTCCGAATGGCTGGGCACGCGGGCGCAGGCGGGTCGGATGGCCCCCCGTGGATTCCCCCGGAACAACCGGTTTGGCTGAGGCCGGTTCAGGCCCCGCCTTCGACCGCATGGGGGCCGAGGTCGTGGGCACGCGCAGGGGATTGTTCACCCTGGTGCTCAAGACCACGACCCTGTCGGTTCTGACGCTGGGGGTCTATTCCTTCTGGGCGCGGACACGGGTCCGACGCTGGCTGTGGTCGGCGATGCGGCTGGGCGGGACGCCGTTCGAATACGTGGGCCAGCCGCTGGAAAAGCTGATGGGGTTCGTGATCGCCGCTGTGATCGTGGCAGTCTACCTTGGCCTCGTGGTGATGGTCCTGATCTTTGCCTCGCTACAGATCTGGTTGTCGCCCGCCCCGGGAATCGCGGCATCCTTTGCGCTGATCCTGCCGGTCTACTGGTTCGCCCAGTATCGCGGCATGCGGTATCTGTTGAACCACACCCGCTGGCGCGGAATCGGATTTTCGATGCGGCCCGGGGCGTGGCGCTATTCGGGACTGGCGATTTTCTGGACGATCCTGTCTGCGGCGACGCTGGGCCTGCTTTGGCCGGTGCGCACGCAGCGGCTTTGGCGATTCCGGGCCGCGCGCGCCTACTATGGCGACGATCATTTTCGTCTGACGCTGCGGGCACGGGACCTGATCGTCCCCTTTGTCCCGGTGCTTGCTGTGCTTTGGGGGGGCGCGGCGTTGGCGTTTTTCGGCGGGGCGATTGAGGATCAGGACGCGTTGGTCGGTCTCGTGATGCTCGCGGTTCCCATGCTTGCGCTGGCTTGGCTGTATTGGCGCGTTGTGTCGTTTCGGCGGCTGGCATCCTCGCTTGCTTTTGCGGGGGCAGCGGGTTTGTCCGTGGCGCCCCGGACGGGCAGGGTTCTGGGGATACACATGGGCGGCTGGGTTCTGGTGGGCCTGTTGCTGATCGTGGGGGCGATCGCATTGTTCTTCGGGTTTGTCGCTTCGTTCTTCGGGTTTGTCGCTTCGCTGCCGGCGCTCGACCTGGAAACGCTGGCCACTGCCAGCCCGGCCACCGTCTTTTTCGCGGCCCTCCTATTCTATCTGACGTTCTTTCTGGGCCGCGGGGCGTTGCGGATGGTCTTCGTGACCTTCCCCCTGATCCGCCACGTGGGCGAAACGCTGACCGTGCAGGGGGCCGCCGAGGTCAATGCCGTGCGCGCGGGCGAGGTGCGGCACATGCACGACGCCGACGGCTTCGCCAATCTTTTCGACCTGGGGGCGGGCGTATGAGCATCTGGGGCACTGGTCCCGCCCGGCCGGATGCGGCCCCGGCAGAGCAGCATTTCGGCGACTATTTCGACGGCATTCGCGCCCTGCGGCAGCGCGTCCTGCTGTCCCATGAAGACGGCGCGCGCGGGCGCGTTCTGTTGCTGGGTCTGCCGGACGGGGGGCAGGTCCGCTGGCCCCTGCGCCGCATTCGGCATCTGCCCGACCTTGCAGGCGGGGAGCGGGTGATGTTCGGTCTCGCCAACGGCGACCCGGCGCGGCTGCTGCTGACGGATCGGGATGCGCGGATCTTTGTCGAAGAGATGGCCGATGAGGCCCGCGCGCCCCTGCCGGGCCCGCCGCTGTGGCGCCGCGCGGCGCTGGTGGCGGCGGGCGGCGTGACGTTGCTTGCGGTGCTGATCCTCGTGGTATTGCCCGCCCTTGCCGCCCTTCTTGCCCGCTTCATGAACCCGGACGCAGAGGTCGCCATGGGTCAGCTGCATTACGAGCAGACGCAGCTGATGTTCGGCGACGGCTTTACCCCGTTGCGCGAATGTTCGAACCCGGCGGGGCAGGTGGCGTTGCGGGCGCTGACCGACCGTGTGGCCCAGGGCGTCGATCTGCCCTACGATCTGCATGTCACCGTCCTGGACGACAGCGCCAATCCGATCCTGAACGCCTACGCGGTCGCGGGGGGGCGGATCGCGTTCTTCAACTCCATGATCCAGCAGGCCGCGCGCCCCGAAGAAATCGCCGCCGTCCTCGCTCATGAGCTGGGCCACGTGGTCAACGACGATCCGGTGCGTCACCAGTTGCAGGTCTACAGCGGCCTGGCCATCGCGTCGGTCCTGATCGGCGATGTCTCGGGCGGCGGCGTTCTTAGCGGGGCGGCCGGGCAGGCGCTGACCAGCAGCTATTCGCGGCGCGCCGAAACCGCCGCCGACGCCTTCGCCCATGACCAATTGACCGCCGTCGGCCTGCCGCCCTCGGCCCTGGGCGAGATGTTCGAACGCCTGCGCGCCCGATACGGCGATGCCGAAGGTTTGCTGGCCCACCTCAGCAGCCACCCGCAACTTGCCGACCGGATCGCGCGCGCCACGGGGGTCGGCGACCCGGTGATCGGTGCGCCCGCGCTGACGCCAAAGGCCTGGGGCGCGTTGCGCGCGATTTGTGGCTGAGTTGCGGGCGGGGGCCTTGACCGGTATTCGGAACAGATCGACGAGGGGAGCGACCATGACCAACCGACTGACCCGCCGCAGCTTTGCCGGCCTCACCCTTGCGGGCGCGGGCCTGGGCCTTGCCGGATGCGAGGCGGCGGACCCCCTGGGCGAGGAGTTGGAGGAGTTCGGCGATTTCCAGCTCGGCTTTACGGTTGTCGTGGCGGAGAACGCGCAAAAGGTCCCGCCGTCGCGCGATGCCACCCCCGATAAGTGGAAAGAGATCATGTCCGCCGAGCTGGAGCGTCGGTTTGGCCGTTACCAGGGGGGCAAAGACTATGTCATTGCCGTCAACATCGACGGCTATTCCCTTGCGCCTGCTGGCATTCCGGTCGTTCTGACGCCTAAGTCGATCCTCGTGGTGTCCGCCAACCTCTGGGAGGCGAACCCGCAGCAGAAAATCGCCGGCCCCGAACAGATCACCACCTTCGAGGGGGCCGATACCCTGTTCCTCGGGTCGGGCATCAGCAAGGATGCCGACGCGCAGATGACGACCCTGGCGCGGAACATGTCGCAAAAGATCCAGGCATGGCTTTTGCGCAACCCCGCCTGGTTCGGTCTGCCGCCGCGCTAGGCTACCGATCCCCTTGCGTTCGCGACCACCGCCCGCTAGACGGCCCGCGATATGGAATCCGGGTGCCCGTAGGGGGTGCCCGCTCAAGGCAGGGGCCCATCATGGCGAAGGCAAAGTTCGAACGTAACAAACCGCACGTGAACATCGGCACGATCGGTCACGTTGACCACGGCAAGACGACGCTGACGGCGGCGATCACGAAGTACTTCGGCGACTTCAAGGCCTACGACCAGATCGACGGCGCCCCCGAAGAGAAGGCCCGCGGCATCACGATCTCGACGGCGCACGTCGAGTACGAGACCGAGGCGCGTCACTACGCCCACGTCGACTGCCCCGGCCACGCCGACTACGTCAAGAACATGATCACCGGTGCCGCCCAGATGGACGGCGCGATCCTGGTTGTGAACGCGGCCGACGGCCCGATGCCCCAGACGCGCGAGCACATCCTGCTGGGTCGCCAGGTCGGCATCCCGACCATGGTCGTCTACATGAACAAGGTCGACCAGGTCGACGACGAGGAGCTCTTGGAGCTCGTCGAGATGGAGATCCGCGAGCTGCTGTCGTCCTACGAGTATCCGGGCGACGACATTCCCGTGATCCCCGGCTCGGCTCTGGCTGCGATGGAAGGCCGCGACGAAGAGATCGGCGAGAACTCCATCCGCAAGCTGATGGAAGCCGTCGACACCTGGATCCCGACGCCCGAGCGTGCGGTTGACCAGCCCTTCCTGATGCCGGTCGAGGACGTTTTCTCGATCTCGGGTCGTGGTACGGTTGTGACCGGTCGTGTCGAGCGTGGCGTGATCAACGTGGGCGACGAGATCGAGATCGTCGGCATCCGCGACACCAAGAAGACGACCTGCACGGGCGTCGAGATGTTCCGCAAGCTGCTGGACCGTGGTGAGGCGGGCGACAACATCGGCGCGCTGCTGCGTGGTGTGGATCGTGACGGCGTTGAGCGCGGTCAGGTTCTGTGCAAGCCGGGTTCGGTTCAGCCGCACACGAAGTTCGAGGCCGAGGCCTACATCCTGACCAAGGAAGAGGGTGGCCGTCACACGCCGTTCTTCGCGAACTACCGCCCGCAGTTCTACTTCCGCACGACGGATGTGACCGGCACGGTGAACCTGCCCGAGGGCACGGAGATGGTGATGCCGGGCGACAACCTGAAGTTCGACGTCGAGCTGATCGCGCCGATCGCGATGGAAAACGGCCTGCGCTTCGCGATCCGCGAAGGTGGCCGCACCGTCGGTGCCGGCGTGGTGTCGAAGATCACCGAGTAAGGTCCTTTCCCAAGGGAAAGCCCCCAACCGCTTCTCGAAAGGGCCGCCCAGACCGGGCGGCCCTTTTTCGTCGGTGACGGGGGGGGCGTGCCAAGGGGGCGGTCATGCTCTGTCACCGTTGGCAGGTGTTGGGGGTACCTGTTCGTCGGAGCCGATCCTGCTGGCGGAAAATAGCCCGGACATTCCCGGTGTCTCAGACCATCACAAGCCCGGGATTTCACCTTTTATTTCAACGGGCTGACGCAACCGTCCCAGTTCAGCTCTGCCCTGTTGTACATATCAGCAATTGGGCCAGGGGTGCGGCATCGTCCCGACCGTGCTGGCAAACCCGTCTCGGAGCAATTGGCGCGGTCTGGGCAATATCGCTCTTGCACCTGTCGCACGCTGCCCTTATGCGGACGCTGCTGCAGGGGTATAGCTCAGTTGGTAGAGCAGCGGATTCCAAATCCGCAGGCCTCGGGTTCGAATCCTGATGCCCCTGCCAGCCCTTCCACCGTCAGACAGAAACTGGATGCACGCGACCCCGTTGGTTTGCTGCTGAAAGGAATTATTCAGACCTTTGGCCTATCCCTTGCCTCATTATGTGAGAAGAGGACGCCGTGATGGTCAGACCCACCGATTCGAACCCGGTTCGATCTGAAGAGGCGACGCCTGGCCCCCTGATGCCGTCTGATGGCGCGGGATCAGATGACGCCCACTTCCCTTGGTGGCGCACGATTGTTTTGCGGTGTGTGGTCGGCGTGCTCGTTGTCCTGACCCTGGCCTTCGCCTTCATGTTCTGGCTGACCACCCGCACGGTCGACACGAAGCTGGGCAATCAGTTTCAGGCCGAAACCCTGCATGACGCGGACCGGATGAGCCATGATGTCACTGAAATCCTGATGGAGAGTGGCCTGCCCGGCATCCGCAGGGCGGCGGGGCAACTTCTGGAAGGGCGCGGCCAGCCGATCCTGGCTGCCCGCCTGATCCTGCCCGGGCAGGGCGTCGTCTGGGAGCAGGAGGCGGCAGGCGTGCCGCCTCAGTTCGACGGGATCACCATCCCGGATCCAGAGGTCGGGGAGCATGTCTTTGAGCATTCCGCAGGTCGCTTTGTCGCTGTCATTCCCCTGCAGATGGGACAGGTCGGGGTCGTCCAGGCGGTCTACGATGGGCAGCCGTTGAAAGCTGCGGCCGACCATTTTTACTGGAACATGTTGGCGACACAGGGGGTGACGCTGATTCTGGTCACCTTGGCCATCATGGCCAGTCTCCATCGCAATCTGACGCAGCCACTGGGCGTGGTCACCACGGCAATGCAGGCGATTGCCCGCGACCGGGTCGATGTGACGCTTCCGGTGCCAAAGGTCCGTGAGGTGGCGCAGATCAACAAGGCCCTGGCCGTGTTCCGGGACAATGTGACGGATCGTTTGGCCTACGCCGAACGCAGCGCCGAGGCCGAGGCCCGCAGCGCGGAGCTACAGCGGGAACGCCAGGAGACGGATGCACGGGACCGGGCCGCAGCCGAGGAGCGCGTGCGCGCGAACGAAGCCCGCGCAGAGGATCAGCGGCGCCTGCGTGACGCCCTCGACGACGACCTGCAGAGCATTCTGGGGGCCGCGACCGAGGGGGATTTCGGCGTGCGGATGCCGCTGGATGATACGCCGGAGGAGCAGCATTCTGTCCGGCAGCTTCTCAATCGCCTGCTGGATGAGCTGGAGCGTGGAATCGAAGATGTCGTCTCGGTGATGTCCGGGCTGGCGGACGGGCGGTTGCATGTCCGCATGGAAGGCGATCGGACCGGGGCCTTCGGTGACCTGCAAGGGGCCACAAACCGGGCCGCATCGCGGATCCAGGAAACCTTCGAAGACCTGTTCAGGCATTCTTCCGAAGTTCTCGACGAGACCAGTGACCTGTCAGCCTCGGCCGAAGAGCTGTCCAAGAGAACGGAGCGGACTGCCGGATCCCTGGCGGAGACGACGGGCGCGCTGGAGCAGATCACCGGGTCCATCGCGGCCACCGCCGAGCTGGCGCAGGGCGCGCGTGGCTTCACCGAATCCGCCCGCGAAGATGCCCGTCAAAGCGACTTGGTCGTTCAAGAGGCAATCGAGAGCATGCGGGAAATCCAGGCGGCCTCGACAGAGATTTCGCGAACGCTCGGCGTCATCAACGATATCGCGTTCCAGACCAATCTGCTGGCATTGAACGCGGGGGTAGAGGCGGCGCGCGCGGGCGAGGCGGGGCGCGGTTTTGCCGTCGTCGCATCCGAAGTGCGCGCCCTCGCGCAGCGTGCCTCGGACGCAGCCCGCCAGATCGGAGAGCTGATCACGACCAGCTCCGATCAGATCAACCTCGGCGTTCAGCGGGTGGCCCGCACGGGGGATACGCTGGTGACCTTGGGGGAGCGGATCGACCGGATCGGCGATCAAGTGGCGGAAATATCGCTTGCCGCGGACGATCAGTCGGCCTCCGTGGCGGAAATCAACCGCGCCATGGGCGAGATCGACACGGCCACCCAACAGAACACCGCGATGTTCGAAGAGATGTCGACGGCCAACCTGTCGCTGAAAGGGGCGGCGTCCAAGATGCTGTCGCTGATCGAGCACTTCGAACGCTATGAGGCGGTGGCCCGCTCGGCCCGAGAGGACCGGGGCATGGCCGGGGACGCGCCTGCAGCCGAATACGGTGTGGTTGCAGCCAATGCCGAAGAGGTTCGGAAATGGGACCTGGCGATTGGGTCCTGACCGGCGACCCTGAAAGGGGGCGGTGCTGACCTGCTGATCCAATGACCCAATGCCACTGCGCCTTGCGCTTTGCGGTCTTCGCGCCTATCTACCGCGCTCGACACGACATGAGGATGCGCCCGTGGCCACCACCAACCCCGTTCAATTCGTGCAGCAGACGCGTGCGGAAATCTCCAAGATCTCCTGGCCGACGCGACGCGAAGTCACGCTGACCACCGTCATGGTGTTTCTGTTGGCGATCATCGCGGCGATCTTTTTCTTCTTTGTCGATTTCATTATCCGCACAGGTCTGACGACCGTGCTGGAATACTTCTAGGAACCGGCGCGTTCTGATCGGTTCCGGGACTTGTCACCGACGGGCCCCGGCGCTAGACGAACGCGGACTTCAATTGAAACGGCGTGCATTGATTCGGGATGCGCGCTGTTTGACGTTTCGGGCGCTGCCCGGAGCCGACAGGTAAAGACAAAGGCGGACGAGGCAGATGGCGAAGCGGTGGTATTCGGTCAGTGTGCTGTCCAACTTCGAAAAGCGCGTGGCGGAGCAGATCCGTACCGCTGTCGAAGAGCAGGGACTTGAGGCGCAGATCGAAGAGGTCCTGGTCCCCACCGAAGAGGTGCTGGAAGTGCGCCGCGGCAAGAAGGTGACCTCCGAGCGTCGCTTCATGCCCGGCTACGTCCTGGTCCGGATGGAGATGTCGGACGAAGGCTACCACCTGGTGAACTCGATCAACCGCGTCACCGGCTTTCTGGGCCCTCAGGGTCGCCCGATGCCGATGCGTGACGCAGAGGTGAACCAGATCCTCAACCGTGTTCAGGAAGGCGAGGAAGCTCCGCGCAGCCTGATCACCTTCGAGATCGGCGAAGATGTCAACGTGACCGATGGGCCGTTCGAAGGGTTCGCAGGTCAGGTCGAGGAAGTCGACGACGAGGCCCAGAGCCTCAAGGTCAGCGTCTCGATCTTTGGTCGCTCCACCCCGGTGGAATTGAAATTCATGCAGGTCTCCAAGACCGCGTGATCGCGCAGGGGGCCTGGCCCCGTGCATCGGACGTGGGAGGCTTTGGCCGAACCACGGCAACCGCGCCCCCCGGGGTGCACATGTAGGGCGGAGACCTCTCCGCCGCCGTAAAGGAGACAGCCATGGCGAAGAAACTCGTCGGCAAGATGAAGCTGCAGATCCCTGCAGGCAAGGCCAACCCGAGCCCGCCCGTCGGTCCGGCGCTGGGTCAGCGCGGGATCAACATCATGGAATTCTGCAAGGCGTTCAACGCCAAGACGCAGGACATGGAAGTTGGCGCGCCGTGCCCGACCGTGATTTCCTACTATCAGGACAAGTCCTTCACGATGGATATCAAGACGCCGCCCGCGTCTTACTATCTGAAGAAGGCCGCTGGCCTGAAGCCCGTGGGCAAGCGTAACCGCCCGCGCGGTGCCGAGAACCCGGGTCGTGAGACCGTGGCCTCCGTGACCGTCAAGCAGGTGCGTGAGATCGCCGAAGCGAAGATGAAGGACCTGTCGGCCAACGACGTCGAGCAGGCCATGAAGATCATCGTGGGCTCGGCGAGCTCCATGGGCATCGAGGTGAAGTGATGGCAAAACTCGGTAAGCGCACAAAAGCCGCCCGCGAAGCTTTCGCCGGCAAGGAAGACGTGTCCATCGACGAGGCCGTGAGCCTGGTCAAGGATAACGCCAAGACGAAGTTCGACGAGACCGTCGAGATCGCCATGAACCTGGGTGTAGACCCGCGTCACGCAGACCAGATGGTCCGTGGCGTCGTGTCCCTGCCCAACGGCACCGGCAAGACCGTTCGCGTCGCCGTGTTCGCCCGTGGCCCCAAGGCCGAAGAGGCGCAGGCCGCCGGAGCCGACATCGTCGGTGCCGAGGACCTGATGGAGACGGTTCAGTCGGGCAAGATCGACTTTGATCGCTGCATCGCCACGCCCGACATGATGCCGATCGTCGGTCGTCTGGGTAAGGTCCTGGGCCCCCGGAACCTGATGCCGAACCCCAAGGTCGGCACGGTGACCATGGATGTGGCCCAGGCCGTCAAGGACGCCAAGGGTGGCCAGGTCCAGTTCAAGGCCGAAAAGAACGGCGTCGTCCACGCGGGCGTCGGCAAGGTGTCGTTCGACGCCGCGAAGATCAAGGAGAACATCCTGGCCTTCGTCGATGCCGTGTCCAAGGCCAAGCCGTCGGGTGCCAAGGGATCTTACATGAAGAAGATCTCTGTCAGCTCCACGATGGGCCCTGGCGTTTCGGTGTCTGTCGACAGCGCAACGGGCAACGACCCCCAGGCCTGAGCCTGCAAGAATTCCGGCCCCTTCGGGGGTCGGATCAGCAGGGCGGCAACGCCCTGTTCTGTCCGAGACGGAGGGTAGGGGGAAACCCCGGAAATCCTTCCTGAGATGGGACCCGCAAAGATTTCCGACCCTTCTGGTCGGGCGATCTGGCCGGGGACCTTCATTGGACCCTGAGAGGGACGGGGCGACCCGTTCCAATAGAGCCGGGGGGCAACCCCCATACTTGGAGAAAAACTGTGGATAGAGCCCAGAAAGAGAAATTGGTCGACGAACTCGGCCAGATCTTCGAAAGCTCTGGCGTCGTGGTGGTTAGCCGCTACGAGGGCATGACAGTTGCCGAAATGCAGGACCTCCGCTCGCGCATGCGCGAAGCGGGCGGATCTGTGCGCGTTGCCAAGAACAAGCTCGCCAAGATCGCCCTTGAGGGGAAGGCTGCCAGCAGCATTTCCGAATACCTCACGGGCATGACCGTACTCGCCTATTCCGAGGACCCTGTCGCTGCGGCAAAGGTCATCGATGCATATGCCAAGGACAACTCCAAGCTGGAGATCCTGGGCGGTGCAATGGGGGAGAACGCTCTGGACGTCGCCGGTGTGAAAGCCGTCGCTCAGATGCCGTCCCGCGAGGAGCTTATTGCCTCCATCGTTGGCTGCATCGGGGCGCCTGCCTCGAACATCGCCGGTGCCATTGGCGCGCCTGCTTCGAACATCGCCAGCATTCTCTCGACCATCGAAGAGAAGGCTGCTTGAAGCACCTGAAGTCATCCCTCGTCGTGGCCTTGAAAGGCACGACACCGGAACACATCTTAACGAACTGGAAATGAACAATGGCTGATCTGAAAGCACTCGCCGAAAGCATCGTCAACCTGACCCTGCTGGAAGCCCAAGAACTGAAAACCATCCTCAAGGACGAGTATGGCATCGAGCCCGCCGCTGGCGGCGCGGTCATGATGGCCGGTCCGGCCGACGGCGCGGGTGCCGCTGCCGAAGAGCAGACCGAATTCGACGTCATCCTGAAGTCGGCCGGCGCCTCCAAGATCAACGTGATCAAGGAAGTCCGCGGCATCACCGGTCTGGGCCTGAAAGAAGCCAAGGACCTGGTCGAAGCCGGCGGCAAAGCCGTCAAGGAAGGCGTCGACAAAGCCGAAGCCGAAGAAATCAAAGGCAAGCTGGAAGCAGCTGGCGCCGAAGTCGAACTGAAGTAATTCTGTCCATCCTGCGGGATGGGTTCGAGAACGACAGGGTGGGTCCGGGAAACCGGTCCCACCCGCTCCTGTCTCGAAAAGCTGCCAGCAGGGCGGTTTTTCCGGTCAGGAGGATGGGACGAGGGGGCATCTGTGGGAAGATGCGCCAGATGGTTCCGCCTCAACGACCTCTTCGCAAGCCGCGCTTTCCCGGTGCCCGACGGGAAAGACGGCGCGAAACATGATAAAAGGCGAGCACCACATGGCTCAGACGCAAGCGTCCTCCAAACGTATCCGTCGCTACTACGGCAAAATCCGCGAAGTGCTGGAGATGCCGAACCTCATCGAAGTTCAGAAGTCGTCTTACGACCTGTTCCTGCGCTCGGGCGATGACGCCCAGCCGATGGACGGCGAAGGCCTGATGGGCACGTTCCAATCGGTCTTTCCGATCAAGGACTTCAACGAGACGGCCATCCTCGAGTTCGTGAAATACGAACTGGAAGAGCCGAAGTACGACGTCGAGGAATGCCAGCAGCGCGATATGACCTACGCCGCGCCGCTGAAGGTGACGCTGCGTCTGATCGTGTTCGATATCGATGATGATACCTCGGCCAAGTCGGTCAAGGACATCAAGGAACAGGACGTCTTCATGGGCGACATGCCCCTGATGACGCCCAACGGCACCTTCATCGTCAACGGCACCGAGCGGGTCATCGTTTCCCAGATGCACCGGTCGCCGGGCGTGTTCTTCGATCATGACAAGGGTAAGACGCACAGCTCGGGCAAGCTGCTGTTCGCCTGCCGCATCATTCCCTATCGCGGCTCCTGGCTGGACTTCGAATTCGACGCCAAGGACCTGGTGTTCTGCCGCATCGACCGTCGCCGGAAACTGCCGGTGACGACGCTGCTCTATGCTCTGGGCCTGGACCAGGAAGGCATCATGGATGCCTATTATGACACCGTCACCTATTCGCACCGCAGGGGCGAAGGCTGGGCGACCAAGTTCTTCCCGGAGCGGTTCTCGGGCACCCGCCCGGCCATGGACGTGATCGATGCCGCCACCGGCGAAGTCGTGATCGAAGCCGGCAAGAAGGTCACTCCGCGCCAGGTCAAGAAGCTGCGCGAAGAAGCCAACGTCGAAGAAATCCTGGTGCCCTTCGACGGCATCATCGGCAAGTTCGCGGCCCGCGATATCATCAACGAAGAAACCGGCGCGATCTACGCAGAGGCCGGTGATGAACTGACCTGGGAGCTGGACAAGGCCGGCGAAGTGTCGGGCGGTATCCTCAAGGAGCTGCTGGACGCGGGCGTCGAAGAGATCCCGGTTCTCGACATCGATAACGTCACCGTCGGCCCGTACATGCGCAACACCATGGCCGCCGACAAGAACATCGGTCGCGAAGGCGCGCTGATGGACATCTACCGCGTCATGCGCCCGGGCGAGCCGCCCACCGTCGACGCCGCCCAGACCCTGTTCGACCAGCTGTTCCGCGACAGCGAACGCTATGACCTGTCCGCCGTGGGCCGGGTCAAGATGAACATGCGCCTGGATCTGGACGCCGAAGACACCGTGCGCACCCTGCGCGACGCCGACATCATGGCCTGCATCAAGGCCCTGGTCGAGCTGCGTGACGGCCGTGGCGACATCGACGACATCGACCACCTGGGCAACCGTCGCGTGCGCTCCGTAGGCGAGCTGATGGAAAACCAGTATCGCGTCGGCCTGCTGCGGATGGAGCGTGCCATCAAGGAGCGTATGTCCTCGGTCGAGATCGACACGGTCATGCCCCAGGACCTGATCAACGCGAAACCGGCGGCGGCTGCTGTCCGCGAATTCTTCGGCTCTTCGCAGCTGTCGCAGTTCATGGACCAGACCAACCCGCTGTCCGAAGTGACGCACAAGCGTCGCCTCTCGGCGCTTGGACCGGGCGGTCTGACCCGCGAACGTGCCGGCTTCGAGGTGCGCGACGTGCACCCGACGCACTACGGCCGCATGTGCCCGATCGAGACGCCGGAAGGCCCGAACATCGGTCTGATCAACTCGCTGGCCACCTTTGCCCGCGTGAACAAGTACGGCTTCATCGAGACGCCGTATCGCCGCGTCGTGGACGGCAAGGTGACGGACGAAGTCCAGTACATGTCCGCCACCGAAGAGATGCGGCACACCGTGGCTCAGGCCAACGCCAAGTTGACCGACGAGCTGTCGTTCGAGAACGAGCTGGTCTCGACCCGTCAGGCGGGCGACTACATGCTGCAAAGCCGCGACAACGTCGATCTGATCGACGTCTCGCCCAAGCAGTTGGTCTCGGTCGCCGCGGCCCTGATCCCGTTCCTTGAAAACGACGACGCCAACCGCGCTCTCATGGGATCGAACATGCAGCGTCAGGCGGTTCCGCTGCTGCAGGCCGACGCCCCCTTCGTGGGCACCGGCATGGAAGCAGTCGTGGCCCGCGATTCCGGTGCGTCCATCATGGCCAAGCGTGGCGGCGTCATCGACCAGGTCGATGCGCAGCGTATCGTTGTGCGTGCCACCGAGGATCTGGCCCTGGGTGACGCGGGTGTGGACATCTACCGTCTGCGCAAGTTCCAGCGGTCCAACCAGAACACCTGCATCAACCAGCGCCCGCTGGTGAAGGTGGGCGACAGCGTCCGCAAGGGCGAGGTTCTGGCCGACGGCCCGTCGACGGATATGGGGGAACTGGCGCTCGGCAAGAACGTCGTCGTCGCCTTCATGCCGTGGAACGGCTACAACTACGAGGACTCGATCCTGATCTCCGAGCGGATTTCCCGTGACGACGTCTTCACCTCGATCCACATCGAGGAATTCGAAGTCGCCGCGCGTGACACGAAGCTCGGGCCGGAAGAGATCACCCGCGACATCCCGAACGTCGGCGAAGAAGCCCTGCGCAACCTCGACGAAGCAGGCATCGTCTATATCGGTGCCGACGTGGAGCCGGGCGACATCCTGGTGGGCAAGATCACCCCCAAGGGCGAAAGCCCGATGACGCCGGAAGAGAAGCTTCTGCGCGCCATCTTCGGTGAAAAGGCGTCTGACGTGCGCGACACCTCGCTGCGCGTGAAGCCGGGCGACTACGGCACCGTTGTCGAAGTTCGTGTCTTCAACCGCCACGGCGTCGAAAAGGACGAGCGCGCGCTTCAGATCGAGCGTGAGCAGGTGGAACGCCTGGCGCGCGACCGCGATGACGAACGCGAAATCCTGGACCGCAACATCTATGCGCGTCTCAAGGGCATGATCGACGGCAAGACCGCCGTGAAAGGCCCCAAGGGGATCCGTCCGAACACGGTCGTCACCGACGACGTGCTGTCGCAGCTGTCCTTCGGTCAGTGGTGGCAGCTCGCGCTAGAGGGCGAAGAGGACGCGCAGCAGGTCGAGGCGCTCAACGAGCAGTACGAGATCCAGAAGCGCGCCCTGGAGGCCCGGTTCGAGGACAAGGTCGAAAAGGTGCGCCGCGGCGACGACCTGCCGCCGGGCGTGATGAAGATGGTCAAGGTCTTCATCGCGGTGAAGCGCAAGCTTCAGCCGGGCGACAAGATGGCCGGCCGTCACGGCAACAAGGGCGTCATCTCCAAGGTGGTCCCGATGGAGGACATGCCGTTCCTGGCAGATGGCACCCCCGTCGACTTCGTTCTGAACCCGCTGGGCGTGCCGTCGCGCATGAACGTCGGTCAGATCCTGGAGACGCACATGGGCTGGGCCGCGCGCGGCATGGGCATTCAGATCGATGATGCATTGGACGAATATCGCCGCTCGGGCGACATGACCCCGGTGCGTGACGCGATGAAGATCGCCTACGGCGAGCAGGCCTACGAGGAATGGCTCGAAGAGATGACCGAGGATGGCTTCCTGGAGGCCGCGTCCAACGTCACCAAAGGCGTGCCGATCTCGACCCCGGTGTTCGACGGTGCCAAGGAAGAGGACGTCAACGACGCCTTGACCCGTGCCGGTTTCGATACCTCGGGCCAGTCGGACCTGTTCGATGGCCGCACGGGCGAGCAATTCGCGCGCAAGGTCACGGTCGGCGTCAAGTACCTGCTGAAGCTGCATCACTTGGTGGACGACAAGATCCACGCCCGTTCCACGGGTCCGTACTCCCTCGTCACACAGCAGCCGCTGGGTGGTAAGGCGCAGTTCGGTGGTCAGCGCTTCGGTGAGATGGAGGTTTGGGCACTCGAAGCCTACGGTGCTGCCTACACCTTGCAGGAAATGCTGACGGTCAAGTCGGATGACGTCGCGGGCCGGACCAAGGTCTACGAGAGCATCGTCAAGGGCGAGGACAACTTCGAAGCGGGCGTCCCCGAGAGCTTCAACGTTCTCGTGAAAGAAGTCCGCGGCCTCGGCCTGAACATGGAACTCCTGGATGCGGAGGAAGACAGCGAGTGACGGTCACCCGGACCATCGCTCGTCAGGTGGGCATCGCCATGCCCACCGCCTCCCTTCGCGCCCCTTTTCAAAAGGTTACCAAATGAACCAGGAACTGACGAACAACCCGTTCAATCCGATCGCCCCGCAAAAGGTGTTCGACGAAATCAAGGTCTCTCTGGCCTCGCCCGAGCGGATCCTCTCGTGGTCCTACGGTGAGATCAAGAAGCCCGAGACCATCAACTACCGCACGTTCAAGCCCGAGCGTGACGGCCTGTTCTGCGCGCGCATCTTCGGTCCGATCAAGGACTACGAATGCCTGTGCGGCAAATACAAGCGCATGAAGTATCGCGGCGTCGTCTGCGAGAAATGCGGCGTCGAAGTCACGCTGCAAAAGGTCCGCCGCGAGCGGATGGGCCACATCGAACTGGCCTCGCCCGTGGCCCACATCTGGTTCCTCAAGTCGCTGCCGTCGCGCATCGGCCTGATGCTGGACATGACGCTGCGCGATCTGGAACGCATTCTCTACTTCGAGAACTACGTCGTGATCGAACCGGGTCTGACCGACCTCACTTACGGACAGCTGATGTCCGAAGAGGAGTTCATGGATGCCCAGGACGCCTATGGTGCCGACGCGTTCCAGGCCAACATCGGCGCGGAAGCCATCCGCGAGATGCTGGCCGCCATCGACCTGGAGCAGGAAGCCGCAACGCTGCGCGAGGACCTCAAAGAGGCCACTGGCGAGCTGAAGCCCAAGAAGATCATCAAGCGCCTGAAGATCGTCGAATCCTTCATCGAATCCGGTAACCGCCCGGAATGGATGATCCTGACGGTCATTCCGGTCATCCCGCCAGAGCTGCGCCCGCTGGTGCCGCTGGACGGTGGCCGCTTTGCGACGTCTGACCTGAACGACCTCTATCGCCGGGTTATCAACCGGAACAACCGCCTCAAGCGGCTGATCGAGCTGCGCGCGCCCGACATCATCGTCCGCAACGAAAAGCGGATGCTGCAGGAATCCGTCGATGCGCTGTTCGACAATGGCCGTCGTGGTCGCGTCATCACGGGTGCCAACAAGCGTCCGCTGAAATCGCTGTCGGACATGCTCAAGGGCAAGCAGGGCCGCTTCCGCCAGAACCTTCTGGGCAAGCGCGTCGACTTCTCGGGCCGCTCCGTCATCGTGACGGGGCCGGAGCTGAAGCTGCATCAGTGCGGCCTGCCGAAGAAGATGGCGCTCGAACTGTTCAAGCCGTTCATCTACTCGCGTCTTGAAGCCAAGGGCCTGTCGTCCACCGTCAAGCAGGCCAAGAAGCTGGTCGAGAAGGAGCGCCCCGAGGTTTGGGACATCCTGGACGAGGTCATCCGGGAGCACCCGGTCCTTCTGAACCGCGCGCCCACGCTGCACCGTCTGGGCATTCAGGCGTTCGAACCTGTCCTGATCGAAGGCAAGGCTATTCAGCTGCACCCGCTGGTCTGTTCGGCGTTCAACGCCGACTTCGACGGTGACCAGATGGCCGTTCACGTGCCCCTCTCGCTGGAAGCCCAGCTTGAGGCGCGCGTCCTGATGATGTCGACGAACAACGTTCTGTCGCCCGCCAACGGCGCACCGATCATCGTGCCGTCGCAGGACATGATCCTGGGCCTCTACTACGTGTCCATGGAACGCTCCGGCATGAAGGGCGAGGGCATGACCTTCGCCTCCATCGACGAAGTGACCCATGCGCTGGAGGCCGGTGAAGTTCACCTGCACACCAAGATCAAGGCGCGCATCACCGAGATCGACGAAATGGGCGAGGAAGTGTTCCGCGTCTACGAGACGACTCCGGGCCGCGTGCGCCTCGGTTCCATGCTGCCGAAGAACGCCAAGGCGCCCTTTGAGCTGGTGAACCGCCTGCTGCGCAAGAAAGAGGTGCAGCAGGTCATCGACACCGTCTACCGCTACTGCGGTCAGAAGGAATCGGTCATCTTCTGCGACCAGATCATGACGTTGGGCTTCCGCGAAGCGTTCAAGGCCGGCATTTCGTTCGGCAAGGACGACATGGTCGTGCCCGATACCAAGTGGCCGATCGTCAATGCGACGCGCGACCAGGTGAAGGACTTTGAACAGCAGTACATGGACGGCCTGATCACTCAGGGCGAAAAGTACAACAAGGTCGTGGATGCCTGGTCGAAGTGTAACGACAAGGTCACCGACGCCATGATGACCACGATCAGCCAGGCTGGCGTGGACGAGAACGGTGCCGAGAACGAGCCGAACTCGGTCTACATGATGGCCCACTCCGGTGCCCGTGGTTCTGTCACGCAGATGAAGCAGTTGGGCGGCATGCGCGGCCTGATGGCGCGTCCGAACGGCGACATCATCGAAACGCCCGTGATCTCGAACTTCAAGGAAGGTCTGACCGTTCTTGAATACTTCAACTCGACCCACGGCGCACGTAAGGGCCTGTCCGATACCGCGCTCAAGACGGCGAACTCGGGCTATCTGACCCGTCGTCTGGTGGACGTGGCGCAGGACTGCATTGTCCGTCTGGACGACTGCGGCACCGAAAAGGCGATCACGGCCTCTGCCGCGGTCAACGACGGTGAAGTCGTCGCTTCGCTGGCCGAGCGTATCCTGGGCCGGGTATCCGCCGATGACGTCTATGTGCCTGGCACCGAAGACATCGTCTGCAAGGCCGGTGAGCTGATCGACGAACGCAAGTCCGACGCCATCGAGGCGGCGGGCGTGTCGACCATGCGCATCCGCTCGCCCCTGACCTGTGAGGCCGAGGAAGGCGTCTGCGCCACCTGCTACGGTCGCGACCTGGCGCGCGGCACCAAGGTGAACCTGGGCGAGGCCGTCGGCATCATCGCGGCCCAGTCCATCGGTGAGCCGGGCACGCAGCTGACGATGCGGACGTTCCACATCGGCGGCGTGGCCCAGGGTGGTCAGCAGTCCTTCATGGAGGCGTCTGCCGCCGGTAAGATCGCGTTCCGCAACGCCAACACCCTGACCAACGAGGCCGGTGGCATCGTCGTGATGGGCCGCAACATGACCCTGGTCATCGAAGACGCCGCCGGCGAAGAGCTGTCGTCCCACAAGCTGGGCTACGGCACGACCCTGCACGTCACCGAAGGTCAGGACGTGGCGCGCGGCGACAAGCTGTTCGAATGGGACCCTTTCACCCTGCCGATCATCGCCGAAGCCGACGGCAAGGCGAAGTTCGTCGACCTCTACGCGGGCATTTCCGTCCGGGACGAGACCGACGACGCGACCGGCATGACCCAGAAGATCGTCTCCGACTGGCGCTCCGCCCCCAAGGGCAACGAGTTGAAGCCGGAAGTGATCCTTGTGGGCGAAGACGGCGAACCCGTCCGCAACGAGGCCGGCAATCCGCTGACCTACACGATGTCGGTGGACGCCATCCTCTCGGTCGAAGACGGCCAGACGATGAAGGCCGGCGACGTGGTTGCGCGGATCCCGCGTGAGGGCACCAAGACCAAGGACATCACCGGTGGTCTGCCCCGTGTGGCCGAATTGTTCGAAGCGCGCCGTCCCAAGGACCACGCGATCATCTGCGAACAGGACGGCTATGTGAAGTTCGGCAAGGACTACAAGAACAAGCGCCGGATCACCGTTGTCCCCGCCGACGACAGCCTGGAGCCGATCGACTACATGGTGCCCAAGGGCAAACACATCCCGGTGGGTGAGGGCGACTTCATCCAGCGTGGTGACAACATCATGGATGGCAACCCGGCCCCGCACGACATCCTGCGGATCCTGGGCATCGAGGCGCTTGCCGACTACCTGATCGACGAAGTGCAGGACGTCTACCGACTGCAGGGCGTGAAGATCAACGACAAGCACATCGAGGTCATCGTGCGTCAGATGCTCCAGAAGTGGGAGATTCTGGACTCGGGCGAGACCACGCTTCTCAAGGGCGAGAACGTCGACAAGGCAGAGCTGATGGAGGCCAACGAAAAGGCCGAGAAACGCGGCGATCGTCCGGCCACCGCCGAGCCGATCCTGCTGGGCATCACCAAGGCGTCCCTGCAGACCCGCTCCTTCATCTCCGCCGCCTCCTTCCAGGAGACGACGCGCGTGCTGACCGAGGCTTCGGTTCAGGGCAAGAAGGACAAGCTGGTCGGCCTCAAAGAGAACGTCATCGTGGGTCGTCTGATCCCGGCGGGCACCGGTGGTGCCACCCAGGAGATGCGCGCCATCGCCACCAAGCGCGACAGCGTCGTCATCGAAGCCGCCCGTCTGGAGGCCGAGAAGGCCGCTGCACTGGCCGCGCCGGAGCCGACCCAATCTGCTGACGACGTCTTCGGCAGCGCACCGGTAGCCGAGGGATCTTCTTCCGAAGATTGATCCCGAACCGATCCTCAAAAGGCCCCGTCGGAGCGATCCGGCGGGGCCTTTTGCCTTTTGATGCGCCGCTCTAAGCTATCCGCCGGGGGGACGAAAAATGGGTCTGGTGACAGGTGGGTGCCAATGCGGGGCCGTGCGGATCACCGCGACGGGGGCACCCGACCGTGTCGGGCTGTGCCATTGTCTCGATTGCCGCAAACACCACGGCGCGCCGTTCTTCGCGGCGGCCGTCTTCCGGGGCAGCGCCGTCGCGATCACCGGCAAGACCCGCGCCCACGACGGACGCCACGTCTGCGCCACCTGCGGAAGCTCGGTCTTCGCCGTCTCGGGCACCGAGGTGGATCTGCATCTGGGTGCCCTGGATGCACCGGATCAATTCGCGCCAACCTATGAACTCTGGACGATCCGCCGCGAAAGCTGGCTGCGCCCGGTGCCCGGCGCGACCCAGTTCGACCGGAACCGCTAGTCCTGTACCTTCAGGATGCGCGCATGCCTGCGCATCTCTGCCCGGACCTGTCCAAAGGTGGTCAGGCCCTTCGCCTCCAGAACCGGCAGCATCGCGACAAAGGCTTCTGCTGTGGCCATGGCATCGCCCAGGGCCGTGTGCCGTACCTCCTCCGGCAGGATGATCCCCAACCTGTCGCAGATCGCATCCAGCGTATGATCCGCCGCACCGCCGAACACGATGGCCGACAGGTGCACCGTGTCCAGAACCGGGTTGTCGAACCGCATCCCGGTCTTGACGGCGTGCAGGAACGCCATGTCGAACGGGGCGTTGTGGGCCACGATCACCGCCCCCTTTGCAAAGGCATGGAACGCCGCCCGCGCCGTCGGAAACGACAGCGCCCCGGCCACCATCGCGTCGTCGATCCCATGCACGCGCGTCGCGGCGGCGGGGATCGGGCGTTTCGGGTCCACCAATGTCTCGAACGTCTCGGACCGGATGATCCGCCCGTTGACCACGCGCACCGCGCCCAGCTGCACGACGGCGTCGGCCTGTGGGTTCAGGCCGGTCGTCTCGCTGTCAAAGACGACGAAGGACAACTCGCGCAGCGGCGTCTCTTCGGGGTCGCCGGGCCGAACCCGATCCATCAGGTCGAAATCGTAGACAATGGGCCGCGCCGCGCCCGCGTCCAACGGCTCCAACATGACGACATAGCCGTCGCCGTCGAACACCCGCAGGTGTCCCGCATAGGTCCCCCCGGACCGCCCCCGGATCGTTACCGGCACCCGGGCAGATGTTCCGACCGACGTCAGCGCCGCGCGCAGGTCGGCTTCGTCCAGATAGTCGAAGACCGACCCATCCAGACGCACCGGCCCCTCCTGCGCCATCAGGGCTGCTGCTTGCCCGTCATAAAGCGCGATCTGGTGGTCCTGCGTCGCGACGATCACCGCCACCGGGATGTCCGACAGGATGCGCAACAGTTGCGCGCGCTGCCGCTCCAACCCCTCGGTCCGGGCGGCAACCACGGCCCCGGTTGCGGTATCGGCCGCGTCGAGCCTGTCGCGCAGCGCGCGCGCCGCCGGGCCCAGATCGCCCAGATAGCGCGCCGCGCCGTCGTCCAGCGCAGGCCCGCCCGCGGCCCCCAGCCGAAAGACGGCGGCCAGACGGTCCACCGCCTTGGACACGTGTTCATCGAACAGCCGCCAGACAAAAACGCTCAGCGCGAGCAACCCGAACCCCGCCACGATCCCTGCCGTGACATAGCCCGACACGATCCCCCCCGATTGCCGATACCCCAGCCAGAGCGCGCCCAGCACCACGGCCCAGCCGCCAAACGCCATCAGCGCGAAGAACAGGAATACCCGCAACCGCAGGTTCAGGCGGCCCATGTCACGCCTCGGCGCAGGCAGTGGTCAGAACCGGGTCGTCCGCCGCAACCGATAACCAGGCCGCCCCGGTGACCGCCCCGTCGGCGGCAAAATCCACCCCGTCGGCGATATCCGCCCACCGCAGCCCGGCGCAGTCGAACAGCATCGGCACCTTGGCTGTCCGCGCCCACCGGCCGTAGAACACCAGGTCCATGATCCGTTGATCGGGCTGTCCGTCATGGGTCCGCAGGCTGGCACGGTCGACCGCGACAAATCGGCTGACGTAGGGCCAGACCAGGGTCCAGGGACGCAGGGGCGACGGTGCCTCGATGGTTTCGGCCACCACCAGGCCCGCAGGCATCGTGGCCGAGGTGCGCGCGAACCAGCCGTATTCCATCGATACCGTCGCAATCAGCATCGCGCCCCCCGCCGAGGCGGGGATCAGCCATTTCGGCAAGCGTCCCTTCAGGGTCCGGGTGATGGCCCAGACGATCAGGGCCACGGCGGCCCCGGCGACGATCACGCCGATCAATTCAAAGAACATCGGGTTCCTCCTCCCATTGGTTCGTCATGGCTTACCCAAGTATACCACGCCCCTGCATCAGCGCCGCTTGCATGGTCTTGATCACGACAAAGGCGTTGCGCAGGTGGCTGCGCTCAAAATCCGACAGCCGGGCAGGGGGCAGAAAGTTGTCGGGTGCCTGCCCGTCACGGATCTGGTCCGCCTGATGCCGCAGGCGGGTGTCCGCCACCAGGTCGTAGGCATCCAGCAGGTCGCGCCCGCCCCCCGGACTGACGATCCCTGCCGTCAGCGCGCCGTCCAACCGGGCGCGGGTGTTCACCGCCTCCAGCTTGCCCTGCAGGGCATACATCCGGCCCAGGTCCACGACGGGGACAACACCGGAATGCTTCATGTCGATGGTGTCGCGGTGGTCGCCCGACCGGATGGTGGCAAAGCCGCGCAGCAGGCCCAAGGGCGTGCCATGCGTCAACGCGTTGGACGCCATATGCGCGGTAAAGATCGAATTGCCCGCCGCCTGCGCCAAGGTGTCCTTCTGCAACCCGTCCCACAGGGTCGCATCCCCGCCGATGGGGCGCAGGTCGAACATGACCGAGGCCAGCATCTGCGCCTCTTTCGAGGGGTTGGCGATCCAATGGGCGAAATAGTCGCGCCAGACCGACACCGGCTGACACCAACGCGGGTTCGTGGCCATCATGTCGCCGGGGCAATAGACGTAGCCACAGGCGTTCAGCCCGTCGCAGACAAAGGTCGCCAGTTGCGCGAAATAGCGCAGCGCGCGTTCATCCAGCCCATCCTCCAGAATCAGCACGTTGTCCTGGTCCGACACGCCGGTCTGTTCCTGCCGCCCCTGGCTGCCGCAGGCCGCCCAGAGATAGCGCGCGGGCGGCGGGCCCAGCGTCTCCTGCGCCAGGCTCAGCAGGCGGCGGGTCACCACGTCGGCCACATCGGTCACGGCGCGGGTGACGCTGTCGTGGCGATGTCCCGCCCCGACCAGTTGCGCCAGCATCTGCGGAATGCGCGCGCAGGCGGCGGCCAGCGCGGGCACGTCCGCCGCCCGCGCCGCTTCGCCCACCAACCCCGCAGAGGTCGCGGATTGAAACGCGGTCAGGTCGGTCTGCGTGACGATGCCCAGCAGCGCGCCACCCGATACGACGGGCAGATGACCCAGCCGATGCTCCGCCATCAGGTGCAGCACGTCGGACCCGGTCGCCTCGGGCGGCAGGGTGCGCGGATCGGGCGTCATGATCCGCGCGATCGGCGTGTCCCCCGGCAGACGCTCGGCCAGGGCCTTGCCCACAAGGTCGCGCAGGGTCACGAGGCCGGCCAAACGCCCCCCCTCCAGAACGCACAGGCAGGAAATGTGGTGGTCCCGCATCCGGCGGGCCGCGTCGCAAACCGACGTCTCGGGCGTGCAGGTCACGGGGTTTGCAGCCATCAGGCTGGTGGCCCGCACCTCCGACAGGCTGCTGGGCCGGGTCTGCGCCGCGCCGCGACTGCGGTCGAAAAAACGGCGGAAGGCGGGCTGCGCCTGGCGCAGCGAATGAAACAGATCGGTGGGCAGGATCAGCAGGGTGCTGTCCCCCACCGCCTCGGCAGAGGTCACGGCCCGCCCTTCGGCCAGCAGCCCCCGCTCGCCCAGGGAATTCCCCGGCGACAGCAGCGACAGCACCGCGCCCCTAGCATCGCGTACCCGCACCTGGCCGGTGGCGATCACATACAGACCGTCCAGGATGGCGCCGTGCTCATAGACCGGGCCCCCGGCGGCCACACGTACCACGCGGGCACGGGCGACAATGTCGCGGCGCACCGCGTCGGACAGGGCGTCGTAGGGATGCAGGCGCGACAGGAAGGCAAGCGCATCGACGGTCATGGCGGACCCTCCTTCGGGGAAAAAGATGGCCCCACCCCCAGGGAAAGGGCAGGGCCAGGTGAAGCGGACCGAGAGGGGAGAGACCCCCGGTCCGCCCGAGGGATCAGTGGTCGACCGCGGCACCGGCCCCGGCGGGGACGCGGACGCTTTCGACAAGGTCCTTGATCTCCTGCGGGGTGTCCGCCGTCGACAACGACACCGCGTAGGCCACGGCGAAGTTGATCAAGGCACCCACCGCACCGATGGCCGTCGACTGGATGCCGAACAGGCTGCCGTCGACCGTGTCAGGGAAGGAGTTGGTGCCAGCGACGAAGAACCATCCCTTGTGCAGGAAGATGTAGATCAGCGTGAACAGCAGACCCGACAGCATGCCGGACACCGCGCCCACGTTGTTCACCCGCTTGGAGAAGATCCCCATCATCAGCGCCGGGAAGATCGACGCCGCCGCCAGACCAAAGGCCAGCGCCACGGTCTGCGCCGCGAACCCAGGGGGGTTGAGGCCCAGGAACGTCGCCACCGCGATGGCGACCGCCATGGCAATCCGGGCCGACATCAACTCTGACTTCTCGGACATGTTGGGCGTCAACTGACCCTTGAGCAGGTCGTGGGACACCGCCGACGAGATTGCCAGCAACAGGCCCGCCGCCGTGGACAGGGCCGCCGCCAGGCCACCCGCCGCCACCAGACCGATGACCCAACCCGGCAGGTTGGCGATCTCGGGGTTGGCCAGCACCAGGATGTCGCGGTTGAAGTTGGTCAGCTCATTGCCGGTCCAACCGTTCGCCGCGGCCTTCTCGGCCATCGCGTCGGACGCATCGTTGTAGTACTGGATGCGGCCGTCGCCGTTCTTGTCTTCCCAGTCCAGCAGACCGGTCTTCTGCCAGGTCAGCATCCAGTTGTATTCGGGCGCGGTTTCGATGGTTTCGACCGAAACGGCCTGACCATCTGTCCCACCCGGCCACATCAGATCGGTGATGTTCAGCCGCGCCATGGCGCCGACAGCCGGGGCCGTCAGGTAGAGCAGCGCGATGAACACCAGCGCCCAGCCAGCCGACCAGCGGGCGTCCGACACCTTCGGCACGGTGAAGAAGCGCATGATGACATGGGGCAGACCCGCCGTGCCGATCATCAGAGACAGCGTGAACAGAACCATGTTCAGGTTGTCCTTGTGCGCCTCGGTGTAGCTGGCAAAGCCCAGGTCGGTGACGATCTGGTCAAGCTTAGTCAGCAGATAGACCGACCCTTCGCCGCCCGATGCCTCGACCGACCCGAACAGGCCCAGCGCCGGGATCGGCGTGCCCGTCAGTTGCAGCGAGATGAAGACCGCCGGGATCGTGTAGGCCATGATCAGCACGACATATTGCGCCACCTGCGTATAGGTCACGCCCTTCATGCCGCCGAACACCGCATAGGCGAACACCACGCAGGCGCCGATCAGCAACCCGGAGGTGTTGGAGATTTCCAGGAACCGGCCAAAAGCGACACCGACGCCGGTCATCTGACCGATGACATAGGTGGTCGATGCGACGATCAGGCAGATCACCGCCACCAGACGCGCGGTCGGGGAATAGAACCGGTCGCCGATGAATTCCGACACCGTGAACTTGCCGAACTTGCGCAGGTAGGGGGCCAGCAAAAGCGCCAGCAGGACGTAGCCGCCGGTCCAGCCCATCAGGAAGCTGGAGTTATCGTAGCCGGTAAAGGCGATCAGACCCGCCATCGAAATGAAGGACGCAGCCGACATCCAGTCCGCCGCCGTGGCCATGCCATTGGTGACGGGATGAACGCCGCGCCCGGCCGCATAGAACTCGGAGGTGGAGCCCGCGCGCGCCCAGATGGCGATCCCGATATAGAGCGCGAAGGACGCGCCCACGAACAAAAGGTTCAGGGTAAACTGGTCCATGATCAGTCCTCCTCGACGCCGTATTCACGGTCCAGCTTGTTCATCCGCCAGGCGTAGAAAAAGATCAGACCCAGAAAGACCAGGATCGAGCCTTGTTGCGCGAACCAGAATCCCAGGTCCGTGCCCCCGACCGAAATGCCCTTGAGCAACGGGCGCAGCAGGATGCCGAATCCGAATGAGCAAAGCGCCCAGATGACCAGTGACCAGGTGATGACGCGGATGTTCGCGGCCCAGTATCCGGCCCCGTCCCCCGCGGCACCCGCCGGTTTGGTTGTTGTCCCTTGTTCCGCCATTTTTGACGTTCCTCCGTTGTTATGTGGTCGTTCGCGGTGCCCTTGCGGGCGTCAGGCCGTCTGTGCCGCCACGATTTCGGCCAGCGCCTCGGCGATGGCGTCGATCTCGCCCATCGCATCGACCCGGCGCAGGGCCCCGGTCGCGGCGTAGTGTTCGATCAGGGGGGCGGTCTGGGCGTGGTAGGCCTCTAGCCGCGACATCACGGTCGCGGCGTTGTCATCGGCACGGCGCAGCATCTCGGTCCCGCCGCAATGGTCGCAGGTCTCGGCGACCTTCGGGGCCTTGAACGCCTCGTGATAGCCTTCGCCACAACCCGCGCAGGTGAACCGCCCGGCGATGCGCTGCACCATCCGCGCGTCGTCGACATCCAGCGATATCGCAGCGTCGATTTCCTGACCGCGCGCCGCCAGCATGGCGTCCAGCGCCTCGGCCTGGGCCGTGGTGCGTGGGAATCCGTCCAGCACCACGCCACCGGCGCAATCGGGCTGCTCCAGCCGCTCCAGCAGAATCGCCAGGACGATGCGGTCCGTGACCAGCCCGCCGGAGTCCATGATCGGTTTGGCCAGCTGTCCCGCCTCGGTGCCGTCGGCCACGGCCTTGCGCAGCAGGTCGCCGGTCGACAGCTGGATCAACCCGAACCGCGTCTCCAACATCCGGGCCTGGGTGCCCTTGCCGGCCCCCGGCGGGCCAAGCAGGATGATGACGGGGGCCTTGGCGGCGCTGACGAAGCCGTCCATCACGCCACCTCCCGGTTCATGCGGTTCTCGATCAGGTCATCGACCACGGACGGATCGGCCAGGGTCGAGGTGTCGCCCAAGGCCCCGAAATCGTCCTCGGCGATCTTGCGCAGGATGCGGCGCATGATCTTGCCCGACCGCGTCTTGGGCAGGCCCGGGGCCCATTGGATCAGGTCCGGCTTGGCGATGGGGCCGATCTCCTTGCGGACCCAGTCCGACAGCTCCTTGCGCAGGTCCTCCGACGGTTCCTCGCCCCCCATCAGGGTGACATAGGCATAGATGCCCTGACCCTTGACCGCGTGCGGATAGCCGACGACCGCCGCCTCGGCGACCTTGGCATGGGCGACCAGCGCGCTTTCAACCTCGGCGGTGCCCATGCGGTGGCCCGAGACGTTGATGACATCGTCGACCCGCCCGGTGATCCAATAGTCGCCATCCGCATCCCGGCGGCAGCCGTCACCGGTGAAGTAATATCCCTTGTAGTCGCTGAAATACGTCTTCTCGAACCGCTCGTGATCGCCCCATATCGTGCGCATCTGGCCGGGCCAGCTGTCGGCCAGGACCAGAACGCCCTCCGCCTCGGTCGTGGTGATTTCCGCGCCTGTTGTTGCGTCCAGCACCTTGGGCACGACGCCAAAGAACGGCTGCTGCGCCGAGCCGGGCTTCAGCTCCGTGGCAAAGGGCAGGGGGGTCAGCAGGTGGCCGCCGGTCTCAGTCTGCCACCAGGTGTCGACGATCGGACAACGCCCGCCGCCCACAACGTCGTTGTACCAGTTCCAGGCTTCGGGGTTGATCGGCTCGCCCACCGTGCCCAGCACCCGCAGGGACGACAGGTCATGGGCCTTCACCGGCCCGTCGCCCTTGGCCATCAAGGCGCGGATCGCGGTGGGGGCGGTATAGAACTGCGCCACGCCGTATTTCTCGCAGACCTGCCAGAACCGGCCCGCGTCCGGGTAGGTCGGCACACCCTCGAACATCACCGTGGTCGCGCCGTTGGCCAGCGGCCCATAGACGATATAGCTGTGCCCCGTGACCCAGCCGACGTCTGCGGTGCACCAGAACACCTCGCCCTCGTGGTAGTCGAAGACCAGCTCATGGGTCATCGCCGCGTAGGTCAGATACCCGCCCGAGGTATGCACAACGCCCTTGGGCTGACCGGTCGACCCGGAGGTATACAGGATGAACAGCGGATCTTCGGCCCCCATCGGTTCGGGGTCGCAAACGGGCGCGGCCTCGGCGGCCAGGGCGGTATAGTCGCGGTCGCGCCCGGTCCAGGTCGTCTGCCCGCCGGTGCGCTTGACGACCAGGCACACCACGTCCTCGTCGCAATGCAGCAGGGCCGCATCGGCGTTAGACTTCAACGCGGTCTTGCGCCCGCCGCGCGGGGCCTCGTCGGCGGTGATGACGACCTTGGCCTCGGACCCGTTGATCCGCGCCGCCAGTGCATCGGGTGAAAACCCGGCGAAAACGATGGAATGGATCGCCCCGATCCGCGCGCAGGCCAACATCGCATAGGCGGCCTCCGGGATCATCGGCAGATACAGAACCACCCGGTCGCCTTTGCCCACGCCCAACCCCTTCAGGACGTTCGCCATCCGGCAGGTGTTCGCGTGCAGCTCCCGGTAGGTGATGTGCAGCGCTTCGTCCGTCGGCTCATCCGGTTCCCAGATGATCGCCGTCTGATCGCCCCGCGTGTCCAGGTGCCGGTCGATGCAATTGGCCGAGACGTTCAGAACCCCATCCTCGAACCATTTGATCGACACGTTGCCCGGCGCAAAGCTGACATCCTTGACCTTGGTGTAGGGCGTCATCCAGTCCAGCCGCTGGCCCGCCGCGCCCCAGAATGCCTCCGGATCGGCGATCGAGGCGGCATAGCGGTCGGCGTATTGCGCCGCCGTCACGTGGGGGGTGGGGGGTTCGGTCTTACGGGGTGTGTCGATCATGTCCTGGTCAGCCTCCCAACTGCGCTTTGCGCTGGCGGGCCGGCCTTGGCACCGATTGCCAAGGGGTCCGCCGCTGTAAAGAGGCTTACCGTGGCGTCAGTAAAGGCGTCAGCAGGCTACTGTTTAGGCAACAAATTTTTGAAAAGAAATTCACAGGTAGGGCGTTTCGTTGTAAACGAACGCCGGTTCAATACCCAGAACCCGCAGGTTTCCATAGGCTTGCGCTGTCAACGCGATGCTGCACCGCCGCAATGTTAGCGCCCAAGGTCGGCAAGCAGGTCGCGAACCTTGTGAAAGCGGTCCGTTTCCGGCCGGGGCCGTCACACCCCCGGCGACCGCCAGGCGCGCCATCTGACCCGGCAGACCGATCCGCAGCCATGGCCGTGCATCGGGCTACGATTCGACCCTGACCGCAGCCCTGATGGTTTCCCCCAAACCGTGAAAACCGACCGCCAGAGGTGCCCCAAAACGGGGCAAACCGTCTGGACGCTTGCCCGGCTGCCGCGCCCGTGTCACCAACCCGCATGACCTTCCGAAATCGCATCATCGGCGTCCTGCGCTTCTCCTACCCCGCCAAGGAAGGGTTCGCCGTCAGCCAGCTGTCCGAGGCCGCGTTGGAGGCGCATCTTTATGACGACGCGCGCCTCGAACAGCGTTTCGACTACCTGGAGGCGATTACCCTGCCGTCTCTCGCCGCGCAGACCGATGCGGACTTTCGCTGCGTGATCCTTGCAGGCACCACTTTGCCGATGCGCCACCGCAAGCGTCTGCGCGCGTTGGAGGAGGCATACCCCTTCCTAAAGTGTTGTTTCATGGAAAGAATGGGTGCCCTGGCCGCCGCCAAGCGCAGCTTTCGCAGGGGGTTGGAACACTATGGTGGCGAGACGGAAAATACCCATGTCACCGGGTTCCGCATCGACGATGATGATGCCGTCTCGACCGATTACATCGCCCGCACGCGCGACATCGCCGACCGGGTGATCGGGGCGGGACTTGCGCGCGATCCCTACACCATCGCCTTTTCGCGCGGCGTCTACTGGAACCTCTACGACCCCGCGCAGCCCTTCCACGAGTTCCGGGAACCGCAGCCCCTGGGTCTGGCCTGCGCGATGATCACCACGGCAGACATGCCCACCTGCATTTATCGCTACAATCACAGACGCTTGGGCTGTTATGTTCCGACCTACATGGAGCCGGGGCCCGCGCATATGTTCCTGCGCACCCTGCACGGCCACAACGACAGCGGCCGGTCCATCCCGCCCCACGCTGTCGAAATGGCGACCCGCAAAGGACGGAAATTGCTGCACGACCGGTTCGGTCTGGACGCCGACCGCGTCATGGCCCTGATGCCTGAACCCCCGGAAGAAGGCCGCGACAGCGGACCCAAGGGCCCGCTCACGTGACCGACAACCTGCGCGGGGCCTTCTTGATGATGGGGTCCATGGCGACCTTCACGCTCAACGATGCCTGCATCAAGCTGCTGGCCCAGGGTTTACCGACCTTTCAGGCGGTGTTCCTGCGGGGCATAGGGGTCTGCGTCTTGCTGGCGATCCTGGCCCATGTCACCGGAGCCCTGCGGCAACCGATTCCGCGCGGCGACCGTCTGGCGGTGGCGGGCCGTTGCCTGGCCGAGGTCTGCGCCTTTCTGCCGTTCATCATCGCGCTGACCCACATGCCCCTGGCCAATATCACCGCGATCCTTCAGGCGCTGCCGCTGACGATCACGGCGGCGGGTGCGCTGATCCTGGGCGAGCAGGTGGGCTGGCGGCGCTGGACGGCGATCGGCGTGGGCTTTGTCGGGGTTTTGCTGATCGTGCGTCCGGGTCCGGACGGGTTCGACTATTGGGCGCTGCTGGCCGTTCTTGCGGTGATCCTGATCACGGCCCGCGATCTGATCACCCGACGTTTGTCGCGCGAGGTGCCCAGCCTGAAGGTCGCGCTCTATACCGCCGCTGCCGTCATGACGCTGGGCCTGGTGCTGTCGCTGCGCGAGGACTGGCAGATGCCAGGCACGGGGCAGGGCGGCCTGGTCCTGCTGGCCAGCGTGTTTATCCTGGGGGGCTACCTGTTTTCGGTCATGGCGATGCGGGTGGGCGAGGTCGCGGTGGTCACGCCGTTCCGCTACACCGCGATGATCTGGGGGCTGCTGCTCGGGTTCCTGGTGTTTGGGGACTGGCCGGACGGCATTACCCTGCTGGGCGCGGGCCTGATCGTGGGGACGGGGCTTTACACCCTGTGGCGGGAAACCCGCGTGGCCCCGTAACTCTTCGTTAAGGTTAACGCGCCGGGCCCCCGTCTTCCTCTGGCCATAAATACCGCGGGGGGCCGAAGGCGGGGGCAGAGCCCCCTCCGACCTCAGAAACTGGCGGTGGCGGCGGCGAGGTCCAGGCCGAACCGCTCCTCCAGCTCTGCCCGCTGGTCCGGCGAAGCCGGGCGCAGGCGGTCCAACTGGCCGTCCATCCGGCTGTCGTTGGTGCCGTCCACTCCGCGCAGCCACATCCGCGCGTCCGGCAGGGTGACCGATGGCATCAGCAGGCCCAGCCGGTGATGCGGGAAATGCACCGCCGTGCGGCGGATCGTCGGGCGCAGAATCAACGCCTGGGCCACGCCCAGATGGGTGCGCGCCGCCTCCTCCACCAAGGGGCCATCCGGTGTCAGGCGCAGCATGAACCCCTTGTTGAAGTCGAGCGCCAGGCGGCCGTGCGCCTGCCACAGCGGCCGCACCTGATCCAACGTTTCACGACAACGGGCGACAAAGCGGCACCCGACGCCGTCGTCGTCGTCGTGGCGGAACTGGATGACCGGGCCGCCATCCGGGTCGATCCGGGCGTTGACGATCTCTTCCATCGCGTGGCGCTGGTTCATGGGGGGGTGGAACACGACCTCTGCGCCCGGCACGCGACGGGCAAGCGTCAGAAGACGTGTCCGCCAAGGCTCCGGCAGGGTATCACCGGTGACGATCAGGGTGCGGAAATCACGGTCGGTCTGCGCGGCCAAGGTGCGCAGGCTGAGGTGTTCGAGCGTGCGAAACCGCGCCTCCAGCCGGTCGGGATGCCATAGATGCGCCTGCCGCGCGGCGACGGTATCGTGCTCGGTCTGAAAACCGCCGAGGCCCGGATAGGCGAAACGGACAAGGGCAAGGATCTGGGGATCGGACATGTCTGATTGGTGGCCGCAAAGACGGCAGGCGGCAAGCCCCGGCCACGCGTTGACACCCCCCGGCGATTCCCCTATGTGACCCCCAATTCGGTCCGGGCGAAGATTTCGCTCGGGTCCGGCAAGCCAGAACCGTCGCACACGATCCGGGATACTGTTTCCCGCGTCCTCTGTCACCCAACCGCATCGCTCAGGTCGGAATTCCGAGCGGCTGCGGCCTTCGGTCTTTTGGGGCGTCGGTGCCGGACGAGATTGAAGTTGAACAAACGGGGACACCCACATGCCCACCATCCAGCAGCTGATCCGCAAGCCGCGTCAGCCCAAGGTCAAGCGTTCCAAGTCGCAGCACCTGGAATCCTGCCCGCAGAAGCGCGGCGTCTGCACGCGCGTCTATACGACCACGCCGAAGAAGCCGAACTCGGCCATGCGGAAAGTCGCCAAGGTGCGTCTGACCAACGGCTTCGAGGTCATCTCCTACATCCCCGGTGAGAGCCACAACCTGCAGGAACACTCCGTGGTCCTGATCCGCGGCGGTCGTGTCAAAGACCTTCCGGGTGTCCGTTACCACATCCTGCGCGGTGTGCTGGATACCCAGGGTGTCAAGGATCGCCGTCAGCGTCGTTCCAAGTACGGCGCCAAGCGTCCGAAATAATCGGCGGTCCTCGCCCGTATCGAAACGAAAGGTGGGTTTGACCCACCGTTTTAGGAGGAGACCGTCATGTCCCGCCGCCACGCCGCTGAAAAGCGCGAAGTTCTGCCCGACGCCAAGTATGGCGACAAGGTTCTGACCAAGTTCATGAACAACCTGATGATCGACGGCAAGAAAGCCGTCGCCGAGCGTATCGTCTACAACGCGCTCGACCGGGTTGAAGGCAAGCTGAAGCGCTCGCCCATCGAAGTGTTCGTCGAGAGCCTCGAGAACATCAAACCCTCTGTCGAAGTGCGGTCGCGCCGCGTCGGTGGTGCCACCTACCAGGTGCCCGTCGAAGTGCGCCCCGAGCGTCGCGAAGCCCTGGCCATCCGCTGGCTGATCAAGGCCGCACGTGCCCGCAACGAGAACACCATGGAAGAGCGTCTGGCCGGTGAGCTGATCGACGCCGTCCAGTCCCGTGGCTCGGCCGTGAAAAAGCGCGAAGACACCCACAAGATGGCCGATGCCAACAAGGCATTCAGCCACTACCGCTGGTAAGTTCGGCGCCTATATAGACCGCATATCACGGGGGCTCGTCAGGGGCCCCCGTCCCCGTTTCTCCTCCATTTGAGGTACGCCACATGGCACGCGACTATCCCCTCGACCGATACCGGAACTTCGGGATCATGGCCCACATCGACGCAGGCAAGACCACCTGCTCGGAGCGGATCCTGTTCTACACCGGCAAATCCCACAACATCGGCGAAGTCCACGACGGCGCCGCCACCATGGACTGGATGGAGCAGGAGCAGGAGCGGGGCATCACCATTACCTCGGCTGCCACCACCACCTTCTGGGAGCGGACCGAGAACGGCGTCGAGCCGGACAGCGCGAAGCACCGCCTGAACATCATCGACACCCCCGGTCACGTTGACTTCACCATCGAGGTCGAGCGTTCGCTCGCCGTTCTCGACGGGGCCGTCTGTGTTCTGGACGCCAACGCCGGTGTCGAGCCGCAGACCGAGACCGTCTGGCGTCAGGCCGACCGCTACAAGGTTCCGCGGATGGTCTTCGTCAACAAGATGGACAAGATCGGCGCCGACTTCTTCAACTGCGTCCGCATGATCGAGGACCGCACCGGTGCGCGCGCCGTCCCCGTCGGTATTCCGATCGGGGCCGAGACCGAGCTGGAAGGCCTGATCGACCTGGTCACCATGGAAGAGTGGCTGTGGCAGGGCGAAGATCTGGGCGCGTCCTGGATCAAGGCTCCGATCCGCGACAGCCTCAAGGCCATGGCCGACGAGTGGCGTGGCAAGATGATCGAAGCCGCCGTCGAAATGGACGACGACGCGATGGAAGCGTACCTGATGGACGCCGCCGAGCCGGACGTTGCGACCCTGCGCGCGCTGATCCGCAAGGGCTGCCTGTCGCTCAGCTTCGTGCCGGTCCTGGGTGGGTCCGCGTTCAAGAACAAGGGCGTTCAGCCTCTGCTCAACGCGGTCATCGACTATCTGCCGTCGCCGATGGACGTGGTCGACTACATGGGCTTCAAACCCGGTGACGAGACCGAGACGCGGAACATCCCGCGCCGCGCCGACGACAACATGGCCTTCTCCGGCCTGGCGTTCAAAATCATGAACGACCCGTTTGTCGGCTCGCTGACCTTCACGCGCATCTACTCGGGCGTTCTGAACAAGGGCGACACGCTCCAGAACACCACCAAGGGCAAGAAAGAGCGCGTCGGTCGGATGATGATGATGCACTCGAACAACCGTGAGGAAATCACGGAAGCCTTCGCAGGCGACATCATCGCGCTGGCCGGCCTGAAGGACACGACGACGGGTGACACCCTGTCGGACGTGAACGATCAGGTCGTTCTCGAAACCATGACCTTCCCCGATCCGGTCATCGAGATCGCCGTCGAGCCCAAGACCAAGGCCGACCAGGAAAAGATGTCCCAGGGCCTGCAGCGGCTTGCCGCCGAGGACCCGTCCTTCCGCGTGGAAACCGACCTGGAATCGGGTCAGACCATCATGAAGGGCATGGGCGAACTTCACCTGGACATCCTGGTTGACCGCCTCAAGCGCGAGTTCAAGGTCGAGGCCAACATCGGTGCCCCGCAGGTTGCCTATCGTGAGACCATCGGCCACGAGGTCGAGCATACCTACACCCACAAGAAGCAGTCGGGTGGGTCCGGTCAGTTCGCCGAAGTGAAGCTGCTGATCTCTCCGACCGAAGCGGGCGAGGGGTTCTCGTTCGAATCCAAGATCGTTGGTGGCGCGGTGCCCAAGGAATACATCCCGGGCGTCGAAAAGGGCATCAAGTCGGTCATGGATTCGGGTCCGCTCGCGGGCTTCCCGGTCATCGACTTCAAGGTCCAGCTGCTCGACGGCAAGTTCCACGACGTCGACTCCTCGGTTCTGGCCTTCGAGATCGCCGGCCGGATGGGCATGCGCGAAGGCATGCGCAAGGCAGGTGCCAAGCTGCTGGAGCCGATCATGAAGGTCGAGGTGATCACGCCCGAGGATTACACCGGCGGTATCATCGGTGACCTGACGTCCCGTCGTGGTCAGGTGTCCGGGCAAGAGCCGCGCGGCAACGCCATCGCGATCGACGCCTTTGTTCCGCTGGCCAACATGTTCGGCTACATCAACACCCTGCGTTCCATGTCTTCGGGCCGCGCGCAGTTCACGATGCAGTTCGACCATTACGATCCGGTCCCGCAGAACATCTCGGACGAGATCCAGAAGAAGTTCGCCTGATGACGGGGGGCGCTCCGGCGCCCTCCCGCTCCGGGCGGGGATAATCCCGCCCGCCTACGATATTCCGGCGGCATGTCCGCCTCACTGACAGAGGAGACCTTCCCATGGCGAAGGCAAAGTTCGAACGTAACAAACCGCACGTGAACATCGGCACGATCGGTCACGTTGACCACGGCAAGACGACGCTGACGGCGGCGATCACGAAGTACTTCGGCGACTTCAAGGCCTACGACCAGATCGACGGCGCCCCCGAAGAGAAGGCCCGCGGCATCACGATCTCGACGGCGCACGTCGAGTACGAGACCGAGGCGCGTCACTACGCCCACGTCGACTGCCCCGGCCACGCCGACTACGTCAAGAACATGATCACCGGTGCCGCCCAGATGGACGGCGCGATCCTGGTTGTGAACGCGGCCGACGGCCCGATGCCCCAGACGCGCGAGCACATCCTGCTGGGTCGCCAGGTCGGCATCCCGACCATGGTCGTCTACATGAACAAGGTCGACCAGGTCGACGACGAGGAGCTCTTGGAGCTCGTCGAGATGGAGATCCGCGAGCTGCTGTCGTCCTACGAGTATCCGGGCGACGACATTCCCGTGATCCCCGGCTCGGCTCTGGCTGCGATGGAAGGCCGCGACGAAGAGATCGGCGAGAACTCCATCCGCAAGCTGATGGAAGCCGTCGACACCTGGATCCCGACGCCCGAGCGTGCGGTTGACCAGCCCTTCCTGATGCCGGTCGAGGACGTTTTCTCGATCTCGGGTCGTGGTACGGTTGTGACCGGTCGTGTCGAGCGTGGCGTGATCAACGTGGGCGACGAGATCGAGATCGTCGGCATCCGCGACACCAAGAAGACGACCTGCACGGGCGTCGAGATGTTCCGCAAGCTGCTGGACCGTGGTGAGGCGGGCGACAACATCGGCGCGCTGCTGCGTGGTGTGGATCGTGACGGCGTTGAGCGCGGTCAGGTTCTGTGCAAGCCGGGTTCGGTTCAGCCGCACACGAAGTTCGAGGCCGAGGCCTACATCCTGACCAAGGAAGAGGGTGGCCGTCACACGCCGTTCTTCGCGAACTACCGCCCGCAGTTCTACTTCCGCACGACGGATGTGACCGGCACGGTGAACCTGCCCGAGGGCACGGAGATGGTGATGCCGGGCGACAACCTGAAGTTCGACGTCGAGCTGATCGCGCCGATCGCGATGGAAAACGGCCTGCGCTTCGCGATCCGCGAAGGTGGCCGCACCGTCGGTGCCGGCGTGGTGTCGAAGATCACCGAGTAAGGTCCTTTCCCAAGGGAAAGCCCCCAACCGCTTCTCGAAAGGGCCGCCCAGACCGGGCGGCCCTTTTTCGTCGGTGACGGGGGGGGCGTGCCAAAAAACCGATGATGTCGACGTTGACCTGTCGATGGCCCACCTTAAACACGGCAAAGGCAACCGGATGCGTGGCAGTCGTTCCGTGCCGTGTGATCGTGCCGGTAAGGGAATATTAGGGCGCTGCTGATAAGCCTGTCCCATTCGGGAGGAGGCGCAAAATGTGGGTGAAAATGGTCCGGACCGGGCTGGTCCGCGCGCCCATGGCACGTCTGACCCGGATCGCCCGCGCGTCGCGGACCGTCGTCGACACGCTCGTCTTTCGCGTCACGGCCATGGCCGTGATGATCCTGGTCGTGGGTCTCACGATCAGTTCCGTCTTCGGGTTCTCCCGCCTGGAGCGGGAGATGCAGCTGGAATTTCGCTCCTCTTCCGAGTTGCAGGCCTATCTTCTGTCGGACCGTATCGGTGCGCTCGTCCGCGCCTGGGACGCGCAGCGCGCGGAGGAGACGACGCGCGAGGTCATTGGTCTGAGAAACGTCGCCATCGTCGCGGCCCGCGCCTTTGATGACACAGGCTCACCCGTCTATTCGGTCGAGACTGCGGGTGTTGTCGGTCTGTTTGACCAATTGCCCGATCCGTCATTGGATGCGCCCTATGGGACCAGGATGCAGGGTGGATTTCTCGTCTCGCTGGTGCCGATCCAATCTGCCGTGGGCCGGTCCGGCCCACGCGCGGGCCTGCTGGAAGTCGTCTTTGAAACGGACCGAATCGACGCGATCCTCGCGCTTGAAAGGCGCACCGGTGTGGTCCTTGTCGCGGTCCTGGCCAGTGTTCTGGGCCTGGCCATCATGGCGCTGCTCTGGGTTCAGGTGTCGCGCCCGATTGACCGGATCCTGACCGTGATGAAGGCGATTTCCGAGGATCGGACCGATGTCTTTCTGCCCCCTGGCGGCGCGACCGAAGTGCGCCGGATAAAAGGTATGCTGAATGTCTTTCGGGCCAATGTCCGGACCCGTCAGGATCTTGCCGCGCGCGGTCGCGAGGCCGAGGCCGAAGCGCGCGCCCTACAGGAGGACCGTCTTGCCGCTGAAGCGGAGGAGCGCGCCGCAGAGGCGGCCCGCGCGCGCGACGAGGTCACGGCGGCCAAGGAAAAGCTGTTGTTGCAGCGCCAGTTGCAGGACGATCTGGGCGAGATTCTGGCCGCCGCCTCTGAAGGTCTGTTCGACCGCGATCTGGACGTCGACGGCGCGCCCGACGACCAGCGGGTCCTGCGCGTGATGATCAATACCCTGCTGGAACGTGTCGACAGCGGTATCGGCGAGGTAACCGACGTTTTGATGCGCCTGGAACGTGGCGACCTGTCGGCCCGGATGCAAGGGGAACACAGGGGCGCGTTCGCGCAATTGCAGGGCTCCGCCAATGCGCTTGGCAGTCATCTGGAGGGCGCGATGCGCAAGCTGTCGCAGCAGGCAGAGGGGATTCTCGAAGAAAGCAGTGGGCTTGCAGCTTCGGCACATCTTCTGGCGGCGCGGACGGAACGGACAGCCGACAGTCTCACCGAAACGACACATGCCCTTGATCAGATCGCCGGGACCATCGCCTCCACTGCCGAAATGACGGGGCGTATGCGGGCCTTTGCCGATGCCTCCGAGCAGGAGGCGGAGCGTACGGGGACCGTGGTGAAGGACGCCATCCTGGCGATGCAGGCGATCAAATCGGCCTCGGCGCAGATTTCGCGCACGTTGGGCGTGATCGACGATATCGCATTCCAGACGAACCTCCTTGCGCTGAACGCAGGGGTCGAGGCCGCCCGCGCCGGTGAGGCGGGGCGTGGTTTTGCCGTGGTCGCCTCCGAAGTGCGGGCGCTGGCCTTGCGGGCGTCCAGTGCGGCGCGGCAGATCGGTGGCCTGATCGAGAGCAGCTCCAGCGAGATCGACAAGGGTGAAAGCCAGGTTGAACGCACGGGCGCATCGCTTTCAACGCTGAGCGCGCGCATCGTCGAGATCGGGCGACAGGTGTCCGAAATCGCAGCCTCTGCCGATGCACAGTCGGATGCCGCGCGGGAAATCAACCGCGCCCTGGGCGAGATCGATGCAGCCACAAAAGAGAACAGCGCAATGTTCGAAGAGGTAAGCAACGCCAACCAGTCGCTCAATAGCGCGGCCTCGCAAATGCTGTCTCTGATGGCCGCCTTCGAGGTGTCGGATCGCAAGGTCGGCCCCACGCCAGGACAGGAAGCCGCCTGACTGAAACGGGCCCTGCGGCTGGCCGAGGGGTGCGCCCGGCTGGTATGATCACAGGACGGATCAGCAGGGGTGACCAGGGACGGGCGCGCCCGGTTCCGGGTCCGAACCGATTGGCATCGCTCAGGCGGTGACACGATTGCCACTAGGGGGTTGCGACCTGCACAGACCCGCGTTACACGCCGCCATCTACGAACGGGGTCGCCCCTCAGAGAATCTCTGGGCGGCCCTTTTCGTTCGGGTTCGACGAGGGGGCCGGGTGGTCCTGTCTCCTCCTCTCAACTTGAACGCGACCGCACCCCGAGGGAGGGGAGGTCGCCCTGTCGAAAGACCGACATGAAAAGCCAGAACATCCGCATCCGGCTCAAGGCGTTCGATTACCGCGTGCTGGACGCCAGCACCCAGGAAATCGTCAACACCGCCAAGCGTACCGGTGCCCAGGTTCGCGGGCCTATCCCGCTGCCGAACAAGATCGAGAAATTCACCGTCCTGCGTGGCCCGCACATCGACAAGAAGTCGCGCGACCAGTGGGAAATCCGCACGCACAAGCGGATGCTCGATATCGTTGACCCGACCCCGCAGACCGTGGACGCGCTCATGAAGCTCGACCTGGCCGCCGGCGTCGACGTCCAGATTTCGGTCTGAGGAGGGCACCTGATATGCTGCGTTCCGGAGTGATCGCCAAGAAGGTGGGTATGACCCGCCTGTTCATGGAAGACGGGAAACAGATCCCCGTCACCGTCCTGCAGCTCGACGAGCTTCAGGTCATCGGCAACCGCACGGCTGAAAAGCATGGCTACACGGCCGTCCAGCTGGGCACGGGTGCCGCCAAGGTCAAGCGCACGTCGCAAGCGATGCGCGGTGTCTTCAAGGCCGCGGGCGTCGAGCCCAAGCGCAAGATCGTCGAGTTCCGCGTGGACGAGGACAATCTGATCGAAGTGGGCGAGGAAATCATCGCCGACCACTACTTCGAAGGTCAGTATGTCGACGTCTCCGGCACCTCGATCGGTAAGGGTTTTGCCGGTGCGATGAAGCGTTGGAACTTCGGGGGCCTGCGCGCGACGCACGGTGTCTCGATCTCCCACCGTTCGCACGGCTCCACCGGTCAGTGTCAGGACCCCGGCAAGGTGTTCAAGGGCAAGAAGATGGCCGGTCACATGGGTGCTGCCCGCGTGACCACGCAGAACCTGCAGGTCGTCCGCACCGACACCGACCGTGGCCTGATCATGGTCAAGGGTGCGGTCCCCGGATCGAAGGGTGGCTGGGTCACCGTCAAGGATGCGGTCAAGAAGCCGTTCCCCGAGAACGCCATCGTTCCCGCGGCCCTGATGTCCGCAAAGCGCGAAGCGATCAAGGCCGCCGAAGAGGCCGCCGCCGCCGCAGAAGCCGAAGCCAAAGCCGCTGAGGAGGCCCTGGCCGCCGAGCAGGCCGCAGCCGAGGAAGCCGCGCTGAAGGAAGCCGAAGCGCAGATCGCCGAAGAGGGGTCCAACACGGACAACTCCGACGCGGAGAAGAAGGAAGGTGACGCATGAAACTCGACGTCATCAAGATGGACGGGTCGGCCGCCGGCTCCGTCGAGCTGAACGACGATTTGTTCGGGTTGGAGCCGCGCCGCGACATCCTGTTCCGCGTCGTCCGTTGGCAGCGTAACAAGGCGCAGGCCGGGACCCACAAGGTCAAGACCCGCTCCGAAGTCAGCTACTCGACCAAGAAGATCGTTCGTCAGAAAGGCTCCGGCGGCGCACGCCACGGGTCCCGCAAGGCACCGATCTTCCGCAAGGGTGGTGTTTACAAGGGCCCGACGCCCCGCAGCCACGCCCACGAGCTGACCAAGAAGGTCCGTCGTCTGGGTCTGATGCATGCGCTCTCGTCCAAGGCACAGGCCGGCAAGCTGGTCGTGTTGGAAGATCTGAACGTCGAGGCGGGCAAGACCTCCGCTCTGGCCAAGCAGGTCGCGAACCTGGGCTGGAAGCGTGCGCTGATCATCGACGGGGCTTCGATCAACGAAGACTTCGCGCAGGCTGCGCGGAACCTGGAAACCGTGGACGTGCTGCCCTCGATGGGCGCGAACGTCTACGACATCCTCAAGCGTGACACGCTCGTGCTCACGAAGGCGGGTGTCGAAGCGCTGGAGGCTCGGCTGAAATGAACACCTATGACGTGATCCGCAAGCCGATCATCACCGAGAAGGCCACCATGGCCTCCGAGGCGAATGGCGTGGTTTTCGAAGTTTCGATCGACGCCAACAAGCCGCAGATCAAGGCCGCCGTCGAAGAACTGTTCGGCGTCAAGGTGAAGGCCGTGAACACGACCATCACCAAGGGCAAGGTCAAGCGTTTCCGCGGCCAGTTGGGCAAGCGGAAGGACGTGAAGAAGGCCTATGTGACGCTCGAAGAGGGCAACACGATCGACGTGACGACCGGCCTGTAAGGTTTCGGTCGTAGGGCGGGGGGGCACCCCGCCGAATAGTGTTTAGCCCTCGCGGAAACGCGGGGGCTAATTCGTTTCCGAGGCAGGAAGTTCCCGGTCTGAGTCAGTAGCAACTCTAGCGGGGAATCGGGTGAGGGAAGCATGATCTGGAATAGCCGACATAGTGCAAAATGCTGGATATGTGGCTCTAGCGGACCACTATCCGGTGAGCATAAAATAAAGAAATCAGACTTAAAAAGAAGTGGCTTTAGTCATGGGCTCTGGGGGGATGGCAAGCGGAAATATAAAATTCAGGGGTTAAACTCGAAATATTTAAAGTTTCCCAACAGCATTTGTCAAAAATGCAACAACAGTGATACCCAAGCTTCAGATAAGGCCTATGATGCCCTTCAAACAGTTCTCCCCGAAATGCTAATGCAATTATTTGTGGAGGACAAGAAAATCTACGATAGTCTGGCTTGGATACCGATTGATCTATCTGGTGCACAAGAAGTTGCAAAATATTTTGCCAAGCATCTTGGTTGTGCGGCTAGGTATCAGACCTTCCCTATTCCGAAGAGGCTACCCGCATATATGGCGGGTATCGAGCGCCGTATGCCGATTGTCGTGGCTGTTAGAAAGTCCCCGCTAAAGTTTGAGGATGAGAGTGGAGTATTTGAAGAGATAATTGGAGTTGGTGGCGCATAATGGAAGTTGAACCGTCCGCAGTTCTCTATGCCAGCAGCGCTTTGTAGTTCTTTTATGACACAAGGTTTTCAATACGCGATCTCTATGGAGCTCACGGCATTAGAATCTATTGAGCTAAAGTTATTTTATCTGCGAAGATTCAAAACGGCATTTTTCGACGACACAGAAAGTTTGCTTAGGGGTGCTTGAAAGACCATTGTGAGCGAGTTCTAAATTGCAGTGAGCCTAAAGCTGCAGCGTTGCCAGGGCTTTCGTCGCGGATCTGTGTCCCCAGCACTGCAACACAAAACACATTTCTCCAACAATCGCGTCACCCCCAGATCACCCCTTGATCACCCGCGCATCACCCCCTGAAATCCGCCGCCTTGACCTCACCCCTTGACCCCACTCCATGCCCCCCCTAAACGGCCCCATCGGCAGCCCCGGATTCGTCCGGGGCTTTGTCGTCGCGCCTCTCGCGGGTGCATCTAGCCGGGGACCTTCGGGGCCCTTACATCCAGGGCAGGACCCGTCACCGGGAACTGTCCGACACACAACGGAAGACAGGTAAACTATGGCACTTAAGTCGTATAAGCCGACGACGCCGGGCCAGCGTGGGCTGGTTCTGATCGACCGTTCGGAGCTGTGGAAAGGTCGCCCTGTCAAGGCGCTGACCGAAGGTCTCACCAAGAATGGTGGCCGCAACAACACCGGACGGATCACGATGCGCCGCAAAGGCGGGGGCGCCAAGCGTCTCTATCGGATCGTCGATTTCAAACGCAACAAGCTGGACGTTCAGGCGAACGTGGAGCGGATCGAGTATGACCCGAACCGGACCGCCTTCATCGCCTTGATCCGCTACACCGACGGTGAAGCCGCCTATATCCTGGCCCCGCAGCGTCTCGCCATCGGCGACCGCGTGGTGGCCTCGGCCAAGGCGGACATCAAGCCGGGCAACGCGATGCCGTTCTCGGGCATGCCGATCGGTACGATCGTCCACAACATCGAGCTGAAGCCCGGCAAGGGCGGCCAGATCGCGCGCGCCGCGGGCACCTATGCCCAGTTCGTCGGTCGTGACGGTGGCTACGCCCAGATCCGCCTGTCGTCGGGCGAACTGCGCCTGGTGCGTCAGGAATGCATGGCCACGGTTGGCGCGGTTTCGAACCCCGACAACTCGAACCAGAACATCGGTAAGGCCGGTCGCAACCGCCACAAGGGCATCCGCCCGTCCGTGCGTGGTGTCGTGATGAACCCGATCGATCACCCGCATGGTGGTGGTGAGGGTCGGACCTCGGGTGGTCGTCACCCCGTCACGCCCTGGGGCAAGCCGACCAAGGGTGCCCGCACCCGCAACAAGAACAAGGCGTCGCAGAAGCTGATCATCCGCTCGCGTCACGCCAAGAAGAAAGGCCGCTAAGCCATGAGCCGTTCCGTCTGGAAAGGGCCTTTCGTGGACGCTTATGTCCTGAAGAAGGCCGAAGCTTCCCGCGAGTCGGGCCGCAACGAGGTCATCAAGATCTGGTCGCGCCGCTCCACCATCCTGCCGCAGTTCGTTGGTCTGACGTTTGGCGTCTACAACGGGCACAAGCACATTCCCGTCAACGTGTCCGAAGATATGATCGGTCAGAAGTTTGGCGAATATTCCCCGACGCGCACCTACTACGGTCACGCCGCGGACAAAAAAGCCAAGAGGAAGTAAGTCATGGGCAAGGAAAAGAATCCCCGCCGCGTGGCTGACAACGAAGCCATGGCAAAGGTGCGCTCGCTGCGCACGTCTCCGCAGAAGCTGAACCTCGTTGCCGCCATGATCCGCGGCAAGAAGGTGGAAAAGGCCCTGCAGGACCTGACCTTCTCCAAGAAGCGGATCGCGATCGACGTGAAGAAGTGCCTTCAGTCGGCCATCGCCAACGCCGAGAACAACCATAACCTCGACGTCGACGAGCTGGTCGTGGCCGAGGCATATGTCGGCAAGAACCTGACCATGAAGCGCGGTCGCCCGCGGGCCCGTGGTCGTTTTGGCAAGATCGTCAAGCCGTTCTCGGAACTGACGATCCTGGTGCGCCAGGTTGAAGCAACCGTAGGGGAGCAAGCGTAATGGGTAACAAAGTCAATCCCATCGGGATGCGTCTCCAGGTCAACCGCACCTGGGACAGCCGCTGGTACGCCGACACCAAGGACTACGGTGATCTGCTGCTCGAAGACCTCAAGATGCGCGAGTTCATCGAAGAGGAATGCAAGCAGGCCGGCGTCAGCCGCGTCATCATCGAGCGTCCGCACAAGAAGTGCCGCGTCACGGTCCACACGGCGCGTCCGGGTGTGATCATCGGCAAGAAGGGCGCCGACATCGAGGTGCTTCGCAAGAAGCTGGCCGCGATGACGGACTCGGAATTGCACCTCAACATCGTCGAGGTCCGCAAGCCCGAGTTGGACGCACAGCTGGTCGGCGAAAGCATCGCCCAGCAGCTGGAGCGTCGCGTCTCTTTCCGCCGCGCCATGAAGCGGTCGGTGCAGAACGCCATGCGGATGGGTGCCCTGGGCATCCGGATCAACATGGCCGGTCGTCTCGGCGGTGCCGAGATTGCGCGGACCGAATGGTACCGCGAAGGCCGGGTGCCGCTGCACACGCTGCGCGCCGACATCGACTACGCCCACAGCGAAGCCGAGACCCCCTATGGCATCATCGGGATCAAGGTCTGGATCTTCAAAGGCGAAATCATGGAGCATGATCCCGCAGCCCGTGACCGCAAGGCGCAGGAACTGCAGGACGGTCCGACCCCTCGTGGGGCAGGTGGCCGCCGTGACGACCGCGGTCCCCGCGGCCCGCGCCGGTAAGGAGTAGAGCTTATGTTGCAACCGAAACGGACAAAGTTCCGCAAGCAGTTCAAAGGCTCGATCAAGGGTCAGGCGAAGGGCGGGTCCGACCTGAACTTCGGCACCTACGGCCTCAAGGCCACCGAGCCGGAGCGGGTCACCGCCCGTCAGATCGAAGCCGCACGTCGTGCCATGACGCGTCACATGAAGCGTCAGGGCCGCGTCTGGATCCGGATCTTCCCGGACGTGCCCGTCACCTCCAAGCCGGTCGAAGTCCGGATGGGTAAAGGTAAGGGTTCGGTCGATTACTGGGCCTGCAAGGTCAAGCCGGGTCGCGTGATGTTCGAGATCGACGGCGTCACCGATGCCGTCGCTCGCGAAGCGCTGCGCCTCGCCGCGATGAAGCTGCCGGTCAAGACCCGCACTGTGGTGCGCGAAGACTGGTAAGCCGTGGGTGACGCCGAAGGCGTCGCTCCGCAACCGGGTCGAGGCAGCTTGCGCAGCAAGCCGTCCGGCCCCGGTCAACGGCACGGAATTGAAAGGGACGGGGGCAACCTCGTCCCTTTTTCCGTGTGGGATCGCCGCCCCAGGGCTACCTGCGCAGCAGGCCCGAGTATTGCAGCAGGCCCCAGGGCATGAGCCCGGCCTCCACCCGCGACCAGAGCGCGCCAAAGGCAAGCGGATCGGCCCCCGCGCCGCGTGCGATCTCGGCCAAGGTCCGCCGGCCGTCGATGCCCGCGATCAACCGTGCCGCCGCCTTTGGCAGCGCCACGTCCCGCCGCGTGCCCCCGGCTGTCACAGGCACCCGCCGCCCCGCGGCCACCGCCTGCGCCAGCTTGCCCGCGGGCACCCCGACCAGATGCGGAACCAACGTCCGATCCGTGCCGCGCGCCACCTGCTGCTGCACGCCCTGCGGCACCGCGTAGGCCACATGCACCTTCATCGTGCCGCGCAGCTGCTCCGCCACGCTGCGCGCGGCGCGCCCGGTCAACCCATGGTCGGGGCCCGCCACCTCTGACGGGTCATACAGGCCTGGCTGGCAATAGCTCGCCACCTGCCAGCCTGTCGCGTTCAGTGTCTGTTCCAGCGCCGCGACCGAAAAGGCGCGGTCCTGGGAATGCAGCAGCAGGTCGTAGAACCCGGCATCGCTGGCCTCATGATCGACCAGATGGGGGTTGCAGCGAAAGGGATGGCCCTCGGGCAGGCGGGCAACGATGGCCTTGGCCCGCGCCAGCCGCGCTTCGGGTGCCAGCCCCTCGAACAGGGTGCCAAAGGCGTCCTGCAGGGGATAGACGCCGGACCGCCCATAGGGCGCATAGACCATGAACCCCAGGCCGCCACCGGGGGCGCAGGCCGCCCGCAACGCGGCGAACCCTGCCGCCGGGTCCGGCAGGTGGTGCAGCACCCCGCAGCAGTCGATGTAATCGAAGACCCCCATGTCAGCGGCATCCAGCAACGACCCGGTACGGAACGTCACCCCCGACAATCCCCGGCGCGCCACCCGCGCCTCGGCCACGGCGCGCGCGCGCGGTGCCATATCCAGATAGGTGATGTCATAGGGCCGCCCGGCATCGGTCAGCAGCTGCGCCAACTGCACCGTCCCGTCCCCTGATCCGCCGCCCGCCACCAGCACCCGCAAGGGCTGCGACCAGTCGCGCCTTCCGCCCCACAGGTAGTGATCCATCTCGACCGGCCGCGATGGCGACCCGGTGATCAGCCGCCTGTCTTCCTCGGCGGGGTCGCGGGCAGGGTAGGGGTAGGCGTCGTAGTGTTCGGTGATCGTGACCATGGATGCTCCGTTCCGGTGCGCGCAATATTGCCCAGCCGCCGGGCGGGGTCTATGCAGCCCCATGCCCGATATCTCCTCGCTCTTCGTGACCCGCCTCTACCGTGCCCCCCTGTCGGAGCACAAACCCCGCATCGACGCCGACGAACTGGCGGCGACCTGCTATTCCGTGGCCGAAGACGACGAGGCCGGGCACGATTGGTGCGAGGCGAACGGCTATCCCGGCTATACCTCCTATGCGTCGTTGACCGACCTGCCGTGGCGGATGCCGGTGTTTGCGGATCTGGTGAAGTGCCTTGATCGCCACGTCGCGGCCTTTGCCGATGAACTGGCCTTTGACCTTGGCGGCCGCCCGCTGGAGTTGGAAGACATCTGGATCAACATCCTGCCCGAAGGCGGCAGCCACGGCAGCCATATCCACCCGCATTCGGTGATCTCGGGCACGACCTATGTCGCGATGCCCGAGGGGACGAGCGCCCTGAAACTCGAAGACCCCCGCCTGCCGATGATGATGGCCGCGCCCCCGCGCCGCAAGGACGCGCCGAAAAAGCTGCGGACCTTCCATTCGGAGGCACCCAGGGTTGGCGACGTGCTGCTGTGGGAAAGCTGGCTGCGCCACGAGGTGCCGATGAATCAGGCCGAGGAGGAGCGGGTCTCGGTGAGTTTCAACTACAAGTGGGCGTGACGCGCCACGTTTACTTGCAGAACAGATCCCGAAGCGCATCGAGGTCGTCCATGGCTTCGTTCGCCTCTACCAATGCGGTGACCACCGACAGGCGGGACCGGTTGTTCCGCGAACTGGTGAAGTTGCCGTAGTAGCCCCCTTGGGAATCGACGATCCGCAGGCCCGTGCCATACCTGTTCCACGGACTGTCTGGATTGAACTTCGATCCGAAGGTTCCATAGCGGTTCCAAATGCTGTCCGGCTGATACTTTGACCCGTATGTCCCATAGGCATTGCAGACGGACTGCTGGTCATAGCTGTTGCAGTTGAGGCAACCGGCGTATTGTGTGCCGTTGGGGCCGCCAAACAGCAGGAGCGCCGTGGTCTGTGCGGTGACGGGCGTCGCTACGGCCAGCAGCAAGGCGCAGGCAAGGGTGCGGCGGATCATGGGGGGGCCTTTGTTTGATCTGCGCTGCTGATGCGATCCCGCGTCCCTGCGCACAAGCGCGATAAACGCTTGCCACCCCCGGCCAACCCGTCTATGCGGCGCTCTCTACCGATGATCTCCACCGGAATCAGCCGTGACTCGCGCTCATCGCGAAGCGGCCCGGTGATGTTGAAAGGACCAAGGCGATGGACGCCAACGAACTCCGGGGCAAGTCCCCCGATGAGCTCCGCACGGAACTCACCAACCTGAAGAAAGAGGCCTTCAACCTCCGCTTTCAGGCCGCGACCAACCAGCTTGAGAACACCGCCCGCGTGCGGACCGTCAAGCGGTCGATTGCTCGCGTGAACACCATTCTCAACGAGAAGGCGGCTGCGGCCGTGCAGGAGGCCTGAGATGCCGAAGCGTATCCTCCAGGGCGTCGTGACGTCCAACCAGAACGCCCAGACCGTCACCGTCTCGATCGAGCGCCGGTTCAAGCACCCGCTGCTGCAAAAGACCGTGCGGAAGTCCAAGAAGTACCGGGCCCACGACGAGAACAACCAGTTCAACGTCGGCGACAAGGTCCGCATTCAGGAATGCCCGCCCAAGTCCAAGACGAAGCGCTGGGAAGTCATCGCGGAATAATCCGCAAACGTAATGCCGTACCGGGCCCATTCGGGCCCGGCGTCATATTCGAAACCCTGGGGGCACCGGCACGCATCGCCGCCCCAAAGGTCGGGAGAAACCAATGATCCAGATGCAAACCAACCTGGATGTTGCTGACAACAGCGGCGCACGCCGTGTTCAGTGCATCAAGGTCCTGGGCGGGTCCAAGCGGAAGTATGCCTCCGTGGGCGACATCATCGTGGTGTCGGTCAAGGAAGCCATTCCGCGGGGCCGCGTCAAAAAGGGCGACGTCCGCAAGGCCGTCGTCGTGCGTACCGCCAAGGAAGTGCGCCGTGACGATGGCACCGCGATCCGCTTTGACCGGAACGCCGCCGTCATCCTCAACAACAACAACGAGCCGGTCGGCACCCGTATCTTCGGGCCGGTGGTTCGTGAGCTGCGCGCGAAGAACTTCATGAAGATCATCTCGCTCGCTCCGGAGGTGCTGTAATGGCTGCCAAACTCCGCAAAGGTGACAAGGTCATCGTCCTGTCCGGCCGCGATGCGTCCAAGACCGGCGAGATCATCTCGGTCGATCCCAAGGCCGGCAAGGCGATCGTGGAGGGGGTCAACATGGCCGTCCGTCACACCCGCCAGTCGCAGGCCTCCCAGGGTGGCCGCATCCCCAAGGCGCTGCCGATCGACCTGTCGAACCTGGCCATCGTCGATGCCAACGGCAAGGCAACCCGCGTCGGCTTCCGTGAGGAAGACGGCAAGAAGGTCCGCTTCGCCAAGACCACGGGAGACGTGATCTGATGCTCGATCAAGACAACTACACCCCGCGTCTCCGCACCCTTTTCGATGGCACCATCAAAGGCGCCATGATGGAAGAGTTCGGCTACAAGAACGCCATGCAGATCCCGCGTCTGGACAAGATCGTCCTGAACATCGGGGCCGGTGCCGAATCCGTGCGCGACTCCAAAAAGGCGAAATCGGCTCAGGACGACCTGACCACCATCGCCGGTCAGAAGGCCGTCATCACCAAGGCCAAGAAGTCGATCGCCGGCTTCCGGGTCCGTGAAGGCATGCCGCTGGGCACCAAGGTGACCCTGCGCGGTGCCCGGATGTACGAATTCTTGGACCGTCTGATCACCGTCGCAATGCCCCGTATCCGTGACTTCCGCGGCGTGTCGGGCAAAAGCTTCGATGGTCGTGGCAACTACGCCATGGGCCTGAAAGAGCACATCGTCTTCCCCGAGATCAACTTCGACAAGGTCGATGAGAACTGGGGCATGGACATCATCATCTGCACGACCGCTAAGACGGATGCAGAGGCGAAGGCGCTGCTCAAGCACTTCAACATGCCGTTCAACAGCTGAGGTATATGACATGGCAAAAGTCTCCATGATCGAACGTCAGAAGAAGCGTGAGCGGCTGGTGAAGCAATACGCCGGCAAACGCGCTGCTCTGAAAGAAATCGTCCGCGACGAAAGCAAGCCGATGGAGGAGCGCTTCAAGGCGACTCTGAAACTGGCCGAGTTGCCCCGCAACTCTTCTGCTGTCCGTCTCAACAACCGCTGCCAGCTGACCGGTCGCCCGCGTGGGTACTACCGTAAGCTGAAGCTGTCCCGCATCATGCTTCGCGAGCTTGCCAGCCAGGGGAAAATCCCCGGCATGGTCAAGTCCAGCTGGTAAGGAGATCACAAGATGAATGATCCCATCGGCGATATGCTGACCCGCATCCGCAACGCGCAGATGCGTGGCAAGTCCACCGTCATCACGCCTGCGTCCAAGCTGCGTGCCCGTGTCCTGGATGTGATGGCCGACGAAGGCTACATCCGCGGCTACGAAGCATCCTCGGACCGTCAGGGCCACCCGACGATCGAAATCTCGCTCAAGTACTACGAAGGCGTGCCGGTCATCCGCGAACTCAAGCGGATCTCCAAGCCGGGCCGTCGCGTGTATCTGGGCGTCAAGGATGTCCCCTCGGTCCGTCAGGGCCTGGGCGTCTCGATCGTCTCCACGTCCAAGGGTGTCATGTCCGACGCCGCAGCGCGCTCCGCCAACGTTGGTGGCGAAGTGCTCTGCACCGTATTCTGAGGAGGGTACTATGTCTCGTATTGGCAAACGTCCCGTCGATCTGCCGTCCGGCGTCGAAGCCTCGATTTCCGGTCAGACGATCTCGGTAAAGGGCCCCAAGGGCACCCGCACGTTCACTGCGGCCGACGACGTCACGTTGACGGTCGAAGACAACGCCGTGTCGGTGACCCCGCGCGGCAAGTCCAAGCGTGCTCGGCAGCAGTGGGGCATGTCCCGCACCATGGTCGAAAACCTGGTGACTGGCGTGACCACCGGCTTCAAGAAAGAGCTGGAGATCACGGGTGTTGGTTACCGTGCGACCATGCAGGGCAGCACGCTCAAGCTGGCGCTCGGCTATTCGCATGACGTCAACTTCGATGTGCCGGAGGGCGTCACCGTGACGGCCCCCAAGCAGACCGAGATCACCGTCGAAGGCATCGACCAGCAGTTGGTCGGCCAGGTTGCAGCAAACATTCGCGAGTGGCGCTCGCCGGAGCCCTATAAGGGCAAAGGCATCCGCTACAAGGGCGAGTATATCTTCCGCAAGGAAGGTAAGAAGAAGTAAGGACCAGTCAGATGGCAAACAGCAAACGGGATCTGTTCCTCAAGCGCCGCCTGCGCGTCCGGAACAAGCTTCGCAAGATGGCAGCCGGGCGTCCGCGCCTGTCGGTGCATCGTTCGAACAAGAACATCAGCGTCCAGTTGATCGACGACGTGAAAGGCGTGACGCTCGCGTCTGCCTCCACGCTCGAAAAAGATCTGGGCATGGTCGGCAAGAACAACGTCGAGGCGGCCGCATCGGTCGGCGCGGCGATTGCCGAGCGGGCCAAGAAGGCCGGCGTGGAAGAAGTGTACTTCGACCGCGGTGGTTTCCTCTTCCACGGCAAGGTGAAGGCTCTGGCCGACGCTGCGCGTGAAGGCGGCCTGAAGTTCTAAGAGACGGGTAGGGGGCCGCTTGCGGCCCCCTCGATGATCCGGGACCGGGTTTCCCCCAAAACGGGAAGCCCGGTCACCAGGATTGTACAAAACGGGGCAAATCGCCCCAAGACATGCAGGAGATGCCGCATGGCAGAACGTGACAACAACCGTGGGCGGGGCCGTGGCCGCGACCGTGACGAAACCCCGGAATTCGCCGACCGCCTTGTGGCGATCAACCGCGTGTCCAAGACCGTCAAGGGCGGTAAGCGCTTCGGCTTCGCCGCGCTCGTCGTCGTTGGCGACCAGAAGGGCCGCGTCGGCTTCGGCAAGGGCAAGGCCAAGGAGGTCCCCGAGGCCATCCGCAAGGCCACCGAGCAAGCCAAGCGCCAGATGATCCGCGTCGCGCTCCGCGACGGCCGGACCCTGCACCACGATGTCGCCGGTCGCCACGGTGCCGGTCGCGTCGTGATGCGCACCGCGCCCGAAGGTACGGGTATCATCGCCGGTGGTCCGATGCGTGCCGTGTTCGAGATGCTGGGCGTCAAGGACGTCGTGTCCAAGTCGATCGGTTCGCAGAACCCCTACAACATGATCCGGGCCACGCTCGACGGTCTTCAGAAGGAATCGAGCCCCCGCTCGGTCGCGCAGCGTCGCGGCAAGAAGGTGGCCGACATTCTGAACAAGGGCGATGCGCCCAAGATCGACGGCACGCAGGCCCCTGCCGTAGAGGAGGCTTGATCCATGGCTAAAACGATCGTCGTAAAACAGATCGGCTCTCCGATCCGTCGCCCCGCCGACCAGCGTGCCACGCTGATCGGTCTGGGTCTGAACAAGATGCACAAGACCCGCGAGCTGGAGGATACCCCCTCCGTGCGCGGCATGGTCGCCAAGATCCCGCACATGGTGCAGATCATCGAAGAGCGCGACTGAGCGTCAGCGTAGGGCGGGGTTCACGCCGCCTTCGCAAGAAATGAGCGCCCCGGTCAGAAATGGCCGGGGCGTCTTCTTTTCAATGGCTTGACCTGTCGGATCCGCGCCGCAGCCCCCCGAACACCAGACAGCCCAGCGTCGCCCGGAGTGCCTCGGTCAACTCCGCGACGCTTTCGGTCGAGGCATAGGTGCCGCCGGTCCGATCCGCGAGACAGCGGGCCACGACCTCCGCCCCGAAGTACGGTGCATCGCGTTTGCCGTGGCTTGCGAAGGCATCCCAGACCACCTTGTAGCCCAGCACGTGCACGGTCAGATCCGCTGACGTCGCAGCCAACCGGTCCGCCAGGGCGCAGGGCGACCCGCCGCAGCTTTCGTTGCCATCCGTGACCAGAACCACGACGGCGGGGCGGGTCCGATAGGACAGGGCTTCGGCTGCCCGGGCCACCGCCTCGGTCAGGGGGGTCAGGCCGGCGGGGGCTGTGGTGTCGATCTCGGACAGGATGTCGGCACTGGCCCCCGCACGGGGCGGCAGGCGCAGGCGGATGCCGCCGCAGCTGTCCTGCGCCTCCGGACCATAGACAGTCAGGCCGATGCGGCGGATGTCCTCCACCTCCGGCAGAACTTCGGCCAGTGCGGCGCGCGCCTGATGAATCCGCTGCGACCGCGTGGCGTTGAAATCCTGTGCGGTCATCGAGGCGGAGGCATCGAAGACGATCATCGTGTCGGCCGCGCAGTTCGCCAACGCAGTCTGGCACGTCAGGGCCAGCGCGAGAACGGGCGTCAAGATTCGGCAGAGGTCAGCCATGGTCACGTCCGTGGGACGGCCCGACCCCGATGATCAGGCAGCCCAGCGTCGCGCGCAGGGCCTCGGTCAATGCGTCGACTGTGTCCGTCGACACAAACAGCCCGCCCGTCCGATCCGCAAGACAGCGCGCCACCGTGTCATCCCCAAAGGTCTGTTCGGGACTGTCCCAGGCAAAGAAGTCACCCGACGCCTTGAACCCGATCACATGCACGGTCAGGTCGGCCGCCTGTGCCACCAACCTGTTCGACAGGGCGCAGGGCGTGCCGCCGCAGGTTTCGTTTCCGTCGGTGACCAGAACCACGATGGCGGGCTGATTGCGATAGTTCAGAACCTCGGCGGCGCGTTCGACCGCCTTTGACAGCGGCGTCAGGCCGTTGGGCCGCAGCGCCTCGACTTCGGCGATGATACGCGTCGCGGCCAGGGGTTCGGGTGGGAACCGCAGGGTGATGCCGGAACAGGCGTCCGCACCACCGGGGCCATAGGTGATCAGCCCGATGCGGCGGAATACCTCGACGTCCGGCAGGGACCGGGCCAGGGCCACGCGGGCGTCCTCGATCCGGGTGGCATCCTGAATGTCAAAGCCGATCTCCGACATGGAGGCGGAGCCATCGAAGACCAGCATGGCATCGGTGGCGCAGGGCGACCCCGCGGCGGCGGGCAGGGACAGGGCTAACGACAGAAACCCGGCGCGCAGGGTCATGCGGGACGCCGGGTCGGGGGCAGGGCCCCGATGACCAGACAGCCGAGCGTCCGGTCCAGGGCGGCCACGAGATCCTCGACCGTGTCCGTCAGCACATAGGTGCCCCCGGTCCGGTCGGCCAGACAGCCTGCTTCGATGGCCGCACGCGGGATGGGGCGCCGTTGCAAGTCGCCGATGGCGAAGGCGTCCGCGATCTTGAAGCCCAGCACGTGGATGGTCAGATCCGCAGCCTCGCCCGCCAGCCGGTCGGCCAGGGCGCACGGTGCGCCGTCGCAGGTGTCGTCCCCATCGGTGACCAGAACGATGACGGCGGGTCGGTTGCGATGATCCAGCGTTTCGGCGGCGCGCGCGACGGCTTTGGTCAGGGGGGTCTGCCCGTTGGGATCGACCGTCTGCAACACATCGAGGATCGATTGCGCGGCCTGCGGGATCGGCGCGAGACGAAAGGTGACGCCGTCGCAGCTGCCTTCCGGCCCCGGACCATAGGTGATCAGGCCGATGCGGCGAGTGTGCTCCACCAGGGGCAGGGCGCGGGCCATGGCGCGGCGCGCCTCGTCGATGCGGGGCGGATCGGAGAGGACGAGGCCCGGTGCCGCCATGGAGGCGGAGCCGTCGAAGACCAGCATGGCATCGGCGCTGCAATCGGCCAGTGCCGGTTGCGCCATCCCGAGGCAGAGCAGGGCAGTCAGCGCAGGGCGCACCGCTCAGAGCCGCCCGAAGACGTAGCAGCCCAACGTCTCTCGCAGGGCCTGGGTCAATTCGTCGATGGTTTCGGTCAGGATGTAGCGGCCGCCCGTGGCCTCGGCCATGCAGCGCGCCGTGACCTCGCCGCGTGGGAGTTCGCCCGACGCGAAGGGCGTACCGGGGGCGTAGTCGCCGACGACCTTGTAGCCAAGGACGTGGATCGTCAGATCCGCCCCCGCCGCGACCAGGCGCGGGGCCAGCGCGCAGGGGCGTCCGGCGCAGGTGTCGTTTCCATCGGTCACCAGCACGATGGTCGCGGGCCGGGTGCGGTAGACCAGGGCTTCGGCGGCGCGGTCGACGGCGGCGGCCAGCGGGGTCAGCCCCTGTGGCTGCAACAGAGCCAGCGCGTCGAGGATCGGGGTGGCAGAGGCGGGGATCGGGCCGAAATGCGTGTTGATCGCGTCGCAGGCGTCACCGGGTCCGTAGGTTACCAGACCGATACGGCGCAGATGCTCCACCTCCGGCAGGACGCGGGCCATGGCGCCGCGTGCTTCGTCTATGCGCGGTGGGCCGACGGGGCGGAACCCCAGGCCCGCCATGGACCCGGAGCCGTCGAAAACCACCATCGCATCATCGCGACATTCGGCCAGGGCCGTCTGGGCGGTCAGGATCGTTGCAAGCAGGGCGGCGATCAGCGGGCGCATTCCCCACCCTTGCAAGACCCGGCGAACCGATCAAGGGTGCCCACATGAAGGTGATCACCTATTATTACTCGGCGCATTCCGCCTTTGCCTATCTCGGGTCCGCCCGATTGGCCCAGATCTGCGCTGCCGAGGGCGCGGTGCTGCTGCATCGCCCGGTTCCGTTGTCGCCGGTGGTAGAGGCCCAGGGCAGTCTGGCGTTCCGGGCGCGGACGCAGGCGCATGTCGACTATTTCTTCGGGCGCGAGATCGAACGCTGGGCGGAGTGGCGGGGCGTGCCGGTGGTGTCGTTTCGTCCGACGTTTCATGACGCGGATTATTCCTTGGCAAGCGGCATGATCCTGGCCCTGGGGGACCGTGGGGCCCAGGTGGACGCCATGGCCCATGCCCTGTTGCAGGCCCATTGGCGCGACGATGCCGATCTGTCGGACCGCGCAACCCTGGCGGCCCTGGCGGTCGGGTTGGGCCATGACCCGGACGCCCTGTTGGCGCGGGCTGCCGGGCCGGAGGCGCAGGCGCAGTTCGACGCCAACGGAGCGGAGGCCCTGGCCCTTGGTGTCATGGGCTCTCCGACTTATGTGGTCGATGGCGACATGTTTTACGGTCAGGACCGGTTAGAGATGGTCGAGCGCGCCCTTACCCGGCCCTTTGCCGCCCCGCGCTGGCGCAATCCACCGGTGGACGGCGACGGCATCTAGGCAGTCGGGCGGGCATGCGGCGCCGGTCTACAGGTTCTTTTCCTGAAAGGCCTCTGTCGCGTTGGTGTGCAGATAGGGCGTATCCGGTACTGCCACGCCAAGGAAATCACAAAGCGGTTCCCAGCCCGCGCCCAGTTCCAGGACAAGCAGGCGGTCGGCGGGAATCGTGGCCTTCACCTCTGCCACGTGGTCCAGATAGTCGGCGATGGCCTTTTCCTTTGTGGCAAAGCGGTCAGCGAGGAACGCATCGACGAAGTCCTGTAACTTGTGGAGATGCGGGACGTCTGGCGGCATCTCTGCCTCGCGGAACGCCTTGATCGTCTTGGCGTAGGACGCGTACCAGCTTTCGGGGTCACGCACCGAAAGGATCACCTTGGCATCCGGATAATGCGCAGCGGATTCCCGCCAGAGGTGAGCCCCCGGCCAGTCGACCTGTGAGCGGTATCCCGAAAACAGCCGATCAAGATCGAGCGGCGCGCCGCCGCAGAAGTAGTCGTGCCACAGATCGACCTTTTCCGGGTCGTCGCGGACCTCGTACATGTGGTGGCAGGGGCCGAAGCCCAGCATGTTCAGGGCTTGTCGCAGGGAGTCGGTCCCCGTCCGGCCGAAACCGGCACCGATTATTTCGAGGGGCATCAGGGCATCCTTTTCGTGACTATGGGCGCGAGCAGGTGCCTTGCTTATAGCACGCTTGCCGCCATCGGTCCGATTCATTGGGCTGCGCGGGGCTTGATGTGGCCGGGGGCGCGGTGTATGCGCGCTCGGTGCCCGATTGGGTGCGAAGGAATCGAAACGCCGCGTTCGTCCCACATCGCTTCGGGGACGCTTCCGGCAAGAGGAGAAGCGATATGAAACTCAATGATCTGCGCGACAATCCCGGCGCAACCCACCGCGCCAAGCGCGTCGGCCGTGGTCCCGGCTCCGGCACCGGTAAGATGGGTGGCCGTGGTATCAAGGGTCAGAAATCCCGCTCGGGCGTGGCCATCAAGGGCTACGAGGGCGGCCAGATGCCGATCTACCAGCGTCTGCCCAAGCGTGGCTTCAACAAGCCGAACCGCAAGTCGTTCGCGGTGATCAACCTGTCCAAGGTGCAGGAGTTCATCGACAACGGTCGCCTCGACGCCGCTGCCATCACCGAGGACAACCTGGTTGCCGCGGGTGTGGTGCGCCGCAAGCTCGACGGCATCCGCCTGCTGGGCAAGGGTGAGATCACCGCCAAGGCCACGATCACCGTCACCGGCGCGTCCAAGGGCGCGGTCGAGGCGGTCGAAAAGGCGGGCGGCTCCGTCACTGTTGCGGCCCCCGCCGCCGAGTGACGCATTCGGATCGGTTGTAGGCGGGCGCGGGTCCGCTTACATGATCTGAGGATTTTCCTTGAACGCCGCCCGCGGGGAAGCCCTTCGGGCGGCGTTTCAGTTTAGCAAGAGGGGCTCTCATGGCTTCAGCCGCAGAGCAGATGGCCGCCAACATGAGCTGGGGTGCATTCGGTAAAGCCAAAGAGCTTCGCCAACGCATCCTGTTCACGATCGGCCTGCTGATCATCTACCGCATCGGAACCTATATCCCCGTGCCGGGCATCGACGCAGGCGCGCTGCGCGAATTCGTCGATCAGGCGGCAGCAGGGTTGGGCGGTGTGCTCAACATGTTTACGGGTGGCGCGATCGGGCGCATGGGCGTCTTTGCGCTCGGCATCATGCCCTACATCTCGGCGTCGATCATCGTGCAACTGATGACCGCCATGGTCCCCCAGTTGGAGCAGCTGAAGAAAGAGGGCGAGCCAGGCCGCAAGAAGATCAACCAGTACACGCGTTACGGCACCGTGGCCCTGGCGACGTTGCAGGCCTATGGCCTTGCCGTATCGCTGGAGGCGGGCGGTCTGGTGGCCGATCCGGGGCTGTTCTTCCGCGCGGCCTGCGTCGTGACGCTGGTGGGCGGCACCATGTTCCTGATGTGGCTGGGTGAGCAGATCACCGCGCGCGGCATCGGCAATGGCATCTCTCTGATCATCTTCGTCGGTATCGTGGCCGAACTGCCTGCCGCCCTGGCCCAGTTCTTTGAGAGCGGCCGGACAGGCGCGTTGTCGACGCCTGCGATCCTGGGGGTCGTGGCGATGTTGCTGGGCACCCTTGTTCTGGTCGTGTTCATGGAACGCAGCCTGCGCAAGATCCACATCCAGTACCCGCGTCGTCAGGTGGGGATGAAGGTCTATGATGGCGGGTCCAGCCACCTGCCGATCAAGGTTAACCCGGCGGGCGTGATCCCGGCGATCTTTGCTTCGTCGCTGCTGTTGCTGCCGACGACGATCAGCACCTTCTCGGGTCAGAATTCCGGCCCGATCATGTCGACGATCCTGGCTTATTTCGGACCCGGACAGCCGCTGTATCTGCTGTTCTTTGCGGCCATGATCGTGTTCTTCACCTATTTCTACACCCACAACGTCGCCTTCAAGGTCGATGACGTGGCGGACAATCTGAAGAACCAGAACGGCTTCATTCCGGGCATCCGGCCGGGCAAGCGCACCGCTGAATACCTGGAATACGTCACCAACCGGATCCTCGTTCTGGGTGCGGCTTACCTGGCGCTGGTCTGTCTGGTGCCTGAGATGGTGCGCAGCCAGCTGGCTATCACGGCCTACTTCGGCGGCACCTCGATCCTGATCATCGTGTCGGTGGGGATGGATACGATCCAACAGGTGCAAAGCCATCTGCTGGCGCACCAGTACGAGGGTCTGATCGAGAAGAGCCAGCTGCGCGGCAAGAAGCGTGGGTCCAAGAAGGGAGCGGCAAGACGATGAACATCATTCTGCTTGGACCGCCGGGCGCGGGCAAAGGAACGCAGGCACGACGTCTGGTGGAGGAGCGGGGCATGATCCAGCTGTCCACCGGCGACATGCTCCGGGCGGCGCGGTCGTCCGGCACGGCGATGGGCAAGCGGGTCGCGGCCGTCATGGACGCGGGCGAACTTGTCACCGACGAGATCGTCATCGGCCTGATCGAAGAACAGCTGGAAGGCGACAACGGCGGCGGCTTCATCTTTGACGGCTTCCCCCGGACCCTGCCGCAGGCGGATGCCCTGGGCGCGTTGCTGGCCAAGCATGGCGCCACGCTGGACCGCGTGATCGAGATGCAGGTGGACGACGGCGCGCTGGTTGCCCGGATCATCGCCCGATCGACCTGTGGATGCTGTGGTGAGGTTTATAACGACGTCACCAAACCGCAGCCTGCCGATGGCAAATGCGTCAATTGTGGTGGCACGGAGTTCAAGCGCCGCGCCGACGACAATGAGGAAAGCCTCAAGACGCGTCTTCTGGCCTACTATAAACAGACCTCGCCACTGATCGGCTATTACTACGCCAAGGGCGATTTGGTGACGGTCGATGGCCTGGGCGAGATCGAGGCTGTCGCGGGTGACATCAAGGCCGCGCTCGGCTGATAAGGTTGCGGCCTGCGGGCTGTCTGAAAAGAAACTTCTTGACAGACGGCCCGCGCGCACTTGACCCCATCGGGTCAACCCCCTAAATCGCAATCTCCGCCGGGAATCGTTCGATTCCCGGTCATCTATTTCTGGCCCCTGGCATCCTGCCTTGGGCCGTTGTGAAAAAAGGTTCTGGCACTACGGAACCGCAACGCAGAAGGAAGCTCCATTGGCTCGTATTGCTGGCGTCAACATCCCCACGGGGAAGCGCGTACCCATCGCGCTCACCTACATCACGGGCATCGGCCCCTCGAAGGCGAAAGAGATCATCGACGCTGTTGGCATCGACGCCACGCGTCGCGTCAATGAGCTGTCGGACGCCGAGGTTTTGTCGATCCGTGAGTTCATCGACGCGAACGTCACCGTCGAGGGCGACCTGCGCCGCGACACCCAGATGAACATCAAGCGTCTGATGGACCTGGGCTGCTACCGCGGTCTGCGTCACCGCCGGAACCTGCCGGTTCGCGGTCAGCGCACCCACACCAACGCTCGCACCCGCAAAGGCCCCGCAAAGGCCATTGCCGGCAAGAAGAAATAAGGGAGGGCTGCAGTTATGGCACGTGATACCCGCCGCGCTCCGAAGCGCAAGGAACGCAAGAACATCGCCGCAGGCGTTGCTCATGTGAACTCTTCGTTCAACAACACCAAGATCCTGATCTCCGACGTCCAGGGCAACGCCATCAGCTGGTCCTCGGCCGGTACGATGGGCTTCAAGGGCTCGCGCAAGTCGACGCCCTATGCCGCCCAGATGGCCGCTGAAGACGCCGGGAAAAAGGCGCAGGAGCACGGCATGAAGACCCTTGAGGTCGAAGTGCAGGGCCCCGGTGGCGGTCGCGAAAGCGCGCTGCGCGCCCTGGCCGCCGTCGGCCTGCAGATCACCGCAATCCGCGACGTGACCCCCATCGCGCACAACGGCGTCCGCCCGCCGAAGCGCCGCCGGGTCTGACCCGCAACCAGTACTACCGGAAGGGGCCGTTTTCTGCGGCCCCTCCGCGCCGTTTTTAGACACCTCGGGAGTCTCCGCCATCCGCCCCGGCAGGAGACATGAATGGAGGGATGGGCCACATGATCCACAAGAATTGGCAAGAGCTGATCAAGCCGTCGCAGCTTGATGTCCGCCCGGGGAACAACCCCGCCCGCCAGGCCACCGTCGTGGCAGAACCGCTGGAGCGGGGCTTTGGCCTGACGCTCGGCAACGCGTTGCGCCGTGTGCTGATGTCGTCCCTGCAGGGCGCGGCCATCACTTCCGTCCAGATCGACAATGTCCTGCACGAGTTCTCTTCGGTGTCCGGCGTCCGCGAAGACGTCACCGACATCGTGCTGAACCTCAAGGGTGTCTCGCTGAAGATGGATGTCGAGGGGCCGAAGCGCGTCTCGATTTCCGCCAAGGGCCCGATGGTTGTCACCGCCGGCGACATTTCGGAATCCAACGGCATCGAGGTCCTCAACCGCGACCACGTGATCTGTCACCTGGACGACGGTGCCGACCTCTATATGGAACTGACGGTGAACACCGGTAAGGGCTATGTCTCGGCTGACAAGAACAAGCCCGAAGATGCCCCAATCGGTCTGATCCCGATCGACGCCATCTATTCGCCGGTCAAGCGCGTCTCCTACGAGGTGCAGCCGACCCGTGAAGGCCAGGTTCTGGACTACGACAAGCTGACGCTGAAGCTGGAAACCGACGGCTCGCTGGCCCCCGACGATGCCGTGGCCTACGCCGCCCGCATCCTGCAGGACCAGTTGCAGATCTTCGTGAACTTCGACGAGCCGGAAGCGGCCCGCTCCGACAGTGCCGACGACGATCTGGAGTTCAACCCGCTTCTGCTGAAGAAGGTCGACGAGCTGGAGCTTTCGGTCCGGTCCGCCAACTGCCTGAAGAACGACAACATCGTCTACATCGGTGATCTGATCCAGAAAACCGAAGCCGAGATGCTGCGCACGCCGAACTTTGGCCGCAAGTCCTTGAACGAGATCAAGGAAGTGTTGTCGGGCATGGGCCTGCACCTGGGTATGGACATCGTCGATTGGCCGCCTGAGAACATCGAAGATCTGGCCAAGAAGTTCGAAGACAACTTCTGATCCTTGCGGGTCGGGGATTTCCCCGGCCCACAGACAGACTGGGCGCTTCTGCCCCAATAAGGAGGGACCGGCACGCACCGGCCCCGGACAAAGTATAAATCTGGAGATAGACCCATGCGTCACGCCCGCGGATACCGCCGCCTCAACCGGACCCACGAACACCGCAAGTCGCTGTTCAAGAACATGGCCGCTTCGCTGATCGAGCACGAGCAGATCAAGACGACGTTGCCCAAGGCCAAGGAACTGCGCCCGATCGTCGAAAAGATGGTCACCATGGCCAAGCGTGGCGACCTGCATTCGCGCCGGCTGCTGGCATCCCGCCTGCATGACGACGCTGCCGTCGCCAAGCTGTTCGAGATCCTGGCCCCGCGTTACGCGGACCGTTCGGGTGGCTACGTGCGCATCATGAAGGCCGGCTTCCGCTATGGCGACATGGCCCCCATGGCCATCATCGAGTTCGTCGAGCGCGACGTCGATGCCAAGGGTGCCGCAGACCGCGCGCGTCTGGAAGCCGAGGACGCCCTCGAAGATTGATCGGAGCACATCCGATCAGCAAGGCCCCGCCGGGAACGGCGGGGCCTTTTGCATTTGTGAAGCCGGATCAGGGCGTTGTTTCGCCAAGATGGAAAGTTCCCGTGGATAACGAGGTTTGTTCACGGTCTATTAACCAATTCAGTGGCGTAACTAAGGGACGATACAGTTGACGAGAAACTGCCCGCCCTGTCTAAAAAGACATGTCCGAGAGACGACGCCTCATGGTCCGCTACTTGCAGAGATTGGATGAACTGGCCCCAGCGGGATATACCGTTGGCGTCCACATCCGGTTCGCCTCGCCGCTGTATCTCAAAAGCACGTATCCGCAGGACTGGCAGGACGTCTACGCCGCCAACAACTACTCGCTGCGCGATCCCCTTGTTTTCTGGGGAATCAGCAAGGCTGGTAAGACCCGTTGGAGCGATATCTCGCTGCCCGATCCCTTCGGCGTCATGGACAAGGCCGCCCAACACGGTCTGATCTATGGTGTCGTCGTTTCCTGCGGGAAGATCACGTCCCGCACCATTGTCGGCGCGGCTCGTTCGGACCGGGAATTCACGGATACCGAACTCGACGACATCGAGGAGATCGCGCGCGGTCTGCACGAGGTTGCTGAGCCCCCCGAGGATCTGACCCCCGCAATGATCGAGGCGCTGCGCCTGGTCGGGGACGGATTCCGCCATACGGCTGCTGCTGCGGAACTTGGCATTTCGGAAAGTGCGCTGAAAGCGCGCCTTTCGTCCGCCCGGGAACGCCTGGGTGCAAAGACCACGGCCGAGGCACTAAGAATGGCGAGAGAATACAGGCTCTTATAAGCCACCCCCACATTGCGAGCATTCCCGGTCCCCTGGTGTCAACGACAACCCGGCAGAGAGAGATTTGTCCCATGGAAGTTACCACCCTTTCCTTCACCAACCTTCACGACCACGGCCCGCTGTTCACCGACCTTTTGCGTGCGCGCCACCGGACCTTTATCGAACAGGCCCATTGGGACCTGCCGCAGGCCGATGGAATGGAATTCGATCAATACGACACCCCGGCCAGCCGTTGGGTCGCCGTGCATGACCATGGTCGGATCATGGCCGGCGTGCGCCTGACGCCCACGACCCATCGCTGCGGCATCTACAGCTACATGATCCGCGATGCGCAGCTTGGGCTGCTCGACACGATTCCTTCGGACCTCTTGTTCGAAGAGGCACCGATTGCCGAACACATCTGGGAATCGAGCCGCGTTTTCGTCTGTGATGACGTGCCCGCCAACATGCGCATGCGGGTGCAGATGCAGTTGATCGGCCAGATGGTCACGACCGCACGAGAGCTGGGGGCGACCTCGGTTCTGGGTCTGATCCCGGCCAATTCGCCGCGCCTGGCCCGGCGCGTTGGCCTGGACTGCGTGGCAGCGGGGCCGGTCATGGATTTCGGCGGCTCTGAATCGGTCTGCGTCAACATTTCGATGGCGACGAAGATGCACTGACGGGGTCGGGCGCGGCGGCCTGCTGCCGCGCCTCCCTTCCGCCCGGACGCGCAGCGTTCTAGATAGGTCCCATGGCCGATCTCTTTGACACCGGTGCCGCCGCGCCCGCCGACCAACCGCCCGCCCGTCCGGCCCCCCTGGCCGACCGGCTGCGCCCGGCATCCCTGCAGGAGGTGGTGGGGCAGGGGCATCTTCTGGGCCCGGACGGCGCGCTGACCGTGATGCTTCGGGGGGCGCTGCCCTCGCTGATCCTGTGGGGGCCGCCGGGCGTGGGCAAGACCACCATCGCGCGGCTGCTGGCCGATCACGTGGGCCTGCACTTCGTCCAGATCAGCGCGATTTTCACCGGGGTTGCGGACCTGCGCAAGGTGTTCGACACGGCCCGTAACCGCCGCGCCAATGGCACCGGCACGCTGCTCTTCGTCGATGAAATCCACCGTTTCAACAAGGCGCAGCAGGACAGCTTTCTGCCGCATATGGAGGACGGGACGATCACCCTGGTCGGGGCCACGACCGAGAACCCCTCGTTCGAGCTGAACGCGGCGGTCATGTCGCGCGCGCAGGTTCTGGTGCTGCAACGGCTGACCCTGCGGGACATGGAACTGTTGACCCAACGCGCCGAAAAGGATCTGGGGGCCAAACTGCCACTGGATGGTCCCGCGCGCGAGGCGTTGCAGGAAATGGCCGACGGCGATGGCCGCGCGCTTCTCAACCTGATCGAACAGGTGGCGGGTTGGGGCGCGACGCAAAAGGTCGACACCGATACGCTGGTCAAACGGCTGCAACGACGTGCGGCGCAATACGACAAATCGGGCGACAGCCATTACAACCTGATCTCTGCTCTGCACAAATCGGTGCGTGGGTCCGACCCGGATGCGGCGCTGTACTGGCTGGGTCGAATGCTGAAGGGCGGCGAAGATCCCCGTTACCTGATGCGGCGGATCACCCGCATGGCGGTCGAGGATATCGGCCTGGCCGACCCGCAGGCGCAGGCCTTCTGCCTGCAGGCCTGGGAAACCTATGAGCGTCTGGGCAGCCCCGAGGGCGAGCAGAGCCTGGGCAATGCCGTCGTCTACCTGGCGCTGGCCCCGAAATCGAACGCGGGCTACGTCGCCTTCAAGGCGGCGATGAAGCAGGCGGGGGAAACCGGGTCGGAGCCGCCGCCCAAGCACATCCTGAACGCGCCGACCAAGTTGATGAAGGATCAGGGCTATGGCACCGGCTATGCCTACGATCACGATGCACAGGATGGGTTTTCGGGGCAAAACTATTTCCCGGACGGGATGAAGCGCCCGGTCTACTACGTCCCCGTCGAACGCGGGTTCGAGCGGGAACTGGGGCGCCGCCTGGATTGGTTCGTGGAACAGCGGGCCAAACGCGGCAAAGCTTGACTCCGGCCCGGGGCGGGGGGACATGGCGCGGATGACTTTCACCGTATTCCATGTGGCTCTGGGCGGGGCGATCGGCGCGGCGCTGCGGTTCCTGCTGGGCAGTGCGCTGATGCGCGACGGCTTTCCGGTGGCGATCCTGACCTGCAACGTGCTGGGCAGCTTCGCCATGGGGATCGCCGCCGTCCTGCTGGGCCGTCACGGTCTGCCGCAATGGCAGCCGTTCCTGCTGACCGGCGTTCTGGGCGGGTTCACGACGTTTTCGGCCTTTTCGCTGGAAACGCTGACGCTCGTGGAACGGGGGGCCTGGGGACAGGCGTTCATCTATGTGGCCCTATCCGTTGGGCTGTCTCTCCTGGCGCTGATGCTGGGGCTATTCATCGCGAGGAGCCTGGCATGACCGGCGTTCAGACCATCACCGTCACGGCGGATGAAACCGACCAGCGGCTTGACCGCTGGATGAAGCGCCGCTTTCCGCAGCTCAACCAGGGCAACGTCGAAAAGATGTGCCGCAAGGGTGAGATCCGCGTCGATGGCGGGCGGGTCAAGGCGAATTCCCGCGTAGAGGCGGGGCAGGTCGTCCGCGTCCCGCCGCTGCCCACTGACCGCGCGCCCGCGGCCCCCCGGTCCGAAAAGACGTCCAAGGCCGATGCGGAGATGATCCGATCCTGCGTGATCTATCGCGATGAGCATCTGATCGCGCTCAACAAGCCGCCGGGCCTGGCGTCGCAAGGCGGGTCGGGTCAGACGCGGCATGTCGACGGGATGGGCGACGCCCTGCGCTTCGACGCGGAGGAGCAGCCGCGCCTGGTGCACCGGTTGGATAAAGACACGTCGGGCATCATGATCATGGCCCGCAACCGCCTGACTGCGACCAGGATGTCCGAGGCCTTCAACGCCCGCGAGACGCGCAAGATCTATTGGGCGGCCATCGCCGGCGTGCCGCACCCGCGCAAGGGGACGATCCGTTACGGTTTGGTCAAGGCGGGCGGGGCCGGCAACGAAAAGATGATCTGCGTCCACCCACGCGAAGTGGGCGAGGCGAAGGGGGCAAAGAACGCCACCTCCGATTATGCCGTTTTGGAGGTGCTGGGCGTGCGCGCCGCCTGGGCCGCGCTGGTCCCGATCACGGGGCGCACGCATCAGCTGCGCGCCCATATGGCAGAGATCGGGCACCCCGTTGTGGGCGATGGCAAATACGGCGGTTCCAGTCAGGAAAACATGGGCGATGGTTGGGGCGCGCAACTAGGCGGAGAGATCAGCCGCAAGCTGCATCTGCACGCCCGGTCCCTGATGATGGAGCATCCGATGACCGGTGCCCGCCTGCATCTGACGGCCCCCTTGCCGGAGCATATGCAAAACACCTGGGATATGATGGGCTGGAACCCGGCCGATGTTCCGGTCGATCCCTTTGCGGAAGACGATGACTGACTTTCTCGCTCTCTTCGACGTGGACGGCACCCTTGTCGACAGCGCAGGCGTGATCGTGGACACCATGAGCCGTGCATTTGCGCGGTCCGACCTGCCGGCTCCGCCTGCCGACGCGGTCCGCCCGCTGATCGGTCTGTCGCTGCCGGGCATGATCGCGCGCCTGGCTGACGGGGTCCCCACAAAGGTTGTCGACCGGATCGTGGCCGACTACCGCCTGGGTTTCGCCGCCGCGATGGAGTCGGGGACGCCGACACAGCTTTATCCCGGCGCCGAGGCCGCGCTGGCCGGTTTGGCGGAACGAGGGGTGACGCTGGGCGTGGCGACTGGCAAGTCGCAAAGGGGTCTGAACCGTTTGATCAAGGCGGAGCGTTGGGACGGGTTGTTCAAGACCCTGCAATGCGCCGATCACCACCCGTCCAAACCGCACCCCTCGATGATCCGACGTGCCCTGCTGGAATGCGCGTTAGAGGAGGACCGCGCCGTCATGATTGGCGATTCGGTCTACGATATGGAAATGGCCCGCGCCGCAGGCGTGGCCGCAATCGGGGTCAGTTGGGGCTATACCAGCGGGGCGGATCTGCTGGCGGCTGGGGCCACACGAATCGTGGACGACTTCTCCACCCTGACCGAAGACATAGTGACGAGGGCAAGATGAGCGAATGGAAGGCCAAGCGGTTCTGGACCGAGGCGCAGGTGGTCGAGGCCCAGGACGGCTATGCGGTCGAACTTGACGGGCGCCCGGTGCGCAGCCCGCTGCGGACCCATGTGGTCATGCCGACCTTTGCCCTGGCCCAGGGCGTCGCCGATGAATGGCAAGCCCAAGAGGGCACGATCGATCCCCTGTCGATGCCGTTGACCCGTGCCGTCAATGCCGCGCTGGACAAGGTGATTCCGCAGCACGCCGAGGTTGCGGGCCACCTGGCAGAGTACGGGAGTTCGGACCTGCTGTGCTATCGCGCGGCCGGTCCCGGCGAACTTGTCGAACGGCAACTGGCTGGATGGGACCCCTTGCTGGACTGGCTTGACCAGACCTATGGCGCGCGGCTGGCCGTCACCCAGGGCGTGATCCCCGTGGCCCAGCCCGCCAACGCGAGCCAGGTCCTGCGAACCCATGTCGCGGACATGTCCGCCTGGGACCTGACCGCCCTGTCGGAGTTGGTCACCCTGTCGGGCAGCCTGGTTCTGGCGCTGGCCGTAATGGATGGGCATCTGCCCGCCCCCGCTGCCTGGGACCTGTCGCGGATCGACGAATCCTGGCAGATCGAGCAGTGGGGCGCGGACGAGGAAGCGGCGGAATTGGCCGCGTCCAAGCGCGCATCCTTCTTGCAGGCGGTGACCTATCTGGCGCTGGTACGGCAACCGTGACGCTGACCCTGCCGCGCGAACGGGCAGGGCAGGGCCGAATTGATGTGCATCTGGGCGTTTGCCCGAAATCCCGGCATCTCCCCTTGACCTTCCCGGTCCTGTCTGGCCTTTTTTGCAAGCAGTGAGGGGGATGAACATCCTCACGCAAAACCAATCGTCACCGTCAACACGGGGCGATACCGAACGGCTCAAGCCGTTCGGATCATCAGGAAGAGGTTAACTCATGAATAAATCCGTACTTCTCGGCACGCTGGCCTTCGCCGGTCTGGCCGCCGCTGGCGCATCCGCCGCGACGCTGGACGACGTCAAGGCCCGTGGCTCGCTGAACTGCGGCGTGACCACCGGCGTTCCGGGCTTTGCCGAGCCTGACGCCGATGGTGTCTGGCAGGGCTTTGACGTTGCCGTCTGCCGTGCCGTTGCTGCTGCTGTCCTGGGCGACCCCGAGGCCGTCACGTTCGTTCCCACCACCGGCAAGACGCGTTTCACCGCGCTCGCCTCGGGTGAGATCGACATGCTGGCCCGGAACACGACCTGGACCTTCTCGCGCGACACCGACCTGAAGTTCGACTTCGTCGGTGTGAACTACTACGACGGTCAGGGCTTCATGGTTCCGACCGATCTGGGCGTTGCGTCCGCGACCGAACTCGACGGCGCGACCGTCTGCATTCAGACCGGCACCACGACCGAGCTGAACCTGGCCGACTACTTCCGCGTCAACGGCATGTCCTATGAGCCGGTGCCGATCGAAACCGGTGCCGAGGCCGTCCAGCAGTTCCTGGCTGGTGCCTGCGACGTCTACACCACCGACCGTTCGGCCCTTGCCGCACAGCGTGCAGGCTTCGAAAGCCCCGACAGCTACATGCTGCTGCCCGAAGTCGTCTCCAAGGAGCCGCTGGGCCCGCTGGTTCGTCACGGCGACAGCGAGTGGGGTGACATCGTTCGCTGGACCCTGAACGCGCTGATCTCGGCCGAAGAGCTGGGCGTTACCTCCGAGAACATCGAAGAGATGGCCTCCGCTCCCGGTGACAACCCGGAGATCAACCGTCTTCTGGGCACCGAAGGTGAACTGGGCGCGATGATCGGTCTCGACGCTGCCTGGGCCAAGAACGCCATCGCTGCCTCGGGCAACTTCGGCGAAGTGTTCGACAAGAACATCGGCGAGTCGACCGCGATCGGTCTGGCCCGTGGCCTGAACGCTCAATACACCGACGGTGGCCTGATCTACTCGCCGCCGTTCCGGTAAGATCGACGGAAAAGGGCGCGGATCACTCCGCGCCCTTTTTCCATTGCGACATAACTTTCCCAGGGATGACGGGGCGATTTCCGCCTCGGGGGCGACAGTTGCGGCATCAGACCGTGCGGTCCGGACACCCTGAGGGACACGGGGATTTAATATGACAACGATGACCGATCCGCCGCAGGCGGAAGGCTTCCGTATCGGGCAGCTGATTCACGACACCCGATATCGGTCCTATACTTTTCAGTTCATAGCGCTGGTCCTGCTGATCCTGGGTTTCAGCTGGTTGGCTTACAATGCCTCCCAAAATGAACAGCTTCAGTCGAACGGCTTCAGCTACGAGTTCCTGTCCGCCCCTGCGGGCTATGACATCAACCAGCAGCCGATCCCCTATACCTCTCAGGACACGCATCTGCGCGCCACGGTCATCGGGGCGATCAATACGATCATCGTTGCCGTCCTTGCCTGTATCACTGCGACGGTGTTCGGCGTCATCGCGGGTGTTCTGCGCCTGTCGAACAACTGGATCATTTCCAAGCTGATGGCCGTCTACGTGGAGATGTTCCGAAACATCCCCGTCCTGATCTGGATCATCATCATCTTTACCGTGGCGGCGAATATCTTCCCGCCGATCTCTGAATTCCGATTGCCGCGCGACGGATCGGACCCGGACCGCACGTTGCTGTTCGGTATGTTCGCGGCCACCAACCAGGGCGTCTTCATTCCGCGTCTGGTGTTCACCGGCCTCGGCTGGCTGGTTGCGCTGGTGTTCCTGGCGTCCATTGCCGGGGTCTTTGGCTGGCGCGCGCATGCCCGCAAGAAACTGTTCGACGAAGGCAAGGTCGTCCCCGTCCTGTTGCCGTCGATCGCGATCCTGCTGCTGCCGACGATCGTGGCCTATTTCATCCTGGGCATGCCGGTTTCGGTCGAAAACCCGGAGATGGGCCGCTTCCGGTTCGAAGGTGGGTTCCTGCTGCGTCCGTCGCTGATCGCGCTGTGGTTCGCGTTGTCCATCTATACCGGTGCCTTCATCGCCGAGAACGTGCGCGCCGGCATCCTGGCCATCTCCAAGGGTCAGACCGAGGCGGCCGCCGCGCTGGGCATGCGCCCGGGTCGGATCATGTCGCTGGTGGTTCTGCCACAGGCGCTGCGGGTCATCATTCCGCCGCTGATCTCGCAGTATCTGAACATCACCAAGAACACGTCGCTGGCCATCGCCGTGGGGTACATGGACCTGACCGGCACCCTGGGCGGCATCACGCTGAACCAGACCGGGCGGGCGCTGGAATGTATCCTGTTGCTGATGCTGTTCTATCTGACCTTCTCGCTGGCGATTTCGGCCATCATGAACGTCTACAACAATTCCGTAAAACTGAAGGAGCGGTGAGCCATGTCTGACGCACACGCACACTCCGTCGCCTTCGTCCGCGAAAGCGAAATCCCGCCCGCGCCGCCCCCGGTGGCCGAGGCGGGGGCCGTCCGGTGGGTTCGCGCGAACCTGTTTTCGGGGCCGTTCAACACCATCATGACCCTGCTCGGGATCCTGGTGATCTACTACCTGCTGTCGGGCCTGATCCCCTGGATCCTGAACGGCACCTGGGAAGGCGCGGACATCCGCGATTGCCGCGAACAATTGCAGGGCAACGGCGGCGGCTGCTTCGCCGTCATCGCCGAGCGCTGGCCGCAGCTGCTGTTCGGGTTCCAGTATCCCGACTATCTGCGGTGGCGCCCGACGATGGCCTTCGTGCTGTTGTTCCTGGCGGTTCCCCCGGCACTGTTCGTGATGTTCCTGCCGCGCTGGACCCTGATCGCGACGGCGGTCTATCCGTTCATCGCCTATTGGCTGATCTGGGGCGGGACGATCCTGGCTCCGATCTTCGTGGCCGTGGGTGTGGCTGCAGGCTACCTGGTCTTCCAGAAGATCGAAAAGCTGCGCGGCTTCGTTCCCGGCATGGGGGCGGGCATCGTCACGGCCTTCGTCATCTGGTGGATCGGCGGTTTCATCACCGCTGCGATGCCAGGTTTCCTGGCCCTTGAGACGGTAGAAAGCCGGTCCATGGGCGGCTTCATGCTCAACATGATCCTGGGCGTCGTCTGCGTGTCGCTGTCGATCCCGATGGGCATCTTGCTGGCCCTGGGCCGTCAATCGCGTCTGCCCATCGTCAAGGGCTTCTGCGTGGTCTTCATCGAGTTCGTGCGCGGCGTGCCGCTGATCACGCTGCTGTTCGTGGCGAACGTGGTTCTGGCCTACTTCCTGCCGCCGAATGCCAACTTTGACCTGATCATCCGGGTGATCATCATGATCACGATGTTCTCGGCGGCCTATATCGCCGAGGTGATCCGGGGTGGCCTGGCCGCCCTGCCCAAGGGTCAATACGAGGCGGGTGACTCGCTCGGTCTGGATTACGCGCAATCCATGCGCCTGATCATCCTGCCGCAGGCGCTCAAGATCTCGATCCCCGGGATCGTGAACGTGGCCGTGGGTCTGTTCAAGGACACCACGCTGGTCTCGGTCATCTCCATGTTCGACCTGGTCGGCATGATCCGGGGCCCGATCCTGTCGTCCACCGACTGGGCGGGCGTCTATTGGGAGCTGTGGGCCGCGGCCTGCGTTCTGTTCTTCGTCGTTTGCTACGGCATCTCGCAATATTCGCAGTGGCTCGAACGCCAGCTGCGGACCGACCATCGTTAAGGAGATCAGACATGGCTATGGCTGACACCAATCCGCAGGGCATGACCGTCTCCGACGAGGTGGCCATCAAGATCGAAGGTATGAACAAGTGGTACGGACAGTTCCACGTTCTGCGCGACATCGACCTGACCGTTCAACGCGGCGAACGCATCGTGATCTGCGGGCCTTCCGGGTCCGGTAAATCGACGCTGATCCGGTGCATCAACGCGCTGGAGGAACACCAGCAGGGGTCCATCAACGTTGACGGCACGCCGTTGTCGTCGGACCTCAAGAACATCGACAAGATCCGGTCCGAGGTCGGCATGTGCTTTCAGCACTTCAACCTTTTCCCGCATCTGACGATTCTGGAGAACTGCACCCTGGCCCCGATCTGGGTGCGCAAGACGCCCAAGAAGGAAGCCGAAGAAACGGCGATGTACTTCCTTGAAAAGGTGAAGATCCCCGATCAGGCCAACAAGTATCCCGGCCAGCTTTCGGGTGGTCAGCAACAGCGTGTCGCCATCGCGCGGTCGCTGTGCATGCGGCCCCGGATCATGCTGTTCGATGAGCCGACTTCGGCGCTTGACCCCGAAATGATCAAGGAGGTGCTGGATACGATGATCCAGCTCGCCGAAGAGGGGATGACCATGCTGTGCGTAACGCACGAGATGGGCTTTGCCCGTCAGGTTGCCAACCGGGTCATCTTCATGGATGCCGGTCAGATCGTGGAACAGAACGAGCCCGAGAGCTTCTTCCTGAACCCACAGAATGAGCGCACGAAGCTGTTCCTGAGCCAGATCCTGGGTCACTGAACAAAGCCTCTGTCAATGACGGCCCTCCATCCGAACGGGTGGGGGGCCGTTTCACGTTTTGGGGCATAGGGCGGCCGCGGGTTTCCCGTTTTGGGGCACCTTTACCCGGTCATCGAAATCCGCAGGGATTCGTAGACCGTTTCCATCACCGCGAATGAATGCGTCTTGCTGACGTTCGGCAAACGCCCGATCTGGTCGCCCATCAGTTCGCGGAAATGAACGATATCGCGGGTGCGGACCTTGAGGACGTAGTCGAAGGACCCCGCCACCATCATGCAGGTCTGGATTTCAGGGATACGCCGCACCGCGTCGTTGAAGCGCAGGATCGCATCCTGGGTGGTCTGCGCCATCTCGACCTGAACGATCGTCACGTGGTTGAGCCCGACCGCGGCGGGATCGACCTGTGCCGCGTAGCCGCGAATGACGCCAGCCCGTTCCAGACGCCTCACCCGCTCTGAACAGGGCGTTTTCGTCAGGTTCACCCGTTGCGCCAGCTCGACGATTGAAAGGCGTCCGTCAGCCTGCAGTTCGTCGAGAATCTTTCGATCGATGCTGTCAAAAGTCCTGCTCATCCAGTCTTTTTTCCTGTTTTTTCCTGAACAACCGTCCAATGACCCGAATTTTCGCGGAGATCGGGCCCAAAGTCCAGACGATATGCCTATTGTGTCGATACGGCGCGTCAGGGATGCGCGTCGACGGGGCGGCCTGGCCTGCGGACCCAGACAGCCCTGTCTGAAAACAACAGGAGAAAAAAATGACTACGAAACTTGTTGTGGGCCTCGATGGTCATGGGTCGGGCGAACGCGCCCTGGCTCATGCGCAGCGTCTGGCTCAGTTGATCGGGGATTGCGAAATTGTGGTGGCCTATGTCGTTGAATGGTCGCCGTTTTCGTTTCAGACCGCTGAAGAAAACGAACAGCGTCACAAGCGTCGCGAGGAAGAGATCAGCACCGCCACCGAGCGGATGATCACCCCGGCCGTCGCGGCCCTTGAGGCTGCGGGCCTGTCGGCCAGCGGCATCGTGCGCCATGGCGACGTCGCCGACACGCTCAACGCCATTTCCAAGGAAGTCGGGGCCGAACAAATCGTCGTCGCCCGTTCCTCCGAAGGGGGCTTTGCCAAGCGCTTTTTCGGCAGCTCCACCTCCAACCTCGTGATGGGTGCCAGCGTGCCCGTGACCGTCGTGGCCTGAAGGGAAAAACCATGAATTTCCGCATTGCATTACCGGCCTTCGCCGGATCGCTTGCCCTGGCGGGCGCGGCCCGCGCGCAGGAGGCCGTGGGCCTTGACGCGCAGGTGAACGCCATCTTCGCCAGCGTCACGGGCCCCTTTGTCAGCTTTATCTTTTCGCCGTTTCCAGGGACCAGTTTTCCCTGGATCGTCATGTGGCTGGTCGTCGCGGCGACCGTCTTTACCGTCTACTTTGCCTTTGTGCAGTTCCGGTTCTTCGGCCACGCCATTTCACTGGTGAAGGGCGAGTATTCGGACCCGAACAATGCCGGTGAGGTCAGCCATTTCCAGGCGCTGGCCACGGCGTTGTCCGGGACCGTTGGCCTGGGCAATATCGCGGGCGTCGCGGTGGCCGTCGGCATCGGCGGACCGGGGGCCACGTTCTGGATGATCCTGGCGGGTCTGCTGGGCATGGCGTCCAAGTTCACCGAATGCACGCTGGGTGTGAAATACCGCAACGAATATCCCGACGGCTCCGTCTCGGGCGGTCCGATGTACTACATCTCCAAGGGGTTCGAGCAGCGTGGCCTGCCAGGCGGCAAGTTCCTGGCAGCCCTGTTTGCGGTGTTCTGTATCCTGGGGGCGTTTGGTGGCGGCAACATGTTCCAGGCCAACCAGGCGCATGCGCAGATCTCTGGCCTTGTCGGCGACTATCCGGGCTGGATCACGGGCATCATCTTTGCCGTCGTGGTCTTTGCGGTCATCGTGGGCGGCATCAAGTCGATCGCGCGGGTGACGGAAAAGGTCGTGCCGTTCATGGGCATCCTTTATGTCGGCGCGGCGTTGATCATCCTGATCGTGAACTACGACAAGATCGGCTGGGCCTTTGGTCAGATCTTTGAAGGGGCCTTTACCGGGCTGGGCGTGGCCGGCGGCATGGTCGGTGCGCTGATCCAGGGCTTCAAGCGGGCGGCGTTCTCGAACGAGGCGGGCGTCGGGTCCGCGGCCATCGCCCACTCGGCGGTCAAGACGAACGAGCCGATCACCGAAGGCTTCGTGTCCCTGTTGGAGCCGCTGATCGACACCGTGGTCATCTGTACGATGACGGCGCTGGTGATCGTCATCTCTGGCCAGTTGGTCATCGACGCGGAAACGGGCAACTACCTGCTGAACGATGCAGGCACGGCGATCCGTACGGTGGGCGATACGTCCGGCGTGGCGCTGACGTCGGCGGCCTTTGCGTCGGGGATCAGCTGGTTCCCGTTCATCCTGGCCATCGCGGTGGTTCTGTTCGCCTTTTCGACCATGATTTCCTGGTCGTACTATGGGTTGAAGGCCTGGACCTATCTGTTTGGCGAAGGGAAAACGACGGAGCTGGTGTTCAAGGTCCTGTTCTGCGTCTTCGTCGTGATCGGCGCGGCGGCCAGCCTGGGTCCTGTCATCGACTTTTCGGATGCGGCGATCTTTGCCATGGCGGTGGTCAATATCCTGGCGCTGTATTTCCTGATGTCGCTGGTGAAGGAGGAACTGATCTCCTACGCGGCGCGGCTGAAGTCGGGCGAGATCCGCAAGTTCAAGCACTGATCCCGATCGGGTTCGGTAGAAAGGGGCACCTTCGGGTGCCCCTTTCGCATTTCAGGAGGCGTGGCGGTGTTCGACCATGGGCACCTGCCGGATTTCGCGGGGCAGGGTCAGCGTAAAGGTCGTCTCGCCCGCCTCGGAGCAGACGTCGAGGTCAGCGCCGTGGCCGTTCGCGATCTGCTTGGCGATGAACAGACCAAGTCCCAACCCATTCTGACCGCACGCCGGATCGGCGCGTTTGAACGGCTCGAAGAGCATGTGCTTGATGGCGGGTGGAATGGTCCCGCCCCGGTTCGTGATCGACAGGGAAACGCGATCGCCGCGGTCCTGCGCAGTCATGCAGACACGGCCGCCCGGCTCGCCGTGAAAGACGGCGTTGCCGAGAAGGTTGGACACCAATTGCGCAATCCGATCCGGGTCGCAGGTGACAGGGTGGTGGAGGTCGTACCTCTCCTCCAGCGTGATGTCGGGGTGGGCCATGCTTATCTCGGCGGCGGCCCGGGACAGGACCTGCGCCAGGTCGATATTGCCGATGGGATCGACTCCGATGGTGCCGCCCAGGCGAGAACGGGCGAAATCCAGAACGTCGTCGATCAGAGCGGACATGCGCTGCATCGATTGGTTCGCGGTGCCCAACACGATCTTGGCGCGGTCGCTCATTTCCTCCCGCTCCATGAACTCGACCGCGCAGATGGCGGCGGCCAGCGGGTTGCGCAGGTCGTGCCCGAGGATGGAGATGAACTGCTCGCGCAGGTGGGCCTGCGCCGTTTCGGAGGCGAGGGCCCGCTCCGTCTCTTTTGCGCGGGTGATATCGCGGGCGTTGCAAAAGAAGTGGTCCGCTTCGGGAACCGCATTCCAGGACAGCCAACGATAGCTGCCATCCTTGTGGCGATACCGGTTTTCGAACTGCAGCACGGGCAGGCCCCGTTGCAGGTCGATGAATGCCTGCTGCGTGACGCCGTAGTCGTCGGGATGGACAAAATCGAAAAATGGACGGCTTTCGATATCCTCGGGCAGGCGCCCCAGGGTTCTGAACCAGGCCGGATTTGTGTGTCGGAACACGCCGCCCGCGTCTGCCACACACAGCAGGTCAGGCGTTACGCGCCAGGTCAGGCTGCCTACATTCATTCCGCACCTCGTGAACCAAGGTCCGCCTCAAGACGTCGGAGGAAAGACCGCTACCCCTGCAATCTAGGCGTCGAAATGTTAACGATTGGTGATCGTGCCGAAGGCGTGGCGCAATTGGGGCAGGAATGTGGCGCGGATTTTCCGTCAGATTTTAGCAGCCAAGCAGCGGATCAGGCGCGGTTCAAACCCATCAGGGCGGCGGCCCGTTCTTCGCGGGTCAGAACCTGCGGCGGGACGGTGGGGGCGTTCGTGTCATCGAAGAACGGCGTGTTGCGCCATTCTCCGCTCAGGTTCTTGGCGGCCATGCGCGTGACCATGCGCCCGGCCATGCGCCCCAGCCCCTTGTGCCGTTGCTTGCCGCCCGGTGCGGGGATGAACCCCTCGGCCATGACGGCCCCCACGGCATCCGGGGTGTCCAACCGGTCGGTGTTGATGCCGACATGGACCATCCGGGGTTTGAGCGGGGTGTAGAACAGCGGTGTGTCGCAGCAGGTGGCGAACCAGCGCAGCGCGCCCTTGGCGCTGAGCCTGAAGACGCGCAGAAATTCGCCGCCCTGGGTGATGTGAATGCGATCCTGCGTCGTTTGCAGGATGCCGACCTTTTCCGGGTCGGCCAGCCCCAGATGAGTGTAGGCCGAGCGGCAATCCTCGCAGTGGCAGACGATGTTCGTATAGGCCGAGGGCGAGATATCGGTGATCTCTCCGCGCAGTTGACCGCAGGTGCAGGCGAACCCGAGAACATCGTCTGTCATGATTTACACCGCCACGTTGGGGGAGGGGCCGGGGTCCTTGTCTTCGACGACCGAAAGCTTGGCGGGGCTTTTCCTGGCCGTGGGGGTCTTGCCGGCGTTGGCATCAATGAAGTCCAGCACCAGGGGCCGGATATTCCGCCGCCAGGACCCGCCCGCGAAGATGCCGTAGTGGCCCGCCTCCGGCTCGATGTAGCTGGCTTTCTTGTCGTCCGGCAGGCCGGTGCAAAGGTTCAGCGCGGCCACGCATTGACCCGGCGCGGAAATGTCGTCCTTGCCGCCTTCGACCGTTTTGACGGCGACATTGGTGATCTTGCCGATGTCGACCTTGTGGCCCGCGACGGTGAACTTGTTCTGGGCGATTTCCAGCCCCTTGAAGATACGCTCGACCGTGGAAAGGTAGAATTCGGCGGGCATGTCCATCACGGCCAGGTATTCGTCGTAGAACTTGTTGTGCTTGTCATGATCCGAGGCGGTGCCGTTGGCCACGGCCAGGATCTGGTTCCACATCGCCTTGGCGTGGGTCTCGCTGTTCATCGACATGAAGGACTGCAGCTGCAGAAGGCCCGGATAGACCTTGCGTCCCGCGCCCGCGTATTTGTAGCCGACGCGCTGGATCATGCTCTGTTCCAGTTGGCCCATGGTCACGCGCCGTCCGAAATCGGTGACATCGGTGGCTGCGGCATCGGGGTCGATGGGCCCGCCGATCAGGGTCAGCGTCCGGGGCTGTGCCTTCGGGTCCTGTTCCGCAAGCAGCGCGGTCGCCGCCAGCGTCAGAGGCGCTGGCTGGCAGACGGCGATGACGTTCAGGTCGGAGCCCAGCTCCTTCATGAAATCGACAAGGTAGAGGGTATAATCCTCGACATCGAACTTGCCTGCGGAGACGGGGATATCGCGCGCATTATGCCAGTCGGTCACGAAGACATCCGCGTCCGGCAGCAGGGAGACCACCGTGCTGCGCAGCAGCGTGGCGTAGTGGCCGGACATGGGCGCGATCAAGAGGATTCGCCGCTCCATCGGTTCGCGACCCTGCACCGCAAAGCGGATCAGGTCGCCAAAGGGACGCTCGACCACGGTTTCGACCTCGACCAAATGGTCGCGACCATCTGTCCCGGCGATCGGCGGAAGGTTCCAGTCGGGTTTGACGATCATGCGCTGAAACGTCCGCTCGGTCACTTCGCCCCAGGCGGCCATCATCTGCACCGCAGGCAACGGGGACAGGGCAAAGGCGGGGTAGGACGCCATGGTGCGGGCGGTCGCGCCCAGCCAGGCGTTGGTGTTGCGGACGGTTTCCATCAGGTCGTAAGCGGCCATGAAGCGCATATGCATTGCTCCTTTCGAGCACGAACGGTCCACGCAAAAGCGCCCGCCCGTTTGTCTTTTGTCCCCGCACCTGCTTGGATGGAGGAAAATCTGACTTAGCAGTTGCAGCATTTTCGAGGAATATCAAGAAATGACCGCTGGTGACGGAGACGGCGCAACAAATGGTGACGGTCTTGCAAGCGGGCTGGAGCCGCTTTCGCGACTGAACACGAACCTGGCCCGCATGGACGAACTGACCAAGCGGCTGGTTCATGCCTTGTCGCAAAAACGAACATCGGATGCCGGGCTGCAAGGTCCGGGACCAGAGCTTTATGCGAAGGCCATGGCGGCCTATTGGGCCGAGATGGCGTCCAATCCCGGCAAGCTGATCGAAAAGCAGGTCGGCTATTGGGGTCAGGCCCTGAAACACGCGATCGAGGCACAGACCGCGCTGGCCGAAGGCAAGGCCCCGCCCGAAGATGGCCAGCCCAGGGATCGCCGCTTTGCCAATCCGCTCTGGTCGGAGCATCCCTACTACAACTTCCTCAAGCAGCAGTACCAGATCAGCGCCACGGCCATCCACGACACCGTCGCCGACCTGGAGGGTCTGGACCGCGCCGACAAGCAACGGGTCGAGTTCTTCAGCCAGCAGATCGTCGACCTGTTCGCCCCCACGAACTTTCTGGCCACGAACCCCGAGGCGATGACCAAGGCGGTCGAGACCGAGGGCGAGAGCCTGGTCAAGGGGCTGGAAAACCTGGTCCGCGATATCGAGGCCAATCAGGGCGACTGGCTGGTGACCCTGTCCGACCCCGACGCCTTTGAGGTGGGTGGCAACATCGGCACCACCGAAGGCAGCGTCGTCTTTCGCAACCGCATGTTCGAGCTGATCCAGTATGCGCCCACCACCAAGCAGGTGCACACCACCCCGGTCGTGTTGTTCCCGCCCTGGATCAACAAGTTCTACGTGCTGGACCTGAAGCCGCAGAATTCGCTGATCAAATGGATCGTGGATCAGGGATATACGCTGTTCGTGGTCAGCTGGGTTAACCCGGACAGCAGCTATTCCGATGTGGATCTGTCGACATACGTGGACGAGGGGTACCTGACCGCGATGGAGGTCGCCAAGGAGATCACGGGCCAGGACCAGATTAACGCGATCGGGTACTGCATCGCGGGCACCACGCTCTCGCTGACGTTGTCGTTGATGGCGCGGCGCGGGGACGACACGGTCAAATCCGCCACCTTCTTCACCACGCTGGCCGATTTCGAAGACCCGGGCGAGATGGGCGTGTTCCTGGACGACGATTTCGTTGACGGGATCGAGCGGGAATCGAAAGGCAAGGGGTATCTCGACAAGTTCTTCATGGGACGGACCTTCAGCTATCTGCGGTCGCGCGACCTGGTCTATGGCCCCGCAATCAAGAGCTACATGCTGGGCGAGGCACCGCCTGCCTTTGATCTGCTCTACTGGAACGGGGATGGGACCAACCTGCCGGGACCCATGGTGACGGAATATCTGCGCAAGCTGTGCATGGGCAACGCGCTGGCCTCGGGGGGCTTCGACCTGATGGGAGAGACCGGGCTGACGCTGGCGGATGTGAAGACGCCGCTGTGCGCCGTCGCCTGCGAGACCGATCACATCGCTCACTGGAAAGGGGCCTGGCAAACAGCCGAAAAGATGGGGGCCGAGGACAAGACCTTTGTGTTGTCGCAGTCGGGCCACATCGCCGGGATCGTGAACCCGCCAACCAAGAACAAGTACGGCCATTATACAAACGACGGCGATGGCGACTACAAGACGCCCGAGGACTGGATGGAGCATGCGACGTTCCACGAAGGGTCCTGGTGGCCCCGCTGGGAGGAATGGCTGCGGCCACGGTCCGGCAAGAAGATCCCGGCGCGCAAGCCGGGCACCAAGACGCACCCGGTTCTGGGGCCCGCGCCGGGCACCTATGTCCTGCCGCGCAAGACGGCGCCCTGACCGGGCGACCCTGTCATCTGAGCGCTGCGAATTCGGGAAAAGGGGCACTGCGGTGCCCCTTTCTGCTTTGCGATGATGCAATGGCGGGATCTTGTGCAGGTGCGGAAGAAATTTATGCTGCAGTGCAGAAAAACCTTGAAATGCCGCAATGCAGCATGTATCTGGGATGCAGACGCAGAGGACAGCCCTCCGATCAACCGGAGGCCCTACTGAACGTGACATGAAAGGGTTAAGACATGACCAAGACGCCAGATTTCTCCAAGTACATGACCGACATGATGGGTTCTTTCCCGATGGACACCTCTGCGGTTTCCGAAGCCTTCAAGACGCAGGCCGCCTTCGCCGAGAAGATGTCCAAAGTCGCGCTGGACGCCGCCGAGCAGTCCGCCGAACTGTCCCACAAGTGGACCCGCGAAACCCTGTCGAAGATGGGCCCTGTTGCCTCCGTCAAGGATGAGCCGGCCGACTACGCCAAGTCGATGTCCGACTTCGCCTCTGCCACTGCCGAAGTCGCTGCCGAGAACATGGCCGCCTTCGCCGAGATCGCCAAGAAGGTCCAGATGGACACCGTGGAGATCCTGATGGCTGCCGGCAAGGAAGCCCAGGAAGACGCGACCGCCGCCGTCAAGAAGGCGACCGCCGAAGCCACGACGGCCACCAAGAAAGCCACCGCCGCTGCCAAGTAAGGCGCGCCGGATAGGATAGCCGCCCCCCTTCCTCCCATTGGGGGTGGCGCCTGAAAGGGCAGGACGTAAGCACACGCGTCCTGTCCTTTTTTATTGCCAGGTCGCCGGATCGCCTCTGCCGTTGCGGAAGGGGTGGCTTTTCGTTTGCGGATTGCTGCGGGTGCGTTAGGCTTGTCTCTGCACCGCAACACGGGGAGAGTCGCGCATGCCGGACGAATCCAAGCCGCTGCTGATCAAGCGCTACGCCAGCCGCCGACTCTACAACACCGAGACCAGCGACTACGTCACGCTGGAAGACATCGCCGGGTTCATCCGCGCCGGGCGCGAGGTTCAGATTGTCGATCTCAAATCCGGCGACGACCTGACGCGATCCTATCTGCTTCAGATCATTGCCGAACATGAATCAAAGGGCGAGTCGGTTCTGCCGCTGGGCGTTCTGACCGACCTGGTGCGGTCCTACACCGGCACGGCGCAATCGGTCGTGCCTGAATTCCTCGCCTCCAGCTTCGAGATGCTGCGCTCCGGCCAGTCGAAGATGTTGGAGAATATGACGGCCATCAATCCGATGTCCCAGATGCCGGGCGTCAAGGCCATGCAGGAACAGCAGGCGGCCTTCTTCAAGGCGATGACCGGTGGCTGGGCCGGGGGCACCAGCGGCCCGGAGGTCGAGGACGAGACAGCGGAAAAACCCGCCGAGTCCAAGGAAGAGCTGGATGCGATTCGCAAGCAGCTGGCCGACATGCAGGCGATGCTGTCGAAGATGAACAAGTAACGACAGGCGGGCAGGGCATTGCGCCCCGCCCGCGCCAGGGTCAGCGGGCGGGCACGTAGCGTTCCAGCAGGACCCGCACCGACCCGCGCGACGTGTCGTCCACCAACCGCACCGCCAAAAGGTAGCTGCCAGGCAGCAATCGCGACGCCAGATAGCTGTCGAGACCCTGCGGGCCGTCGTCGTTCTCACCCAAACGGCGCCCGACGCGGTCGAACAGCACGATCATCGGATCCAACCCATCGGTCGAGATCGCCTCGCTGAGCAGCAAGCCACCTTCCGGCAGGTCGAACCGTAGCCAGGTCGCCCGGCCAGTGGCGGTGATGTCGGTGACCGCCGCCGTCTCGATCACGCCCAGGTCCATTATGGCAACGGTATCGGCCGCCGTCGGTGCAATCTCTGCCTGATCCAGGCTGCGCTGGCGGCGGTCTTCGGCGCTGAACGCCTCCAGGCCCACGGTGATCGGATTGCGGTCGCCGTTCAGGTCATCGACCTCGATGCAATAGTCCCCAGCGGGCAGGGGGGTGTCCATTTCGATCCGGCTGTTGAGGCCGTCGAAATCATCGTTCTCTGCCAAGACATTGCCGCTGTCATCCAGCAGTCGGATCAGTGGGTCGCCCCCGTCAGAGGCGGCCGTGACAGCCAGTGTCGTGGGGGCCGTCAGCGAAAAGGCCCAGGCCGGAGTGTCCGCCACCGCGCCCGTCGCCTGCACGCCCATCCCCAGCATCCCGGATGCGACTTCGGCGGCAAGGATGGCTGTGTCCGGCGCGCCGCATCCGGCACCCGTCGCCTCGGGCTGGGGGTCGGGGGCTGTGGGCAGGCTTTCGGTCAGCGCGGCGTGGGATTGCAGCCCGATGCGCACGGCAACATCCGTGACGCCGGATTCGTAGCTGCGCGCGGCCAGGCAATAGGTCCCGGGCGCAAAGCCCTGTTCGATCCGGCTGGCGAAATTGCCGCCGGAATCGTCATCCGCCGCGACCTCTGTTCCGGCGGCATCATAGACGGAAATATAGGGGTCGCCCGCGGGCTGGGCGGCCACCTCGATCCGCAGGTCGGCGGCGGTCGATACGGTGAACATCCGCACCAGATGCCCCGCAATCGGCACTTGCCCGTCCAGATCAAACGGCGCGGTGGCCGTGGCGACATCGGAGGCGGCTTCGTCCCCGCCCGCCCAGTCGCCCACCAGCGAAATCCCCCCGCAGATCGTGCCCTGCGCAAAGGCAGGGGCGGTCAGAAGGGCGAGCGCGGAGGCGGCGGAAACGAGGCGAAGCATGAGAAAACCTGTCGAATGGCTGCGGATGGGCCAAGCCTAGGCGCGGCCCGGCCCGTCTGGCAACCGTTCAGGTCAGCCCGGCAAAGACCTCCTCCAGCGCGGCTTCCAGCTTGGTGAACATCTCGGACATCTGGTCGTCGGTCAGGGTGAAGGCCGGGCACAGAACGATGGCCTGACCCAGCGGGCGGCAGATCAGCCCGTGATCGGTGCAGGTGTTGGCGATGCGTTCCGACACCGACAGGTGGCCGTCCCAGGGGGTCTTGGTCGCCTTGTCCTTCACCGCCTCCAGCGCGCCCATCAGGCCGACGCCACGGGCTTCGCCGATGTGGGGATGCTGCGCCAGGCGGGCCATCCCCGCCTGGAACGACGGCGTCAGGGTGCGGACCCGGTCCAGCAGATCGGTCTGGACAAGGTCGATCGCCGCAAGCGCGATGGCACAGCCGACAGGATGGCCCGAGGCGGTGAAGCCGTGGGGGAATTCCTCGATGGCGTTGGTCGCCCGCTGCAGCCGGTCGGCCAGATCCGGGCCCAGGATCACGGCGCCCATGGGGAAATACCCGGCCGTCAGCGCCTTGGACGAAATGACCGCGTCGGGCACGAAGTCATAGGTCTGACAGCCCCAAAGCGCGCCGGTCCGCCCGAAGCCGGTGATCACCTCGTCCGCGATGATCGGGATGCCGTGGCGGCGCAGGATCGGCAGGATGGCGTCGAAATAGCCCGCACTGGGGGGGATCACGCCGCCTGCACCCTGCACCGGTTCGGCAAAGAACCCGGCGATGGTGTCGGCCCCTTCGCGGGCGATCACCTCTTCCAACTCGGCGGCGAGGCGGGCGGTGAACTGGGTCTCGGTCTCGTCCGCGCGGCCCTCGCGCCAATAGTGCGGGCAGGTCAGGTGGATGAACCCCGGCAGCGGCAGGCCGAAGACAGCGTTATATGGCTTGGCCGTCATCGAGGCGCTGACAGCCGTGACGCCGTGATAGGCATTGCCCCGGGTCAGGATCTTGCGCCGCTGCGGCTGGCCTTCGGATCCGGCCAGGAACCACAGCATCTTGACCATGGTATCGTTCGCCTCGGAGCCGGAGTTGGTGTAGAACACCTTGGCCCCGTCGAAAGGCGCGACCTCGGCCAGCTTTTCCGACAGCATCACGGTCTGGTCGGACATCCGCCCGAAGAACGCGTGATAGCCCGGAAAGCGCGCGTATTGGTCCTGCGCGGCCTGGCGCAGGGCAGGGTGGTCGAACCCCGCGATCATGTTCCAAAGCCCGGCATTGGCATCCAGATACCGCCGCCCTTCGGTGTCGATGACATAGGGACCTTCGCCACCGGTCAGCACGACGGTGCCGCGCGCCTCGATGGATGGCAGGTCGGTAAAGCCGAAGAAGCTGGCCGATTTGGCGCGGGCATCCCAGGAATTGAGGCGGTCGGTGGGGGACATTGGGCAGGGCTCCGAGAGGTTCGGAATAATCGCTACGCCTGTCTTTGAACGGCGTCCATCCGCGTCCTTCCTGCATCACCCCTGCGGCAAAATGGCAACGTCGACCTCTGCCTTCCTTTCAATGGCTTGGCCGCTCGGGCATCTTGCCCATCTGGGGAGACTTACGATGAGTTCGACTTTTTTCGGCGCGATTGCCGACGACTTTACCGGTGCCACCGATTTGGCGGCGATGCTGGCGCGTGCGGGTGTGCCCGTGACCCTGCGGATCGGCGTGCCGGATCGCACGGCCCCGGCGACCGCGTTCGAGGTGATCGCGCTCAAGATCCGCACAAACCCGGTCGAGGATGCCGTCGCCGAAGCGCGCGCCGCGCTGGCCTGGTTGCGCGCCAAGGGGGCGCAACGGCTGTTCTGGAAATACTGCTCCACCTTCGATTCGACGGCGCGAGGCAATATCGGACCCGTGGCCGAGGCGCTGATGTCCGATCTGCGGCTGGACCGCACGGTGCATTGCCCGGCCTTCCCCGAAAACGGGCGGCGGGTGTTCATGGGCAATCTGTTCGTCGGTGACCAACCGCTGAGCGAGAGCCCGATGAAGGACCATCCCCTGACGCCCATGCGCGATTCCAACCTGATGCGGCTGCTGCAACCGCAGGTACAGCGGCAGACCGGACTGGTGGCCTTTCCGACGGTGCGCGCCGGGTCGCAGGCGGTGCGCGACGCGGTCGCGGGCCTGCACGGCCACATCGTTCTGGACGCGGTCGAGGATACCGATCTGGCCGTCCTGGCCGAAGCATGCCACGAAATGCCGCTGATCTGCGGCGGCTCTGCCATCGCGCAACCCTTGCCCGCCCTGTGGCAAGCGGCCGGGACCCTGGCCGACACCGCGCAGGATCCGCTGCCCGCGCCCCGCGCCGGGCGTCTGGTTCTGGCGGGGTCCTGTTCGGCCATGACCCGCGCGCAGGTCGGGGCCTACCTGCGGCAGGCCGTGGGCTATCGTCTGGACCCGCTGGAACTGGCCCAGGGGAATGGGTCCGACGCGCGCAAATGGCTGGCGGCGCAGGATCCGAACGCCGACAAGATCATCTATGCCACCGCCGAGCCGAAGACCGTCGCCGCCGCGCAGGAAAAGCTGGGCGTGGCGCGTGCCGGTGCCCTGGTCGAGGATGCCTTGGCGCAATTGGCGCGGGACGCCGTGGCGCAGGGGATCGGACAGATTGTGGTTGCGGGCGGCGAGACGTCTGGCGCAGTGACCCGTGCGCTGGACGTCGACCAATTGCGCATCGGGCGGGAAATTGCGCCGGGCGTGCCCTGGTGCTTTGCCGGGGACGGGGTGGCCATCGCGCTCAAATCTGGCAATTTCGGCGACGAAGACTTTTTCGCAGAGGCCTTCGCAATGTTGGACACAGGGGGTTCCGTCGCCGCCGAGTGACGTTATCCTGCCCCTCGTGACACACCGTACACCCACCCGCCCATGACCGCGCACAGCTGTCCCAACTGCGGTGCCGCTTTGCCGCCGATGCTGGCCCATGCGCGGATGGTGAACTGCGCGTTCTGCGGCTCTTCCGTGGTGCTGGACGATGCAGGTCTGCGCCGTGCGGGCGAGGCGGGGGACATGCTGGACGCGCCCGAACTGATCGAGATCGGCGTGCCCGTCGAATTGGGTCAGGCGGGAACGTTCACGGCGACCGGCCACGTTCGATATGATTACGGGCGCGGATACTGGGACGAATACCACGGCACGCTGGATGACGGGGATCTGGTCTGGGTGTCCGTTGACGAAGGGGACGTCGTGCTGCAACGCCCCGTTGCCCCCCCGCCCGAAGCAGGCCGCGCCGCGTTTCGTCTGGGTGCCGAGGTCCGTCAGGGCGGCCAGGTGTTCCACTGCACCGAGGTCGACAACGCGACCGCCGCCGCCTTTCGCGGGCAATTGCCCGAAGAGATCGTGATCGGTGAGACGCATCTGTTCGCCAACTTTTCGGGCGTCGGCGCGGCGCTTTTGTCGGGCGAGATCTGGGACGGCGGCAGCGGCTGGTTCCTGGGGGCCTGGATCGATCCGTTTGACGTGCGGCGGCTGATGTGACCGGGGCCGTATCCGCGATCAACTGCACCAATTGCGGTGCCGGCCTGGAGGTTCTGGGCGGCGGGCGTGTCACCACGCAGGTCTGCGGCTATTGCGGTGCGCGGCTGGATGCCAACGACGCCTATCGGGTGCTGTCGGTCCATGCCGGAATGGTGCGGCCCGAGACGCCCTTTGCGCTGGGCATGACCGGTGAGGTGGACGGCGTCCCCTTTACGATCATCGGCATCCTGGAGCTGTTGGAGCGGTGGGAGGGCGAGGAATGGCGGTGGATCGACCACATGCTCTATTCCCCGACCCACGGTTATGCCTGGCTGACTCTGGAAGACGGGCACACCTTGCTGACGCGCAAGGTGCGCGATGTGCCCGGTGGCGTGTTCCTGACCGCGACCGCCGTCGAGCGGGCCGATGCGCGGCCCACGGTCGGGTGGCGGGGCAGCACCTATACCTATTACGCCACGTCCAATTGGCAGGTCGATTTTGTCGAAGGCGAATTCACCTGGCGCGCGGCCCGTGGTCAGCGCGGCACCACCGTTAGCCTGATGCCCAAGGGCGTTGCCAGCGACATGCTGGGCTATTCCGACAACGGCACCGAGCGCGAAATAGAGGTCACGCGATACTTCCCCGAGGCGGCCCAGGCCTTTGGCGTGGACGGCACCGTCAAACAGGGCGTGCATCCGTTGCAGCCCTACAAGGCGGCAGACGGCAAGGGATTCTACGTCACCTGGTTCGGTGCGCTGACGGCCGCCTCGGTGGCGCTGGCGCTGGCGGTTCTGGCCACCAACGGCGAACAGCGGCCCTTGTTCAACGGCGCGCCGACGGACCTGCCGGAGGTATTCGCCTTTGACGTCGCCAGCACGGCGCGGCCCGTCCGGGTCCAGATGCAGCAGCTGCTGCATCAGGCCTGGGCCGAGTACGACATCACCCTGACCGACCCGCGCGGCACTCTGCTGGCCGAAACGGGGCGGGGGATCAGCTATTACTACGGCGGCTCTGGCGACGATGCCTGGAGCGAGGGCAGCCGCTATTCCGACCTGACGTTCCAGCCGACCACGCCCGGCCCTTACCGGTTGGAGCTGTCCCTGGCCGAAGCCGGCGCGGGCGGCGGCGGGGCCGACATTCGCGTCACCGTGCAAGAGGGACGCGGCAGCCCATTCTGGGCCTGGATCGCGACGGGGCTGTTCGGCCTGGCCTTCCTGTGGACCCTGTCATCGGGGTGGCGCCACCGGGCCGCCCGCTGGAAGGATAGCGACTGGTCCGAGGAGGACGACTGATGCTGACGCGGGCAATCGTCATGGCGGTGTCGCTGGGGATTCTGGCAGGGGCTGGATATGCCTCCTGGTATGGGGTTGGCAGCGTCAGCGAGGATACGGGGCCGAATTCCGTGCGGACGGGATCGGTCTTTGTGGGCGGTGTCGGCCGGCCACGGGTGAAATGAACCGGGCCGCGCGCCCGACGGAAGCAACATCAGGGGACCAGACATGGCCGCATTCGAGACCATCATATTTGCCGAACTCGTCGGCACGATCTTCTACACCTTCGTGGGCCTGTGCCTGATGCTGGCCTGCTGGTGGCTGGTGGAATTGGTCACGCCTTTTTCGCTGCGCAAAGAGCTGGAAGAGGACCAGAACACGGCCATCGCGATTGTCATGGGGTCGATGTTTCTGGCCTTGGCGATCATCATCGCCGCCGTGATCCAGACCTGATGCGGGATCGTTCGGGGGGCGGGCTGGGGCTCTGCCCCAGACCCCGAGGTATGTCCGGCCAGAGGAAGACACAGGCCGGTGGCTGACAGGCAGCGCGGGGCCGAGGTGTGGCTGCTGTCGACCACTTTGGTCGTGGCGGTCGCGGGTCTGATCTATGAGCTGATCGCGGCGACGGTGTCGAGCTATCTGCTGGGCGATTCCGTACGGCAGTTCAGCTTTGTCATCGGCGTGTTCCTGTCGGCCATGGGGGTCGGGGCCTGGGTGTCGCGCTATGTCGGCGATGCCGTCACGGGTTTTGTTAGGGCCCAGATCGGGCTGGGCCTGGTCGGCGGCTGCGCGGCGCTTGTGACGTTCTTTGCCTATGCGGCCGTGGGGGCGGTGGCGGTGCCGCTTTATGGATGCCTGATCGCCGTGGGCGTGTTGTCGGGGATGGAGATCCCGCTGCTGGCCCGCATCCTGAAGGAGATCGGGGCCGGGGCCTTTCGGTTCGAGAACGTGTTGTCGGTGGACTATCTCGGCGCGCTTGTCGCGTCGCTGACCTTTCCCGTTCTGATCGTGCCGCATCTGTCGCTGGTGGCCGCCGGACTGGCCTTTGGGTTGCTGAACCTGGCGGTGGCGGGGGGGACGCTGTGGCTGTTCCGGGACCGGCTGGGCGGCGGGGTGCGCGCGGCCTGGGCGCTGTCGGTCGGGGCGGTTGCTGCGGCGTTGATCTGGTCGGCGCCGCTGAGCGCGGCGCTGGATGCGCGGCTTTACGAGGATGAAATCGTGCTGAACGAGCGGACCGCCTATCAGCAGGTAGTCGTGACGCGGTTCCAGGGGCGCGTGCGCCTGTTTCTGGACGGTGCGGTGCAGTTCGATACCGGGGATGAGCATCGGTATCACGAACCGCTGGTGCACCCCGCCATGGCGCAGGCTCCGCGCCGCGCCCGTGTCCTGGTCATGGGCGGCGGCGACGGGATGGCGGTGCGCGAGGTGTTGCGTTGGACCGGCGTCGAGGCGGTGACGCTGGTGGATCTGGATCCGGCGGTGACGGCGCTGTTTCGGGATCGCGATGATCTGGCGGCGCTGAATGGTTTTGCCCTGCGCGATCCACGGGTGGAGGTGGTGAACGCCGATGCCTTTGTCTGGGTGCGCGCCGCAGAGGAGACCTATGACGTCGCCATTTTGGATCTGCCCGACCCGAAGAACCTGTCGCTTTCCCGGCTTTACACGGCGGAGTTCTATCGCCTGCTGGCGCGACGGTTGTCGGCGCAGGGGATCGTGGTGACACAGGCCGGGTCGCCGTTTTTCGCGCGGGAGGCGTTCTGGATCGTCGCGGAAACGCTTGGGCAGGAATGGTCAGTCACGCCTTACCAAAACTACGTGCCGAGCTTTGGGTTGTGGGGGTTCGTCATGGGCCGGCCTGCGGGGCTGGTGCCACGCATGGCAGAGCTGCCTGCGGGACTGCGCCATATGACGCCTGCCGTCTGGGATGCGGCGCAGGTGTTCGATGGGGATACGGGGCCGGTTGCGGCACCGGTCAACACGCTGACCACGCACCCCCTGCCACGCGCCTATCAGGCGGGATGGGATGCCTGGTTCCGGTGAACCCTAGCCGCGCGCGATGATCTGCCGGCTGGTCCGGGCGGGCGTCAGCAGGGCATCCAACCGGTCTGCGGCTGCCTCCACATCGGCCCGTCCACACATGAACAGGTCCAGCGCGGCATAGTCCCGTTCCGGCCACGTGTGGACGGTGATGTGGCTTTCGGCCAGCAGCAGGACGCCGGTGACGCCGCCGCCGTGGAAGGGGTGGAAATGCCCCGACAGAACGGTCGCCCCCGCGGCACGGGCGGCCGCGTGCAAGGCGTCTGTCACGGCCCCGGCCTCGGTCACGCCGCCCCAGTGTTCAAGGATAAGGTGCTGGCCGATCATCGGTCGATCGGGATGGTGACGGGGCCGTCGTTGACCAGATGCACCTGCATGTCCGCCCCGAACTGCCCGGTTTCCACCGTGACACCCTGATCGCGCAGGCAGGCGGTGAAATGCTCATAGAGGCGCGCGCCCACATCCGGCGCCGCAGCGTCGGAGAAACCGGGGCGGTTGCCACGCGAGGTGTCGGCGGCCAGCGTGAACTGACTGACGACCAGCGCGGCACCCCCCGTATCCAGCAGGGAACGATTCATGCGCCCGGCCTCGTCCCGAAAGATGCGCAACCGGGCGATGCGGCTGGCCAGCGCTTCGGCATTCTGGTCCGTGTCGCCCTGCATCGCGCAAACCAGGATCAGGACACCGGGGCCGCAGCGGCCCACGGTGGTGCCTTCGATGTCGACACGCGCCTCGGTGACGCGTTGGACGATGGATTTCATCTCAGGCGAGCTCGTGTGCCCAGGGTGGGTTGGCCCCGGCGCGCGATACGGTGACGGCGGCGGCCTGCGCGCCAAGCGTCAGGGCCGCGCGCAGGGTATCGTCGTCGGGGCACTGCTTGGACAGGGCTCCGGCCCGGTGCAGACCCGCCAGGAACCCGGCGTTAAAGGTGTCGCCCGCGCCCACGGTATCCACGACATCGACCTTGACTGCGGGCACCGATACGCGACCCTGCGCAGTGATGGCGGTCACGCCCTTGGCCCCTTCGGTAAAGCAGAGCACCTTGACGCCGCGCGCCAGGATATCCTCGGCAGTCATGCCCAGCCAGGCCAGATCCTCGTCCGACAGCTTGACCACGTCAGCCACGGCCAGCAGGCGATCCAGGCGGGCGCGGAAGGTGGCTTCGTCGCGAATGAAACCGGGGCGAATGTTGGGGTCGATCATGATCGGCAGATGGGCATTGGCCAGGGCCAGCCCCTCATAGGTGCGCGCGCAGGGTTCGACCGCCAGCGAGATGCCGCCCAGAAACAGCGCCTCGACCCCGGTCATGTCGGGCGTATCCTCGGGCGCGATCAGGCGGCCTGCGGTGTTCTCATCGTAGAAGGCGTATTCGGCGTGGCCATCGGTCAGCGTCACGAACGCCAGCGTCGTGGGCCGATCCGAGACGGCGGCGCGGTTGGCGACCTTCGAGGCGGCCAGACCCTCGGCCAGACGCTTGCCGAACAGATCGTCGGACAGACCGGTGAACAGGCCCACAGGCGCGCCCAGACGGCCCAATGCGATGGCGGTGTTGAAGACGGCCCCGCCGGTCGCCGGATAGAACCCCGGTCCGTCGGCGGTGTCGCGCGGCAACATGTCGATCAGGGCTTCGCCCGCACAGAGTATCATCGCGTCCTCCTGGAAAACCGGTCCCGTGCTAGCGCGCGCGCGGGCAGGGGGCTACCCCGAAAGATCTTGCCCGGTTGCGGAACCCTGTCAAACTGATGCGCAAGCGTCGATCTGAATGCCCCATCGGGAGGACCGTGATGACCAGCCTCAGACGCGCGCCCGCGCGCGACTATGTGAACGAGACGTTTGACAGCACCCGGTGGCAGGCCTTTGCGCCACGGAACGGGGATATCCTGGTCAACACCCCACCCAAGGCGGGCACGACCTGGACCCAGAACATCCTGGCCCTGCTGCTTACGGGCGACCCGGACGTGGCCCCGGGTCTGTCCATGCAATCGCCCTGGATCGACATCGTCTTTCGCCCCCTGGACGAGGTCATGGCACGGATCGAGGCGCAGCGGCATCGGCGGCACGTCAAATCGCACACGCCCTTTGACGGGCTGCCGATCTGGTCGGGCATGCGCTATCTCGCCGTCTATCGGCATCCGCTGGACATTCATTTTTCCTTCCGCAGGCACAATGCCAACATGGCCGCCGACATCCCGGAAAAACGGCTTTGCCCCGAAGACGGCGAGGCGGCGTTCCGGCTGTTCGTGGCGGGTGATCACGAATATGCGGCAAGCCTTCTGTCGATCGCCCAGCACTACATCAGCGCGCGGGCGCTGGACGGCGATCCGTCGATCTTGCGGCTGCATTACGCCGACATGACACGCGACCTGCCCGGGGCCATGGCGCGGATCGCCGCGCATATCGGCGTCACGCATTCCCCCGACGTCATGGAGCGCCTGGTGGCAGCCGCGACCTTCGACAACATGAAGGCCAACGCGAACCGGTTCAGCCCCTCTGCCGGGCAGGGCTTCTGGAAGAGCGATGCCGGGTTCTTCGACAGCGCCACCTCCAACAAGTGGGAGGGGCGACTGACCGAGGCGCAGATCGCGACCTATCAGGCGCGGCTGGCCGACCTTGTGCCCGACCCGGACATGCGCGCCTGGCTGGAATGGGGCGACCGCCCCTGAAGACACACCGTCAGTTGTCGAGCCAACTGGCCCCCCCGCCGCCCGAGGGCGCGAAGGCCCCGAGGTCTCCGCCCTCCGCCCCGGAATAGAGAAACGCCGCGATGGCGGCCACGATCAGGACCGAAATCACGGCCAGCGTAATCTTGATGGCGGAGTAAGGGCGTTCGCCCTGCACCCGGCCCGATTGCCCGTTGACCACGAAGCGATAGGGCTTGCCGCGATACTTGTAGGCCGCCACCCAGACCGGCAGCAGCACGTGTTTGAAGGTCACGTCAGACAGCTGCGTCTGCAACCTGTCAATCCGCTGCTGATCCCCGCCGATGTCCATCCGCACGTCGCGGGCGATCACGGCGTCCATGCGGGCCTTTGCCTCCTCCAGCCCGGCGCGGAGGTCGACGGAATAGGCCTCCGCCCGGAACCCGGCCAGGTATTGCGGCGCATAGGGTGCCAACCCGGCCAGGTCCCAAGGTTGCAGCGCGTCCGTGTGGCGTTTCGGCAGCGAGGTGGAGGCGAGCACGAGAACATCGTCAAAGAACCGCCGCACCCGGCCCCGGCGCGGGGTCCAGCGGATCTTGGGCACCTGCACCTTGGTGGGCTTGCCGTCGCGCATCACCGTCTGGGTGACGTAATAGGTGTCGCCGCGTTGGCCGCTGTAGGCGGTGTCGGTCTGGGCGTCGATGGTCCAGAACGGGACGTAGACACCCGACATCTTGCGCCCCTTGCGGGCGTATTGCTGCAACCCGTTGGGCGCAAACCAGAGCCCCCCTAGCCAGTCGTTCATCGCGTCGTGGGCCTGCGCTTCCTGCAACAGAAAGGGGGCTACGGCGGCGGGTTTGATATGGCGGTTGGTGCCGGTGTCGGTGACCACGGGGGTGGCACAGAACGGGCATTCGGCGGCGTGGATCGCGGGGTCGAATTCCACCTGTGCGCCGCAGTTGGGGCAGGACAGGACGCGGGTTTCCTCGACATCCGCGTCGCGGGCGGCGGTGTCGAGGCCGCGGCGGATATCGATTTCCTGGATCGCGGCGGGCGCACGCGAGGGCAGGGCGTCGATATTGCCGCAGTGGTCGCAGATCATCCGATCCCCGCCCGGATCAAAGCGCATGTCACCCCCGCAATTGTCGCAGGGGAAACGATGCTCCTCGGTCTTGGGGATCGGGGGCGGGCGGTTTCGGCCGGAGACGCTGGGAACTTTCATAGGAACCTGTGCAGGGCCTTCGGTGCCATGATCCGAAGAGCGTTGTCGTTCAGGCGAACGTGCCGCCAAGTGTGATAGAGCGCGTGGAACGCCACGATGCCCGCAAGGACATAGAACTCCACCGTGTGCAGGCGACCCGCCCAGTCGTTCGCATCGGGCAGGCCGAGCGGCGGGGCGATGGGCAGGATGGTGCCCGCAAACAGGACACGGCTGGCGGTAAGGCCAAGCAGAAAACCCGAAAAGGCCACGCCGAACAGCCCCCAGATGATTGTCAGGTGCAGCGGGCGGTGAATGCGCCGCGCCACCCCCCGGAGTTTCGGCCCGGGACGCGAGGCCAGGCCGCGCCAGATCAGATCAGCGGTCCAGATCAGGGCGAGGGTCACGAAGATCAGCCCGAAGACGGAATGCAGCTTGACCGCCCAGCTGCCGATGCGCGCCACGTCCGACGGGGTGACGACCAGGAACCACACGAAAAACGGGACCACGGTCCAGTGAAGAAGCTTGAGCCAGCTGCGGCGGTTGGGGAGGGGCATCGAAGGCTCCGGTCCGGGTGGGGGCATTTGAGCCTGTGGGGCGATGGGTTGCAAGGCGGTGATCCCCGGCAGCCGGGGCGCGAGGGGACCTGTCCCCTCGCACTCCCCTGCCAAGGGGGCTGCCTGCCCCCTTGGGATCCCCCGGGAGTATTTCTGCCGAGAAGAAACCCCAGGGCTCAGAGAACGGAGTGGACGGCACGGGGCAAGATATTGCGCAGCGCGCCGTCGCCGAGGACCGTGTGCCGCCAAAGGTGAAAGATGCCGTGCAGCAGGCCAAGCATGAAGGTCACCAGCAGGAGTGGTCGCGCGAAAGGGAGACCGGTCAGATACGCGAGCGTCGCCGCGGTCAGCAAGGTCAGCAGCGCGATGTGGCCATAGCGGTGCAGCGGGCGGAGCGCACCCGTCAGCGACGGGCCGGGACGGGTCAGCCCGCCGGCCGCCAGCGCCAGAAGCAAGATGAGGGTGCAAAGCGCCAACGCGCCGGTCCAGCCGGGGCTGGGCCGGGCCAATGTGCCAACAATCACGATCGGCACGGCCCAGTGGGCCGCCATCACGACCGGCCGCAGCCGGACGCGCAGGCGGGCCCGCCGCGACAAGTCAGATCCCCGGCGGGGGCGGCGGCGGCATCACGGTGAACAGCTGGGCCAGCTCTGCCACGTCCTCGGCCTTTTTCCAGCCGTCCTGACCTTGGGTCCAGACATAGGTTTCGCGCGTGACCTCCCTGTCGGTGACCATGCGGCCCAGGCGCGCCTTGGAGAAGGGACCCTTGGTCACGCCGTCTTCGGCGATGTGCCAGACGTGTTCGACCGGCGGCGGCGGTGGCGGGGCCGGTGCGGCGGCGGCGGGTTGCGCGCCCCAGGGGCCGGCCTGCATCATGTTGCCCATGGCCATGCCCATGCCGGCCCCCAAACCCATGCCCATGCCGCCGCCGGGTTGTTCGGCGGCGGCCTGCATCGCCTCGGCGGTCGCGAATTGCTGATACTTGCCCAGATCGCCGATCACCCCCATCGAGGTGCGCTTGTCCAAGGCCGCCTCGACGGCGGGCGGCAGGGAGATATTCTCGATATAGAGTTCCGGCACCGTCAGCCCGTAGTCGGCGATGGTGGCCGAGATCTGTTCGGCCACGATCTTGCCCAAGTCATCGGTATTGGCCGCCATGTCGAGCACGGGAATGCGCGACGCGGCGAGCGCGCGGGACGCGGCCTGCACGATCATGTTGCGGATCTGATACTGAATCTCGTCGCGGGTGAATTCACCGTCGGTGCCCACGATTTCGGTCATGAACCGCGCTGGATCGCCGACCTTGATCGAATAGGTGCCGAAGGCGCGCAGGCGAACGGGCCCGAATTCCGGATCGCGCAGGGTGATCGGGTTCTTGGTGCCCCATTTCAGGTCCGTCATCCGCGTGGTCGAGACGAAATAGATCTCGGACTTGAAGGGCGATTTGAAGCCGTGGTCCCAATGCTGGAGCGTCGTCATGATCGGCATGTTGTTGGTCTCCAGCATGTAGAGACCGGGCAGGAAGACGTCGGCCAGCTGGCCTTCGTGGATGAAGACGGCGGCCTGCCCTTCGCGGACCGTCAGCTTGGCGCCGTATTTGATTTCGTGGCCATGGCGTTCAAAGCGGTAGACCATCGTGTCGCGGGTGTCGTCGGTCCATTCGATGACGTCGATGAACTGACCCGAGAGGAAGTCGAAGATGGGCATGGGACGCTCCTTTACGTGCGGCCACCGGCGAGTTCGCCGGCAATCTGTCGGATGATGGGGCGGGCCTCGTCGGCGGTTTGACCCACCGAAAGCCGTCGATCGTAGAGCATGCGCAACAGCAGCTCGTCGTGGCGCGTGAGCAGGGCGAATTCCTCGTCGTCGTTGAAGATCGAGGGCCGCGCCTCGGGGCTGTCGTTGGCCAGGCCCAGGCCCTGCGCGATTTCTTCGTGATAGCAGGCCAGGCGCATCAGATCGGGATGTTCCGTCCGGATCAGCGCGATGGCCGAGACATAGCGGTTCGGCGCCGCCGAGGACGACGAAGCGAAGACCGCGCAATAGGTGCTGCGGTCAAGCTGGGTCAGCTCGCGCACGGTTGATTTGCCGAGAGCCGGTTCGGCTGCCTGGATCGCGGGGGCGAGGGCGCGTTGTTCATCAAGGTTCACGACAAACACGTGGTAGTTGCCCCCCGACGTGACAAGGCCGATGGGGTGGTTTGTCAGACGACGCAGGCGGGCGACATAGGCGTGAATGCGGTTCGTGTCCTCGCGGCGCATCTTGTCGGAAACGGAGGCACCGAAGTGGAGCTGAATCCTCACCGGATCTTCCCAACGGCGCAGCTGGGCGCGGGATTGTTGGGGGATGTAGCGGCCGTTGATCTGAACGTATTCGGAAAACAATGCGATCCGTTCGAAGTTGCGCGCCAGTTCGCGCGCCCCGAAGGCGGTATCCGGACCGCCCCCATCCCGCCGCAACAGGCCCTGGGCCAGCAACCTTTGTTCCAGGCGCCGGTACAGCAAAGCCAGCGACGCGCTCTCTCTGGAGGGGGCGGCCGCCGGCGGTCTTGCTGGGGCCGGGCGCGCCTGCGGCACCGGGGATTGCGCGACCGGGGGCGGCACGGTCTGGCAGGCGGCCAGCAGGACGGACATGCAGCCCGCCGTCAGAAAGCTGAGCAGACGCATCAGGTGTTGGGAACCGAAGTGCCCGCAGTATCGCCCGTGCCATCGCGGCGCGCACTGGCCGAGGCCAGCGTCGTGCGCAGCTCCTTCTCCATGCGCTCCAGCTCTTCTTCGGCGGCGGCGCGCCGGGCCTTGCCCTCGTCGGCGATTTGCAGGCTTTCGTTGATCGTGGCGACCAGGTCCTCGTTGGCCTGGCGGACGGCCTCGATGTCGAAGACGCCACGCTCCATCTCCGTGCGGACCACGGTATTGGCTTCGCGTAGGTTCTTGGCGTTGGCGGTCAGCAACTCGTTGGTCAGGTCGTTGGCATCGCGCACCGCTTCGGCGGCTTCACGGGACCGCTGGATCGTCACGGCCTGCGCAAGCTGCGTTTCCCAAAGCGGCACGGTATTGACGAGGGTGGAATTGATCTTGGTGACGAGGCTCTTGTCGTTTTCCTGCACCAGCCGGATCGACGGCAGGCTTTGCATCGTGACCTGGCGCGTCAGTTTCAGGTCGTGGACGCGGCGTTCCAGATCGTCGCGGGCGGCACGCAGATCGCGGAGTTCCTGGCTGCCGATCATCTTGTCGTCTTCGGGCAGGGCCTCGACCGCCGCTTCCTTGGCGGGGATCGTCGTCGCGTCCAGCTCGGCCAGCTTGGCCTCGCCCGCGGAAATATAGAGCCCCAGCTGCTCATAGAAATCGAGCGTCTTCTCATAGAGCTTGTCGAGCGATTTGATGTCCTTGAGCAGCACATGCTCATGCTTGAGCAGGTCGTCGGTCACCTTGTCGATCTGGCCCTGCACGTCCTCGAACTTGGCCACGAATTTGGAAAACGGTGCGGCGCGGCCCAGCAGTTTTTCCCACAGCGACCGTTTGCGGCGCACGTCCAGTTCATTGACCGAAAAGCCGCGGATAGTGGACACGATCGACCGCAGGCTGTCGCCCGCCGGGCCCACGTCCTTGTTCTTGACGTCCGCCAGCATCGCCTGGCTGATCTGTTGCAGCTCGGCCTGGGCGGCAGAGCCGAATTCGATGATCGACTGGGTGTCGGTCATGTCCAGCTCGTCCATGCGGCGGCGAATGTCGGCGGCGACCGGCGCAGGTGCCGTTTCCAGCGGCACGATCTCGCGCCCCGGCTCGGGCAGGGTCACGGCGGCGACCTGATCGACTTCGGCGGCGATGGCGGCGGCGTCGGAACGCGTCTTGGTGTCCATTGATTACTCCCCAGTGGGCAGGCCGTCTCGTTTCAGACGGTCCCGCAGAACTTCGATTTCGACGTCCAGATCGGTGCGGTCCGTAATCAGGAGCGTCTCTCGCTTTGCGTCCATACCCTTTTCGAGGTCGTCGAGAAGGGCAAAGTACTCGGTCTTCACGACCGGATCCCTGGTCGCGGCATAGAGGTCGGCAAATTTGGCCGTCGCGTCGCGGGCGCCCATCAAATAGACGCCCAGAAACTTGCGCGCCGCCGACAGGTCGCGGGGGTCGTCTTCGACCGCGCGGAACATCTCTCGGGCGCGGGCGACGACCCGGGCGACCCGGCTTTCGGCCTCGCGGTCGCGGGCGCGCAGAACGGCGTCCTGCATCGCGGCCAGGTGCTTTTCCGCCTCTTCGATGGACCGGGCGACCCGGTCGGTCTGGAAGGTGTCGACCCCCTCCATCCCCTTGTCGGTCATCGGGTCCAGGCCAAAGGCGGTCAGATGCAGACCCGCCGCGACGATGCCATAGACGATCCCGGCAAACAGGCCGGAAAAGCCCGTCATCGCGGCCAGGGTCACCCCCGCGCCGGTCAGCACGGCCCCCAGGATCTTGCGCGGGACGGCGGGGCGGCGGGCGATCTTGCGGGCGGTCCAGGCGGCCTCTGCCTTCAGACCCTCGCGGGTGACCAGCGCGCCGCCAAACAGCACCGCCGCCGCCAGGATATTGATCGCCAGCGACGTCGCCCCGTCCTGAAAGAAGGCGGTCACGACCGGCAGGGCCGACAGACCCATCAGGATCGAGGTCCGTGCCCGGCCGGCCAGCGGCGGCGTCAGCGCCGTGGCTGGCGCTGCTGCGGGCCGTTTGTTTCCGTCAGGGCTGAACTCGCCGCCGAATCGCTGTGCCATCGCTCAGAGAACTCCGCCATCGAGAACGCCCAGACCCGCCAGGGCGACCAGAACGGCCAGCGCGGCGAAAGCGGTTTTCTGCATGCCCGTCGGCTTCATGACGGTTCCCCTCTATCTGTTGCGGCACCCTAGCAGATGGGGGGCGCGAGGCCAGTCTGCAAACCCCTGTCACCGCTGACACCTTCGCGAGGGGCAGGGATACAAGCATCGGGCCAAGGTCCGAGTTCCCCCGGATCACCCCTTTTGCCCGAACAACTTGGCCTGCGCGTCCTTGCTGGGCGATTCGCCACGTTTCTCGGCATGAAGGGCGCGTCCCGCCTGCACGGCCGGGCGCGCACCGACGTCGTCCAGCCATCGCGCCAGGTTCGGTTTGTCTTCCAGCGTCTGCTGCTGCCCTTCCCAAAGCGAGGCCCACCCCCAGCACGCCATGTCCGCGATGGAATAGAAATCGCCTGCCAGATAGCGGTGCCTGGCCAGTTGCGTGTCCATCACGCGATACAACCGCCCCGTCTCGTTGCGGTAGCGGTCCTTGGCATAGGGCAGATCGTTGGGCGGCTCCATCTTGGGGGCGTATTTCAGGAAATGATGCGCCTGTCCGGCCATCGGTCCCAGCCCGCCCATCTGCCACATCAACCATTGATCCACCGCAATGCGGTCGCGTTCGGTCGGGCCGCCGAACTGCCCGGTCTTGCGCGCGAGGTATTGCAGGATCGCCCCGGATTCAAAGATCGAGATCGGTTTGCCATCCGGTCCCTCCGGGTCGGTGATCGCGGGCATCCGGTTGTTGGGGGAAATGGCCAGAAACTCCGGCTTGAACTGATCGCCCGCGCCAATGTCGATCAGGTGCGTGCGATAGGGCAGGCCGAATTCCTCCAGCGCGATGCTGGCCTTCCAGCCGTTCGGCGTCGGCCAGAAGTAGAGGTCGATGGGATCCTGCATGGCGTGGCTCCGATGGCGTGCGTGTCCGGCGCTACCCTTCTGTGGGCAGGGCCGGATTGCAAGGGCACCGATCCCATGGGCCCGGGTGGTGCCCTGGCCGGTGCCACGACGCCGGGCAGGGGCGCGGCGGTCACGCCTTGCGGGGCGCCGGGGTCCGGGTTCGCCCCACGTTTCTTTTCCAGTCAGGCAGCTTGACGCAGCGCGCGCCGGGGTCTAACCCCGGCCAAGAGGGGATTTGTACCGGATTGCGGCCCTCTGATCGGCTCTGCCGCTAAAAAATAAACCGCTAAAGAGGCTCGGGGATGTGTGATCCCCTCCGGCTTTCCGACAGGTGCGTTTTGATTTGGCCCGAAGGAGGCCCACCATGAAGGACACACGTTCCAAATCCCGCTCCCCCCGGACGCTCGCCGTGCATGCCGGTACTCGCCGCTCGCAATATGGTGAAGTCAGCGAGGCGATGTTTCTGACCCAGGGCTTCGTCTACGACACCGCCGAGGCCGCCGAGGCGCGCTTCCTCGAAAGCACCCGCGAAGAATTCATCTACGCCCGTTACGGCAACCCGACGGTTGCCATGTTCGAGGATCGCATCGCCGCGTTGGAAGGGACCGAGGATGCCTTTGCCACCGCCTCGGGCATGGCCGCCGTCAACGGCGCGCTGGTCTCGATGTTGAAGGCAGGCGACCATGTGGTTGCGGGCCGCGCGCTGTTCGGGTCGTGTTTGTACATCCTCGACGAGGTTCTGCCGCGCTACGGGGTAGAGGTCACGCTGGTCGATGGCACCGATCTGGATGCCTGGAAGGCCGCGATCCGCGCCGATACCAAGGCCGTCTTTTTCGAAAGCGTGTCGAACCCCACGCTGGAGGTGATCGACATCGCGGCCGTGGCCAAACTGGCCCATGCGGTCGGTGCCACAGTGATCTGCGACAACGTCTTTGCCACGCCCACGTTTTCGCGCGCCGTGGAATTGGGGGTCGACGTCGTTGTCTATTCGACCACCAAGCACGTCGACGGGCAGGGGCGCTGTCTGGGCGGCGTGATCTGTGGCACCAAGGATTTCGTCCGCAAGGTGGCCGAACCCTATCTCAAGCATACCGGCGGCTCCATGAGCCCGTTCAACGCCTGGGTCATGCTCAAGGGGTTGGAGACGATGGACCTGCGCGTCCGTGCCCAGGCCGACACCGCTGAACGGCTGGCCCACGCATTGGCGGGTCACGGCAAGCTGGCCCGTGTCATTCATCCGCATCTCGACAGCCACCCGCAGGCCGCGCTGGCCCGGTCCCAGATGGCCAAGGGCGGCACTGTCGTCGCGCTGGATCTGGCGGGCGGCAAGGACGCCGCGTTCCGGTTCCTGAACGCGCTGGAGATCGTCATCATCTCCAACAACCTGGGCGACGCCAAATCCATCGCCACCCATCCGGCAACCACGACGCATCAGCGTCTGCCCGATGACCAGAAGGTCGCGCTGGGCATTACCCCCGGATTGATCCGCCTGTCCCTGGGGTTGGAGGACACCGACGATCTGATCGCGGACGTTCTGGACGCGCTGGACGCAGCCTGATGGCTGGTCCCGCCCCACGGCGGGAGGTGCGGCGCGCGACCCCCGCCGATCTGCCCGCCATCACGGGGGTGTTCTGGCGCGGCGTTCATGAGGGGGCCACGCCCCGCTATGACGCAGCCCAACGCCACGCTTGGCTGCCCGAGCGTCCGACGCCCGCGGCCTTTGCCGACAGGCTGGGTGACCAGGCCGTCTGGGTCGCGCAGGAAGGCGAGATCGTCACCGGTTTCGTCACCTTGCGCGGCGATGGCTATCTGGATTTCGCCTACGTCCTGCCCGAAGTGCGCGGCACGGGAACCGCTGATGCCCTTCTGGCGGTTCTAGAAAACCACGCACGGGTGCGCGGGCTGACCCGTCTGACCGTGCGGGCCAGCGACATGGCGCGCCCGTTTCTGGCGCGTCATGGCTGGACCGATGCCGCCCCGGCCCCGCAGGTGCGCAACGGCGTGACGATCCCCGCGACCGATATGGCACGGGCGCTCTGACGGATGCCGGTGTCGCCGATTGGCGGCGCCGGTGTCGTTTTGGCGCAGGCATCTGCCGGTTCGGGTCTGGGAAAGCTGTCGCGGCGGTCTATCTAGCCTTTGCGAGAGCGATCGGGCCTTGAGAAGATGGCCCGGAAGGCACAGATATGGCCGATCGCGTGAACCGAAGGGAGGGACGACATGAACGTCCACACACCGGATATTGACCGCTCGCCCACCGAGGCGGAGGCCCGGCAAGCCGCCGACATCCTGCGCCGCTATGCCAGCAGCGGGCAGCCCGCGCTGGCCGAAGCCTATCCCGATCTGTCCACCGTCTATCCCAGCTTTGCCAGCAGCGAAGCCTATCGCGAAACGCTGCCCGATCTGCAGAACGGTCCCGCCAGCCTGATCAAGGGGGCCGACCGCCCGATCCAGCATGTCGGTATCTCCAACTTCCGCCTGCCCATGCAGGTCGAGACGCGAGGCGCGCCGCATCTGGCCGAGGTGTCGGTGACCGGCACGGTCAGCCTGGCCGCCGGGGCCAAGGGCATCAACATGTCGCGTATCATGCGGTCGTTCTATGTGCATGCGGAACGGGCGGTCGGCTTCGATGTGGTCGAGGCCGCGCTGGACGACTACCTGCGCGATCTGGGGGCGTTTGATGCGCGGTTGCTGCTGCGGTTTTCCCTGCCGTTGCAGGTCCAAAGCCTCCGCTCTGGCCTGAAGGGATGGCAGTATTACGATGTCGCGATGGAGGTGGTGCAAACAGGCGAAAGCCGCCGTCGCATCCTGCATCTCGACTACGTCTATTCTTCGACCTGCCCCTGCTCGCTGGAGCTGTCGGAACATGCCCGCCGCACGCGCGGCCAACTGGCCACGCCGCATTCGCAGCGTTCCGTTGCACGGCTGTCGGTCGAGGTGACGGGCACGGTTACGGTCGAGGATCTGGTGGAGATCTGTCGCGCCCAGGTGCCGACCGAGACGCAGGTGATGGTCAAGCGCGAAGATGAACAGGCCTTTGCCGAGTTGAACGCCGCCAACCCGATTTTTGTCGAAGACGCCGCGCGCCTGTTTGCCGAGGGCCTGTCGGGCTGCGCGGGCGTGCGCGACTATCGCGTGGTCGCCAGTCATCAGGAAAGCCTGCACAGCCATGACGCGGTATCGGTTCTGACGCAGGGGGCGCTTTTTGACGCCGACACGCTGGAGCCTCGGCTATTCGGGACCTTGATCCACGCAGGGTAACCCCCCCCGGCAGCGTCCGCGATCCGGGTGCCATCCAAAAACAAGACATCCGAAAGAGGCTTGGCTGCGCCTTGAGCCTTCGGTCACACGCGTGGGACTGTGATGGTCCACACGAACTAACGCATGATCCCTCTTGATAATGAATATTCATTATCATAAATGCCCGATATCAACCGAGGGCAATCAATGGCGAGACTTGGCAAGGAAGAGACCAGGAGAAAGCTTCGGAACGCACTTGTCGCCGAAGTGGTCGAAAATGGCATCTCGTCGGTGAACATCGCGCGCATCGTCGCGCGGGCCAAAGTGTCCGCTGGCACGGTCTATGTCCACTTCGAGAACAAGGACGACATGCTCCGGCAGGTCTACATGGAGCTCAAGGCAGATCTTCATGCCTGCATCACCCAAGCCCGCGCGCAGATCGACAGCGCGCAGCTGGTGCGGGGGATGTGGTTCGGGATGTTCCACTTCGTGCGCGGCCGGCCGCATGACTTCCTGTTTCTCGACTACGCCACGGCCGCAAAGATCCTGCTGCCCGAACAGCAGGCGATCGCCGATGACTACGGCGAAGAGATCGCGGCGCTTCTCAGGCGTGGGGTGGATGACGGCACGCTGGCCGATCTTGATACCGGCCTTCTGACGCTTTTGCTGGTGGCCCCGGCCATGCAGCTCGCCCGCAGCGCGGTGCTCTCCGGGCAACCAATTCCGGAAACCTTGATCGAGCAGGCCTTTGACCGGGTCTGGCTCTCTATTGCAAACCACTGATCGAAAGCATCACACCATGTCAAAAATCGTACTCGTCACCGGCACCTCCAGCGGACTAGGCGTTGCCATTGCGGTCCAGGCGGCTCTGGCCGGACACGTCGTCTACGCCACCATGCGCAACATGGACAAACGCGGCACCCTGGACGCCGCGGCACAGGCCGCGGGCGTGTCGCTCCGTGTTCTCCCCCTCGACGTGCAGGACACGGCCTCGGTCGACGCGGCGGTCGCGACTGTCATCGCGGAACGGGGCCGCATCGACGTTCTCGTTAACAACGCCGGCATGGGCTATGCCCGCAGCCTGGAGCAGGCCGAGGAGGCCGACATCCAAAGGATCCTCGACATCAACTATATGGGCGTCGCCCGATGCACCAAGGCCATCATGCCGCACATGCGCAAGGCGCGAGGCGGTCATGTCATCAACATCAGCTCCGTCGGCGGCCTGGTGGGGCAGCCCTTCAACGAGGTGTACTGCGGCGCAAAGTTCGCGGTCGAAGGCCTGACAGAATCCATGGCCAGCTACATCACCCCCGCCTTCGGCATCCATTTCACCGCCGTAGAGCCGGGGGGCATCGCCTCTGAATTCGCCAATACGGTGCTGGAACAGATCAGCCAGACCGGCGGCATGCTCGCAGACGAATACCTTCCGATCCTTCAGAAATACGTCGCGGGCGCGCAGGATCGCCAGGATTCCGGTGCCTATCAGACCGCGGATGATGTCGCGGCTGTCGTCATGCAGGTCATGGCCGTCGAGGCACCACCCGTCCGCACCCGCACCTCCGATTGGTCCGAGACTTTCTGCAAGCTGAAGACCGACCTGGACCCGGATGGACGCAAGCAGCAGGCGCTGGTCACCGAACAGATCCTGGGATGAACCGAAGCGGGCGCGGCCTGTTCTGACGGACCTTGCCCGCGCTGAGCAAGGCCGTCGGTCTGGATGGGTGTTTGCCCGCCGCCGCCCTGTGTTCCGGGCGGCGTGCAGGGACGCCCGCCTGCGCCGTTCCCTCCGGCCGCCAAATGGCACGGGCCTGTCACGGAAGGGGGAAACACCGCCTGACGCCACCGGTCGCGGTGATTGCCGATGTGGGGCGGTTCTCTCGTCCCGCGATCATCGACAGCGCAGGGCAGGCGTCTTTCCGCGTGGCTTGCCTGCGCTCCGATCGGGGCGAACGTACCACCTTTGGCCAAGGGTCAAGATCCTTGGCCGAGCCTGACCCGAACCTGCGAACCTATCCGCCCGGGATGTCGAACGGCGTGGCACCGCAAGGGGGGCACCGCAGAAGGCGCAGATGAACGGTGGCCCTTGCTTGACGCCTGCGGTCAGGCTGTCATGATCGTCGCACGGGGCTGCGCACGCCCCGCAGGCACCCCGGTGTCACAGGTCTTTGACCCAAGTCGCGCATCCTGAAACCCGCTTCCCTGGGAGGATGCCTCTTGGCTGACCTGTTCATTGACCCTCTGCCGCTGTCCCGGCACCTGCATGACCGCACCGCGCCGTTGATCCTGGATCTGCGCGACACGCAGGACGCGGTCGCCGACCCTCGCCTGATACCCGGGGCTCGCCCCGCCACGCTGACGGAGGTGGCGACCATGGCCCTGCCGGATGGGCCCGTCATTTGTAGCTGTCAGAAAGGCGGCAAGCTCAGCCAGTTGGCCGCCGGATTGCTCCAGGATCGGGGTCGGGATGCCCGGCCGCTGCGGGGTGGGCACCTGGCTTGGGTGGCGCAGGATCTGCCGCTCTGCGCTGCCACGCCGTGGCCTAAGCAATGGGTTATGCCGCTGGACCCGGATTGGGGCACGCTCTGCGCGGCCTGGGTTTTGCTGCGACTTGTGAACCGGCAGGCCACGCTCGTGCCCGTCGAACGCGCCTGGATATCGCAAGCCGCCGCGATCTGGCCCGCGCATCTGGTGCCTGCCGACCCGCAGGCACTGGCTGACCGGGCGGGTCTGCGGCATCCTGTTCTGGCCCGTCTGTCGGGTGGGCCCGAGCGTTTGTTGCGGGGGCGTCTGTCGCGGGTGGGCCGGCCCGTTCTGGCGTTGGACCTGGTGGACGATTGGCTGGCGGTGCCAGAGGTGGCGGCATGACGCCGTCCTGGTCCGAGATGACGCGCGCCTTCGGCAAGATCGGCGTGCTCAGCTTTGGCGGTCCGGCGGCGCAGATCGCCCTGATGCACACCGAACTGGTAGAGCGTCGCAAATGGCTGGACGAGGACGGATTTCTGCGCGGCCTGGGGTTTTGCACCCTGCTGCCGGGACCAGAGGCGATGCAGCTGGCAACCTATGCCGGTTGGCGGTTGCGGGGCACGGCGGGGGGGCTGTTGGCCGGGCTTTTGTTCGTGGTGCCGGGGGCCGTGGTGATGATGGCGCTGGCCGCGCTTTACCTGTCATACGGTCGGCTGCCGGTGGTCGAGGCGGCGTTTCTGGGGGTCAAGGCGGCGGCGCTGGCCATCGTGGCGGGGGCCTTGTGGAAGCTGCGGGCAAAGGCCCTGCGCGGCCCCTTGTCGATGGCGGTCGCGGCGGGCGCGTTTGCGGCGCTGTTCCTGCTGAACCTGCCCTTTTGGTTGGTGCTGGGGATCGCGATCATCGTGGGCTTGATGCAGCCCCACAGCGCCAATTCTCCCCCCGTTTCGCCTCCGCAAGACGCCCGGACCCTGCGCACCATCGCGATCTGGCTTGCGATCTGGTGGCTGCCATTGCTGGCGCTGCTGGTCCTTGCACCGCACAGCGTTCCCGCGCAGGCGGGTCTGTTCTTCAGCTGGTTGGCCACGGTCAGCTTTGGGGGAGCCTACGCCGTTCTTGCCGCGTTGGCGCAAAACGCGGTGGAGGTGCAGGGCTGGCTGAGCGCGGAGCAGATGATTGACGGACTGGGCCTGGCCGAAACGACGCCGGGGCCGCTGATCCTGGTGACGGTCTTTACCGGCTGGCTGGGCGGGGCACAGGGCGGGGTGGCGCTGGCGACAGCGCTTGTGACGCTATGGGCGACCTTCGCGCCGTGCTTTCTGTGGATCTTTGCCGGGGCCCCACATCTGGAACGTCTGACCGCCGCGCCGCGCCTGCGTGGGGCGCTGGACATGGTGTCGGCGGCAGTGGCCGGGGTGATCGCGAACCTGTCACTGTGGTTTGCGATCCATGTGCTGTTTCGCCAGGTGGCAGACGGCGGCTTTGGCCCGCCGGTGCCAATCTGGTCCAGCCTCGACCCCGGCGCGCTGGCGTTGGCGGGGTTCGCCTTTGGCTGGCTTCTGATCCTGAAACGAAACCTGCTGGAGACACTGATCCTGTCGGCCGTGCTGGGGGCCGGAATGCATCTGATCTAGGTCAGCTGGCGGCGCGGACGGCGGCGGCAACCTCGTCGACGACCGCGTTCAACAGGGTTTCGTCCTCGCATTCCGCCATCACGCGGATCAGCGGCTCCGTGCCGGAGGCGCGGATCAGCAGGCGGCCCGTTCCCTGCAGCCGGGCCTCGGCGGCGGCGATCGACGCCTGAACGGTGGCGTCGTCCAGCGGCCTGCTTTCGGCGGCGTAACGGACATTCTCCAACCGCTGCGGCACCGGCTCGAAGGAATGCATGAGCGCCGAGGCCGGGGCGCCGGTCCGCATCATTTCTGCCAGGAACTGCAACCCGGCAATCAGCCCGTCGCCGGTGGTGCCGTAGTCGGTCATGACGATATGGCCTGACTGCTCGCCGCCCAGGTTGAAGCCGCCCTTGCGCATCGCCTCGACCACGTGGCGGTCACCGACGGCGGTGCGATGCAGGTCGATCCCGCGGGACGCCAGGAACCTCTCCAACCCCAGGTTTGACATGACCGTAGCCACCAGAGCCGGACCTTTCAGCAGCCCCTCATCGGCCCAACGTGCTGCAAACAGGGCCATCAGCTGGTCGCCGTCGGCCACGCGCCCCGCCTCGTCCAGGATCATCACGCGGTCCGCGTCGCCGTCCAGCGCAATACCCACATCGGCCCCATGGGCCACGACCGCCGCCGCACAGGTGTCGGTATGGGTCGAGCCGCATTTGTCGTTGATATTCCGTCCGTTCGGGGTGACCCCGATGGGAATGACGGTCGCGCCCAACTCGGCCAGAACGTCCGGGGCCGCGCGATATGCCGCCCCGTTCGCGCAGTCGATGACGACGCGCAGACCTTCCAGCGACATGCCCGCCGGAATCGTGGTCTTGGCATATTCGACGTAGCGGCCGCGTCCGTCGTCGATCCGTTTGGCGCGGCCGATGTTTGGCGCGTCTGCCAGGCGCACGCCGACGGCGACCATGCGTTCGATTTCAGCCTCGGCGTCGTCGGACAGCTTGAAGCCGTCGGGCCCGAAGAACTTGATCCCATTGTCATCCGCGGGGTTGTGACTGGCCGAAATCATGACGCCCAGATCGGCGCGCATGGACCGGGCCAGCAGGCCCACGGCGGGGGTCGGCACAGGGCCCAGCAGCAGGACGTTCATCCCGGTCGAGGCCAGCCCGGCCGTCAAGGCGTACTCGATCATGTAACTGGACTGGCGGGTGTCCTTGCCGATCACGACACGATGCGCCATGCCCGTCCGTTCGCGCCGAAAATAGCGCCCCGCCGCAGCCCCCAGTTTCAGGGCCATCTCGGCAGTCATGTTGCCCTGATTGGCGCGCCCGCGCACGCCGTCGGTCCCGAACAAGCCCATCACATCCCTCGCGTTACGCGGCGACGGCCCGCCAGAGCATCAGGCCCTGCGCCACCTCGGCCACATCGTGCACCCGGTGTATTTGAATGCCTTGGGCGACGGCGGCAAGGGTCACGGCCAGGGTTCCCGGCATGCGGCGGTCGGCCTGTTGCTCTTGCCCCAGGGTCCCGATGAACCGTTTTCGCGACGCCCCGAGCAGAACCGGCACGCCCAGGTCATGGAAGGCACCGATCCGGCGCAGCAAGGCAAGGTTGTGATCCAGCGTCTTGCCAAAGCCGATGCCGGGGTCGACCATCAGACGGTCGCGCGGAATGCCCGCCGCCTCGGCCGCCGCGATCCGATCCGCCAGCGCGTCGAGCACGTCGAACAGCACATCGCCGTATTGCGGGTCATCTTGCATCGTCTCGGGCACGCCCTTCGCGTGCATCAGGCACAGCGGGACGCCCAGGTCGGCAACCGTGGACAGCATCGCGTCGTCGTAGGTGCCTGCCGAGACGTCGTTGACCATGGCGGCCCCCGCAGAGACGGCGCGCGCGGCGACCGCGGCCTTGCGGGTATCGACCGACAGGACGGCATCGGGCAGGCTGCCGATGACGGGCAGAATGCGGGCCATCTCGTCCTGGGCGGAAACCGGCACTGCGCCTGGTCGCGTGCTTTCGCCGCCAATATCAAGGATGTCGGCGCGCTGCATGGCTTCGACCTGGGCGCGGGCGGCTCCGGGCGTGTCGAACCGTCCGCCGTCGGAAAAACTGTCTGGCGTCACATTGAGGATGCCCATCAGGCGCGGCACATCCCAGGTCAGACCGGCAATCGCGGCGCGGGCCGCGCTGAGGCGGGTCAGGGTCACCGGGTCGAGCGTATCCGCAGGCACCACCTGGGGCGCGCGTCCCCGTTCCAGAACCTCCACATGGGTGAACCGAAGCCACCCTCCGGCGAGGAGACGGGCGCAGGCCGGGGCGTCGGGGGCGGGCAGGGGGCGGTGCCAGACGGTCATACGGCGTCCAGTTCGGATACCGCGCGCAGGCCCTCGGGTCCGTCGATCCCCACCAGGGTCAGTTCGAGGGCATCGAACTCCTCCGCCAACCATTGGACCAGGGTGACGGCATCGGCACCGTCGGGCCCGTCTGTCGCGTCCAGAACCATGCGCGACGGGGCCCAGACCGACAGGTTGCCCTGCCGCAGGGCCCAGTCCAGCTCTGTCCGGCTGTTGACGACGACGCAGCGCGTGTCGCGTGCGGCCAATTGCCAGGCAGCCTGTTCCAGCGCCAGCAGATCGACGCGCCGCTGTGCCATCGGGTGCCCCGCTTCGGGTGGCGTAAAGTCGGCGGAGACGGTCAGGATCACCGGTGCCGTCCCGCTGATCACCCGGTCGATCATCGCGGTCAGACCGGGGTGTCGCAGCACGCCGGGCCCAAGATGCACGACGCGCGGGCGCGGCGGCGCGTCCGCGGGGGCCGAAACCGCCGGGGTCAGCGTCCGGGACCGGACGATTTCCACGCCCAGCACATGCGGCCCACGGTCCAGCTTTTCGATCCGCACAAAGACCCGCGCGGCCTGATCATGCTGCAACACGCGGGCGGCAATCCGTTCCGCCAGGGTTTCCAGAAGGTTGACGCGCTCCGCCTCCAGCTCCGCCGAGATGGCGTCGATCAGGGTGTCGTAGCTGAGGATGCCGTCCACGTCGTCGCCCACCACGGCATCGGTGTCGGTAACGACCTCGCAGACAATGTCAAAGCGGATGCGCTGTGTGGTGCCACGCTCCAACTGAAAGGCACCGATGTCCACCTCGCGGATGTGATCGCGCAGGGCGATGCGGTCGCGGGGGTGCGCCCCGGCACCGGCACGCGCACGGTCCAGCGGGGCGGAAAAGGCCACGGCCAGCGCGTCCTCGTCGTTGATTTCTGCGGCCATCGTACGTCCCGGTTTGTCTTGCGACCGGGAAACCACGTGCGGCCCGAAAGGAAAACCCCCCGGGCGCGTCGTTCTGGCATTGGCCAGGGGGGCAAAGGCCCCGTCTGGCGCGGATCGGAAACCCCGGGGGGGCCTCGTCTGTCCGTCAGGCGCCTGGAATCTGTTTGTAAAAGATGTGCCGGCCGACCTTGGCGGTCTGTGGATAGACCTTGGCCCAGTAGGGGTTCACATAGTCGGCATGGTAGTGCGTGGCCGCGGCTGTCAACGCGCGGGGGGCACCGTCGATCAGAAGCCGCGCGATCTTGCCTGCCGTATCCCAGGCGGCGCGGTTGTTCACCGCCTCAGGCAGGCCATCGCAGGTATAGCTGAACTGACAGGCATGCAGCCGGCCCGTGCCCTGGTTCACGACACCGCAGATGCTGGACGGATAATTGCCCGCATCGACCCGGTTCAAGATGACCTCGGCCACGGCGACCTGACCGGCGATCGGCTCGCCCCGGGCTTCGAAATAGATCGCCTCGGCCAGGCAGGCCCATTGTGCATCGCCCGTGACACGCGGCATGGCGTCGATCTGGCGCTGGGTGATCGGACCGGCGGCGGGGCGGGCCGGTGCCCGGTCAAACAGGCCACGCGCCTTGCGGTCGAACAGACCCCCGCGGGCACCATCCTCGGGCGCGACAGAGGCCACTTGTTGAAACTGGCGGAGCGCAATGCCCCCCGCAGCGGTGCCATTCAGACCAGGTTGCGCCACGGCCGCAGAGCCAAGCGCGATGAGACCGGCGGCCAATGCCACCGTGCAGATACCTTTGAGCATGAAAACCGTCCCCACGATTACGCAACGTCTGCCTAGCGGGTTGGCCTTTAGAAACCATGAAGGCCGGCTAGACGTTGACGCAGTTCGCCCGAACGGAAGCGAGGATCAACCGACCGGGGCAAACGCGGTTCCCCCCGGTCCGGGCGAAACCGGCATTTGTGCCGAAACCCGCCGGACTTGACGGCGGGATCGGCACTATCTCGCCGTTTTGTTGGCGAGGATGGTACTTTGTGCCGCAGCAAGCTTGGCAACGGGAACCCTGAATGGCGAGCAGCTGACGTAGTCGAACCCCGCCAAACGGCAGAAAGAGATCGATTCGGGGCTGCCTCCGTGTTCTCCGCACAAGGCCAGCGTCACGTCCGGGCGTTGTGCCCGACCGCGCGCGGCACCCAGCAGCAGCAGTTCCCCGACGCCGTCGACATCCAGCGTCTGGAACGGATCTTCGGGGTAGACGCCCTCGTTCACATAGGCCGACATGAACCGCCCCGCGTCATCGCGCGACAGACCGTAGGTCATCTGCGTCAGGTCGTTCGTGCCGAAGCTGAGGAACGCCGCCGTCTCGCTGATTTCGCCGGCGCGCAGGGCGGCGCGCGGTGTCTCCACCATGACGCCCAGGCGATAGGTGAACTCCGTCCCCGTCTCGGCGCGCACGGCGCTGGCAACCGCATCGATGCGGCGCTTGACCAGTTCGACCTCGCGCCGGGCGGTAACCAGCGGGATCATGATCTCGGGGGCGACCATGGCCCCGTTCCTCAACGCCGCAACCGTCGCCTCGAAAATGGCGCGGGCCTGCATTTCATAGATTTCGGGCACCGCGATGCCCAGCCGCACGCCCCGCATCCCCAACATGGGATTGTATTCCTGAAGCGATGTGACCCGCGCCTTTACCTCGGACAGCGGCCGGTTCAGCGCGTCTGCCAGCGCCCGGATGCCATCCCCTTCGGAGGGCAGGAATTCATGCAGGGGCGGATCGAGCAGGCGGATGCAGACCGGCAGGCCCGACATGATCGAAAACAGCTCGGTAAAGTCGTCGCGCTGCATCGGCAGCAGACGTTCCAACGCGGCGGCCCGGTCTTCGGGGCTTTCGGCAAAGATCATCTCGCGCATGACGGTCAGGCGACCGCCTTCAAAGAACATATGTTCCGTCCGGCAAAGCCCGATGCCGTCGACGCCAAAGCTGCGCGCCAGGGTGGCGTCTGCGACGGTGTCCGCATTGGCCCGCACGCCGATGTCGCGAATGTCGTCCGACCAGGCCATGAAATCGCGGAAGGCCCCGTCGATTGCCGGCTCCTGCGTGGGCACAGCCCCGTCCAGCACCTCTCCGGAGGAGCCGTCGATCGTGATCTCGGTGCCTTCGGGCAGGACCCGACCCGACGGCAGCGTCAAGGTTTTCTGCCGATGACTGATCTTGAGGCCGGTGGCCCCGGTCACGCAAGGCAGGCCCAACCCGCGCGCGATGACGGCAGCGTGGCTGGTCGCCCCGCCGCGTTCAGTCAGGACCGCATCGGCGGCATGCATGCCGCGCACGTCGTCGGGCGAGGTTTCGCGCCGCACCAGAATGCAGGCTTCGTCCCGCGACAAGGCGGCCTGGGCCGCGGCGCTGTCAAAAACGATCCGGCCGGTCGCAGCCCCCGGCGAGGCGGCGACGCCGCGCGCCAGAACGGTCCGCGCCGCGCCCTCGTCGATCTGCCGATGCAAAAGCCGGCTGAGCGTGGCGGGGGCCACGCGCAACAACGCTTCGGACCGCGGAATGATCCCGTCGCGGGCAAGCGCGGCGGCAATGGCAACGGACGCGCGGGATTCGCGCGGGCAGCGCACCGCGTCCAGGATCGCAAGCCGCCCCTGGTCGATGGTGAACTCGACCTGCATTTCCTCGCGCAGACGTTTGCGGCAGGCGGCCCCGACCTCCAGCAGTTCCTGATAGACCTCGGGCAGTTGGTCCTGCAGCGACGGCCCCCGGTCGTCATGGGTCAGGTATAGCGCCTTATCACGGTTGCGCAGGGCGTCGCGGCCCATGGCCTGGCCCAAGTAGCGCCCGGTGACCTGCGGCTCTCCGGTGCCGGGATTGACGAATTGCACGACCCCCGCGCCCGATTGTCCCGGCCCCATTCCCTGTGCCATGCGTTGCACGACCAGACCCAGACCGGCGTCGACCGGGGCCCCCTGGGCCTGTCGCAACAGGCGGGCGGACGTGCCTTCCCAGGCGTGGGCCATGGACCGCAGCACGGCGGCCAGTTGCACGGCGATGTCTTGCGGAAAGGGCTCGTCCATCTCCGCTTCGTAGGTGTCGCGGGCTTCGGCGGGGGTGGTGGCATCCATCAGGGGCTGTTCGTCCAGGCGCATGACCTCGATCGCGAAGCTGCGGATGAACCGCAGATACAGCCGATCCGCCGCCTCGTGTCCCAGCGTGTTCGACAGCCACCCGTGAGAGACGTCGTTCATTCCGATGTTCAGCACCGCGCCCGGCCCGCCCCAGTCGGCGGCCTCGGACGACGAACGCACCGACAAAAGCAACGGCTGGTCGTCGAAAAGCGCGATCAAGGTGACCAGGTCCGGCATCTGCCCCGCCGCGATCTCTCGCACGGTGGCAAAGGGCAATGCGACGGTGTGCGGCACCGGCAGATCCATGCGGATCAGACGTTGCAGACATTTGGCGCGGCTGCCGTGCCGTCCAGGCCGGATATCGGCGGTCGGCGTGATTTCCGTGAAGCGGGGTGTGTCGAGCATCTCAGGCTCCTTTGCACCTGCAGCGTATCACTACGCCGCAGCGCGGCAAGGACGTCGTGAAGATGTTACATAGCCGCTCCGCATTTCTTAAGTGTTATTGCGGGAAAATCTGGGGCCGATCCCTGCTGTTGCGGAAATGCAAAGGGGGACCGCCCCCTAAGGGGGCGTTTTCGGGGCCGGTTCAGCCGTCGATTCGCGTCAGATCAGCGATCTTTGCGGCCATGCGCGTGATCTCCGACAACAGGTTCAGGCGATTGCGCCGCACGATTTCGTTGTCGGCATTGACCTGCACCGCTTCGAAAAAGGCGTCGATCGGGCCACGCAGCGCGGCCAGTGCGGCCATGGCCGACGGGTAGTCCTCGGCGGTCAGCGCCGCGTCGATCCGGGGCCGCGCGGTGGCCATCGCGTCGAACAGCGCGCGTTCGGCGTCCGTCTCGGCCAGCTTCGGGTCGGCGCCATAGCTGTACTCCACGCCGTCCTTCGCCTCGGCCTGCGCCAGGATATTGGCGGCGCGCTTGGTGCCCTGTACCAGGTTGGTTCCGTCCTCGGTCGCCAGCACGTCGTTCAACGCGCGCGCCCGTGCCACCAGATCGGCGAGATCGTCGGTCCGCTCCCCGGTCAGGCAGGCGTCGATGACATCGTGGCGAATGCCCTCGTCGCGCAGGTGCACCTTGAGGCGGTCGTGCGTGAACGCCAGCAGGTCCGCAATTTCGGCCTCGGCATTGGCCGCTGCAATCACCGGCTTCAGAGACAGGGTCAGCGCGTTGTTCAAGATCAACCGGATCACGCCCAGGTCGGCCCGGCGCAGCGCGTAGGGGTCCTTGGATCCCGTAGGCTTCTCGTCAATCGCCCAGAACCCCGCCAGGGTATCCAGCTTGTCGGCCAGCGCCACGGCCACGGACACGGGCGCGGTCGGCACGTCGTCGGACGGGCCTAGCGGCGAATAATGTTCCTGCGCGGCCTGTGCCACGGCGGGGTCTTCGCCCGCGGCTTGGGCATAGTAGCGGCCCATCAGGCCCTGCAATTCAGGGAACTCGTAGACCATTTCGGACGACAGATCGGCCTTGGCCAGCCGTGCCGCGCGTTCGGCCAGATCGGGGGCGGCCCCCACGGCGGGCGCGATTTCGCGGGCCAGCGCAGCAATCCGGTCGATGCGTGCGCGCTGCGACCCCAGCTTGGCGTGGAAGGTGACGTTCGACAGCGCGTCCAGCCACGGCTCCATCCCTGCCTTGGCCACGCGCAGGTCGTTTTCCCAAAAGAACTTCGCATCCGCCAACCGCGCAGACAGCACCTTGTTGTTGCCTGCCAGAATGGTCGCCCCGTCGTCTGCCGTTTCGCGGTTGGCGACGGTGACGAACCGGGTGATGCGCCCGGTCTTGTCGCGGACGGAAAAGAACTTCTGATGCTCCTTCATGGAGGTTTGCAGAACCTCGGGCGGCAGCTCCAGAAAGTCCACGCCGATCTCGCCCATCAGGACGACGGGCCATTCGACCAGTCCCGCCACCTCGGCCAGCAGGCCCTTGTCCTCGACCACGTCCAACCCGGCGGCAAAGGCCTGGTTGGTGGCGTCGTGCCAGATCGCGTCGGCCCGTTCCTCGGACGACAGGATCACGTGGGCGCGCTTCAGCTTGGCCTCGTAGTCATCGAAGGAGGTGACGCGGAACGGGGCAGGGGCCATGAACCGGTGCCCCTCGGTCGTGTCGCCCGCCACGATGCCATCAACGGTCAGCGGCACGACTTCGGACCCGTCTTCGCGCGTCAGGATGCACAGGATCGACCGCAGGGGGCGCACCCAACGCAGGGATCCGGCCCCCCAGCGCATCGACTTGGGCCAGGGGAAATTGCGGATCGTCGTCTCCAGCACCTCGGCCACGATCTCGGCGGCGGGGCGGCCGGGGTTCGTGATGCGGGCGATAAACACGCGGCCTTTCTTGTCGTCTTCTTCGTCCAGCTGTTCGCGCGTCAGACCGGTGGACCGCAGAAAGCCTGCCAGCGCCTTATCTGGCGCATCCACGCGGGGCCCGCGCCGGGCCTCGGTTGTGGTCGGGCTTTCGTCTGTCAGGCCCTGCACCGACAGGGCCAGGCGGCGCGGTGTGCAATGGGCGACCGCGCCCGCATAGGTCAGGCCCGCCTCGACCAGGCCATCGGTCACCAGCTTTTGCAGGTCGGCGGCGGCGCGGCGCTGCATCCGCGCGGGAATTTCCTCGGAAAAGAGTTCGATCAGCAGGTCGGCCATATCAGAGGGATCCCTCGGTCAGCGGGGTGTAGGTCGCGCGGTCGGGGCAGGCCTCTCCGACGGGGGTGCCGTCGTAGGACTTGCGGCCGCATTCGTTCAATTCGTGCCAGGCCCAGCCGCGTCCATCCGCCGACAGGGCGACGATCCGGTCCACGCCAAAGGCCACGTTCTTCATCGCCACGAACCCCTGTGCGAGGCCGTCGTCCAGCAGGCCCGCGACCTGTTTCGCGTCGAAACAGTCGAACCATCCAGGGGCCACGGTCGGTGCGGCCTGGGCGTGGGGATCGGCCAGATCGGGAACGGTCAAAAGGTCCAGATCGTGGGCAAAACAGGCACGGAATCCCAGGGGCGAAGACACCGACGCAATGGCGCGCACCTCAGAGGCGGGCAGGGTCGTCAGATCCCCGCCCGTGGAAAAGGTCAGCGACACGGGGCCCGCCACCTCGGAATAATAGGCGCGGGTCTGGGTGTACCAGATGCCGACACCACCCAGCAGGGCAGCAAGCAGCATGGCGATGACAACGGCCTTTCCCAAGGTGTCCTCCGGGGTGTTATGTCCGGGCGCGGCCTACACCGGCGGGCGCGCACGGGCAAGCGGGGCGCGCGCGATGTCGCGGGTGACGGGGTCGCGGGGCGGGTTGGACCGGGCGACAAGGCGGCGACTTGGCCTGCTTCCGGGCCTCTGGCCGGCAGTCGCAGGTCCCAAGCCATCCGCGCCAAAGGATGCGCCGCTGCTCGGCGGGCGCGGTTGCAGGCGGGTTGGTCGAACGGTCCGGCCCCGCCTCAGGCGGCGCCCGGTGTCCAGCCACCGGCCCCGGTCTGCAAAAAGGCGTCGGCGCACATCTTGGCCAAGGCCCGCACACGGCCAATGTAGCTTTGACGTTCCGTGACAGAGATCACGCCGCGCGCGTCCAGCAGGTTGAACATGTGGCTGGCCTTGATGCACTGGTCATAGGCCGGGTGCACCATGACGATGCGCTTGCCGGTCTTGGGGTCCAGGGCATCCTTCGACAGGATCTCGGCGCAATGCGCCTCCGCCTCCTCGAACTGCCGCAGCAGGACCGCGGTGTCCGCAGTGTCGAAGTTCCAGCGCGCGTATTCTTCTTCGGTCTGCTTGAAGATGTCGCCGTAGGTCAGCGCGATCGGCGTTTGCGGATCGTTGAACGGCATGTCCATGACGTGATCGACGCCCAGGATGTACATCGCCAGCCGCTCCAACCCATAGGTCAGCTCGCCGGACACCGGGTGGCAATCGTGACCGCCGACCTGCTGGAAATAGGTGAACTGGCTGACTTCCATGCCGTCGCACCAAACCTCCCAGCCCAGGCCCCAGGCCCCCAGGGTCGGGCTTTCCCAGTCGTCCTCGACAAAGCGGATGTCGTGCAGATCCATGTCCACGCCGATCGCCTTTAGCGAGCCGAGATACAGGTCCTGCAGGTCGGGCGGCGAGGGTTTGATGATGACCTGATACTGATAGTAGTGCTGCAACCGGTTCGGGTTCTCGCCATAGCGCCCGTCCGTCGGACGGCGCGAAGGCTGCACGTAGGCGGCGGCCCAGGGCTTGTCGCCCAGCGATCGCAGGGTGGTGGCCGGGTGGAAGGTGCCGGCACCCACCTCCATGTCGTAGGGCTGCAGAATGGCGCAGCCCTGCGAGGCCCAGTAGGTCTGAAGCCTCAGGATGATTTCCTGAAAGGATCTGGGCGCGTCGGGTGCGGACATGCGGGCCTCCGGTCGGGTGGGTCGGCTGCGCGTCTAGACGGCGGCACGCGGCGGGTCAACGCGGGCCTTGCGGTGCCGCGCGGGCGGGCGCACCGCGACCCGTGCGCAACACATCGCACGCCAAGCGGGGCAGGGCGGCGGCTTGGGCGCTCAATCCCTTCCCCTTCGACGCGCGATTTGGAAGGAAGGCTGCTATATTTCTTTTGGATGGCCGAGGGTTCGAGGATGCGCGCATTTCTGTTGGCGGGGCTTATGCTGCTGATGACCATGGCCGGTGGTGTTCAGGCACAAGGCACCGGTGTCTACGTCCAGATCGAAGCGCATCCCAACCTGCGCGAGGCCGAGGCCCGCGCCCGCGCCTATGGCGGGCTGCTGCCGAACCTGAACGGATTCCGACTGGGCGGCGGCTGGTACGGCATCGCGCTGGGCCCCTATCCCGAGACCGAGGCCCGCGCCGTCCTGCGGCAGCTGCGCCGAGAGGGGCTGATCCCGCGCGACAGCTATGTCAGCGACGGCAACACCTACCGCGACCGGTTCTGGCCGGTGGGTGTCATCGACACGCCGACCCCGCCCGCAGTGGCCGAGGCCCCCAGGCCGGACGTGCCCGCCGCGCCGGTCGTCGTGGCCACGCCGGACCCCGCACCGGCACCGGTGCCCGAGCCGGAGGAAACCCGCCGCGAAGCGCAGCGGTCCGAAGCGCAGCTTTCGCGCGACGAAAAACGTGACCTGCAGCGGGCCCTGCAATGGTTCGGCTATTACACGGCGGCCATCGACGGATCTTATGGGCGCGGCACCCGCGCCTCCATGGCGGCCTGGCAGCAGGATGCCGGTGTCGAAGACGTCAGCGGCATTCTGACCACCCGGCAGCGGGCGCGCCTGATGGACGACTACCGCGCCGCGCAGGCCGCGCTCGGCTTGGAGCCGTTGGTTCAACAGCAGGCGGGCCTGTCGCTGACGGCGCCGCTCGGCCTGGTCAGGTTCGACCGGATCGAAGCCCCGTTTGTCCACTACGTTCAGAAAGACGGCAGCGGCATGCGTCTGTCGTTGATCAGCCAGCCGGGCGACCGCGCGGCGCTGGGCGGGCTGTACGAAATCCTGCAGACGCTGGACGTGGTGCCGACCCAAGGCGACCGGTCCAAGGCCCGTGACAGCTTTTCGATCCGGGGCGAGGCGCCGGGGCGCACGACCCAGGTGACCGCCCGGCTGGAAGATGGCCATATCTTTGGCTACCTGCTCAGCTGGCCCGATGCGCAGCAGGCGTCGGCCGTGCGCGCCCTGGCGGCGATGGACGAGACGATCCGCAAGATCGGTCCGCCGCTGGATCCCGATCAGGGCTTCGACCCCGCGACCCAAAGCTTCGACATGGTGTCCGGGTTGGAGGTGCGGCAACCGCTGCGTTCCGCTTCGGGGTTCTTTGTCGACGGGCAGGGGCGCGTGGCCACGGCGGCGGATACCGTGGCCGGGTGCGGACGGATCACGTTGGACCGACTGCACGACGCGGAGGTGGCGCTTTCGGCCGATGGCATCGCGATTCTGCGCCCCACGGGTCGCCTGGCCCCGGTCGAGGTCGCCATGCTGGCCCCCACCGAAGGCCGCCTTCGCGCCCCGGTCTCGGTCGGTGGGTATCCCTACGGTGGCGTCCTGGGGGCGGCGACGCTGACCTTCGGCACGCTGGAAGATGTGCGCGGGCTGGACGGGTCCGACGCGGTTCTGCGTCTGGCGCTGGCCGCGCAGGCAGGCGACGTTGGCGGTCCGGTTCTGGACAGTTCGGGGCGGGTTGCCGGCCTGTTGTTGCCGCCGCCGGGCGATGGGTCGCGGGCACTGCCGGGCGACGTGGCCATCGCGGCCAAGGCATCGACGTTGCAGGCGGTGCTGCAGTCGGCGGGCATTCGTGCATCTGTCGCACAGGACGGCGCGGCCATCGCACCTGAGGATCTGACGACGCGCGCCACCGGAATGACCGTTCTGGTCAGCTGCTGGGAGTGAGCGGTTTCGCCGCAAGCTACCTTGGCCGTCTTCGGGCGCGGGTGGGTGCAGAGCCGCTATTGAACATCGGGGCGCGTCTGTTGATCGAGGACGACGCCGGGCGGTTCCTGAATATCCGCCGTGCCGATGACGGCAAGTGGGGCCTGCTGTCCGGCGGGATGGAGCTGGGCGAGTCGCTGATGGACACCGCCCGCCGCGAAGCGCGGGAAGAGGCGAATGCCGATGTGCGCGACCTGACGCCCTTTGGCCTGTCCTCCGATCCGATCGTCGAGCGTCACGTCTATCCCAATGGCGACCAGGTGCAGGCCGTCTGCCTGTTGATCCACGCGCGCCTGAACCCCGGTCCCCTGCGGGCCAACGACGGCGAGGCCACCGCCTTCCGCTTCGTCACCGAGGCGGAGGTCGATCCGGGGACGTTCTGCAAACCGGAATACCCCACCTTTGCCCACTGGCGCGCATTTCGGGACACGGGCCAGTTTCAGGTCGTCTGACCCTCAGGACCGCCAGAACCGCGCGGTGAACAGCACGTAGACCACCATCAATTCCAGCCGCCCGATCAGCATCGCCGCAGATAGCAGCCATTTCGCCATGTCGTTGAGCGAGGAAAAGTTGCCAGCCGGTCCGATGATGTCGCCCAGGCCCGGCCCGATGTTGCCCACCGCCGTTGCGGCCCCAGACACCGCGGTCAGGAAATCCAGCCCCGTCATGGCCAGCGCCACCGCAAAGACGCCCAACGTCACGACGAACAGGACGAAAAAAGCCATGACCGACGACAGCACGTCGTCGCTGACGTTGCGCCCCATGTAGCGCGCGTTGAAAATCCCGTGTGGCGAATGGATGCGTCGGATCTGCGCGCGGGCGGCGGCAAACAGGATCTGATAGCGAAAGATCTTGACCGAGCAGGACGTCGATCCCGCGCAGCCCCCGATCAGCCCACAAAAGAAGAACAGCGTGATGATGAAGGCACCCCACTGCATGTAGTCGACGCTGGCATAGCCCGTGCCGGTCAGGATCGAGGCGATGTTGAACAGGGCTTCGCGCAGGGCGCGTTCGATCGGAAACTTGTCGACGACCATCAACGTCACGGCGGTCACCAGCACGAGTGCCGCGAAAACCCCCAGGAATGCGCGCACCTGGCTGTCGCGCAGCAAGGGCCGCCCGCTCCCCGCCAGAAGCTGCACATAGAGAACGAACGGCAAGGCCGCCGCCAGCATGAAGACGGTCGCGATGTATTCATGCGGGCCGCTGAACATCCCGAAACTGGCGTCGTAATTGGCGAAACCGCCGGTTGAGACGGTCGTCATCGCGTGGACGAGTGCATCGAACGACCCCATTCCCGCCGCGGAATAGGCCAGCGCGCAGGTCAGCGTGATCCCGACATAGACGGTGGAAATCCTTGACGAGATTTCTGCCGCGCGCGGCAACACCTTGCCCATGGTGTCGAAAGCCTCGGACCGGAAGATCTGCATCCCCCCGACCCGCAGCTCCGGCAGGAAGACCATGGCGACGACGATCACCCCGATACCGCCGAACCATTGCAGCAACCCCCGCCACAAAAGGATCCCGCGCGGCAGGTCGTCCAGCCCGGTCAGCACCGTTGATCCGGTTGTGGTCAGACCCGACATCGCCTCGAAGAAGGCATCGGTATAGCTGGCGTCGGTGGCCCCGAAGACAAAGGGCAGCGCCGCGAAGATCGGCATCGCCAGCCACACGCCCGTGGTCAAAAGGAACGTCTGCTGCAGGCTCAGTCGGGTGCGCACGGCGTTGGCGCAGGCCAGCGCCAGCGACATGCCCGCAAGGATCGTCAGCATCCCGGATTCGAAGAACGCCGGCCAATGGCCGTTGCCCGCCATCACGTCAGCCGCCAGCGGCAGCGCCATCGACGCCCCCAGGGCCACCAGCAACAGGCCGATCACATATCCAACGGGGCGCACGTCCAGCATCACACCGGTCTCCGGCGGGGGGCTTCGGGTGTCAATGGGCGGCGTGCGTTGGCGGCGCGTGTTTGCGCCCGATGCCTCAGCGGCGCCGCATCTGGCTGACGAACAGGCCGGTCGCGATCAGGGCCAGGGCCAGGTAAAACCGGCTCGGCAGGACCTCGCTCAGGACGGCGGTGCCGAATATCATGGCCCAGACCGGCACCTGATAGTTCACCAGCGTCATGAAGGACGGCCCCGCGCTGCGGATGACCGACACGCGCAGATAGGCCGCAAAGGCGGTCGGGACGAGACCCAGAAAGACGATGGCCAGCATAACGCCGGGCGCTGCTGCACCGGGCACGCCCTCGGTCAACAGCATCGTCGGGACAAGGATCACCGCCCCCACCAGCAACGTCAACGCGCCCAACCACATCCCGTCGATGGGCGGACAGCGCCGGGTCAGGATCGACCCCACCGCATAGCTGATGGACGCGGCCACGCAGGCAATCCGCCCCAGGGCCGCCAGGTCGCCGTCACCCGCCGCAAAGATCCCCGGACCCAACAGAACCAGCGCCCCGGTCAGTCCAAGCGCAAAGCCAGAGGACTTGCGCCAGGTCATCCGGTCGCCCGGCACAAAGACATGCGCCAGCGGCAAGACGAACAACGGCAGGACCGCCATGCTGAGCCCCGCAAAGGCCGAGGGCACATATTGCTGGCCCCAGGACAGCAGCACAAAGGGCAGGGCGGTGGTCAGCACGCCGAGGGTGACGACAAAGCCCGCCAACGCGGACGAGGGCGCGGGCAAGGGGCGTCGCAACACGCACACCAGGGACAAGAGCGCCAGCGCCCCCAAGGTCGTGCGCGCCGCCGCCACGGTGACGGGCCCGTAGCCGCGCAATGCGATGGCCACGACCATGAAGGTGCCGCCCCAGATCAACCCCAGTGCAATGACCGACACCCAGTTGGACAGGGTCGGAAGCGAGACGGGGGTATCTGTGGTCTGAGACATGCGGCCTGCTACCCCGGATGGGCGGTGTGCAACAGGGTCGGGGTTTCGGTACCGACCGAAGACTGGGCGCAAGCAACCGGGCGTGGAAATGCGACCACTGGGCGCTAGAAGGCGACGCGAATCGTGCAAATGCACTGCGACTGCCCCTCGCTTCTGCCAGTTTTCGCGGCGAACGCCTCAGGCTTTGGCATTTTGGTCTGTCCAATGCTGCGCCAAACCCGCGACTTATGCACAATAATTGTGCGTTTTTCTGCATGGCGCTGGAAAGGCTCTTCACATCTTTGGCACCTGCCGCGCCCCGGCGGCAGGGTCTGCTTCGTCAAACACGGGGACAGACATGACATTCAAGACAACTCTGCTTTGCACCGCTTTTGCTGCTGCTGCGATGCCGGCCTTTGCCCAGGATTGCCCGATCAAGGTCGGCGTTCTGCACTCGCTTTCGGGTACGATGGCGATTTCCGAGACGACGCTGAAAGACACCGTCGAGATGCTGGTCGACCAGCAGAACGCCGCCGGCGGCCTGCTGGGCTGCGAGCTGGAGGCCGTCGTGGTCGACCCGGCCTCCGACTGGCCGCTGTTCGCCGAAAAGGCGCGCGAGCTGCTGACCGTCGAAGAGGTCGATGTGATCTTCGGCTCCTGGACCTCAGTTTCGCGTAAATCGGCCCTGCCGGTTCTCGAGGAACTCAACGGCCTGATGTTCTACCCGGTCCAGTACGAGGGCGAAGAATCGTCCAAGAACGTCTTCTACACCGGCGCCGCTCCCAACCAGCAGGCGATCCCGGCGGTCGACTACTTCCTGGAAGAACTGGGCGTGGAACGTTTCGCCCTGTTGGGGACCGACTACGTCTACCCGCGCACCACGAACAACATCCTGGAGGCCTACCTGAAGTCGAAGGGCATCGCCGCCGAGGACATCTTCGTCAACTACACCCCCTTCGGTCACTCCGACTGGGCGACGATCGTCGGTGACGTCGTCGAAATGTCCGAGGACGGCCGCCAGGTCGGCGTCATCTCGACCATCAACGGCGACGCCAACATCGGCTTCTACAAGGAACTCGCCGCCGCCGAGATCAGCGCCGACGACATCCCCGTCGTGGCCTTCTCCGTCGGTGAGGAAGAGCTGTCGGGTCTGGATACCACCAACCTCGTCGGTCACCTGGCTGCCTGGAACTACTTCCAGTCCGCCGACACCGACATCAACGCCGAATTCGTCGCCGCCTGGAAAGAGCGGATGGGCGAAGAGCGTGTGACCAACGACCCGATGGAGGCCCACTATATCGGCTTCAACATGTGGGTGAACGCCGTCGAAGCCGCCGGCACCGCCGACGTCGACGCCGTGCGCGACGCCATGTACGGCCAGGAGTTCCCGAACCTGACCGGCGGCACCGCGGTCATGCTGCCGAACCACCACCTCGCCAAGCCGGTTCTGATCGGTGAGATCACCGAGGATGGCCAGTTCGACATCATCTCGCAGACCTCCGAAGTGCCGGGCGACGCCTGGACCGACCACCTGCCGGAATCGGCGGTCCTGACCTCGGATTGGCCGGGCCTCGGCTGTGGCATGTACAACACCGAGACCGAGAGCTGCGTGCAGATCCAGTCCAACTACTGATCCGCACCGCGCCGGCCCGCCTCTCCCCGGGCCGGCGCATCCCTCTTTCGCAGGGCGGCGTCAAACACCGCCCTGCACTTGTGCCCGGACATATCATGCGCCTTCTGATCGCTCTTGCATTCCTGCTGTTGCCGTTGCCTGCCCTGGCGCAGGACGGCCCGATGCAGACCTTGCTGCAAACCCATTCCGCGGACCTCGCCAAGCCGTCGCGCCGCACCATTCAGCCGGTGCTGGACGACCTCGCCGCCTCTGGCCTGCCGCAGATGACCGGCTTTCTGGAATCCTGGGCCGACAAGGGTGTGGTGCAGCGCGACGCCGATGGCCTGTTCTTTTATGGCACACGCGAAGGCGACGTCTACGCCCTGCGCTCTGTCGAAGACGGCAGCGAGGCGGGCGAGGTCGGTCGCCGCGACGCGACCGAACTGAAACCCAACGCAGGCGTGCGCAAGCTGATCGCCACGGCCCTGGTCCAGTTCCAGCTGAGCGACCCTGACCCGGATCGCCGCCGTGCCGCGCTCGACGCGCTGTCGCGCAATCCGACGCCCGATCTGCTGGCCCCGCTACGCGCCTCGATCGAAGGCGAGGAAAACCGCGCCATCCGCGCCCGCAAGGAGGCGCTGGATCGCCTGATTTCCATTCGTTTCGGCACCGATCCGGCCGTTCGGATTGCCGCCATCGACTGGATGGCGTCTCAGGTATCGCTGGAGGCGCGGGCCGCGCTGAACGCGGTTCTGACGACCCAAACCGTTGTGGGCGCGACCGACGCCGATGCCAACATCGCCCGCGCGCTCAAGGTCGGAACGGACCTGACCGAGGCGCAGGCGCTGGAGCTGCTGGCCGACGCAGGCATCGTCCCCGAGGACGTGACCCGCGCCGACCGCGACGCCGCGTTGATCGCCGCCATCGAAGGGGGCGCCGTCGCAGGCCAACCCGTCACCAGCCTGAACACCGAAGCCGCCCGCTGGTCCGCCTATGAGGTGCTTGTCGCCGCCGGAGCCGCCCCCGCACGTCCCCCTTTGGACGCGGTCGCGACCCTGTTGGACGCCAATCCCATCGTCGAGGTCTACGACGAACCCGACCCCGCCATCACCACCGCCGCCGCCGCCGCATTGGCCGAGGTGGAAAACCGCGTCGCCCGCGCGCAGGCCGCCGATCTGGGCCTCGATGCGCTCAGCCTCGCCTCGATCTACTTCCTCGCCGCAATTGGTCTCGCCATTACCTTCGGTGTGATGGGTGTGATCAACATGGCCCACGGCGAATTCATCATGATCGGGGCCTATACCGGCTATGTCGTGCAACAGATCGTGCCGGACTACACCATCTCGCTGATCATCGCGCTGCCGCTGGCCTTCGTGGTCGCCGCCGCCGCCGGCGTCGCGTTGGAACGTCTGGTGATCCGCCATCTGGCCCACCGCCCGTTGGAGACGTTGCTGGCGACCTTTGGTATTTCGGTCGCCCTGCAGCAGATCTTCAAGAACATCTTCGGCACACAGGCCGTGCCGCTGACCTCGCCCGACTGGCTGGCCGGGGCCTGGACCCTGAACGACGTGGTGGGGATCAGCTATATCCGCATCGCGATCTTCATTCTGGCCGCGATCTTCCTCGCCACGCTGGTCTACATCCTGCGCCGCACCCGCCTGGGGTTGGAGGTGCGCGCCGTGACCCAGAACCCGGGCATGGCCGCGTCGCTCGGCATCGACCCGGACCGCGTCGGCATGGTCACCTTCGCGCTGGGCTCCGGCATTGCCGGTGTCGCGGGCGTGGCCATCGGTCTGTACGCGCAGGTCACCAGCGAGATGGGCGCAGGCTACATCGTGCAAAGCTTCATGACCGTCGTGGTCGGTGGCGTCGGCTCCGTCTTCGGGACGCTGGCGGGTGCCGGGCTGATCGGTGGGCTGCAAAAGGGCATCGAATGGTTGAACCCCTCGAACACCCTGGCCGCGCAGACCTACATGATCCTGTTCATCATCCTCTTCATCCAGGTGCGCCCGCGCGGCATTGTCGCCCAGAAGGGGAGGTTCGCCCAATGACCGATGCCTCGCTGCAACCGGGATCGCGTCCGACCGGGATCACCCCCGGATCACCCGGGGATCACCCATCGGGGCGACGCCCCCTGATCGCCCGCCCCGACGTGCTGATCTTCCTCGCCGTGCTGGCTGTGGTCACCATCGCGGTGACGCTGATGGCCAGCGCGGGGCTGGTGTCCACCTCCTTCGTGAAGCTTCTGGGCAAGACGCTCTGCCTTTGTCTCGCCGCGCTCGCCATGGATCTGATCTGGGGCTACACGGGTATCCTGTCGCTGGGCCATTTCGCGTTCTTCGGGATTGGGGGATACTCCATCGGCATGTGGCTGATGTGGGACCGGACCGAGGCGATCGTCCTCGAAACCCTGTCCCGCGCGCCCCTGCCGCCAACCCCGTTGGAGGTCCAAGAGGCGATCGGCACCCAGATCTTCGGCGTCGTCGGATCCTCAGAGGTGCCCTGGCTCTGGACCTTCGCGGGCTCCTTGCCGCTGCAGCTGGCGTTCTGCGTGCTGGTTCCGGGTCTTGTCGCGCTGGTGTTCGGCTGGCTTGCCTTCCGCTCGCGGGTGGTCGGCGTCTACCTGTCGATCCTGACCCAGGCGGGCACGTTGGCCTTGTCGCTTTGGTTGTTCCAGAACGACAGCGGTCTGCGCGGCAACAACGGGTTGTCGGGTCTGCAGAACATCCCCGGCCTGACGGACATCCCGCAATCCACCTTGTCGATCTGGTTCCTCTGGGCTTCTGCCGTTGCCCTGGCTCTGGCCTATCTGGCGGCGAAATGGACCGTGTCTGGCCGCTTCGGATCGGTCCTGCGCGGCATTCGCGACGACGAGGCGCGGGTGCGGTTCCTCGGTTATGAGGTCGAACACTACAAGCTCGCGATTTTCACCGGAACTGCAATGGCTTGCGGGCTGGCAGGTGCGCTTTATTACCCGCAGGCGGGCATCGTGAACCCCGCTGAAATCGCGCCCATCGCCTCGATCTATCTGGCGGTCTGGGTCGCCATCGGGGGGCGCGGGCGGCTTTATGGTGCGGTGATCGGGGCCGCTGTCGTCTCGCTTGCCTCCAGCTGGTTTACCGGCGGCGGCGCCCCCGACATCGACCTCGGCTTCTACGAGATCAAGTGGACCGACTGGTGGCTGGTGCTGCTCGGCCTGTCCTTTGTGTTGGTCACACTGTTCGCGCCCAAGGGGCTGGGCGGTCTGGTTGACGTCTACACCGACCGTCGCGTCGCCAAGCGGCAGGGCGACTATGGCCCCGACGCCGGATCCAAACGCGCCCAGGAGGACGCATCATGAGCGCGCTTCTCGAAGTATCTGGCGTGTCGAAAACCTTCGATGGGTTCAAGGCCATCGACAATCTGTCCTTTTCCGTGGGCGAGCCCGAGCTGCGCGCCATCATCGGGCCGAACGGGGCGGGCAAGACCACCTTCATGGACCTGGTCACAGGCAAGACCCGGCCCGACAGCGGCGAGATCCTCTATGGTGAGCTGTCGCGCGACCTGACCCGGATGTCCGAGGCCCAGATCGCCCGCGCAGGCATCGGGCGCAAGTTCCAGAAACCCACCGTCTTTGAGGATCAGACCGTGGCTGAAAATCTGGCCATGGCGCTCAAGGCTCCGCGCAACCCTTTGACTGTGCTGATGAAACGTCCCGACACCCGCGCGCTTGCTGCCGAACAGGCGGCGCAAGTGGGGTTGATGGATGCCTTCGACACGCGCGCCGGGATTCTGTCCCACGGGCAAAAGCAATGGCTGGAAATCGGCATGTTGCTGGCTCAGGAGCCGCGCCTGTTGCTGGTCGACGAACCGGCGGCGGGCATGACCAGCGCGGAGCGGGAGCGGACGACGGAAATGCTGGTCGATGCCGCCCGGACCCGCGCCGTTGTCGTCATCGAACACGACATGGAATTCGTCCGTCGCCTCAACTGCCGCGTCACCGTTCTGCACGAAGGGCGGTCCCTGGCCGAAGGCTCGCTCGATTACGTCTGTGCCGATCCGCGTGTGATCGACGTCTACCTTGGCCGACCCGAAGAGGAGGCGGCCCATGCTTGAGGCGCGCAACGTCACCCTGGACTACGGCGGCAGCCGGATCCTGCACGGCATCGACCTGACCGCCGAACGCGGCAAGGTCACCTGCGTCATGGGGCTCAACGGCACCGGCAAGACCTCGCTGCTCAAGGCATTGGCCGGGCGTCACCCGATGGGCGGCACCGTCACCCTAGACGGCGCGCCACTGCCCGACGGGGCCAAGGCAAGGGCGCTTTCCGGCATTGCCTATGTCCCTCAGGGGAGAGAGGTTTTTGCCCAACTCACCGTGGCCGAAAACCTGGCCACCGCCTTCGCCTGCCTGCCCAAGGCCGAGCGGGCGGTGAAGGAAGAGATCTATGATCTGTTCCCCGTGCTGCGCGAAATGCAGGGCCGCCGGGGGGGCGACCTGTCGGGCGGGCAACAACAACAGCTGTCGATCGCTCGCGCCTTGGTCACCCAGCCCAAGGTTCTGCTGCTGGACGAGCCGACCGAGGGCATCCAGCCCAACATCATCGCCCAGATCGGCCGCGTCATCGCCGGGCTGCGCGAGAAAGGCGATATGGCCATCGTTCTTGTGGAACAGCGGTTCGATTTTGCCTGGGGATTGGCCGATCACATCGTCGCCCTGCGCCGGGGCACCGTTCTGCGGTCCGAGGCGCGGGCCGGGGCGCGGCGCGAGGATGTTCTGGCCGACGTCTCGGTCTGACGGCTAGCGGCGCAAGACGAGTTCGGCGGCGAAGGTCGCCGTCTCGGTGGTGCGCCCTTCGACGATCATCTGTACGGCATGGTGGGCCAATGCCTCGACCGGGACCTGGACCGTTGTGACGCCCCCATCGACCCAAGCATAGAACGACGGGTCGCCATAGCCGACGAAGTCGATGCGGCCCCCGTCCTCCAGGCAGGCGGACAGGGCACCGTTCGAGATCTCGAACCCGCCACACAGCAGGGCGGTCGCCTCGCCTGTCAGCAGGTCCTGCGCGCAGGCCCGGCCCATGTCGAAAGACGGCGCACCGGTGCGTACCAGATCCGCGGGCAACCCCGCCGTGGCCATGCCCTTTTCAAAGGCGCTCAGCCGGCTGCGGCCCGACGATAGCGCCGCATCCGCGCCGATATAGGCAATCCGACTGTGCCCGCGCCCGACCAGGTGGGCGATTGCGGCGCGCAATGCAGGGCCGTCGTCCAGCAGGATCGCCCCTGTCGCATCGTCAAAGGCCCGTTGCCGGATCAATTGCACCGTGCGCAGCCCCGCGACCTGCGCCGTCGGGCGGCCGTCCCGCCCCGGCACAGGCACCATCACCACCGACGAGGCCTGCACCTCTCGCAGGCGATCCAGCGCAGCCTCTTCGGTGGCGGGGTCGTCGTTGGTTAGGTGAATGATCAGCTGCATTCCGGCCCCGTCGCAGGCAGTGGCCAGCGTGTTGGCGAAACGGGCGTAGAATTCATTGATGATGTTCGGCAGCAGCAGGCCGACGATGCCGGTGCCGTCGCCGCGCATGGCCATGGCCGCCGCGCTTTTGACATAGCCGAGTTCGGCGGCACGTTTGCGCACCGCGTCGCGCGTTTCCTTCAGAACGTTCGGATGCCCCGACAGGGCACGCGAAACGGTCATGTGAGAGACGCCCAGATCGCGGGCGATGGATTTTATGGTGACCCGTTCCGGCACGTGCGTCCTCGTTCAGCGTGCGGTCGTGTAACATTTCCGACCTGTTCTGTCTTGACTCATGTTTCCGAGAGCGGCACATTGTTCACGTGAACATTACCCGAAAGGGAATAGGTTCACGTGAACACGGGAGGAGATCTTCGTGACGACCGAGTTGGACAGCCGCTGTCGGCGGCTGGTCGAGGCGCTTGGCCTTGGCCAGGCAGATGACGTGACCGACGTGCGCCCGCTGACCGGCGGTGTCGCCTCGGACATCGCTGCCGTGCGGTTGCCGGATCGCGAAATCTGCGTGAAATTCGCCCTGCCAAAGCTCAAGGTGGCTGCCGACTGGTTTGCCCCCGTGCACCGCAATGCCGCCGAATACGCCTGGCTGTCCTTTGCCAACCGCGTCGCGCCCGAGGCTGCTGTCGATCTGTATGGTCACGCACCCGAGCAGCACGGGTTCGCGATGGAGATGGTCGCGGGTCGCGATGTCTATCTCTGGAAATCGGCCCTGCTGGACGGGGCCCCTGACCGGTCGGAGGCGCGGGCCGTCGGGGACCTGTTGGGCCGCATTCATGCGGCCTCCGCCAAGGGGGTGGAACCTGGGGTTTTCGACAATCGCGCGGATTTCCACGCCCTGCGGATCGAGCCGTATCTGCTTTATACCGCAGGCCAGCATCCCGATCTGGCAGAGACGATCACCGCCCTCGACACCATGCTGGCCCAGGCCCCGCAGGTTCTGGTGCATGGTGACGTCAGCCCCAAGAACATCCTGTTCCGCGATGGCCGGCCGGTGATCCTGGATGCGGAATGCGCGACGTTGCAGGGGGCGGCCTTTGATCCGTCGTTCTGTTTGAATCACCTGATCCTCAAGGCCATCCATCTTCCGGCCAGCCGCGACAACCTGCTGGATCAGGTCGGCACCTTCTGGGCTGCCTATGCGCCTCATGTTGACTGGCAGGACCCCGCCGATCTGGAACGTCAGGTCTGTCGGCTGGTGCCCGCGCTGATGCTGGCCCGCGTCGATGGCAAGTCCCCGGTGGAATATTTCACCGACGCCGACCGAACTCTGACCCGCGCCGTGTCGCGTGGTCTGATCGTGGATCCCGCGCCGGATCTGCACTCCCTCACCGATACCCTCCGAACTGCCCTGAAGGATTACCGAACGTGACAGCGATAGCATCAGTCAAAGGCCGCCGCGTCTGGGATTCGCGCGGCCACCCCACCGTCGAGGTCGAAGTGACCTTGGAAACCGGCGCGGTTGGCCGTGCCATCGCCCCTGCGGGTGCCTCGCGCGGAACCCGCGAAGCCATCGATCTGCGCGACGGCGGTACGGCGTTGCGCGGCAAGGGCGTGGCCCGGGCGTTGGCCAGCGTGACGGACACCATCGCGCCTGCGCTGGTCGGTCGGGACGTGACCGATCAGGCCGGGGCCGACGCCACGATCCTGGGGTTGGACACGTCGCCGTTGAAAGAGACGCTGGGCGGCAATGCGACCGTCGCCACGTCGCTTGCCATCCTGCATGCGGCTGCGGCCGATGCGCGCCAGCCGCTGTGGCGTCATGTGGCCAACCACTATGGCACCACGCCCAGCCTGCCATTGCCCGAAATCCAGATCTTCGGCGGTGGGGCCCACGCGGGGCGTCGCGTGGATATCCAGGACTTCATGATCATGGTTCCCGGCGCGACCACCTTCGACGAGGTGATGGAGGTCACGAACGAGGTCTACTTTGCCGCCGGTGACATCATGGCCCGGCGTGGCAAGCTGGCGGGCGTGGCCGACGAAGGCGGCTGGTGGCCCAGCTTCGACAGCAACGAAGAGGCGCTGGAAACATTGGTCGAGGCGATCTCGCTGGCGGGCGAAACCCCTGGCGACCGCGTGATCATCTCTCTCGACATTGCCGCGTCGGAATTCGGCAAACAGGGCCGCTATCGCCTGGCGCTGGAAGATCGCGAAATGGACAGCGGCCAGTTGGTCGACATGCTGGGCGGCTGGCTCAAGTCCTATCCCATCGCCTCGATCGAGGACCCCGTGGGCGAGGACGACCCCGAAGGCATGGCCGAATTTACCCGCCGTCACGGCGCGGACGTGCAGATCATCGGCGACGACTACCTGGTGACCAACGCACGCCTGGTCGAGGAAGCCGCCGCCGCAGGGGCCTGCAACGCGGTCCTCATCAAGGTCAATCAGGCCGGGACCGTGACGGAATCCGTCCAGACCTTCGAGGCCGCCGCCAAGGCGGGCTTCGGTGCCGTCGTTTCGGCCCGGTCGGGCGAGACTGAGGACGTCTCGATCAGCCACCTGTCCACCGGTTTGGGGGGCGGACAGCTGAAGGTCGGGTCCTTCACCCGGTCCGAGCGGATGGCGAAATGGAACGAATGCCTGCGCTTTCAGGATGACCTGGGGGCCGGCGCCTTTGTCGGGGGCGCACCGCTGGCCGCGACCTGGTGGGGCCGTAAGAACAAGGAAGATGCTGCATGAAACTCGCCCGCTACGGGGACCGCAACGGCCCCAAGATCCCCTGCATTCTGGACGCCGAGGGCACGCCGCGCGATGCCTCGTCGCTTGTCGCCGATTTCGGGCCGCAGACGCTTTCGCCCGACTTGCTGGCCCGTCTGGCCGCCGTCGATCCCACGACGCTGCCCAAGGCCGATGTTGCGGGCAAACGCCTGGCCCCGCCCACGGCGCAGCCTTTCAATATCTGGTGCGTTGGCCTGAATTATTCCGACCACGCCGCCGAAGCGGGCCTGCCCGTGCCCGAAGAGCCGATCCTGTTCAACAAGTCGACGGTCACCTACTGCGGCCCGAACGACGACCTGCTTTACGCGCCCAAGATGACCAAGCTGGACTGGGAGGTGGAGCTGGGCATCGTCATCGGCAAACCCGCGCTCAACATCTCCAAATCCGAGGCGCTGGACCACGTGGCGGGCTTTGTGCTGGTCAACGATGTCTCGGAACGCGCCTGGCAGATGGAACGCTCGGGCCAATGGGTGAAGGGCAAGAGCTTCCCCAATTTCTGCCCCACCGGCCCGTTTCTGGCCACTCCTGACGAGGTGGGCGACGTGCAGAAACTGGGCATGTGGTTGGACGTCAATGGCGACCGCAAGCAGACCGGCAATACCGACACGATGATCTTCGATGTGGCGACCATCGTGTCCTACATGTCCGAATTCACCCGTCTGGAACCCGGCGACCTGATCTGCACCGGCACGCCTCCGGGTGTGGGCGCGGGCATGAAGCCACCGCAGTGGTTGACGGTTGGTGACCGTGTGGAACTGGGCATCGACGGCCTGGGCACACAGGCGCAGACGGTCGTGGCCCTGTGATGGGGCGGCTTGCGGGGAAAGTGGCCGTCGTCACGGCAGCCGGGCAGGGGATCGGCCGCGCCGTCGCCACCCGGCTGGCCGCCGATGGGGCCACTGTCCACGCAAGCGACCTGAACGCCGATCTGCTAGTCGGGCTGGACGCCAGGACGGCGCGGCTCGACGCGACGGACGCGGACGCAGTCGCGGCCTATTTCGACGGGTTCGACCGGATCGACATCCTGGTGCACGCAGTTGGCTACGTCCATCAGGGCACCATCGCACAGACCTCTCTGGCCGATTGGCACCGCTCGACCGAAATCACGCTGGGCAGCGCCTTTACCGTCTGCAAATACGCCGTGCCCCGGATGACAGAACACGGCGGCAGCCTGATGACGATCGCCTCGGTCGCCAGCTCCCTGCGCGGCTATCCGAACCGGGTTGCCTATTGCGCGGCCAAGGGCGGCGTGATCGGCCTGACCAAGGCGCTGGCCGCCGACCACCTGCGCGACGGTTTGCGGTGCAACGCGATCTGTCCCGGCGTGATCGACAGTCCCAGCTTGCAGGACCGCATCCGCGAGATGGCGCAAGAGACGGGCAGCGAAGAGGCCGCCCGCAAGATATTCCTGGACCGACAGCCCTCGGGCCGGTTGGGCCAGTCTGATGAAATCGCCGCCGCCTGCGCCTTTCTGGCCAGCGATGAGGCGGGGTTCATCACCGGACAGACCATCCAGATTGACGGAGGGATCACGATCTAGCGCCACGACAAGGGCAGGGAGAGCCCGCGCACTCAAGAATGTTCACGTGAACGCAGCTGGCATGAGACCAGCGCGGCACGCGAACTGGGCTTCGGCCCGCACATGCAATGTCATCTCAGGAGGAAATCATGACATTCACCACTCGGGCCTTTTTGGCCACCACAGCCGCGACGCTTTCGCTGACCGGCGCGGCGATTGCCGAACCCAAGACGAACATGCTGCACCAATGGCATTCCGGCGCGAACGCCGAGGCCATCAACGTGCTGGGCGAGATGTATACAGCCGCCGGGGGCCAGTGGAACCAGACCGCCGTTCCTGGCCACACATCCAACACCATCGCCCGCCTGCGCGCCGACGTCATTTCCGGCACGCCGCCCTCGGCCGTGCAGCTGAAGGGCCCGGAGATCGGCGAATGGGCCAACACCGGCCTGACCGCCAACCTCAACGCCCTGGCCGAAGCCGAGGGCTGGGAAGACGTCGTCGCGCCCGAGCTGGTGTCGGTCATGAAGCCGCACGGCGAATGGGTCGCGGCCCCCATGAACATCCACCGCATCGACTGGATGTGGGCGTCGAAGTCGGCGATGGACGCCATCGGCTCGCCCGACCTGCCGACCACCTGGGCAGAGTTCAACGAACAGGCCGCCGCCATGGCCGAGGCGGGCATCATCCCCGTGGCCCACGGCGGGCAGGACTGGATCGACGGCACCCTGTTCGAAGTGATCGTTCAGGGCATTTCCACCGACCTGTTCCGCGAGGCGTTCATCAACCTCGACCTGGACGCGTTGCAGGGCGACGAAATGGCCGCCGCCTTTGATCAGCTGCGCCTGATGGTCGGCTGGATGGACCCGGCCTTTCCGGGGCGCGGCTGGGAAGAGCCGCTGAACATGATGGCCAAGGGCGAAGCGGGGTTCTACTTCCACGGCGACTGGGCCATCGGCACGATGAACGCGGCGGGTTACGAATACGGCGTCGACTACCTTTGTGCGGGCGCACCGATGAATTCGGGTCAGCCGGGATACATCCTCAACTCCGACAGCGTCGTCTTCTTCGAGCAGTCCGAGGATGACTTCATCGAAGGCCAGACCCTGCTGGCATCGACCATCATGACGCCGGAGTTCCAGAAGGTGTTCAACGTCGCCAAGGGGTCCATCCCTGCGCGGATGGACGTGGAGCTGGGCGAGGACTTCAACCCCTGTCAGCGCCTGAACATCGAAGACCTGCGCGCCGCCGCTGACGCCGGCACCGTCGTCCGCTCGATGGCCCACAACATGGCCGTGCCGGAGAAGTTCCGGAAAGCGATGTTCACCGTGATCTCGGAGTTCATCAACTCCGACATGTCCTCCGAGGATGCCGCGCGCCGCATGGCCGAGTCCGTCATCAACGAGTACTGATCACGCCGGCTCGGGCGCGCCCTCCCGTCGCGCCCGAGCCCCTTACATCCGGATAGTCTCATGGCCCTTGCCGCCCCCCCGCCGACCTTTGCGTCGCGCCCCAAAAGCCGTGCGGCCCGCATGGCGCAGTTGGTTCCCGCCTTCGTTCTGATCCCGACGATCATCACGACTGGCATCTACATCTTCGTCTTCGTCGGCTGGAACATCTACCTGTCGCTGTCGAATTCGACCCTGCTGCCGACCTACGATTTTGCAGGCTTCGACGCCTATACGCGCCTGTGGCGCAATCCGCGCTGGACCACGGGCGTCTGGAACCTGGCGGTGTTTGGCGCGCTCTACATCATCCTGACCACAGCCATGGGCGTCTTTCTTGCGGTCCTGATGGACCAGAAGGTCAAGGGCGAGAACCTCTTGCGCTCGATCTTCCTTTATCCGATCGCGATTTCCTTCGTGGTGACCGGCACCACCTGGCAATGGATTCTGAACCCCTCGACCGGGCTTCAGGCCTTTGTGCAGTCGCTCGGGTGGGAGAACTTTGAATTCACCTTGATCACCAGCCGCGAAACCGCGCTTTGGGCGGTGGTTCTGGCGGCGGTTTGGCATGCCTCTGGCTTTGTGATGGTGATGGTTCTGGCGGCCCTGCGGGGCGTGGACCGCGACATGGTCAAGGCCGGGCAGATCGACGGGGCGGGCATGCTCAAGATCTATCGCCGGATCATCCTGCCCTCGATCTGGCCGGTGATGATCTCGGTTCTGATCATCCTGCTGCAATTCGCCATCAAGACCTTTGACCTGGTGCTGGCGTTGACCCACGGGGGGCCCGGCATCGCGACCACCTTCCCGGCGATGTTTGTCTACGACCGGCTGTTTGCTGCGGGCGAGCTGGCGCAGGGGGCGGCCGCCGCCGTCTGGATGCTGATCGGCCTGGTCGTGGTGTTCCTGCCCATCGGTGCGCTGCACCTCGTGATGCGCCGCCAGAAAGGAGGCGCGAAATGACCGCCGCTACAACCAACATCCCCGACCTGACCCGTCGGCGCCCGCTGACGGGAAAACAGATCGCCGGGCGCATCGCGCTTTATGCGACGCTGCTGATCCTGGCGGCTTTCGTTTTGATGCCGCTGGCGGTGATCATCCTGAACTCCGTTCGCTTCAACGAGGACATCCTGCGCGAAAGCTTCATCGGCTGGCCCACCCGCCTGACGCTGGAAAACTGGTCCGTCGCCTGGGGCGAGGCCTGCATCAACGCCAGTTGCACGGGGGTGAAGCCCTACTTCTGGGCCTCCATGCTGATGGTGGTGCCCGCCACCGTGATCTCGACCGCGCTGGGGCTGCTGAACGGCTTTGCCCTGACGAAATGGCCGATGCCATTCGCGGGCCTGGTGTTTGTCGTAATCACGATCGGGGTGTTCCTGCCGCCGCAGGTGGTGCTGCTGCCCTGGGCCATCGCGCTCAGCTGGCTGGGCCTGTCGAAATCGCTGGCTGGTCTGGCACTGGTGCACATCATTCAGGGGACGTGCTTCACCACGCTGTTTGCGCGCAACTACCTGATCAATCTGCCCGACGACCTGATCAAGGCGGCACGGATCGACGGGGCGGGGTTCTTCCGCACCTTCTGGCGGATCGTCGTGCCGCTGTCGCCGCCGATCATCATCGTGACGATCATCTGGCAGTTCACCTTCATCTGGAACGAGTTCCTGTTCGCGGTGACCTTCTCGCACTCCGACTTCCGCCCGATCACGGCGGCTCTGATGTCGCTGAACGCGGACGACACCGGGGTCAGCGAATACGGCTTCGGCTCTGCCGCCGTCCTGATCGCGGCGATCCCGCCACTCATCATCTACTTCGCCGGCGGACGCTACTTTGTCCGGGGCCTGACGCAGGGAGCCGTGAAATAATGGCCAGCCTTACCATCGAAAACGTCTGGAAAGCCTATGGCGGCGTCATCGCCCTGCGGGACGTGAACCTGGACATCCAGGACGGAGAGTTCGTCGTCCTCGTCGGCCCTTCGGGCTGCGGCAAGTCCACGCTCCTGTCGATCATCGCGGGCCTGGAGGAAACGTCGCACGGCAAGCTGTCGCTGGGCGACCGGGAGGTGACGGACCTGACGCCCAAGGACCGCAACATCGCCATGGTGTTCCAGTCCTACGCGCTCTACCCGACGATGACCGTGCGCCGGAACATCACCTTCGGGATGGAAAACCGCCGCGTGGCCAAGGCCGATCAGGACGCCGCCGTGGCCGATGTGGCCAAGCTGTTGCAGATCGAGCCGCTCCTGGATCGCAAGCCGTCGCAGTTGTCCGGTGGCCAACGCCAGCGGGTCGCCATGGGCCGCGCCCTGGTGCGCGATCCGCAGCTGTTCCTGTTCGACGAACCGCTCAGCAATCTCGACGCAAAGCTGCGTGTCGAGATGCGGACCGAGATCAAGAAACTGCACCGCCGTCTGGGCGAAACCATCGTCTACGTGACCCATGATCAGGTCGAGGCGATGACCCTGTCCGACCGGATCGTGGTGATGAACGGCGGCGTGGTTCAACAGTTCGCGGACCCCGACACGATCTATCGCCAACCTGCCAATACCTTTGTGGCCGGGTTCATGGGGTCGCCTTCGATGAACTTTCTGCCGGTACGGATCGACGGGACACCCGGTGCCCTGATCGCGACCTTCGAGGGCACGTCCAGGGTGACCTTGCCATTGGGCAACCTGCATCCGCACCTGAACGCCCATATCGGGCAGACGGTGACGCTGGGCGCACGGCCCGAACATTTCGGGCCCGCGTCCGATGCGGCGGCGGGGGCCGTGCCGTTGCAGGTGCAGATCGACGTGGTCGAGCCGACGGGCCCGGATACAATGCTGGTCATGTCGTTGGCCGGGCAAAGCGTCACCGCCGTCGTCCCCGCAGGTTTTCGCCCGGCAGAAGAGAGCACCGCGGAGGTCGCGCTCACCCTCGAAGAGACTTGCTTCTTCGACGCAGAGACCGGCACCCTGCTGACATGATCAGACGCTACGCCACCTATCCCAGCCTCGACGGCACCCGCGCCTTTGTCACCGGGGGCGCGACCGGCATCGGTGCGGCCATCGTGCGGATGCTGGCGGGGCAGGGGGTCGCCGTCGGCTTCGTCGACCTGGCCACGGAGGCGGGCGAAGCGCTCGCCGCCGACCTGCCGGGTGCCTGGTTCCGGCGCGTCGATGTCACCGACACCTCTGCCTTGCGCGCGGCCATCGGGGATTTCGCCGACGCGGGGCCAATCGACACGCTGGTGAACAACGTCGCCAACGACACCCGCCACGACTGGCGCGAGGTGACGCCGGATCAATGGGACCGCGTCCTGGCCGTCAACCTGCGGCCCGCGTTCTTTGCCATTCAGGCGGTCGCGCCCGGCATGATCGACCGCCGCCGGGGCAGCGTCATCAACTACGGCTCGATCTCCTGGAAGGCCAAGCTGCCGTCGATGCCCGCCTATACCAGCGCCAAGGCCGCCATTCACGGATTGACCCGCAGCTTTGTCGAACCGCTGGGTGCGGCGGGCGCGCGGATCAACACGGTGGTGCCCGGCTGGGTCATGACCGACCGGCAAAAGACGCTGCACTACGACGCGGCGGGGGCCGAGATGCTGGCCGCCAAGCAACCTCTGGCGGGGCAGATCCAGCCCGAGGATGCCGCCGCCCTGACAACCTTTCTGGCCGCCGACGACAGTGCGATGTGCACCGGTCAGGAATTCACCATCGATGGCGGCTGGATCTAGGACCGCCCGACCTCAAGGAGACTCCATGAATACGATAGACCTGAACGGCCGAGTGGCCGTCATCACCGGCGGCGCGCGTGGCATCGGTTTTGCCGCGGCCGAACGGTTTCTGGCCAGCGGCGCCGCCGTCGCGCTGTGGGACATGAACCCTGATACGCTGGACGCCGCCAAGGCGCGTCTGGCCGGAAAAGGCACCGTCCTGACCCAGACGGTCAACGTGGCCGACTACGGCAACGTCGAGGCCGCCGCCGCCGAGGTCGTCTCCGACCTGGGCCGTCTGGACTTGCTGGTGAACGCGGCGGGCATCGCCGGGGCCACCGTGCCGATGACCGACTATCCGGTCGACGTCTGGGCGCAGGTCATGGCCGTCAATGTCGCGGGCATCTTCCACACCTGCCGCGCCTGCGTGCCGCACATGCAGAAGAACGACTATGGCCGGATCGCCAACATCGCGTCGATGGCGGGCAAGGACGGCAACCCGAACGCTTCGGGCTATTCCACGTCCAAGGCGGCGGTCATCGGCCTGACCAAAAGCCTGGGCAAGGAACTCGCCACGTCCAACATCCGAGCGAACGTGGTCTGCCCCGCGGTGATCCAGACCGAGATGCTGGACGACATCACCGAAGAACAGATCGCCTATATGGTCGCCAAGATCCCGATGGGGCGCACCGGCAAGACCGAGGAAATCGCGGCCTTGCTGGCGTGGATGTGTTCCGAGGAATGTTCCTATTCCACCGGCGCAGTCTTCGACTTTTCGGGCGGGCGCGCGACCTACTAGGCGCTCAACCGCTCCCCGGCCCGTCGCTTGAACTCCGACGGGTTGATCCCCGCATGTTTGCGGAACACCTTGTTGAACTGGGAGAGCGAGCCAAAGCCGCTCTCCATCGCGACATCCAGTACGTTGGACCCGTCCTTGAGCAGCAGCGACTGCGCGTAGGACAGCCGCAGCAGCTGAACATATTGGTTCAGCGACACGCCCGTCGATTTCTTGAACACCGACATAGCGTATTTCGGATGGATGTCGGCGGATCCGGCAATCGCGGTCGCGTCGATTTCTTCCCGGAAATGGTCACTCACAAATTCGCAGATCTGGCGGATCTTGTCGAAGCTGCGCTGATCCGGTGCCTCGACCAGCCCATCGCGCGCCTCGGTCGTCTCGGTCAGGGAATAGCCCCCCAACGCGATCCGCTCGATCCTGAGCAGCAGCTCTTCGGTGGCCTGCCGGATACAGCGTTCGTCGCCCGATCGGTAATAGCGGCACCACCGCGCGAAACTATGCGCGTCCTCGGGCTCGGGCGTGTCCATCGTCAGAACCGCGCCGTGCATCAGCCGGGTGCGCATGTCGTCGGGCAGGCGCAGGCGGAAAAATTGCAGCAGCGGCAGATGGATCGCCTCCAGCAGGGTGCCATGGTCGATGTCGGTGATCCGATGCGGCTGCCCGCCCCAGAACACGGCGACATCGCCGTTGCCCAGGTCGAACTGGCCGTCGTTCATCACGTACCGCACGGCCCCCTTGACCACATAGTTGATCTCGATCTGGGCGTGCCAGTGCGAGGTTTCCATGATGGCAGGTTCGCCCAGACCCAGAATGATCTCGTTCGGGGCCTTTTCGACGGCGCTCGTGGTCGGATCCCAGATTCTTTTTTCAGGGGTCTTACTTTTGGATTGGTCGATGTTCCCATTCAACAAGACAGCCACCTCCTAACCAAGTCTACTCCTTACATCACGAACCGGTCAACGAGACCAAAGGGAGGTAAGTGGAATGAAACTGCTGAACGGAGTGGCCCTCGCCGCGCTCACCCTCACGACAACCGCCGCCATGGCCGAAGGAGAGGTCTCGGTCTGGTCCTGGGGCTCTGCCGCGCCCGGCTTGCAGGCCACGGTCGAAGGGTTCAATGCACTGCACCCCGACATCACGGTGAATATCGAAAAGCTCGGATATTCCGACGTGAAAAGCCGCGTTCTGGCCGCCTGTGCGGCAGGCGGCACCGGCCTGCCGGATGTCTTTCAGTTCCAGAACGTCGAGATGGAGCTGATCTCCGCTCAGTTCCCCGATTGCGCCGCCGATCTGGTGCCGCTTGGCTTTACCGCCGACAAGCAGGCGCAATTCCCGGAGTTCAAACTCTTCGCGCTGCGCGATGGGGACCGGATGATCGGGATGCCCTGGGATTCCGGCCCGTCGATGATGTTCTATCGCCGCGATTTCTATGAAAACGCAGGCGTATCCCCGGACGATATCGAAACCTGGGGCGACTTCATCGAGGCGGGTAAAAAGGTGCAGGCCGCCAACGACGGCGTCATCATGACGAACGACAACCTCAACGGCGGGACCGAGTTCTTGCAGATGATCTCCAACGAGCAGGGCTGCGGCTTCTTCTCGGCGGCAGGCGACGAGATCACCGTGGCCCAACCCGGTTGTGTCGCCGCACTGGAGACGCTGGGCAAGCTGTCCGAAGAGGGTCTCGTGACCGCGGGCAACTTCGGCGAGCGGGTGCAGAACCTGTCGGCCGGCACCGTCGCCACCCTGATGAGCGGCGCCTGGATGGAAGGCGTGATCCGCAACAACGCGCCTGAGGACCAGTCCGGCAAATGGGGCATCATGCTGATGCCGTCGGTGACCGAAGGCGGGTCGCGCGCGGCCAATTACGGTGGCTCGCTTCTGGCCGTCGCGGGCAACAGCGACAACAAGGACAACGCCTTTACCTTCCTCGACTACGCGCTGGGCACCAACGAAGGCCAGGTCGCGATGCTCAAGGATCAGGGCCTCGTCCCCTCGCTGGTCTCGGCGCTCGACGATCCCTACGTGCAGCAGCCGCAGGCCTTCTGGGGCGACCAGAAGATCTGGGAACTGGTGCTGGGTCGTCTCGAGGTGATCGAGCCGATGAACGGCACCTCGTTCTTCAGCGACGCCGACCAGGTCCTGCAATCGGTGCAGACCAAGTTCCTGAACGGAGACTACGGCTCCGCGCAGGAAGCGATGGATGACGCCGCACTTCAGATCAGCTTCGCGACCGGTCTCGACGTCGCGAACTGACGGGCGGCCCGCGCGACCTCCCGGCGCGCGGGCCCCACTCTCTCCTCCGTCGGCTCTGCTCCTTTCGGGGCAGGGCCGATCCCCTCCGACCAAGGACACACGGAATGCCGCGTCGTACGCTGACCGCTTATTGGTTCCTCGCGCCTTACCTGTTGGTCTTCGCCGCCTTCTGGTTCTGGCCGATCATCTACAGCTTCATGCTGTCGTTCATGGGCACGCGCCGCGCGCCCTGGACCTACAACCCCAAGATGACCTGGGGCCGCATCACGCAGGATCCGGCCTTTTGGAATGCGCTTGAAAACACCCTGACGATCCTGGCCATTCAGGTGCCATTGATGATCGCGCTCGCCACGCTTCTGGCGGTGCTGCTGAACTCGAAACTCCTGAAGGCGCGGGGTCTGATCCGTTTTGCCTTCTTCGCCCCCGTCGTGATCGGAGAGGCCGCCTATGCCGCCGTCTTCCGCCTGCTGTTCAACACCGAATTCGGCATCGTGAACAAGACGATCGAAGGCGTGGGCGGTCCCCGGGTCGAATGGTTTTCCAACCCGGACGCGGCCATGGCGCTGATCATCATGGCGGTGACCTGGCGTTGGGTCGGCTACAACGCGATCATCATCCTTGCGGGGCTGCAATCCATCCCCGAAGACGTCTACGAGGCCGCGACCCTCGACCGCGTCACCCCCCGGCAGCAGTTCTTTCACATCACGCTGCCGCTGTTGAAACCGGTCATCGTGTTCTGCCTGGTGCTGTCGGTCATCGGGTCGATGCAGCTGTTCGCGGAACCCTACCTGATCACCAACAACGGCGGCCCCGGCGGCGCGACCGAGACGCTGGGCCTGTTCCTCTATCGTCAGGGCTTCGTGAACCTGAACTTCGGCTACGCCTCGGCCATCGCCTACACCATCGCCATGCTGGCGGTCGTCATCGCGGGCCTCAACCTCTGGCTCGGGAGGGAGAAGCCATGATCTCGAAATCGCAGACCACCCTGTGGCGGTCCATCGCCCTTCATGCGGTCATCGTGCCGCTGGCGATCCTCTGGCTGTTCCCGATCTGGATGATGGTGGTCTTTGCCACCCGCGAGGACAGCGCGATCTTTTCGGCCGATGTCCTGCTGCTGCCCGGCGACCGCTTCTGGGAGAATTTCGCCCTGCTGCAGGGGCAGCTCGACTTTGTGCGCACGATCATCGTCTCGGTCGTGGTGGCGCTGGTCTACACGGTGTTGTCGGTGGCGCTGACCTCGATGGCGGGCTGGTCGCTGGCGCGCTACCGCTTTCTGGGCAAGGGGGCGGTCGTCGCGCTGATCCTGGGCACGATGACCCTGCCGTACTTCGTGGTCGTCATTCCGCAGTTCATCATGGTCGCCCGCGACTTTGGCCTGTCGAACACCTGGGTCGCGCTGATCGTGCCGCCGCTGTTCAACTCGCTGGGCGTTCTGTTCATGCGCCAGGCTTTCACCATGATGCCCGGAGAGCTGTTCGATGCGGCCCGCGTCGAAGGCGTCAAGGAATGGCAGATCTTCCTCTATATCGCTTTGCCGCTGGCACGGCCGATGCTGGCGGCGCTGTCGATCATCCTCTTTCTGGCCAGCTGGAACAACTATCTCTGGCCGCTTCTGATCGCCAACGACACGTCGATGATGACCGCGCCGGTCGCGCTCGGCTCGCTGTTCGGGATCATCGATATCAGCTGGGGCGCGGTGATGGTGGGGGCTGTCCTTCTGACCGCGCCGATGCTGATCGTCTTCGTCTTCCTGCAACGGTTCTTCATGGCGGGGATCACCGCCGGTGCCGTCAAATGACTTCCGGAGGAACCAAATGTCATCCGTAACCCTTGATAACGTGCAAAAAACCTTTGGGGCGCACCAGGTCATCCACGGGGCCGACCTGACCGTCGCCGATGGGGAGTTCGTGGTCTTCGTCGGCCCCTCCGGCTGCGGCAAGTCCACCCTTTTGCGGATGATCGCGGGCCTGGAGGATATCTCGGGCGGGACCGTCGCCATCGACGACCGCGTCGTCAACGACGTCTCGCCGGGGGAACGCGAGCTGGCGATGGTGTTCCAGTCCTACGCGCTCTACCCGCATATGAACGTTGAACGGAACATGTCCTTTGGCCTGCGCATGACCGGCAACCCCCGCCCGGATACGGATGCGCGGGTGACGGGTGCCGCCAATGTCCTGCAACTGTCGAACCTGCTGGAACGACGGCCCAAGGCCTTGTCCGGCGGGCAACGCCAACGGGTCGCCATCGGGCGGTCCATCGTGCGCAAGCCCAAGGTGTTCCTGTTCGACGAGCCGCTGTCGAACCTGGACGCCGAACTCCGGGTGCAGATGCGGGTGGAAATCGCCCGTCTTCACAGCGAGCTGGGCGCGACGATGATCTACGTCACCCACGACCAGACCGAGGCGATGACCCTGGCCGATCGCATCGTGGTTCTGCGCGATGGGCGGATCGAACAGGTCGGTGCCCCGCTGGAGTTGTATCGCCAACCGGCGAACCGGTTCGTGGCGGGCTTCATCGGCTCGCCCGCGATGAACTTCTTTCCTGGCCAGACCATCGGCGCAGGCCCCGAGGGACAGGAAATCCGTCTCGACGGGCACCCGGAGACGCAGCTGACGATCCCCGTGACCGCCCCGCGCGCTGCTGGTCTGCCTGTCACCGTGGGCGTCCGCCCCGAACATTTCGCCCATACCCTGCAGGCCCAAGGGCGTCTGACGCTGACCGCCGACGTGGTCGAGCATCTGGGCGCCACCTCCTACCTCTATGCAGGTACCCAGACCGACCATCCCGTGATCGTGGCCCGCCCCGATCCTTGTGACGACCGTCCCGGTCAATCGGTCACCGTTTCCATCCGCCCAGACAAGGCCCTGCTCTTCGACGGCGACGGCCAACGCATCTACTGAACGGAGCATTCATGTCTTTGTCCCCCCTTTCACGGCAAGCGCTCGGCGTTTGCTACTACCCCGAACATTGGCCGGAGGAGCGTTGGCCGACCGACGCCCGCATGATGGCCGAGGCTGGTATCGAATACATCCGCATCGGTGAATTCGCCTGGTCCCTGATGGAACCGGAGCCGGGCACCTATGATTGGGCCTGGCTCGACCGTGCCTTTCAGGTGCTGCACGATCACGGGCTGAAAATCGTGCTGGGGACCCCCACGGCGACCGCGCCGAAATGGCTGGTCGATCGGATGCCCGACATGCTGGGCGTCGACGTCGAGGGGCGCGTGCGCGGCTTCGGTTCGCGCCGGCACTATTGCTTCAGCCACCAGGGCTACCGCACCGAGAGCCGTCGCATCACGCAGGCCATGGCCGAACGCTACGGTGATCACCCCGCCCTTGCGGCCTGGCAGACCGACAATGAATTCGGCTGTCACAACACGATTTACAGCTACTCCGACGCGGCACGGACCGGGTTCCGCGAATGGCTGGCGCAGAAGTATCAGTCGCCCGACGCGCTCAACCGGGCCTGGGGCACCGTATTCTGGTCGATGACCTACCGCAGCTTCGACGAGGTGGAGCTGCCGAACCTGGCCGTGACCCAGACCAGCCCGATCCATCAGCTCGACTTCCGTCGCTATTCCTCGGATCAGGTCGTGGCCTTCAACCGCGAACAGGCCGATATCATCCGCGCCCATTCGCCGGGTCGCCCGATCAGCCATAACTTCATGGGCAAGTTCACGGACTTCGATCACTACGACGTGTCCGACGACCTCGATATCGCGACCTGGGACGCCTATCCGACCGGCTTCCTGGAGCGGGAGCTGAACGACGAGACCCTGCTGAAGAAACACATCGGCATCGGCGCGCCCGATTTCGATGCCTTCCACCACGACCTGTATCGCACCTGCGGCCAGCGCCGGAACGGCACGGAAAACGGACGCTGGTGGGTGATGGAGCAACAGCCGCCGGGTCCGCTCAACTGGGGCAACTACAATCCCGCGCCCCTGCCGGGGGCCGGGCGCCTTTGGGTGTGGGAGGCGTTCGCCGCCGGGGCCGAGGTGGTCAGCTGGTTCCGCTGGCGCCAGCCGCCCTTTGGGCAGGAACAGATGCACGAAGGTCTTCTGCTGCCCGATGGCACCCCGAACCACGGCTACGATCTGGCCAAGGAGATCTCGGCAGAGCTGGATGCCCTGCGCCCGGAGCCGTCGAACGCCCGCGCAGAGGTGGCCCTGGTCTTCGACTACGACAGCGAATGGGTCATGAAGATCATGCCCCACGGCCGTGGCACCACCCATTTCGACACCGTGATGTCGCACTACGTGGCCCTGCGCCGCGCGGGCATCAGCGTGGATGTGGTCCCCCCCACCGCCGAGGCGATTTCCGGTCGCAAGCTGATCGTCGCGCCGATGCTGGCGATCCTGCCCGACGGCTTTGCCCAGGCCCTGGCCGATTGCGGGGCAGAGATTCTGGCGGGGCCCTGGACCGGCTCCAAGGACCGGAACTTTGCCATCCCGGAGGGGCTGCCGCCGGGTGAGTTGCGCAAGCTGATCGACATCCGTCTGCGTCGGGTCGAAACGCGCCGCGCGTTCTCGCCCATTCCCCTGGCCTCTGGCGGGACGTTTGACGGCTGGCGCGAGTTCATCGAGCCGGGTGCCGCCGTGACCGTCGAAGAGGCCAGCGAAGACGGCCACCCTGCCGTCCTGTCCCAGGACCGCACCACCTATGTCGCGGGCCGCGCGGACGAGGCGACGCTGGCGCGGTTGATCCGTGCCGCCCTGGACCGGGCGGGCGTGGCCCACCTGGACCTGCCGGAACATGTCCGGGTGCGTGACAACGGCAGCCTGCGTTTCGTGTTCAACTATGGCCGCGAAGCCGTGGACCTGACGGATGCCTTCCCTGACGCCGATCTGGCGATGGGCACGCTGTCGCTGGACCCCTGCGGCGTGGCCTGCCTGAAGCGTTGAAGAGAAAGGGCGCGCCCTCGCAGGCGCGCCCTCTCGACCGAAAACAAGCTGGGGAGGATCAGCCCTTCACGGCCCCCGCGGTCAGGCCCGACTGGAACTGTCGGGTCATCAGCAGGTAGGCGATGACGACCGGAAGGGTCGACACGGTGACCGAGCTGAACACCAATCCCCATTCCGTCGAATAGGCCCCGATGAAGGACACGATCCCGACGGGCATGGTCTGCACCTCTGGCTTGAAGGCCAGGATCAGCGGGATGAAGAATTCGTTCCACATCCACACCCCGTTCAGAATCGCGACCGAGATCAGGCCTGGCTTCATCAGCGGCATGACGATGCGCCAGAAGATCTGCCATTCCGTCGCGCCATCCATGCGGGCGGCGTTGATCAGGTCGCGGGGCAGGGCCGCGGCGATCGGCGTCAGGACCAGCACGCCCAGCGGCAGGCCCATTGCGATATAGGGCACGATCAGCGCCAGCAGCGTCCCGAACAGGCCCACCGCCTTCAGCACGATGAACAGCGGCAGGATGATCGCGTGCACCGGCACCAGCAGACCCGCGACGAACAGGGTATAAAGCCCCATCGCCCACTTCTTTTCCTTCCGGCTAAGGCCGTAGGCGATCATCGTCGCCAGGATCGTCGAAATCAGAACCGCGACGGTCGTCACGATGATCGTGTTGGGCAGGGTCAGCGACAGCTGCGCGTCGGTCCAGGCGCGGGAATAGTTCTCGACCTTCCAGTCTGCGGGCAGGCCGAAGGGGTTGATGAAGAATTCAGGCACCGATTTGAACGAGGCGATCACCATGAACAGGATCGGGCCCAGAACCCAAAGCGAGGCGATGACCAGAACGGCGGTCCGTGCCGTCTTGCCCAGCAACAGGCCCAGGCTGCCCTGCGACCGTTGCAGCGGCGCGGTGGGGGTGGCGGTCATATTGGTCATCCTTCGATCTCCCGGCCGCGCAGGATGCGGATCAGGCCCCAGCAAATCGCGGCCATCACCAGCATCATGAGCAGGGCCATGGCCACGCCAAAGGCAAAGCGGATGTCCGCGCTACTGAACGACGATCCGCCAAAGGCCGTGCGATAGATCAACGTGCCCAACACATCGGTGCCGAAGTTCGGCGCCCCCAGCGGTCCGGTCAGGACATAGACCACGTCAAAGGTGCGGAACGTCCCGATGAAGGTCAGGACTGTCAGCGCTGTAAAGGCGGGCGACAGCTGCGGGAACACCACGCGCCAGAACACCTGCCGCGAATTCGCGCCGTCGATCTCGGCGGCCTGTTTCAATTCTTCGGGCACGTTCTGCAGGCCCGACAGGTAGATGATGATCGCCCAGCCCATCGAATTCCAGGCCGTCACGAACACGATGACCGCCAGCGCCGTCGCCGGGTTGGACAGCCATTGACCCGCCAGAAAGCCAAGGCCGATCGCCTTCAGCATCGGGTTCACCAACCCGATGTTGGGCGACAGCATCAGCGTCCAGACAAACCCGGTCGCCACCAGCGACATGATCACCGGCAGGAACAGGACCGTGCGGTAGAACTGCATGAAGCGCGGCTTGTCGTTCAGCAGAACCGCCAGATAGAGGCCCACGGTGTGCTGAAAGATCAGGATCGCGACGAAGATCACCGCATTGTGGAAGGCGGCGCGGTAGAACGGCCAATGGGTCAGCAACTCGCCGTAGTTGGCAAGGCCCACAAAGGCCAGATCGTTGCCCAAACCCGACCAGTTGGTCAGCGAAATACCGAAGGCAAAGGCCAGCGGCAGCAGCATTACCGCCAGAAAGAACAGGAACCCCGGCAGAACGAACCACAGATGGCCATAGGTCAGGCTGAACTGCGACGGCGGCTTGCGCACGGGGACAGGGGAGGTCTGGGACATGGTCGGCCCTCTGGGGCAAAAGGGGGTGGCCGAACGTCCGGCCACCCGCAGAAGTCAGGATCGCTGCGCCTTACTCGGCGATGACGACGGCATCCTGGAGCTTGGCGGCGAAATCCTCGGGGGAGATTTCACCCAGGAACAGCGCGGCGGTGTTCTGCTGCGCGACCGACCAGACGTTGCCCGTCTCGGGCAGTTCATAGAACACGCGCATGTCGCCGGACCGCGACGCCTGGACGAATTCGTCCAGAATGCGGTTGCCCTCGGGGGCGACGTTCTTGGACGTCGACATGGTGATGCTGTCCACGACCATCTGCTGCGCGGTATCGCCCAGCATCCACTGCAGGAAGGTCAGCGCCGCGTCGGCATGCTCGGTGTCGGAATTCACCAGATAGATGTATTCCAGACCGGTCACTGTGGCGGGGGCATTGTCGCCCACACCGGGGAAGGGCACGACGCCCAGATCGACCGCCGGGTTGATTTCCTGATAGCCGGCGTAATCGGCGGAACCACCGGGCATCATCGCCCCCTGACCCAACGCCGCCAGCGCCTTGCCTTCGACATAGGGCGTGGACAGGGCACCGGGCTGCATGCACTCACCGATATCCTGCAGGAAGTCGGCGGCAGCGACCAGATCGGGGTCGGTGAACTTCCGCTCGCCGCGACGCAACTCGGCAAAGCCTTCGGTGCCCAGAACCGATGCGGTCAGCATCATGTACATGAACGACGGCACGATCCCGTCAGAGGCGGGAACGATCAGCGGCGTGACGCCCTGCGCCTTCATCTCGGCGCACATCTCCAGGAACTCGGCCTGGTTCGTCGGCGGGGTCATGCCCAGATCCGCAAAGATGTTGCGGTGGTAGTAGAGGCCGACCGAATAGGCCCCCAGGATCGGCACGCCCCATGTCTTGCCATCCTGAACGACGGCTTCGCCCGGGGTTGCGCGCAGCGACGAGAGGTCCAGCTTGCCGGTCAGGTCCATCGCATAGCCGGCATTGCCTGCGGCCAGCGTTTCGTTGCCCGCAGGCAGACCGAACAGATCGGGGGCTTCACCGGCGGCCAGCGCGGTGTTCAGGCGGGCCGAGTAGTTGGTGCCCGCGATCTCTTCCAGGTCGATCTTGATGCCCGGGTTCTCGGCCTCGAACGCATCAAGGATCGCTTGGGCGCGGTCTTTCCACTCGGGGTGGTTGTGCCACATCGTCAGCGTCACATCCTGCGCGAATGCGGGCAGGGCGGCGCTCAGCGCGATGGCGCTGGCCATCAGCGCCGTGGTCGATTTCTTGAACATGGTCTTCCTCCTGTTGGGGCCCGGACCTCCTCGTCCGGTGCCTTAAAGTCACGCGGTGCGCAGTGCCTCGCCCGTCGAAACATCGAAAAAATGAAGTCGGTCGCAGGCGACCGCGATCCGGGCGGTGTCGCCCGCGCGCACCCGCGATTGCGAAGAGAAGCGGCAGACACAGGGGCTGCCGGCGCCCTCGATCAGGGCCACGTCCTCCAGGTCGTCATCCTCCGCGTCGTCCACATGAACGGCGGGGGCCATGATCCCGAGATGCGCCATATGGTCGGAGCCGAGCGATTCCACCAAATGCACCGGGGCGCTCAGGCATTGATCGCCGGGGTGGCCGGGCAGCAGCGCGGCGTCCTCCAGATCCTCGGGCCGCATGCCCAGCACGACCTCGGACTGCGCGCGCATCCCCGGATAGCGCGCCTGCGCTGCCTCGGGCACCCGCAGCCGTTGGTCGCCCAGGGTGACAAAGACATCGTCACCCGCAATCTGGACGCCCGCGCGGAACAGGTTCATGGCGGGCGACCCGATGAAGCTGGCGACGAATGTGTTGGCCGGTTCGTGATACATCACGTCGGGCGCGGCCACCTGTTGCAACACGCCCCCGCGCATCAACGCCACCCGGTCGCCCATGGTCATCGCCTCGACCTGGTCGTGGGTCACGTAGATCGTCGTGACTTTCAATTGCCGCTGAATCTGCGCCACTTCGGCCCGCATCTTCACGCGCAGTTTGGCGTCCAGGTTCGACAGCGGCTCGTCCATCAGAAAGACCGAAGGCCGCCGGATGATTGCCCGCCCCATCGCGACCCGCTGCCGTTGTCCGCCGGACAGGCGGCCGGGCTTGCGGTGCAGATATTGCTCCAGCTGCAGGGTCTTGGCGACCTCGTCCACGCGGCGCGCGATTTCGTCCTTGGGGACTTTCGCGATCTGCAACGGAAAGGCGATGTTGTCGAAGACCGACATATGCGGGTAAAGCGCATAGCTTTGAAAAACCATGGCAATATCACGGTCCCGCGAGGCGAAGTCGTTGACCACCTGCTCGCCGATCTTGAGGGTGCCGCCGGTGATTTCCTCCAGCCCGCCGATCATCTTCAGCGCGGTGGATTTGCCGCAGCCGGATGGACCGACAAGCACAAGAAATTCGCCGTCCGCAACCTCGATGTTCAGGTCGCTCAGCGCCAACTGATCCGATCCCTCGTAGGCTTTGCTTAGGTTTTGCAGCGTGACACTGGCCATTCGGTCCCCCTTGCCGGTCCTCCGGGGCCTGAGTCTCCCGTCAGGCACCCCCCAGCGATCCCCGGTGAATGTCACAGAAAGAACATATCATCGGATAGTTTTCAATATATAATCTATAAATTTGGCCAATTAATATATTATTTGCGAGGGCGAATTTGGTCCCAAGGGCCGTGCGCGAACCACGGCAGGGGGGGGCCTAAGGCAAGCGGGCCATGTGGTTTCGTGCGATTGCGCCTGCATTTCCGACATGCCGTTCGATGCACTTTCGCGCGCGCTCCACGTCACCGGCCCGGAACGCGGCGATCAGGGCGCGATGCTCGGAAATGATCGCTGCGACGCGCGTGGCGCTCAGCGGGGCGGGGGCCGACAGGGCCGTCAGGATGCGGCGCTGTTCCAGCCACAACCGATAGGCCCGCCGATTGCCGCAGCGGCGCGCAATCACGGCGTGAAAATCGCAATCCGCCCGTTCCAGGGCGACGCGGTCATCGGGGGGGATCCCCTCCAACGTGGTTTGCGCCGCCTCCAGGTCGATCAGGTCTGCCTCGCTGCAATACCGTGCAAAGCTCACCGTGAAATGCCGGTGCAGCAGGCCTACGATTTCCGAGATCTCTCGCAGGACAGTGGCGTCGACCCGCGCGACGGTCGCCCCCTTGTTGGGCGCGATTTCGACGATCCCTTCGCCTTGCAACTGCCGCAGCGCCTCGCGCACTGGGATCGAAGATGTGCCATATCGCAGGGCCAGATCCTGCGCCTTGAGGCGGGTGCCAAACGGAAAGGCCCCCGTCCCGATATCGGCAAGTATCAGGTCATGCAGACTGCTGTCTGATCGCTGCGGCACGGGCCGTCCTTTCTGTCCGACTCGCGTATATCGTCGCGATGGACCAAGGCTAGGACCGGGCCTGTTGCTTGACAAGCGACCAGGCGACCGATGTCTAACCCGCTGACATCTCTATATCTACACGCCGCAGCCAGGTCCGGCTTTCGGCCCGGATGAATCCCCGCGTCTGGGCAAGGTCATAGTTTTCCCGCCCCAGCGGATCTTCGGCCAGGCGCGCCCGATAGGCTTCGTAGGCGGCCAATGACGGGATGTCGTAAATCCCGTAGGCAAGCGTCGTCGACCCCTCGTGTGGGGCGAAGTATCCAGTCAACCGCGCGCCGCAACGCGGAATCGCGGTGCCCCAGTTTCGGGCATAGGTGGCGAAGTCGTCGCGCTTGGTCGGGTCCAGGTCATAGCGGATGATACAGGTCAGCATGGGGTCTCCTTTGTGCTGCGCCGGTGTTGCCACATCGACAGGCGATGATGTTTCGGCCATGATCGAACCATGCGAAGTGGACCGGACATCGCTGCCATCGCCGCCCTGATCGGTGATCCCGCGCGGGCGGCCATGCTGACCGCGCTGATGGACGGGCACGCCTTGACCCCGACGGAACTGGCGTTGGAGGCCGGCGTGACCCCGCAGACCGCCAGCGGCCATCTGGCGAAACTGACGGCGGGCGGCCTGTTGCAGCGGGCAAAGCAGGGACGGCACGTCTATGTCCACCTCGCCTCTGACGAGGTCGCGCGCGTGCTGGAAGGGCTGATGGTCCTGTCCGACGCCGTGGGCCCCGCCCGCGTCCGCCCCGGTCCCAGGGATGCCGCCCTTCGCGAAGCGCGGGTCTGTTACAACCATCTGGCCGGGCGGCGCGGGGTGCAGATGTATCGTGCGCTGAAATCCACCGGCGCGCTGGCCGACGGACCGGTCGCGACGGACCGAATGACCCGCGCGCTCGTTCCGCTCGACCTTGATCCAGACGCCTTGGCCGGGCGCGCACCGCTCTGCCGCGATTGCCTTGATTGGTCGGAACGCCAGACCCATCTGGCCGGTCGCCTGGGGCGCGCGATTCTGGCGCGGATGGAGAGCATGTCCTGGGTCAAGCGCGACAGCTGCAGCCGCGCCATTCATTTCACCGACCACGGGGCGCGGGCGTTCGACAAGGCGTTTCCGGTGGCGCAAATTGTCGTGCAAAACGTGAATGCCATGCACGCAGAGTCCCCCAAAACGTGAAAAACCGCCCCAAGGGGCGGTTTTCCGTGCCGTCTGAGCCGGGGCTCAGTTCTTCGACTTGTCGACCATCTTGCCAGCCGAGATCCAGGGCATCATGCCGCGCAGCTTTTCGCCCGTGGCTTCGATCTGATGCTCGTCGTTGGCCCGGCGCGAGGCCTTGATGGTGGGCTGACCGACTTCGTTTTCCAGCATGAAGTCGCGGACGAACTTGCCCTGCTGGATGTCCTCCAGAACCGCTTTCATCCGGGCCTTCGTCTCGGCGTAGGGCAGGATGCGCGGGCCGGTGACGTACTGGCCGTATTCGGCGGTGTTGGAGATCGAGTAATCCATGTTGGCGATGCCGCCTTCATAGATCAGGTCGACGATCAGCTTCACTTCGTGCAGGCACTCAAAGTAAGCCATTTCAGGGGCATAGCCCGCTTCGACCAGGGTTTCAAAGCCACAGCGGATCAGTTCGATCAGGCCACCGCAGAGCACGGCCTGTTCGCCGAACAGATCGGTTTCGCATTCCTCGCGGAAGTTGGTCTCGATGATGCCCGAACGACCGCCGCCGATGGCGGAGCAGTAGGACAGACCGATTTCCAGCGCACGGCCAGACGCGTTCTGGTTCACGGCCACCAGGCAAGGCACGCCGCCACCTTTGGTGTATTCGCCGCGCACGGTGTGACCCGGGCCCTTGGGCGCCATCATGATGACGTCGACGCCGGCCTTCGGCTCGATCAGGCCGAAATGCACGTTCAGACCGTGGGCGAAGGCGATCGCAGCACCGTCCTTGAGGTTGTCATGGACATGATCTTTATAGGTTTTCGCCTGAAGTTCATCGGGCATCGTGAACATGATCAGGTCGCACCAGGCGGCGGCCTCTTCGATGCCCATGACCTGCAGGCCTTCGCCTTCGGCCTTGGCCCGCGAAGGGGAACCTTCGCGCAGGGCGACGACGACGTTCTTGGCACCCGAGTCGCGCAGGTTCAGCGCATGGGCGTGCCCCTGGGAGCCGTAGCCCAGAATGGCGACTTTCATGTCCTTGATCAGGTTCACGTCGCAATCGCGATCATAGTAAACGCGCATGGATCTCTCCTCCGGTGGTGCGTATCTCTGGCGGCATGGATAGAGGGCAAGACGGTCGAAGGCGAGAAGGGGAATGACTGGAAATCGCGGGTCAAACGAGATAGCTATTCGCGCAATGGTAAAATAGGTGAATTATCATGCTCGATGATCTGGATCGGCGTATGCTGCGCCACTGGCAAGCGGACCCGGACCTGAGTTCCGCCGATCTGGCTGCGGGCCTTGGGGTGCCCACCGCGACCGTCTCGCGCCGGATCGAACGACTGCGGGAACGGGGCATCCTGAAGGGCGTGCATGGGGTCATCGATTGGACGGCGCTGGGCTATGCGGTCGAAGTATCGTTGCGCATCCAACTGGAGAAGAGCGCGACCAACGCGTTCGACGTCTTTCTGGCGCAGGCCCGAAAGATCCCCGAAGTGACGGAAATACAAACCTTTCTGGGTCGCGTTGACCTGCGGTTGACGGCCATCGCACGGGACATGGCCCATTGGCAAAGCCTGTATCGGGACCGCATCCTGACCCTGCCGCACATCGCCGAGATCGAGGCGCTGATGCATGTGGCCACGGTCAAGACCGACCAGAGCCTGCCGCTATGACGCGGACACCGCCCGCGACGGGGCATCGAGCCCCTCTGCGCCCGCGCCTTCGGCGGCGGCCCGCGGGGGGGCGGTCGTGATCGACGATCTGGACCGGGCGATCCTGCGGGTGGTGCAGGGCAACGCGCAACTGTCCGCGGGGGCCGTGGGGCGCGCCGTGGGCCTGAGCCAGCCTGCCGCCTGGCGCCGCCTGCGCAGGTTGCGTGACATCGGGGTGCTCAAGGGGCGGGAACTGGCGCTGGACCTGGAACAGCTGGGATTTGCCGTGACCGTTTTCCTGGGCATCAAGCTGGCGACCAAGGGGCGGGTTTCGCTGGAAGATTTCGAACGCGCGGTGACCGCCATCCCGGAGGTGCGGCGCGTGGATCACGTGCTGGGCCGCTACGACTATCGCCTGAGGGTGACGGCCCGTGACCTGCCGGATTTCGAGCGCGTCTTGCGGCGGCGGATCATGGCGCTGCCCGGCGTGGGCGAGGTTGAGGCCAATGTTTTGCTGTCCGAGGAACGCCTGTCAGGACCGCTCTAGGCGGAGGCATTTGCGCCGGCGCGCGCGCCGTGGAATGTTGCCGCCAACGAGACACAGGAGGCCGGCATGGCATTGCGCGACGACGTGGACCCGCAGGGGTTGGATGAATTCTCGGTGGTCTTCACCGACCGGTCGCTGAACTCGATGAGTGCGGCATTTCAGGGCGTCATGCGCGACCTGCACACGGGGCTGTGCGAGGTGTACGGCGCGGATCATGCGGTCATCGTCCCCGGCGGAGGCACCTATGGGATGGAGGCCGTGGCCCGGCAGTTCGGGCAGGGATCCAGGGCCCTGATCGTGCGCAACGGCTGGTTCTCTTACCGGTGGTCACAGATTCTGGAGGCCGGGGCCTTTTCCGAGGGCACGGAGGTCATGAAGGCGCGCCAGCTGGGCAACGATCCGCAGGCCCCGTTCGCCCCGGCCCCCATCGAAGAGGTCGTGGCCCGCATCCGGGAAACCACGCCGGACGTCGTTTTTGCGCCCCACGTGGAAACCTCTGCCGGGGTTATCCTGCCGGATGATTACATCACGGCGCTGGCGGATGCGGCGCACGAGGTCGGCGCGCTGATGGTGCTGGATTGCATCGCCTCGGGCTGCGTCTGGGTGGACATGCGCGCCACCGGTGTCGATGTTCTGCTGTCTGCCCCGCAGAAGGGCTGGAGCGCGTCGCCCTGCGCGGGGCTTGTGATGCTGTCGGACCGGGCGCGGGCGCGGATAGAGGCGACGACCTCTGACAGTTTTGCGCTGGACCTGAAGAAATGGTCCTCGATCATGGATGCCTATCTGGGCGGCGGGCATGCCTATCACGCGACGATGCCCACGGATGCCCTGCGCCTGTTCCGCGACACCTTGGACGAGACGCGGGACCACGGGTTTGCGCGGTTGAAGTCGGCGCAATGGGAACTGGGCACCAAGGTCCGTGAGATGTTCGCGGCCAAGGGCATTCGATCGGTCGCCGCCGACGGATTTGCCGCGCCGGGTGTGGTCGTCAGCTATGCGCCGTCCGACGAGGTCAAGACCGGCCGCGCCTTTGCCACACGGGGGATGCAGATCGCGGCGGGCGTGCCGTTGCAGGTCGGAGAGCCGGACGGCTTCTCGACCTTCCGGATCGGGCTGTTTGGACTGGACAAGTTGAAGGACGTGGACGGGACATTGGCGCGGTTGCGGGCGGTCGTGGACGATGTGTTCGGGTAAAGCGGTGCGCGGGGGGCTCTGCCCCCTACGGCCTGCGGCGCCTGCCAGCGGTATTCACGGCCAGAGGAAAGCGGGCGTCAGGTGCCCAGCCCCAGGCGCATGAGGTTGCGTCGGATCGGGGCCAGGTCGTGCAGGGCGCGCAGGCCCAGGCCGCGAAGGTGTTGAACCGCCTGCTGGTCGGTGATCGAGGTGCGATTGAGCAGGTCGATCCCGGCCATACGCGCGGCCATGTCCGGCCAGCGGCGGCGCTGATAGGCGGTGAGCATCTGGGGCGTGCCGACCGGGTGTGACGCCGCAAGGTCCCGCAGGGTGGCGATATCCTTGAGCGAGGTGTTCAGACCCTGCGCCCCGATGGGCGGCATGACGTGGGCCGCCTCGGCGGCGAGCGCCAGGCGTGGGGCGGTCAGGCGGTCGGCCAACCGGCTGATGATCGGCCAGGCGGCCCGGCGTGACGACAGGGTGAGCGGCCCAAGGATATCCGCCGCGCGGTCATTCGCCTCGGCCGAAAAGATCGCGTCGTCCAGGGCCATGCGGCGGGTCTGTTCCTCGGTCGCGTCCATCCAGACCACGGCGGAGCGGTGCGTGCCGTCCCGGTCGGGCAGAGGCACCAAAGTGAAGGGCCCGCCGCTGCGATGAACCTCGGTCGAGACATTGTCATGGGGCGTGGCATGGTCCACGGCGAACACGATTGCCGTCTGCCCATAGTCCACCGTACGCGCCCCGATGCCGGCCAGAGTGCGCAGGGGGCTGTCGCGGCCATCGCAGGCGATCACCAGCGCTGCGGTGATCCGGCTGCCGTCCGACAGGGTGACGCGCGCGCCGCTGCTGCGGGCGAACAGCGCGGTGACGGCGGTGTCGAACCGGGGCGTGACCGACGGCAGCGCGGCGAGCCGTGCCAGCAGTTCGCGCCGCAGCAGCCAGTTGGGAAAGTTCCAGCCGAACGGCGCGTCAGAGATGTCGTCGCTGACGAAATCGCGCGCCACGGGCGGCATCCTGGCGGCGTCGACAACCCGCATCACCGAAAGCGGGGCAGCCAGCGGGGCGAGGCTGTCCCAGGCCCCGGCCCGATCCAGCAGATCGCGTGCCGGTTGCAAGAGCGCGGTGGTGCGCAGGTCGGATCCAGGCGCGTCCTCTCCGGTGACGGGGGGCGCGGGGTCGACCAGGGTCACGCGGTGGCCTTCGGCGCCCAGGGCGCAGGCGGCGGCCAGACCTGCAAGGCCCGCTCCGGAAATCAGGATGTCGGTATCGTGCTGCATGCGTGCGAACTTAGGGCGTTCCGGGGGCCGTGACAGGGGACAGGATGCCGCGCAGGAACCCTGTCAGATCATCGGTGTGGTGGTGGATATGGGCCCCCTCGGCGCGCGCGGCACCGACCTGAACGGTTGTCAGGCCCAGGTCGTGGGGCACCAGCAGGTTGCGGGGCGAATCCTCGAACATGGCGGCGCGGTGCGGGGTCAGGCCGTCGCGGGCAAAGACGCGGGCATAGGCATCCGCATGCGGCTTGGAGGTAAAGCCCGCGTGTTCGATGCCGTGCACGGCGTCCCACAGACCGGTCAATCCGCGTGCCGCCAGGACCCGTTCCGCATAGGGGGCGGTGCCATTGGTGAAGATGATCTTTCGACCCGGCAGGGCCTGGATCTGGGCCCGCAGGCGCGGATCTGCGTCCAGCACGGTAAAGTCGATGTCGTGCACGTCGTCCAGAAACGGCTCTGGGTCGGCACCGTGTTCCAGCATCAGGCCGGCCAGCGTGGTGCCGTGGTCGTGCCACCAGCGGTGGCGCAGGCGGTCGGCCTCGGCCTCGCTGACGCCCAGGTATCCGGTGATCCAGCGCGTCATGCGCGCCTCGATCTGCGGAAACAGGGGGGCCCCCTGGGGATAAAGCGTTTCGTCCAGGTCAAAGACCCAGGTTTCGATATGGTCAAAGCCTCGCATGCATTGGGGGCTAGTCGGCAAGCGGTTGAACCGCAAGGGGGCGGCGTCTAGGGTCCTGCGGCCCGAACCGGTCAGGAGAGTGACGTGCAGCCCAGTCAGAAAGACGCCCATGCCCTGATCCTGGATGCGATCGACCAGGGCGTCTATCGCCCCGGCGACCGGTTGGTCGAAAGCGAACTGGCCGACCGTTTCGGTGTCAGCCGCACCCCCGTGCGCGAGGCCCTGCAAAGGTTGGAGACGCAGGCCCTGTTGACGCGGGACGGACGGTCCTTGATCGTCGCCTCGCTCAGCCACGATCAGATGGCGGAGCTTTACGCCGTGCGCACCGAGTTGGAGGCCCTGGCCGCGCGTCTGGCCGCGCAACATGCCGCGCGCGAGGAAATCGCGGTTCTGGCGGCGATGGTCGAGGAAGACCGCGCGCTGCTGGGCAATGCCAACGCGCTGGCACGGGCCAACCGGCGGTTTCATGGCCAGATCCACCTGGCGTCCCACAACCGCTATCTGGTGCAGCAGCTGAGCATGGTGCACCGGTCCATGGCGCTGATGGCGACGACGTCGCTGGCCGCCGAGGGACGGGGCGAGACGGCGCTGGCGGAACATGAGGCAATCGTGGCGGCCATCGCCGCGCGGGACGGCGCGCGCGCGGCCGAGGCATTGCGTCAACACCTGAGCACCGCCTTCGAAGTACGCCTTCGCGAAGAGTCGCGCAGCCTGTGACGGGTGCGACGCCTTGAACAAGGCTTTGCCACAAGCCCCTGTCTAAGGCGTTGCCCCGGACCCCGGACGGGCCGTTTCCCCCAGCGTGGCCATACCATTGTGGAGCGTGTCGATCTCGGCGCTGGAATCGTCGCCGCCAAAACTGCCGTGGACGGTCTTGTCCCAGTGGAACGGTCGCAGGACGATCTCCGTCAGGGCCTTGGCGACGGCCAGGGTGGCCAGCGCAAAGTAGAGCTCCATGGTGATTGTCCAGATCCGCAATTTGCGGTGGTGGGGTGTCGAACACCCCGCCATGGCCAGCCCAAGGTTCGCCGCCGTCATGACCGCAAAGAACAGCGCCAGTGGCAGGGCATTGCCCCCGGGCAGCCAGTCGCGGATTGGATGCCAAAGCCCGAACGCCAAGACGATGGTCGACCAGAGCACCGGCATCAGTACCGTGTTCAGGATTGCGCCCATGAATTGCAGTTGAAAACCGAAGAACCGCTTTGGCCCCAGGTCACGCCACAGCGCGCGCGGCTCCCGGTTGTGGACGGCCCAGGTCAGGATGTAGCCCTTCATCCAGCGCGACCGCTGCTTGACCCAGGCGATGGGGTGGGCGTTGGCCTCTTCCAGGGTGGTCGTATCGAGGATTTCTGTGCGCAGGCCGCGGCGGGCAAGGCGCACGCCCAGATCCGCGTCCTCGGTTACGTTGTGCGCGTCCCAGGCCCCCACCGCCTCCAACGCGGAGCGGCGGAAGAACAGCGTCGTGCCGCCCAGCGGCACCACCAGGCCAAGGCGCGCGATGCCGGGCAGAACCATGCGGAACCAGTTGGCGTATTCGATGGTGAAACACCGCGACATCCAGTTGCGCGTCGGGTTGTAGTAATCGAGCCTGCCTTGCAGGCAGGCCACCTCCAGCGGGGCGGTTTGAAAACGCGCCGCGACACGGCGCAACTGGTCGGCGGCGGGGGCGTCTTCGGCATCGTAGATCCCGATGATCGACCCGCGCGCAAAGTTCAGCGCGTAGTTCATGGCCCGTGGCTTGGTGCGCGGCTGACCGTCGGGCACGGGGATGACACGCATCCAGACGGGCAGGTTCGCCTGGGCCAGGGCATCGCGGGTGATCTGATCGTCCGCCTCGACCACGATGCAGATATCCAGCAGCGGGCGCGGATAGTCGAGGCGTGACAGGCGTTTGGTCAGAGCTGTCGCGATCTCCGGCTCTCGGTGGAGGGGGACGAGGATCGTGATCACCGGCAGGGGGGCTGCCGCCGCGCGGGCGGTGCGTACGGTGCAGAATGCCCCGCCGTCGCGCCGCCCCTGGCGCAGCGACCACAGGGCAGCAGCCCGCAAGCCGATGTTGAGCGTCAAGACGATCAACCCTGCCAGCGTGGCAAAGCGGAGCGCCCCCGCCGGAAAGGCAATCGCAAGGGCCAGCAGCGCGACAAGCCCCGCCGCCAGCATCGTCGCCCCGCCGCGGGCGCGCAATCGGCGGCAGCTTTCGTGTTCGGGCACCCGACATTCGGCGGCGCGGGCCATTGCGGCCCCGTGCAAGGCGTGCAGGCGCGCGTCAAACGCGCTTTCGGAAACGACGGCAAAGTTGCAATCCCCCAAGGTCGGGGGCAATTGCGCAGAGAGTTCGTCAATCCGGTCTGGACGGGTCGTGGCAATCGTGGTCCGGCTGCCGATCCGCGACCAGGGCAGGGCCCGGAATTCCAGAACCTGAGCGAGCGGAAGGTGACGCGCGAGCGCATCGAAGGCGGGCGTCGTCCGGGGCGCCGGCAGCGCGACCCCCATGCCATATTGCAGGCCCAAGGCGGCGGTTACGTCGGTGTCACTGGCCTCGCCCGTTTGCACCAGAAGGTCGCCAAGCCTGAGGCCCAGTTCCTTCTGCATGGCCAGAGCGCGGCGCAGCCCGGCCTCGGACACGGCCCCGTTGTCGAGCAGGATCTTTCCGATCGGCAGACGGCGGACATAAGGCGCGCGGCGGAACCTGACGGCGCTGGTCTGAAACCGAGGCGGGCTGCCGGGAATATCATAGAGCGTGATGGGGCGCGGCTGGAACGGGCGGCGCAGGCTGGGCGTGACGGACCGACCCGGCAGGCTGGGAAAAGGCACCACGACCGGATCGCGCGGCGGGGTCGGGATCGGTGCGACCTGCCCCGCGCGGGTCGCGCTGCGAAACGCGGCTTGCTCACGCAGCAAGCTGCCCGCGCCATCGGACAGGCGCGCGGCTGACCCGTTCCTGTCAGGCGGATCGGCGGCGTGGAGGTCGAAGACCTTCGGCAAGGGTCACCCCGGTGGTTTCACTCCCGAGCGTTGCGCCAAAGCATTAACAAAGCGTTAACTACGCAGCCTGAGGCCGGAAAACCCCCGCGGTTTCCTTGCGATACCTGTCATCAGGCCTTTGCCGTTTCCATCGCCGCGGCGAAGTCGTCGAACAAATAGGCGCTGTCGTGGGGGCCTGGGCTGGCCTCGGGGTGGTACTGCACCGAAAAGACCGGGCGATTCGACAGCCGGATGCCGCAGTTTGACCCGTCGAACAGGCTGACATGGGTTTCTTCCACACCCTCGGGCAGGGACTGGCTGTCGACCGTGAACCCATGGTTCATCGAGGTGATTTCCACCTTGCCGTCGGAATGCCGCTGCACCGGGTGGTTCGCACCGTGATGACCGTGGTTCATCTTGACCGTCCGGGCACCCAGCGCCATCGCCAGCATCTGATGGCCCAGGCAGATGCCAAAGACGGGCAGGCCGCTGTCGATCATCTCCCGGATCATGGGCACCGCGTAGGTGCCGGTGGCTGCAGGATCGCCGGGACCGTTGGACAGGAACAATCCATCGGGGTTCAGCGCCTTGACCTCGGCGGCGGTGGCGGTCGCGGGCAGGACGGTGACGTCGCAGCCCACGGTCGCGAGCGAGCGCAGGATATTGCGCTTTGCGCCGTAGTCGATGGCCACGACCTTGTGCTTTGGCGCGTCCTGCGTGCCATAGCCCTGTCCCCAGGCCCATTTCGTCTCGGACCAGCGGTAGGATTGGGCGGTGGTGACGTCACGGGCGAGGTCCATGCCTTCCAAACCCTTGAAGGCGCGGGCCTTGGCCACCAAGGCTTCGATATCGAAATTGCCCTCGGGGTCATGGGCCAGGGCAACATGAGGGGCACCCTGCTGGCGGATCGCGCGGGTCAGGCGGCGGGTATCGACCCCGCCCATGCCGATCCGGCCCCGCGCCTCCAGCCAGCCTTCCAGATCGCGGGTGGCACGCCAGTTCGACGGCTCCGTCGGGTCCCATTTGACGACCATGCCGGCGGCCACGGGATCGGCCGTTTCGTCGTCTTCGGGGGTGATGCCGGTGTTGCCGATATGCGGAAAGGTAAAGGTCACGATCTGCCCGGCGTAGGACGGGTCGGTCATGATTTCCTGGTAGCCGGTCATCGCGGTGTTGAAACACAGCTCCGCCACGGCGACGCCGGTGGCACCAAAGCCGCGACCCTTGAAGATGGTCCCATCTGCGAGGGCGAGGCAGGCGGTGGGCGTCTGGGCCATGGGATGTCTCCGGGGTGGGTCAGGAATGCGGGCAAACTCGCGGGCTTCTAGGGAGGGGGTCACCGCGCGTCAAGGCACAGCGGTCGCAGGCCGGGGCGTTGCGGGGAGGTTCGGCTTGGGCTATGCGGTCCCCTTGCTTCGGGCAACGATGAGGGACACCGATGGAATTGCGCGACCGCCTGACTTCCGGCCTCAAGGAGGCCATGCGTGACAAGGACGCCCGGCGTCTGAGCACGCTGCGCCTGATCAACGCCGCGATCAAGGACAAGGACATCGCCTTGCGCGCCGAAGGCGGCACCGTCGGCGAGCCGGAGATCACAGCGATCCTGGCCAAGATGGTCAAGCAACGCCAGGAAAGCGCCCGCGCCTACGAAGAGGCGGGCCGTCTGGAATTGGCAGAGCAGGAAAACGCCGAGATCAAGGTGATCGAGGAATTCCTGCCGCGCCGCCTGACCGACGAAGAGGTCGACGCCGCCGTCGCCGCCGCCATCGAGGAAACCGGGGCCACCTCTGTCAAGGACATGGGCCGCGTCATGGGCGTGCTCAAGGGCCGCCATCCGGGGCAGATCGACTTTGGCAAGGTCGGCCCCCTGGTCAAGGATCAGCTGGCCTGATCACCCGATCGCGGGGGGCAGGTCTAGGGATCCCCTTCGTGGGTTCCGGGATATTTCGAAAGCAGTGACCGCGCCCGCTTTCGAGCGCGCATCGGGCCTGTCATAAGGACGCTGTTGGATTCGAACGAGGGGGCGGCCATGGCTTTGCCGGTGCGGCAACAGGTAACCTATTGGGGGCTGGCGACAGCCGCCTTTCTGGTCACCCTGTGGTATCTGGGCCCCATCCTGTTGCCCTTTATCGTGGGGGGCGCAATTGCCTATATGCTCGATCCCCTGGCCGACCGGTTGGAGGCGCTGGGCTTTCGCAGGGTCACCGCCACGGCGGTGATCACGGTGATCGCGGTGACCGGGCTGATCGTGGTCGTGGCCTTTGTGATCCCGTTGTTGGTGCAGCAGACCACGGCCCTGGTCCGCGCCGCGCCAGAATATTTCAACGCGCTGCGAGACTGGTTGACGACACGGTTCCCCGATCTGGTGGCCGAGGGCGGGATCATCCGCACCGGCCTGGCCGACCTGGGCGAAATGATCCGTTCGCGCGGCGGAGAGTTGGCGCAGCAATTGGTGGCCGGTGTCTTTGGCGTGGTCAACGCGGTGGTCTTTGTGGTCGTCGTCCCGGTCGTGGCCTTCTACCTGCTGCTGGACTGGGACAACATGGTCGCCCGGATTGACGATCTCTTGCCGCGCGACCACGTCGGCACCATCCGAAGCATCTTTCGCCAGATCGACGCGACGCTGGCCAGCTTCGTGCGCGGGCAAGGGACGGTCTGCCTGATCCTGGGAACGTTCTATTCGGTTGCCCTGATGCTGGTCGGGTTGCAGTTCGGATTGGTCGTCGGGGCCATTGCCGGTCTGGTGACGTTTATTCCCTATGTCGGCGCGCTGGTGGGGGGCGGGTTGGCCATCGGGCTGGCGCTGTTCCAGTTCTGGGGGGATTGGACCGCCATCGGTCTGGTTGCGGGCATCTTCGTCGCCGGCCAGTTCCTGGAGGGCAACGTGCTGACGCCCAAACTGGTGGGAGAAAGCGTGGGCCTGCATCCCGTCTGGCTGTTGTTCGCGTTGTCTGCCTTCGGGTCGATCTATGGCTTCGTCGGGATGCTGGTTGCGGTGCCGGTGGCCGCTGCGCTGGGTGTTGTGGCCCGCTTTGTGGTCGCCGAGTACAAGGCCAGCCTGCTGTATCGCGGCACCGACGCGGGCGCGCCGCCACAAGACGACGCCACAGAATGATCCCGCGCCAGCTGAGCATCGACCTGCCGCGGTTCAACGCGCGCGGGCGCGAGGATTTCATGACTTCGCCCGCGAATGCGCGGGCACTGGCGTTGGTCGATCTGTGGCCTGCCTGGCCTGAAAAACGCCTGGCGCTGATCGGGCCGGAGGGGGCAGGCAAGTCGCATCTGGCGGCGATCTGGGCCGAGGATATTGGTGCCCGCCGCATCGCCGCCGCCAGCCTGCGGCCCGAGGACGCGCCCGCGCTGGCCGAAGGGCCGCTGGTGGTTGAGGACGCCGACCGTGATCTGGCCGGGTCGGAGGGGGAGCATGCGCTGTTCCATCTGTGGAACGCCTGCGCGGCGGCGGGCAAGGGCCTGCTGTTGACCGGTCGGACCCCGCCCAAGGATTGGCCCGTGGCCCTGCCGGACCTGGCCAGTCGCCTGTCGTCCCTGACGCCTGCGGTCGTCTCGGAACCTGACGAGGCCTTGCTGTCGGCGGTCTTGGTCAAGCTCTTCTCGGACCGGCAAATCGCTGTGCGGCCTGCGTTGGTGCAATTCCTGCTGCCCCGGATGGAGCGGAGCTTTGCCGCCGCCCATGGGATGGTGGACCTGCTGGACGAACGCGCCCTGGCCGAGGGGCGCGAGGTCGACATCCCGCTGGCCCGCACCCTGTTGGAGGGCTAGGCGCGCCGCCGAGGCGGGCTAGGTCCGGTGTGACGTGATCACCCGGCGCGACTTATTGGCAGCCCTGACCCTGACGGTCCCGCGCCCCGCGCCCTGCAAGCAGGAGGCCGCATGGACCTGACCCCAAACTGGGAATTTGTCGCCGACACTGTGATGGGGGGCGTATCCTCCGGACGTGTCCGGCGCGAAGATGTCGCGGGCCGCCGCGCGGCGCGGTTGACCGGCGCCGTCTCGTTGGAAAACAACGGCGGCTTCGTGCAGATGGCCAGCGACCTTGGGGGCGGCGCGCTGGATGCGTCCGACTGGTCGGGGGTGGAAATCGACGTGTTCGGCAATGGCGAAACCTACGATCTGCGCCTGCGGACCGACGATCTGACGCGGCCCTGGCAATCCTATCGCACCGAATTCACCGCCGGACCTGCCTGGGAAACCTTGCGGCTCCCGTTCGATGTCTTCGAGGCCAACAAGACCGAAGCCGCCTTTGATCCCGCGCGCCTGCGCCGCGTCGGGGTGCTGGCCGTGGGGCGGGTGATGCAGGCGGATGTGGCCGTGGGCGGCCTGCGTCTTTGGCGCTAAGCCGGTTTCTGGACACTGCCGGGGCAGGGGCGTAGCCTGTCACCTCTCCGTCACAGATCGCATTTAGCTGAGCCGCATGTTGGACACACCCCAGATTCCCGCCGCCGATTTCCTCAAGGCGCCCTTGCCCGCGCCCGTCACCCTGGACGAAGCCCGCGTCAGCGGCCCTGCGCGGTTCTTCAACCGCGAGCGGTCCTGGCTGGCCTTCAACTGGCGGGTGCTGGAAGAGGCGGAGAACCACCGGCTGCCCTTGCTGGAGCGGTTGCGGTTTCTGTCGATCTCGGCGGCGAACCTGGATGAATTCTATACCGTCCGCGTCGCCGGCCTGCGAGAGTTGGCCCGCGCTGGCAACCGTACCCCCGCCGCAGACGGGCGCACCCCCGCCGAGCAATTGGAGATGATCGACGAAGACGCGGGCCGTCTGCTGGACCAGCAGCAGGTCGCCTGGAAGGCGATCCGCGCGCAGATGGAGGACGAGGGGCTGCGTGTTCTGCGCCACGACGACCTGAAGGTCGCCGAAAAACGCGCCCTGGCCGATCATTTCCTGCGCAACGTCTTTCCGATCGTGTCGCCCCTGGCGATCGACCCGGCGCACCCGTTTCCGTTCATCCCCAACGAAGGGTTCGCCCTGGCGATCGAGTTGGAGCGGAAATCGGATTGCCGCCGCCTGCGCGCCCTGTTGCCCATCCCGGCGCAGATCGACCGGTTCATCCGCCTCGACACAGTGCTGGACGGCGAGCCCGAGGGCGTGATCCGTTTCCTTCCGCTGGAAGAACTGCTGCTGATGCAGATCGAGCGGTTGTTTCCGGGCTACGTCCTGAAAGGGCACTGTGCGTTCCGCGTACTGCGCGACAGCGACCTGGAGGTCGAGGAAGAGGCCGAAGATCTGGTCCGGGAATTCGAAACCGCGCTGAAGCGGCGCCGCCGGGGTGAGATCATCCGCATGAAGATCACCGCGGGCGCGCCGTCGGGCCTGCGGCGTGAAATCGTGGAAGAGATCGGCGTCGAGGAACATGAGGTGATCGAGGTCGAGGGGCTGATCGGTCTCGCGGCGCTCAAGGAATTGGTGGTGAGCGACCGCAAGGATCTGCTCTGGCCCAGTTTCACGCCCCGCGTGCCCGAACGGGTGCAGGATCACGACGGCGATCTGTTCGCGGCGATCCGGCAAAAGGACATGTTGCTGCATCACCCCTATGAAACCTTCGACATGGTCAACCGCTTCCTGCAGCAGGCCGCGCTTGATCCCAATGTCCTGGCGATCAAGCAGACGCTGTATCGCACGTCACGCGACAGCCCGATCGTGGCCGCGCTGTGCGAGGCGGCCGAGGCGGGCAAGCAGGTGACGGCCCTGGTCGAATTGAAGGCGCGCTTCGACGAGGCCGCGAACATCCGGCAATCGCGGCGGCTGGAACGGGCGGGCGCCCATGTCGTCTATGGCTTCACCAACTACAAGACCCACGCCAAGATCAGCACCGTGGTGCGCCGCGAAGGCGATCGCCTGGTGACCTACACCCACTTCGGTACGGGGAATTATCATCCGATCACCGCGCGGATCTATACCGATCTGTCGCTGTTCACCGTGTCCGAAAAGCTGGGGCGCGATGCGACCAAGGTGTTCAACTACATCTCTGGCTATGCCCCGCCCGAGGGGTTGGAGGCGCTGTCGATCTCGCCCAGCCAGATGAAGGATCACCTGCTGGCCTCGATCGCAGCCGAAGCGGACCATGCGCGCGCCGGCCGGCCCGCGCAGATCTGGGCCAAGATGAATTCCCTGATCGAGCCGGACATCATCGACGCGCTCTATGATGCCAGCCGGGCAGGGGTTCGGATAGACCTGGTGATCCGGGGTATTTGCGGGATTCGACCCGGTGTCGTGGGCCTGTCCGAAAATATCCGCGTCAAATCCGTCGTGGGTCGGTTTCTCGAACATTCGCGGATCGTGTGCTTTGGCAACGGCAGTGGCCTGCCGTCGAAAAAGGCGCGGGTCTACATCTCGTCGGCGGACTGGATGGGGCGCAACCTGAACCGCCGGGTCGAAACGCTGGTCGAATGCATCAACCCGACGGTCAAGGCGCAGATCGTGTCGCAGATCATGGCCGCCAACCTGGCGGACGTGGCCCAAAGCTGGGTTCTGGGGCCCGAGGGGGAATGGACGCGCGCGGATGTCACCGACATCGAAAACCCGTTCAACTGCCACCGGTTCTTTATGGAAAACCCGTCGCTGTCCGGGCGGGGATCGGCTGGGGCCAGGGATGTGCCCGAACTGACCCATTCCGCCGAATAGGGCCGCGCCGTTCCAGTGTGATCAATAGGCCTGCGCGATCAGCGTCGGGTCAGGTGCGCCCGTCTCCGACGGATAGGCAAGCAGCGCGGCGATGACGATCATCACGGGACCGGTCAGAAGAAACAGAAGCGACTGGCGGGGGGGCATTGTGGTTTCCTTTCGAGTTGTCCCCTCAACCCCTTGAACGCGACCGGGTTCCAGCCTTTTGTGCCCGCGCGTGATTCATTGACCCTGCCGGGTCGACCATGCCACACCGGCAAAAGTGAACGACCTCCGGGGGGAGCTACCGATGATGAGCGACGTGATCGAGGCCGAAGACTTCGGCCGGTTCGGAGCGCCCTTGTTCGACGGTCCCGAGGCGCGGGCGTTGCGTCGGGTCGGCGTTATCGACGTCGGTTCCAATTCTGTCCGGTTGGTGGTTTTCGACGGGGCCGCGCGGTCGCCTGCGTATTTCTTCAACGAAAAAATCCTCTGCGGGTTGGGCGCGGGCCTGGCCGAAACGGGCCGCCTGAACCCCAAAGGGCGGGACCGGGCGATGGTCGCGCTGAAGCGTTTCGCGATCCTCGCACGGGGGATGGAGGTCAATTCCCTGACCTGTGTTGCCACCGCTGCCGTGCGCGAGGCGGAGGATGGCCCGGCCTTCGAGGCAGAGGTCAAGGCCGCGACCGGGTTGAAGCTTTGGGTGATCGACGGCACCGAAGAGGCGCGGCTTTCGGGGCAGGGCGTCCTGCTGGGCTGGCCCGAGGCCGAGGGGCTGATGTGCGACATCGGCGGGTCCTCGATGGAACTGGCCGAGGTGTCAGGCGGTGCCGTCGGGGCCACGGTCAGTGGCAAGCTGGGCCCTCTCAAGCTGCAAGGGGTCAAGGGCAAGGGGGCCCGCAAGGAAGAGATCGACCGCGGCGTAAGGGCCATGGCCGAGACGCTGGGCCGCGACCGCTATGACCGGCTGTTCCTGGTCGGCGGATCCTGGCGGGCGATTGCGCGGGTGGACATGGAACGGCGCGGCTATCCGCTGCATGTGCTGCACGAATACACGATGACGCCCAGGGATGTGCGCGCCACGCTGGACTTCATCGCCGATGCGGATCTGGTTGCGTTGGGCAAGCAGACCAGTACATCGCAGGCGCGCATGTCGCTGGTGCCGATCGCCGCAGAGGTGCTGGCCCGCGTGATCCGCACCTTCCACCCCAAGGAAATCGCCATCAGCAGCTACGGCATCCGCGAAGGTCTGCTTTATGAGCAGATGCCCGACGTGCTGCGCGCCCGCGACCCCCTGATCGAAAGTTGCCGCGCGTCCGAGGCGGCCTCGGCCCGTCTGCCCGGCTTTGGCCGCGTGCTCTATCGTTTTGTCGAGCCGCTGTTTGCCCGCGAAAAGGACCGTCGAAAGCGTCTGATCCGGGCCTGCTGTCTGTTGCACGACGTCAGCTGGCGGGCGCATCCCGATTATCGCGCCGAGATCTGTTTCGACAATGCCACCCGTGCCAACCTGGGCGGCCTGACCCATTCGGAACGTGTGTATCTGGGCCTCGCCCTGCTGCACCGCTACCGCAACAAACGCGAAGGCACCCCGTTCGATGCCCTGGCCCCGTTGCTGTGCGATGCGGACACGCGGCAAGCCGAGGTTCTGGGCAAGGCCATGCGCTTTGGGGCCATGTTCTCGGCGCAGGATCATTCTCTGATGGGTCAGCTGAAGCTGTATCCCAAGAAAGCGGAGCTTGAGCTGGCCTTGCCACAGGGCGACGGCGAGGCGTTGTTCGGCGAAGTGGCCGAGGCACGGTTCAAGTCGTTGGCCGGCAGTCTTGGGTGCGAGCCCAAGGTCCGGGTGGTGAAGGGGTAGACGCGGCCGCACGGCGCGACATGCGCCGCACGTTCGAACCACGACCTGCAGAAACCCGGTCTCCGACCCCAAACGCCACCCTTTGCCCAGTCACCGCGCGGGCGTTGATCCGGGTCCGGCGCGCGGGTCCGGGCGTCACCACCGCTTGTCCCCGCCTCGCCTGCCTTGTATCGCAGGCGCAACCCTGATCCCCCCGGAGCCGCCCCATGCGCCTGAGCCGCTACTTTCTGCCCGTCCTCAAGGAAACGCCCGCCGAGGCGCAGATCGTCAGCCACCGGCTGATGCTGCGCGCGGGGATGATCAAGCAGTCCGCCGCGGGGATCTATTCCTGGCTGCCGCTGGGGTATCGCGTGCTCAAGCGGATCGAGCAGATCGTTCACGAAGAACAGGAACGCGCCGGGCACATCCCGATGCTGATGCCGACCTTGCAGCCTGCGGATCTTTGGCGGGAATCCGGGCGCTATGATGCCTATGGGCCGGAAATGCTGCGCATCCGCGACCGGCAGGATCGCGACATGCTGTTCGGCCCCACCAACGAAGAGATGATCACCGACATCTTTCGGTCCAACGTCAGCAGCTACAAGGATCTGCCGCTGACGCTGTATCACATCCAATGGAAATTCCGCGACGAAATGCGGCCCCGGTTCGGCGTGATGCGCGGACGCGAATTCCTGATGAAGGACGGCTATAACTTCGACCTGACCAAGGAAGATGCGCTGCACGCCTACAACCGCCATCTGGTCAGCTATCTGCGCACCTATGAGCGGATGGGCCTGCAGGCGATCCCGATGCGTGCGGACAGCGGCCCGATCGGCGGGGATGACACCCACGAATTCCTGGTCCTGGCCGACACCGGCGAAAGCGAGGTTTTCTACGACAGCGAGGTCACCGATCTGACCTTTGGCGACCGCGCCATCGACTATGACGACGTGGCCCAATGCGCCGGCGTGATGGAGGAATTCACCTCTCGCTATGCGCGCACCGACGAAACCCACGACGCGGAGCTGTTCGCGCAGATCCCCGAGGACCGTCGCCGTACCGCGCGTGGCATCGAAGTCGGCCAGATCTTCTATTTCGGCACCAAGTATTCCGACGCGATGGGCGCGACGGTTCAGGGCCCCGACGGGAAGCCGACACCGGTGCACATGGGGTCCCACGGCATTGGCGTCAGCCGCCTGCTGGGTGCCATCATCGAAGCCAACCACGACGACCGCGGCATCATCTGGCCCGAGGGCGTGACCCCGTTCCATGTTGGCATCGTCAACCTCAAGCAGGGCGATTCCGCCACCGACAGCGCCTGCGAAGGCATCTACGCCGAATTGGCGAAAGAGGGTCTGACCGCCCTTTATGACGACCGCAAGGATCGGGCCGGCGCGAAATTCGCGACGATGGATCTGATCGGTCTGCCCTGGCGCATCACCGTGGGCCCGCGCGGTCTGGCGGGTGGCAAGGTGGAACTGACGTCCCGGCGCACGGGCGAAAGCGTGGAGATGGCCCCGGAAGAGGCGATTGCCAAGCTGCGCGAGATCTACGCCGCGCACATGTGACCCCGATGCGGCGGGGCCTGCCCTTGACCCCGCCCGCCGGACCCCGCACCTAGGCACAAACCCGGTGCGGAGGCCCCATGTTCAGACGGTTCGAATGGATGATCGCCTGGCGCTACCTGCGGGCGCGCAGGTCCGAGGGCGGGATCAGCGTCATGACCTGGATCTCTCTGGCCGGCATTGCGCTGGCTGTGTTCGCATTGATCGCCACGCTGGCCGTGCGCTCCGGGTTTCGGTACGAATTCGTCGATACGATCATCGGATCGAACCCGCACGTCAGCGTTCTGGCCTATGGTGAGGTCCTGCCCAACGGTGCGCTGACCCGGACCATGGCGAACTACGACGAGGTCGCCGTTGCGGTGGCACAGGTGCCGGGTGTCATCCGTGCCGTGCCGGTCGTGGCGGGGCAGGTCATGGCCGCCGGGCCGGGCCGCAACACCGGTGTTCAGGTGATCGGCATGCGCGGTACCGACCTGGCGCAGGTCCCGCGCATCGCCGCACCCGAAGAGGCGCAGGGATCGCTGGCCGATTTCGACACGGGCATCGCCATCGGATCGGGTGTCGCGCGGACTTTGGGTGTCACGGTCGGTGACCGGGTTCGTCTGATTTCGCCCGACGGGATCAAGACGGCCTTCGGCACCAGCCCGCGGATCAAGGCTTATCCAGTGGTCTTCATCTTTCAGGTGGGGCGCTACGACATCGATTCCACGCGGGTCTACATGCCGTTCGCCGAGGCGCAGGAATATTTCAACCGCACCGGCGTCGCGGACGAGGTGCAGGTGGCCACAATTGACCCCGAAACGGTCGAGATGCTTGGCCCCGCGCTCACGCAGGCGGCGGGCGAGGGGACCTATCTCTGGACCTGGAAGGACAGCTCTGGTGCCTTCCTGCGGGCGCTGCAGATGGAGGACAACATCATGTTCGTCATCCTGTCCATTCTCGTGCTGATTGCCACGCTGAACATCACCAGCGGCCTCGTCATGCTGGTCAAGAACAAGGGCCGCGACATCGGCATTCTGCGCACGATGGGGTTGAGCCAGGGGACGATTCTGCGCGTGTTCTTTCTGTGCGGGGCCTCCATCGGCGTGATCGGCACGGCCATTGGCGTCGTGTTGGGCTGTCTGTTCGCGATCTACATCGACCCCATCTTCACGGCGGTGAACACCCTGGCGGGTGGCGGGGTCTGGGATCCTTCGGTGCGCTACATCTCGGCCTTGCCTGCCCGGCTGGAGGCGGGGGACGTCCTGTCCGCCGTGGTCCTGTCGCTGGGGCTCAGCTTTGTCGTGACGATCTTTCCGGCCCGCCGCGCGGCGGCGATGAACCCGGTGGAGGCACTGCGCTATGAATGAGGCCTTGCGCCTGGAGGGGCTGCAAAAGGGGTATAACCTGGGGCGCCCGTCCGAGATCCGCGTGTTGAACGGGGTCGATCTGACCGTGGCGGCAGGCGAGGTCTGCGCACTGGTGGCACCCTCGGGTGCCGGTAAATCGACGTTGCTGCACATCGCGGGTCTGCTGGATATGCCCGATGCGGGGCGCGTGCATGTGGCGGGCGACGACATGACCGGGCAGGGCGACCGCCTGCGCACCCGCGCCCGGCGGCAGCGGATCGGCTTCGTCTACCAGTTCCACCATCTGCTGCCCGAGTTTTCGGCCGCCGAGAACATCGTCCTGCCACAACTGGCCAATGGTGTGGCCCAAGGTGCCGCGCGCACCCGCGCCGAGGATCTGTTGGCCCGTGTCGGCCTGTCCCATCGTCTCGACCATCGCCCGGCGGAAATGTCAGGCGGCGAGCAGCAGCGCGTCGCCTTTTGCCGGGCGCTGGCCAATGGTCCGGCCCTGTTGCTGGCGGATGAGCCGACCGGCAACCTGGATCCCGGAACATCCGACACCGTGTTTGACGCGCTGGTGTCCCTGGTGCGGGACACGGGTATGGGCGCGCTGATCGCCACCCATAACCTGGACCTGGCTGCCCGGATGGATCGCACCCTGCGACTGGATCAGGGGCGGTTGGTCTGACGCCTAGGACGCGGTCTTGGCGGCTGCGTCCGTAAAATGCCCTATGACCAGGTCATAAAGCCGCCGCCGCGTGGCCGCGTCCTCCATGAAGGCTTCGTGCCGCGCGCCCTCGATGATCTCCAACCGGGCACCGGGCCAGGAGGCGAGGCGCACGTGGATGGCATCTGATGACACGATGCTTTCTTCGGTGCCAAGAATACCCAGAACGGGGACATCCGGTGCGGCGCGTCGGGCAAGGTTGTGCATCTCCCGCAGGGCCGCAATCAGCCAGGACAGGGAAGGACCGCCCAAAGCCAGTTCGGGATGCGCGCGCAGCTGGTTCTTCATCCAACGGAACATTTCCGGGTCGCTGGTCAACACGTTGCCCTCGAACGGGGCACCTGCCGGATCGCGCGCCTTGCCTGTAAAGGGGGCGGCCCGCGCACCCAGGCCCAGGGCCGTACCGACGGACGACAGCGTCCAGGCCGAGATCCGCTGCGCCGGGCTGGCCTGAATGCCCCACATCGGCGCAGAAAAGACGGCGCGCTGGAAATCATGGCGCGTCATCACGCTGCGCAGGCCGATCAGACCGCCCATGGAATGCGCGAACAGATGCCAGGGGCGCGGCAGGTCCAACCGGCGCGCGTGGTCCAGCATTGCATCAACGTCGAGCTGAAAGTCTTTGAAATCGTTCACGTGACCGATCAGGTGGCCATGGTCGGACCGCTCCGTCAGGCCTTGGCCGCGCCAATCTATTGCGACGCTGGCGAATCCCGCGTCGTGCAGATGCTGCGCTCCGTCGGAATATTTTTCGACGTATTCGGTGCGCCCCGGAAACCAGAAAACGGTGCCACGCGTGCCTTGGGGCCAGACGGCAACCCGCACGCGCACCCCGTCCGAGGTGGTCAGCCAGACCGCGTCCCCGCCGGGTGGCCCGGCAGAGACGTCGTCGAAATAGGGGGCCGCGTCGTTCAGGACAGCGCTCCGCCCAGTTTCATCGCGGTGCCCATGTCGCCGTCCAGCTTCAGCTTGCCGGTCATGAAGGCGGAGGTCGGGTTGACGTCGCCCGACAGGATGCCGCGAAAGGTGTCTTCGTCGGCGGTCAGGGTGCAGTCCGCCTCTTCGTCGGCGGCGCGAACACCGGCCTGATCGACCATGATTGCGCCTTCACCTTCGACGATGAACTTGACGCTGCCGTCGAAGGTGCCAATCTTTGCGGTGAGCTGGGTGACGGCCTCGTTGATAATGTCGCTCATGGGGGTCCTCGGATCTGGGGGCCGCGCCTGCGGCAGGAAGGGATAGGGCATAGATGATTGACCTTCGCGTCACCTTCAACACCCTGCTGTCCGCGCTTGCGGTTTGTTACGCAACGTCCCTGCCTGCGCAGGAGATCGCGCGCGATGCCGACACGCTGTTGAACCGGCTGGGCACCCTGACGTCCGAGGCGGACGCCGCAGAGGCGCAGCGGCTGGCCAACGAAGTGATGGAGCGGTGGTCGCACTCCGGCTCTCCTGCGATGGATCTGCTGCTGGTGCGCGGGCAAGAGGCGATTGCCGATCAGGACTGGCCCCGCGCCATCGCCCATCTGACGGCCTTGACCGATCATGCGCCGGAATTCGCCGAAGGCTGGAATCAACGCGCCACAGCTTTTTTTCTGATGGATCGCTACGGTCAGGCGATTGCGGATATCGAACAGGTTCTGATCCTGGAGCCGCGCCATTTCGGCGCGCTTGCCGGGCTGGGGATCATCATGGAACAACTTGGCGATCAGGACCGCGCCTTGCGGGCGTTCCGCGCCGCGCAACAGGTCTTTCCGGCCGAGGAAAACGTGAACGCCGCGGTCGAGCGGCTGGAACGCGAGACGGGCGAGCGGTCGCTCTGAAAGGACCTCCATGAGCAGCCCAAAGGGCAGGGTGACGGCGGTCCTTGGGCCGACGAACACCGGCAAGACGCATTACGCGCTGGAACGGATGCTGGCCCATCGCACGGCAGTCATTGGCCTGCCGTTGCGCCTGCTTGCGCGCGAGGTCTATGACAAGCTGGTCGCCGTGCGCGGCCCGTCGGTCGTGGCCCTCGTCACCGGAGAGGAGCGGATCGTGCCGCCGCGCGCCTCGCATTGGGTCTGCACCGTCGAGGCGATGCCAACGGGCCTGGGCGCGGACTTCGTCGGCATCGACGAAATCCAACTTTGCGCCGACCCCGAACGCGGCCACGTCTTTACCGATCGCCTGCTCAACATGCGCGGCCTGCACGAGACGTTGTTCATGGGGTCCGACACCATGCGCCCGGCCATCGCGCAGCTGGTCCCCGAGGCGCAGTTCGTGCGTCGGGAGCGATTCAGCGAACTTTTGTACACAGGTTCGAAAAAGATAAGCCGTATGCCTGGAAGGACGGCAATCGTCGGCTTCTCGGTTGATAATGTCTATGCCATCGCAGAGCTTTTGCGCCGTCAGAAGGGCGGCGCGGCGGTGGTCATGGGCGCGCTCAGCCCGCGGACGCGGAACGCCCAGGTAGAGATGTACCAAAACGGCGACGTGGACTATCTGGTTGCGACGGATGCCATCGGAATGGGTCTGAACCTCGACATCAAACACGTCGCGTTTTCGGCCACGTCCAAGTTCGACGGTCAACGCATCCGCCCCCTGATGCCGCATGAGCTGGCGCAGATCGCGGGGCGGGCCGGACGGTACATGCAGCCCGGAACCTTTGGTGTCACCGGAGAGGCGGCCCCCCTGGAGGAGGGTCTGGTCGAGGCCATTCAGGAACACCGCTTCAAGCCGATCGACCGGTTGAGCTGGCGCAATGACCGGCTCGATTTCGGCACCGCCGAGGCGCTGATCGCCTCGCTGGAGGCACCGTCGCCGGACATGATCCTGACGCGTGGACGCGAGGCGGATGATCTGCAATCGCTCAAGACGCTCAACCAGCTCGAATCCGTCGCCTCGCGCCTGGCGGATGCGCGGGACGTGCGCCTGCTTTGGGATGTGTGCCGCATTCCCGACTTTCAGGGCATCAGCCACGGCGAACACACGACGCTGCTGGCGCGGATCTTTGACTTTCTGCATGTCCACGGGCGGGTGCAGGACGATTGGTTCGCGCGGCAGATCAAACGTATCGACAAGACGGCGGGGGACATCGACACTTTGTCGAAACGACTGGCCTACATCCGCACCTGGACCTATGTGGCCCAGCGTAAAGGGTGGGTAGATAACGAAGCCCATTGGCGCGAGGCCACACGGGCGGTAGAAGACCGCCTGTCGGATGCGCTACACGAGGCGTTGACCAATCGTTTCGTCGACAGGCGAACCAGCGTGCTGCTCCGGCGGCTGAAGATGAAGGAGGGCCTGTTGGCCGACATCAACGACAAGGGCGAGGTGATCGTCGAGGGCGAGACGCTTGGCCGTCTCGAAGGCTTCCGCTTCCACCAGACCGGGACCACCACGCCGGACGAGGCGAAAACCGTGCGGCAGGCCGCGACCCAGGCCTTGCGGCCCGAGTTCCACCTGCGGGCCGACCGGTTTTACAACGCGCCCGACACCGAAATGGACTTTACCGAGCAGGGTGGCCTCATGTGGGGCGATCAGGCCGTGGGCAAGCTGGTCAAGGGATCCGAGGCGCTGAAACCCGCCGTCGAGGCCTTTGTCGATGACGAGGCCGGGCCCGAGGTGATGCAGAAGGTCACGCGCCGTCTGCAGCATTTCATCGACCGCAAGGTCGCCGCCGGATTTGATCCGCTGCTGGCCATGTCCCGCGACGAGGCCGTCACCGGCGTCGCGCGCGGTTTCGCCTTCCGCATGTTGGAAGGGCTGGGCGTTTTGCCGCGTCAGGACGTGAGCCAAGAGGTCAAGGACCTGGATCAGGACGCGCGCGGACAGTTGCGCAAGCATGGCGTGCGGTTTGGCCAGTTCACCGTGTTCCAGCAACTTCTGCTGAAGCCCGCGCCGACGCGCCTGCGTCTCGTGCTTTGGTCGTTGTGGCAGGGGCTGGATGAGTTCCCCGAAAGCCCGCCGCCCGGCCTGGTCACGGTGCCCAAGGTCGAAGGCGCGCCCGAAGGGTATTACGTCAATGCCGGCTATCGTCTGTCGGGCGCCCGTGCGATCCGCATCGACATGCTGGAACGCCTGGCCGACATGATCCGCACGCAGGACAGCCGAGGCGGGTTCGAGGCGACGGCGGACATGCTGTCGATCACAGGCATGACGCTGGAACAATTCGCCGACCTGATGGAAGGTTTGGGCTACAATGCCGAGAAGGGGGAGCGGCCCAAGGTCAAGCCCGCCGCGACGCCGCCTGTGGCCGACGAAGGCGCGGCCCCCGCCGTTTCCGAAGAGACCGAAGCGGACGCAGCCCCGACCGAGGCCTCCGCCCCTGAGGCAGAGGCAGAGGCGGTGACCGAGGCACAGCCCACGGCGGAACCTGCCCCCGAGGCAGACACCCCTGCACCGGAGGCCGCCCCCGAGGCAGAGGCCGCGCCTGAGTTGGAGACGTTCTATACGTTTACCTGGGCCCCGCGTCGGCAAAACAATCGTGGACCGCGCCGCGACGGGCAGGGTGATCGCCCGCAGCGTAGCGGCAAGCCGGGCGGGAAACCGCGTGGCGACAAGGGCAAGGGCGGCAAACGTGGCCCGAAGGACGGCGACCGTGGGCCCAAGACCTATGAAGCCAAGCCCAGGCGCGAAAAGGCAATCGACCCCGACAACCCGTTCGCCGCGCTTGCGGCGCTCAAGGGGAAGTGACGGACGCCCCCGCCCGCCAACGCCTGGATAAATGGCTCTGGCAGGCGCGGTTTTTCAAGACACGGACCTTGGCGGCCAAGACGGTCGCCGAGGGCAAGGTGCGCGTGAATGATGATCGGGTGACCAAGGCCTCTGCTGCGGTGGCGCCCGGTGATCGACTGACCTTTCCGACCGGATCGCGCGTGCGCGTGATCGAGATCACGGCCTTGCTGTCGCGTCGCGGCCCCGCCCCCGAGGCACAGGCCGCCTATGCCGATCATTCCCCGCCTGTGGTGCCGCGGGTGGGGCCGCGCCCGACGGGCCGGGATCGTCGCAGGCTGGATGCGGCGCGCGACCTCCCGGAAAAGTGAACACCTGTCTGTGATGCCTGCAACTTGGGCAATTCGGCCGGGATATGGGGCTGTGCCTTGTCGCACGCTGCGGTTGCAGGCCCCGCTGGCTTGAACCCCTGGCGCGCGCCGGGTATCGAGCGGCAGAATCGACCGAGGATTGGCCCATGACCTACATCGTCAACGACGCGTGCATCGCCTGCAAGTACACCGATTGCGTCGAGGTCTGCCCGGTGGATTGTTTCTATGAGGGCGAGAACATGCTCGTCATCCATCCCGATGAATGCATCGACTGCGGCGTTTGCGAACCCGAATGCCCCGCCGACGCCATCCGCCCGGACACAGAGCCGGATATGGAGAAGTGGGTTGAATTCAATCGGAAATATTCCGAAATCTGGCCGGTGATCATCACCAAGAAAGACCAGCTGCCGACCGCCGAAGAGATGGACGGCAAGCCGGGCAAGATGGAGCTCTTCTCCGAGGCACCGGGCGAGGGCGGCTGAGCGGCTGCCGCAACGCGGCATTTGGGTCAACCACCGTGACGCTTTCGGAGCGTCGTTTTTTGTGCTATATCTTTAGTCGATCCGGGATTGCCCGGTCGGTTCTGCCACAACGGTTCCCGGGCTCTATGCACCCGGACCAACACCGAAGCGTTGAACGCTGACCCTGGGGAATTCTCCGGGGCCACGTTTCTTGTCGCCGCCCCCCGGCGCACGCTGACGACATCGAGAGGATGCCCATGTCGAAGAAATCCGAGTTTCGCCCCAATGATTTCGTTGTCTACCCTGCCCACGGCGTCGGCCAGATCGTAAAGATCGAAAAGCAGGAAGTTGCCGGGCTGGAGCTGGAGCTGTTCGTCATCAACTTCGTGAAGGACAAGATGACGCTGCGGGTCCCGACCCACAAGGCGACCGACGTGGGCATGCGGTCCCTGTCGTCGCCCGACGTCGTGTCCAAGGCCATGACCACGCTCAAGGGCAAGGCCCGCGTCAAGCGCGCCATGTGGTCCCGCCGCGCTCAGGAATACGAGGCCAAGATCAACTCCGGCGATTTGATCGCCATCGCCGAGGTGGTGCGCGACCTGCACCGCAACGACGAACAGCGCGAGCAGTCCTATTCCGAGCGTCAGCTTTATGAAGCCGCGCTGGACCGTCTGACGCGCGAGCTGGCTGCCGTGAATGACATGGACGAGGATGGCGCGCTGAAATCCGTGGACGAGATCCTGTCGGCCCGCGCCGCCGCCTGAGGCCACACCATTTTGTTCAGGGGCGCCCCCGGTCGGGGCGCCCTTTTTCGTGGGCTATTCCCACCAGCGGTCGATCCGCGCGATGTCTTCGTCGGACCAGCCAAAGTGGTGGGCGAATTCGTGCACCGTCACATGCACCACCAATGCCCGCAGGCCGACGTCGCCCCGGTCTGCCCATTCGTCCAGAATCGGGCGGCGGAACAGGGTGACGGTCGATGGCGGTTCGGGGTGGTCCACCGACCGCTCGGTCAGGGCCGCGCCTTCGTATAGACCGGTCAGGCCAAAGGCGCTTTCGATCTTCATCTCGTCCAGCAAGGCGTCGTCCGGCCATTCCTCGACAACCACGCGCACGTCGGATGACAACGCGGCGAAGGGTGCGGGGAAGGCAGCGCGGGCGGCTTCGGCCCAGGCGCGCATCTCCTCTGCGTCGGGGGGCAGCAGATCGCTCATGCCAGGACGCGCGGGCCGTCCGGGGTGTCGAGGGTCGCGGCGATCCGGCGCGGGCCCTGGGTGACCGACAGGCGCGGGTCATCGATCAGCGATGCCAACAGCGGACCCAATTCCGCCGCCTCCGGGTGCCGTATGGCAAAACCGGTCAGGCGCGCGCCGATATCGGGAAAGCTGGGCGGCGCGCTGTCCCACTGGATGAGCGCCGGAAAACAGCCGTCGTATGGCAGGATCCCGTTGTCTGGCACCGCCATGCGCCAGCGAAAGGCCCCACGCTCGAACGTCAGGGGGCGCCCGGCCTGGGGGTAGGTCGCCACCAACGCATCCAGATCGTCGGTTCGAACGATCCAGTTGCCGATACGCGGCGGACCTGCGCGGCGGTCCAGGTCGAACCAGCGGGGGCGGTCCAGGGGCGGTGCCTCTGGGTCGGTGGCGATGACTTCGAAGTATTCCGCAGGACCTAGCCCCGAAAGCAGGTTGTGCGTCCCCATCCGCGCGTGTTTTCCGCCGGGCCCCATGGTCAGGCCGGTTTGCGTCTCGACATGGGTTGCCCCCTCGGCCAGCGTGTCCGATGAAAGCGCAAAGTGATCGAAGGTTTGCATGGGCTCGGACGCTAGGCTGGCTGAGGAAAAGGCGCAACTGCGCAAACGCTGCATTGCCGCCCGCGATGCCGCGCCCACGCTGGCGCGCGCCAAGGCCAGCACGCGGCTGTTTGCACGCCTGATGCACCTGCGCGGCAAGACGGTCGCGGGATACCTGCCGATCGGGTCCGAGGCGGACCCGACAGGCACCCTGCGCGCCCTGTCGTTCACCAACCGCATCTGCGTGCCCGTCGTCACCGCCAAGGGCGCGCCGCTGCGGTTTCGCGAATGGACGCCAGGCTGTGCCACCGAACGGGGGGCTTTTGGCGTCCAGGTCCCGATCGAAGGCAGCTGGCGGGTGCCCGATGTGCTGATCGTGCCGATGGTGGGGTTCGACGCGTCGGGCGGGCGGCTTGGCTATGGGGGCGGCTTTTACGACCGAACCCTGGCCGGGATGGAAAACGCGCTTGTCGTCGGCCTCGCGTTGGAGGCACAGCGGCTGCAGGCGGTCCCGCGCGAGGCGACGGACATCCCGCTTCCGTGGATCGTCACCGACCGGGGGGTTTTCGGGGCCGCCGTCTCGCGCTAGGGGGCGGACGACCAACCGGAGACGCCGCCATGAAAGCCTTCGACCGCTCGATCAAGATCGCGCCCTCTATCCTTGCCGCCGATTTCGCCAATTTCGGCGCCGAATGCGCCGCCGCCGAGGCGCAGGGCGCAGACTGGATCCACGTCGACGTGATGGACGGGCATTTCGTTCCGAACATCAGCTTTGGGGCCGCGACCTGCGCGGCGATCCGCCCGCATATCAAGGGCGTGATGGACGTACATCTGATGATCTCGCCCGTTGATGCCTATTTGCAGGGCTTCGTCGAGGCCGGCGCCGACGTCATCACCGCCCATCTGGAGGCCGGGCCGCATGTCCACCGCACGCTTCAGGCGATCCGGGGCTCTGGCGTGAAGGCGGGGCTGGCCCTGAACCCCGGCACCCCTGCAGAGGCCGCGGCGGAACTGCTGGGCGATGTGGATCTGATCTGCGTGATGACGGTGAACCCAGGGTTCGGCGGGCAGAAGTTCATCGCCAGCCAGGTCGAAAAGGTCCGTCGTTTGCGCGCCATGCTGGGCGACCGACCGGTGCATATCGAAATCGACGGTGGGATCGACCCCGTTACCGCCCCCCTGGTAGCAGAGGCCGGTGCCGATGTCCTGGTCGCGGGATCCGCGGTGTTCAAGGGTGGCACGGCGACCGCGCCCGAAGGATACGGTAAGAACATTCGCGCGATTCGAGCCGCAGCGGAGGCCGCCCGGGGGTAACCCGCCGCGCTTGCGGCCCCGTCGCGGGCGTTCGGGGCCGGAGAGTTTCTCATGAGTGGCCTGCAACCGCGATCGGGCCTGCTGCAACCCGCGCCCCAGGCCGGTCGCGGTGTTGCCTCTGGCAGCCCGGTGCTGGTTCGCGCCAACCTGGTCGGCCCCGTCGTCAGAACCGTCTGGGTTTGCAGGCCATGGCCAGGGTATCCGACCTCAGCGCGGAACAGGGCGGGTATTCAGCATTCGGCGTGGACGACACTGCGGCACCGATGGGCAACAGCCCAAACATCAACAGCATCATCACAACCGTCATGATGAACGGCGTGGGCCCAAACGACTGCCATCGTGCAATACGGTCTTTGACCATCGGTGCGAAACGCCCTTTTTGCTGCGACCCTGCGCAGGGCGGGTCGCGAAACCCCGACGGCTTCTCCGCAAGGGGACCCGAAGGTCCCCTGTTGATCTAGGCTCGAATCCTCAAGAGGTCGTTAACGGAGCACAGGTTCGCCAGAGCCGTCCGGCAAAAAGGGCAGCCGCGCGCGCGCCCCGGCCGAGGCATAGATCAGCTCGCAGAGGTCCAGAACCGCGAGGTAGCTGCGCGCCTCGTTCTCGAAGGCGGCCTTACCTTGGACAGCCGCAACGACATGGCTTTGCAGGGCGTGCACGCAATCCCCTGCAAACCCGGGCCAGTCTTGCGGTTCCAGCAAGGTTTCCTGGGTCCGCCCCCCCAAGGCGCGCAATTTCAGCGTGCCATCGCCGGTCAGGGTCAGGGTGCCCTCTGTCCCCTCCAACAGGGCTTCGCCGAAGGTGCGGCGCGTGTTGTCGGTGTCGAAATCCAGCAACCGGTTGCCGTCGAACACCGCGCGCGCGCCGCTGCTGTAATCGAAGATGAACTGCCCCGCGTCTTCGCCCCGGATCACGGGGTTCAGCCGCCGCAGATCGGCATAGACCCCGTCGGGCGCGCCCAGCAGATACCGGAACGTGTCGATGTAGTGGACGCCGGTCTCGTGGATCAGAAGGCGCGGCATTTCGCGGAAATAGGGCTGACGGGCCAAATAGGCGTCGTCGCCCTGACCGTCGCCCGTCCGCATCCGGAACGTCAGGTTCAGGGGGGCACCTATCCGGCCCGCCTCCAGCGCGGTTTTCATCGCGCGGAACCAAGGTTGAAAGCGGAAGTTCTCGTGCACGATCAGCGGCACGCCCGCGGCCTCGGCCTCTGCGGTGATGGCGCGGGCTTCTTCGGCGGATGTGCAGAATGGCTTTTGGCAGATGATCGCGCGCGGGGCGTGGGGCAGGGCGGCGCGGATCGCTGCGACATGGGTCGGAGGCGGGGTGGCGATATCGAGGATATCGAGCCCCTCGGACAACAGCCCCGCCAGGTCGCGATGGTCTGCCGCCTTGCCCGGGTCTGCGTCGGCCACCGCCACCAGCGCCGCGCCGTCTATCCGGTTCCAGGCGTCCCGGTGGAACTGGGCAAAGTAGCCCAGCCCCAGCAGGCCGACGCGCAGCGGCTTGCTCACAGCCGATCCATCACGGCACCCGCCGCGCCGAGCGTGTCCAGCGATCCGCCCAGGTCGCCTGTCGTCTCACCGGCGGCAAGGCAGGCATCCACGGCGGCCTGAAGGCGTTTGCCATCGTCGATCATGCCAGGCATGTCGTGACGCCGTCCCAGCCAATCCAGCATCATGCCCGCCGACAGGATCATGGCAAAGGGATTGGCGATGCCGCGTCCCGCGATGTCAGGCGCGGACCCGTGACAGGGCTGGAACAGGGCATGATCGTCGCCGATGTCCGCCGACGGCGCCATGCCGAGGCCCCCCATCAATCCGGCCCCTAGATCCGACAGGATGTCGCCGAACATGTTTTCGGTCACCATCACGTCCCAGTCCCAGGGTTTCTGGACCATATAAAGCGCCATGGCATCCACGTAGGCATGGTCCGCCGAAAGCTCTGGATAGTTTTTGGCCACACCGTCGAAGATGTCGCGCCAAAAGGCGAAGGCGCGGAAGACGTTGGCCTTGTCCACGCTGGTCACCCGGCCCGAGGAGCCTTCCTTGTGGCGGGCGCGCCCCAGATCGAAGGTGAACTCACAGACCTTTTGCGTGGTCCGCCGCGTCAGCCGCAGGGTTTCCTCGGCCATATCCTCGGTCACCAATCCCTTGCCCTGAGTATGGAACAGGCCTTCGGTCGATTCGCGCACGAGGACGAAATCGATGATCTTGCCCTCGGGGATGATCAGCGGTGTCCGCATGCCGGGCACGACCCGCACCGGGCGCACCCCGGCGTAAAGATCCAGCGCGATGCGAATGTCGATCTGCGGGGTCATTTCGGTTCCGTCGGGGAACCGGACCGCCGGGTCACCCAAGGCAGACAGCAGGATCGCGTCGGCCTTGCGGGCCGTCTCCAGCGAGGCTTCGGGCAGGTCGCTGCCGCAGTCGACATAGCTGGTCGCGCCCGCCGGGCAGTCGGTAAAATTGAAATCGTAGTCGGAAGAGATCCCCGACAAAAGCTCCAGCGTGGGGGCCATGATCTCCGGGCCGATGCAGTCCCCCTGAAAGACTGCGATTTCAAAAGACTTGGCCATCCGTGCTCTCCCTGCGACAAGTTGGTATACCAATAGGCACGCAACTTCTGGAGGAAAAGCATGTTCGCAGTCACCGTCACCTTTGAGGTGGCCCCGGGCCGCATGGCCGAGTTCCTGCCTCTGATGCTGGAAAATGCGCGCGCGTCCCTCGGTGAGGCGGCCTGTACGCGCTTTGACGTGCTGACCGATCCGTCGCGGCCCGACGAGGTGTTTCTCTACGAGCTTTATGACGACGAAGCTGGGTTCGAGACGCACAAGGGGACCGAGCACTTCAAGACGTTCAACGCACGCAGCGATGGGATGGTCACGGACAAGACGCTCAAGACCTTCGGGCAGGTCGCGGGATGAGCGACTGGGAGGTTTTCGCGATCCGCTATGCCGACCGTCTGGCGCGGGTGCGGGGCGACAGCTTCATCTTCGACGACGCGCACGACGCACCGCATCCGATGGACTACTTCATCTGGTTGCTACGACGCGGGGACGAGGCAATCCTGGTCGACACGGGCTACGACGCGGAAGAGGGCGCGCGACGCGACAGGCCAATCCTGACGGACCCGCGGGCGGCATTGGCCCCCTTTGGGCTGACGCCAGAGCAGATCAAGACGGTCATCGTCACGCATCTGCATTACGACCATGCGGGCGGGCTTCACCTGTTCCCCGCTGCGCAACTGCATATGCAGGCCGCCGAAATGGCCTATGCCACCGGTCCCTGCATGTGCCACGACGTGCTGCGGATGCCATTCACCGGCGATCACATCTGCGAAGCGGTCAAGCGGTTGTACCAGGGCCGGGTGGTGTTCCACGACGGGGATGGGGCCGTGGCCGAAGGCGTGACGGTGCATCGCATCGGCGGTCATTCGAAGGGTCTGCAGGCGGTCCGGGTGCGGACCAGTGCGGGGTGGCTCTGCCTGGCATCGGACGCGACGCATTACTACGAGAACTATCTCAGCGGAAAACCTTTCCCCATCGTCGCCGATGTGGCGGAAATGCTGGACGGCTTCGCCACGATTAGGCGCCTGGCCTCTGCGCCGGGGTTGGTTATCCCGGGCCACGATCCCTTGGTGCGGGACCTGTTCCCAAAGCATGGTGACGAAGCCTGGCGGCTGTCCCACGGACCGCAGGGCCCGCTGCCCAGCTACGACTGAACCGGTTGCGGGCGGCGCGTCCAGTTGCCGCCCGCACCGTCAGGGTTTCGTAAGGTCCCGACCAAGCCCTTTGAAGGATTGGGTGCCGCCGACCGCGAAACGCACTTGCAGTGTTTTTAAACTAGCCAATCGTGCTCAAAATCGGTAAATAAATCTTACCAGACGGCTCGGGAGGGGTCGTCAGTGGGCCCACGCCCACAGGATCCAATTGGGAGAAACCGTTGAACATGAAACTCAAAGCCCTTGCTCTGGCCTCGACCGCCGCGCTCGTGACGACTGGCGCGCAGGCGCAGGATGTCGTCGAGATGACCTCCGCCTTCGGAAAGAACTTGCCGATTCTCGGCACCGCTGGCGTCGATTTCGTCGAAAAGATCAACTCCATCTCCGAAGAGGTCGAGTTCGAGCACTTCGATCCCGGTGAGCTGGTGCCCACGCTGGAAGCGCTGGACGCGGTGTCCAATGGATCCGTCGATGCGGCCTATACCACAGCCGGTTACTGGCAGGGCAAGATCACCGCGGCGTCGCTGTTCGCCGCCGTGCCGTTCGGCCCCGAGGCCGGCGAGTTCCTGGCCTGGATGCTTTATGACGACGGTCACGCGCTGTTCCAGCGGATGTACGACGAAAACGGCTACAACGTGCATGTCCTGCCCTGCGGCATCATCGCGCCCGAGACGTCCGGCTGGTTCAAGAACGAGATCACCTCGCTGTCGGACCTCGAAGGTCTGAACATGCGCTTCTTCGGTCTGGGTGCCGAAGTGATGCAGCGCCTGGGCGTCTCGACGTCGCTTCTTGCGGGGGGGGACATCTTCCCGGCGCTGGAGCGTGGTGCCATTGACGCGACCGAGTTCTCGATGCCCCGCATCGACGCGCGCCTCGGTTTCTACAACATCGCCAAGTACAACTACTTCCCCGGCTGGCACCAGCCCGCCACGATGTTCGAACTGCTGGTCAACAAGGACGTCTGGGAAGACCTGGGCGAACGCGCGCAGGCTCAGATCGAAGTCGCCTGCCTGGCCAACATCACCACCAACTACGCCGAGGGTGAGGCCACCAACTTCCAGGCCATGATCGACAACACCGAGCAGAACGGCGTTCAGATCAAGACCTGGTCGCCCGAGATCCTCGCCACCTTCGAAGAGACCTGGGACGAGGTTGCCGCCGAACTGGCCGCCGAAGACGCCTACTTCAAGGAGGTCTGGGACGACCTGCAGGAGTTCCGCGCAGGCTACAAGACCTGGGGCGACACCATCTACCTGCCGCGTCCGCGCAACTGATCACATGGTCCCTTCCTGACGCGTCGCGACGCGTCAGGAAGGGGAAGGATCGATCACGCACCGTCGCCCCCCAGGGGGCGGCGGTCTTGCGAGGGGGACCGGACTGGCTGTGCCATCCGGTTCTGTCCTGACAGCTGCGCGCCCGCCGCGCGTCGTCCGAGGGGAAGGACCACCGATGAGCCAGACCATTCCACCAGAACCGCTTGCGGATTTTGACGATGACACGCCTATCGTCGCGATTTCCGATCCGGGCGAAGTCGGTCGGGCCGAGCATAATGCCGGCGACCGGGCCATCGTCCAGATCTCCAACGTCTTTGCCTGGCTCTTCCCGATCCTGATGATCGCGATTTGCGCGCAGGTCATCCTGCGCGGCACAGGCAACAACCAGGCCTGGCTCGACGATCTGCAATGGTGGCTTTACGGCGCGGCCGTTCTGATCGGTGTGGGCTATGCGGTCACGACCAACAGCCACGTGCGCGTCGACATCTTCTACGACAACTACCCGGCCCCCAAACAGCGCAAGATCGACATTTTCGCGCTGGTCTGGCTGTTCCTGCCGTTCATCATCCTGTGTTGGGACACGACACTGGATTATGCGATTTCGTCGGTAAAGGCGGGCGAAGGGTCGGACAGCCCGAACGGGCTCCACCGTCTTTATCTGCTCAAGGTGTTCATGAACGTCAGTTTCCTGTTCATCGCGGCGGCGATCTGGTTCGCCTATACGCGCAACCTTGCAAAGATCACCAACCCGCTTTGGTGGCGCAAACTGCTCTACGCCTTCCCGTCGATTGCCTTCGTGGTGAACCTTGCCATCTATTATCTGGTCCTGGGCATCGTGCTGATGACGACCGAGGCCACGACGGCGCGCGAGGCGACCCGCCACTGGTTCTTCGACACCTTCGAGATCGGCCCGGAAGAAATGAAATTCACCGTGGCTTCCGCCCTCATCGTCACCGTCATCATCATCGCGGTCGCTTATGCGCTGCGTGACAAATCCGAGGACGCGGCCTGATGTTCCTGCTCGAAGCCATTGCCCCCATCATGACCCTGAACGAACTGGTCGTGCTGGTGATGTTCCTGACCTTCATCTGGATGCTGTTCCGCGGCATTCCGGTGGCCATGGCCCTGGTCGGCGTGTCGCTGATCTTTGCCCTGTTTGCCGAAATCTTCCTTGATCCGTTCCGCGGAGCGTTTCGCGACGTGATCGAATTCGACCGCACCGGCATCGACTATCAGAAACTGTCGGTCCTTTCGGGGCGCCTGTTCGGCAATATCGTCAAGAACCCCGTGCTCGTGGCGCTGCCCATGTTCATCTACATGGGCCTGATGCTGGACCAGTCCGGCGTGGCGCAGCGGATGATGCACGCGATGCAAAAGCTGTTCGGCGGGCTCAAGGGCGGGCTGTCGCTGACGGTCATGCTGATCGGCATCATCCTCGCCGCCTCCACCGGCGTCATCGGCGCATCTGTCACGCTGTTGGGGGTCATGGCCCTGCCGGCAATGATGAAGCAGAACTACTCCAAGCCCATCGCCACCGGCACGATCGCCAGTGCGGGCACGCTGGGTATCCTGATCCCGCCGTCGATCATGCTGGTGATCATGTCGGACCAGTTGGCAATCTCGCTGGGTGACCTGTTCATGGGGGCGCTGTTCCCGGGGCTGATCCTGGGTGCCCTCTATATCGCGTTCATCGTAATCTACGGCCTGATTTCCCCCGGCTCCATGCCGCCCCCCGAAAAGACCGACGAAGTCGGCTGGCCTGTCGTCAAGGAGGTGCTGCTGGCCGTGGTGCCGCCGATGTTCCTGATCCTGCTGGTTCTGGGGTCGATCTTTGCGGGCATTGCCACCCCGACCGAGGCCTCCGGCCTGGGGGCGTTCGGGGCCACGGTGCTGGCGTTCCTGAACGGCAAGCTCAGCTTCAAGGTCATCAAGGAGGTGGGGCGTTCGACCCTCAATACCGCGGGTTACATCGTCGGTATCTTCCTTGCGGCGAACTTCTTCGCGCTGGTCCTGCGCCGCTATGGCGGGGACGAGATCGTGCAGAACCACGTCCTGGGGGCCTTTGATAACCCTTACATGATCGTACTGTTCATCCTGTTCATCGTGTTTCTGCTGGGATTCCTGCTGGACTGGATCGAGATCACCATCATCATCATGCCGCTGATGCTGCCGATCATTCAGGGTCTGGCCCTGGCGGTTCCCGGCTTTGACCAGGTGCAGGACCCGGCGGTGGTCTGGTTCGCGATCCTCGTGGCGGTGACGTTGCAGACCAGTTTCCTGACGCCACCGGTGGGATTCGCGCTCTTCTACCTCAAGGGGGTCTGCCCGCCGGGCGTGACGCTGGCCCATATCTATCGCGGCGTGATCCCCTTTGTGCTGCTTCAGCTGACGGGCCTGGCCATCGTGTTCTGGTTCCCGGCGTTGACGACCTGGCTGCCGTCGGTGGCCTACGGCAACTGACCCTCTCGGCAAAGTGATGCCTGCGACACCGCGCCCCGGTTCACCCCGGGGCGCGGGAGTGCCACATCGGCCCCGTAGATCTTTCTTTCCCGGAGCCCCCATGCGCAACCTGCTCGCCGTCGTCAGCCTTGCGGCCTTTGCCGCCGCTGCCCTGACCGCCCCCCTTTGGGCCGATATGGTCGCATCCGGTGACCTGCACATCGAAGGTCCGATGCTGCGGGCCACGCCGCCCAATGCGCCGGTCGCAGGTGGGTTCGTGACGATCCACAACGTGGGCGAGACGGATGATACCCTGATCTCGGCCGCCATTGCAGGCGATGTCGCGGGCATGGTTCAGTTGCACCAGATGGAAATGTCCGAAGGCGTGATGAAGATGTCCGAGGTCGACGGGGGCATTCCGCTTCCGGCCGGCGAGGTCGTGACCCTGGCACCGGGCGGCCTGCACATCATGCTCATGGGGCTCCGGGCCCCCCTTGCGGCTGGCGATACGCACGCGGTGACCCTGACCTTCGAGACGGCGGCTCCTGTCACCCTCGATTTCCCGGTTCTGACCCTGTCCGAGATCCGTTCCGCAGTCGAAGCAGGGGCCATGGATCACGGCAAGGACCACGATCACGGCGGCCACGCCGATCACGGGCACTGATCCGATGGGACGTCGTGGTCTGACGGTCCTGCTGGGGTTGTGCGTGGCGCTGATCGCGCTCGGCGCGGGGATCACCCTGCGCCAGCTGACCGACAGCCGGACACTCCCTGTCACGGCCACCGCTTTGGGGGATCCGTTTACCCTGACGGATCACACCGGTGCGACGATCACGGAGGCCGCGTTCCAGGGCCGCCCAAGTCTCTTGTTCTTTGGCTTCACCCATTGCCCCGAGGTTTGCCCGACGACGGTGTACGACATGGAAACCTGGCTTTCGGACCTGGCGGTCGCGCCCGATGACATGGGCGTCTTCTTTGTGACCATCGACCCGGAACGGGACACCCCCGCCTTTCTGCGCGACTATCTGGAGCCGCAGTCCGACCGGATCCTTGGCATCACGGGCGCGCCCGAGGATGTCTGGGCCATGGCCAAATCCTGGCGCGTCTATTTCCAGAAACGCGCCCTGGGCGAGGGCGACTATACGATGGATCACTACGCGTCCGTCTTTGTCCTGAACGAGGATGGCGCAGTCGTCGATCTCATCCCGTTCCAGGCCGACCCCGAAGAGGCCAAGGCCAAGATCCGCGGCGTCCTGGGGTGATCCCGACCGCCGCGACACCGGCGGACATCCCCGCGCTCCTCATCTGCGCCGAGACGGCCTATGCGCCCTTCGTGCCCCTGGTCGGTCGTCGCCCGATCCCGACCGCCGACGCGTTCGCCCAGGATATCGCGGCGGGTGCCGTGGACCTGATCCATGCAGGCCCCGTCGTCGCGGGGTTCGTGGTCAGCCGTCCCCAGGGCACCGCCCTTCTGATCGAGAACATTGCCGTCGCTGCCGCGGGGCAGGGGCTTGGCCGGTGCTTGATGGCGCATAGTGAGGCGCGGGCCCGCGCCATGGGCTTGACCCACCTCCGGCTGCACACGTCGCCCAGGATATCCGCAAACCTCACGCTCTATCCGCATCTTGGGTTCTCTCGGACCGAGGTGACGGACACCCGCGTCAGTTTCGAAAAACGTCTCGTCTAGGGCCCCATCACGGGCGGCCGAGAACACCGGGTGCTGGCCCCGCATCAGGCGCTGGCGGCCTTGCCGTGGCGTCCGGGGCGGCGCATCCCCGCCGCCTGGGTGCAAAGCCTCTGGCCTGATTCGCCCCTGCGCGCTACACTGACGCCCGAGACTCGGAAAACCGGGCGGGCAGTCACGAACTACAGGCAGACCAATGACAGAGATTGCGCATGGCGCCGTGATCGTCCTTCCGGGCGAGGCGATCCTTTCACGATGGTGGCGGACGCTGGACAAGGTCGTGCTGTTCGCGGTCGTGCTCTTGTTCGCGATCGGCATTGTTCTGGGTCTCGCCGCGTCGGTCCCATTGGCGGAACGCAACGGTTTGCCCGCGTTCTACTACGTGGAAAAACAAGCGATCTTCGGCGCGATGGCCTTTGGCGTGATGCTGGTCGTCTCGATGATGTCTCCCAATCTGGTGCGCCGTCTGGGTGTCCTGGGATTCATCGCGGCGGCCGTGGCCGTGATGCTGTTGCCGGTGCTGGGCACCGATTTCGGCAAGGGGGCGACGCGGTGGTATTCGCTGGGCTTTGCCTCGGTGCAGCCGTCCGAATTTCTCAAGCCGCTGTTCGTGGTGGTAACCGCCTGGCTGATGGCCGCCGGCACGGAGCCGAATGGCCCGCCGGGAAAATCCATCAGCTTTGCGGTGCTGACCGTCATCATCGGCTTTCTCGCCATGCAGCCTGATTTCGGTCAGGCCATGCTGACTGTGGTGGCCTGGTCCGCCGTCTATTTCGTGGCGGGGGCCCCGATCATCCTGCTGACCGGCGTGATCCTGGCTGTGGGTGGAGTGGGCGTCATCGCCTACAACAATTCCGAGCACTTCGCCCGCCGCATCGACGGCTTCCTCTCGCCCGAGGTCGATCCCCGCACGCAGATGGGCTATGCCATCGACGCTATCCGCGAGGGTGGATTTCTGGGCACCGGCGTCAACGAGGGCCGGGTCAAATGGACCCTGCCGGACGCGCATACCGATTTCATCATCGCTGTCGCCGCCGAGGAATACGGCATGATCCTCGTGCTTTGCATCATCGGGCTGTTCGCGACGATCACCTTCCGCTGCCTGATGCGGCTGTGCATCGAACGCGACGTCTTCATCCGACTGGCCGGGACCGGTCTGACCGTTCTGCTGGCCAGCCAGGCCTTCATCAATCTGGGCGTCGCGGTCCGCATCCTGCCTGCCAAGGGCATGACCCTGCCGTTCGTCAGCTACGGCGGTTCGTCGTTGATCGCCATGGGCTTGCTGATGGGGATGCTTTTGTGTTTCACCCGCGTTCGCCCGCAGGCCGAGATTGGCGACCACCTTCTGTCGAACGGATTCCGATGACCCAACCCCTGATCGTCATCGCGGCGGGCGGCACCGGTGGACATATGTTCCCGGCCCAAAGCCTGGCCGAGGAAATGCTTGCGCGTGGCTGGCGGGTCAAGCTGTCGACCGACGACAGGGGCGCGCGCTATGCGGACGGCTTCCCCGAGGATGTCGAGATCGAGATCGTCCCCTCTGCCACCTTCGCGCGTGGCGGGCTTGCGGCCAAGATTGGCGTGCCGGTCAAGCTGACGGGGGGCGTGCTGCGCGCGCTGCGCGGGTTCCGGGCCGAGCGTCCAACCCTTGTGGCGGGCTTTGGCGGCTACCCGTCGATCCCGGCGCTCGCGGCGGCGGTGCTGCTGAAATTGCCCCGGATCATCCATGAACAGAACGGCGTGCCGGGCCGCGTCAATCAGGTCTTTGCCAGTCGTGTCGACGCCTTTGCCTGCGGGATCTGGCCCACCAACCTGCCCGACGGGGTCGAGGGTGCCCACACCGGCAACCCCGTCCGCGGCGCCGTGCTGGCCCGTGCCGAAGCGCCCTACATCCCGCCCGGCGACTACCCGATGTCGATCCTGGTGATCGGCGGCAGTCAGGGTGCGCGCATCCTGTCCGACGTGGTGCCCGAGGCGCTGTCGCGTCTGCCGCAGGACATCCGCGCGCAACTGCGCGTCGCCCATCAGGCCCGCCCCGAGGATCATGACCGCGTCTCCGCTTTCTACGAAGGGGCAGGCATGGACGCGGACGTGCAGCCCTTTTTCGACGACATTCCGAACCGGATGGCGGATGCGCAGCTTGTCATCTCTCGCTCGGGGGCTTCGACCGTTGCGGATATCTCGGTCGTCGGGCGCCCCTCGATCCTGATCCCTTACGCCGTGGCCGCCGGGGACCATCAGACGGCGAACGCGCGCATGCTGACCGAGGTGGGCGCGGCGATCATGATCCCGGAAAAACGCCTGACCCCGGAAACCTTGGCCGAGCAGGTGCATTTGATCCTGACCAACCCCAAGGGCGCCCAGCAGATGTGTCGTGCGGCGATGTCCGTCGCCGTGCCCGATGCCGCCGAGCGCCTCGCCGACCTTGTGCAATACGTGAGCCAGACCAGATGAATGCCACCAAACTTCCCAGCCAGATGGGCCCCATCCACTTTGTCGGAATCGGCGGTATCGGCATGTCCGGTATTGCCGAAGTCCTTATGTCGTATGGATATTCCGTCCAGGGCTCTGACGCCAAGACCTCCAGGATAACCGACCGCCTGGCCGGCCTTGGCGCGCGCATCTTTGAGGGGCAGGCCGCCGAAAACCTGGAGGGGGCAGAGGTCATCGTGATCTCTTCGGCCATCAAACCGGGCAATCCCGAACTTGACGCCGCGCGCGCCCAAGGCCTGCCGGTGGTGCGCCGCGCCGAGATGCTGGCCGAACTGATGCGCCTGAAATCCAACGTCGCGGTCGCGGGAACCCACGGCAAGACCACGACGACCACCATGGTCGCGGCGCTGCTGGATGCGGGCAAGCTGGACCCGACCGTCATCAATGGCGGCATCATCCACGCCTACGGCTCCAACGCGCGGATGGGGCAGGGCGAATGGATGGTGGTGGAAGCCGACGAAAGTGACGGCACTTTCAATCGCTTGCCCGCCACCGTTGCCATCGTCACCAACATCGATCCCGAGCATATGGAGCATTGGGGCACGATCGAAAACCTGCGCCGGGGTTTCGACGACTTCATCGGTGGGCTGCCGTTCTACGGCCTCGCGATCTGTTGCACCGATCACCCCGAGGTGCGCGCCCTGGTCGGGCGTGTAACCGACCGTAGAATAACGACTTTCGGGTTCAACGCCCAGGCCGACGTGCGTGCGGTTGGCCTGCGGTATGAGGCGGGGGTGGCGCATTTCGACATCCAGCTTCAGACCGAAGACGACGTGATCGAGGGGTGCTCTCTGCCCATGCCCGGAGATCATAACGTTTCCAATGCCTTGTCCGCCGTCGCCGTGGCCCGGCACCTGGGCGTGCCCAAGGATGTGATCCGCGAAGGGCTTGCGTCATTCGGGGGCGTGAACCGTCGGTTTACCAAGGTGGGCGAATGGAACGGTGTGCCGATCATCGACGACTACGGCCACCATCCCGTTGAAATCGCAGCCGTTCTGAAGGCTGCGCGGCAGAGCATCGGGGACACAGGCCGGGTGATCGCCGTGCATCAGCCGCACCGGTATTCGCGTCTGCATTCCCTGTTCGATGATTTCTGCGGCTGCTTTGCAGACGCCGATGTCGTTGGAATCGCAGATATTTTTGCCGCCGGAGAGGACCCGATCGAGGGGGCCGGACGTGACGATCTGGTGGCGGGCCTGATCCGCACCGGCCACCGCCATGCGCGCGCCGTGACCGACGAGGAGGACCTGATCCGCCTGGTCCGTGAACAGGCGCGGGAGGGGGACATCGTGGTTTGTCTGGGCGCGGGCACGATTTCGGCATGGGCCAACGCGCTGCCCGCTCGTCTGGCCGAGTGACCCGGAAATTCACGTTTTGGGGCAGATCCGGGGACCGGGTTTCACGTTTTGGGGGAAGTCTTCGGGCGGTCGCGTTGCGCCTGCGTGCTGACCCCGGAGGCCCGCCATGGCGCTGATCGCGCTCTGCCTCTGGGTGGTTCTCGCCTGGGTCCTGATGCTGACCCTGACCGCCCGCCAAAGTTGGCCTGCCGCCTACGGGCTGATCGCCCTGGGCGTGCCGCTGGTGATCTGGCTGGGGGTGTCGATGGACTGGCTCTGGGCGGGCGTCGGGGTCTTGACGATGGGGGTCGTTCTGCGCTGGCCGGTCCGCTACGCGTGGCGGTGGGTGCGAGCGCGGGCAGGACGCTAGCGGGTTGCCTTGACCTGACGTGCGCGTCAGGTTGCGGGGATGACGGATAGAGATCCCATCGATACCCCGGAGAATTTGGAGGCCTGGCTGGAGGCGCTGCCCCGCGACACGCCGGAGGCGGAGGAGCGCGCGCGGCGGATCGCGGTGACGATCGCGTTTCGCGCGGCGGCGCGGGTATTTCCGTTTGTCGCTGGGCGTCTTCCGCTTGAAAGCGATAAGCGTCACAAATCAGATTTGTCCGTTCTCTCCATTTATAGACCCCTGACGATTTCTTCGGTCGCGCTTGATGTGGAGACCGAGACTATCGCGTCTGCCGCCTCCTTCGCATATAGGACGGCCGCAGATGCAGCGGACGCAGCAGACGGCGTTGACGCGGCCGATGCCGCCGCCGCAGATGCCTCTGACGCTGCTTCAATAGCCTGCACACTTTCTGCTTCGTCCGTCGGCAAGTCCGTCTCTTTTGCAGCAAAGGCCGCCACCAGTTCCTTCGTCGCCTTCGCCTCGGCCTTAAAGAGAGACTCAGCGGAATCCTCTGCCATGGAAAACCTTGCGGCGGTTCCGCTTTGGCCAGACGACAACCCGCTTGCAGAAGTTTGGGAGGCAGGTCGCGCGCGTTTGGAGGCGGCCCAAGACGATTGGTCGCCGGTCATCGAATGGTATGAGCACGTCCTCGACCCCAAGGGCCGCGCGCTGGACCTCGACATGATGCGAGACATCGCGCTGATTGACCCGAAAATCTGGGATGCGGGGCCATCCGAGGCGCTACCGGTGATCGGGGAGATCTGGCGGCGTGGGCGGCTTGGCACGTCGGCTGTTTTCGACGCGTTGCGCGACACGTCTGACGGGATCGTGGTTGAACAGAACCTCGAGACGGAGCGGTTCTTTCAGTCGGACATTCCTGCTGAGAACGGTCGCCGCCTGGCTTCCGGCGTGGCAAAGTTGCGCGAGGTGCTCGCGGTTGCCGACAGTCTGGACAACATGCGTGGAACGCTGCGCATGGAATTGCTCTGGATACGGCGAGCGGTGGAGAACCATTCCGAGGGCGTTGTGGTCGTTCACAACAACGCCCGTGCCGCGCGTCTTACGAACATGGTCAATGTCCGAAGCGGTGTTTGCCCAACCGCCGAGGAAGACGCGTTCGTCGGTATTCTCCAAGGCACGCTTCTGGAAGTCGAACGATCGCTGGAAGACGAACCCGAGGTGGTCGAGAGCCGGGGAGAGGCACCGGTGATTGCCAGCCTGATCGACGACCCGGCGCAGGTGGCCCTGCTCGGGGACGCGGCAGAGGTGGTTGCGGACGCGTCCGAGGGAACGTTGGCCGAAGAACTGCCGGAACTCGCCCAGCTCGCTACGGACGCACAGACGCCAGCCCCGATCCGGCAGGGTGCCTTGAAGCGGATTGGCTCCGTCATCCTGCAGGTCTGGATCATTGGGAACTGGCGGCGGTTCAAGGGCACCTTGAAAGAGATCGAGGATGTCTCGGGGCGGATGGCTCGGATATCCACGAACGTCGGGGTGATCGCTGCAAGTTCCGGCGTTGTCTATACGGCGCTCCATTCCGAGAAGGTTGCTGCGGCGGTTAAGGTAATCCTCGCGCTCTTCTGACCCTTGCCCAACCCGGCCCCGCCCTCTACCTCCGCCCGCATGACCTATCCTGACGTGCGTGGCACCCTGACCGAGAACCGGGATCTCTCCGATCTGACCTGGCTGCGTGTGGGCGGGCCGGCGGATGCTTTGTTTCAGCCGGCGGATCTGGAGGATCTGGCGGGGTTTCTGGCGGCCTTGACGCCGGAGGTCGCGGTGTTCCCGATGGGGGTGGGGTCGAACCTGATCGTGCGGGACGGGGGCTTGCGCGCCGTCGTGATCCGGTTGGGGCGGGGGTTCAACGGGATCTCGGTCGAGGGGGACCGGGTGGTGGCGGGGGCCGCCGCGCTGGACGCCCATGTAGCGCGCCGCGCGGCGCAGGCGGGGCGCGACCTGACGTTCCTGCGGACCATCCCCGGCAGCATCGGCGGCGCGGTGGCGATGAACGCGGGCTGCTATGGCAGCTATGTGGCGGACCATCTGATCGAGGTGCAGGCGGTGTTACGCGACGGTGCGGTGGTGACGATCCCCGCCGCGGACCTGGCGATGGCCTATCGGTCGAGCGCGATCCCCGAGGGCGCGGTCATCACGCGCGCCACCTTCCGCACGGACGCGGGCGAGCCGGAGGCGTTGGAGGCACGGATGGCGGACCAGTTGGCCAAGCGCGACGCGACGCAACCGACCAAGGACCGCAGCGCGGGCAGCACGTTTCGCAACCCGGCGGGGTTCTCGTCCACGGGGCGGGCGGACGATGTGCACGACCTGAAGGCCTGGAAGGTGATCGACGACGCGGGCATGCGCGGCGCCACCCGTGGCGGGGCGATCATGTCGCCCAAACACTCGAATTTCCTGGTCAATCAGGGCGGGGCCACGGCGGCCGATCTGGAAGGATTGGGCGAAGAGGTCAGAAAGAGGGTTCACGCGACCAGCGGAATATCGCTACAATGGGAAATCAAGCGGGTCGGTGAGCCCGCAGGCGAGGGCTAGCCCCGCCACCCCGCAGACCCGTCAGAGGTCGCCCGAGAGGGCCGGGGGCATAACAACAAGCCGAGGCACAGCAGTGACCCGGCGAGGCGCAGGATTTTGGAATGTCGGGCAGGGCATCCACTCATGTCGTCGTCCTTTTGGGCGGCCCATCGTCGGAGCGGGAGGTCTCGCTGTCGACCGGTCAGGGCTGTGCAGAGGTATTGCGCGGCGAAGGTTATCGCGTGTCCTTGCTGGACGCGGGAACAGAGGTCGTGGCCGAATTGCAGCGGTTGCAGCCAGACGTCGTGTTCAACGCGCTGCATGGGCGTTGGGGTGAGGACGGCTGCGTGCAGGGCCTGCTGGAATGGCTGCGCATTCCTTATACGCATTCGGGCGTGCTGGCCTCGGCCACGGCGATGGACAAGGGCCGGACCAAGGACATCTACCGCGCCCACGGCCTGCCCATCGTCGAAAGCCGGATCGTGTCCAGGGATGCGGCCATGTCGGCCCATGTGCTGCCGCCGCCCTATGTGGTGAAGCCGGTCAACGAAGGCTCCTCCGTCGGGATCTACATCGTGGCCGAGGGGGCGAACACGCCGCCGCACCTGGCCGAGACGATGCCGCAGCAGGTGATGGTTGAAACCTATGCGCCGGGGCGGGAGCTGACCTGTACCGTGCTGGGTGACAGCGCATTGACCGTCACCGAAATCCTGACCGATGGCTGGTATGACTACGAGGCGAAATATGCGGCGGGCGGGTCGCGGCACGTCTTGCCGGCGGATGTCCCCGCCGAGATCTTTGCCGCCTGTCAGGATTACGCCCTGCGCGCACATGCCGCCTTGGGGTGCCGGTCGATCAGCCGCACGGATTTCCGCTGGGATGTGGCGCGCGGGGTCGACGGGCTGATCCTGTTGGAGACGAACACGCAGCCCGGCATGACGCCCACCTCGCTGACGCCGGAACAGGCGGCGCATGCGGGTATCACCTTTGGCCAGCTCTGTGCGCGATTGGTGGAGGACGCCTCGTGCAACCGCTGAGCGCGCCGCCCAAGGCCGATCCGGCCCCGTCGAAGTGGGATTACCGCCTGCAACGGCTGTGGTTGACGCCGCTGTTCCGGGCCTTGGTGCGCACCGGCATCCCGTCGTTCAGCTTTGTGTTTCTGTTCACCTGGTACATCAACGACCCGGCGCGGATCGCGACCATCGTCGATACCTGGGACAGCGCCGTCCGGGCCGTGCAGGACCGGCCGGAATTCATGGTGTCCCTGTTGCGGATCGAGGGGGCCTCGGGGCAGTTGCAGGAAGACATCCAGGAGGTGTTGCCCGTCGATCTGCCGCTGTCGCAGTTCGCGCTGGATATCGACGCGCTGCGCCAGAAGCTGGAGCAGCTGGACCCGGTGGAGCGCGCCGAAGTGCGCATCAAGCCGGGCGGTGTCCTGTTGCTGAAGGTGACGGAACGGACACCCGCGGTCGCCTGGCTGCATGAAGGCTCGGTCACCGTTCTGGATCCCACCGGGCACCACGTCGCGCGTCTGGACGATATTCAGCGGGCTGGCGCGCTGCCGCTGATCTCGGGCGAGGGGGCGGATGCCGCCGTGGGGGAGGCGCTGGCGCTTTATGAGGCGGCACTGCCGGTTGCGGACCGGATTGTCGGCCTGACACGGATGGGCAACCGGCGGTGGGATGTGATCCTGACCGATGGCCAGCGCATCCTGCTGCCGGAAACGGCCCCCGCCGCCGCGCTGGACCGCGCGCTGGCGCTGCATGCGGCCAAGGACGTGTTGTCGCGCGACGTGCGCGTCGTCGACCTGCGCCTTGCCGACCGACCCACCCTGCGCCTGTCGCAGCCCGCGCGGAGCGAGCTGAAGCGGCTGCAGGATCTTGAACGTCTAAGCTACCAGGAGGACCAATGAGCCGTTTGTTCCAGGCCCAGCGCGCCATGCGCCGGAAACGTCAGGCCGCGCTGCAACGCGGAGTGATCGCGATCCTTGATGTGGGCACGTACAAAACGGCCTGCCTGGTCCTGCGGTTCGAGGAAAACACCCCCCAGGGCGAAGGCGTGGGCCATATGGCGGGGCAGTCCAATTTCCGCGTCATCGGCGCCACCACCACCCGGTCGCGCGGCATCCGCATGGGCGAAGTGGACGCCATGCCCGAGACCGAGCGCGCCATCCGTACCGCGGTGCAGGGCGCGCAAAAAATGGCGGGCGTGCGGGTCGATCACGTCATCGCCTGTTTCTCGGGCGGGCGGCCCGGCAGCTATGGCCTGTCTGGCGAGATCATGTTGGAGAACGGCCCCTGCAGCGTGCACGACGTGGGCCGGGTTCTGGCCTCGGTCGAGACGCCCGACATCGGGGCGGGGCGCGAGGTTCTGCACGCGCAGCCGGTCAATTTCGGCATCGACCACCGCACCACCCTGCGCGACCCGCGCGGCCAGACCGGAGAGATGCTGCGCGCGGACATGCACCTGTTGTCGGTCGAGGCCCATGCGGTCGAGAACCTGCTGACCTGCATCCATCGCTGCGATCTGGAACTGGCGGGCCTGGCGTCCGCGCCCTATGCCGCCGCGTCCTCTGCCCTGGTCGAGGACGAGAAAGAGCTGGGGGCCGCCTGTATCGACATGGGCGGCGGCACCACCGGCATCTCGATCTTCATGCGCAAGCACATGGTTTTCGCAGATACCGTCCGGTTGGGCGGCGAGCAGGTGACATCGGACATCAGTCAGGGTCTGGGTATTCCCGCCCAGATGGCCGAGATGATCAAGACCCGTTATGGTGGGGTCTATGCCACCAGCATGGACGACCGGGAGGTCATCACCCTGGAAGGCGACACTGGCGACTGGCACCACGACCGCCGCACCGCCACGCGCACCGAGTTGATCGGAATCATCAAGCCCCGCGTCGAAGAGATCCTCGAAGAGGTCCGCGCCCGGCTGGATGCCGCGGGCTTTGGCGATCTGCCGTCGCAGCGCATCGTTCTGACCGGCGGGGCGTCGCAGATCCCCGGTCTGGACGGGATGGCGGCGCGCATTCTGGGCAACCAGGTGCGGTTGGGCAGGCCCTTGCGGGTGCACGGCCTGCCCGAGGCGGCCAAGGGTCCGGCCTTTGCCGCCTGCGTCGGTCTGTGCATGCAAGGGGCCGAGCCGCAGGACGAATTCTGGGACTTCGACGCGGTGCCCGAACGGGCCACCGGCGCGCCTTTCCGCCGCGCAGTGCGCTGGTTTCGCGACAATTGGTAAGGCGATTCGATTTTGGGGTGACGGACTCCGACGACTCCGTTAAAGTAAGGCGCAAATAAGGCGGCACAGAACCGCGAGACCAAGGGCCTGAGGCAGGGCCGCAAAGTACAGGTGGACAAGCAGATGACATTGAACCTCACCATGCCCGGCGGCTCCGCCGAACTCGACCTGCGTCCGCGCATCACCGTTTTCGGTGTTGGCGGGGCAGGGGGTAACGCTGTCAACAACATGATCCAGAAGGATCTGGAGGGTGTGGAGTTCGTCGTGGCGAACACCGACGCCCAGGCGCTGGCGCAGAACAACGCTCAGGCCCGCATCCAGCTGGGCGTGCGCGTCACCGAGGGTCTGGGCGCAGGCGCGCGCCCGCAGGTCGGGGCCTCTGCCGCCGAAGAGACCATCGAAGAAATCGTGGACCAGCTGGCCGGGGCGCATATGTGCTTTATCACCGCCGGCATGGGCGGCGGGACCGGAACGGGGGCCGCGCCGATCATCGCGCAGGCCGCCCGTGAATTGGGCATTCTGACCGTTGGTGTCGTAACCAAGCCGTTCCAGTTCGAAGGCACCAAGCGGATGCGTCAGGCCGAAGAGGGCGTCGAAGCCCTGCAGAAGGTCGTCGACACGCTGATCATCATTCCCAACCAGAACCTGTTCCGGCTGGCCAACGAAAAGACCACCTTTACCGAGGCGTTCAGCCTGGCCGATGACGTGCTGTATCAGGGCGTCAAAGGGGTGACCGACCTGATGGTCCGTCCGGGCATGATCAACCTGGACTTTGCCGACGTCCGGTCCGTCATGGACGAGATGGGCAAGGCCATGATGGGCACCGGCGAGGCCGTGGGCGAAGAGCGCGCCGTCGAAGCCGCCGAAAAGGCCATCGCCAACCCGCTGCTGGACGAGCTGTCGCTGAAGGGGGCCAAGGGCGTCCTGATCAACATCACCGGCGGCTACGACCTGACCCTGTTCGAGATGGACGAAGCGGCGAACCGCATCCGTCAGGAAGTCGACGACGACGCCAACATCATCGTCGGTTCCACCCTGGACCCGTCGATGGAAGGCACCATGCGCGTGTCCGTGGTTGCCACGGGTATCGACGCCTCGTCCTCGCAACTGGAAATGCCCGCGCCGCGCCGCCGCCTGTCGGAGGTGACCGCCCCGGTCGAAACGCAGAACGCCGTTGCCGCCGCGCATAGGGCCGAACAGGTTGCAGCCCCCCTGCCGCTGACCGCCGCCGAAGAAGTCACGCCCGAGCCGGAGGTGGTCGAAGCCCCCGCCGAGCCCAGCTTCTTCGATGCAGAAACCGTGGCCGAAGCCGAAGAAGAAAGCGCCGCCGACGATTTCTTTGGTCAGCGCAGCGCGCCCGCCGACGATTTGCCGCCCCCGGCCTATGCGCCCGCGCCGACCCCGGCACCCGCTGCCTTTGCAGCACCCGCGCAGGCATCCTTTACTGCCCCGCGTCCGAACAGCGGCCCGACCCCCGAGGCGATGGACCGGCTGCGCGCAGCCGTGCATCGCGGCGACCGTCAGGCCGCACCGGGTGCCAGCCGTCCTGCCGCCCCGGTGGCCGACGGACAGGCACGGTTCGGGATCGGATCGTTGATCAACCGCATGACCGGTTCCGCCGATCACGCGCCGGTTCAGCCCGCAGCACCTGCCCCAAAGGCCGCTGCGCCGCAGGCCCAGCCCGACATGGAAGATGAGCGGATCGAGATCCCCGCGTTCCTGCGGCGTCAGGCCAACTGACCGATAGTGTCGAACCCAAGACGGAAAACGGCGGCCCATTTCGGCCGCCGTTTTCATGTTTCGCCACCAGGCAGGCAGTTTTTCATGTCACGAAACGCGCCGTCGCATCCAGGGTCGGCGGGTCTGCGCGAGTCGTAAGGGGCTGACGTTTCGACGATAATCAACGACTGCCCCAGAATAGGCGGATTTTCGCCATAGTCCTGCCAGCCCTGTTTCAGCCCGTAACCACGCTTGAATTGTATCGCCTGCGGTCGCTCCGTATCTGACACTCAAGGGATCCCCCTCAGGATCCATTGAAAGGAAGCGCCGCGATGCAGACGACCGTCAAATCCGTGATCCGCCTGTCTGGCGTCGGCCTTCATTCCGGCGCACCGGCGCGTTTGGCGATTCATCCGGCGGGCGCGCATCACGGCATCTGGTTCCGTCGCACCGACATCGCAGGCAATGCGATGATCCCGGCGCGTCATGATTCGGTGCAAACCTCGCCGCTGTGCACCCTGTTGGTGAACGAGGCGGGCGTTTCGGTGTCCACCGTCGAACATGTCATGGCCGCCCTTGCGGGCTGTGGCGTGCTGAACGCCATGGTGGAGGTCGATGGGCCCGAGGTTCCGATCCTTGACGGGTCGGCGGCTGATTTCGTGCGCGCGATCCTGAAAACCGGTGTGCGTCGTCTGGATGCGCCCGTCCATGCCATCGAAGTGCTGCGCCGCGTAGCGGTGCATGATGGCGACCGTACGGCGGTGCTGGAACCCGCCGGAGAGTTGGAGATCGACTTTTCCATTGATTTCGACGACGCGGCCATCGGCCAGCAACGCAAGGTTCTGCGCCTGTCCAACGGCACCTTTGTGCGCGAATTGTGCGACAGCCGCACCTTTTGCCGCCAGCAGGACGTCGATGCGATGCATGCAGCGGGCAAGGCCCTGGGCGGTTCGCTGTCCAATGCGGTCGTGGTCGACGGCGCGCGCGTCGTGAACCCCGAGGGGCTGCGCCACAGCGACGAGGCGGTGCGTCACAAGATGCTGGACGCTTTGGGTGATCTGGCATTGGCCGGGGCCCCGATCCTGGGCCGGTACACCGGCGTGCGGTCGGGTCATGCGATGACCAACAAGCTGTTGCACGCGTTGTTTGCCGACCCGCTGGCCTATCGCATTCGCACGCTGACCCCGTCGGAATGCCACCTGCTGCCCGGCGCCGGGCTGGAGCATGACCGTTTCGCCCATCTGTGACCGCCTGCGGTGCGCGCGGCGCTTCACACCCCGAACCGTGCTGACTATAAGGACGGCAAGCCCCGCGGGGCAAAAGGGGCAGGGGACGACTTCATGACAGTGCGGCAGCCACTCCGGATCGCCAAACCACTGACGGCGCTGGCCCTTGTGGCCATCCTCGGGGCATGTGCCGCCGATGAGGAGGTCCGGCTGGAAGACACCGCCCCCGAAGTGATCTATCAGGAGGCGGAGCGGCAGCTGGCCGCGGGCGACCCGGATGACGCCGCGCAGCTGTTTTCCGAGGTCGAGCGGCTTTATCCCTTCTCCGAATGGGCGCGCCGGGGCCTGATCATGCAGGCCTTTGCCTACCACGAGGATCGCGACTACGAGAACGCGCGCGCAGCGGCGCAGCGGTTCATCGATTTCTATCCGGCGGACGAAGATGCGGCCTATGCGCAGTATCTGCTGGCCCTGTCCTATTACGACCAGATCGACCAGGTCGGGCGTGATCAGGGGCTGACGTTCCAGGCGTTGCAGAACCTGCGCACGGTGATCGAACGCTATCCTGACAGTGAATATGCCCGGTCCGCCATTTTGAAATTCGACCTGGCCTTCGACCACCTGGCGGCCAAGGAAATGGAGATTGGGCGCTATTACCTGAAACGGGGGCATTACGCGGCTGCGATCAACCGGTTCCGGGCCGTGGTAGAGGAATTCCAGACCACCACCCACACGCCCGAAGCCTTGCTGCGCCTGGTTGAGGCCTATCTGTCGCTGGGCCTGACCGACGAGGCGCAGACGGCGGGGGCGATCCTGGGCTACAACTTCCAGTCGTCGCCGTTCTACGATGACGCCTTCCGCCAGTTGACCGGTCAAGGCCTGTCGCTGGAGGCCCGCGGCGGGGGCTGGTTGCGGGGCATCTACGATCGGACGATCCGGGGCCGTTGGCTGTAGTAGGGCGGGGTTTCACGCCGCCTTCGCCCCTGCGTTTCATGCCGGACCGGGGCGGCGTGAACCCCGCCCTACGCCCCCTCGCCAATCCCGTCGGCTCGGATTAACTGAGTGCCATGCTTCGTTCTCTCGACATTCGCGACATGCTTATCATCGACCGCCTCTCGCTGGAGTTCGGGGCGGGGTTGAACGTGCTGACCGGGGAAACCGGGGCGGGCAAGTCGATCTTGCTGGACAGTCTGGGGTTTGTCCTGGGTTGGCGGGGCCGGGCGGAACTGGTGCGGCAGGGGGCCAGGCAGGGCGAGGTGACGGCGGTCTTTGATCTGCCCAAGGGGCATGCCGCCCGCGCCGTGTTGGCCGAGCATGAGATCGCGGTCGAAGACGGCGAACTGTTGTTGCGTCGGGTCAACACCCGCGACGGGCGCAAGACGGCCTGGGTCAACGGGATCCGGGTCACGGGCGAGGTGTTGCGCGCGCTGTCCGACACCCTGTTGGAGCTACACGGCCAGCACGACGATCGGGGCCTGTTGGACGTGCGGGGGCATCGCGCCCTGCTGGATGCCTTTGCGGGCGCGGACACGCGGTCGGCTCGCAGTGCCTGGGGTACCTTGGCGCAGGCCCGCAAGGCGTTGCGCACCGCCGAGGCCCGGTTGGAGGAGACGCAGGCGGAGGAAGATTTTCTGCGCTACGCCACGGAGGAGTTGGACAAGCTTTCCCCCGAGCCGGGCGAGGATGCGGCGCTGGATACGCGGCGGCGGTTGATGCAATCGGCCTCGAAGATCCGCGACGATGTGGCCCGCGCCGCCGAGGCCCTGTCGCCCAACGGCGCCGAAGGACAGATGCTGGACGCGGTCCGCTGGCTGGACGGCGCGGTCGAGGCGGCGGGGGATGTGCTGGCCCCTGCGCTGGACGCCCTGTCGCGGGCGATGGTGGAATTGGGCGAGGCGCAGCAGGGGGTCGAGGCCTGTCTTGATGCGCTGTCCTTCGATCCGTCCGAACTGGAAGAAACCGAAGAGCGGTTATTCGCGATCCGCGCGGCGGCGCGCAAACACGGGGTGGCACCGGACGAATTGCCGGCCTTTGCCGCCGACCTGCGGGCGCGGCTGGACCTGCTGGACGCCTCCGAGGGGAACCTGGCCGACCTGCGCCGCGCCGTCAGCACCGCCGAGGCCGAATATGACGCCGCCGCCGCCGCGCTGACCGCCTTGCGGCAGGACGCGTCGGAACGGCTGGACCGCGCGATGATGGCGGAACTGGCCCCGTTGAAGATGGACCGCGCGACCTTTACCACGCTGGTCGGGTCGGGCACGCCCGGACCAGAGGGGGTGGACGAGGTTGCCTTTGAGGTGGCCACCAACCCCGGCGCGCCGTCGGGGGCGCTCAACAAGATCGCATCTGGCGGGGAGCTGTCGCGGTTCCTGTTGGCCCTCAAGGTTTGCCTGACCGGGGGCGACCGGTCCATGACGTTGATCTTCGACGAGATCGACCGCGGCGTCGGCGGGGCCACGGCGGATGCCGTCGGGCGGCGGCTAAAGGCGCTGGCCGCGGGCGGACAGGTCCTGGTCGTCACCCATTCGCCGCAGGTCGCCGCCTTGGGCGCGCACCACTGGCGGGTGGAAAAGCGGGTCACGGGCGAGGTCACGACCTCGACCGTGGTGCCCGTGGCACAGGCCGACCGCGTGGACGAGATCGCGCGAATGCTGGCCGGCGACACGGTGACCGAGGCGGCGCGCGGGGCGGCGCAGGCCCTGCTGGACGCGGCGGCCTGAGGTGCTGATCCAGATCCTGCTGGGCGGCACCCTGATCGTGCTGACATCACTGGTCGTGGCCCCGGCCTGGTGGGCGTTGGAGGTCTTTCTGGACCGGGCGCAAGGCTGGCTGTCGCGCCCGCCCTACGGGCCGAAACTGACGCTGGCCCTGGGGCTGACCATGTTGTGGTCGGCTTTGATGATCACGGTGGCCGTCTGGATCTGGGCGCTGACCTTCCTGGCGCTCGGGTTGTTTGAAACGGTTGAATCGGCTGTCTATTTCGCCTTGGTCGTGTTTACGACGCTGGGCTACGGCGATGTCTTGTTGCCCGAGGGGTGGCGCCTGCTGGGCGGGCTGGCGGCGACCAACGGCTTGCTGATCTTTGGCCTGCTGACCGCCATGCTGGTCGAGACATTGCGCCAGACGCGGCTGCATCAGCGCGACCGGGCCTGAGGCCGGACCGCGCGGGCACCGCCGGGAAAGCGCATCGGGGCCAGACCGCCCGGCGACCCGCCAACCGGGTCACCGCGTCAGATTTCGCCAAGGGTCACAGCAGCCAGAGCGCGGCCAGGCCCAGGAAGGCGAAGAAGCCGACCACATCGGTCACCGTCGTCACGAAGGCACCCGAGGCCAGGGCCGGGTCGATGCCGACCTTGTCGAGAAGAACGGGGATGCCGACCCCGGCCAGGCCCGCGACGATCAGGTTGATGACCATCGCGACCGCGATGACCACGCCCAGCATCGGGGACCCGAACCAGACCACGCCCACGACGCCCATCACGACGGCAAAGATCACGCCGTTGATCGCCCCTGCCGCGACCTCTCGCCTTATGACGCGCCAGACGTTCGCCCGGGTCAGGTCGCGGGTGGCCATGGCGCGCACCGCGACGGTCAGGGACTGGGTGCCGGCGTTGCCGCCCATCGATGCCACGATGGGCATCAGGACGGCCAGGGCCACGATCTGTGTGATGACCGCGTCGAACTGCGCGATCACCAGCGAGGCCAGGATCGACGTCACCAGGTTCACGGCCAGCCAGGGGAAGCGGCGGCGCACGACGTCCCGGGTCCGGTTCGAAATCGCCTCTTCTGCGTCGACACCGGCCAGGCGCAGGATGTCTTCCTCCGCCTCTTCGTCCAGGATGCGAATGGCGTCGTCGATGGTGATCACGCCCATCAGACGGTCGTTATGATCGACCACGGCAGCAGAAATCAGGTGATACTGGTTGAAGGCGTAGGCCACGTCTTCTTCGGGGTCGGTGACCTCGAATGTGCGGAATGCGTCTTCCTCGATGTCCGACAACGGGGTGTCGCGGGAATGCGACAGGATCTTGCCCAGGGTCACATGACCCACGGGGCGCATCCGGGGATCGGTCAGGATCACGTGGTAGAACTGTTCCGGCAATTCTTCCGCGCTGCGCAGAAAATCGATGGCCTGGCCGACGGTCCAGAACGACGGGGCCACGACGACCTCGCGCTGCATCAGGCGACCGGCGGAATATTCGGGGTAAGACAGTGCCTGTTCGACCGCGACCCGGTCGACATCGTCCAGCGCGTCCATGATGGCATCGGCCTGGTCGGTGTCTTCGAGGTTTTCGACCAGATCGACGACGTCGTCGGTGTCAAGTTCGCGGACGGCTTCGGCCACATCCTCGGCGGGCAGGGCCTCCAGGATTTCCTCGCGCAGGCTTTCGTCCAGCTCCGACAGGATTTCGCCGTCGATCTGACCCTGCCACAGTTCGATCAGGGTGATCCGTTCACTGCCGCTGATCTGCTCCAGCAGGTCGGCGATGTCGGCGCCGTGCAGCGGCTCCAGCAGGTCGTCGAGCGCGGTGCGGTCGCGGTCGTAAAGCGCGTCGCGAACGGCGGAAAGTCGCGCTTCGTCCAGCTCGATCTCGTCCTCCCACTCTTCTTCGCGGGGGTCGGCTTCCGTAGCGCTCTGGTCGGTGAGGGGGTCGGTCATTGCAGGCCTCCGATCGGCGGTTGCCCTGTCCTAACGCGCGCCTTGCCAGAGGGGTAGCGCCGATTTGCAGGGCAGTCTAACCAGAGGCATGACCACGCTCATCCTCGGGCAGATCCTGCCTTTCGCCGCCGATCCCTTTGCCGTGCCGCCCACTCAGGCCGCCACCCACGACGCCCGTGGGGCCGTCGCCATCGACGGCGGCCGCATCCTGGGGCAGGGGGCCGTCGACACGATGCGCACCGCCCATCCCGGCGCGACCGAGATCGACCATGGCGACGGCCTGATCCTGCCGGGGTTTGTCGATGCCCATGTGCATTATCCGCAGACAGCGATGATCGCATCCTGGGGCAAGCGGCTGATCGACTGGCTGAACACCTATACCTTTCCAGAGGAATCGCGATTCGGTGATACCGCCTATGCCTCGGAAATCGCCGGGCGTTACCTGGATCTGGTGCTGGCCTGCGGCACGACCTCGGTGGCCAGTTACTGCACCATTCACCCCGGCAGCGTGGACGCGCTGTTCGAGGCGGCTCAGGCGCGGGGCATGGCGGTCTGGGCGGGCAAGACATGTATGGATCGCAACGCGCCCGCCACCCTGCGCGACGATCCGCAGTCCGCCTATGACGACAGCCGCGCCTTGCTGCTCCGATGGCATGGCAAGGGCCGGGCGCGCTATGTGATCACGCCCCGGTTTTCGCCCACGTCGACACCGGATCAGCTGTCGGCCCTGGGGGCGCTTTGGGCAGAGCACCCGGAGTGCCTGATGCAGACCCATCTGTCCGAACAGCTCGATGAAATCGCCTGGGTGCGGGATCTGTTCCCGCAGGCGCGCGACTATCTGGATACCTACGAGGCGCATGGATTGCTTGGCGCGAACGGTCTTTATGGTCATGCCATTCACCTGGAGCCACGGGAACGGGATCGCCTGGCCGAGGTCGGCGCGGCCCTGGTGCATTGCCCGACGTCCAACACCTTTATCGGATCGGGCCTGTTCGACATGGGGCTGACCGGAACGGTGCGGGTCGGGTTGGCGACGGACACCGGAGGCGGATCGTCGTTTTCAATGCTGCGCACCATGGCGGCGGCCTATGAGGTGGCGCAGTTGCGCGGTCAGGCGCTGCATCCCGCGCAGCTGCTGTGGCTGGCAACCGAAGGCAGCGCGCGCGCCCTGCAGGCGCAGGATGAGGTGGGAACCCTGGCCGCAGGCAGCGCGGCCGATCTGGTGGTGCTGAACCTGGCCTCTACCCCCGCCATCGCGCAGCGGTCCACGCGGGCCGGCGACATCTGGGAGGCGGTGTTCCCGACCATCATGATGGGGGATGACCGGGCGGTCGCGCAGGTCTATGTCGCGGGCCGCCCGGTCAAAGCCGGCGACTAGAACCCTGCCAGCACCAGCTTGCCGCGCGCGCGGCGGCTTTCCAGAACGCGGTGCGCGCGGATCAGCGTGTCGGCGGTGATCCGGCCCATGGTCTCGGTCGCGGTTGTCCGGATGCGCCCGCTGTCGATCAGGCCCGCCACCTCGGTCAGGATGTCATGCTGCCGCTGCATGTCCGCCGTCTGGAACAACGATCGGGTGTACATCAGCTCCCAGTGGGTGGCGATGCTTTTGGTCATCAGGGGCATGATGTCGAGTGCTTCCGGGCTGTCGATCAGGCCGAAATGTCCCTGGGGCGCGATGAAGTCGGCGATGTCGGCCACATAGGCGCCGCTGTCGTTGGTGGAAAACACATGCCCCGGCTGACCCAGGCCCAACGCCTCGATCTGTGGGGCCAGCGGGGCGCCGTGGTCGACAACATGATGCGCGCCCAACTGCGTCACCCAGTCCTTCGTTTCCGGGCGGGACGCCGTGGCGATCACCGTCAGGTCCGTCAGCGCGCGCAACAGCTGAATCGCGATGGACCCGACGCCGCCCGCGCCGCCGATGATGACCACGGCGCTGGCGGCCCCGGGAACGGGGGTGGTGACGCGCAGCCGGTCAAACAGCATCTCATAGGCCGTCAGGGTGGTCAGCGGCAGGGCTGCGGCGGCATCGACGGGGATGCTGGTCGGGGCCAGGGCGGCGATCCGCTCGTCGACGGTGTGGAATTCCGCGTTGGCACCGGGGCGGTCGATGGCACCCGCGTACCAGACGCGGTCGCCGGGGCGAAACAGGGTGACCTCCGGCCCCGCCTCGACCACGACGCCAACCGCGTCCCAGCCCAGGATGGCGGGTGCGCCGTTCTCGGGCGGGCGGGTGCGGCGGATCAGGGTATCGACCGGATTGACCGAAACGGCCTCGACCTGGACCAGGATGTCACGAGGGGCGGCGGTCGGGCGCGGGGCCTCGAAATCGATCAGGGCGTCGGGGCGGTCGATGGCGCCGATTTCGGCGTAGCCAACAGCTTTCATGGGGGTGTTCCTTTGTAACCAAATCCCTGCCGTCGGGTTTGACCCGCGGCATGGAGACCGGCATAGAAGGCACAGTTGCAAGGCCGCAAGTACGCACCTTTTTGGCATATAGGGATCAAATGGATACCAAGGAAACCTCTGGCCCGACCCCTCGGTTCGAGAATTACAACGCGAATGCAGGCTGCCCGGTCGAGGGCGCATTGGAGCAGATCGCCGGCAAGTGGAAGGGGCTGATCATCTATCACCTCATGGAAAACACGTTACGTTTCAATGAACTGTCGCGACGTGTCGGGCCGGTTACCCAGCGGAGCCTGACCAAGCAATTGCGCGAGTTGGAGGCAGACGGCATCGTTCACCGCAAGGTGCACGCCGTTGTGCCCCCTCGGGTGGATTACAGTTTGACGGAAAAAGGCAGCGCGCTGCGGGACGTGATCACGGGGCTGCGCGCCTGGGGTCTTGTGAACGGCAGATAGCTCCGGCCCCGGACCTGCCGGGGCCGGTCGCAGGTTCGATCAGCCGGTGGCTTCGGGGGTGCAGGTGCCCGAGGCGGCGTTCCAGCTGGTGCCTGGTGCGCAGGACATCGTCACCTGTTCACCCTTGCTCCAGTTGCATTCGTAGGCAGCAGCAAGACCGGGCGCGAGCATCAGCGCGGCGGCGGCGAGGATCGTTTTCGTCTTGGTCATCGTCGTCTCCGTTCGTGTTGTGGGTGACGTAACGGTAGCGTGGATGGCCGCAGGCACAAAGCGCGAAGTGTCGCGCCCCGTGCTGCGCGATCCTCTGCCGCGCGGCAGGCGGGGTGGGGGAACCGGCAGGCGTCCGGTGACGTTCAGACCCCGAACACGCCCAGCATACAGGAGGCCGAGATGGCCGCGAACACCGATCCCCAGACCACCGCCAAGGAAACCGTCTACGTCCGTGAAACCAACCGCAGCGGCAGCTCTGCCCTGTGGCTGATCCTGGGCGCGTTGATTGCCGGGCTCGTCATCTGGATGCTGGTCTACAATGGCGTGGCCGACACCGGTGGCGACACCACGACGGTCACGATCCAGGGCGGCGCCGCCGAGGCCGTCGAAGGCGCCGCTCAGGCCGTCGAGGGGGCTGCTCAGGCTGTCGAGAGCACCGCCGACGGCAACTGATCCGGGGTCAGGCCCCGAAGACGCGCTTGAAAATCGTGTCCACGTGCTTGGTGTGGTAGCCCATGTCGAATTTCTCTTCGATGGCCTCTGCACCAAGCGCCGCGACCACGTCCGCGTCGGCCAGCAGCTCCGCCTTGAAATCGGTCCGCTCTTCCCAGACCTTCAGGGCGTTGCGCTGCACCATGACATAGGCATCTTCGCGGCTGACACCGGCCTGCGTCAGGGCCAGCAGAACACGCTGCGACATGACCAGGCCCGGAAACTTGTTCATGTTGTCCAGCATGTTGTCCGGGAAGATCAGCATCTTGTCGACGACGCTCGTCAAGCGCGCCAGCGCGAAGTCCAGCGTGATCGTGGCATCCGGCCCGATCATCCGCTCGACCGACGAATGCGAGATGTCGCGTTCGTGCCAAAGCGCCACGTTTTCCATCGCGGGGATCACGGCGGCGCGCACCATGCGGGCCAGACCGGTCAGGTTTTCCGTCAGAACCGGGTTCTTCTTGTGCGGCATCGCCGACGACCCTTTCTGCCCCATCGAGAAGAACTCCGCCCCCTCAAGCACCTCGGTGCGCTGCATGTGGCGGATCTCTGTGGCGAGGTTCTCGATGCTGCTGGCGATGACGCCCAGGCAGGCGAAGAAGGCGGCGTGGCGGTCGCGGGGGATGACCTGGGTGCTGATCGGCTCTGGCGTCAGGCCCAGCTTTTCGCAGACATGTTCCTCGACCCGCGGATCGACGTTGGCAAAGGTGCCGACCGCGCCGGAAATGGCCCCGGTGGCGATTTCGTCGCGGGCAGTGCGCATCCGGGTCAGGTTGCGGTCCATCTCGGCGTAGAACCGCGCGAAGGTCAGGCCCATGGTGGTGGGTTCGGCGTGGATGCCGTGGCTGCGGCCCACGCGGACCGTGTCCTTGTGTTCCAGCGCGCGCCGTTTCAGCGCGGCCAGCAACCCCTCCAGGTCGGTGATCAGAATGTCGGCGGCACGCGTCAGCTGGACGTTGGTGCAGGTGTCCAGCACATCCGAAGAGGTCATGCCCTGGTGCACGAACCGCGCCTCGTCAGAGCCGACGTGTTCGGCCAGATGGGTCAGAAAGGCAATGACGTCGTGCTTGGTGACGGCCTCGATTTCGTCGATGCGGGCCACATCGAATTCGACGTCCTTCGCCTTCCACACGGCTTCGGCATTCTCGCGCGGGATGACGCCCAGATCGGCCATGGCGTCGCAGGCGTGGGCCTCGATCTCGTACCAGATGCGGAACTTGGTCTCGGGGGACCAGATGGACACCATCTCGGGGCGGGAATAGCGCGGGATCATGTGGGCAGACCTTTCAGGCAGTTCGCGCGCGTCTTAGGGTGCGGGCACGGCGGCTGCAAGGAATGGGACGTGCGAAGATGACTTTGGGGCAATTCGGGCACGGCCTGCGATGACGGGTGCGACACCACCGCCCAAGGGCACGCGCAATCCGGTAGCGCATACCTTCGGTGCGCTCGGCTATTCGCTGGCGGGCGGGCGATTCCTGCTGACCCAGCGGGCGGCGCGGCTGCAGGTCTTCATGTTTGCGGTCACGGTCGCGATCTTTGCTGTCGCGGGGGTGACCGCCGGACACTGGGCGGTGATGGGGGCGCTGTTCCTGACGACGCTGGGGATCGAGGCCTTGAACACCGCGATCGAGCTGATCATCGACCGCACCTCGCCTGAAATCAGCGATTTTGCCAAGAATGCCAAGGATCTGGGCAGTTTCGCCGTGTTCTGCGGTGTGCTCGTCTTCGTTGGCCACGCGGTCTGGGCCGTGGGGGCGGCGGTCCTGTGAAGCTGGCGGACCTGGCAGGTGACTGGCGCGTTTTGCGGGCAATCCGCCATGCGGACGGCACGCGGGTGCGCTTCGAAGGGCGGGCCGTCTGGACGGCCGAGGGCGACCGGTGGCGGTCGCTGGAAACCGGTCGGCTGCGGCAGGGGGACGTCACCTTCGAGGCGCGGCGCGAAACGATCTGGCAGGCGCAGGCGGCCGGGATTGACGTGCGCTTTGGCGACGGGCGGTTTTTTCATCACATTGCTGCCGGGTCACAGGTGCGCGCGCACCACGATTGCCCGCCAGACGATTACCGCTTGATGTACGACTTCCGGCTTTGGCCGCACTGGTCGGTGCGCTGGCGCGTGACGGGCCCGCGCAAGGATTACCGCGCGTTGACGCGCTACGTTCGCCCATAGGGCAGATCAGCCGGTCAGACAGCTTTCGCCTGTATCGCGCCAGATCGGGACATTCAGGGACATGTCGCATTTCGCCATGAACTGCCGTCCGCCGACGGCCAGGCAGGTGCGCTGCCCCATTTCGACGCGTCCACCGGTGCTGTCGGTGCAGTAACAATCGACCGTTTTGCCCGAGGGCGACGTCACATCCGCCGCAACCGGCAAGGCCAACAGACAGAGGAACAGGATGATCCGTTTCATGATATCACCTCCGGACGCGAGCCTAGCGCAGGTGTCGCCCTTGACCAAAGCCCTTTCGCACCGCATCACGCGCAGATGATCCCAGCCGACCGCCTTGACCAGATCCTCGCCCGTTTCGAGTTCCTCGAAGCGCGGCTGAACGCCGGGCCCGATGCCTCTGAGATTGCCGACCTGACGCGCGAATACGCCGAGGTAAAGCCCGTGGCCGAACAGGTCCGCGCCCACCGCGCCCTGGAGATGCAGCTGGCCGAGGCCGAAGTCATGCTGGACGACCCGGAAATGCGCGAACTGGCCGAAGCGGAGCTGCCGGAGTTGCGCGCCGCGCTGGATCAATCCGTGGCCGACCTGCAGATCGCGCTGCTGCCCCGCGATGCCGCCGACGCCCGCCCAGCCATCCTGGAAATCCGCCCCGGCACCGGCGGCGAAGAGGCGGCGCTGTTCGCGGGAAACCTGGAAGCCATGTATCGCCGCTACGCAGAGGCGCGCGGCTGGCGGATGGAAATGGTCGAGCGGCAGGAAACCGATCTGGGCGGCGTCAAGGAACTGGTCGCGCGGATCGAAGGCGACAACGTCTTTGCCCGGCTCAAGTTCGAAAGCGGCGTGCACCGGGTACAGCGGGTGCCGGCTACGGAATCCGGTGGTCGCATCCACACCTCGGCCGCCACCGTCGCCGTGCTGCCAGAGGCAGAGGCCGTAGACATCGACATCCCCGCAGGCGACATCCGCATCGACACCATGCGCGCCTCGGGCGCCGGTGGCCAGCACGTGAACACAACCGATTCGGCGGTACGGATCACGCACCTGCCGTCGGGGATCGTGGTGACGTCGTCCGAAAAGTCCCAGCACCGCAATCGCGATATCGCCATGCAGGTTCTGCGCGCGCGTCTCTATGAGGCGCAGCGCGCCGCCCTGGCCGCCGAACGCTCCGAGAGCCGGCGGGCCCAAGTCGGCAGCGGAGACCGCTCGGAGCGCATTCGGACCTACAACTTCCCGCAGGGGCGGATGACCGACCACCGCATCAATCTGACACTGTATAAGCTGGATGCGGTGATGCAGGGCGACCTGGACGAGGTGATCGACGCGTTGATCGCCGATCACCAGGCGGCGCTGTTGGCCGAAATGGGTCAATGACCGAAGCAGAAGCGGCGCAGGCCCTGCGCGCGGCGCACGTGCCCGGTGCGGCAAACGATGCAGGGAAACTGGCCCGCGCCCTGGGCGAGGGGGCCGCCCTGGCCGCAGCCGTTGCCCGTCGGAGCCTGCGCGAACCGGTGTCGCATATCCTGGGCCTCCGGGCGTTCTGGAAGCACGACTTCGAGGTGAACGGCGATGTGCTCGACCCGCGCCCGGATACCGAGACCCTGGTCGAGGCGGCGCTGGCCGAACCCTTTGGCCGCGTGTTGGACCTGGGCACGGGGTCGGGCTGTATCCTGCTGTCCTTGCTGGATGAACGCCCCGATGCAACGGGCCTGGGCACCGACATCTCCGAGGCGGCGCTGGCCGTGGCCCGTCGCAATGCCACCCGGCTGGGCATCCCCAACCGGGCAGAGCTGCGCCAGGGCGATTGGCTGTCCGGTATCGAGGGGACCTTTGACCTGATCGTGTCCAACCCGCCCTATATCACTGCGACCGAAATGGCCGATCTGCACCCCGAGGTGCACAGGTGGGAGCCGCACCTGGCCCTGACGCCCGGCGGCGACGGTCTGGACGCCTATCGCATCCTGACCCGAGACGCGCCGGAACACCTGACCCCGGGCGGACGGTTCATGGTCGAAATCGGCCACCAACAGGCACCGGCCGTCACCGCCCTGTTTCAGGCCGCCGGTCTGGCGGAAATCCGCGTCCTGGACGACCTTGCGGGCAAGAACCGTGTCGTTTCCGGGCGAAAATAGGCCGGAACACCAAGAATCATCTTGTAAACCCGCGCGGACCTTTCCATAACCGCTCCACATCCAGCGGACGACGGCGGCATCGGCCCCGCCCCGGATGACACGCCCAAGAAACCCGGACCTTTTGACCCGTTCCGAAAACGGGCACGGTCCCCGGCAAAATTCAAGCGGAACCTACCCAGGCATGAGAAGCTCCAAGTCGCGTTCGCGGAACAAAAACCGCAACAATCGTCCTCAGGGCGGCAATATCGTCAATCGGGTCTTCGACAGCTCCGGTCCCGAGGGCAAGGTGCGCGGCACGCCTCAGCAGATCATCGATAAGTACAACCAGCTGGCACGCGATGCGCAGCTCTCCGGCGACAGGGTTGCCGTCGAGAACTTCCAACAGCACGCGGAACACTACACCCGCATGCTGGCCGCCGCGATGAAAGAGCAGGAAGCGCGTCAGCAGCAGCACAATCAAAACCAGCAGAACAACCAGGGCGGCCAGCAAGGCGGCAACCAGGGAAATGGTGGTCAGTCTGGTCAGAACAATGGCGGCCAGACATCGGGTAACCAGGGTTCGGGCAACCAGAACAACGGTGGCCAGAACAACGGCAACCAGAACAACGGCAACCAGCCCAAATTCGATCCGCCCGCGCAGCAGCCTGCCGAAGCGGCCCAGAGTGCAGCCGAAGGTCAGCCCAGTGGCGGTCGCGGCAATCGCCGCCGCGCGCCCCGCGATCAGCAGCCGGTCGCACAGGCCGGCGATGACGTGATCGACGTGCCCGCCACCGACACCGGCCCGGTCGAAACGCCCGAAGCACGGGCCGACGACGGCGAGGTCAAGGCCGAGAAACCCAAGCCCAAGCGGACCCGCACCCGCAAGAAGGCCCCGGCCAAGGCCGAAGGCGACACCCCCGACGCGCAGCCCTCCGAAGAGGCCTGATCGCAAGACGTGAGCAGGGGCGGCGTGAACCCCGCCCTACGCTGACGCTCGAAATGGTGTGTTTTGCCTTGCGCGCCCGCCTAGCTGGCGACGGCGCGGGCCAGGGCGCACCACTGCTCCAGCGAGACCTGCTCTGCGCGTTCCGTTGGCGCGATACCGGCAGACAGCAGGCGATCCTCCAGGTCCGGGACCACCCCCTTGAGGGCGGCGCGCAGCATCTTGCGCCGCTGGTTGAAGCCTTTGGCGACCACCCGTTCCAGCACATCTGCCTCGGCGTCGAACCGGGGGGCGGGCAGGGCGGTCAGATGGACCACGGCGGAATGCACCTTGGGTGGCGGGCTGAAGGCCTCGGGCGGCAGGGTCAGCGCGATCCGCGTGTCGCAGCGCCACTGTGCCAGGACCGCGAGGCGGCCATAGGCCTTTGATCCCGGGGCGGCCGTTATCCGCTCTGCGACCTCTTTCTGAAACATCAGGGTCAGGCTTTCCCAGGGCGGCGGCCAACTGGCGGGCGTCAACCAGCGCACCAGCAGTTCGGTGCCGACGTTGTAGGGCAGGTTTGCGACCACGCGCCAGGGCGCAGCAAGGTGCGCACCCGTATCCACGGTCAGGGCGTCGGCATTCATCACGGTCAACTGACCGGGATAGGCCGCCGCGATTTCGGCCAGGGCAGGCAGGCAGCGCGCATCCTTTTCGATGGCCAGCACCTTGGCCGCGCCCTCGGCCAGCAGACCGCGCGTCAGACCGCCAGGGCCAGGGCCCACCTCCAACACCTGCGCGCCGGTCAACGACCCGCCGACGCGCGCGATCCGCGCGGTCAGGTTCAGGTCCAGCAGGAAATTCTGTCCCAAGGATTTCTTGGCGCGCAGCCCGTGGGTTTCAATCACGTCGCGCAGCGGGGGAAGGTCATCGATCTGGCTCATGCCCTGCCCATATCCCAGCCGCGCGCCCGCGGCGATGCCCGGATTGGAGTATTTGGGGGCCCGTGATGCGGGATCAACGCGTCGGACAGGTCCAGGCACCCCGGCGGTCGTTTCGGGGGCTCACCTCAAGGTTGACTGCGTCGCCGCCCTGCCATGTCCCAGGCCATGCGCAGCGCCGCCACCATGGAGGTCGGATCGGCAAGGCCGCGTCCGGCGATATCGAAGGCGGTGCCGTGATCGGGGGACGTACGGATGAACGGCAGGCCCAGCGTCACATTCACCCCGCCCGCGAAATCGATGGTCTTGATCGGGATCAGTGCCTGATCGTGATACATCGCGACCGCTGCGTCATAGCCTGCGCGCGCGCCTGCGTGGAACATTGTGTCGGCGGGCAGGGGGCCAAAGCAGCCCAGCTCGGGCGCGAGGCGGGCAATCAGGTCGGTGATCCAGGTGATCTCCTGCTGGCCCATGGTGCCGCCTTCGCCCGCGTGGGGGTTCAGGCCCGCCACCGCGATCCGGGGGGCGGTGATGCCGAAATCCCGGCGCAGGCCCGCATGGGTCACGCGCAGGCAGGTTTCCAGCGTATCGGGGGTCAGCGCGCCGGCCACCTGGTCCAGGGCGATGTGGATCGTGGCGGGGACGACGCGCAGCTCGGGACAGGCGAGCATCATCACCACCTCTGCGTCGCCCGCAAGCGCGGCCAGGTATTCGGTGTGGCCGGGGTAGGGAAAGGCCGCTCCGTCCTTCAGTGCCTTCTTGTGGATCGGCGCGGTGCAGACCGCCGATGCCGCCCCGCCTTGCGCCAGGTCGACCGCGCGGGCGATGGCCGAAATGACGCCCGCCGCCTGGGCCGGGTCGGGGCGGCCGGGCGTGCGGGGGCCGGGGATGTCGTGCGGCAGGATACACAGCCTGTCCGCGCGCGCCGCCTCCGGGGTCTCGATCACGTGGGTGTCCACGCCGAACCCCTCGAAATGCGCCGGGTTGCCCAACACGAAGAACGGCACATCCGGCAGCAGCGCGCGGGCCTTGGCCACCACCTCGGGCCCGACGCCCGCCGGTTCGCCGCAGGTGACCGCGATGGGCGGTCTATTCGTAGGTGATGATGGCATCGGCGCGCAGCTCGTCCAGATAGCCCTGGGCATAGCTTTCCAGACGTTGATTGAGCAGTTGCTGGCCCACCGCATCAAAGGCGCCCTCCGGCGGTTCGACCACGCGGCCACACATCATCACGAACCGCAGGTTCCCGCCCGACGACAGCAGGGTCGTTTCCTCGCCCTCGTCCAGCTTGGCCAGTTCCGTGCGCAGGTCACCGGGCAAGTCGGACACCTGGGCCACGCTGCGGGTCAGAACGCCCTCGGGCTGGCCCTTGGCCACGCCGTAAAGGTCGTCGCAGACGTCCACGCGCGCGCGGATGCGGGCGGCTTCGGCCAGCGCTTCGGGCGAGCGTCCGCCGGGGATCAGGTATTCGGCATAGTCGATGGCCAAGGCTTCCTGCGTGGCGGTCCCGCTCTCGTCGAGGTCGCGCAACATGTAGAGACCGATGAAAGCGCCCAGGTCGACAGGGTCGGAGACTTCGCCGGGGGCCAGGGCCAGGACCTGGCTGACCAGCGGCGGCGGCAGTTGGGACAAAGGCACCCAGTCGATCCGCCCGCCGCGCCCGCGCGATGCGCTGCGCGAATACTGGCGCGCGGCTTGTTGAAAGGCTACGGGGCCGGAAATGCTGTTGGACAGACGTTCGGCCAGGGCGCGGACTTCGTCGCGCGTCTCCGGCGTCTGGGGGATGGCGATTTCCGACATCAGGACGCGGACCGAATTGGGGCCGCGGGCCAGCGTGCGCTCGATCTCCGCTTCGGAGGGGCGGGCACGCGGGCCGAACCGCTGTTGCACGAGGCCGCGCCAGTACAACCCGTTGCGCACGAAATCGCGGTAGGTTTCCGCCGCGACGCCCCGCGCCTCCAGGGCGGCGATGAATTGCTCCGGCTCCAGGCTCCCTCGGGAAATGAATTCGACCATGCCGGCGTCCAGCTCTTCGGGCGTGACGACGATGCCGGCGGCGCGGGCGGTCTGAACCTGAAGGGTTTCGTCCACCAACAGGTCACGGACGCTTTGCAGGTCGGCATTGGGGGCATTCAGCAGCGCCAGGAAACGGGCGCGCTGGGTCACCTGCCAGTTGGTGATCGCCATGCCATTGATCGTGGCGGCGGGGGCAAAGGGTTGACCCTGCGCCTGCGCCGGGGCCCCGTGCAGCAGGCAGGCAGCGGCCAGTGCGGCCAGCGCCATGCGGGCCCCGCGTGTCATGTCAAAGATCATCAGCCGCTCGGCCCCCAAGCCCTATAGTCCGCATTTTCGCGCCCGCGTGCGCCGGTCATCCGCCCCGAAACCCGCCAGTTCCACCGACAAGCCAAAGCGTGTCGAGGGTTGCAATGACGCGGTCGAGGTGAAGCGCCGCTCCACGTCGAAGTCCACCGTCACGCAGTCGGACCGGTAGGTCAGGCCAAGCCCCGCGTTGCTGGCGTCGTTCGTGACGAAGTCATACCGCCAGTTCGCCCGCCCCGTCCAGTCGCCGGCCAGATCCAGAGAGGCATCGAAGGACCATTCCGACGTGTCGATCGGGCGCCCGGCCGTCGGATCCGCCTCAAGATAGGTATAGCGTGTGTCGATCAGGTGCCCGGAGCCCTGCCAGCGCAGGATCGTCTCGGACCTGGCAAAGGTGAACTGGTCGTCAAAGATCGACCGCTGCATCACCTCGAACCCGCCCGCGTGGCTGGCCCCCACGGACAGCAGCCAATCCGAGGATCCGCCGTCCAGGCCCGTGCCGGGGCGAAACTGCCCCAGGTCGCGGGCGCGCACGACGCGGCCCACAAGCACGCCCGCCGTCCAACCCGACGGGTCATACCGCGTATAGCTGACGCCCAGGTTGGCCCGCGTCCCCAATTCCCGCGTGTCGCGCCCGGCAAAGCGGGTGGCGGAGAACAGATTGCCCTCGTCGAATTCGGGCGTCAGGCTGTCTTCGTCGGGGGTGACGGGGCGGTTCGACGGGGCCAGGATCAGTTGCGCCACCGGCTCTAGCACGTGCCGGACGTTGCCTGCCGTCGTGCGTGTCATCGGCAGGCGGAATTCGACGCCGCCGTAGGGGACAGCACGGGCAAAGGCGGTGTCGCTGAACGCCGTATCCTGCCGGACGTTGTAGGCATCCACATGGACCCCGCCCAGACCCGTCACCACCAATCCGCCATCGGTGATCCAGCTGCGTCGCCAGTCCAGCGCCGCCGAGGCCCGGACCACATCGCGCGCCGCATTGCTGGGCTGACCTGCGGGGACATGGGTCGCGGTGCGTTCGCGGGCATGGGCCGCCAAGGTCCAGATCGCCTGACCCCCCAGGCCTGCGGGCACGAACCGCCGCTGCCGTTCCGCATTCAGAACGCGCGTCGGCAGGAACCGGTTGTCCTCGCCGGTGCGCAGGCTTTCGAACAGGATGACTTCGGCCACGGCGCGGCTGTCGCGTTCCACCTTGGTGACGGCCAGACGGCTGTCCAGCCGGTCCTTGTCGCTGACGTCGTAGTCGACAAGGTAGGTGTCATCGCTCACCGTCTCCAGGTCGAACTCAAGCCGGTAGCCGCGTTTCAGCGCGAATGTCCCCTCGGCGAACAGATACCCACGCCAGGGATCGGCGGTGACGCGGTCTTCCGACAGGGCCCCCTCGATCAACAGGTCGCCCCGCTCGAACGCCTGCCGGTAGCGGACGCCCAGGCTGCGGGTGTCGGTATTGGTCAGAAAGGGCGAAAACGTAAGGTCAGCCGACGGCCCCAACGTCACGAAATAGGGCGTCGTCACCCCGGTCCCCAGGGTGTCGTCGGATGAAAAGCGCGGGGCGAGCCAGCCCGACGTGCGGTCCAGCGTCGGATCGGGCAGGCGCAGGCGCGGGAACCAGGCAACCGGAACCCCCGCCACGTCGAACCGCGCCTGATCGAAATAGAGCTGGCGTTCCTGCTTGTCGTGGATGATGCGCTTGGCCCGGATCTGCCACAACGGTGTCTTGCCCCCGTCGCAGACCGGGCAGGACGAGGCGACGGTCTGATACAGCTGGGTATACCGCCCCGCCGGACCCTGGGCGACCTCGGTTGCGGCGATCTGCAACCGCTGGTCCAGCACCAGCCGCGCCCCCTGCAGCACGCTGCCCCGCAGATCGGCCGACAGGCTTGCGAACTCCGCGACCAGGATCTGATCGGGTCCGTCGATCAGCGTCAGAGGCCCCTCGACCAGCAACCGGTCTTCGTCGCGCAGATAGGTGATGCGCGTGGCGCGCAGGATGCGGCCGTCTGCGAAAATCTCCACCTCGCCGGTCGCCGACAACTGGCCCTGGTCGAAATCGATACGGTCCGCGACCAGCGTGGCAGGCGTGACGGGCAGCGCATCCTGCGCCGCAGCCGGGGTGGTCAGGGCCAAAAGGCCAGCCAGGATCAGCGCGCGCATCACCCGTCCTCCAACTGCAGGATCACGCCCAACGACAACAGGATCGCGGCCAGAGGCGGCGACCAGGCGGCCAGTGCCACCGGCAATTGACCGTTTTCCCCAAGGGTCTGGGCAAAGCTGCGCAAAAAGAAGATGCCGAACCCGAACAACAGCGCCAGCAAGACCATCGTGCCCGATTGACCGGCGCGCGCATGGCGCATGGTGAAAGCCGCGCCGATCATCACCATCGCGGCCAGCATGAACGGATTGGCCAGCTCCATGTGCAGCCAGACCCGATGCGTTCGCCCCGAGAACCCGGCCGCGTCCAACTGCCGGATGAAGGCAGGCAACTGAAAGATCGGGATCGACGACGGCACACCAAAGCTGTCGCGGATCTGATCCTCGGTCAGGGTGGACGGGATGGTCGCCACCGGCACCGCCTGGGCGTCCCGTTCGGGGTTGTCGGACGTGCCCAGGGGCCAGCGTTTCGCGTCTTCCAGCAGCCAGTCGCCGTCCGACAGCTCTGCCCGGGTGGCGTCGATCCGCTCCACCGGGGTGCCATCGGCGTCGAACGACAGGAACGTCGCCTCGAACAGAACCGTGCCGCCCAGCGACGACCGCGCGGCCCGGATCACCGTCTGCCCCGAGGCGTCGCCCTGACGCAGCCAGACGCCCTCTTCGCTGACCGACATGACCGAAGAGGTGCCGCCCGTGCGATACCGGGCGATTTCCCGTTCATAGACGCCCTGTGTCGTGGCGACGATCGGATTGACGATCAACAGGGCCAGCCCCCCCAGCAGGATCGCCGCCAGCACCGGGGACAGCAGCGCCCGTATCGCAGACCGACCCGCAGCCCGGATCACCACCAGCTCCGACGACCGCGCCAGCGACAGGAACAACGCCAGCGTCGCCAGGATCACGATCAGCGGCAAAATCTGATACAGCGCGGCGGGCAGGTTCAGGGCCGCCAACCTAAACCCGTCGCCCACGCCCGCGTCTTGACCGTCCAGGCGGCGCAGCTGTTCCATCAGGTCGATGGGCAACAACAGGCCGGTAAAGACCATCGTCACCATGAACACCAGCCACAGGAACCGACGCGCGATATAGCGGGCCAACGTCATGCCGTGACCCGCCGAAAGGGGTGCGGCCCAAGCGTGCTGCGAAAGGTCAACGCCGCGCCAATCGCCAAGGTGGCCAGCGCCGGCAGATACAGCGTCCACCACAGGGCCACATCATCGCGCGCCGCCGATTCCGCCACATTCGACAACATTTTTAGCAGGATAGCCGAAACCACAGCGCCCATGATCTGTCGCCAGAGACCCAGACGGCTATAGCCCCCCAGCATCAGAAACCCGAGCGCCAGCAACGGCAGTCCGGCGGCAAAGATCGCCTCCGAGAATCGCAGGTGCCCCTCGCTCAGCAGCTTGGCGCGCCCCACGCCGGTCACGCGCCGCGCCTCGGCGTCGGCCCGCAAAAGAACCGCGGTCGACAACTCGCGTGGATCCTGGATGCGGCTGGTCGCGGCACCGGTCAGACCGGCCAGGTCATAGGCGAAATCGTCGAACCGCACCGTCACCAGCGACCGGTCGCGTACGTCCAGCGTCTGCGCCATGCCCTCGAACATCACCAGCCGCGTGCCCGTGTCGGCCCGCACCAGCAGGGCGCGCTCGGCGGTGTAGGAGGTGCGCGTCGCCTCGTCCCGGCGATCCTGCAGGAACAGGCCCAGCAATTCGCCCGCCTCGGTGATTTCACGCACGTAGACGGTGACGCCGCGTCCCGGATGCAGGAATTCGCCTTCCTTGAGGAACCGCGCGGTGACGTCCTGGCTCAGCTCGGTGCCGCGTTCCGCCAAAGCGGTGCGCGAGGCGGGGACCAGGATGTGACCCAGCACCGACACCATCAGCGCCACGATCACCCCGAAGATCATCACCGGTTTGGCCAACGACCAGGGCCCCAGGCCCGCCGTCTGGGCCACGACCATCTCGCTGTCGGCGGACAAGCGGTTGATTCCATAAAGAATCGCCACCAGCGCCGAAATCGGCAGCACCGCGAAAATCACATTCGGCAGCGCCAGCGCGGTGAACTGCAGGAACAGGCCGACACTGGCCCCGCCCGCGATCAGATCGTCGAACAGCCCGATGGCGCGGTTGACCCAATAGACCGCCACCAGCACCAGGCTGAAGAATCCGAAGGACGCCAGCAACTGGCCTGTCAGGTATCGGTCGAACGTGCCCAAACATCCCCCCCGGAACTGGCGATGCCCCTTCCTAGACGAGGGCGCAGGCGGGTCAAACCCCCAAAGCCGTCAACGGCCGTCCGCGCGCGCGGAAACGCGGGTCAGGTGGCGCGGCGCGGCGGGCATCCGGTCCGGCTGGACTGCTTCATTCGGGCATGACACCCCCGGCAAGCCGTCTGGAAACTCCGCAATCGCCGCACTAGTGTCGCCCACGACCCTATTCCTCGGAGATGCAGATGACCCAGCCCGCCCCCGTGACCTTTGCCGATCTCGACCTTGATACCCTTGCCACCGTCGAGGGCGTCGTCGCCTGTCTCATCCCCGAAGCGGGGACGCTGGACGCCGGGGCCAAGCGGTTGAATCGCCTGACCAAAGGGGCCGTCGCCCGCGCCGTCGAAAGCCCGGCCTGGGGCAAGCTGTCCGAAGGCGGCGTGCTGGAAATCGGCTTTCCGGTCGGGATGGAGGCGACTTGCGTCGCGCTCGTCCGGCTGGACCGCAAGGCAAGCGGTGGGGATGCCATGTCGGCGGGTGCCGCGCTTGCCAAACTGCGCGGCACGCGTGCCCTGGCCGTGACCGCCAGCGCCGCACAGAAATCGGTGACTGAACTGGCGTTGGGGGCTGCCTTGCGCGGCTACGACTTCAACGACCACATGACAGGCGAGGACAAGCCCGCCGCCGCCCCCATCACCGTGCTGACGCCCAAGTTCGAAGAGGCGCAGGCCGCCTGGACCGACGCCGCCGCCCAGGCCGAGGGCGTGTTCCTGACCCGCGACCTGGTCAATGAGCCGTCCAACGTCCTGACCACGACCGAATTTGCCAACCGCCTCGAAAAGCTCCGCGATCTGGGGGTTGAGGTCGAGGTCCTGGAGGAGGAGGCGCTGGCCGAACTGGGCATGCGCTGCCTGCTGGCCGTGGGACAGGGATCCGTCTCACCCAGCAAGGTCGTCGTGATGCAATGGAACGGGGGCGGCGACGAGGCGCCATTCGCATTGATCGGCAAGGGCGTCGTCTTCGACACCGGAGGCATCAGCCTGAAACCGGCTGCCGGCATGGAAGACATGACCATGGACATGGGCGGCGCGGGCACCGTCGCCGGGGCCATGCACACCATCGCCAAGCGCAAGGCCCGTGCAAACGTCGTGGCGCTGGTCGGGCTGGTTGAAAACATGCCCGACGGCAATGCCATCCGCCCGGGCGACGTGGTCGCCTCGATGAAGGGTGACACGGTCGAGATCATCAATACCGACGCCGAGGGCCGCCTCGTGCTGTGCGACGTGATGTGGTACGCGCAGGAACGTTTCAAACCCACGGGCATGGTCGATCTGGCCACCCTGACCGGGGCGATCATCATCGGCCTTGGCCATGAGAACGCGGGCGTGTTTTCCAACGACGACACGCTGGCGGGCGATTTCCTGGCCGCCGCCCAGGCCGAGCGCGAGGGGGCCTGGCGCATGCCTCTCGGGGCCGCCTACGACAAACAGCTGAAATCCCGCGTGGCCGACATGAAGAACGTCGGCGGCCGCCCCGCGGGGTCCATCACCGCGGCGCAGTTCCTGCTGCGTTTCGTGCAGGACGGAACGCCCTGGATCCACCTCGACATCGCGGGCACCGCCTCCGTGGCCAAGGGCACCGACCTGTCGCCCGCGGGCGCGACCGGTTGGGGCGTGCGCGCGCTGGACCGCCTGATCCGCGACCGGTGCGAACCCAATGGCTGAGGTCTATTTCTACCACCTGACCCGCCGGTCGGTGGTGGAAACCCTTGCCACCCTGCTGCCACGTTGCCTGTCGCAGGGCTGGCGCGTGGCGGTGCGGGGGACGGATGCGGGCCGGATGGCCTGGTTGGACGAAAAACTGTGGCAGGGCCCTGCCGACAGCTTTCTGCCGCATGGGCTGGCGGGCGGCGATCACGACGCGCGTCAGCCGATCCTTTTGACCACCGGCGATGCGCCCAACGATCCCGCGTGCGTCATGCTGCTGGACGGTGCGCCGATCTCGCCCGCAGAGGTGGCCCCGCTGGCCCGTGTCTGCATCCTGTTCGACGGTCTGGACGGAGAGGCGGTCAGCCTGGCGCGCGGACAATGGACCGCGCTGACCGGCGCGGGTGTCGGTGCGCGCTATTGGTCCGAGGAATCGGGCAAATGGGAAGAAAAGGCGACCAAGAACGTCTGACGCACCAACATAAAGCAAGGGAACCGCTTGGGCGTGCAGACGTTTTTCGACCATGCGCCTGACATTGACCGCCCTGACACTGACCCTGACCGCCACGGCCGCAGTTGCCGCGCCGGTGCCGCATCTGCCACCTTTGCCGGGTCTGCCCATCATCGAACCGGCCAAGCCGCTGCCCGCACAGTGCGCTCTGCGTCCCTGTCCGAAATCCGCCTAGCGGATCAGCCGCAATTCGTCGTTCTCGATCTCGATCCGGCCGAAGGATTGCAGATAGGACATGCCCAACAGACTCTGCCGCATGTCGCCGCCGTTGACGACGGCAGGGACGTTGCGGTCTAGGATCTGGCCCAACTGCACCTCGTCCAGGCGCACTTCTGCCGTTTCGACGGACCCGTTTGCCGTATTCGCCCGCCCCAGATACCGCAGCGTGTCAGGATCCAATCCGACCCGCGCGGCATCCTGCCGGGTCAGAACCAGATCCGTCGCGCCCGTGTCGACGATGAACGGCACCGTCGCCCCGTTGACGATCAGGGTCAGATGGTAATGGCCGTCGCGTTGGCGCGGTACACTGACGACCAGGGCGCCATCCTCGGCGACGACTGACTGGCCAGGCAGGGCGATGTCCCTGATATCGTTCCAGAACCCATAGACCACGACAAAGCCCACAAAGATAAAGAACCAGATCGCCGCCTGTTGCAGCATCTGTCCCATCCGGTGCCGATGAGACACGAAGACATAAAACCCGATGACCGAGCCCAGAAGGCCCAGATAGATCAGTCTCATCGTGCTGTCGGTATCCATGGCTCTCACATAGGGGGCGCGGCGCGCGTTACCAATCGGGCAGATCCGCCATTCCGTCCAGAACGAACTGGACGGACAGGGCTGCCAGCAACATGCCCAGCAGGCGCGTCACCAGATTGATGCCCGTCGGGCCCAGCAGCTTTTCCATTGGTGTGGCCATCAGGAACAGCACCAGCACCACCGCGATCACCGCCAACATGACGCCGATGGCCTGCACCGTGCCCAGGGGCGCGGCCCCGTCGGTCAACAGGATCATCGTCGCGATGGCCCCCGGACCAGCCGTCAAAGGCATGGCCAGCGGAAACACCGATGGATCGGTCTTGTGGGTGTCGGCCTGTCCTTCGCGGCGCTGGGTGCGTTTTTCGAACAGCATTTCCAATGCGGTCAGGAACAGCAGGATACCGCCCGCGATCCGGAACGCCGGGATGGAGATGCCAAGGAATGACAGCAGCGCCTCTCCGGCGACCGCAAAGACGATCAGAATGCCCGCGCCCACCGCGCAGGCCCGGAACGCGATGGCGCGCCGTTCGCGCGCCGACATGCCCGCGGTCAGGGCCACGAAAATCGGGGCCAGCCCGATCGGGTCGATCACCACGAAAAGCGCGGCGAAGGCGGTGGCGGCTTCGGCGAGTGTCATACCCGGATCATACCTCGGTCACCCATGGATCATACGTCGAATTTGCACAGATTTGCACAATTACGCCTGGGCCTTTTCCAGCTGATCCATCGCCTGCATCCACAGGGTTTCGGCCCGGTCCGCGGCCTCCATCACCTCGGCGTATTTCTTGTTCCAGGTCTCCAGCTCGCCGACGCGCCCCTCATCATAAAGCGTCGGATCCGCCAGTTTCTTGGCCAGTTTGTCGCGCATTTCGTCGATCTTCTTGACGCGGGCCTCGGCCTTGCGGACTTCGCTTCGCAGCTCCAGCAGGCGATCCCTGCTGACCGGCGGCTTTTCCTTTTTCTTCTCGGTCTTTGCGGGCTTTTCTTCGCCCTGCAACAGCAGCTTGCGATAGCTTTCCAGGTCGCCCTCATAGGGGGCCACGCTGCCACCTTTGACCAGCCACAGCCGGTCCGCGACCAGGCTCAGCAGGTGCATGTCGTGGCTGACCAGGACGACGGCCCCGTCATATCGCGTCAAGGCGGTCACCAACGCCTCCCGGCTCTCGATGTCCAGGTGGTTGGTCGGCTCGTCCAGGATCAGCAGGTGCGGCGCGTCCAGTGTCGCCAGCAGCAGCGACAGGCGCGCCTTTTGCCCGCCCGACAATTTGGCCACCAAAGTATCCGCCTGATCGACCCCCAGACCAAAGGACGCAAGCCGCGCCCTCAACTTGGGCGGGGCCTCGTCCGGGCGCTCGCGCCGCAGGTGCTCCAAGGGTGTTTCGTCGGTATGAAGCTCATCCACCTGGTGCTGGGCGAAGTATCCGATCTTCAACTTGGAAGACGCTTCGCGCTTGCCGTCAGATGTCTGAAGTTTGTCCGACAATAGCTTGGAAAGGGTGGATTTCCCCTCGCCATTTCGCCCCAGCAGGGCGATGCGATCGTCTTGATCTATTCGAACATTCAACCGGGTCAGGACATCCGGCCCCCCATAGCCGACCGAGGCCCCCTCAAGCCGCAGGATCGGGGGGTTCAACTGCGTCGGTTTGGGGAAGGTAAAGACCACGCGCGCGGCGTCTTCGGGGGCGGTGATCGTCTCCATCCGCTCCAGCATCTTGACGCGGCTTTGCGCCTGTTTCGCCTTGGATGCCTTGGCCTTGAAACGGTCCACGAAGGCCTGCAGGTGCGCCCGCTGCGTCGCCTGTTTCGCCGCCAGAGCCGCCTGGCCGGCACGCTTTTCGGCGCGGGCCTTAACGAATTGGTCATAGGTGCCGGTGTAGTAGGTAAGTCCCTTGTCCTCCAGGTGGAGGATGCCGCCCACCGACCGGTTCAACAGGCCCCGGTCGTGACTGATGATGATGACCGTATGGGGGTATTTGACCAGATAGCTTTCCAGCCAGAGCGCGCCTTCCAGATCCAGATAGTTCGTCGGTTCATCCAGCAAAAGCAGGTCCGGCTGGGCAAACAGCACACCGGCCAGCGCCACGCGCATCCGCCAACCGCCCGAATAGGCGGAGCAGGGGCGCTGCTGTTCCTCGACTTCAAAGCCGAGGCCCTTGAGAATGGACGACGCGCGGGCTTCACCGGACCAGGCGTCAATATCCTGCAGCCGCGCCTGCACCTCGGCGATGCGGGTCGGATCGGTCGCCGTTTCCGCCTCGGCCATGAGTTCGGCTCGCTCGGTGTCGGCATCCAGCACTGTTTGCAGGACCGTCGTTTCCGATGACGGCACTTCCTGGGCAACGCCGCCGATGCGGGCACGGGACGGAAGGGAGATGTCGCCGGCATCCAGGGGAATTTCCCCCCGGATGATACGGAACAGCGTCGTCTTGCCGGTGCCATTGCGTCCGACAAGGCCAACCTTGTGGCCGTCGGGGATCGTGGCGCTGGCGTCCACCATAAGGGGGCGACCGGCAACGGAATAGGAGAGATCGGTGATCTGAAGCATGGGGCCACCTGACTGATTCCCGGCCCGTCGGCAAGAGCCCAGGCGGCGGGTCGAAACCAGATAGCCTCTGGTCAGGTTTCGGGTGCGGTTCCGCGCGACATCGGCCGCATCGTCTGCCTCGGATCGCCGGGTCACGATCCAGGGCGTCGTGACGCGAAAGGCGGGCGCAGGCATCAGCGGCGAGGGGCCGCGCGGGATCAGGGTCCGGGACAGGGGATGTTCGACCGGCGCGCAGGCTGGACCCCTGCCGACAAAACCCGCCTGGCCCCCGATGCGGTGGCTTCACCCCCGGCATCACCCATGATAGGGCGCGGCCAAATGCCAATTCAGGAGTTTCCCATGGCCGTTCAACGCACCTTCTCGATCATCAAGCCCGACGCCACCAAGCGCAACCTGACCGGTCAGATCGCCGCCAAGTTCGAAGAGGCCGGCCTGCGTATCGTCGCGTCCAAGCGCATTCAACTGACGCTGGCCCAGGCCGAAGCCTTTTATGGTGTCCACAAGGACCGCCCCTTCTTTGGTGAACTGACCGAATTCATGATCTCCGAGCCGATCGTCGTGCAGGTTCTGGAAGGCGAAGACGCCATCGCGAAGAACCGTGAAGTCATGGGCGCCACCAACCCGGCCGAAGCCGCCGAAGGCACCATCCGCAAGGAATTCGCGCTGTCCATCGGCGAGAACTCGGTCCACGGCTCCGACGCGCCGGAGACGGCCGCCGAAGAAATCGCCTTCTTCTTCTCGGGCCTTGAACTGGTCGGCTGAACAAGACGCCTCGGGCGCGGGGAAACCCGCGTGCCCCAGATCGTTCCGCAAAGGGCACCCATCGTGGGTGCCCTTTTTTCTTTTGTACCGCTGGCTTTACGTGGTTGCCTTGGTCCAGGCGAACTTTCGCATCCCCTCATCCACGGGGGTTTCGGCCACGTGGTTGGTGTAGTTGGACATCACCTTCTGGGCCAAGGCCAGGATCACGTTCAGCACGGCGCGGTGGTCGTAGCCTGCGTCAAAGAACGCCTGCATCTGAGCTTCGGACACGTTGCCCCGGTCGCGCACCATGGCCAGCGTGAAGGTCCGCAGCGCCTCCAGCTTGGGGGCGGGCAGGGCGGTCTCGTCGCGCAGGGCGTCCGAGATGGCATCGTCGACCTTCATCATCTTGGCGATCCCGGTATGGGCGGGCACGCAATAGTGGCAGGCATGCTCGACGTTGATTGTCTGCCAGACGACGGTCAACTCATCCGCGTCGAAACCGGTTTCGGTGAACAGCTTGTGCAGCACCTGATACCCTTCGAGCAGTTGCGGGCTTTCGGCCATGACCTTGTGCAGGCCGGGCAACCGACCAAAGGCGGCCTGCGATTTCTCAAGCAGCGGCTTGGAGGCCTCGGGCGCGGTGGTCAGATCGTGAGAGGGGAAGTCGGTCATGGAAAGCTCCTGTTTGTGTTGCAGCGGAGTTAGGCTTGATTGAATGATCGTTCAAGAATAAATGTTGAGCAGTTGTTCAAGTAAATGTGATGCCATGCCCCGTCCCCCCGCCTACGACCGCGATGCCCTGATCGACCGAGCCCGCGACCTGTTCTGGGAAAAAGGGTGGGCCGGCACCTCGATGAAGGACCTGGAGGCGGCGCTCGACATGCGCCCCGGCAGTTTCTACGCGGCGTTCGGATCGAAGGATGCCTTGTTCGGCCTGACGTTGGACCGTTATGCGCAGGATGGCGCGGCGACCCTGGCGCGGTGGGCGCGCGATGGCACCCCCCTGGACGCGCTCAAGGCGCATTTGCTGAGCTTTGCGCAACCGGGCAATCGTCCGTCGCAGGCCTGTATGCTGGTCAAGGGTCTGCTTGAAATCGGGACACGCAACCCGGCCCTGTCGGACCGAATTGCCGCCCACCTGGATGGGATGGAGGCCCGTTTTGCCGCCTTGTTTGCCGCCGCGCAGGCCGCGGGAGAAGTGGCGGGGCATCACGATCCGCGGCGGCTGGCGCGGCGCTACCAAGCCGATCTGACCGGCCTGCGCGCAACGGCGGAACGCCCGGGTGTGGATGCGCGGGCCTTGGCCGACGAGTTGGTCGCAGACCTGGACCGGCTGGCCTGAACACGGCGATGGACAGGCCCGCCCTGCCGTTATAGCGCGGCGGCATGGGCATTCCTTTGCAACGTGATTTCGGCCGTACGCTTACGCTGGGCCTGCCATTGGTGGGCAGTCAACTGGCGCAGGTTCTGGTCGGTCTGACCGATACGGTGATGCTGGGCTGGTATTCCGTCCCGGCCTTGGCTGCGGTGACGCTTGGGGCGTCTTTCTTCTTTGTTTTCATGGTTGTGGGCTCCGGCTTTGCCTATGCTGTCCTGCCCATGTCCGCCGAGGCCGTCGGCCGCGAGGACGAGGTGCGGGCGCGGCGGGTCGCGCGGATGGGATTGTGGCTGTCGGTTCTGTTCGGGGCGCTGGTGCTGCCCGCATTCTGGTGGTCCGGCCTGCTGCTGCGCGCGGCAGGGCAGGACCCTCAGGTCGCCCTGGACGCGCAATCCTATTTGCGGATTGCCGGGCTGGGCATGATCCCGGCGCTGTTGACCGCGACGTTGCGCAGCCATCTCAGCGCGCTGGAACACACGCGCATCGTGCTTTGGGCGACCTTGGCTGCGGCTGCGCTGAACGGCGGGCTGAACTGGTTGCTGATCTTTGGCAACTGGGGGTTCCCGGAGCTGGGACTGGAGGGCGCGGCCATCGCGTCCTTGGGGGTGCACACGCTGACGTTGCTGGTGCTGGCGCGCTATGCGACCCATGGGCCGGGCATGGCGCGGTTCGAGTTGCTGAAAAACCTGCACCGGTCCGATTGGCCGATCTTTGCAGAGATCTTTCGCCTGGGTTGGCCTATCGGTCTGACGCATCTGGCCGAAAGCGGGCTGTTCGTCGCCACGGCATTGATGATGGGGTGGCTGGGAACCGTGCCCCTGGCGGCCCATGGTATCGCCATCCAGGTCGCTATGATCGGGTTCATGGTTCACATGGGGCTATCGGCTGCCGCGACGGTGCGCGTGGGCCATGCCTGGGGGCGCGGGGACCGGCCCGCCGTGATCCGCGCGGCCGTTGCCGCGTCGCTTTTGTCTGCCGTCGCGGTTCTGGTGGCCACTGCGCTCTATCTGGGGGCGGGCACGCAGATCGTGGCGCTGTTTCTGGATTCGGCGGACCCGCAGGCCCCGGCGATCCTGGTCTTGGGGGTGCATCTGCTGATGCTGGCCGCGCTGTTCCAACTGGTCGATGCGGGTCAGGTCATGGCCCTGGGCATGTTGCGCGGGGTGCAGGACACGCGTGCGCCGATGGTTCTGGCCATCGTGTCCTACTGGGTGCTGGGCCTGCCGGCCAGTTACGTGCTGGGCTTCGTTTTCAGCTGGGGGCCCAGCGGGATCTGGCTGGGCCTGACGGTCGGACTGGCCGCAGCCGCGTTGGCGTTGGGGTGGCGGTTCGTGTCGTTGGTGCGGGCGGACGCGCGGGTCCGCCCCTGATCACATCGAGAAACTGACGCCGCAGCCGCAGCTGGACGACGCATTGGGGTTTTCGATGGTGAAGCGAGAGCCGACCAATTCTTCGGTAAAGTCGATCACGGCGTTTTCCAGAAACGGCAAGGACACCTCGTCGACCACGACTTTCTGGCCTTCGCCTTCCAGGATCAGGTCGCCTTCGGCCACCTCGTCCAGGTCGATCTGATACTGAAAACCGGAGCAGCCGCCGCCTTCGACGGCAACGCGCAGCGCCTTGCCCGCGTCGTTCGCGCCGATCTCGGCCAGACGTTCAAATGCGCGGGGGGTCACGCGGGGGGGCAGGGAGAGGTCCATGGCTTACCTATAAGCTCGTGCAATTCCGTCACCCCCGATATATGGACGCCACGCCCGCCTGCCAAGAGAGCCGCCGTGACAGTCCCCTATGCCAGCGACCCCAACGCCACCCGCGGGCGCCTTTTCCCGGAGGAAGAGAGCGCCTTCCGCTCTCCTTTTCAGCGTGACCGCGACCGCATTATCCACGCCAGCGCGTTCCGGCGGCTCAAGCACAAGACCCAGGTGTTCATCGAGCACGAGGGCGATTATTTTCGCACCCGCCTGACCCATTCCATCGAGGTCGGGCAAGTCGCGCGCACCATTTCAAAACATCTGGGCCTGAACATGGAACTGACCGAGGGCGTCGCGCTGGCCCACGATCTGGGCCACCCGCCGTTCGGTCACACCGGCGAAGAGGCGCTGCAGAGGTTGATGGCCCCCTTTGGCGGCTTTGACCACAATGCGCAGGCGATCCGCATCGTCACCCGGCTGGAACGGCACTATGCGGAATGGGACGGGCTGAACCTGACGTGGGAAACCCTTGAAGGCATTGCGAAACATAACGGACCCGTCGGCGCACCGGTGCCCTATGCCCTGGCCGAATACGACGCCCGGCACGATCTGGAACTGACCACCCATGCCAGCGCCGAGGCCCAGGTCGCAGCCCTGTCCGATGACATCGCCTACAACAACCACGACCTGCACGACGGCCTGCGGGCCGAGCTGTTTTCGACCGATGAGCTGGCCGAATTGCCGGTTCTGCACGACTGCTTTGCCGAGGTGGACCGGGTCTATCCCGGTCTCAACTATTACCGCCGTCGGCACGAGGCGCTGCGCCGGTTCTTTGGCGTGTTGGTCGAGGATGTGATCCGCGTGACCGAGGCGAACCTGGCCGAGGTGCAGCCGCGCTCGGCCGGGGACGTGCGTCATGCGGGGCGGATGATGGTGCAGTTCACGCCCGCGCTGTGGTCCGATCTGAAGGTGATCCGCCGATTCCTGTTCGAACGCATGTACCGCGCCCCCGCGGTGGTCGAGGTCCGCAAACAGGTGACGCAGGTGGTGGACGAGTTGTTTCCCTTGTTCCTGGCCGCCCCTGAACACCTGCCCAAGCAGTGGCGCAAGGACGTCGACGAGGTCGCCAACGAGACGGAGCTGGCGCGCATCGTCTGCGATTATATCGCGGGCATGACGGATCGGTTTGCCCTGCAGGAACACGAGCGTCTGCTGGGGTAGGAAAACCTGACCTTGCCCCGGTCGCGGGCGGGGTGCGAAACTGCGGCCATGTCTTTCATCCGACCGGAGATTTCGATGCGCCGCCTTGCCTTGTGCCTTTGCCTGCTCACCACGCCCGCCCTGGCGGACATCGTGCCCCTAAACGGGGATTGGACCGTCCGATCCGTCGAGGCCCAGATGGCAGAGGTCTGCCCCGCGATGTTTCAGCCAATGGCCGATCAGATGGTTGCGAATATCGGTCGGCGCAACGTGTTCGAGGTCGACTGGAACGGGGCCTTCGACCCCAATCTGGCAAGCGGCCTGAACCCCGACGGACAGCCGGTCGCCTGGGAACAGGTTGACGACACCACCTGGCGCGCTAGCCTGTCGGGCCCCGGCAAGGAAGCGGTGATCGCGACCATGGAACTGCTGTCCGAAACGGAGATCCAGAATCGCGTCAACATGGACGTCCAGAAGATGATGGAGGAAGAGGGCGGCATGATCGACGCCGAGGGCTGCACGCTGGCCACGTCCTTTGTGATGCAACACAAGGGTTAGAGACAGCCACCCGGCGCGGGTTGAGGCCCGCGCAGCCCGGCGCTAAAGGGACCGCAGCCCCAGACACGGACCGGTCCCCCATGAACCTCTTTGCCGATATTCGCGCCCTCACGATTTCCGCGCTCGACGCGCTGGCCGACGAGGGGGTGATCCCCGCCGGTCTGGCCCAAGGCAACGTCGCGGTGGAACCGCCGCGCGATCCGGCGCACGGCGACATGGCGACGAATGCGGCGATGGTTCTGGCCAAGCCGGCCAGGATGAAACCCCGCGACATCGCCGAGGCCCTGGCCCCGCGTCTGACCGCCGACCCACGCATCGCCTCTGCCGAGGTGGCGGGGCCGGGGTTTCTGAACATCCGGCTGGCCGCGTCGGTCTGGCAGGACATCGTCGGCGCCGTGCTGACGCAGGGTGCAGACTTCGGCCGTTCCGACATGGGCAAGGGGCAGAAGGTCAACGTCGAATACGTCTCGGCCAACCCGACCGGCCCGCTGCACGTGGGGCATACGCGCGGTGCGGTGTTTGGCGACGCGTTGGCGTCCCTGCTGGCCTATTCCGGTTACGAGGTGACGCGGGAATACTACATCAACGATGGCGGCGCGCAGGTCGATGTGCTGGCCCGCTCCGTCTACAACCGCTACCTGGAGGCGCACGATCTGACGGTCGACTGGCCCGAGGGAACCTATCCCGGCGACTACCTGATCGAGGTCGGTGAGGCGCTGAAAACCAAGGTCGGCGCGGCCTATATCGACCAGCCGGAGGACGTCTGGCTGGAAGAGGTGCGCAATTTCGCCACCGAGGCGATGATGGACCTGATCCGCCGCGATCTGGGCCTGTTGGGCGTGAAGATGGACGTGTTCTCGTCCGAAAAGGCGCTGTACGGCACCGGCAAGATCGAAGCGGCCATCGCAGAGCTGGACGCCAAGGGCCTGATCTATCGCGGTACGTTGGAGCCGCCTAAGGGCAAACTGCCCGAGGATTGGGAGCCACGCGAACAGACGCTGTTCAAATCCACCGACTACGGCGACGACGTCGACCGCCCGATCCAGAAATCGGACGGGGGCTGGACCTATTTCGCGCCCGACATCGCCTATCACTATGACAAGACGCTGCGCGGCTTCGACGCGTTGATCGACGTCTTCGGGGCCGATCATGGCGGCTACGTCAAACGCATGAAGGCGGCTGTTGCCGCGCTGTCGGATGGCAAGGTGCCGCTGGACATCAAGCTGACGCAGCTGGTCAAGCTGACGCGCGGCGGCGAGCAGTTGAAGATGTCCAAGCGGGCAGGGACCTTTGTGACCCTGGCCGACGTGGTCGAACTGGTCGGGCGCGACGTGACCCGGTTCGTCATGCTGACCCGCAAGAACGACGCGCCGCTTGATTTCGAGGTCGACAAGGCGCTGGAGCAATCCAAGGACAACCCCGTCTATTACGTGCAATACGCCCACGCGCGGGTCATGTCGGTCCTGCGCAAGGCAGTTGATGCCGGGATCGACACCAGCGACGCGGCGCTGGCACAGGCCGACCTGACGCGGTTGGACCACGTCGCCGAACAGGCGTTGGCCGCCAAGCTGGCCGAATGGCCGCGTCTGGTCGAAATCGCCGCCAAGGGGCACGAGCCGCACCGGGTCGCGTTCTACCTTTACGACCTGGCGCAGGCGTTCCACGCGCTGTGGAACCGGGGCAACGACGAGACGGGTCTCCGCTTCCTGCAGGACGATAAGGACACATCTGCCGCCAAGATCGCCTTGGCGCGGGCGGTGTCCGTTGTCATTGCGGCGGGATTGGGTATCCTTGGGGTCGAACCGGCACAGGAAATGCGCTGAGCGTCCGCGGCAGACGGACACGGCACAGTCGGTATCAGAGGCGATGCGACCGGGGAAAAACCTCGGCGGATCAGGGCAGTACACAACAGTCCGGCGCGACGCCCGCGCCCGGACGGAGGGCAGGCATATGGCGGATCTGGATTATTACGGTGCCGATTACGGCGTAGAAGCGCCCAATCGCCTGGCAGAGGCGATGCGCGGATTCGGTCTGGTGAACTGGGCCGGGGCGATCACCTCGCTGGGTCTGGCGGGCGGCATGGCGGTCTGGGCGGTCGATCTGACCTTCCGCGACATGTCGAACGTTCCGGTCATCGCGGCCATCGAAGGGGACATGCGCGTCGCGCCCGAGGATCCCGGCGGATTGCAGGCGCCGTTTCAGGGCATGGCCATTTCCGACATCACGTCCGGTGGCCCCGCCGCCCCCGCGCCCGAGGAAATCGTCCTGGCCCCCTCTCCGGTTGATCTGGAGGCCCCGTCGCTGGCCGATCGCCGTCAGGCCCTGGGTCTGGCCCCCGTCGATCCGGTGCGCCAGGCCGTCGTCGCCACCGCCCCCCCAGAGCCCGCCATCGCGGCCCCGGAACCGGTTGATCTGAGCTCGGTCGCGGCGGCTCTGGCCGAGGCGCACGAACCCCTGGACGAGATCGTGGGCGCCAGCACACCTGTCGTCAACGCCCCCGTCATCACGCCCGAGGCAACCCCGTCCGAGCCGCAGATCGCCGCCGCCCCCGCGCGCCCGACCGGCCCCGGTGTTGCCCGGTCGGTCCGGCCCAGCCAGCGGCCTGCGGGCCTGCGGGCCGCTGCGGCACCCGCCCGCGTGATCGCGCCGACCGACGCCCCCGAACAGGCCCCGACGCAACAGGTGGCACGTGCCGGGGGCACGTTGGACGTCGATCCCGCCAGCGTCGCCCCCGGCACCCGTGTCGTGCAGCTGGGGGCCTACGACAGCGAGGCCGCCGCGCGGTCCGAATGGGAACGGTTGAATGGCCGCTTCCGCGACTACATGGATGGCAAGCAGCGCCTGGTCCAGAAGGCCCGGTCCGGCGGGCGCGATTTCTGGCGTCTGCGGGTCGTGGGCTTTGATGACGGGTCGGACGCGCGCCGCTTCTGCTCGGCCTTGCTGGCCAAGGATGCGGCCTGCATTCCGGTCACCGTTCGCTGACATGGCCGGGGCCTTCATCCTTGGCTGCGAAGGCCCCGATCTGACCCCCGACGAGGCGGCGTTTTTCCGCGCCGCCGACCCTTGGGGCTTTATCCTGTTTGCCCGCAACATCGACACGCCCGACCGGCTGCGCGCGCTGACCACGGCCCTGCGCGATGCCGTGGGCCGCGACGCTCCGATCCTGGTCGATCAGGAAGGCGGCCGCGTGCAGCGCCTGGGCCCGCCGTTCTGGTCCGACTGGTTGCCGCCCCTGACGGCGATGGACCGCGCCCGTGATCCTGTCCGCGCCATGTTCCTGCGCGCCACCCTCATCGCGCGGGAGCTGCGGGGCGTGGGCATCGACGTAAACTGCACGCCCACCGCCGACATCGCGGGCGAGGGCACGCATCCGTTCCTGTTCAACCGTCTCTATGGCCGCACCGTCGAAGAGGTGGCAACACGCGCCCGCGCCAACGCCGAAGGGTGTTTGCAAGGCGGCGTCCTGCCGGTGGTCAAGCATATCCCCGGCCACGGACGCGCAGGGGCCGACAGCCACCTGTCGTTGCCACGTGTCGACACGCCGCGCGCCGATCTGGAGGCCAGCGATTTCGAGGTCTTCCGCCGCCTCGCGGACCTTCCGCTGGGGATGACCGCGCATGTCGTCTATTCGGACATCGACGCCTTGCCGGGCACGATCTCTGGGCCTGTGCAGGCGGTCATCCGCGACGGGATCGGGTTCGACGGCCTGTTGATGACCGACGACATTTCCATGGGGGCCTTGCCGGGCGATATGGCCAGCCGCTGCGCGGGGGCCATTGCGGCGGGTTGCGACGTGGTCTTGCATTGCAACGGCGAGGGGCGCGACATGGAAATCGTGGCTGCGACCTGTCCGGTCCTGCAGGGTCTCGCCCTCGACCGCGCCGACCGCGCGTTGCAGGATCGCCGCCGCCCGGTCGAGATGGACCTGGACGCGGCGCGGGCCGAACTGTCTGCCCTCGTAGGCTGAGGCGCGGGCCGGGTGCCTTGACATCCTGGGGGCCGCGCCGGACCGTGGCGCGACCATCCCCGGAGACCGCAGCTTGTCCGACACCGCCACCGATGACTTCCCCGAAGGGCCGCCGCGCGACGCCACCTCGGTCGAGGAGCGTCTGGCCGCCGAGGCGCTGATCGTCGACGTGGACGGCTTCGAGGGGCCGCTGGACCTGCTCTTGACGCTGGCACGCACGCAGAAGGTCGATTTGCGCACGATCTCGGTGTTGCATCTGGCACGGCAATACCTGGCCTTCGTCGAAAAGGCGCGGGCATTGCGGATCGAACTGGCCGCCGACTATCTGGTCATGGCGGCCTGGCTCGCCTTTCTGAAATCCCGCCTGCTGTTGCCCCCCGACCCGACCGAGGAGGTGTCCGCCGAAGACCTGGCCGCGCATCTGGCGTTTCAGCTGGAACGGCTGGAAGCCATGCGAAAGGCCGCTGCCCGGCTGATGGCCCGCGACCAGCTGGGCCGCGACATCTTTGCCAGGGGCGAGCCGCAGAACATGTCCCGCGCCCGCCGTGTGACCTATACCGCGACGCTGCTGGATCTGATGCAGGGCTATGCCCGGCTGCGCACGCGCGACGATTTCCGACCCTTCGTGATGGACCGCGTCGGCGTCTGGACCATGGAAGAAGCGTTGGAGAGGATGCGCCCCCTGATGGGCACGACGCTGGATTGGACCGACATCCTGGCGTTCTTGCCCGACGGCTGGGACGCCGATCCGGCGCGCCGTCGATCCGCCACCGCATCGACCTTTGCCGCGACCCTCGAATTGGCCAAGGGGGGCGGGCTGGAGATCCGGCAGGATGACATCTTTGGCCCGATCCGTATCCGGAGGCGCGGATGAAGAGGGCAAGCGAAACCGACAGCCTGTTCGAAGCGCCGCTCCTGGCCGAGCAGGAGCGGATGGTCGAAGCCATCCTGTTCGCGACGGCCCAGCCGATCACGGTGGCCGACCTGCACGCGCGTCTGCCGCACGGCTGCGACGCCGCCGCGGCCTTGCAGCAATTGGCGAAACGCTATGACGGGCGCGGCGTGCAGCTACAGCGTGTGGGGGATGCCTGGGCGTTCCGAACCTCGGCGGATCTGGCGTTTCTGATGACGCGCGAGACGGTCGAGACGCGCAAGCTAAGCCGCGCGGCCATCGAAACCCTTGCCATCGTCGCCTATCACCAGCCCGTTACCCGCGCCGAGATCGAGGAAATTCGCGGCGTCTCCGTCAGCCGGGGCACGGTGGAGCAGTTGCTGGAACTCGACTGGATCAAGCTGGGCAAACGGCGCGAAACGCCGGGGCGCCCGATCACCTTTGTCGTCACGCGCGGGTTTCTCGATCACTTCGGTCTGGAAAGCCCCCGCGACCTGCCCGGCTTGAAGGAGCTGCGGGCCGCTGGCCTCTTGGACAGCACGCCCCCACCCGATGCCCCACCGGAAGAGGAAGACGCGGGCCAGGAGGACATGTTCACGCCCAGCCCGCCGGAGGAGTGAACCGGGACGCCGGTTGCGGCGTTGGTCGATCAATCGCCGCAACGGGAGACGTCGGATGCTACGCATGATCGCCAAAGTGCTGTTTTGGAAAGGGGCCACGCGGTTTCTCGGGCGTCGACGCGCGGGGGCCGCGCGGCGCGCGGGTCGGTTGGTCAACCTGGCGCGCCGCGGCCTGCGCTAGCCGTCAATCTGCCGCGCGAACGCGGCGGCACGATCCAGGGACGCCCCTGCGACCGACCATTCCGGGGCCCAGAGTTGCGCCATGTGCAGCAGGTCGTCCGCCTCGTGTATCCGGACGTCCGCGCCCTGGGCACGGCCCAGACGGTGCAGCGCGCGGGCGTCGCCCAACAACACCTCTTGCGTGCCGACCTCCAGCCAGGTTGGCGGCAGCAGGCTCAGATCGTCGCGCACCGGGGAAACTTCGGGATGATCCCTGGCCATGTCCCCGAAACACAGCCGCGCCAGTCGCGCGTCCCCGGCATCATCCACCATCGGATCGAGGGCGTCATTTGCCTGCCGCGTGTCGCTCAGGCCGCTGCGATCGGCGTTCGGCGAAAAGAGCAGAAGGCCGCGGGGCGGCTGGCCGGACCTGCCGCGCGCCAAGGCCGTGACAAGCGCCAGGTGGCCACCCGCGCTGTCGCCGGCCAGAATGACGTCGCGACCCCCGATCGCAGCCAAGGCTGCGTCCCTCTGGGTGGGCCAGGGATTTTCCGGGGCCAGCGGATAACGGGGGAGGGTGACACGGAACCGGTGCCGCGCCGCCAGGTAGGCGGCTGGCCGCAGATGCGTCTCTGGCGCGCCAAAGACGTATCCGCCGCCATGAAACCAAACGATTTCCCGCGCATTGGACGCGTCTAGCGGTGCCACCGTCAGACCGGTGGACGTCTCCTTGATCGAGACGCCGTCCGGCAGGCCCTCTGGCCCGGCCGCAAGGGCGGCGAAACCCGCGCGCATCTCGGCGGGGGCGGACCCCAGGGGGTGCGCGGCGATCCGGGCCAGAACCCCGGACCGCGTGCGGGGCAGGGTCACAGGTTCATGGTCTGAACGGCCCCGCCGTCCACGCGCCAGTTCGACCCGTTGACGAAACTTGCACGGTCCGAACACAGGCAGGCGATGACGAATGCCGTCTCTTCCGGGCGGCCCCGACGCTTGAGGACCAGGTGCGGACGCTCCTCCTCCAGGAAGGTTTCGACTGCCTCATCGACGCTGACGCCCATCTGTTCGGCGCGCTTTTCCATCATGCCGTCGGTCATATCGGTCTTGATAAAGGCGGGCGCGACGCAGTTGATCAGCGTGCCTTTCTGGGCATAAACTTGGCTCATGCCTTTGGAAAAGCTGAGCAATGCGGATTTCGAGGCGTTGTAGACGACCTCATCCGGATAGGGCTGCGCCACGTTTTCGGACGTGACGAACACCACCCGGCCCCAGCCGCGGTCATTCATGCCGGGGACAAAGGCCTTGGACATGCGCACCGCGGTCATGAAGTCGGTGTTCCAGGCGTGCGTCCAGTCATCTTCGCTGATGTCCGCCAACGGATCGCCCTTGGCCCCCGTGACGCCTGCGGCATGCACGAGGATGTCACAGTGCCAGCCAGCCTCGGCCACGGCCTGCGCGACCTTGTCGGCACCGGCCTGTTCGGACAGGTCCGCGACGACGGTCACGACCTGCGACGACAGCTTGGACGCGGCCTCGGCCAGTTCGTCCTTGTCGACGTCCGTCAACACCAGGTTGCATCCATCCGCTTCCAGAAGTTTCGCCGTCTCCAGCGCCATGGCGCCTGCGGCACCGGAAATGACCGCGGTGCGGCCGGAAATCTTGAGGTCCATAGGGGGTCTCCGTCATCGCTCAGGGCCAGGATGGCCCGGTTGCGCCCTCAACCCCGGCAGGCGGTTCTCGGTTCCGCCTACCCCTCGTCGAAGCCCGCCCGGCGGAGTTCTCGGGTGGCGAGCCGCCCAATCCACAGAACCATGACGCAAAAGGCTGCCAACCCCCCGCCGACCAGCCAAAGCGTTGCGTCCTCGACTTCGGCGGAGGCGAGGCCGCCCATTTCCCCGATCCAGACCATGGCCAGCGTGCCCGGTGCCAACCCCGCCAACGTGGCCCAGATATACGGCCAGAACCGCACCGCCGTCAGACCCAACAGCCAGTTCTGCACGGTGAACGGCAAAACCGGTGTCAGCCGCAACAGGGCGACGAAGATCACCGCATTGCGCGCGATCACCCGATCGGCCGCCAGGACGCGCGGGCTGCCGATGCGGCGCAGGATCGGTTCGCGCAGCCAGTGACGCCCGATCAGATAGGGGGGGATGGCCCCCAGGATGCTGCCTGCGATGGACAGTGGAAAGCCCCACCAACCAAAGGCCAGGCCGCCCACGACCGACATGGCCGCCGCGGGCAGGGGCAACATGACGACCACGACATAGACCAGGATGAAGACCAGCCAACCGGTGCGTTCATGACTTTCGACCCAGGCCCGCAGCAGGGGCACCCAGTCGCGCCAGGGCAACAGCCAGGCCACCACGGCCAACACCACCAGCAGCGCGGGCCAGATCCAGATTTGCCAGGGGATACGCGCGCGCGGGTTCATCGGACCGGTATGGGCGGGGCGGACGACTGCCGCAAGGGCAGGCGACAGTCTGTTGATTTGTAATCACCCCGCGCCTGCTCCATTTTAAATACGACCAGTGCGGCATGGGGGTCAGGAGCAAGCGATGTTCGGCAAGGGCAAGTCAAACCGGTTCGAGCCGGACCTGCAGACCTTTCCAGAGATCATGGTCGACAAGCTGGCCGCCGATCTGAAACTGGAAAAGCGCGCGCAGGCCGATGCCCGCGCCGGAGTGCCCCCCACAAGCGCCGCCGCCCTGTCCGCGCCAGAGCTGGAGGCGGCAGACGCCGTGCGCGCCCTGCGCCGCCGCGCCTTGTCGCAATACGAGATGGAGCAGCAGGCCTTTGCCGCCCGCATCGCCGAGGCCGGATCCGCCCGCGAGCAGGTCGAGCTGAAGGTCGGTGCCGCGCGCAATGCGATCCGCAACCTGACCCTGGACGAAGAGAACCGTCTGGAAAACGCCCGTGCCCGCGTCGGCGGACTGGAACGCAAGCTGCGCGCCTTTCAGGACCGCCACCGCCTCGATGGCCCGCCGCGCCCGGCGCAGAACGGTTTTCTGGCCTTCGGGCTGATCCTTGTTGTCGGGCTCTGCGAGGTCGTGCTCAACGGGTATTTCTTCGCGGAACAAAATGCGTTGGGATACGTCGGGGGCATTGCGATCGCCTGCGTGATTGCCGTCGTGAACGTGGCGTTCAGCTATGCGGCCGGGGTGCAGGTGCGCTTCGTCAACCGGCGCGGCCTGACGTGGAAGCTGTGGGGCGCGATGTGTTTTCTGGCCTTCCTGGCCTTTGCCGCGACACTGAACCTGGCCGTGGCGCATTTTCGCGACGCGTTGGAGACGCAGGCCTGGAACGCGGCTCTGATCGCGGCGGTCGTTGATTTGCGGGCAGGGCCGGTTGACCTGCGTTCGTTTGCGTCGTGGTTGGTGGTGGGGTTTGGATTGCTGGTCAGCCTGACGGCCTTTGGCAAGGGGTTGACGATGTATGACCCGATGCCCGGCTACAACGCCATCCACGACGATTGGGAAGACGCCATCGACGACTACGCCGAGGCCTATGGAGACGCCCAGGACGCCTTGGAAGATGCCTTTGCAGAGGCCAAGGACGCCTTGGAGCAGGAGGGCACCGCGCGTCGCACAGAGCTGAAGGCCGCGATCGATGCCGTGCATCAGCGTGGCACGCTGACCCGGACCCTGCAGACCTTTCTGGAAACCTGTGACGAGGCCGCGAACCGCCTGATCCGCCTCTATCGTGACGCCAACCTGCGGGCGCGCGACGATGCGGGACCGGCCTATTTCAACGAACCATTCGCCTTTCCGACCTACGTCGCGCCCACCCCGCCAGAGGGGGACAGGGACCGGGCAGAGCAGGAAATCAGCCGCATCGACGCGGTCATGGGCGCGGGCGTGACCGCCCTGCTGGCGGCGCGAGAACATGCCCTGGACGCCTATCCGACGGTGCGCGAGATCAAGGTGGGCGACACCTCTGCGCGGCCCCATGTGGTCGCCGGGTCCGAGGCCGCCTGACGTGGCTCGTCGCAGGCGCAGCCGTCGCAAGGGCAATGGGCCTGGCACGACCCTGTTGGGGGTCGCGTTGATTGCCGGTGCGCTGGCGGCCTTTGGTGCAATCGGCTGGCTGGTCTTTACCGAAAGCAAGCGGCCCGGCATCGACGCCGCCAGTCTGTGCCCCGAGGATGGGCCAAGCGGGCACCTGGCAATCCTGTTGGACACGACCGATCCCGTATCCGCCACCCAGTTGCAGGCGGCACGGGCCCGGATCGAGGCGCAGATCACGGCGGCCCCCGATTTCACGCGCGTCAGCTTTGCCACCGTCAGCCCGGATGCGGGGCTGCGCGCCGCCTCGTTCCGGTCGCTGTGCAAACCGCCGAGCGATGCCTCTGCCCTGACCGGCAACCCCCGCCTTGTGGCGGAACGATATCGCGATGCCTTTCTGCGGCCCGTCTCTGACACGCTGGACGGTTTGCTTGCCATTCCCCAGGCCGACAGCTCTCCGATCATGGAGGGGTTGCAGCAGTTCCTGGCCGAAATCCCCGGCTTTGCGACCGCCACGACCCCGCGCGAGGTGGTTCTGGTGACGGACCTGGTTCAGCATTCCGACGTCTTCAGCTTTTACCGCGGGGGCGATTGGTCCAGTTTCCAGAACAGCGGAGCAAGCGCGCGCCTGGCGCGCAGCCTGACCGGGGCCGAGGTTCGCATCCTGCGCCTGCCGCGTCCTGCCGCACCTGCCGCCGTGGTCGATGATTTCTGGGTGCGGTATCTGGATGCGCAGGGCGCAGCCCGCGTGTCGCCCACCGTTCTGGGGGATCTCTGAGATGGCGCGCCGCACGCTGGACAGTTTCGGTCTGGATCGCTGGCTGCTGGCGATTGCCTTTTTCGCGGGCGCGCTGGGCGTGGTCGCGTTGAAGGTCTCGGACCTGCCGCAATGGGTGCCTGCCGTCTATGCGGGGGGTGTGATCTTGGCCTACGCGGGGTTGACCTGGTTTCTCCGCTCTGCCCGGTTGGAGCCGGAGCAGATCGGCGACAACGCCTATTACCTTGGTTTTGTCCTGACGCTGTGCTCGCTGGCCTACACGCTTTGGGCGCTGGGCACCCTGGAGGCGGAGGCCGCCTTCATCGCCGAGGTCATCTCTGGCTTTGGCGTGGCGCTGACATCAACGGTGGTGGGCGTCGCGGTCCGGGTCTTTCTGATGCAGTTCCGCATCGACCTGGTCGCCCGCGAGCGGGAGGCACAGATGGCCTTGGGCGAGGGCATGGCGGCCTTCCGCTCCGAGATCGCAGAGGTCATTCGCGGCACCCGCTACCTGGGCGTGGAAATCCGCCAGACCCTGGCCCAGCACCACCGCGAGCTGGCAGAGCAGGACATCGCCCGCACGCGAGAGACGACCGACCGCATGATGGCCGGTTTCGAAGCCGCGATGGACCGGTTCGCCGAGCGCGCGGCGGAAATGAACGACGCCCTGGCGGCGCGGGCCGAGGGGACGGTGAGCACGGCCTCTGGCCGCTTGGCGGGGCTGAGCGACCTGCAGGCCCGCGCAGCAGAGGCGCGGATCACGGCGTTGGAGGATCGGATCGACGCGGCTTCCGTCCGGTCGGTTGCCGCCGCCGAAGCGCGGCTGGACAAGGTGATTGCCAGGTTCGAAGCGGCGGCAAACCGATCTTCGGCGGCGCTTGGGGCCTCTACCGCGGAAATCGGGCAGGTTGCCCTGCGCGAGCTGCGCGCGCACCGAGAAGAGATCCGCGCCGAGATCGAGCAATCCCTGACCCTGGCGCGTGCGGCCAACGATGCGCCGCGCCGTGCGGATGACGCATGAGGCACGGCGCGCAGATGGATCGCGGACGCGGCTATCGTCGCGGCACCGTCATGGGGCTGACCGTGGCCGAGGCTTTCATGCTGATTGCCTTTGTGCTGCTGATGTTGCTGGGGGTCTGGATGGCCACCGCCCGCGAAAAGATCACCGCATTGGAAAACCGGGTCGCCGCGGCCGAACCCTTCGCCCAGTCCTTTACCGAAGAACAAAAGGCCGCCGCCCTGGCCAACCGTGCGCAGCTGTCCCTGCTGGGCAATGACCTGGCCAAGTTGGAGGTGTTCCGCACGCTGGCTGCGCAGGGGGCCACCCCGTCGCAGGCCGCCATGGCGTTGGAGCTGTTGCCCGCGCTGACCGACGGGGCCAGCCCGGCGGACCTGTTGGACCGATTGCGCCTGATGGACGAGGCGATGTTGCGCGACCTGGCGCAGGCAGCGGTCGCCTTGGACCCGGACGCGCGGGCGGTGCTGACCGATATGGCGCAGCTGGACGATTTCCCGGATCTGGCAGAGCTGCTGCGCGATGGCGGCTTGGCGCGGCTGCGCGATGATCTGGCCAAGCTGGCCATCTTCGAAGAGATCCTGGACGAGGGGCGCGACCCGGAAACCGCGGCGGATCTGGCCCAGGCGCTGGCCGCCTACCGCGCCACGGGTTTGACCGCCGAAGAGGTCGAGGCGCTGGCCTCGCAGGTCGATGGGCTGACCCGCGCCCGGCTGGCTGCCGTGGCGCGGCGGGCCGAAATCGCGGGCGCGCTGCAGGCGCAGGCGGGCGGGTTGGTCGCGGGACTGGGCGGAGAAATCCTGCCCGATGGCTCCATCGTGTTTCGGGATACCTTGCTGTTCGACGGGGGATCCGCGCGCATCAGCCCGGAATTTGACGCGGTGCTTCAAGACATTTGCCGGCCCTGGGTTGAAACGCTGTACGCGCGCCGTGCCGACCTGACTGCCGTGCGGATCGAGGGGCACGCGTCCTCCGACTGGTTGGCGTTGCCGCCGCGCGCGGCCTTTGATCGCAATCTGGATCTCAGCCAGGCGCGCGCGGCAGCGGTGTTCAAACGGTGCCTGGACCACGCGGGCGAGGACGCGATCGGGCAATGGGCCCGCAGCCTGATGACCGCGGTCGGCTACTCCTCCTCGCGGCCGATCCGCACCGAGGCGGGGGGCGAAGACCCCGTCGCCTCGCGCCGCGTCGTCTTTGCCATCGACACGCTGGGCCCGGAAGACACGGCGGCGGTGCGCCCCTGATCGGACGGGCGGTCAGCCGTCTTCGCGGCGTCGCAGGGCGGGTACAGGGGGTTCGGACATCTGCATCATGCGCAGGACCGGATCGTCGAAATCGGCCAATTCCTCCATCCGGCCGGGTCCGCATTCCTGGATGTAGCGCCGCAAAAGACCGGCGTAGAACTCCAACTCCGTTGCGTGGGCCTCGATCGAGGCCAGCGCGGTGACCATCTTGGCGCTGCCCTGCGATTCCTGGGCGACCTGCGGCCATGTCTGCGCCGTCAGGGCCATGTTGAGCAGGGGGACGGCCACATCCTCCAGCGCGCGCATGCCGATTTCTTCGCGGTGTTCCAGGGCAGGGCGGTCGAAATAGGTGCGCGCGGCAAAGGCCGCCTGAATGCCACCGATGAAATAGCGAAAGCGCAGCGTCGCCATCCGCGCATCGCCCACCGGCGCGCCAATGATCGCGCGCAACCGGCCCAGCATCAGGCCGGGCAGGGCCAGCGTCACATCGGGCTGGGTCAGCACGCGGGGGCCTGTGTCGATCTCACCGTCGATCAGGTCCTGCACGTAGGCGGCCAGCCGCGGTTGCAGCACCTCCGGGATGGTGTTGTTCTTGCCAAAGGTCAGACGATGACGAAAACCGGGGCGGACAACTTCGGCGGTCTCGATCACAAGCGGCAGACCGCGCCCCTTTTTTCGGATCTGGAGCGAGAACATCTCCGACATGTGCAATGTGTCAATTTCAGGCACAGGAGCCCCCCATGAAAGCGTTGCGCCTTGGTCCGCACCGGAGTGGCCTTCAGTGTCCGTGTGAAATCTTAAAAATTCGTTACGAATTGCTCAGGACGGCTCCGTCCCCGCGTCGGCGCCGTTCTGGTCATCGACGGCGCGGAACGTTCCGACGACCGACACGATCTGTCCGTTGTCGGATCGGACAGGCACGGCATCGGCATGGACGCGAATGACCTCGCCATCGGCGCGCCGCAGGTCGGCGGGTTCGCTGTATGATACGCCGTCCTCCATGCAGGCGGTAAAGGCCGCGAGGATCCGTGTCTTCGACTCCGGCAGGTAGAAATCGATGGCCTTGTCGAGGGCGGGGGGCTGGTCGGCCGGTTCCAGCCCGTGGATGCGATAGACCTCATCGGACCAGAACATCGTGCCGGTGCCCACATCGTAGCGCCAGTGCGAAAAGCCCCCGACGTTGTCCATCAGCCCCGCCATTGTATCCAGCCCACGGGTGTCGAATTCTGTCACGGTCAGGGTCACGCCCTGCACCTCGCCGTCGCGGCGCGCATAGGGCGTGACGCGGATCTGGCGCATCAACCCCCGGATGTCGGCATGAATGTCGCGGGATTCGCGCAGTCGGAAAACGTCGGACACGATGCGCGTCAGGGGGGGGATCCCCTCGGGCAGGTGACATTGAGACAGATGCACACCCACCGCCGTCAGCCCGTCGAGACCGAAATAGTCCACCGCCCGCGCACTGGCGCGGCGGATCTGCAACGCATGATCGATCACCAGAATGGGCAGGGGGACGGCGTCCAGAACCGCCAGCATCTCTGACGTGACGGTCTGCAGTTCCGCCGCGTTGATCTGCAATTCCTCGTTGACGGTGATCAGCTCTTCGTTGGTGGACTGAAGTTCCTCGTTGGAGGTCTCCATCTCTTCGTTGGTGGCCTGCAATTCTTCGTTGGTGGATTGCAGTTCCTCGTTCACGGATTGCAGTTCCTCGTTCGAGGTCTGAAGCTCCTCGACGGTTTGCTGCAATGTCTCGCGGGTGGAGGCCATCTCGACCTCCATCTCGTGGATGTAGGCGCGGCCCTCAGCATTCGACAGCGCGTCCAGCTCGGGGCCAGGCGCGCTGTGGGCGCGGGTGCGCAGGGCGAAAAGAACATGCGCTTCGCCGCCGTTTTCGTCGATGATCGGATAGGCCTCCAGCATGACTTCGTTGAAGTCGCTGCCGTCCAGCTGGTGCCAATTGCCGCGCCGCGCCTCCTTGTAGCGCAGCACGACCGGGGTCAGGCGGCTTGCATCCTCGCGCAGGCCGGGCCGCAGGATCGAGACGTTCAATGCCAGCGACGACCGTTCGCTCAGCTCGGTCACGATGGAGATGTCGCCGAACACCCGGACGATGTCGTTGCCACGTGTCACCACAAAACCGTTGGGCGCGACGACACGGGCCAACTGATCGAACATCGCGGTGTCCTTGGCCTCTTCGGCGTGGCCCATCCGGACAGGTGCCGTCATGGCGCGTTGATGGTTGGGCACCTGCGTGCCGGGCGCGATGCCGATCCTGTCGAACCGCCTGCGGCTCATCGGACGCTTGGAAAAGATCTTGTCGCCGTCGTTGGTGGTATCGAAATAGGCGTGCATCGCGCCGATTGCCTCGGACGTGCCCAGAAACAGCGCCCCCCCATCGTTGAGCGCATAGTGCAGCCGCGTCAGGACCCGTTCCTGCAGGGGTGTCTTGAAGTAGATCAACACGTTGCGCAGGGACACGAGGTCCAGATTGATGAACGGCGGATCCTGGAAAATGTTGTGGTGCGAAAACAGAACCATCTGACGCAGGGCGGGGATCACCTCCACCTTGCCGTCCGTCAGGCGGAAATACCGGTCGATGAATTCGTCGGGCACATCGTTCAGCGCCGTCTGCGGGTAGACGCCCTTGCGACCGATTTCCAACGCGTGCGCGTCGATGTCGGTCGCGAATATCTGCACACGGGACTGGTGTAGCGCGTCCACGCCGCCGAGGGCTTCGATCAAAAGAATCGCGAGGGAATAGGCCTCTTCACCGGTGGCGCATCCGGCGACCCAGACGCGGATCTGCCCGTCGGCGCGGTCGCGGTTCAGTCGTCGAAGACGACGGCTGAGTTGTTCGAACTGATCGCGGTCGCGGAAAAACCGCGTGACGGAAATCAACAGATCCTTGTGCAGCGCGTCCACCTCTTCGGCAGACCCGCGGCAATGCTGGACGTAATCTTCGTAGTGGTCGATCGCCAGGGCCGTCATCCGCCGGGCGATCCGCCGGTTGACGGTGTTTTCCCGGTAATCGCGGAAATCCACGCCGGTGCGCGCCAGCAGGATCTGCATCAGATCCGACAGGGGCGAGGGGTCTTCCTCCACGTCCTTGAACCGGGACAGGTCGCGCGGCTTGGACAGGATCTTGGCCAGGTGCTGACCGATTTGCTGGGGCGACAGTTGCAGATCGATGCAGCCCGTCTCGATGGACGAGGCGGGCATGCCGTCATATTTCGCGGTGCCCACATCCTGCGCGATGGTGATGCCACCCGCCTCGCGGATGGCTTGCACGCCATAGCTGCCATCGCTGCCGGTGCCCGACAGAACCAGACCGACACAGCGTTCGCCCATTTCCCGGGCCATCGATTCGAACAAGCGGTCAGCCGAAGGCTTTGGCTTGATCGCGGTGCCGATCTGCGGGCGCAGGCAGATCTGGCCGTTTTCGATGATGACGTCGGAATTGGGTTGCGTCACATAGATCGTATCGGGGCTAGGCACCGTGTCGGCAGACAGTTCCACCACCGGCAGGGTTGTCTCGTTCGACAAAAGCGAGGCCAGCATGCTTTTGTGTGTCGGCGACATGTGTTGTGCCAGGACATAGCTGACGCCCAGGTCGCGTGGCAGGTTCTGGACCAGCAGGGACACTGCCTCCAACCCGCCTGCCGACGACGCGATCCCGACGATCAGGGGCGGCTCCGGGGGTGACTCCTCCGGGTTGTGCGGGGAACTGTCGGCGTCGCGCGCCTGTTGGTTTTGTGTTGGTTCGTCCTTCGGTCCGGGGGCCGGTGTGTCGTCAATCATGTGGATGGTCTCCGACGCTCCGGGCGCCAATCTGCTACCTAAAGGCCACAGGGTGCCGGGTTTTCGACACGCCGTCCACCTTCGCGGGCGATCAAATTTCGGGGCGGTCCGCGATCCAGGTGGCCAGGGCCGATGGGTCCGGTGGCAGGACCTGAGCCAGGCCGCCCGCGAAATCCTCCAGCGCGGACTGATTCAGTGGATTCACCCCGACCAGCACATCGATGCCCGCGGCCAGGGCCTCGGCAATGACCGGTCGAAATCCACGGCCCATCGCCTCTTGCTTGCCGAACTTGTTCACGATCAGCAGGTCGGTGCCTGCAGCCAGCTGCGCCTCGGTGGCGGCCACGGCCGTTTCCAGCCCTTCGGCATCCAACCGGCAGCCGCGTGCCTGAGGTCCAAGGGACTGACTGATGCGAATGACAGGACCCTGCGGCAGCACCACGGCATCCATGTCGCAGCGCGCACAACCGGGACGATCGCTGTTGATCTGGACGATGCCGGCTACACGGACGCCGCGCGCCATCGCAGCCTGCGCCACGTCATGCAGCAGCGGGTCCAGCTCTCCGCGTCCTTCGGTCATGGTATAGGCCAATCGCATGAGTCTTCGATTTCATGCGATGCGCGCCAAGGCAAGTCTTGACGCCCCGCTGGTCCGATGCGACGCCATCCCGATGACGGACCAATTCCCCCGCATTGAACGATTGGGTGTCGATGGCCTTCTGGTTCGGTTTTCGGACCGGCTGGACGATGTTGCCAACCGCGCCTGCATTGCCTTTCGCACCGCGCTAGAGGCGGACCGCCCGGCAGGCGTGACGGAGACGGCCTCGTCACTGGGCTCCGTTCTGGTGCGGTTCGACGGCCCCCGGGCCCCGTTGCAGGCCGCGTTGGAAACACGCCTGGCCCAGACCGATTGGCACGCCACCGCACCGCAGGGGCCACGCACCTGGCACATCCCGTGCAGCTATGGTGGCGAAGACGGGCCGCAACTGGGCGATGCGGCAAACCTTGCCGGGCTCAGCGAAGCGCAGGCGATCGAGATGCTGTCGTCGACACCGGTGCGGGTCCTTGGCCTGGGCTTCACGCCGGGCATGCCCTATCTGGGTATCCTGCCGCCGGAATGGGATCTGCCGCGGCAGAAGGAATTGACGCCAAGGGTGCCCGCCGGGGCGCTGGTGATTGCGGTGCGCCAACTCGTGTTGTTCGGGACCGACGCGCCGACCGGTTGGCGACAGATCGGGCGTACCGGGTTTCAGTGTCTGAACATCGCCCGCCCGCGCCCGATTGCCCTGCGGCCGGGCGACCACCTGCTGTTTCCGCCCGTCACCCCCGAAGAAATGCGTGCCAGGGCCGCCGCCGACGCCGCTGGTCACGGCGGTGCCCGCCTGGAGGAGGAGACATGATCGAAGTTCTCTCCTGCGGGCCGCTTGTCACCGTTCAGGATCTTGGCCGCCCCGGCTGGATGTCCGAAGGGTTGGCCCGCGGCGGGGCTGCCGACCGGAGAGCCATCATCGAGGCGCGCGCGCTGCTTGGGGGGGATCCGGGCGCGGGTTTGGAAACTCCGGGCTCGCCGCTCCGGCTCCGGTTCGAGGGGGAGTGCCAGATCGCCCTGACCGGCGCGCCGATGCAGGCCAGCGTCGAGGGGCGCGCCTTGGTCTGGCCCGGGTCCCACGTCGTGTCCGCGGGCGAGGTGCTGGATCTGCGGCCGATGGGGCAGGGGGTTTATTCCTACGTCCACGTGCAAGGCGGCCTTCGGACCGAGACGATCATGGGCAGCCGTGCGGTTCACATGATAGCCGGAATCGGGGCCGCGCTGTCCCCCGGAGATCGCCTGCCCTGTGTCACATCGACCGGCGTCGCGCGCACCCTTTCGCCCGCGCCCGACCGGTTCCGGGGGGGCGAGATCCGCGTGACGGCCACGCCGCAGACACGCCTGTTTCCCGCATCCGAATTGGCCCGCTTCGAGGCGACGACTTTTCGCCGGGGCCAGCGTGGCAACCGGCAAGGTGTCCAGTTGGAGATGGACGGCGCGGGTTTCGCCGCCGAGGGGCAGCTGTCGATTCTGTCTGATTTCATCTTGCCGGGCGACATTCAGATGACCGGCGATGGCGTGCCCTATGTTCTGGGCGCGGAATGCCAGACCACCGGAGGTTATCCCCGGATCGGAACGATCGTCCCCGACGACTTGCCGCGTGCCTTGCAGGCCCCGCCGGGGGCGGAGTTTTGGTTCCGATTTGTCGATGCGGACGATCTGCGGGCCCTCGATGCGCCCCGCGCCGTGCCTTTGGTGCGGGACCCGGCAGATGTCGCGGATCTGCTGTCGATGCAATTGATCAGCGGCGTCGTGAACGCGGCCGACCCGGAGGATGTGGCATGAAGGTGGATCTGAACGCGGACATGGGCGAAAGCTTTGGCGATTGGGTCATCGGGGATGACGCCGCCCTTCTGGATGTCGTGACCTCGGCCAATGTGGCCTGCGGTGCCCATGCGGGCGACTGGGACGTGATGGCGCGGACCATGGCGCGCGCGCGCGACCGGGGCGTCGGCATCGGGGCGCATCCCGGCTTTCCCGACCTGCAGGGGTTTGGCCGCCGTGAAATGAAGCTGGCCGGCGACAGCCTGTCCAATCTTGTGATCTGGCAGTTCGGCGCGGCGCGCGGGATGGCAAAGGCTCTGGGCACCGAGGTGCGCCACTTCAAGTTGCATGGCGCGCTGGCCAACATGGCATCCCGCGATGCGGATCTGGCGCGGGCGGCCTATACGGCCGCGCTGCGTGTCGACCCGGACGTGATCCTTCTGGTTCTGGCGGGCACCGCACAGGAAGTCGTCGCGCGCGAGCTGGGGGCCAAGTGGGCCGGAGAGATCTTTGCAGACCGGGGCTATAACGCCGATGCAACGTTGATCACGCGTGGCACACCGGGTGCGATGATTCACGATCCGACGGAGGCCGCCGCCCGGATGGTGAAATTCGTGAAGGCCGGTGCGATCTTTAACCCCACGGGCAAGGAAATCCCGGCGGCTTGCGATTCGATCTGCCTGCACGGAGACGGCCCCGAAGCGGTCGCCATCGCCCGCGCTGTCCGCGCGGCGCTGGAGGATGCGGGCGTGTCGTTGCGGCCGATGGTTGGGCGCTGATCTCTCAACGGATGATCCGGGCGTCTGTTTATCGTTCGGCCCCTGCGTCAGGATTTTTCTTCCCGTCGGCGTAGGCCGACTCCCCTCCCCAAAGATCCGACTCACCCCGTCATAGCGACCTGTCCCCTCACCTTTGTTGCGGTTTCGCGGGGTTCGATCGCGCCCGCGTGAGGCCTCGTCGCGCGGGCGTGAGGGGGGTGCGGGGCGGAGAGGTTTATGTGCATAGGTGCACGCTTATCGCGTCATACTCACGGGTTCGTTTGTTGAATGTCAGGTCCACAAGGCGCAAATAGGGTTCATCAGCAGGGCAACACACACCGCCCCGCACCAAACCCAAACGGGCCCGCCGCAACCACAGGGTCCACCGCAAAAGGACTAACGTTATGAAAACCCTCATCATCTCCGCCCTCGTCGCTTCCGCCGCTCTGACCGGTGCCGCCTCTGCCCAAGTCGGATCGGGCGCTGCCGCCGCCATCGCGCACTTCAACCAGGACGTGAACGTCGCCAACGACGCGGTCTCGCTGATCAACCTGGATGGCGACCGGGTCGTCGTCTCCAGCCGCTCGGGCGGTCTGGGCGCGGTCTTTGCCCTGTTCAACTCGGACGCCGACGTGGCCAACGACTTCACCGGTCAGAACGGCGCAACGCTGGTCGCCACGACCCCGGCCTACAACGCCGACATCTTCGCCGAGATCGAGCGTCAGCGCGAGCTGGACGACTGATCAACTAGCCACCCCCTCGCGGTCCGGGTGCCTCTCCCCCGCCCGGACCGTGCCTGTCCCTCATCCCGAAATGCGTCGAACGCACGCGCCCCCCGTCAGAGCATTCGCTCGACGGGGGGCGCTTCGTTATTTGGGGGTCAGCGCAGGCGGGGTGGCGCGTCGGGGTTGCGGACGGGGCCGGTCTGCGCGGCCTCGGGCAGGTCGATGCGCAGGCCGTGGCGCGACAGGGTCGCCGCAAGGGGCTGTGCCGCACGCAGGAAGGTGACGTCGAGTTGGCCCGCCTCCAGCCCCGAAAAGACCAACGCCTCTGACACGGCCCGGGCCAGGTCGGGCTCGGCCCCTGGCACGGGATCGATGATGCCCAGAACGTGGGATCGCGCACCGTCTTCGTAAATTGCACCCGCCAGATAGGCCGTGCGGGCCAGTCCCGCAGCCAGGGTCAATTTGCCGTCGAGCGCGGTGATCAGCGCTTCGGGCAAAGCCCCCGGAGGCGTGACCTCCGCGATGCGGCGCTCGGTCTCTTCGGGGGCATGGGCCAGGGTTTCGGCCAACCAGCGCAGGGCATCCGGGTCCAAAAGCTGCGCCGACGGCGCGTCTTCGAGGTTGAGGCCGAGGCCCAGCCCCTCAGCGGCGAGCAAGCCGGCCAGGCGGCGCCCCGACAGGGTCGCGGTGGGGGCACCGCCGGCAAAGCCTTCCAACCTGTCGGGCAGGTCGAATGCCAGCGCGTAGGACGTGCCGTCGATCTCGAAGAGGCGCGGGGTGACCGTGTCGCCCTCGGCCCCGTCGAGCAGCAGATGCAGCTCTGCTTCGGCTAGCCGGTTGAAGAAGGTCAGGCGGTCGGCGTCGTTCCCCGTCGCCTCTGCGTGGATATGGGCAGTGTCGAGCGGGGTCATGTCAGGGCCTTTCGGATCGTCTCACGCAGGGCGGGCAGGGTTTCGGCGTCAAACCAGGGGTGCTTCTTCAGCCAGGCGGTGTTGCGCCAGGACGGATGTGGCAGACACCAGACCCGAGGCGCAAGGGCGCGCCAGTCGCGCACCCGGTCGGTGACACGACCTGGCCCCAGATGCCAGGTCTGCGCGTAGGCCCCGATCAACAGGGTTACGGGGGGATCGCCCGCATGGTCGAGCGCCGCCTTGCGCCAGGTGCTGGCACAGACCCGGGGCGGGGGGATGTCGCCACCCTTGGCGTCGTAGCCGGGAAAGCAGAACCCCATCGGCACAATGGCCACGTTGCGCCGGTCCCAGAACGTCGCCTCGTCCACGCCCATCCAATCGCGCAGGCGCACGCCCGACGGGTCGTCGAAGGGCTTGCCCGACAGATGCGCGCGCATGCCGGGCGCTTGGGACGCGACAAGGATGCGCGCGCCGGGGCGGAACCAGACGACCGGCTGCGGGCGATGCGCCGAAGCGGTGGCGGCGAAGCGGTCAGCGCAAAAGCGGCAGGCAGAGATGTCATCAGTCACGGGCATGAGGCGGAGGTAGGAGCGCGGGAGCCCGAGGTCAAAGGCCTGCCCCGTGCGGGACACCGGGGACGTCAAGCACGATATCCCGTTGCCTGCCGCAGGCCCGACGGCAATCGTATTGCTTTCAGGCTCGATTGCGCCATGATGCTGCCAGCCTGAACCCCAAATTGTCAGACTGGAGCGAACATGTCGCAGATATTCCAGATTGCCGCCATCGCGGTTGCCACCTTGGGGACGGGGGCCGCTGCCTTGACCGTGATGAATGAAGACATTCCCGACCTGGTAATTCCGGACGGCAACTGGGCCGACACCGGCGCGCTGGATGGGCGAACGTTCCGGGTCCACGGCGAAGACCTCAACAGCGGTGCCGAATTGACGGACGAAATCATCTTCCGGGACGGGACCTTCCAGTCGACGGATTGTGAAGACTACTGCGCCTTTGGGTGGTCGGATTATCGCACCAAGGTTGTCGACGGCGTGATCCACTTCTCGACGACCACGATCTGTCCCGATGCGCCCCACACGGTTGTCTGGTACGGTCAGGTCGAGGGGGACGAGGTGGTCATTGACGCAACCTGGACCACGCGGCGCTGGTACTGGACCAACCAGATTCCGATACGCGCGTCGGGCACCTTGGTCCCGGACGGCAGCGTAACGGGCTGAGGTCTGGTCGATGGCAGGCGGGGGCGGTGGTGCGACGTCGCTGGTTGTCAGGGGTGTGCTTCTGATCAGTCTGATCGGGCTGGCGACCTTGGGTGCGCACGAGATCCGCGACGCCCTGGACCTGCAGATTCGCCCCGACAACGAGCAGCAGGTCCATCGCGGCATCATGATCGGGGCCGTGGCCTATATCGGCCTTCTGGCGATGCCCTTTGTGCCGGGGGCGGAAATCGGGATCGCCCTGCTCGCCGGGTTCGGCGCGGCCATAGCGCCGTTGATTTATGTCTGCACCGTGACCGCCATGATGCTGGCGTTCGTCGTCGGCCGGTTTCTTCCGATGGGCGGCTTGGAAAGGCTGTTGCGCCTGGTCCGGATGCGCAGGGCCGCCGACCTGGTGGCGCGGGCGGCGACCCTGCCGCAGGAGAAGCGATTGGAAATGCTGCTGGAAGGGCAACCGCCAAGGTTGCTGCGTCTGGCGTTGCGCTATCGGTATCTTGCCCTGGCGATCGCTTTGAACACGCCGGGCAACTCTCTTCTTGGCGGGGGCGGTGGAATCATGATGATCGCCGGGCTGAGCGGTCTGTTCACGCCGCTTGCGACTTTTGTGTCGGTTGTTCTGGCGGTGGCCCCGGTGCCGTTCGCCGTCGCGTTCCTTGGCCTTCGGTTCTGACCACAACCGCCAAAAATTTTGACATCGGTATGCGTTGACAGTCCGCGATGGCTTGCCTACCTACCCCTCGTTGGCACTCCCTTCGGGTGAGTGACAACAGGGAGAAACATTCAAGCTGAAAGGCTATGCACATGGCTTTCAAACCGCTGCACGACCGCGTTCTGGTTCGTCGTACGGAATCCGACGAGAAGACCAAGGGTGGTCTGATCATTCCCGACACCGCCAAGGAAAAGCCCGCCGAGGGTGAGATCGTGTCCGTCGGCGAAGGCGCCCGCAAGGACTCGGGCGAGCTGATCGCACCGTCTGTTGCCGCTGGCGACAAGATCCTGTTCGGCAAGTGGTCCGGCACCGAGGTCACCCTCGATGGCGAAGAGCTGCTGATCATGAAGGAATCCGACATTCTGGGCATCATCTCGTAAGAGATCGCCTGAACGTCGCATCCCAACACATTCAATTCTCAGGAGAATAACATGGCCGCCAAGGACGTGAAATTCGACACCGACGCCCGCAATCGCATGCTGAAAGGCGTCAACATCCTCGCCGACGCCGTCAAGGTCACGCTGGGCCCCAAGGGCCGCAACGTGGTTCTGGACAAGTCGTTCGGTGCCCCCCGCATCACCAAGGACGGTGTTTCGGTCGCCAAGGAAATCGAGCTGGAAGACAAGTTCGAGAACATGGGCGCCCAGATGGTGAAGGAAGTTGCTTCCCGCACCAACGACGAGGCCGGTGACGGCACCACCACCGCGACGGTTCTGGCCCAGGCCATCGTCAAGGAAGGCATGAAGTCGGTTGCCGCCGGCATGAACCCGATGGACCTCAAGCGCGGCATCGACATGGCCACCGCCAAGGTCGTCGAGGCCATCAAGGCCGCTGCCCGTGACGTGACCGACAGCGACGAAGTCGCCCAGGTCGGCACCATCTCCGCCAACGGAGAAGCTGAAATCGGTCGTCAGATCGCCGACGCGATGCAGAAGGTCGGCAACGAGGGTGTCATCACCGTCGAAGAGAACAAGGGCCTCGAGACCGAGACCGATGTTGTCGAAGGCATGCAGTTCGATCGCGGCTACCTGTCGCCTTACTTCGTGACCAACCCCGACAAGATGACCACCGAGCTGGAGGACGTGATCGTCCTGCTGCACGAGAAGAAGCTGTCGTCGCTGCAGCCGATGGTTCCGCTGCTGGAGCAGGTCATCCAGTCGCAGAAGCCCCTGCTGATCATCGCCGAAGACGTCGAAGGCGAGGCTCTGGCCACGCTGGTCGTCAACAAGCTGCGCGGTGGCCTCAAGATCGCTGCCGTCAAGGCACCGGGCTTCGGTGACCGCCGCAAGGCCATGCTGCAGGACATCGCGATCCTGACCGGTGGTCAGGTCATCTCCGACGATCTGGGCATGAAGCTTGAGAATGTCGGCATGGAGATGCTGGGCACCGCCAAGCGCGTGTCGATCACCAAGGACACCACCACCATCGTCGATGGTGCCGGTGACAAGGCCGAGATCGAGGCACGCGTTGCTCAGATCCGTGGTCAGATCGAAGAGACCACCTCCGACTACGACCGTGAAAAGCTGCAGGAACGTGTTGCCAAGCTGGCCGGCGGTGTTGCCGTCATCCGCGTCGGTGGCATGACCGAAGTGGAAGTGAAGGAGCGTAAGGACCGTGTCGATGACGCGCTGAACGCCACCCGCGCTGCCGTGCAGGAAGGTGTCGTCGTGGGCGGTGGTGTTGCTCTGGTTCAGGCGGGCAAGTCGCTCGACGGGCTGGAAGGCGCCAACTCCGACCAGACCGCCGGTATCGCCATCGTGCGCAAGGCCATCGAGGCCCCGCTGCGTCAGATCGCCGAAAACGCCGGTGTCGACGGTGCCGTGGTTGCTGGCAAGGTCCGCGAAAGCTCCGACCTGACCTTCGGCTTCAACGCTCAGACCGAAGAATATGGCGACATGTTCAAGTTCGGCGTCATCGACCCGGCCAAGGTTGTCCGCACCGCTCTGGAGGATGCAGCCTCCATCGCCGGTCTGCTGATCACGACCGAAGCCATGGTTGCCGACAAGCCTGCCAAGGAAGGTGCTGGCGCCGGTGGCGGCATGCCCGACATGGGCGGCATGGGCGGCATGATGTAAGCAGTAAGGCGGCGTTCAGCCGACTTTTGCGAACACGTTAGTGCAAGGGCCCCCTCGTGGGGCCCTTGTCACGCTTTACAGAGGCTTTATCCGGGCGCGCGTCCCGCCGGGATCAGGTTGTGGGCCCAATCGACCCGGATCAAAGGCATCGCGGCCTGCGTCGCGCGCTTGTCCTGTCCAGCCACCTCCGTTAGCAGTGCAGAACGATATTCAAGGGGGCATGAATGTATCGCGTCTGGAACTTTCTCACTAATTATTCGCTGCTCTTGATTGCAGGCGCGTTGATCGCGCTGGTCTGGGCGAACAGCGATGCGCATTCCTATCACTTGCTGGTCGAATACCCCCTGTGGTTCAACAACTGGATCGGGGCAGATCTACACCACTGGGAACTGCTCATGGGCCCGGACGCCGAGGCCTTTGGCCACGCCGAAACGGCCAAGGTCGTCACGGCACACTACCTGGTCAACGATATCCTCATGGCGTTCTTCTTTGCCATCGCGGGCAAGGAAGTCTGGGAGGCGGTGATCCTGGAAAACGGATCCCTGCGCGGCAAAAAGGCGGCGACGCCCCTGTTTGCGACGCTGGGTGGCATGATCGGGCCGATTTCGGTCTATCTGGGCCTCGCCTGGTTCCTGGGTGCCGAGAAGTTCGGCATGGTCGCCAACGGCTGGGCCATTCCCACCGCGACCGACATCGCGTTCAGCTATCTGGTCGGCCGCCTTGTGTTCGGCGCGGGTCACCCGGCGGTGCGCTTTCTGCTGCTGCTGGCGATTGCCGACGATGCAGCGGGCTTGATCATCCTGGCGATCTTCTATCCGTCGGGGGAACTGGCCCCGGTCTGGTTGCTGCTGTCGCTGGCCTCTGCTGTGGGCGTGTACGTTCTGTTCAACTGGTTGCCGCGCAAGCTGGATGCCGGGGATCAACTGCGGCCCCGCTCCACCTGGGTCCGGCAGAAACTGTCGTGGTGGCCCTATCTGATCGCCGGTGCCTTGTCCTGGTTCGGCTTTGCCCAGTCCGGCCTGCATCCGGCGCTTGGCCTGCTGCCGATCGTGCCGACCCTGCCGCACGCGGACCGTGCCTTCGGCATCTTTGCCGAGGCGGAGCAGTATCTGACCGATCTGCTGAACCATACGGAACACCTGCTGAAACACCCGGTGGAGATCGTCTTGTTCTTCTTTGGCCTGATGAACGCGGGCGTTGAATTCTCGGCGATTTCCGAGCCGACCTGGCTGGTCCTTGCGGGGTTGATCATCGGCAAACCGCTTGGCGTGCTGCTGTTCGGCTACATCGGGGCGCATACGCTCAAACTCGGGCTGCCAGCAGGGATGCGCACCGTCGATCTGTTCGTGATCGGCTGCGTGGCGGCGATTGGCTTTACGGTGTCTCTCTTCGTGGCCTCCGTCGCGTTCGAACCGGGACCGGTTCAGGATGCCGCCAAGATGGGCGCGCTGTTCAGCTTTGCCGCAGCCGGGATTTCCTTGATCGCAGGCAAGCTTGCCAAAGTGCAGAAGGTGGCCGGATAAAGGCGAGAGCCGGGCAATTTTCGGCAAGTTCGCCGCAAAATAACGCCCGGGCGGTGTGAAAATCGCCCGGGCGTCCACAATGTAGACGGATTAACCGGTTATCAGCAGGGCAGGGCGCGCCCATATTGGGGGCCTCTTTCATGAGTCCAACCAGGTGCCCGTGCGCATGATCGAATTCGATTACGTCAGTAAGTCCTTCTGGACCGGCAAGCAGCGCAAGGTGATCCTTGACCGCGCGTCCTTCCGGGTGGAGGCGGGGCGGTCGGTCGGTATCCTGGCCCCCAACGGCACCGGCAAGACGACGATCATCAACATGATGGCGGGGCTTGAAAAACCTGACGAGGGCGAGGTCCGCCGCACCTCGCGCGTGTCGTTTCCGCTGGGTTTCATGGGGGGGATCATCCCCAAGAACACGGCCACCGAAAACGCCCGCTACATCGCGCAGCTGTATGGCCTGGATCCCGACTACGTCGAGGCGTTCTGCCGCTGGCTTTGCGATATCAAGGAATACTTCGACATGCCCGTCGGCACCTATAGCCAGGGGATGCGCGCGCGGTTCAGTTTCAGCCTGATGCTGGCGCTGGAATTCGACATCTACCTCATCGATGAGGGGATGCCGTCCACCACAGACGCGGGTTTCAACAAACGCGCGGGCACGATCCTGCGCGAACGGCTTCAGGATGCCACCGTCGTCATCGTCAGCCACCAGGCCCGTATCCTGGAACGGTTCGCCCATTCGGCCGCCGTGCTGCGCGATGGCAAGATCTATCACTTCGACACGCTTGAAGAAGCGCGGAGGCTCTATGAATACGACGCCTAAGGCTCGCAAGTTCCGCATCCGCCCGGACGGTCCCTTTCTGACCCCCGGCGTGACCGTGCCCGAGGGGCCGGTTCCCGCCGTCGCCCCAGACCAGATCGCGCCCGCCGCCAATTCCGATACCGCCGCGCCCGCACCCGCGCCCCCCGCACCGGCAGAGGCCAAGACAGAGGCGCCGTCCGGCCGTCAGATGCGCATGGCCCGACGCATCGCCCAGAAACACGGCATCAAGGTCGAGGATGATGCCCAGGCGATCGAGGCGCTGCGCAAGATCGGGATCAATCCGTTTGAGCGGTCGAACATGTTGCAACTGGTCCCCGGTCAGACCGACCCGGCGGCCCCTGACGCCCAGTTGCCTGCCGTCCAGAAACAGGCCCCGCCGCCCGCGCATCCTAATCCCGTGGTCATGGACGCAGACGCCCGCGCCTCTGAGATCGTCAAGATTCAGCGCGACATCGCCAAGCGCCGCCGCCGCAGGCTGGCCCTGCTGACCACGCGGCTGGCGTTTTTCGTGGCGCTGCCGACGGTCATCGCGGCGATCTATTTCTATGTGATCGCCACCCCGATGTACGCCACCAAGTCCGAATTCATCATCCAACAGGCCGACGCCGCCGCGGCTGGCGGGGCCGGTCTGGGCGGGCTGTTTTCCGGGACAGGGATCGCCACGCAACAAGACAGCATTTCGGTGCAGGGCTATCTCTTGTCGCGCGACGCGTTCCAACGGCTCGATGCGGATCTGGGCTTCAAGGAGCATTTTTCGGCCGAAGGGATCGACCCCCTCCAACGGCTCGACCCGGACAGCACGCAGGAAGCCGCCTACAAACTGTATCAGCGCATGGTCGAAATCGGCTACGATCCGACCGAGGGCGTCATCAAGATGGAGGTGGTCGCCGCCGATCCGGAGGTTTCCGCCGCCTTCAGCCGGGCCCTTATCGGCTATGCAGAAGAACAGGTGGACCAACTGACCGCCCGGCTCCGCTCTGACCAGATGGCGGGTGCGGTCGATAGTTTCCAGGCGGCCGAGGAACGGATGTTGCAGGCGCAGGCGCGGATCGTCTCGCTGCAGGAACAGCTGGGTGTCGTATCTGCCGACGCCGAGCTGACCAACCGCTATGGCCAGATCAGCGTCATCGAGACGGAGCTGCGGGCCGAACGGCTGCGCCTGGACCAATTGCAGGCCAATGCGCGCCCCAACCCGACGCGGGTGGACGTGTCGCGACGTAATATCGACCGGTTGACGGCTGAACTGGACAGTCTGCGCGCCGGCCTGACCGATGGGGTCAACAGCGGTGCATCATTGGCACGGGTGACCGCCGAACTGGGCGTGGCGCAGATGGATCTGACGACGCGGCAACTGCTGCTGCAACAGGCGGCGCAACAACAGGAAATGGCGCGGATCGAGGCGAATCGTCAGGTTCGGTATCTGTCCACGCCGGTTCCGCCCCTGCCGACGGACGAGGCGACCTATCCGCGGTCCTTTGAAAATACGATTCTGGCGTTCCTGATCTTTGCCGGGGCCTATCTGATGATCTCGCTCACCGCCGCGATCCTGCGGGAACAGGTCACCGGCTGACACCCTGGTCCCAGGGTTGCCAAAAAATCCCCGCGTTCGGGCTTGATCCGGGCGCGGGGCGCGTCAACTGTGCGCAGATGATCCGCGCGCTTCTTTTCCTGCTTTGCCTGGCCGGCCCCGCTGCTGCCCAGGATGCCCCGACACAGCCTTCCGGCACGATTTCCACCACCCAGGATTCGCGTGGCGATCTGGCAATCGAGCAACGGATCGAGGCAATCATCGCTGAATTGGACGGCTACGCCGAGGTTGGTGTCGATGTTCGCGAAGGCATCGTGACCTTCACCGGAGAGGTCCTCGACGGAGAGGCGATCCCCCGGTTGGAGGAATTGGCCGCCCGCGTCGACGGCGTCGTCGCGATCGAAAGCGAAGTCATCGAGAGCACGGACGTCTCGCGCCGTCTGGATCCTGTGGTCAAACGGTTCCAGGATCGGTTCTGGCAGACGGTGACCTATCTGCCGCTGCTGGCTGTGGCGGTGACGGCGGGCGTGTTCGTCATCCTGCTTGGGGTTCTTCTGGCACGCTGGGACTGGCCGTGGAAACGCATCGCGCCCAACGCATTCATCGCCGACATCTACCGCGTGGTGCTGCGGCTGGCCTTTGTGCTGGCCGGGGTGGTCGTTGCGCTGGACATTCTGAATGCGACGGCGGTTCTGACCGGTCTGTTGGGGGCGGCGGGCATCGTCGGTCTGGCGGTTGGTTTTGCCGTTCGCGACACGGTCGAGAACTTCATCGCTTCTGTCATGCTGTCCTTGCGCCAGCCGTTCCGGCCCAATGACTACGTCGATATCGAGGGCAGCGCCGGGTCGGTCATCCGCCTGACCAGCCGGGCGACGATCCTGCTGGACGCGGACGGCAATCATGTGCGCCTGCCCAATTCCTTTGTCTTTAAGGCCAAGATCCTGAACTACACGCGCAACGAGGAGCGTCGATTTTCGTTCATGTTGGGCATCGATCCGAACGACGATCTGGCGCAGGCGCGGCAGATCGGGCTGGCGACCTTGGCCGAGTTGGACTTTGTCCTGACTGATCCCGCGCCGCAGGTCTGGGTCAAGGAGGCGGGCGACAGCACCGTGTCGATGGAATTCCTGGCCTGGGTCAACCAGCGCGAGGTGAACTTTGCAGTGGCGCGTGGCGAGGCGCTGCGCGTCGTGATGGCCGCCCTGACACGGGCCGGCATCGGCCTGCCAGAGCCCAGCTATCGCCTGAACCTGACCGGTGGCGGTCTGCCGGTGATCGACTTGCCGGATACCGACCGGCGCGCCGAGGCATTGGTCCTGTCGGAAGACGATACGCCAGAGCCGGAGAAACCGCACCTGGACGCACGGGACGTCGCCGCCGACACCACGATCGAACGGATGGTGGACGAGGAGCGGCGTGAAAACGACCGCACCGATCTGCTCAGCACTGCCGCGCCCGAGGAATGACCGCAATCCTTCAGGGACGGTTGCCCTACACGCCCTGGTCGGATCCCGCGCTGTCCCGCATGCCCGGAATGCGGCCGGTCGAGGGGCACTGGGCGATCGTGGACGACGCCTATCAGCCGCAGTTGGCGGAAAAGGCGCGATTGCTTCGGGCGCGCCGGGATGACGTGCTGTGCCTCTTGCCAGAGGCAGAGGCCGCGGCAGAAGAACTGCGCGCCGGTGTCCTGGCCGACCTGCCGCCGGGGTTTGCCAGAACTGGTGCACAGATCCTGCGTCCCGACGGGGTCCGTATCGATATCGACGGCCCGCCGCTGCTTGTTCTGTCGCGCCTCCTGCAGGAAGATCTCCTGATCCTGACGCGCGGCCCCAGGGAACACGTGCTGTCTGCCGGATTGCTCTGCTTTCCGGCGTCCTGGACGTTGTCGGAAAAGATTGGCCGCCCTCTCACGCGTATTCACCGCCCGGTGCCGGACTACGATGCCGATATCGCCCACAGGGTGCAGCGGATGTTCGACCGCGTGCAGGTCGGCCGCCCGATGTGGCGGGCCAATGCGCTGGCCTATGCGCGGCCCGACCTGAACCAGCCCCATGGCGAAGCCGATCCCCGCCCGGCCTCTAGGCCTGCGCGTTTTCTCCGGTCAGAGCGGCAGACGGTGCTGCGTCTGCCACGGACCGGCGCCGTCGTATTTACGGTGCACACCTATGTCGTCCGGCTGCAGGCCTTGACCGCCGAGCAACGCGCAACCTGCCCATTGTCGCTGACCGCGTAGGGCGGGGTTCACGCCGCCCTGCTCAGGGGGTGGCGAAGTGCTTCGACAGCTTCAGCCCCTGACCTTGATAGTTCGACGCGATCCCCTGACCGTATAACTGCGCGGGCACGTCCGACATAGCCTCATAGACCAGCCGCCCAACGACCTGCCCATGTTCCAGAACGAAGGGGGCCTCATGGCAGCGCACCTCCAACACGCCGCGCGCGGGCGTGCCGTGGCCGAAACCGGGGTCGAAGAATCCCGCGTAATGCACCCGGAACTCTCCGACCATGGCCAGATAGGGGGCCATCTCGGCGGCATGGGTCGGCGGGATGGTGACCGCTTCGCGACTGACGAGGATGTAGAACGCGCCGGGGTCGAGGATGATCTGTCGGCGGTCGGTGCGGATCGCTTCCCAGAAGTCGCGGGGCGCATAGTGGCCCAGGCGGTCGAGGTCGATCACACCGGTATGCGGCTTGGCCCGCCAGCCCACCAGGTCCCCCGGTCCCGGTTCCAGATCGACGGAAAAGCCCAGGCCTTCGTCGATCACCGGAACCCCATCCACCAGCGGCGACTGGTCATGCAGGGCGCGCAGCGCATCATCGTCCAGCACCGCCTCGCCGGCGCGGAAGCGGATCTGGTTCAGCCGCATGCCCGGGCGGACCAGAACCGAAAAACTGCGCGGGCAAATCTCTGCATAGAGCGGGCCGTCGTAGCCGGTCGGGATGCGGTCGAACTCCGTCCCGCCATCGGTCACCGTCCGCGTCAACAGGTCCAGCCGCCCGGTCGAGGATTTCGCATTCGCCACCGCCGACAGCCCGGCAGGCAGGGACAGACGTTCCTGCAAGGGCACCAGATAGACGGCCCCCTTTTCCAGAACGGCCCCATCCGACAGATCGATCCTGTGCATCTCGAACTCGGGCAGGCGATCGGTCAGGCTGCGCCCGGCACCCGGCAGGAAAGAGGCGCGGACCCGATACGCCACATCCCCCAGTCGCAGGTCCAGCGAGGCTGGCTGCACCTGTCCGGCAACCAGATCAGGGGCGGTGATGGCCCCCGTGGCGACCATCGCCTCGATCTGCTGGCTGGCCAGAACACCTGTCGGATAGGTCATGGCGCGGTCCCCCTGATGCGCAAAACGCCCCGCCCCGACAGGGGAGAGGCGTTTGAGGGCACCCCGGCACGGGTGCTATTGGTCGGGCTAGCAGGACTCGAACCTGCGACCTTCCGTCCCCCAGACGGACGCGCTACCAGGCTGCGCCATAGCCCGACTGGCGGCAATACATACGGCCTTTCGCCGGGGGCGCAAGCGGGAAAACGAAAGGTTTTCACCGGTCCGTCCGATGCTCCGCAAGGTCGTCGGAAATTTCGTCGCACAGCGCGCGATAGCGTCGGATCACGCGCCGCAGACGCATCCGGTCCGGGTCGGACACGGTTCTTGCCGCACGCGCCAATCGCAAGGCCCGCAGCGTCGGCATCGGCGGCGGGACCACGGCGTCGACCACCTGCGCAGGTTCGGCCACCGGATCCGCAGGTTGCGTGTCCTCGGGCGGCGGGGCGGGCGTTTCAGGCTCAGGCTCAGGCTCAGGCTCAGGCTCAGGCTCTGGATCGGGGGCGTGGGTCACTGTTTCCGGCGCGTCGGCGGGCGCGTCGGGCAGGGGGGCCTCGGGCGTGTCGACCGGCGCTTCGTCCAGCGTTTCGGGTTCCGGTGCGGGGGCCTCGGGCAAGGGATCTTCGATGGCCGGGGCAGGCGCGCTTTCCATGGTGTCGGGCGCGGGCGCGTCCGGTTGCTCGGGCATGACCTCGGCTGGGGAACTTGGCGGTTCCTTGGCGATCTCGACCGGCGCCGCGGGGGGGGCGACCGGTGCCACGGATCCGGCGTCGCGCAGCGGCACGACCTTGGCCGGGCCGTCATCTTCCCCTTGGCGGATGACGCGGCGCGTGCGCTGGATCGGCTGTTCTGGCATCTCGAGCTCTGGCGACAAGGCCATCACGGGGTCGACCCCGTCGTCCTCGATCTTTTGGCTGACGGCGCGGATCGTCAGCCCCTGATCGTGCAGCATCACTTTGATGCCACCCAGCAGGCGCATGTCCTCGGGCCGGTAATAGCGCCGACCGCCTGCGCCCTTGACGGGCGCGATCTGGTCGAACTTCGATTCCCAGAACCGCAGGACATGCGTCGGCACGGTCAGCCAGTCGGCAACCTCGCGAATGGTGCGAAACGCACCGTCGGATTTTTCCGGAGCACGAGTCAAACTCAGCCCTTCTTGTTGCCCGCCGCCACACGGTCCTTCATCAGGTGCGAAGGGCGGAAGGTCAGAACCCGGCGGGGCGGGATCGGGGCCTCTTCGCCGGTCTTGGGGTTGCGGCCCACGCGGGCAGATTTGTCGCGTGTGGAAAAGGTGCCGAAGCTGGACACCTTGACCTGTTCGCCGGCGACCAGCGCGTCCGAGACGTGCTGCAAAACCGAGGCGACAAGCGTGGCGCTTTCGTTTCGGCTCAGGCCGACTTCGCGAAAAACGGCTTCGCTGAGGTCCATTCGGGTCAGGGTCTTTCCTGCCATGTCACACTCCTGTGATCGGGTTGCCGCACCTTGGGGCGCAGCTTCGCGTGAAGGGAAAGGCAAGTCAATGCCGAGGCTTACGCATCGAAGTTCACACGCGGGCCTTTGCCGGGGATAAAATGGCGAAAGCCGTTGCCCCGCAAGGCGCTTTGCCTACCAGCGCAGCAGCAGCGCACCCCAGGCCAAACCGCCGCCGATCGCCTCTGTCACGGTCAAATCACCTTCGCGCAACTGTCCAGAGGCCTTGGCCACGGACATCGCCAGGGGAATCGATGCCGCCGAGGTGTTGCCGTGATCGGCAACCGTGACGATGACCTTGTCCATCGGCAGGTTCAGCTTGGCCGCTGTGCGGGTGATGATGCGGATGTTGGCCTGATGGGGCACGACGCGGTCGATCTGCTCGGCCGTCACGCCCCCCTTGTCCATCACCGCGATGGTCGACGCGGCGAGTTTCTCGACCGCGTGGCGGAACACCTCTTTGCCGGCCATCATCAGGTGGCCCGTGGTCTGGGTTGCGGATACCCCGCCCGATACTTGCAGAATGTCGCGATAGCGGCCGTCCGAATGCAGATCGGTGGCCAGGATCCCCCGGTCGTCCGACGTGCCCGCGCCTTCGCCTGCCTCCAGCACCAGCGCGCCGGCACCGTCGCCGAACAGAACGCAGGTGGTGCGGTCTTCCCAGTTCATGATTCGGCTGAAGGTTTCCGCCCCGATCACGAGGACCCGTTTGGCCTGGCCCGACAGGATCAGCCCGTCGGCATTGGTCAGCGCATAGACAAAACCCGCGCAAACCGCCTGCACGTCAAAGGCGAACCCGCGCGTCATCCCCAGCTTTTGCTGAACGATGGTGGCGGTTGCCGGAAACGTCAGGTCAGGGGTCGAAGTGGCGAGGATGATGGCGTCGATGTCATCGGCCTGCAGCCCCGCGTCATCCAACGCGGCCTGCGCGGCGGCGGTGGCCAGGTCCGAGGTCATCTGTCCTTCGGCCGCGAAATGGCGGCGTTCGATACCAGAGCGGGACTTGATCCATTCGTCCGAGGTTTCGAGAAAGCTCTCGAACCAGGAGTTTTCCACGATACGTTCGGGCAGGTAATGGCCCACGCCTCTGATGATGGATCGTCTCAAGCGTCAGGACTCCAGGGTGCGGGTTGCGGCTGCGACGCGGGCTTTCAACCGCTCCGAAAAGCCGGATTTCGAAAGGTTCCAGGCCAGGCCCACGGCGGCGGCCACGCCGGTCTCGTCGGCGGAGCCGTGGGATTTCACCACCGTTCCGTTCAGCCCCAGAAACACGCCGCCGTTGACCCGGCGCGGGTCGATCCGTTTGGACAGGCGTTTCAGGGATGTCATCGCCAGCAGGGCCGACACCTTGGACAGGATCGTGGCCCCGAACGCCTCGGCCAGCATATCGCGGACAAAACGCGCCGTGCCTTCGCCGGTCTTCAACGCGATGTTTCCGGTAAAGCCGTCGGTCACGATCACGTCGCAGGTGTCGGCGGGAATATCACCGCCTTCGACGAAGCCCACGAAATCGTATTGGTTCTGATCGGCATTGGCCTCGATCAGGTCATGGGCGTCTTTCAGCTCGCTGCGGCCCTTGTTCTCTTCGGTGCCGACGTTCAGCAGGCCGACGCGCGGGCGTTCAAGGCCCAGACCATTGCGGGCATAGGACATGCCCATCAGCGCATATTGCAACAAATCGTCGGGGTCCGCGCGGATATCGGCGCCAACGTCCAGCATCACGTTGAACCCGGACGGATTGCGCGACGGCCAGAGAATCGCAATCGCGGGGCGGTTCACGCCGGGCAGCTTGCGCAGGCGGATCATCGACACCGCCATCAACGCGCCGGTGTTGCCACAACTGACGCAGACCTCGGCCTCGCCGGATTTGACCGCCTCGACGGCGGACCACATGGATGTGTCCTTGCCGGTGCGCACGACCTGAGACGGCTTGTCATCCATCTGCACGATGCCTTCGGCGTGGCGGACGATGCAATGATCGGACAGGCCCCTGCGCTTGGCGATCAACGCCTCAAGCACGGGTTTGTTGCCGTGCACGATAAAGCGCATGGCAGGCGTCTTTCGGACGGCGCGGGCCAGACCCGCGACCACGGCCTCGGGGCCATGATCGCCGCCCATGGCGTCAATCGACAGAACGCCGCTTGCGCCCGCGCGGGACGAGGTCGGGGTGGTGCCGTCGTCAGACATGCAGCCGACCCCCTGTCATGCGCGCGTCGGAGCCCAAGGCTCAGGCGACGTCGTCGTCCAGTTCAACGGTGTCCGCCGCGACGACTTCGCGATCGGCATAGTGGCCACAGGCACCGCAAACGTGGTGCGGGCGCTTGAGCTCGCCACAGTTGGGGCATTCGGCCGGGTTGCCGGGCGTCAGGCTGTCGTGCGAGCGACGGTTGTTGCGGCGCGACGGGGTAATCTTGTTCTGCGGAACGGCCATGTCTCAGCCTCTGATCAGTTCGGAGGGGGCGCGTCGGCGCAGCCCTGGGTGTCATTTCAATCTCTGCCGGTCCCTATTGCCAATCGGCGCAAGGGTCCAGCCATTTCCGGCCCGACGGGCGGAGGAACGCGCGTCATACAGCGATTCAGCGCGGATGCAAGTACGCCGGTCAGTCGTCGCCCTTGTCCATCTTCGCTTTCAATGCGGCCAGACCCGCAAAGGGTTTGACGGCCTCGTCTGTCAGGGGCTCCGCGCCCGGGGGTGCCGCGCTCAGATCGACGTCTTCGGCCCCGTCCACGCGGGGAAACGGTGGGATCGACAGGATCAGGGATTCTTCCAGCAGATCCCCCATATCGAGCACATCGGGCAGGGGCTCCACGTTCTCATCCTCGGCCATCTCGACTTCCTCTTCGGGCGGGACGTCGAAATCGGGCGTGTAGCGGCGCACGACGGATTCTTCGATCCGGGTGGTGACCGGGTCCGTCGTGACGCGGCAGGGCTGCACGACGGTCGCCCCCAGATGCCCGGAAAACGTCCAGTCGCGCCCCGGCCCGGGGGTCAGGTCCCCCTCCAGCCGGACCTTGCGCAGGATATCGACGTCCAGCCGGTCGGCCAGCGCCTCCAACTGGCCGGCATCGGGCACCAGCCGGACATGAGTGGCACGCCGCTGCCGCAGGTCGGCCAGGCGCAACGGGTGGGACAGAACAGGCTTCATCACGTAATCTCGCAGTCTCGCCCCCCGGTCACGGGCTTGATGGGCACCGCCGGGGCGGTTAAGCCATAGGTCGAATTGAGGGGGTCCTGCAACGGACTCGACGGGGAAGGGTAGGGCGCCAGCCATGACGACACCACGTGGACCGCGTCCAAGCCGCCGGTTTCTCCGTTTTGCAGCGGCCGCCTTTCTATCGGTCGGTCTGACGGCCTGTGCGGCCACCTTTCGCGATCATGGCTACGTCCCGTCCGAGGCGGACCTGCAATCGCTGATCGTCGGGGTGGACACGCGCGACACGGTCGAGGCCTCGGTCGGACGCCCGTCTGCCACCGGTGTGCTGCGCGGCGATGCCTGGTATTTTGTCCAGTCCCGCGTGCGGAACTTCGGCTGGCGCGCCCCGCAGACCATCGAGAGGGAACTGGTCGCCATTTCCTTTGCCCCCGATGGCACGGTCGAAAACATCGAACGGTTCGGGTTGGAGGATGGCAAGGTCGTGACCCTGTCTCGGCGCATCACCAAGACGACGATCAAGGAATTCGGCCTGATCCAGCAGATTGTCCGCAACTTTGGCCGCATCAACATCGGCGAAACCCTCGCCGCGGACAATTGAGCCGTGGGCTCGGATCGCTATCTGCTGCGGGCCGCTGACATTGCAGCGATGGAAGGGGTTCAAAAGACCCACTTCATCAATCCGGCGGCCAAACGCGTAAACAAGTCGCTGGGCGATGCAACCGGGCTGACCGGGTTGGGCATTCACCTGATAGAGGTGCAGCCCGGCGATGAAACCACCGCCTGCCACGTCCATTACCACGAGGATGAGGCCGTCTACGTGCTGTCGGGCACGGCCACGGCGCGGATCGGCGACGACACGCACGCCATCGGGCCGGGCGATTTCATCGGCTACCGTGCGGGCGGGCTGGCGCATACGATCGTCAACACCGGGGCCGAGGTGCTGCGCTGTCTGGTGATCGGACAGCGTTTGGCCCACGATGTCGCCGACTATGTGGATCTGGACAAACGGATCTATCGCCAGGCCGGTCTGCCCTGGAACCTCGTCGATATCGCCGCCATCGCCACCCCCACGGGCGGCAAGAAGTAGCCGCTATTCTTCCGGCTCGAAATCCAGCGCGACGCCATTGATGCAGTATCGCAACCCGGTGGGGTTCGGTCCGTCCGGAAAGACGTGGCCCAGGTGCCCGTCGCAGCGCGCGCAATGCACCTCTGTGCGGGTCATGAACCAGGATTTGTCCTGACTTTCGCCGACCTGCGCGCCCTCGACCCCGTCCACCGGCTGATAAAAGCTGGGCCAACCGGTGCCGCTGTCGAACTTGTGCGATTGGTCAAATAGCGGTGCGCCACAGCCTTTGCACATGTAAGTGCCGGGATCCTTGGGGAAATCCTCGTGGGTTCCGGCCCGTTCGGTGCCGTGCTTGCGCAGGACCTTGAACGCCTCCGGCCCCAGCTGAGCGCGCCATTCCTCGTCCGTCTTGATGACCTTGTCCATCGGGCTTCCTCCTGCGCGTGCCTCGTGCGACTAACGCAGATAGGGGCGCTGCGGCGCAAGGCAAAGGGCACAAACGCGTGACCGAAGATCGCATCATCACTGCCGGTCGCTGGCGCGTGCGCCTGACCGGGTCCGAGAACGCGGACGCCGCGCTGGCCCTGCGGGCGCGTGTTTTTCGGGGCGGGGCCTGTGACCGGGATGCCTTTGATGCGCGGGCGCGGCATCTGGTCGTCGAAGACGGGGCCCGGACCTTGGCCTGCGCCCGGCTGCAACTGCAACGCCGGGCCGAGGTCGGCGCGGGATATTCCGCGCAATACTATGATCTGCAAAAGTTTTCCGCCGCGTTCCCCCGCGCGTTGGAGGTGGGCCGCATCTGCCTTGCGCCCGAGGTGACATCGCCGGATGTGCTCCGCCTGCTTTTGGCGACGCTGGCTCAGTTGGTCCTGGAGGCGCGGGCCGCCGTTCTGTTTGGTTGCGCGTCCTTCCCGTTGGCAGAGGCGTCGCTGGATGGGCTGACGGATCGGTTGGCCCCGGCGGAATGGGCACCGGGGCGCAAGGCATCCGAGGTGCGCGCGTTGACCGGGACAGGGCCGATGCCGCCGCTGCTGCGGTCCTATCTGGCCCTTGGTGCGCGGGTGTCGGACCACGGGGTCGTGGACCGGGATCTGGGCACCGTCCATGTCTTTACCGCCCTGCCGATCGCGGCGATTCCGCCGAACCGGGCACGCCTGTTGACGGGAATGCTGGACGCGGTCTGATTGACGGGCGCGCGCAGGCCGCATAAGCGCGCCTCATGGCACGCGCACCCCTTCTCCAACTCTCCGATATCTCGCTGACCTTCGGCGGGAATCCTGTTTTCGCCGACCTCTCGTTGGTCGTGCAGCCCGGTGACCGGGTGGCCCTGGTCGGGCGCAACGGATCGGGCAAATCCACCCTGATGAAGGTCATGGCCGGATTGGTCGAGGCCGACACCGGCAGCCGTGTGCTGTCGCCCGGCACCTCAGTCGGATATATGGAACAAGACCCTGATATTTCAGGGTTCGCCACGCTGGGGGACTATGCGTTGTCCGGTCTGGACCCGTCAGAAGCCTGGCGCGTGGATGCCGTGGCCGAGGGGCTGAAGCTGCCGTTGGAGGCGACGCCGGAGAAAGCATCTGGCGGAGAGCGGCGGCGCGCGGCGCTGGCCAAACTGCTGGCCGAGGCGCCCGAGCTGATGCTGCTGGACGAGCCGACGAACCATCTGGATATCGAGGCCATCGCCTGGCTGGAGCGGGAGTTGAAGGAAACGCGCGCGGCCTTTGTCCTGATCTCGCACGACCGCGCGTTCCTGACGGCGCTGACCCGCGCAACCCTTTGGGTTGACAGGGGAAATGTCCGCCGGCAGGAAAAAGGCTTCGAGGCTTTCGAAGCCTGGCGCGACAAGACCTGGGACGAGGAAGACACCGCCCGGCACAAGCTGGACCGCAAGATCAAGGCCGAAGCCCGTTGGGCGGTCGAGGGTATTTCTGCCCGGCGCAAACGCAACCAAGGCCGCGTGCGCGCCCTGGGAGAGTTGCGCGCCGAACGCTCTGCCCAGATCCGCCGCGCCGGGACCGCCGCGCTGGAACTGGATGCAGGCCAGTCCAGCGGCAAGAAGGTGATCGAAGCCGAAGGTCTTTCAAAGACTTACGGGGATAAGTTGATCCTTCGCGATTTTGATTTGCGGGTGCTGCGCGGGGATCGCGTGGCCTTTGTAGGACCCAATGGCGTGGGCAAGACGACGGTGCTCAAGATGCTGCTGGGCGAGGTTGAGCCGGATGCCGGAACGGTCAGGTTGGGCACCAATCTGGAGGTCGCCGTCTTTGATCAGACGCGGGACAAGCTGGACGGGGACAAGACGCTTTGGGATAATCTGACGTTGGATCCCAGCCTGGGCGTTTCGGGCAATTCCGATCAGGTCATGGTGCGTGGCACGCCCCGGCACGTGGCTGGCTATCTCAAGGATTTCCTGTTTGATGACAAACAGTTGAAGGCTCCGGTACGATCTCTGTCCGGTGGTGAAAAGGCACGGTTGCTGCTGGCGCGGATCATGGCGCTGCCGTCCAACCTGCTGGTGCTGGACGAACCGACGAACGATCTGGACATCGAGACGCTCGACCTGTTGCAGGACGTGTTGGGCGACTATGATGGCACCGTTCTGCTGGTCAGTCACGACAGGGATTTCCTGGACCGCGTCGCCACCCAGACCATCGCGATGGAAGGGGACGGCAGGGCGCAGGTCTATCCGGGCGGTTGGTCGGATTATCAGGTTCAACGTCGCCCCGTAACCACCGAGATAAAAACGGAAAAGAAGAAATCAAAACCCGTCGAGGTCCCCAAGGAACAGGCCAGTTCCAGCAAGCTGAGCTATACGGAACGTCACCGGCTTGATGCTTTGCCCGCCGAGATGGAGCGGCTGTCGGCCGAGATCGCGAAATTGGAAGAGCTGCTTTCGGATGCGGAGTTGTTCACGCGCGAACCGGTCAAATTCCAGAAAGCGACCGAGGCGCTGACCCAGCGGCACGAAAAGCTGGCTGCCGCGGAAGAGGAATGGCTGGAGCTGGAAGAGAAGGCCGACGGCTGATCTTCACGTTTTGGGGGAGGTTTCCGACCCGTCTTCCCCCGTTTTGTACAAACCTCAGTCGCCCAGATCGGCCACGATCCGGCGGGTCGGAAGCCCCGAGATTTCGAGAATCAGTTTCCGCTTTACCGCCTCGGCAAAGACGCCGCCCTGCGCCGCCTCGACCACGAAAGCACCGGGACCGCCGATGATGCGGGCCTCGTATTGCTGCGCCAGACTCGCGTCCTCCCACGGTCGGTCGGTGACGATGGCCAGCGCGTTGATGGTAATGTTGCTTTCCAGAACTTCGTCGCGGGCGACTTCGATGGGCGGGCCGTAGGTGTTGCCCGTGGTGTCGCCGGAAAAGTCGATGACACGGCGCCACCCGTCGATGCGATTCTGCTCGATCAGGTCGCGCGCAAACAGCAGGGCCGATCCGATGGCATTGCGTCCCGTAGCCCCCCGCGGCGGGCCGTCGAGCGCTGCGGCAAAGGCGGCGGCGCTGTCGGGGCCGTCGATCTGCATCCAGGGCACGATGACGCCCTGGGTCGTCGCCCATTCGACGTAGGTGACGGCGATGTGCCCGTAGGCGGTGTTGGCGATGGCGGCCAGCACGTCGGGGTCGGTCATCGCCCGGGCATAACTCTGCCGTTGGAACATCAGCTCTCGCTGGGTGATCGAGCCGGAGGCATCGGCCAACAGAACCAGTTCCAGGTCGGTGTCCTGGGCGAAGGCGGGGCCCGTCAGCAGGGCGAGGAGGGCGAGGGCGCGCATTTCCGCAGTCTGGACCGGGCACGCGGACCGCGTCCAATCACATCTGTTCAGGCGCAGATACCGGGCAGGTCATCTTCGTAGGGGACGATGGCGGGCCGGGTGATCTGTTCCGGCTCCGCCACCGGAAGCACCTGACGCAGAAGGGTTTTCAGTCGGTCCGTGCGGGTGCCTTCGGGGTGGAGGACGGCGCAGCAGAAGTATTCCTCCACCAGGCTGGCCTGTTGTTCGTAGCCGTAGTCGAGGAAGCGGCGGGAGGGGTCTTCGTCGAAGAGATAGGGATCGTCGATGGTCACCTGTTCGGCAAAGGCGCGGCTGGGGTGGTAGCCGGTCTGGGCCCGGTTCTGCCACTGCCAAACGTGGGTCATCTCGTGGATCAGGAACATCGCGGAGGCGAGGTCGAGGCGGCCGTCCGTCGTTTGTCGGGCGTAGTCGGGCAGCCAGGCGCGCGGGCTGAGAAGAAGCTTTTCAAACAAGACGATACCGCCCGTGGCGGCGGTGATGCGGCCCGTCTGCGGCGGGCCGATCCGTTCGCGGCAGGTGGTCCGGGGGCGGGCGTCGAAGGTGATCGGGAAGAGGCCGATCGTGGGGTTCTTCGTCAGCCGGATCGGGGCCGTGTCGAGGGTCGAGCCGTGGAGCTGCGCGGTCAACGCGATCTCCGCCTCGGTCAGGGGCCTGCTGCAGGCGGTGAGGGCGAGGAGGAGGATCAGAAGCGCGCGCATGGGGGCAGGGTAGGGCGGATCTTGTGGGTGATCCATGGGTGATTTGCGGGTGATCCCGGGGGGACGGGTCGCTTGGGCACGATGGGGCGTAGGGTGGGTGAAACCCACCGTTAACCATTCCATGCGATGCTCGCCCATGTCCAATTATCGCCGCGCACAGACACCCGGTGGCACGTTCTTCTTTACGGTCAATCTGGCCGTGCGGGGTGAAACGATGCTGACGGACCGGATCGACGAATTACGGAGGGCTTACCGCAGCGTCGGGACGGATATGCCATTCACCACCCGGGCGGTCGTCGTGTTGCCCGACCACATCCATGCGATCTGGACGCTGCCCGAAGGGGACAGCGATTTTTCGACGCGGTGGAGGCGGATCAAGCGGGCGTTCACCGTCTCGACCGGTGAGACGCGGGGACGGTCGCGCAGCAAGCGCCGGAAGGGAGAGGCCGGCCTCTGGCAGCGGCGGTTTTGGGAGCGGTGCGTACGGGATGAGGCGGAGTTGGCGGCGTGTGTACGATATGTGTGGGGCAACCCGGTTAAGCACGGATTGGTGACGCGCGCGGTGGAGTGGCCGTATTCGTCGGTCCACCGGGAGATCGCAGCGGGGCGATTGCCGCCGGAGGGGCCGTAGGCGGATTATGGTTTCGATGGGGTCGGTGCGACCCGCCGCATAGGCCGGTTTGGGTCGGGATCGGGCGCGGGGATGGCCGTAGGGTGGGTGCAACCCACCGTTTGCGATGTTGTCGGGGTGGCGTTTGCGGGCGGGGGATGGTGGGTTTCACCCACCCTACGTTGGCTGGTCTGCTGAGTTACGCCGGAAGATGGCTGGCACCCAAGGATACCCCGTCCTGCTCAGCTATTAGTCTAACATAACCACGCAACATAGGATCCTCGAATTCGTACCAACCAGATTTAGTTTTCCGAAGAATTTTTCTGCGGTGCAAGCTGTTTAGAGCGTTCCTTATATCTTGAGCGTTATTTTTGGACGTGTCATATCTAGGCCTGCCTTCACGACCCTCCATTATTTCATCGTAGTCAGACACAATGTCTTTAAATTGACGGGCAATGTGTGGTCCCGCTGAAAGTGCAAATAATACCTCAACATACCTATCCGTACCCTTTTTGACAGCATGATCAAAAGCGGTTCGAAGCCTAGCGGCTGCGTTCTGCGCAGCGCCAGAGATGGCCTTTTGAAATAAATCGTCCGAAATCTGTTCTACTGATTGCTGTTCTTCATACAGTTTGAGTATCGCAGACTTAAGAATGAGGTGCGCAAAATGAGGATAGCCGCATGAGATTTGGCTGATCCTAACACGCTGCCCCTTATGGAACACTACGCTGAATTCCTTTTCAACGTCTTCAATAATCTCCCAAATGGCGTCATGTGTGAGCGGCCTTAGCTCGACGCCAGACACATAGCGGTCAACAGACTCGTGGGCGCTGAGCAAGTCATCAAGATCTCGAGTTACCCCGCAAAAGATAATCTTCACTTTGGAGCCTCGGACAGACAGCTGTTTCAGCATATCAGACAGATGTTGGAAAGTTTCATAGTTCTCAAGCCTGTCAAACTCATCGACAATAAGACATGGAGCACAATCCACGTCCTGAGATACGATCATGCTTTCGATCAAACTAGCAGCTTGGTTGGGGCTAATTGCCTCTCCGACCTGGAACAGTCCACCTGTTTCACCACTTACCGTAAGTCCGAGAATCTTAAATTGAGCCTTTATTTTGCTTGACCTCAGTAGGGCTGGGTTTTTACGTTCCGCTTCATCGACAATGTCCTGAAGCAAACTACGAAAAGTCGTGTCTTTGCCACAGGCAACTGCGACCTTTAGCTCAACGACATTTCTAAACTCCATGCATGCCGTGTGTCCAAGGGACGTTTTTCCGATCCCTCTAGCCCCCCAGATAAAAGGATGTGCTCCAGGGGTTTCGAGGGCATCAAGCATTTCTCCGAGGGACTGTTTTCTACCTTTGAGCTGTGACGTTAGCTCAATATGTCGAGATGGATGCAGAAGATAATCCAATCTTGCGCGAAAATCTCTTCGTTCCTGATCTACTGCGTTAAACATCCAACTCCCCCGCAAAGCGCGCGTTCTCAGAAATATACTGAAACCGCATCTCCGGTTTTTTCCCCATCAGCCGCTCCACCAGATCGCCGGTCTCGCCCGGGGCGTCTTCGTCCACGGTTACGCGGATCAGTTTGCGGGAGGCGGGGTCCATGGTGGTTTCCTTCAGGTCCTTGGCGTCCATTTCGCCCAGGCCCTTGAAGCGGCTGACGTCGATCTTGCCTTTGCCGCCCAGGCCCTTGGCCAGCCAGACGTCGCGTTCGGCCTCGTCGATGCAATAGACGCGTTTGGCGCCTTGGGTCAGGCGGAACAGCGGCGGGCAGGCGAGGTAGAGGTGGCCTGCGTCGATCATGGGCCGCATCTGGGTGAAGAAGAACGTCATCAGGAGCGACGCGATATGTGCGCCGTCCACGTCGGCGTCGGTCATGATGATGACCTTGTCGTAGCGCAGGTCGTCGATGTTGAATTTCGTGCCCAGCGCCACGCCCAGCGCCTGTGACAGGTCGCTGATTTCCGCGTTCGACGTCAGCTTGCCCGAGGCGGCGCCCAGAACGTTCAGGATCTTGCCGCGCAGCGGCAGCAGGGCCTGGGTCTTGCGGTTGCGGGCCATCTTGGCGGAGCCGCCCGCGCTGTCGCCCTCGACGATGAACAACTCGGTGCCGTCGCGGTTGTTCTGGCTGCAATCGACCAGCTTGCCGGGCAGGCGCAGGCGTTTGGTCGCGGATTTGCGGGCGGTTTCCTTTTCCTGGCGGCGGCGCAGGCGTTCCTCGGCGCGCAGCACCAGAAAGTCGAGAATCGCGCCCGCCGATTTCGTATCCGACGCCAGCCAGTTGTCGAAACGATCGCGGACGGCGCCTTCGGTCATCTTGGCGGCGGCCTCGGTCGAGAGCCGGTCCTTGGTCTGGCCGACAAAGGCCGGCTCTGCGATGAAACACGACACCAGCGCGCAGCCGCCCGACATCAGGTCGTCGCGGGTGATCTGCGCGGCCTTCTTGTTGTTCGCAAGCTCTCCGTAGGCCTTGATGCCCTTGAGGATCGCGGCCCAGAAGCCGGTGACATGGGTGCCGCCCTCGGGTGTGGGGACGGTGTTGCAGTAGCTTTGCAGAAAACCATCGCGCGAGGGCGTCCAGTTGATCGCCCATTCGACCTTGCCGGGTTCACCGAATTTTTCCTGAAACTCGACGGTGCCCGCAAAGGCCGCATCCGCGTAGGTGGAGGCGGTGCCCAGCGTCTCGGTCAGATAGTCGGACAGGCCCCCGGGGAAGTGGAAGGTGGCAGAGGTCGGGGTTTCGCCGTCGTCGATTTCCGACTTCCAGCGGATTTCGACGCCGCTGAACAGGTAGGCCTTGGAGCGGATGGATTTGAACAGGCGCGCGGGTTTGAGGCGGTGCGAGCCAAAGATTTCCGCATCGGCATGAAAGGTGACGGTCGTGCCGCGCCGGTTGGGGGCGGCCCCGATCTTTGCCACCGGTCCCAGGGGGTGCCCCCGGCTGAACCGCTGCTCCCACAGCTCCCGGTCGCGGGCGACCTGGACGACCATGCTGTCGGACAGGGCGTTGACGACCGACGCGCCCACGCCGTGCAGGCCGCCGGACGTCTGATAGGCCTTGCCGGAAAACTTGCCCCCCGCGTGCAGCGTGCAGAGGATCACCTCCAACGCGGATTTGTCGGGGAACTTGGGGTGGGGGTCGACCGGGATGCCGCGGCCGTTGTCGCGCACGGTGCACGATCCGTCTGCCAGCAGCTCTACCTCGATGCGGTTGGCATGGCCCGCGACGGCCTCGTCCATGGAATTGTCGAGAACCTCGGCCACCATGTGGTGCAGCGCGCGTTCGTCGGTGCCGCCGATGTACATGCCGGGACGTTTGCGCACCGGCTCCAAACCCTCCAGCACCTCGATGGAGGAGGCGTCGTAGGTTTCGGTCTGCGCGGCCTTGAGGAGGTCGTCGGGCATTTTGCTGCTCTATCTTGTGGTGTTGGGCTCAAGATAGGCGAGATACGGATGCGGGGGAAGGGTGCCGCGGCGCTGTTGGGGCGTGCCCACGCCTGCAAGGAACGGCTGACGCCCTGGCCGGGGGATGGGGTCCCCCGACCGTCGACGCGTCAGTCGGATTGCGTGCTGCCGCTGACGCGCACGTTGTCGATGCCGAAGAATTCGTCGTTTGTGCCGCTGTTGAGCGTGGTTGCGGCCCCCAGTTGCATCGGTGTGCCGTCGTTGGCGGCCACGACGCGCACGGAGTAGGTGTAGTCGTTCTGTCTTTGCCAGCGGCCCGATCCGGACCCGGTGCCCGTCGAGGCCCGTGTCAGGGTGACCGTCGTGTCGGCATCGCCTTCGAAGGTGGTGATCACGGGCTCGCCGCTTTGCCAGTTGAAATCGCCGACGGCGATGTCTTCACCGTTGAGCGAGATGGACCCCTGTTCCCCATCCCAGCTATCGCCGAAGACCATGTCGAATTCGACCACGGCATATCTGTAGCTGCTGTCGACGTTGATCGGCAGATCGGCTGTAGGGGCGTTGCGGGACAGGGCCAGGATGTCGCCGAAGCCGCCGAAATTGATCAGCTCGCCACCCGACCAATCGCCGCGCCCGTCGCTGAAGTCGGTCTCGGAGAAGAGCTTGTCGAAGGCGGTCATGATCTCGATGCCGGTCATGGTGTCCCGGATGTCGTTGGACTGATCCTCGACCCCACCGCTGACAACGGTCATCGTGGCGAGGCCAAGCCCGACGGCAGCCGCGGTCAGGACGACCCAATCGACTGTAACGGCACCGGATTCACTGGACAGGAAATGTGACATGCAAACTGCTCTCGCAAACGAAAATACAGAGGTTTGCTATTGAGCGGACTTGTCGAAACTATGACCCTATTGGTGCGTCTCCGAGGAAGGGGGCGCCACATTGACGGCGCTTTCACGGGCTAGCGCGGTAAGAAACACAGCCGAAGGAGCGGGGCCAGGATGGCACGGATACTACTGACCGGTGGGGCCGGATACATCGGATCGCATACCTATGTGGCCCTGCGCGCCGCAGGGTATGAGGTGACCATCCTCGACGACTTTTCCAACAGTGATCCTGGCGTGATCGACCGCCTTGTGCGGTTGACCGGCGACGAGGTCGACCTGGTCCGTGGGTCGGTTCTGTACCCTACTGCCGTGCAGGCAGCGCTGTCGCGGGGCATCGACGGGGTCGTGCATTTCGCCGCGCGCAAGGCCGTGGGCGAAAGCGTGGCCAAGCCGCTTGACTACTTCGAGACCAACATCTCAGGCCTGATCGCCTTGATGCAGGAAATGAAGGCCGCTGGCGTGATGCGGATCGTGTTTTCGTCCACGGCGACCGTCTACGGCGAGCCGGAGGTCTTTCCGCTGACCGAAGACATGCCGTTGTCGCATACCTCGCCCTATGCCTTTACCAAGGTCACCTGCGAGCGGGTGCTGGAACAGGCGGCTCGTGCCGACGATTGGGCGGTGGGCGTGCTGCGGTATTTCAACCCGGTCGGTGCGCATCCCTCTGCCTTGATCGGCGAAGACCCGCGCGGGGTGCCCGACAATTTGATGCCCTACATCGCAAAGGTCGCCATGGGAGAGCTGTCGCGTCTGCAGGTGCATGGCAACGACTACGACACGCCCGACGGCACCTGCTGGCGCGACTATATCCACGTCATGGATCTTGCGCGCGCCCATGTGCAATCGCTGGATGCCCTGATGGAGGGACGCGGCCACGTGTTGAACATCGGGACCGGCACGCCGGTATCTGTCCTCGAGATGCACGGGGCCTACCAGGCCGTCGTCGGGCGCGAGTTGCCGCATGTCATCGGCCCGCGTCGGCCGGGCGACGTGCCGCGCCTGTATGCGGATCCCACGAAGGCGCGCGAGGTGCTTGGGTTCGACGCGGAGTTCGGGCTGGAGGATATGTGCCGGTCCAGCTGGGACTGGGTGCAAGCCCAGGCCGCAGGCTGGCGGTTCAACAGTTAGAGGCGCGGCTGGCGGGGCCCCGTGCGCGCATGTGGCGGGCCCGGTCGCCCGATCTGCGGGTGAGGCGCGGGCCGCAGCGTCGCGTCTGAGTATTTTCGCCGAGAAGAAGCAGGGGCCGGTCGCCCGCATCGGACCGGCGGGGCCGTCAAACCAGGGCAGGCGCGTTAAGGTTAATGTGCCCCCGCCTTGGTGCGTCTGGGCGCTTGTGGGTCGGAGCGCGGGCGGCCCCGCGTCAGCGGGCGCGGGCGGCTTCGATCGCGGGGCGCAGCGTGTCTTCGATGACTGAGGTGGTGATCGGGCCCGCAAAGCGGAGCGCGACGGTGCCGTCGCCCGCAATCACGAAGGTTTCCGGCACGCCATAGAGGCCCCAGTCGATGCCCGTGCGCCCGCTGCCATCGACGCCGATGGCGGCGAAGGGGTCGCCCAACTCTTCCAGGAAGGCGCGCGCGTCGGGGATCTGGTCCTTGTAGTTGACGCCATAGACCGGCAGGTCCTGGGCCAGGGTTTCCAGTTGCGGATGTTCGACCCGGCAGGGGACGCACCAACTGGCCCAGAAGTTGACGAGCTTGACCTCTCCGTCGGTCAGAAGCCCCTCGGGCAGGGGGACGTATCCCGGCAGCTCGGTGGTGGCCAGCGCGGGCGCGGGGCCGTCGATCAGGGCCGACGGCAGGGCGTCGGGATCTTCGCGGAACAGACCCGACAGAAAGAACCCGCCCAGCGCGGCAAAGAGCGCGATGGGCACAAGCAACAGCAGTCTCATGTCTCGGCCTCGTCCAGCTTGCGGCGGGTGCGGCGGGCGGCGGCGACGGATTGCACGATCAGCCCGATGATAAGCAGCGCCGAGAGGCCGTAGGCCAGCCAGATGTCGAACGCGTATTTTCCAAGATCGATCATGCCAGGCGGTCCCGAAGCGAAAGGGCGTGAAGGCGGCGGCGGCGGATCTCTGTCCGGGTGCGGATCAGGACCAGCGCCACAAAGAGACAGACAAACCCCGCCAGCGTCACCACAAGCGGCAGCCAGAAGACATCGGCCACGTTTTCTTCCTTGTCGAGCGACAGGGACGCGCCCTGGTGCAGGCCCTGGTTCCAGAACTGCGCGGCGTAGCGCGACAGGACGGCGAAGACGGTGCCCACGAGGCAGAGGATGGCGGTCAGGTCAGCGGCGCGATCGGCCTCTTCTATGGCGGACCAAAGGGCGATGTAGCCCAGGTAGAACAGGCCAAGGATCAGAAAGGACGTCAGGCGCGGATCCCATTCCCAGTAGGTGCCCCACATCGGCTTGCCCCAGATCGCCCCGGTCAGCAGGGCCACGGCGGTCATCACCAGCCCGATGGGGGCCGCGGCGCGGGCGGCCAGGGCCGAGACATGGTGGCGGCGGATGATCCAGATCAGCGAGGCGACCAGCATCATGAACCAGGCGTTGATTGCCAGAAACGCAGAGGGGACGTGGATGTAGATGATCTTGACCGAATGCCCCATGCGGAAGTCTTCGGGGGTGAAGAAGAACCCCCAGATCAGGCCGGTCCCGCACAAAGCCGCCGCCAGCCCCGCCACCCAGGGCAGGAGGCGGCCGGAGAAGGCCATGAAGCGGCGCGGATTTGCGTAGTCCCAGATCGACATGGGACCTTCCTATGAGGCCGCGCAGGGCGTCGCAAGCGGTGACACCGCGACGGGCGGTCACAGTCGCTTGGGGTCGGTGTTCGGGCGGGCGGCGTGGGGGGGTGGGTTACTTGATCCCGGTCAGCACGTTCACCGCATCCGGGTAGACGATGCGGTTACCTTCGACGTGATCCGAGAGGGCGTCGGACACATCCGCGATCAGGGCGGCCTGTTGCCCCGGATCAAGGCCGAGAAACGCCCCGGCGATCGGCATCGAACTGAGGTGCAGAGGCACGAATTCGGTCGCAAGCGGCACGGCGATGGACAGCTCCTGCCGGATGACGGCGACGTCTCGATAGCCTGCGGTCCTCAGGTCGGCCTCGAGGGCGGCGGCGGCGGGCGTTTCGCGCTGGCTGCGTTGTTTTTGTGCGATGTCGGGCGAGATATGGGCCGCGAGGGCGGTGCAAAGCGCCCGGGTATAGGGGCTGTGTCCGTCCCAGATGGACAGGGCGATTCGGCCACCGGGGGTGAGCAGGCGGTGAAACTCGGTCAGGGCCGCAGCCTGATCCGGAAAGTAGTGATAGCCGTGCTGCGACAGGACGACATCGTAGGTGCCCGAGGGCAGAGCTGTGTCCACCACATCGCTTTGCAGCCATTCGATATCCATGTCACGGGCCAGGTCGCGCGCCGCGCGCAGCATTCCGGCATTGATATCAAGCCCGGTGACGCGCCCCCCATGGCCCACCGCCTGCCTGGCAAGACGGGTCGTGACACCGGTGCCGCAGGCGACATCCAGAACGCGGTCGCCCGGTTTAAGGGCGACCAGATCCAAAAGCGTCTTGGCCCACCGACCGAACCACAGGGGCACCATCGTCTGTTCGTAAGTCTCGGGGGCCTTGCCTGAAAGTTGGAATGACATCTGCCGCCCTCTGCCTGATCCGGGGTCCGATCGATTGGTGGATCATAGCGCGCGCGGGGGGCACCTGTCGAATATGGGCCGGCCGTCTATCGCAGGTTCACCCGCAGCGCCGCAGCCGTTGCAAAGGGCAGGATCGCGACACAGCCCAGCGTGATGGCCGCCAGCAGGGCGAGGGGGGTGCCGACGGGCAGGCCCTCGGCGCCGCGGCGGGTGACCTCGGCCCCGAAGACGAGGGTGGGAATATAAAGCGGCAGGATCAGCAGGCTGAGGAGAAGCGAGCCGCGTTTGAGCCCCACGGTCAGCGCCGCGCCGAAGGTGCCCAGCCAGGACAACGCGGGCGTGCCGATCAGAAGCGACAGGGTCAACCAGGGCAGGGCCGGCGTCGGCAGGAACAACAGCAGCGACAGCGCGGGGGCGATCAGGGTCAGGGGCAGGCCGGTCGTGATCCAATGGGCCAGGGCCTTGGCGGTCGCCGCCCCCTCCAGCGGCAGGGGGGCCGTGGCCAGCAGGTCGAGCGAGCCGTCTTCGGCGTCCAGCGCCCAGAGACGGTCGAGCGACAGCAAACAGGCCAGCAGCGCGCCGAGCCACAGGATTCCGGGCGCGATCGGGGCCAGCAGGTCCGGCTGCGGGCCGACGGCGAGGGGGACCAGCGTGGCCAGGATCAGGAAAAACGAAAGCCCCAGGCCAAAGCCGCCGCCCGCGCGGAGCGCCAGGCGCAGGTCACGGGTCAGCAGCGCGATCATTCCACCGCCTCGGCGAAGGGGTCGTCGCCGGGGGCCATGGTCTGGCTGCGGGCGGCGTAGGGGGTGACGTCAAGGATCCGCGTCTCGGGCAGGCCAAGATCGATGTGGGTCGCGATCAGGGCGGCACCTCCGCCGGCCAGATGGGCCCCGACGGCCCTGGCGAAACGGGCGACGTTGGCGGCATCCAGCGACACCGTCGGTTCGTCCAGCAGCCAGATTGGCCGTTCCGTCAGCGTCATGCGCGCCAGCGCGGCGCGGCGTTTCTGCCCGGCGGACAGGTCGGCGGCGCGGCGCGACAGGAGCGGGGCGAGGTCGAAGGCATCGACGGCGCGGTCCAGCCCGCGGGTCCCGGTACCAAAGGTGGCGGCCCAGAAGGCGAGGTTTTCGCGCACGGTCAGCTGGGTCTTGAGCCCGTCGGCATGGGCCCCGTAGGCCATGGCGTCTTCGGGGGCGTCGATCCGGCCGGCGGCGGGGGGTGTCAGGCCCGCCAGGGTGCGCAGCAGCGTCGTCTTGCCCGCGCCGTTGGGGCCGCGCAGGACCAGCGCCTCGCCCGCCGACAGGCGAAAGGACAGCCCGCGCAGGACGACCGCTTCGCCGCGGCGGCAAGCCAGATCCGTGACGTCGAGGTTCATGCCCCCGTCTTGCCGCAGACAGGCAGGGAGGGGAAGGCGGTGCGCGCGGGCGGGGTGGAAAAACCTTTGCCGAGGGTCTGTGCCGACGTCTGCGCGACGCCTTGGCGCGGCTTTGCGGCACCCGTCAGGGTCAATTTGTATGCAATGGTATGCCGTAGCCCCTTGATCCGCGCCGGGGCTTCGGGCAAAGGGACGGCAAGCCATCACAGCCACTCCGGGAGACTGCCATGACCGTCCAAGTCGGAACCGATACCGCAAAGACCCGCCGCACGCTGAGCGTCGGCGACCAGTCCGTCGCATATTATTCCATCGCCGCCGCCACCGAAGCGGGCCTGGGCGACTTTTCCAAGCTGCCCGCCGCCTTGAAGGTGGTGCTGGAAAACATGCTGCGGTTCGAGGACGGCGGCCGCACCGTGTCCGTGGACGACGTGAAGGCCTTTGCCGAATGGGCGACCAAGGGCGGCAAGAACCCGCGCGAAATCGCCTATCGCCCGGCCCGCGTTCTGATGCAGGATTTCACCGGCGTGCCCGCCGTGGTCGACCTGGCCGCGATGCGAGACGGGATCGTGGCGCTGGGCGGTGACGCGCAGAAGATCAACCCGCTGAACCCCGTCGACCTGGTCATCGACCACTCGGTCATGATCGACGAGTTCGGCAACCCGCGCGCGTTCCAGATGAACGTGGACCGCGAGTATGAGCGCAACATGGAGCGGTATCAGTTCCTGAAGTGGGGTCAGAACGCGTTCAACAACTTCCGCGTTGTGCCGCCGGGAACCGGCATCTGCCACCAGGTGAACCTGGAATACCTGGCCCAGACCGTCTGGACCGATTCCGACCAGAATGGCGAAGAAGTCGCCTATCCGGACACGCTGGTGGGCACCGACAGCCACACCACCATGGTCAACGGCGCCGCCGTCCTGGGCTGGGGCGTGGGTGGCATCGAGGCCGAGGCCGCGATGCTGGGTCAGCCGATTTCGATGCTGATCCCCGAGGTCGTGGGCTTTGAGCTGACCGGTGCCATGATGGAAGGCACCACCGGCACCGACCTGGTTCTGAAGGTCGTCGAGATGCTGCGCGAAAAGGGCGTCGTGTCCAAGTTCGTGGAATTCTACGGCGCGGGCCTGGACAACCTGCCGCTGGCCGACCGGGCGACCATCGCCAACATGGCCCCGGAATATGGTGCCACCTGCGGCTTCTTCCCGATCGACGCCGAAACCATCCGCTATCTGCGCAATACCGGTCGCGACGAAGACCGGATCGCCCTGGTCGAGGCCTATGCCAAGGAGAACGGTTTCTGGCGCGACGCTGATTACGCGCCGGTCTACACCGACACCCTGTCGCTGGACATGGGCACGATCGTGCCGGCAATCTCGGGCCCGAAGCGTCCGCAGGATTACATCGCGCTGACCAACGCCGCCTCGGCGTTCAGCAAATACGTGAACGGCATCCGCGGGGCCAAGGACGCCTCGCCCAAGGCCGAAGTGCGTTGGGAAGGTGAGGGCGGCGCGCCCGAGCCTATGGACATCCCCGGCGACGAGGGCTTCCACCTGAAAGGTTTCGTCTCTGGCGGGGAAGCGGATCGCGCGCAGCTGCATGACGGGTCCATCGTGATCGCCTCGATCACGTCGTGCACCAACACCTCGAACCCCTACGTGATGATCGGGGCCGGTCTGGTGGCCCGCAAGGCCCGTGCGCTGGGCCTGACGCGCAAGCCCTGGGTCAAGACCTCGCTCGCGCCCGGATCTCAGGTTGTCTCGCACTACCTGGAGGCGGCTGACCTGCAGGAAGATCTGGATGCCATCGGGTTCAACCTGGTGGGCTATGGCTGCACGACCTGTATCGGCAACTCCGGGCCGCTGGCGCCCGAAGTGTCGAAGACCATCAATGACAACGACCTGATCGCCACCTCGATCCTGTCGGGCAACCGCAACTTCGAAGGGCGGATCAGCCCGGACGTGCGCGCCAACTACCTGGCCTCGCCGCCGCTGGTGGTGGCCTATGCGCTGGTGGGCGACATGAACGTCGACATCACCACCGAAAGCCTTGGCAAGGACAAGGACGGCAACGACGTCTACCTGAAAGACATCTGGCCCACCGCCAAGGAAGTCGCGGATCTGGTCGAACAGACGGTGACGCGCGAAGCCTTCCAGGAGAAGTATGCCGACGTCTTCAAGGGCGACGAGAAGTGGCAGGCCGTCGAGGTGCCGCAGCAGGAAACCTACGACTGGCCCGCGACCTCGACCTACGTGCAGAACCCGCCGTATTTCCAGGGCATGTCGACCGAGCCGGGCGAGATCCATGACATCAAGTCGGCCCGCGTTCTGGCCGTCCTGGGTGACATGATCACCACCGACCACATTAGCCCGGCCGGATCGTTCAAGGAAACTTCGCCTGCGGGCAAGTATCTGATCGAACGGCAGGTTCCGGTTCGGGAGTTCAACTCCTACGGGTCGCGGCGCGGCAACCACGAGATCATGATGCGCGGCACCTTCGCCAACATCCGCATCAAGAATGAGATGCTGGATGGCGTCGAGGGCGGCTATACCAAGGGCCCCGACGGCGCAGAGACCTCGATCTATGACGCCGCGATGGCCTGGCAGGACGCGGGCGTTCCGCTGGTTGTCTTTGGTGGCGAGCAATATGGGGCCGGATCGTCCCGCGACTGGGCGGCCAAGGGCACCGCGTTGCTGGGCGTCAAGGCGGTCATCGCCGAAAGCTTCGAGCGGATCCACCGGTCGAACCTGGTTGGCATGGGCGTGATCCCGTTCGAATTCACGGGCGGCGACAGCCGGTCCTCGCTGGGTCTGACCGGCGAGGAAGAAGTGACCATCGAGGGGCTGGGCGACGTCAAGCCGCTGCAGGCGGTCGATGCCACCATCAAGATGGCCGATGGCACCGAGAAGGTCGTGACGCTGAAGTGTCGGATCGATACCGAGGTGGAGATCGACTACATCAAGAACGGCGGCGTTCTGCACTATGTGCTGCGCAACCTGGCGCAGGCCCCCGTCGCCGCCGAGTGACGCGGACCAAAGCGATCGAAAGGGCGTCCCGGTGGGGCGCCCTTTTTCGTTTTGGCCGGGGGTATCAGCGCAGCGAAAGGTCGGAGGTCTGCGCCAGTGGCAGCGGTTCGAAGGCTCTGGCCTGGGTGGCTGTTCGACCGCGCTTTCAGTCGGTGTCGGGCTCGGCGGGGATCGGCGCGACGGGGGTGGGCGTCGATGCGATCATGGGCGCGCGGGGCGGGGCGGACCGCTGACCCAACAGCAGGCGCCGCTGCGCCGGGGTCAGCGTGCCGGTCGGGGCGGCGCCGATGCTGGCTTGCCAGCTTGTGATGGCGGCACGCGTCTTGCGACCGATCAGGCCGTCCGGGGTGCCCGTGTCATGGCCAAGGGCATTCAGCTTGGTCTGGATCAGCCGGTTTTCGGCGCGCTGCGCCTCTGGCGTTTGTCGGCTGCTGGTCGCGCGGGTCGGTCGGCGCGGTGCGTCCGGTCCCGCATCCGGGCGGGCCGAGATGATGGATCCGACGATCGCGCCCAAGATCGCGCTGTTTGCGTTGGGTTGGGACGGGCAGCTGGGGCCGGGGCAGGTCGCGACGGCGGGACTGGCGAGGCAGAGGGCCGCGCACAGGGTAGCGAAACTAGGAAATCTCATTTTTTATCAACCCCGTGATGGTCCGCTCATGCCGTCGCCAGTCTTCCAGATCCGGCAGATCTTCGAGTGGCTTCGTCGACTGGCCCTCGTCCCAGGCCACGAAGCGCTCTATCTCGCTGCAGGACGTCTCGCAGAAGTAGAGCTGGCAGAGCTTCAGCTTGTCGAGCAGGTCATCGCGCCGGGCGTTCCGTTCGGTGACGAAGCCCATCTTGCGGTCCTGTTCTTCCGTTGTCAGCGCGCGCATCGTTTCCAGGTTGGAGATCTGGATCAGCCGCCGCCAGGACACGATGTAGCGGTTGAAGCCCTGCACGATCTGCTCCGCGATTTCGATCTTCTTTTCTTCTACCTGGCTGGCCCGAAGGGCGCTGCGCTGCAGCTTGGGAAACAGGATGCTGGCCATGTAGCCGCCCGCGACGACTGTGATCAGCCCAGGCAACCAACGGCTGAGCACGATGTAGGCAAGGCTGGTGTCGTCAAGCGCGGTCAGCATCGAGGGGGTCCGGGTTTGTCCTGTTGCGGCCATGTTAACTGGATTGTCGTCGATTCCAAACGTCTCGGGGGCTGACCCTTGCAAACGGCATGGCACCGGCGCCAACTGGCCCCCGCATGCAGGAGGTACATGATGAAGGGGTTCCCCGATCTGCCGCCAATCTGGCTTTTGGGTACGATGGGTCTGTCCTGGGCGGTGGCAGAGGCGCGGCCCTTCGCCTCGACGGGACAGGTCGGGTTGTGGGTGGGGGCAGGGGTGATCCTGCTGGGTCTGGGGATTATCGCCTGGTCGGCGCTTTGGTTCTGGCGCAAGCGAACCCCGATCGAACCGCACCACCGGCCCCGTACCCTGATCGTCGAGGGCCCCTATCGTCTTAGCCGGAACCCGATCTATCTGGGCTTGCTGCTGCTTGCCCTTGGTTGGGCGCTGAGCCTGGGGCCATTCACGGCGCTGGTGCCGGTGCCGGTGCTGTGGTGGGTGTTGGATCGTCGCTTTGCCGCCGTGGAGGAAGCCGTGTTGCGCGACAGTTTCGGCGCGGAGGCCAAGGCCTATCTGGCGGCCACGCGACGTTGGCTGTGACCTTGGTGCCCGGCGGGCCACAGCCGCGGACTTTCCTCACCAAGGGGTGATTGGCTTTCGCGCGGGGCGGTGTCTACATTTCACCTGACCCGGACCAATGGATCTTTCTCATGCGCTTTGCCCCCTTTGTCGTCGCCACCTTGCTGGCGGCCCCGGCTGTCGCCGACCCGGTGGTGGTCGAGTTGTTCACCTCGCAAGGCTGCTCGTCCTGCCCGCCTGCTGACGCGATGCTGGGGGAGCTGGCCACGCGGGAAGACGTGATCGCCTTGTCGCTGCACGTCGATTACTGGGACTGGATCGGCTGGACGGATACTTTCGGTCATTCCGCATTCTCGTCGCGCCAACGGGACTATGCCGCGGTCGCCGGATCCTCGGTCGTCTACACGCCGCAATTCGTCATCAACGGTCTGGATCAGGTTGCCGGCCCCTCGGCGATGGAACTGGCCAAGCTGATCGACGACAACCAAGGCCGCACCGGCGACATGCTGCGCGTTGCCTCGGGGGCGGAGGGGCGCAAGGTCATGGCCATGAGCGGCGAAGGCGTTCTGATCCTCGTGACCCTGCAGCCAGAGGCCACGGTCAAGATCCTGCATGGCGAAAACGCCGGGCACGACATGACCTATCACAACATCGTTCGCGGCTGGGACGTTCTGGCCGAAATGTCGGGCGAAGCCCTGGACGTTACCCTGCCCGAAGCCCCCGACGGCATGGCGCAGGTCGTGATTGCGCAGGCCCTTGTGGACGGCAAGCCGGGCGCGATCCTGGGCGCGGTCAGGGTCGACTGATCCCCATGCGACCCGGCGCGATCCGCGCGATCCTGTTCGACAAGGACGGCACGCTGACCGACTTTCGCCGTACGTGGCAGGGGGCGATCCCAAAGGCCTTGGCCGACCTGTCCGATGCAAGCGGCGTGCCCGTGGGCGCGTTGGCGCAGGCGCTGGGCTTCGATTTGCTGCGGGGGCGGTTCCTGGGCACATCTTTGTTCGTGACCGGAACGGACGGGCAGATGACGGCGGCCTTTGCGCGGCTGACCGGCTGGCCGCAGGCGCGGGTGCGCAGCCACTGGGCCCAGGCGCTGAGCGGGGTTGAACAGATCCCCGCCGCGCCGCTTGCGCCGCTGCTGGCTGGGCTGCGGGCGCGGGGGCTGAAGCTGGGTGTTTTGACCAATGCCCAGTCGGCCGAGGCGCATGCCTCTTTGACGAAGATGGGTGCGATGCCGCATCTGGATCGGGTGATCGGCTGCGATAGTGGATTTGCGCCCAAACCTGATCCGGCGGGGGCCGCGGCCTTTGCCGACGACCTGGGCCTGGCGCGCGCCGAGGTGGTGATGGTCGGCGACGGGATGACCGACCTGTTGGCTGCGCGGAACGCGGGTTTGCGCGCCGTTGCCGTGACGACCGGAACGCTGGATGCCGCCGCGCTGCGCCCCCATGCAGAGGTGGTGCTGACATCGGTGGCGGCGCTGCCCGACTGGCTGAGCCAGCAGGAACTGGTCGCGACTTAACCGCATATTCAGACTTGTCAGGCCATCTGGCGCGGATGGAACAGCGCGGACGGGTCTCATGCATGGCATGATCTGCAAATCCCTGGAGGCCTTTGTGACCACCACCCACGGGCAGGGGGTCTGGGACAGTGTGCGCCGCGATGCCGGTCTGTCACGCGCCGGGTTTGAGACGATGCTCAGCTATGACGATGCCGAATTTCGCGCGGTCCTGGATGCCGCCGCCAAGGTTCTGGACCGATCCGCGATTGCCGTGATGGAGGATATGGGCACCTGGATCTGCACGCATCCCCCCTTGGAACCCGTGCGGCGCCTGTTCCGGTTTTCGGGGACAACATTTTTCGACTTTCTGATGTCGCTGGACGAGATAGATGCCCGCGCCCGTATGGCGGTGCCGGATCTGATCCTGCCCAGCTACAGCGTGACCCAGTTGGACGAAGGCGAATTCGAGGTGCGATCGGCCTGGACGATGCCGGGGGCGAGCGGATTTCTGACCGGCATTCTGAGGGCCTTGGCCGATGAATACGGGGCGCTGGCCATGATCGAAATCGAGGGGGCGGAACGGGTGCTGAACGGCTGGCAGGAATCGGTCTCTGTCCGGCTGGTGGAAGAAAGCTTTCATACGCCCAAGGCGTTTTCCCTCGGGGGCGCATCGTGATGAAGTTAGAGATCCGGTCGGAGGTTCTGGACGCCGGGCTGCCAATGCATCTGCTGTTCGACGCCGCGGGCCAGGTCCTGCATGTCGGTCCCACGCTGGAAAAGATCGCGCCCGGCGCAACGGGCCGGTCAGTCGGGGACGTTCTGCGTATCGTTCAACCTCGTCTGGGCACCGATCCGCGACATCTGCTGCGCTTTCGCGGGCGGCGGTTGACGGTGGAATTGCGCCATGAACGACAGACCACGGAGGTGGCCGACCGCACCCGTATGCGTGCGGTCGTCTATGCGCTGGGCGAAGGAAAGGGGCTGATGAACGTCTTCTTCGGGGCTGGCGTCGCCCGCGGGGTGGCCCGCCATGACCTGAGCGCGGGCGATTTCGCGGCCTACGATCCGATGGTCGAAGTGCTCTTCCTGATGGAGGCGCAGACGGCCGTTCTGGGCGAGTTCCGCCGCCTGAACGATCGTCTGACGGAGGCGCATCGCGAGGCGGAGACGTTGTCGGTCACCGACAAGCTGACCGGCCTGCACAACCGCCGCGCCATGGATGCCTTTCTGGCCGACTTGGTCGAAGATCCGAACGCGCGCTTTGCGTTGATGCATCTGGATCTGGACTACTTCAAATCGGTCAATGACACGCTGGGCCACGCGGCGGGCGATCACGTGCTGGCCCAGGTGGGTCACATTCTGCGCGAACAGGTCCGCAAAGGGGACATGGTGGCCCGTGTCGGTGGGGATGAGTTCATGCTGGTTTTCAACGGCTGCACGGATCTGGAATTACTGGCCAGTATCGCGGATCGAATTATCGCAATGCTGGAGGCTCCGATCCCCTGGGAAGACCACGAATGTCGAATCTCTGGTAGTATCGGCATCACGCTCTCGACTTTCTATGACCGGCTGCAGGTCGATCGGCTGATGTCGGATGCTGACACGGCGCTCTATCTGTCGAAAAACCAAGGGCGTGCCCAGCATTGTGTCGCGGATCCCAATTCAAAGCATGCGGCGGGGGGCGGGCCGCCACCACGTCATGACCGTCCGTCATCGCGAGTCGCCCGGTGACTTTCCTGGAAGCCTTGCGGGTTTCTGCCTCGCTGGTCTGGGTTTCGATTTGCCGCAGCCGGTTTGCCTGCGGGCTCAAGCGATCTGTCTCGCCCCATGCCATAGCGTCGGGATCGGCGTTCCGATCTCGCCTGGCAACTCAGACAATCTTGGGAGGTTTTGAGTGAGTCCCGATCGGGCACCGCGGGGGGCTTCAACCAACGTTCCATTTGGCGTGGACTGATCCCGGCGGCGCGATTCCCACCGCCTTGTCAGAGGTCCTGAGCGGCTGCTTGAAAACCCGTTTACCAAAGACGTGCTGAGGGTCAGTCGAAATGACGATTTCCATGGACCACCCTTGGCCCTGTCTTGCGCGTTCGTCGGCCACCTGACCCACAGGCCAACGTCGCACGCAGGTTAGATCAGGTAAATCAGAGAAATGCTACAAACGAGAGAAAGTGGCAGCCCGTAGGGGAATCTGAAGGCACAACATGTAGATGCAATATTTGAAATCATTGGATAATTTTGGATTTTGGACTCCACGAATCAATATGTAGGTGTATAAAAAAGCGTATAACGTTTTTGTGGCACCCCTGTACCCATCGCGAGCTTGCGGAAAGAAGGGTGCAACGGCGCGTGAGGGAATCGAACACCTGAATCGCCAGAAAAGCGTATAACGTTGCTAAGGGAGTTAAGCCATTGAAGCAGCACGTCCTACGCCAGACCGACATTGATTCCGCAGTCAAGGGCTTCACCAAGAAGCACAGCCTATCGGACGGGGCGGGCCTAATGCTGCTGGTCAACAGCACCACGTCACAATCATGGGTCTATCGCTACAAGGTGGGTGGTGTGGAAAAGCGGTTGGGCCTTGGGGCGTATCCCGGCGTTACGTTGACCCAAGCGCGTAAGCTGGCGCAGATCGAACGTGGGCGACGTGCCGATGGAGTGGACCCCGCTGCCGCTAAGGTCCAGCGGAAGCGCACGGGCGTGACCTTCGAAGACGCGGCCCGCGAATACTGGCAGACACACTGTCAGGACATGGCCAAGCCGTCTAACTGGATTGCTGCGATGGAGAAGGATATCTTCCCACGTGTTGGCAGGCGTGCCGTTGTGGACGTGTTGCCGGAACACCTGATTACAGCGTTCAAGCCGATATGGGGGCGCGAGAAGGCCCGGAAGTTATCTCAGTGGGTCAATCAGGTCATCACGTTCGTCTCTGTGGACGATCCGCGAGTCGATACGCAGTTGATGGACAAGGTAAAGAACCGCCTTGGCCCTCAGAGGGTGCAGTACGCGCACCATGCGGCGGTGCCTTGGCGGGATATCCCTGACCTATGGCTTGCGCTGCCGGATACTCTGGTGGGCTACAGTATGAGGTTGCTTATTCTGTCCGCCGTCCGCGTGAATTGTGTTGTGCAAGCGGAATGGTCCGAATTCGACTTCAAAGAGAAAGTCTGGACGGTTCCGGCTGATCGCATGAAGGGCTGGAATGTGCCGTTTCGTGTCCCGCTGACTAAGCCAATGGTAAGCATCTTGCGCGGAGCGAAGCGCTTCCAAGACCAAACTGAATATGTGTTCGAGTCGCTGGATGCACAGTCGCGTCACCTGTCAAACAACGCGCACCGGCTTTGGCTCCACAAGCACAAGTGGACCGATGCGGACGGAAGGTTGGCAACGGCGCATGGCCTTCGATCTTCCTTTAAGGACTGGTCAGACGATGCAGGCAAAGTGGATCACATGCTTTCGGAGCATTGCCTGCAACACGTGAAGGCCAAAGGCGATGCTACGGCGCGCGCATACTTCCGCACAGATCAACTAGAGCGCCGCCGCGAGGTAATGGAGGCGTGGGGCGAATACGTCACCAGCGGGGCGCGGAAGCTGATCGAATACGACAAGCGACAAGCGGCGCTAGACGCGCCCGCCGATAAAGATGGACGCTCATTGCGCGAGATAGAGGATTGGGCGCGCGATGATGGGCAAGACGATGTACCGGGTATGACGGAGATTGAAGCGACGGAATGGGCGCGTGACGATAGTCACGAATAAGCCAATTTCAGAAATATCCAGAAATCGAAAATAAATCGCGACCGTTCATAGTCTCTTAACCGACTCGCTTCTGATTTTGTGGTAACGTGCAGTTACGGAAATTAGAAATGTCAAGAGATAATGAAAACAGTCAAATTGTCAGACGTGGCGGATGTGCTTGACGTGAGTCACACGTCCTTTCGCATATTCTTCAACACTCTCTCCCCGAACATCCAGCGTCACAAACTGCCCAGCACTACGCGGGGGCAGAAGGGTAATTGTTATGCGTATGCGGATATTTGCACATTGATGCGGACTCACCTCAATTACTGGACGCCTATTCACGAAGAAAAACTTTATCAAATCATTCAGGAGCGCGAACATGTCTAATTTCCAAGAACAGGTAGCAGCATCGGAAGTGCTGACAGAACGGTATGGCCCAATTTCCGATTATGTCGTGAATGCAATTTACGAGAAATTTGGCATCCATGTTCCGAAGTCAGCCGTGGCGAAGATGAACTGCGTAAAGGTTAGCACTTACGCCGGTTCCGACGATTACGTAACAGATTGGGCTGATGAAGCGGTTCTGATTGATGAAGTGCGCATCGCGCGTGAGCGCGAGAGATTGAGTGCGGCCCTTGAGGCTAATGACGATTCACCCGCCGCTAGGGATATTGCGGCGCGCCTTGCCTCTATGAGCGGCCCCGAGCGCTTGGCGTGGGCCAGAGCTAACAACGTAGCCGAACCAGCCAAGAAACAGGCTCAGGCGCGTGGGGAAGGGCAATCTATCGAGGCCAAGGCCACGTTGGTCGAAAAAGCGGCCCTGCTAAGTGGTGGTGCCAAAATCGCGTTCGCCAGAAAGCACGGTCTTCTGTGATGGCCAAGGCGCAGCCCGATCCGTCGCAACCCTTAGCTAATCCGCGTTGGGAAAATTTTGCATTGCATTCAAGCAAAGGCCTCACGTTGGCGGACGCCTACCTAAAATCGACTCCGCCCGGAAAGACCGTACCAACCTCAAAGGAAGGTGCGAAAATCTCTGGTCACAAACTGTCCAAGAAGCGCGCCGTCGCCGCGCGTGTGGAATGGCTGCGCCAGACCGAACGCGAGCGGCAAAATCGCATCGCTGGCCAATTGGCGGACGACGCGGACAGCTACAGTAGAGCGGACGTGCTTAAATTATTCGGTGAGGTGTCCGACACTCTGCACGCCGCATACGTCATCGGCCAGAACAGCGCCATTAGCCCGCTACGCCTTGAGCAACTGCGCCGCGTTTGGAGCGACCACACTGGGCGATTGGCCAAGTATGAGGAAGATCACGAGATCAAGCCGGACGCCCCGGACGGGCTGGCGGAGCGATTGAATGCGACCGTTGGAAAGATCTGCACATGTCGGACCTGACCATTCCCAACCGGGTCGCGACCAATTCAATATTTTTGGTCCGCGAGTCCTTGAAACAGCTTCGCTACCATGCGGAAAAAATGGCGGATGATGATAGCAGTATCGAAAGGGTCATCCGCGAGGCGGATTTGCTTTCCACCCTATTAAAACGGCTAGAACCGTTTCTTGAAACGCCGGAGGCGCGGGTGGAGGCGAAGCAAATAGAAACGAAGATAGACATAACTGCGCTATCCAGATTTGTCGCGGCGGTAGAGCATGACGACATTTGCCCTAACTGCGGCGGTGTTCGGCTGACACAATAAATGACCTTCACCCCGTCCGCCCCGAGTGCCCGAAAGGTCACTAGGCGGTGTGAGGTGTGCGGTGTCCGGTGCGCTAACCCCGCGCCTGTGGTTCGACCATGCGGACGCCAAACAATTCGGGACGACTCCAAGCGTCTCGATAACCTGCGCGGGAAGGAATCCGACGCCTTCCCGCGCGCCTTTTCAACTATCCTAGGTGCATCAGAGCACATCCCGACCAGACAGGAGACCGACACAATGGAAAATTGACAAAATGCTACCACTAACTTTCGACACATACGCCGCCAAAAGTAAGGCCCACCTGCTAATTTGCCGCGCACTTAATATCGCGGAACAAAGCGAGCTGACGCCCGAGATTGCATCGCGAACGGCTCTGGCGGAGTTGCTCAGTCATTTTGGCGACCACGCCGATTTTAGCATCGGTGAGGTACTGGCCACCAGCGTAATGGTGGACCGTCACCGATGGGATGCCCACGCCTGCGATGACGCCGTGGCCTTTGACTTCAACAGCTTGGCCGACGTGCATGGGATCACGAAACAGCATGCAATTTTAGCCTGTCGCCTTGCTGGCGCATGGTGGCACGGTACGCGATTGGCGGACGGCCCGAATGCGAAACAGAAGATGACGTTTCTGGAACACGCGGGGTGATGCACACGCTTAGACTCGATCCGACCACCGCCGAACTGGAACAGGTTAAGGGAGGTTGCGAGATCGCCTTTCCGGTGTCGATCTACCTAGCCAGTGATCGCCTCGGCGCGGTCACGATCCATAGTGTCGAAGAACTAATTGAATACGTCCGCGAGAACGGCGGACGAAATTTCGGCGACACAGAACTCGTGGCCTATGTTCGAGCATTCTGCGCTTCCGCCGGGATCGAGGCGACACTTCAGCGTCGGCGCGGGGGCGGCGACATATTTCAGGCTATGGGGTATGCCGTTTAGTTTGTTCATCAAACCTTAACCAAGGTCGGCTAACACCTTTGCCGAACTAAAGACCCCGCCGACGATGTATTGGCGGGCCGCAAAGCCCCGGCGCTGTGATCCACAGCATAGTCGTGCCGCAAAGCACAGTCGGGCTGCACCAAAAACCCAAACATCGCCGTTCGGCGCGGTCATTCTAGTGGCCAGACCGAACAAAAATAGCTGCGACCTGTATCCCCGAACGCCAATTCGGGAGGCCACAGCTATCATTTTCAACTGTGGCAACGGTAGCAGAATAATACGCTGAAGTCAAGATTTAAGGTAATAAAATGAAAGAATTTCCACCAAGAACGCAAGAAAATTATATTCCAGACGCCTCGCAACTAAAGGCAGCACAGGAAAGTAGGGACGCCTTTTGGCGGCTACGCACTCGGAACAGTCCCTACAAGACGCCAGAGGCAAAGGCATTTTACAAGCGCTTCCAAGAGCGCATTCCCCAAGAAAATATCGAAAAGGCGGTCGCGACACTTGCGGGCCGCGCCGATGGGCATAACGTTGCCACCCTTGCTGCCGCCTACGCATACGCCGATGCCGGTCTGCATGTAGTCGATGCCCATGCACTTAAGCACAATGGTAAGGGAACCGGCCCCGGTGGTCAGGTCAAAATCCCACGAGGTACAGGGTGGCAGATGCGAGCTACGCGCGATACCGATGAAATTTCGCGCGCGTGGCTTGGGAAGGGTCACTACCTGCCGGACAAGGAAGATAACGTCTATCGGTTCGCATCCATCAACGCCCCCCGGAACGTGTCGGCGGCATTTCCGCCGGACTGTGGACTAATCGTTTTCGACCTAGACGGCCCCGAGGGGCTGGCGGCATGGCAGGCGCTCCAACGTGAACACGGACCGGTCCCAAAAACATGGGCATCAAGAACCGGCTCAGGTGGATACCATTTCATCTTTCGTGCGACGGGCGTGGATATCCGCAACACAGCCAGCGCGATTGCCCCCGGCGTCGATGTGCGCGGCAAGAATGGGCAAATTGTTGTCTCACCTTCCTTCCATCCTAACGGACGGCCATACGATTGGCGTGAAGGCCGCGCACCTTGGGAATGTGAAGTTGCAGACGCGCCGGAATGGTTGGTGAAGCGGGCACAGGACGCAACCAAGGTCGGTAAGGCCAAGGATGCGGAGGTAGAAAAAGAGGTACGAGCGAAGCGAAGTTCCAAGGGGACTGGGGACCGCGTTAGCGGTTTGGGTTTCGAAGGATACCTTGCCACTATTGGGGACGGTGACGATTCGCGCGGTTTCGACAGCCCGATTTATAGCGCCATGCTTTCGTACTTCGCGACCGGCGGTGATGATGACGACGCACTGACAGAGACTGTGCGGGATGCCGTTCTTGCTGCACCTTGCAAGGACAAGCGGAATGTCACCCGGTACGCGCAAGACGACTACCTTGTGAACCGGGTAGCCCAGGCGCGTGAGTTTATCGCGGGTCAAACACCCGAGGTGGACCTTGATCGCTTCGAAGACCCGCAAGAGTGGATGGCGTTCGGTTACAAAATCAAACGCGACACGATTTACAAAGAAGGCGGGAAAGACGTGCCCGACATTGCTGTCTGCCAGCGCATTGAAGTGGTAGGGCGGTCTTCGAACCTTGATGGCACTGCTGGGACCGGGCGCATCATACAGTTTGAGAATGAGAACGGCGAAACGGTCGAGCTAACGCTGGCCCGATCAGAACTATACAAGGATGGCGGCGGCGACACAATCGCGCGCCTCTCGGATGCTGGGATGCAGCTTTTCATCGGAGGCAAAAAGAGCCGCGATGATCTGCTGAACCTCCTGCGCCAGATAACACCGCAGCGCCGGATTCCGACACTGCCAACACCGGGGTGGACGCGGGATCGCATGGGGCTGATCACCGGATTCATGCTGCCGACCGGCAAATACATCTGCGCTGTCGAGGGTCAGGTCACGCGCCTGCATGACCTTGCCTCTTTCAAGGATAAGCACGCGGCAGGCACCTTGGAGGGGTCAAAGATGGCTGCTAACGCAGCCCTACAATCCCCCAACTTCTATTGGACCTTTGGCATCTGTGCGGGCTTCGTTGGCCCCATACAGACGCTCGCGGGCCTGCCGTCTTGCGGCTTCAATCTTTCGGGCGACTCGTCCCTTGGCAAGACCTTGGCCGAGGTCATTGCGGCAATGGTCTGGGGGAATCCTCATACCGGCAAGGGCGGGTTTCACGGGATGAACACTACAACAAATGCCATTGAAGATTTGGCAGTCAGATCATCGGGCACGGTTCTTTGCCTAGATGAAATCGGGCAGATGAAAAGTGTGCAGGACCTTTCTTCCATCCTGTTCGGTTTGGGCGCGGGTGCGGGTAAATCGCGAAAGAGTGGCGCGGGTTTGGGTCTCGTTGAAACTGCCGAGTATCAAGTATTTGCCATACTATCTAACGAGCATAGCCTGCGGAACACCGTCGAAGGCGCGGGGGGGAAGTACAAGACTGGTCTATCGGTGCGTTTTCCGGATGTGGACGTGACAGGCGGGGTGAAGGTCTCGGGTGAGGTGCTGGCACAGCTTGAACATGCCAAGACCAACTTCGGGCACATGGGGCCGCTTTTCGTCCAGTATCTCATTGATGACGGGTGGATAAATCGCCCGGAAGAGTTGAAGCGGAAAGTTGCGGGTGTGGTAGATGAACTGGCAGGCGATGATGCTCCGGCGACCAAACGGGCGGCGCAGGTTTTTGCATTAGCCTGCGTAGCAGGCGAGCTTGCCGCCGATGCTGGATTGATAAGTGATAAAGCCGCCGTCAAGGCGGCAGTCAGCGAGGCATTCACGCGTTTCAAGGGGTCTGCAGAAGGTCAAGTGACCAAAGGTCCAGAGGCCATGTTAGATGGTCTTCGCTCGTACATCGCTCGGAACATGCGGCGGACCATTGTCCCTGCGAGTGACGCCAGCGATCCGGGTTACCGCGACATTGTGGGCTGGTACACCGATGATCAGATCATTTTGGATAAGAACGCGGTCAGCGATGTAGCCGTTTTGGGGCTGCGCGGAACGCTTCCGGCGATGCTAGATGCGCTCGCCGGTGTTGGTGCGCTTCAAAAAAGTGGCAAGACCCGATACCACAACATGCTGCCCGCAGAAGTGGAGCTAGAAGGCACAGGCGACAAACATGTGCGAAACTACCGTATCTCACGCGCCGCGCTGGGGATATGATGGTGCATGTTGCCGGTCTATGCGGACTTGCTGCGGACCAGTCCGCACAGGAATGGCACTTATTTATATGGCTTTGCGGACTGTGCGGACTGTGCGGACTTAATTATAGTGTTATTCTAGAAGTCGCCTCCCACGGCGTCCCCCCCTCGCAATCCCCGCACCCAGACCCGCGCCGCACGCACCCCCTGTTTTTTAGGTCCGCACAGTCCGCACACCCCTTATTTTTATGGCTGAAACCCGTGCGGACTTACTTGGAATGATGTCCGCACAAGTCCGCAAAGACTCCACAAGTAACCCGAACGGACCCTGCGCTTCTATCGGCCTCCAATGGTCTGCAGCGGCAACGCCACGATTTGCAGCAAAGTTGATTTGACTGGCGCGGGCTATGTTGCCGTGATCCGCTAGAATTTCTATTCAACCTTCAGTTGCTCAAGTTTGGGTAGGCCAAGTTTTTCGCGATACACGCCGATGCGTTTGCGTGCACGCTCTACGATATCTTCATAGTGCAACACTTCCGAGTACAGTTGACCAATAACTGTGCGAGAAGTCGGCTCCAGCAAATCGCTTGTTGTGAAGTAGCCTTTTGCCCCTGGAAGTGGGTTGTAGTTTCTCAAGCCAATTGGATTGATCGTGTCACCAATTATGTACCCGTAGAATTTCCTAAGTTTCCCATTCGATTTCGATGCCAATACGGTGGCGTACTTGAATAGCTCGTTTTCGTGCTCGTCTATGCTTACGCCCGGTGCTTTTAGCTCAACAATGACCACTGACCCTTCCTCATGGAAGAGGGCAATATCTGGCCTGCATCCGCTGTTGTCATTGCTAATTTGTGCCATCAACTCAGATAGAGCATCGTCAATGTCGCTATCGAAAACCGCTGTATCATCCGCCCATTTAATCGCGCTGAGCGGTTTGTCAGAAGAAATATAGTCGTAGTAGTGATACTCTTCGCTCAGAAGCCAAACATCGTGATCTTCAACTTCCTCACTGTCCATGCGCATTGGAAAGAAGATGTTGTGAATAAGCTCTTCGTCCTTGCGCCGTTCTCCCTCAGACAGACTATTTTGAACAGCCAGCCGCTTGTTTACCGCAAGGTCCAGAACGTCCACTACATTAGACCGTCGGACCACCAATTGCGAAAGGTTGGCCATGTCTATGGTGCGGAGTGAAGCGGTGAATTGCCATGAAAGATCACTTAGCTTGCGGCGGAAGTCATCACTGTCAGGTTCAAGTTGATTGATCTCTTCCTTCATGGAAATCAGACTGGTGGTCTCGTCCACGACTTTTTCTTGCAGATTGCGCAGAACGCGCTTTGCAACGCTACTTGGCGAGTCTCCGAACGAAACACGCACGTTTGAATGAGACAGCATTTCCTCTGAAACGCCATAGTCTTTGCCTGCCTCTTCGACGATCTTATCTCGCGACCAATCTGGTGGGGCCAAAAGCTCTCGCACTTTATCATCTAGCGCAACGTAGATGTCCTCGAAGGTGATCTGAGGACCCACAAACAAGTCGCCACCCCCGTTCTTCTCTGGAATTTTGTCGAAGCCATCCCGTTGTTCGTTCACTCCTTCATCTAAAATCGGCCCTTCGACCAAAACAATATGGTAGAAACCATCAATGGCGTTGTTTCTCAACGTATCCGTAGCGAGATACCTTTTGACGATGTTTTCGGCGATTGCTGATTTCGCACACAAGCCGACGATGTTCTGGGGGAGGTCATATGCAGATGCCTCCAACTTATAGTGCGTCACAGTGAGATTTGCAGAAATGCGCGTGTCGTCCTCTACGTGAATGACTTCGAGGTCTGAAACAGAGTCATGCTCAGGTAAGTCTTGAGCAGCCAAGACCGACTCGCTTGCGCTGCCGTCGATATCGCTTTTGAAGGTTAGCTGGAAGTCTCCCAAGACTTCCCGCAAGCTGACCAACCTTTGTAATAAGCTGAAAAGAACGTACTGCTTCAACGCTTCTGCTTGGAGCCAATCGTAAATGTTTGAAACGGTGAAGATCGATTCACGGATCTTCGGCAACACACCAGACAGCGCGACCATTGTGCCGACGCTGCCAGAGGCGCGTTCTTCAACTTCAAAATCGCCTTCATCAACCTCTTTCCGGTCTTCAATTGGTGGGAGGTTGCTATGAAACAGTTTTCCCTCTTCGGCATAAACCGATGAAACGGCAACCTTTGAGAAATGGTGGTAGTATTGGACCCGACCCGAACCTTTGCAGTTGCCAATGCCGGGTATATTCAAATCGTCTTTGTACGAGGTATCTTTTGTCAGGAACGCTTTAAGTTGGTCAGGACCAAGTCCACAACCATTGTCCTTACATACGATTTCTAAGTCGAACTCTTCTCCAAGCAAGTCAGATTTCGTAGCTTTTATTTCCAATATAACACTGAGGGCTAATTCGCCCTCTTCTTGCGAGCGTCGAATAAGGAAGGCGTCAATGGAATTGGCGAGCAGTTCGTCGATCACGACGAGCGCATTTTTGCTTTTTCGGGTGTTTTTAAGGCTGCCACGAATATCAAGTGTCACGATGCAGCCCTTTGTGCTGAACAGAAAATAGGGGACTTATCCTCGCTCGAGTCCTACACGTCAACGATCAAGTTGTGGCCTAGCTGACGCGAATGCTGCGTGCGTTCGCACCACTTTAGCGATAATGGCTTACTCGCAAAGATCAACTTGAAGTCTCCGGGAGCATGGCAGCAATGCAACACAGAATTCAAAGAGTGGCGAACATCAAGGCCCCTGACGGGAGCGATGCAGTCTTCTACGAGGTTTGGGAAATCTTCAGCGTAGACGGCGAAGAGCGCTCGCACCGGAACGCTGACCTAGCGTTCAAAACAGAGGCCGAGGCGCAGGCGTGGATTGATAGGCAGGCTACGAAGTGAGAACGGCACCGGCTCTGTACGAGGACGTTTTGGGAATAATCAAAGCCGCTTCGCACGAAGCTGACACCTCTGCCGTGTTTCGCCAACTGGACGAACTCGGATTTCAGAAGGTGGACGCAACTAACGCCAAGTTTCATGAAGGGTACTTGCGAACAGAGGGATATGACTCAGTGTTCGTTCAATATCGGTACTACGACACGTCGAAGGCGTTCAGCATTCGCCTCGATATGAATGTCTTTTTGACAAAGCTTCTAAGCCAAGACGCAACTTTGAAGGAAGAGGAAATCAGGTTCTTGGACAAGACCTGAGTTGATGCACACCTCGCATATGGGTCGTCAGGCAACAAGAATAGACTGGTGCAGCGTGTAAGGTTGGGTCTCAATGGCTACCCTCAGCACCCGCGCTTGACGCGCGCCGAGATTTTTGCAGGTTATTATTATTTCAAAATGCGAACTCAATATTTGCGATTATTTCGCAGACGAGCAAACACCGCCGTAGGCGGCACATACCCTTCGCCGTTTAGATGCTCGATAGAGAACCAACCTAACGGGCGATCTGATCGCGGGCTTCCATCACCGCCTACCTCTAAATCGCGATCTGACGCCCGCAATTTTTGACGGTCGAACATTTCGCTTCGACAGGAGCGCGTTTTTACAATCAGGTAATTTTGGCAGAGCGCCAGCTCACGCTGGCTAATATCGCTAGCCAAGTTTTCTGGTGATTCATGATTTTCTCTATATCTCAGAACGGCTTGCCACCACTATACGCCATGGCTTCCCGGTTCTCTCGCTCGCCCAGTCTTGCCGTGTAAGCCGCTGACAATATTAGGCACTGTGCCAAGTTGGCAGAGTAGTGCTGCCCCCGTTAGCGGGCAGATTTAGCATGACTCCAAGCTCTCAGGTCTGTACAGTATCCTGAGATAGTGTACACGAATCACCTTCAGGATACTGTATTGCAATGATTAAATCAGAAAATAAAATGCCCGCATTCGCTTACCTGCGCACATCATCTGCGACAAACACCGGGGCAGACAAAGACTCCGACAAGCGTCAGCTTTCGGCAATCGAAGCATACGCCAAGGCGAACGGGTATACCATCAAAGCGACCTACTATGACGCTGCCGTATCTGGCACAGACCCTATAGACCAGCGCCCCGGCATGATGGACCTGCTAGAAGCCGTCCTGTCGAACGGTACGCGCACCATCCTTGTGGAGTCGCCTGACCGGTTTGCGCGTGACGTTCTGGTGCAAGAGCTAGGCTATAAAATGCTGAAAGATAAGGGAATTGACCTTATCCCGACCACATCGCCCGATTATTTTGGCTCCGACACGCCCACGGCAGAAATGGTGCGCACCATCCTTGGGGCAGTTGCAGCATTCGACAGGCGGACCACGGTCGATAAGCTGAAAGCAGCCCGTGACCGGGCCAGCGAACGCAAGGGTAGGCGTGTAGAAGGGCGCAAGCCCGTCCCGGATGCGACGGTAAATGAAGCCAAACGTCTGTACCGGAGATCGCCTAAGACACACCAGCGCCGGAGTCTACGGCAGATCGCCAACGTACTGGCAGAAGCTGGCCACACAAGCCCGTCAGGCCAGCCTTACACCGCGTCCAGCGTGAAAGCGATGCTGCAACGTGCTGGCGTCTATCAGGCCGCTGACGCGGCTTAGGGGGCAAGCCATGCAACTCGCCACATCCATAATCGCAATCTTGTTGCTTGGCTCAGCCTTCATCGCCTTTGGGCATTTTTAGGCCCTCAGACGCATCGGCGCGCATGCCCGCCAGAGGCACAGAGAGGCTTGCTCAGAGCGCTTGAGTTTGGAGGGATGGAGAGGCCCGCGTGAGCGGGTGAAGACCGTCAGAAAGCAATCTGGGGGCTCCACGGCCCCGGCACCCTAGCCCCGTCGAAGCGGGCCAGTAGCCACACACACGTCGTAAATCTGTATTCGTAAACGTGTGCAAAATCGGTGCGCCAGACGAGATATAATCTACAGCGAAATTTTTATCAGCGTTAATCGACTGTTAATAAGCGCCGTCTGAGCACAAGTTAGCGGCAGGACGGCTCAGGCGTTAGCAAGAATCCCGTCCGCACGCTTCGAATGTTAATATTCCCGCCTGAGCCGCGATGGTCTGTCCGAAGATTAGCTACTTGCCCCCTCTCGGACAGTTATCATCTTTTCTCCGCATTTTTTAGCGCCAGCTTTGCATTAGCCAACTGGGTGAGCGTCCCGATTTCCTCTTTAAGTTTGGTATCGCTCCAAAGCGCTTTGTAGACTACATCAATATCAACGCGGATGTGTTCGCCATCAACCTGCACATGATAATGCCCTTTAGAGCGCACCCGGTATTGTTCATTGAACTCTCTCGCCCACGCTTCGCTTGGAGGCTCGGATAATTTCAAAAACAGGGAAAGCGAACTCGCCGCTGTCTTGGTTGCATCAATGTCCGAAACCGTGATGTTCATCAGGCACCCCCTCTCTAATTGCTTTTCTATGCTCACTCTGGATTAATGCTCATGTCAACGAGGCTTGTACTCCAGCGCGTTCCTCAAGTAGTCATCCCCGCCTGAGCCGCGCTGCCTTCCATCAAGTCGCCAACCGATAGGGTCGAAGGTTTTCAATGCGATTGGCCATTGCCTCTATCTCAATGTCGAGCGCGCGAAAAGCTGCTGCAAAACTTGCAATATCTTCTGCAACGTAGTTGTAAACTGGTTCCCCATGGGACCACTTTGGTAGTCTTGCGTGAGAAGGGCATAGCGCATAAGTCGCCACGATTGGTTGATCTTCTTGATTGTAATCTGGCCCATCGGCCCCCGTTACATAGCCGTGCGCCAGATCGTTCCGACGTTCGGCCCATCCGCGATAGGCTGCGAGTAACGATGCAATCTCTTTACATATTTCGTTCGCCTCGTCCTGCTGGTCGCCAAACGCTGCGCCAAAGAAATCCTTGGACAAATCTGATAGCTTCTTTGCGCGCCGATGGACGTTGTTCAGCCCGCCAAACGCTTCGATTTCTGCCGACTCGAAAGAGTCGCGGTCATCGTCCAGCAAAAGCGCACGGTGAAGCGCAGCGGTCACTGCGTTTACTCCCTCCCAATCCGATACGGCATGACCGAGTGCCGCATAAAGAGGCTCCGCTTCCCGGTCGCCCGGTCGATTGGGAATGGCGCTGATTTCAGGGCGCGCCCATGGTTCATGTCTGGCCACTACCCAAACTCCTTCAACTTAGCTGCAACAATAATAAGTCGAGGTTGGGTGTCGCGCTACAGCCAAGCTATGCGAGGTTGGCTGCGCCGCTCCGCCTAACGGCGGCAGAACAGTGCCCAGCACATCACCTTACCGCCAACCGTGACCTGACACGCGAAAGGGAAACATTCCATCGCGCCACAAGTTGTAGTGTATAAGGAGGGGTATAACGAGATGCCGAGGTCTCGTTTCCTTCTTTATTTTCAGTTACTTACAGAAAATAGTGGCAGCCCGTAGGGGAATCGAACCCCTCTTTCCAGGTTGAAAACCTGGCGTCCTAACCGATAGACGAACGGGCCAGCTCGTGGCGTGAGGGGTGTTTAGGCGAGGGGTTCGCGCACCGCAAGCGGATTTTTACACCCTTTTTGCATCTTCTGTTTCATCCGTCAGAGCCAGGTCTTCGACCTTCAACTGAACCGTCTCGCGTCCTTGCCAGCGGTTCGTTTCGAGGCGTCCAGCAATATGTACAGGGGCCCCGGCCGCGCGGTCCACGGCGGCGGCAAGGCCGCTTGCGCCCGCACGAAAGGCGATGCCGTCCAATCGCTTGCCGCCACTGGCAAGCGTCAGCTTCAAGTGGCCGTCGCCGACGATGCGGTGATGCACCACGCGCAGGTCCGGAAAGGCGAATCGCGGGGCGGAGGCACCCTGGCCGAAGGGGCCCGCAGCCTCGATCGCGTCGATCAGGGGCAGGGTTGCCGCGCCGGGCATCAGCGTGGCATCGATCGACAGATCGCGAGGGCCGGAGTCGCCTGCGCCTTGCTTGGCCAGTAGGGCGTCGAGCCGCGCCATTGCTTCCTCGACCCGGTTGGCGTCGACCGTCAGTCCCGCGGCCATGCGGTGGCCGCCGCCCTTGATCAGCAGGCCCTCGGCCGCCAGGCGTTGCACACTGGCACCCAGATCCACGCCCCCGACGGAGCGGCCGGAACCCTGGCCGATGCCGTCGTCGCGCAGGCCGATGACGACGGCCGGGCGGTTGAGCGCCTCTTTCAGGCGGGAGGCGACGATGCCGACGACCCCGGGGTGCCAGCCTTCGCCCGCGGCCCAGGCCAGGGCGCCGCCTTCGGCCAGCCGAGCCTCGGCCTGTTCGCGGGCGGCTTCGGTGACGCGGGCTTCGATGGCGCGGCGTTCCTCGTTGAGCGTGTTGAGTCGGTCCGCCAGGGCTTCGGCCTCAGACTCGTCTTCGGTCGCCAGCAGACGCGCCCCGAGATCGGCGGCTCCGATCCGGCCACCCGCGTTGATGCGGGGGCCCAGCAGATAGCCAAGGTGGTAGGACGACGGGGGCCCATCCATGCGCGCCACATCCGCCAGCGCGCGCAGGCCGGGGCGGGCGCGACGGGCCAAAACCTTCAACCCCTGTTGCACCAGCGCGCGATTCACACCGATCAGAGGGGCCACATCCGCCACGGTGGCCAGCGCCACAAGGTCGAGCATCGCCATCAGGTCCGGGCCGGTCTGCCGCTGATCGCGCAGCAGGCGGTTGGCCTGAACCAGGGTCAGAAACACCACGGCGGCGGCGCAGAGGTGGCCGAGATCGCCGCTTTCGTCCTGCCGGTTGGGGTTCACGACGGCGAGAGCAGGGGGCAGGGTTTCGCCGCCAAGGTGGTGGTCGAGGACGATGACATCGGTCCCCTCGGCGGCGGCCAGGGCATCGTGAGACAGGGTCCCGCAGTCGACACAGATGATCAGGTCATGTGCCGCGGCCAGCTCTGCGATGGCGGGGGCGTTGGGGCCGTATCCTTCGTCGATGCGGTCGGGGACATAGACCGTGGCAGGCAGGCCCAGGCCACGCAGCCACCAGACCAGCAGCGCGGCGGAGGTGCCGCCGTCTACATCGTAGTCCGCGAAGATCGCGATGCGTTGACGGGTGCGCGCGGCGGCCACAAGCCGGTCGGCGGCCAGGCCCATATCGCGCAGGTCGAGCGGGTCGGGCAGCAGGTCGCGCAGCTTGGGCGCGAGAAAGGCGGCGGCCCCGACCGGCGTCACACCCCGACGTGCCAGATGACGGGCAAGCGGCAGGGGTTGGCCGGTCTGGCCGATCGCCTCGGCCAGCCGTTCGGTCGCGGGGTCCAGACCAACCCAACGGCGGCCAGTCGCAGAAAGAGAAACACCAAGATATGACATGGTGCCTCTGTCGCGCGGCTGGCCTTGGGGCGCAAGGTCCCGGACGGACCGGGACCCCGCCGGATCAGATCGGGTTGCGGTAGGTCATGCGCCGGACGGAACCGGTCTTGGAGCGCATCAGGATCGTCTCGGTCGTCAGATAGCCGACCTCGCGCTTGATGCCCGCCAGAATGGAGCCGTCGGTGACGCCAGTCGCGGCAAAGATGACATCGTCGGTCACCAGATCGTCGCGGGTATAGACGCGGTCCAGGTTGGTGATCCCCGCCTTTTTGGCGCGACCCCGTTCATCGTCGTTGCGGAAGGTGAGGCGACCGAACATCTGTCCGCCCATGCACTTCAACGCGGCGGCGGCCAGCACGCCCTCGGGTGCGCCGCCGGACCCCATGTACATGTCGATACCGGTCTTCGCGCTTTCGGCGCAGTGGATGATGCCGGCCACGTCGCCGTCGGTGATCAGGCGGATGGCGGCACCGGTGGTGCGGATCTCGGCGATCATTTCCTCGTGGCGGGGGCGTTCCAGAACACAGACGGTGATGTCCTCGGTGGAGCAGCCCTTGGCGGCGGCCAAGGCGTTCACCCGCTCGGCCGGGGACATATCCATGGTGACGACGCCCGTGCGGAAGCCCGGACCGATGGCCAACTTGTCCATGTAGACGTCAGGCGCGTGCAGCATCGACCCGCGCGGGCCCATGGCGATCACGGTCAGGGCGTTGGGCATGTCCTTGGCGGTCAGCGTGGTGCCTTCGAGCGGGTCCAGCGCGATGTCCACCTCGGGCCCGGTGCCGGAGCCGACCTCTTCGCCGATATAGAGCATCGGGGCTTCGTCCCGCTCCCCTTCGCCGATGACGACCGTGCCCTGAATGTCCAGTTTGTTGAGCTGGTCGCGCATCGCGTTCACGGCAGCCTGGTCGGCTGCTTTTTCGTCGCCGCGCCCGATCAGGCCGGCGGAGGCCAGTGCGGCGGCCTCGGACACGCGGGCGAGGCCCAGGGACAACATGCGGTCGTTGAAATCGGTCTTGGCCATAGGCTTTGGTCCTCGAAAGGTGGTTCGGTCGCCCCCTGTTAACGGGGGCGAACCGTGCTGACAAACCCGTAGGTGCAATCGGTTTGCAAATGTGCCCGATTGAAAGGCGTCACACCCCTTCGGAAGATGCAGCCCAGAGGTTCAGGCCTTTCTCGCCGCTCAGCGTGTCGATCTGCGACAGCTCCGCCTCGGAGAATTCCAGGTTGCCGACGGCACCGACACAATCGGTGACCTGCTCGGGCCGGGAGGCCCCGATCAGAGCGGTCGTCACCCGGCCGCCACGCAACACCCAGGCCAGCGCCATCTGGGCCAGAGTCTGACCCCGCGCCTGCGCCACGTCGTTCAACCCGTTGAGCGCCTCGATCATTTCGGGGGTGACTGCGTCCCTTGCCAGGGACTTGCCCTGCGTGGCCCGGCTGCCGTCCGGCACGCCGTTCAGATACTTGCCCGTCAGCAGGCCCTGCGCCAGCGGCGTAAAGACGATGGAGCCGATGCCTTCGTCTTCCAGGGTGTCGAGCAGGCCATCACGTTCCACCCAACGGTTCAGCATGTTGTAGCTGGGCTGATGGATCAGGCAGGGGGTGCCCAGTTCCTTGAGGATCGCCGCCGCCTCGCGGGTCCGTTCCGAATTGTAGCTGCTGATCCCGGCATAGAGCGCGCGGCCCGACCGGACGATGTGATCCAGCGCGCCCATCGTCTCTTCCAATGGGGTCTCGGGATCGAAGCGGTGGCTGTAGAAGATGTCGACGTAATCCAGCCCCATCCGTTTCAGCGACTGGTCGCAGGACGCGATGAGGTACTTGCGGCTGCCCCATTCACCATAGGGGCCCGGCCACATGTCGTAGCCTGCCTTGGACGAAATGATCAATTCGTCGCGGTAGGGGGCGAAGTCGGTGCGCAGCAGCTCGCCAAAGGCCGTCTCGGCGGCGCCGGGCTGTGGCCCATAGTTGTTGGCCAGGTCGAAATGCGTGATCCCGTGATCAAAGGCCGTGCGGCAGATGTCGCGTTTCACCTGATGCGGCGTGTCGTCCCCGAAGTTGTGCCAAAGCCCCAGGCTGATCGCCGGAAGCTTCAGGCCCGACCGACCGCAGCGGCGATAGGGCATGTCGGCATAGCGATCCTGCGCGGCGCGGTAGGGGGCGGCGAAGGTTTTGGGGGGACGTTCGGCCATGGGACCTCCTAGGGGTTCTGGATTTGCAGGGCGACCGGTTCGCCATTGACGACGCCGGTGTCGATCACGCCGCGCAGCGCCTGCGCCAGATCGAGTGGCGCACAGGGATGTGTGACGATCAGCACCGGGGCATCTGCACCGGGGTGGTCGTATTGGCGCATCCGGTCGATGGAAATGCCTGCCTGTCCCAGAACGGTCGCCACGCGGGCCAGGGCCCCCGGCTCATCCCTAAGGAGCAGGCGCAGATAGTGGGCGCATTCGGTCACCGCGTTGGCGCGGGTCGCCGGGGCCAGTGTCGTGGCAGGCTGGCCGAAGGTCGGCAGCGTCAGGCCCCGCGCGATGTCGGCCACGTCGCCCATGACGGCGCTGGCGGTCGGGCCTTCGCCGGCACCCGCGCCGCGCAGGACGATCTGCCCAACGGCGTCGCCTTCGATCACGACCATGTTGGTTCCGCCTTCCAACTGGCCCAGCGGGCTGTCGGCGGGGACCAGGGTCGGGCGCATGGATTGTTCGATACCTGCGGGCGTGCGACGCGCCTCGCCCAGCAGCTTGATGCGATATCCCATGTCGCGGGCGCGGTGGATGTCGTCGATGGAAACCTGCTGGATGCCCTGAAGCTGCACGCCATCGAAGTCGACCTGCGTGCCAAAGGCGATGGCAGACAGGATCGCCAGCTTGTGTCCCGCGTCGATACCGCCCACGTCCAGGGTCGGGTCCGCCTCCAAGTAGCCGAGGGCACCGGCCTCGGCAAAGACCTCGTCATAGGGCAGGCCCGCCGATTCCATCCGGGTCAGGATGTAGTTGCAGGTGCCGTTCATCACGCCGCTGACGCGGGTGATGGCGTTGCCTGCCAGCCCCTCGGTCAGGGATTTCACCACCGGAATGCCGCCCGCGACAGCCGCCTCGAAGCGCAGGGGGGCTGCGTTGGCTTCGGCCAGTTCGGCCAGGGCCTGACCGTGGATCGCCAGCATTGCCTTGTTGGCGGTGACGACTGGCTTGCCCACCGACAACGCCGCCTCGGTCGCAGCCTTGGCCGGGCCGTCGGAGCCGCCCATCAATTCGACGAACAGGTCCACGTCGTCGCGCCGCGCCAGCGCCACGGGGTCGTCTTCCCAGGCGTAGCCCGACAGATCGACACCGCGATCCTTGTCGCGCGACCGGGCGGAGACGGCGCTGATCGAAATCGCGCGACCGGTGCGGGCGGCCAGCATGTCTGCGTGGTCCTGCACGATGCGCACGACCCCCACACCCACGGTTCCAAGGCCCGCGATGCCAAGGCGAAGGGGGTCAGACATGGGGGTGCTCCGTCGATGTGAAATGCGTCCGGGCAGGCCTAGCCGCTTCGCGATCAAGGTGCAACGCGGGCCTCAGATATCGGCGTTGCGCAGCGCCTCGGCGCGGGCGCGCAGGCGGGCCCCGCGTGCCGCCAGATCCGATCCTCCGGGGGCGGCGATGCGGCTGCGCGACAGCCGCGCGCCGCGCGCCCGCAGACCGTCGCCCAAAGGCGCGGCCCGTGATGGCAGGGCGGCGTCGGTCAGAATGTCGTCCAGCGGGATCAGCACGGGATAGGCCTGCGCCCGCGCCGCGTCCGAGACGCTTGCGTCCACGGTGGGCAAGTCGGAGGCGCAGGCAGCGCAGGCAAAGCAAAGGACAAGGGCGCGGATCATGTCCGCAGGGTAGGGCGCGGGCGGGGCGGCGACAAGCGGCGCTTCGCTCTTGGAATTGAACGTGCGTTCGGATTATCTGCGTCCATGGCCCGTCCCTCCGGATCCAATGCCGATGTCACCGGCCCGCGCGTGCGGGAGGCGGCTGAACGGCTGTTTGCGCGCCACGGCTATGCCGCCGTGTCGATGCGCCAGATCGCCGGCGAGGTGGGGATCGGGGCAGGGGCCCTGTATCACTATACGCCCGACAAGCAGACGCTGCTGTTCGAGATGATGCGTGCGCATCTGGACGGGCTGCTTGGCGCCTGGGCGGAGGCACCAAAGGGCGGCGGCCCGCTGTCTCGTCTGGACGCCTTCGCGCGGTTTCACATCCGGTATCACCTGGACAGACCCGACGCGGTGTTCATCGCCTACATGGAATTACGATCGCTTGAGCCCGCGAATTTCGCCGCGATCGAAGCCTTGCGGAAACGCTACGAAGCCGTGCCGGAGGCGATCCTCCGGGAGGGGGCCGCGGCGGGCGATATGGTCGTGCCGGACCCAAAGCTGGCCGCGATGGCGCTGATTGCGATGCTGACCGGAATCAACACCTGGTATCGTGAGGGCGGCCGTCTCGACCGGGCTTCGGTAGAGACGACCTATGCGGACATGGCCCGCGGCATGGTGGGGGCACGAAGTCCTAAGTAAGTCCTGCGGTCGGGGTCAGGCCCGTTCGCTATATTCCATCGTCTCGGTGTTGACGACGATGTCTTCGTCCTGGCCCACGAAGGGGGGAACCATCACGCGGACGCCGTTATCCAGCAGCGCGGGCTTGAAGCTGTTGGCCGCCGTCTGGCCCTTTACGATCGGTTCCGTCTCGACGATCTTGCAGGTGACCTTTTGCGGCAGCGTCGCGTTCAGCGCCTCTTCGTCGTAGTATTCTACGACGACCATCATGCCGTCTTGCAGGAACGGGCGGCGTTCGCCCAGGATGTCGGCGTCCAGTTCGACCTGGTCGTAGGTCGTGGTGTCCATGAACACGAGCTTGCCATCGGATTCGTAGAGGAACTGCTGATCCTTCTGCTCCAGGCGCACACGCTCCACCTTGTCGGCCGAGCGGAAGCGTTCGTTCAGTTTGGATCCGTTGCGCAGGTTTTTCATCTCGACCTGGGCAAAGGCGCCGCCCTTGCCGGGCTTCACGTGATCGACCTTCACGGCGGACCATAGGTGCCCGTCATGCTCCAAAACGTTGCCGGGGCGGATTTCGTTGCCGTTGATCTTGGGCATTTTACGGACTCGCATGTTTACTGGATTGCCCGGGTCCTTAAGCTGAAGGGCAGGGCGGGGCAAGATTTCACGAAGAGGGACCCCGGCAGATTGGAACAATGGGCGCAACCGGGTGTTGAGGAGCAGGCTGTGTCAAATGTGACCAAAACTTGACGAAAGCTTGAACGATTAAGGGCCTGCCCCATATTTCGTGGGGTTGGAGGATGTTTGCAGGGCAGATTTTGTTTCGATCCGCGAAACCCATGCGCAGAATGCAAGTGAGGTATTCTGAAATTGCATGGCGCGAATCGTAAAAGGTCTGTTAGGCGGGCCTACCGTAAAGATGCAAGAGCAATAATACAGGAGCACGGGATGACCGATTTTGTCGATGCGACAGCGTTCAACTTTGAACAGGGCCAGCGGGCGCGCAAGCTTTTTGCCGCGGTCGTTCTGGCAGCGCTCGACGATGCCATCTCGGATGACAAGAAGTACGGCAACGGACCTGAGCAGATCGCCCGCTGGGCGCGGTCGCGTGATGGTCGCGAAGTGCTGTCTTGTGCAGGTATCGACCCCAATGAGCGGGTCGTGTCCGGCTTGATGGAATTCGTCAGCCGGGGTGTCCGCACCTCTGTCGCGCTTTCGCGTGAAGAAAGCGAGCGCCGCCAAGCTGCCGAACTGGCCGCCGAAGCCGCCTGATCCCCGAGACCCCCGAAAGGGGGATCGTCTGCCAAAACACGAAAACGCGCCGGTTCAGTCCCCGGCGCGTTTTCGTTTTTTGCATTCAGTATCTTACCTAGGGTCAGGTCGGATGATCAGTCGAAGTCGCCTGACGACAACATCTGCCGCAGCTCGCGCCGGACCAATTTGCGCACGTTGCGGGTGATCCGTTCGCCCAGGGCCCCAGACAGCTCCTGCCGGACAATCTCGGAGATCAGGCCGCGCAGGGCTTCGTCCTTGCCCACGGCCTCTGACAAGTCGTCCAGTGCACCATCGTCGTCATCGGACAACTCGGACGAAACGGCGGCGTCTGCCTGTTCCGGCCAGACAGAGGGCGCGTCGGCCTCCGGCTCGGGCTGGTAGTCGGTGTCTTCGACATATTCTTCGGGAACGTCGGTCCCGGCTTCGGGCGCATCGCCCTCGGGCCAGTCGCGCCCTTCCAGTTCCTGCGCGACCAGATCGTCGGTGATCGCGGTCACCTCGCGATCGACCATCTTGACCACAAAGGCCGCGTCCCGCCCGTCCCGTTCCTGTTGGGCCAGCGAGCGGATCATCTGGAAGGGGTCCTCGACCTCGGTCACGCGCTGCGTCGGGGCCAGCACCAGGGCCGGGGTCTCGGGACGTGCGGAGGATGCGGGCGGCGTGCTGCGTGAGGGGTTGCTGGGGGCACCGTCGTTCTCGTTGGCGACCAGGCGCCGGATCGACGAAAGGACGTCCTCGATATCGTGGGAATGTGCCATCGCGCTGCTCTCCTCACCGGGCGCGACATTCGGGGCCGCGCGTTTCTGGCGAAAACCTTAACATGAGGAAGGGGCGCAGACGCAATGCGCCCGCGCCCCTTCCATTGAATGCATCAATCAGTTGCGACCGAAACGCCGCAGAACGCTATCCAGTCGACCGCCCTGTGCCGAGGGCGAAATCGCCGGGGCGTTCGAAACCAGGTTGTAATAGGCGCTGGGGTCATAGCGTTCGACCGAAAGGCCAAGGTGGTCGGTCGTCATAAGCCCGATCGAGGCCAGTACCTGATAGACCGCCAGTTGCGCGTCAATCTCGGCCTGCAGCGCGGCGGTGCGCGCGTCCAGCAACTCCTGCTCCGCGTCCAGCACGTCAAGCGTGGTGCGCGCGCCGAGCAGGGCTTCCTCCCGGAAGCCTTCGAAGGCCAGTTGAGCGGAGCGGACCTGTTGTTTCGATGCGGTGATCTGTGCGCGCGCAATCCTGAGCAAGGCGTAGGCGCGTCCGACCCCTTCGGAGACGGTGCGCGCCTGCTGGGCCAAGGCGGCGCGGCTGGCCTGTGCGTTGGCAATGGCGCGACGGTTCAACGCGGACAGTCGCCCGCCGTTATAGATCGGGATGGACCCGGTGACCGAAAGCGAGGTCGACGGCTCTCCGACGCGGCGGTCAATACCCAGGGATCCGCCAAGATTTATGCTGGGCAACCGGTCCGCTTCGGCGGCGTCTGCCAAAAGCGTTGCGGCCGTCACCTCGTGCTGCGCGGCCGTGATCAACGGGTGCACCTGCAACGCCAGCGCCTGTGCCCGGTCGATCGTGGGCGGCAATTGCGGCGACGGGGGCGGGGCAGACAAGCGGCCCGTCGGCATCCGGCCCGTGATCAGGCGATACGTCTCGCGCTGGATGTCCACTTGGCCGCGGGCGTTGGCCAGCAACGATTGCGCCGCAGCCAGCCGCGCCTCGGCAATGGTGACGTCCGTGCGGGTGACCTCACCCACCTCGAACCGATCGCGCGCCGCCCGTAGCTGTTGCTGCAGCAGCCGCAGATTGGATTCGCGCAGGTCCACGTTCCGCAATGACTGCAACAGGTTGAGATAGGCACTGGCCCCGTTCAGAAGGATCTGCTGTTCCGCCTGGATCAGGCCATAGCGCCCGGCCAGGACCGCCTCCTTGGCGGCACCGATGCGCAGGAACCGCTGCCCGCCGTCGACAAGCGTATAATCCAGGATGAGCGATAGCGAGGCACCGGTGGCCGTCGGCAGGGTATCCGTCACCGTTTTCGAAACCGAAGCCTGAGCATTCAGCGTCGGACGCAGAGCTGACACGGCAATCGCCACATCCTCATCGGCGGCGCGCAGCAGGGCGCGCTGCTGTTCTAGCTGGGGGGAATTCCGGTAGGACTGGATCAGCGTGTCCGTCAGGCTTTCGGCACGGGCCCCGCCGATCGCCCCAAGCGCAATCGCGCCGGACAAGACCAGCGTGCGGGCACGCCGCCGCAACCGGGCTCTGTTTGGAAAAGTAGCTGCGGTCATAGGCTGGCTCCTGAAGGCTCGACTGCTCCGGGCACTCTGATGGTGCCCTTGTTGGATCAAAGGGTAAAGGCGCGCTCCGCGGCAAAACCGGGCAGAACCGGCGCGGTGGCGTTGAAGGCAAAGCGCCAGGACAGCCCGGAGGCAGCGGCCTGACCGACACGGACCTCGCCGAGGGCGCCGGTCTGGAAAACCGCGGCAATCCGGCCGCCGTCGCGCAACTGCGCGCTAAGCGCCTCGGGCACGAGTTCGACGCCGCCTTCGATCACGATGACATCGAAGGGGCCCGCCTTGGCGGCCCCTTCGGTCAGCGCGCCTTCGAGGACGACAGCGTTGAGGACGTCATGTTGCGCCAGCGTGCTTTCCGCCTCGGAGGCGAGCGCGCCGTCTTCCTCGACCATCACGACCGATGCCGCCATCCGTGCCAGAATTGCCGTCGAATACCCGAGGCCGCCGCCCACGATCAAAACCGAGTCGTCGCGCGAAATCTCCAGGGCGTCCAGCATCTTGGCCAGCGTCCGCGCCTCCGGCACCTCGCGACCGTCGCCCATGGCCACGGGGGCATCCATGTAGGCGACAGATCGGGCCGCGGCGGGCACGTAATCTTCACGCGGGACATCAAGCATGGCCGCGATGATCGGGAATTTGGTCACGTCGGAGGGGCGAACCTGCGTGTCGACCATCATTGTGCGAAGGGGCTGGGACGCGGTCATCTTCAATCTGAACCCATCGGTCTAGTTTTCGTCGCGACCAGATTGCACGATGCCCCGCGTGGCGCAATCGCAATCCGGTTTCTGGCGCTTGCGGGCCCCCGACGACGGGGTTAAAGGGACACACACCACCGGTCGGCGAGTTGGCGGAGTGGTTACGCAGCGGATTGCAAATCCGTGTACAGGAGTTCGATTCTCCTACTCGCCTCCATGGGTTTTCAATGAGTTGCAGGTCGCGCGCCAAGGTTCTGTCGGAACGTTTGAGCAGTTTGTTTTTGTTCTGTTCGCGTTTCTTCGCGTTCAAAGATCCTATCTGTTCAACGGAAGCCGTCGACGGAAGCCGGTGGGGTGGCTGGCTGGCTACGATTTTTCAGCGGGGCGCAGGCGCGGAGAAGAATGTCTCGCTCCAAGGTTGTTCCTACCTACGGCCAGGCCGCGCGTCGTTTTTGTTGCGTTTGGATGGTCGGGGCTTTTGGTGACCCTTTTTGCGCGTGGTGCAGGGCCGGGGCCTGGCTCTGGCAGGTCATCGTATCCCGCGTGAACTTGTCCCCGTCTTGGGCGCTCGGCTGAACGTCAGCAGTCAGTGCGTCTACAAATCCAAGGGAGTTCACCGGCCAGTCTATGGATCAGATCAACTGCTCGGGAGATTGCCGTGCAACCCCCTGCCGATCAGGGGATCGCCAGGGGGCCCAGTGCGTCGTTGCACCCTGTCCAGTTCTTGATCTTGCAAGTCGGAACAGCTTGTCTGTTCAGGTATCGCAACCGGCAAGCCGGTCGCGGGAGCTGAATGCCTGACAGGTTGTGTGCAGGACGGGCCAGTTGTGCCTAGTCTAACTCTTTGATGCCTATCTCAAAGGCCGCAAAGTGAGCCGCCAGGTCTTTGATGTCGGTATCGCTTAGACGTTGGACGATTAACGTCATACGGCGATCTTCGCGACCGCCATCCCGGTAATCCTTAAGGGCTTTCTCAAGATAGAAAGCGTGTTGACCAGCAATAATCGGCACTTCCGGGTCGCGTGAGATGCCCTGCCGACCATGGCAGGCGGAACATTGGCGGGCCAGCTTGTTCCCGTTCTCGAGATCGGCCGCGAAGGACGCACCGGGGGCTGCTGTCGCCACAATGGTCGCAATCGCGAGGAGTGTTCTATGGATCATGGTACTACCTGACGGGTGCTTGGCCGCCCAGGCGGCCAAGCAAGGGTTTCATTCTGCAGTGTAGGAAATGCGATAGATCGCATTGGCGAAGTCGTCTGATACGAGGATCGAGCCGTCCCGCATCATCGCCACGTCAACGGGACGTCCGTCATACTCGCCGTTCTCGTCGATCCAGCCTTCGGCGAACGGTTCGGTCGTCGCATTGCCTTCATCGTCGATGAAGGTAACCATGACACGTGCGCCAACCGGCGTGGTGCGGTTCCATGACCCGTGCTGAGCCGAGAAGATCGCGTTCTGGTATTTCTCGGGGAACATCTTTCCAGTGTAGAAGGTCATGCCCAGATCGGCCGCATGTGCGATGGTTTCCGAAGCAGGCATCACGACATCGACGGGGACTTCCTGGCCCGCATATTCGTTGGTCCGTGTGCTGCCGCCACCAAACCAGGGTGCCCCGAAGTGTTGTCCCATTTCGGTCTGCCGGTTGATCTCACCTGGGGGGATGTCGTCGCCCATGCCGTCGACCTGGTTGTCCGTCCACCAAAGCTCACCCGTTACAGGGTGGAAGTCATGCCCGACGGAATTGCGAACGCCGTAGGTGTAGACTTCGCGGTCAGAGCCATCCCGGTTCATGCGGATGATCCCGCCGATCCCCCATTCATCATAGAGGTCAAGCTTTTCCGCCGGAGCAACATTGAAAGGCTGACCAAGCGAGATGTAGAGCTTGTTGTCAGGCCCGACTTTGATCACGCGGGCCGTATGGTTGTAGCTTTCTTCCTCAACCGGGATCAGCGTGCCTTGGGGGACGATCGGGACGGCGACGACGTCCGGGCTCTCGTGAAAGAACTCGGCGGCGGGGTACATCATTACCCGGTTACGCTCGGCGATGAACAAAAAGCCATCGTCGGAGAAAGCCACACCATTCGGAACGTCAAATTCCAACGACGGCGCAAAGTCTTTTACTTCGTCGGCGACGCGGTCGCGATCGCGGTCCAGAACGGCCCAGACCTTCTCTTTCTTCGTTCCCACAAAGAGCACAGTACCCTGCGGTGCCATCGCCATGTGGCGCGCATCCGGCACGAGCGCATACAACTCGATCTTGAAGCCGTCCGGCAGGGTGATGCCTTCGAGCACCGATCGGATCGAGTCGGCAGCAGGCGCATTTTGGTCAATGACTGTGTGTTCGGTCGTACCCGTAACCTTGAACTGGCCAAGCAGCTCCAGGTTGGTTTGCGCGGTTGCCGCGGTGCCGAGCAACGCAGATGCCGCCACGGCGCTTAGTAGATACCTCATCAGATCCTCCCAGATCGTTCCCAGTTTTCCGCTGCTCTGGTGGCGGGTGTGGTCGCCTGTGGATTGCAAGACCGGGCACAGTCGGCATTCCAAAGTGGACCCCGCGTGCCTCCCGCACGGCTTGGGTCCGGACCGCCTTTGCGGCCCATGCCTCGTCCTGTCGGCCTCCCTCCAGAGCAGTTCGTTCAGTTAAAACTGGGTAAACTGGCAAGTAACGCTTCTAGGTTGTTCAGAAACAGGGCTTCAGCCGTCAAACTGTGTCCAGAAACTGGGCACTTTACTTGCTTTCATGCCCGGCCCGTTTTCTACTGATCTGGCACGTATGTGGGGAGGGCAGGGTGCAGGGAGATCTTTCAGATGCACGGGCCATGCTGGAATCCGAGGGGATATTTCAGCATGATGCGCTTCCTGCGGCCATAGCGAACAGCTGGGCGCGATGCCTCGGCAAAGGCCTGGATCCAAGAGCCAAGTCTGCCGATGCAGCAGTGTCCCATAGCCAATTGCGCGAGGCGAAGGAAAAACACGAAATCCTGCTGAGCGTCGTTCGTCCCGAGTTGGAGCTTTTGAGCAACCAGATATCGGGCACGAACCACATGGTAGCCTACGCCGATACACAAGGCGTCGTTCTTGAGGCGCTCATGGATCATCAGTTCCAGGAGTCCGCCTGTTCTCGCAGTGTACGGTGCGGTACAATCTGGACCGAAGATCTTCGCGGGACAAATGGACTTGGACTTGCCCTGCACACAGGCGAACCAAGTGCCGTTTCCGGCGCAGAGCACTTTCTTGCGGGGCATGCGGGGGTATCCTGTGTCGCGGCACCAATATTTGACAGTCAAGGGCGTCTTATCGGTCTGCTTGATGTGTCTTCTGAATTGCCGGATCGCCAGAACCACACCCAGGCGCTTGTATCCCTGGCTGCCAGCAACATCGAGAATCGGCTATTTGTGAACGATCACCGTGGTGATGCGATCATTCAGTTCCATCCTCGGCAGGAATACTTGACGACCCAAAGCGTCGGCATGGTGAGTGTCGATGAAGATGGTCGTATAACAGGTGCAAATCGATCTGCTTGCCAACTTTTCAATGGAATCGATCTTTCTGGACCAAAGATGTTTTCCGATCTCTTCCGAGGGGGCTTCGGGGCCATCGTCTCTCAGACGAGATTGGGCGAAGTCGTCCGTTTGGTCGACTGGTTGAACGCGAGTTATTTTGCGCGAATGCGATTTTCGCACCCACGCATCGGTGACTCGATAACACATAAAAGGGTGTCCCTTTCGACATCGCCCGTGTTTTCGATTCCGCAACGTTCGGACGATCCGGTGTTCCATGACGGGCGGGTACGCAACAGCATGCGGCTTGCGATCCGATCGGCAAAGGCGCGCCTGCCGATTTGTGTTTCAGGTCAGACAGGGTCGGGGCGTACGACGTTTGCGCAGTCCGTGCATCAAAGTCTGGCAACCGACGGCCCACTGGTTACCATTGACTGCAGCCATGCGAATTACGCCGATAAATCCGGTCCGCCAGCAGAACTGATCACTGAACTGGATACTCGGCGCGATATCCTCGACCATGAAAATGGCATGCTTGTCGTTGAAAATCTTGCGGCCATGCGGGGACCCACCGCAGGAAAGATCATGCAATTCATTGATCGGTTGCAAATGATCAGGCCAAATTGGTGCATCATGTCGACGGCCGTTCCAGACGACGCCGCCGACAGGGAATGGACGGGCGACGTCCTCAGAACCTATGAAAACCTCACTCAGATGACGGTGCACTTGCCGACGTTGGAAGATCGAAACGACTTTGCCTTGGTGGCCGCCAACATCTTGGCTGGGATTTCTTCGAAGCACCGGCTCTCAAGCTCTGCGATGTCATTGCTGCAGAAATTTGACCGCCCTCGAAACATGTCGGACCTGGCCAACCAGCTGAGGCTCCTCGTTGTTCACTCGAAGGCCGGAAATATTCGAGAAGAACACGTGGAACGCATTCTCGGCCTTCCGACGGTTGTCGGACATGTCTGTCTGCGATGCAGGGGCAATTCGGTTCGCGAGGCCAAGTGCCGGGAGATCAATCGCATGTACAACCATTGTAGCGGAAATGTCGCGCTGACCTCAAGAACACTGGGCGTTTCTCGAACGACAGTTTATTCCCATGTTGAAAGAAAGGCTGTTGGCGGGACCTCGGGGGAATAGCATTAGTGAGTTCTGGATTACTTTCTGATCGCCAGAACGCCTTGGTCAATTTGACGGTCCTGAGCTTGCTCCGGTCAAGGGAGGCATCCACGTCGAACCCAGAATTCCGCGTGCGGCGACGTCGATCAGTGTCCCTTTCTGAGGTCTGATCCCAGGTCAGATGATGTTCCTTTCGTGCGGTTTGACAAACTCTTCAGCCTCGCACGTGGAAATGACGAGGAGGCAGGTTTTCCTAGTCCAGGAAAGTCGATTGAACAGCTTCGAGCACAGCAAATCGTGTCTGCTCCAAGTCCGCTTCGGTAATCGCGAGGGAGGGATAGAGTTTTCCAGGTGACTTGAAGACACCGTGTTTGCGCAGGACCGTATTATATGTGGCATTTTGCGCGGGATCATCATGCTTTGCGGATCGGTAATCCCTGCATGCAGTCTCTGTGAAAAAGATGTCGAACAGGGTTTCGTCGCCGCAGATTTGATGCGCGATGCCCGCCTCTGACAGAGCATCCCTCTGCATATCCTGAAGGGATCTACCGATCGTCCGCAGTCTTTCGTAGCTTCCTGGTCGGCGCAGAACCTCCATCGTCTTGAGACCCGCAGCCGCTGCGACAGGGTTTCCGGACAGGGTCCCCAATTGCATGAGCCACTTGTCGGATCCAACAATTGATTTGTCAAAATGCTGCATGATTTCAGTGCTGGCGCCAAGGGCGGCAAGGGGAAAGCCTCCGCCGATTATCTTGCCCAAAGTGCAAATGTCTGGTGTGACGCCATAGCGTTCCTGAGCGCCGCCATAGGCCAATCGGAATCCAGTGACGATTTCGTCGAAGATCAGCATCACGGAATGCCTGTCGCACAAGTCACGCAGGCCCTGCAGATAACCCGGTTCGGCAGGAATGATCCGTTGAAGCGGTTCCGCGATGATTGCGGCGACGTCTTTGTGTTCATTCAACAGCGCTTCGACTGCCGCTAGGTCATTGTAGGGCGCGATCAGCATTTGATCCGCAACGCCCTGTGGGATTCCCGCGCTGTCAGGGACGGCCTGAGGGAAATTCACCCGCGCCAAGGGGGCCAGGCTCATCTGGGCCTCAGCGCTCATTCCGTGGTATCCGCCTTCGAATTTCAGGATCTTGTTGCGACCCGTGTACGCGCGCGCCAGTCGGATGGCGTACATGTCGGCTTCGCCCCCCGATGCGACGAACCGGACCTGCTCGCAACATGGTACGGCGTCGACGATGGCCTCGGCCAGTTCGACGCCCTTGGCGTTGTTGGCGAAGAACGTCATGCCTTTGGGCAATTGTTCTAGGACGGCTTCCATAACCTCGGGGTGACCATGGCCAAGAAGCATCGGGCCAGATCCTATCAGGTAGTCGATGTATTCCTTGCCGTCCTCATCCCATACGCGGCTGCCGTGACCTTTGGCGATCACGATGCCCGGATCGAAGTTCCCAAAGCCCCCGGCGGGAAGGACGGCCTTCGCACGGGTGATCCACTCTGATTGTGACGTCAACTTTTGCATGTTTCTGGCCCGGTTTAGGTGATGATCGTGAAGAAGTCGGGGGATGCCCGTGACCTGCGTGTGAACCCTCAGGTGTAGACGGCTACGGGTGGGCCAAGCGCATCTTCGTCAGGGTGGACGCCAAGGCCGGGATCAGCGGGCAATGACAGGTGCCCATCAACGTTGCGCGGCCCCCGACCGCCTGCGATATCCACCGTCAGCATATCCTGGCAGGCCCAGACCGCGTGGCAATTTGCGTCAGGGATAGTGGCCGCGAGATGCAGCGCCTCGGCATCCGCCAGGACGGAACCACCTGTCGCCATCACGAACATGTCGATGCCGTGGGCCAGGGCGATGTCGCGCATGCGGGCCGCCTTGGTGAGGCCACCGACGCGGTTCAGCTTGATCCCGAACACCTCTGCCAGCCCGTCACGCGCGATGCGGGCGGCGTCTTGCAGGGTATTCAACGTTTCATCCACTGATACTGCCGCTGAATGCTTGCCGCGCAGGGCCGCAATGTCGTCGAGCGTTTCGCAGGGTTGTTCAAACATCACGTTAAGATCTCGCGTGGCCGACATGACCCGCAGGGCCTGTTGGCGTGTCCAGCCACGATTGACGTCGTAGAGCACGATTTCCCCCTCGAGCCGGATGCTTTCAACGTCGCGAATGCGCGCGATGTCGCGGTCCACATCACCACCGATCTTGACCGAATGGGCGAGGTAGCCCCGCGCGCGGTAACGCTCGATCACGGTGCGGGTTTCTGCCGCCGTCTTGGCCCCGACCGATGACGCGATGGGTCGCGGCGTACGGGACCCGCCGCCCATCAGATCTGCGATCGGCAGACCTGCTGCCTGTCCTGCAATATCCCAGCACGCCATATCAATCGGGCTTTTGGCATAGAGATGGCCAGGCAAGGCCAGGTCCATCGCGCGTTCCACGTCCAGGACCCGGCGCGGGTCGTGACCCAGGATGAAAGGGGCCATCGTCGCAATCCCCGCGCGGAGTCCGGGTCCGTGGGCTGGCACGTAGGTGTGCCCCCATGGCGTGCCTTCACCCCATCCGATCAGACCCGCGTCCGTCACGATCCTGACCAGCGTTGCGTCCAGCACTTCGAACTTCAGCCGGCCACCAGACAGCCAATAGGGATGCTCCAGCGGAAGGTTGATCTGATAGACCGAGATTTCCGTTATTTTCATAGGCAAACCACGATATTGCCCGTGTGTTTCTTTGCAATGAAGGCCGCTTGCGCCTGGTGCAGCTGATCCAAGGGATAGGTCGCGGCAAGGCTGGGCTTGATGTCGCCCTGTTCGATATAGCGAACCAGGTTCGGCATGACCTCGGGCGCGATCACCGTAGAGCCTGTGAACGTCAGATCACGCAGGTAGAACGTGCGCAAATCCAGATCGACCATCGGCCCCGCGATCGCACCGGAACAGGTGTAGCGCCCGCCACGTTCCAGCACATTAATCAGGGCCGCCCAACCAGGACCGCCTACCACGTCCGCGACAACCGTGATCCTTGCGTCGCCGAGTGCCTTGCGCAGGTTATCCGGCGCGCGGGGCAGGATTGCATCCGGGCCCAGCGCTGCAACATCTGCATGCTTGGCAGCCGACGCCATTGCGATCACACGCGCGCCGCGCCGCTTTGCCAGTTGCACCAATGCGCCACCGACGCCACCTGACGCACCGGGGATCAGGACCGTATCACTGGCCGAGACCTGCGCTCGTGTCAGCATGCCTTCGGCGGTAGAATAGGAGCAGGAAAAGGTCGCAAGCTCTGCGTCGGACAGGTCAGATTTGATCACAAGGGCATTGCGCGCAGGGATGGACGTGTATTCCGCGAAGCCGCCGTCGCGTTCGGACCCGAAATAGCCAGTTTTGTTAATGTCATCCAGGTGATCGGTGTCGCGCAACCAGCCATCCGTAATGACCCGTTCACCGATGCGCGCGGCGTCAACGCCTGCCCCAACGGCCACGATCCTGCCGCACACATCGGCCCCCTGGATCCGAGGAAACAGGATTGGCGCTCCGCCCCAGGTCGGATCGTCCTTGCCGACTTCGGCAAAAGAGCCGCCGGTTGTGGCGTCCGTCACGGTCTTGGAATACCAACCCGAGCGCGTGTTGACGTCCGTGTTGTTCAACCCGCAGGCGCCGACGCGGATCAGGACTTCGCCAGCTGTGGGTTCAGGCCGCGGCCAGTCCTGGTGCAGCACCATTTGATCCAGGTCGCCGTGCCCCATCGTCACCATCGCACGCATCGTGTTCGGAAGGGTCATGTCGCGTCCACACGTGGTTTTTGGCTTTCCGGATCATAGGCGGGTGCGGCCAGAACCTTCGCGGCACGCGGCGCGCCATGGATGATCACCTGCAATTGCGTGTCCGGTTCGGCGGCTTCTGGTTTGATGTAGGCAAAGGCGAGGATTTTGCCGACAGTCGGTCCATAGGCTACCGATGCGGTCGATCCCACGACCTTGTCCCCCCACAATACGGCCTCGCCGCCATGGCCGTCCGCCTGGCCGTCGGGTTCAATTTCAAGATAGGCGCAGACCCATCGCAGGTTCGCGTCAAGGGTCCGGTCGCGGCCGAGATAGTCTTTGTCTGTGCGTGTGAATCGCAAGACATCTGCCTCGGCCAGGGTGACCTCATTGGTCAATTCACCGGCCCCTTTGAAACCCTTTTCCATCCGCATCACGTTCATCGCAAAGGACCCGTAGTCCGCGATCCCATGCGCCTCGCCTGCGGCCCATAGGGCAGTGTAGACATCAAGACAGGCGGCGTTGGGCATATGGAATTCCCACCCCAGTTCCCCGGCATAGGACATGCGGAACGCCCAAATCTCGTGACCGGCGATGGTGACTTGCCTTGCAGACAGCCAACGGAACCCGGCGTTGGAAAGATCCGCCTCGGTGCATGCGCCCAGAACATCCCGTGCACGCGGCCCGTTTAGGGACAGCGCGGACCACTCGGACGACAACGCGATGATCGTGGCGTTCTCGGCGTCGCGGTGCTGGTTCAGGTGATCCAGCATGCGTTGCTCGAAGAAGGCCGCGCAAACCAGATAGAACTGGTCATCCGCAAGGCGGACGATGGTGGTCTCAAGCTCGATCCGGCCCGCGCGGTTCAGCATATGCGTCAGCGTGATCGACCCAACCTTTTGCGGCATGCGGTTTGCGGTCAGGCGGTCCAAAAGCGCGTAGGCGTCAGGCCCAGAGACAAGTATCTTGGTAAAGGCGGTGACGTCCATGATGCCCACAGTTTCGCGGACGGCTTTGACTTCGGCCGCGACGATGTCATCCACGGGTGTGCGGTTGAATGAATAGTGATCCTGCTGTGCCACGCCGTCTTTGGCAAACCAGCGGGGGCGTTCGAAGCCGTAGACTTCTTCGTGCACGGCACCTTTGGATTTGAGCAACTCGTATAAAGGCGAGGGCTTGATCGGACGACCTGCCAGTCGGTTGAAATGCGGAAACGGAATTTCGTGGCGCAGGCAATAATCCTCTTCGGCCTTCACGACCTGCCACTCTTTCTTCGCATAGCTGCCAAAGCGTCGCGGATCATAGTCCCGCATGGAGATATCGGCCGCACCATGAACCATCCACCGGGCCAATTCGCGGGTCAGGCCCGGACCCCAACCGATGCCGATCTGCGTGCCGCAGCAACACCAGTAATTGCGCACGCCGGGGGCCGGGCCAATCAGCGGATTGCCGTCCGGCGGATGGCTGATGGCACCGTGAACCTCGCGCTGAATGCCCAGCGTGGCGAAGATCGGCATCCGGTTCAGACTTTCTTCCAGATAGGGCATGATGCGGTCGTAATCGGCGTCAAAGAGCCAGTTTTCATAGTCCCATGGGCAATGATCGTGCCAGACGGAGTTCGGGTTCTCCTTTTCATAGATCCCGATCAGCCCGCGTTTCTGCTCCATCCGGATGTAGCCCGATACCTTTCTGTCGTCCCGGATGACGGGCAATTCAGTTTCCAGGGCTTCGAATTCGGGGACAGGTTCGGTGACGAAATAATGGTGGGTCATCGATGTCATCGGCAGTTGCAGCCCTGACCATTCGCCCATCTGCCGGGCATAGGTACCACCGGCGTTAACCACATGTTCGCAGGTGATGGTTCCCTTGTCGGTCTCGACTTGCCATTCGCCATTGGGCAGTTGGGTTATGTTTGTTGCGCGACACTGGCGTATGATCTTAACGCCCTTTTGACGCGCACCTGCGGCCATGGCCATTGTCACGTTCGTGGGGTCCACATGGCCATCGTCCGGCGTGTGCAACGCGCCCAGAACGCCCGTGAGGTTGTAGAACGGATGCAGCTCGGCGACCTTTTCGGGCCCCACCAACTCGATGTTGAAACCCAGCGATCGACCGACGGACAGGGTGTGGCGCAACCAATCCATTTCATCTGTCGTGTACGCCAGACGGAATGACCCGCAGCCGTGCCATGTGACTGGCTGGCCCGTCTCTGCCTCCAACCCGCCAGAGTAGAGGTTGACGTTGTAGTCAACGCACTTGCCCAAGCCGAAGCTGGACGTCGAATGGGTGATCTGGCCTGCCGCATGCCAGGTGCTGCCCGATGTAAGTTCCGCCTTTTCAAGCAGCACCGTGTCGGCACCCCAGCCCTCGTGCCCCAGATGATAGGCCAGGCCCACGCCCATGACGCCGCCGCCTACGATGACCACGCGTGCAGTCGGTGGAAACTCAGCTGCCACAGCATTCCCTTTCAACGAGTAGTTTTCTCTCGACAGGCTAAGCAACCAAAAGTACCATAGTCAATCATGAATGGGACAAATGTATCAAATGCGATTCTGGAGCGGCTGGCCCAAGAGCTGCCAAACCTGACGCCGGAGGCCCGCAAGGCGGCGACCTATGTCTTGGAGAACCCGCGTGATGTGGGTGTTTCGACCGTGCGCGAGATTGCGCAGGCGGCAAACGTCAAGCCCAACACCGTGGTCCGGATGGCCAGGCAGGTGGGGTTCGAAGGCTACGAGGATTTCCGCACCCCATTCCGCGAGGCTATCCGCCGCGGGTCCGCCGACTTTCCCGACCGGGCCCGGTGGTTGCAAGACATTCGCAAGTCAGGCGATCTGGGTGGGCTTTATGCGGATATGATCAATGATGCGATCCGCAATATCGAAGACACATTCGCACTGATTTCCACCGACGATATGAAAGCCGCCGCAGAGGCGATCTGGGCCGCGCGGCGTGTCTTCATATTGGGGGTCGGCGTCAACAACTCAGTGGCGCGGAATTTCGCGTATCTCGCCTCGACCGGAATGACGGAATTCCACGCCATCCCGCGGGCGGGGTCAACGCCTGTCGATGACCTGGCATGGGCAGATGGACGGGATGTGCTGATTGCGATGACATCCAAGCCTTACCGCTCGGAGGTGGTCGAAGCGGTGGAGATCGCCCGCGAGCAGGGCATGACGATTGTCGCCCTATCTGATAGTCCGGCCAGCCCGATCCTGCGCGGTGCGGATCACGGGTTCGTTGTCTCAGTCGAAACGCCCCAATTCTTTCCGTCGTCGATCAGTACGATCGCACTGCTCGAAACGCTGTTATCCTTCGTCGTCGCCGTAGCCAGCGACGAAATCGTCGAGAGGGTCGAAACCTTTCACAAGCGTCGCCATCAGCTTGGCCTGTATTACCCGGAGGACAAATGAAAGAACCGATCCGGTCGCTTGATGCACGCTATTATATCGACCACACCGTGTTTGAAGCAGAATGCGCCGGGTTGCTGGCGCGCACCTGGCAATTCGGATGTCACGCTTCCGAGTTGGAAGGGATTGGTTCCTATGCCACCTTCGAAATCGCGGGAGAAAGCCTGTTTGCGATCCGTGGCCGGGATGCGCAGATCCGTGTTTTCTATAACGTCTGTCAGCACCGGGCGCATCAACTCGTCAGCGGGGCAGGGACCACGCGTGTCATCGTCTGCCCTTATCACGCCTGGACCTACGAATTGAGCGGAGAGTTGCGGGCCGGCCCGAACCTGAAATCTGTCGATGGGTTTGAAAAGTCCTCTGTTTGTCTGACAGAGGTCAGGGTCGAGGAACTTCTAGGATTTGTTTTCGTGAATCTCGATCCCGATGCGGCCCCGATGGAAGAATGGTTTCCGGGCGCACGGGCCGAGCTGGAAGAATGGGTGCCCAACTGGAAAGACCTGAAGCCGCTGGAATGGGTCGAGATACCTGAGAACTGTAATTGGAAGGTCTCGGTCGAGAACTATTCGGAGTGCTATCACTGCTCCCTAAACCATCCAACATTTGCAAGCGGAGTGGTGAAACCGGAAACCTATGATATTCAGCCACAGGGAATGTGTCTGCGACACACCACACAGTGCCAGGCGCTGGACCAGATGACCTATGACATCAATTCCGGGTTTGCGCATGCCGCCGAATACTCGAGCTGGTTTCTTTGGCCGATGATGTCGTTTCAGGTGTATCCCGGAAATGTCTTGAATACCTACCACTGGCGTGCAGTTGACACGGATCACGTTGTTGTCTGGCGTGGCTGGTATTCTGTCGATGGTGTCGATGATGAAAAGGTACGTTTGCTGTCCAAACAGGATCGCGCGACCACAGTTGAAGAGGATATTCATTTGGTGGAAAGCGTACAACGCGGGCTTGGATCTCGTGGATACCGGCCCGGTCCGCTGGTGATTGACCCGAAAGGTGGCGTTAATTCGGAACACCCGGTGATGCATTTGCAACGTTGGATGCGGGAGGCCATTGATGGCTGACACATCCCTGATGCCAACCCAATGGACGCCAGAACAAAAGCTGTTTCCTCATCAGGTCGGCTTTACCTGTCCGCCCTTCGATTTTGATGCTGCTCCGTCGGATTTTCTGCGCATTTCACCCGAAACGGTCGGTGTACATGGCTGGATGCTGCATGCGCCTGACTACGCACACGGGTTGGATCAACGTAAACAGAATTTTGGAATGCTGGACGATTTCGTGCACTGCATGTCGCGCAATGGGGTCGATGTCTGCGGGCAGGTGGGATCGAATTGGGTACACGCCAGTGGCCTGGGTGTTGAAGGTATCCGCCAGCATTGCGCGGATCTTTCCGACAAATATCAGATACGGTTTCACATGGCAGGCTACGCCATGGTCGAAGCTTTGCGCGATCAAGGTATCGAAAAGGTCGCATTGAACGCAGCCTACCATTGGCCCGAATGGTGGCAGGGCACGGCGCAATTTCTGCGCGATGCCGGATTTGATGTGCTTTGGGCAGGAAACTTTGTGGATCAAGGCTGGCTTCCCGATCAAGCCGCCGTCAATGTCCGACGTTGGATTTTTGACGGCGATCTGTTTGAGCGCAGTTTTTCCTACGTGGCAGACAAGGCCCCCAATGCCGACGCCTACCTTATCAACGGCATGTGCAATTTTCGCACAGGCCCAGATGGCCTTCCGCAACGCCCTCTCCATTTGGCCCGAGCGATGGAAGCCAAACTCGGCAAGCCAGTAATCGGTCATGATACCGCACTTTATTGGCGGATCATGAAGGACCTCGGCATCGCGCCCACAACCCCGCAAAGCCAGTTATTGGAGAGCCTGCATGCATAAGATTGTAGCTCTTTGGGCGATTCCTCGTTCGACCTCGACCGCGTTTGAATGGATGATGCGTCAGCGGGGTGATTTGGATTGCCTTCACGAACCTTTTGGTGAGGCGTGGTATCAGGGCGAAGATCCATTCTGGCCGCGTTTTACCACAAGCGACAAAACCACGCAGGGTCTGACTATCGAAAGCGTCTGGGACAATATCCAAGCACGCGCAGAAAATGGCCCGGTGTTTCTCAAGGATTTTCCGCACTACGTCAATCACATGTGGACGCCTGCGTTCCTGTCTAAGTTCACCCATGCGTTCCTGATCCGCGACCCGGCCAAAACGATCTCGTCCGTCTATAACAAATGGCCCGATTTCGATGAGCTTGAGGTCGGGTTTCCCGAGCAACGCGCGCTATTTGATCTGCTGACTGCACTCAATAGCACACCACCACCTGTCATCGACAGTGACGACCTTCTTGAAGATCCGGAAACGATGGTAAAGGCGTTTTGCGAGGCCGTGGATATTCCGTTCATCCCGGAGGCGTTAAGTTGGGAACCCGGTGCGGATACCGGTGACTACAGTTGGTGGGATGGTGGCAGTTTTCACGCGAATTTGCGCGCCTCTACAGGATTAAAGCCGCAAATGCGACGCTATGTCGAAGTGGCAGAGGCCCCCGATCGGGTGCGCCGCGTGCATCGCCGCATGAAGCCGCACTATGATCATCTATATCAATACAGAATTACGCTGTGATAAAAGGCTTTTGGAAAAACTACATTGACGGTGCTTGGGTCGATGGCGGGGCCGGGCGGATCGACGTATTTGACCCCGGTACTGGTGAGAAACTGGCGGAACAGGCACTTGCCGATGCCGGTGATGTCGATTGCGCGGTAAAAGCGGCGCAGCGTGTGCACCGATCTGGTGCGCTGTCAGACCTGCGCCCTGTCGAACGGGGACGTATGGTGCAATCCATGGGCCGCTACCTGCTGGACCACATAGATGAACTCGCTCGTACGTTGACCCTGGAACAGGGAAAACCGCTTTGGGAGGCGCGGATTGAGATCGAGGGGGCTGCGCGGTATTTTGAATACTACGGAAACCAGGCAGAAACGATCGAGGGGCGATCAATTCCTCTTGGCAGAGATTATTTTGATTTCACGCTCCATGAGCCCTATGGTGTCTCGGCACAAATCATTCCCTGGAACTATCCGGTCGAAATGACGGCTCGGTCGCTGTCAGCGGCTCTGGCCACGGGAAACGCGTGCGTAATCAAGACTTCCGAATTGACGCCGCTCAGCAGTTCATGGTTTGCCCATGCGGCCGAAGCGGTTGGCTTGCCGAATGGTGCAGTCAACATTCTATGCGGTTTGGGCCATGATGCCGGTGCCGCCTTGTCCGCCCATCCTGATGTCAATCAGATCGTTTTTACGGGATCGGTGGCGACAGGGATTGCCATTGCAACCGCTGCGGCCCAAAATGTCGTGCCTTGTATTTTGGAACTTGGCGGCAAATCCGCTGCCATTGTCCATGATGACGCCGATCTCGAAACGTTTGAGAATGACGTCCGATGGGGCATTTATTTCAATGCGGGCCAAGTCTGTTCTGCGATGAGCCGCGTGATTGTCCATGACACTGTGCATGATGCGCTCGTCGAGCGTATGGCCGGCGTCGCGCGATCACTTACTGTACAACCCGGTATTGATCAGCCGGATTTTGGCGCGACAATGGGCGCAATGGTATCCGAAGCGCAGCGGGATCGCGCAGTACAGATGATTGCGGATGCACAAGCGCAAGGTGCCACTGTCGTCACAGGCGGGCGAAAAATGAATATCCCGGGCGCATTCCTTGAACCGACTATTCTGACAGATGTTACGCCTGACATGACGATTGCCAACGAAGAAGTATTCGGTCCTGTTCTTTCTGTTCTGAAATTCTCGTCTGATGAAGAGGCGATCAGAATCGCAAACGGAACGCCCTACGGTCTGGTAGCCGGGGTCTTTACCCGAAATTTGGACAGGGCCACCACGGCTGCGCGACGCCTTCGGGCAGGGCAGGTTTTTGTGAACGAATGGTACGCTGGCGGAGTTGAAACGCCCTTTGGTGGGTATGGAAAATCCGGCTATGGTCGAGAAAAAGGTCGCGAAGCTTTGTGGAACTATGTTCAGACCAAAAACGTCGCCATAAAACTGAAAGGCTGACACATGAGCGCATTTGATGAAGACCTGTTCCTCAAGGGGTTGGAAAAACGTAAATCGACGCTTGGCGCGGAATACGTCGAAAAGAACCTTGCGGCTGCGGATGACTTTACGCGCCCTTTCCAGGAAGCAATGACGGCTTGGTGCTGGGGCTTTGGTTGGGGCGATGAGGTCATCGACGCAAAGACGCGCTCGATGATGAACCTCTCGATGATTGGCGCGCTAGGCAAGATGCAGGAATGGGAGATCCATTGCCGGGGTGCGATCAACAATGGGGTCACTCCTGACGAAATCCGTGCGATTATTCATGTCATCGGGATCTATTGTGGTGTGCCCCAGGCGCTTGAGTGCTTTCGTGTTGCCAGAAGGGTCCTCGAAGATTCCTGATCTGATTTCCTGCGGGTCTGGCGGGAAGGACATTACGTTCCGCGTACCGAGCGTTCCTTCAAAGGGAGCGGTTCTCTAGACAACAGCCTTCTCGATGAGACAATCGAGAAGCCTGCGATGAACATCGGGCGGTAGGCGACACTCTGATCATGGCGGTGTCGAAGCAGGCCACGTCCGGTGTGACCGTTCCGGTCTGACCCGAAACGATTTGTTGGCTTCTGCGTCAGACCGAGGTTTGACGGGATCGGGCTTTACGGTTCCAACCGTGTGGGTCGTGGGGACTGCGGTGTGGTGGTCCCGAAATCTGGCGATGTCCCCAGGTTATCCAAACTCCGCCGAGCCGGGGCTAGCGGAACAAGGTGACGGCGCCGGGCGACCAGGCCAGACGTGCCTCGGCCCCGATTTCCAGAACCGGACGCCCGAATACGTTGCGCATCGAGATGCGAATAGGCGTGTCGCTGCCGGTCAGCACCACATCGTAATAGGTCATGTCGCCGTAGTAGACGACCTCGGTCACGCGGCCCGTTGCGATGCGATCCGGGGCGTCCTGTCCAGGGAACAACAAGGTTGCGGTTTCGGGGCGAAAACCTGCGACCGTCTCGCCCTCGGTCGTTGCCGTGGATTGCAACGCGTCCAGGGCCATGCGTCCCAAGCCTGCGATTTCGACCTCTGCGCCGTCCACGTGCGCGGGGAGGAAGTTCATGACACCGATGAATTCAGCCACCCGGCGCGTGGCCGGACGGCGGTACAGCGCCTCGGCTTCGGCGATCTGGGCGACGTCGCCTTCGAACATGACGGCGATGCGATCGGACATGACCAGCGCCTCTTCCTGGTCGTGGGTGACAAGGATGAAGGTAATGCCGACCTGCCGTTGCAGGCGGATCAGCTCCACCTGCATCTGCTCACGCATTTTCTTGTCCAGCGCGCTCAGCGGCTCGTCCAGCAGCAGGACGCGGGGTTTCAAAACCAGCGCGCGGGCCAGCGCGACCCGTTGCCGTTGCCCCCCGGACAGAGCGTGCGCGGCGCGGCTGCCATAGCCGTCCAGCCCGACCATATCGAGGGCATCCTCGACCAGGGTATCCCGTGCCGCGCGGTTCAGGTCCGACCGTTTGCGCAGCCCGAAGGCGACATTCTGCGCCACCGACAGATGCGGGAAAATGGCATAGGATTGGAACACCATGTTCGTGGGGCGCTTGTTCGGCGGCACGCGGGTCATGTCGGTCCCGCCCAGCACGACGGTGCCCTCGGACACGTCCTCGAACCCTGCAATCACACGCAGCAATGTGGTCTTGCCGCAGCCCGACGGACCCAGCAGGGAAAAGAACTCTCCGGCGCCGATGTCCAGGTCGATCCCGCGCAACGCGTGGTATTCGCCATAGTATTTCTGGATGCCGCGCAGGCGGATCAGTGGCTCGCTCACAGGAAGCCCCCTTTGTCTTTGATGCCCGCACGGGCCAGGCCCCGGCGGCGGTTCCATTCGGCGAGGATGAGGATGGTGATCGACACCAGCATCAGGATCGTGCCCAGGGCCATGACCACCGGGATCAGCCGGGGAAAGCGGAGCAGCGACCAGATATAGACCGGCAAGGTCGGGTCAGAGCCGGTGAGGAAGAACGCGATGATGAATTCGTCCAGTGAGATTGTGAAACAGATCAGCAGTGCCGCGACGATGCCCGGCATGACCAGCGGCAGGGTGATCAGGCGAAACGTCTCGGGCCGGGTGCAGCCCAGATCCACCGCCGCTTCCTCCAGGCTGGGGTCAAGGGACTGGAAACTGGCGTTCAGAATGGCGATGGCAAAGGGCGTGCAGATCAGGACATGCGCCGCCACAACCGTCCAGAGCGACAGACCCAGGCCGAACACCTTGACCGCAACCACCAAAAGCGAGACGGCGACAATGATCTCCGGCAGGACCAGCGGCAGCATGATCAACCCCATCGCCGCCGCCTTGCCCGGAAAGCGGTAGCGGACGTTCGCGCGCGCGGCTGCCAGACCCAGCACGACGGACAGAACCGCTGACACCGTCGCCACGAAAAGCGAGTTCAGCAGCGCGGCGTGCAGCTCCGCGTTTGACCACAGTTCATCGAACCACTTGGTCGTGAACCCGTTCAGCGGAAAGGCGATGACCGTGGAATCGTTGAACGCAAACACCGGCAACAACAGGATCGGCGCATAAAGAAACACCAAAAACGCCAGAACATAGATCCGCAGCATCAGCGCATCCCCCCGCTGAACCGGCGCGCGATCCAGACGATAATCAGGGCGATGATCGTAACCGAGGCCATGGCGACAATCGACAGGGTCGCCCCCATAGGCGCGTCGTTCAGCCCGCCGAAATGCGATTGGATCAGGTTGGCAATCATCAACCCGCCGGGGCCGCCGACCTGTGCTGGCGTCACATAGTCGCCGACCGTGGGGATGAACACGATTAGCAGCGCCGCGACCACGCCGGGCATGGCCAGCGGCAGGGTCACCCGCAGGAAACTCGTCACTGCGTTTTCCCCCAGGTCGCGCGCGGCCTCCAGCAGGCTACGGTCGATTTTCTCTAACGCGACAAAGATCGGCAGGATGGCGAACGGCGCAAATGCGTGGCTCAGCGTGATGACGACGGCGTTCGCATTGTACAAGATGAACGTCAGCGGCTCGTCGATCACCCCGATGCCGGTCAGGGCGGAGTTGATGACTCCGTTGTAGCCCAGCATCACCTTCCACAGGAAAATCCGCAGCAGATAACTGGTCCAGAACGGGATGGTGATGAGGAAGAGCCACAGGCTCTTGCGATCCGGGCGGACGTGGAAGCTGACGTAATAGGCGACCGGAAAGGCCAGCAGGACCGTGATGATCGTCACAGCCCCCGAAATCAGCAGGCTGCGCCCCAGGATGGTGCGATAGATCGGATCCGTCGCGGCCTTGGCATAATTGGCCAGGGTCAGCGTGCGGTCGATGGTCAGATAATCCTGCGTCCAGAAGCTGAAGATCAGAACTGCCAGCAGAGGTCCGGCCAGCAGGGCGATGGCATACAGGAAAGGCGGCGCGATAAGCGTCAACCCGCGTTTGTTGTCTTGATCCAACGGCACCCCCGGTTGTCAGAGGCCACGTTTGCCCGCCCCGTATCGAAGGGCAAGACCAAAGGCGTTCGACAGGCCGTTATTGCCTGCGGCAGCAGCCGAACTGAACAGCATCAGGAACCCCGGCGCTTGGATTTGACGCGTTTCATTTGCCTGTCTGCACCAGCGGGTCATCCAAGTTCGCGAAGTCCCGGAGGAAGTCAATTTCCGCCGTGTCTGTCGGTCGGCTTGGCCGGCCTGACCGCCTGCGGCACGCCAGCCACCCACCGGCAGACTGGCAGCTTCTATCGGCACACGACAGCCGTTTCGGATGACAGGGCGGACATCCGGCATCAGCGGGCGGACGGGTTGGTCATAGACCTGGATCGACGCACCCGCGTTCGAAAGACGGGATCATGGTGCGCGCACGGCAAGGAGCGCTGCGCGAAATTCGTCCGCGATGTAGGGGCGCGATCCGCCCTTCGTGGCTCCGAAACCTCGCGCGGTGATCCCTTCAACGTTGACCGTCGGGCAACATCGCGCCGCAGCAGTGGGCGACCGATGGTTTGCGATGTTCTGACCGGTTTCGTTGGCGCGGTCGGGGCGGCTTGCGCGAACGGGGGCTGTGCGGGCAGGGTGGCCCCTCTGCGGCGTCGTCCGGTGGCGGGTCCAGTTCATCTGGCAGGGCATCTTCTGCACCGGCGTCAGGCTACCGTATCACGGATCGAATCACCTATGGGCCGGGGCAGGACGTTGTGGCGCGTGGCCGCTGCAACAACGGGCGCAGCTTCAATGTGCGGTTCTATCCGGACAACGGCGCAAGCAGCCGCTTCTACATCCACAGTCTGAGTGGTTCTGGCGTCGAGAACGTCGCGTCCCGCTACTGCGGCTGACCAGACCCGTGTCGGACAGACCGTCCGACACGGGTTCCACTCCGGCTAAGCGTGTCAGGCCTCCGGGCCGCGCATACGCGGTTCGGCCCGGGGTTTCGGGATGGATGCGTCGCGGGCCCTCGTGGCCTTGATCTCGGGTTTGCCGCGCCCCCGGTCGGTCGAGGTCTGCCTTTCCAGCGCGGCCCGCACCGCGGCGGTATCTCGGGCGGTCGAAACCTGGGCATTGGCCCCGACCGTCAGGGCCACGACCAGCAGCCCGCCAATCGCAAGGCCGCCCCCGGTGCCCATCAAAACGGGGTCGGCTGCGTAAAAGAAGATGCCGCGCACCGCGATCCAACCGCCAAAGAACAGGATGCCCCAGCCACAGATGGCAACAAGGAACAGCGCGGCACGCGAGAACGGCGAATACATGGGATCGCCCAGGTTGATGACGTCGGATCAGTGTCGCGCCGTCGCCTGACCAGTGCAAGCTGCCTGTGGCTTGTCAGGCCCCGAGGCGCCGGATGGAGATGACCGGGGTGTAGTTCTCGCCGAAAGCATCAGGCTGTTCGGTCACGGTCTGCCCCGACAGCAGCGTGTTGCCGATGATCGTGTCGATTTCGATCAAGGATTGGCCAATACTGCCGGTCAGGTAGCCTGCGGTCATCGACACGCGGAACCGGCCACCCAGCGACAGAGTGCCGCGGAAATCCTGGTAATTCTCGCCCTCGGCCGTGTCCGTCACAGAGGTCGGAACCATCACGCCCTGCGTCACGCGCAAAGACAGTCGCGCCAATTCCTTGAGCTTCGGGGTGGATCCGTCTGGTTCCAGGCCATTGCGCAGCCGGCTCACGACAATCTCGTAACGACCGTCGAAGGCATCCGTCAGCACGAGCTCGGGCTCTTTTTCGCGGCGCGGGATCACATTGCAGGCCGACACGGCGGGAACGGCCAGCAGGGCAAGCATCAGACGGCGGCGATTGAAGGCGGTTGTGGTGCGTTCTGTCGTCATGGCGTCTGTTGGATCCAACCCTGGTCGTGAATGTGGCAATGGGCCCGCGAAACCGCGAGCCCATGACCATAAAGTGTAGATCAACGCTTGGAGAACTGGAAGCTCTTCCGGGCCTTGGCCTTACCGTATTTCTTCCGCTCGACGACACGGCTGTCGCGGGTCAGGAAGCCGGCGGCCTTCAACGCGGACCGCAGTCCGGGTTCGTACAGCTGCAGCGCCTTGGACACACCGTGCTTCACGGCACCTGCCTGACCGGACAGACCGCCGCCCTTGACGGTGGCCATCACGTCGAACTGGCCTTCGCGGTCGGTGATCTGAAACGGCTGCTTCAAGATCATCTGGAGCACGGGGCGGGCGAAATAATCGTTGATGTCCTTGCCGTTGACGGTGACCTTGCCGGACCCCGGCTTGATCCAGACGCGGGCGACAGCGTCCTTCCGCTTGCCGGTCGCATAGGAACGGCCCAGCTCGTCACGGACAGGCTCACGCGGGGCGGAGGTGTCCAGCAGGATCTCTTCGCCACCGGTGGCGGCGGCCGAGGTGTCGACGGCGCCCTTGAGGTCTTCGAGGGAGTTCAGTTGCTCAGCCATGCTCAAGCGCTCCGAGTGTTCTTGGGGTTCATGGAACGCACGTCCAGCACTTCGGGCGACTGCGCCTCGTGCGGGTGCTCGGAGCCTGCATAAACGCGCAGGTTGGTCATGATGTCGCGCGACAGCTTGTTGCCGGGCAGCATGCGCTTGACGGCCTGGGTCACGACACGCTCGGGGAACTTGCCCTCGAGGATCTGGCCGGTGGTGCGGGATTTGATGCCGCCCGGATAACCAGTGTGCCAGTAGTTCGGCTTGTCACGCTTCTTGCCGGTCAGCTGGATCTTGTCGGCGTTGATGACGATCACGTTGTCGCCCATGTCCATGGACGGCGTGAAGGTGGCCTTGTGCTTGCCGCGCAGGCGGGTCGCGACGATCGAGGCGAGGCGGCCCAGAACGATGCCTTCGGCGTCGATCAGGATCCACTTCTTGTCGATCTGGTCGGGGGTCATGGTGAAGGTTTTCATGCCTTGCCCTATCTGATCGTGAAAACGGATGGGGACACGCCCCGGATGTCGCGCTTATAGACACGGAAAGTCCGGTGTCAACGGGCTAGAAGTCCGTAAAATAAAGCAAAATCATAAGGTTATACGTGGGGTGTAATTTTACCCCATAAATCTAGACGCCCAGGCCCTCCGGCGGGTGGTCCAGCAGGTCGCGCAGCCGCCTGATCGCGGCCTCGAAGCTGGCCAGCGATACGCCCGCATTGACCGCAAAGCGCACGGCGTGGGGGGCGTTGGCGTCGCGGGCGGCATATTCCTCGGCGGCGCGCAGTTTCACGCCCACCTCTTCTGCGGCGCGACAAAAGGCAGAGGCGCGCCAGCCGCTGGGCAGGGTCAGCCACAGAAACGAGACATCGGGCCGCCAGGTCAGGTCGTAGCCGTCCAGCAGGTCTGCGGCAGCGGCCACATAGGTCATGACGTTTTGGCGCGTCCCTTCCATCAGGTCAGGCAGATCAGGGTGAACCAGCAGTTTGGTCGCCAGATCGCTGAGCGGTGTGGCCATCCCGAAAGAGTTGTATTCAGCAGCGCGGCGCAAGGCCAGCGCGCGGCCCTTCGGTGCCAGGGCAAACCCCAGCCGCAAGGCGGGCGTGATCGTCTTGGCGATGGAGGACACGTGCCAGACCCGTTCAGGCGCCAGCAGACGCAGGCTGGGCAGGGTGGCCTTGCCCATCAGGTAACAATCGTCTTCGAGGATCTGAATGTCGCAGGCCCGCGCGACCTGGACCAGCTTTTCACGCCGCGCCAGCGGCATATGCGTGCAGGTCGGGTTCTGGACGTCGGGCGAGGTGCACAGGATCTGGACGTCGGCGGGCCGCGCGATTTCTGCCAGGGCCTCGGGGATCACACCATGTTCGTCGATCGGCACGGTCACCACGTCGGCCCGCAGCATTTCGGCCATGCGGCGGAAACCGGGATAGGCCAGCTCCTCCAACAGGACAACGGGGCGGCGGCCGGTCAGAACCGATTGCAGCACCAGCGAAATCGCCTGTTGGCCACCATGGGTCAGCGCGATTTCATCCGGGTCCAGGGGGCCCAGCGTGTCGCTGGCCAGGAAATGGGCCGCCGCTTCGCGCGCCGGGCGCTCCGACTCGAAGGTGGGATAGTGCATCATGCCCGATGGCGGATCTTCGGCGATCTCGGCCAGCAGGCGGCGGATCAGACGGGCCTGCCCGACCGAGGGCAGGTGCGGCGACAGGACATTGACGGCCCAGGTGTCTCCGCCGGTCATGTGCGGGGTCGAATCGACGCTTAGCGGCTGAAACTCGCGATAGATCGGGGCAGGGGAGGCGGGTTCCGCGACAAAGGTGCCGCGACCTACCGCAGCCTCCAGGACGCCTGCGTCGGTCAGCCGGGAATAGGCGCGGGCGACGGTGCCGGGCGTCACGCCGATTTTCCAGGCCAGGTCCCGCACGGGCGGCAGGCGCGTGCCCGGCGGCAGGTCGCCCCGGTCGATGGCGGCGCGGACGGCTCCTTCTACCACGATATACTTCGGACGGCTGTCGTCGCCGAAATCAACCTGGATGATATTCCGGTCCGTTATTGTACCCATGACAATGTATCGCTGGTTTTGGTCGGTGGTGAATTGTATCTATAGATTACGCCATACAGGCTACATTGTACCAACACAAGACAAAAGGTCTTCCCCCGAAAGGACACACGCCATGACCGCCCTCATCTTCGCCAACCCCGCCCTGAACCATCATGCTGCTCCCGCCGGGTCGCTCCTGTCGCAGGCCCTGATGACCGTCGCGGTGACCGTTGCGAAATGGGAGCAGCGGTCCCGCACGCGCCGCGACCTTCGTGACATGGATCCAGCGCGTTACGGTGATGTCGGCCTGACCACCGCCGAAGTGCTGCGAGAGATCGACAAGCCGTTCTTCCGCGCCTGAATTCACCCCCCGATCTCTTCCCCGACTGGGGCCGGTCCTTCCATTGGGGGATCGGCTCTTTTTTCGTGCGGCGTTGTAGGGGTACAATCCTAGCGCGGCGGGATCGAATAGGTCAGCGAGGCGCGGGCCAGCACCGCGTCGCTGCCCTCTGACCGCAAGAGACAGTCCCCGACGGCCAGAACGCGGCCCAGTTTCAGCAGGCGCGCGTCGCACAATATGTCCGCCCCGGCGGCGGGCTTGCGCATGAAATCGATAGAGCAGTTCGTGGTCACGGCCAGCGCGACAGGGCCCAGTCGCGACAGGATCGCCAGGTAAAGCCCGACATCGGCCAGCGCGAACATCGACGGGCCAGACACCGTGCCGCCCGGGCGCAGGTGCCGGTCTGCCACCTTCAGGCGCACGGTCACACCGTCGTCGCGTACCGATTCGACCACGAAGTCGTCGCCAACCTGGGGGAAATCCCGCGCCAGAAACGCCTCCAACGCTGCTGCGTCCATCTTCAACATTGTCACCGCCCCCCGCTCGTCGCACCTTGATGACCGAGAGGGAGGGATGGTGCAAATGTCTGATATCTTGATGCGCGAGGATGCGGGCGGGATTGCCACGCTGACGCTGAACGATCCGAAACGATTGAACGCCTTGTCCGATGAAATGTTGGCCGACCTGTCCGCAGTGCTGACCAATATCGCCGCAAGCGACCTGCGCGCGGTGATTCTGCGGGCCGAGGGCCGTGCCTTTTGTGCCGGGCACGACCTGCGCCAGATGCAGGCGATGCGCCAGGCCGAAGACGGGGGGCGCGCCGCCTTTGCCGATCTGTTCGACCGCTGCACCGCCGTGATGACGCAGATTCGCGATTTGCCGCAGCCCGTCATCGCCGAGGTGCACGCCCTGGCCACCGCAGCCGGCTGTCAGCTGGTCGCCAGCTGCGACATGGCGATCGCCGCCGATCACGCGAAATTCGGGGTCAACGGGGTCAACATCGGCCTGTTCTGTTCGACCCCCATGGTCGCCTTGTCGCGCAACATCGGCCGTAAACGCGCGATGGAGTTGCTGACGACGGGCGAATTTCTGTCGGCGCAGGCCGCTGCGGATGCAGGTTTGATCAATCGTGCCGTCCCGGCCGAGGCCCTACAGGCGGAAACCCGCGCATTGGCGGAACGGGTCGCGTCCAAGCTGGCTGCCGCGCAGCGGATCGGAAAGGGCGCATTCTACGCGCAGCTCGAACGCCCGTTGGCAGAGGCCTATGCCCTGACCCGCGACGCCATGGTCGCCAACCTGGATGACGCCGATACGGCAGAGGGGATACAGGCGTTTCTGGAAAAACGGCCGCCCCGCTGGACATGACCCGCGCGACCCCGCAAGTAGGCTTCAACAAGGGGTTTTCCGCATGCGCATTCTGATTACCAACGACGACGGTATTTCCGCACCTGGGCTGGACGTCCTGACCGAAATCGCAACCGAGGTCGCGGGCGAGGGGGGCGAGGTCTGGACCGTCGCACCCGCCTTCGAGCAATCGGGCGTGGGACATTGCATCAACTACGTCAAACCCTCGATGGTGTCGCAGATGGGGCCGCGCCGCTTTGCGTTGGAAGGCAGCCCGGCGGACTGCGTCCTGGCAGGCATCGGCGACCTGGTGGACGGGCCGGTCGACCTGATCCTGTCCGGGGTGAACCGGGGCAACAACTCGGGCGAGAACACGGTCTATTCCGGCACCATCGGTGCCGCGATGGAGGGCGCGCTGCAGGGCATTCCGGCCATCGCCCTGTCACAATACTACGGCCCGGAGAACGTCGATCTGGACGATCCGTTCGAAGCCGCGCGCAGCCGCGGGGCGGAGTTGGTGAAAAAGCTGGTGGCTGACGCGCCCTGGGGCGGCGACACCTATAAGCTGTTCTACAACGTCAACTTTCCTCCGGTCAGCGCCGCCCACGTCAAGGGGTTCGCGGCCGTGGGGCAGGGCTATCGTGGGGATGGCCGGATGAAGGTCAGCCCGCAGACATCGCCCTCGGGTCGGCACTATCTCTGGATCGCGGGATCCGCGCAGGGTGTGCCGACGGCACCGGGCACGGATGTGGCTGCGAACCTCGACGGCCTGGTGTCGATCACGCCGATGCGCTGCGACCTGACCGACCGCGCCGCGCTGGACGACCTCCGGTCGATCTTTCCTGCCGACGCGGGCTGAGCCTTGACGCCCGAGGACACGATGCGCCTGCTCGTGACCCTGCGCCAGCGCGGGGTGACGGATGCCCGCGTTCTGACGGCGATCGAACGGACCGACCGCGCCGCCTTCGTGTCCGAAACCTTTGCCGCGCGCGCCTATGATGACGTCCCCCTGCCCATCGCGTCGGGCCAGACGATCAGCCAGCCTTCGGTGGTGGGGCAGATGACCACCGCCCTGAACGTGCAGCCCCGCGACAAGGTGTTGGAGGTGGGGACCGGCACCGGCTATCAGGCCGCGATCCTGTCGCACCTGGCACGGCGGGTCTATACGGTCGAACGGCACCGCGCCCTGGCGCGCCTGGCGACCGAGGCACACGGGCGTCTGGGTCTGACCAACATCACCGTGATCACCGGCGACGGCAGCTATGGTTTGCCGGAACAGGCACCGTTTGACCGCATCCTTGTGACGGCCGCCGCCGAGGACCCGCCCGGCCCCCTCTTGGCGCAATTGCGCGTCGGGGGTAGCATGGTGGTGCCTGTGGGCGTATCGGACCACATGCAACAGTTGGTTATCGTGCGGCGGACCGAAAGCGGCTATGACTACGACGATCTGAATATGCCGGTGCGCTTTGTGCCGCTGGTGGAAGGGGTTGAACTCGGCTGAAGACCGGGTCGCCCGACATTGGGCAGGACGGAGGGACAGGAATGTCTCAATCGGGCAGGATGATCCGCGTGGCGGGTCTGATGACGGCAATCGGTGTGCTTGCGGGCTGTAACGGGATTCAGGGCCTGGACCTGGATCTTCGCAACAATGCGCCCGGCGGGCTCGACACGTCTGACGCGGCGCGGCGCGCGGCGGCGGACCGGCCTGCGCCCGATGCCAATGGTTTGATCACCTATCCCAACTATCAGGTGGCCGTGGCACGGCGTGGGGACACCGTGGCCGACGTCGCGCAGCGGGTCGGGATCGGCTCGGCGGAACTGGCGACGTTCAACGGGTTGCAGGTCGACAGCCGTCTGAACGCCGGCGCGGTTCTCGCGCTGCCGCGTCGGATCAACCCGGCGGCGGCCGCTGCAACCGAACGGCCAGACATTACGCAGATCGCCGGTGCCGCCATCGACCGCGCCGCGGGGGCTGCGCCCGCCGCCGCGCCTGTGGCGGTGCAGACCGGACAGGAACCCGTGCGGCACAGGGTCGCCCGTGGCGAGACGGCGTTTTCGATCTCGCGCCTGTATGGTGTCAGCCCCGCCAGTCTGGCGGAATGGAATGGCCTGGGCGCTGATTTCACCATTCGCGAAGGGCAGTTCCTGCTGATCCCGCTGGTGATCGGGGACAGCGGGGCCGAGGAAATCGCGTCGCCGGGCAACGGGACTCCAACACCGGTCCCGCCGTCGGCCAGTTCCGCGCTGCCGGAATCGGTCGAAGCCGCGACCCTGCCAGAAAGCCCGAACCTGGATCAGTTCCGCACCGAAGCCTCTGCCGAGCCAGAGCCGGAAGCGATCCCCGTGGCCCCCACGCCGGAGCCTGCGCCCGAACCCGCACGCCTGCGCCGCCCTGTTTCAGGTGATGTTCTGCGACCGTTCTCGGCCCGTAACGAGGGTGTGGATTTCCGCGCGACCGAAGGTGCGCCCGTTTCTGCCGCAGCCGCCGGCACCGTGGCCGCGATCACCCGCGATACGGATCAGGTGCCGATCCTGGTGCTGCGCCACGATGGCGGATTGCTGACGGTCTATGCCAATATCAAGGATATCGCCGTGTCGAAGGGCGACAGCATCCGTGCGGGTCAACGCCTGGCCAGTGTGGGCGGCGGCGACCCCGCGTTTCTGCATTTCGAGGTGCGCCGGGGCTTTGATGCCGTCGATCCGGAGCCCCTGCTGCGCTGAACCATCACGAAAACTTCGCGCGGGGCGCTTTTACATCCCCCGCACAGTGCGTAAGTAGGATCAAAGAACAGATGAACGGACCACAACAGGTCCGCCCAGGGGAGACTGACAGATGCTCAACAATATTGGCCTGCCGGGCCTTCTTCTTATCGCCGTTGTCGTGCTGGTCCTGTTTGGACGGGGCAAGATTTCGTCCCTGATGGGCGAAGTGGGCAAGGGCATCACGGCCTTCAAGAAGGGCGTGAACGACAGCACCAAGGAAGAAGACACGGATGCGCTGGCCGACGGATCCGTCGCGCGCGATGTGACGCCCGAAGCGGGCGAGAAGGACAAGGTCTGAGCCACCGCTAGGGGGCGCGTCCCATGTTCGACATCGGTTGGAGCGAGTTGCTCGTCATTGGCGTGGTCGCGCTGATCGTGGTGGGGCCCAAGGACCTGCCGCGCATGTTCCGCACGCTGGGGGAATTCACCGGCAAGGCGCGGCGCATGGCGCGGGAGTTTCAGACCGCCATGAACCAAGCCGCGAAAGACAGCGGCGTGGACGATATCGCAGGCGACCTGCGCAAGGTCGCCAACCCAAAGAAATTCGGCATGGACAAGATCCGCGAAGCGACCGACGAGTTCAAAGCCTGGACGCCCGAAGATGACAGTTCGCTGTCGCCCGAAAGGGCCGAGAACAAGCGCAAGATCGACGCTGCCATGGCGCAAGCCGCCGAGAACCGTCAGGCCGCCGAAATTGCAGAGCGGGCCGATGAACCCGATCTGATTCCCGACCCCGCCGCACCCGCGCCCAAGCCAAAGGCCGACGAGGCATGAGTACCCAAGACGAGATCGAAGACAGCTCCGCCCCGCTGATCGAGCATCTTGCGGAACTTCGGACACGACTGATCCGGGCGGTTGCGGCCTTTCTCGTTGGCATGATCGTCTGTTTCGCCTTTGCCCAGGAAATCCTGGCCTTTCTGCTTGGACCGATCGAGGACACGATGCGCGCGCTCGGCGACCCGAATCCGCGCATGCAGTATACCGCCCCGCAGGAATACTTCTTTACCCAGATCCGTGTGTCGGTCGTTGCGGGCCTGATCCTGTCCTTCCCGATCATCGCGCACCAGCTCTGGCGCTTTGTCGCCCCCGGTCTTTACCGGCAGGAAAAAAAGGCATTCCTGCCGTTTCTTCTTTCATCACCGTTGTTGTTCCTGTTGGGCGCGGCTTTCGCGCATTACGTCGTCGTACCGCTGGCGATGCAGTTCTTCCTGGGTTTTGCCGACGTCCGCACGGTGGTCGCGGGTGCGATCCCGACAGAGGTGCCCGAGGGCGTGATCATCACCGGACCGGTGGTGCCCGCCACGCCGGATGCCCTGATGCCGCCGATGGATGAGGGGATCGACATTGTCTTTGACGGCAAGGTCAATGAATCGCTCGACATCACGCTCAAGATGATCGTGGCCTTTGGGCTGTGCTTTCAGTTGCCGGTTCTGTTGACCCTGATGGGCACTGCCGGTCTGGTCAGCGCGGCGGGTCTGGCGTCGGTGCGCAAATACGCGGTCGTTGGCATCCTGTTGCTGGCCGCGCTGGTGACGCCGCCGGACGTGATCACACAGATCATCCTATTTGTCGTGGTCTTCGGTCTTTATGAGATATCGATCTGGCTTGTCCGATTTGTTGAACGCAAGCGGGTCAAGCAGATGCGCGCAGAGGGCCTGCTCGACGAGGATGAAGAGCTGTGACTGACCTGACGACGCGGGACCTGTCCCGCATTGCCGACGCCCTTGACCGCCTGGCCCCCGCGCCGTTGCCTGCCCCGGACTGGACGGCAAGTGCCTATGTCTGGGACACAGATCCCGACCGGCTGGTTCCCGTGCAAAAGGTCAATCGTATCCCGTTGCACCTGCTGCTGGGGATCGACCGCGCGCGCGATACCCTGCACGCCAACACCCGTCGTTTCGCTGAGGGGCTGCCTGCGAACAACGCCCTGCTTTGGGGCGCGCGCGGCATGGGAAAGTCCAGCCTTGTCAAAGCGGTGCATGGCGATCTTGAGAAAACCGGCCTGAAGTTGGTGGAGCTTCAGCGGGAAGACATCCACACGGTCGGGCGTCTGCTGACCCTGCTGCGTGCCGCGCCGCACCGCTTCGTTCTTTATTGCGATGACCTGAGCTTCAGCCACGACGATGCGGCCTACAAGTCGCTGAAGGCCGTGCTGGACGGGGGGATAGAGGGGCGGCCCGACAACGTGATCTTTTACGCCACCTCGAACCGCCGCCACCTGATGCCGCGCGACATGATCGAGAACGAGCGTGGATCGGCCATCAACCCCGCCGAAGCGGTGGAGGAGAAGGTCTCGCTCAGCGACCGCTTTGGGCTTTGGCTTGGATTCCACGCCTGCGATCAGGACAACTATCTGGCGATGATTCGGGGCTATTGCGATGCCTTCGGGGTGACCATCGACGATGCCTCCCTGCGGGCCGAGGCGGTGGAATGGCAGGCCACACGCGGGTCACGATCCGGTCGTGTGGCGTGGCAGTTCTTTACTGATCTTGCCGGACGTCAAGGCGTTACCGTCTAACGTTGCGGAAGGCGGCTTCGGATCTAAACACCCTTTCCAACGCTTTGGACCCGTCATAACGTCCCTGCATCAAAAGGCCCGAGACAGGGCCGCATATCAGGGAGACTACCATGAAAAAGCTGCTGCTGGCCTCTGCCGCCGTGCTTGCAACCACCGCCGCCTATGCGGACGGACATTCGCCCGTGAAGCTGGGCGTCATTCTGGGCTTTACCGGTCCGCTTGAATCGCTTGCACCGCAGATGGCCGCCGGGGCCGAAATGGCGATGGCCGAAGTGTCCGAGTCGGGTCTGTTGCTGGATGGCGTGACCGTCGAATCGGTGCGTGGCGACAGCACCTGCATCGACGCCGCTGCTGCCACCTCTGCTGCGGAACGTCTGATCACCGGTGACGGCGTGTCCGGCATCGTGGGTGCGGATTGTTCCGGTGTGACCGGCGCGATCCTGCAGAACGTCGCGCTGCCGAACGGTGTCGTGATGATCTCGCCCTCTGCCACGTCGCCGGGTCTGTCGACCGCCGAAGACAACGGCCTGTTCTTCCGCACCGCGCCGTCGGATGCGCGTCAGGGCGTCATCATGACCGAAATCCTGCTGGAGCAGGGCATCAATTCGGTCGCGCTGACCTACACCAACAACGACTATGGCAAGGGCCTGGCCGACAGCTTCCAGTCCGCCTACGAGGCTGCCGGTGGCGAAGTCACCATTTCCGCCGCCCATGAAGACGGCAAGGCCGACTATTCCGCCGAAGTCGGCGCGCTGTCTGCTGCTGGTGGCGACCGTCTGGTGGTCGCGGGCTACGTCGATCAGGGCGGGTCCGGCATCGTGCGCGCGGCGCTCGATTCGGGTGCCTTCGACACATTCCACTTCCCCGATGGCATGATCTCGCAGGCGCTGGTCGATAACTTCGGTGACGAAATCGACGGCTCCACCGGCCAGAACCCCGGCACCGACAGCCCCGGCGCGATGCTGTATCAGGAAATGGCCTCGGCTGCGGACTACGACGGCTCTTCGCCGTTCTCGGCCGAAGCCTACGATGCGGCCGCGCTGATCATGCTGGCGATGCAGGCGGCGGGATCCACCGATCCGGCGGCCTACAAGGACGCCGTGATGGGCGTGGCCAACGCACCGGGCGAGCAGATCCTGCCGGGTGAATTGGGCAAGGCGCTGCAGATCCTCAAGGACGGCGGCGACATCGACTACGTCGGTGCCTCGGCGGTGGAACTGATCGGACCGGGTGAATCGGCGGGCAACTACCGCGAAGTCACCTTCGCCGATGGCGACCTTCAGGTGGTTGGCTACCGCTGATCCGCATCGACACGACACGCACGGCCCCGGTTTTCCGGGGCCGTTGCCATAGGGGGATACGGGTATGATCGAGGTCCACGACCTCCACCGTCATTTCGGCGGTTTTCGCGCAGTGGATGGCGCGACCCTGCGGATCGAAGAGCGCTCCATCACCGGGTTGATCGGGCCGAACGGCGCAGGCAAGACGACTTTGTTCAATGTGATCGCGGGGGTTTTGCCACCGACGTCCGGCACCGTCACCATGGCGGGCGAGGACATCACCGGCCTGCCGCCGCACGATCTGTTCCACAAGGGGCTGCTGCGCACGTTCCAGATTGCGCATGAATTCTCCTCCATGACCTGCCGCGAGAACCTGATGATGGTCCCCGGTGGGCAATCGGGGGAAAGCCTGTGGAACACCTGGTTCGGGCGCAAGCGGATCGCGGACGAGGAACGCGCGCTGCGCGCCAAGGCCGACGAAGTGCTGGAGTTTCTGACCGTCGAACACCTGGCCGAGCAAAAGGCCGGAGAGATTTCGGGCGGCCAGAAGAAGCTGCTGGAGCTGGGCCGCACCATGATGGTCGATGCGCGCATCGTCTTTCTGGACGAGGTGGGCGCGGGCGTGAACCGCACGCTGCTCAACACCATCGGTGACGCGATCATCCGTCTCAATCAGGAACGGAATTACACCTTTGTCGTGATCGAGCACGACATGGATTTCATCGGCAAGATCAGCGACCACGTCATCTGCATGGCCGAGGGCAAGGTCCTGGCCGAAGGGTCGCTGGCCGAAATCAAGGCCAACGAGCAGGTGATCGAGGCCTATCTGGGCACCGGCCTGAAGAACAAGGAGGCGACCGCATGACCGGCTTCGACGGGCGCGGCAACAAGGACGCCTCCATCGTGAACCCCCGCCCCGGCGGGACGATGCAGGCCGGCAGCGCGAGCGGAGAGCGCCCCCGCACATCGGAGGCGTTCCTGATCGGGGACAGCATGACCGGCGGCTATGGCACCGGTGCAGACATCCTGCACGATTGCACGATCGCGGTCGACAAGGGCCAGATCGCCGTCATCGTCGGCCCCAACGGCGCGGGCAAATCGACGGGCATGAAAGCCGTCTTCGGCATGCTCAATCTGCGCAAGGGTGCGGTGAGGCTGGACGGCGAGGACATCACTGCCCTGACCCCGCAGGACCGCGTGGGCAAGGGGATGGGGTTCGTGCCCCAGACCTCCAACATCTTTACCTCCATGACGGTGGAGGAAAACCTGGAGATGGGGGCCTTCATCCGCCGCGACGATTTCCGTGACACCATGGCGCAGGTCTATGACCTGTTCCCGATCCTCAAGGAAAAGCGCCTGCAACCGGCCGGAGAGCTGTCGGGCGGGCAACGCCAACAGGTCGCCGTGGGGCGCGCCTTGATGACGCACCCGACAGTCTTGATGCTGGACGAACCGACGGCTGGCGTCAGCCCCATCGTCATGGACGAGCTATTTGACCGCATCATCGAGGTGGCGCGCACCGGTATCTCCATCCTCATGGTCGAGCAGAATGCCCGGCAAGCGTTGGAGATCGCGGACAAGGGGTATGTGCTGGTGCAGGGGCGCAATGCCCACACCGGCACTGGCAAGGAACTGTTGGCGGATGAACAGGTCCGGCGCAGTTTCCTGGGGGGCTGAGCGATGTTGCGAGGGACAGGCGGCGTGAACCCCGCCCTACATCTGACGATCGTCGCCGCGCTCTGCGCCGGGGCGGCGCGGGCAGAGATGACCTGCGCGTTCGAGGCAGAGTGCTTTGAGACGGAGGCCTGCGCCGGGACGACGTTCGCCTTGGACATCGTGGACGGCGACCCGATCCGTTTTGTCACCGAATTCGGTGATCTGGCGATGACCTACTTTGCAGACGACACCTGGCTGGCACAGGGGCAGGGCATGAGCCTTCTGCTGTCGCGCGGCGAGGACGGCGCGGCGCGCGCCTCGGTCCATCTGCCGGGGCCGCTTGTCACAACTTACCTTGGAACCTGCCGGAGCGAGGGCTGATGGAACTTCTCAACGCATTCGTGACGCTGGCGAATTTCGTCCTGGTCCCGGCCATCGCCTACGGGTCGCAACTGGCGCTGGGCGCGCTGGGCGTGACGCTGATCTATGGCATCCTGCGGTTCTCGAACTTTGCCCACGGCGACACGATGGCCTTTGGCACGATGTCGGTGATCCTGGTGACCTGGGCAATGCAGGCGGTGGGCATCGGGTTCGGCCCGCTTCCCACGGCGCTGTTGGCGCTGCCTTTCGGGATCGCTTTGACCGCACTCCTGGTTCTGGGCACGGACCGGCTGGTCTATCGCTTCTACCGCCGGGCCAAGGCGGTGCCGGTGACGTTCGTGATCGCCTCGCTGGGGGTGATGTTTGTGATGAACGGGCTGGTGCGCTTTATCATCGGTCCAGACGATCAACGGTTCGCGGATGGCGAGCGGTTCATCATCACGGCGCGCGATTTCAAGACCATGACCGGGTTGGATGAAGGGCTTGCGATCAAGACCACGCAGGCCATCACCGTGGTGGTCGCGATCATCGTCGTGGCGGTCCTGTTCTGGTTTCTCAACCGGACGCGCACCGGCAAATCCATGCGGGCGTTCAGCGATAATGAGGATCTGGCCCTGCTGTCGGGCATCAATCCCGAACGGGTCGTGGTCATCACCTGGATCATCGTCGCGGGCCTGGCGACCGTGGCGGGCACGCTTTACGGTCTCGACAAATCGTTCAAGCCGTTCACCTATTTCCAGCTTCTGCTGCCGATCTTCGCCGCCGCCATCGTTGGCGGCCTGGGCAGTCCGCTGGGTGCCATCGCGGGCGGCTTCCTGATCGCCTTTGCCGAGGTGACGATCACCTATCCGTTGAAAAAGGTGCTGGGCTACGCCTTGCCAGAGTCGTTGGAGCCGCATGGCTTGGTTCAGCTTCTGTCCACCGACTACAAATTCGCGGTCAGCTTCGTGATCCTGCTGATTGTTCTTTTGTTCCGGCCCACCGGATTGTTCGCGGGGAAATCGGTATGAACACGCTCAAGCCGCGCGATCTCGCGCTTTTTGCCTTCGTCGTTGTCCTCTTTGTCGGGACCGGCTTCGTGCAGTCCTGGAACGTGTCTCTGACGATCCTGAACATGGGGCTTATCTCGGCGATCATGGCGCTCGGCGTGAACATGCAGTGGGGCTACGCCGGGCTGTTCAACGTAGGGATCATGGGCTTCGTGGCCCTGGGGGGGCTGGGTGCCGTCCTCGTCTCGGCTCCGCCCGTGGGCGAGGCCTGGTCTGCGGGCGGGCTGCGCCTGCTGGGCGGGCTGCTGCTGGGTGCGGCGACGGTCGTCGCGGCGATCATGGCCCATTCCCGATTGCCCCGGTTCAAAGGGCTGGGCGTCGTGGCCATCCTGCTGGTCGGGTTCTTTGCCTTTCGTGCGGTCTTTGATGCGGGCGTCGAGGCGGTCGAGGCCGTGAACCCCGCGGTTTCAGGTTATCTGGGCGGTCTTGGCCTGCCGATCGTGCTGTCCTGGCCGGTGGGCGGCCTGCTGGCGGCTGGCGCGGCCTGGTTGATCGGCAAGACGGCGCTGGGCCTGAGGTCCGATTACCTGGCGATTGCCACGCTGGGCATCGCAGAGATCATCATTGCCATCCTCAAGAATGAGGACTGGCTGGCGCGCGGGGTCAAGAACGTCATCGGTCTGGACCGGCCCGTCCCATATGAGATCGACCTCCAGAACTCCGCCAGTTTTGTGGATCGGATGCAGGGCTGGGGGTTTGACCCTGTCACTGCCTCGTCGATCACGGTGAAGCTTGGCTATTCGGCGCTATTCCTGATCGTTCTGGCGATCCTGATCTGGCTGGCTCAGGCCGCGCTGGCGTCGCCCTGGGGCCGCATGATGCGTGCGATCCGCGACAACGAAGTCGCCGCCGAGGCGATGGGCAAGGACGTGACCCGCCGGCATCTGCAGATCTTCGTTCTGGGATCTGCCGTTGTGGGCCTCGCAGGGGCGATGATGACCACGCTGGACGGGCAGCTGACGCCCGGCACTTATCAGCCGCTGCGCTATACGTTCCTGGTCTGGGTCATGGTCATCGTCGGTGGATCCGGCAACAACTGGGGCGCGGTCCTGGGCGGCTTCCTGGTCTGGTGGCTTTGGGTTCAGGTAGAACCGATTGGTGCCCTGCTGATGCAGGGGATCACGGCGGGCATGGCCGACGGCACCTGGCTCAAGACGCATCTCTTGGATGCAGCGGCGCATATGCGGCTGCTGACGATGGGGATTATCCTTTTGCTGGTGCTGCGGTTCTCACCCAAGGGCCTGATCCCCGAGAGGTGATCACCGCAGAAATGCGCCGTGGTAATTGACCAGCCTGCGGAAGTGCGCGTCCAGCGCCTTCCGCAGGTGCGGCGCATCCTTGACCGTCAGGATATAGTCCACCAGCAACTCATATTGCGCAATCTGCCGGGGCAGGCGGCGCAGGGGGTTCAGGCGGTCGGTGCGGTCGTCTTCCTCGATGACCTGAACGATCTGGTCGGGGTCACGGGCCAGGGTGACATCGGCCGATGCCTCCAGGTTCTGTCCGTTCATCAACGGCAACTGCGCGTCGTAATACGCGAACAGGGCCGCCTCCAACGGTCCGATATCCGCCCGCTCGGGAACCACCCAGGCGCGGACGAAGGCCACCTCCCAGACGTCGATCTGCCGGTTTGCGATGACGTCGGACCTGGCCGATGTCAGATGTCGGCGCACCCGTGTGCGGATGCCGTCAACCGATTGCCCCACATAGATCGGCTGTCCATCAAGATCGCAGAGCGCGTAAACTCCGATATCGTCGGTCAGTGATTTCAACGCCTTGTGGCGGAACGCCTGTTCGGGCGTCATGCGGCGGACCGCAGGCGTGCGGCGGCCAGGATCGGCGCAAACAGATGGCGGTCAAGATGCGCCACGACGGGGACGACCACGCCATCGCCCGCCACCTTGTAGGCCTCGTTGTAGCGGCCCGTGACGCGGTAATCGTCAGGCAGGCCCATCAGCCGCAGCGCCTCGCGCGAGGACAAAAGCCGGGCCCGAATGCGCCGCCCCTCGATCAGGACAAGGGTCTGGCGCGAGGATCCGCCCGCAGGCGTTCGCAGGCAACCCGCGATCCCGTCCAACCGCAGTTCTGCCCGCTGCCGCACGGTGCCCTGGGCATCCGGGCGCCCCCGGCGATAAATCGTCCCGATGGTCATCTTGCCGCTGGCCTGCGCGGTCTTCAGGCGGGACAGGCTGGGCGGGGACATCATGGCGGTCAGGTGCCGCACTTCGGCTTGGGTGAACCATGGTGTGTCGGGGCGAGGGTCCAATACGTCTTCCAGCCGCTGCGCGCGGGCGGGCGCGGCGGGCAGGGACCACCAGACCCAGCGATCGGAAAGCTGTCTGCGGTGCGCCTGAGCAAAACGGCGCAGCTTGGCGGAGTGAAAGGGGCCATCGGGCGTGGCACGGGTCAGGCCGCCCACATCAATGTCATCGCGGGCACAGATCACGAACAGGCGCGGACGGCTTTGCGCGACGAAGTGCCTGGCGTCGATCTCCAACCCGCCGACGCGATAGCCCAAGGAGGACAGCGCGGTCACCACGGCCACGAAGTCCGCACCGCCCGCGCGCGACAACAGGCCGGTGACATTCTCGAAGGCGATGACGCGCGGCGCGTGGTCTGCGGCGACGGCTTGCGCGATCACATCGATCCAGTGCCGGAACACCCCGCTGCGCTGTCCTGCCAGACCCTTGCCGTTGCCCGCCAGGCTGAAATCCTGACACGGGCTGGACCCCCAGTAGAGATCCACGTCACGCATCAACGGGGCGGGGTCCAGCGTGGCGATATCGCCCCGGACCAAGCCGTGCGCGCCAAAATTGTCTTGATAAACCCGACACTTCATCGGGTCGATGTCATTGGCCAGAACACAGGTCCAGCCCGCGCCCAAGGCGGCGCGGACCATGCCTCCTCCGCAGAAGAATTCGGCATATCTGGGTGTGGTTTCGTCCGGGGACACCATATGTGTTTCTAGGATCGGGGTGCGATCCTGTCGACCGCGAATCTCATTCGGCGGCAGTTGCCTCGGCGGACTGCGCGGCTTCGATCTCGGCGGCTTTCTTTTCGACCTGTTCGACGATGTGATCGACCATCTGGTCGTTCGACAGCTTGTGGCTTTGCTTGCCGGCCAGATAGACCATGCCCGCGCCATTTCCGCCGCCAGTGAAGCCGACATCGGTCATCAGCGCCTCGCCGGGGCCGTTGACGACACACCCGATGATGCTGAGCGACATGGGCGTCTTGATGTGTTCCAGCCGTTTTTCCAGCGCTTCGACCGTCTTGATCACGTCAAAGCCTTGCCGCGCACAGCTGGGGCAGGAAATGACGTTGACGCCCCGATGGCGCAGGCCCAGCGATTTCAGGATCTCGTAGCCGACCTTCACCTCTTCGACCGGATCCGCCGACAGGGACACGCGGATCGTGTCGCCGATCCCCATCCAAAGCAGGTTGCCCAGCCCGATGGCGGACTTGATCGTGCCAGATGTCAGCCCCCCGGCCTCGGTGATGCCCAGGTGGATCGGTGCGTCCGTTGCGTCAGCCAGACCCTGATAGGCGGCGGCGGCCATGAAGACGTCCGACGCCTTCACGGAAATCTTGAACTCGTGAAAGTCGTTGTCCTGCAAGATACGAATGTGGTCCAGCCCGCTTTCGATCATCGCATCGGGGCAAGGTTCGCCATATTTTTCAAGCAGATGCTTTTCCAGCGACCCGGCGTTCACCCCGATACGGATCGAACAATTGTGGTCGCGCGCGGCCTGGATGACCTCGCGGACGCGATCCGCGCTGCCGATGTTGCCTGGGTTGATGCGCAAGCAGGCGGCCCCGGCCTCGGCGGCTTCGATTCCGCGACGGTAGTGGAAATGGATGTCGGCCACGATGGGCACCGGACTTTCGCGCACGATTTCCTTCAACGCTTTCGAAGAGGCTTCGTCAGGGACGGAAACCCGGACGATATCGGCCCCGGCCTCGGCGGCGGCCTGCACCTGCGCGACAGTCGCGGCCACGTCCGTGGTCAGCGTGTTCGTCATTGTTTGCACAGTGATGGGGGCATCGCCGCCCACAGGCACATTGCCGACCATGATCTGACGCGACTTGCGGCGGTCGATTTGGCGCCAGGGGCGAATTGCGTGGAGTGACATGGGCGCGGCCTCGGACTTTCGGATCACATCCGACAGGTAAGGCCCGCGCGCCCATGGCGCAAGCGCGTCACTCTGTCGGGGTGTCGGCCCCGGGCAGCGGCACGTCTGCCGAAAGCTCTGCGACAACGCGGGCGATGTCGCTGCCATCGGTCAGATCGGCCAAGGCATATTGCTCGGTCACCAGATCTGCCGAAATCTCTGTGGTCAACACCTGCGCGCCCGGTGCGATGGGGCCATAGGTCTGACCGGCCACGGAGAAATAGACCGCGCCGGTGTTGCCGGTGCGCAGCGAGACGGGCGCATCGCTGGGCGGAATTTCAAAGGTTTCACCAGCGGCCAGGTTGCGTTGCAACAGCTCTTCTCCGTCGGCAGTGCGGACACGGACCCATGCGTTGCTTGCCGCCACGATAACCACTGCATCGGGAACGGTCGCCAGAACCCGCGGCGGGGTTGCGCCGGGGGCCGTTTCGCCCAGGGCCTCGGACAGGGCACCATTGACGGCCGATGCGATCTGCGAAGACGCATCAGCATCGGGCCCGTTCAGGCCAGCCGGTTCGAACGCGGCCAAGGCCCCGGTGGAACGCGGCGAAATCGTTGCAATCGGCGCATCGCGCGCGGTCAGGATCGGAGCGTCCAAGGCTTGCGGTCTGTAAAGGCGCGACAAGGCCTCGGTCGTGGGCACGTCGACACCCGCCACTTGCGGTGCATCCGCCTGCGTGACCGTGGGGGCGAGGGGATCCAGCTCGGCCACAAGTTCTGGCGCTTGTTCGACCGGGGCCACATTCACCCGTTGAATTTCCTGCACCAGGGTCCAGCCGCCATAGCCGATGCCGCCGACCAGCATCGCCAGAACCGCCAACGAGCCGAGCGCACCGGGTTCAAACCCTGCAAAGACCGGCGTGGCCTTGTTGGCGAACGGATTGCCCGCGCCCATCAAGGGGTCGATCGGTTGCGCCTGCTTTGCGGCCTTGCGACGGGGGATCACGGCCAGGCCAGGCGCATCGCGCCGGGTGATTTCGGATTCCATCGGCTTGAGCGCCGATATTCCACCGAAACCGGATTCCTCGCAGAAGCGGGCAAAGACGATTTCGGGATCCATGTTCAGATAGCGCGCATAGCTGCGCACGTAGCCGGCCACGAAAGACTGGCTGTCAAAGGCAGTCAGATCGGCATTTTCGATGGCGGCGATGTAACTGGCCTTGATCCGCAGCTCGCGCTGCACATCCATCAGCGATTTGCCCAGCGTGGCACGTTCGCCCCGCATTTCATCGCCCAAACGCATTTCGAAGGAGTCGAAGCCCCGATCAGGGCTTTCAACCTTGGAGATAAACTTCGACTTCCGGCCAAACATGAGCCTGCCCCTCGAACATTGCGGTCACGCCTCTTTGGGCACGATTCCGTCCTGATAAACGAACCCCGACTCCCCATCGAAGTTCCACTGCCACCCCTAGAGTAGCAGCAAAAAGCCCACAATGCACGGTTTTCGTCAGGCGCTCGCTTGGGCGCGATTCAGCGCACAGTGCGACCAAAGGTCGTCCATGGCGCGCACCAATGCATCAATCATGGGCGGAGTGTGCACGGGCGAAGGGGTGAACCGCAGGCGTTCGGTGCCGCGTGGGACCGTCGGGAAATTGATCGGCTGCACGTAGACACCGTGATCCGTCAACAATCTGTCCGAGATCATCTTGCATTTGACCGGGTCGCCCACGTGGACTGGCACGATATGGCTGCCGTGGTCGATGATCGGCAATCCCAGCCCACGCAGCCGCAGCTTCAGAACAGCGGCGCGATCCTGTTGCAGGTCGCGCAGCGCCTGGTCGCCTTTCAGGTGTCTGACCGACGCGGCGGCGCCGGCGGCAACAGCGGGCGGCAGGGAGGTGGTGAAAATGAAGCCGGGGGCATAGCTGCGGATCGCATCACACATCTTGGCCGACGCGGCGACATACCCGCCCATCACGCCGTAGGCCTTGGCCAATGTCCCGTTGATCATGTCGATCCGGCCCATCAGCCCATCGCGTTCAGCCACACCGGCCCCGCGCGGGCCATACATGCCGACGGCGTGAACCTCGTCGATATAGGTCAGGGCACCGAATTCCTCGGCCAGGTCGCATATCTGCTCGATCGGGCCAAAGTCGCCGTCCATGGAATAGATCGATTCGAACGCGATCAGCTTGGGGGTGGCAGGATCGTCTGCCTCCAGCAATTCGCGCAGATGGGCCACGTCGTTGTGGCGGAAAATCCGCTTTGCCCCACCATTGCGACGCACCCCCTCGATCATCGAGGCGTGGTTCAGCGCGTCCGAGTAGATGATCAGACCTGGAAACAGCTTTGGCAGGGTGCTGAGCGTGGCGTCGTTGGCAATATAGGCCGACGTGAAGATCAGCGCGGCCTCTTTTTGATGCAGGTCCGCCAGCTCCGCCTCCAACGCCTTGTGATAGGCGGTGGTGCCAGAAATGTTGCGCGTGCCACCGGACCCGGCACCGGTCGCGTCGATCGCCTCGTGCATCGCGGCCAGAACCACGGGGTGCTGGCCCATGCCAAGATAATCGTTGCCGCACCAGACGGTGATGTCCTGGGTCGTCCCATCGGCCTTGTTCCACGTCGCATGGGGGAACTGACCACGGTGGCGTTCGATGTCGATGAAGGTCCGGTAGCGGCCTTCCTCGTGCAGGGCTGACAGGGCCTGATCGAGCGCGTCCGTGTAATCCGTCATCGGGTCGTCCTTATCGTTTGGCCCAGGCGGCCCGTCTTTCGCAGCGGGCCTAAGGCAGCGAGGCCGCTTAAACCAGATACCATAATGTCGCGCAAAGTCAGTTGGCGACGACGACTTCACAATCGCGCGCGCCATCGGCGGCACACATCGCAATCGCCGCGTCGGCCCCGTCGCCGATCCCCCAGGCGCCGGATGCCTCGCTGATCGCCATCGCCGCATTGTCGCCCGCGCGCCGGAAATCGCGTCCGGCGACGACCTTGGTGGCATCCTGGCTCAGGGTCAGGGCGCGGTCTTCTTCGAAACGGCGGGGCGTCACTTCGGCCACGACCACGCAGGCCGGGCCGCCCGGCCGTTTGGCATTGCATTCCTTGATCGCGGCGGCGCGCGCCGCGTCGAGGGAATGATAGTTGAAGGCCCCGGTCGAGGCCGCGTTCTGAAGCCCGGCCTCGGGTGAAACCGCCAAGGCTCCATAATATTTCAGGCTCGCCACCTTCGGCATGGCGCGCAGCGTCGCGAGATCGCCTTCGGCCAAGAACGGTTGCGGCAGGATCGACGTCTCGGATGTGCGCGTGCCGAAAAGCTGCCGCTTGGCGTCGCGTTGATCCATGGTGTCCTGTGCCAGGACGGGCAGGGCGCAAAACAGGGCGGGTATGATGGTCAATCGGCGCAACATCTGATCCTCCGGCTCGTTCGTGTCAGACCTAGCGCGCGGGCCCCCGATTGCCCAGCCGTTGCGTGGTCGTGACGATCCACCCCCCAAACGCAGAACGGGCCGCGCAATTGCGCAGCCCGTTCGATTATTTGCTGGCGTCGTCTAGTCGATCAGTCGTCCAGTTCGCGCTGACGCTCGATCTCGGCGAAGATGTCGGCGTTGTAGGCAGGGGTCGTGGCGGCCAACGTAGCGCCGTTCTGGCCGGTGAAGTCGTTCGCGGTGTCCGCGTCCGAGTTGAACAGCGCGAAGACCGCGCCCAGACCGCCCGAGCGGCTGGAGACCACGACCCGGTCGCCGTCCAGGTTGATCAGCGAAACGGCGTCGTTGGCGACGTTCACGTCCTGGTTGAAGTGCGCGGTGGCAGCGGCAGCGCCCGAACCGACCTGAGCAGAGGCGGCACCGGTCAGAGCGGCGGAAGCGACGAGGGCGGAGATGATGAGGGTTTTCATAACGTTAGTCCTTTTTCGGTGGACCCTGTGGTTGCGGCGGGCCCGTTTGGGTTTGATGCGAGGCGGTGTGTTTTGCCCTGCTGATGAACCCTATTTGCGCCTTGCGGACCTGACATTCAACAAACGAAACCGTGAGTATGACGCGATAAGCGTGCATATATGCACATATACCTCTCCGCCCCGCACCCCCCTCACGCCCGCGCGACGAGGCCTCACGCGGGCGTGATTGAACCCTGCGAAACCGCAACAAAGGTGAGGGGACAGGTCGCTATGACGGGGTGAGTCGGACGCTCAGGGGGGGGGAGTCGGCCTACGCCGACGGAAAAAAAAGCGTCGAAGCGGGCCGCCAGTCGAACCAAGAACTGTCAGCCCCCTCAGGCTTCCGCAGCAATCAGACCAAGCCCGCGCAGATAGACCCCGATTCCCGCCTCCAGAAGGTCCTCTGGGGGAAAGGGGGTGTTCGCGCCGGGATTGCCCCGTGCGAACAGCTCCACCACGCCGTGACTCATGGCCCAGATATGCGCGCTGACCATCGCGGCGGGGGGGCGCCGGTCGGCGGGGATATGTTGCGACAGATCCTGGGCGGCCTTTTCCAGGACACCCCGTGACCGGTTCACTGCGCGGCTCAGCTCTGGCGTGGCATGGCGCGACAGGCCGGATTCGAACATCGCCATGTAGTGACCGGGGTATTTGCGGGCGAAGGCCAGATAGGCACGGCCCGTCGCCTCGAATGCGGCCAGGGCCGATGGTTGCCCGGTCTCGAAGGCGTATTCCATCAGATCGCCAAAGATCGCGTGCCCTTGCAGGGCGCACTCGATGATCAGATCCTCGCGCCCTTCGAAATGGCGATAGACCGCCGCCGGGGTCACCCCCGCCTGCTTGGCTGCCTCCGACAGGGTAAAGCCGGTCGGCCCTTTCTCCTCGATCAGGGACAGGGCCGCGTCGACCAGGGCCTGACGCAGGTTGCCGTGATGGTACCCGCGTTTAGGCACCGTTCAGCCAAAGCTCCGGGCCGCCCGCGATCTGATCGTCGATCTTGAGCGCCGCGTCGTCGCGCCCGGCATAGGGAATCCGGCTCAGGATCACGCGGATCGCGTTCAGCCGCGCCCGCCGCTTGTCATCGGACCGCACGACCGTCCAGGGGGCAGGATCGGTGTGGGTGCGGGCGAACGTCTCCTCGATGGCATCGGTATAGGCATCCCAGCGCGACAGGCCCTTTACGTCGATCTCGGACAATTTCCAGTGTTTCAGCGGATCATCCTCGCGCGCGAGGAACCGGCGCAACTGCTCGGCCCGACCGACGTTGAGCCAGAGCTTGATCAGGATGATCCCGTCATCGACCAGCATTTCCTCGAACTTGGGGACCTGGCGGAAAAAGTGCTGCCTGGCATCCGGCGTGCAAAAACCAAAGACATGTTCGACCACGGCCCGGTTGTACCACGACCGATCGAACAATGTCATTTCGCCCGCCGAGGGCAGGTGTTGAACGTAGCGCTGGAAATACCATTGCCCCGCTTCCCGCTCTGTCGGTTTCGACAGGGCGACGGTGCGCACGATGCGGGGGTTCAGGTTTTCGCGCACCCGCTTGATCGTGCCGCCCTTGCCTGCCGCGTCCCGTCCCTCGAAGACGACGGCGACGCGGGTTTCGCTGTCGCGCAGCCAGGACTGACATTTCACCAACTCGATCTGTAGCGTGGCCAACGCGGCCTCATAGTCGTCCTTGTCCATCCAGGCGTCGTAGGGGAAGTCCGGGGTGACGATGTCTTTCTTCTTCGCCTCCGCGATGGCCTCGCGGACCGATTTGGGGGCCTCGTCTTCGTAGAAACGGGTGATGGCGGCGTCGAAGGGCTTGGGCATGATCTTCCTCGGGTCGGGTCCTGTCTATATGGGTGCCAGAGCGGAGGGGGGCAACTTTCCTGTTTCAGGTCCAAGGGATCGACCCGCTGGCGCGGGCCGATCCGCCGGGGGCTCTGCCCCCGGACCCCCGAGGTATTTTTGGCCAGAGGAAGCCAGGCCCCCTAGGCCGCAGCGGCGCGGTCGATGGCGGCGATGACCGCCTGAGGGGCGGCGTGGTGCGGCATGTGTCCCACGTCGTCGAGTAGCGTGAGATTGGTGCCCGGCCTCAGCGCCTTGAAGGGGTGCGCGTGAATGGTCGCGGGGACGATCGTGTCGGCCGTGCCATGCAGCCACTCGATTGGCAGCGACAATTCGCGATAGCGGGCCTGCATTGCGACGATATGGGGTTTCAACCCGTTCACCTGCCGCGCGTTGGCGCGCAGAGACCGGCGGCGCAGGGTCAACTGTCCGCCGATGTGATCCAGATAGCCCGGCGGCACGGGATCGGGGGCAAAGATCGTCCGCGTGATCTTGTCCATCTGCGCATCGGGTACCAGCGCGGTGATCAGGGGTACCGCCACTGCGCCACCGGGGGCGGAGGCCGTGACGGCATAGGTCGTGCCCAGACCACCGGGCCACTCCATCGCCGCAGGGGCCAGCAGGACCAGCGCACGCGCCTTATGATCCAGCGCCCAGGCCAGTGCGACCGTGCCGCCGAAGCTGTGGCCCAGAACGAGGGGCGTGCCGGTGCCGATCTGGGCGTAGGCCCTTGCGAGAAGGCCGGCTTGTTCGCCCGGGCTTTCGGCGCGGGACGTGAAGGCGGCGTCATAGGCTGGGTCCGTCCGCCCCGTATGGCCCAGACCGGGACGGTCGAAGGCGATGCAGCGGTAGCGGTCCTGAAGCCGGGGGATCAGATCGAAGGTGAACTCCCGCGCGTTGCCCGACGCGCCGTGGATCATCACCAGATCCGGTCCCGTTCCGCGCACGACCGCATGCACCGGCACGCCGTCCACGTCGAGGATGCGGCCCTCGGGCGGAAAGGCGGCCTCTGCCCCGGCCTCACGGGCGCGGATCCGCCGGGAAAGGGCACCACCCCCCAAGGCAGTCAGCCCGGCCAGCGTCCCGCCCTTCAGCAGGCCGCGCCGAGTCATCGGCGCCCTCGCAGCAGGGCATAGCCGATCAGGATCAGGAACCCGGCCAGCAGGGGCAGCAACAACAGATCATTGTAAACGACGGGGATCAGCGCCCCGGCCCCCAAGGCACCCAGCAGGATCGGCAGGACTGGCGTGAAGCAGCACAGCGCGGTCACACCCGCGCCGACCGCTCCTATGCCCAGCAACCGACGCCGCGCCACAGTCAGGTCCCGATTTTCGACATGTCAAAATGGGTCGTCTGGTAGATCTGATTGATCCAGTTGCCGTAAAGCAGATGCGCATGGCTGCGCCACCGGTTCTGCGGCACCTGCGTCGGGTCGTCGCCCGGATAGTAGTGCCCAGGCACGTTGATCGGCGTGCCGTTGGCCACGTCGCGCTCGTATTCCTTTTGCAGGGTGTCGCTGTCGTATTCGAAGTGGTTGAAGATATGCAACGCGCGGTGTGCGCGGTCTTCGATCAGGCAGGGCCCCGTTTCGTCAGAGCCGAGCAGAACCTCCATGCCGGCGGCCTCGATCTCGTCGCGGCGCATCTCGGTCCAGCGCGACACCGGGATCACGCAGTCATCGGAAAATCCGCGCAGGTAAGGTGAGGACGGGTCTTCGTTGTGAACGCGAAAGCACCCGAACGCCTTGTGATCCAGCAGATGCTTTTTCACCCCGTGAAAATGCCAGGCCATCGCCATGGCCCCCCAGCAGACGCCGAAGGTGGAATGCACATTGGTCTGTGTCCAGTCCATGACCTCGCAGAGTTCATCCCAATAGGTGACCTCTTCGAAAGGCATCTGTTCGATGGGCGCACCGGTGATGATCAGTCCGTCGAATTTTTCGGCCTTCACGTCCTGAAACGGGCGATAGAATGCCTCCATATGCGCCGCCGACGTGTTGCGCGTCTGGTGTTCGCTCATCCGCACCAGCGTCAGGTCGATCTGAAGGGGCGTCGCGCCGATCAGCCGCGCGAACTGCGTCTCGGTCGTGATCTTCATCGGCATCAGGTTCAGCAGCGCGATGCGCAGCGGGCGGATGTCTTGCCGGGTGGCATCGTCGTCGGACATGACCATGACACCCTCGGACCCCAGCACATCATAGGCAGGCAGGTCACGGGGCAGGGTGATGGGCATGGTCGTATCCTCGGCAGTGGGAGGCCTAGTTAGTCGCGCGCGGCGGCCCTGCCAAGGGCGGCGGCGACCAGATCATTCACGTCCTCGGCATCGCGGACCGACGCGACCTCGGCGGCGGTCGTCTTGACGCCCCAATTGCGCGCCATGGCGGCATAGCGCGGCTGGCGTTCGCGAATGGCGGCGGCATAGGCCTCGACGGCGAATTCAGTCGGATCGACCTGATCGGGGCGTTTGCCCGTGCGGTCCAGATGGGCGGCCCAGGCGGCGGTCAGGAACGTGGGGCGATAGCACATCGGTTTGGGCGCGCGCGAAAACCGGTCGATCAGGGTCTGGGTGTGATCTTCGGTCCCCTCGATCCAGACCATCAGTGTGTTCTGGCTCAGCGCGGTCAGAACCGGGTCGTCCGGGTCCTCGGCATCGACTACCTCGCAGGTGGATCCGCCGGTATCGCAGACGAAGTTGTCGTAGCCGTAGATCTCCTGCGCGCGGTCGATGAAATGCGGCGTGTCCAGCAGGGCGTTGACCTCGGCGCGGACGTGCAATTCCTGCCTGCGTTCATATTCGGGCAGGGGCAGGCCGCCGTTCGACGGGTCGCCCGGCTGGCCCAGATAGGTCGACAGCGGGTCGAGATTGTCGAAGGTGATGTTGGAGCCGATGTAGATGCTGTCGGTCCGCAACAGCTTGGCCAGGAAAGGGACCTTCATCGCCTCGCGCTTGAGGTTGTCGTTGATATGCTCGCCCATGTAGGCGGTGCCGATGCGGTAATCGACCGAGTAATGGAACCACTCGCCCGAGTCTCGCAGGATCTCGGACACGTGGGTCTTGCCCAGACCGGACATGCCAAAGAACGCTACACGGCGGTTGGGGGCGGATCGCCAGTCGGCTTCGGTCGCATAAATCATGGCGTGGGCGTAGCCGTGCCGCGCAGCGCGGTCAACGTTGCCTGAACAGCCGTCCGTCAAGGATCAGCAGGCCTGCAATCAGAAGAGCAAAGCCCAGGTAGACCGTCGGGGCCAGGACTTCGCCCCGCACCCAGGCCCCCAGCAGGATCGCCACAGGAGGGATCATCAAGGTGCACAGCATGACGTTGCCGCTGCCTGCCGTCGCCAGCACCCGGAAATAAAGAAGGTAGGCCAGCGCTGTCGCGACCACCGCGTAATACCCCACGGCCAGGATCGTGTCGGACTGTTGCGGCACGACGATGCCGTCGATCATCAGCGCGGCGGGCACCATGACCAGGCTGGACCCGGTCAACATGCCTGCGGCCTGCACCTGCGGGGCCAGACCCGTCAACCGGGTGCGCGCCCAGACCCCCGCCAGCGCATAGCAGATGGTGCCGGCCACGACCGCCAGCTGTGCGGCCGAGCGGAGGTCGAAGCTGGACAGGTTCTCCAACCCGATGGCCACGGCCACGCCGAAGAACCCGATGGTGACGCCCAGGGCGCGGCGGGGCGTCAGCCGTTCGTCTGCAAGAAAGATCGCCGCGGCCAGCACCCCGAACACCGCCGTTCCCGCGTTCAGGATGGAGGTCAGGCCCGTTTCGATATGCAACTGTCCCCAAGCCATCAGAGAGAACGGCAGCACGTTGTTGAGAACCCCCATCACCAAGAGCGCGCCCCAGATCCGCGGATCGCGGGGCAGGGGCAGGCGGCGCAAGGCAACCCAGCCCCAAAGAACCAACGCCGCAACTCCCACGCGAAAGGCCACCGAGGTCACGAACGGGATTTCGTCCAGCGCAACCCGGATCGACAGAAAACTGCCGCCCCAGATCAGCGCCAGCAGCATAAGTTCGCCCCAGGCGCGGGATGTCATGTTCTGTGTCATGGCCCCCTGCTACGGGGCGGCAGAGCGTCGGAAAACCCGGAACTTGCGGCTATCAGGAATTGACGGATCAGCTATCTGCCTGGCTGGACGCAAAACGCCCCGCCGGGTCGGGCGGGGCGTCTGCGCGTCGGTCCCGGGGGGACCTCAGAACTTGTAGGCGACCCGCAGGCCCACGCCCACGGCGCTGCCGTCGGTGAAGCTGGCGACGGGCTGGCCACCGACCCCGGCAAAGGCATCGCCGACCTTGGTGTAGTTGATGCCGCCCGATACGTTCAGGTTGCCCTTGGTGTAGCGCGCGCCGATCGACAGGCCGATCTGGCCGTCAGTCGGCCCCAGGGGCGAAATCGTCGCACCGCCGCCGTCCTTTTCGTAGGTCAGGGACGCCAGACCCACCAACTCGGGCGAGAAGCGCCGCGCAACACCCAGCGTCCAGCGATAGCTGTCGTCGATATTCGCCAGATCCGCGCCCAACGTCTGGGGGATCACGTCGAAATCATCCCAGTCGGTCCAACGCATCGACGCCAGAACCAGCGTTTTTTCGTTCACGCCGGTCTGGAAATCGATGTTCACCGACTGCGGCGAGTTGAAGGTCAGCGTGCCGGGAATGGCCGCGGCCCCGCCAACCGGACCCAGGATTTCGGAGGTGTTGGTCGAATGCTCGACCTCGCTGTGATAGGTCACGGCCAGGCGCAAAGCGATTTCCGGGATCTCATAGGCGGCACCCAGGGTCAGGCCCACGCCCCAGTCCTGCTCCAGCTCGACCGAGTAGCCGCCGGTGGCCTGGAACGCACCGCGTGCCTGGCCGAACGGGGTGGCGACGGCGGCGGCGAAATTGGCCGGTCCGCCCACGGCTGCGGCAACCTGGTTGAAGGCCGCCTGCGTCTGGGCGTTCTGGTTGCCGTTGGCAAACTGCAGCGCCCCGCCCACGGCGGCGGTGGTGACGCCAGCATTCGGATTGGCCGCGTTGATCGCGCGGGCCACACCGGCCGCCGGGATCGCATTGGCATAGGCCAGACCGTTCAGCGCGACGCGCCCGCCCGCCTGTTCCGCCCGCAGTCCGCCAAAGACGCTGACACGGTCGGTGAACTGGTACTTGCCGATAAAGCTGATGGCGTCCGACGACAGATCAGCCGTGGTGCCGCCCAGGTTCGATGTCAGCGGGTTGTCGTTGTAAAAGATATCCGCACCGAACGGCTGATCGCCGATCACGGCATAGCTGAAACGGTCGTTGACCTCGTTCGCAAAGCTCCAGGAGTAGGAGGAGTAGCTGCGCCCCGCGTCATAGGTGCCCGTCGCCCCGCCAACATCCGCGCCATTCAGGCTGGGCTGCACGTAGCTGAGGCCAATTCCCGCGGTCATCGGGTCGTCAAAGATCGCCAGAACGGACTGGCCCGAACGGTCGAGCCCGCCCGCAGTGGCCGCGCCCGTGCCAACGAAGGCCGCGAGGGCGGCGAGTGTAAAGCGGTTCATGTAGTCCTCATCCCTGGTTTGCGCCGATCGTGTCGGCGTTGGCCCGGCTCCTCCTCCGGGTGGTGTCTTGACGGATTGGAAACAACCGCAGGGCACCCCGGTCAATTCCGACCCTACGTCACAAAACTGTGGTCGTTGCGACAGCCGACCTGTGGTTGCAGCTTCGCAACAATCTTTCGCGTAGAATCGTTAAGATTGTCTTACATCGGCCAGGCGCAAATTGGCCCAGGCGGCCCCCAGGATGACGGCACCGCCGATCAGCACAAGGGGATCGACGCCTTCGCCATAAAGATAGGCACCGATCAGCGCGGCCAGGGGCAGTCGGACGAAATCAACCGGCATGATGGTCGAGGCAGGTGCCAGCGCCAGCGCGTTGGTCAGGCAAAAATGCGCGCTCAGCCCTGCAAGGCCAATCAGGCATAGCCAGGGCAGGGTGGCCGCGCTGGGCAGGGCAAAGGCCCCGTCGATGCCCGCACAGACAAACCCGAACAGCAGTTGCAGCGTTGTCAGCCAGAACAGGATGCTCAGCACGCTTTCGGTCCGGGTCAATCGCCGCGTCAGCAGGTTCGTCAGAGCAAAGAACACCGCCGCCAGCCCGGCCCAGAGCACACCAGGCGCCATCGTCCCCGAAAACGGTTGCGCCACCAGCAGAACACCGGCGAAGCCCACAAGCGCCACAAGGTATTGCACGCGCCGGACCCGCTCCCCCAGGATCACGGGGGCCAGCAGCAGCACCCACAACGGGGCCGTGAACTCCAGCGCGAACACCTGCGCCAGCGGGGCAAGCGTGATCGCCAGGAACCACAGGTTCTGTCCGGTAAAGTGACAGACGTTGCGAAACAGCTGCATGGGCAGGTTCGCGGTCGACACTTCGGTCCGGCGGCGTCCCAGAACGATCACGCACAGCACGATCGCCACGCCCACGGCCGAGCGGTAGAACATGATTTCGAAGGTGTCGTGCAGATGCGAGACCGCGCGCCCCGCCACCGCCATGGAGGTGAAAGAGGCAATCGCGCCCAGCATCCAAAGCGCGGCGCGCAGATTCGTCGCCATCGGCGCAGAGGTTTTGGTCACGCCCTAGCTTTCCGGAGCCTGATAGACGCCCTGTTCCTTCAGGGCGTCGATGACCTCTTTGGGCATGTAGGTTTCGTCGTGGCGGGCCAGGATCTCGGTCGCGACAAAGGTGCCGTCGACATAGCTGCCGGTGCCGACCATGCCTTCGCCCTCACCGAACAGATCGGGCAGAACGCCGGTATAGGTCACCGGGATGGATGCGCCGCCGTCGGTCACCGCAAAGCGGACGGTCGTGCCCGCGCCGCGTGTCAGGCTGCCGTCTGCAACCAGTCCGCCGATGCGGAACACTTCGCTGGGCGGTGGCGGGGCCTCGGCCACCTGGCTGGGCGACCGGAAGAAGTTGATGCCATCGCGGAATCCGTACCCGATCAACGCAGCCGACCCGGCCAGCGCGACGACGGCCAGGGCGATGACCTGAATGCGGCGGGTTTTCTTCAGCGAACGCATGGCTCCCTCCTCAGGCGGCCTCGAAACTCATGGGACGGCGCAGGAATTGCGTCGCACGGGCCGAAACCTGTTCGGGGTCGCCGGTGGTCACCATTCGCGCCCCACCGTCGCCCACCATCTCTGGCCTGCGCGACAGGTAGTCGGCCAGGCTCTCGGCGACAATGTCGGCCTGACTGAAAACGGTCACATCTTCGCCAAGCGCGCGTTGGAACACATCCTGAACCAATGGATAATGGGTGCAGCCCAGAATCGCTGCGTCCGGTTTGGGCATCTTGCGTTTCAGGGCGTCCACGTGGCTGCGCACCAGCGCCTCGGCCAGGATCATGTCGCCGTCCTCGATCGCATCGACCACGCCGCCGCAGGCCTGCGCCTCGACATCGACGCCGATGGCCCGAAAGGCCAGTTCGCGCTGAAATGCGCGGCTGGCGACGGTGGCAGGGGTCGCGAACAGGGCGACCTGTTTGACGTCCACCTCGCGCGGAGGGGAATTGTCGCCCCAGTTGCGCTGGGTCATCGCTTCGATCAGGGGGACGAAGACGCCCAGCACCCGCTTGCCCTGCGGCACGCCATCTTCCTGCATGCGGCGCAGGGCCGCCGCCGAGGCGGTGTTGCAGGCCAGCACGACCAGGTTGGCACCTTCGTCCCACATCTGTTCGACCGCGCGCCGGGTCAGGCCGTGAATGTCGTCGGCGGTGCGCACCCCATAGGGCGCGTTGGCGTTGTCGCCGAAATAGCTGACCGGCAGATCGGGCAGGCGGCGCGTGACCGCGTCCCAGACCGTCAGCCCCCCCAAACCGGAATCGAAGATACCGACGCTCATGTGCACCCCGCCTTTTGCGTGTCGAACTCGAACCCCTTCGCAGGATCCTCATCCCCGGCTGCATAGGCTTTGCAGCGGAGCCAGTCCATCAACTCCGTCTGGTTGCCGGGATGGGCGGCGATTTCCGCCGGGGAAATCGGATCGCCCACGGAAAACCGGACCGGTCCGTCCGTGCGGGCACCGAATTCACGGATCAACAGGCCCAGACGCAGCGTGGCATGCAGGTGCGACGCAAGGTGGAACAGCCGGGAATTCGCCCCCTCGAAGTGGATCGGCACAACGGTGGCACCCGATTGCCGGATCAGCTTTGCCGAGAACCCGCGCCAATGCGGGTCCCGGGCCGGGCCGAACGGGCGCGCGGGCGTTGACACGGCCCCGCCGGGAAACACGCCGATCAGGCCGCCACCTGCCAGAAACGACAGCGCCGTGCGCCGCATGGCGAGGTTGGTGGCCCGGCCCGCGCGGCTGTCGTCAAAGGAAACGGGCAGCACCACATCCGCCATGTCCGGGGCGCGCAGAAAGACGTCGTTGGCGATGACGCGAAATCCACCGGGCCGGGCCCGCGACAGGATCAGCGACAGGACCAGTCCGTCCAGGATGCCGTAGGGGTGGTTCGCGACCACGACCACCGGGCCGGTCGCGGGGATCGCGCTAAGCGTGCCGCGCACGACCTGGGGTCGCAGACCATAGCGGCGGCACATCTCTTCCCAGAACGACGTCCCCTCGGAGACCGCGGCGTCATAGCCGCGCGCCCGGCGCAACAGGCCAGAACGCCCGCCCAGCAATTCCATCCCCCGGATCACCATTCGCCCCCGACGGGTGCGTGCGCCGGTGGCATAGCTGATCTGGCGTGCGGTGCTTCGACTGGTCTGGGTCATCGGTCTTACTGTGCGACAGGCTGGCTGATCTGGAAACGAAAAAGGCACCCCGAAGGGTGCCCAGATCATCGCATGTCGCGACCTCGGCTCAGGTGTTGGCCGAGATGAAGGTGACGGCGTCGCCAAAGGTCTGGATCGACTCGGCGGCATCGTCGGGGATCTCGATCCCGAACTCTTCCTCGAAGGCCATGACCAGCTCGACCGTGTCGAGCGAATCGGCGCCGAGATCGTCGATGAAAGACGCGTTCGGCACGACCTTTTCTTCTTCGACGCCCAGATGTTCGACGACTTTCTTGCGGACGCGGTCCTCGATGTCGCTCATGTCTCTACCTCATTCCGTGACCCATAGGGGCCTGTCATGCATGTCTGGCCCCATGCCGGGCTGCTCACCTAGATGTGAACACCGGGCGACCGTTCAAGCCCCCCGGGAATTGTGCGCCGCCTATATCACGGGGTCGCCTGATGGCAAATCTTTTGTCAGGGGGCCGGCGTCGGGTCCGAGAGGATGGCGTCCACTTCGGTTTCCACCCGCCAGGCGGGATCGACAAAGGCGGACACCTGCATCACGGTGATGACCGGGCGGATCGTGCTGAACACTTCGCCGTGGGCGCGGGCGGCCTCTTCCCAATCTGCTATGTCGGTCAACAGGATACGCGTTCGGACCACGTCCTCCATACGCGCGCCCGCCTCCGCCAGGGCCGCGCGGGTGATCTCGAAGCAACGGACAAGCTGGCCGTAGGTGTCGGTCGCATCGGTCCCGATCGGACCGGTGCCCGCAACCGCCACATGATTGCCGACCCGCACCGCACGGCTGAAGCCCATGATCGGCTCCAGATAGCTGCCAGAGGGGATATTCTGCCTCACAGCATCGCCATGCCGCCGTTCACGTGCAGCACGGTCCCGGTCACATAGGCCGCCTCGGGCGAGGCGAGGTAGAGCGTCGCGGCCGCGATTTCCTCCGGCGTGCCCATGCGGCCTGCGGGGATCTGGACGTTGATCTTGTCTTTCTGCTCGTCGGTCAGCTTGTCGGTCATGGCCGTGGCGATGAAACCGGGAGCCACCGCATTCACGGTGATCCCGCGCGACGCGACTTCATAGGCCAGCGACTTGGCCATGCCGACCAAGCCCGCCTTGGACGCGGCATAGTTGGCCTGGCCCGGATTCCCCGTCGTCCCCACGATGGAGGAGATGTTGACGATCCGCCCCCAGCGCGCCTTCATCATGCCGCGCATCACGCCCTTGGACAGGCGGAACGCGGAGGTCAGGTTGACGTCCAGAACCGACTGCCATTCGTCCTCGGACATGCGCATGAACAGGTTATCACGGGTGATGCCCGCGTTGTTCACCAGGATGTCTACCGCGCCCATCGCCTCGGCAGCCTGCTTGGGCAGGGCGTTGACGGCCTCGGCATCCGACAGATTGCAAGGCAGCACATGGGCGCGGTCGCCCAGCTCGGCGGCCAGGGCCTCCAACGGTTCGACCCGCGTGCCCGACAGGCCGACGGTCGCGCCCGCACCGTGCAGCGCCGTGGCGATGGCCGCACCGATGCCGCCCGAGGCCCCGGTGACGAGCGCTGATTTTCCAGTCAGATCAAACATCTCAGACGCCTTCTTCAAGTGATTTCGCAGCCTCGGCCACATCCGCCGCCGTGCCCACTGCCCGGGTGGCCAGCGATTTGTCGATCCGACGGATCATGCCCGACAGGGCCTTGCCCGCGCCGATCTCCCAGACCTCGGTGACCCCCGCCGCGGCCATGGCCGCCACGCTCTCGCGCCAGCGGACGGAGCCGGTGACCTGATCGACCAGAAGCGACCGGATGCGGGTGGCATCCTGCACCGGGCTGGCCGAGACATTGGCAAAGACCGGCACCACCGGGTTCGCGATGTCCACATCGTTCAGCGCGTTGGCCATGGCGCGCGCCGCCGGTTCCATCAGGTCGCAGTGGAACGGGGCGGACACGGGCAACAGCATCGCGCGCTTGGCACCGCGTGCCTTGGCGATGGGCAGGGCGCGTTCGACGGCGTCCTTGTGCCCCGAAATGACCACCTGCGTCGGATCGTTGTCGTTGGCCGCCTGGCAGACCTGGCCCTGCGCCGCCTCTGCCGCGACGGCCTGCGCATCCTCGAAGCCGAGACCCAGCAGCGCCGCCATGGCCCCTTCGCCGACCGGCACCGCCGATTGCATCGCCTCGCCCCGCAGGCGCAGCAGGCGCGCGGCATCGCCCAGGTCCAACGCACCGGCGGCGACCAGCGCCGAATATTCGCCCAGCGAATGCCCGGCGACATAGGCCGCGTGTCCGGCGACCGAGATGCCCTCCGCTTCCAGCGCACGCATCGCGGCGATGGAGGTCGCCATCAAAGCGGGCTGCGCGTTGCGGGTCAGCGTCAATGTCTCGGCATCGCCGGACCAGATCAGCCCGGACAGATCCTCGCCCAGGGCCGCGTCCACGGCGTCGAACACGGCGCGGGCCGCCGGATAGGTTTCGGCCAGGTCGCGGCCCATGCCGATGGTCTGGGCACCCTGGCCCGGAAAGACGAATGCGCGGGTCATGTCCCCTCCCTCGTTGCTGGTCCGTCCCTTACGCGGCGTCGGGCGGCGGCTCAAGGGCGCGCCATCCTGTCCGCACCCTGCCGCCTGTTCCGCACGGAGTCTGTGCGCCGGCGCCGGTTCATTCGAACAATCGCCTTGGCTACATCATGCGAACCCCGGATCGGAGATCGCCATGCCCCCTCGCAACACGGCCGCAACCAACACGCCCACCGCCTACGGCTGGGTGGAGCGTGCGTTTCACTGGTCCATTGCCTTGCTGATCCCGACCGCGATCGCCTTGGGCGTCATCGCCCACGATGCGCCTTTCGATACGGATGCGGCCCTGGCGCGAAAGGCCTGGCTGTTCTCGGCGCACAAGACGGTAGGTGTCGTGATCTTCTTCATTGCCCTCGCACGGATTGTCTGGGCGTTGAGCCAGCCGCGCCCTGCGCCGCTGCATCCCGACCGACGTGCCGAGACCTTTGCGGCCGCCTTGGTGCACTGGCTTTTGTATGGATCGCTGGTGCTGGTCCCGGCGCTGGGCTGGGCGCACCACGCCACTGCCGAGGGGTTCGCGCCGATCTGGTGGCCCTTTGGTCAGGGCCTGCCATTCCTGCCCAAGAACGCGGAGCTTTCGGCGACCTTGGCCACTTTGCACATGGTGTTCGAACGGGTCATGGTCGCGGCCCTGCTGCTGCATATTCTGGGCGCGGTGAAACATGTGGTCATCGACCGGGACTCGACGCTCGCCCGGATGTGGAAAGGGACCGACCCCGGCCCGCTGCCCGCCAGTCGCGGGCATCTGTTGGCCCCCGGCGCAGCGCTCGTGGTCTGGGCCGGCGCGTTGGGGATCGGGCTGGCGCTTGCGCCCGCAGCAGCGACATCGACCGCGCCAACACCCCGCTTGGCGGCCCCCGCGACCTGGACGGTCGAGGACGGAACCCTGGAGATCACGGTCACCCAGCTTGGCACGCCGGTCACCGGTCGGTTTGCCGATTGGCAGGCTGCGATCGATTTCGACCCGACGCCGCGCGCCGATGGAACGGTCGGGCAGGTCGAGGTCGCCGTGGCGACCGGCTCTTTGACGTTGGGCTCAGTCAGCGGACAGGCGATCGGTCCTGATTTCCTGGCCGCCGCGTCCCACCCCGAGGCACGCTTTGTCGCGACCCTGATGCCCGACGGCGACGGCTACGTGGCCGAAGGCACGTTTTCCCTGCGCGGGGCGGAGATGCCCTTGCGGTTGCCCTTCGATCTGACCCTGGAGGGGGACCGGGCGCGCGCAGAGGGCCGCGTCACGCTGGATCGGCGTAGCTTTGGAATGGGGGCAGACTATACCGACGAATCGAACGTGGGATTCGGGGTAACGGTCACCGTCGATCTGACCGCCCGCCGCTTGCCCTAAGAAAGACCGCCGCCCGGCCACATCAAATGCTAACCCCGCGTTAACCGCTCCGACCCAACTTTCCCGCAGTCACAGTATCGCGGGGGGCAGACCATGAACAGCGTTCGGAGCATTGCCGAAGAAATCGTCGCGCGCGAGGGCGGCTTTGTGAACGACCCGGACGATCCGGGTGGGGCCACCAACCACGGCGTCACAATTCATACGATGCGGCGGCTGGGGCTGGACCTGGACGGCGACGGCGATACGGACGCGCAGGACGTTCGGCGGCTGCCGCAGGCGCAGGCGGTCCAGATCTTTCTGGATCACTATTACACTGCGCCCCGGATCGGTCTGCTGCCACAGGCGCTCCGCGCTTCCGTTTTCGACATGTATGTGAACGCGGGGGGCAACGCGGTGAAGATCCTGCAACGCTTGCTGATCCAGATGGGGCAAGACGTGGCTGTCGATGGTGTGATCGGCCCGCAAACGGCGGCTGCTGCCGAGGCGGCTGCGCGCGCCGCGCCCGATCATATTGCCGATGCCTACGGAATCGCCCGACGCAATTACTACTACGCTCTGGCCGACAGGCGTGCGGCGTCACGGAAATACGCGCGTCGGCGGGATGGGGGAAAGGGGGGTTGGATCACGCGGGCCGAGGATTTCATCACCCCCCGCTACCACCTGACGGCGGCGCAACATGCGGAAAGGACAGCGGCATGGTACTGATGGATCAATTGGCGGGCGGCACGGGGGCGGTCACGCAACTGGGGCGGGCGGCACAGGGACTGTCGCGCGTCTTCATCCCGGATGCGACCCAGGGCCAGGCTCAGGCGGCGGCGGCCCACCGCGCCGCGTTGGAGCAGTTGGGTGCCGAATTCGCATTGCCGCGCAGGGGGTGGTTCGACCGCGTGGTCGATGGGCTGAACCGGGTGCCGCGGCCCCTGCTGGCGCTGGGCACGCTGGGCCTGTTCGTCTTTGCCATGGTCGATCCGGTGCGGTTTGCCGGGCGGATGGAGGGGCTGTCCTTTGTGCCTGATCCGCTTTGGTGGTTGCTGGGCGCGATCGTCAGCTTCTACTTCGGCGCGCGGGAACTGCATTACCTGCGCCGTCCCGATCCACCCGTGCGGCCCGCCCCGGTGCATTCGGCCTGGCGGGCCGACGCAGTCCCGGGCGAGCGAGGGGATGAAGCGGAGGGCGGCAACCCGGCGCTAGCCGACTGGCACGCCACTCGTTGACCGGGGATCAGGGTTTTCGAAAACCCTGATCAAATCCTTCGAAGGATTTGACCGCGCGGCCCCGCCCATCCCTGACGCAGGCGTGACGTGCTGACCCATTGGCCCGGCGCGCTGCCCGGCCTATACCCGAAGCATGATCATAGAGCTTGGCCACTTCGCCCTTATCCTCGCCTTTGCCGTCGCCATCGCACAGACCGTGGTGCCCCTGATCGGGGCGCACTATCGGTGGAGCGGTTGGATGGCCGTCGCCGGACCTGCCGCGACCGTTCAGGTCCTGCTGGTCGGTTTTGCCTTTGCGGCGCTGACCTATGCCTTTGTGACCTCCGACTTCTCATTGAAGCTGGTGGTCCTGAACTCTCACACCGACAAGCCGATGCTCTACAAGATCTCGGGGGTTTGGGGGAATCACGAGGGGTCGTTGCTGCTTTGGGTGTTGATCCTGGCGTTGTTCGGGGCCGCGGCCGCCTGGTTCGGCGGGCAATTGCCCGACACATTGCGTGCCCGCGTGCTGGGCATTCAGGCCAGCGTCGGCGTCGCTTTCTACGCCTTTATCCTTTTCACATCCAACCCCTTCACAAGGCTGGTAAATCCCCCCTTCAACGGTGAGGATCTGAACCCGCTGTTGCAGGATCCCGGCCTGGCCTTTCACCCGCCGTTTCTTTACCTTGGTTATGTCGGTCTCTCCATGGCGTTCAGCTTCGCCGTCGCGGCCCTGCTTGAGGGGCGCGTCGATGCGGCCTGGGGCCGCTGGGTGCGGCCCTGGACGCTGGCGGCCTGGTTGTTCCTGACCATTGGCATCGCGCTGGGGTCCTGGTGGGCCTACTACGAGCTGGGCTGGGGCGGCTTCTGGTTCTGGGATCCGGTCGAGAACGCGTCCTTCATGCCCTGGCTGATCGCGGCCGCGCTGCTGCATTCCGCCATCGTGGTCGAAAAGCGCGAGGCGTTGAAGGCTTGGACGATCCTGCTTGCCATCCTCGCCTTCGGTTTTTCGCTGATCGGAACGTTCATCGTGCGGTCGGGGGTTCTGACCAGCGTGCATGCCTTTGCCAACGATCCCGAACGCGGCGTCTTCATCTTGATGATCCTGGGCGTTTTCACCGGCGGGGCCCTGTTGCTCTACGCTGTGCGCGCCCCTGTGATGCAGGCCAAGGGCGTCTTTGGCGTGGTCAGCCGCGAAAGCGCGCTGGTGATCAACAACCTTTTGCTGGCGGTGAGCTGTTTCGTCGTTTTCATCGGCACCATCTGGCCGCTGGTGGCGGAACTGATGTTCGACCGCAAGCTGTCGGTCGGCCCGCCGTTCTTCAACGCGGCCTTCACGCCGTTTGTCATCGCCCTGGGGGCCCTGGTGCCGCTGGGGTCCATCCTTCCGTGGAAACGCGGGACGGGGCGGGTCGTGCGCACGATGCTGCCCGCGCTGGTGCTGGCGCTGGCGGTGGCCGGGTTGGTCTGGGCGATGCAGACCGGGTCCAGCCTGGGCGGGCCGCTGGGGGCTGCGCTGGGTGTGTGGCTGGTGGTCGGATCGACGGTCGATCTGTTGACGCGGACCGGACGGGGCGATTGGCGGAGCCGTTTGGGCCGGCTGACCCGCCTGCCGGGGGCTGATTGGGGCAAGGCCCTGGCGCATGGGGGGCTTGGGATCACGATCTTTGGGGTCGCGGGTCTGACCGCCTGGCAGCAGGAAGCGATCGAAGTGCTCGACATCGGCGACAGCATGACCTTGGGTCGCTACGAAGTGGTGCTGGAGGATGTGTCCCGCGTCGAGGGGCCGAACTATCTGGCCACGGTCGCGCGGATGCATGTCTACGAAGGCGGGCGCGATATCGGCACATTGTTGCCGGAAAAGCGGGTCTATCCCGTGGCGCAGATGCCCACGACCGAGGCGGGTATCGACAACGGATTTACCCGCGACGTCTATGCGGTAATCGGTGATCCGCAGCAGGGCGGCGGCTGGGCCGTGCGGGTCTATATCAAGCCCTTCGCGAACTGGATCTGGGGTGGGGCGATCATCATGGCGCTGGGCGGCATCGTGTCTTTGACCGACCGGAGGTATCGGGTGGCGGCGGGCGCGCGCAAGCCCGTCGCAGGCGGAGTGCCGGCGGAATGAACGGGCGCTGGCGTGCTCTGGCCTGCGTATTGGCCTTGTTGCTGGCCACGCCGGTGGCCGCTGTCCTGCCCGACGAGGTGCTGGATGATCCGATTCTGGAGGACCGCGCCCGCGCCTTGTCAAAGGATCTGCGCTGCCTTGTCTGTCGCAACGAGAGCATCGACGAAAGCAACGCCGACCTTGCCCGCGATCTGCGCCTTTTGGTACGGGAACGGCTGACGGCGGGCGACAGCGATGCAGAGGTGATTGCATATCTTGTCGACCGATATGGCGAATACGTCCTGCTGAACCCGCCCGCGTCGGGGTCGAACCTGCTGCTCTGGGGGGCGCCACTGGCGCTGCTCCTGCTGGGTGGCGGGGTGGCTGTGGCCCATGTCACGCGGCAGCGGCCCGCAACGGGCGAAACCCTGAGCGACGCGGAAGAGGCGCGGTTGCGCGATCTGATGGGCGACAGGGACGCCTGACGTCTTGGTGACGGCGCGTTTCCCTTTCGCCCGGTCACCGCTCTGATAGGGTCGCCGCCGAACACGCGAGGAGCCGCGCCATGAACTACGAAACCATCCGTCTGAGCATCCGCGAGGACGTCGCCGTCGTGACGCTCAACCGCCCCGACGTGATGAACGCGCTGTCGACCCAGATGCGCGCCGAAATCCTTCACGCGGTGCAGGACGTCGAGACAAAGGCGCGGGTTCTCGTGCTGACGGGCAAGGGCAAGTGTTTCTGCTCGGGCCAGGATCTGGGCGACAAGGCGAACATGAACACGCTTAACCTGGAACGCACGCTGCGCGACGAATACGAGCCGATGCTGCGCGCCATTTTCGATTGCAAGATCCCGACTATCGCCGCCGTCAACGGACCTGCGGCGGGGGCGGGGGCGAACCTGGCGCTGGCCTGTGATGTGGTGATCGCGACCGAAAGCGCCGTTTTTCTTCAGGCGTTTACGCGTATCGGCCTGATCCCGGACGCGGGCGGCACCTATTGGTTGCCGCGTCAGATCGGCACCGCCAAGGCCATGGGTGCGGCGCTGTTTGCAGAGCCGGTGACGGCGCAGCAGGCCTCTGACTGGGGGATGATCTGGGAAGCGGTCGCGGATGACCGCTTTGCGGAGGTTTGGGCCGAACGTGCACGGCATCTGTCGCGCGGGCCGTCGGTCGCCTACGGGGCCGTCAAACAGGCGATCCGGGGCAGTTTCGAGAACTCGCTGGATGAGCAACTGGCGTTGGAGGCGCGCCTGCAGGGGCAGGCCGGGCAAACGCGCGACTTCAAGGAAGGGGTCATCGCCTTTCTCGACAAACGGCCCGCGTCCTTTGAGGGACGCTGACCTGCGCAATGTTGCCCCCGTTTCCCGCCCTGTGTAGGAACGCACGAAACAAGTGAGAAGGTGATCGGGCATGCAGACGCGCCGTGTTGTCGTGACAGGACTTGGAATGGTGACCCCCCTGGCCAGCGGGGTCGAGGAAACCTGGCGCCGTCTGATCGACGGTCAGTCGGGTGCCGGTCCGATCACGCGCTTTGACGCGTCGCACCTGGCGACCACCTATGCTTGCGAAGTGCCGCGCGGTGACGGAACGGACGGGACGTTCAACCCCGACGACTGGATGGCCCCCAAGGAACAGCGCAAGGTCGATGAGTTCATCCTGTACGGAATGGCCGCTGCCGTGCAGGCGGTCGAGGATTCCGGCTGGACCCCCGGAGAAGAGGGCAAGCTGCGCACCGGGGTCATGATCGGATCCGGCATCGGCGGCTTGCAGACCATCGCGGAAACCGCCGTCCTGTTGAAGGAACGGGGACCGCGCCGGGTGTCGCCGTTCTTCATCCCCTCGGCACTGATCAACCTGGTCTCGGGCCAGGTTTCGATCCGCTACGGCTTCAAGGGACCAAACCATGCGGTTGTCACCGCCTGTTCCACCGGGGCCCATGCCATTGGCGACGCGGCACGGTTGATCATGCTGGGCGACGCGGATGTCATGGTTGCGGGCGGGGCGGAAAGCCCGATTTCCGAAATCGGGATCGCCGGGTTCAACGCCTGCAAGGCGCTGTCGACCAAGTGGGGCGACGATCCGACCAAGGCGTCGCGTCCCTATAGCGACGACCGCGACGGGTTCGTCATGGGCGAGGGTGCCGGCGTCGTCGTTCTGGAAGAATATGAACACGCCCGCGCGCGCGGCGCGAAGATCTATGCCGAGATCAAGGGCTATGGCCTGTCGGGCGATGCCTATCACATCACCGCCCCGTCCGAGGACGGCAACGGTGGCGAGCGGGCGATGCGTGCGGCGTTGAAGTCGGCGGGCATGGAGCCGGGGGATATCGACTACATCAACTCTCACGGGACATCGACCATGGCCGACACGATCGAGCTGGGCGCGGTGGAGCGGGTGCTGGGCGATCACGCGCCGAAGGTCACCATGTCGTCGACCAAGTCGGCCATCGGGCACCTGTTGGGGGCCGCCGGGTCGGTTGAGGCAATTTTCTGCATCCTGGCGCTGCGCGACCAGGTGGCGCCGCCGACGCTGAACCTGGATAGCCCGGCGGTGGAGCCGAAGCTGTCGCTTGCGCCAAAGGTCGCCGAGAAGCGCGAGATCAACGCGGTTCTGTCGAACTCTTTCGGGTTTGGCGGTACGAATGCGACGCTGATCATGGCGAAACCGGATTAAGATCGGGGCATAAGCATCTGATGTGGAAACATATCGCGGCCAACGCGCTGACCCTTGGCATTGTTGCCATCGTGGTTTTGATCGGTGTCGTCCAACTGGGCAAATCCCGGTGGACCGAGCCCGGCCCCCTGACCGAAGCGCGCTTTTTCGAGGTGCCGCGCGGGGCCACGTTGAACCGCGTGAGCGAAGCATTGGCCGAAGAGGGGATTGTCACCTCGGACAGTATTTTTCGCATCGGGGTCAAATACGCCGAGCGTGACAATGAACTGAAGTTCGGCACCTATGAGATCCCTGCTGGGGCCTCCATGCCCGAAGTGCTGGACATCATCACCGCCGGCGGGCCTTCGGTCTTCCCCTATACGGTGACCTATCTGTTGCGTGCGCGGGGCCCCGAGGTGCGGGTGCGCAAACGCGTCCCGGGACAGGACACCCCGGTCGAAGTCGCGACGTTCGAGCCCGGAGTGGACGCGGTGCCGGAGGAATACACGGCGCTTGTGGATCGGGGCGTGCCGATCACCTGGCGGGTGTCCGTCGCGCCTGGCCTGACCTCCTGGGAGGTGGTCGAGGGGTTGGAGGGGGCGGATTTCCTGACGGGCGAGGTGCCGGTCCCACCCGAGGGGGCCTTGGCACCCGACACCTATGATGTGGCGCGAGGGTCCGATGTCGGCGATCTGGTGCAGCGCATGCGCACCGCGCAGGAACGGATCCTGGCAGAGGCCTGGGCCAATCGCGTGCCGGGCCTGCCGATCGAGACCCCAGAAGAGGCGCTGACGCTGGCGTCGATCATCGAGAAGGAAACCGGTGTGGCCGAAGAACGGCGGCTGGTGTCCGCCGTCTTCATCAACCGGCTGAACCAGGGCATGCGGCTGCAAACGGACCCCACGGTGATCTATGGCATCACGCGGGGCCAAGGCGGCCTGGGCCGTGGGTTGCGGCGCAGTGAGCTGGACCGGGAAACGCCGTATAACACCTATCGGATCAACGGGCTGCCGCCGGGGCCGATTGCCAACCCGTCCGCGGCCGCGATCCGTGCTGCGATGGACCCGGAAGACAGCGACTTCATCTTCTTTGTGGCGGATGGAACCGGGGGCCATGCCTTTGCGGTGACCTTGGCGGAGCACAATCAGAACGTGGCTGCCTGGCGGGCGATCGAAGCGGCGCGGGGCGCTACGTCCGGCAACTGACGGTCGCCATAGGGCGGGGTGTCCCTCGCCCTACGTGGCAGGGGCGATCACTTGGGCACGTAGGCGAGGCGACCGCCGTTGGGCACCATGATCACGATCTGACCGGCGCGATTGGTGAAGGCGTGGCGCGTGCCTTCGATCGGGGTCAAGTCCATGTCCAGCGCGACCTGAGAGCCGAGCGTCTTGCCGTCGCGGATCATCACCGGCGGGCCAGAGACCTGCGGTGTGACCGTGACGACGCGCGTGGTGTTCCCGGTGCGGATGATGACCGGCGCGGCGGCGGCGGACAGGGCAGAGGCCACGACGACAGAGGCCGCAGCGATAGCAGTCAGTTTGCGTTTCATGATTTGAACCTGGCAGGTGGGGCGAGCCGGAGAGGATCTGCTGCTCGAACACGGGGGTGATTTACGCGCATTGATCCCGAACACGAGTCGAGTCAAGGATTTATTTGACCTTGAGGAAGCTGCGAGGAGCAGGCGTGCGCTGTTCTTGAAATATGATCTAATATCAGTCCTTTGAACATTTTCGTGTGGCGTCCGCATTTTCCCTGTTGACCCACCGAACGCTCTTGGAGACGTTTAGGTCAAGCTGGAAGAAGTGGGCGAGGCGGATCGGGGTAACCCCGGCCCGTCTTTTGCATTTCTGGATCGTGCGGACCGGGGAAACCTGCACGGGAGCTTGTCTGATGGAAGACCTGAAAATGGAGACCGACGGGGTTGTCACCCCCGACGGAATCGAAGCGCGCGCTCAGGCCGCGCTGCGGAGCATGGAGACGCTTCGCGATGTGCTGGATCGCAAGGCCGAGATGCTGCGGGAGATGCCGGTCGAGGGGGTGAAGCCCGAAGACCTGACGAAGCTGCAACGGGATCTTGCGAAGGCCGTCACGCTGGCGGTCGAAATGGAAGGGAAGGTGGCGGATGCCAGACGGATCGAACGTGGGGGCGATGGGCTCGACCTTGAGGACGCGCGGGCTGAAATCTGGAGCCGCCTCGATAGCCTTGCTGCCGCCGGATGAGCGGGCGGCCTTCCTTGATGGGTTGAGCAACAATGCCTTGGCGTCCTTGCCCTGGCTGTTCGACTTTTGGGCCTTGGAGCACCAGGTGCCGCCGGTTGGGAAATGGCGGACCTGGGTGATCCTGGGCGGGCGCGGCGCGGGGAAAACCCGCGCCGGAGCCGAATGGGTGCGGGCGCAGGTCGAGGGACCGCGGGCCTTGCAACCCGGACTTTGCCGTCGCGTGGCGCTGGTGGGGGAAACCTATGAGCAGGTCCGCGACGTGATGATCGAGGGGCAGAGTGGAATTCTGGCCTGTTCGCCGCCTGACCGGCGACCGGTCTGGAAAGCGACACAGCGCAAGTTGGTCTGGCCCAACGGAGCAGAGGCGCAGGCCTATTCCGCCCACGACCCCGAAGCCTTGCGGGGGCCGCAGTTCGATGCGGCCTGGGTCGATGAGCTGGCCAAGTGGAAGCGCGGGGCGGAGACATGGGACAACTTGCAGTTCTGCCTGCGGCTGGGGGACGACCCGCGCGTGGTTGTCACTACGACACCGCGCAACGTCGAGGTTCTCAAGGACGTGCTGGCGCGGCCGTCGACGGTATCGACCCACGCGCCCACCGAGGCGAACCGGGCGCATCTGGCCGACAGCTTTCTGGAGGAGGTTCGGGCGAAATACGCGGGCACGCGGTTGGGCCGGCAAGAGCTGGACGGTGTTCTGCTGGAGGACATGGAAGGGGCCTTTTGGACCACGGCGATGTTGGACGCGCTGCGGGTCGATGATCTGCCGGTGTTTGACCGAGTGGTTGTCGGAGTCGATCCGGCAGTCAGTTCGGGCGGCGCGTCCGACGAAACGGGGATCGTTGTCGTCGGCGTCGTCACGCAGGGTGCACCGAAGGATTGGCGCGCCTGGGTGTTGGAAGATGCCAGCGTGTCGGCGGCCTCGCCCAGTAAATGGGCCGCGGCGGTGGCCGGGGCCTACGACCGATGGGGCGCGCACCGGGTGGTGGCCGAAGGCAATCAGGGTGGCGAGATGATCGAAGCGGTGCTGCGGCAGGTGGCCCCTATGGTCAGCTACCGAAAGGTGACCGCGCGGCAGGCCAAGGGCGTCCGGGCGGAGCCGGTGGCGGCGTTGTACGAACAGGGCCGGGTGCGCCATGCGCGCGGATTGGCGCGGCTGGAGGATCAGATGTGCCGGATGGGTGCGACCGGGTTTCAGGGGCGGGGATCGCCCGACCGGGTGGACGCGCTGGTCTGGGCCCTATGGGAAGCGATGCTGGACCCGGTCCGGCAGAGGTCGGGGCCGCGGATGCGGTTGTTGTGAACGGATTTGAGGGGCGCCGCGGAGCGCCCTTTTTCATGGGCAAGACCGAAAGGACGGGCAATGTTCGGATTTGGTAGGAAAGACGATGGCCCGGCGGAGGCCAAGGCATCGGCCACCGGTCGGGTGGTGGCCTGGGGCGCGGCGGGGCGCAGTGTCTGGTCGGCGCGGGACACCGGCACGCTGACGCGGTTGGGGTTTACGGGCAACCCGGTCGGGTTCCGCGCCGTGAAGCTGATCGCGGAGGCGGCGGCGGCGGTGCCTTTGGTGGCGGGCGACGGGCAGGCCCGGTTCGATGTGCATCCGGTGCTGGAGTTGCTGCGGCGGCCCAATGGCGCGCAGGGGCAGGCGGAATGGTTCGAAGCGCTGTTCGGGCAGCTGCTGTTGTCGGGCAACGGGTATGTCGAGGCGGTCGGTGGCGGCGGATTGCCGGTCGAGTTGCATGTGTTGCGGTCAGATCGGATGTCGGTGGTCCCCGGCACGGATGGCTGGCCGGTGGCCTATGACTATGCCGTGGGTGGGCGGAAGCATCGGTTCAAGGTGGGCGAGGTATCGCCGGTGCTGCATGTGCGATCATTCCATCCGCAGGACGACCACTATGGGTTGTCGCCCATGCAGGCGGCGGCGACCGCGATGGACGTGCACAATGCGGCGTCGCGGTGGTCCAAGGGGTTGTTGGACAACGCGGCGCGCCCGTCGGGCGCGATCGTGAACAGCGGCGAGGACCTGTCCCCGGACCAGTATGAACGCCTGGCCACCGAAATGGAGGCCCTGCATCAAGGCGCGCGGAACGCCGGTCGGCCCATGTTGTTGGATGGTGGGCTGGATTGGAAACCGATGGGGTTCAGCCCGTCGGACATGGAGTTCCAGAAAACCAAGGAGGCCGCCGCCCGCGAGATCGCGACTGCTTTCGGGGTGCCTCCGATGATGCTGGGGATCCCCGGCGACGCGACCTATGCCAATTACGTCGAAGCGAACCGGGCATTCTATCGCCTGACGGTTCTGCCGCTGGTCGGGCGCGTAACCGAAGCGTTGTCGTACTGGTTGGCGCAGCAGGCCGGTGAGACGCTGCGGATCGAGGCGGATCGCGACCGGATCGGCGCATTGCAGGCGGATCGGGACGCGGAGTGGTCGCGGATCGCGGGCGCGGATTTCCTGACCGCCGAGGAAAAGCGGCGGATGCTGGGTCTGCCGCCGCTGGATGTCTGATGAGCGCGATCAAAACCGGCGGATCCCGGTTTCTCTATGATCCCTTCGATGCGGCCAATGCCCGGATCGAGGCCAATGAGCGCGTGCTTCAGGAACGTTGGGACGCGCTGACGTTTCGGTTGGAGCAGATCGAAACCGCGCTGGAACGGCTGGAGCGCAGGCTTTGGCTGGCGGTGATGGGTGTTGCCGGGGCGGTGCTGGCACAGGGCGTCAACTATCTGATTTCATTGTAGGAGGACGCTATGATCCTGGAACATAAATTCGCACGGGGAGAGACCTCTGTGCGGTTGGGGGAGGGCGCGCGCATCAGCGGCTATGCGTCCTGGTTCGGACAGGAAGACACGGGCCGCGATGTGGTCGCACCGGGTGCCTATTGCGACAGCCTGGCGCGGGCCAGCGCCGAGGGGCGGGGCATCAAGATGCTGTGGCAACACGATCCGGCGCAGGTCATCGGCGTTTGGGACGTCGTGCGAGAGGACAAGCGCGGGCTGTACGTCGAGGGGCGGTTGCTGCCCGGTGTCGAAAAGGCCCGCGAGGCCGCCGCGCTGATCGAAGCGGGCGCATTGGATGGGCTGAGCATCGGCTACACGGTCAAGACGGCCATCAAGGATCCGCAGGGGCGCAGGCTTCTGCAGGAGCTGGAGCTTTGGGAAGTGTCGCTTGTGACCTTTCCAATGCTGCCCAGTGCACGGGTGGGGGCCAAGGCGGACCCCATGCGTGACGTTGCGCGGGCGATCCACGCCGCGCGTCTGGAACTGGCGCGCGACTGACGCCGCCGAACATCCCTGAAAGGAGAACCCGATGAGCCATGACGGCGTCGGGGAAGTGACTGAAGCGTTGGCCGGACTGGTCAGCGATTTCAAAGGCTTCCGCAATCAGATCACCCGAGACATGCAGCAACAGGAAGAGCGTCTGAAAATGACCTACAAGACCCAACGTCCCCAGCTTGAAACCGCCGAAACCGGTGCCGCCCCCCATCAGAAGGCCATGGATGCCTATCTGCGGTCGGGCGACGACGACGGGCTGCGCGCGCTGACCCTGGAAGGCAAGGCGATGAACACCGCCGTGGCCGCCGAGGGTGGCTATCTGGTCGACCCGCAGACCGCCGAGACGGTGCAGTCCGTTCTGCGCGGCTCTGCCTCTCTGCGGGCGATTTCCAACGTCGTGAACGTGGAGGCGACATCCTACGACGTGCTGGTCGACCATGCAGAGATCGGGGCCGGTTGGGCCACCGAAAGCGGGTCGTTCGCAGAGACGGACAGCCCGCAGTTCGACCGCATCTCGATCACGTTGCACGAGCTGTCGGCCATGCCGAAGGCGTCGCAGCGTCTGCTGGATGACGCGGCCTTTGACATCGAAAGCTGGTTGGCCGGTCGGATTGCCGACAAGTTCGCCACCGCCGAGGCCTCGGCCTTTGTGGTGGGTGACGGGATCGACAAGCCCAAGGGGTTCCTGACCTATCCGGACGTGGACGAGGCGTCCTGGGCCTGGGGGTCCCTGGGATATGTGGCGACGGGCGCGGCGGATGATTTCGACGTCTCCTCGCCGTCCGATGCCATCGTCGATCTGGTCTATGCGCTGGGCGCGAAATATCGCGCGAATGCGGCCTTTGTAATGAACTCCAAGACCGCAGGTGCGGTGCGGAAGATGAAGGATGCCGATGGACGGTTCCTGTGGTCGGACAGCCTGGCCGCCGGTCAGCCGGCGCAGCTGATGGGGTATCCGGTGCTGATCGCCGAGGACATGCCGGATATCGGCACCGACGCCACGGCCATCGCCTTTGGTGATTTCAGCGCGGGTTACACCATCGCGGAGCGGCCCGACCTGCGGGTTCTGCGCGACCCGTTCAGCGCCAAGCCCCATGTCCTGTTCTACGCCACCAAACGCGTGGGCGGGGATGTGACCGACTTTGCGGCGATCAAACTGCTGAAATGCACGGTCGTCTGATCTGACGTCCGGGGGCGGCCCTGATCGGGCGGCCCCCCCATGCCTCCCCGTGCCGAGTGGTGCGGGGGGCGGGGCCGGTGTGCTTCCGGCCTTGGTCCGCACGTGCGGCGTGCCGGTCCCGTCAAACGACATCTTCAATCCAGCGGAGGACCCCATGGTTCTGATGGTTCATGAAACCGAGGCCTTGGCCGACGGCGTCTTGCCGGTCGCGGAGTTGGCCGCGCAGATGCGGCTGCCCGAAGGATATGCCGCCGTGCCCGGCCAGGATGCCCGGCTGCAGCTGCGGTTGCGCGCGGCGATCACCTTTCTGGAACGGCGGCTGGGCCGGATCTTGCTGGCGCGGGATGTCGTGCTGGCGGGTGTGGTGAACGCGACCCGCGTCACGCTGCCGGTCGCGCCTGTCTCGGCCATCGTATCCGTTCAGGAGCTGCGGCCAGACGCGCCCGTCATGTTGGATGGTGCACGGCTGGAGGTGACGGGACAGGGGGCGGATCTGATCCTGCCTGGGTCTCGCATTCCCGGCGGACCGCTGCGGGTCACGGTTCTGGCCGGATGGGCAGACTGGGACGCGGTGCCGGGTGCCTTGGCCCAAGCGGTTCTTTCGACGGCGGAAGCCTTGGACGAAGGGAGCGGGCCGATCCTGACGCAAGCGGTCGAGGCGCTGATCGCGCCCTGGAAGTCGGTCCGCCTGGGAGGGCGGGCGCAATGAGCCGGATGCTGACGCGGCGCCTGACCCATCTTGCGGCTGTGCGGACCGCGGACGGGGCAGGTGGCTTTCTGGAAAGCTGGGTCGTGCAGGGCGCAATCTGGTGTGAAGTCAGGATGCGGTCGGGCGACCTGAAGCAGACCGAGTTCGGGGAACGGCCGCGCCTGAAGGTGCGGATCCTGACGAGGGCGGTACCCCCGGATCATCCAGCGCGCCCGAGGCCCGGCGACCACCTGCAAGAAGGCAGCCGGATCTACCTGGTCGAAGCAGTCCATGAGAGCGACGTGCAGGGTCACTATCTTGCCATCCTGGCCAGCGAATTGCCGGCAGAGGAGGCGGGCGCATGACCTATGCGATGGGTGACAGCCTGCAAATGGCGATCTACAGCCGCCTGTCTGGCGATCCGGCCATGGATACGCTGCTGGGTGGGGCAATCTATGACGCTGTCCCTCAGAGCGCGCCGGACCTGTTCGTGGCGCTGGGGCCTGAGCGGGTGCGCGATGCCTCTGACAAGAGTGGCGCGGGCGCCTTGCACGAGATGACGATCAGCGTGGTGACCACAGGTGACGGCTACCTGGCGGCCAAGGAGGCGGCGGCGCTGGTGTCCGACACGTTGCTGTCGGGCGCGCTGACGCTGACGCGGGGGCGTGTGGTCTATCTCCGGTTCCTGCGGGCGCGGGCACGACGGGACCGTGCCGAGGGCACCCGGCGCATCGACATGACGTTCCGCGCCAGACTTGACGACGACAATTCCTGAGGAGTGACGAGATGACTGTGCAAAGCGGCAAGGACCTTCTGCTGAAGGTCGATATCGATGGGACTGGTGTGTTTACCACGCTGGCGGGTCTGCGTGCGACGCGGTTGACCTTCAACGCGGGGTCGATCGACGTGACCTCGCTGGATAGCAGTGGCGGTTGGCGGGAGTTGCTGGGCGGCGGCGGGGTGAAGTCCGCCTCTGTCTCCGGCTCGGGCGTGTTTCGCGACGCTGACACGGACACACGGGCAAGGCAGTTGTTCTTTGACGGCGAAGTGCCGGAGTTTCAGGTCATCATCCCTGACTTCGGTATCGTCGAGGGCGCGTTTCAGATCACCTCGTTGGAATACGGAGGCAGCCACGACGGGGAAGCGACCTATGAAATCTCGCTCGCCTCGGCGGGTGAGCTGACCTTCACGCCGCTTTGATGAGCGAGGGTAATCCCTATGCAGGGGAGGTGGTGCTGACCCTGGATGGGGAGCGCCACGTTCTGAAGCTGACGCTGGGTGCCTTGGCGGAGCTTGAGGCCGGGCTGGAGGCCGATAGCCTGGTCGCTCTGGTCGAACGGTTCGAGACGAAGGCGTTTTCTGCACGGGATGTGATCGTCCTGTTGCTGGCGGGGCTGCGCGGGGGGGGCTGGCGGGGTGACGTCGAAACCTTGCTGTCCGCTGAGATCGAGGGCGGCCCATTGGAGGTCACGCGGGTGGCAGCCCTTTTGCTGGGGCGCGCCTTTGCCTTGCCGGGGCCCCTGGCATGAGTGCGGAGAAGTTCGACTGGCCGACGTTGATGGCAGCCGGGATGCGCGGTCTGGGCCTGTCGCCTGCTGCATTCTGGGCCCTGACACCGGCGGAGTTGGCTTTCCTGCTGGGACACAGCGAAGGGCGTTTGCCCATGGATCGGGCCGGGCTGGAGGCGCTGGCGGCCCGGTTCCCTGACAGGACGGAGACACACAATGGATGACAGAGACATCGACGAGGCGGGGGACGCCTATGACGAGGTTATCGCCAAGATGGGCGGAGGGGCGCAGGTCGCCTCTCGCTTTTCGGCGGAGCTGGGGTCGCTGGAGGGACAGATGCTGTTCACCCAGAAGGAGGTGAAGGGGCTGTCCCGGTCCTTTGCCGGCGGGCTGCGCAAGGCCTTTGATGGGGTCGTGTTCGACGGGTTGAAGCTGTCGGATGCCTTGGGTGGCCTGGCCAAGACGATGATCAACGCGACCTACAACACAGCCATGAAGCCGGTTCAGACAGCGCTGGGCAGTGCCTTGGCCCATGGCATCAATGCGGTGTTGCCATTCGCCGATGGTGGAGCCTTTGCCCAGGGGCGCGTGATGCCGTTTGCCAAGGGTGGGATCGTTTCGTCGCCTACGACATTTCCGATGCGCGGTGGCACCGGGCTGATGGGTGAAGCCGGGCCGGAGGCAATCATGCCGCTGACGCGTGGTCCAAACGGTCGGTTGGGCGTCGAGATGCAGGGCCAGGGCGGCAACATTCACGTGACCATGAACATTCAGACCCCGGACGCCGCAGGTTTCCGCAGGTCGCGCAGCCAGATCGCTGCGGAAATGTCGCGCGCGTTGTCGCGCGGCGCACGCAACCGGTGAGGAGCGGACCATGTCCTTTCACGAAATTCAGTTCCCGCCACGCCTGTCGCTGGGATCTGTCGGCGGGCCGGAACGCCTGACCGAGATCGTCGCCATGGCCAATGGCCACGAAGAGCGGAACACGCCCTGGGCGCATTCGCGCAGACGCTATGACGCTGGCGTAGGGATGCGGTCGTTGGACGATATTGCTGACCTCATCGCCTTTTTCGAGGCACGACGTGGGCGGCTTTTCGGGTTCAGGTGGAAGGATTGGTCGGATCACAAATCCTGTGCCCCGTCCAAGAAGGTGGCCTTTACGGACCAGATCATCGGGGTGGGTGACGGCGTTCAGACGGCGTTCTCGCTGTCGAAAGCCTATGTTTCCGGCGAGCAGAGCTATCGCCGCCCAATCACGAAACCTGTGTTTGGCACGGTGCGGGTCGGTGTTCAGAATGACGAGTTGCAGGACACGATCCACTATGACGTCGATGTGGCCAGCGGCGTGGTGACGTTCTTTTCGCCGCCAGATGAGGGCGTCGATGTGACGGCAGGGTTCGAGTTCGACGTGCCGGTGCGGTTCGACAGTGATGGTATTCAAACCTCTGTCGCCAGTTTTCATGCGGGCGATGTGCCGGACGTGCCGGTTGTGGAGCTGCGGTCGTGAGCGCGCTGGCGGATCATCTCGCCATTGGCACCTCGACCGTGTGTCGCGCCTGGGTGCTGCGGCGCAAGGACGGGATCGTGCATGGATTTACCGATCACGATCGCGACATGATCGTCGATGGCGTGGCCTGTCTTGCGTCTTCGGGTATGGCGGCAGGCGCGCTACAGGCGTCGACCGGAATGGCGGTCGATAACGTCGAGGCGAGCGGGGCCTTGCAGCACGATGTCATTTCGGAGGCCGACCTGAAGGCAGGGCGCTGGGATGCGGCGGAGGTGACGGCCTATCTGGTGAACTGGCAGGATCCGGGGAGCTTCGAGATCCTGTTTCGAGGATCCCTCGGAGAGATCAGCTGGGGGGATGGGCGGTTTTCGGCGGAGCTGCGGGGCTTGGCAGAGGCGCTGAACAAGACGCAGGGACGTGTCTTTCAATCGCGGTGCGATGCGGTGTTGGGGGATGGGCGGTGTCGAAAGGATCTGTCGGACGATATCTTTACGTTGGAAGTTGAGGTGGTCGAGGTCGAGGACGCGCGTGTTCTGTTCCTGCCGATCCCGGATCTTTATGAGGCGCGTTGGTTTGAACGAGGTCGTCTCGACGTGCTCGACGGAGCCGCGTCCGGATTGAGCGAACAGGTCAAGACCGACCGTATCGGTACCACGTCCCGGCGCATCGAGCTTTGGGCTGGGCTGCGTGCACCGATTGCCGCTGGCGACCGGGTCCGGCTGCAGGCTGGATGCGACAAACGGATGGCGACCTGTCGGTTCAAGTTCGACAACCTTCTGAATTTTCGCGGTTTCCCGCATATTCCGGGTGACGATTGGATGATGGCATATCCAAACAGCCGTGCCGTGAACGATGGTGGCAAGCGATGAGCCGCGTGGTGGCGGCAGCACGGTCCTGGATCGGGACGGCCTATCTGCATCAAGGGTCATCGAAGGCGGTCGGGACAGACTGCCTTGGTCTGGTGCGTGGTGTTTGGCGCGCTGTCTATGGCGGAGAGCCGGAGGTCGTGCCTGCGTACACCGCCGACTGGTCTGAGCCTCAGCACGAGGAACGCCTGTGGGAAGCTGCCCTTCGGCATCTGACTCCGGTTCCCCCGAACCGTGCGTTGTCGGACGGAGAGTGTCTGCTGTTTCGAATGCGGGACGGGTCGGTGGCCAAGCATCTGGGCATCTTGAGCCGCAGCGGGGAAACCCCTGCATTCATTCATGCCTACTCAGGCCACGGGGTCGTCGAAAGTGCCCTGTCGAAGCCTTGGGCGCGCCGGATCGCGGCGCGCTTCGACTTTCCCGCCACGGCGGAACCGGAGGACTGATCTATGGCCACACTCGTACTGGGCGCGGTTGGCGCGACTATCGGCGGCAGTCTGGGCGGGTCTGTCTTGGGCCTGAGCGCGGCTGTGATCGGGCGGGCGGCAGGCGCGACGCTGGGGCGGGTGATCGACCAGCGGATCATGGGAGCCGGAGCGGATGCTGTTGAACACGGACGGATCGATCGGTTCCGCCTGACCGGAGCGGCGGAAGGGGCAGCTATACCGCGCGTCTATGGGCGCGTGCGGGTCGGAGGTCAGGTCATCTGGGCCAGCCGGTTCCGGGAGGAACGAAACGTGTCGGGAGGTGGCAAGGGCGCGCCGAAATCGCCGCAGGTCACGCAGTTCAGCTATTCGATTTCGGTGGCAGTCGCGCTGTCAGAAGGGCCGATCACGCGGATCGGGCGGATCTGGGCAGACGGAAGCGAGATTTCGCGGGATAGCCTGACCTTGCGCGTCTACGATGGTTCCGAGGATCAGCTGCCGGATGCGCTGATTTCGGCCATCGAAGGAGAGGAAGCGGCACCGGCGTTTCGTGGAACAGCTTATGTCGTCATCGAGGACATGGACCTGACCCAGTTTGGCAATCGGGTCCCTCAAATGTCGTTCGAGGTTGTACGCAGTCGGATGAATGCCGAAGGCGTTGGGTCCCCGGCAGAGCTGTTACGCGGTGTCGCGCTGGTACCCGGAACAGGTGAATACTCGCTGGCGACCACAGCGGTTCATTACGGCGGTGGGGTTGGCGACAGTCAATCGGCCAACGTCAGTACCTTGCAGGATATCAGTGATTTCCGTGTGTCCATGCGTGACCTTGAAGAGGAACTTCCGAACGTCGGGGCCGCATCGCTCGTCGTGTCCTGGTTCGGGGATGATCTGCGATGCAGCCATTGCACTGTCCGCCCGAGGGCAGAGCATCTGGACGCAGAGGGGACTCCGATCGCCTGGACGGTTGCCGGTGCCGGCAGGGATGTCGCGGGCATTGTGCCGATTGTCGAGGAGCGACCGGTCTACGGTGGCACGCCTGGCGATGCGTCGGTCGTTGAAGCGGTGCGCGATCTGACGTCGCGGGGCATTGAGGTGACCTTTTATCCGTTCATCCTGATGGATCAGTTGGAGGGGAATGGCCTGCCCGACCCCTATGGTGCGGCAGAGCAGGCGGTTCTGCCCTGGCGAGGTCGGATTACCACGGAACTGGCACCAGACCAGTCAGGCAGCGCCGATCGGACCGCGGCAGCGGCAGGTGAGGTTGAAGCTTTCTTTGGGACGGCCGCTTCGGAGCATTTTCACGTGGGAGACGGGGTGGTCACCTACAGTGGTCCGCAGGAATGGTCGTACCGACGGTTTATTCTGCATTATGCCGCGCTCTGCGCGGCAGCGGGTGGCGTTGAAGCCTTTTGTATCGGGTCGGAGATGCGTGGGCTGACACGAATTCGTGGGGCAGGAGACAGTTTTCCGGCGGTTGCGCAGATGGTTTCGCTCGCCGCGGAAGTCCGACAGCTGCTGCCGTATGCGAAAATAAGCTATGCTGCGGATTGGTCGGAGTATTATGGCTATCATCCTGCTGACAGCGGCAACGTCCATTTCAATCTCGATCCGCTCTGGTCCGCGCCGGAGATCGATTTCATCGGGATCGACAACTACATGCCTTTGTCAGACTGGCGCGACGGAGAGGATCACGCCGACAGCGCGTACCGCAATATCGGAAACCTCGATTATCTGCGCGCCAATATCGAGGGTGGTGAGGGGTTCGATTGGTACTATCCGACGGAGGAAGCGCGGGCTGCGCAGCGACGGGTCCCGATTGAGGATGGCGCGCACGGAGAGCCTTGGGTCTTTCGCTACAAGGACATTCGGTCCTGGTGGCAGGAGCCTCATCACGACCGGATCGATGGGGTTCGCCTGAATACGCCGACAGCCTGGGTGCCGCGTTCCAAACCTATTCGGTTTACCGAGTTCGGGTGTGCGGCGATCGATAAGGGAACCAACCAACCCAACAAGTTCCTGGATCCGAAATCATCGGAGTCCCAACTGCCGCGCCATTCCAACGGTAGGCGGGACGATATGATCCAGATGCAGTATTTGCGGGCAATGCTGAGCCATTGGAGCGACCCGGATCAGAACCCCGTTTCGGATGTCTATGATCAGGCAATGGTGGATATGGATCGATCACTGGCCTGGGCATGGGATGCGCGGCCATGGCCGGCGTTCCCGGATCTTTTGTCTTTCTGGAGCGATGGGGATAACTACGGACGAGGCCATTGGATCAACGGTCGATCCGGCAACGTGCCCCTGGCCAATGTAATCGAAGAGATTTGCCGGTCCTCGGGCCTTCAAGCCATCGACGTGTCCGGGGTCCATGGGGCCCTGCGTGGCTATCCGGTTCAGAATGTCCAATCTGCGCGCGCGGATCTGCAACCGCTCTTGCTTGCCCATGGCGTTGATGTGGCAGAGCGGGACGGAGTAGTGGCGTTTTTCATGCGTTCGGATGCAGTCGTCTGGTCGTTGGAGCGAGCGCATCTTGTCCCTGAGGGAGACGCCACTGTTCATATCGAGCGGGCGGCAGAGGCAGATGTGTCGGGGCGCGTACGGGTCCAGCACATCGATGCAGTTGGCAGTTTTACCACCAAGGTAGGGGACGCGGTGCTGCCTGGCGGTGCGGCTTTGCCGATCGCAGAAAGCGAACTACCCTTGTCTCTGACGACGGGTGAAGGACATGCCTTGGCGGAGCGGTTTCTTGCAGAAGCCCGGATCGCACGTGACGGATTGCAGACGGCTTTGCCGCCCTCCGCGCGGGAGGTGCGGGCGGGTGACCTCATCACACTGGATGGCGATGGCGAAACGTATCGCGTCGACCGTATCGAGGATGCGGGACAGCGTCGAATTCAGGCCGTTCGGACCGAGAAAGCGACGTTGGAACCCAGTGATGCGGTCGAAGATGGGTCTGGCCAACTGCGTCCGCGCGCTTCGCTTCCGGTTGAGGCGGTGATCATGGATCTGCCGCTTCTGACCGGCAAGGAAGATCCGCAGGCCCCGCATGTTGCTGTATCCGCCCGCCCCTGGCCTGGGAGCGTCGCGATCTATTCATCGGTGGCGGACGCCGATTACCGTTTGAATACGCTTGTAGATGTTCCTTCGATTTTGGGACGGACGGAAACGGAGTTACTGGCAGCACGACCGGGGCTTTGGGACCGGGGAGAGGAAGTCGTGGTCCGTGTCGCGGGCGGGACGCTTGCCAGTGTGTCGGAAGCGAGCCTGCTGGCGGGTGCAAATGCGATGGCGGTTGGAACCGGTGCCGCAAGCGGTTGGGAAATCCTGCAATTTCGGGACGCGCGCGTCATTGAACCCGGTGTTTGGGGCTTGTCGATGCGCCTGCGTGGACAGCGCGGCACCGAGGCGAATATGCCAGCTTCGTGGCCTGCGGGCAGCGTTGTTGCCTTGTTGGATGGAGGGCCGGAGCAGCTGGACTTGCCTCCGGATGCCTTGGGCTTGCCCCGGTACTATCGATATGGGGCAGCCCGGCTTCCTCTGGATCATGAAACCTACCGCCAGCAGACCCGGACAATCCGGGGTGAGGGGTTGCGACCCTATGCACCAGTGCACCTGCGTGCGATGCCGCAAGGCGCTGATCTTGGGGTCAGTTGGGTTCGTCGGAGCAGGGCCGTCGGGGAGGCTTGGGACATTTCTGATGTGCCTTTGGCGGAAGCGTCCGAGCGGTATCGCGTCGAACTGCGCGATGGGGGCGGAGAGCTCGTGCTGAGCCGGGACGTGGATACCCCGCAGGTTGTCGTATCGGCCTTGGAGTTGGCGCTGGTTGCTGGCGGTGGGGGGCGGTTGCGGGTAGCTCAAATGTCCGACGTCTTCGGTCCCGGTCATTGGGCTGACCTCACGCTTGCGTGACCACAGCGGATGCGCAGGTTTGCAAGCTGTTGATTGCGGGCTTAGGTAGGAGGTCTGACAAGGGAAGATCGTCATGACCCAAACCCAGATCACCGTGCGTTCCGTTGACAAGGTCTGGGACCAGACTCTTGAAGAGGCCCGCGACGCAATCCGCGCCGAGCCGTTGCTGGGAGGGTTGGTCCACGCTTCGATCCTGCACCATGACAGCCTGGAAAAGGCGTTGGCGTATCGTTTCGCGCAGAAACTTGCTTCTGGCGAAATGAGTGATCAGCTTCTGCGTGAGATTTCGGACGCGGCATATGCCGCTGATCCGACACTGGGGCAGGCGGCGCGGGCTGACATCGTGGCAGTTTTCGAAAGGGATCCGGCTTGCCACAGGTTTTTGCAGCCAATCCTTTTCTTCAAGGGGTTCCAGGCAATTCAGGCCTATCGAATTGGCAATTGGTTGTGGCGAACCGGCCGCAAGGATCTCGCGTATTTTGTTCAGATGCGGGTGAGTGAGACCTTTGGTGTGGACATCCACCCTGGCGCTCGGATCGGGCGGGGGATCATGATCGACCACGCCCATAGTATCGTCATCGGCGAGACTGCCGTGGTCGGTAACAATGTATCGATGCTGCATTCGGTCACTTTGGGCGGGACCGGCAAGGAAGATGACGACCGGCATCCGAAAATCGAGGACGGTGTGCTGATCGGCGCTGGTGCGAAGGTGTTGGGAAATATCCGTGTCGGGCATTGTAGCCGGATTGCCGCCGGTTCCGTCGTGCTTGAACCCGTGCCGGCAATGAAGACTGTCGCGGGTGTTCCAGCGCGCATCGTCGGAGAAGCGGGATGTGCGCAACCGTCAATCATGATGGATCAGCTTATAGGCGTGCGCGGAACGGAAACCTAGGCTGGTACTCAGGAGCAAAAAAAGGGGCGGCCATTCGGCCGCCCCTTTTTCGTATCTGTAGGGTTTAGGCGAGCATCGTCATGGGATTCTCGAGGTTGTCGGCGAACGCCTTCAACCACTCGGCACCAAGCGCGCCATCGATCACCCTGTGGTCAACACTGAGTGTGACCGACATGACGGTCGCGGCGGTAATCTCTCCGTCCGCACCGATCACGGGCTTTTTCACACCCGCGCCGACAGCGAGGATGGAGCCGTGGGGCGGATTGATGACGGCGTCGAAGTTATCGATCCCGAACATGCCAAGGTTGGAAATCGCAAAACTGCCGCCTTGGTATTCGTGGGGGGCGAGTTTGCGATCACGGGCCCGTTTCGCCAGATCCTTCATCTCAGCGGACAGTGCAGACAGTGACTTCATTTCCGCGTCCTTAAGAACGGGAGTGAAGAGACCACCTTCGATGGCCACGGCGACTGCGACGTCCGAAGGCTTCAGCTTCAGAACCCTGTCCCCAGCCCAGACAGCGTTGGCGTCCGGCACGGCCTGCAGTGCCAAGGCCGATGCCTTGATGACAAAGTCATTGACCGACAGCTTTACGCCGCGCGGTTCCAGCTGCTTGTTCAGCTGGCTGCGGAACTTGAGCAGAGCGTCCAGGTGGACGTCCCGGCGCAGGTAGAAGTGCGGGATCGTCTGCTTGGCTTCTGTGAGGCGCGCGGCGATCGTCTTGCGCATGCCGTCCAGCTTGACCTCTTCGAACTCGCGATCCGCGTACATCTTCAACACGGCTTCGGTCGAGGGGCCTGCGGGTGCAGCAGCTACCGGTTGCGGTGCTGCCTTGGGGGCCTCTGCGGCGGCAGGGGTCTTGGCGGCACCCGGCTGCGCGTTTTCCACGTCTGCCTTGACGATGCGACCGCGTGGGCCAGAGCCGGTGATCTGGCTCAGATCCAGCCCCTTGTCCTTGGCTATGCGCCGCGCGAGCGGGGTCGCAAAGACGCGGTCGCCTTTGGCCGTCGGGGCGGCAGCGGGCGCGGCAGACGGGGCAGGAACTTCGGCGGGGGCTGCTTCGGCTGGTGCGGGGGCTGCCGCCCCGTCGCCCGAGGACATGTTGTCCATTGCAGAGGCGTCTTCGCCTTCTTCCAGCAGCACGGCGATGGGGGAGTTGACCTTCACCCCCTCGCTGCCCTCGGCCACCAGGATCTTGCCGATGACGCCTTCGTCCACGGCCTCGAACTCCATCGTGGCCTTGTCGGTTTCAATTTCCGCCAGCAAGTCGCCAGAAGAGACGGTATCGCCTTCCTTCACGAGCCACTTGGCAAGCGTGCCCTCCTCCATCGTGGGGGACAGGGCGGGCATCAGGATTTCGGTTGCCATATCTGATGTCCCTTATTTGTAGGTCACGGAGCGGACAGCTTCGACGACCTCATCGGTGGTCACCAAAGCCAGCTTTTCGAGGTTCGCGGCGTAGGGCATGGGCACATCCTTGCCTGTGCAGGTCACGACCGGCGCGTCCAGGTAGTCAAAGGCGCGCTGCATGATGGTCGACGCCATATGATCGCTGAACGATGCGACGGGGAACGCCTCTTCGACCAGAACACAGCGGTTGGTCTTCATGACGGAGGCCAACACGGTGTCGTAGTCGACGGGCCGCAGGGTCCGAAGGTCGATAACCTCGGCCTCGATCCCATCTGCTGCTAGCTTTTCCGCGGCGCTGAGGGCGTAGGTCATCCCGATGCCCCAGCTGACAATGGTCACGTCGGACCCTTCGCGCCAGATCTTTGCCTTGCCGAAGGGGATCGTGAAATCGTCCAGCTTCGGCACGTCGAAGGATTTGCCGTAGAGGATTTCGTTTTCAAGGAAGATGACCGGATTAGGATCACGGATCGCGGTCTTCATCAGGCCCTTCGCGTCCGCAGCCGAATAGGGCATCACGACCTTGAGGCCCGGAATGCTGGCATACCAGGCGGCGTAGTCCTGAGAATGCTGGGCGCCGACGCGCGCCGCAGCGCCATTGGGACCACGGAACACCATGGGTGCCCCCATCTGACCACCGGACATGTAGAGGGTCTTAGCAGCCGAGTTGATAATTTGATCAATGGCTTGCATGGCGAAATTAAAGGTCATGAATTCCACGATCGGACGCAGGCCGCCGAAGGCCGCGCCGACGGCGATACCCGTGAACCCATGTTCGGTAATCGGTGTGTCGATGACGCGCTTTTCACCGAATTCGTCCAGCATCCCTTGGGAAATCTTGTAGGCGCCTTGATACTCGGCCACCTCTTCCCCCATCAGGAAAACGTTTTCGTCGCGGCGCATCTCTTCGGACATGGCGTCGCGGATGGCTTCGCGGACGGTCTGGCTGACCATCTCGGTGCCCTCGGGCCAATCGGGCGATGCGTTGGACTGCGGGGTGGGCTCTTCGCTGGCCACCTGGGCGGCAGCGGGTGCCGGGGTCGCGGCCTCTTCGCGGGCGTCCTGGGTTGGGGCCTCGGTCGTGGTCTGGATATCGTCGGCGCTCTCGCCCTCTTCCAGCAGTACGGCGATGGGGGAGTTGACCTTCACCCCTTCGGTGCCCTCGGCGACCAGGATCTTGCCGATGACACCTTCGTCAACGGCCTCAAATTCCATAGTGGCCTTGTCGGTTTCGATCTCGGCCATGATGTCACCGGACGAAACGGTGTCGCCCTCCTTGACCAGCCATTTTGCGAGCGTGCCCTCCTCCATCGTGGGGGAGAGGGCGGGCATCAGGATTTCAGTCGCCATTTACACGGCCTCCTGCGGAACTTCGTCTGCATAAATATCGGTCCAGAGCTCTTCGAGCGCGGGCTCCGGGCTTTCCTTGGCGAACTCGGCCGAGGCGTTGACCACGTCCTTGATCTCTTTGTCGATTGCCTTGAGGTCGTCCTCGCTGGCGTGATCCCCGGTCAACAGCATCTGGCGCACCATTTCGATGGCGTCCCGCTCTTCGCGCATTTTCTGCACCTCGTCGCGGGTCCGGTATTTGGCCGGGTCGGACATGGAGTGACCGCGATAGCGATAGGTCTTGATTTCGAGGATGTAGGGGCCCTTGCCCGCACGGCAGTGGGCCACGGCCTTTTCACCGGCGGCCTTGACGGCCAGGACGTCCATGCCGTCGACTTCCTCGCCCGCGATCCCGTAGGCCGCGCCGCGTTCCCAGTAAGACGGTGAATGCGTCGACCGCTTGGTCGAGGTGCCCATGGCGTACTGGTTGTTTTCGATCACAAAAATGCAGGGCAGGGACCAGATTTCGGCCATGTTGTAGGCCTCATAGACCTGACCCTGGTTCGCCGCGCCGTCCCCGAAATAGGTAAAGGTGACGTTGTCGTTCCCCTTGTACTTGTCGCTGAATGCCAGGCCGGCCCCCAGCGGCACCTGTGCGCCGACGATGCCGTGGCCGCCGTAGAAATGCTTCTCCTTGGAGAACATGTGCATCGAGCCACCCTTGCCCTTGGAATAGCCCCCCTCGCGGCCCGTCAGCTCGGCCATGACGCCCTTGGGGTCCATGCCACAGGCCAGCATGTGACCGTGGTCGCGGTAGGAAGTGATGCGCTTGTCGCCCTCTTTCGCGGCGGCCTCCAGGCCGACCACGACTGCTTCCTGACCGATATACAGGTGGCAGAAGCCGCCGATCAGACCCATCCCATACAACTGACCCGCCTTTTCCTCGAACCGCCGGATCAAGAGCATGTCCCGGTAGTATTGAAGGAGCTCTTCCTTCGAGACATTCGGTTTTGCCTTGGCAGGCTGCTTGCGTGGGGCCATGGGCGGGATTCCTCCGGATCGAAAAACGTTCAACGTTAAACAATCTGGTAGCGCACCCCTTTGCAAAAGGCAAAGCCCCTTGACCACGCGTTAGCGCAAACCCGTTACCCGCGGAACGAAAAGCCTGGTTTCATTGGGTAAGCGGGACTATTCGACGACGATTTCGTCGGTTCGGGCCACGCCAAGAACCAGACGTGCGCGTTCGTCCAGCAGGTCCAGGTCCAGAAAGTCGTCCGACAGACGCGTCGTGCGGTCGGTCATCCGGTCCACCTCTGTCGTCAACAGCGCAAGCTCTTCGCGCAGCAGATCGCGTTCTGCCTCCAACTCGACCCGGCGCAACACGCCATAGTCGCCCTGAATCCCCGCAAAGACAAAGTAGCCGCCAAACCCCAACAAGGCCAGCGGCACCAGCAGGCCGTATTCGGGTGTCTTAATCCTGTTGGTCATCCGCAGCCCTCATGCCCGGGCCTCTGACGGACCCTGTTGTCGTGTCTTATGACAGACAAGGCGGCGCGGAGGAATCCCCCGCGCCGCCCCGTTGTCGTACACGTTGCCGCCCCGCCACGGGGCAGCGGATCACCCGGCGACAGACGCCGCGCGGATGCTTTCGATGGTGCGGCCGATCTCGGCATTGAATGTATCGTCGTCCTGCTGATCCGACAGGCCTTCGGTCAGGGCGCGGCTGAAGCTGGCGATGATGCCGCGGTTGCGGGCCAGGCGGGCGTTGGCCTCGTCACGGGAATACCCGCCCGACAGGGCCACGACGCGCATGACCTTGGGGTGGTCGGCCAGCGGCTGATAGAAATTGTCTTCTTCCGGCAAGGTCAGCTTCAGCATGATTTCCTGACCGTCGGGCAGGCTGTCCAGATGCTTCAGGATGGTATCACGCAGCAGCGCCTCGGCTTGCGCCTTGTCCGCGATTGAAATGGTCACTTCCGGCTCCAGGATCGGAACCATGCCGTGCGACAGCACCTGATTGCCGACCTGGAATTGCTGGGCCACGATGGCCTCGATGCCCGCCGCATCGGCGGCGCCCACGACGGACCGCTCCTTGGTTCCAAAGACCCCCAGCCCACGCGCACGTTCCAGGGTGGCGTCCAGGTCCGGCATCGGCCTCATCAGCTGCACACCCTGACTCGCGTCCTCCAGCCCCTTGTCGATCTTGAGGAACGGCACGACGCCTTTCTTGTCCCAAAGGTAGGCGGCCGAAGGCGTGCCTTCGAAATCGCGGTCCATCGTCTGTTCGAACAGGATCGCGCCGATCACCTTGTCACCGGTAAAGGCAGGCGCGCGCACGATCCGGGCGCGCATGCCGTGGATCAGGTCGAACATCTCGTCGTCGTTGGAGTACCGATTTTCCTCGACCCCATAAAGGCGCAGCGCCTTGGGGCTGGATCCACCGGATTGGTCGAGCGCGGCGATGAAGCCCTGTCCGGCACGGATTTTGGCGGCTTTGTCGGTCTGGGTCATGGCGGGGGCTCCGGGTCTGAAATTCACTTGTGACCGACCTACGCGGGCGGGGCAGGGTCGGGCAAGGTACTGTGAGCGCTAACAATGGGCAGGGTCGTGGTCATTTCGAGGCGGGCCACGCCCGGACTTGCAAAGCCACCCATCCCTGCGATGGTCGGCCCATGACGAACCTGACTGCTCTGATCCTCGCGCTGCTGCTGATCGCGTTCGTACTTGCCGACGCGCTTTTCAATGGCGGGGGTTGGATGATCTTCCTCGGGCGGCGCATGCTGCTATTGGTGGAAGCCCTGGCTTTCTGGCGATAGAGCGCCCGGTTGCCTTTGCGTCCGTTGACATGCTAGCGCGACATCGGAACCGTTAGCGGTAACGGCTCGTTGCCGCCCACGACGTTGCAAAACACTCGGAGGACCCATGGTCAAAGTAGCAATCAACGGCTTCGGCCGCATCGGGCGCAACGTTCTGCGCGGCATCATCGAGTCGGGCCGCACCGACATCGAAGTCGTCGCCATCAACGATCTGGGCCCCGTCGAAACCAACGCTCATCTGCTGCAATACGACAGCGTTCATGGCCGGTTCCCCGCGCCCGTCACCACTGGCGACGACTGGATCGACGTGGGCCGTGGCCCCATGCGCGTCACCGCCGAACGCAACCCCGCCGATCTGCCCTGGTCGGATGTGGACGTTGTCATGGAATGCACCGGCATCTTCACCTCCAAGGAAAAGTGTCAGGCACACCTGGAAAACGGGTCGAGCCGCGTTCTGATTTCTGCCCCGGGCACCGATGCCGACAAGACGATCGTCTACGGCGTCAACCATGACACGCTGACCGCCGACGACCTGATCGTGTCGAACGCGTCTTGCACCACGAACTGCCTGACGCCCGTCGCCCACACGCTGCACAACGCAGTCGGGATCGAGCGCGGCTTCATGACCACGATCCACAGCTATACCGGCGACCAGCCCACGCTGGACACGATGCACAAGGATCTGTACCGTGCCCGCGCCGCCGCTCTGTCGATGATCCCGACCTCAACCGGTGCCGCCAAGGCCGTGGGCCTGGTGATGCCGGAACTGAACGGCAAGCTGGACGGCGTCGCCATCCGCGTGCCCACGCCGAACGTATCGGTCGTCGACCTGACCTTCACCGCGTCGCGCGACACCTCGGTCGAGGAAATCAACGCGGCGATCAAGGCCGCCGCAGATAGCGGTCCGCTCAAGGGCATCCTCGGTTACACCGACAAACCGCTTGTCTCGACCGACTTCAACCACGATCCGCATTCCTCGATTTTCCACATGGATCAGACCAAGGTGATGGAAGGCGGCAAGCTTGTCCGCATTCTGTCGTGGTATGACAACGAATGGGGCTTCTCCAACCGCATGGCCGACACGGCGGTCGCGATGGGCAAACTGATTTAGCGAAGACTAAATCAGTTTGGGCGGCAAAGCGGCACTTTCGCGAGATCGTGTCCACAGCCGCTCGGTTCTGTTCTGCGCAGACCTGATTTAGCGAAGACTAGATCAGTTTGGGCGGCAGAGCGGCACTTTCGCGAGATCGTGTCCACAGCCGCTCGTCCTGACTGACAGGTGACGCAATCCAACGCCCGCGCCGCAAGGTTGCGGGCGCTTTGCTGTCAATGATCCGCCCGGTCGCCCGGTCGTCGGTGCCTGCCCGGTCACGGCGCGCTAGCCCTCCGCGTGCCCTCATGTTACCACTGGCATCACGAGCTGCATTTTGCATGTTCTATTTTTAAAACAAAGACTTGAGTTGCCGCACGGCAACCTCGGAGGATGCGCGCATGGCCTTCAATACCCTCGACGACATGGACCTGGACGGCAAGATCGTTCTGACCCGCGTGGACATCAATGTGCCGGTCGAAGATGGCCGCGTAACCGACACCACACGCATCGACCGCATCGTGCCCACGATCCGCGACATTCAGGCCCGGGGCGGCAAGCCGGTCCTGTTGGCGCACTTCGGCCGCCCTAAGGGCAAGCACGTTCCCGAAATGTCGCTGCGCCAGGTTGTGCCCGCGCTGTCAAAGGCGCTCGGCTCCGACGTGGCTTTTGTGGAACGCCCCGACCGTGCCACGCTGGAGGCGACGGACGGCCCAATCCTGATTGAAAACACCCGCTTTTCCCCAATGGAAGAGGCGAACGACCCCAAGATGGCGCAATTTTTGGCCTCGCTTGGGGATGTCTACTGCAACGATGCCTTCTCGGCGGCGCACCGCGCGCACGCCTCGACCGAGGGCGTCGCCCGCCTGTTACCCGCCTGCGCCGGTCGTTTGATGCAGGCGGAACTGACCGCCCTCGAAAAAGCGCTCGGCACGCCGCAACCGCCGGTCGCCGCCGTTGTGGGTGGGGCCAAGGTGTCATCCAAGCTGGACCTGCTGGGCAACCTGGTTACCAAGGTGCAGCACCTGATCATCGGGGGTGGCATGGCCAACACCTTCCTTGCCGCGCAGGGAGTCGACGTAAAGAACAGCCTGTGCGAGCACGATCTGCTGGATACAGCCCGCGAAATCATCGCCAAGGCCGAGGCGGCGGGCTGCGCCATCCTACTGCCCCGCGACGTGGTGGTCGCCGCCGAGTTCAAGGCCAACCCGGCAACCCAGACCGTCAAGGCCGACGCCGTGCCCGAAGGTCACATGATCCTGGACGCGGGCCCAGATTCCGTCGCCCATATCAAGACCGTCCTCGACGGCTGCGCCACGTTGATCTGGAACGGCCCGTTGGGTGCCTTTGAGATGACGCCCTTTGACGCGGCCACCAACGCGGCCGCCAGATACGCGGCCGAGCTGACGACGGCGGGCAAGCTGATCTCGGTCGCGGGCGGGGGCGACACGGTCGCGGCGTTGAACCAGGCCGGGGCGGCCGAGTCGTTCACCTACATCTCCACCGCAGGCGGTGCCTTCCTCGAATGGATGGAGGGCAAGGAACTGCCCGGCGTTGCCGTTCTGTCCAGCTGAGGCCGCTCGGGGCAAGCCGTCGCGCGTCTAGGCGGACAGACGCGCGTTGGCTTGCGGCTTTGCGCCCCCGGCCGCATCCGCGAACTTGCTGCGGATCAGCCATTTGGTAAGGGTTCTGGCCATCCCACTATGCCCGATCAGCGTGATGCCCTCGTTTGCGATCTCATGTTCGAAACTGCTGTGGCCCATCCAGGCGGATGCCAGCGATCGCAGATCGCTGATCACGAACAGATCGACGTTGTGGCCGGGATCGATGTAGCAAAGATCTGTCTGCAATCCCGGCTTTATCACCAGCCAATAGTTGGCCTGCACGTCCGGCGCGTTGTTGAGCGTGAACTGGATCACGCATTTGCCGATCGGCAGTTCCGTCAGATTGATCTTGCGCCGGATGTTCCACATCAGCATCCGCGCATCGAGACAGCCAAGCGAGACCTCGGTGTCGATGTTGCGATGGGCCCAGACACCCAGGGCGACGATAATCGGCTGCAACTCATCCGCGATGTCTGTCGTCAGATACTCCGCATGTTGTCCGGCGGCGCCGACGCGTCGTTCGACAAGGCCCTTCGCTTCCATCTCCTTCAGGCGTTTCGACAGCAATCCGGGTGACATGCCCGGCAGGCCCCGGCTGAGCTCGTTGAACCGGGAAGAGCCGTTCCACATCTCGCACAGCAGCAGCATCGTCCAACGCGGTTCCAACAGATCTGCGGCCATGGCGACGGGACAGAACAGGGGGTAGACTGTTTTGGTCATCGGGGCACCTCCGCCGTCAGTATTCCTTACCGCACCAGCATTCGCCTAGTACGGAAACTGTAGTGGCATTGCTTCAGTTCGTTGACTGGTTGGCCCTGCGGTCGCCGAGGCACCTTCAACCTCGTTCAACACATTGAAGGAGATGAACAATGCCGCTCGTGGATATCGAAGTGATCGAAGGCGTGTTCGACCAGTCGCAGAAGGCGCAGATGATCGAAAAAGTCACCAACGCCATGGTCGAAGTCGAAGGGGAGGCGATGCGCGGCGTCACCTGGGTCCGCGTGAAGGAAGTGCGCAGCGGTCAGTGGGGCATCGGTGGCAGCACGCCGAGCGCGGACGACATCAAGGCGATGGCGACGGGGTAGGGCCGAGGCTTCGGAAAACGAACGTCGCCCGCGACAGGTTTGGCGCGGGCGACGTCTAAGGGGCCGAGAGGGGCGGCTGTGGATCTTTTCTGCGAAAAGACCACTTTGCCGCGCCGACTGATTTCGTCTTCGCTAAATCAGTCGGCCCATATGTCCGGCCACGTCGGCCATCCGGCAGGAGAAGCCCCATTCGTTGTCGTACCAGGCCAGCACGCGCACGGTGCGACCCACAACCTTGGTCTGGTCGGGCGCAAAGATCGAGGAATGCGGCGTGTGGTTGAAGTCGATGGAGACCTTCGGCTCCGGGTCGTAGGCCAGCACGGCGCCCATGTGACCGGCAGCGGCGTCGCGGACGATCTCGTTCACATCGGCCACAGTCACGTCGCGGCCCGCCTGAAACGTCAGGTCCACCGCCGAGACGTTGGGCGTCGGAACCCGAAGGGCAGTGCCGTCCAGCTTGCCCGCCAGATCCGGCACGACTTCGCCGATGGCTTTGGCCGCGCCGGTGGACGTGGGGATCATCGCCATGGCGGCGGCGCGGGCGCGGTACAGATCCTTGTGGCGGCGATCCAGCGTCGGCTGATCACCGGTGTAGCTGTGGATCGTGGTCATGATGCCGCTCTCGATGCCGATGGCCTCGTGCAGGACCTTGGCCAGGGGTGCCAGGCAATTGGTGGTGCAGGATGCGTTCGAGGCGACGTGGTGATCTGTCGTCAGTGACCGGTGATTGACGCCGTAGACAACGGTCAGGTCGGCATTCTTGGCGGGGGCCGATACCAGAACCCGCTTGGCCCCGCGCGACAGGTGCACGGCGGCCGCGTCGCGGTCGTTGAACTTGCCCGTGCATTCCAGAACGACGTCGACGCCCTCCCAGTCCAGCTCCTCGGGGTCGTAGGTCGACATGACCTCGATTGGTCCGGCACCCAGATCCAGCGTGTTGCCCTCGACCCGAACCTCGCCTGCGTAGCGGCCATGAATGCTGTCGTAGCGCAGCAGGTGCGCGTTGGTCTCGATCGGCCCGGTAGCGTTCATCTTGACCACCGCCACGTCGTTGCGCGCGGCCTGCGCGATGTGAGCCAGAGTGCAGCGCCCGATGCGCCCGAAGCCGTTGATGCCGATGGTGACCGTCATTGTTTTCGTCCTCGTCGCGATTGCACTGTCTGCCTTGGTTGCCGGTATAGGCGCCAAGATTGCGACCGCAAAACGGAAAAACGACGTCAGGACAATATGTTAGCGTTAAACATCCCTGGTTGCGGTAACGGTTAACGCTAACGCGCTGCAACCGGGGACGGTCCGGCGGCGTTGACCCCGGAGGTTCGGGGCTATCTGGTCCCCGGCGACACCAAGGATTCGGACGCGAAGGACGCAGCAGGCATGAGCGGATTACTGGCACTTCTGGATGATGTCGCGGCCATCGCAAAGGTGGCGTCGGCCAGCATCGACGACATTGTCGGACAGGCGGCCAAGGCCGGGGCCAAGGCGGCGGGCGCCGTGATCGACGACGCCGCCGTGACGCCGAAGTACGTGCACGGTTTTGCCGCCGCGCGCGAACTGCCTATCGTGTGGAAAATCGCGCGGGCCTCGGCATTCAACAAGCTGGTCATCCTGCTGCCGGTCGCTCTGTTGCTGTCGAACTTCGCGCCTTGGGCGATTGCGCCGCTTTTGATCCTGGGCGGGCTCTACCTGTGTTTCGAGGGCGCGGAGAAAGTCTATCACTGGCTCGTGCCTCACGACACGCTGGCCAAGATCAAGGACCCGGAACACACGCCGCTCGACATGGCCCACCTGGAAGAGCAGCGCGTGAAGGGGGCCATCAAGACCGACTTCATCCTGTCCGCCGAGATCATGACGATTGCCTTGGCGGCAACGGATTCCTCGTCTGGCTGGATGTTTCAGGGCGCCGTCCTTGCCGTCATCGCGGTGGCCATCACCGCCGCCGTCTACGGGGCCGTGGCATTGATCGTTAAGGCCGATGATGTCGGCCTGCATCTGGTCGAAAACGGTCACACGTCGTTCGGGCGCAAGATGGGGGCTGCGATCGTGCGCGGGATGCCGCGGTTCATGACCGGTCTGACAATCGTCGGCACCGCCGCGATGCTGTGGGTTGGCGGCAATATCGTGGTGCATGCCCTGCACGAGATGGGCTGGCATCTGCCCTACGACCTAATCCACGGGGTTGCCGTGACGGTGGGGCAGGGCAACGGGTTCATCGAATGGACCGTGACGGCCCTGATCGATGGAGTTCTGGGTGTCTGCCTGGGCCTGCTTCTGATGCCCGTGATCGGCGTGGTTTCGGGGATGTTCGGCAAGAAGGACGCCGAGGCCCATTAACCGGCCTGGAAACGGTCCCGCCACAAGACGACGCGTGCCCGGTCGCGGTCTGCGTAGTCCGCGATTGCCTGTGGCAGGGTTCCGGCTGTGTCGATGGGGCGATGCTGGGCCAAGGCAGTGATCTGCATGGTGTACCAAGCCGTCACGCCCCCCTCTGGCGGAGAGGCAAAGCGCGGGAAGGCCGGGCCTCCCGCCTCTCCGTCCGCCCACTTGCGGGGCAGGTCCGGGTCCAGGATCAGGGCGCGGGCCAGGCCCACCAGATCAACGTCCCCCCGCGCCACTGCATCCCTGGCCTGCTCGACTGTCTTGAAACCGCCCGTCGCCATCAGGTGTTTCGTCGTGACCTGTCTGGCGCGCCGGGCGAAGGCCAGGAAGTAGGGCCCTTCCGTCCGCCGGTCGGAAGAGGAGGCGGCACCCGGGAAATAGGTCCCCCCGCTGATATCGATCAGATCGACGGTCGTCTTGTCGAGCGCCGCAAGAAACCGAAGGCTTTCGTCTTCCTCCAGTCCCCCGTCCAGCAGATCGCTTGCGTTGACCTTGATGGCGACAGGAAAGTCCGGACCGACGGCCCTGCGCACGGCCTCCACGACAGCCAGAGGCAGGCGCATCCGGTTTTCAAGGGACCCGCCCCAGTCATCTGTTCGCTTGTTGAACAGGGGCGACAGGAACTGGCTTAACAGGAACCCATGGGCCGCGTGGACTTGTACCCCACCAAAACCGAGGTCGCGCGCCTGGCGCGCGGTCGCGCCGAACAGGCCCGGCAGGGCCTCGATCTCGTCGAGGGTGAGGGAGGCGCAGCGCAGCCCCGGAAGGTTCAACGCCGAGGGGCCGCGTGGCTGACCGATCGCGGGGTCTGTCAAAGCCCCCGCATGTCCCAGCTGCAGCCAAAGATGTGCGCCGTCCGCGCGGCCTGCATCAGCCAACCGCCGCAGCGCATCGGTGTTCGATTTCGGCCCAAGGACCAGATTGCCCGGTTTCTCGGCGGCCAGCGGGTCGCCCTGGACCTCTCCGATGATGGCTGCGGCAAGCCCACCGCGCGCCCAACGTTCATACAGGTCGGCCTGGAACGGGCCCGGATCGCCGCGCCCGTCGCCCATGGAATCAGACATCGCCGATTTGACGATCCGGTTCTTCAGAACCACCCCACAGGGCAGTGACAGCGGGCTGAAAAGCATGCTCTCAGCCCGCCGCGTCATCACAAAAGGTCGCGCGCGGCCTTTGCGACGCCCTCGGGGGTGATGCCGAAATGCTCGTACAGGGTGCCTGCGGGCGCGGAGGCGCCGAAGCCCTCCATCCCCACAAAGGCCGCCTTGGACCGGTTGCCGCGCTCGCCCGTCAGCCAGCGGTCCCAACCCATGCGCACGCCGGCCTCGACGGCGACACGGGCCGGTCCGGCGGGCAGGACGCGCTTGCGGTACTTTTCGTCCTGCTGCTCGAACAGCTCCCAGCAGGGCATGGATACGACGCGCGTGCCAATGCCGTCGGCCTGCAACAGATCGCGGGCCTTCAACGCGATTTCCACTTCGGACCCGGTGGCCATCAGGATGACCATGCGCTTGCCCTCGGCCTCGGCCAGGACATAGGCGCCCTGCGCGGTCAGGTTCTTGGACGTAAAGTCCTTGCGCACCGTCGGCAGGCCCTGACGGGTCAACGACAGGACCGCAGGCGTGGACGTCGCGGTCAGCGCCAATTCCCAGGCTTCGGCGGTTTCCACGGTATCGGCGGGGCGGAACACGTTCATGTTCGGGGTCGCGCGGCTGATCGCCAGATGCTCGACCGGTTGGTGGGTCGGGCCGTCTTCGCCAAGGCCGATGGAATCGTGGGTCATGACATAGGTGACCGGGATACCCATCAGGGCCGACAGACGCATCGAGGGGCGGGCGTAATCGGTAAAGCACATGAAGGTGCCGCCGTAGGGACGCGCGCCGCCGTGCAGCGCGATGCCGTTCATCGCCGCCGCCATGCCGTGTTCACGGATCCCGTAGTAGATGTAGCGCCCGGCGCGATCTTCGGGCGAAAAGGTGCCCAGGCCCTCGGTCAGGGTGTTGTTGGACCCGGTCAGGTCGGCGGATCCGCCGATGGTCTCGGCCATGATCGGATTCACGACCTCCAGCACCATTTCCGACGACTTGCGGGTCGCGACCTTGGGCTGGCTTTCGGCCATCTGACGCTTCAGCGCCTTGATGGTGGCGGGCAGACGGCGAGGGGCGTCGCCCGCCAGTGCCCGCTCGAACTCACCACGCTTGCCGGTGCCCATGGCGTCGAAACGGGTCTGCCAATCGGCGCGGGCGCTGGCACCGCGGCGGCCGATCTCTTCCCATTCGGCCTTCAGGTCGTCGGCGATTTCGAACGGGGCGGCGTCCCAGCCATAGGCGCGCTTGGTGGCCGCGATCAGGTCGGGGTCGGTCAAGGCACCGTGCCCCTTGGAAGTGTCCTGCGCGGACGACCCGATTGCGATATGGGTCTTGCAGGCGATCATGGTGGGTTTGTCACCCGTCTTGGCCTGGGTCAGCGCGGCGTCGATCGCCTCCGGATCATGGCCATCGACCTCGATCACGTCCCAGCCGGAGGCACGGAAGCGCATGGGCTGGTCGGTGATGTCCGACAGCGACACCTTGCCGTCGATGGTGATGCCGTTGTTGTCCCAAAGCACGATCAGCTTGGACAGGGCCAGCCGACCGGCCAGGGCGATGGCCTCCTGGCTGACGCCCTCCATCAGGCAACCGTCACCGGCGATGACATAGGTGTGGTGATCGACGATCTTCTTGGAATAGCGGGCGCGTTGCACTTCCTCGGCGATGGCCATGCCGACGGCGGTGGCGATGCCCTGGCCCAGCGGGCCGGTCGTCGTCTCGATGCCCGGTGCATGGCCGAATTCCGGGTGACCTGCGGTGATCGCGCCCAGCTGGCGGAAGTTGCGCAGCTGGTCCAGCGTCATTTCGGGATAGCCGGTCAGGTGCAGCAGCGAGTACAGCAGCATCGACCCGTGACCGGCAGACAGCACGAAACGGTCACGGTCGGGCCAGGTCGGGGCCGAAGCGTCGAACTTGAGGTGTTTTTCATAAAGCACGGTGGCGACGTCAGCCATGCCCATCGGCATCCCGGAGTGGCCGGAATTCGCGGCGGCGACGGCATCCAGCGTCAGGGTGCGGATTGCGGCGGCGCGGCGCCAGTGGCCGGGGTTTGCGGCCCGCAGGGCGTCGAGGTCTGGGGTCTGGGGTGTCGCGCTCATCGTCTCGGCTCCGGGGACAGGTGTCGGTTGCACTTCCTGTTAGCAGGCTGGACCCGGCGCGCAAGGCGCAGGGCGGGCCGTTCGCTTTGACATGGGGGCCAGATTGCGGTCCTTTGGGCAAAACACCCACAAGAAGGGATCGAAAATGGCGGATGAGGCGGATCTGAGCAGCACGCTCGCCCGGTTGGAGGCGGCCCTGGCGGCCGTATCGAAGGCCCAGGTCGAGGGCGCAGTCGAAACCGTGCCAGACCTGAGCGACGACCTGGCCGAGGCACAGGCCGACCTGGCCGAAGCACGGGCCCGGATCGCGGACCTGAAAGGGGCCGCGGCCGAACAGGCGGCTGCGCTTGAGGCGGCAGAGGCACGCGCGAGTCAGGCAGCGGCGGACGCCGCGACCAACGCGCAGGAAAGCGCGGCGACCATTGCCGAGTTGCAGGCCGCAGCTGCGGCGGCCCCGGCAGAGGCCCCGGTCGGCGAAGCCGAGGCAGGCCGCTTGCGCGCCTCGCTTTCGGAGCTGTCGGCCTCGGTCGAGGGGCTGCGGGAGAATGCGGAAGGTGCGGCGGACGCCAGCCTGCGCGCCGAGGTCCAGGCGCTTCGCGCCGCGCGGGAATTGGACCTGGCCGAGATGCAGGCCCTGTTGGCTGAATTGGAACCCATGCTGGAGCGTGCAGATGCCTGACGTCACCATCGAAATCGGCGGTCGCGCCTTTACCGTGGCCTGCCAGGACGGCGAAGAGGGCTATCTGAACGCCGCAGCCGACCTTCTGGACCGCGAGGCGCAGGTGCTGTTGGGCACCGGGTCACGGTTGACCCAGGATCGCATGTTGCTGATGGCCGGGCTGATGCTGGCCGACAAGTCGATCTCAGCCGAGGAAGAGCTGCGCACGCTGGATCGTCGGCTGGCACAGCAGTCCAAGCTGCTCGACGAGTTGCAGAGCCGTCCGACCCCCGAACCGGTAGAGGTCGTGCGAGAAGTCGAGGTGGTCAAGGAAGTCGAGAAAGAGGTCGTGCGCGAGGTGCTGCCCGAAGGCGCGCTGGAGCGTCTGACCAAACTGGCGGATCAGGCCGAGGTTCTGGCCGCGACCGTCTCCGACCGCGCGGGGTAGGGGCACCCGTTTCCTTCCGCAGCTTACAAAACTGTAAGCTGCGGTTCAGGCCCCTGTATGTTGCCATCGCTAGATGAGGTCCCGTCCCATGACCGGAGCCTTCGATGACGAAACGATCCCTTATTCTGGCGGCCGCCTTTCTGCTGGCCCATATTGCCGTTCTGCTGCCGTTTGTGCCGTTGCTGGCGGTCTTGCCGACCGCGCTTGGCATGGTGTCGATGACGTCCATGGCGCTCTCGCTTGTGTTGGCGGCGCGGTGGCGCGTTGTTGACCGGATCACGGGGGGACCGGACAAGTCCTATGTCGCGCATCGCTGGCTGGGGTTCTTGGCACTTGCGGGTGCGCTTGGGCATTGGGGAACGGCAACATCGCTGGGCGCAGGTCTTGTCCCCGGCCTGGGCGACGCCGTAGAGGAGGTCGGCACGCTGGCCGCTTCGGGGCTGCTGACCCTGTCGGCGGCGGCGATGATCCGCGCAATTCCCTACCACCTGTGGAAGGCGAGCCATATGCTGATGGGGCCTGTATTCCTGGTGGCGGCCTTTCACACGGTGTTCGTTTCCAGCCCCGCAGCCCTGGGTCTGGTGCCCTGGGCCATCATGGCGGGCGCATCGGGTCTGGGCGTGCTGGCCTGGGCGCAGACGCTGATCCGCAAGGTGGCCCCGTCGCGCCTGGTCACGGTAGAGCGGGTCGTCCTCTTCGACGGGGGGGGCGACGTGACCCTGCGGGCCGAAGGCAAGTTGCGCGCCTTCCGCCCCGGTCAATTCGCGACGCTGGCCCACAACCGGGCACGGGCCGAGGCGCACCCCTTTACCATTGCGGGCGGAGACGACACCTCGCGCCGGTTCATCATCCGGTCGGCAGGGGATTGGACGCGGTCGCTGGTCGACACGGTCCAGGTGGGCGACAAGCTGCGCCTGGGGCGCGGGGTCGGGCGGTTCCTGCCGCAGACGGGCGCCACGCGGCGCGAACAGCTCTGGGTGGCGGGCGGTGTGGGGATCACGCCCTTTCTGGCCGCGCTGGACCGGATGCAGCCCGATGACGGGGCGCCTGTCACGCTGATCTACTGCACGCGATCCCGCGCCACGGCCGGCGGCTTGGCCTGCGTTGAACGCCATGCGGCGCGTCTGCCTCAGGTAAGGTTGATCGTCCTCTCCGACCGCAATCGCGGTGGCTTGACCGCCGCGCGCCTCCAAGGCTGGATGGCGGAGATGGCACCCGCGTGCGATGTCTACCTTTGCGGGCCAGAGGGGTTGAAGGCACTGGTGTCAGAGGTTTGGGCGGGTGCCGGCAAATCGGGCCGTATCCATAGCGAACGCTTTGATTTCCGCGGGGCCTACGGATTGACCGACCTGATCTACATCGGCCAATCTATGCTGGATTCCGCCCGCAGAACTGGACAGACCCATGCGCCTTCTCGTTCTTGAAGACGACGCGACGCTCGGCCCCTGGATCGAAAAGGGGCTGAGCGAGGCGGGCCATGTCGTCGACCTGTTCACCGACGGCAAGGACGCGTTGATCGGTGCCATGGCCCAGGAATACGACGTTCTGGTTCTCGATCGGATGGTGCCTGGCCTGGACGGTCTGGCGGTCCTGAAAGCCTTGCGTCAGGCCCGCATCACCGCGCCCGCAATCTTTCTCACCGCCCTGGGCGAGGTGGAAGACCGTGTCGAGGGGCTGCGGGCCGGGGGCGACGACTATCTGGTCAAACCCTTTGCCTTCAGCGAGTTGAGCGCGCGCATCGACGTGCTGACCCGTCGCCGGGATGGTGCCGGGGAGCAGAGCTCCGAACTGGTGGCGGGTGACATTCGGATCGACCTGCACAGACGCAGTTGCCAGCGTCAGGGGCAGGTCGTCGATCTCAACCCCAAGGAATTCCTTCTGTTGGAGGTGTTCATGCGCGCCAAGGGGCGGGTCCAAACCCGGACCATGTTGCTGGAGCGGGTCTGGGACATGAATTTCGACCCGACCACCAGCGTGGTCGAGACGCATATCTCGCGCCTGCGCGCCAAGATCGAAAAGCCGTTCGGCGACACGTTGATCCGCACGATCCGAGGGGCGGGCTATGTCTTTGAACCGACTTAGGGCGCTGACCCGACTGTCGGCGTTTCGCCTGACTCTCAGCTTGCTGTGCGTCTTTGCCGCCATAACCGCACTGGCCTGGGCCGGGACCTATTGGTTGGTTCGCGGCGAAATGAACCGCATGACCGATGCGCGGCTTTCGGCACAGGCGGGTCTGGTCAGCGAGGCATTGCGCACCGGGGCCCCCCTGCCGGTCGCAGGTTTTGGTCAAAGCGTCGCGATCCTTTCGGAAGGGGCACGCGATGTTCCGCGTGATCTGCTGTCGCGGCCGGACGGGACATATGTTCTGGACGAACGCGGGCCAGAAAGACGCTATCTGCTGCGCAGCCTGCCTGACGGGGATCGAATCGTCGTCTCAGAGGTGGTGGCGCGTCAGGACGAGCTGTTGGAGACGCTGACCGGCGGTCTGAAGGTCACCCTGATCGGGATGCTGGTTGTGGGTCTTCTGGCCGGGGTCTGGCTGGCCCGGCGCGGTCAACGACGGTTGGATCTGATCCGCGCGGGCCTGGCCCAGGTGGCACAGGGGCGGCTGGACACGCGGATTGATCTGCCGGGTCCGCAGGATGATCTCAGCCAATTGGCGGACCGGATCAACGCGACCACGGACCGGCTGGCGCAGGTGATGGCGCAGATGCGCGTCCAGACATCCAACATCGCCCACGACCTGCGCACGCCTCTGGCGCGATTGCGGGCGGGGTTGGAAACCGGTCTGATCGACCTGACGGAACGAGATCAGCCCGTGGATGCGCAGATGCTGGGGACGGCGCTGGAACAGATCGACCGCATCGTCGGCACCTTCAACGCATTGCTGCGCCTGGCACGTATCGAGAGCGGGGCGGGGCGCGCGGCCTTCGACACGGTCGATCTGGGCGCGCTGCTGGATCAGATTTCCGAGACGTTTGCGCCGGTCGTCGAGGATGCGGGTCAGCATCTTCGCATCGAAAGTGCCGATCCCGCCTGCATCCGTGGCGACCGGGATCTGCTGGTGCAGTTAGTGGCCAACCTGATCCAGAACGCCTTGCGGCATGGCACGGACGGGCAAGAAATCGCCTTGCGCGTGCGCGGGGCAGAGGTTTCCGTGACGGATCAGGGGCCGGGCATTCCACAGGCGGACCGGGCGCGCGTCCTGCTGCCGTTGTTTCAACTGGAATCTGCGCGACAGGGCGACGGGTTCGGGCTGGGCCTGTCGATGGTGGCCGCGATCAGTGCCCTGCACGACGCTGAACTGAGCCTGTCGGATGGTCCAGACGGGCGCGGCCTGCAGGCATCGATCCGGTTCGCGAACCTTGCAGAATTGTAAGACGGGCGTCAGGCGGCAGACAGGTCGGGTCCCTACCTCTTGTTCATCGAAACGAAAGACAAAGGATACGCACCATGACCCGCATCACCTCTGCCGCCGCCGCCATTCTGGGCACCTGCATCGCCTTCGCCGCCTTCGGCTTTTTCGCGAGCGTCGGCCTGGCGGTCTTTGGATTTCTGGCGGTTCTGGCGACTGTCGGGATGACCGCCGCCTGGGTTCAAAGCCGTTTCATGTCCAGGGACGCGGCCTGAACCCCCGGACCGCGACCCTTGGGGGATCGATTACCCGAGGCCGATCAAGCCCAGCAGGCGTGCGGCCTCGGATTTGCTGGATGCCAGGCCCGTGCGGTCTTCGCCTGGGTGGAACCGGGCGCGCACGGCGGTGGCCATGGGCCGAGGGGTCAGCAGGTGAACGGTCGGGGCCCGGTCGGTGGTCGATTCGGCCTGCCAGGCGGTAACCATCGCGCGTTGCGCGGCCTTGGTCGCCATATAGGCGGCGGCGAATTTCAGCGGGCGGTCATCGTCGAAAAACACAGCCGTGCCGCCGCCCGCAGCCTGCAGCAAGGGGGCGACGTAAGGGATCAGGCGCGACAATGCGGTGACGTTGGTAGCCAGGGACTTGGCCATGTCCTTTTCGTTCACCATCTGCGCGGGGGCCTGCGGGGGGGTATGAACCGCCGTGTGCAGCCACAGCGGCAGTGCGCCCCACCGATCATGGATTCCCCGGCAAAGGTGCTGCATCGCGCCCGCGTCGGTGATGTCCATCGGAGCCAGGGTGGCTTGGCCCCCGGCGGCCTGGATACGGTCGTCCAGCTCTTCCAGCGCGCCTTGGGTGCGGGCAACGCAGACCACATGCGTGCCGCGCGCGGCCAGCGTTTCGGCAAGCGCCGCGCCAAGCCCGCGCGAGGCGCCGGTAATCAGGGCGAGTTTGGGCTGTATCGTCATGGGACCCTCCGTATCCCCGCCCCGTCGCACGTCTTGTTAGCGTCATCAAGTTGACAGCGCCCTCTGCGGGGCTGAAAAGGTGCCCAAGAGACAGTGAACGCCCGCAAAGGAGCTGCTTATGACACCGACCACCATGGCCCTCGGCCAGATGTCCCTCGCCAGAAAGGCGGCGCTCGTGCTGGCCGGCACGGTCGTGATCGCGCTGGCGGCGCAGGTTTCGATCCCGTTCATCCCGGTTCCGATGACGCTGCAGACGTTGGCGATTCTGGGCGTGGGTTTTGCTTTGGGCTCGCGCCTGGGTGCGGTGACCTTGCTGGCCTACCTGGCCGAAGGGGCCATGGGCCTGCCGGTTTTCGCGAACTTCGGCAACGGCGCGGCCTTCTTCGGCCCCACCGGTGGTTTCCTCGTCGGCTTCGTCGGTTTGGCCTGGATGGCCGGTCTGGCCACCGACCGGGGCATCACCAACCCGGTCAAGCTGTCGCTGGTGGCAATCGCCGCGTCGCTGCTGCTGTATGTGCCCGGCCTAGCCTGGCCGATGGGCGTTGCTTCGGCGATGGGCATCTCGGTCTGGGGGGCGGATCTGGCCTTTGGCCCGCTGACCGAAGCCTTCATGACGCCGTTCCTGCTGGGCGATGTGGTCAAGGCCGTGTTGGCCGCGCTGATCGTGTCGGGTGGCCTCGGCTGGTTGAAGTCGCGCAAAGGCTGACCCCCGGGTCCAGAACGATTGAAAGGGTCGCCTGCGGGCGGCCCTTTTTCGTTGGCGGGGTCACACCGTAGGGGGACGACCGTCCAGCAAGTCAGCCAACCGTCGCTGGCACATGCCTTGGTCAAGCCAGCCACATCCGGCGCAAAGCTGTACCAGATCCGCGGGCACGACCCGTGCGCGGACCCGGTCCAGACAGTCGCCCCAGGTCAGCGCCTGACCGGGTACAAGATCCAGCGCCGCGCCATGGCGCGCGTCCAGCCCCGCGATCTTGGGTGCCGCCTCGCACGAGGTGCCGCGTCGTTTGGGGCAGGGGGCGCAGATGGAATCCGCCTCGCCTGTGATGACGACCGCGATTTCTTCGCCCCCCGGACCACGCAACTGGCCTTGGACGATATGGGCCAGATTGGCCGTAAACGGCCCGTCATAGCCCTTGCCCTCGAAGCCGATGGCGCAAAGCACGTGATGGGGTCTCAGTCGAACTGACATGGCGATCTAGGTACGATTGCCGCGTGGCTCAGACAACGGATAGGCGCCACGGCGGCCCGCCGCGCCTACTCCGCCGCCTTCAGACGAAAGCCGCGGTCCAATTGATCCGAAGGCTCGACCGGGTATTCGCCCGAGAAGCAGGCATCGCAATACTGCGGCGCGGCATTGTCCCGGCCCTTGGCCTCGCCCACCGCACGATAAAGCCCGTCGAGCGAGATGAAGCGCAGGCTGTCGACGCCCAGATGATCGCGCATCTCTTCTTCGGACATGGTCGCGGCCAGCAGCTTTTCGCGTTGTGGCGTGTCGACCCCGTAGAAACAGGGCCAGGCCGTGGGCGGGGACGCGATGCGGAAGTGGACCTCGGCGGCGCCCGCATCCAGGATCATTTCCTTGATCTTGCGGGACGTGGTGCCGCGCACGACGCTGTCGTCGACCAGGATGATGCGCTTGCCCTTCACCAGGGCGCGGTTGACGTTCAGCTTCAGCCGGACGCCCATGTTGCGGATCGACTCGGTCGGCTCGATGAAGGTGCGGCCCATGTACTGGTTGCGGATAATCCCCATGGCATAGGGGATGCCCGATTCCAGACCGTAGCCGATGGCCGCAGGCGTTCCCGAATCCGGCACCGGACAGACGAGGTCGGCATCGACCGGGGCCTCTTTGGCCAACTCGCGCCCGATCGCTTCGCGGGTGGAATAGACGGACCGGCCGCCCTGGATCGAATCCGGGCGGCTGAAGTAGACATGCTCGAAAATACAGAATCGGGGACGCTTTGCCTCGAACGGGCGGTGCGAGACGACACCGTCCTTTTCCGAGATCACGACCATTTCGCCCGGCTCGACTTCGCGGATGAATTCCGCGCCGATGATGTCCAGCGCGCAGGTTTCCGATGCCAAGGCCCAGCCGTCCCCGTCCGACGTCGGCACACGGCCCAGCACCAGCGGGCGCACGCCCAGCGGATCACGCACGCCGATCAGCTTGGTGCGGGTCATGGCAACCACGGAAAACGCGCCTTCGACCCGACGCAGCGCATCTTTCATCCGCTCGGGAATGTTGCGTTGCAGCGACCGGGCCATCAGGTGGATGATGCATTCACTGTCGCTGGACGACTGAAAGATGGACCCACGCTCGATCAATTCCCGCCGCAGGCTGTCGGCGTTCGTGATGTTCCCGTTGTGCGCAATCGCCGCGCCGCCCATGGCGAACTCGCCAAAGAACGGCTGCACGTCGCGGATGGCGGTCGCCCCCTTGGACCCGGAGGTGGAATAGCGGACATGGCCGATCGCCACATGGCCCGGCAGCATGTCCATCACATCCTGCGACGTGAAATTGTCGCGGACATAGCCAAAGCGGCGGACCGAATTGAACCCATGTTCTGGATGATGGACGACGATGCCGCCCGCCTCCTGGCCGCGATGTTGCAGGGCGTGCAGGCCGAGCGCGGTGAAATTGGCGGCTTCGGAGACGCCGACCACGCCAAAGACGCCGCATTCCTCCTTCAGCTTGTCGTCATCGAGACTGTCGAAAGGAGTGCTGCGCCAGACGGGATCGGTCATGAGATCGCTCTTTCTGAGGGAGGGGCAGAAGGCTTCGCGCGTCACATAAGCCAGCGCGAGGGCGCTGTCACCTAGCTGTCACCGAAAAGCTGTCTGCAACCCTTAGTTGTTCGACGGTGTGGCGGTTACATCTGTGTCTGCCGAAACCGGCGCGCCGCATTCGCCGACCAGGGCTTCGTAGCGGGTGACGATCCAGCCGGGCGCATCCTCGGGGATGTTGTCCTCGATGCCGGTCTGGACCCGCTCAAAGATGATGGCCGACCGGCTGTCTTCGATCTGCGGGATGCCTTCGTTGACGACCACCCGATCATAGACGACGAAGCCCACCGCAACCAGCAGCACACCCCGCACGACGCCGAACACGAACCCCAGCCCCTGGTCGATCGGGCCAAGCGCCGAATGGCGGATGGCCGACGACAGCAACGGCGTAAAGAACGAGGTCAGGACCAGTGCCAACGCAAAGACCAGCGCAAAGGCCGCGATCACGGCCAATTCGCAGCTGTCGCCCAGAATATCGCCTACGTAGGGAATTTCACGCACCAACGGTTCGGCAGCGCCCGCAAAGGTAAAGGCCAGAACAGCAGCGGCGATCCAGCCCAGGATGGCCATGCCTTCGCGCACCAGACCACGCGAATACGCCAGAATCGCAGAAACCACGATGATAAGCGCGACCGCGCCGTCGACGATGGTGAAACCTTCCATGCCCGTCCTTCCGTCACGGTCGCCGGGATCAGGCTGCGCCGAAGACCTCGCCCACAAGCGTGGTCAGATCCGGTAGCAGTCGCAGAGACAACTCCCCCGCATCACCCGTCTTGCAGCCCTTCGGGGCCATTGCGGCGGTAAAACCAAGTTTGGCCGCTTCTTTCAACCGGTTTTCGGCCTGAGACACCGGACGCAGCGCCCCGGACAGCGACAGCTCGCCGAAGACGACGGTTTCCGGGGGGATCGCCGCATCTTCGCGCGCAGACAAAAGGGCGCAGGCCACGGCCAGGTCGGCGGCCGGTTCGCTGATGCGAATCCCGCCCGCGACGTTCAGATAGACGTCGAGCCCCTGAAAGGAGATTCCCGTCCGCGCCTCGAGAACGGCAAGGATCATCGACAGGCGCGAACCGTCCCAGCCGACCACCGCGCGACGCGGTTGGCTTAGCTGCGATGGCGCCACAAGCGCCTGGATTTCCACCAGAACAGGGCGTGTCCCCTCGATCCCCGCAAAGACGACGGAGCCGGGGGCAGGGGCGTCGCGGTCCCCCAGGAACAGGGCCGAAGGGTTCGCCACCTCGGCCAGGCCCGCGCCCGTCATCTCGAAGACGCCGATTTCATCCGCGGGGCCGAAGCGGTTCTTGACCGCGCGCAGAATGCGGAACTGATGTCCCCGCTCACCCTCGAAATAAAGGACGGTATCGACCATGTGCTCGACCACGCGGGGGCCGGCGATCTGGCCTTCCTTGGTGACGTGGCCCACCAGAATGACAGCCGTGCCGTGGCGCTTGGCGAAACTCGTCAGTTCCTGCGCCGAGGCGCGGACCTGACTGACGGAACCGGGGGCGCTGTCGACCGTATCGACCCACATGGTCTGAATCGAATCGATGATGGCCAGGGCGGGTTTCTCCGCCTCCAGCGTGGTCAGCACGTCGCGCAGGTTCGTCTCGGAGGCGAGTTTCACCGGGGCGTCGCCCAGGCCCAGCCGCTGCGCGCGCATGCGCACCTGGGCCGTCGCCTCTTCGCCAGAGACATAGACCACCGATTCGCCCGCGCGTGCGAAGGCCGCGGCAGCCTGCAGCAAGAGAGTGGATTTGCCGATACCCGGATCCCCACCCACCAAGGTCGCCGAGGCCGGCACGAGGCCGCCGCCCAGCACGCGGTCCAGCTCTCCCATGTGGGACAGGGTGCGGGGGGGCGGCGATTCCTCGGTCTGAAGATCGGTCAGGGCCATGCGTCGCCCCTTGGCCGTGCCGAGCGATTTCTTGGATGGCCCCTGTGACAAGGGCACCTCTTCCTGGATCGTGTTCCAGGCCCCGCACCCATCGCAGCGACCGGTCCATTTCTTGTGGACGGCTCCGCAGGATGTGCAGGCGAATTGAGTGACGGGTTTGGCCATGTTCTTGTTTTGGTCCCTTGTCGTGGGAAAGGCAAGGGCGGGCATGAAAAAGGCCCGGTCGCGGGGACCGGGCCGATACAGGTCAGCGGAGGATTATTCGGCGGGGGTCGCCATCGGTTCCGCACCGCCACTGCGCTTGCGCGACAATCCCACGACGTTCTGGGGGCGATCGTGGCCAGTCAGCTTCAGTGCGTCGGTGATCTCGGCCAGGTCATCCTGCAGCCGCTCCAACTGTTTTTCTGCCAGACCTTCGTCAACGGAAACCGCCTGCATCCAGCGCTTGATCTCGCCCACGGTGGCTTGCGCCATGGAAATGCGCTGACGGTATTCGTCCACCTCTTGCTGGCGCTGCCGCAGGAAGGATCGGGCGCGGTCAACCTTTTCGGTGGTATACACTTCGGCCAGTTCGTGGCTTTCGACCGACATCTGGGCGGCGACCTGCAGCACGTCGTGTTCCATCTCGCGCAGGTCAGGGTGCTGGCGCATCCACTCGATCCGGTCGCGCATGGCGTCAAACTCTCGGCTCAGCTGAAACGTCCCTTCGCGGTCGGCCTGGTGTACGTAGGCATAGGCTTCGGCCACATCGGACATGGAGATGTGGAAATCGCGGTTCGTGACCTCCAGCCGCCGGACGCGACTGTTCGCAGGCAGAAAGCCCACAAGGATCAGCAACAGAGCCGTCAGGCCCAATTGCGCGAACATGCCCGCGTTCACGACATCGGCACCGCCGACGGCGACGGGCAGATCCAGCCAGGGCAATATGCCGAACAAGGCCGCCGCAGTCGTCGCGGTGAGGGCCAGCGCGATCACAACAAGAAGAAACGTGCAAAGCTGCTGCACAACGGACGTCAGAACGGTAAGTTGACGCGTAGAATTAGTCATAGCCAGACCCCTGTTAAGGTAAGTCGCATTCGGGTTTCTTGGCTGCTCAAAAGTATGAGTAGCAGGTTTTCGCCTATACAAGCACTGGAAAAGCAAAAAAGTTCCACACAACATCGTGGGTTCAAAAAAGTTAATAACTGAGATCCAAGGCAGAATAGGGGCGAGCCTTAGGTCGCGGCCCCGCGATACCGCCGCGCATATCGCGCCCCGAGCGAGGTCAAAACCTCATAGCCGATCGTCCCGCCCACCTGAGCCAACGCATCCACGGTATGATGCGGATCAAGCAGCGTCAGAACGTCCGGGTCGTGATCAAGGTGAGAGATATCAATGGTTAACAGATCCATCGACACCCGGCCCACGGCCGGACAGGGCACCGGACCGGCCATCAATTCCATGCCGGGTTGCAGCGCGCGGTGCATCCCGTCGGCATAGCCCCCCGCCACGGTGGCGATCCGTGACGGCGCGCGCGCGGTCCAGCTGGCCCCATAGCCGACCGACTCGCCCGCCTCGATGTCGAAACAGGTGATGACCGGCAGATCCAGCGCGACCACCGGTTCTGCCTTGGCGTATGGCAGGCCGCCGTAGAGACCCACGCCCGGACGGGTCATGTCGAAATGAAACCCCGGTCCCAGCAGGATGCCACCGGTGGCCGACAGGCTGCGCGGCGCTTCGACGCCTTCGGTCATGCGGCGAAAGGCGCTTAGCTGCGCGGTGTTGTGGGGGCTGTCTGGTTCATCGGCGGAATGCAGGTGCGACGCGATCAGAACTGGTTCCGCGGCCAGCGCCAGGTCGGCCACGACCTGCCATTCCGCCTCGCGCAGGCCCAGACGGTTCATGCCCGTGTCCAGCTGCAAGCCGAAAGGATGACGCGGCAGGGTTTCGAGGTGCCGGGTCAACTGCTCGATCGAACAGATCATCGGCACCAGATCGGCGCGCTTTATCATCTGCGTGTCGCCGGACATGTGCCCGTACAGGATATAGATCCGTGGCTCCGGGCCCAGCGTGCGGCGCAGCTCCAGCCCCTCGTCGGTGGTGGCCACGAAAAACGCGCGGGCGCCTTCCTGCGCCAGTCGTGGCGCCACCTGCGTCAGGCCCAGCCCATAGGCATCGGCCTTGACGACCGCCGCCGTTTCGCAGGACTGGGCGGACATCCGGTCCAGCGCGCGCCAGTTGGCGGCGATGGCTTCCAGGTCGATATGCAGGGTTCCCGTTGGCATGACACGCGTCTTCGCCGCCTCAAGCCCCGACGTCAAGTCGGGGCCGGGCCGTCAGCCGCGCTCCTGCCAGGGTTTCACGAGGTTCCCGAAGCGGGTGAAGCGGCCCTCGAACGACAACTCGACGGTGCCGATGGGACCGTGGCGCTGTTTGCCGATGACGACCTCGGCCTTGCCGTGCACCGCTTCCATCGCGGCCTGCCATTCGGCCATCTTGTCGAGCTGATGGTCACCAGGCTTTTCGCGTTCCTTGTAGTATTCCTCGCGGTAGACGAACATCACGACATCCGCGTCCTGCTCGATCGAGCCGGATTCCCGCAAGTCAGACAACTGCGGGCGCTTGTCTTCCCGGCTTTCGACCTGACGCGACAGCTGGGACAAGGCGATGACCGGGATGTCCAGTTCCTTGGCGATGGCCTTCAGGCCCTGGGTGATCGCCGAAACCTCGTTGACGCGGTTGTCCCCAGCCCCTGGTGCCTTCACCAGTTGCAGGTAATCCACGATCAGCAGGTCCAGCCCGTGCGTCCGTTTCTGACGCCGGGCCCGCGCGGACAACTGCGCGATGGGCAAGGCGGGCGTGTCGTCGATATACAAAGGGCAGCTTTCCAGCGCCTTGGCCGCCTCGACAAATCGGCGGAACTCGGCCTCGGTCATGTCGCCTTTGCGGATCTGCTCTGACGGCACCTCGGCGGCCTCCGACAGGACCCGCGCGGCCAGCTGTTCGGCCGACATCTCCAGCGAGTAGAAACCCACGACGCCGCCCTCGACCGCACCGTCGCGCCCGTCAAAGGTTGTGCCGCGCTTATAGGCCTTGGCCACGTTGAACGCGATGTTCGTGGCCAGCGACGTTTTCCCCATCGAGGGGCGTCCGGCCAGGATCAAGAGATCGGACCGGTGCAGGCCGCCCAGCTTCTTGTCCATGTCGGTCAGCCCGGTCGAGATCCCCGCCAAGCCGCCGTCGCGTTGATAGGCCGCGTTGGCCACATCGACGGCCTGCTTGATGGCCGACAGGAACGATTGAAACCCGCTCTCGCTGCGGCCCTGTTCGGCCAGGGCGTAGAGCCGGGATTCGGCGTCGACGATCTGTTCGTTCGGTTCCTTGTCGACGGTCACATCGGTGGCCTGGGCGGCGATGTCGCGCCCCAGGCTGATCAGCTCGCGCCGGATCGCCAGGTCATAGATCATCTGGGCATAGTCGCGCACCGCATAGGCCGCGATGGCCGAGGCCGCCAGGGACACCAGATAGGACGGCCCGCCAAGCGCCTTGAGGCCCTCGTCCTCCTCCAGAAACGGCTTCAGCGTGACCGGCGAGGCCAGCGCGTTTTTCTGGATGCGCGCGGCGCAGATCTCGTAGATCCGCGCGTGCACCGGGTCGTAGAAATGCTCCGCCTTGATGACGGAGGCCGCCCGATCATACAGATCGTTGTCGATCAACAGCGCGCCAAGCAGCTGCTGCTCGGCCTCGATGTTGTGCGGCAAAGTGCCGTCCGAGGCTGCCGGAACGCCCTGATCCAAACGCATGATCTCATTCATCTGCCTGTCCCCCGACTGCGCGATGTCACGGCCGTTGGACCGGCCTTGCTGTTGTGCTTACGGCGCAGACTAGCCCATGCGCCGAAACCCGGCAATCCGCCACCCTGTGAAGGAGATGTGCATAAGCCAAATGATCTGGGCATAACTCCGCGCCCGACCTGCCTTCCGACGCCGACCCTGTGTTGCTCTGGCCAGAAATACCTCTGGGTGGCACCGTCAGCCACGGGGGGGCAGGGCCCCCGCCGCGACCCGACGCAGGCGCGCCGGGATCAGGCCTTGTGTGCCTCTTGCCAGGCGCGGGGATCGTTCAGGAACGCCTCGACACCCGACAACGTCTCTTCGTCGAAGCTGCCCTGCGCCTTTGCTTCGGCCAGCACGTCCCACCAGGTTGCCAGCGCGTGCAACTGCACCCCGTGGTCGCCAAGGGTCTTGGTGATCTCCGGAAAGATGCCGTAGCTGAAGATCACCGCCGTATGCCCGCAGGTGGCGCCGGTCTCGCGGATGGCGTCAACGAAAGACAGCTTCGATCCGCCGTCCGTGGTCATGTCCTCGACCAGCAGGACCCTCTGTCCTTCGGTCATCAGGCCTTCGATCCGGGCATTGCGGCCATAGCCCTTGGGCTTTTTGCGCACGTAGGTCATCGGCAGGGCCAGCCGTTCGGCCATGAAGGCGGCAAAGGGAATGCCCGCCGTCTCGCCGCCCGCGACGTTGTCGAACGCCTCGAACCCGGCATCACGCATCACCGTGACGGCCAGGAAATCCATCAGCGTCGCGCGCAGCCGTGGATAGGAGATGAGCTTGCGGCAGTCGATATAGGTGGGCGACGGCAGCCCGGAGGCCAGCGTGAACGGCTCGCGCGCATTGAAATGCACCGCGCCCACTTCCAGCAGGGCACGGGCGGTCAGGCGGGCGATGTCCTGGGCGGGGGGGAAAGAGGTGGGGATCATGCGTTGTCCTCGACATGCCAGTAAAGCGGGTGCCCCGGATCGAACAGCGTCACGGACTGGCCGTGCGCCTCGATCCTGTCGGGCAGATCCAGGGCTGCGCCCTTGGTCAGGGTGATCCGGTCGACGTTCGCGTCCAACCCGTAGTGCGCGGGACCATGCAGCGAGGTGAATCCCTCCAGCCGGTCCAGCGCGTCTTCTTCCTCGAACACGTGGGCCAGGCAGGACAGGGCATGCGGCGCGGTGAAACAACCGGCGGCGCAACAGGTCGCCTCTTTCGCATGGGTCGGATGCGGCGCGCTGTCGGTGCCCAGAAAGAACTTCGGATCGCCCGAGGTGGCGGCGGCGCGCAGCGCCTCCTGGTGGGTGGCGCGTTTCAGGATCGGCAGACAGTAGAAATGCGGCCGCATGCCACCCGCCAGCATGTCGTTGCGGTTGGCCATCAGATGCTGAACCGTGATCGTGGCCCCGATGTTGTCGTGGTCCTGCACGAACTGCACCGCCTCGCGGGTGGTGACATGTTCCGACGTGATCTTCAGCGCGGGATGCGCCGCGCGCAACGGGGCCAGCGTGCGGTCCACAAAGGTCGCCTCGCGGTCGAAAATGTCGATGTCGCGGTCCGTGACCTCGCCGTGGATGCACAGCGGCACGCCCGCTTTCTCCATCGCGGCCAGCACCGGGCGCACCGCCTCGAAATCGCGCACCCCCGAGGCGGAGTTGGTGGTCGCCCCCGCAGGATACAGTTTCACCGCCGTGATGATCCCGTCCGCATGGGCCTGCACAACATCCGCCGGGTCCGTGTCCTCGGTCAGGTACAGCGTCATGAGCGGCCCGGCGAACCCGGCGGCGGTGACCCGGTCGCGGTAGGCTGCGGCCTCGGCCCCGGTGACGACGGGCGGCACCAGGTTCGGCATGATGATGGCGCGGGCGAAATGACGGGATTGCGGCGCAACCAGGCGCAGCATGTCGCCATCGCGCAGGTGCAGGTGCCAGTCGTCGGGGCGGCGGATCGAGAGCGTGTCCATGGACGCGGGGCTTAGCCCGCACAGCCCCGCTTGGCTAGGGGGCGAGGGCATGCGCAAGGTGCCCGAATTATGGGCAGGGCGCGCCGGATTGCTGGACCTCTGCCTGGGGGGCGGGCAGATTGCCGCCATGTTAGACCAACCGATCCGGATGCAGCGAGTCAAAGGCGCGGCCCATGTGCGCGTCACCCGTGCCGGGCTGGCCGATCTGCGTCAGCAGGGGTCGGCCAAGGCGATGCTGCCGCGCACCGACGACCCCGATCCGGAGGTGGTGTTTCTGAACACCGCCGGCGGCGTGACCGGCGGCGACAGGCTGGATTATTCCCTGCAGGTTGGCGCAGGCGCGCGTGTGACCGGTGCCACCCAGACCGCAGAACGCGCCTACCGCGCCCGAGATGCCGAACACGGCGTGGTCGCGACCGAGATCACGGTGGGCAAGGGGGCCCGTCTCGATTGGCTGCCTCAGGAATTGATTGTCTTCGACGGGGCGGCGATCCGGCGGGACACCACGGTGACCTTGTCGGGGGATGCGACGGTGTTGGCGGTGGATTCCGTCGTCCTGGGCCGCGCCGCCCACGGCGAGGTCGTGACCCGCGCCATCCTGGACGACATCCGCACCATCCGCCGCGACGGCCGTTTGGTGCATCAGGAACACCTGGCCCTGGATGCCGCCGCGCTGGCCGATCCGGCGGCGTTGGGCGGCAATTGCGCCATGGCGACGCTGGTGTTCCTGGGGCAGGGGGCCGAAGACGCGCTCGGACCGCTGCGCGACGCCTTGGGCACGGACGGCCATGCCTCTGCCTGGGACGGGCGGCTGGTGGCCCGGCTTGTCGCGCCCGCAGCGGCCCCATTGCGCCGTGCCCTTATCCGCGCCATCCTTCCGCTTCGGGGCCGTGCGGTCCCGCGCGTCTGGCAAAGCGACCTCTGATCCGAAAGGCCCTGACATGAACCTGACCCCCCGCGAAAAGGACAAGCTGCTGGTCAGCCTGGCCGCCATGGTGGCCCGCAATCGCCTGGCGCGTGGCGTAAAACTGAATCACCCCGAGGCCATCGCCCTGATCACCGATTACGTGGTCGAAGGCGCGCGCGACGGACGCTCCGTCTCGGATCTGATGCAGGCGGGGGCGCATGTGATCACCGCCGATCAGTGCATGGACGGTATCGCCTCGATGATCCACGACGTGCAGGTCGAGGCGACGTTTCCCGATGGCACCAAACTGGTCACCGTCCACCACCCCATTCGCACCAAGGAAGGGGCCGACGCATGATCCCCGGAGAGATCCTGACCGCCCCCGGTGACATCGCCCTGAACGAGGGCGCCGAGGCGACCACGCTGGAGGTGTCGAATACCGGCGACCGCCCCGTTCAGGTCGGCAGCCATTACCATTTCGCGGAAACCAACCCGGCGCTGGACTTCGACCGCGCCGCGGCACGGGGGCAACGGTTGGACATCGCCGCGGGAACCGCCGTCAGATTTGAACCGGGACAGACCCGACGCGTTAGACTGGTGCCCCTGTCGGGCGACCGTCGCGTTTTCGGATTCAACGCGCAGGTGAACGGAGACCTGTAAGATGCTGGAACTGCTCAAGTTGCAGATGCGTACCGCCCATATGTTGACCGAGGCGCAGACCGTGATCGGGATGCGCATGTTGGGATGGATGGGCGTCACCCCCGCCGCCAAGGGCGAAAATGCCCGCATGGTGACGGAAAAGCAGACCGCCTTTGCAAAGGCCGGGATGGCCGCGACGCTGGCGCTCTGGTCGGGCAAGACGCCTGCCCAGGCTTATGGCCTGGCACTGGCCCCAATTGGCCGGACCACGCACAGCAACGCACAGCGCCTGACCCGGCGCAGGGCGCGCGGATGAACCGGCTGGCGATCGCGTTGATCGGGATGACCGGGGTGTCCGGCGTTGCTTCGGCCCAGCAGGTCGACTGTCAGGCCCCCGATCTGTCAGGGGTCGAGATGCGGTTTTGCGCCGGTCTCGCCTACGAGGAGGCCGACGCAGAGCTGAACGCGGCCTACCGGATCGCCATCACCAACGCCAAGGCCTTCGACGAGACGATGGCCGCCGAGGGGCGAGATGTGCCCGTCACCCTGGAGGAGACGCTCCGCGAGGCGCAGCGCGCCTGGATCCCGTATCGCGATGCCGCCTGCGACGCAGAGGCGCTGACCTGGCGCGGCGGCACCGGAGCGCCGATGGCCGGAACGCTGTGCCTGTTGCGCATGACACTCGTGCGCACAGACGAGTTGACGATTTTCGGGGACATCGAATAGGCGCATCGCGTTGACAGGCCGCCCCCCGCAAGGAAGGGTGCCTGTCGGAGAAGCGTGGCCCACACCCGGCGCGCCCGGACACGGCCGCTGAATACAATGACCAAGATTACGCTGACCCATGACTACGACGCCCCGGCCCGCGCCGTCTGGACGGTCTGCACCGATTTTGCGGCTTTGGCCGAGGTCTGTCGGCCCCTGATCACCTTCGACGGCCTGCCCGATGGCCGGGTGCGCGCGGGGCAGGCCATCGAGGTCGGCGTTCGTCTGTTTGGCTGGCTCCCGCGTCAGACCTACCGGATGGAGGTCTTGACCTGCGACGAACACGAGATGTTCCTGCGCAGCCACGAATTCGGCGCGGGCGTGCGGCAGTGGGATCACGCCTTGCGGGTCATTCCCCAAGGGGAGCGTGGGGCCCGCGTCACAGAAACGATCGACATCGACGCAGGCCTGATGACGCCCGCGTTCCGGTTCTGGGCCACGACGTTGTATTCCCACCGGCACAAGGGTCGGACACGTTTGCTGGTGGCCCGTTCCGCCTAGGTTTGCAGACTGCCTATCCTTTGGGCAATCGCCGCCGGGGCCTTTGACATCCCTTGCGGCAGCGGGTCTGACTATGGCCGGACAAGATAGACCCCGGAGCCGCCCATGCCCGCCACGATTTCCCGCCGCAGCTATGCCGACATGTATGGCCCCACCACCGGCGACCGCGTCCGGCTGGCTGATACCGACCTGATCATCGAGGTCGAACGCGACCACACCACCTATGGCGAAGAGGTCAAGTTCGGCGGCGGCAAGGTGATCCGTGACGGCATGGGCCAGTCGCAGCGCACCAATGCCAACGGTGCGATGGACACGGTCATCACCAACGCGCTGATCGTGGACCACACCGGCATCTACAAGGCCGACGTCGGCCTGAAGGGCGGGCGCATCGCGGCCATCGGCAAGGCCGGCAACCCGGACACGCAGCCCGGCGTCGACATCGTCATCGGCCCCGGAACCGAGGCCATCGCGGGCGAGGGGCGCATCCTGACCGCGGGCGGCTTTGACGCGCATATCCACTTTATCTGCCCGCAGCAGATCGAGGATGCCATGCATTCCGGCATGACCACGATGCTGGGTGGCGGCACCGGTCCCGCGCACGGCACCCTGGCCACGACCTGCACGCCGGGTCCCTGGCACATCGGGCGCATGATGCAGAGCTTTGACGCCTTTCCCGTCAACCTGGCGCTGTCGTCCAAGGGCAACGCCTCGCAACGCGCCCCATTGGAGGAAATGGTCCGCGCCGGGGCTTGCGCGATGAAACTGCACGAGGATTGGGGCACCACGCCCTCGGCCATCGACACCTGCCTGTCGGTTGCCGATGACATGGACGTGCAGGTGATGATCCACACCGACACCTTGAACGAAAGCGGTTTTGTCGAAAACACCGTGGCCGCCATCAAGGGCCGCACCATCCACGCCTTTCACACCGAAGGGGCAGGCGGTGGCCATGCGCCCGACATCATCAAGGTCTGCGGTCTGGACCATGTGATCCCGTCGTCCACCAACCCCACGCGCCCCTACACCGTGAACACGCTGGAGGAGCATCTGGACATGCTGATGGTGTGTCACCATCTCGACAAGGCGATCCCCGAGGACGTGGCCTTTGCCGAGAGCCGTATTCGCAAGGAAACCATCGCCGCCGAAGACATCCTGCACGACATGGGCGCGTTCTCGATCATCGCCTCCGACAGTCAGGCGATGGGCCGGGTGGGTGAGGTGATCATTCGCACCTGGCAGACCGCCGACAAGATGCGCAAACAGCGCGGGCGTCTGGCCGGCGAGACGGGGGATAACGACAACCTGCGGGTGCGCCGCTACATCGCGAAATATACGATCAACCCGGCCATCGCCCACGGCATCGGCCATGAAATCGGGTCCATCGAGGTTGGCAAGCGCGCCGATCTGGTGATGTGGAACCCGGCTTTCTTCGGGGTCAAGCCCGAGATGGTTCTGATCGGCGGGTCCATTGCCTGCGCCCAGATGGGCGATCCGAATGCGTCGATCCCGACCCCGCAGCCGGTCTATTCCCGGCCCATGTGGGGGGCCTATGGCCGGTCGGTCGAACGCGGCGCGGTGGTCTTTACGTCGCAGGCCGCGATCGACGACGGTATCGGCGCGACGCTGGGCCTCGCCAAGGATCTGGTCGCGGTCAAGGGTACGCGGGGCATCGGCAAGAAAGACATGGTTCTCAACGATCTGACCCCCGACGTGGAGGTCGACCCCGAAACCTACGAAGTGCGCGCGAATGGCGAACTTCTGACCTGTGAACCGGCGTCTGAGCTGCCTATGGCGCAGCGGTATTTCATGTTCTGATGTCTCTGATCCTCGAGGCGACCGCCGGGCCGAAAGACTGGCGCAAGCATCTTGCTCAGCCCACGCTGCACTGGAAACCCGGACGCAGCGCGATGGAGACGGCGCTTTGCTGGGAAGAAGCGGGCGGAGGGTTGCCGCCTGCGATTGCGGCGGTGGTGCAACCTGACACGCGGATGATTCAGGCGATCGTGGAATACCCCGTGGCCCTGCCGGGCGGGGGGACGGACAGCAAGTCCGACGTCTTTGCGTTGCTCTCGGATGCGCAGGGGCTGATTGCCTGCGTCGTCGAGGCAAAGCGGGATGAACCCTTTGGCCCCACTTTGGGCGAATGGCGGGCGGATGGCCGCAATCTTTCAGGCAAGGTGGCGCGCCTGGATGCTTTGCGCGACCTTCTTGGCCTGGATCGCGTGCCCGATACGATCCGGTATCAACTGCTGCACCGAACGGCCTCGGCCATTTTGGCTGCGCGCCGCTATCATACGACGCGCGCCATGATGGTGGTGCAATCCTTTTCGCCCGAGCGTCGTTGGTTCGACGACTATGGCGCGTTTCTTGCCTTGCTTGGGCTTGATGCGCGCGACGGTGCGCCGGTCATGGCCAGGTTTTCGGGGGTCGACGTCACCTTTGCCTGGGTGACATCGCCGCTGTCCGGGCACGACCTGCGAGAGGGGGCCTGATGGCTGCACGTGCGGTGCCCTCTGATGCCCCAGGATGCCGGTCCGGGCGATCCCGGCCGACGGCGGCAACCGTGCGGCTAGATTGGGCCCCGTACATCGGGTGTGGACCCGGTCTTTGGACCCTCGGGCAACGACAAGAGGTGCGCGCGCAGCGCCACCGCCTCCTGCGTCAGGCAGTCGATCTTGCGCTGGACCTCGGACAGGAGGCACAGCGTGGCATGCGGGGTCTGGGGACGGAGCTGATCATTCATGACACGAGGGTTGGACAGAATGTCTGAAGAAACCGTTAATTCCGGGCCGAGATTGGTGGATCATCTGCACGGGCCGGTGGACGTGATCCGTCTGGACTATGACGCGCGGCTGGTGCGGCGCAAACGGCTGGTTACCGAGGGCGGGCGCGCCGTGCTGCTGGACCTGCCGGACCTGACTGACCTTAGCCACCATGCGGGCCTGATCTTGCCGGATGGCTCCGAAATCGCACTGGAGGCGGCACCCGAACCGGTTCTGGTGATCCGGGGCGACCTGCCGCGTCTGGCCTGGCACATCGGCAATCGCCACACGCCCTGTCAGATGGCCGAGGATCACCTCATCATCCGTAGCGATCACGTCTTGCGCGGCATGTTGGCGGGGTTGGGGGCCGAGATCACCGAAGCGACGCGACCCTTTCACCCCGAAGGCGGGGCATACGGCCACGGGCGCACCATGGGACACGACCATGGCCATGACCACTGATCTGCTGCGCCTGACGCAATGGCTGTCGCCTGCGTTCCCGCTGTCCGGCTACGCCTATTCGCATGGGTTGGAGGCGGCGATGGCCGAGGGCCGTGTGATCGACGCAGCCGGCGCTGCCGCCTGGGCCGAGACGGTCCTGCGATCCGGGTCGGGTGCCCTGGACGCCTGGGTAATCCGGCAGGCGATGGCGGGGGCGGACCCCGCCACGCTGTGCGACCTGATCCGCGCGCGCGCGGGCTGCGCCGAAAGGTGGGAAGAAACGCGCGCCATGGGGGCTGCGTTCTGCGAGGTGACCTCGGGCATGGGGGAGCCACCCTTGTCGGATCTGCCATTCCCGGTTGCGCTGGGGCTGCGGGCGCGGGGGATGGACGCGGCGACGGTCCTGACGCTTTACCTGCAATCGCTGGCGGGCCAGCTGATTTCCGCAGCCACCCGGTTTCTGCCCCTTGGCCAGACCGAGGCACAGGCCGCGCTGCGCGCGCTGCACCCGGTCATCACAGAGGTCGCCATAGCCACGCCAACCGCCCCCCCTGGCAGCGCGGCCCTGCTGGCGGAGATGGACGCGATGGCGCATGAGACCCTGCAACCAAGGATATTCAGAACATGACAGATACCACGGAAGCGGGCCGCGCGCTGTCCGAACAGATGAACCCCGGAATGGAAGCCGCCTTGCAGGCGCGCTATGGCGATCTGGTGCCCGGCCTGGCCGAAGGCGTCGTCGATTGGGCCTATGGGCGCCACTACGCCGATGAGGCGTTGCCGCTGCGCGAACGCTATATCGCCACCATCGCGGCCCTGACCGCGCAGGGCACCATCCCGCAGCTGAAGGTCAACATCGCGGGCGGACGTCGGGCCGGACTGACACAAAGGGAAATCGCCGCCGTGATCTGGCAGATGGCGCTTTATGGCGGGATGCCGTCTGCGATCAACGGGCTGAACGCCGCGTTGGAGGTTTTCGCCGCCGAAGAGGCCGCATGACCTGGCTCGCCATCTTGTGGTCGCTGATCCTATTGGAATTGGCGGGGCTGCACGCTCTTTGGGCCGCGCGGATCTGGTGGCCCATCCGGCAGGAAGGCGCGCTGGCCCGCGCCGTCGCGGGCTTTGCCGGTATCGACCGGATGCCCCCGCCCGCAGCCTGCGCCGGGGTTGCGGTCGCGTTGACTGCCCTGGCCAGCCTGCCGTGGTGGCCGGACGGTCCGTTGCGGTTTCTGCTGCTGGTGTCGGTGGCTGCGGTCTTTGGCGTGCGGGGCATTGCCGCGCGATTGCCCGCCTGGGAACGGCTGACCCCGGAACAGCCGTTCCGCACCTATGATCGGCTGGCCTATGGCCCGCTTTGCCTGGGGCTGGCGGTGCTGGCCCTGTTGCTGTCTTTCACCTGAACGGAGGTTTCCATGCCATCCCAGAACGGCCCGCTGCGCGTGGGCATCGGTGGCCCGGTGGGCGCCGGCAAGACCACCCTGACCGAGGCGCTGTCGCGCGCGCTGTCGCGCGATCTGTCGGTCGCGGTCATCACCAACGATATCTACACCCGCGAGGACGCGGAGTTCCTGCTGCGCGCACAGGCCTTGCCCGCAGACCGTATCCGGGGGGTCGAGACGGGCGGCTGTCCGCATACCGCCATCCGCGAAGATGCGTCGATCAACCTGGCCGCCATCGCTGATCTGCGCAAGGTGCACCCCGACCTGGACGTCATCCTGATCGAAAGCGGGGGCGACAACCTGGCCGCGACGTTCTCGCCCGAATTGGCGGATCTGACGCTTTACCTGATCGACACAGCCGCGGGACAGGACATTCCGCGCAAACGCGGCCCCGGGGTGACGCGGTCCGACCTGCTGATCCTGAACAAGAACGATCTGGCCCCCCATGTCGGCGTGGATCTGGACCTGGCGCGGTCCGATTTGGAGGTGGCGCGCGCCGGGCGGCCCTTTGTCATGGCGTCCCTGCGCCAGGGGCAGGGCGTCGCAGAGATCGAGGCCTTCATCCGCCGCGAAGGCGGCTTGGCCGAAAAAGTTTGATCCCCTGACACCCTCCTGACAGAACGCTGTCAGGAGGGCTGTGCGACATCCTCGGTGTGCCCCGATGACGGGGCAGACACATTGAAGGATGACACCATGACCACACCGACACTTGACGCCGCCCCCGTTGCCGGGACCGGATCCGACCACGCCGCCATCTGGGTGGAAATCCCGGTGCGGGACCTGGACAAGGGCCGCGCATTCTATGGCGCCGTGCTGGGCCAGGACATGACTGAAACGCAGATGGGCCCGGACCGGGTGTCGCTGTTTCGCTACGCTCAGGGCCCCGGCGTGGGCGGCCATATCTATCCCGGCAAGCCCGCCGCGGACGGGACCGGCCCCACCGTGCACCTGACCGTGCCCGCGCCGCTGGAGGCGGCGATGGACCGCGTCTGGCAGGCCGGCGGCAAGGTGTTGGGCGAACCGGTCCAGATCCCGGTCGGACGGTTTGCCTATATTATCGACCCGGACGGCAATTCCGTCGGTCTGTTCGAGGTCTGAGCCTTGCGCCGCGCCGATCGTCTGTTCCGTCTCGTGCAGGTCCTGCGCGGTGGGCGGTTGTGGACGGCGGCGCGGCTGGCCGAGGCGATGGAGGTGTCTGAGCGCACCGTCTATCGCGACGTGGCCGATCTGATGGCCTCGGGCGTGCCGATCGAAGGCGCGGCCGGGGTCGGTTATATGATGCGCGACGGCTTTGACCTGCCACCCCTGATGTTCACCCAGCGAGAGGTGGCGGCGCTGGCGCTTGGGGCGCGGATGGTGTCGGGCTGGGGCGGGACCGACATGGCCGACGCCGCCCGCGATGCGTTGTCCAAGATCGAGGCCGTTCTGCCCAAACCGGACGACCTTGACCTGGCGTTGAACCGGCTCGCCGCGCCAAGGGTGGGCATGTCTCAGGAGGAACGCGCCCGCCTCGACATGCTGGACGCTCAGGCGCAGGCAGGGCGCGTGGTGCGTCTGGGCTATATGGATGCCGCTGGACGTGTGACCGACCGGCGGGTGCATCCGCTCGCGTTGATGTTCTGGGGGCGCACCTGGACGTTGCTGGGCTGGTGCGAGCTGCGCGCGGATTTCCGTATGTTCCGCGTCGACCGCATGGCCGAGGCCGAGCCGCTTGAGGAACCCTTTGTCCGCCACCCGGAGCGGAGCCTGAAAACCTGTATCGCCGAAATGGAGCGCCGAGAGGGCCGCAGCCTGCCGCCCGACGGCCTGCGCCAGCGGTAGGCGTTGCTACAGGATCGACGCGGCGCCCCGCGATGTTTCCGAAATCTGGCCTTCAATGCTGACACGATTGCGCGTTAACACATCGTTAACGAACGACTGAAATGCCTTGAAAGGCGGTCCCATGAAAATCCTTGCGGCCATGCTCGCGTTGCTCGCCTCGTCCTTCGGCGTTGCGGCAATGCCCGCGCAGTCCCTGACGACCGCCCTGGCCCAGGAGACGGGCCACAGCGGCGGATGTCGCAAGTCTTCGCCTCCGGGGCAGTGCTGCCACGCGGGATCGCAACCGCTGCATTGTCACTAGAAGTCGAAGGACCCGGCGTCGCGTACCGCGTCGGGCAACCAGGTTTCGTGCACGTGCAGCCAACGGAACGGCAGGCCGCGTGTCATGATGACGGTCGCGATGCGGGCCGTGCGGCCGTCGGGGGCATTCGGGCCACGGTGCTGCCATTCCTCGTAGGTAGCAAAGAACATCTCCGCCTCGGTGCGCAGCAGCCGCAGGTTGCGCACGGCAATCCGCAGGTGGGCCTGGGCACCATGCGCCCGGTCGAACGCCCGGTGCAGATCGTCCCGCGTCTGCTGGCGGCCGTCGGGCCCGATGAAGGTCAGCGCCGGATCCATCCGATCCAGAAAGCGCGGACCCAGATCAGAGACGGCGGAATGGCCGCTGTACCAATCCTGAAAGAAGGCGTGCAGATGCTCGATCTCGTGGCGGACTTCGGCGGTCAAGGCCTTGGAGACGGTCATGCCACGGCCTTGGTGAACAGCCGCTCGAAGTTGGCCTCGGTCGCGGCGGCGAACGCGGCGTAATCCAGGCCGAACACCTCCGCACCCTTGCGGGCCGTGTGGCTGACGAAGGCGGGCTCATTGCGTTTGCCGCGATGAGGCGGGGGGGCAAGATAGGGGCTGTCGGTCTCGACCAGGATCCGGTCGAGCGGGGCGCGCGCAAAGATGTCGCGCACCTCTTGTGACCGGGGAAAGGCCGCGATGCCCGACATCGACAAATAGAACCCAAGGTCCAAAGCGGCCTCGGCCAGGGCCGGACCAGAGCTGAAGCAATGCATGACGCAGGTATAGGCCCCCGCGCGATGTTCCTCGGTCAGGATGCGGGCCATGTCGGTGTCGGCGTCACGGCTGTGGATGATCAATGGCAGGCCGGTTTGGCGGCAGGCCTCGATGTGGATGCGCAGGCTTTCCTGCTGCACGGGCTTGCTGTCGGCGGTGTAGTGGTAATCCAGCCCTGTCTCGCCGATGCCGACCATCTTGGGGTGCTGGGCCAGGGTGACCAGATCCTCGACCGAGGCAAGCGGTTCTTCGGCGGCGGACATCGGGTGAGTTCCGGCGGCCCAGAAGACAGGGGCATGGGCCTCGGCCAGGGCGCGCACGGCAGGGGCGGTGCGCAGCTTGGTGCAGATCGTCACCATCCGGTGCACGCCCAGATCGGCGGCGCGGGACAGAAGATCGGGCAATCCCCCCTCGAACTGAGGGAAATCCAGGTGGCAGTGGCTGTCGGTTATCATCGGTTCCATGGCCCGCAGCTAGGGCGCAGCGGTCGCAGGCGCAAGGGGCGGCGATCAGACGCGTCGGGCCTGCGCGTCGATGCGCGACAAGGCGTCCCAGACGATCGAGGCCGGATCGACGTTCACGGCCCGCGCATGCCCCGCGCGGTCGCCCACATCCTGTGCCAGTTGCGCCCAGGCGCGGGCGGCCTGGTCGTGGGGGGCCAGACGCGCGAGCACTTTTGCCTCGGCCTCGGGCGCGTCCTCGGGCGGGCCCAGCAGACCGGCGCGCGCGGCCCGGTGCAGCAGCCGGTCCAACGCGTCCAATGTCTGCTGCAATCTCTCTGCCCCGGCCTTGCCGGCGCAGGCATCCGCCAAGCGGCGCGCGCGGGCCCGGTCCATGGGGGTCCGCGACAAGAGGTCGATCAGATCGCCATAGATCCGCGCGCCGCCGTCGGCCAATGACAACGCCGCGCCCACCGACCCTTCGGCCAGCGCCAGCTGCGCGGGGTCCGGCACACCGCCTGCCTGCTCGACGGCGGCAGACAGATCGGATCCGGCCAGGGGGGCAAGCCGCAGAACCCGGCACCGTGACCGGATCGTCGGCAGCAGCCGCGCCGGTTGATGCGCGATCAACAGCAGGGTGGACCGGGCGGGCGGTTCCTCCAACAGTTTCAGGATCGCGTTCGCGGCCGAGGGGTTCAGGTCGTCGGCGGCATCGACGATGACCACGCGTCGCCCGCCCGCGCTCATCCCGAAAAAGGGGCCAAGGCGGCGCACCTCGTCGACGGTGATCTGCGTGGCCAGCCGCTTGGCCTTTTGATCCCAGGGCCGCCGCAGCAGCATCAGACCAGGTGCCGACAGCGCGGCGATCTGGGGCAGGGTGGCATGGCCGGGCGTGGGGTCCAGGCTGTCGGCATCGGCGGGCGGGTCGGTCAACAGAAAGCGCGCGATGCGCCAGGCCAGCGTCGCCTTGCCGACCCCGCGCGGCCCGGTCAACAGCCAGCCGTGGTGCATCCGTCCGGTGGTCCAGGCATCCAGAAACGACGCCTCTGCCGCGGCCTGACCAAACAGGACCGGGGTGTCCCGGGGATGCGGCGCGTCGCCTGCGCGGTCCGCCTCTGGCAGGGCGTCGGCCTCGGTCACGGCAGCGCGGCGCGGATGCGCGCGGCCACCGCTTCGGGGGTGTCATTGCCGTCAATCACGTGGATGCGGTCGGGGAAGTCCTGTGCCAGCGACAGATAGCCTGCGCGGATCGTTTGCTGAAATTCCAGGCCCAACTGCTCGAACCGGTCTTCCTCATGGCCGCGCGCCAAACCGCGCGACAAGGCAACCCTGGGGTCCATGTCGACCACAAAGGTCAGGTCGGGTTCGCGCCCGATCACCAGTTTCTGCAATGCGTCGACAGTGGCCCGGTCGCCGCCGCGCGTGGCCTGGTACACGCGGGTGCTGTCGGTCCAGCGGTCGCTGACCACCCAGTCGCCCTGGGTCAGGGCCGGGATCAGGCGCCGTTCCAGATTGTCGCGCCGCGCGGCGTTATACAGCAGCAGTTCCGTCACCGGGGACCAGCGATCCGGATCGCCCTCGACCAGCAGGCTGCGGATCGCTTCGGCGCCCGCGCTGCCGCCGGGTTCGCGGTTGTGCAAAACGGTGCGGCCTTGACCGGTCAGCCAATCCGCCAACAGGCGCGATTGGGTGGATTTGCCGCAGCCGTCGATGCCTTCGAAGGAAATGAACATGGCCTCGGGCTTATCAGGCCCGCCGCGCAAGGCAAGCGCCTACTGGACGCGTTCCAGTGCCGAGCCGAGCACCCGTTCCGCGACCACGGCACCGGCAATCTGGATGCGCCGCCAGGGACCCGCACGGGCCACGTCGGTGCCCGCGACCAGCGGCACCTCTACCGACGGCATGCCCGGATGGGTCAGCGTCAGCAGACCCAGGCGCGTGCCCGCCGCAATCGGTGCCTCAAGCGGGCCGTCATAGGCGATCTCACCCTTGAGCGGTTCGCGTCCCGTCACCGGAAGCAGGACAGTCACGCCCGCCTCGGGCACCAGCGGCACGGTGTCGACGTCGCCCATGAAGACCTGCGCCTGCATCACGGCCTCTTGCGGGGTGTCCAGCAAACGCTCTTCGGCGAATTGGCGGAAGGCCCAGTTGACGATACGTTCGCTTTCCTCGGCGCGGGCCTGTTCGCTTTCCAGGCCTGAAATGACAAAGGTCACGCGCCGGTTGCCCTGAACCGCCGAGCCCACAAGACCATAGCCCGCCTCCTGGGTGTGCCCGGTTTTCAACCCGTCGGCCCCGATGCCCAACCGCAAAAGAGGATTGCGATTGAACCGGTTGGAAGGGGAGCGGCCGTCGAACGGAAACTCCCGCTCGGCGAAATAGGCGTAGTATTCGGGGAACTCCGTGATCAGCCGCTCGGCCAGGATCGACAGGTCCTTCATCGACATGACGTGCCCGGGTTCCGGCCACCCGTTGGAATTGCGGAAAACCGAATGCATCATGCCCAGGTCGCGCGCCCGGTCGGTCATCAACGCGGCGAAGCCATCCTCCGTGCCGTCGGGGCTCAGCGCTTCGGCCAGGACGGCGGTCGCGTCATTGCCCGACAGGACGACGACGCCCCGGACCAGATCTTCCACCGTGACCCGGTCGCGGCTGTCCAGAAACATGGTCGAGCCGCCGTAAGCCGCCGCAGCCTGGGACACGGGCAATTCCGTATCAAGCGACAGGCGCCCGCTTTGGAGCGCCTCGAAGGTCATGTTCAGCGTCATCAACTTGGACATCGACGCGGGCGGCAAGGGCACGTTCGCGTTCTTCTCCATCAGGACCTGCCCGGTGTTGTGGTCCACAACGATGGCGGATCCGGCGCGGGTCTGGAAATCCTGCGCCCAAAGGGGCGCAGCACCGAGCAGAAGGGCAGCGATAGCAGTGCGGAGCATGTGGCAGCTTCTCCGGGGGTTAAGGTCGGTCAGGGCGCTATATAGGGCCTATCCCCGCACTGCATAGGCATCGGTGAAGCCGAGCCCCTTGGCCTTGCGGATTACCGCCGCCCGATCGCTGGCGGTGGTGGCGGGGCCAACGATGACGCGCCAGAATTTGCGGCCCCGGCTTTCCTGTTCCAGAACCGTCGGCAGGACACCGGCTTGCGACAGCGCGGTGGCGGTGTTGCGGGCGTTCTGTTCGACCGAGAAGATGCCGATCTGGACATAGGCCCGTTCCAGCCCGCCCGTGTTGCGGGGCGGTGTGGCGCGTGGTGCGGCAGCCGTCTGTGCGGGCGCATCGAGCGAGGTGGCCGCGATCGCGGGGGCGGCGGCGCTGCTGGCCAAGGGGGCTGCATCGGCTGCGGGCGCAGAGGCGGGCAGGGGGGCCGGGGCCTCGGCCTGCTTGCGCCCAAAGGTGCGCTGGAACCAGTTGCCGCGCGGTTGCGTCTGGGTTTCGGGGGCGGCGGCGGCAACGGTTTCGCTGGCCGCACCCGCCGTCTCGCCGCCGGTCTCGAGCCCATCGACAGCCGCAACGGCGGCGGCGATCGCGTCGGGCCGTTCGGCCTGAGGGGCGGGCGCGGCGGCCTGGGCCCGTGGCAGATCAGCGGTGCGGACGATCTCTTCTTCGGCGATGGCCTCGGGCGCGTCGGCCACGGCCTCGGGCGCGGAGGTCACGGGGGCCGCGGCCGGGTCCGGAACCTCTTCGCGGCGCAGGGCCACGACATCGATCACGGTGGGCTTGCCCGCGATGATACCAAGAGCGGTGGCCGCATCAGAGCTGAGCTGCAGGGCGGGGCCGGGGTTCGACCGCTCTCGCTTGAACAGGGCACCGATGACGAATTTCCCATTCGCCTCGTTGCGGATGATGATCCGCTCAGGGTCCTTGACGCCCGGGGCGGCGACCCAGACACCGCCCAAGGACGGCCGTCCATCCCAAAGCGCGCTTTCGTTGGCTTTGAAGACCTCGGGTGCTTCGACGTCCCGTTCGATCAGCTGGACGCTGTTGCCCACCGATGCCGCACGCGTGGCGTCACTGCCGCCCCCGCCCGCACCGGGCTGACACGCGGACAGGGCCGCGATGGCCGCGGCGGTCGTCAGAAATCGAATGGTGGTTTTGGACGCACCGGTCCCGTTCATTGCCTGCTGCACTGTCTGGCCCCGTGCTCTGCTCATGCCATGGCGGTCCGTTGGTCGGCCCTGCCTTGCCGGGACTGTAGCGCAGATGCGGCAACCTGTGAAGCCTGCGCGGCTCAGCGGGCCAGATCCTGTGGCGCTGCTTCCAGAATCGTCTGCATCCGCGCCTTGACCTTGAAAAACCCGGCGGTGGCATGGGGCCAGACAGCGGCGTCCCAGGCGCGCAGCGGGCGGACCATCGGGATGTCGAGGCCTGCGGCAAGCGTGACCAGCTTCGTCGCGGCGGGCCCCGTCGGCGCGTAGGGTACGACAAGCTGCTGCAGACGCTCTGCGCGGGTCCAGTCCAGGATGGTGTTCACGTCGTCTGTGACGGGCGCGGTTGGGCAATGCTCGGCCAGGCGGGTCGCGGCATCCATTGCAAGGGTCCGTGTGAAACGCTGCACGGGGTCTGCCACGGTCAGTGGCGACCGCCCCTCTGGCGCGATGAGAACCGCACCGGCGGCGGGGATCAGCCCCCTGGCAAAAAAGAAATCGGGATGCAGATCGTCTTCGGTCAGCAAAAGACCGGTGCGCAGGCTTGGGTCCCAGGACCCATCACGGGGAACCGGTCCCGGTGCCGGGTGGGGCGGCCCGTCCAGCGGGGCGGCCGTGCGTGCCAGTTGCGCGGTCAGATCCTCCGCGTTCCACCGCCCGCCGGTATGGCGCGCGATGTTGTCAGGCCGCGCCAGATAGGTCTTGCCCCGCGTGTGCAGCCCGCCAACCCATCGCCAAGACAAGGTGTTGGAAGCGGGATCGCCGTCCAGAAGGTGCCGCAGAAAGAAATCCGCCCCCAACTCCCACGGGAGGCGGAGGCTGTGCATCCAGATCGAGGCGAACCACATCCGCGCGTGATTGTGCAGGTAGCCGGTGCTGCGCAGCTCTGCCGCCCAGTGGTCAAAGGGCGCGATGCCGGTGCGACCCTCGCAGGCCTCCTGCCAGGTGATGCGCAGGCCGGCCTCTGTTGCGATCCGATTGCGCGCGGCGTGCAGGCCCTGTTGATAGGCGGACCATATGCCGGGCCGCCGTTCCAGCCAGCCCTTGAAATAGCTGCGCCAGAGTATCTCGGACAGGAACGACGCGGCGTGGGGGCCGTGCTGGTCGTTGACGGCCATGGCCACTTCGGCCTCGGTCAGGGCGCGATGGCGCAGATAGGGCGACAGGGTCGAGACGGCGGAATGGCCCGGCACCTCGGCGTTGCGTCCTTCGGCATAGGCGCGACCGGCGCGGGGGACAAAGGCGGTCAGACGGGCGCAGGCGGCGGATCGGGACGGCGGAAACTCAATCATGAAGTGGGAGATAGCGCCGCAAGCGGCGACGTCACACGCAGGCTGTTCCACCTGACCCCCGGGCTGCAAACGAAAACGACCCCCGCAATCGCGAGGGCCGTCAGAGGCGTGACGCCTAGGCTGGTGTCAGCCGGCAGAGGCGGGCTCGGCCTTCTCTTCCGAATGGATCAGCAGCGGTTTCACCTCTCGGCGGACGGCCTCTTCGTTGACCACGACCTCTTCGACGGTGTCCATTCCGGGCAGTTCGAACATCGTGTCCAGCAGGATATCCTCCATGATGGAGCGCAGGCCACGGGCCCCCGTCTTCCGCTCGATCGCGCGCTGCGCGATGGCCTGCAGGGCGTCGTCGGTAAAGGTGAGGGTCACGCCTTCCAACTCGAACAGGCGCTGGTATTGCTTGACCAATGCGTTCTTGGGCTGGGTCAGGATGATGACCAGCGCGTCCTTGTCCAGATCGGTCAGCGTCGCAATCACCGGCAGGCGGCCGACGAATTCCGGGATCAGGCCGAATTTCAGCAGATCCTCGGGCTCCAACTCCTTGAAGAACTCACCCACCGATTTCTCGTCAGGGGCGCGCACCTCGGCACCAAAGCCCATCGACGATCCCTTGCCGCGCTGTGCGATGATCTTGTCGAGACCGGCAAAGGCCCCGCCGCAAACGAACAGGATGTTGGTGGTGTCGACCTGCAGGAATTCCTGCTGCGGATGCTTGCGTCCCCCCTGGGGCGGCACCGAGGCGACGGTGCCTTCCATGATCTTGAGCAGCGCCTGCTGCACGCCTTCGCCAGACACGTCCCGCGTGATCGACGGGTTGTCGGACTTGCGCGTGATCTTGTCGACCTCGTCGATGTAGACGATGCCGCGCTGCGCGCGTTCGACGTTGTATTCGCTGGCCTGCAGCAGCTTGAGGATGATGTTCTCGACATCCTCGCCCACGTAACCTGCTTCGGTTAGCGTGGTTGCATCGGCCATGGTGAACGGCACGTCCAGGATCCGCGCCAGCGTCTGGGCCAGCAGGGTCTTGCCGCAACCGGTGGGGCCGATCAGCATGATGTTGGATTTGGCCAGCTCGATGTCGGATTTGCCCGCGTGGTCCAGCCGTTTGTAGTGGTTGTGGACCGCAACCGACAGCACCCGTTTGGCGTGTTCCTGGCCGATGACGTAATCGTCCAGAACTTCGCAAATCTCACGGGGCGTGGGCGTCCCTTCGGAGGTCTTGAGGCCCGCGGCCTTCGTTTCCTCGCGAATGATGTCCATGCACAGCTCGACGCATTCGTCGCAGATGAAGACCGTCGGACCGGCAATCAGCTTGCGAACTTCGTGCTGCGATTTGCCGCAAAAGCTGCAGTAAAGGGTGTTTTTGCCGTCACCGGACGTGTTGTTGGCCATGGTCGAAGCCTCCTCGTTGGCTGCCCTCTGGCTGGGCTGCCCGCGCCGACCCGATCAGTCGCGCGCGTGTGTTTCCGTCGGTTTTTCGCCACCCTAGGAACTTCGCCTGTGGGCCACAATGGCAAAAAGGTCTGTTGTTCTGGCGGTGTGGGCAGCGCGTCATACCGGCGCGCCGCCCTGATTTGCGGTCGCTTACGACGAGGTGTCCTCGGACGCTTCGGCGCGGCTTTCGACGATTTCGTCGATGTGACCCCAATCCTTGGCCTCCTGCGGCGACATGAAGTTGTCACGCTCCAGCGCGCGCTCCACCTCTTCGTAGGGTTGGCCGGTGTGCTTGACGTAGATGTCATAAAGCTGCTTGCGCACCTTTTCCGTCTCGCGGGCGTGGATCATGATGTCGGTGGCCTGGCCCTGGTAGCCGCCCGACGGCTGGTGCACCATGATGCGGCTGTTGGGCAGGCTGAACCGCATGCCTTTGGCCCCCGCAGCCGACAGGACCGACCCCATCGACGCGGCCTGACCCACGACCAGCGTGGACACGGCCGGGCGGATATATTGCATCGTGTCGTAGATCGACAGGCCTGCGGTCACGACACCGCCGGGGCTGTTGATATACATTGAGATTTCCTTGGACGGATTCTCCGCCTCCAGGTGCAGCAACTGGGCTACGATCAACTGGCTCATGCCGTCGTGCACCGGGCCGTTCACAAAGATGATCCGCTCCTTCAGGAGGCGCGAAAAGATGTCGTAGGCGCGTTCGCCGCGGCTGGTCTGTTCGACCACCATCGGGACGAGGTTGTTCTGGAAATGGTCGACTGGATCGTGCATCTGCTCTGCCCTCATATGCCCGCGCCGCGCCTGTCGCGACGGGCCGTGGGGGCGAACCTATGGGGTGCGTGCGGGGGCTTCAAGCGGATGCGGACATCTTGGGACATATCCCTGCCAGTTCGCCGCTTGCGCGCCCCTTGCGGTTGACCGGGTCGCGCCCGGCGTGAATAGGCTGCCTGCATGAGCTACGAGGCGATCCTAACTGCGCTGGCCGATCCCACGCGTCGCGCGATCCTTGATCGGATGCGGGGCGGGCCGTTGGCCGTCGGAACGATTGCCGACCCCTTGCCGGTATCGCGTCCCGCCGTGTCGCAGCACCTGAAGGTGCTGGCCGAGGCCGGTCTGGTCACCATGACATCCGCCGGGCGTCGCAACCTTTATGCGCTGGCCCCCGGCGGGGCTGCGGCCTTGGTCGATTGGCTGGGGGATCTGTCTGCCCGGCCAGAGGCCATGGTCATCGATGGGCTGATGCGCAGCCTTGCGGTGCGCCTGACCCCCACCGAATGTTGGCAGCTGTTCTGCGAGGATCTGGCGATCTGGTGGCCGGTCGCCGTCGTTTCCGTCTCGGCCAGCTCCGAAGGAGCCTTGCCGCAAGCCGTTGTGTTATCGGCCGAACCGGGCGGATCGCTGCGCGAGATCTTGTTTGACGGATCAGAGGCCGTCTGGGCCACCGTGCGCGAGGCTGCCGTGGGTGAGCGGATCGTGTTCGACTGGGCGCTTGGCACGCCTGGGGGGTCGACCGTGACTGTCCGGATGGAACCTTTGCCAGACGGGACCCGGCTGACCCTGATCCATGACGCCGAGACCGAGGAAACGGCGCGCATGTGGGACTTGGTGCTGATGGAACGCTTCGCGGCGGCGGCGGCGTCCAGCCTGTCGAATTTCTGATATTTCAGGGGGTTGAGGGACGACGTTCACCGCTCCCACAGGTTCTCTCGGCGCAGGCGATTGCGGATTGCCTGTTCCTTGCTGGGCAGGTTGTCGCGATCAAACAGTGCCCGCGCCCGCGCGCCCTTGCCCTGATAGAGAAACCGCTTGAACGGCTCATATTCCTTCAGGACGCGTTTGACTGGATTTGGCGCCGTCGCGGCGGTCACGCCATCAAGCACGTGATCAGGGGCCGTCGCAAAGAGAAGCGGCATGAAACGATAGTGAAAACTGTGGCTTCCGTCAAAAATCCCGTCGTCGATTCCGCCCTTGGCCCCGGGGCGTCCCCCGCCCAATTCATGGATCGCCAGCGGCAGCGCCGCCTGGTCCAGCCAGGGGTCCAGAACCTGCGTCACGATCTCTGGCGGCGGATCGTTGCGGATCATCAAGGCGGCTTCAAGAAAGGCCTTCTGGAAGGTGCGTGGATCGGGGCCGAAAAACCAGCCGGCGTTGAAATATAGGTAGCGCCGCCAATGCAGATCCGGCCATGCGGTGTCGAGCGTATCCTCTAACCTGCCGCCGCGCCTTGCATGAAGAGCGCCCCATATCGCATTGTAATCAGGTCCATAAAGTTCGACGTTGGGCCAGGTCGCCTCCCGCTTCATGCTGGCGGCGGGGCGGTCGAAATCGATGGTCAGCTGCGTCACGTCCCCTGTGATCACGGTGTCCGTATCGAAGAAGACAAAGGGCCCGTCCGGCAATGCGGACAGGCCCTCGATCTTGTTGCCCTGCGGATAAACGGTGCCGAAGTGCTTGTTTTCAAACGGCAGGATCTCTGCGCCCAGGCTTTGCAGCAGGTCCCTTTGCGGGCCGTCGGGGATGCGGGGATCTTCGGGCCAGCGGGGGCCGGGTTGGGGTTCGGCGACAATCAGGCGGCCGGACCAGTTGGGCGATGTGTGGCGAAGGGTTGCCCCGAACAAGGCCGCCTCATGTTGGAGGCGGCCTTTCTGACCTATTATCAGGATGTTGAACGTCACCCGAGCTCGGCAAGGCTGGCCAGGGCCGCCTCTAGCACCGCTGCTTCGCCTTCGCGGGCCGCCAGGTTGGCGCGGGCTTCCTCCACAACCTCTGGCGGGGCGCTTTCTGCGAACTTGGGGTTCTTGACCCGACCCTGCAAGCCTTTGATCTCTTTTCCAAGTTTCGCAAGAGACTTTTCCAGTCGGGCGCGTTCGGCGGCGGTGTCGATGACCCCGTCCAGCGGCAAGGCAAAGCGCCCGCCCCCGGTGGTCACGGCAATCGCCCCCTTGGGCGCGGCCCCCTCCGTCAAGCCCTCGATTCGGGCGAGAGCGGAGATCATGTCTTTATTGTTGTCAAAGGCTTGCGCTGCGTTCTTCGACCAATCCACCGCGACGACGGGGATATGAGCCGAGGCCGGCACGTTCATTTGTGCGCGGGCGGACCGGATGGACTCGATGAACCCGATGACCCAGCGGATTTCAGTTTCCGCAGTCGAATCAACATGTTCGGAGGTCAGGCCCTCGGGCCAAGCACCATGGACCAACATGCCGTCATGGCCGGTGACGGACCACAGCTCTTCGGTGATGAACGGCATGAAGGGGTGCAGAAGGGTCATGCACTGGGTCAGGACCCAGCCCATCGTCGCCTGAGTTTCCGATTTGATATCAGAAGCTTCGCCCTGCAGGATCGGTTTCGACAGCTCGACGTACCAGTCGCAGACGACGTTCCAGACGAACTTGTAAAGCGCGCTCGCCGCGTCGTCGAACCGGTAAGCAGCGAGTGACGCATCGACCTCTTCGCGGACGCGCGCCGTCTCGCCGATGATCCAGCGATTGACGGTATGATCCACGTCGGACGGACGGGTGATCCCGGTCGGACGCGCAAAGGGGACCTCGTACATCTCGGCAAAGCGCACGGCGTTCCAGAGTTTCGTGCTGAAATTCCGATAGCCCGCGATCCGCTGGGTATCGAGCTTGAGCGCGCCCCCCAGCGACGCCATGGCCGCGTTCGTGAACCGCAGCGCGTCGGCCCCGTATTCGTCGATGATGTCGAGGGGGTCGACGACGTTGCCGACGCTCTTGGACATCTTCTTGCCCTTGGCGTCGCGCACGAGCCCGTGGAGGTAAACCTTTTCGAAAGGAATACGCTCTACAACCGGTTTCGAGTCGGCCAGCACGGCCAGCTGCATCATCACCATCCGGGCGACCCAGAAGAACAGGATGTCGGTCCCGGTGATCAACGTGGAGGTCGGGAAGTACTTTGCAAGTTCATCGGTGTCCTCGGGCCAGCCGAGGGTGCCCAACGGCCAGAGGCCGGAGGAGAACCAGGTGTCGAGCACGTCGGGATCGCGGGTAAGGGCGACGCCACTGCCGGCCTTGGCTTGCGCCTCGGCTTCGGTCATGGCGCAATACTGATTGCCCTCTGCGTCGAACCAAACCGGGATCTGATGACCCCACCACAACTGGCGTGATATGCACCAGGGCTCGATGTTTTCCAGCCAGTGGAAATACACCTTGCGATCCGACTCCGGCACGATCTGGATGGTGCCGTCGCGCACCACGTCCAGCGCGGGGCCGACGATCTGGGCGGTGTCGACGAACCATTGGTCGGTCAGCATCGGTTCGATGACGACTTTCGACCGGTCGCCGAACGGCTGCATGATCGGCTTCGGTTCGACCAGGGGAACCAGCGCGTCGGCATCGGTGCGCATGTCGCCGCCTTCCGAGGCATCGGCCGGCGGCTCTCCGGTGGGGTCCTTCTTGGCGGAGGCTGCCCCTTTGCCGAGGCGTGGATCGGTTGCGGGGACCATGACGGCCAGACCTTCGGAGGTGATTTCCTCGATGACGGCTTTGCGCGCCTCGAACCGGTCCAGGCCCCTCAGGTGATCGGGGACGAGGTTGAGCGCGTCGCACTCCGCCTCGGTCAGGGTGCGGGTGCCCTGGGCCACGGCCATCGCGACGGCAGCCGCCTTGGCATAGGGGACCCCGTCGGCACGCATCGCGCCCTTGGTGTCCAGCAGACGGTACATCGGGATGCCGCCGCGCTTGGCGACTTCGTAGTCGTTGAAATCATGGGCACCGGTGATCTTCACCGCGCCGGAACCGAAGGTTGGGTCCGGGTATTCGTCGGTGATGATGGGGATCAGGCGGCGGCTATCCTTGGGTCCGACGGGAATTTCGCAGAGCTGACCGACGATCGGCGCGTAGCGTTCATCGGTGGGGTGCACGGCCACGGCCCCGTCGCCCAGCATCGTCTCGGGCCGGGTGGTGGCGATGGAAATATAGTCGCGCGTCTCGGTGAAGAGGACGTTCCCGTCCTCGTCCTTTTCGACGTAGTCGTAGGTCGCGCCATTCGCCAGCGGATAGCGAAAGTGCCACATGTGGCCCGCCGTCTCGATGTTCTCCACCTCCAGATCCGATATCGCGGTCTCGAAGTGGGGATCCCAGTTCACCAGGCGTTTGCCACGGTAAATCAGGCCCTTGTCGTACATCTCGACAAAGACCTTGATGACGGCGTCGTGGAAATTCTGTTCGGTGGGATCGGAGTCGCCGGGGGCACCGCCCATCGTAAACGCCTCCCGGTCCCAATCGCAGGATGCGCCAAGGCGTTGCAGCTGACCGATGATGGTGCCGCGCGATTTCGTCTTTTGCTGCCACACGCGGTCGAGGAATTTTTCGCGGCCCATTTCTGCGCGAGTCGGCTCTCCATTGGTGGCCATCTCACGTTCGGTCACCATCTGCGTGGCAATGCCCGCGTGGTCGGTGCCCGGCTGCCAGAGCGTGTCAAAGCCGCGCATCCGGTGCCAGCGGACCAGAATGTCCTGAAGCGTGTTGTTGAATGCATGCCCCATGTGCAGCGATCCGGTCACGTTGGGCGGGGGGATCACGACGGAGAACGTCTCGGGGCGGGACGCGTTGGCCCCGGCCTTGAAGTATCCGCCTTCGATCCAGGCACGGCTGATCCGGTCCTCGGCCTCGGCCGCGTTGAAGGTCTTTTCCATCGCCATCTCATGCACTCCGTCGCTTGCGCCCGGAGTTAGCGCGCGGCGCGCCGGAGGGGAACCCCGGAGCGCCGCTTCGATCAGAGCCAGCCGAGGCCGTAGGCCGCCGCCGCCAGCGTCAGCGCGGACCAGCCCGCCGTCAAGGTGGCCCCGGTTCCGTACGGCAGGCGGATCAACTGCGCGAGGGCAAGCGCGGCGAGGGGCACCGCCTGCATCGCGTGGGTCGCCAGGAAATGCGCGGGGCGCAGGTCGCCCGGCTGCAACGTCCAGCCGAAGGGGGGCAGGCCCACGCCCGGCGCGGGTGCATTCGACAAGGTCATGGCAATCGGCACCGTCAGGGCACAGGTGGCGAGGAAGGACCAGGCGACGGCGCGCTCTATCTCGGTCCAGGCGTGTCGACGGATGTGCCAACCCCAGACAGCCGTGGCAGAGGTCAGGATCACGGCGGCGATCCCCATCATCGGATACACGGCGATCAGCAGCGGCTGCGCATCGTTGTAATGCGACCGCAGTCCGGCAGCGGCGGCCCCGGTGACCCAGATCTGTTCGGCCGCGATGCAGGCAACGACCACGGCGGTGTAGATGTTGAACCAACGCGCCTGGCGCAGGGCAGTCGGCAGAAAGCGGGCCGCCCAGGCGAGCGTCAGGCAGTAGAGCGCCAGGGCGGTCGAGAACTTCAGCGGTTTCAGCCAGAGCGGCTCTGCCTCGAAGGTGCGGGGATCCATCAACAGCGCGAGGGTCAGAACCAGCGAGAGCAGCAGCAGGATAGCGGCGGTTCGTGTCAGCAGCGGAGCGTCCGACAACAAGCGGTTGCGGGCGGGCAGGGTGAGCGTTGTCATGCGAAGACGACCTTTCGTGTCCAGAGGGTGCGCAGGGCGAGGTAGGAGAGCAGGCCGACAGGGCCGAGCATCAGGGTCAGGAACAGGCAGGGAACCACCGCCAGATGGGGCACGCCGCGGGCGCGGGCATCGCGGACCTGCCAGGCCCCGACCAGCAGATCAAAGGCCAGGTAGTGGACCCAGCCGGTCATGGTCGGGCCGGGCTGGGTGAACAGCGTCATGACGTTTGCGAGGCTGTCGAACCCGCCCGGCGCGCCGGGCAGCCATAGCGCCGCCGAGACGGCATAGGCCACCGACAGCAAAAGCGGGATCGCCACGCCGCCCAGGGGCAGCGCGATGCGCGGGGCCAGGGGCGTGGCCGCCAGCAGCACCCAGCCGGACAACGCAAGGGGACCGGTGAGGTCGAACATGAGGGTCGGGGTCATGGGGGCTCCGGAGTATGTTGACGGTGACAAGATTGGGGGGTAGTCGAGTCATCCTGACAGTGTCAAGAAAAGATTTTGACGCTGTCAGGATTGGCAGCTACAGAAGGCCATGACCAAGACCTATCATCACGGCGATCTGCGCCAGGCCCTGCTGACGGCGGGCGAAGCGGAGCTGGAGGAAACCGGGCTGGAGGGATTCAGCCTGCGCAAGGTGGCGCGCCGTGCGGGCGTCAGCCACGCGGCCCCGGCGCATCATTTCGGCGATGTGCGCGGGCTGTTGACGGCGCTGGCGGCGCGCGGGTTCACGCGGCTGCTGGACATGCGCGCGATGCGCTTGACCGATGGGGATATGACCGCACGGGACCGATTGATGGCCTACGGTCTGGCCTATTGCGCCTTTGCGCAGGACCATACGGCCCTGTTTCGGCTGTGCTTTGCGTCGGTCAAGCCGATGGATGACGACACCGATCTGTCGCAGGTCGCGGACCGGGCGTTCTTTGCCCTGGCCGAGGACGTGTCCGAAATGACGGGCCTGCCGCTTCAGGACGACGTGCGTCACCTTGCCGATACCTTTGCGATCTGGGGCATGGTGCATGGGATCGCCGACCTGCTCGCCTCTGGTCGGATTCACCTGGCGCAGAACATGGACCCGCCCGAGAAGGAGGCCTTTGTGAAGTCGCTGCTGACGCGGGCCTTTCCGGCAGACGCTGGACAACCCCCGCACACCCGCTAAGGTCCGAAAAACACGTCCTTTGCCTGCGGAGCCCCTGATGCGGAAATTCGGTTTGAGCCAATCCAACCTGCGCAGCGAGGATGACCGTTTCCTGACCGGACGCGGCGCTTACGTGGACGACATTGCACCCGACGGCGCGCTGCATGCCTATGTCCTGCGCGCGCCGGTGGCCCATGCGGTCGTGACGGAGCTGGATGTCGCCGATGCGCTGGACATGGATGGGGTGCGGGCGATCCTGACCTCGGCCAGCATCGAGGCGGACGGCGTCGACAACCACATCACTTCGACGCCGGCAAAATCGCAGGACGGCACGCGGGGCAAGACGCCGCGCAGACCGCTGTTGGCAAACGGGCGGGTGCGGTTCGTGGGCGAAGGTCTGGCCATGGTCGTGGCGGACACGCTGGCCCAGGCGCGCGATGCTGCCGAGGCGATCATGGTCGATTTCGACGATCTGCCGGTCAAGGTGGATGTGGCGCCGGGCGGCCCCGTGATCCACGCAGAGGCAGACGACAACGTCGCCTACGTCTGGGACAAGGGGGATGCGGCCCGCGTCGATGCCGCCCTCAAGGCCGCGCACCGTGTCGTCACGTTGGAAGCCGCCGACAACCGGATCATCTGCGCCTCGATGGAGCCGCGGGGCTGTTACGCGGAACCGATAGAAGGCGACCGCCTGCACATCTGCTTCAACGGGCAAGGCGTCTGGGGTACCAAGGATCAGGCGGCGCGGGTGTTGGGACTGAACAAGGATCAGATCCGGGTCACCAACCCGGATGTGGGTGGCGGTTTCGGCATGAAGGGCATGGCCTATCCCGAAACCTTCCTGGTGGCTCATGCCGCGCGCAAACTGGGCTGCGCGGTGCGTTGGATGGGCGACCGGTCCGAATCCATGCTGTCGGACAATGCGGGGCGCGATCTTTGGCAAAAGGCGGAACTGGGCTTTGACGCGGGCAATCGGCTGGTTGCCTATCGGTCGACCAATGTGGCTAACATGGGCGGCTATCTGTCTGGGTACGCTCAGAATATCCAGTCGGAGCTGTTTGCCAAGGTGTTGCCTGGTGTCTACGATGTTCAGGACGTCTACATGTCGTCGACGGGCATTTTCACCAACACAACCCAGGTCGATGCCTATCGTGGGGCCGGGCGGCCCGAGGCGATTTTCATCCTGGAACGGGCGATGGACTACGCCGCCAAGGAGCTGGGCGTCGACCGGTTCGAGCTGCGCCGCCGCAACTTCATCAAGCCGGAGCAGTTCCCCTATCTGACGGCTGTCGGCGAAAGCTATGACGTGGGCGATTTCGCGCGCGTGCTGGACCGGGCCGTTGCCGAGGCGGATGTCGCCGGGTTCGGCGCGCGCCAGGCGAACAGTGCGGCACGGGGCAAGCTGCGCGGGCTGGGCCTGTGCTACTATATCGAGAGCATTCTGGGGGCCCCCGAGGAAAGCGCAGAGATCGTGTTCGCCGGCGATGGCCGGGTCACGCTGCTGGTGGGCACGCAGTCGAACGGGCAGGGGCACGAGACGGTCTACCGGCAGTTTCTGGCGACCGATCTGGGCCTGCCGCCCGAGGCGGTGGACATCGTGCAGGGCGACAGCGACCGGATTGCCAAGGGCGGCGGCACCGGCGGGTCGCGGTCTGTGACGACCCAGGGCACGGCCAACAAGGCGGTGGCCGAGAAGGTGATCGCCGGGTTCGCGCCCTTTGTTGCCGACCGGTTGGAGGTCGAGTCCGTCGATTTCGAAGACGGCCAGTTCCGCGCCACGGGATCCAACCGCGTGATGACGTTGTTGGAGGCCGCCGACGCCGCGCGGGCGGCTGGGCGCGATGACCTGTTGCAGGTGAAGGCCACGACCAAGCTGCCGGGGCGGTCCTATCCCAACGGCGCGCATCTGTGCGAGGTGGAGATCGACCGCGAGACGGGGCTGCTGGAGGTGGTGAAATACACGGTCGTCGATGATTTCGGCAACTTGATGAACCCCATGATGGCCGAGGGGCAGGTCCATGGCGGTGTCGTCCAGGGCATCGGTCAGGCGGTGTCGGAACATGTGGTCTACGACGAAGACGGCCAGCTGCTCACGGCCTCGTTCATGGACTATGGGATGCCACGGGCGCAGGGTTTGCCCATGATCGAGTTTCATTCTGAACCGGTGCCGTCGACCCGCAACGCCATGGGCATGAAGGGCTGCGGCGAGGCGGGGACCGTCGGGGCCATGGCCGCGGTCGCGAATGCGGCGCTGGACGCGCTGTGGCCGCTGGGCCTGCGCCAGGTGGACATGCCATTCACGCCGTCGCGGGTTTGGGCGATGCTGCAACAGGCCGAGGTTGCCGTTGCTGCGGAATAGCGCACTCTGGCGGCGGCTTACGGGGCGCGCGGGGCCACGGGAACGCCCCGTTGCCCAGGCCGATACGCATATCGTCCTGCTTGACGGGACGATGTCGACGCTGGACGAGGGGCGCGAAACCTCGATCGGGCTGATCTGGAAGATGCTGCGCGATGAGGGCCACGATTGTCTGTATTACGAGCCGGGCATCGAATGGCGCGGCTTGAAACGGGCGGATGAGGTCATGGCCGGGGTCGGTATCAACCGACAAATCCGGCGCGCCTATTTCTTTCTCGCCCATCGCTATACGCCCGGCGACAAGGTGTTTCTGCTGGGCTATTCGCGCGGTGCCTACGGGGTGCGCGCGCTGGCCGGGATGATCGACCGCGTCGGCCTGTTGCGCAACGAAGAGCTGACCGACGCCCGTGTCCAGGAAGCTTATGACCACTATCGTGCCGATCCGACCAGCGCCGAGGCGCGGTCGTTTCATTCCCGCTATTGTCACCCCAAGGCGCAGATCCGCGCGATCGGGGTGTTCGACACCGTGCAGGCCGTGGGCATCCGCTGGCCCGTGCTGTGGCGGCTGTTCCCGGAGGTGCACCGGTTTCGGTCTCATCGGTTGGGGCCCCGCGTGCAGTACGGGTTTCATGCCATGGCTCTGGATGAGACGCGCCGGGCCTTTGCCCTGGAACGCTGGCGCACGCGCGGAGAGCGGACGCGCACGGTGGAACAGGTCTGGTTTCGCGGCTCTCACGGGGATCTGGGCGGGCAACTGATGGGCTTCGGCGCGGCGCGACCCCTGGCGAATGTGCCGTTGCACTGGATGTTGTCGCGCCTGCAATCGGTCGGACTGGACCTGCCGCCGGATTGGCGGGACCGGTTCCCGGCGGATGCAACCGCGCCCTCGGCGGGCAATTGGCGCGGCTTTGGCCCGCTGTTTCTGGCCCGCAAGCGACGCGAGGTCGGCATCGACCCGTCAGAGAGCCTGCACCCCAGTGCCGTCGGCCACCAGGCGGCGGCCCGCTTGCGGACATGGATGAGCCGTGCGCCCGACGATCCCGGTGAAACCAACCGAACGACCGCCCCGGCGCGCCGGATTTCCTGATCCGATCAGCCCAGGGGGCGAATGCGCAGCTGGGTGATACGGTTGGCTTCGCGGGCGGCCACTTCGAAACGGAAGCCATGGAAGCTGAAGACCTGACCACGGGTCGGGATCGACTGCGCCTCGTGGATGACGAGGCCCGCGACTGTGTTGGCCTCGTCGTCGGGCAGGCCCCAATCGGTGGCACGGTTCAGGTCGCGGATCGTCATGGCGCCGTCGATCCTATAGCTGCCATCGGCGTCCGGGGTCAGGATCGGCTCGTCCGGCTGGTCGAATTCATCGGTGATTTCGCCCACGATTTCCTCCAGAATGTCCTCTAGCGTGATCAACCCCTGAAGCGCGCCATATTCATCCACAACCAAGGCGAAATGCGTGTGCCGTTTCAGGAACTGGCGCATCTGATCGTCCAGCGTCGTCGTTTCCGGCACGAAATAGGGTTCCATCATCACGTCGGTGATGTCGAACTTGGCCACCGCCTCGACCCCGCCGCCATCGCCCCGGACAAGACGGTCGATGGTGCGCAGCATGTCCTTGGAATGGATCATGCCGATGATGTTTTCCGGCTCATCGCGGAACACCGGCAGGCGTGTATAGCGGGAGGCCAGGCATTGATCGAGGATCGCCTCGGGCGAGGCGGCGGCGTCGACCATTTCGATGTTGGACCGGTGGAGCATGATCTCTTCCACGAAGCGGTCGCCCAGATCGAGCGCGCCCAGCAGCCGGTCGCGATCCTCCTTCTGGACGCCGCCTTCGGTGTGGCCAAGCGTGATGGCCCCGACGATTTCCTCATGCGCGGACATGATTGCGGCGTCCGCGTCGATGTTGACGCCAAAGATGCGCAGGATGCCACGGACCAGTGCGCGGACCACCGAGACGACGGGGCTGAAGATCCGCACGACCAGCGCGATGATCGGCGCCACGCGGGACGCGGCCGCCTCGGGGTTGGAAATGGCGTAGGTCTTGGGCAGCACCTCGGCAAAGATCAGGACCAGAGCCGTCATCACCAGGGTCGCCACCGCCACGCCCTGTTGCCCGAACAAAGAGGTGAACAGCGCCGTGGCCAGTGACGCGGCGAGGATGTTGACGATATTGTTGCCCAACAGGACGGAGCCGATCAGCCGCTCGTTGTCCTCGGTCACCTGAAGCGCGCGCACGGCCCCGGCGCTGCCTTTGTCGGCCTGGCTGCGCAGCTTGCCGCGCGACGCGGCGGTCAGCGCGGTTTCGGAGCCGGAGAAAAAGGCGGACAGGGCCAAAAGGAACAGGATCGCGCCTGCGATGCCCCAGGTGGCGCCCATGCTGAGCGTTGTGACGGTGGTTTCCATGTCAGGGTTATGGGGTGCGGACCGAGGTGGTTCAAGCGGCTGGCAAGCGGTTTCGCACAATGCGTCCGGACCGGCATTTCAGGGGCACGCGGCGGCCCCCCGTCATTCCTTGGCCAGGGGGTGGTGGGTCAGCACCAGTTCCTGCAACCGCGTCTCCAGCACGTGGGTGTAGATTTCGGTGGTCGAGATGTCGGCGTGGCCCAGCATGGTCTGGATCGCGCGCAGATCCGCACCGCCGGACAACAGATGCGTCGCAAAGGCGTGGCGCAGGACGTGGGGGCTGACGCCGGTCGGGTCCAGGCCCGCGTAGGCGGCGATGTCCTTGATGCGGCCATGAAACCACATGCGGGTCAGGTGTCCTGCCTTGCCGCGCGACGGGAACAGGTGCGCCGAGGGGGCGGCCCCTTTTTCCAGGCGCGCGCGGTCGTCTTCTGCGTCCCGCCAGGTCAGCCAATGGGCCAGCGCATCGCGGGCGGGCGGGGACAGGGGCACCATGCGTTCCTTGCCGCCCTTGCCGCGCACCAGGATCATCCGTGGATCACCCCGCGCGGCCATGATCGGCAGGGCGACCAATTCGCTGACGCGCATACCCGTGGCATAGAGCAATTGAACGAGGCAGGTGTCGCGCAGCTGCTCCATCTCGGATTTGCCATAGGTTTCGGCGGCATCCAGCAGGGCGTCCACCTGCGCCTCGGTCAGGGTCTTGGGCAGGCTTTTGGGCTTGGTCGGCCCAGAGATCCGGATCGCAGGATCATCGGTGCGCAGGCCTTCTTCGTGGGCAAACCGATACAGCCCCCGGATCGCAGCCAGCCGTCGGGCACGGGTCGAGGCGGCCAGACCCTCGGCTTCGCAAGCGATCAGATAACCCTCGATATCGGCGCGGCTCGCGGCTTCGATGTCCTTGTTGCGGGCGCTGAGGTGGGCGTTGAAATCCTCTATGTCGCGGCGATAGGCCAGCAGGGAGTTCAGCGCCGCCCCGCGTTCTGCGGCCTGTGCCTCCAGGAACCGGTCGAGCCAGTTCATGACAGCAGCAGTTGCAGCGCCACCTGCCGGGCGGTGTCGTGCAGGCCGACGGCGCGCAGAAAGGCCAGCGCCTCGGCGATGTCCTGGGGATCCGCCTCGGCCCCCGGCGCAAGCAGCAGACCGACGCGCAACAGCGCCTCGCCCAGACGCCCTTCGCGCGAGAGAGACAGCAGTGTTTCGGGGGCGGGACCGGACAGTCCGTCGGCAATGGCACGCGACAGGGCACCGGGTGGCGGGGGAGCGTCGTCGCCCAGGGCCACGGCGATGGCGAAGGTGTCGCGCGGCTGTGTTCGTGTGCCCGCCGCGCGGGCGGCCTGTGCCACGGTTTCGTAGTCTGGCGACAGCAAACCCACGCGCAGCGCCAGCGCCTGCGCCGCAGGCGACAGGGGCGTGGCCGCCAGCCGCGCGCCGTAAAGCGCGGCAAAGGTCACCAGCAGATCGGCCTCGCGCAGGCGGGCCACGGCGGCGGGCAGGCTGTTGGAAATATCCTCGGGCTGGCCGCCCAGCAGGGCGGTGTCCAACCGTTGCACCGCGCGCGCCCGGTCCCAGACCCCGCCGGACGCCGCCGCGCGCCGTTCGGTATAAAGTGACAGCAGGCGATTTGGGTCCAGGGCCTGTACGCGGGTCAGACGCTCTGCCGCCTCGATCTGGGCCTTCCATCCGGTCGTCGGGCGCAGGTCGGCCACGGCAAATGCCAACGGCAGCCCACGGGTGTCCGGCGCCTCGCCCACGCCCGACAGCAGGCGAAAGGCCAGCGGCGTCATCGGGCGCGGCGGGATCGGCGGTGGCTCTCCTTCGAACAATTCGGGATCGAGGAAGTGGGCGACCAGGCGGTCCTCCTCCTCGGTGATGGCACCGATGGCGCGGCCGGTGTCCAGCGTCAGCGCGGCGGCCGCCCAATCACCCGACCGCGACAGGCAAAAGATACGCGCGGGCAGGGTGGGCGCGATGCCCGGGTTTGCTGTCATCGCATCACAGGCCCGCGTGTCAAAGCCCGTCAGAAGCGATGTGTCAAACCAACGTCGGAACGCCCCGGGATCGGTCGCTCCGGCGCGTTCCAAAAGGGCCTGCGCCTGGTCCAATGCGCCAAACCGCAACAGGGTGTCGATGCGTGCAAAGAACAGGGCGTCGGTGTCCGTGGCGGCGCGGGGCGGCTCCAACTCGGCCAAAAGCAGCATCAGGACCAGGCGCTGCATCGCGGGCAACGCATCCACCGGTTGCCGCATGAACAGCTCGGCCAGACGCTTGGGGTCGCTGCCTGCGACCGCGTTTGATGGCAGCCCGGTCAGAGAGGTCGGCAACAGGCCCACCGCATCGCGCCGGGTCTGGCCCAGTTGCATCACGGTGATCGTCGTATCCGTCAGCGCCTGTGCCGGCGTTTCGTCGGCTGGGGCCGGGCGCGCGGCAATCGAATCGCTGAGCCAGGGAATCGCGGATTGTGGCGCGTCCTGTGCTGCGGCCCCCCCGGCCAAGGCCAACGAAAGGCTCAGCGCGCGGCGAAGCCCCCTAACCGGCATCGATCTCGATGGTCTGCGACACGGGCCCGGCCTCCGGCTCCAGCAGGTAAGAATAGCCGAACAGCCCGATCACGGAGAGCACCGCAAGGATGATCAAATATTTCAGCGCTCTTAGCATACCCGCCCGCCTGTTGTTGTTGCCGCCATTGTGGCGGTCGGAGATATAGTTGGCAATCACCCCTCGGACAGGTCATTGAAGCGAAATGGAGACGATAGGCGACAAGATGCCGGACATCGGAGTGCTGACGCGGCCCGTGGTTCTGGTCGGCATGATGGGCAGTGGCAAGACAGCGATCGGCACCGCCTTGGCCGAACGCCTGGGCGTGCCGTTTCGCGACACCGACGAAGCGATCGTCGATGCGTCCCGCATGAGCATCGCCGAGATTTTCGAACGCGACGGCGAGCCGTTTTTCCGCGCCCGAGAGGCCGAGGTCCTGCAACGATTGCTGGCGCTTGGTCCGGGTATCGTGTCGACCGGGGGCGGGGCGTTTTTGCGCGCCGAGAACCGCGAGGCGATCCGCAGCGCCGGTGTGTCTGTCTGGTTGCGCGCGGCCGAGCCCTTGTTGTGGAGCAGGGTCAAGCACCGGACAACACGACCGCTATTGCGCACCGACAACCCCCGCGCGACGCTGCAGGCCCTGCTCGCAGAGCGGGAGCCATCGTATGCCCAGGCGTCGCTGGCGGTTGATGCGGACCCGTCGTATTCCATCGCGGACATGGTGGATCAGGTCGTGGCGACGCTGCGTGCGGCTGACATTCTGAAGGATTGAAAGATGCTAGAGACGGTGCATGTGCCGCTGGACACGCGGGCCTATGACGTTGTGGTCGGGCCCGGCCTGCTGGCCCAGGCCGAGGCGCGGATTGCCCCGCTGCTGCGTCGCCCGCGCGTCTTTGTCGTCACCGAGGATCGTGTCGGGCCGCTGCATCTGGACGCCTTGCGCGCCGGTCTGGGGGGGATCGACTGCCAGGTGCTGACGCTGCCTGCGGGCGAGGCGACGAAGTGTTGGGGCGCGTTGGAACGGACCGTCGCCTGGCTGTTGGATCAACGCTGTGAACGGGGCGACGTGGTCGTGGCCTTTGGGGGCGGGGTGATCGGGGATCTGGTGGGCTTTGCCGCGGCTGTTCTGAGGCGCGGGGTGCGTTTCGTTCAGGTGCCGACGTCCCTTTTGGCGCAGGTCGACAGTTCGGTCGGGGGCAAGACCGGGATCAATACAGCCCACGGCAAGAACCTGGTCGGCGCGTTCCACCAGCCGTCCCTGGTGTTGGCGGATATCGATCTGCTGGGCACGCTGACTGAACGGGATTTCCTGGCAGGCTACGGTGAGGTCGCGAAATACGGAATGCTGGGTGACGCCGATTTCTTTGCCTGGCTGGAGGCCAATGGCCCCGCACTTGCGGCGGGCGATGTGGCCCTTCGGACCGAGGCGGTTCGCCATTCTGTCCAGATGAAGGCCGATATCGTCGTGCGCGACGAGACGGAGCAGGGTGATCGCGCGCTTCTGAACCTGGGCCACACCTTCTGTCACGCGCTAGAGGCGGCGACCGGCTATTCCGACCGGCTGTTGCACGGTGAGGGCGTGGCGGTCGGATGCGCGCTGGCTTTCGCGTTGTCGGCGCGGTTGGGCTTGTGTTCGCAAGAGGATCCAAGCCGCGTTCGCGACCACCTTCAGACCATGGGGATGAAGCGCAATCTGGCCGACATTCCGGGCGATTTGCCGGGCGCGGAGGCCCTGCTGGAGCTGATGGGACAGGACAAGAAGGTGCTGGACGGAAAACTGCGGTTCATTCTGGCGCGCGGAATCGGACAGGCGTTTGTGACGTCGGACGTCCCCGCCGAAGATGTTCTGGACGTTCTGCGCGCCGCGACCTGACCGAAGGTTTCGCGAAAAACCGGTGCCATCACGGCGTCCACGCCGCATCTGACCGAGTTCACGCCCAGGACATCAGACTCGCCCAGATAGGTTAGCCGCGCCCTGACGCCTGGGCATGGCGCAACACCGCGACCCGGATGGCCGAGGCGAGCCCTGCGCTGACGCCTCGGTTGCTGTCGATGCGCATGGCCAGGGCATTTACGGACAGGTCCTCGGCGCGTGCCATTTCGACGAACGCCACCCAGAATGCGTCCTCCAGCGAGACGGACGTGCGATGCCCGTGCAATGTCAAAGACCGTTTGCGGGGGCGGGCGTCGTTCATTCCCGTTCGTGCCCGTCCAACCGCCGCTGCGCCAGCTTTTGCAGGGCTTCGGCCTGGGCCTTGTCTGCCTTTGTGCGACCGAACTTCGCCGCATTGGCATCCCCGCGCGCGGCCTTTTCGGTGCGCGCGCGGGCCTTTCTGGCCGTCTTCAGATTGACGACCTTGCCACTCACTTCGGGCCGATCATGTCTTTGGGCTGGACCACGCGGTCAAAGGTTTCCGCATCGACCAGGCCCAGGCCGATCGCCTCTTCGCGCAGCGTCGTGCCGTTCTTGTGCGCGGTCTTGGCGACCTTGGTGGCGTTGTCATAACCGATGGTGGGGGCCAGCGCCGTGACCAGCATCAGGCTTTCTTTCATCAGCTTTTCGATCCGCTCTTCGTTGGCCTTCGTGCCCACGACCATGTTGTCGGTGAAGCTGGAGGCCGCGTCGCCCAGCAGCTGCATCGACTGCATGACGTTGTAGGACATCATGGGGTTGTAGACGTTCAGCTCAAAATGGCCCTGCGATCCGGCCATGCCGACGGCGGCGTCGTTGCCCATGACGTGGATACAGGCCATGGTCAGCGCCTCGGCCTGGGTCGGGTTCACCTTGCCCGGCATGATCGACGATCCCGGCTCATTCTCCGGCAGGATCAGCTCGCCCAGACCGGACCGGGGGCCGGAGCCGAGCAGACGCATGTCGTTGGCGATCTTGAACAGGCTGGCGGCAACCGTCTTGAGCGCGCCCGAGAACATGACCATGGCGTCATGGGCGGCCAGTGCCTCGAACTTGTTGGGGGCGGTGACGAAGGGCAGGCCGGTGATGTACGCGATTTCGGCGGCGACCTTTTCGGCAAAACCCTTGCGGGTGTTCAGGCCGGTGCCGACGGCGGTGCCGCCCTGGGCCAGCTCGTAGATGTCGGGCAGGCAGGCCTCGACCCGTTCGATCCCCTTGGCGACCTGGTGGGCGTAGCCGCCGAATTCCTGGCCCAGGGTCAGCGGGGTCGCGTCCTGGGTGTGGGTGCGGCCGATCTTGATGATGTCCTTGAACTCGTCAGACTTGGCGGCAAGGGCATCGTGCAGCTTGCGCAGCCCCGGCAGCAGGGTGTCGCGGGCCATCATGCCGATGCCGACGTGCATCGCTGTGGGGAAGGTGTCGTTGGACGACTGGCCCATGTTGCAATGGTCGTTCGGGTGCACCGGATCCTTGGACCCGATCACGCCGCCCATGATCTCGATCGCGCGGTTGGCGATGACCTCGTTGGAGTTCATGTTGGACTGCGTGCCGGACCCGGTCTGCCAAACCACCAGCGGGAAGTTGTCGTCGAACTTGCCGTCGATGACTTCCTGCGCGGCCTGGGCGATGGCGGCGGCGCGGTCGGCGTCCAGATCGTCGAAACCGGCGTTCACGGTCGCGGCGGCTTTCTTGATGACGCCGAGGGCGCGGACGATGGCGACCGGCTGCCGTTCCCACCCGATGGGGAAGTTCATGATCGACCGCTGGGTCTGCGCGCCCCAGTACTTGTCGGCGGGAACTTCCAGCGGTCCGAAGCTGTCGGTTTCTGTGCGGGTGGCGGTCATCTGGGCGCTCCGGCTCTGTCGATTTGTCGCCACGGGTCTAGCCGCCCCGGACCGGGGCGTCCACAGACGGCTTGCGCTAACATGCTGCCGCTTACTTGCGGAACTTGTCCAGGCTGACGACTTCGGCGTCGCGGCGGGGGGCGTCGGCTTCGTCCTCCGGCTCGATCTCGGCGAAGGGGGCCTCTTCGACGGCCTCGGCGGTCTGGGTCTCGGCGTCTTCGGGCGGGCGTTCTTCGAATCGCAGGCCGAACTCGACCGAGGGGTCGACGAAGGTGCGCAGCGCGTCGAAGGGGATCACCAGCGGTTCCGGGCTGTCGCCAAAGTTGAGGGTCACGTAGAAACGATCATCCTCGACCTCCAACCCGTCGAACCAGTGCTGCAGAACGATGGTCATATCCTCTGGATAGCGGTCGCGCAGCCAGTCGGCGATGGCCACGCCGGGATGGCGCGTGTCGAAGGAGATGAAAAAATGGTGGTCACCCGGAAGGCCGGTCTTGGCCACGTCACGCAACAGGTCTGCAATCAACCCGCGCATGGCGTCGTGCATCCGGCTGCCATAGTCGATCGTGTCGGACGTCTTGGTCATCTTGCCCCCCGCGGCTGGCCTTGACGAAGGTAGACCAGACGCCGCGTCAGGGGACAAGCCCCGAGCGGTCAGGTGTCGAGGCGGCGCACCACAACCGGCCCGGTTTCGGGCACGTCCAGTTCGAAATGCCCGGCTTGGGTCACGGTCTGCACGTGCGGGGGGCGAAAACAGACCCAGGCGGCATGATCGCGGTGCCGCGTGCTTTCGTAGCGGATGCCAGACAGGTCCCGATTTGCGCGAACGGCGCGGCCAAAGGCCTGCGGGGCCGCATAGCTGGCGGGATCGGGGTCGTGCAGATCGGGGTGGGTGCCGAAGATGTCGGCATAGGTTCCCGCCAGCCGCGCCTTGTATTCGCGATACACCTGTTGCGTGCGGGTCAGCGCGCTGACCGCCAATTCGCGACGCAGCCCGTTTGCGACCTCCAGAACCGCTGTTTCGAGGGCATCGGCGGCGTACCATGCGCCCAGATCAGCGTCGGAAAACCGCATCCCGGTGGGGGACCCGTGCAAAAAGGCGGCCATGACCACGCTGGCGTTGGGCCGCCCCATGACCCAATCCACAGGGTCGAGACGACGAAGACGGGGACCGGCCAGGCGGTCGTTTGTCCAACCCTCCAGCTCCATCACCGCGACCAGATCCTCGGGCGTGGAGATGTCGTCGAAAGCCGGGATCGGCGGAAAGCGGGACGGGATCAGGCGCGAACTGTCGTCTGGGCCGGGCAGGGTTGCGCCGGCGTGGGGGGCCTCGGTCATACGAAGACGAGGTCGCCGGGGGTGACCGGCTGCCAAGCACCCTCGGGCGCGCCATGGCCCATGGACCCACCGCGCCAGGCATCGAGATAGCGGCGGACCGTCATGATCCCGTCGAGCGCGCCATCGGTGATGAACCGACGCGGGGCGGCCCCGTGAAAGACGGTGCCGGTGTGGGCACCGTTCAGCCAGGTCATCGCCTGTGCCGGATCGCTGAACAGGATCGCCAGCGCCTTGTGAACACCCAGCATCGCCGAAATCCGCAGGAGCGTGTCCAGTGGCAGGGTCACGGGCAGCCCGTCGCGCGCCTTTTTCATCCACTGGTGATATGTCGACCGACCCGGATCCCCCAGCACGGCAATCCGCTCCCGCTCGGTCAGGATCCAGGTGTCGGCCAGGGCCGAAAAGGCGCGCAGGCCCGGCCCGCTGATGCGCGCGCGGTCGGCGCGGCTGGGCAGAGAGGGATGGGGCAGGGTGGCGGGCTGGTGTGGGGCAAGCATGGGGGCCTCCGATGTCTGGTATCGGATATAATGTCCAGATGTGGACAAGGCAAGGCCCAGGCAGACAGGCGGAGTGAACTCCGCCCTACGGCTTACGATTTCAAAGGGGGGGAAAGTGCAGGCTTCTGTTGCCAGGTGCCTGCGAACCCCGCCTTACGCTGCTAGGCGCAAGGGCTTAAGTTTCGATCTCGGCGCAGCTTACGCTGCGACGGCGACCGGAGCACGGTTGGTATTGGCAACTGTACATTGTGTACCGATAACGGTGGTAACTCACCGAGCGAAAGCTGGCCTCTTTAGACGTCCGTCGATCCTATTTCGACCCCAGGATCCCCCAATACAGGGATATTTGGTGGAGTCGCCGGGTACCGCCCCCGGGTCCGAGCCGCTTATTACAGGTGCGTTTATCGCCATAGTCCCCGAGGGAACGGTTATGATCTAGGCGTTTGACTGATTGGGTTCAAGGGGCGTGTTGTGCCGGTCTGCCGCGAAGGAGGCCGTGTAGCGGGGCGCGAAGAAGGCGGCGAAGGCCTTGACCTCGGGCCTGCGCCAGGCGGTCGGGTTGACGACCAGCCAGCTGCTCGATGCGACGGTTTCGGGCAAGGGCAGAACCGGAACAAGACCCGGCGTCGACGTGCGCGCAGGCAGGATGCCGATGCCGCCGCCCATCAGGACCGCCGCCTTGACCGCCTGCATGTTGGGGCAGGTCATGGCGATCTGATCCGGCCTGATGCGGTCCTGAAGCCAACGGTTTGCGGGATGGTCGGCCAATGCCCCGCTGAACACGAAAAAGCGGTGGATGTGAAAATCAGCCTCCGACCAGGGCTGCGACAGCCGGTCGGCATAGGTGCGCGACGCGAACAGGGACAGTGGAAAGGTCACCAGTTTGCGGCAGATCAGGTCCGGATCGTCGATCCCCATGGCAATCCGGATTGCCACGTCGCACGCCCCCCCGGAGATATCGATTTGCGCGTCGCTGGGCATCAGGTCGAAGGCGACATTCGGGTGGTCGGCCACGAAGGCCTCCAGAATGGTGGACAGACGGCTGTTGAAGGCATCGATGATCGCCGTCAGCCGGATCGTGCCCGCCTTGGCCGATGTCAGGCGTGCGGCGCTTTCTTCCAGGGTGCAGCAGGCCTGGGCGATGGTCCTTGCCTCGGGCAAGAGGGCACGGGCCTCGTCGGTGGGGCGGGCCCCACGGGTATCGCGGTCAAAAAGGGTCAGGCCCAGCGCATGTTCCAGCGCGTCGATGCGCCGCGCAACCGTGGGTTGCGCCATGCCCAGCCTTCGGGAGGCGGCCAGGGTTGACCCGGTCTCCATCACCGCGAGGAAGATGCGGATATCGGACCAATTTCGAAACCGGCTCTTCATTTATGTAGAGCTACACAACATCACAGCGAATACCAGTCCCGGCGTTCACCCCCTAGCCTGAGGTCAGTTCACCCCCGCCCCGGAGGCCGAAATGATCCTGACCCAGACACAGCCCCGCAGTTTGCCCACCCTGCCTGCCATCGGCACCGCGCTGCGGCGCTATTTCAGCGCCACGCCAGCGGGATGCGAAGCGGAGCGGCGCGCCAGCCGGGAGGTTCTGCACGAAACCCTTGCCCGAAACCCGGACGGGCTGAATTGTGATCTGGATGTGATGTCGATGATGACTGCCGGGGGCTACTGAGTGCCTGATTTCGACCCGCAGGAGGTGCTGGACCTCTGGTTTCCCGACACCGGGCATGAACGGAGCCCCGAAACCCACTCCGCCTTCTGGACGGAGCGGATGCAGGGCGGCATGGACGCCCGCATCATCGAGCAGTTCGAGCCCATGACCCGCGCCGCGGCTGCCGGATTGCTTGACCACTGGGCCCAGACACCGCGCGGGCGGCTTGCGCTGTTGATCGTGCTGGACCAATTCCCGCGCAGTTTGTGGCGTGACACGCCAGCTGCTTATGCGCAGGACATTCAGGCCTGTCGTCTGGCGATGGAGGGGCTGTCGAACGGGGATGCCCTGACGTTGGCCCCCTGGGAAATCATGTTCTTCGTCATCGCCATCAGCCATTGCGAAGGGCCGGATCACGTGGATCGCATGGGGATGCTGGATGGCGTCACCGAGACGGTCATCGACCGCCTGCCCAAGTCGCTGGCAGGGGTCGGCCCGATGATTTCCGCTCAGACCGCGCGGGTAAAGGCGATCATCGAAACCTTCGGGCGTCATCCGCACCGCAACCAGATCCTGTCCCGCATCTCCTCTCCGGCGGAGGAGGCCTATATCGCCGCCGGGGATTTCCCGCACCTGCCCAAGGACGGGCCCGAAGAGGGCGCATGAAAAAGGCCCCGCCGGATCTCTCCGACGGGGCCAAGGCGTGGATCCTTGGGATCAGAAGCCGGCCTTGATCCGCTCAAAGGTTTCGTTCTGCATCTCGCGCAGCTCTGCGGCCATCGGCAGCTGCGCCAGAACCGGCGCGTCGATGGTGCCGAGGCCGGACGCGACCAGCGCCTCTTCGCCCTGACCTTCCATGGCCTTGGCGTTGGACTGGCCATACCCGGCGTCCAGCAGGGCCACGGTCGACGTGGGCGACAGCATCGCATTGATGTAGTCGTAGGCGCGCGCCTCTTCGCCCTCGGCGTCCTTCATGTTGACGTAGCCGCACAACCACAGCGACGAGCCTTCGGCCGCCTCGCGCTGAAAGCCGATGGGGAAACCTTCTTCGACCATGGTGGGCAGGGTTTCGTTCCAGGCCCAGCTGACCAGAACCTCGCCCGAGGCCAGCAGTTGCGCCAATTCGGCGGGGTCGGTCCAATAGGTGCGCAGGTTGGCATGCGCCTGACGCAGCCATGCCGACGCAGCCTCGAACTGTTCGGTGGTGGCGGTGGACCAGTCGGTCACGCCGGTCGCCAGATAGGCCAGCGCATAGGCGTCGTCGACGTTGTCGGGCAGGGTCATGCGGCCCTGGTATTTCGGGTTCAGGAACACGTCGAGCGAGGCGACATCCTCTGCGGGGACCTCATCGGCGTTGTAGGCAATCGCGGTGGAGCCGTAATCCGTGGGCATGAAATACACGTCTTCGGTCGTTGCGACCTCGGTGCCGGTCAGGTCGGTGTTCAGGTTGGCCCATTCGGGGATCAGGCTCAGGTCCCAGGGCTCGACAATGCCCGACGCGACGAACTTGGTGACAGAGCCCGCGCAGATATGCGTGACGTCCGCCTTGAAGCCCGAGGACAGCTTTTGGAACGCCTCTTCCTCGTCTCCGAAAAAGGCAAAGTCCGGGCTGTCGCCGTGGGCCGCGACGTAGTCGGCGTGAAAGGCGGGATCTTCGAACCCGGCATAGTCGAAAACGGTCATCTGGGCTGCGGCAGGCATGGCCAGCAGCGCAGCGGCCCCGCCCAGAAGGGTGGCTTTGACGTTCATTGGTCTCTCCCGTGTTGGACCTGTTTCGAGGATACCTAGGCGGGCTGTGCGCCCCCGGCAAGCGGTCTCAGACGCGGCCGCGCCTGGCCTGCCCACGGTGGAACAGCGCGATGGTCAACGCCTCCAGCTCTGCCAGGACGAGACGCGCCTCCGACCCGTCGCGGGCGCGCACCGCGTTGGCAAGTCGGCGGTAGTTGCGCGTGATCTCCTGCCGGTCGCGATCAGGGTAGGTGATCATGTTCATCAGCGGCTGCATCCCCTCGACGGCACCCGCCAGTTGATAGGACAGAACGGGGTTGTGCGCGGCATCCACAAAGGCCCGGTGAAAGGCCACGTCGGCGGCGCAAAACGCGATGTCGTCGCACCGCGCGGACAGGGCATCGACCGCTTTCTTCATGTCGTGCAGGTCCGCCGGTTCGTGGTTCGCGCAGGCCAGATCGGCGCAGGCCCGTTCCAGGGCAAAGCGCGCCTCGGCGGCGGTTTCAAAGTCGACGGCGTTCATCGACAACAGCAGGGTAGAGGTGGCGACATGCGCCTCGACCGCCGCGTCAAAGGTCAGGTGGTTGACGAAGGCCCCGCCGGAATGGCCGCGTTTGGTGCGGATCAGGTTGCGGGCGGCAAGCCGTTTGAGCGCCTCGCGCACCGTTGCGCGCGAACAATCGAACTGCACCGCAAGCTCCGCCTCTGACGGCAGGCGATCATCGGCCATCAGGTCGCCGGTAGCGATCCGCATGGCGATCTGGTCAGAGATGTCGGTCGACAGCGGTCTGGAGGCGGGCAAAGACGATTTCCAATTGTCAGACATTTAAAGGTCTGACATTTGATAAGGGAGAATCGTTGCCTGCACAAGCAAACCGGGGAGGGTCCGCTTGCGCCATCTTTCGCGAATGACCGCGCCGCATTGGCTCGCGCTTTATGCCGGCTTGATCCTGGCCTGGGCGGCGGTCTGGGCGGCCTCGGTCCCGTCCAATTGGGGGGCGGCCCTCCGGGATCTGTGCCTGACGCCCGCCGCTCAGGTCGGGCTGCCGGGGTTGGTCGTGATGTGGCTGATCATGTCGGCGGCCATGATGTTGCCGACGGCGCTGCCTGCCTTTGCGACCCATGACGACATCGCGGACACGCAGGGCACCGGTGGCGGCGCGCGGCTGGTGGCTGGCTATGGTGTCATCTGGATCGGGTTCGCGGTGATCGCGGCGGGCGTGCAGATGCTGGCCGCGCGGGCGGGCGTGGCGGAATCGGTCTGGTTGGCCGCCGCGCTGCTGATCCTGGCGGGGGGGTATCAGTTCTCTGCGATAAAGGAGGCGTGCCTTTCCAAGTGCCGCCAGCCTTTGACCTTTTTCATGCAGCATTGGGACGAAGGTCCCTGGCGAATGGGCCTGCGTCTGGGGGCGACCTGTCTTGGCTGCTGCTGGGCGCTGATGGCGCTGGGACTGATCGGCGGCACCATGAGCCTGGGCTTCATGGCGCTGGCCACCCTGTTGATGACATTGGAAAAACTTACCCGAGGCACGCTGGTGCCCTCGGCCATCGGCCTCGCTTGTCTGACCGGCGCTGGCTACCTGATCGGAGGAACCCTATGACCAAAATTGCTGCCCCCGTGGTGACCAGTCGCCACCCCGACGCCCGGCCCAGTGCCGCAGGTCAGACGCCTTGGGCGATCAAGGGAGAGCTGATCCTGAACTGCAATTGCACCGTGTTCTGTCCCTGCGTCGTAAGCCTGGGCAAACATGCCCCGACCGAGGGGTATTGCCAAGCCTGGTCCGGCATCCGGATCGACGAAGGCCACTATGGCGACAGCGATCTGTCCGGGCTGAACGTCGGATTGCTGCTGGAAATTCCAGGGCTTATGGCGCGGGGCAACTGGAAGGCGGCTGCGTTCATCGACGACCGTGCGGATCAGGCGGCCTATCTGGCCCTGATCGAGATCTTCTCGGGCCGGGCCAAGGGGACGACCGGGTTGTTCAAGCTGCTGGTCAGCGAATTCCTGGGGGCCGAACGCGCCACGATCACCTATGAAAACGAGGGTAAGACCCGCCGCCTGATGGTGGGCAAGAAGATCCAGGGCGAAGTTGTGCCGGTCAAGGGCAAGCGCCCGGATGAGGACATCGTCGCCACCAACACCGAATACTGGATGGGGTCCGACATTACCGTTGCCACCGCCACCAAGGGCCGCGTGCGCGCCTTTGGCCGGGTGTGGGACTTTGACGGACGTTCTGCCGAAATCTGTCAGATTGATTGGTCCGGACCAGAGGTGCCACGGTGACGATCGGGGTATCAGATCACGTCGGATCGACGGGTGACCAACGGGTGATCCGGGTCGGATCAAACGTCAGACAACTGGAGCTGCTCTGATGGTCGCGCTGGCCCGTTCGAACCGGGTGCGCCGCACCTGGTGGACCGACGCCGTCGACCGTGCGGGGTGCACCGCCTACACGGTTTACAACCGGATGATGTTGCCCGCGTCGTTTGCGGGCACGGACGTCGACGCCGCGCATCTGAAACGGGCGGTTCAGGTCTGGGATGTCGCCTGCGAACGGCAGGTGGAAATCACCGGCCCCGATGCCGACACGCTGATGCAACGGCTGACGCCGCGCGACCTGTCGCAATTGCAGATGAACCAATGCGCCTATGTTCCGATCTGCAACCACGATGGTGGCATGCTGAATGATCCGGTCGCGCTGAAACCGCGTCCGGATACCTGGTGGGTCAGCCTGGCCGACGGAGAGCTGCGGTTGTGGATCGAAGGCATGGCCGAAGCGGGCGGCTATGGCGTGCAGGTGTTCGAGGCCGACGTGCAGCCGCTTGCCATCCAGGGACCGCTGGCCAACGAGCTTGCCGCGCGGGTTTTCGGCGAAGAGGTGCGCGCGCTCAAGTTCTTCCGCCACGGGCGGTTCCCGTTCAACGGGACCGAGATGATCATCAGCCGCACCGGTTATTCCAAGCAGGGCGGTTTCGAAGTCTACGTGGAGCGGGAACAGGACGCGATGCCCTTGTGGAACGCCTTGTTCGAGGCGGGGCGCGATCTGGACGTGCGCGCCGGCTGTCCGAACCTGGTGGAGCGGATCGAGGGCGGCATGCTCAGCTACGGCAACGACATGACCGACCTGGATACGCCGTTCGACGTGGGGCTTGATAAATACGTGCAGGTCTATGACTGCATCGGCGGCCCGGCGTTGAAGGACTATGTGTCCAACCGGCGGCTGATGGCCGTCGAGATGGAGGGACCGGTGCCCGGTTGCGACCGTCGCTGGCCCATCCTTCTGGACGGAGAGCGGATCGGCGTCGTCACCTCGGCGGCCTGGTCGCTGGACTTCAACTGCGGTGTGGCGATCGGCATGGTCGATCGTCGCTGGGGCGCGGGCGAAGCGGTGACAATCGCCACTCAGGACGGGCCCAAAGCCGCCGTTCTGAAAGAGAAGTTTTGGAGATAGAAAGGGTTACGACATGACGTTCAAGGCACTTGTGGTGGACAAGGACGAGGATGGAACCCGCGCATCGGTCAAGGATCTGACGCTGGCGGACCTGCCCGAGGCAGAGGTGACCGTGGCGGTCGAGTATTCGACCGTGAACTACAAGGACGGGCTGTGCATCGGACCAGGCGGCGGGTTGGTGCGCAAGTATCCGCACGTGCCTGGCATCGACTTCAGCGGCACCGTCGAGACCTCCGACGACCCGCGCTATGCGCCCGGCGACAAGGTGGTTCTGACCGGCTGGCGCGTGGGCGAGGCGCATTGGGGCGGCTATAGCCAGAAGGCCCGCGTCAAGGCCGATTGGCTGGTGCCGCTGCCCCAGGGGCTGACGACGCGGCAGGCAATGGCCGTGGGCACCGCCGGGTTCACGGCGATGCTGGCGGTTCAGGCGCTGGAGGATCACGGCATCAAGTCCGGACCGGTTCTGGTGACCGGGGCCGCGGGGGGCGTCGGCTCGGTCGCGGTGGCGTTGCTTTCGGCGATGGGCAAACAGGTTGCGGCCGTGACCGGACGCCCGGATCAGGCCGACTATCTGACCAGTCTCGGGGCCACGCAGATCGTGGCCCGCGAAGAGTTGGCGGAGACGGTCAAGCGCCCCCTGGAGGCGGAGACCTGGGGCGGTTGCGTCGATGCGGTTGGCGGGGCCATGCTGGCGCGCCTGCTGGGGCAGATGGAATACGGGGCCTCGGTCGCGGCCGTCGGTCTGGCCGGTGGCGCGAACCTGCCTGCGACGGTCATTCCGTTCCTCTTGCGCGGCGTGAACTTGCTGGGCATCGACAGCGTGATGCAGCCCTACGACAACCGCGTGCGGGCCTGGGCGCGGCTGGCCGAGGTCCTGCCGATGGACAAGCTGGAGGCGATGGTCGTGCCTGCAACCCTGGGCGACTTGCCCGGCCTTGGGGCGGATATCCTGAAGGGGCAGGTCCGGGGCCGGGTCGTCGTGGATGTCGCCGCTGGCTGATTAAATCGGGGAACGGCGCGATGTGCCGTTTCCCCCTCGCGCCCATGCACTATGTCGGGCGACATGACAGCGATACTTTATTGGATGCGCCGGGATTTCCGCCTGGCCGACAACCCCGCCCTGACATGGGCCGCGGCCCAGGGTCGCCCGGTGATCCCGGTCTTCTTGCTGGACGAGGTGGTCGATACCTGGGGCGCGGCGCCGAAATGGCGGCTGGGCCTGGGGTTGGAGGCGATGGCAACGGCGCTGGACGGGATCGGCAGCCGGTTGATCCTGCGGCGCGGCGATGCTCTGGCCAGTTTGCGGGCGTTGGTGGCGGACACCGGGGCGGATACCGTCGTCTGGAACCGCCTGTACGTTGAGGATGAGCGCGCGCGCGACACTGCGGTCAAGGAAGCGCTGCGGGACGATGGGCTGACCGCGCGCAGCTTTGGCGCGCATGTCCTGTTCGAACCCTGGACGGTCGAAACCGGCAGTGGCGGTTATTACAAGGTTTACACGCCGTTCTGGAAGGCCGTCCGCGACCGCGACCCGGGCGATGCCATGGCACCCGTTGCCGATCTGCAAGAGCCACAGGATTGGCCCGCGACAGAGGTGCTGGGCGACTGGGCTCTTGGCCAGGCGATGCGGCGAGGGGCCGATGTGGTGGCGCGGCACGTGACCGTCGGGGAACAGGCCGCCCGCGACAGGTTGGACCGGTTCATTGATGGCCCTATCGCGGATTACGCAACGTCACGCGACATGCTGGCCCAAGACGGCACCAGCGGTCTGTCCGAAAACCTGACCTATGGCGAAATCGGCATCCGCACCTGTTGGGCCGCAGGGCAGGGTGCGCTGCGCGATGGCAAGCCCGGGGCGGAGACCTTTCTCAAGGAGTTGGTCTGGCGCGATTTCGCCCATCACCTCGCCTATCATACGCCGCGCCTGACGTCCGAGAACTGGCGCCCGGAATGGGATGCCTTTCCCTGGCAGGGCGACGGGGCGCTGGCCGAAGCCTGGCGGCGCGGCCGCACCGGGATCGAGGCCGTGGATGCCGGCATGCGAGAGTTGTATGTCACCGGTCGGATGCACAACCGGGCCCGCATGCTGGTCGCCAGCTATTTGACCAAGCATCTGATGACAAATTGGAAATTGGGCGCGGACTGGTTCGCCGACTGCCTGGTCGACTGGGACCCCGCGTCAAACGCGATGGGCTGGCAATGGGCGGCCGGGTCCGGCCCTGATGCGGCCCCGTTTTTTCGGATCTTCAACCCCGATACCCAAGCGGAAAAATTCGACCCGCGCGGGGTCTATCGCCGCCGTTGGCTGGCCGAGGGGCAGGCCGATCCGGCGCCCGAGGCGTCGGCGTTCTATGATGCGATCCCACGCAGCTGGGATCTGTCGCCGGGGGATTCCTACCCGTCACCGATCGTCGGTCTGAAGGCCGGGCGGGAACGGGCGCTGGACGCCTACAAGCAGCGGGACCCGGCGTAATGTCGGCACCTGCAAGCTTGCCCAAAAGGTTAAGGGATGGTTTCGTGCCGTCCGAGGAGAGTTCGGGGGACCAGATGGACGCAATCACGACGCTCGATGGACAGACCGACCTGCCGCGATACTTCGGTGCCTGTTGGGCGATGCTGGAGCAGACGCAAAGTGGCCGCATGGATGTCGTGCTGCCCGATGGCCGCAGGTTCCGCCATGTCGGCGGACAGCCGGGGCCGGTGGGCGAGATCGTGGTGCATGACCCTGCCGTCTTTGCCCGCCTGGTGCGCGAGGGTGATCTTGGTTTCACCGATGCCTACCTGGAAGGGCAGTGGTCCACGCCGGACCTGATGGCTCTGTTCGATCTGATCAACAAGGAAGGCGACAGCCTGATCCAGCAGCAGCGCGGCCTGGCCCTGTTGCGGGTCTATGAACGCCTGCGGTTCTGGATGCAGCGGAACACCAAGGATCAGGCCAAAAAGAACATCTCGGCGCATTACGACCTGGGCAACGCGTTCTACGGCCTGTGGCTGGACGATACGATGACCTATTCGGCGGGCATCTTTCAGACCGGACAAGAAAGCCTGGAGGCGGCGCAGATCGCCAAATACGCCTCCATCGTGGACCGGATGGAGGTGAAGCCGGGCGAACATGTGCTGGAAATCGGCTGCGGCTGGGGCGGGTTCGCGGAATATGCGGCGGGCGAACGGGGGCTGCGGGTCACCTGCCTGACGCTGAGCAAGGAACAGTTGAAGTTCGCCCGTGATCGCATTGAAAAAGCGGGGCTTTCTGATCAGGTCGAGTTCAAGTTGCAGGACTATCGCGACGAGACCGGCAGCTATGACGGGATCGCCTCGATCGAAATGTTCGAGGCCGTTGGCCAACGATACTGGCCTGCGTATTTCGACACCCTGCGCGACCGGCTGCGCCCTGGGCGTCAGGCGAGTTTGCAGATCATCACCGTGCCGGACAAACGCTGGGACATCTACATCGGAAGCGTTGATTTCATTCAGAAATACATCTTTCCCGGTGGGTTTTTACCGGCGCCCTTCCGCCTGTCGGAGGAAATCGACCGCGCGGGTCTGGAGGAAGGCAGTTCCTTCAGCATTGCAAAGGGTTACAGCCAAACGCTCCGGCGGTGGTTCGACCGGTTCAACGACCGCTGGGACGAGGTCGCGGCCCAGGGCTTCGACGATCGCTTCCGCCGGATGTGGAATACTTACCTTACGTCTTGCGCCGGGGCCTTCGAATACGGCAATTGCGATGTCATCCAGATGATCGTTCGAAAGCCCAGCTAATGCCCACACCCGCCAAGCTCGTCTGTGCCGTCCTGTTTGCTGTCCTGGGCTGGTGGACCGGCGAGACGATCGTGCGGGAGGTTCTGCCGGAAGGCGTCGTCGTCGGTCGGTTCCGCGAATGGATCGCGCTTGGCGGGTTGATCGTCGGTTGGAAATATATCGGCCGCGTTTGTTCGGGCGAGATGAACAAGGGCACCACCATGACCCGCGCCGTCACGGCGGGGATTGGGGGGGCGTTCGTTCTGATGCTTCTGGGCCTGGTGCTGCACAGCTTCTCGGTGATGATCATCGAATCCCTCGACAGTAAGTATACCGAGGTCGGCCCGGCGGCGGCGGCCTGGATGGAATACCTGTGGGAAGATGCGCAGCTGATCGTCAATCCGATCGTTCTGGGCACATTCTTTGGTGGTGCGGCAGTGGTCGGCCTGATCGGCGGGATCGTCGGGCGGACCCTGCGATGAGCCGTCTGTTCCTGTTCGGCACCCTGCGATGGCACCCGCTGTTGGAGGCGGTCGCGGGCTGTCCCGTTGCCACGACCCCGGCCTCGTTGGACGGCTGGCAGGTGCAGCGCGCGTCCGCCGGGGATTGGCCGGTGTTGGTGCCCGGTGGTCTGGCCCAGGGGCTGATGACCGAGGATCTGGACGCAGAGGCGCGGGCCCGGCTCGACTGGTACGAGACGGCGTTCGGCTATGGCTTCGAGGCGGTCGAAGTCGTCGACGGCGAAGGCCAAACGCAGTTGGTGGACGTTTACCGCGAAACGGATCCGGGCGAGGGCACAGGCGAAAGCTGGAGCCTGGACGCCTGGATCGCGGGGCATGGCGAGCGGACCTTGATTGCCAGCGCCGAAGTGATGCGGGGACGGGGGGTGATCACGCCTGCCGACCTGACGCGTCGGCGCGGCGTGTTGCATGCACGCGCTCATGGCGTTGTGATGGGGCGGGCCACCACGCGACAGATCACGGTCGGCGGTGAATTCGTGCGCGAAGATGTCGAGGTGCGCGAAGTGCGCTATCCCTACGACGGCTTTCATCGGGTCGAGGAATGGCTGATCGATCATCCGCGGTTCGACGGCAGCCGCAGCGGCACCATTCAACGCGCGCTGAGCCATGTGACCGACGCGGCGACGGTTCTGCCCTACGACCCGGTGCGTGACCGGGTGCTGGTGGTGGAACAGATCCGCGTCGGGCCTCTGGCCAAGGACGACCCGCGCCCCTGGATGATCGAACCGGTCGCCGGACTGATCGACGCGGGCGAAACGGCCGTGGCCACCGCGCTGCGCGAAACCCAGGAGGAAGCCGATCTGGAGATCGGCGAGGACGACCTGCATTTCGTCGCCCGCTACTATCCCAGCCCCGGCGGCTTGGCGCAGGTGCTGCATTCCTACATTGCGATTGCCGACCTGCCGGATACGCTGGCCACCACCGGCGGCATCGAGGAGGAGGCGGAGGATCTGCGCATCCACCTGATCCCGCTGGACGATCTGATCGCGATGATCGAAACCGGCGAGGCCGCGAACGCGCCTTTGATCCTCAGCGCGCAGTGGCTTGCGCTTCACCGCGCGCGGTTCCGGTTGAACGGCTGACGGGGGCCGTCTAGACCCGTCTCACACGTATCCAAGGGGGCCGGGCCCATGACCATTCACAAGAACCTCGCCGATGCGATCGGCAACACGCCCCTGATCCGGCTCAACAAGGTGTCGGAGGCGACGGGCTGCGAGATTCTGGGCAAGGCCGAATTCATGAACCCCGGCCAGTCGGTCAAGGACCGCGCCGCGTTGTACATGATCCGCGACGCCGTGGCGAAGGGCCAGTTGAAACCGGGTGGCACCATCGTCGAGGGCACGGCGGGCAACACCGGCATCGGGCTGGCGCTGGTTGGCGCGTCGATGGGTTTCCGCACCGTGATCGTCATCCCCGAGACGCAGTCCGAGGAAAAGAAGGAGATGATCCGCCTGGCGGGCGCGGAGCTGATCCAGGTTCCGGCCAAGCCCTACAAGGATCCCAACAACTACGTGCGCTATTCCGGTCGCCTGGCCGCCAAGCTGGCCCAGACCGAGGCGAACGGCGCGATCTGGGCCAACCAGTTCGACAACACGGCCAACCGACAGGCCCATATCGAGACGACCGGGCCCGAGATCTGGGACCAGACCGACGGCAAGGTGTCCGGGTTCATCTGTGCGGCCGGATCCGGCGGGACGGTGGCGGGCGTGGGCGCCGCGTTGCAGCCCAAGGGTGTCAAGGTCGGGCTGGTCGATCCGATGGGATCGGCCCTGTTCAACCACTATGCCCACGGCGCGCTGAAGGCCGAGGGTGGCTCCATCTCCGAGGGGATCGGGCAGGGGCGGATCACCGCCAACCTGGAGGGGTTCAGCCCCGATTTCACCTGCCAGGTATCCGACGAGGAAGCGCTGCCGATCATTTATGATCTGCTGGCCGACGAGGGGCTGTGCATGGGCGGATCGACTGCGATCAACATCGCGGGCGCGGTGCGCATGGCGCAGGACATGGGGCCGGGGCATACCATCGTGACGATGCTTTGCGACTACGGAACGCGCTATCAGTCCAAGGTCTACAACCCCGCCTTCCTGCGCGAAAAGGGTCTGCCGGTGCCGGATTGGCTGGACGGGCCGGGGCGCGAGGTGCCGTCGGTCTTCGAATGACCCTGCGCCGCCTCGCGCCGCTGTTCGTCTGGCTGGCGTTGGCGTGGCCTGCGCTGGCGCAGGACAACGTGATCCCGGCGGAATGGTCGGTGATTTCGAACCGGGCAGAGGCGGTTTTGGAATCGGCTCTGGCCTCGGACGAGGCCTTTGAAGACCTGCGTCTGGAATTGATCGACTGGCGCGAGCGGCTGGGGGATCTGACGAACGTGAATGCGGGGCGGATCGCCACGCTGCGTTCGGAAATCGAGGCGCTTGGCCCTGTGCCGGAAAATGGGACAGAACCACGGGAGCTGGCCTCGCGGCGGGCGGACCTGCAGGCACGGCTGGACGATCTGCTTATCCCGGTTCGGGCCGCGCAGGCCGCATTGTCGCGGGCCGAGGGGCTGATTGTCGAAACCGACCTGATCATTGAATCGCGCCGGTCCGAGGCCCTGCTCCGGCAGGAAGTGACCCCGCTGAACCCGATACTCTGGGCTCCGGCGTTGCTGGCGGCGGGCCAATGGTTCGTGACGCTGGCCCATGAGGCCAGTGCGCCGATCCGCACGGAAACGGCCCGCGCCTTCGTGCTGTCGAAGGGCGTGCAGATCGGTTTTCTGTTGTTTGTCGCGGTCCTTCTCATGCTGCGGTCCGGGCGCTGGCTGAGCGGGTTGCGCAACCGGTTGGTCGCGCATGAGGCGACGTCTCCGATGGCGCGGCTCTCGCTGCTTTTGGTCTCGGTCGCGCGGATGGGTCTGCCGGTTTTGGGCGTGCTCGCGCTGACGCGTATTTTCTCGATCGCGGGGGCCGAGGCGCGCGTCATCGACATGGCGCTTTGGTTGGCCCCCTGGCTGGCCTTGATGGTTCTGTCGGCGCGCTGGCTGGCCAATCACGCCTTTCCGCCGCGCCCCGAAACGCCCGCGCTGTTGCCGGTGGCCCAGGGCAGACGGCGTGAGGGACGGCTGCACGCGATCCTGCTGGGCGTGATGTTCGCGGCGGCCAGCCTGATCGAGGGCATGGTCGAAAGCGCGCCTGACCTGGAAACCTTCCGCGGGGTCCTGCAATTTGCCCTTGCGGTTGTCACGGGGCTGACCCTGCTGCGGCTTGGACAGCTGTTGCTGGCCGAGGGGCGCACGGCGGGCGACGATGGCGACGGTGTATTCTGGGCAAAGGTGATGCGGCTGACGGGGCGGGCCCTGATCGTCGTGGGTCTGCTGGCGCCGGCGATGTTCGCCTTTGGCTTCGTCAATCTGGGCATGGCGTTGCTGTGGCCTACGGTGGCGACGCTGGGCCTGCTGGTGGTCATCGGTCTGATGCAGGGCGTGGTCTATGACGCCTATGCGGCGTTGACGCGCACCACCGACTCGGCGCGCGACGCGCTGGCCCCGACACTTATCGGGTTCGGCCTGGCGTTGATCGCGCTGCCGCTGTTCTTTCTGATCTGGGGCGTGCGTCCGCAGCGCCTGCTGGAATGGTGGGACGCCTTTCTGGGCGGCGTCACCTTTGGGGAATTCACCCTCTCGCCGTCGAACTTCCTGACGTTTGCGGTGGTCTTTGCGGTGGGCTACCTGGCGACGCGCCTGGTCAAGGGGATCCTGTCGACCTCGGTCTTGCCCAAGACCAAGCTGGATACCGGCGGCACCAACGCGATCCTGTCGGGGACCGGCTATGTCGGGATCACGCTGGCGTCCCTGTTGGCGATCACCATGGCGGGGATCGATCTGTCGGGGCTGGCCATCGTGGCGGGGGCGCTGTCGGTGGGCGTGGGCTTTGGCCTGCAAACCATCGTGCAGAACTTCGTCTCGGGGATCATTCTGCTGATCGAGCGGCCGATCAAGCTGGGCGACTGGATCAGCGCGGGCGGGGTCGAAGGCTTCGTGCGGCAAATCTCGGTTCGGTCCACCCGGATCGAAACATTCGACCGGCAGGACGTGATCGTGCCCAATGCCGATCTGATCGCTGGCGTCGTGACGAATTACACGCTCGGCAATTCTTCGGGCCGGGTACTGGTGCCGGTTGGCGTGGCCTATGGCACCGATACCCGGCGGGTCGAGGCAATCCTGCGCGAGATCACCGAAGCGCACCCCATGGTCGTGTTGAACCCGCCGCCCGTCATCACCTTTGAGGGGTTCGGTGCCGACAGCCTTGATTTCCTGATCCGCGCTGTGCTGCGCGATGTCCTTTGGAAGGTCATCGTGAAGTCCGAAATCAACCATGCGATCGCCGAACGTTTCCGCGATGAAGGCATCGAGATTCCCTTTGCCCAGCGCGACGTCTGGCTGCGCAACCCCGAGGTGTTGCAGCCCGGTCCGCCCCCCCAACCCCCCGAGACGGAGACCCCATGACGACAGAGGCCCTCTACCGCAGCGATCCTTACCTGAAGACCGCGACCGCCGAGATCATCGCCCGCACCGAAGAGGGCGGCGTCGTCGTCGACCGATCCATTTTCTACCCGCGCGGCGGCGGGCAACCGGGCGACAGCGGGCGGATTCATTGGGCCGGCGGGTCGGCGGAAATCGCCTCGACCGTCAAGACGCCGGACGGGCAGGGCGTCGTCCTGGTTCCTGCGGAACCGGCGGCCATGCCGACCGAGGGGCTGGAGATCGAGATGCATCTGGATTGGGAACGGCGCCACCGGTTCATGCGGATGCACACGGCGTTGCATTTGTTGTCGGTCGTCGTGCCCTTGCCCGTGACCGGCGGGCAGATCGGCCTGGAAAAGAGCCGACTGGATTTCGACATGCCCGAAGTGATCCACGACCGGGAGTTCATTCAGGCCCGCATGGGTCAGCTGATCGACGCCGACCATCCGGTCACCGACACCTGGATCACCGAGGCGGAGCTGGACGCGAACCCCGGTCTGGTGAAGACGCTGTCGGTGCAACCGCCGCGCGGCGCGGGGCGCATCAGGCTGGTGCGGATCGGCACGGACGAGACGCCCGTCGATCTGCAACCCTGTGGCGGCACGCACGTCCGGTCCACCGCAGAGATCGGGGCCGTTGTCGTCGGCAAGATCGAGAACAAGGGCCGGGCGAACCGGCGCATTTCCCTGACGCTCGCCTGAGCCATCGAAGGGCGACGCCCGGTGGCGGTTGGCCGGATCGAAGGTCAGGGCCCGGGGGGCGGCGGCGGCACCGCCTGACGCGGACGCAAGATGGCCACGGCCTGAGCCCCGTTCAGATCGGTGACCAGATGCGTTTGCGACCCGCTGGGGTCGACCAGCGGTAGTCTGACGGCAGCCCCCTTGGGGGGCGGATCCTCCGGTGGGATGGTTTCGTCTTGGTGCGGGAGTGGTCCGCGCGCAATCTCGCACCGCCCGGCAGGATGACGGCGCCGCAGGTGTCGGTCGTTCCGGGCCGGATATGCACCGAAGGCGACCCGGTGAAGGTCGCCACGACCGGACTGCGCGGAGGGTCAGGCAGCTCGGGCAGGGAGCCTACCCGCGAAACGGGCCCCGACCGGGCTGCTCCGCGAAGGCTTCGCACGCGGACGGTCGGACTGGGGCGAGCCCTGGCGCAGTTGCCCGAGCAAGACGGATCTGGGCAAGCGTTCCCTGTTGGAGGGGGCTTGTCGGATAGCCTGTCGGGATTGCGGGTCGGGGACCGAACCGACCTGCGCCCCCTATTTCAGCGTTAAACACGGCGAAAGCGGATGTTGCGGCGCGGTCACCGACGTCGCCGCGTGAAACGCTGCGCCGAATCTCGGTGGCCTGGCGGCGATGTGACTGAAAGGTCGGGGCCTGCCTCGCGGCGGGAACATGCGGCGGGCAGGGCGTTGGCAGAGGCGGTGGGATTCGAACCCACGAGACGCTTTCACGCCTGCCGGTTTTCAAGACCGGTGCCTTCGACCGCTCGGCCACACCTCCGACGGATCCGGGCTACACCGCGTGCGCGGGATTGAAAAGCCGGGTTGCGCGGGAAAAGTTGGTCCAGGCGCGCCATCGGTGCGGCCGGTTCCCAGGGCGTGCACGATCTGGCTGGGACGGACCCGCCCGGGTCTGTGGTTCGGAAATCGCAGGGCTGTCGCGCGACTGTTACATTTGCCGACTAGCGGGCGGGCAAAACGCTATTGGGGGCACGCATGAAAGTCTTTCTCAACGGTCTTGGCCGGATCGGCAAACTGGTGCTTCGCGATCTGCTTGATTTGCCCGGCGGGATCGACCTGGTTGGCATCAACGACGCGGGCGGCGACGCTGAACAGCATGCTCTGCTGCTGGAATTCGACAGCGTCCATGGGCGCTGGCCCCGCGCCGTCCGGGCCGAAGGCCAGACCCTCGTGATCGGGGACAGCCGCCTGCCGTTGACCGCGCACCGCCAGATCGAGGATCTGCCCCTGGACGGCGTTGACATGGTCATCGACTGCACCGGCGTGTTCAAGACCGGCGCAAAGGTACAGCCCTATTACGACAAGGGCGTAAAGCAGGTTCTGGTCAGCGCACCGGTCAAGGACGGGGGGGCCTTGAACCTTGTCTATGGGGTGAACCATCACCTCTATGATGGGCAGCCGCTGGTGACGGCGGCCAGTTGCACGACGAACTGCCTGGCCCCGGTGGTTGCGGTCCTGCGCGACGCCTTTGGGATCAATCACGGGTCGTTCACCACGATCCACGACGTGACCAACACCCAGACCATGGTCGACCGCCCGCACAAGGACCCGCGCCGGGCGCGATCCGCCCTGATGAACCTGATCCCGACGACCACCGGATCGGCCAAGGCGATCATGGATATCTTTCCGGACCTGGAGGGGCGCCTGATGGGCCATGCCGTCCGCGTGCCCCTGCTCAATGCGTCGTTGACGGATTGCGTGTTCGAGATGTCGCGCCCGGTCACCGTCGAAGCGGTCAACGCCGCCTTGCGAGAGGCCGCCGACGGACCGATGGCCGGTATCCTGGGGTTCGAGGATCGACCGCTGGTCAGCAGCGATTTCCTCAATGATCGCCGTTCCACCGTGATTGACGGGCCGTCGACCGTTGTCGTGCAGGACACCCACCTGAAACTTTATGCCTGGTATGACAACGAATTCGGTTATGCGATCCGTCTGGCCGACATCGCGCGGATGATGGCCGCGTGACCAGTCTGCGCGGGTACGTAGCGGTCACCGCAGCCTATTGGTCCTTCATGCTGACCGATGGCGCGCTTCGGATGCTGGTGCTGTTGCATTTCCACACGCTGGGGTTTTCGCCGCTGCAATTGGCCTGGCTGTTCGTGTTGTACGAGGTGGCGGGCATCGTGACCAACCTGACGGCAGGATGGCTGGCCGCGCGGTTCGGGCTGGCGCTGACGTTGCACCTGGGGCTGGGGCTTCAGGTAGCGGCGCTGGTTGCGTTGACCCGGCTGGACCCTGGCTGGGCGATCGGCACGTCGGTCGTCTTTGTGATGCTGGTGCAGGGGGCGTCGGGCGTGGCTAAGGATCTGGCCAAGACGGCGTCGAAATCGGCGGTCAAGCTGCTGGTGCCCGAGGGGGGCTTGTTCACCTGGGTCGCCGTTCTGACCGGGTCGAAGAACGCGATCAAGGGGCTGGGCTTTTTCCTGGGCGCGGGGTTGCTGGCGCTGGTCGGGTTCGAGCCGAGCCTTTGGATCATGGCCGCGGGATTGGGCGCAATCCTGGTCGCGGTGCTGGCCTTTCTGCCGCGCGACCTGACCGTCAGGAACAAGGGGGCCAAGTTTCGCGAGGTCTTCTCTTCCGATCCGCGCATCAACTGGCTGTCGCTGGCGCGGATGTTCCTGTTCGGCGCGCGGGATGTCTGGTTCGTGGTGGCCCTGCCGATCTGGTTGTCGGCTACGCTGACGGAAACGGCGGGCGAGGGGACGGCGTTCTTCATCACCGGCGGCTTCATGGCGCTGTGGGTGATCGGCTATGGCGCGGTACAGGGGGCGACGCCGCGCCTGCTGCGCAGCGGATCGACGGGCAAGGCGCGCGGGGCCGCGGTTTTGCTGATGGTGGTGGCCGGTGCGCTGGCGCTGGTGCACGGGGCGATGCCCGCCGCGGCCTGGCCGGTCCTGATCGGACTGATGATCTTCGGCACGGTCTTTGCCGTGAACTCTTCGCTGCATTCCTTTCTGATCCTGCATTTCGCGGGCGCGAAACGTGTGACGATGGACGTCGGGTTCTATTACATGGCCAACGCCTGCGGCCGTCTGTTGGGAACGGTGCTTTCGGGCCTGTGTTACCAGGCGGGCGGGCTGACGCTGTCGCTGGTGGTTTCGGCCGCGATGGTCGGGGCCTCGGCGCTGGCCCTGGCGCGCATTCCGGGACCGGTGCCAGCCTGACAGACCTTCACGTTTGCGTGCCAACGGTTGCGCGGCGCGGCGGGTTCAGGGCACAGGAGGGGCAAAGGACCCGCCACCCATGCTCGACACCCTCGCCCGCCGCCTGATCGACCCGCCGTTGAACCGCCTGGGGCGCGGTCTGGCGGCGCGCGGCGTGACAGCGAACCGGGTGACATTGGCGGGGCTGACGCTGGGCCTGATCGCGGCCTTGACGATCGCCCTGGGGGCGCCGGGACTGGCCTTGGTGCCGTTGCTGGCGTCGCGGTTGGCGGATGGGTTGGACGGCGCGGTCGCGCGGGCGACGCGCAAGACCGACTTTGGCGGCTACCTCGATATCTGGTCCGACTTTCTGTTCTATGGCGCGGTGCCGTTTGCCTTTGCCATCCTGGACGCAGGCAACGCCACCGCCGCCGCCTTTCTGTTGCTGAGCTTTTACGTAAACGGCACCTCGTTCCTGGGCTTTTCGACCATGGCCGAGAAACGCGGGCTTCAGACTTCGGCACAGGGTCAGAAATCGCTCTATTATTCCGCCGGCCTGTTGGAGGGGACAGAAACGATCGTGTTCTTTGTCCTGCTCTGCCTGTTGCCCGGCTGGTTCATCCCGCTGGCCTATGGGTTCGGCACGCTGTGTTTCGTCACCGCGACCGCCCGCATCCTGAACGCCCGCCATATCCTGACCGACTGAGGAGTCCTCATGCGCCTACCCCTGATCGCCGCGCTTGCGCTGACCACTGTTCCGGCCCTGGCCGATCCCACCCCCGCCGATTGGCCCGCCGTCCTGGCCGAGGCCGAGGGTCAGACCGTCTATTGGCACGCCTGGGGGGGATCGACGACGACCAACGATTTCATCGCCTGGATCGGTGACCGCGCGGCAGAGCTGGGCGTGACCCTGGAACACGTCAAGCTGGCCGACACCGCCGATGCCGTAGGCCTGGTGCTGAGCGAACGGCAGGCGGGCAAGACCGAGGGCGGTGCCGTCGACATGATCTGGATCAACGGGGCAAACTTTGCCTCGATGAAGGCGCAGGATTTGCTGTTCGGGCCCTTTGCCGAGGATCTGCCGAACTGGCAGTTCGTCGATGTGGACGGCAAGACGGTGACCACCGATTTCACCGTGCCCACCGAGGGTTACGAAAGCCCGTGGGCCATGGCGCAGGTCGTGTTCATCCATGACAGCGACCGCCTGGCCGAACCGCCCGCCAGCGCGGATGCGATTCTGGACTGGGCGCAGGCGAACCCCGGTCGCTTTACCTTTCCGCAGCCGCCCGATTTCCTGGGCACGACGTTCCTGAAACAGATGCTGATCGACCTGGTCGAAGATCCCGCCGCCCTGCAAGCGCCGGTCGGGGCCGACTATGCCGAGATCAGCGCGCCACTGTGGGACTTCATGGACGCGATCACCCCCGTTCTCTGGCGCCAGGGCCGCGCCTATCCGCAGACCGGACCGCGCCAACTGCAACTGATGAACGACGGAGAAATCGACATCGCCATCAGCTTCTCGCCCGGCGAGGCGACGGCGGCGATTGCGAACTACGAATTGCCGTCGACCGCGCGGACCTACGTTCTGGACAAGGGCACGCTGGGCAACGCGTCCTTTGTGGCGATCCCGTTCAACGCGAACGCCAAGGCAGGGGCGATGGTCGTGGCCGACATCCTGTTGTCGCCCGCCGCACAGCTGCGCGCGCAGACGCCTGACGTCCTGGGCTACGGCACCGTCCTCGATATGGACGCACTGTCCGAGGCGGACCGCGCCGCCTTCGACGCGCTGGACCTTGGCGTCGCGACCCTGTCGCCCGCAGACCTGGGTCAGGCCCTGCCAGAGCCGCACCCGAGCTGGGCCGAACGCCTGGCCGCCGATTGGGTCGCGCGCTACGGTGTCGCCAACTAAGTGCTGCGCCCGCTGCCGCTTTTGATGACGGCGGTTCTGGCGGGCCCGGTCCTGCTGGGGCTGGTCGGAACGATCCTGCCGGCGCTCGGGCTGGGGCCGCTGGGCCGTGGGCTGTCGCTTGACCCGGTGCGGGCCGTTCTGGACTGGCCGGGGCTGCCGCGTGCCATGGCATTGTCGGTGAGCTCTGGTCTGTTGTCGACTATGGGCGCGCTGGCGGTGGCGACGCTGATCCTGGCGGGGTGGTATGGCACGCCCGCATTTGCCTGGCTGGAACGTCTGTTGTCGCCCTTGTTGGCGGTGCCCCATGCGGCTGCGGCCCTGGGCCTCGCGTTCCTGATCGCGCCTTCGGGCTGGATCGCGCGCATCCCCGCGTTGGGGCTGGGTTGGGACGTGCCGCCGGACCTTTTGATCCTGCAGGATCCCTTGGGCCTGTCCCTGACCGCCGGGTTGATCGCCAAAGAGCTGCCGTTCCTGTTGCTGATGATGCTTGCCGCCATCGGTCAGGTCGGCCACGCCCGCCGTCTGGCGGTGGCGCGCAGTCTGGGGCAGGGGCGCATTGCCGGCTGGCTGAAGGCGGTGTTTCCGGGCCTTTATGCCCAGGTGCGGCTGCCGGTTCTGGTGGTGCTTGTCTACGCGATGACCAACGTGGATGTGGCCACGATCCTGGGGCCGAACACGCCGTCGACCCTGTCGGTGCAGGTCACCCGCTGGATGCTGGACCCGGACCTGGGACAGCGGGCGGTGGCCGCCGCCGGGGCATTGATACAGCTTGGTCTGGTGCTTGCGGCCCTGGCGGTCTGGTGGCTGGGCGAACGGGTCGCCGCGCGCCTGGCACGACGCTGGATCTGGTCCGGCCGCGGGCTGCCGGAGGGGACGGCCCGCGGCCTGGGCCTGACGCTTGCGGTGATCTCTGCCTTGGCGGTGCTGGCCGGGATCGTGGCGCTGGCGCTTTGGTCCGTGGCTGCTGGCTGGCGGTTCCCGGATCTTCTGCCTGACGCGCTGACCGCGCGTAGCTGGATGCGGTTCGGGCCCGAGATGATCTCGGTCGCAGCCGACACCCTGTTGATCGCGGCACTGGCCACGGGCGCCTCGGTCCTGTTGGCCATCGGCTGCCTGGAGGCAGAGCATCGCTTTGGGCTGACGGTCGGGCAACGCGCGCTTTGGCTGTTGTATCTGCCGTTGGTGATCCCGCAGGTCGCATTTCTGCCGGGATTGCAGTTGCTGCCAGCCAGTCTGGGGTTCGGGCCAACGCTGGGTCTGGTGATTTTTGGCCACCTGATTTTCGTGCTGCCTTACGTCTTTCTGGCGCTGTCCGGCCCGTTCCGCGCCTGGGACGTGCGCTATGCCCGCGTGGGCGCGGGGCTTGGGGCGGGGCAGGACCGGGTGCTTTGGCGGGTGCGGGTGCCGATGTTGCTGGCCCCGATCCTGACGGCGACGGCCGTGGGCATGGCGGTCAGCGTGGGGCAATACCTGCCGACGCTTTTGCTGGGCGGGGGGCGGGTTTCGACCCTCGCGACCGAGGCGGTGGCATTGGCCGCCGGAGGGGACCGCCGGGCCATCGGGGTCTGGGGATTGGGGCAGACGGTCGCGGCGTTTCTGCCGTTCGCTCTGGCGCTTGCGATACCGGCGATCGTGCATCGGGACCGGCGAGGGCTGCGACATGGCTGAGGGATTGGTGTTGGACGGTGTGCGGATCGCGCGCCGGGGGCAGACGCTTCTGTCGGTGACCGCTCGTGTCGGACCGGGCGAGGTTCTGACCCTGATGGGCCCGTCCGGGGCCGGGAAATCGACCTTGCTGTCCTATCTTATGGGGGACTTGGCCCCGGTGTTCCGGGCGGAGGGTCGGGTGACCCTGAACGGGCGTGACCTGACCGGCCTTGCCCCCGAGGCTCGGCGGATCGGGATCCTTTATCAGGATCCGTTGCTGTTCCCGCATCTGGATGTGGCCACGAACCTCGCCTTTGGCCTGCCTCGCGGGGGCGGCGGGGCGGCACGCCGGGCAGCCGTCGACGCCGCGCTGTCGGACATCGCGTTGGAGGGGTATGGCCCGCGCGATCCCGCCACCCTGTCGGGCGGTCAGGCGGCGCGGGTTGCCCTGATGCGGGTGCTGTTGTCGGCACCGGATGGTCTGTTGCTGGACGAACCATTCGCCAAGCTGGACACCGAGCTGAGGGGGCAGATGCGCGACCTGGTGTTCGGTCGGGCCCGCGCGGTGGGCGTGCCCGTCGTCATGGTCACCCACGACGCCGAGGACGCAAACGCCGCGGGGGGCGCTATCCTTCGCCTGTGACGCCGATCACGTCCCTGCACGGACGCGTCACCGCCGCCGGCGACGTCCCCCGCTGGATTGGTTGAAGCTGACGTCTGGCAAGGGTCCCAGATGCGGGAACGGGGCCGTGGCGTGGGGGATCGCATTCGCGGCCACGAAATGTTCCTGAAAACGAGGGGCCACGGCGGTCTCGACCTTCTGGATCTGGCGCACCAATGTCTCGATCCGGTCACGCGCGGATACATCGCACAGCGCCATGCGCGCGCCATGTCCCGCCGCGTTCCCGGCAGAGCCGACGGCGTCCAGCGGCGCGTCCGGGATCATGCCCAGAACCATGGCATGACGCGGCGAGATATGTGCCCCGAAGGCACCGGCCAGGGTAACCTTGTCCACGGTATCGACGCCCAGTTCATCCATCAGCAACCGCGCCCCCGCATATAGCGCCGATTTCGCCAGCTGGATCGCGCGTATGTCGCCTTGGGTCACCAGGATGCGGCGATCGCCGTCTTGCCAGAGCAGAAAGGAATGGGTCCGGCCCTCGGCCACGCACCGGTCGGTCCCGGTCTGGGCTGCGGACCCGATCAGGCCGCCGGCATCCAACAGGCCCGCCAGCCGCATTTCGGCCACCGCCTCGATGATGCCCGATCCACAGATACCGGTGATCCCGGTGGCCTCGGTCGCGGCGGCAAATCCCGGATCGTCGGACCACAGGTCGCACCCGATCACGCGGAAACGCGGTTCCTTGGTGTCGGCGTCGATCTCTACCCGTTCGATGGCACCCGGTGCCGCGCGTTGCCCGGCGCTGATCTGTGCGCCCTCAAAGGCGGGGCCGGTGGGCGAGGAGCAGGCCAGTAAGCGGTCGCGATTGCCCAACAGAATTTCCGCGTTCGTGCCGACGTCGACGATCAGGGTCAGAGGGTCGGCCTGATCGGGTGCCTCCGACAGGGCGACGGCGGCGGCATCGGCCCCCACATGCCCGGCGATACAGGGCAAAATGTAGGCGCGCGCACCGGGTGACAAGGCGTCCAACCCCAGGTCCCGCGCCTCCAGCCGGAGCGCGTCGGACGTGGCCAGCGCAAAGGGGGATTGGCCCAGCTCGACCGGGTCCACACCCAGCAACAGGTGGTGCATGACCGGGTTGCAGACCACGACCGCCTCGACGATGTCGCGCGCATCGACGCCCGCCTCACCCGACAGTTCGGCGGCAAGATCGGCCAGGGCGCTGCGCACGGCGGTCGTCATCTCGACGTCGCCGCCCGGGTTCATCATGGCATAGCTGACCCGGCTCATCAGGTCCTCGCCAAAGCGGATCTGCGGATTCATGATCCCGCCCGAGGCCCGCACCTCGCCCGTTGCAAGGTCGCACAGATGCGCCGCGATGGTGGTCGAGCCGAGGTCGATTGCCAGCCCAAGCAGGCCGTCAGTCCGCAGGCCCGGATAAACGCCCGCGATGGCCCCCGCGTGATGATTGACCGCGACGGTCACCTGCCAATTTCCTTTGCGCAGCGCGGTCTGCAATGTCCGTAGAACCGGCAGCGGCATGGTCAGGTCTCGCAGGTCCCATTGCGCCGCCAGTGCGTCGCGCAGCCGTTCCAGATCGCCCGACGGCGCATCCATGTCAGGTTCCTCGACGGTGACGAGGTGCAGGCGCGTCGCCGGGTCGACGGTCAGCGCCCTGTCCGACGCGGCCTTGCGGATCACCTGACGGTGCACCTGGCTTTCGGCAGGCACGTCGATGACCACGTCCGACTGGACCGTCGCCTGACAGCCCAGACGCCGACCGGGCCGCAGCCCGCGTTTTTCGTCATATCGCTGCTCGACCGCGTTGAAGGGCGACAGGGCGTCCGGGGCCACGGTCACGCCCAGCTTGGAAAAGCTGCCTTCGCCTGGTTGCACCTGACACTTGGAACAGATGCCGCGCCCGCCGCAGACGCTGTCGAGGTCGACGCCCAACTGTCGGGCGGCGGTCAGGACGGGGGTGCCGGTGGGGAACCGCCCACGCTTGCCGGACGGCATGAAAATGACGAGCGGATCACTCATGTGGGCGGACCTTAAGTTCTTCGTCAGGGGGGAGACCGGGCGCGGTGGCCCGGCCCGGGGGCGCGTCTGTGGCGTCAGACGCGGCGGCGTCCGCCGCGGCGTCCGCCCGACCGTGCCCCGGATGCCTTGGCGGCCGTGGCCGCCTCGGCAAAGGTCGCACCCTCCTTGATGGCGTCCAGAACGCGGGTGAAACCGATCCAGTTGCCGCCATTGGCATCGTGGTTCATCAACAGGTTGGCGGCGTTGATCGCCTCCATCTCCTGCGGGCGCAGGGGGTTCATGATGGCGCTGGTCATGCCGGCGCCGATGGCCATGGGCAGGAAGGCGGCATTCACGCCGTGCCGGTTCGGCAGGCCAAAGCTGACGTTGGACGCCCCGCAGGTCGTGTTCACGCCCAACTCGTCGCGCAGGCGGCGGACCAGGGTGAACACCTGCTGTCCGGCGGTCGCCATGGCCCCGATGGGCATGACCAGCGGGTCGACCACGATGTCATGGGCGGGAATTCCGAAATCGGCGGCGCGTTCCACGATCTTCTTGGCGACGGCAAAGCGGACGTCCGGGTCCTCGGAAATGCCGGTGTCGTCGTTGGAAATCGCAACGACGGGTACGTTGTATTTCTTGACCAGGGGCAGGACCAGTTCCAGGCGCTCCTCTTCTCCGGTGACGGAGTTCAGAAGGGGGCGGCCCTCGGCGGCCTCCAACCCGTTCTCCAATGCTCCGGGGACCGAGCTGTCGATGCACAGCGGCACATCGACCAGCGCCTGAACGCGGCGCACCAATTCCGGCATCAGCATGGGCTCGACGAAGTTGTTGTCGGCATAGCGCGGATCGTCGGCCATCTTGTTGGTAAAGACGGCGCCGGAATTGACGTCCAGCACCATGGCCCCGCAGGCGACCTGTTCCACTGCGTCACGCTCCACGGTGGAGAAATCGTCCATCTCCAACTCTGCGGCCAGCTTCTTGCGCCCGGTCGGGTTGATCCGTTCGCCAATGACGCAGAACGGATCGTCAAAGCCGATCACGACGGTCTTTGTTTTTGATTCCAGTACCGTGCGGGTCATTCTTCATCCTTTGAGTGGGTGTCGAGCCAGGTGGCCGACGCCTTGATTCCGCCCAGGGGGAAAACATGGACAGATGCGATGTTAAAGTCGGGATTGGCGGCCTTGTGGGCGGCCAGTTCGCTCAGAAGCGCGGTCGGCTCGAACGGGACGAGCAGTTTGGTCACATCCGCCGCACGTCGTTGCAGCACCCGCAGCGAAGGGCCGACGCCGCAGGCGATGGCGAACTTGATCAGCGTCTGCAGCTTGGCAGGCCCGGCCACACCGATATGCACCGGCAGATCCACACCCGCCGCCTTGATGCCGTTCGCCCAGTCGATGACGGGGCCCGCCTCAAAGCAGAACTGCGTGGCGATGGCCATGTCGGCATCGGTGCGATCGGAAAACTTCTGTTTCCAGAGAAGAGCTTCGGACACGTTCTTCATGCTGCCGTCGGGGTCGATGTCGCGGTTGCCCTCGGGGTGACCGGCCACATGCAGGCGTTTGAAATTGTCGAAGGCCCCCGACTCCAGCAATTGCATGGACGTCGCAAAGTCACCCACCGGCGTGGTGACGCCGCCAGCCAGGATCAAACCCTGATCCACGTCCGCCTCGCCCTGATACCGGGCGATCCAGTCGATCAGGGTGGCCCGGTCCGCGATGATGCGGGCCGGGAAATGAGGCATGGGGTTCATACCCTGCGCCCGCAGACGCGCGGCCGTGGCGACCATCTCGGCGATCGGGGTGCCGTCGATGTGCGCGATGTAGACGCGTGTGCCCAAGGGCAGAATGGCCGCGAAATCCTCGATTTTCTCTGCGGTGCGCGGCATCACTTCGATGGACGCGCCTTGCAGGAACCCGGTCAGGGCGGCGTCGGTGGGGGGCTTTTCTTCGCGGCGCTTGAAGCCGAAGATCGCCATCAGGCGGCGTCCCGCGTTTCATGGCCGCCGGCCAGGGCCGCGTCACGCAGACGGTCCGGGGTCCAGGCGGCCTCCAACTCTGCCGCGCGTGCGGCGGCGACCTCTGCATCGGGGCCAGGCACCTCCGGCTCTGCCACCTTGCGCCAATCGGCAAGGTAGGCGTCGGTCTCGGAGGCGCCAGAGCGCATGGCGGCGCGGTCGATGGCCTGCTCAAAGCGTTCCGACAGCTGCACCTTGGCCGCGCGCCGGCCTTTGCCGACGATGACCTGGGCGGGAATGTCCCGCCAATAGACGACCGTAATCTGGGCCATGATGCCTCCTGCCAAGCGATTTCCCGACCTATAAAGCCGGAGCCGTGCTGCAATGCGCCGAATTTCGACATCGCCACGTCCGATGGCGACACCCGAGGGATAGGGCAGGGCGCGCCCCCGCGCGAGGGGGGAAAGCCGTGGAATCCTTCAAGTTCATCATGAAGAATGGTTGCCGGACCGGCTTTTGCACCGCTAATGTGATCTTAACCTGAAATACGGAGGCCCAGATGCCACCGGAAGACCCGGCTGGCCGCGGTCGCCCCCTTCAGAGCGCGCCGCACCGCGCCCGGGGTCCCGCGCCCGTTCGCCGACCCGACGAAAACCGCCCTGACCCGGCGGAGCTTTATGCCGCGCTCGATCTGGGCACGAATTCCTGCCGCATGCTCATCGCTCAGCCGAAGGGCAGCCAGTTGCATGTTGTCGACAGCTTTTCCAAGTCGGTCCAACTAGGCAACGGGTTGGAGCAATCGGGCCGGCTCAGCCGGTCGTCGATGGCGCGCACCATTGGCGCGCTCAAGATCTGTCGCCGCAAGCTGGATACGCACGAGGTCAAGCGCATGCGCCTGGTCGCGACCGAGGCCTGCCGCCGGGCCACCAACGCAGATGAATTCATCCGCCTGGTCGAAAGGGAAACCGGCCTGCCGCTGGAAATCATCGAGCCGGAGGAGGAAGCGCGTCTGGCCGTCGTGTCCTGCGCGCCGCTGGTCTCGACCAAGACGGAACAATTGCTGGTCGTCGACATCGGCGGCGGCTCGACAGAGCTGGTCTGGATCGACCTGACCCGTGTGCCGCGTCACGACCGGGCGCGGGCGATCATGCGCCTGCATTCCGGGTTTCAGGCCGGGGCAGACAGCCCGTTTCCCGCCGCCAAGGTGGTCGACTGGATCTCGATCCCGCTGGGGGTTGCGACGCTCAAGGATCAGTTCCGCGACGTGACCGACGACGCGGCGCGCTTTGCGCTGATGTCCTGGCACTTCGAGGAATGCCTGGCCGAGTTTTCCCCCTACGCCGATGCCGAAGGCGACAGCGATCCGGGATTCCAGATCGTCGGGACGTCCGGCACGGTGACCACGGTGGCGGCCACGCACCTGAACCTGCGCCGCTATGACCGCAACAAGGTCGACGGGCTCAGCATGACCACCGATCAGATCGACCGGGTGATCCGGGGGTACCTGGCGCTTGGCCCCGAAGGGCGGCGCAATGATCCGAGGATCGGACGCGACCGGCACACGTTGATCATGTCGGGGGCGGCGATTTTGCAGGCGCTTTTGCGGGTCTGGCCGACGGACCGGCTGTCGGTCGCGGATCGCGGCCTGCGCGAAGGACTGCTTTATGCGCAGATGTCTGCAGACGGGGTGTTGGACGATGGTCCGTATTGAGGCGTCAAATCCTTCGAAGGATTTGATCAGGCTTTTCGAAAAGCCTGATCCCCGCTGGCCAAGCGCGCCGCGCGGGCGTATCTGCCGCTGATGGTCAAGAAACCCACAAAGAACACCTCTGGTCGCGGTCGCCGTGATCTGACGGTAAAGGTCAAGACGGCGCGCGGGCGTCGGCTGTCGTCCAAGCTGTGGCTGGAGCGGCAGTTGAACGACCCTTACGTGCAGCGTGCGCGGGCCGAAGGCTATCGCGGACGCGCCGCCTTCAAGATCATGGAGCTGGACGACAAATACGGCTTCCTCGTGCCGGGGGCCCGCGTGCTCGATCTGGGATGCGCGCCCGGTGGCTGGCTGCAGGTTGCCGCGCCGCGCATCAATGCCACCGGCGACAACCCCAAGAAGCCGCAGGGCCGGATCATCGGTCTGGACCTTCAGGAGGTCGACCCGATTCCGGGGGCGGAGATCCACGTGCTCGACTTCCTTGCGGATGGCGCCGACGATCAGGTGAAGGCCTGGCTGGGCGGCGAAGCCGATGTTGTCATGTCGGACATGGCGGCGTCTTCGTCGGGGCACAAGCAGACCGACCACCTGCGGATCATCGCCCTGTGCGAAGCGGCGGCGGAACTGGCGTTCGAAGTCTTGGCCCCCGGCGGCACCTTCGTGGCCAAGGTCCTGGCAGGCGGCGCGGAGGGGGAGTTGCAAAAGCAGCTGAAGACCCGCTTCGACAAGGTCGCGAACGTCAAACCCGGAGCAAGCCGGTCCGACTCCTCCGAGAAATTCGTCGTGGCCATGGGGTTCCGGCCCTTGGTGGACGAAGACGCGGACTAATCTTTCGGGGCCTCGTTGCCCCGGATCGGCTTGGACCGCTCTTCGTCTATGGCGAAATCGTCCGCGCCCTGTGCGGGCTTGTCCCACTTTGTCTGGCCGTCGCCCTGTGGCTTGGCCGCGCTTTCGCCGTAGGCGCGCTGCTTCGGTTTGCCTGGTGCGTCGGGGCTGGCGGGCATGGGTTGCTGACCGGTCGGGTTGTTCTTGACCATCGGGACCTCCTGTTGTCGCCGCCCAACGCGCGGGGCGGCGACAGGTTTCCGAATCAGGCCGACAGCAGGATCGCACCGCCCATCGCGAGGATGCAGAACCAGCCGAAGTTGAAGATCATCGGCCGCAGGGGAAAGCCAGCCTTGCCGGTAATCATGCCGACCGCATGCAGGACACGCGCCGCGAAGAAGAGCCCGGTCGCCCAGACGGTGACCCCCGTGTTGACACCCGCCGCATGCGCGATCAGGACCAGAGCCAGCATCGGCAGGAACTGTTCCAACAGGTTCAGATGCGCGCGGTGGGCGCGGTGAACCCAAGGGCGCATGTCCGATTGACTGGGCGGGCGGGTAAAGGGATCTTCGGGGCGCGCACCTTCGGTGGCAGGCTCCGTATTGACGCCGACGATGTAGGGAATCCACAGCGACCCGGCCAGGATCGCGGTCCAGGTCATCCACCAGAGCTCCGGCGTCATTGCGGCATCTCCGGTGCGAGGCGCGCGGGCGTTCCGGTTTCCAGCCAGGTCTTGAGGCCGGCGGTCAGACGCTCCCAACCCTCGGCATAGCCTTCGCCGCCGTCTGGGATGTCGTAGTGTTCCAACGTCAGCTGGCAGGCGTCCCCCTCGGGCGCGATCAGCCAGACAAAGCGGCTGACCGGGATGTCGGGGGCCCATTGGGGGGCAAATTCGCTTTCGATCCGGGTCTTGGGGGTCCTTGATGTCTCGCGACAGATCAGCATGTCGCTGCCGTCGGGCAGCTTGTAGATCAGGGCGTCGCCGTCGCGCACCGCATCGGGGGTGTAGGGGTGATAATTGGCGGCGGCATCCGCCTGGGTCAACGCATCCCACAGCGCATCCTGTGTGCAACGGATGTAGGTCCGCAGAACGTAGTCGGGTTTGTCGGTCATGGCAGTGCCCTCCAATCGAGCCTTGAGGTCGAGGACCCCCTTGACGGCAGGCCCCACACGATAGGGTTCGATCCACCTGACCAACGCTTCGGCCAGGGGCACGGCGTTGAGGTAGTGATGCGTGAAGCGTCCCCGTTTCACGCGGGTCACCAGCCCCGATGCCTCCAGCACCGTCAGGTGCTTGGCCACGCCAAAGCGCGACAGGGGCAGCGCCGCCTCCAGCTGAGACAGCGTCTGTCCATCCTCTCGCCGCAGGGCGTCGAGCAGGTCGCGCCGAGACGGGTCGGCAAGGGCCTTGAAGACCGAATCCATGGATCGGTGATAGGAGACTGTGTGGTCACTTGTCAATATAGGTGACCACATAGTCACCTATTGAAATGCACCGCTGGTCAAACCCAGTTGCAACTGAAGACGATCGGGGGTGTCTTGACCGCAAGCGACTCGACTGGGGGACAAATGCCGGACTTCATCACGCGCGCCGGAAACGCGCTGGCCTATCACTACACGCCGGGGCAGGGGCCCTGCGTCGTGTTCCTCGGCGGTTTCAAATCCGACATGGAGGGAACCAAGGCCATCGCCCTGGAGGAGTGGGCCCGCGCCGCGGGGCGCGCGTTTCTGAGGCTGGATTATTCCGGTCATGGCCAATCGGGCGGCGCCTTCGAAGACGGGTGCATCGGGGATTGGTTTCAGGACGCCGAAGCGGTGATCGCGGCTGTGGATGCGGGCCCTGTGGTTCTGGTCGGCTCGTCGATGGGCGGCTGGATTTCCCTGCTGCTGGCCCGGGCGCACCCAGATCGGATCGCGGGATTGGTGACGATTGCGGCGGCCCCCGACTTTACCGAAGATGGGTATTGGGCGTCTTTCGATGCCGACCAGCGGGATACCCTGGCGCGGGACGGGCAGATTGCCGTGCCGTCAGATTATGGCGACCCCTACATCATCACCCGCCACCTGATCGAGGAGGGGCGCGCGCGCCTTGTCCTGCGCGACCCACTGTCGCTGCCGTTTCCGGTGCGGATGATGCAGGGAACGGCGGACGCAGCCGTGTCGACCCAGACGGCGCTGCGCCTGCTGGACCATGCCGACAGCCCCGATATGCGGCTGACGTTGGTCGATGGCGCCGACCATCGGTTTTCCGACGATGCCTGTCTGCGACTGATCGAACGCAGCGTCACAGAGGTTCTGGACGCCCAGAACGCTTGACCCGCCCCCACCCCCTGCGCCTTTCTGCGTCGCGGAGGATGGGGCGATGGCAAAGATGTTGCGCGGTATGATCTGGGGTTTGATCCTGTTGGGGCTGGCGGGGACCGCGATTTGGCTTTTCGGCCCCTATGAAGAGGTCGAGACGCAGATCGACTTCGACCCTGCGGCCGTGCCCGCCGATATCGACGGTTGGCTGTCGGACCGGGAAAGCCAGGTGGCGGACCTGCGACCGGACGCGGCAAAACGCGTTCTCTGGGCGGGGGCACCGGGGCAACGCAGTGCGGTGTCGCTTGTCTATCTGCACGGGTTTTCGGCCGATCTTTGGGAAACCCGGCCCGTGACCGATCGCCTGGCCGAAACGCTTGGGGCCAACGTCTTTTATCAACGGCTGGCCGGGCACGGGCGCGATGGGGATGCCATGGCCGAACCTGCGGCGGGCGACTGGTTGGAGGATGTGGCCGAGGCGATGGAAATCGGACGTCGGATCGGCGACCGGGTGGTGATCATCGGGGCGTCGACGGGGGGAACCCTGGCCGCTGTGCTGGCGGCCGACCCGGGGCTGGCCACCCAACGCCGCGACCTGGCAGGCGTCATCCTGATCTCACCGAACTTCAAGGTGGCCAACCCGATTGCATCGCTGTTGTCCTGGCCCGCTGCGCGCCAATGGGTTCCGCTGATCGCCGGTGAAACCCGGAGGTTCGAACCAGCGAATGCCCGGCACGCGAAACACTGGACGCACGAATACCCAACCCGCGCCCTGCTGCCGATGCAGGCGTTGTTGGACTACGCAATGCGGCTGGACTGGGCGCAGGCAGAGATTCCGGCGCTGTTCTATTTCTCGCCTGAGGATACCGTCGTGGACGCAGAAACGACGGAAGGGGTGGCCGCGCGATGGGCCGGACCGGTGCAGATATCGCGCGTGACCCTGCCTGCTGGCGACGACCCCCATCACCATGTCATCGCGGGCGACATCCTCAGTCCCGGGCACACGCCCGCGGCCATCGCGGACCTGACCGCCTGGTTGCAGGCTCTGCCGCGCTGATCGATCAGACGGGATCGGACCCTGACGAAAGCGGCGAGGGGTGCCGCCGTACCGATTTGGTCCATTCGTCTGCGGCACCTTGCCACGAAAACCATGCCGCGAGGGAATGAAAGGTTCGCAGCCCCCTTGCCAGCGCGCGCCCGAAGGTGTTTGCATAGGTATGCATTCTTCTCGGAGTCGTCCATGTCCCTGCCTCGCACGCCTGCCTTCCGTCTAGACGGCCGCCGCGCCTTCGTCCCTGGCGGGACCCGTGGCATCGGCCTTGCCTGCGCGGCGGCCCTGGCGCAGGCCGGGGCGCATGTGACCGTTGCCGCGCGCACGCCGGCACAGGTATCCGAGGCCGTGTCGGCCCTGCGCGACGCGGGTCACGAGGCCGAAGGCGCCCCGCTGGACGTGTCCGATCTGACTGCGCTGGATGGCTTTCTGGATGCGCGCGACGGGTTCGACATCATGTGCAATTCCGCTGGCATCGCCCGGCATGGTCCGGCGCTGGACACAACGCCCGAGGATTTCGATGCGGTGACCGGCCTGAACCTGCGGGCCGCTTATTTCCTGGCGCAGCGGGTGGCGCGGCGCATGACCCAGGGCGGTTCGATCATTCAGATCAGCAGCCAGATGGGCCATGTGGGCGGGATCGACCGGGCCGTCTATTGCGCGACGAAACACGGGGTCGAAGGCATGACCAAGGCCATGGCCATCGAATGGGGGCCAAGGAACATCCGCGTCAACACGATCTGTCCCACGTTTATCCGCACACCCCTGACCGAAGGCACGTTCAACGACCCCGAACGCCGCGCGTGGATCGACGAGAAGATCAAGCTTCCGCGCGTGGGTGAGGTCGAGGACATCATGGGCCCGGTCGTGTTCCTGGCCTCGGATGCCGCGGCAATGATCACGGGCACGTCGATCCTTGTCGATGGCGGCTGGACGGCAGGCTGATGGGCAAACGGGTCACTTCGCTTGATGTTGCCCGCCTGGCCGGGGTCAGCCAGTCGGCGGTCAGCCGGGTGTTTTCCAAGGGCACCTCGGTCAGCGCCGCGATGGACAAACGCGTCCGCGCCGCCGCCGAGGAGTTGGGCTATCGCCCCAACGTCCTGGCGCGCAGCCTGATTACCGGGCGGTCCCGGATCATCGGCTTCGTCGTCGCCAACATGAACAACCTGTTCTACGCGGATGCCGTCGAGAAGCTGAGCCACGCGCTGCAGGCGGAAGGCTATCACCTGCTGATCTTTACCATGGGCGAGTCCGGGATCGACCTGGATCAGGTCGTGGATCAGCTGATGGACTATCAGGTGGACGGGCTTATCGCGGCCTCGGTCACCCTGTCGGGCAATCTGGTCGAAAAATGCGCGGCGGCGGGACTGCCGATCGCGCTGTTCAACCGCTCGATCGAGCGGCCCGGCCTGTCGGCGGTGACCTCTGACAACCGGGCCGGGGGGCGCAAGGTCGCGGAGTTCCTGATCGAAACCGGCCACACCCGGATTGCGCATGTCGCGGGCTGGCAGGGGGCGTCGACCGGACGCGACCGCCTGGCAGGTCTGCGCGCGGGGTTGGAGGCGGCCGGGCAGGACCTGCACGCCCTGGCCGATGGTGCCTATGACCGCGAAATCGCCTGCGCCGCCGCGCGTGACATGATGGAGGCGGCTGTTCCGCCGGACGCGCTTTTCGTGGGCAATGACGACATGGCGCTGGCGGTGCTGGATATGCTCCGCTTCGAGATGGGGGTGCGGGTGCCGCATGACGTCAGCGTCATCGGCTACGACGACATCGCCATGGCCGACTGGCCCGCCTATCGCCTGACAACGGTGCGCCAGCCGGTGCGCCGGCTGGTCGAGGCGACGGTGGCGGAAATCCTTGCCCAGATCGAAGATCCGGACCGCAGCGCCCGCCGCATCGAAATCGACGGACCGCTGGTGGTCCGGGACTCCTGCCGACACCTCCAAGGATATGTTCAATGACCTTCAGCGACCGCTGGAAAGACCTGCCTGACTACATCATCGGCATCACCAAGGAGATCTGGGAAGATCGCGGCCTCGCCACCTTGCACGATTATTACGCGCCTGACATCGTCGTGCGCTCGCCCGGGTCGGTCGTGATCGGCAATCAGAAGGTCATCGGGGCCACGATGGCGACGCTGGCGGAATTCCCCGACCGCACGCTGCTGGGCGAAGACGTGATCTGGTCTGGCGACAGCCCCGAAGACGGCATGTTGTCGTCGCACCGCCTGCTGTCGACGGCGACCCATTTGGGCGACGGTGTCTATGGCAAGGCCACGGGCAAGACGCTGGTCTATCGCATCATGGCCGATTGCCACGTCCGGGGGATCGCCATCGACGATGAATGGTTGATCCGTGACCAGGGGGCGATCGTCCGGCAATTGGGCTGGACGCCCGAGGCCTACGCCGCCGACCTGATCGAGCGGGAAGGCGGGCGCGAGACGGCAACGCGTCCGTTCACCCCCGACATTGATCAGCCGGGTCCTTACAAGGGGCGCGGCAACGACAACGCATGGGGGGCAAAGCTGGCCGAGCTGCTGACCCGCATCATGGGGGCCGATTTGCGCGCGATCCCCGAGATCTATGACCGCGCCGCCCAACTGGAATACCCCGGTGGCGTCACGGCGCATGGTCCGGGCGATGCCGACCGGTTCTGGATCCAACTTCGGGCCGCCTTCCCGGAGGCGACGTTCGAAATCCACCACGTCATCGGTCGCGATGATCCGATGATGCCGCCGCGCGCCGCGGTGCGCTGGTCCCTGACTGGTCGACATTCCGGCTGGGGCGGGTTCGGGGCACCGACGGGGGCGATGGTTCACGTCATGGGGATCACCCATGCGGAATTCGGGCCCTGGGGTCTGCGCCGGGAATGGACCGTCTACGACGAAACAGCCATCTGGAAACAGATCCTGCTTGGCGCGGCCTGATCCGATGCGCGCCTACGATGATATCATGTTCGGTGCCCAGACGCGCGCCCTGCAGGAGGCCGCGTCTTCGCGCGAGGCGAACGCCGCACGGTATCGGCATCTTGGCCCACGTGGGCTGGGCCCCGACGAATGGGCCTTTCTGGCGGACCGCACGTCGATCTACATCGCCTCCTTGACCGAAGAGGGGTGGCCCTACATTCAGCATCGCGGCGGGCCCAAGGGGTTCTTGCGGCAGGTCGGGCCACAGACGATCGGGATGTCCGATTATCGCGGCAACCGGCAGTTCATCACCCAGGGCAACCTGATCCGCGACGACCGCGTATCTGTCTTTGCAATGGATTACGCCCGCAAGGCGCGTCTGAAGATTCAGGGCCGCGCGCGCATGGTCCCGGTTGAGGCCGACGTCGAACTTGCGGGGCAAGTGGCGGTCGACGGGCAGGGGCGTGTCGAACGCCTGCTGACCATCGAGGTCGAGGCGACGGATTGGAACTGCCCGCAGTTCATCACACCCCATTTCGACGAGGCGCAGATCGCCGCCATGCTTGGCCCCGAAATCAGCCGCCAGCAAGACCGTATCAAGAGCCTGGAGGCCCGCCTGAGAGCCCTGGGCGAGACACCATGACCATTGCCAATCCCGCCCCTAAGGAACCGAAAATGACCCCCGAGATCGTCCGCTACGGAGAGCTCCGCCCCTGCAAGACCGCCTTCATCGACGCCCATACGCCGGGGTCGAACCAGAAGGAGAACTTTACCATCATTGGTGGCGGCGTCTCCGAAAGCGCGGACCAGCATGTCCACATCACCACGCCACACGGCTTCAACATCGGGGCTGCGGGGCAACCGCCGAAGTGCCGCAACTCCTTGCATTCGCACCGCACGGCGGAGGTGTTCTTCGTGCTGTCGGGGCGCTGGCGCTTTTTCTGGGGCCGCTGGGGCACCGCAGGCGAGGTCGTGCTGGAACAGGGCGACATCATCAACATTCCGACAGGGATCTTCCGTGGCTTCGAGAATATCGGCACGGACTACGGGATGATCATGGCGGTGCTGGGGGGCGACGACGCGGGCGGCGGGGTGATCTGGGCCCCTCAGGTGATCGAGGACGCGGCGGAGCACGGCCTTGTTCTGGCCGAGACGGGCAAGCTCTATGACAGCAAGAAGGGGGAGCGCCTGCCCGAGGGGGTAAAGCCCATGCCTTTGCTGTCGGAGGCCGAGTTGGAGGGCTACCCCGAATTGACGCCCGCCGAGGTCGTGGGCTGGGGCGTGCGCCGGTACTGGGACATGGTCGCGCTTGCCTCCGGGACGCCCGCGAAGGTGATCGGCGAGACCGGCATCATCCGCGACAAGCCCGGTTTCGAGATCGACCTGATCACCCGGGCGTCCGCCGATGACACGCCTCATGCGCATGACCGGCCATCCGTTCTGATGCCGGTGCGGGGGCATTGGCGGCTGAGCTGGGACGGCGGGTCGGACACGCTGGCCCCCGGCGACACGGCCTCGGTGCCTGCGGGGCTGTCGCATCGTGTGGTGCCATCGATGGAAGGGGAGGCGGCGCTTTACCATGTGGTCGCCACCGGTGATCGCGCGGGAACCAGCTGGCGCGGCTGACGCCGCATGCCGTTTGCTTGGGATCGGGGCCTGCGGCCCCGATCCGGGGGGCTCTGCCCCCGTCCCTGCGGGACTCCCCCGAGGTATTTATGGCCAGAGGAAGGAGCGGGTAGGGTGCGTTTGAAATTTGGGGTGGGATCGTGCCGTTGGCCGCGTCAACATCTGTAGGAAACGGGCCGGTCGGCGCGGTGAGGGAGAGACGAGTATGACCATAAAAGTAACCCATGTGGGCAGCCTGCCGCGTACGCAGGAAACGGTCGATTTCATTTTTGCGCGCGAACAGGGGGCGGACTTTGACGCCGCCGCCTTTGCCCGCCAGATGACCACGGCCTGCGCGGACACGGTTCGGCGACAGGTCGAAGCGGGGATTGACGTCGTGTCCGACGGCGAGACGTCAAAGATCAGCTATGCGACCTACGTCAAGGACCGTTACACCGGGTTTTCCGGTGACAGCCCCCGCAACGCGCCGGCTGATCTGAAACGGTTCCCGACGTTCCTGAAGCGGTTGGCGGCAGATGGCGGCACGCCGAAATATGCCCGCCCGATGTGCACCGGCGAGGTGCGGTCCAAGGGCCAAGGCGAGCTGTTGACCGATATCGCGAACCTCAAGGAGGCTATGGCCACCCATGGTGCGTCCGAAGGGTTCATGAATGCAGCCTCGCCCGGGGTCATTTCGCTGTTCTTGCAAAACGATTTCTACCCGACGCGGGACGCCTATCTGGCGGCGCTGTCCGATGCGATGCGCGAGGAGTACCGGACGATTGTCGATGCGGGTCTGTATCTGCAGTTGGATTGCCCGGATCTGGCGCTGTCGCGGCACATGCTGTTCGCTGATTTGACGGATGCAGAGTTTCTCAAGATCGCAGCTGCGCACGTAGAGGCATTGAACGCGGCGCTGGACGGGATCGACCCGACACGGGTGCGCGTTCACATCTGTTGGGGGAACTACGAGGGGCCGCATATCTGCGACATCGACATGGATACGGTCTTTTCGACCTTTCTGGGGGTCAATGCCTCGCAGTTGCTGTTCGAAACCTCGAATCCGCGTCATGCCCATGAATGGCAGGTGTTCCGCGACCGCGCCGCGGAGATCCCGGACGACAAGGTCCTGGTGCCCGGCGTGATCGATTCCACCTCGAACTTCGTGGAACACCCTGAGGTGGTGGCCGAACGCCTGGGCCGGTTTGCGAACATCGTCGGCGGTGATCGGGTCATCGCCAGCAGCGATTGCGGCTTTGGCACCTTTGCGGGGTTCGGGGCCGTGGACCCGGATATTGCCTATGCCAAGCTGGAGGCCCTGGCGCAGGGCACGGCGCTGGCGAACGGACGTCTGTAGCGCCCTGGGCAGAAGCGTCGCCGCCTTGATCAGCGGCGGACGCTACGCCGGTTCTGTGCACCTTGCACGGCGATGGTGCGGATGCCGGCCAGATCCTGGTTCGACAGGATCGTGCCGGCCAGCACCTCGCGCGAGGGCTGCGTGCCTGTGCGGCGCGGCTGCAGCGGGGGCAGGATGCGGAAATCGAACAACAACGTGGTGGCGTCGTCGGTCGGGACCTGCACCAACTCCGCCTCCCAGAAGCCTTGGGTCGGTGGCAGGCCGACGGTCGACACGATGGCCCCGCCCGGCGTCGGGTCGACGGTCAGGGACAGAACCTGATCGATCACCGGTTCCCGCGGGGTGGCGCGGGCCGCATCGATGGCCTCGGAGCTGTCGCGACCAAACCAGGTCAGCGGGTTCAGACGCGATTGGCCAAGCCCGCAGCCCGCAATCGTCAGCACCAGTGCGCCCAGCGCGATCTTCGTTCCCAAGCCCATCGAAGCCCCCTCGAATTCTGCCTGTTCGGGCTAGCCCATCGCGTCCCCTTTGGGAAGCGGCTGGACGTTCCGGTGTGGGCGTCCTACCTGCTGCATGACAAGGAAAGGGCGCGCATGGCACAGGACCGGTTCGAAGATCTGGTGGAGACTTTCGAGTTTCTCGACGACTGGGAAGACCGCTATCGGCATGTGATCGACATGGGCAAGGCGTTCCCGCCGTTGCCTGACGCCCTGAAGGTGGCCGCCACCAAGGTCGACGGCTGCGCCAGCCAGGTCTGGCTGCATCCCCGGATCGACGGGCAGGGACCAGACGCGACGTTCGATTTCGACGGAGAGTCCGACGCGATGATCGTCCGCGGCCTGATCGCCGTCCTGCACGACCTGTATGGCGGGCTGACGGTCAAGGCCGTGGGCGAAGTCGATGCAATCGCGGAAATGGGGCGGCTGGGTCTGAACGAACACCTGTCTTCGCAACGGTCCAACGGTCTGCGTGCCATGGTGGAACGGATTCGCCAGGTTGCCGCGTCCGCAGTGGGCTAGGCAAAAAAAAGGCCGAGCACGAAGCTCGGCCAAGTCCAACAGGGAGGTGAAGGGGCGCGTCGCGCCGTCCTTCACCTGCTGAATTAAGCGTCACCCTGCCATCGGGCAAGGCAGAATCTGAACTGACAGGTGCAATGCCGCTATGCGTTCAGCGCATGGCTTACGTAGCGTTTCCTTGTCGAGCCTTGCGGTAGGCGACCACCTCTTCGACGACAAAATCGCGGAAAGCTTCGATCCGGCGCGACCCGCGCAACTCCTCCGGGAAGGCCAGGAAGACCGGGACTTCGTTCGATTCAACTGTGGGCAACACGCGGATAAGGTTTGGAAAATCCTGTTGCAGGTAGTCCGGCAGGACACCGATCCCCAGATCGCTGAGCACCGATTGCAACACGCCGAAATAGTTGTTCACCGTCAGCGTCCGTCCGATTTCGTAGGACATCAGCTCCCGGATCAACGTGGCCCCTGCGCTGACCTGGGTAGAGCCGACATTCTGACAGATCAGCCGATGCCGGGACAGGTCGTGCAGGGACTGCGGGGTGCCGTTCTCCTTCAGGTAGGCGGGTGTCGCGAACAGTTGCATGCGGATATCCATCAACCGCTTGCGGACCAGGTCGGCCTGCGACGGCTCTTTCATGCGGATCGCGACGTCCGCCTCGCGCATGGGCAGATCCAGCACGCGTTCCTCCAACATCAGGTCGATGCTGAGGTCGGGATATTTCGCATAAAGCTTCGGCAGGCGCGGGGCCAGCCAGATGGACCCGAAGCCGATCGTGGTGGTCACACGCAGATTGCCGAACACCTCTTCTTCGGTGTCGCGAATGCGCGCAGCGGCGGCGTCCAGCCGTTTGGTCATGCTTTGGGTCGCATCGAACAGCAATTCGCCCTGTTCGGTCAGGATCAGTCCGCGCGCGTGCCGGTGGAACAAGGTGGTGTCCAGGCTCTCCTCCAACGCGCGGATCTGGCGGCTGACGGCCGATTGCGACAGGTGCAGCACATCACCCGCGTGGGTCAGGGACCCCGCGTCGGCAACCGCGTGAAAAATTCTTAGCTTGTCCCAGTCCATCACAAATCCAGCTGTCGAAGGGTCCTCCCTTCGCACATCCCATACGTGAAGTTACAGTGAAGGCGAGCAAGAAATCGCTTTATAGGTCAGCAATTGTGACCTATATACCCGTGCAGGAGGATCCATCCATGCGCCATGACGTTTCGCTATCCGACCGGTACGACCTTGATAAGGAACACGTTCTGATGAACGGCACGCAGGCGCTTGTGCGCCTGATGCTGATGCAGAAGGAGCGGGACCGGCAGGCCGGGCTGAATACCGCCGGGTTCGTGTCCGGGTATCGCGGTTCCCCGCTGGGCAATGTCGACCTGATGATGGGCAAGGCCCGCAAGGTGTTGGAACCCAACGACATCACGTTCCGTCCCGGCCTGAACGAGGATCTGGCCGCGACGTCCATGTGGGGCACGCAGCAGGCGGAGCTGCGCGGCGAGGGGAAATTCGACGGGGTTTTCGGCCTTTGGTATGGCAAGGGGCCGGGCGTCGACCGGTCCGGCGACGTGATGCGCCATGCCAATATGGCGGGCACGTCGCGCCATGGTGGTGTTCTGATGGCCATGGGCGACGACCACACGGGCGAATCATCGACCGTCTGCCACCAATCTGACTGGGCGCTGGTCGATGTGCATATGCCGGTGCTGTCGCCCGCAGGTGTGCAGGAAATCCTGGATTTCGGCCTCTATGGCTGGGCGCTGTCGCGGTATGCGGGCGTTTGGGTCGGGTTGAAGACGATGAAGGACACGGTCGAGGTCACCTCTGTCGTGAACGGACGCCCGGATCGCATGTCTTTCGTCACGCCCGATTTCGACCTGCCCGAGGACGGCCTGAACATCCGCCTCAACGACCACTGGATCCCGCAGGAACACCGGTTGCTGGGTCACAAACGCTGGGCCGCCGAGGCCTTTAGCCACGCCAACAAGATGGACCGCCGGGTGCACGGCAAACCGGGGGCCAAGATCGGCTTTGTCAGCCATGGCAAGAACTGGCTGGACCTGGTGCACGCCATGGGCCTGCTGGGTCTGGACGAGGCGGAATGCGACCGGCTGGGCATCACCACCTACAAGGTGGGACAGACCTGGCCCATGGATATGAAAGGCCTGCACGATTGGGCCGAAGGGCTGGATCTGATCGTCTGCGTCGAGGAAAAGCGCAAGCTGATCGAGGTTCAGGTCAAGGAAGCCATCTTCGACGACCGCCGCGGGCGGCGCGTCTATGGCTATCGCAAGCAATCGGGCGGCCCGATCCTGTTCCCGCAGGCCTATGCGCTGGACCCGACCGATATCGCAGCCAAGCTGGGCGAGATCCTCAAGGAAGAAGGTCGCGGCACGGACCGGATCGAGGCCGGGCTGGCCCGCGTGCAAGAGGCGCGCCGCGCCGACAGCGCGCCTGAGGTGGCGGCCCGCACGCCCTGGTTCTGCTCCGGCTGCCCGCACAACACCTCTACCAAGGTGCCCGACGGCGCGCGGGCGGGGGCGGGGATCGGCTGTCACGTGATGGCGCTGTGGATGGACCGTTCGACCGAGGGCTATACCCACATGGGCGCCGAAGGCGTGAACTGGGTGGGAGAGTCGCTGTTTTCCACCCGCAAGCATGTGTTCCAGAACCTGGGTGAGGGGACCTACAACCATTCCGGCATTCTGGCCATTCGCGCGGCCTTGGCCGCGGGAACCACGATCACCTACAAGATCCTGTACAACGACGCCGTCGCCATGACCGGCGGTCAGCACAATGAGGGCGATCTGGCCCCCGAACAGATCGCGCGCGAGTTGCAGGCCATGGGCGTGCGTGAAATCGCCGTCGTCTACGACGAGAAGGAGGACGTCGATAAGTCCAAATTCCCCACCGGCCTGAACTGGTACGAACGCGAAGAGATGCCTCAGGTCCAGGCGCATATGCAGACCGTCGAGGGCGTCAGCGCCATCCTCTACATCCAGACCTGCGCCGCCGAGAAACGCCGTCGCCGCAAGCGCGGCCAGTTCCCCGACCCCGACCGCCGCATCTTTATCAACACCGACGTCTGCGAAGGCTGCGGCGATTGCGGGGTGCAGTCGAATTGCGTGTCGCTTGTCCCGGTCGAAACGGCGTTCGGCACCAAACGTGCCATCGACCAATCCAGCTGCAACAAGGATTTCAGCTGCGTCAAAGGGTTCTGCCCGTCATTCGTGTCCGTCGAGGGGGCCAAGCTGAAAAAGGCCGCGACGGCAGACGTTGACCTGCCCGACCTGCCGGACCCGGTGCTGCCTGTGATCGACGGGACCTGGAACACGGTCATCACCGGCGTCGGCGGCACCGGCGTGGTCACCATCGGCGCGGTTATGGCCATGGCCGCCCATCTGGACGGCAAGGGCGCGGGCCTGATGGAAATGGCCGGTCTGGCGCAAAAGGGCGGCGCGGTGGCGCTGCACTGCCGCCTGGCCGAAAAGCCATCGGATATCAGCGCAATCCGCGTGGCCCTGGGCGAGGCGGATGCGTTGATCGGGGGTGATTTGGTGGTCAGCGCAGGGGCCAAGACCCTGGCCCTGACCACGACCGGGCGCACCGGCGCGGTGGTCAACGGCCATGAGATCGTGACCGGCGAATTCACTCGAAACGCCGATTTCAAGCTGCCCGCCGACCGTCTGCGCCTGTCGCTGGAGGCGCGGCTGCGGGATGGGCTGACGATCTTCGACGCGTCGATACTGGCTGAAAAGCTGTTGGGCGATACGATCTTTTCCAACATGATGATCATGGGGGCCGCTTGGCAAAAGGGTCTGATCCCGCTGTCACGCGACGCCATCTTGCGCGCGGTGGAATTGAACGGGGCTGCCGTCGAAAAGAACCAGCGCGCCTTTGACCTGGGCCGCTGGGCCGTGGTTCACGGGGCCGAAGCTGCGGCGATGCTGCAGGACACGGTCGTCCAACTGCCCGCCACGCCCGAGGCGCGCGAAGCGGCGCGTCTGACCCACCTGACGGCGTATCAGTCCGCCCGTTATGCCAAACGCTACACCCGGATGCTGGACGGAATTACCGATCCTGCGGTGCGCGATGCGGTGGCCAGAGGGTATCACAAGCTGTTGACCTACAAGGATGAATACGAGGTGGCCCGCCTGCTGCGTGACACCCGTGCCAAGGCCCGAGCCACCTTTGACGGCGACCTGAAGCTGACCTATCATCTGGCCCCTCCGATGCTGTCAAAGCAGGGCCCGGATGGGCGCCCCGCGAAACGGGCCTTTGGGGCCTGGATTGAACGGCTCTATCCTTGGCTGGCGCGGGGCAAGGTTCTGCGCGGCACGGTTCTGGACCCGTTCGGCCGGACCGCCGAGCGGCGCATGGAACGCGCCCTGATCGCGCAATACGAGGCCGACATGGCCGAGGTTCTGCCTCTGCTGTCCGAAGGAACGCGCGACGCGGTCACGGCCCTGGCGGCCCTGCCCATGTCGATCCGTGGCTTTGGCCCGGTGAAGGAAGCCAACGAGCGCACGGCAGCCAAGCGGCGCGAAGAGCTGTTGGCCGTGATCCGGGCGGGCGGCCCATCGGTGTCGCAAGCCGCGGAGTGACAGGCCGCGTCCTCCGGTCCGGGGCACCCGGATCGGAGGGCGCATCCCCGACCACTAAAGACTGCGTCAGCCCTTGCGGATAAGGTAGGTGTGGCCGTCGTTGCCCTCGAAGGTGTGACCGGCCTCGGCGCAAAAATGCGGAACATCGATCAGCGCGGCAGGGTCGTCGGCCAGCAGGCGGACCCGCGCGCCGGACGGCAGGTCGGCCATCCGTTTCCGGAGCCGCAGGACGGGCAGGGGGCACAACAGGCCAAGGGCATCGACGTCCAGATCGGTGTGCATGGCGGGTCCTTATTTTCGCCCGATGCTTCTGGCATCATGCCGGGCAGAGGTGCAAGTCAGAGGTTCCCCGATGCCCGTCACCCGCCGGCGCGTGCTCTATATTCCGGGCTATGACCCGTTCCATCCCCGTCGCTACCGCGAGCTGTACCGCAAGGAAGGCGCCGCGCAGGCCGAGGTGTCTGGCTATTCGCTGTCTCAACGCAAGGGGGCGGGGCCCTATTCCTGGATCGTGGACAGCAAGATGGAGGGGGCCGAGGTCGAAACCGAGGTCGAGGTTCTGGTCTGGTCGGACATTGTCGCCACATCCATGTCCCGGTCGATCCCAGCCACCTATCGGCAGCTGGCGCGCACTGCCTGGGCCTATATCGGGTCGGGTGCCTTGTTCCGGTTGATGCGGCTTCGCAAGGGACCGGTGATCGCGGCGCTCTATCCGATCGTGTTCCTGTTGGTGCAACTTGCCGTGGCCCTGGGTCTGGGATGGGGGGCCGGCACCTTGGCCGCGACGGGGGTTCGCGCCTTGCCGATGGGGGTGGACCTTTTGGTGACCGGCTGGGTTGTGGGTCTGATCCTGGGCGGGGGCGTGACCTGGGCGGTTCTCGCTTGGTTCAAAGGTCAGGATTCCAAGGTGTTCGCCTACTACCTGATGCATGACTACGCCTTTTCCGCCCGCTGGAACGGCGCCAACCCGCCCGAGCTGGAGGCGCGCATGGCAGCCTTTGGGGAGGTGATCGCGGCGGCACTGGCCTCTGACGTGGATGAGGTGCTTGTCGTGGGCCATTCCTCGGGCGCGCATCTGGCGGTTTCGGTGCTGGCCGACCTGATCCGGGCAGGGCGCGTGCCCGAAGGAAAGTGTGCCTTTCTCAGCCTGGGGCATGTCGTGCCAATGGTCAGTTTTCTGCCGGATGCCAATCGGTTGCGCGCCGACCTTCATGTGATGGGCGGCCAGGCCCTGATCCCTTGGGTGGATGTCACGGCGCCCGGTGACGGATGCGCCTTTGCGCTGTGCGATCCGGTGGCCGTGACCGGAGTGGCCCCTGCGCAGCAACGCTGGCCTCTCGTGATTTCGGCGGCCTTTACCAAGACGCTGTCGCCCGAACGCTGGGCGGAGTTGAAGCGGCGGTATTTTCGGCTGCATTTCCAGTATCTCTGTGCCTTTGATCGGCCGGGCGACTACGACTATTTTCGCATTACGGCGGGTCCGCAGACCCTGGGCGAACGTTTTGCCGGACGCGCGCCCAGTCCGTCGCGCCTGACCGAACCGGTCAATCGGCACCGTGCGATGGCCGCATGACCCCCCCCAAACCCCAGCCGCGCCCGGACCGGGTGGGGCTGCTGGAATACGGTCGGCGGTTTCGGCGCGACATCCTGTCGGCACAGCCCGCGCGCCTGTATCGGGCCTGGATGGCCGAGTTTCGGACGCCGTTTTTCCGCAGCTACATGATGAATGATCCGGCCCTTCTGGATCTTGTCCTGAAACAGCGTCCCGATGACTTTCCAAAGTCCGACCGCGTCCGCGAAGGGTTGGCCCCGTTGCTGGGGCGGTCGGTCTTTGTGACCAACGGAGAAGAGTGGAAGCGGCAGCGACGGATCATTGATCCGGCCTTTGGGAAGGGGCGCTTGCGGGATGCGTTTCCGGCGATGAAGGATGCCGCCGCCGCCATGGTGACCCGCCTGGAGGAGGGCGAGCAGGAGGTGGAGGAGGTGGCGAGTTATGCCGCCGCCGACGTGATCTTTCGCACGCTGTTTTCCGTCCCGATCGAGGATCGGTTGGCCGCGCAAGTCTTTCGTCAGTTCCGCGACTATCAACGGACGCAGCCGCTTTTGAACCTGGCGGCCCTGATCCCGTTGCCCCGCTGGGTGCCGCGGTTGCACCGACGGCGGACGCTGTCGGCGGCGGCGGCCATCAGGGGCAGCCTCGCGGCGCTGGTGGACCGACGCCGCGAGGAGATCGCGCAGGGCACCGCGCCCGATGATCTGGCGACCAAGATCATGACCTTTGCGGACCCGGAAACCGGGCATCTGTTCAGCCCCGAAGAGATGGTGGATCAGGTCGCGATCTTTTTCCTGGCGGGACACGAAACCTCGGCTTCTGCTTTGGCCTGGGCTCTCTATCTGCTTGCCACGCATGAGGATTTTCAGGAACGGGTCGCGGCAGAGACACCGGTGGACTGGGACGCCTTCGACCTGGGACAGCTGAGCCGTCTGCCCCTGACGCGGGACGTATTCCGCGAGACGCTGCGGCTGTATCCGCCTGTGCCGATGATGGTGCGCGAGACGGTCCAGCCGGAGGTGTTCCGGGGCCGGTCTGCGCCCAAGGGCGCGCAGGTTGTGCTGAGCCCCTGGCACCTGCATCGGCACGAGCGGCTGTGGGAAAATCCCGACGGCTTCGACCCGCTGCGCTGGTCCCGACCCCAGACAGCGGACAGCCAGCGCGCGGCCTATATGCCGTTCAGCACGGGGCCGCGTGTCTGCACCGGCGCGGGCTTTGCCATGGCCGAGGGGGTATTGCTGTTGTCGCGCATGGTCGGTGCCTTCCGGCTGGAACCGGTGGGGCCGCCACCAGTGCCGGTGGCCCATCTGACGGTGCGGGCGCAAGACGGCATTCGACTCCGTCTGACCCGGCGCATATCGGGGGGGTACTGACGGGTGATCCAGGTCGGATTTCCGTCCGACGCGATTTGCGCACCCTTGCGGTATCGGTGACCGCAAACGGTGCGCTCGTTTCAGTCCTTGCCGCGATAGGGTTGGACGTATTGAAGCGCCATATCCCAAGGGAAAAAGATCCATGTGTCCTGGCTGACGCCGGTGATGAAGGTGTCGACCATCGGCTCGCCCTTGGGTTTGGCGTAGACGGTTGCGAAATGCGCGTTGGGATACATCTTGCGCACCACTTCCAATGTCTTGCCGCTGTCGACCAGGTCGTCGATCACCAGAACGCCGGTGCCGTCGCCGACCATGGCGTCGTCGGGTTTCGACAGGACCTGCGCCTCGCCCTGGGATTGGTGGTCGTAGGATTTGATCGAGATCGTATCGACCAGACGGATGTCCAGTTCGCGCGCGATGATCATGGCCGGGGCCATGCCGCCGCGGGTGATCGCCACGATCGCCTTCCATGCACCGCCGTCGGGGCCGCGTCCGTCCAGGCGCCAGGCCAGGGCACGGCTGTCGCGATGGATTTGGTCCCAGCTGATGTGAAAGCCTTTTTCGTGGGGCAGTTTTTCGGACATGTCACTCTCCTAAGTCGGGCGGGCCGGTAAATCGGGCAGGGTCGGGCAGGGGCCGGACCAGAAGGATCGGCCCGTCATGAGGTCACCAGAAGACGCAGGCCCAAGCCGCCCAGCACGACCGCCGTCGCCTTGGCGATCACCGGTTTCCACGCAAGATAGCGCATCTGCACCGCCGGGTGGTTCAGCAACACGGCAAGGCCGGTGTAGACGATCATTTCAAGGACGATGTGGTTGACGGTGATCAGCCCCATCTCGGCCGCAGACAGGCCGGGCGGAAAGATGACCAGCAAAACACCCGCGGCAAACAGAATGCTTTTGGGGTTGCCAAGATTCACGAGGAAACCCCGCAAAAACGCGCGCCGGGACGAAATCGCGGCGGCCGTGCCGACGGGGGTCGATGCCGTGCGCCAGGTGTGGATCGCAAAGGCCAGAACCAATACGGCGCCGCTGATCCGCAGAACGGTGTAGGCCGCAGGGAAGGTCGCGAACAGGGTTTCCAGACCCAGAAGGGCCGCCAGCGTCCAGAGCCCGGCCATCACGGCCAGACCGGCACCGGTCAGGATGCCTTCCTTGCGGCCCCCGCGCAGGCTGGACTGCACACAGAGCACGAACGCAGGCCCCGGACCCGCCATGGCAAGGAACAGCGCTGCGTTGAACGCCAGCAGATGTCCGGCGGTCAACACCTCCATCAGGGGGCTTTCTTGTCCAACGTGATGTCGGGGGCTTCGGGGTTTTTCATGCCGACAACGTGGTAGCCGGCATCGACGTGGTGGATCGTCCCGGTGACCGCCGACGACAGATCAGACAGAAGGTACATCGCCGATTTGCCCACCTCTTCCTGCGTCACGGTGCGCCGCAGCGGAGAGTTGTTTTCGTTCCATTTCAGGATGTAGCGGAAATCACCGATGCCGGAGGCGGCAAGCGTCTTGATGGTGCCCGCCGAAATGGCGTTCACGCGGATGCCGTCCTTGCCCAGATCCTCGGACAGGTATTGCACCGAGGATTCCAGCGCCGCCTTGGCCAGGCCCATCACGTTGTAATGGGGCATGACCTTTTCGGCACCGTAGTAGGACAGCGTCAGGGCCGAACCGCCGTTGGTCATCATCTTTTCGGCGCGTTGCAGCACGGCGGTGAAGGAATAGACCGAGATGTTCATGGTCATCAGGAAGTTGTCGAGCGAGGTGTCCAGATAGCGGCCGCGCAGTTCCGACTTGTCGGAAAAGCCGATGGCGTGGACCACGAAGTCCAGGCTGTCCCAATGGTCCTTCAGGCTGTCGAAGAGGGCGTCGATCGAGGCCCCGTCGCCCACATCGCACGGCAGCACCAGCGACGATCCCAGTTTCGCGGCCAGCGGATCGACGCGCTTTTTCAACGCCTCGCCCTGATAGCTGAACGCCAGTTCTGCGCCCTGTTCGGCGCAGGCCTGCGCGATGCCCCACGCGATGGACTTGTCGTTGGCAAGCCCCATGATCAGCCCGCGCTTGCCCGCCATAAGTCCCGACATGGTCCACCCCCGATTGCTGTGCCCGATGCTTGCGTTGTCGCAGGCTTTAGGCGATTGCCGTTAGGGCGGCAAGGTTTACGGAAGGCAGGACAGCATGGCAGCGGATCGCAGCGGGATTTTCGCCGGTGAGGACCCCTTCCAGTTGGCGCAGGGCTGGTTGGACGAAGCGACCCGCACGGAGGCCGAAGATCCGAACGCCATCGCGCTGGCCACCGTCGACCCCGATGGGTTGCCGAACGTGCGGATGGTCCTGCTCAAGGAGATCGAGGCCGATGCCTTCGTCTTCTACACCAACTTCGATGGCACGAAGGGGCAGGAATTGGCGCAGACGCCGAAAGCCGCCTTTGTGATGCATTGGAAAAGCCTGCGGCGTCAGATCCGGGTCCGGGGTCCGGTCGAGCGGGTCGAGGATGCGCAGGCCGATGCCTACTACATGTCGCGCAGTCTGAAGTCGCGCCTTGGGGCCTGGGCGTCGGCGCAGTCGCGCCCGTTGGAAAGTCGCACCGCGCTGATGGCCGAGGTGGCGCGCGTGACGGCCACCCAGGGGACCAACCCGGAGCGGCCGCCGTTCTGGGGCGGGTTCCGAATCCGCCCCGTTGAAATCGAGTTCTGGGCGGACGGCGCCTTCCGGCTGCATGACCGATTCCGCTGGACAAAAACGCACAACGACTGTGCGCATTGGGCGGTTTCACGCCTCAACCCCTGAATGCTGCGTTCTGGGCTGTTCAAGTCGGCACGCACCATTGAAGCTGCCGCTGCGGCATGACAGAAACGGTCTTGTTCCCAGGTCCGAGGCGGATATCACGACCGCTTGTGTTAACGATAACAACATCGATCCAAACCAATGAGGGACGTTGTGAGCAGCGCCACAGATCAGGACGCCGTCGGCACGGGAACACAGGGCGAGGTTGTCTCGGGCCGGGTGAAGTGGTTCGACGCCGCCCGCGGCTTTGGCTTTATCGTCTCCGATGGTGCGGACCGGGACGTGCTTCTTCATGTCAATGTTCTGCGCAACTTTGGCCAGAGTTCTGTCGCGGACGGGAGCGAGATCTCCCTGCGCATCCAGGCCAGTGATCGCGGCCTGCAGGCCGTCGAGATCCTGTCGATCACCCCGCCGGAGCCCGAAGAAATCGCCTACGTCGGAAACGATGTACCGGAATACCTTCAGCCCTATTCGCAGGACCTGCCGTTTCTGCCCGCACGGGTGAAATGGTTCGATAAGTCCAAGGGCTTCGGGTTTGCGAATGCCTTTGGCCATGACAGCGACATCTTCATTCACATCGAAGTGTTGCGCCGCTTCGGTCTTGCGGACCTCGCCCCCGGAGAGGCAATCTGCCTGCGTGCCATCGACGGCGCGCGCGGAGAGTTGGCGGTAGAGGTGCGGCGATGGGAATACTACATGGTCTGAGGGCCCTTGCCGCTGCGGCGGTGATGGTTCTTGCGGTTTCGGGTACGGTCCAGGCCGCCTGTTCGGACAGTCGTGTCGACCTGCGGGGCGATTGGGGATCCGCCCGGTTCCGCGTCGAACTGGCCCTGACCCCAGAAGACCAGGCCCGTGGTCTGATGTTCCGAGAGTCGATGGCCCGGATGGCGGGAATGCTGTTCGTCTACGATCGGACCCAGCAACTGGGATTCTGGATGCGCAACACGCTGATCCCTCTGGACATGATTTTCGTCGATGAAACCGGAACCGTCGTAAAGGTTCACGCCGAGGCACAGCCCCGGGATGAGACCGTGATCCTGTCCGAGGTTCCCGCCCGCGCGGTGCTGGAGTTGAACGGCGGCATGGCGGCGGTTCTGGGGATCGAAGCGGGCGATCAGCTACGGTCGCCGGCAATGCCGCAAGACGGATCGGTCTGGCCCTGCGACTGAGGCTTTCCTTCCTGTGCGGGGGGTGCTAGTCGGCGCGCAGTCGGGGCGTGGCGCAGCCTGGTAGCGCACCTGTTTTGGGTACAGGGGGTCGGAAGTTCGAATCTTCTCGCCCCGACCACTTTGATTTCAATCGCCGCTCGCTCGGTCGAAATCCAACACCTGCGCCTGCGACGCCCGGCGCAGCGCATCGGGGACCACGCAGAAGACCGCGTTCGGTGCCCCCGCAGCCGCCCAGACGGTTTCTTGCGACAGCAGCGCGGCATCCATCCAGCAGTCCCGCATCGAAAGATGACCGATGGGGGCAACGCCGCCGATGGCGAATCCGGTCTCGGACCGGACGCGTTTGGGGTCGGCCCGTGACAGCGGCTCTCCCAGGTGCAGCGCGGCCTGGTCCAGGTCCACGGTCCTGTCGCCACTGACCAGCAACAGCTTGAGCGTTCCACTGTTCTGGCCTTCGAAGATCATGGATTTCACGATCTGAGCGACCGCGCATCCGCAGGCCGCCGCCGCCTCTTGTGCGGTGCGCGTGCTGTCGGGCATGCGCTGCACCGTGATGTCCAGACCGGCGGCCTTGGCCGCGGTTTCGACGCGCGCAACACTCTTGGACATGGGCTTCCTCCGGGTCTGGTCGTGGTGTTTTGCGGTCCGCGTGATGTCGCGTCAAGCGACCGCGCGGCGCCCGATTCCTCCACAGGGGGGGGCGGGGACGGGGCGTGTCCGAGGGGGCTGAGCGGGGATTGTGGTGATTGTGCATCGGCTGGGGTGCGGCGCAGATTCGGGGCGGATCGGAGTATCTTGTTGATCCATAAGCGTCGTTTTTCGCGGCAGTCGGCGGGACGGATGGGCACCGCGCAAGTCAAGAAAAATGATTCAGGGTTATCCCCGTTATCCACATTGACGCGTCACCATTCTGTCATCCATTAGTGTGGTCGTCGGGCGAAGCCACTACATATAGTGGCACGTTGGACAGGCGAGCAGGCGCTTGATGACAAATGGAAATGCCTTCGAACTTCGGTTCGGATCATTTGTCGTTGTGCGCGGCGCCACCACACAGGGCAAGCAGCCGTCCACCTCACGGGACGGCCGGATAGACAAACTGACGATAGGGATCACGACAGATGCGGCTGGAACGGAAACTCACTGAGGCGGGCAAAGACGCCTACGCGGCGCTTGCCTTCACGACCACGACGTCCGAGATCAAGAATCCCGACGGCACGGTCGTTTTCCGTCTGGACGCCGTCGAGATTCCCGAAGGCTGGAGCCAGGTTGCCTCTGACGTCATTGCGCAGAAATACTTCCGCAAGGCCGGGGTGCCCGCCCGCCTGAAGGCCGTCCGCGAAAAGGACGTGCCGGAGTTTCTGTGGCGATCCGTCCCCGACGAGGCCGCCTTGGCCGAACTGCCAGAAGAAGACCGCTTTGGCGGCGAGACGTCGTCCAAGCAGGTGTTTGACCGTCTGGCAGGGGCCTGGGCCTATTGGGGTTGGAAGGGTGGCTATTTCACCAGCGAGGACGACGCCCGCGCCTATTTCGACGAAATGCGCGTGATGCTGGCCCGCCAGATGGGCGCGCCGAATTCGCCGCAGTGGTTCAACACCGGCCTGCACTGGGCCTATGGCATCGACGGCCCAGCGCAGGGGCACCACTATGTCGACCCCAAGACCGGCAAGCTGACGCGGTCCAAGTCCAGCTATGAGCACCCGCAGCCCCACGCCTGTTTCATCCAGTCGGTCGACGACGACCTGGTGAACGACGGCGGCATCATGGATCTGTGGGTCCGCGAGGCACGGCTGTTCAAATACGGCTCGGGCACGGGCACCAACTTCAGCCATCTGCGCGGCGAGGGCGAGGCCCTGTCGGGCGGCGGCAAATCGTCGGGCCTGATGGGCTTCCTCAAGATCGGCGACCGTGCGGCGGGCGCGATCAAGTCGGGCGGCACCACGCGGCGCGCGGCCAAGATGGTCATCGTCGACATGGACCACCCCGATATCGAGGCCTTCATCGACTGGAAGGTTATCGAAGAGCAGAAAGTCGCGGCCCTGGTCGCCGGGTCCAAGGCGCATCAGGCGCAGCTGACCAAAGTCATGGAAGCCGTGCGCGCCTGGGACGGCAAGCTGGACGACGCCTGCGATCCGGCGGTCAACGACACCCTGAAGGGCGTGATCCGTGCCGCGAAAAAGCACATGATCCCCGAAGCCTACATCATGCGCGTGCTGCAGTACGCGCGCCAGGGCTATGACAGCATCGAATTCCCGACCTACGACACCGATTGGGACAGCGAGGCCTATAACTCGGTCTCTGGCCAGAACTCCAACAACTCCGTCCGGGTCACCGACGCGTTCCTCTATGCGGTCGAAAAGGACGCGGATTGGGAGCTGACGAACCGCACCGACGGCAAGGTTGCCCGCACCGTCAAGGCGCGCGATCTGTGGGACAAGGTCGGCCACGCCGCCTGGGCCTGCGCCGATCCCGGCATCCAGTTCCACGACACCGTCAACGCCTGGCACACCTGCCCGGAAGACGGCGCGATCCGCGGCTCGAACCCCTGTTCGGAGTACATGTTCCTGGACGACACGGCCTGTAACCTGGCGTCGATGAACCTGCTGAAGTTCCTCGGCGAGGACGGGCAGTTCGATCACGAGCTCTATGTCCACGCCTCGCGGCTCTGGACGATCACGCTGGAAATTTCGGTCGCCATGGCACAGTTTCCGTCCAAGGAAATCGCGCAGCGGTCCTATGATTTCCGCACGCTGGGTCTGGGCTATGCCAACATCGGCGGTCTGCTGATGAACCTGGGCCTGGGCTACGATTCCCGTGAAGGGCGCGCGCTGTGCGGTGCGTTGACGGCTGTGATGACCGGCACGTCCTATGCCACCTCGGCCGAAATGGCCGGAGAGCTGGGGCCGTTTCCGGGTTACGCCAAGAACGCCGATCATATGCTGCGCGTGATGCGCAACCACCGCACCGCGTCCAAGGGCCTGCGCGAAGGGTATGAGGACGTGAACGTCGCCCCCGTTCCCCTTGATATTGCTGGATGTCCCGATGCGCGTCTTGCCGCGTTGGCAAGCGAAGTCTGGGACGAGGCCGTCAAGCTGGGCGAGACGCATGGCTACCGCAACGCGCAGTCGACCGTGATTGCGCCCACGGGCACCATCGGTCTGGTCATGGATTGCGACACGACGGGCATCGAGCCGGATTTCGCGCTGGTGAAGTTCAAGAAGCTGGCCGGTGGCGGCTACTTCAAGATCATCAACCAGTCGGTTCCCGCCGCCCTGCGCACGCTGGGCTATGGCGAGGCGCAGATCGCCGAGATCATCGCCTATGCGGTGGGCCATGGATCGCTGGGGCAGGCACCCGGCATCAATCACACTGCGCTGATCGGCCACGGCTTCGGCCAGGCGGAGATCAAGAAGATCGAGGCCGCGCTGCCCTCGGCCTTCGACATCCGCTTCGTGTTCAACCAGTGGACCCTGGGCGCGGAATTTTGCACGCAGACGCTGGGCATTCCGGCGGCAAAGCTGAACGATCCGACCTTCGACCTGCTGCGGCACCTGGGTTTCTCCAAGGCCGAGATCGAGGCGGCGAATGACCACGTCTGCGGGACGATGACCCTGGAAGGCGCGCCGGGCCTGAAGGAGGCGCATCTGAACGTCTTCGACTGCGCCAACCCCTGCGGGAAAAAGGGCAAGCGCTTCTTGTCCGTCGACAGCCATATCCACATGATGGCGGCGGCACAGTCGTTCATCTCGGGGGCGATTTCCAAGACGATCAACATGCCCAACGGCGCCACGATCGACGACTGCAAGGCGGCTTATGAGCTGTCCTGGAGCCTCGGCGTGAAGGCCAACGCGCTGTACCGTGACGGCTCCAAACTGTCGCAGCCGCTGGCCGCGTCGCTGGTCGAGGATGACGACGAGGCCGCCGAGATTCTGGAAAGCGGGACGCCTGCCGCCAAGGCGCAGGTTCTGGCCGAGAAGGTGATCGAAAAGGTCATCGTCAAGGAAATCGTCCGTTCGCACCGCGAAAAGATGCCGGAACGGCGCAAGGGCTATACCCAGAAGGCCGTCGTTGGCGGGCACAAGGTTTACCTGCGCACCGGTGAATACAAGGACGGCAACCTGGGCGAAATCTTCATCGACATGCACAAGGAAGGCGCTGGCTTCCGGGCGATGATGAACAACTTCGCCATCGCCGTCAGCGTGGGCCTGCAATACGGCGTCCCGCTGGAGGAGTTCGTGGACGCCTTCACCTTCACCAAGTTCGAACCGGCGGGCATGGTGCAGGGCAACGACTCGATCAAGAACGCGACGAGCGTTCTGGACTACATCTTCCGCGAGCTGGCCGTCAGCTATCTGGACCGCGAAGACCTGGCCCACGTAAAGCCGCAGGGGGCCACGTTCGACTCCATCGGCGAAGCCGAGAAGGCGCGGGCCGAGGATGGAAACCTGGCCCCGGTCGGATCGTCCGCATCGCAATCGCTGGAGGTCATCAAGTCGGTCACCTCGTCTGGTTACCTGCGCAAGCGTCTGCCCAAGGATCTGGTCGCGCTGCGCGGCGGGGCCGACCGGGTCGCGGCAGAGTTGGTGAGCGGTGAGACCGCCGTGGCCGTCAAGACCACCGAAACCTCGACCGTGGCCATGGCCACTGCACTGGACCCGCGCGCAAAGGCCAAGATGCAGGGCTATGAGGGCGAGGCTTGTGGCGAATGCGGCAACTACACGCTGGTCCGCAACGGCACCTGCATGAAGTGCAACACCTGCGGCGGAACCTCCGGCTGTAGCTGAGGGGACGACTGATCGAGCAGGGTGGGGGTCGCGGTTCGCCGCGGCCCCTTTTTTTGCGTCAGGTTGTTGCGTCAGGCCCCGGTCAGCGTCGGGTCCGACATCCAGCCCAGCGTCGCGTCAGTGTCGCCGCCGGGTTTGTATTCGGCCCCCAGCGGGCGGTCGTAGCCCATCTGCCGCAGGTGCGCGAAGATGTGGGCAAAGGCGATCTCGCCCCGATCCGGTGCAGCGCGGTCGGGGACGGAGGCGAACTGCACGTGGCCGATCCGATCCATCAGCTCGGTCAGCTTGTGGGTCAGGTCCCCCTCCATCAGCTGCACGTGATAGCAGTCGAACATCAGGCGCAGGTTGGGGGCGCCCACCGTCTCGATCAGACGGATGGCCTGTGTCGTCGTTTTCAGAAAGTAGCCGGGGGCGTCGTAGCGGTTGAGCGGCTCGATCAGGATCGTTCTGTCGCCTGCGCGCGCGCAGGCATAGGCGAGGTTGGCGACAAAGGCGGCCTCAGCGTCCGGGCCCTTGGCAAAACCGGCCATGACATGCACCGCGCCGCAGTCGATGGCCGCCGCGTAGTCCAGCGCCTGATCGATGGCCGCGCAGGCATCCGCCTCGCGTCCGGGCAGGGCGGACAGGCCGTTTTCACCGCCCGCCACATCGCCCCGCGCCGTGTTCAGGCCCAGCATCGGCAACCCCGTTTCATCCAGCGCGGCGCGCACCTCTGCGGCAGGGGTGTCATAGGGCCAGTGGCATTCGACGGCGGCAAAGCCCGCCGCCTTGGCCGCGCGGATCGCGTCGGGCAGGGGCCGGTCGGCCCAGAGAAAGCCGAGGTTGGCGGAAAAAATGGTCATGACGGGCCTCCTGCCGGGTCAAACGCCGGTTGTCGCGAAAAGTGGACACGTCCGGTGCGGCGATCGGATGCGCGCGCCGGCCGGCCCGAGGTATTGTGCGAAAACATCAGCCATCCCCCGGAAGGGCCAGCCTCGCGTTGCGGGCATAGACCTTGGCCACGGCGGCGTCATCCTCGGCCCCTAGACCCGACCCGGCGGCGGCCAGGAACTGTTGCAGCGCGGCGGCGGCGATAGGGGCACCAAAGCTGGCGGATTTCGCGATGTCGAGCACGATGCCCAGATCCTTGGGCCAGATATTGACGCTGGAATGGGGGGTGTAGTCGCCGTCGCGCACATGCGGCCCCCGGTTTTCCAGCATCCAGGAGGTGCCCGCACATTTCGGGATCACCTCCATGAAGGCTTCGGGCGTCACGCCCTGGCTGATGCCGAAGGTCATCGCCTCGGCCATGGCGGCAATGTGCACCCCGGCCAGCAGCTGGTTGACCGCCTTCATGGCCGATCCGGCCCCTGCGGCGTCGCCCAGGCGGAAGACGGTTTCGGCCAGCGCGTCCAGCACGGGCTGGGCGGCGGCAAAGGCCTGTGGCGTGCCAGAGGCCATGATCGACAACTGGCCGGACGCGGCCTTTTTCGCACCGCCCGAAATCGGCGCGTCGAGGTAATAGACCCCATGCGCGGCGCAACGCGCCTCCATCTCGCGGGCGAAGGCGGGGGGGACGGTGGCGCAGGCCAGAACGACGGCCCCTGTGGTCATCTGGGGCACGATCCCGGCGTCGCCGAACAGGACTGCTTCGGTCTGGGCGGCGTTCAGCACCACGATCACTGCGGCGGACAGCGACGCGGCGACATCCGCAGGCGCACCGGCTGCGCCGCCTTCGGCCTGAAAGCGCGCGACCTGGGCCGCATTGATGTCGAACCCATGGGTCACCAGCCCGGCCTTCAGCGCCGATTGCGCCATGCCGTAGCCCATGGAGCCTAGCCCGAAGACCCCGATATTGGTCGCATTCATGTCGTTGTCCTTACGTCTTTGCGGCGAGGTGATCCCGCACGGCCTGCACTGCGTCGGGGTGACGGAACAAAAGTCCGTGCCCATCATCAATGATCCGAAGTTTGCTGTCGCGCAACGCGCGGTCAATGGCCTGTGACCGATCCAGCGGCGATTGATCGTCGTAGCGTCCGCTGAGAATCAGGGTCGGATGCGGAATGTCAGGGAGTTTGTCCCAACAATCATGCCCGGCCCGCGCCGCCAGCAACCGCAGATACCCGGTGGCATTGCCCGCATGTGCCAGGAACGCGCGCTCCGTCTCGATCCGGGCGGTCACCATTGCGTCTGCGGTGGCGTGATCACGGGCGCACAGATCCGCGAACCGGCGATCCTGCAACGTCAGTGAGGCGACCGCGCGGGCGCGGGGGTCGGTCAGGTCCTGGAACTGATGGATGGGAAAGGATTGCCCGCCCGCGCCCCCGGCCGCGCCGACGCTGAGGCACAGCCGGTCAATACGATCGGGTGCGGCGGCGGCCAGGTGCAGCGCGGTCATTGCCCCAAAGCTTTCGCCCAGGACATGCGCCCGGTCCCATCCCAGCGCATCCGAAAGGGCCAGGGCGTCGTCGGCATAGTCCGTCATCGTCCAGTCGCCCGGCGGCGCGTCGGTCAGGCCAAGGCCGCGGGGATCGGCTGCCACGATCTCGTAGAGGTCGACGAGCGGGCTGTCGAAGATCGGCGCGCGCAGCGACAGATCAAACCCGGAGCCGCCAAGATACAACAGACGCGGGCCGCGCCCTTCGTGGCGGATATGAATGCGCAGGCGCGGGGTGTCGACGTGGGTCATTGCCATCAGGCCAGGGCCTTCCACAACATGCGCAGCCCGCTGAGAAACAGGAACCCGGCGAAGGCCAGCTTCAGCTTGCGCGCATCCAGCTTGTGCGCCAGCGTCGCGCCAAAGGGCGCGGTCAGAACGCTGGTCGAAAACAGGACCACGGCGGCAGGCAGGTTGACGAAGCCCAGCGATCCGGGCGGGCGCCCCTCGACCCCCCAGCCGGCCCAGACAAAGCCCACGACGGCGGGCACCGCAATTGCCAGCCCAAAGACCGACGCCGTGCCGACGGCGCGGTGCACCGGCACCGACAGCATGGTCATCACGGGCACCGACAGCGTGCCACCACCGATCCCCATCAGCGCCGAGGTGAACCCGATCGGCGCGGCGATGGCCGCGCGTCCAGCGGCGGAGGCGGGGGGCGCGGGGGCCAGTTGCATCGTGCGGGGCAGGGCCAGGTTGACGGAAACCGCCAGCGCCACGACGCCGAACACGATGGTCAACCCGTCGGAGCCGAAGACCCGGGACGCAAAGCCGCCCGCCAGCGCGCCCAGAAAGATGGCCACGACCCAGCCGCGCAGAATGCCCGTGTCGATAGACCCCTTGCGCCGATGCGCCCGGGCCGAAGACATCGAGGTCGGGATGATCGTCGCCAGCGAGGTGCCCACGACCGTCAGCATCGCCACATCGCGGGGCACGTCAAAGATCTCGGCGAAGACGATCAACACCGGCACGATGACGATCCCGCCGCCCACGCCCAGCAGCCCGGCCAAGACCCCCGCAATCGCCCCGGTGATGAGCAGCCCGATGGTCAGCCCGGCCAGCGCCGCGATGGAAAACCCGGCGATCACGCGCGCGTCCCCCGTTCACGCCACATCCGCACGAACGGCAGCGACAGCATGCCCAGCGCGGCGACCAGCAGGACGGCGGCAATCGGGTGGCCCACGAAGAAGGCGACAAAGCTGCCGTCGGTGATGATCAGACCCTGGCGCAGGCTGATTTCCAGCGTCGGCCCCAGCACCATGCCGATGACCAGCGGCGCCATCGGATAGCCCTGACGGCGCAGCAGGAACCCGCCGACCCCCGCCGCCACCATGACCAGCAGGTCGAACGGATTGCCGCGCACGAAATAGACGCCCAGCGTGCAGAGCAGGGTGATGACCACCAGCATGTAAGCTTCGCGCATGCGCAGCAGCGGGGCGGACACGCGGCTGACCAGCATGCCCAGCGGCAGCAGCATCAGGTTGATGACGAAGAACCCCGAGAAGATCGCCGCCATGAGGATCGGATTGTCCTCCATCAGGCGGACGCCGGGCGTGACCCCGTGCAGCGTCAGCGTGGCCAGCATCACGGCGGTGATTGCGTCGCCGGGAATGCCCAGCGCCATGGTCGGCACCAGCGCGCCGCCGGTCACCGCGTTGTTGGCGGATTCCGAGGCGATCAAACCATCGGGTTCCCCCTTGCCGAAATTCGCGCGTGTGGGCGCGGAGCGGCGGGCCTCGGCGTAGCTGATGAAGGCGGCCGTCGCAGCACCCGTGCCCGGCAGAATGCCGATGCCGTTGCCGATGGCCACGGATTTGGCCAGGTTTTTCCACCGGCCCTTCCATTCGGCCAGCTTCGGCAGCACGATGCCGTTGAAGTCGATCAGGCTGGCCGTATCGTCCTCACCACGAGTGGCACGGATCAGGACTTCGGACAGGGCGAAGACGCCGATGACGACCGCCAGCAGATTGAGCCCCGCGATCAGCTGGAAATTCCCGAAGGTGAACCGCGCCTCGCCGGTAATCGGGTCGCCGCCAACGGTCGAAAGAAAGATGCCGATCATGCCCGCCATCAACCCCTTGATCAGCGATCCTTCGGAGACGGAGACGATGCAGGTCATGCCCAGAAGGATCAGGGTGAAGGTTTCGATCGGCCCGAAATTCAGCGCGAAGGCCGCCAGTTGCGGGGCCGCGAATATGAGCACCACCGCCGAGACCAGCCCGCCCACGACCGAGGCGATTGTGGCCCAGCCCAGCGCCTTGCCCGCCTCGCCGCGCTGCGACATGGGATAGCCGTCAAGGCAGGTGGCCGCCGATTGCGGCGTGCCGGGTGTGTTGATCAGGATGGCCGAGATCGAGCCGCCGTAAACCGACCCCGCGTAGATCGCCAGCAGCAGCAGGATCGCGGGGGCCTGGCTCATGGTCAGGGTAAAGGGCAGGATCATCGCCACGGCAACGGTGGACCCGATGCCGGGCAGGGCGCCCAGGACGATCCCCAACATGGTGCCAAGGGTCAGGACCAACAGCCCCTCGACGGTAAAGATAAGGCCCATGGCCTCGGGCAGGACGCTCAGCATCGCGTGCTCCTCAGATCCACCAGACCCAAGGGGAGGTCGGCAGCGGCATTTTCAGCACGTGGTTGAACAAGATGACAAGAGAGAGCGGAACGCCCAGCGCGACCAGCGCAAAGCCGATCGGATGGCGCACGCCCAGGATCAACAGAAAGACGGTCGCGAGGATAACCGAGCAGACGAAAAACCCCAAGGTCGGCAGGAACCAGACATAGACGCAGGTCGCCAGCGCCATCGGAACGACCTTGGCAAAGCCAGCCAGTTTCCAGCCGCCGTCGGCGCGCATGTCGACAGCCAGGTTCAGGGCCGCAAGCAGGACCCAGCAGATCAGAATGATGCGTGGAAAAAAGGTCGGATCGAAGGCCCCGCCAAGATCGGCGAATTGCAGCCCGAAAGTGGAAATCGTGAGCGCGACCGCAAGCAGTAGCAGGCAAAGCGCGATGACCGCGCGTTCAGACGAAAGACGAGCCAGCATGAGCATACCCTTGAGCGGGAAAAGGGTCGCGCGCCGGGGCTGCCGGCGCGCGAGGGAACGGGTCAGGTCAGAGGCCGGCGGCCTCAATCAAGGCCCCGTTCGAGCCGTATTGCGCGCGGAAGAACGCATCGAAATCCGCCGCGTTCCGATAGTCGATGACCGTCGACGTCTGCTCGGCGAAGGCCTGGAACCCGTCAGAGGCCACGGCCGTTTCGCATGCCGACGACAGCTTCTCCGTCACATCCGGCTCCAACCCGGCGGGGGCGAAGAGACCGCCCCAGAGGTAAAGCTCGTTCAATGGCGCCTCGATGCCGACTTCGGCGGCGGTGGGCACATCGGGCAGGGACGCCAGCCGTTCGCTGTTGAACGCCACAAGGGGGCGGAAATCACCGCGCGTCAGCAGGATCTCGGTATCGCCGAAGAACTGGATCGTGCCCGCCGCCATCGCCTGCAGCGCGGGGCCAGAGCCCTGGAACGGCAGATGCTTCATGTCGTCGATGATGCCCAACCCTTCAAAGGCGGACACCACGGTCAGATGGGTGATCGCGCCGGGACCCGAGGATCCGTAGATGTATTTGCCCGGCTCTGCCTTGACGGCGGTCACCACGTCTTCGATCGTCTGAAACGGGCTGTCCGCATTCACGAACAGGATCGTGGGCGAGGCCGCGACCGAGCAGATCGGCGTCCAGCTGTCGACGCCGTAGGGGACGTCCTTGATCTGCGGCTGGATGGTGGCCACGGTCACCGACCAATAGCCCAGCTGATAGCCGTCGGGCCGTTGTCCGGCCAGCGCGGCAGCGCCCACCGTGCCGGAGCCGCCGGCCATGTTCGACACGAACACGTCGCCGTCCAACGCCTCGGCAAGATGCGGGGCAAGGCCGCGCAGCAACAGATCCGTGCCGCCGCCTGCGTTGAACGGCGCGACCAGATTGATGGGGCGTTGCGGAAAATCTTGGGCCAGTGCGGTGGTGCCGACCAGTGCGGCCGCCACTGTGACTGCGGCGCAGGACAGAGTCAGTTTCATTTTCGAGTTCCTCCCAGAAAGCGACAGATCACCTCCAAATGATCCATTGGTAACGTTGTCATGCAGGATGATAACGTTGTCAACGGGAATCATACGGCGTAGCCTGACGCCGAATGATCGACCGGGCGGACCATGAAACACAGCACCAAACCGACCTTGAAGGATGTCGCGGCGCAGGCAGGCGTCAGCCTCATCTCTGCGTCGCGGGTGATGCGGGATGCGCCGCACATTTCCGCCAAGCTGCGCGCCAAGGTGCAGGCGGCGGCGACGGATCTGGGCTATACGCCCAACCGGATCGCCGGATCACTGCGCGGTCAGACGACCGATCTGATCGCCGTCATCGTCCCCTCGATGAGCAATCACGTCTTTTCCAACATCGTGGACGGCATCAACGACGCGTTCGTCGGCACGTCGTTCCGCACCGTTCTGGGCCTGACCCACTACAACATGGCAGAGGAGGAAGAGGTGCTGCGCGACCTGATGTCCTGGAACCCCTCTGCCGTGATCATCTCGGGCCTGGAACACAGCGACGGGTCCGCCGCCCTGCTGCGCGCGGCAGAGTGTCCGGTGGTGGAGGTAATGGACACCGACGGCGCCCCCATCGACAGCAGCGTCGGCTTTTCGCAGCGGCGCGCAGGGCGTCTGATGGCCGATCACCTGCACGCCAACGGCTATCGCAGGATCGGCTATGTTGGGGCCTGGGGGGAACGGCCTGTGCGGTCGCTGAAACGGCGGCTGGCCTTTGAGGAACGTCTGGCGGAACTGGGCACGCCCCTGGCCGCGCGCCACATCACGGATGCGGCGTCGTCCTTCGCAGCCGGGGCGGAAAGCTGTCAGATCCTGCTGGGCGCGCATCCCGACCTGGACGCATTGTTCTTTGCCAACGACGACCTGGCCCTTGGCGCGATGTTTCACTGCATGGGACAGGGGATGGCCGTGCCGGGCGACATCGCGATCGGCGGTTTCAACGGGTTGGAGATGCGCGACGGCATCCACCCCCGCCTGACCACCATCCGCACGCCGCGCACGGAAATCGGACGGCGGGCCGGGCAGATGGTGCTGGCCCGCTTGCGGGGGGGCGGGGGCGAAGGTCCGTCCACGGTCGATCTGCCGCTTGATCTGTTGGTGGGCGAGACGACGCGCCCAAGGACCTAGTTCGGGTCGCGGTCGGTCAGCATCCGCGCCGCCGCGCCCTCCAGATCTTCGTACTGTCCCTTGCGCAGGGTCCAGAGGAACGCCAGCAGCCCGCAGGCCCCCAGCAACAGCGACACCGGGATCAGAAAAACCAGAACGTTCATGACTTCCTTTCTGGGCGGATGGCGTTGAGGACGACGAAGATCGACGAGGCCGACATCGCGGCCGCCGCCATCAGCGGTGTGGCAAGGCCTGCCAGCGCAAAGGGGATGCTGATCGCGTTATAGGCGGCAGCCAGGCCGAAGTTCTGCAACATCCGCGCCCGTGCCGTTCGCGCCGCGCGCAGGGTCTGCGCGATGACCGACAGGTCACCGCCCAGAAGCACCGCGTCTGCGGTCACCCGCGCCGCGTCCAGCGCGGTCGCCGGCACGATGGAGGCATGGGCCGCAGCCAGCGCGCCGGTGTCGTTCAACCCGTCGCCGACCATCAGGACTTGGCGGCCGGCCTTGGCCTCGCTGCGCAACAGGTCCAGCTTGTCCTGAGGGGACACTTCGGACCGCCAATCGGGAATGCCCAGGTCCGCGGCCACCTTTTGCACCGCGCGGGTCCTGTCCCCGGACAGCAGTGTCACGGGCAGGCCGCGCGCCTGTGCGGCGCGGATCAACTCTGCCGCGCCGGGGCGCAGGGTTTCCACCGGCGAGACGTCGATGGGCGCGCGGCCTGGCAGGCCCAGCTCGGTTCCCTGCGCGCCACGGCCCAGTGACACCGGTTTCCCGTGCCAGAGCGCGGTCATCCCCGTGCCTGCATTTTCCCGAATGTCGGTCAACTCGGCGGCGGGCACGTCGGGCAGGGCGGCCATGACCGCCCGCGCCACCGGATGATCCGACGTGCGGGCAAGCGCGACCGCGACCGAGGCCGCCTCGGCGTCCAGATGGTCCAATCGGGCGGTGCCCGTGGTCAGCGTGCCGGTTTTATCCAGGATCAACGCATCGACCTGGGCCAGACGTTCCAGCGCGGTGGAGGAGGTCAGCAGAAGCCCCGCCCGGAACAACCGGCCAGACGTGGCGACAGCCACCGTCGGCACGGCCAGGCCCAACGCGCAGGGGCAGGTGATGATCAGGGTCGAGACGGCCACGAGGATCGCGTGGTGCACATCCCCCGTCGTCAGCCACCAGCCCAGGAACCCTGCGGCGGCCAACCCGTGTACCAGCGGCGCATAGATCTTGGCGGCTTGGTCCGCCAGGGCCACGTGCCGCCCGCGCGCGCCTTCGGCCACGGCCACGGCGCGGGCCATGCGGCGCAGCGACGTATCCTCGCCCACGGCTGTCGCGCGCAGGGTCAGGGGCGCGTCCAGCACCATTTCCCCGGCGGCGACGGCCATGCCGGGCGTCATACGGACGGGCAAGCTTTCGCCCGTGATCAGTGACCGGTCCAGATCGGCGCAGCCGTCCAGAACCTCGGCATCGACGGGGATGCGCGCGCCGGGGGCCACGCGGATTCGGTCACCGACACGCAGGTCCGCCGTCGGCACGGCGCGCGCGCCCGCCTCGTCGATCAGCGTGGCGCGCGGCACCTCCAGCGCGGTCAAGGCGGCCACGGCGGACCGGGCAGCACGCCGGGTGCGATGGTCGAGGTAGCGGCCAATCAGCAGAAACAGCGTCAGGGACAGGGCGGCATCGAACCAGGCCTCGGCCCCGCCGATCCAGGTTTCGTGCACCGACACGCCCGCCGCCAGAACGATGGCGAGCGAGATCGGCACATCCATGTTGACGCGCCCCACCCGCAACGCGGTCAACGCCGAGGCAAAGAAGGGCCGCGCCGCATAGGCCAAGGCGGGCACGGCGATCAGGGCGGAAATCCAGTGGAACAGAGTGCGCGTCGCCTCGGTCGCGCCGGACCAGACCGCGACCGACAGGATCATCACGTTCATCATCGCGAACCCGGCCACGCCGATCCGCGACAGCAGGCGACGGCCTTCGGCGTCGGTGGTGGGGGCGAGCGCGGCGGCGTCCACCTCGGCGGCGGTAAAACCGGCCCGGTCAAGCGCCGCGATCAGCGGCGCGGCGTCCAGGTCCGCACCGGTCACGCGCACCTGCTTGTCGCTGAGGTTGACGCGGGCCCCGGTGACGCCGGGCAGGGCGGTCAGCGCGCCCTCCACCCCGCCGATGCACCCGGCGCAACGCATGTCGGGCACCGACAGGATCAGGCTGCGGATAGGCGCGGGCGTCTGCAGATCGGCGGGATCGGCGAAGGCGGTCATTGGATGCGGCCCAGTTTGATGCGGCGCCGGAAGGTGGTGCCGTCTTCGGCCGTGGCGACCATGCGGATGTCCCAGTTGCCCGGCGCCACGTCGACCGGGGCACGCCACACGGTGCCGTCAAAGGCCAATGCGGGCGTCTGGTCGTCGGCCACGTTGGTGGCGCGGCCCAGCGTCAGCGAGATGTCCGCAGTGCCCACGGCCCCCCCCTGCGCGTCGCGCAGGTCCAGGACAAGGATCCCGCCTTCGACATGGGCGGCGACCTGCCATCCCAGCGCCTGCTGCGCGGCGCGTTCGGCGTCGAATTTCTGCGAGGCGACGTAGCTGTTCTTCGTCTCCAGCCCTGGAAAGGTCTGCACGGCGTTGAAGGCCAGCGTCAGGTTTACGGCAATGATCGTGCCAAACAGCAGGGTGAAAATGGCGAGGACCTTGCGGCCCGTCAGCGGGCCTGTGAGCAGGGCAGTCATCAGTTGCTCTCCGTTCCGAGAAAGTGGGTGTCGACGTAGGCGCGTTCCTGGCTGATCAGGTCTTCGACCCAGAACCGCAGGTCGACGCGGTTGGCGCCTGCCGCCGGATCGCCCGGCCGGGCCTGTACATAGACGCGGGTGCGGGTGGTGCTGTCCGGGGGCACGGGGACGACCAGATCGTCGCGGCCCTCGACCACGATGCGCAGAATCTCGTCCGAGTTCAGCGACAGGTGGAAATCGCGCGCCTCGCCGTGCTTGTTGCGCAGGCGGATATCATAGGCATTGCGGATCGTCCCGTCCGACAGGGTCACATATGTCGGATTGCGGACCGCAGCGACGGTCATGTCGATTTCCGGCCGGATGAACAGCGCGACGACAAGGGCCACGCCGATCAATGCCCAGGCAATCGTGTAGAAGATCGTGCGCGGGCGCAGGATGTGTTTCCAGACCGGCTGCGGCTTCCATCCCTTGATGTCGGCGCGGGTCAGGATCGGCACCGGGCTGGCATTGGGCGCGGGGGCGGGGGCACCAGGGGCGGGGATCGTGCTGGCGTCACCGGTGGCGCGGATGCCGATGGGATTGGCGGCCACACGTTCGGCCAGGGTGTCGGGCGGCGCGTCGGACAGGGCGAGATAGTCGATCAGGCCGCGCGGCTTGCCAATCTTGTCCATCACCTCGTCGCAGGCATCGATGCACAGCGCGCAGGTGATGCAGGCCATCTGCTGACCTTCGCGGATGTCGATGCCCATGGGGCAGACGTTCACGCAGGCCATGCAGTCGATGCAGTCGCCCTCTCGGTTCTGACGGGGCTTGCCGCGCGGCTCTCCGCGCCAGTCGCGGTAACCGACGGTCAGGGTGCCTTCGTCCATCATCGCGCCCTGGATACGCGGCCAGGGGCACATGTAGATGCAGACCTGTTCGCGTGCGAAGCCACCCAGCAGGACCGTGGTAAAGGCCAGGATCGCCATGGTGGTATAGGCCACCGGGTGCGCCTGTCCGGTCACCAGATCCCCCAGCAGGGTCGGCGCATCCGCGAAATAGAACACCCAAGCCCCCCCGGTCGCCAGACCGATCAGCCCCCAGATCACCCATTTGGTCAGGCGCAGCCGCCATTTGTGGGCGTCCCATTTCGCCTTCCACAGGCGGACACGGGCGTTGCGGTCGCCTTCGATCCAGCGTTCGGTCAGGATGAACAGGTCGGTCCAGACGGTCTGTGGGCAGGTATAGCCGCACCAAACCCGGCCCAGCGCCGAGGTGAACAGGAACAACCCCAGCCCCGCCATGATCAGAAGGCCCGCGACGAAGTAGAATTCGTGCGGCCAGATCTCGATCCAGAAGAAATAGAACCGGCGTCCGGCCAGATCCACGAGGACGGCCTGATCGGGCAGGTTCGGGCCCCGATCCCAGCGGATCCAGGGCACAAGATAATAGATGCCCAGGGTCACGATCATCACGACCCATTTCAGGTTGCGGAACGTGCCGCGGACCTTGCGGGGAAAGATGGGTTCCTGCGCGGCAAAAAGTGGTTGGTCTGTCATTGGTCGATCCTTCGCGGGGGAGGGAGTCCGCTGGCCGTTGGATTGCACGCAGGCGCGGTGGCTTCCTTGACGTGGATCAAGCGCGCGGTCCAACCGCGTGCGAAGTCAGTTTGCCGCAGGCACCGATGCCGAAATGAAAACACCCCCGGTGCGGATGGACACCGGGGGCGTGGGCCAGGCTCCCTCAAGCCGGCCGCTGGCCACGCGCCGGTCCCCTCAGACCAGCGCGGGCGTTCCTTTACTCGCCGATTTGCGCTTCGCCGCCGCCGAGGCTGTGGACGTAGGCGGCCACGGCGCGGACCTGGGCTTCGCCCAAGCGGCCCTGCCAGGGCGGCATCACGCCAAAGCGGGCATTGCGGATCGTGTATTCCACGTCTTCCGCCGAGCCGCCGTAAAGCCATATGGCGTCCGTCAGGTTCGGGGCACCGACCACGCGGTCGCCCAGGCCGTTGTCGCCGTGGCAGGACGCACAGTTGTCGAGGTAAAGCTCCTCGCCCGCCGTGCCGGGGGCCTCGGTCAGGCCGGACAGGCTGCGGACATGGGCGACCAGAGTGGTGATTTCCTCGTCCTCGAGCATCTCGCCGAAGGCGGGCATCTCGGACCAGCGGGCGTCCAGGTCTTCGTCGTTGCGGATGCCGTGGCGGACGGTTTGTGCGATGTCGTCCAACGTGCCGCCCCAAAGCCAGTCATCGTCCAGCAGGTTGGGATAGCCCGCCGCCTGCACCCCGGCCGCGCCACGACCGTGGCATTGCGAGCAGTTGTTGGCAAAGACCGAGGCCCCGGCCTGAATGGCAAAGCCATGCAGCGCCTCGTTGGCAGGCAGAACGGCCAGATCGGTTGTCGTCAGGCTGTCGATCAGCTCTGCGTTGGACAGGTTCACCGCGTCGATCTGTTCGGCCACCTCGCCGCGGGTGGACCAGCCGAGCACACCGCTGGTCGCACCCGACACCAGGGGCCAGGCAGGGTAGAGGATCACATAGATGATCCCCCAGACGATCGTGGCGTAGAACGTCCACAGCCACCAGCGGGGCAGGGGTGTGTTCAGCTCTTCGATGCCGTCCCAGCTGTGGCCGGTGGTTTCGGTGCCGGTGGCTTCGTCCAGACGCTTGCCGCTCATTTCGCACCCCCTTCCGGGATCGTGGCGCAGGTGCAGGCCGGGCAGGCCCCCGCACAGGTCATCGGCGTATCGCGTTCGCGCAGCGGCACCTGGGCCGCGTCCGCATGCAGCGCCTTGGATCCGGGACGGAACACGAACAGCGCCATCCCGATGAAGAAGGTGAACAAGGCCAGCAGCGCCCAGCTGTCGGCGAATTCACGCAGGATAGAATAGAGGTCCATGGTCGCGTCTCCTCAACGGCTCGCGTCGGGTTCGAAGGTGGAGAAGTCCACCAGCGTGCCCATCATCTGAAGGTAGGCCACCAGCGCATCCATCTCGGTCAGCGCGGGAAGTCCGTCGAAGTTGCGCACCTGCGCGCCGGGATACCGTTCCTGCAGCCCGTCGTAGTCGCCGAAGGGATCGACCTGCACGGCCATGTCGGCGCGCGCCATCTCGACCATTTCGTCGGTGTAGGGGACGCCCACGAATTGGTGCGTGGCCACCAGGTCGCCGACGTGCTCCGTCTCCAGCTTGGTATCGGCCAGGAAGGCGTATTTCGGCATGATGCTTTCGGGCACGACCGACTGCGGATCGCGCAGGTGATCGACGTGCCATTCGTCCGAATAGCGCCCGCCGACCCGTGCCAGATCCGGCCCCGTCCGTTTGGAGCCCCATTGGAACGGGTGGTCGTACATCGATTCCGCCGCCAGCGAGTAGTGGCCGTAGCGTTCCACCTCATCGCGCATCGGGCGGATCATCTGGCTGTGGCAGACATAGCATCCTTCGCGGACGTAGATGTCCCGCCCGGTCAGCTCCAACGGGGTGTAGGGGCGCATGCCTTCCACGTCCTCGATGGTGTTTTCCAGCCAGAACAGCGGTGCGATTTCGACGATGCCGCCCACCGTCACCACCAACAAGGAGCCGACCATCAGCAACGTTGCATTGCGTTCAAACCGCTGATGGAAGGTGATCTTCTCGGTGCCGGAGGCCGGGGCCTCCGGGGTTGCGTTCGGATCGCGGGGATTTTTCGTATCGGTCATATCCGTTTACTCCGCGGGAATGGCGTTGTCGGCGTTTGCGGCGGTGCGGGGGCTGCGGATGGTCATCCACATGTTCCACACCATGATCAGCGCACCGCTGAGGTAGAGAACCCCGCCCAGGCCGCGCACGACATACATCGGGAACTTGGCCTGAACCGTGTCGGCGAAAGAGTTCACGAGGAAGCCGTTGGCATCCACTTCGCGCCACATCAGGCCCTCCATGATGCCGGTGACCCACATCGAGGCGGCGTAGAGAACGATGCCGACCGTCGCGAGCCAGAAGTGCGCGTTGATCGCGGGCACCGAGTACATCTGCGCGCGGTTCCACAGCTTTGGCGTCAGGAAATAGAGGCAGCCAAAGGTGATCAGCCCGTTCCAGCCCAGCGCGCCCGAATGCACGTGACCAATGGTCCAGTCCGTATAGTGCGACAGCGAGTTGACCGCGCGGATCGACATCATCGGGCCCTCGAAGGTCGACATCCCGTAGAAGGCGAGCGACGCCACGAACATGCGGATGATCGGGTCGGTGCGGATCTTGTCCCAGGCACCTTCCAGCGTCATCAGACCGTTGATCATGCCACCCCAGCTGGGCATCCACAGAACGATCGAGAACACCATGCCCAGGGTCGAGGCCCAGTCAGGCAGCGCGGTGTAGTGCAGGTGGTGCGGACCGGCCCAGATGTACAGAAAGATCAGCGCCCAGAAGTGGATGATCGACAGCTTGTAGCTGTATACAGGGCGGCCCGCCTGCTTGGGCACGAAGTAGTACATCATCCCCAGAAAGCCCGCCGTCAGGAAGAAGCCGACCGCGTTGTGGCCATACCACCACTGCGTCATCGCGTCTTGTACACCGGCAAAGACCTGCACCGATTTGGAGCCGAAGATGCTGACCGGGATCGACAGGTTGTTGACGATATGCAGCATCGCGACGGTGACGATAAAGGCCAGGAAGAACCAGTTCGCCACGTAGATGTGCTTTTCTTTCCGGTTCAGGATCGTGCCCAGGAACACGGCCAGGTAGGCTACCCAGACCAGCGTCAGCCAGATGTCCACGTACCATTCGGGTTCGGCGTATTCCTTGGACTGGGTCGCGCCCAGCAGGTAGCCGGTGGCCGCCAGAACGATGAACAGGTTGTAGCCCCAGAACACGAACCAGGCCAGATTGCCGCCCCAGAGACGCGCAGCCGAGGTTCGCTGCACCACATAAAAGGACGTGGCAATCAGGGCGTTGCCCCCAAAGGCGAAGATCACCGCGCTGGTGTGCAGCGGGCGAAGGCGACCGAAGTTCGTGAAGGGCTGACCCCAGTCGAAGTTCAGCTCCGGAAAGGCCAGCTGAAACGCGATGAACGTCCCGGCGAGGAACCCGGTCACGCCCCAGAACGCCGTCGCGATCACGCCATAGCGGATCGGCCCGTCCATATAGCCGGTTTCGGCGGCCACGACGCGCGGGGCCCCCGTTTCCATGTGCCGCAGGGTCCACAGGAAGGCCCCCGCAGACAGCAACATGATGATAATTGCGTGCAACATATAGGCTGCGTCGTGTGCCTTGCTGGCCAAAATAGCCGCAAGCAACCCGACCAGCCCGAATGCAACGAGCTTGAAATAGTCCATCCGGTCGTCCCTTCCGTCTCAGAGGGGTCGTCAAACGGACCCCTTCGAGGCTGGGCTTAGGATGGGTTGCGATGTGCAGCCTTGATCTGGGTCAAGCGCGCGGTGGACAAGGGGGATGGGCGGCGAAATAGTGTCTAGGTATCAGGACCCCCAGAGGAGCGTGGCCCATGCCGTCCATTGATATCCAGGTTCTCGAAGGTGTTTTCTCGGACGCGGAAAAGGCCGAGATCATTCGCCGCGTGACCGATGCCTTTGGGTCTGTCGCCGGCGAGACGATCAGAGGCGGCACATCAGTCAGGATCCATGACGTGCGCAGCGGCTCTTACGGGTATGCGGGCAACGTTCTGACGACCGAAGACGCGCTTGCCATGCGGCGACGCGGTTAGCAGGGCGGGCGCGGCCCTTGGGTCCTAGCCAAGGACGGCCCCGTCTTCGTCGTCGCCCGCTTCGGTCAACAGCGCGCCCAGATCGTCACACAGAACGCCGCGTTTGCCTTCCAGCCGGATGATGCCGTCGCGTTTCAGGGCTCCGATCTGACGGCTGACGGTTTCGATGGTCAGGCCAAGATAGGTGGCCATCGCTTCGCGGGTCAGGGGCAGTTCGGCGCGCAGCGGGTGGCCGCTGGTGGCGGCCCGGCGCAGCACGATCGCCAGCAGGGTCGCGACCTTTTCGCGCGCTGTCTTGCGGCCCAAAACCAGCATCCAGTCCCGCGCGGCGTCCAGTTCATCAAGCGACATTTCCAGCAGGCGCGACGACACATGCGGCGTGTCCTGCATCATGTCCTCAAAGCTGTTGCGCCGGAACAGGCACAGGGTCACGTCCGTGGCGGCCACCACTTCGTAGGGGGCAGTCGTTCGCCCGGGGCGGCCCACGAAATCCGACGGCATGAGCAGACCCACCATCTGCATCCGCCCGTCTTCCATCGAGCGTGTCAGCGTGGCGCAGCCCGACACGATAGAGCCGACAAAGGGCAGAGCGTCGCCCTCCATGACGATCGTCTCACCGGCTTTCCAGCTGCGGTAGGACTTCATCCTTGCGAGACGTTCCAATTCCTCCCCTTCGCAGGATGCGCAGACGGCACGGTGGCGAATCGGACAATTGGAACAATCGTCAGAGGCGAGGGCGAGAAAGGGATCAAGTTTCACCATACCCTTGTTTCGCACCGGTGTTGACCTGCATCAAGGCGCGATCCGCCCGAACGCGGCATTCCGTCCACATGACACAGTTCGACCCGGCCCTGACCGCCCGCGCCTTGACCGCTCGCGTGCCCCGCTACACCAGCTACCCGCCCGCGACGCAGTTCGACGGATCGGTCGGACCCGAGGTTGCGGGGCGCTGGCTGGGCGCGGTGCCTGCGGGGGCCGCCATATCCCTTTACGCACATATTCCGTTCTGCCGCAGGTTGTGCTGGTTCTGTGCCTGCCGGACCCAGGGCACGCGCACCGACGCGCCGTTGGCCCCCTATGTCGACGACCTGCTGCGCGAGGCGGAGACGGTGGCCGCAGCCCTGCCTGCTGGCGTCGGTCTGTCGCATCTGCATCTGGGCGGGGGCACGCCGACGTTGCTGCCTGCGCCGTTGCTGTTGCGCCTGTTCGCGGGGCTGCGCGACTTGTTCCCGCTGCGCCCCGGTGCCGAAGTATCCGTCGAGGTGGATCCGACCGAACTGGGCGAAGCCCGGCTGGACGCCCTGGCCGAGGCGGGCGTGACCCGTGCCAGTCTGGGGGTGCAGGATTTTGCGCCGCAGGTTCAGGACGCCATCGGGCGGCACCAGAGCTTTGCTCAGACCAAGGCGGCCATCGACGGTCTGCGGGCGCGGGGCATCACGGGGATCAATCTCGATCTGCTTTACGGATTGCCGCATCAGACCGAGGCGACACTGCGCGACACGCTGGACCTGGCCGAGACACTGGACCCGGACCGCATCGCGTTGTTCGGCTATGCCCACGTTCCCTGGGCGTCCAAACGACAGGTCATGATCAAGGCCGATGCCTTGCCCGATGGCGAGGGCCGCCTGGCCATGTTCGACCTGGCGAGGGCGCGGCTGGTCCAGGCCGGGTTCGAACGGATCGGCATCGACCATTTCGCTCGCCCGGATGATCCGTTGGCCACCGCAGCACGTGACGGACGGCTGCGGCGCAATTTTCAGGGCTATACGACCGATGATGCCGGATACCTGGTCGGGCTGGGTGCATCGGCGATTTCCATGCTGCCCCACGGGTTTGCCCAGAATGCCGCCCGGACCGCCGACTGGAAGGCACGGGTTCAGGCGGGGCGGCTGTCGGTCGTGCGCGGTCATACCCTGACGTCGGATGACCGGGTGCGGGGGGCCGCGATCGAAAGGTTGCTGTGCGATTTCGCTCTGGACGCCGACGACAGCTCGGACCCGGCAATGATCCGTCAGTTGATCGACCGCGCCATGGCCGCCTGGCCGGGGGCAATGGTGCGCCGCGGGAACAGGGTCGCCATCCTGCCCGAGGCGGAGCACCTGGCCCGGATGATCGCCGCCGAGTTCGACGGCTACGTCACCCAGGCCGGTCGCCACAGCGTCGCGGTCTAGCGCACCGCCAGCGCCGCCATCCGTCCCAGAACATCCAGCCCCTGCATGTTCAGAAAATGCAGCATGTCGATGAAGATCCAGTTCTCGGCCAGCTTGTCGCCGTCGCGCCGATACATGTCGACGACGCGCATGTCGGCGGGGGGACCGGCTGGTAACCCCATGTAGCCCCCCACCGGGGTCATCGTGAGGTTGGGCCAGCCGAAAAAGCCGCCGAAGTTGCCCTCGCCCAGGCGGCAGACATGTCCGTTGAAGGTCCGGTTGCTCAGATGTGTCCGGAACGGTCTTTGGTGTTGCTCTATGTAACGGTCGATGGTGTAGGTCGCGCCGATCCCGTCGGGCCCCCACCACAGCATGTCGTCATGCCAACAGCGTGACAGCTCATCCTGGGGGGTGGCGTCATAGGGTGTGCTGCCCTCGCCGGTGTTGGAGTTGCGGCCGATGTCGCGGATCATCCGCTCGATCAGGTCCAGCGTCTTGGCACCTTCGGCCGGGTCGCTGTCACCGAACAGCAGCCCGTCATGGGTCGCCGGACCCGGCTGCACCAGATGGGCCCCGGTCTGCGGGGGCAGGGGGTTCAGCCCCGCCTGGTGCATGAGATGGATCAGATCGCAGAAGAACGCGGTTTCAACGATCTTGCCGTCAGCGACGCGGTTGAATTCCGCATAGCGCAGCATGGCGATCTTGCGTGTGGGGGGGATACCCAGAAACGGCTTGTCGAACAGCGCCATGAGATGGCCCATCGAAATGACCCAGGTGCCATGGGCCGCGTCCAGGCCGTTGTGCCCGGCGATAAAGATGTCCTGGCGCCGCTGTACCCGCGACATCGCGGTCAGAAACGGGGTCCAGAAGGTTGCGGCTACATCCGCCGCGCCCGTTTGTTCGTGGAACGGATGCACGCCACGCCATAGCCAGTCGTCTGATGTTCTTTTGGCGAGGGTCGCCGCAACATCTGCGGCCCCTGCTTTCGCAAGGGCCGCGTAATGTTCCGAAACCAGCGCCTTTTCGGCCTGGAAAGTCATGTCTTGATTTTATCCTTTGACGGCACCGGCGGTCAGGCCGCTGACGATTTGACGCTGGAAGAACAGGATCAGGATGAACAGCGGCACCGTCGCCGAAACGACCGCGGCCACTGCGAACATCACGTTCCCGGCTTCAAACACGGACCCGAGGAACGAGGCGATCTTGGGCACCATGGTCTGGTTTTCCTGATTGAGCAGCAGGGCGGTGACCGTGAAATCGTTGTAGGCCAGCAAAAAGCTGAACAGGCCCGTGGTGATCACACCCGGCCACATGACCGGCACGATCACATGGCGGAATGCCTGAAACCGGGTACAGCCGTCGACCATCGCGCTTTCGTCCAGATCCTTGGGAATGTTGAGGAAGAAGGAGTGCAGCATCCAGAGCGTGAAGGGTTGGTTGATTGCGACGAGCACGATGATCGTCGTAGGCAAATGCCCCCAGAGATTCCATTCGAAAAACGGCAGCAGATAGCCGGACACCAGCGTGATGTGCGGCATCGCCCGGAAAACCAGCGCCAGCATCAGCAGCCAGAACGCATAGCGATAGCCGGAACGCGCCAGCGCATAGCCACCCAACGTGCCCAGCGTCAGCGAAATGATGACGGTAAAGACCACGACGATGAAGGTGTTCAATGTCGCGCGCCAGAACTCCTCTTCGATCCAGGCCCCTTCATAGCCCCGGAGCGTAAAGGCAGAGCCGGTTTCCGCGATTGTGCGGGTTCCGGACAAGGCGTTGGTCCAGTCGGCCTTGGAGAAGAAGTCCGCCTCTACCTTGAAGGAGCCCCAGACCGTCCAGAAGAACGGGAAGGCGGCGATTAGCAGCCAGACGAGGACGAAGGCGGTCGAGGCCCAGATGACGGCGGGGGAACGCTTGTTTGCGGCGTCGCTCATGGCTCAGACCCTTTTCCGGTTGAAGTCACGCCAGGTGCGGATCAGCACCGGGGTTAGCAGGACCGCCACGCCGAGCACCGTCAGCACCGAGGTTGCGGCGGCAGAGTTGAAGCGTGCCGTGTCGCCACGCAGGTCGCTGAAGATATTGTAGCTGAGCGAACTTGCATTCGCTTCGGCGGAGAAGCCGATGATCGGCTCCAGCACGCGGAAGTTGTCCATGAACTGGATCAGCATGATGAAGACGGTCAGCGGGGCCAGGTGCGGGATGACCACGTAGCGGATGCGTTCCCAACGGCTGGCCCCGTCGATCATCGCGGCCTCCAGGGTTTCGCCTGGGACTGTCTGCAGGCCCGCGTAATAGACGATGAAGGCAAAGGGCGCAGAGCTCCAGGTGCCGTAGACCATCAAGGTCACCCATGTCAGTGCGGGCGAGCCTTTTAGCGACAGGTTCGGATCCCCCGTGAGGTTTTGCAGCGTCGCGCCGATCACGCCTTCGGCGTCGATCATCCAGAACAGGATCAGCGACCCGATCAGCGGCGTCACGATCATCGGCAACAACGAGAAAAAGATCGTCGGTCCCCGCAACAGTCGCGGCAGGCCGTTGACGCCCAACGCGATGGCCAGACCCAGGATGATCGTCAGCGGCGTGACGATGAAGGTATAGGCCAGCGTGAAACCCAGGGCGCGATAGAACGGCAGGTTCATCAAGCGGTTGGTGAAATCGGCGATGCCGTCTGCCTCGGCCCAGGCGGCTGCGAATTCCTGCGTGGCAAGGTGGCCCCGGTCGAAATACGTACTCAGCCCGTTGAACCGGCCCAGCGGGGCCTCGGCGCGCAGCGCGGCGGTCGCTTCGTTGTCCACCATCGTCTCTTCGGTGCAGCCAAAGGGGCCGCAGTTCTCGACGGTGATCACGACCTGTTCGTGTTCGATATGAAGGGACTGGATCACCACAGAGACCAGCGGTGCCGCGATGAACAGCAGCATGGCCAACAGGGACGGAAGAATGAACCAAATGAATGTTCTGTGAGGCATGTCGCGGCTCTCCGGGTTAGCCTGCGAAGAAAGAAGCCGCCCCGTTTCCGGGGCGGCTGCGGATTGATCGGATCAGTTCAGGAAGCCCTGTTCCTTGGCTGCCGTCGTATAGGCAGCTTCAATATCGGCAAGCGCCTGTTCAGCCGATTCCTGGCCTTGCAGGAACTGCGACAGCTCGTTGCCGGCAGCGGTGTGCAGCAGGCCCATGTAGGGAACCATCGGATAGGGCTTGGCACCGGCCTGGGCGCTGGCAGAGACGCCGGCGGCTGCGGGGGCGGGCCGATAGCCATCCAGTAGCCAGACAGCGAGGTCGTTGTTTTCTTCCAGGATGGCCGGATCGATACCATGGGTCATCGCGATGAAGGCTGCTTCTGCGGCTTCGTCCGACAGGTTCTTGGCGATGGTCCAGCCGTCCCACCACAGGGTGGTGGCCGGTGTATCGTTGCCGCCAACGCTGGGGGCGGCGGCCAGAACGGTGCTCGCCACGATCGCCTCGGTGGAGCCTTCGTCGTCGAGGATCGGCGCGCCGCGCGACCCCCACATCGTCGCCAGCGCCAGGCTGCCCGATTCCCAAAGCGCGGTCGTCGCGTTGGAATCGAAGGTCAGGAAGTCGGGCTTGGAATACTCGGTCAGCGCCTTGAGCATCTCCAGCGTCGCGACGCCCTGTTCGTTGTTGATCGAGACCGCGGCCGAGCCGGGCTCGAAGAAGGTGCCGCCGTGTCCCAGGTACATGTTCACGAACTCTTCGCCCAGGTTCCAACCGGTGGCGGTGTTCAAGGCAAAGGGATCTTCCATGATGCCCGCGTCTTCGATGGCCTTGGCCGCCGCGACGACGTCTTCGTAGGTCGTTGGAACCTCGACGCCAGCCGCTTCCAGGATGTCGGCGCGGTAGAACAGGTGCTGGGCGTTTGCCATGAACGCCACGGCCATGACCTTGCCGCCGACGGTGATCAGCTGGCCCTTGCCGATGGACTGACCGTGCTTGGCGACCAAATCATCTAGCGGGCGGATCAGATCGTCGTTGAGCAGTGGCACGATGGAGCTGTTTGCGACGATGGCCACGGAATATTGCGCCGGGCTGGCCGTCAGCGCGGCGACCTGGATGTCGCGGTGCTCGGTCGTGAGGTTGGCCTCGACTTCGGCGCCTGTGCAGGCGCTGGCGCGGTCGACGATTGCGTGGATGGGCCCGAAATCGTTCCCGAGAATAGAAACGTCAGCGCCGATTTCGCAGGCCTGTGCCGCGCCGCCGGCCAGGGCCAGCGCGCCTGCGACCGCGATTGTTGTCTTGTGGTTCATAGTCGTGACCTCCGTGTCGGAGACGCGGAATGCCCGCGCCTGTCCTAAGGATATCGGCCACCCGAATCGAGCGACCGCGTTGTTATTCGTCAAAGGTGACCCGCCGTCGCATACGATTGCAAGAATTTTCACCATCGAAGCCGCTGGGACAAAGATTTCTTGCCAAGTAAACAGAAACGAGCCTAGTTATTTTGCATTCGAATGCAAAAAAGAGAGTCGCGCCATGGCTGAAGTCCAGCTGAGAAACATCTCGAAGGTCTGGGGAAATTTTGTGGGCGTCGACAATTTCGACCTTACCATTCCTGACCGTGAATTCCTTGTTTTGCTTGGGCCGTCGGGCTGCGGCAAGACGACCACGATGCGGATGATCGCCGGTCTGGAGGAAGCGTCCGGTGGGGACATCCTGATCGACGGACAGCGGGTCAACGACCTGGATCCCAAGGATCGCGACGTGGCCATGGTGTTCCAGAGCTACGCGCTTTACCCCAACCTCGATGTCTACGAAAACATCCGCTTCCCGCTGAAGGTTCGCAAGATCCCGCAGGCGGAACACGACGCGCGGGTGCGCCGCGCCTCGGCTATGGTGGAGCTTGACGATTTTCTGCACCGCCGCCCCGCCGAGTTGTCCGGCGGTCAACGGCAGCGCGTGGCCCTGGCCCGTGCGATTGTCCGTCAACCCAACGTCTTTCTGATGGACGAGCCGCTGTCGAACCTGGACGCCAAGCTGCGCGTATCCACGCGGGCACAGATCAAGAACCTCAGCCATGAATTGCAGGTGACGACGATCTACGTGACCCACGACCAGATCGAGGCGATGACCCTGGCCGACCGTGTGGTCGTGATGAACAAGGGCGTGGTGCAGCAGGTCGGTACGCCGACGGACATCTATGACACCCCGTCGAACACCTTTGTGGCCAGCTTCATCGGCAGCCCCGCGATGAACCTGCTGGACGGCACGCTGAAAGACGGCGTGTTCGAGGGCAAGAACGTGCGCGTGACTGGCCTGCCGGCCCACAAGGACGGCAAGGTGGTGCTGGGCTACCGCGCAGAGGATGCTGCCTTGGCCCCGGCGGATGGCCAGATCGCCGCGCCGATCTATTCGCTGGAGCTGTTGGGCGACGCGACGATGATCACCGTCAAGGCGGGCGGCGGACTTGCCTCCGTCAAGGCGCCCAAGGATTTCCGCGCGGAGATCGGATCTCCGGCGGCGTTCAGCATTCCGCCCGCAATCTGCCACCTGTTCGATGCCGCCTCGGGCGAGCGTCTGGATGGTCGTGGCTGGACCCCCGATGCCCAAGTCTGAGAGTTACCGATGACCGATCACGCGACCCAAACTGCCGAAAGCCTCGCCGCCGTCAAACGGATGGAAGAGGGGCTGGCCCGCAACGAAATGGACATGACGAAGTATTTCCACGAAGACTTCGTCTGGCGTGGAAATCAGGGCTGCGGCCTCAAGAAAGGTGTCGAGGAGTTTCAGCGCAACTGGCAATTCCCGATCCGCGCCGCCTTTACCGAGCGGGACTACAAGACCGAACACTTCATGGCGGACGGCGAATGGGCCGCCTGTTTTGGCCATATCGAAGCCACCCATAGCGGCGAATTCATGGGCATTCCGGCGACCGGAAAGCGCGTGAAAATTCCATACATGGATTTCTGGCGCGTCGAGGACGGGCGCATCGCCGACAACCCGGTGTCTGTCGATTTCGCAAGTGTCATGATGCAACTGGGCCGCGACGTGTTCGAGGGCCATGGTTGGGAAACCTATGACCGCGGCGACGCGCAACCTGCAAAACCCGAGTGAGACCCCGATGACCATCGAATACCTCAAGACAAGCCGCCCGGACACCGAGCGGGCCGAGGACGACGCCAAGGTTCGCGCCATCGTCGAAGGCACCCTGGCCGATATCGAGGCGCGCGGGGACCTGGCGGTGCGCGACCTGTCGGAGAAATTCGACGGCTATACGCCCGACGCCTTCCGCCTGACCCAGGACCAGATCGACGCCCTGATCGCAGAAGTCGCGCCCCGCGACCTGGAGGACATCAAGTTCGCCCAGCAGCAGGTCCGCAACTTTGCCCAGGCGCAACGCGACTCCATGCTCGACATCGAGGTGGAAACGATGCCGGGCGTCATTCTGGGGCACAAGAACATCCCCGTGCAATCGGTCGGCTGCTATGTGCCGGGCGGCAAGTTTCCGATGGTTGCCTCGGCTCATATGTCCGTGGCCACGGCCTCGGTCGCGGGGGTGCCGCGCATCATCGCCTGCACGCCGCCGTTCAAGGGCAAGCCGAACCCCGCCGTGATCGCCGCCATGCATCTGGGCGGGGCGCACGAGATCTATGTGCTGGGCGGCATTCAGGCCGTCGGTGCCATGGCCATCGGCACCGAGACGATGGCGCCTGTCGATCTGTTGGTTGGCCCCGGCAACGCCTTTGTTGCCGAAGCCAAACGGCAGCTTTACGGGCGCGTCGGGATCGATCTGTTTGCGGGCCCGACCGAAACGATGGTCATCGCCGACGACACGGTCGACGCCGAGATGTGCGCGACCGACCTGCTGGGGCAGGCCGAACATGGTTACAACTCGCCCGCTGTCCTGCTGACCAACTCGCGCAAGCTGGCCGAGGAAACGCTGGTCGAAATCGACCGCATCCTGACGATCCTGCCGACCGCCGACACCGCCTCGGCGTCCTGGCGGGACTACGGCGAGGTGATCCTGTGCGAAACCTATGAGGAGATGCTTGACGTCGCGAATGATATCGCTTCTGAACATGTGCAGGTCATGACCGACCGCGACGATTGGTTCCTGGAGAATATGCACAGCTATGGCGCGTTGTTCCTGGGGCCGCGCACCAACGTCGCCAATGGTGACAAGGTGATCGGCACCAACCACACCCTGCCCACCAAGAAGGCAGGGCGCTATACTGGCGGCCTCTGGGTCGGCAAGTTCCTCAAGACCCACAGCTATCAGAAGGTGACGTCCGACGCGGCTGCCGCCGAGATCGGGGCCTACGGGTCGCGGCTGTGCATGCTGGAGGGGTTCGTGGGCCACGCCGAGCAGTGCAACCTGCGGGTGCGGCGCTATGGCGGGCAGAACGTGCCCTATGGCGCGGCGGCCGAGTGACAGAAACACCGACACAGGGCAGGGGCCGCTCGCCCCTGCCGATGCGGTGACCGGACGGGTCACATCCCTGGACGTTGCGCGCCGCGCGGGGGTCAGCCAATCGGCGGTCAGCCGTGTATTTTCGGGGGCCTCGGCCAGCGCGGCCACCGCAGACAAGGTCCGCCGCGCCGCGTCCGAACTTGGCTATCGCCTCAATCCGCTGGCACGGGCCATGGTCACGGGGCAAAGCAAGATCATCGGCCTGGTCGTGGCCTACCTCGACAATCAGTTTTACCCTGCGGCCTTGGAACGTCTGTCGATGCAGTTGCAGGCGCAGGGCTATCACATCCTGGTCTTCATGGCCGAAAACAATCCCAAAGCGATCGAAACCGTCGTTCAGGAACTGACGGACTACAGCGTCGATGGCATCATAACTGCATCGGTCGACATGACGGGTGCCTTGACTGCGCGGTGTACCGCGGCCGGCATCCCCGTGGTGATGTTCAACCGGGGGCAGGAAGGGGTCGGCCTGTCCTCTGTCACGTCCGCGAACGTCGATGGCGCGCGCCGGGTGACCGAGTTCCTGCTGGCCGGAAACCACCGCCATATCGCCCATATCGCGGGGTGGCAGGGATCCTCTACCGGGCGCGACCGCCGCTCTGGCTTTGAAGAGGCGATGGCCACGGCGGGGATGACACCGGTCGCAATCATTGACGGCATGTATGACCGCAGCGTCGCGGCGCAGGCGGCGCGCGATCTGATGGCCGCCCACCGGGTGCCGGATGCGATTTTCGTGGGCAACGACCACATGGCCTTGGCGGTGCTCGACACCCTGCGGCACGAAATGGGACTATCGGTTCCGGGTGACGTTTCGGTGGTCGGCTACGATGACGTGCCGCAAGCGGCCTGGCGGGCCTACGACCTCACGACCCTGCGCCAACCGCTCAACCGGATGGTCGAGGCCACGGTCGAGACGTTGTTGCACCAGATCAAGGACCCAACCCGACCGGCGCAACGCATCCAGATCGAAGGACCGCTGATCCTGCGCAGCTCCGCACGCCGTCCCGGCAATTGACCACGGCCACGGCCCACCTGTGTCGATGGATGCAGTGGGTCGGTATCTGGGGGGATGGCGGAGAGACAGGGATTCGAACCCTGGGTAGACTTGCATCCACAACGGTTTTCGAAACCGTCCCGTTCGACCACTCCGGCACCTCTCCGCACCAGTGGTGGCGCGTCTTTAGGCAGGTTGCCGGAGGCGTGCAAGTGGATGAGACGGGAAATCATCACTTCGCCACAATTTCTGATGCGACCCTTTGCAAGGCTGTTTGCCTGTGGTCCGATTCCGGAACGAACCGAGGAGCAGTCGATGAAACCGTTTATGCTGATGACCGCTGCGGTCTGCCTGGTGTCGGTGTTTGGTTGGGACGGGGCGCGGGCCGAGACGGCGACGGCGGCCCCGATGGCCGGCTACGAACTGACCGACCTGTTGGAGGTGACGGGCGTGCCCGCCTTGATGCAGGTGGTCGCCACCGAGGGCGCGCGCCATGGCCGCTCGTTGGAGCCGGCGATGTTTCCGGGCCGGGGCGGTGATCGCTGGGGCGCGGTTGTCGGTCGCATTCAGTCTCCGGACCGCCTGACGCCGCTGATCCGCGCCAGCCTGGAGGAAATGCTGCGTCCCGGCGACGCCGCTGCGGCGCAACGCTTCTTTTCCAGCCATCTGGGGCGATCCGTGATCGAAGGGGAGCTTTCGGCCCGGCGTGCCATGCTCGACAGTGAGATCGAGATGCAGGCCAAGAGCGCCTCTGCCGTGTTGATCGAGGCGATGACCCCGCGCGCCGCGCTGATTGCGGATCTGAAAGACGCCCTGGACCTGGTGACGACCAATGTGTCGGCGGGGATGAACGCCAATTTTGCCTTTTATCGTGGGCTGTCGGATGGCGGCGCCATGGTAAAACGGTTGGGCGAGATGGAGATGCTGGCTATGGTCCGGGAGCAGGAGAGCGAGATCCGCTCGGCGACCGAAGACTGGCTCGACGCCTATTTGATGATCGCCTATGCGCCGCTGAGCGACGGAGAGCTGCAAGACTATGTCAGCTTTTCGCGCACCGATGCCGGACGACGCTATAACGCGGCGATGTTCGACGGGTTCGGGCGCGTGTTCGAAGTGACTTCGTACGATCTGGGTCGGGCGGCGGCGGAGTTCATTCTGCAAACCGATACCTGAGCTGCTTGACATGATCGGGTCGCCCTGAGATAGGGACGCCGGGCCGTAAGGGAACTTGCGGCCCGTTCCTATTTTGAGTCGCTTGATGCGACGTAACTTTGCCCCCAGAGGGCACGCTGTCCGAGGTGCGGTGCCTTCCCAAGTGGGGGCCGCGCGAACACCCGAAAGGGGACCACAGGGCGCGACAGATCAAGGAGAGCGGAATGTTTGCCGTTCTGAAGACCGGAGGCAAGCAGTACCGGGTCACTGAAGGTGACGTGCTGCGTGTCGAAAAGCTGGCTTGCGAAGCCGGTGAGAAGATCCAGTTCAACGAAGTGCTGATGCTGGGCGGTGACACGGTCACCGTTGGCGCGCCGACCGTGGACGGCGCCGCCGTTCAGGCCGACGTGATCGACCAGATCAAGGGCGAAAAGCTGATCCACTTCGTCAAGCGCCGCCGCAAGCACTCGTCCAAGCGGACGAAGGGCCACCGGCAGAAGCTGACGCTGGTGCGCGTGACCGAGATCCTGGCCTCCGGCGCGGATGCGACCGGCGTGAAGGCCGCTATCGGTTCCGGCTCTGTCTCCGCTGCCGCGGTTGAGGCGGCAGCGCCCGCCAAGAAGGCTGCGAAGCCCGCCAAGAAGGCCGCTCCGGCTGCCAAGGTTGCCGACAACGAAGCCCCAGTGGCCGAGCTGTCGGGCACCAAGCCTGCGAACCTGCTGAAGGAAGCCCGCGAGGGTGGTGCCGACGATCTGAAGAAGATCTCCGGCGTTGGTCCCAAGCTGGAAGGCCTGCTGCACGAGAATGGCGTGTTCCACTTCGACCAGATCGCCGCTTGGGGATCAGACGAAATCGCCTATATGGATGACAAGCTGTCGTTCAAAGGTCGCATTGAGCGCGACGGTTGGATCGACCAGGCGAAGACCTTCGCCGCAGAACAGGAGTAAAGATCAATGGCACACAAAAAAGCCGGTGGCTCCTCCCGTAACGGCCGCGACTCTGCTGGTCGCCGCCTGGGCGTGAAACTCTATGGTGGTCAGGCCGCGATCGCGGGCAACATCATCGTGCGTCAGCGCGGCAACAAGTGGTGGCCGGGTGAAGGCGTGGGTCAAGGCAAGGACCACACGATCTTTGCGACCACCGAAGGCGCCGTGACGTTCCGCAAGGGCTTCAAGGGCCGCACCTATATTTCGGTTCTCCCGGTGGCGGAGGCCGCCGAGTAAGCCGAACCTCAAGGTTTCAAGCATTCAGGGGATCGGCGAGAGCCGGTCCCCTTTGTCCTTTCCGGGCCCGCAAAGGACCCACGCCATGTATGCCACGCAGTCTCGATTGCCCGCCCTGATGCGGCCTGCGTTCTGCCTCGGCCGGTGGGCAAGAGCATGAGCGTGGCCGTCGCCTCCTTTGCGATCTTTGCGGCGTCCCAGGTTGGCACGCCTGGTCCCGCGAACCTGGCGCTCATGGCCACGGGCGCGCGCTTCGGCTTGCGCGCGGCGCTGCCGTTCGTGGCAGGTGTGGCACTTGGCAAGCAGTTGATCATCTGGCCCGTCGGCTTCGGCCTGATGGAAATGGCCGCCCGTGCGCCGTTGATCTTCGAAGCCCTGAAATGGGTGTCGGCGGCCTATATCATCTGGCTTGCCTGGAAGGTGGCCAACATGCGCCTGGGCGAAGGTCAGGACGCGCGGGCACCCGGGTTTGCCGCGGGCCTGATCGTGCATCCGCTCAACCCCAAGGCCTGGGCCATGATCACCGGCGGTTTCACCGCCTTCGTGGCCCCGGGGACGCCGTCGTTGGAGGCGACGGCGACCATCGCGGCGGTGCTGCTGGGGTGCCAGCTGTTGATGCACCCGCTTTGGACCTGGGGCGGCAGCCTCATGGCCCGTCACATTCGCGGCACCGCCGCAGAACGTTACCTGATGTGGACCTTGGCCGCGCTTACCGTGGCCAGCGTCCTGTTCGTGCTGTTCGGAGGAGGAACGACATGACCCCACAGAAAGCTCCCGTTCGTCTGGATGCTGTCGCCACCGCCGACCAGGCCGTGGTTAAGACGTCGCGCCTGACCCTGCGACCGGTGCGCCGATCCGACATGGGTCTGATCGACCATTACGCCGGCGACCTGCGCGTATCGCGCATGACCACCACGATTCCGCATCCCTTGCCCCCCGGTGCCACCGATGCCTTTGTGACGCGCTGCATGTCGGACCCGGATGGGGAAATCGTCTGGGTGATGGACGCGGTCGACATCGCCTTGGGGGAACTGGTCGGTTTGATTTCATTGCATCCGATGGACCGCAATCAGGCTGAAATCGGCTATTGGGTCGCGCCGTCCGTTTGGGGCAAGGGCCTGGGCAGCGAAGCCGTCACAGGTCTCATGCAGGCGAACCCACTTGGCAATGCCCAGGTGTTCGGCAAGGTGTTTCAGGACAATCCGCCATCCGCCCGCGTTCTGACCAACGCGGGGTTCGATTATATCGGTGACGCCGAAGCTTTCTCGGTGGCGCGTGGGGCAATCGTGCCCCAATGGACCTATATCCGTCAGATGACTTGAGGCTGACGCACGCGGGGCGTAAGGGCACCACATGAAGTTTCTGGATCTTGCCAAGGTATACATCCGCTCCGGCGGCGGAGGTGGGGGCGCGGTGTCGTTCCGCCGCGAGAAGTATATCGAATTTGGTGGCCCCGACGGCGGCAACGGCGGACGCGGTGGCGATGTTATCATCGAAACGGTCGAGGGTCTGAACACCCTTATCGATTTCCGTTATCAACAGCATTTCTTTGCCAAGTCGGGGCAGGGCGGCATGGGCCGTCAACGCACCGGCAAGGATGGCGAAGATATTCTGCTGCGCGTGCCCGTGGGCACCGAAATCCTGGACGAGGATCAGGAAACCGTCATCGCCGACATGACCGAGCTGGGACAGCGCATCGTGCTGGCCAAGGGCGGCAACGGCGGTTTTGGCAACCAGCATTTCAAATCCGCCACCAACCAGGCCCCGCGCCGCGCCAACCCTGGCCAGCCGGGGGTCGAACGGACGATCTGGCTACGGCTGAAACTGATCGCGGATGTGGGCCTGCTCGGCCTGCCCAATGCGGGCAAGTCGACCTTTCTGGCCGCGACGTCCAACGCACGCCCCAAGATCGCCGATTACCCGTTTACCACGCTTGTCCCCAATCTGGGCGTTGTCGCCGTGGACGGGGTGGAATTCGTGGTGGCCGATATTCCCGGCCTGATCGAGGGCGCGCACGAGGGGCGGGGCATTGGCGACCGGTTCCTGGGGCACGTCGAACGGTCCGGCGCGTTGCTGCATCTGGTCGACGGCACATCGGATCACGTTGTCGAGGATTACCAAACCATCATCACCGAGTTGGAGATGTATGGTGAGGGGCTGACCAGCAAGCCGCGCCTCACGGTTCTCAACAAGATCGACGCCGTCCCCGAAGACGAGGTCGAAGCCCGTCGCGCAGCCCTTGCCGAAGCCGCCGGCACCGATGTCATGACCATGTCCGGCGTGTCCGGCGACGGCGTGACAGACGTGCTCCGCGCGCTGCGCAAGCTCATCAAACGGGAGGCGGTCGCGGCCGAAACAGCCCCGTCCGATGCGCCGTGGACACCGCTTTAACCCTCTCTGCCGCCCGCCGCGTCGTCGTCAAGATCGGATCGGCCCTGTTGGTCGATACGGCCACTGGTTCGGTGCGCGCCGACTGGCTGCGCGGGTTGGCATCGGACGTGGCTGCGCTGCGGGCACGGGGGACGGATGTGATCCTTGTCTCCTCCGGCTCCATCGCGCTTGGCCGCAATGTCCTGTCCCTGACGCCGCCGCTGTCGCTGGAACAATCGCAGGCCGCGGCGGCGGTCGGTCAGATCCGTCTGGCCGGGGCCTATGCGGAGGTTCTGGATCCGCTGGGCGTGACCTCTGCTCAGGTCCTGTTGACGCTGGACGACAGCTCGGACCGGCGGCGGTATCTAAACATGCGCGCGACCTTTGAGACGTTGTTGGCCTTGGGTGTCGTGCCCATCGTGAACGAAAACGACACCATCGCCACCGATGAGATCCGCTTTGGCGACAACGACCGGTTGGCCGCGCAGGTGGCGGCGATGGCAGGGGCGGATGTCTGCGTATTGCTGTCGGATGTCGATGGCCTGTATACCGCAAACCCCAATCTGGACCCGGCGGCGGAACACCTGCCGGTCGTGTCGGAAATCACGCCTGATATTGCCGCCATGGCGGGCGAAGGAGTGTCGGGCCTGTCCAAGGGCGGCATGATCACCAAGATCATGGCCGCGCGCATCGCCACCGAAGCCGGGTGCGCGCTGGCGATCACCCTGGGCGGTGACCGGGCGTTGACGGCCTTGGCTGAGGGCGCGCGCGCGACCTGGTTCCTGCCCAAGGACGACCCTCAGGTGGCGCGCAAACGCTGGATCGGGTCGATGAAACCGCGCGGGACGATTGCGGTCGATGACGGGGCGGCGCGCGCGTTGATGGCGGGGAAATCCTTGCTGCCTGCGGGGGTTACCTTTGTCGGCGGCAGCTTTGGCCGGGGCGAGCCGGTCACGATCGAGGGCCCCGACGGGCGCGCGATGGGGCAGGGCCTGATCCGCTACACCGGGGACGAAGCGCGGCAGATCAAGGGCTTGCGCTCCGGCGATATCGAGGCGACGCTGGGCTATCCCGGCCGCGCCGCACTGATCCACAGGGATGATATGGTGATCTGATGAAAGACCTGAGCGACGACATTCCCGCCCTGATGGCGAAAATCGGCGCGGATGCCCGTGCTGCTGCCGCCGACCTCGCTTCGGCCCGTCCGGCGCAGAAACGCCAGGCCCTGAATGCGGCTGCCGATGCCCTTTGGGGCCTGCGCGCAGAGGTTCTGGAGGCCAACGCGCGCGACCTCGACTATGGTCGTGACAAGGGTCTGTCAGATGCCATGATGGACCGGCTGGCCCTGGACGAGAGCCGTATCCAGGGCATCGTCGACAGCCTGCGTTCGATCGCGCAGCAGGACGATCCCGTGGGGCAGGTCCTGGCAGAATGGGACGAGCCGAACGGCTTGCATATCCGCCGGGTACGCACGCCGCTTGGCGTGGTCGGCGTGATCTATGAAAGCCGTCCGAATGTGACCGCCGATGCAGGTGCGCTGTGCCTGAAGGCCGGGAACGCGGTGATCCTGCGCGGCGGGTCGGAGTCGTTCCATTCGTCGCAGGTCATTCATCGCGCCATGGTCGAGGGGCTGCGCGCAGCGGCCCTGCCCGAGGCGGCGATACAGTTGGTCCCCACCCGTGACCGCGCCGCGGTGGCCGCCATGTTGACCGCGACCGACCACATCGACGTGATCGTGCCGCGCGGCGGCAAGGGGTTGGTCGGTCTGGTCCAGCGCGAGGCCCGCGTGCCCGTTTTCGCGCACCTGGAAGGGATCGTGCACATCTATGTCGACGTGTCCGCCGATCCCGAGATGGCGCGCAAGGTCGTGCTGAACGCCAAGACGCGCCGCACGGGCATCTGCGGATCGGCCGAATGCCTGCTGATTCACCGCGATCTCGTCTCCGGTTTGGGGCAGGATCTGTTGGACATGTTGATGCAAGCCGGTGTCGATGTGCATGCCGGACCGGGGCTGCGCGGCACCGAAGAGGCGAGCGATGAGGATTGGGGGCATGAATTCCTCGACATGAAGATCGCAGCAAAAGTTGTTGATAACGTTGACGAAGCAATCGCGCATATCCGGCGCTTCGGCTCGAACCACACGGACTGCATTCTGTCCGAGGATGCCGCCCCGGTGGAGCGGTTCTTCAACCGGCTCGACAGCGCGATCCTGATGCACAATGCCTCGACCCAGTTTGCCGACGGTGGAGAGTTCGGGATGGGGGCCGAGATCGGTATCGCGACAGGCAAGATGCATGCCCGTGGACCCGTCGGAGCAGAGCAGCTTTGCAGCTTCAAATACCTCGTCACCGCCGATGGTGCCATTCGCGGGTAACACCGTTAAATCAATACCCTGAAAGGTGACGTTCATGTCAGAGCGCCCAAACCTCGTGCGTCGCACGGTTTTTCCCGACAGCGTCAGCCGCGCGGTCGTCACGCCCTTGCAGCCTTCGGTCGTCTACGCGTCGCCCGACCCTGACGCGTTGGACGCGCAATATGACGGCAAGACGCGCGGTTATACCTATGGCCGCGAAGGACACCCCAACGCAGATGTCCTGGCAGGCATGATCGACCGGCTTGAAGGCGGCGAAGGTGGTATTGTCACCGGGTCCGGCATGTCTGCTGTGACCGGTGTGATCCTGGGGCTGTTGGGGCAGGGCGATCACATCGTGGGCGGCAATCAGTTGTATGGCCGCAGCTTGCGTATGATGACGCAGGATCTGCCGCGATGGGGCATCACCTCGACCCTGGCGGACCCGACCGATGTTGCGGCGATGAAGGCCGCAATCACCCCCGCTACAAAGATGATCCTGGTGGAGGTCGTTTCGAACCCCACGCTGCGCGTGGCCGACATGGAAGGGATCGAACGGCTGGCGCAGGAACACGGGTTGATCCTGGTCGTCGACAACACCTTTACGACGCCCTACGGCTTTCCGGCCTACGCGCGTGGCGCGGATGTGGTCATCCATTCGGTGACCAAGCTGCTGGCTGGCCATAGCGATGTCACGCTTGGCTATGTGCTGACGCGCGACGCGACGCATCGCAAGGCGATCTACGACACCATCGTCACGCTGGGCCTTACGCCCAGCCCCTGGGACTGCTGGATGGCGGAGCGGGGGCTCTATACTTTCGACATGCGGTTTGAACGGGCGCAGGCCAATGCCGCCGCCCTGGCCGAGGTCGTCGCCGCGCATCCGGCAGTCGAGGCGGTGCTGTACCCCGGTCGGCCCGACCACCCCGATCACAACCGGGCGGGGGCGCTGTTGAATGGACAATTCGGCAACATGCTCAGCTTCCGTCTGCATGGCGGGCGCGATCAGGCCAATGCTTTGACGCGCGCGGCGCCGCAGGTTGCGTTTGCGCCGACGCTTGGGGATGTGGGTACCACGCTGTCGCATCCGGCGTCCTCCAGCCACAGGGGCCTGACGGCAGAGGGGCGTGCGGCACTGGGCATCACCGAAGGGTTCTTTCGCGTGTCCGTCGGCTGCGAACCGATCAGCTTGCTGACCAACGATTTCACCAATGCATTGAACGCAGTCGCCGCGCCCTAGGACGGGCGGCCTTGTCTGGTCAGTATCACATTCCGTGCGTAGCTTTCGCAGGACAGCCCCACACGCCCTGTCGCAAGGATACCTGATCAATGCCGCCGCTCGTACCTGAATCGCTGCCGTTGCTGGAACAGATGGTGGATGCCCTGAAGGAGCCGACGCTCCTGCTGGATCCGAATGGTCGCGTGGCGGCGGCCAATCTGGCGTCGCATGAATGGTTTGGCACGTGGATTGACGGTCAATCATACGTCAGCGTTCTGCGGCAGCCGGATCTGCTTGGCCCTGTCGAGGATGCCTTTGGATACGGACGCGCCGGAACGGCCCAGTTTTCGCATTCTGCGGGTGCGGTAGAGACCTTGTTCGAGGTGTCCGTCTCGCCAATCGCGGCCCAGCCCGGACGGCGCATGGTCTTGCTGGTGTTTCGGGACGTGTCGGCCAAGCGCAACGAGGAATCGATGCGCAGGGATTTCGTGGCCAACGTCAGTCACGAGCTGAAGACCCCCCTGACCGCGATCATGGGCTTTATCGAAACGCTGCAAGGACCGGCGCGCCGGGATCCTTCCGCGCAGGAGCGGTTTCTGGGGCTTATGGCGCTGGAAACGGCGCGGATGAACCGGCTTGTGTCCGACCTGCTGGCGCTTAGCCGGTTGGAAGGACTGACGCGCAGGCGCCCCAAGGATCAGGTCAATCTGGCCCAGGTGCTGCGCGATGCGGTTGAATCCCTGTCCATGGGGGCCGACCTGGCCGAAGTCGCGCTGCGCCCCGTGTTGCCGGAAACGGCCATGGTTGTGGGCGATCGGGATCAGCTGATGCAGGTTGCCATGAACCTGATCGAGAACGGGATCAAATATGGCGGGCGTCCGGGGGCGGTCGATGTATCGCTTGTGGAAATCGCGCGGGAACCCGTGCTGCGCGGTCCTGCCTGGGTGTTGGAGGTGCGCGATGACGGACCGGGCATCCCGCCGGAACACCTGCCGCGCCTGACAGAGCGGTTTTACCGGGTCGATACAGGGCGATCCAGGGAACAGGGCGGCACCGGTCTGGGCCTGTCGATCGTCAAGCACATCGTCAATCGCCACCGAGGCCGCATGCGGATCGACAGCCGCGAAGGTCGGGGGACGCGGGTGACCATCACCGTGCCCGCGCAGGTGTGATCAGCGTCCGATTTTCTGCAAATTTTGCCTAAATCGGCCGCCGTCATAAAACTGTTACCAAGCCGTCACAAAAGCCCAACACCCGATGCCTAGCTGCCGCGTCAGATGATCGTCCAAGGGGGCGGTCATGTTCGAAGACACAAACAGGAGTTGTCATGTCTTTCACCAAGACCGCCGTGTCCGTGCTGGCCGTTGCCGCCGTTTCCGCGACCGCCGCTGCCGCCCGTGACCAGGTCCAGGTTGCCGGTTCCTCGACCGTGCTGCCCTATGCCTCCATCGTTGCCGAGGCCTTTGGCGAGAACTTTGAATTTCCGACGCCCGTCGTCGAATCCGGTGGCTCCTCCGCTGGCCTGAAGCGTTTCTGCGAAGGCGTGGGCGAGAACACCATCGACATCGCCAATGCCTCGCGCAAGATCCGCGACAAGGAAATCGCCGCCTGTGCCGAGGCCGGCGTGACCGACATCATCGAAGTCCGCATCGGCTATGACGGCATCGTCTTTGCCAGCCAGCAGTCGGGCCCGGCCTTCACCGCCTTTACGCCGTCCGACCTGTTCAACGCCCTGGCCCCCAAGGTCATGGTTGACGGTGCCCTGGTCGACAACCCGTACACCCAGTGGTCGGATTTCAACGCCGACCTGCCGGCCGCCGAGATCCTGGCCTTCATTCCGGGCACCAAGCACGGCACGCGCGAAGTCTTCGAAGAGAAGGTGATCGCCGAGGGTTGCGAAGCCACCGGTGCCTTTGAGGCGATGATGGCCGCCGGCATGTCGGAAGACGACGCCGAGGACGCCTGCCTGGAGGTTCGCACCGACGGACGTTCGGTCGACATCGACGGCGACTACACCGAAACCCTGGCCCGCATCGACGCCTCGCCGAACGGGATCGGTGTCTTCGGTCTGTCGTTCTACGAGAACAACACCGACAAGTTGAAAGTCGCCACGATGGACGGCGTCGCGCCCTCGACCGAGACGATTTCGACCGGTGAATACCCCGTGTCGCGCCCGCTCTACTTCTACATCAAGAAGGCCCACATCGGCGCGATCCCCGGCCTGAAGGAATTCGCAGAATTCTTCGTCTCCGACGACATCTCGGGCCCCGACGGCCCGCTGTCGGACTACGGTCTGGTGTCCGACCCGGAACTGCCCGCCGTGCAGGCGACGGTGTCCGATGAAGTGACCATGAACTAAGTCACCACCGGGTTGGGGCGCGCATGCGGCGTGCCCCAACCCATCCTTGCCCGCGCTGACCGGAGCTTTCGATGCCGTTGTCATGGTTGATTATCCTGCTGGCCGTCCTTGGGACGGCTGCATTCATTCTGGCCCGAGGTCGGGCGCTGGCCTCTGTCTCGGGCGATGCGCGAGAGCTGCATAGCCTGCCGATCTATTACGGATTGAACGGTCTCTTGATGGCTTTGACGCCTGCTTTGGGGCTGTTGGTCGTCTGGCTGCTGGTGCAGCCCATGATATTGGAACGCTCCGTTGCCGCCGACTTTCCCGAAAGCGCGATCCCCGAAGGATCGACCATCGGGTTGGTGATGTCCGACGTGCGCCGCGTGGCCGACGGGCTGGACGTTTCGGGCATCGCGCCACAGCGGCTGTCGGCCATGTCTACCGAAGACATTTCCGCCGCGCTCGCCTCTGGGGGTGTGGCGCTTGGTGCGGATCTGGACGCGGCCATTCTGGATGCGGCAAACGACTACCGCGGTGCGCGCGCCACGCTGTCGATGATGATGTTTGCCGCTGTCACCGTCCTGGCCCTGATCGGGGCTGCCTGGGCGATCAAGCGCAGCGATGGGGCCTTTCGTGCCCGCAACGTCGTCGAGAAGGGTGTTCTGGTCCTGCTGATGGCGGCTGCGTCCATCGCGATCCTGACGACGTTGGGCATTGTTTTGTCGATGTTGTTCGAAACGATGAACTTCTTCTCGCAGTATCGCTGGCAGGATTTCTTTTTCTCGACCACCTGGTCGCCGAGTTTCTCGGGCCGGGGCGGCGCGTCGGAGCTGGGCATCCTGCCGCTGCTTTGGGGGACGCTGTACATCTCGCTGATCGCTTTGCTGGTCGCGGTGCCGGTGGGTCTGTTCGCAGCGATCTATCTGTCGGAATACGCGGGGCCCAAGTTTCGCGCCTTTGCCAAGCCCTTGCTGGAAATCCTGGCCGGCATCCCGACCATCGTCTACGGCTTGTTCGCGCTGATCACCGTGGGCCCGTTGTTGCGCGATGTCATCGCCGAACCGATGGGCCTTGGCAACTCTGCCTCGTCGGTCATGACGGCCGGGTTGGTGATGGGCATCATGCTTATCCCCTTCGTGTCATCGCTGTCGGACGACATCATCAACGCGGTGCCGCAGGCGATGCGCGACGGATCGTTGGGTCTGGGGGCGACGAAGTCCGAAACCATCCGCCAGGTCATCGTGCCCGCCGCCTTGCCTGGCATCGTGGGGGCCATCCTGCTGGCGGCTTCGCGCGCCATCGGTGAGACGATGATCGTGGTGTTGGGCGCGGGGGCCGCGGCCCGGCTGGGCCTGAACCCGTTCGAGGCGATGACCACCGTGACGGTCAAGATCGTCAGCCAATTGACCGGCGACACCGATTTCGCTTCGCCCGAGACGCTTGTGGCCTTTGCCCTTGGCCTCACCCTTTTCGTGATCACGCTGGGGCTGAATGTCCTCGCCCTCTATATCGTGCGCAAGTACCGGGAGCAGTACGAATGACCGACGCCACCGCACCTGCGGCATCCGGGGCCGGCAAGGGCTCTCTCATGTCCGCCGACGCCCACACGACGAAACGAAACGCGGCAGAAGCCCGGTTCAAGATGTACGGCTTTGCCGCGGTCTGTATCGGCATCCTGATGCTGATCCTGCTGATGACTTCGATCCTGGGCGCGGGCCTTTCCGCGTTCCGCCAGACCTCGATCCAGATCATGGTCGAACTGCCCGAGGACAAGCTGGACAAATCCGGCGTTCGGGATCTGGACGTCATGCGGAAGGTCACGACCTTCGGGTATGCGCCGCTGCTGCGCGCAGGTCTGGCCGCCACGTTGGAAGCCAACGGCATCAAAACCGAGCTGTCCGCCAAGGACGCCGCCGAGATCATTTCGGACGAGAGCGTGGCGCAGCTGCGCAACTACGTTCTGGCCAACCCGGAGATCGTCGGCAGCACGATCCCGGTCGAGGTGCTGGCCAATGGACGCATCGACGGTTTCTACAAGGGGCGCGTCACCTATGCTTCGGCAGAGCTGGACAACAACGTCTCGCCCGCACAGCTTGATCTGGCCGTCGCGCTGGAGGAAGCGGGCCTGCTCCGGACCGGTTTCAACTGGAAATTCCTGACCTGGCCCGATGCATCGGACACAAGGCCAGAGGCTGCGGGTCTGGGCGTCGCGATCCTTGGATCCCTGTACATGATGCTGATCGTGCTGGTTCTGGCCCTGCCCATCGGCGTCGCCGCCAGCATCTATCTGGAAGAGTTCGCGCCGCAAAACCGGATTACCGACCTGATCGAGGTCAATATCTCGAACCTGGCGGCTGTTCCGTCCATCGTGTTCGGCATCCTGGGTCTGGCGATCTTCATCAACTTTGCGGGGCTGCCCCAATCGGCACCCATCGTGGGCGGGCTGGTCCTGACGTTGATGACCCTGCCGACGATCATCATCGCCACACGTGCCGCGTTGAAAGCCGTGCCGCCGTCGATCCGCGATGCGGCCCTGGGCCTGGGCGCGTCCAAGATGCAATCGGTGTTTCATCACGTTCTGCCTCTGGCCATGCCCGGTATCCTGACCGGCACGATCATCGGCTTGGCGCAGGCCCTGGGGGAAACCGCCCCGCTGCTGCTGATCGGCATGGTGGCTTTCGTGCGGGAATATCCAGACGCCCCGCCCGAAGGCTTCTTCGACCCGGCCTCCGCCTTGCCGGTGCAGGTCTTCAACTGGACGCAACGGTCCGATCCGGCCTTTGTGGAACGGGCCTCGGGTGCGATCATCGTGCTGCTGGTTTTCCTGCTGATCATGAACCTGACGGCGATCTATCTGCGCCGCAAATTCGAACGCCGCTGGTAAGGGGCCGATACAATGAACGATATGCGATTGACGGAGAGAGCCGTGGACAATCAAGAGGCCAAGATCACCGCGCGCGGCGTGCAGGTCTATTACGGCGACACCCATGCCATCAAGGACGTGAACGTAGAGATCGCCGACAAGATGGTCACCGCCTTCATTGGCCCGTCGGGGTGCGGCAAGTCCACCTTCCTGCGCTGCATCAACCGGATGAACGATACGATCTCGGTGGCCCGCGTCGAAGGCGACATCCGTATTGACGGCGAGGACATCTATGACAAACGGGTCGACCCGGTGCAGCTGCGCGCCAAGGTCGGCATGGTTTTCCAGAAACCGAACCCGTTTCCTAAGTCGATCTATGACAATGTCGCCTACGGCCCGCGCATTCACGGGCTGGCGACGGACAAGGCGGATCTGGACAACATCGTGGAATCCTCCCTGCGCCGCGCGGCTCTTTGGGATGAGGCCAAGGACCGGTTGCTACAGCCAGGCACCGGCCTGTCGGGCGGGCAGCAGCAGCGGCTTTGCATTGCACGGGCCGTCGCGACCAGCCCCGAGATCCTGCTGATGGACGAACCCTGTTCGGCCCTCGACCCCATTGCCACCGCCCAGGTGGAAGAGCTGATCGACGAGCTGCGGCAGAACTATTCCGTGGTGATCGTCACCCATTCCATGCAGCAGGCGGCGCGGGTCAGTCAGCGCACGGCCTTTTTCCACCTCGGCAACCTGGTGGAATACGGCGAAACCGGCAAGATCTTTACCCAGCCGGAAGACAGTCGCACCGAAAGCTACATTTCCGGCCGGATCGGCTGAGGAGCAGGACAATGATCCAATCGAACCACATCGTGACGGCGTTTGACCGTGATCTGGAGGCGATCCAGGCCCTGATCATGAAAATGGGCGGGCAGGTCGAGGACGCCATCGACAAGGCAACCATCGCCTTGATCGAGGGCGACTCGGAACTGGCGGCCAAGGTGCGCGCCGGGGACAAGATCATCGACGCCATGGAACACAACGTCAACGAAGAGGCCGCGCGCGTCATCGCCCTGCGCCAGCCCATCGCGACCGACCTGCGCACCGTGCTGACCATCTTCCGCATCTCGGCGGCGCTGGAACGTATCGGGGACTATGCCAAGAACATGGCCAAGCGGTCCGAAATCCTGTTGGAGCTGCATCCGGTCGAAGGTGGCACCGCCAGCCTGCGCCGCATGTCCAAGGCCGTTCAGCTGATGCTGAAGGATGCGCTGGACGCTTATATCCAGCGCGATGCCGATCTGGCCGCCGACGTGCGCGCCCGCGACGAAGAAGTGGACCAGATGTATAACGGTCTGTTCCGTGAATATCTGACCCACATGATGGAAGACCCGCGCAACATCACGGCCTGCATGCACCTGCATTTCATGGCCAAGAACATAGAGCGCATGGGCGATCTGGTCACCGGCATCGCCGAACAGGTCATCTATCTGGTGACCGGCGAAATGCCCGATGATGAGCGGACGAAGGCCGACATCACCTCGTCCACCAAGGGCGGCACGGTGAGCTGAGATGTCTGCAAACCCCTCTGTCCTGGTTGTAGAGGACGAGGCCCCGCAACGGGAAATCCTCGTCTACAACCTGGAGGCCGAAGGCTATGACGTGCGTCAGGCCACTTCGGGTGATGCCGCCATGGATCTGGCGCGCGAAGATGCGCCGGATCTGATCCTGCTGGACTGGATGCTGCCCGAGGTGTCGGGCATCGAGGTGTGCCGTCGCCTGAAATCCCGGCCGGAAACGCGCGGCATTCCGGTCATCATGATCTCTGCGCGGTCCGAAGAAGTGGACCGGGTGCGGGGGTTGGAAACCGGGGCCGATGACTACGTGGTCAAACCCTATTCCGTGGTCGAATTGATGGCCCGTATCCGCACCCAACTGCGCCGTGTGCGGCCCGCATCGGTTGGCGAGGTGCTTGAATTCGATGACATTTCTGTCAACACCGAGGAACACCGCGTCTTCCGCCAGGGGGCCGAGTTGCACCTGGGGCCGACCGAGTTCCGCCTGCTGACGACATTCATGGAACGGCCGGGACGGGTCTGGTCGCGGGATCAGTTGCTGGACCGGGTCTGGGGGCGCGATATCTATGTCGACAGTCGCACCGTCGACGTCCACGTCGGGCGCCTGCGCAAGGCGCTGCGCAATGCCAGTGGATCCGACGACCCGATCCGTACGGTTCGGGGCGCGGGCTATGCGCTTGGCTGATCGTCCTTGGACAGCGCGCGCAGGATGTCCGTCTCGCTGATCTGACCGACCGGTTTGCCGTTCTGATGGATGGCAACCGGTCCGGTGCTTAGCACCTCGCGCATCACCGTTTCGACCGGGGTGTCGTGGGGCAGGGCGGTCGCCTCTGGCGCGGGGGTGCCGGTGACCATAACGTCACCTGCGGTCAGAACGGTCAGCGGGTTCATGTGCGACACGAAATCCGCCACATAGTCGTTCGCGGGTGTGGCGATGATTTCCTGCGGGGTGCCGCATTGAACGATGCGCCCCCCCTCCATGATGGCGATGCGGTTGCCGATCTTGAACGCCTCGTCCAGGTCGTGGCTGACGAAAATGATCGTGCGCTGCAGGTCCGATTGCAGCTCCAACAGTTCATCCTGAAGGCGGGACCGGATCAACGGGTCGAGCGCCGAGAACGGCTCGTCCATCAGCAGGATCGGGGCTTCGGTTGCGAATGCACGGGCCAGGCCCACACGTTGTTGCATCCCGCCCGACAGATCGCCCACCTTGCGGTCGGCCCAATCCGAAAGGCCGACCAGCGCCAGTTGCCGATCGACGCGGGTCGCGATTTCAGGCGCGGCGATGCCGGACAGCTCCAACCCCAGGCCCACGTTGTCGCGCACGCTGCGCCAGGGCAGCAGGCCGAATTGCTGAAAAACCATGGACACGCATTCGCGCCGCAGCTTGCGCAGATCATCCGCCGAGCAATCGGGCAGGGTCGACGACCAGGCCCCGTCGGTCACCGTAACCGACCCGCGCACCACCGGGTTCAAACCATTCACCGCCCGCAACAAGGTCGACTTGCCCGAACCGGACAGACCCATCAGCACCAGGATCTCACCTTCGGCCACATCGAGCGAGCAGTTGTGGACGCCCAGAACCTGGCCCGTTTTCTTCTGGATCTCGGACCGGTCAAGCCCTTGGTCCATAAGGGGCAGGGCGACTTGGGGCTTGTCCCCGAAAACGATGGAAACGTTGTCGAAACGCACGGCGGTCATTGGCTGTCTCCGCGGTTCAGCATCCGGTCGAGCATGATGGCGACGACCACGATGACGAAGCCGCTTTCAAAGCCCAACGCCGTGTTCACCTGGTTGAGCGCACGCACAACCGGCACGCCCAGCCCGTCGGCCCCGACCAGCGCGGCGATCACGACCATCGACAGCGACAGCATGATCGTTTGCGTCAGGCCGACCATGATCTGGGGCAGCGCATAGGGCAGCTCTACCTTCCAGAGAACCTGACGCGGGGTGCCACCAAAGGCGCGCGCGGCTTCCAACAGGGGCATCGGGGTGGACACGACGCCGAGGTAGGTCAACCTGATCGGTGCGGGCAGCACAAAGATCACCGTCGCGATCAGGCCCGGCACCATGCCGATGCCAAAGAACACGATGGCCGGGATCAGATATACGAAGGTCGGCAGGGTCTGCATCAGGTCCAGAACAGGGCGGATCGTGGCGTAGAACCTGGGTCGGTGGGCCGCCGCGATGCCGATCGGGACCCCGACCGCCATGCATACGACGCAAGCCGACAGGACCAATGTCAGGCTTTCGGTCGTCTCTTCCCAATAGCCTTGGTTCAGGATGAACAGAAAACCGAGGGCGATGAACAGGCAGGTTTTCCAGCTGCGTCGCAGATACCAGGTGAAGGCGACGAAAACGCCGACGATGATCAAGGGATGCGGTGTTTGCAGCACCCAGAGGATCGCGTCGATCATAACTTCCATCGCCACGGCGAAGGCGTCGAACGCCCAGTAGAAGTTGTCTTGCAGCCAGTCGAAGACGCTGGCCGCGACCTTTCCCACCGGGATCTTGTTGTCGGTTAGCCAGTCCATCGTGCCTGCCAGTTCTGTCGGAAACGGTCGCCACCGGGCAAGCGGCCCGGCAGCGTCCCGTCATTTCATGGGGTAATTATTGAAGAGCGGCGGTCACGGCGGCGAGGGCATCGCCCCCGTCCAGGGTGGTGACACCGTCAAGCCAGCCGTCCAGCACGTCGGTGTGCGCCTTCAGCCAGGTCGTTGCCGCATCCTCCGGGTCTTCGCCGTCGTTGAGGATTGCGCCCATGATCTCATTCTCCATCGACAAGGTGAAGCTGAGATTTTCCAACAGTTTGCCAACGTTCGGGCAGTCCGCGACATAGCCGGCGCGGGTGTTGGTGTAGACGGTCGCGCCACCCAGGTTCGGCCCGAAGAAATCGTCGCCACCTTCCAGATAGGTAAGATCGAAGTTGGCGTTCATGGGGTGGGGTTCCCAGCCGAGAAAGACGATCGGCTCTTCGCGCCGGGTCAGACGTTCCACCTGCGCCAGCATCCCCTGTTCGGAGGATTCGACCACCTCGAAGTCCGACAGGCCAAAGGCGTCGGCGTCGATCATCGACTGGATCAGACGGTTGCCGTCATTGCCCGGCTCGATGCCAAAGATCTTGCCGTCCAGCGCATCGGCATAGGCTGCAATATCCCCGAAGGACGCAATTCCAAGGGCTTGCGCGGCGTCGTTCACGGCCAGCGTATACTTGGCCCCTTCGAGATTGGCGCGAACCGTGTCCACGGTCCCGGCCTCACGGTAGGGGGCGATGTCACCTTCCATCGTGGGCATCCAGTTGCCCAGGAACACGTCGATATCGCCTGCGGCCATCGAGGTGTAGGTCACCGGAACGGACAACACCTTGACATCCGTCTCATAGCCCAGCGCCTCCAGCAGAACGGAGGTCGCGGCTGTGGTTGCGGTGATGTCAGTCCAGCCAACATCGGCAAAGTTGACCTCTTCGCAGGCGGCCTGTGCGGCTGCGGCGGAAAGGGCCAGCGCGGACGCGGTCAGTGTCAGACGGATCATTTTGGAACTCCCTCGTGTGTTTTGCCCAGAATAGACGCCATCGACGCCATCGGTGCAAGCGGTTGCGGCCCGGGTTGCGTCTGCGTCGGGGGCGTGCGCGGCATTATCTTGGACCTGGGGCGCACAGACATGATCGACGAGACGTGATTCTTGTCATCGAGGCATTCCGTCGGGTCCTGCACGTGCCCTGAAGGATGTGCCCAGACCGGTCAACAATCGCGCAATCAAGCCGCGACATTGTGCATCCGGCGCAGGACACCGGCGCAATGAACCGCCGAGACAGGCCAATTTCGCGGCCCCTGCCGCATCTGCCTTGACAGTTTCTGCACCTGCACAATCCTGAGGGCGCAGCGCGAGCAATGGTGGTCGCGTCGCTAGGATCGACAAGGGGCAAAGACGCTCATCGGATCGGGTTTTCCCGTGAAAGGAGCGTTTCTGTGTCCGCAGAGTTCAACTCCATATCCAACCCCGGAACGGCGGCCCCGCACGACGGGATCGTGATCGTCGGGGGTGGCCCGGTTGGAATGCGCACGGCGCAGGTGCTGGCACGCGCGGGCCTGGCATCGGTCGTGCTGACGGATGAGACGGTCGATCCCTACAATCGCGTGCAACTGACGCCCCTGCTTGCGGGCGAGGCACAGTTTCGGGACATCATCCTGCCGGGGCCAACAAGGCCCGAGCAGGCCGCGCAGCTTTGCCTGGGGCAGCACGTTGTGCGAATCGACCGCACCACGCGCAAGGTCGTGACAGCCGCAGGGGCGATCTGGCCCTATCGCAAGCTGGTCCTGGCGACCGGATCGCGCGCCTTTGTACCCAACATCCCCGGACGGCATCGCGACGGTGTGTTCCGCTTTCGCAGCGCCGATGACGCCTCGGCCCTGCTGGCGCGGTCGTTTTCGGCGCGGCGTGTCGCGGTGATCGGTGGCGGGCTGCTGGGATTGGAGGCGGCGCGCGGCATGGCACAGCGCGGTTGTGCGGTCACCATTGTCGAACACGAGGGCCGGTTGATGCCACGTCAGCTGGATGCCGCAGGCGGTGCCCTTTTGGCGGACCGGGTCGCGGACATGGGGGTCGTCGTGCGCACAGGGGTCGCGGTCAAGGAAATCACCGGCACGGAACGTGTCGCAGGACTCGCGCTGTCCGACGGGACGGAGATCGCCTGCGACACGGTCGTGATCTGCACCGGCATCCGCGCCAATCTGGACCTGGCGCGCGACGCCGGGCTGGCCTTTGGTCGGGGCATCACGGTCGATGATCGCATGCAGACCTCGGACCCGGATATCCTGGCCGTCGGCGAATGCGCCGAACATGATGGTCAGCTCTACGGGCTGGTCGGTCCCGGCCTGTTGCAGGCAGAGGTCGCCGCCGACCGGATCGCGGGTCACGCGTCGCGGTTCGATGCCCGCCCACCCGCCACAAAGCTGAAGGTCATCGGGGCCGAGGTTTTTTCCGCAGGACCGGTCGAACAACTGGAGGCCCGCGCAAACGTCCGCACCCATGCCTGGCAAAGCGGCGGTGCCTACCGCCGCATCTTTATCGAGCGGGGGCGTCTGGTCGCCGCCATCGCAGTCGGCGGCTGGCGCGATGTCGGACGGGTGCAGGACGCGGTTGGTCACGGGCTGACGGTGCAGCCCTGGATGGTCTTCCGGTTTCGCGCCAACGGTCACCTCTGGCCGGAAAGCGACCACAGCGCAGAGGTGATGGCCGATGGCGCGACGGTCTGTAATTGCACGGGGGTGACTGCGGGTCAGCTGCGCCGTGCCATGTCGCAGGGTGCCGCGACCGTCCCGGATCTGTCTGCGGCGACCGGGGCAGGGACCGTCTGCGGTACCTGCCAGCCGCTGATGGCCGAGATGATCGACGCGGGTGGCGCGCCGGAACCGATCCCCTTGTGGAAACCGGTGCTGGGGCTGTCGTCGGTGGCCATGCTGATCGGGGCTGTACCCCTGGTGGTCGGGGCCGTGCCGTTTCCGGACAGCTACGCGCCCGACAGCCTGCGGGATTGGCTGTGGCGGGACAACATCGTCAAGCAATGGACAGGGTTTCTGCTGGTCGGCCTGACGTTGGCCGCCTTTGCACTGGGTCTGCGCAAGCGGGTACGCTGGCTGGACAGGCTTGGCGGGTTCAATGGGTGGCGGTTGGTGCACAACGGCATCGGGCTGGTCGCCTTGGCCGGGTTTCTGTTGCACACCGGTTTTGCGCTTGGATCCGGTTGGAACCTGGCTTTGGGGCTGACGTTTCTGGGGGCCATCCTGATCGGTGCCTTGGCGGGGCTTGCGACCGGTGGGGATCATGCCCTGCGCGCGCGCCAGATCGGAACCGCCCGCAACCCGCCGCGCCGGGTTCCGACTTGGGCGCACATCCTGCTGCTTTGGCCGCTGCCGTTGCTCGTCCTGTTTCACGCGCTTGCGTCCTATGCGTTCTGAGGGGGCCTGATGAAGACCAAGCATCTTTGGCTGTTGTGGATCGCGCTGACGGTGGGGCTGGGCTTTGCCGCCTCAGCCCGGTTGTACGTCGGTGGCGATCGGACGGCGTTTCTGCCGGGGGAGACATCCGGGGTGCACCATCAGTTCGAGGTCGCCTGCGAAACCTGCCATACCTCGGAGCCTTTCGAGGATCAGAACTCCATTCGCAAGGATCTGAACAAGACCTGCGTCACCTGTCACAAGGACGACCTGAAAGAGGCCAACGACAGCCATCCGGTCAAGAAATTCAAGAACCCAAGGATGGCCGCCTATTGGGACCGGATCGACGCGCGGTTCTGCACATCGTGTCATTCCGAACATGAACCCGAGATCACACTGGCCGGTCTGCTGACCCTGCCCGGTGACCTGTGCGTCGCCTGCCATTCCGAAGGTGAACAGGATGTGCGCGTGAATCGCCCCACGCACGAGGGGCTGACGTTCGATACCTGCGCGTCTTCGGGGTGCCACAACTTTCATGACAACCGCGCGCTCTATGAGGACTTTCTGGTCAAGCACGCCGGTCAGCCATGGCTCGCGCCCGAGCCTGTGCACCCGCCCGCCGTGCTGGCCCGTGCCCGTCTGCGCCCGGATGCGGATGCGCTGGCAGGCTACCTTGCAGCGGTCGTCGCGCCCGAGGTCGCACAGGGCACGCAGGCCGATACCCACTGGGCCGCCTCCGCCCATGCGGCGGCGGACGTCGGTTGCGGCGGATGTCATGCGCCCGAGGCCGAAACCCCGGCCGAGATCGAAGCCGCCTGGATCGACGCCCCGGAGGAGGCCGTCTGCACCGACTGTCATCGCGGTCAGGCCAAGACATTCGCCCTGGGGCGCCACGGCATGCGCGGCCATCCCGAAATTGCGCGTCCGCGAAACACCGAACGGATGCTCAAGCGGCTGGGCTGGGACGACCCTGCCGAAGGCGTCGTGACCGCGCTGGAGGCCTATCTGGGCGACACCGCGCCGCCGCCTCTGATGTCCACGTCCGAGGCCCGCGTCGATCTGCACCCAGAGGCCCTGGGCCGCCACGTCACCTGTTCCACCTGTCACGCCCCGCACGAACAGGATCTGCAGGTTGCGTCCGTCGGGGCCTGCCTGACCTGCCATTCCGACGACCACAGCCAGGCCTACCAGGACAGCCCGCACCACGACCTGGTGCTGGCCGAACGGGCGGGCGACTTGCCGCCCGGGTCTGGGGTGACCTGTGCCACCTGTCACATGCCCCAGGCCGAGCGCCGCGGTGTGGTCAGCACCAATCACAACCAGAACGACACTCTTCGCCCGAATGAAAAGATGATCCGTCCCGTCTGCATGTCCTGCCACAGCCTCGAATTCTCGATCGACGCGCTGGCCGATGCGGATCTGGTGCGACGGAATTTCTCGGGTGAACCGGATCGCCATGTCGAAAGCATCGACTGGGCGGTGAACCGCGTGGACCGACCGGACGAAGGCGCCAACCAATGACCGGCCGGCCACGCTCCCTGCAACTGGAACAGAAACAGGAAAGACAGATATGAGAACGATGAACGCAAAGGTCAAAGCCCTTGTCGTCGGATGTGTCCTGGCCACAGGCGGCCAAGCCACCGCCGAAGGTATGGATTACGAGACGGTTACGGACCTTCTCCACCTCGTCATGAGCTCGGACAGGACGGTCTATACCCGCATGATCGTGAACCGCCTCGCGGTCGAGGAAGGGGTGATCAAGGCCTCTGAACATTTCGAGGATGAAAAGGCCCTCGTGTTGCCTGCCCAGATGTTCCGGTTCGGCGCAGAAATGGTCGCCGAAGAAACCGACGAATTTTCTTACTCGTTGCTGTCGCTTTGGCCGATCAACAAGCAGAATGCGCCGACCACGGAAATGGAAAAGGAAGGTCTGGAATTCATCTCGGCCAATCCGGGCGAAAATTTCTACGGCGAGGAAGAGCTGGGCGGGACGAACTATTTCACTGCCGTCTACCCGGACGTTGCCGTGGCGACGGCCTGCTACAGTTGCCACAACGACCACAAGGATAGCCCGCGTACCGATTTCGACGCCGGTGATGTCATGGGTGGTGTGGTCATCCGCATTCCGATGGACTGATGCGGCGCGCGGGCCTGGTACTCGGGGCGCTTGCCGCCTTGTCCGGTCCTGCCTTGGGGCAGGCGGGGCCGCGCGGGTTGGACGGTTTTGTGACCGTGGACCGCCTGCCGGTCCCCGAGGCCCCCGCCTTGCGTGTTGGCCGGGATGTCTGGGGTGGCACGTGCGAAATCTGTCACGGCGGAAATCGTCTGACCGGAGCGCCCAAGATCACCTCGACCGAGGACTGGAGTCCGAGGATCGAAACCGGGCTTGCCACCCTATTCACCCATGCGATCGAGGGGTTCATCGGCCCCCGGTACGCCGAAATGCCCAGCCGCGGCGGCAATCCCGACCTCTCGGATGCAGAGGTGCGTGCCGCCGTGGCTTTCATGGTCTGGGCCAGCGGCGGGCGACGACCCGCGTTGGACTGGGCAAATGGGACAGCCAAAGACAGGATTGAACAATGAACGACGCACAAATCACCCTCGTGCAGGACAGCTTTGCCAAGGTCGTGCCGATCAAGGACGCCGCCGCCGAGATCTTTTACGCCGACCTTTTCGAGACCTCGCCCGAGGTCAAACCCTACTTTGCCAACTCCGACATGAAAGAGCAGGGGACCAAGTTGATGGCCACCTTGGGCGTCGTGGTCAACGGGTTGCGCGACCTCGACAAGATCGTGCCGGTGGCGCAGAAACTGGCTGTCGGGCACGTGGCTTACGGCGTGAAGGCCGAGGACTACGACAAGGTCGGTGCCTCCCTGCTCCGGACGTTGGAAAAAGGCCTGGGGGAGGGGTTTACCCCGGACGTCAAGGACGCCTGGGCTACCGCCTATGGCATTCTGGCCGGCGTGATGAAGGACGCAGCCTATCCCGCGCCAGCCCCCCTTGCAGCCACGCCGACGCCTGCAAATGCCCCGGCGGCACCGGCCAAACGCCCATTCTGGAAGTTTTGGGCCTGACTGCAATCCGCCCGGCGTGCACCTGACGCAGGTCGCGGGGCGGTTTCATGGTGGCAACAGACGTGTGCGGCGGTTCACTGCCGCCGCGCTCTGGCTTTTGGGGACACGGATGACTGTTAACGTGGACAGTTCAGATTGAACCGGCGGCCGTGAGTAAGTGAGGGGGGCAGAGCGGGGGCGATCGCCAGGTTCTGCGACACCCATGCGACTTGCGTCCGCGAACATCCATCGGTTCGGGGCGACCGTGGCCGATTATGTCATCGATATCCGGCGCGGAGAATTGCCTGTCAGTTTTCCAGCGCGTCTTACCCCAGGATTTGGACAGGTCGTTCCCATTGGATCAAGACCGCGCAACCCGTTTCTGACCAGACAGAGTGCTGGCTGCCTTCCGGGTTGAGGATCAGCGCGCCCTTGGAATAATCGCCCCGTTCATCGGATTGAACCCCATCAAGAACAAGGATCGATTCAAGCCCGGTATGTAAATGAAGCGGTACTTTCGCACCGGGAGCATAGCGTAGAATGGCGACAGCCGGGGAGGTTTTCCGGATGTGGTGAATGTCCACACCTTCGCGAAAATACTCAAAGGGCAATTCTTGCCAGGTGTCGACGAAGTCTTTCAGGGAAAGCGGCTTATCCATTCAAGGCGTCTTTCAATTCTGCGAAGGTGGATGTCCAGCCGACGATCGCGCCTTGTGCGCGGATCATTTCCAGCGTCGCAGCCTTGAATTCGGGGAAGTAGCTTTCCGTGGCATCTTCGATCAGCAGGCATTCAAACCCGCGATCATTGGCTTCGCGCATGGTGGTTTGAACGCAAACCTCGGTCGTGACGCCTGCAAAAATCAGGGTCTTTGTTCCCAGCTGCGCAAGGTGGGCCGATAAATTGGTCGCAAAGAAGGCCCCTTTGCCGGGCTTGTCGATAACCAGCTCATCCGCAATTGGATAAACCTGTTCTACGATGTCTGCTCCGTCTTCACCTGCGACAAGGATACGGCCCATGGGACCCTGGTCGCCAATGCGCAATTTAGGCGCGCCGCGGTCGCGTTTCGCCGGTGGGAGGTCGGATAGATCCTGCTTGTGACACTCTCGCGTGTGGATCACCGGAATGCCCTTGTCACGGCACAGCGCTATCAGCGCAGCCGTTGTCGGGACGATGGCCTGAAGAAGGCTGACATCATTTCCAAGCGTTTCCCCGAAACCGCCTGGTTCAATGAAATCACGCTGCATATCGATCGCGATCAGCGCGGTGGTCGCTGTGTCAAAGGTGATCTGAAAGGGTTGTGCGGTTGAAATCTGTGTCATCAGGAATGGCCTCCCATATGATGCCCGATTGTCGCAATGTCGGCCTGTGCAATGGGCGCATCATAGGAAATACGACCCTCGGACATGACAAGAACACGGTCTGACAACTCCATTATCTCATCAAGATCCTCGGACATCAGAAGCACTGCTGCATTTGCATTGCGTGTCGCCATGATACGGGCGCGAATTTCGCTGACGGCAGAAAAATCCAGACCAAAACACGGATTGGAAATCACCAGAAGATCAACTTCGCCAGATAGTTCCCTTGCCAGAACGGCGCGCTGGACGTTGCCCCCCGAAAGGGACTGGATCGGGCTTTCAAGCGAGGCTGTCTTGACCTTGAAGGCCGCGACGAGGTCAGCGGCGCGGCTGCGCATGGTGCCAGGGGACAGCCAGAATCCACCCCCGTCAAAGCTGCGAAAGGCAATGTTTTCAGTGACAGACATACGCGGGGCACAGGCATTTTGCAGCGGTTCTTCGGGAAGAAATCGCACCCGCGCCTGCTTGGATTCCTTGCGCGTACCGGTGTAGGGCATGCCTTTCACGCGGATCGTTCCGTTCTCGAGTGCGCGTTGGCCGGTCAGGATTTCCATCAATTCCATCTGGCCATTTCCGGAAATGCCAGCGATCCCGACGATCTCTCCGGCGCGTACGTTCAGGTCGGATATCTCGATGTCCTTCAGTCCGGATCGATCCCGCGTACGGGCGTTTTGAACCTGGAGTACGGTATTTCCGGACATCGCTGCGCGCTCGCTGGGTGCAATGACTGCAGCATCCCCCATCATCATCGCCGCCATATCCGCATGGCTGAGGTCGCTGACCTTGCCACTGCCTACCAGATTGCCGCGTCGCAAGACGGACACCTCATCGGCGTAGGCGGTCACTTCCCGAAATTTATGCGTTATCATCAGCACCGAGACAGCGCCCATTTCGCAAATTTTGCGCACATGGCCAAGAACCTCGTCGGCCTCGTCAGGGGTCAAAACCGACGTTGGTTCGTCAAGGATCAGGAACCTGCGGCCCAGATAAAGTTGCTTGAGAATTTCCAGCTTCTGCTTTTCGCCCGCAGCGAGCGCGCGCACAGGCTGATCCAGGGGTACCTGAAATGGCATATCGGCCATGAATGCCTGCAGGGCCGCGCGTTCGCTGCGCCAGTCAATCACGCGCGGCGCGTCTTCACGACTGATTACCAGATTTTCGGCAGCCGTCAGCGAAGGGACCAGCGTGAAATGTTGATACACCATTCCGAGCCCGAGCGCATGGGCAGCCTTGGGATCCGGTATGCGGGCTTCCTTGCGATCGACCAGCATTTGCCCGCTGGTTGCTTGGTAAAACCCCATCATGCATTTTACCAAAGTCGATTTGCCCGCGCCGTTTTCACCTAGCAGAGCGTGGAAACTGCCGGGCTTCACATGGATCGAGCAATCATTCAGCGCGGTAAAAGCACCAAACTGCATGGTCATATGCAAGGTTTCGACGCCAATCGCCTGGCTATTCATGGCAATTGCGCCAGGATACTTGCGCTGTCGCTAACTGCTCCAAAGACGCCGCCCTGCATGGTTACCATCTTCAACGCGGCGTCGTGGTTTCCCTTGTCAGTGGCGCCACAGCAATCAGACAGCACAAGACATTCGAACCCCCTGTCATTGCCTTCGCGCATGGTGGTGGAGACGCAAACATCAGTGGTGATGCCGGTCAGGATGATATTCTCAATCCCCCGTGTCCGCAGGATCATTTCCAGATCAGTGGCGCAAAAGCTGCCTTTGCCTGGCTTGTCGATTATCGGTTCGCCGTCGACGGGATACAGATCAGGGATGATGTCCCAGCCTGGTTCGCCGCGCACAAGGATCTTGCCGCAGGGGCCTGGGTCGCCGATGCCCGCCCCGATCTGTTGGCTGCGCCACCGCTTGTTGGCGGGCAGATCGGCAAGGTCTGGGCGGTGGCCTTCGCGGGTGTGGATGACGTGATAGCCCTTGCTCCGCATCGCTGACAGAACCCGTTTGATCGGCTCAATCGGGGCCTGCGTCATCGACAGGTCGTACCCCATCTTGTCCACATACCCGCCCACGCCGCAGAAATCGGTCTGCATGTCGATGATCATCAACGCAGTGTTTTCGGGGCGCAGATCACCGTTGTATGGCCAGGCGTAAGGCGTGGCATCGATGGTGCGATGGGCGATATCCTTCATTCCGCTGCCTCCGGCGTTGTCTTGAACATCCTGGTCGGAGCGGCGAAGCCAAAGTCGGTGCCATCGGTGACTTTCACCTCATCCTCCCACGGGAGGCGGTATTGGCCAGCGGCCAGATCAGTCATGTAGGTATAGGGACAGTCCTGCGCGCCGCCTTTGACGGCGACATAGCCGCGATGACCAAACTGGTAGATGTTGTTTTCCACGCCCCAATTGATGCGCGCTTCGCGGACCAGATCCGGGCGCACCTCGGCGGTGATGATCTCATCCGCGCGGCCCGATGTGCCATGGGCGATGATTGACCCATCAAAGTTGCAGATCATGCCTTCGCCCATGCTGTCAAAGGTGCCGTCCGAGCCGCACATGCAGACGTTCGCCGTTACCATCAGATTGCAAAAGGCGTTGGATTGGTTCGTGAATTTCCAGCTGTCGCGGATCGGTGCGGTATAGCCGGCCGTGCGCAACATGATCTCGGCCCCCTTGTAGGCCGCTTCGCGCGCCATTTCGGGGAACATGCCGTCATGGCAGATGATCAGGGACAGCTTGCAGCCCTTCGGTCCGTCGATCACAGGAATACCGCCATCGCCCGGGGCCCATGGCTCGACCGGAACCCAAGGGTGCATCTTGCGGTAGTAGAGCTGAACCTCACCTTGATTGTCGATGATCAGGCCGGTGTTCCATGGCATCCCGCCTGGGTTCTTTTCCATGATCGAAAAGCAGCCCCAGATGTCATTGTCGATGCAGGCTTGCTTGAAGGCTGCCACTTCCGGGCCGTCCATCGTGCACATGATGTCGGGATTGATATCCATCGACAGCCCGTGCAGCGCATATTCAGGAAAGACCACCAGATCCATCGTGCCCATGTTCCGCCGCGCCTTGGCGGTCATTTCAACGATCCGCGCGGTCTGAGCGGCGAGATCGGTGGGCGTGACGACCGTGGGCAGTTTCAGTTGCACCAAGCCGATGACCACACCGTTGGGCGATTTGTTAAGACCTCCGAGCCCGTTCATGTCATTCTCCTATTTGGTGATACTCAGTTCGCCAGGCGCACCTGTCATAGCACGCGAGGGCGAGGACGTTGCGATCAGCACACCCAGCGTCAGGACGTAGGGTGCAGCGAAGAAGAGGTAATAACCCTCTGATATGCCAATCGATTGCAGGGTAGGGCCCAGCGCGCCGGCCCCCCCGAAGAGCAAGGCGGCACCAAAGCAGGCAATCGGGTTCCAGCGGGCAAAGATCACGAGCGCGACAGCCATGAGGCCTTGGCCGGACGAAATGCCCTCGTTCCAGCTGCCCGGATAGAACAGCGACAGGTAGGCCCCTCCGACGCCGGCAAACGCGCCGCCTGCGGCAGTGGAAAGCGTTCGGATCAGCAGGGGACGCAGTCCCATGGCGCGGGCGGCATCGGTGCTGTCCCCGACCACGCGAATGATGAGCCCGATGCGGGTCGTCCGCAACATCCACCACATCGCAAAGGCCAGCACAGCACCGATGATGAACAGGACATTCACGCGCAACGCGGCCCGGACCTGCTGAACCTCTGACCACCACCCGAAATTGATCGATGGAAGGTCGGGCGCGACCGGCTGCACGTAGGGTTTGCCGAAATAGAACGCGAGGCCCATTCCCAGGATCATCATCGCAATCCCGACGGCGATGTCATTCACCCGCGGCAAGGAACAGATCAGCCCGTGGATCAGCCCGAACAAAGCCCCACCCGCAGCGGCCGCCAGCACACCCAGCCAGGATGACCCGGTAAGATAGGCGATGGCATAGCCGGCCATTGCGCCGAAGACCAAGGTGCCTTCCAGACCTAGATTGATCCTGCCGGAGCGTTCGGTCAGGACCTCGCCCAAGCTGACGAACAGGAACGGCGTCGAAACGCGGATCGCGCCGCCCAAGATAGCAAGCGGTATTACCCAAAGACCCAGATCACTTTCCATCAGGCAGACTTCCAACGTTCGGGGGCAAAGATCTTGAAGCGACCATAGAGCGTGTCGCTCATCAAAATGGACACAAAGACAAAGCCTTGAAGGACAAGTACAGTTGCATCCGGTAGGTCCATTCGGCGCTGGATCAGGCCGGAAGAGGCCTCGAACCCGGCCAGCAAGATCGCCACGGGGATGATGGCAAGCGGGTTATGGCGGGCCAGAAAGGCAATCAAAATGCCTGTATAGCCATAGCCCGATGCAAGGCTTGCGTTGGCTGAGCCGTGTACGGCGGCGACCTCGAAAAAGCCCGCAAGCCCGGCCAAAGCCCCGCCGAGGGCAGTGAACCCGATGATCAGTCGCCCGACCGGCAGTCCCTGCACCTGAGCTGCGCGCATGTTGCCGCCTGAAATCCGCGCGGCAAAGCCCCAGGTCGTCTTTTCGATTAGGATCCATGCCAGCAGGCAAGCGAGGATGCCAAAGGCAAGGCCCCAGTGAACCTCCCATGCGGGGATGTCGCCAACGCGCAATGGTGGGGGCAGGGGGGCAGTGGACGGTTTGTTCAAGCTGTCCGGGTCACGCAGCGGCCCTTCCACCAGGTGGTTCATCAAGGCGATGGCGATATAGGCCATAAGCAAGCTGGCAATCGTTTCGTTGACGCCGCGATAATAGCGCAGGGCCCCGACCGCGCCGATCCACAGGCCACCAATCAGCATTGCGCTGATGGCCATCAGAGGCAGGGCAACGACGCCGATCGTCTGGCTGAGAAGCACGCCAGCAGCCCCGGCAGCCACGCCGCCCAGGACGATCGCCCCTTCGCCCCCGATCACGACAAGACCGAGACGCGCCGGTAGGGCGACGCACAGGGCCGCCAAGAGCAAGGGAGCGGTGCGCGACAGCGTGTTTTGCCAGGAAAACGCCGTTCCGAAGCCAGCCTGATAGGTCAGAGAAAAAAACTGCGTCGGAGATTTGCCCTGTAATATCAGAAATATGCTGAACACGGCAAAGCCCGTCAGCAATGCAGCAAGGGGCAGCACGACAGATTCGGCACGACGCGCGACCTGGCCCAGAAACCCACGTTGGGGTGTCCCGACCAAAGGTGCCGATGCGGATTGATCTGTCATCGCTGCCCCCTTTTCTGGTTCAGGACGTCGAGCCGATGACGCCTTCGACAAGGTAATCCATGCTTTCCAGGGCGATATCGTTCTCAACGTAGGCCTGACCCGCGGTCAAAAGCGTGTTGCCGGCATTGTCGTTGAGCGGCCCTTTGATCGCGGCGAACCCGCCCGACATGATCTCGGCCTTCACGGCCTCGAATTGGGCGCGGGATGCGTCGGACACGGCGGGTCCAAGCGGTGACATCTTGATGAAGCCATCGGCCAGACCGCCACGTACGAAGTTGTCGATCGTGCCGCCGTCCAGCATGGTCTGAACCATGCCCGTGTAGACGCCCGCCCAGTTCCATTCCGCGCCGGTCAGGTACTTTTCCGGAGCGAGAGGAGACTGATCCGCGTGGTAGCCGCAGACAAAACAATCGCGTCCGGCGGCTGTTTCCATCACCACCTTTGGTCCGTCCACGTGGCAGGTGATGACATCACAGCCCGCGTCCGCCAAAGCATTCGTGGCCTCGGCCTCTTTGACCGCCAGGGACCATTCGCCGGTGAAGATGACCTGACAGGTGATGTCCGGGTCAACCTGCCGCGCACCCAGCAGGAACGAGTTGATGTTCAGCAGAACCTGAGGGATCGGCTTGGCCGCGACGAAACCGATCTTCTTGGTCTTGGTCGCGTGGCCAGCGGTGATCCCGTTCAGGTATTGGCCCATGCCGATATAGCCGAAATAGGATCCGACGTTGGTGGGCATCCCGTCGGTCCACAGACCGGCGGCGTGCTGAAACCGGACGTCGGGATGCTTTGGCGCAATCTCAAGGACGTGAGGGTTGAAATAGCCAAAGGACGTCGGGAACAGCAATTGTGCGCCGTCAAAGTTGATCATGGATTCCATTGAGTTCTGAACGTCGGTCGTTTCCGCGACGTTCTCTTCCTCAACGACGGTGACGCCTTCCATCATGGCAACGGCAGCCGCGCCTTCTGCATGGGCCTGGTTGTATCCGAAGTCGTCTTTCGGGCCGACGTAGATGAAACCGACGGTCAGCGGGGAATGCGCAGCAGCCGTTGCCAGCGTCGGCAGTGCCGTTGCACCGGCGAGTGCAGCGGTTCCCTTTAGGAATTTCCGGCGCGAGAATGGTGTGAATGACATCTTCAAAGCTCCCTGAGGCGATGGCGGGGCAGCCTGGATTGGTCCGGCAGCCCGAAAAGAACACAGATGACAAGGTACGCCTTACAGCGCTGTTGTCGTCTGCTATGTTTTCAGCGATCCGATGCAAAAAACGCAACGGTTTGGGTCGCCGCAGCCGCGCGTGGGCAAGCCACGCTATTCAGACGCACGCATTTCAAGCGCCGCGACGAGCTGCTGACCGAACTTGGCCGAGGCAACCGGCAGGGTCCGGCCCTTCATCTGTCCAAGCAAGAGACGACCTGTCGGCAGGTCGCGCACCGACAGGGGGCGATGCGCAATGCCGCCTTGTTTCTTTGCGCTCAGGCCGATCGGGATCTGAAACCCGACTGCATTTTCGCAGGTCACGTAGTGGCGGATCAGGTCAAACGATTCCGTCTCCACGATAGGTGCCATTGTGCGGCCTTTGCGCGCCGCAGCCAGTTCCAACAGGTTGCGCACGCCATAAGCGCTTGTAGGCAGGACGATGTCATACTCCAGGCAGTCGCTGAGCCGCAGTTCCGATTTCTGCGCGAGAGGGCTGTCATGTTGAAAAACCGCGTGAACTGCTTGGGGCAGGGCGCAAAGCACCTCGAAATCAACAAGATGAACAGGCTCGAAAACCAACGCGAGATCGCTGCTGAAGGAGGCCAGATCCTGTTCGGCCTGTGCGCGATCGCGGATATTCACGCTGAAGCTGACGCCCGGATGGGCCGCGCGGTAGATCGCGATCTGTTCGGGCATGAAGTACGGCAGCAACGCCTGTGAACAGGCGATCGAAACGTGACCACGCCGTTCACCCGACAGATCTGCGACCTGGGACTGAATGCGGGCCAGATCGGTCCGCTGCAGCCCGATATGCTGCATCAGCAGTTCCCCTGCCGGGTTCAACCGCATGCCCCGCGGCAGGCGTTCAAAGATCGGCCAGCCGAATTCCTGCTCGAACTGTTGGATGCGTCTGTTCAATGCCGATGCGGTCAGATTGGTGTCTTCGGCCGCCTTGCGGATCGATCCTGCCCGCACCACGGCCTCGATCAATTCAAACGTCTTCAAGTATCTCATATCGCTATCTTTCTGTCTTGCGTTGCGAAAAACGCATCGGATATGTGTTTTTATAGCATTAGATTTGCACACTTATCCATCGCAGTCTTTGCCCCAAGCGCCGAACCCAAATCAGGCGAGCCAAACAGAGAGGGCGATGAAGATGACCAAACAGACTTCGCGACGGAATTTCTTGAAGATGGGCGCTGCCAGCGCGTCGGTCCTGCCGTTCCTGCGGGCCATGCCGGCGGCTGCCCAAGGATCCGATACCTTGGTCGTGGTCAGCGGCCAGACGATCAACAGTCTCGACCTTCACCGCTCCGGCACCAGCCGTGCATCGTACCAGGTTGGTGTAAACTGCTATGACCGCTTGGTGTCCTTTGGCACCAAGGAAGCAATCGGCGGCGGCTATTCGTTTGACTACAGTGTCATCGAGCCCGAATTGGCCGAAAGCTGGACGGTATCCGATGATGGCCTGACGCTGACGTTCAAGCTCAAGCCTGATGCAACGTTCTGGGATGGGCGCAAGGTCACCGCGGCGGATGTGAAGTGGTCCTTTGACCGCGCAGTGTCGGTTGGCGGCTTCCCGAGTGTTCAGATGAAGGCCGGCGGATTTGAACGTCCTGATCAGTTCGAAGCCATCGATGACGAGACATTCGTGATCAAACTGGACTTCCCGTCCAAGCTTTCGATCCCCGACCTTGCGGTGCCGGTTCCCTACATCATCAACTCGGTCGAGGCCCTTGCCAACGCGACGGAGGATGATCCCTGGGCGCTGGAATACCTGCACACGGTCGCGGCTGGATCGGGCGCCTACAAGGTTGCCCGTTGGACCCCCGGCGAACAGCTGGTTTATGAGCGTAACGATGACTGGGTCGGCGGCCCGATGCCCGCGCTCAAGCGTGTTGTCGTGCGCGAAGTCCCAAGCCCCGCCACGCGTCGTGCATTGGTTGAACGCGGCGATGTTCAGATCGCATTTGATATCCCCGACAAGGACGCAGCCGAGCTTGCCGAGACGCTGGATGTGTTCTCGACACCTGTCGTCAATTGCATGTTCTGCCTGTGCCCCAACTTTGCGTTCGAGCCATTCAAGGACGCGGATGTGCGCAAGGCGCTGGCTTATGCGATCCCCTACGAGGATATCTTTCAAGCCGCCGCATACGGTCGCGGACAGCCCCTGTGGGGGGGTGAGGAAGAGATCACGGACATCGCTTGGCCCCGGAAATCTCAATATTACACGGATATCGAGAAGGCCAAGGAACATATGGCCAAGTCTGGCTATGCCGATGGCTTCGCAGTGCCGCTCTCCATCAGCCTCGACCTCGTTTCCTGGATGGAGCCGACCGCGCTCCTGATCCAGGAAGCATTGGGCCAGATCGGCATTACCGTGGAAATCGAGAAGATTCCCGGCGCAAACTGGCGCACGGCCTCCTTGGTGGAAAAACGCTTGCCGCTGCACCTTGAAACCTTTGGTGGTTGGCTTGACACGCCTGATTACTATTTCTTCTGGGCGTATCAGGACGGACACCTGTTCAACTCCTCGAACTATCGCAACGAAGAGATAGAAGAGTTGACCAATGCAACGTTGCACATGCCGACGGATGATCCCGAATACGCGCCGAAGCTCAAGCGGATGTTCGAAATCGTTCTGGATGAACTGCCTCGTATTCCGCTTTACCAGCCAGCGCTCAACGTGGCAGCCAACGGAGCGGACGGGTACGAATTCTGGTTCCACCGGCAGTTGGATATTCGCCCACTGAAGTCCGTGTAGGCCATGCTTGCCTCGACACCTCGGCTGCGCGCAATCTTGTTGCGCGTGGCCCAATCGGTCCCGGTCGTGGTTGGCGTGGTGGTCATCAGTTTCCTGTTGACCCGCGCTCTGCCCGGTGATCCGGCGGTCTATTTTGCCGGTGTGACGGCAGATGCGGAATCGATTGAGCAAACCCGTGTAGCAATGGGTTTGGACAAACCTTTGATGCAGCAATTCTTCATATACGTTGGCGACCTCTTGCAGGGAGATCTCGGCCAATCACTTTCAAGTGGACGTTCCGTTGCCGAAGACTTGGCCAAACGGTTGCCTGCTTCGCTTGAACTCACTTTGACGGCATTGATCCTTGCCATTGTCATTGCCGTTCCCCTGGGGGTGCTGGCTGCCACGCGGCCTGGGACATGGGTGGATCATCTCTGCCGTGTCATCGTTACTGCGGGCGTTTCATTGCCAACATTTTTCACGGGTATCCTCCTGATCTATATTTTCTACTATCTTCTTGGAATTGCGCCATCACCCCTGGGACGGCTGGATTTCATCTATCTCGACCCTGATCACGTAACGGGGTTCTATTTGATTGACGCAGCCTTGATGGGCGATTGGGAAACATGGCGCGGCGCAGCTAAACAGTTGATCCTGCCAGCCAGTACCCTTGCTTTATTCACGCTAGCACCGATCGCGCGAATGACGCGGGCGGCGATGCTGACGGCGTTGTCATCGGATTTCATCCGTACGGCTCGTGCTGCGGGACTGTCCAACAGAACGGTTCTTTATAGGTATGCCTTTCGCAATGCCTTGCTGCCGGTCGTGACAACTCTTGGCATGGTTTTTTCTTTCGCGCTCGGGGCGAATGTGTTGGTGGAAAAGGTCTTTGCATGGCCTGGTATCGGATCCTACGCAGTCGAGGCGCTGGTTGTGTCTGATTACGCCGCCGTACAGGGCTTCGTTCTTGCAATGGCGCTTTTGTTTGTCGCGCTAAACCTCGTGATCGATCTGCTTTACACTGCGATTGATCCTCGTATCGGGTTTTCATCCAAATGACTGAAGTCGCCCAGCATCCTGTGATCAAGAAACAAGGCAATCTTGATCATGTCCTTTATGTCCTTAAAGGTAATCCGGTAACGCTGATCGCCTTCGGCATGTTCGCGGTTCTAATCCTCTCTGCCGTTCTTGGGCCGTATCTTGTGCCTTTTGATCCGCTACAAACCAACGCCGTAAATGCGTTGCAACCACCTTCTGCAACGCATTGGTTCGGAACGGATAACGTCGGGCGGGATGTGTTCAGTCGGGTGATCGTAGCGACAAGGCTTGATCTGTCGATCTCAGTTGCGGCCGTGGCGCTATCGTTTGTCGTTGGCTCTATCCTGGGATGTATCGCAGGGTATTGGGGCGGCTGGCTCGACATTATCCTTAACAGGTTTCTTGATACGATCATGGCCTTCCCGCTCTTCGTGCTCGCAATGGGTATCGTTGCGGCCCTTGGCAACACAATTGAGAATATCATCTATGCCACGGCCATCATCAACATGCCTTTTTATGCCCGGCTGGTGCGAGCCGAGGTGAATATCCGTCGTGACTCCGGTTTTGCACGGGCCGCCAAGTTAGCCGGAAATTCCGATCTTCGTGTTTTGGCATTTCATATCTTTCCGAATGCCTTGCCGCCAATGATGGTGCAGGTATCGCTCAATCTTGGCTGGGCGATCCTCAATGCTGCAGGGCTTTCGTTTATCGGTCTCGGGGTCAGTCCGCCAACGGCAGAATGGGGCATCATGGTAGCAGAGGGCGCAAACTATATTGTGTCGGGCGAATGGTGGCTTGCGGTCTTTCCGGGCCTCTGGCTCATGATCGCTGTCTTTACCTTTAATCTTCTGGGGGACGGATTGCGTGACATCGTCGATCCGCGTAAACGCACATGAGCTCGATGTTATCTGTCAATGACCTTGCCGTTTCGTTTCAAACGCGCCGTGGTGAAGTTGATGCAGTCCGTGGTATCAGTTTCCAGGTTTCGAAGGGCGAAATTCTTGGAATCGTTGGCGAGAGTGGCTCTGGGAAGTCAGTCACTTCTTATGCCTTGATGCGTATCCTCGACGCCGGAGGAACAATCAAAGCGGGCGATGCAACGTATTCCGGTATTGATCTGCGCCGAGCGTCTGAAAAGGACATGCGCGATATCCGCGGTCGTGAAATCTCGATGATTTTTCAAAACCCACGCGCGGCTTTGAATCCAATCCGCAAGGTGGGGCATCAGATCGAAGATGTACTTCGGCATCATTCTCGTGCGACTCGCTATGATGCGCGGGCCAAGTCGATTGCCGCTCTTGAAGCGGTCAAAATCAACGATGCCGAAGCACGTTATGACGCCTATCCGTTCGAGTTGTCAGGCGGCATGTGCCAGCGTATTGTTTGCGCAATTGCTTTGGCTTGTGACCCACGTTTGTTGATCGCGGACGAACCGACAACCGGACTGGATATCACGACACAGAAGGCGGTGATGGAGCTTGTCCGTGACCTGATCCGTGAACGTGAAATGAGCAGTATTCTGATTACACATGACTTGGGCCTTGCAGCGCAATACTGTGACCGAATCCTAGTGATGAAGGATGGAATGATCGTTGAACAGGGTGATCCTGAACAGATTTTCAGCCGCCCGCAGCACCCCTACAGTCGTAAATTGGTGGATGCGACGCCGCGGGTGGGATCGGGTGTTCGCAGCCTTTTACCGGTCGAGGACCGAAGCGAGGAGCCGACGCTTGACGTAAGTGACAAGCCGTTGCTCGAGGTGTGTGATCTGACCAAGACGTATGCGGGAAAATCGGGACCGGTTCATGCGGTCAAGGGTATTTCTTTCCAGGTCAATCAAGGTCAATGCGTTGGCTTGGTTGGGGAAAGTGGATGCGGGAAATCCACGACGTCTGAAATACTCGTTCGCCTTATGGATCCGACAAGCGGAGAGATCATTTTTGACGGTGAAGACATTGCGCAGGTTTCCGCGACCAGTTTCGCCAGGGATCGACGCCGCGCTGATATTCAGATGGTATTTCAGGACGCGACGGACAGTCTGAATCCGCGCCACACGGCACGTCAAACCATTGCAGAACCGTTGCGTCGATTGGCAGGAATGCGGGGGGCGGAGCTGACGGCAAGGATCAATGAACTCGCCAACCTTGTCGGACTGCCGCTGGCTTTGCTTGACCGTTTCCCACACCAGCTTTCTGGCGGTCAGAAAGCACGGGTTGGAATTGGGCGCGCTGTGGCGCTTGAGCCGCGTTTCCTTATTCTGGATGAGCCGACAGCGGCGCTGGACGTTTCCATTCAAGCGGTCGTTTTGAATCTGCTGGTCGATCTGCGCGCCAAACTAGGGCTAAGCTATCTGTTCGTCAGCCATGATTTACATGTGGTTCGTCTATTGTGCGACCACGTCATCGTTATGAAAGACGGCGAAATCGTTGAACAGGGACCCGCAGAGGTCGTCATGTCCAACCCGCAAAGCGATTATACGAAATCACTGCTCGCGGCGGCTCCGAAACCGCCGGAACGCCGCCTCACATTTGAAGACAAAGACCCGGAGAATACCCATGCTGACGCAGTTGCCATTCACGCTTGAGGCCCTTGAAAAGGCCTATGCAGGCGGTGTCTCACCCGTTGCTGTGGTGGACGAAGTGTTTGAGCGTCTTGCGTCAATCAATGATCCGGGCATTTTCATCCACCTATGCGACCGCGACAGTCTGCGAGCAGAAGCGGAAGCGCTTGGACCTTACGATCCTGGCAAACCGCTTTGGGGTATTCCCTTTGCAGTGAAGGACAATATCGACGTCGCGGGCATTGAAACGACCGCTGGATGCCCTGCCTATGCCTATGCCCCTGATGCGGATGCCTTCGTGATTGCAAAGCTTCGGGCTGCGGGGGCGCTGATGATTGGCAAAACCAACCTTGATCAATTTGCGACCGGTCTTGTGGGCGTTCGGACGCCCTATGGTGCGCCCCTGAACGCCGTTGATCCTGAAATTGTGCCGGGCGGGTCGTCTGGCGGATCCGGTGTGATTGTTGGGCATGGCGTCGTGTCCTTTTCGCTGGGCACTGATACTGCCGGTTCGGGGCGTGTCCCTGCCGCCTTGAATAACATCGTGGGTCTCAAACCTACTTTGGGTGCGCTTTCGGCCAGTGGGGTCGTGCCTGCTTGTCGGACGCTTGACACCATCTCGATCTTTGCGCTGACCGTTGATGACGCATACGCGGCTTTTGCTGTGGCGCGGGGTTTCGACTCCGCTGATGCCTATTCCAGGCCTCTGACGCATGAGGCAATGACGTCACCTGACGGCCCGTTGCGCATAGGGGTGCCGGATGCCGCGTCGATCGAGTTTTTCGGTGATGAGGTGCAGAAACAGGCCTTCGATCGGGATGTGGCACGTTTGGCTGCGTCGGGCGCCACCATCAACTATCTTGATTTCGAACCGCTCTATGCCATCGCCCGCATGCTTTACGAAGGTGCCTGGGTCGCAGAGCGCTATACGGTGATTGACGCGTTGCTGGCGTCGAACCCTGACGCGATCCATCCAGTGACGCGTAAAATTATCTCCCACGCCGAAAGCATGTCGGCGGCCGATGCGTTCAGGGGGTTCTATAGGCTGGCTGAATTGAAACGCGCCGCGGAGCCGATGTTGGAGGGGTTGGACATGCTGTGCGTGCCAACCATCCCGACGTTCTATTCGGTCACCGATCTGGAAGCTGATCCCGTCACCCCAAATTCCAACAATGGCACCTACACGAACTTTGTGAACCTGCTCGATATGTGTGGCATCGCTGTTCCGACCGCGCCGCGGGCGGACGGCAGGCCAGGCAGCGTGACTTTGCTTGCCGCGGCGGGCAAAGATGCAGCCATCGCTTCGGTTGCGCGTGACTTCGAACTAAACTGCGATCGCAAGATGGGGGCCACGGCGCATCCCGTGCCGATGCCCGCACCGCTTCCAAAAGCCACGTCAGATCGTATGGACTTGGCGGTCTGCGGGGCACATATGACCGGATTGCCACTGAATTGGCAGCTGGCGGATCTGGGGGCGACTTTCGTACGCCGCGCGCAAAGCTCTGCTGACTACAAGTTTTATGCCCTCGCTGGTGGTCCGCCGGATCGGCCCGGGATGGTGCGGTCCGAAGGTTCTGATACGGGTGCCGTCGCGCTGGAGATCTGGTCGATTCCGAAAGCCGCCTTCGGAACCTTCATGGCCGGTATTCCAGCGCCCTTGGGGATCGGGACTGTCGAGTTGTCCGATGGATCCCATGTGAAAGGCTTCATCTGCGAAGCCAGCGGTACGAATGGGGCCACCGATATTACCCATCTTGGGGACTGGCGCATATATCTCGAACAGAAGGCTGTGCCAGCATGACGTTGCAAGTCGAAAGCAGGTTGATCCAATTGGGCCTTGAGCTGCCCCCCGATTGGACGCCGCGTGGTCAGTTCCTTCCGTTTCGCAAGGACGGGACGATCGTCTATCTGTCAGGCCAGATCTGCGAGTGGGACGGCAGTGTCACGCATATTGGGCCGGTTCTCGATGAACCCAAGGCGATTGAGGCCGGTCGTGACGCCGCCAAGATCTGCGCGCTGAACCTGATCTACCGCCTGCGCGAAGCCTGTGAAGGCGATCTTGATCGGGTGGATGTCGTTCTGCGCCTCGGGGGCTTTGTGAACTGTCAGTCGGGTTTTCCCCATAGTCCTTTGGTGATCAACGGGGCCACCGAGATTTTCATCGCCTTGTTTGGCGATCAGGGTTGGCACGCACGCACAGCCGTGGGCGTATCGGGATTGCCGGGAAATGCCTCTGTCGAAGTGGACGCGATCGTTCGGCTCAAGTCCTAGGCGGTTGAGGAATGGCGCGCGGAGGGCTTTGCGCCTCCAACTCGGCAGCCATGGACAAGAGCAGCGCATCCTGCCCCGGCTTTCCAGCCAGCATAACGGACCGAGGGCGTCCAAGCCGGTCCAGGCCCCACGGCAGGCAGACGAGCGGGCCACCGAAAACCGTCCAGGGCGTCAGCCAGTCCTGATACCCGGTGGTCCCGTCGATCAAAGGGGCACCATCTGGCACGGGCAGGGTGAGGATGGCGTCCACGTCTGCAAGCCCAGCCCAAAACGCGGCCATTGCGTCTGCGAGGTATGCGGTCGCCTGCGCGGCTTCAGCGGCCGAAATGGCAGCTCCGGCCTGCAAGCCAGCCTTGAATTTCGGCATCAGAAGATCGGCCCGATCATCAGACAGCATTGACCCGTGGGCCATCGCGGCTTCAAAGGTCATCACAATCCGATGGGCTGTGACGATCCGTTCGACATTTGCCTGCAAGGTGGTTTTGCGGAGGGATGTTGCAAATGCTTTGCAGGCATCCGCTGCTTCATCCAGCGCAACCAACGTGTCGTCGTATGGCACGACATCCCCGTCCCAAAGCCCGCAAAGCAACGTCGGTTTCACTTCCGCCGATGCCGCGGCGTGGGTGTGTGCCATCGCGTCGCATGCTTGCTGCACCAGCATGAGCGACCCTGCGATTATGCCGACTGAATCGAAACTCGGTGCCAGAGGCGTGACGCCTATATTCGACAAGAGACCGTATGACGGTTTGAATCCGACAACTCCGCAATAGGCGGCGGGTCGACACAACGATCCAGCGGTCTGAGTGCCGAGGGCAATGTCCACCAACCCGGCCGCGACGGCGGCGCCCGATCCGCTGCTGGATCCACCGGGTGAACGGGTCAGATCAAAGGGGTTGCGACATGCGGTGGGGTCGGTGAAGGCAAATTCTGTCGTAGTCGTCTTGCCCACGATCGACGCGCCGGCGGCACGCAAGGCCGCAACGACAGGGGCGTCCTGCGGGGCAGGGACCGCATCCCGGCACGCCTGACTGCCATTGCATGTTGGCAGACCTGCGACATCAATGATATCCTTTACGCCAACCATCAGGCCGGCCAGCGGACCCACGGCGGCCGGGCTTCCGATCTGTGCGGGGTCGGATATTGTCGCAAAGGCATGAATATGCGGCTCCCAAAGCGCAGCCTTTTGCTGAAACCGATGACCGATATCCGAGCCGGAACGCCTATCCATCAGACGTCTCTGGCCACGCCAATCAGATGATCCCGCGAAATCAGAGCTTCGAGGTCCGAGGGCGTTTGCTGGTCGGCGTCTGCCGGGGGCTGAGGCAGGACGAGATAGCGCATATCGGCGTTGCTGTCGTGCACGACCAGTTGGATATCGTCAGCAAGGTGCAGCCCGAATTCGGCCAGGACACGACGAGGTTCACGCACGGATCGCGCACGATATGCCTTTGAAATGTACCATGATGGCGGTTGCCCAAGAATGGATCTGGGGTAGCAAGAACACAGCGTGCAGGTGATCAGATTGTGCAGGTCCGGCGTGTTCTCCACCACAATTATCCGTGCCTCGGTCACCGGAATGTCCAGTTCCTGCACGGCCGCCCGACCGTCTTTTAAAAGACGATCCTTATACGCGGGGTCAATCCACGCTTTTGCAATGACCTTGGCCCCAAGATGAATGCCAGGGCTTTCCAGTTTCGCGATTGCAGCGGTGACCTCGTGCGCAGTCAGCAGACCCTTGCCAATCAGCACCTCTTGCAAGGCATCAACAACGATCTGCGCCTCGATGTTTCCCGCTTCATCCTCGATCACGATGGCTTCATGTTCGCCGTGGTCATGATCATGGGGCATGTTCGGCATCCTTTGCTTCGGTCAGCCAGTGGTCGTATATTTCAATGATGAGGGCATCGCGTTCCGGGATATCCTCATCCGGCCAAAGCTGCGCCTGCGAAAAAGCGACACGATATAGATCAACGGCTCGTCCTGATGTGTTGCCAATCGCCAGGTCTTCCGGGTTCAGATAAGTTCCGCAGTATTCGACGACACGACCGATCTGTCTGCGAACGTAATGCGGAATACGTACATGGCCGGATTTGCCAAGTGCCAGAACCTGCACGGGGTCGCCGGGCCGAAATCGTGTCATCGTGCTTTGTCTAAATCTGCCCAACGTGCCTTGCCGGCCTCGACTGCGGTATCCAGCTCTGCCTGCGAGACGACGCCTTTCTCGATCAGTATATCTGTCATCGCCTCCAGCCGGCGGCGATAAAATGAAAGGGTATTGTATTTTTCCAGGCCAAAGCTCTCAAAACCGCGGCGTACCTCATCAAGAGAAACGATCCGTCGTGTCCCATCCCCAAGCAGACCACGAATAGCTTCGACCTGTTTTTCCCAATGCAACCACGGCAGCTCGACCATTGGAATTTCACCGGCCTGATCCCCGCCGACATCGTGATAGCCTTTTGGTCCTTTAACGTCGCTCATGGTTCCTCCCTTGATCGTCTAAACTTGGCAATGGCATGAGACGTTTACCATTGCTATTTTTGCATCAAACCGGTGCGGAAAAATGCGCTCTTACGATTTCTGTCCATCCTCCAGCGCCATGCCGATCGAAATAAGTTGCCGATCCCGATCTTTCGCCCCGACCAAGCTTAGTCCGACGGGGCCGTCGTCGACAAAACCTGCGGGCATCGACAGCTGTGGCAGGCCGCTTAGTCCCGCGACACAAAGCATTTCCAAGGCGCGCGTCCTGAACCCATTCAGGTCGTTTTCAGGTGTTGCACGAAAGGGTGCGGGGCCAGGTCCGGTCGGGAGCACGAGAACGACGTCAGGCGTAACAATCTCGCGAATACGGGATTGAACGGCGACCCTTTTCGCATCTGCGGCTTGAAATGTTGCGCGATCAATCTGGGAAGCCGCTTGAAAACGCTCTCGAATACCCGCACCAAAATTTGGCGTCTGGCTGCTGACCCAGTTTTTGTGAACGTCCCAGACTTCGAATGCCTGACAAATTCGGAAAGTTTCGCGCCAGTCTTCCAATCCTTGCTCAGGCAGCAGGATCGGAGTGGCAGGCCCCATCAAGGCCTCCAATTGTGCCAACCTGGGTGCGACCGCTGCAATTGCGTCCGCCCCCGCGCGAGCCCAAACGTCCACGGGCAGTAAAAGCTGCGTTGGCAAGGGGCCGTCGGGACAATGAAGTGATTGGGCAACCCGGTCCATCATTGCGGCCGACCTTGCGAACCATCCCACGGTATCAAATGAATGGGTGAACGGCATTGTGCCATCAAGCGCGATTTGGCCGAAGGTCGTGCGAATACCCCAAATTCCGCAGAACGATGCCGGTAGGCGAACCGATCCGCCGGTATCACTGCCCAATCCGATATCCACCAGACCCGCGGCCACCGCAGCAGCAGATCCTGATGAAGATCCGCCAGGAACGCGACGGGGATCTGCTGTATTTAGCGGGGTCCCGTAATGCGCATTCACACCCATCAGACTATAGGCGAGCTCGTCCGTGTGGGTCTTGCCAACAAACCGGACCCCAGCGTCAAGCAACTTGCTAATTACCGGGGCATGTTTGTCTGCAACCGGATGGGTTCGTTTCCATTCAGGATTGCCGCAGCCTGCCACGTAGTCCGCAACATCAAAAATGTCCTTTGCCGCAAATGACACACCTTGAAGAGGCCCCGCTGCTTCCCCCTGCAGCGTAAACATATCCGTAAAAGCATTTACCGTATCATCCATGGCATTCAATTCCCACTGTGGTCTCGTTCCGTCCCGGTTCCTCAAGAAGGGTTCGCGTCCCTATTCATCCATCATGGAGACATGCGCGGCAACAATACGCCACCCTTCGTCGAGGCGAGCCCAGCTATGGCTTTGGCGTCCAATTCTTGATTGATCAGGTTTGACAAATTCCGTATTGGCTGTTGCGAAGTCACGACCGAAAGTCGTTATGACCGTTTTTCGCAAGCTACGGGACAGACCCTTCGATGGTCGCGATTGGCGGAATGCCAAAATCTCATCTTGGCCGTGCAGGTTTTCTGTCTGACCGTAACGTATGACGTGCTCGCTCGCCCAAAACAAACGGTCGAGGGTCTGAATGTCATTGTTGACCAGTGCTGTCTCATATTGCTCAAATGCATGCTTGACCTCTGTGATGATGGTCGGGATATTTATGTCCATCCGGGAAACCTTACGATGTCGATTTTGATAACATGCCGTCGAAGACGGTTCGAAGATGCACCCAGACTTTGCAATGCCTGCGAAGTTTGCGGCTAGCAACGTGCCAGCGGGCGGCGCATTTTTGGGCTGTGTTGCCAGCGGTGCTCAAATTGCGTGCATCGCCATGATATTGTACTTGGGGTCAATCTGATCGGGTTGGTTGGCGCCGAAAACGAGCCGACTAATCTTCGTGGTGGGGTGTGCAACCCTGAAATACAGAGCCTCAAGAAGTTCGGAAACTAGCGTGCTACATTCATCTCTCGGTCTTAACGGCGGCATGACGGCCCCGCATCGCGCAGCTTCTCTTGCGGGTCGCGATATCCTCGTTGCCGGGGGGACCGCAATCGAGGCGATGGTTGCCGCTGCAGCGACCATTGCGGTCGTGTATCCGCATATGAACGGGATCGGTGGGGACGGGTTTTGGATTATCAAGCGACGTGGAGAGGCACCGATTGGCATTTCCGCATGTGGCACAGCCGCTGCACTTGCGACACCTAGCTACTATGCGAACCGGGGATTCAAGGATGCTATTCCTACAAGGGGTGGCTTGGCCGCGCTGACAGTTCCTGGAACGATCAGTGGTTGGGACAAGGCCCTGTCGCTGGTTTCCGATGATCGGCGTATTCCGCTGGCCCGTTTGTTTGAAGATGCAATCGGACATGCGAAACGCGGTATCGCAGTGACCGGGAACCAGGCAGATTGCACGGCTGACAAGCTTTCTTCCTTGCGCGATGTTCCCGGTTTCAAAGAGACGTATCTGATTGATGGGAACGCGCCGCGCGCCGGTCAAAAAATGGTTCAGCGGCGCCTGGGCGAAACCTTTGAAAGTTTGGCCGAGAACGGGCTGCGTAGTTTTTATGATGGTGCTTTGGCCACAAGGCATGCGGACTATCTGGAACAGAACAAAAGCCCACTACGTGCATCGGACTTCGAAAACTATCATGCGCAAATTGTGAAACCTTTGGCGTTGGCCACGTCACAGGGTCAGCTTTACAATATGATTGCGCCGACGCAGGGCGTTTCATCTCTGATGATCCTGGGCCTGTTTGACCGGTTAGGTGTGACCAGAGGCGAAGGTTTCGATCATGTCCACGGACTTGTCGAAGCAACCAAACAGGCCTTCATCCGTCGAAATGCGGAACTTGGCGATCCTGATCATATGGCCGCTTCTGCGCAAAGTTGGTTAGAGACCAATCAATTGGACGCTATGGCGACCAAGATCGATAGAACAAAGGCGCTTCAATGGCCGTACGAGCCTGCTTTGGGCGATACGATCTGGATGGGCGCTTCGGATAGTGAAGGCACTGTGGTCAGCTTTATTCAAAGCGTGTTTTGGGAATTCGGATCCGCGCTGACCTGTCCTGATACGGGCGTCTTTTTTCAGAACAGAGGGGCAGGGTTTTCGCTGTTGCCGGGCCCTAACCAAATTGGCCCTGGTCGCAAACCCTTTCATACGCTCAATCCCGCGATGGCTGTTCTGGAGGATGGCCGTATCATGGCCTATGGCACAATGGGAGGTGAGGGCCAGCCGCAAACGCAGTCGGCAATTTTCACAAGATACGTCCAATTCGGTGTGGATCTTCAGGCCGCAATCACGGCACCGCGTTGGCTTTTGGGAAAAACTTGGGGTGCGGATACCACGTCGTTGAAGTTGGAAAACCGGTTCGACCCCGATCTTGTCAGCGCGCTGGAAAGAGCGGGACACGACGTGGAAATGTTGCCGGATTTCAGCAGCCTGGTCGGCCACGCTGGCGCGGTTGTCCTGCATCCCGATGGCTTGGTTGAAACGGCGACAGATCCGCGTGCCGATGGGGCCGCTTTGAGTTTCTAGCCAGAACTGGCTCTATCGTTCCGCGTTGCCCATCCCATTCGGGTTGTAAGCTTCGCTCACAACAGCCGAAACGTGCACACCTTGGTTGGCCGACCACCAAAGCTGCCGGACCTTGCGAAGGCCTTCCGCAGGATCCGTAGAAATGGATCGGATGACGAGAGCAGCCGATCGCGATGGTCGGCATTCTCAGACGCGATCAGGCAGGTGCCGGTCCCGAGGGCCGCTGTCTAGATTTCCTTGGATCAGGTATCAATCTGTAGGTCGCAACTGCGCAGCAAAGGCACATCGCCATCACGGCAAAGGACCACCAACCACCATAGGTCTGTGTCGCCCAGGCAAATGCAAAGGGCGCCGAAGCGTTGATCCCCATCTGAACAAACGAAATCCACCCCAGGCGCGCCCCGTATCCCTTGGCCCCGAACAGCGCCAGCGGCAGGGTTCCGCCTGCGATCGTCTTGATGCCGTCTCCCATGCCGTAAAAGGCGGCTGCCAGCAAAAGCCCGGGCAGGGTAAATCCAAAGGTCAACAGGGCGAGGAAACCCGACAGCATCAGGCCGAGGCTGATTGCATAGGTGTTCAGCGGGTACATGTTGCGGCTGACCAGCATTTCAAAGAACCGGCCCACGGTCTTGAACGGACCGATCACTGCGCCCGCAAGGGCGGCGATGGCTGCCGTATGGCCCTGGTCCTGCACGTTGGTCACCCAAAGCGTCATGACAGCGCCCATCAAGTAGCCCGAAAAGACGAAGGAAATGACCATCCAGAGCATCGCCTGCTTTCGCGGCCGTCCGGTCAATTCGGGCCAATCCGGTGTGTTCGCCGGTTTGGGCGCAGCGGCGTTTCGTTCAGGACCACGCAGGGCGAAAAAATGGATCGGCGGACAGATGGTCAGAGCGCCGAGGCCCAGGATGACCCATGTCACCTGCCACCCGAACCGATCGAACAGAGCCAGGGTCAACGGCCAGAAAATCGTCGAAGCCACGCCGCCGAACAGCGTGATCACCGAAATCAGGCGCTGTGGCGGCACGCCCAGATCCAGACGCGCGACGCTTGCAAAGGCGACGTTGTAGAGGACAAACATGCCCGCGCCTTCGGCCAGCAGGATCATTGCGAAAAGCCCGGCGCGCCCTTCGGCCTGGCTCAGCCCCATCAGGGCCAGTCCGGCGACGACCGATCCCAACGTCATCACCCAGCGGCCGCCGAAGCGGTCCACCAATTTTCCTGCGACAGGAGAGGCCAGACCACCAAAGAAGAGGCCCAGGGACAGGACCGCGAAAACCTCTGACAGGGTCAGGCCAAGATCCTTGGCCATTTCTGGCAAAAGCACCGCATAGGCATACATCAAGGTGCCGTAGCCTATGATCTGCGTGATCCCCAACCCGACGGCAGGCAGGTAATCTCGGTCAAGGTGCGGCAGCCTCATCCAGCAGGAACACCACGATAGGCGCAACGACCCGCAACCCAAGTTCCCTGAACGGACGGCACGGAGGTGTCAGGCCAGTTCACAAGGACCAGATCGGCGCGTTTGCCGACTGCGATTTCGCCGCGATCCTGCAGGTTCATCGCCCGCGCGGGGCCGGTCGAGACAAGCCGCCAAAGCGCCAGCCGATCCGCCCGACGCTCTGCCTCTAGCTTGGCGATGGCGGCCAGCATCGCAGGATAGAAATAGTCCGAAGCGAGCGCATCGCACAGCCCCGCCTCTACCATGTCGCCCGCGCCGAGCGAGCCGATATGGCTGCCGCCGCGCGCGGCGTTGGGCGCGCCGAAGATGATCGGATCCCCGCCCGCACGGGCCGCCTTGGCCGCGTCCATCACCATCGGAAACTCTGCGACCTTCGCCCCAAGACTGCGGAAATAGGCACGGGTTTCCGCCCTCGTATCATCATGGCTCAGCATCGGCGCGCCGGCGTCCCGCGCCATCCGCGCGACGTTTGCAATGGCATCCGGCACCTCGCCGCGCCGATCCCAGACGCGCCCCAGCAGCGCGATGTAGTCTGCCTCGCTCAGCCCCGCCCGATGTGCCTTGGACGCGGTGCGCTTTTTCATTCTCGCATCATCCAGCGACGCAATGGAAAAGTCCGGCGACAATTCAAAGGCACGATCCTGGATTGGCACATCATAGGCGCGCATGGTCATGGAGGTATGGTCGTTGAAGGCAACCGACGGCAAGAGAGCCCCCTTGAGGGCCCATTCAATGACGTCCAAGGCCTCGAACGCGTAGGTTTCCCATCGAAGCTGCACGCGATTTTCAACCGTCAGCCGGGGTGCCAGATCGCGGATGGCCTGCATGAGATCGCGCCCGCGGGTCACATCGCGCAGGCCCGGCTCCCACCCCAGGGTGATGGCGTGATAGGCGGTTGCGATCCCGTTGGTTGCCAATTGACGGTCGGTGTCGATGACGGCGGTTTCAGTGGGAAAGAACACGCCGGGGCGCGGCATCAATTGTCGCTCAAACGCATCGCCATGCACATCGATCAGGGCAGGGGCCAATATCAGCCCGCGGGCGTCGATCACATCGCCACGCGCCGGGCCGCCGATTTCGGCGATCTGGCCGTCGATGACCGTGACCGTCGTGTCAGCAATCTCGTTGGGCAGGTAGACCTGCGCCCCTTCAAAGGTAATCATTCAGAACCGTTCCAGTTTCAGTTGCCAATGCCCGCCCGCGTCGTCTTCGGGCAGATTGGTCGCGACGCGCATCAATTCAAATCCTGGAACAGGCGCATGAGACGGGCGGTGATGCAGAAAGGATGGGGATGCCGTCTGTCGTCCTCGGGCCGCGCACAGATGCTCTGGTGCTGTACCAGCGACCGTCATCTCTGCTCTCCGATGATGCGGGTGCGTGCCCAGCCGCTGACCTGTTCGATGCCGATCACCACCACCGCAATCATCAGGATCACGGTCATTGCCGTGGGATAGTCAAACAGGTCAAAGCCGACCTTCAATTCGATCCCGATCCCTCCGGCTCCTACAAGGCCAAGGATGGTCGAGGACCGCACGGCCTTTTCCAGCGCAAAGAGCGAGGTGGAGATAAAGGCGGGCAAGCTGCCGGGGATCGTGGCACATGCCACCACGTCGATCCTGCGCGCGCCTGTCGCCGTCAGGCATTCGGCGGGGCCTTTGTCGGTGGCCTCCATGTCGTCTGCAAAGAACCGCCCGCAAAAGCCGATGGTGTCGATCACGATCGCCAGCATCCCCGCAAAGGGGCCAAGCCCCACGGCCACGACGAATACCAGTGCCCATGCGATGTCTGGCACGGCGCGCACAAAGCTGAGCGCCGTGCGCGTGATCTGGTTTACCCAAGGTCCGGCAATCAGGCCCTTTGCCGCCAACAACGCGACAGGCACCGACAGGATCACCCCGATCACAGCCCCGGCGACGGCGATTTGCAGCGTTTCGATCATTTTCCAGCCAAGCCGCGCCAGCACCTGTGGTTCCAGATTGGGCGGGAACGCGCGGCTGGCGAAATCTGCAAACCGGGCAGGGGAATTGGCCACTTTTTCAATCGAGAAACCGGCACCGGCAAGGCACCAGAAGATGATGAAAAGACCCAGAACATAGCCCAGGAACCCGATGGATGACGGCCGCTCAAACCGCGTCAGGTCCGATCGTGGCCGCGTGATGTCAGTCATAGAGACCTCTCAGGTCGGCGGCGCTGAGCGAACTGGCGGTTGCGTCCAGTTGAATGCGCCCCTGCGCAAGACCCAGAACCCGGTCGCCATATTTCAATGCGTGGTCGATGTTGTGCGAGGTGAAGACAACGGTGACATCATCGTCGCGCACCAGACGGAAGAACAGCTCCATCACGTCTTCGCCCGCGCTTGGATCAAGCGAGGCGCAGGGCTCATCGGCAAACAAGACCTTTGGCGCACCAACGATGGCACGCGCGATGGCGACGCGTTGCGATTGGCCGCCCGACAACCTGTCTGCGCGTCTTTGTGCGAAATCCGCCAGGCCGACCCGTTCCAACGCCTCCATGGCCGCAACCCGAGAGGATTGCGGGGCGAGGGTGTGGCTCCAGTGGCGCGGACCGGGATGTTTGCCCAGAAGGCCGTGCAGGACGTTGGTCAAGACCGAAAGCCGGGGCACCAGGTTGGGTTTTTGCGATACAAGCCCGACTTGTTTGCGGATCCTGCGCAGCTCGCCCTTGCTGGATGCATTTGCCTGCATTCCCAACAGTTGCACGCTGCCGGCAGAGGTCGGGATCAGGCCCATCATGCACCGCAGCAAGGTCGATTTTCCTGTTCCGTTGGCACCGACAAGCGCTGTGGCCTCTCCGCGCGCAAGGCGAAAGCTGACATCAGAAAAGATCGGTGTGTCGCCAAACCGCTTGGCCAGCGCGCGCACCTCGATATCAACAGGCGAAACCGGGGCGAAAGCCACCCCGGTTTGCGCAGACGGCACCTCAGGTGCCGCCCGGTATTCCTGCAAAAGATCAGTCACCGATGAAATTGTCGAACTGAGGGTATCCGGCGTTCGTATACATGGACCGCACGTAGTCGTAGGCGCTGTCCTCGATCGCCACGAGATCCATGCCGACATACTTGTCGTTCTCTTCGTGGGCGGTGATGCCCGCGATGATCTGCGCCTTGTTATCAAGGATTGCGTCACGCACTGCCATGGCCGCGTCGGCTGGCACATGGGCCCCGACCATGATCATGTCGTTGGGCAGATCCCCCGAACGCGCGATCATCTTGAAGTAGCCATAGGGCAGCTCTGTCTGGCCATTGCGAACCCCGAGGAATGTTCCCGCGTTCATGCCAAGTGCCGCGACATCGCCGTTCTTCAGCGCCTCAAAGGCGATGTTGCGCGAGGTGTGGGTCTTTTCGATGTCGTTGACCGGGTCGACGCCATGGTCGGCCAGGGTCTGCATCGGGCAGAGCATGTTGGAGGTCGAGCCGATGTCGCCAAAGGCGACTTTCTTGCCGACCAGATCAGCAGGCAGGTTGATGCCGCTGTCTGCCAGCACGATTATGGCGCAATGATAGTCAGGGCGGCCTAGGCCGATCAGCGGCGCGGCGTTGGTCAGCTTGTTGATGACCACGTATTCCGCCGGGCCGGAAACCACGAAGTCCACGGTCTCGCCGCGCAGGGCCTCGGCCGCAGCCGTGCGCGAATTCACCGCGTAGAATTCAAACGTGTCGCCCGTGGCCGCCTCGAGTGCGTCCTTGAACGGACCCCACTCCAGCTGCAGACGCTCCATGCCTTCGACGTCCGTGACGGCGAGTTTCCAGTTTTCGGCCGCAGCCCCAAAAGCAGAAACAGCGGCCAGGCCGACGCCCACCAAAAGAGATTTGAGTTTCATTGCACCCTCCAGTTTCATTCAACCGGTTGAATGGGGGCTTTGCATGCCGTTGAGGCTACGGTTTCATGAAGTCTGTGTGACTGTGGACAAAGACCCGGATGGATCAGCCGACTTTGTTCCCCTGGCTCCAGACACCGCGCAGCAGGGGGGTCTGGTCGATCTTGCGCACCCGCAGAACATCTCCGCGCAGGCCGGTCCGCAAGGCACCGCGATCGCGCAGCCGTACCGCTTCCGCTGGGTTGCGGGTCACCGTGGCAATGGCGCGGGGCAGGTCATTCCAGATATCGGCAAGGCGGAAGGCCGACAAAAGCAGCGCCGACGGCACATAGTCCGACGAGACGATGTCAAGAAGATTGGCCTTGGCAAGGTCGTGGGCCGCGACGTTTCCGGAATGCGATCCGCCCCGGATCAGGTTCGGTGCACCCATCATCACGGCGATCCCATGGGCGCGGCAGGCTTCTGCCGCCTCAACCGTTGTCGGAAACTCGGCGAAGCCCACGCCGTTTGCGGCCGAGGTTTCGACGTGGTCCGCTGTCGTGTCATCGTGGCTGGCAAGCACCGCGCCAAGGCGCACAGCCTCCTTGACGGACCCAACTTCGTGCGCGGCGCCAAAGCGTTTCTGCAGGTCGATCAGGTTTTCCACATGGTCGGCAAACTCTGCGTCATTCAGGCCGCGCTTTTTCGCGACATAAGTTTTCAGCGCGGTCAGATCCCGGAACTGGCGTTGGCCCGGCGTGTGGTCCATCAGGCTGACGATGCCGACCCGGTCTTGCGGACCAAAGGCTGCCAATTCCTCCAGCAACGTCTCGGAACAAATCTCGGCCCGAAGGTGCAGGAAGTGGCTGATCTTGAAAAAGCCCGCAGCCCGCGCAGCCAGAAGTTCGTTGGCCAGTTTGCGGGCATAATCGCTGTAGCGTGCCTTGCCGCTGTGGATGGATCCGACGCGCAAGGCGTCAAAGACGGTTGTGATACCCGTCGAGGCCAGTTCGGCGTCATGGGCGATCAGCGCAGGCAGATGGGGCCAATCCACCTCTGGTCGGGGCTCGATATGGCGCTCGACGTTGTCGGTATGAAGCTCCACCAGACCGGGCAGGATCAGATCCCCGGCGCAATCCAGCGCCCCGCTCGGCACGTGATCGCCCTCAGCCAGGTCTGAGATGACGCCATTTTCGATCGTGACCGAACCGGTGATGACCTGATCGGGCAACACCAGCTGCGCATTGGCGAGACACAGATCTGCTGACATATCGACGTCACAAGCCTTTGCCAAAGACGACGTGGGAAAAGGGGAATTCATGTCATACTCTCGATTTGCGATCTACTATATACCGGCAGAGGGGCCGCTGGCCGATTTCGGTGCTGCCTGGCTGGGCTGGGATGTCGTGCGGGGCTGCGCGGCGCGCCAACCCGATCTGCCGGGTTTGCGTGACATCACGATGACACCGCGCAAATACGGATTTCATGGAACGTTGAAACCGCCCTTTCGCCTGGCCAAGACCCAAACGGTCGAAGGACTGGAAAAGGCGGTATCGGACCTGGCGGTCTCGCTGCGCCCTGCGATCTGCGACCGTCTTGATCTGATGACGATTGGCCGGTTTCTGGCGCTGACACCCATGGGGGACACACACTCCCTCGGGCAGGTCGCAGAAGCCTGTGTGACCGACCTCGACGCGTTCCGCGACCCGCCTCCGGAGGCGGAGCTGGCCCGCAGGCGCGCGGCAGGGTTGAGCGCGCGCCAGGATGCGCTGCTGACACGATGGGGATACCCCTATGTCATGGAGGAGTTCCGGTTTCATCTGACCCTTTCGGGGCGCCTGCCTGAAGACACCATTTCCCGGTGGACGCAGGCGGTGCGGCACAGCCTGCCGGATTTGCCCGCACCCTTCGTCGTGGACCAGATCGCCTTGTGCGGTGAGCGGGCCGATGGCCATTTCGAGATGCTGCACCGCTACACACTTGCGGGTTGAAGCAGGGCCGCAGCCCGCGCCACGGTATCAGGCAGCGGGCCGTCGTTGGGCAGATGGATCACCTCAAGACCTGACGGCAGGGGCTTGTCTGCCTGCGCCAGGCGTTTGGCAATCTCCACCTCTGTCTCGCGCGCGCGTTCCGTCAGACGCCTTGCGAGGGTTTCAGGCCGCGCGGTGATATTGAGGACGACGAGGCGCGGAAAGATCTCGGCTGCATGGGGCAAAGCCTTGCGAGAGAAGTTGGCAAGGCAATCGATGCCCTTGCCAAGGCTGACATTGATCCCGACCGGGAGGCCGTAACGCAGCCCATGCGCCTGCCAGTGCACCGCAAAGGCCCCGTCTTCGACCAAGGTTCCGAATTGCGCGTCCGTCACCGCGTCATAGTCTTCGCCGCCAAGACCCGGCGCGCGCGTGGTCACCCGGCGCACCAGATGCACGTTCGGCAAGGCAGCCTGCAGGCCCGCCATGACGCTGTCCTTGCCAACACCGGATGGACCGACGACCGCGACAAGGCGTCCCCCAGACAGTGACCCACGCATCATGCGGCGACCTGTGGGGTATATTGGCTGACGTCGATTTCGCGGTCGCAGACCCGGTCCCGCGCTGCCTCGTCGTGGAAGATGCCGATGATGGCCGCGCCGCGTGTCTTGGCCGTTTCGATCAGCGAAAGCACCACCTCACGATTGGCCGCATCAAGGCTTGCGGTTGGCTCGTCCAGCAACATCGCTGGGTAGGGATGCGCAAACCCGCGCGCGATGTTCACGCGCTGCTGCTCGCCACCCGAGAAAGTGGTGGGCGACAGGGACCAGAGCCGTTCGGGAATGTTGAGTTGACCGAGCAGGGCGCGGGCGCGGTCCTGTGCCTCGGCGGCCGGGACACCCACCGCGCGCAGCGGTTCGGCGACAACATCCAGCGTCGGCACGCGGGGCACGATGCGCAGGAACTGACTGACATAGCCCAACACCTCGCGGCGCAGCGCGATCACCTCGCGCGGTTCGGCCTGGACCAGGTCGACATCTCCGATGAGGATCTCGCCCGCCTGGGTCAGATAGTTGCCGTAGATCATCCGCATCAGCGTGGATTTCCCGGCACCCGAGGCGCCGGTCAGCGCCACGCATTCGCCTTTGCCGATGGCAAAGGACACGTCGTTGATCACTTCGATAACGGCGCTCCCCTGATTGTGCAGGGTAAACGTCTTTGACACATTTCGTAGTTCAATCATGGCTCACACCTGCAAAACAGAGCTGACAAGAAGCTGGCTATAGGCATGCTGTGGATCGTCCAGCACCTGGTCGGTCAGACCCGCCTCGACCACATGGCCCGATTTCATGACCATCAGCCGGTCCGCCAGCAGGCGCACCACGGCCAGATCATGGGTGACGATGATGGCCGACAGCCCCATGTCCCGCACCAGACCGCGCACAAGGTCCAGCAGGCGCGCCTGAACCGACACATCCAGCCCGCCGGTGGGTTCATCCATGAAAACCAACCTTGGCCCGGTCACCAGGTTGCGGGCAATTTGCAAACGCTGCTGCATGCCGCCTGAAAAGGTTGTGGGCCGGTCATCGACGCGCGCGGCATCGATTTCCACCCGTCCCAGCCAGTCGGTGGCCTTGTCGCGAATGTCGCCATAGTGGTGTTCCCCCACTGCCATCAGACGTTCGCCCACATTGCCGCCGGCGCTGACGCCCATGCGCAGTCCGTCGCGGGCGTGCTGGTGGACAAAGGCCCAATCGGTTCTGCCGAGCATTCTGCGCTCGGGTTCTGACATGGTGATCGTGTCACGGGGGCCTTGCGCGCGGGTGTCGAACACGACCTGACCCGCATCGGGGGCCAAATGCCCAGCCAGGCAGTTCAGCAAGGTCGACTTGCCCGATCCGCTTTCGCCGACAATGCCCATGACCTCACCGGGGTATAGGTCGAACGACACATCCGCGCAGCCGATATGAGTTCCATAGCGTTTGGTCACGCCCTGAACAGACAGCAAAGGCGTCATGCCGCGTCCTTTCCCTTGTGGCCCGCCGCCTGACGGGCCTCGCAATAATCGGTGTCGGAGCACACGAACATCCGCCCGCCTGCGTCGTCGATAATCAGTTCGTCGAGATAGCTGTCGGTCGCGGCGCACATTCCGCAGGGGTGATCGGCCTTGGAGGGCTCGAACGGGTGATCCTCGAAATCGAGGCTGACGACCTCGGTATAGGGCGGCAACGCGTAAATCCGCTGCTCACGGCCCGCCCCGAAAAGCTGTATCGCGGCCATGTCGGCCAGTTTCGGATTGTCGAATTTCGGAATTGGCGAGGGGTCCATGACATAGCGCCCCTCGACCTTGACCGGATAGGCATAGGAGGTCGCGATGTGCCCGTGGCGACTGATGTCCTCATAGAGCTTCACATGCATCAACCCATATTCCTCAAGACTGTGCATCTTGCGGGTCTCGCTTTCGCGCGGCTCAAGAAAACGCAGCGGTTCCGGGATCGGCACCTGATAGACCAGGATCTGGCCTTCGGTCAGTGGTTCTTCGGGGATGCGGTGGCGGGTCTGGATCACCGTGGCGTCGCTGGTGGCCGTGGTCGTGGCGACCCCTGCCGTGCGTTCGAAAAAGGTGCGGATCGAGACTGCGTTCGTCGTGTCATCCGCCCCCTGATCAATCACCTTGAACGTATCGTCCGGTGTCAGCACGGCTGCCGACACCTGCACGCCGCCCGTACCCCAGCCATAGGGCATCGGCATCTCTCGCGAGGCGAAGGGAACCTGATAGCCGGGGATGGCCAATCCCTTGAGTATCGCACGACGGATCATCCGCTTGGTCTGTTCGTCGAGGTAAGCAAAATTGTAGGCGTCTTGATGTGTCACAGGACTGTCTCGCAGTTCTCGCGGGGCGCATGAAAATGGTTGTCTTCGCGTGCTTTGGGGGGCGGAGCCTGACCTGTCTTGCACCGGTCCTGCCCGACGAAATGTAGGGTTCGAGGGGCTGATTGATCGATGCACGCGGCCGATCCGGCGCACCTGCCCGCGCAACGTCCGGAGGGCGTCTGGCACCACATTACAGCAGTCCTCTGGTGGCTAGCTCTGTGCGCAGGGAGGCGGCACCAGTGAAATGGATCGCGTCCATGCCCGCCGCCTGTGCGCCAAGGCAATTGTGAAGCCCGTCATCCACAAAGACACATTGATCAGGACGCACCTGCGCCCGTTGACACAAGGTTCTGTAGATTTCGGTGCTGGGTTTCAGGATGCCCAACTGACCGGACACGACCGTTGTGCCGAAAACCTGGTCCAGTTCGGGGTGCACCTTCAAGCCTTCGGGCCATGTCTCGGCTGACCAATTGGTGATGGCATGAAGCGCCACGCCCCGATCCCGGAGGGCATACAGAATGTCCCATGTCTCGGTCAGCTTATCGGGAACGGTGCGGGTATAGCGCGCCACGTATTGCGCCAGCCACGCCGCGTCCTGCGGGTCCTTGATCAGACCTGCGGCCTGTCCAAAGGTCGCCCCGCCGTCACAGGCGAAATTGATCTTGTCGAACCCGACCCGCCCCAGAAAGGCCCGTGCGCCCGCGTCATCAAGGTCATCGACCCACGCCAGGTGCGGCTGCCAATCCACCAGCACGCCACCGATGTCGAAAACCACCGTATCGACGGTCATTCCGCGGCCTCCTGCACCTGATCGGCACCTGCCTCGCGGCGCAGTTTGCGCACCAGTTCCAATTCGGACTGAAAGTCGACGTAGTGCGGCAGCTTGATGTGTTCGAGGAAGCCCGTCGCCTGGATATTATCCGCATGGTACAGCACGAACTCCGCGTCCTGTGCCGGGGCACCGACGTTGTCTTCGCCCAGTTCTTCCCACCGCAGCGCGCGATCGACCAAGGCCATCGAGATCGCCTTGCGCTCGGTCTGACCGAACACCAGACCATAGCCGCGCGTAAACTGAGGTGGCTCGGTCTTGGAGCCGGTGAACTGATTGACCGTTTCGCATTCGGTCAGCGTCACGTCCCCGATTTCGATGGCAAAGCCCAGTTCGGGGATTTCCATTTCGACGGGAACCGACCCGATCCGCAGCTCACCCACGAACGCATGGTTGCGCCCGTATCCCCGTTGCGTCGAATAGGCCAAGCCAAGAATGAAGCCTTCGTCAGCGCGGGTCAGCGCCTGAAGCCGCAGGGCGCGGTCCGCTGGCATTTCCAGCGGCTCTCGGGTCAGGTCAGGGGGCGGCGTGTCATCCTGCGGGGCCTCTTCGATCAGCCCCTCACGGTTCAGAAATTCGGTCACATGTGGCACGTCGCCCGCATCTGTCGCCCGGCTGGGGGCTTCGGGGACGTCGCCATCGGCGGCCAGTTTGAAATCCAGCAGACGGTGGGTGTAGTCGAACGTCGGCCCCAAGACCTGACCGCCAGGAAGGTCCTTGAACGTGGCCGAGATGCGTCTGTCACAGGCCATCGCACCGGTATCGACCGGTCTTGACGCACCGAAGCGGGGCAGCGTGGTGCGATAGGCCCGGATCAGGAAGACAGCCTCGATCAGATCGCCGCGTGCCTGCTTGATCGCGAGAGCAGCGAGATCAGGGTCAAAAAGCGAGCCTTCGGCCATGACGCGATTGATGGCCAGGCTCAGCTGTTCGCGGATTTGCGCGATGCTCAGCTCGGCGATGTCTGCATCGCCCCGGCGCTCTTCGGCCAGCCATGCATGGGCGTTTTCGATCGCCCGCTCTCCACCTTTGACAGCGACGTACATCAGGACACCTTCGTCGTTCGGGGCAGCGCCGCGATGCGGTCGCCACTGGTCAGGATGAAGTCGAGACCAAGCGGGAACAGCGCGCTGTTGGACTGGAACGTGGCCACGTCGGGCAGGGACAGCGCCGCGTGGTCCTTGATGCCGGGACCGGTCAGGGTCGCCCCCGCAGCCGCGAGCGTGGGGCATTCCACGATCAGCGTGGCAGAGCGGTCAGGGTATTCGGACGTGCCGATGGGATAGGCTGAAATCGGCGCAAGCGCCCCCCACGTGCCAATGGCAAACATGCAATGGGACGGGCCAGTCAGCGGCGCACCGGTATGAAAGGCGATCCAGGCCTGAACCGCGTCGCAGTCGACGTCGCCGGCCAGATGGATCGGCGTTTCGGCGTCGCAAAGCGTCAGCAAGACGGCCCCTGCTGCGGGTGAAAGCGGGGCAGGGGGCGTGGCGCCGGTCATGTCCTGCACGGTGCCCGGACGTGCCATTGCCTCCATCACGCTGCGGAACGCGTGGGAGGCCCCGATGGCTGGATCGGCGAAACCGCCAGAGAGGGTTTCAGCCTGCATCAGTCTTCTCCTCGGGCCATGGTGAAAAATTCGACCTTCGTGGCCGCGGCCTTGCCGGCGCGCGCGGCCTTTGCGGCGTCCAGTCCGGTCTTCAACGGATCAAGCACGGACACGCGCAGATCGTCCGCCAAAGCGGTCTGCATGAGCGCGTCAATCAAGGCCGCGGCCTCTGCATCGGCCTTGCGACGCCCTTGGATATAGGCGTGCCCAACCTCGCCGGTCTGCAAGGTCAGCGCACAGCGGGTCACCGTCATCTCGCCCAGGTTGAATGGCGCGCCCGTCGCCCCGGCGCGGGCGCGGACCATGGTGCTGCCGATCTCTGGCGCACGCAGCCAGGTGAACGCAGGGCGCACAGTTGCCGCATCCAGCAAAGCCGCTGCACGGCCCTCTGGCGCCTTGGCCAGCAGGCTCATCCAGGCTTTGCGAGGACCATTTTCATGCAGAGTGTCTTTCATCTCGACAACTTTTTCCGTTTCATATACAACTATACATATCTTATCGTAATCGCGATGCAGCGACAGAAGAGTTTTGTGAAATTTGCGTAACGGATCAGGCAAAACCCCAATCTGGAAGGCCATCGCGGATGCCCTGCGCAGCGATATCGCCGAGGGTCGCTATGGCCCCGGTGACAAGCTGCCGACGGAGGCGGCCCTCGCGGAGCGGTTTGGCGTCAATCGCCATACGGTTCGCCACGGCATCTCGGCATTGGTCGAGGAGGGGCTTGTCCGAACCCGTCGGGGGGCGGGGGCCTTTGTGGCGGCAACGCCAACCGACTATCCGATTGGCAACCGGGTCAGGTTCCACGAAAATCTGATCGCCGCTGGCCGCAGACCCGAAAAGCGGGTCCTGGCCTTGGAAGAGCGGGCGGCAACGAGGGGCGAGGCCCACGCGCTGCAGATAGAAGCGGGCGATCCGGTCTGTGCCTATCACGGTCTTTCGCTGGCGGATGGTCAGCCGATTGCCGTGTTCGAAAGTCTGTTCCCCCTGGGGCGTCTTCCTGGGATCCCTGCTGCATTGCGGGCAACCAGCAGCGTGACGCAAGCGCTGCTCCGGGTAGGCGTCGACGACTACATACGGGTCTCGACCCGTTTGACGGCTGTCCGTGCCACCGCGACCAATGCACTGTTGCTGCAGGTGGCCGAAGGCGATCCGTTGTTGAGATCATCGAGCGTCAACCAAAGCGCACAAGGCGCGCCGGTCGAATACGGCCGGACATGGTTCGCCGGAGATCGCGTGACCCTGACGCTCGGGGGGTAGGCCCGGCCCTGATCCGCGGCCAGGCCATGTCCTTTGTCCGCCAGGGCAGGCCCCGGTCCTGCAGCGACCCATGCAGGGGCCGATGGCTGCGCTAAACCTCGTCTAGCCGATGTTGCACGTCGTCAGCCATCGTACCGATCAAGAAAGGTTTCCGCATCGAGGGCACGGAAATCCTTGAGCGCCACACGCAGCGCATCGTGGGACCAATCCCACCAGGCCAGCGCGATGAGCCGGTCGGCAATTTCGCGCGGCTGGCGTTGGCGCAAGGGTTTGGCCGGCGCGCCGGCCACGATGGTGTAGGGGTCTACATCCTTGGTCACAACGGCCCCCGCGGCCACAACCGCACCGTCACCCAGAGTGACCTCTGGCTTGATCATCGCCCCGGCCCCGATCCAGGTATCATGACCAATGCGCGCGATACGGGATTTGCGATGCGCAAAGAAATCCTCGTCGTTTGTCGCATCCTCCCAATAGTCGTGTGACCGATACAGGAAGTGGTGACATGCGGCGGTACCCAGTGGGTGATCCGTAGCTCCGATGCGCGAAAAGGCGGCGATATTGGCGAACTTTCCGATCTGTGCATTGGCGACGTCGGCGTAACGGTCGCAATAGCTGTAGTCGCCGAAAACCGAATGCGAGACACGGCTGCCTTTGCCGATTTCGACGAATGCGCCAAACCTGCTATTCGTGATCTCGCACTCGGGGTGGATAAAGGGGGTATCGGCGGATAGGCGAGGCATTTTCAGAATTCTCTTTCTTCTCCGGTAAAGCGAAAGAACTTTCCGGTGTCCTGGATTGTCAGGCGTTCAGCGATGGCCAGGATGCCCTTCGCGACCTCGTCGGGATCTTCGTCGGCTGCGGCGCCGCCCATGTCCGTGCGAACCCAGCCGGGATCGACCAAAGCCACTGGAATGCCTTCGGGTTCCAGCGCCGTCGCCAAGCCCTGCATCACCTTGTTGACTGCGGCCTTGGATGCGCGATACGCAATGCGATCCGCCTTTCGATATCCCATCCACGCCATCTGGGACGAGATCGTCAGGATCTTCGGGGCCGCACTTTCACGCAGCCGAGGCAGAACGGCTTGGGCAACGGCCAATGGGGCAATCGCGTTCACGGACAGGCAATGGGAAAAACCTTGGAAGTCCATGTCCAATGGCCACTGCCTCGCAGGCGTGATGACGCCTGCATTGTTGATCAATATGTCCAGTGGGCCAATTTCAGCAAGCTGTGTAGCAATGGTGTCCGGATCATCCAGGGTCAGGGCGACGGTTTGATCGCGCCCGTCGCGGGTTGTCCCCATCGGTTCGTGACCAGCCGCTTGTGCATTTCTGAAAAGCGCCGCTCCGATCCCTCGATTGGTGCCAGTAACTAGAATCCGCGCCATCAATCCTTGCGCCCGATCAGCTTGCCACGCAGCCATCCCGAAAACCAATCCATGAACATCACCATGGCGATGATCAGGACGATGTAATAGGCGACTTCTTCCCAATCCTTCTGCGTCTGGATCGCCTGGGTCAGCATCAGGCCGATGCCTCCGCCGGTGATTGCACCGATGATGGTGGCGGAACGCGTGTTGGACTCCAGGAAGTAGAGGATTTGGGCCAGCAGCACCGGCACCAGTTGCGGAATGACGCCAAACCGGTAGCGTTGCAGCGGTTTCGCACCAGTCGAGGAGATCCCTTCGATCTGTTTTTGGTCCACATTCTCAAGCGCTTCGGAGAAGATCTTGCCGAAGGTGCCAGTGTCGGTGATCAGGATCGCCAATGCGCCGGTCAGCGGACCGGGGCCAAAGGCACGGGCCAGAACCACTGTCCAGATCAGCGCATCGACACCGCGTACGAAATCGAACAGCCGGCGCGTCGCAGCGCGGAGCAGCATGATGGGCGAGAAACGTTTGGCCGCCAGAAAGCCAAGCGGCAGCGCGATGATCGCAGCCCCCATCGTGCCAAGGAACGCCATCAGGATCGTTTCACCAATCGCCCAGGCCACGTCTTTGTGGCGCCACATGGCGTTGTTCCACCAGTCGTGGATGGCCCCCGAAATGTTTGATCGCGCGGGGTCCAGACGGTCACCGAACAGGATCGTCCCGATGCCATGGCCGTGATAGGGGCTATCGAGCGTGAACCAGAACAGCTCCCATCCGGGGAAATAGTTGAATACCTCGGTCCGGGCCCCGGTAAGCGTGATGCGGCCCTCGGGCGTCGTGATCCCGATGCGGCGGTTCGAGGCGGAAATCCAGTCGGGCAGATCGTCGGGCAGGTTGGCCAGAAGGCTGCGTCCCTGGGCCTGGACTTCGATCAACTGAAAGCCGGGGATCTCGATTTCAGTCCGGTTTTCCGGCAGGTAGCGCACGATGTGATCGGCACCCAGATCAATGGTGAGGATCTCTTGCCCGCTGACCCAATCGGGCCGCATGCCATCGGGATAGGTGCCCTTACGCTCGCCCTCGACGGCATATGTGATCTCGCCCGAGCGGTTGTCGCGGGTGACATGGACTTTGTGGGACCAACTGTCCGACGCGAGCGTGATTGCGTTTTCCAGATTGGCCCGGCCCGCCAGGCCCTGCAGGTTGAAGGCGAAGAAGATGTAAACCAGATAGACGGCAATGACGGCAGGGATGCCAAAACCGATCATGCGCTTGCGTTGAAACAGTTTTTCAGCTTCGAACTTGGTCGCGTCCAGATCAATCGCGGTCATTGGCCTTGCCCCTCGGTCAGTCGGTTTCGGTAGCGGCTAGAGACTTGATCGAAGAACACGATCGTGCCGAACAGCAGGATGAAAATCGCGGCGGCCTCGTCAAAGCGGCCCGGCCCCCAGGCCATGGAATTGCGCAGCTCGTAGCCGAGGCCCCCGGCACCGACAAAGCCGAGAATTGCAGAGGCGCGGATGTTGATCTCGAACCGCAGCAATGTGTAGCTCACGTAGTTCGGGGCAACCTGCGGCAGCACACCCAGCAGCATCCGTTGCGACCACGTGGCACCAGTAGAAGCGAGCCCCTCGACCGGTTTCAGATCGGCGTTTTCCGCCACCTCAGAGAACATCTTGCCCAGTGCGCCAGCCGTATGAATGGCGATGGCGATCATCGCGGGGACAGGCCCCCCACCCAGGACGAAGATCAGCACCAGCGCGATGACGATCTCCGGGACAGCGCGCATGATGTCCGAGATACGGCGAAACACCGGGATCAAGCGGGGCCAGAGGGCCAGACCGCGCGTGCCGAGCAGAGACAGGAACAGCCCGCCAATTGCCCCGATCAAGGTGGATACGGCAGCGATGTTGATGGTTTCCACAAGGGCCGGAAAGTATTTCACGATCAGGCCGGGCAGATCCGCGCGTTTCGCCCATGCTTCGGACAGAACGTCGGCGGGATAGTCGCCCACCTGATGCAAGCCATTCCAGAAACCGCCTGCGTTGCGATCATCGGCGATGGTGAAACCCGACACCATGAGGACGACAAATATCAGCAGGGTCAAACCGCCATAGAGCCTGCGGCGCTGGACCTGCGCCATGTAGGCGGACTGTATGCCCACCACGGACTGTGCCGCGCCGCCAAGTGATACGTCTGCCATCGAAGGCCCCCGGACAAAATAAGTCCGGCAGCCCCGAGGGGCTGCCGGAGGCGTCATGAAAATGGCTTAGCCGCCGATTTTGGCTTTGCGTGCTTCGACGATGGACACGTAGGTGTCATGGGTCACAGGCTGGAACCCCAGAGTGTCGCCCGAGGCGACGCCATAGGCGCAATCCGGATCGGCTTCGTACAGGCCGTCGACCAGCGCAGTCATGGTTTCGCGCACATCGGCGGGCAGGGCCTTGCGCAGAACGATCGGACCTTCGGGGATGACCTTGGACTTCCAGATCTGGACCATGTCGTTCATGTCGACCAGACCTGCGTCAACCGCCTTGCGCAGCGCGCCGGAGTTGTAGCCGTCTTCCCAGTTGCCCTGCGCGTCGGCCCAGGTCACGCCGCCGTCGATGTCACCGTTGTTGACGGCAACGATGGTCTGCTCGTGACCGCCGGTGAACTTGACCTCACCGAAGTAGTCACCGGATTCCATGGTCACGCCGTCTTTGTACTGCGGGATCTCGATCGACGGGATCAGGTAGCCGGAGGTGGAGTTCGGATCACCAAATCCGAACACTTTGCCCTCCATGTCGTCCAGCGAGGTCACGCCGCTGTCCTTGCGGGCAAAACCGATGGAGTGGTAACCGACGGAGCCGTCCACGTTGACCTTGATCAGGACGGGCTCAACCGCGTCGGGGTCTTGCAGGAAGGTCGCCGCATAGGCGGATGCACCCAGCCAGGCCATGTCGATGTTCCCGCCCAGCAGGCCCTGAATGACGCCGTTGTAGTCGGCAGGGGCGAACAGCTTGGTTTCCACGCCCAGGGCCTCGGTCGTGTAGTCGGCGAGGCACTGATAGGAATTCATCCGGTCCTGGGCGTTTTCGCCGCCAAGGATGCCGATGCGGAATTCGGTGATCTCTTGCGCAAAAGCGCCCGTGCTTATGGCGGTGCTGGCGGCAAGCGCCAAGGCGAGGGTCTTTTTCATCGTTTTCTCCATTGAGTTTGGCTTGATGAAGGTGGCCCGCGGCAGAGGCGCGGGTGGAAACTGGCTCAGACGTAGGCTTCCGCTTCGCGGACCTCTGGCCTGTCCAGTGTTTCGATTTCGGTCGACGTGGCGGCTTCGGAAAAATCCGCGCCCGCCCCGTAGATGTCGCGCGCCACGCCGGTGGTCAGCTGTGCAGGTGTGCCGTCAAAGACGATCCGCCCGTCGCGCATCCCGATCACCCGGTCGCAATAGCGACGCGCCGTATCGAGCGTGTGCAGGTTGGCGATCACGGTGCGCCCGTCTTCCTCGTGGATGGCGCGCAGGGATTGCATCACAACTTGCGCGTTCATCGGATCGAGCGAGGCAATGGGTTCATCCGCGAGAATGATCTTGGGATCTTGCATCAGGGCGCGGGCAATCGCGACACGCTGCTGTTGACCTCCCGACAGGGCCTCGGCGCGTTTGGGCGCCTGCTCTGCGATGCCGAGACGGTCAAGTATCTCGATGGCCTTGTGAATGTCCGCCTGCGGATAAAGGTTGAACATCGTCGCAACCGTCGACCGCTTGTTCAGGGTTCCGTGCAAGACGTTCGACACCACGTCCATCCGCGGCACCAGATTGAACTGTTGAAAGATCATCGCACAGCGCGATTGCCAGTCCCGCTTGGCCGCACCACGCAGACCGGTGATGTCCTCACCTTCGAAGGTGATCGTGCCCGACGTGGAATCGCTCAGGCGATTGACCATGCGCAGCAAGGTGGATTTGCCCGCGCCGGAACGCCCGATGATCCCGATCATGGTTGGTTGGGCGACAGAGATGTTTGCCGCATCCACGGCCGTCTTGTCCCCAAAGCGTTTTGTAAGCGTGTGAATTGTCAGCATATCGCCCCCATGTCTGAGAGGCGGATAGGTGTGGTGCGCAAAAGCCTGGTGACGGTTTTGACTCAGTTCCATCAACATTGAGCAACAGAACTGTGACACAGGACCCAAGGGCGTGACCTGCGCGATGTCCGGAAAATCTGTCGGACTTTACGGAGTTCTGCGCCGGATCGTCATAAATGTGTTACATTGGCGTCTTGGCCAGCTAGTGTCCTGAACATGGTACATCGCGCAGTTCTTCTTTGCGTCTGCATGACGCTTCCGGCTTTGGCACAGGCACGGATGTCGGATGTCAGCTGTGATGACAGCGCCCGCATGGTCGAAACCCTGACCCGAGTTGTCGGAGCGGAACGTCAAGGGATGGGGGTGCGCGACCCGGACACGATGCTCGAAGTCTGGGTAACTGCACGCAATGGCGAATGGCTGATTGTGCAGACCTATTCAAACGGCACCTCGTGCATTGTCGCCATGGGCGATCATTGGGAAGCATCACGCGCAAACCCCGCCTGAGCCACAGCTTCTGCCAAAGGGCATGTCACCGCAGCGGAGTGCACAGAGTGGGTCCGTTCGTGCCCAAGTCGATGAGGGGGCTGGAGGGGGAGCCCATCCCCGCCTTGCAGCGGGGCAGACTGGTCTTTTACCATCGCCACGATCCTGGCTGCCTTTCCATCCAGCTGTTCTTGAAACTGCCCTTACGACAGCCTGGGGGCATCGTGGCCAGCCCGCTCCGGCTGGGGGATGGAACACCCCGGTTTTCAGCTGTCGGGGTGGTTTTCGGGGTTCCTAGATCTTCCTGAGCTTCGATAACGCTTCGACGTAGTAGTAGTCTCCGTAGATCAAGGAGACGTCTATACCCAATCCCTGTGGATGGTTGAACGTACCCCCACGGATGATGCCGTCGCTGTCATTGTCCCAACTGCCAAAAGTCTCGTAAGTGGATTTGGCGATTGCGTTGGCGGCTGAGAGGTATTTTTCGGCGTCCTTGTCTTCTAGTTCTGACGCAATGAGGAGCATGCCGCACGCCGCACACATACCCGCAGAGGTATCGCGGGGTGTCGCGTCGTCCCTTGGAACGCCGAAGTCCCAATGTGGGACATTGTCCGCAGGCAGTTCACGAATGAAGAAATCGGCGACGTTCCTGGCCACCTCCAGATAGCGCGGATCCTTGGTGTATTTGTAGGCAAGCGCCATACCATGAACCGCCCATGAGGTTCCCCGCGACCAGGCGGACGTGATCGAATGGCCCTGTCCGCTACGGACCCTTACCTTTTCGCCCGTGAAAGGATCGAACTCGACCATATGGTTCACGGAATGATCCGGCCGGATGAAGTGTTTGATGACGGTTTCGGTATGAGCAATGGCGATGTGACGAAATCTTGGATCACCGGTTTCCTCGCTGGCCCAGTATAGCAGCGGCAGGTTCATCAAGCTGTCGATGATGCTCAACCCCCTTGGGTCGGAGTCGTTCACGTCATTGACGTTCCAGGCAGACAGATAACGGCCCACGATGTTGAACCGGCTGGCGAGATGGCTGGCGGCCACAAGGCCCCGCCGTCGCGCGTCCATATCCCCGGACGATTTGAACCGTTTGACGGACGTCAATTGCCACATGAAGCCGACGTCGTGGTGCAGGTTGACGTATTCGTTCAGGGCCTCGTCCATCCGCATCTCGCATTGCAGGGCAAGGTCGGCAAAGGGCGTGTGGTTCGTGTCGTCGTGCAGCAGCCAAAGCAAACCAGGCCAGAAGCCCGTGACCCAACGCCACGTATCGTCGGTCAGCGCATAGCGACCGGTGTTATCCGTCATCGTAGGGAAGCGGGGGCCGATGACCTGGCTGGTTTTCTCTACCTTCTCGACCAGCGCTGTCCACGCGTCTTCTGTCCAACTGTTATCAATCATCGTTTTTCCTAGCTCTGGACGGTTGAAGGGAGTGATTTCCTCGGTCTTGTCTTGATCCCGGCAACACCACCCGAAGGTGCGTCGACCTATGGGGCACCCTTTCTGGCGCTGCCCCAAACCACCGACTTCTTACCGTCAGTGAGGGCCCAGATCGGCAATCAGTGTGCGTCATTTGGTCGGTGCGTGGCTTGCTGGAAATTCAATTGACATACTAGTATCTCTGTGGCTAGGGTCCGTCAACAATCAATGATGTTCGTACATCATTGCGTTGGTGGGCGGTAAGCCAAAAGGGGGGAGGGGATGTTTCATGGCGATTTTGCGGGATGCTCCGTTCTCAAGCGGTGCGGCACTGCCTTGGACCGAGGTCACACACCGAAGGCCACAGAACCAAACGAGGAGGAAAGAAATGAAGCGTATTGAAAACAGGGTGATCCCGCTTTTTGCGGCGCTCGCGCTTGCGGCACCGGCGGTCGCGCAGGACTACAAGGAAGCGCCGGAGCTGGCCGAGCTTGTTGCAGCGGGATCGTTGCCGCCTGTCGAGCAGCGCCTGCCAGCCAATCCGCTCGTCGTCGAGCCCATCGAGATGGTTGGATCCTATGGTGGCGTCTGGCGGTCCGCCCTCAAGGGGTCGTTCGACACAGGATGGATTCGTCGGACCATCGGGTATCAGCCGCTTGTCGCGTTCAACTACGACTGGACCGAAGTTGTTCCGAACGTTGCAGAGCGCTTCGAGGTCAATGACGACGCTACCGAATTTACCTTCTACCTCCGGGAAGGCCACAGATGGTCCGACGGAGAGCCGTTCACGGCCGAAGACCTCGACTTTGCGTTGAAGGTCATGACCAGCCCTGACTATGCGGGCCGCAAGGTCAACATCCCGCTTGGCGGTGTGACGGGCGAAGTGGTCAACGAGACCACCTTCAAGATCAAGCTTGAAGAGTCGAACGGCCTGTTCCTGCAGCGGCTTGCCACGGTCGAAGGCCCCTTCATCGTCAATGCCGCAGAGCACTACTGTGGCGAATTGTTCCCCGAGATAAACCCGGATGCGAACGCAGTGGCGCAGGAACGTGGCTTCGACAACTGGAGCCAGGCGATGGAGCAATCCTGCTTCTTCAACTTCCAGGATGCCAATCGTCCGCTGCTCTTCGCGTGGCGTCAGGTCACCAACTACGACGGTCTGAACCAGTTGATCGAGTGGGAGCGCAATCCCTTCTTCTTCAAGGTCGACACAGAGGGCCAGCAGCTGCCCTATATCGACGACGTCAAGATGGTGCAGACGGAAAGCGTCGAGGACATCGTCCTGAAAGTCGTGAATGGCGAAATCGACTTGTCGAACCGGCACTTTGCGACCGTGGCCAACAAGCCGGTCATCTTCGACGGTCAGGAAGCTGGCGGTTATACGCTGAAATCCACTGTCGACGCCCGGATGAACAACGCCATCCTGCAGCTCAACATCACCCATCCCGATGAAAACAAGCGCAAGCTTTTCGGCATGAAGGAGTTTCGGCAGGCCCTGTCCATGGGCATGGATCGCGAAGAGATCATCGACGTTGTCTATGCGGGCCAGGGTGAACCCCATCAGGCCGGTCCTCGTCCGTCTTCGCCGTTCTACAACGAACAGCTCGCAAAGCAGTTCACCGAGTACGATCCCGACGCGGCCAACGCGCTCTTGGACGAGATCGGTCTGACGGAAAAGAACTCGGACGGTATCCGCCTGGGCTTTGATGGCGAACCGATCCGCATTCAGCTGCTCGCATCATCCGATCAGTCGGAGTTCGGCGACATCGCCCAACTGGTGACCGAGCAGTGGAAAGAGATCGGCATCGATCTTGATGCCCGCAACGCCGAGCGCAGCCTTGTCTACGAGCAGATCCAGAACAACGTGCACGACATGCACGTCTGGTGGGGTGACGGCGGCATGAACGATGCGATGCTTGATCCGCGTTTCTACATGCCCTTCAACCTGGAATCCGCGTTCGCACAGGCCTGGGCGCAGCACTTCATGGGGACCGGCAGCAACCTTGCAGAAGTGCCGCCAGCAGAGGTTCAGGCACAGATGGATCTTTACAACTCCATTGCGAAAACGGGTGATCCCGCCAAGCAAAAAGAGCTGTTCGATCAGGTCCTGCAGATCTCGGCTGACCAGTTCTATGTGATGGGCACGGTTCTGCCGTCCGATGGCTACATGGTTGCCAACAAGAACCTGGGCAACGTGCCGGACGGCCAGATCTTTACCTGGCTGTATCCGCAGCCCGGTCCCATGCAGACGTCGCAGCTGTTCTTCAAGCAGTGATGTCACGGGTGGCGCGGGAACACTCCCTTCCCGCGTCACACCTTATCCCAACACTCCAAATCTGATCGCGAAGGAAGCGAACATGTGGACGTATATCGCGCGACGACTGGTCACTATGGTCCTTACGTTGCTCGCGTTGTCGGTGGTCGTATTTATCGTGATCCAGCTACCTCCCGGCGACTTTGTGACATCCTATATCGCAAGCCTGTCGGCCTCCGGCGAAACGGTGGATCAGGAAGCCATTGAAATCCTGCGCGAGCGCTACAAGCTCGACAGCCCCGTCATGGTCCAGTATTTTTCCTGGCTGACGCAATTGCTGCAAGGCAATCCGGGTTACAGTTTCGAGCTGCAGAAATCTGTCGGCGAGATCTTTTCACAACGGATCGGTATTTCCCTGGCCGTTGAATTGACCGCTGTCGTGTTCATGTGGGCTATCGCCGTGCCGATCGGCGTCTATTCGGCCGTCAATCAATATTCGCTGGGTGACTACGCCTTCACGATCCTGGGGTTCCTGGGCCTGGCGATTCCAAACTTCCTGTTTGCACTGGTGCTTATGTACATTTGCTACAACTGGTTCGGCATCACGATCACGGGACTTTTTTCTACCGAATACATGAATGAACGCTGGTCTCTGGCTCGGTTCCTGGATTTCGCATCCCATGTCTGGGCCCCAATTCTTGTCATCTCTACCGCAGGGGCGGCGCAGCTTGTCAGGGTTCTGCGTGCCAACTTGCTCGATGAGCTTAACAAGCCGTACGTGCTGACCGCGCGCGCCAAAGGTTTGCCCAAGCGTCGCGTGATCTGGCGATATCCGGTTCGGGTTGCCATGAACCCGCTTATCTCGACGGTTGGCTGGGTTCTGCCAACGGTGATCTCTTCGTCCTTCGTGACAGCCATCGTGCTGAACCTTCCGACGCTCTCTCCGATCCTGCTGCGCTCGCTTCTGAGCCAGGACATGTACCTCGCCGGGGCGCTGATCCTTTTCATGGGGGTGCTCACGCTGGTCGGCACGTTGATTTCCGACCTGTTGCTGGCCTGGATCGATCCGCGCATTCGGCTTGGAATGGTGGGGGCGAAATAATGCAAGACAAGGCACTTACCGATATGGACCCAACTGCGGACAACGAAATCGATGAAATCGGCGTCGATCCCCGGATCGGGCATGTCACCGGAACCGAAAGCCAGTGGCAGCTTATTCGCCGCAGATTTGCCAAACACCGTCTTGCGGTGATCAGTCTGTGGATCCTCAGCATCTTTGTGTTTGTTGCTGTCTTTGCGGACTTCATTTCGCCCAACGATCCCAGCGAGATCCAGGCACGCTATACCTATGCGCCGCCGCAAGGCATCAATTTCATCGACAAGACAGAGGACGGCGGCTGGCGCATAAAACCCTATGTCTACGGCTATGATGTCGAGGTTGAACCCGAGGCCCTGCGCCGCGTTTTCGTCATCGACGAGACCGACAAGATCTATCTTCAGTTCTTCAAGCGCAGCTGGGACTACAAGCTGCTTGGGTTTATCCCGACCGATATCCACCTGATCGGCACGGAAAGACCCAGAAAGCCGCTTTTCTTTCTCGGTGCGGACCGTCTTGGCCGCGACATGTTCTCCCGACTCGCCTATGGCACGCGCATATCGCTGTCCGTCGGTCTGGTCGGCGTGATCATGAGCCTCGTGCTGGGTGTCATGATCGGCGGGTTCGCCGGATACTTCGGAGGTTTCTTCGATGCGGCGACACAGCGCGTGATCGAGTTTCTTCGCTCGTTGCCCACCATTCCGCTCTGGATGGGATTGGCGGCCGCGATGCCAAGCAGTTGGTCACCGTTGCAGGTCTATTTCGCGATCACGCTTATCCTGTCTCTACTGGGCTGGACGGAGCTTGCCCGGGTGGTCCGGGGCCGCTTTCTTGCCCTAAAGGGAGAGGACTATGTGGTCGCTGCGCGATACGATGGTTGCTCGCACACACGGGTCATTTTGCGCCATATGGTGCCCTCCTTCACCAGCCACATAATCACGGCCGCTTCGCTTGCGGTCCCGTCGATGATCCTGGCCGAAACGGCGCTGTCGTTTCTTGGTCTCGGACTTCAGGCACCGGTGATTTCCTGGGGCGTGCTTTTGCAGGAAGCACAGAACATCCGGACCCTTGCCACGGCCCCCTGGCTTCTGTTGCCCGGCCTTGCAATCGTGATTGCCGTTCTGGCGATGAACTTTGTCGGTGACGGCCTGCGCGATGCAGCCGATCCCTATTCGCACTGAGGCAGGACAATGACTGACAAGACCCAAATGAACGATACGGTCCTTGAGGTTCGCGGCCTCAGCGTCGATTTTCCCAGCCGCCACGGCGCGGTGCCCGCAATTCAGGACGTGAGCTTTGATCTGCGCCTCGGTCAGACGACCTGTTTTGTCGGCGAATCCGGATCAGGCAAAAGCGTAACCGCCCGCGCGGTCATGAACATCGTCGAACCGGCAGTTATCCGGTCCGGCGCGATCAACCTTGTCGATCTGAAAGCGGGACAAAAGCTGGAGCTTTCGGGCCTTGATCCCGATGGTGTGGAAATACGCGCGGTTCGCGGTGCCCGCATCGCGATGATCTTTCAGGAACCGATGTCGTCGCTTAGCCCAGTCCACACCATCGGCGAACAGATCATCGAAGCGATCCTGTTGCATCAGGATGTAGACGCCGCACAGGCCCGCGATATTGCGATCGATGCGCTGCGCGCCGTTCAGATCACCGACCCGGAACTTGCCGTGGACAAGTACCCATTCGAGTATTCGGGCGGCATGCGTCAGCGCGCGATGATTGCCATGGCCTTGGGCTGTGAGCCGGATATCCTGATCGCGGATGAGCCGACGACGGCCCTTGACGTGACGACGCAGGCCGAAATCCTCCGGCTGCTGCTTGGTCTGCAGGAAAGCCGTCGCATGGCGATGATGTTCATCACGCATGACATGGGGGTCGTTGCCGAAATCGCTGATCAGGTTGTGGTGATGCTGCATGGCAATGTCGTCGAAACCGGTGATGTCGACAGCATTTTCCACGCGCCCCAGCACGCCTATACGCGCAAATTGTTGAACGCGGCTGTGGGGTTGAACCACTCTGCCGCGCGCCCCGATCATCAGGGCGGCAAGGATGCCCTGGTACAGACGCGCGATCTTTGTCTGACGTTCGGGTCTGGCGGGCGAAAGAAAAATACCGGCGTGAAGGCGCTTGATGAGGTTTCGATAGATCTCCATCGCGGAGAGATTCTGGGCATCGTCGGAGAGTCCGGATCTGGCAAGACGACCTTGGCGCGGGTTCTGATGGGGCGATTCCAGCCGCAGTCCGGTGAGGCCACGTTCAAGACGCGCGAGGGGCAGATCGTCGATCTGACCAAGGCGGCCAGCTTTCGGAATGGCCAGGTCTATCGCGAGATGCGCATGATCTTTCAGGATCCCTACGGCTCTCTCAATCCCCGCATGACGATCGAACAGATCATCGGCGAGCCGCTTTTGGTGAATGGCATCGCCAAGGGCGACGCCCTGCGCCGGCGTGTGGGTGAGTTGCTGGAAAAGGTGGGGTTGCCCGGAAATATCATGGAGCGGTATCCGCACGCCTTTTCCGGCGGGCAGCGTCAACGTATCGGCATTGCGCGCGCCATCGCGCTCGATCCTCAGATCATTATCGCAGACGAGGCGACGTCCGCGCTGGATGGTTCGATCCGCGCCCAGATCCTCGACCTGCTTCTCAACCTCCGGGACGAATTGAACCTGTCGATCTTGTTCATTGCCCATGACATCGGCGTGGTCCGCTATTTCTGTGACCGCGTTGCGGTCATGCACAAGGGGCGTGTCGTGGAAACCGGCACCGCCCTTCAGATTTGCGATGATCCGCAAGAACCATACACACAACGGCTGATCTCGGCGGTTCCGATCCCGGATCCGCGCCAACGTCGGCTGGTCAGAACGGTACAGACGGCATGACATTCCCATCCAATTCCAATCCCCTGAAGGGGAATCCGTTCGCGTCGCGCCAGGATGCGCAACAGGCGGTGGTCGATTTGACCCGCCCCTTGTTGTCTGCTTTCTCGCCTGGCAAGGCACGGGTGCATCTGGGCAGCGGCGAGGCCATTTTTGACACCGCGGCCGCCCATCTCGAAGGTTTGGTAAGACCGCTTTGGGGCCTTGCTCCTCTGTTGGCCGGTGGGGGGCATTTCGACGGCATCGAGCATTTCGTCGAAGGGATCGCCAACGGAGCAGACCCGGACCACCCGGAATATTGGGGCCCCGTTCTTGATCGGGACCAACGCATGGTCGAAAGCGCCGCGATTGGCTATGCGCTGGCTCTTGCGCCAGGCACCTTCTGGGACGGGATGACGGAAAAGGGCCGCAGGAACCTTGCGAATTGGCTTGTGGCGTCTCTCGATTGCGCGCCTCCAGACAACAACTGGCACTTTTTTCACGTCCTGGTTTCGCTTGGGCTGACACGTGTTGGTGTTTCGCACGACGCGTCTATCATCTCTGCCGATCTCGACGCGCTAGAAAGCTATGCGATGGACGATGGGTGGTATCGTGATGGTATGCTGCGTCGCGCTGACCACTATGTTCCATTCGCCATGCATTTCTACGGGCTAATCTACGCAAAGCTGGGCCCTGACACCGACCGGGCGCGGCGCGACCGGTTCGTCGATCGTGCGCGTGAAAGCATGCCGCAGATCGCCAACTGGTTTGCCGCTGACGGGGCGGCTTTGCCCTATGGACGCTCGCTGACCTACCGATTTGCGCATTCCGGGATCTGGGGTGCCTTGGCCTTTGCTGACGTCGAGGCTTTGCCCTGGGGGCAGATCAAGGGTTTTTGGGCGCGCAATCTGAGATACTGGTCCCATATGGACATTGCCGATCAAGGCGGCGTGCTGTCTATCGGCTACGGCTATGCGCAGTCCGCGATGGCCGAACGTTATAACTCTCCGGGATCGCCGTACTGGGCGATGAAAGCCTTCGCGCCGCTTGCCTTGCCCGAGGACCATCCGTTCTGGGCCGCAGAAGAAAGCCCATTTGAGAACCGCGATGAGATCGTGTCGATGCCACAGCCGGGCATGATAAAATGGGAAGACGAGGGCGATGTCACTGTTCTGGCGGGTGGCCAGGAACCCATGTTTTTCGGGCGCGCTGCGGAAAAGTATAACAAATTTGCCTATTCAACCCGATATGCCTTCAGTGTCGAAGCAGAGGCCCGGAGTTTTGCAACCGGCCCGCACGACAATATGCTGGCGTTTTCCGAGGACGGCGCGGTTGCGCATATCCGAAGCCGGGAATCTGCATCGCGGATCGGACCGAACTGGATGTATTCTTCGTGGTCGCCTATGCCCGAGGTCGACGTCGAAACCTGGCTTCTGGCGCATCCGCCCTGGCATCTGCGGATCCATCGTGTCCGGACCAAGCGACGCGTCCAGACGATCGAGGGCGGATTTTCGATCCCACGGCGGGACACGGACCCCTCCATTTCTGCGTTGGCTCCTTCGCTGAAAGGCGGCAAGCCCGGAATCACGACTGGCTTTGCCACCGCGACTGATGTGACGAACCTGATGGACGCATCAGCGCCAATCGCCACCCCGGTCAAACGCGATTTCCGCGTATTTGCCGCGTCCCCGAACACCAATATCCTGTTCCCGCGTACATGGGTTCCGCAGTTGACAGCATCCCTTGAGCCCGGAGATTGGGGCCTTGCCTGCTGGGTTCTGGCACGCCCTGGAACGGCAGGGGATGTCCCAATTCCTGCCTCCGGCGCCATGCCGTCAGCTGCAATGCTGGACGAGATGCGAAGTGGTGGTCAGGTCGTCTCCGTCTGGGATTTGCCGTCAGGGTGACAGGCAAGGCCCGGGTGGGCAAATCGCGTGACGGTGGCAGCCGTTTCTCTCTGTATCGGATCAGCCAAGGGATTGCCTGACAGGGACGTTCTGAGCCGAAACGGAGAGGGGGTCGGTGCAGATCTGGGTCCAAGCGATCCGGCCGTCGAAAGGTAGGCAGCCAGCCGCGCCCGAGGCTCTCCCTCCGGGAGGGCCTGTTGCCGTCCGCACATACCCGGCGGCACCGCTCGTCTGGCGATGCCAAGATTGAACCAGAACTGCCGGCGGGATACGCACGTCCGGGCAAAGGTCACCCGACCATCAACCGATTTGTCCAACAGGCCCCGTCTGCGCTCCGTGATCTCGTTCGAGGGTGAACCTGTTCGTCCAGATCGCTATGGTGTAGCGGCTCCTCTCGTGAAACCCGGTCAAATCCGGCATATCGTGCGGACTGAAATCGATTCCGAAGCCGTACGGCGAGGCAGGTCTTTATGACGTCTGATGTGAGAAAAGATCCCTGTGCGGCGTCACGCCTGTCTGTTGCGCCTATGATGGATTGGACCGACCGCCATTGTCGTGCGTTCCATCGGGGCATGTCCAGACAGGTGCTGCTCTATACCGAGATGGTGACCTCGGCGGCGTTGGTGCGGGGCGGGGCGGCTCACTTGTTGGATTTCGACGCCAAGGAACATCCCGTCGCACTGCAACTGGGCGGCTCGAACCCGGAGGAGCTTTCGCGGGCGACCGAAATGGCCGTCGCGCGCGGCTATGCCGAGGTCAACCTGAACGTCGGTTGCCCGTCCGACAGGGTTCAATCCGGGTCCTTCGGGGCTGTCCTGATGGAACAGCCCGCCCTTGTTGCCGACTGTCTGCGCGCGATGCGTATGGCTGCGGGGGACGTGCCGGTGACCGTCAAATGCCGGATCGGTGTGGACGATCAGGACCCGGCCCAGGTGCTACCGGACTTTCTGGCGCATGTGCATGACGCAGGGGTGACGCGAGCAACGGTGCATGCGCGCAAGGCTTGGCTCAAGGGGCTGAGCCCGAAGGAGAACCGGGATATTCCGCCGCTGGATTATCCGCTCGTCCACGCCATGGTTGCACGGTTCCCGGATATGCACCTGTCGATCAACGGCGGCATCCTGACGCTGGACGATGCAGAGGCACAGCTTGCGCATATGGACGGTGTGATGGTGGGGCGGGCCGCCTATCACGACCCGGCAGAGATCCTGTTGCGGGCCGATAGCCGTATCTTCGGAACCGATGATCCCTGTCCCGACCGAACCGCCGCAGCCCTGGCCATGGTGTCCCACATCGAGACGCACCTGGATCAGGGCGGAAAATTGGGACAGGTCACGCGACACATGTTGGGCTTGTTCAACGGCTTGCCTGGTGCCCGGCAGTGGCGCCGGACCCTGTCCGAAGGCGCGACGCGCCCGGGGGCCGGGATCGAAGTCCTGCACGAGGCCTTGGGCAGGGTGCAGGACCTGGCCGCCTGACACAGGGCAAAGACGTTAACGGCTGGTCCTTCGTCCCCAGTCTGGCTATGTCGCGGCAACCTGATCGGAGACCGTCATGCCGGACCTCGCCGCGCTTTTGCCCTTGCTGGCCTTTCTGTTGTTGATCGGGGCCTTTGCCGGTGTCTTGGCAGGCCTGTTGGGGGTTGGCGGTGGCATCGTATTGGTGCCTGCGTTCTATTATGTCTTTCAAACCCTTGGATATGACGGGCCGCACATCATGCAGGTTTGCGTGGCGACGTCGCTGGCGACGATCGTCGTCACCTCCTTGCGGTCTGTTCGCGCCCATGCCGCCAAGGGCGCGGTGGATTTCAGCATTCTCAGGGCGTGGGGGCCGGGCATTGCGGTGGGCGCCCTGATCGGTGTGCTGGTGGCAACGCGGCTTCGATCAGAAACGCTGACGGCGATCTTTGCGATCCTGGCGCTGATCGTGGCGGCCTACATGGCCTTTTCAAAGCCGCATTGGCGGTTGGCGGACGACATGCCGCGCGGGGCGAAGCCCTACCTCTATTCGCCGGCGGTCGGGTTTCTTTCGGTCCTGATGGGAATCGGCGGCGGCAGCTTTGGCGTGCCCCTGATGACGCTGCACGGCGTCGTCATTCACCGCGCCGTGGCAACCGCTGCGGGTTTTGGGCTGCTGATCGCGCTGCCGTCGGTTGCGTTGTTCCTGATCTTGCCCGCGCAGGGTGGTCTGCCACCTTTTACGATCGGCTTGGTGAACGGCCCAGCGTTTCTGGCCGTGGTCGCGATGACTGTCCTGACGGCCCCTTTGGGCGCAAAACTGGCCCATGCGACGGATCCCGGCCCGCTCAAGCGGATCTTTGCGGGGTTCTTGTTCCTGGTCGCGCTGAACATGCTCCGCAAGGTGCTGTTCTAGGACGGAGTCGCACCTTTCGAGACGTCCGGTCAGGGGCTTCGACGGATCCGATCCCTGACGGGCGTCACCTAGCGCTTTAGCCGGGCGGCCCGTCCGCCGCGTCGGACCTTGTGTTGCGCCGCGCGGTCCGGCAGGTCTGCCATTACGACGGCGCGGGCCTCTGGCGTCATCCGCGACCAATCCGTGATTTCGTCAATTGACCGCAGGCACCCGGTGCACAGCCGTGTCTCTGGATGGACCACGCAGACATTGATGCAGGGGCTGTCGATTTCGGAACGGGTCCAGATCGGCGTGTCGGTCATGTTTCGGCCCTCAGGTGGCGCAGGCGGTCCAGCGCGCCTTGCAGAATGTAGCCCGCGGCAACGTGGTCGATGACTTCGGACCGGCGTTTGCGGGATGTATCGGCCTCCAACAGGGCCCGTTCCGCGGCGACGGTGGACAGACGTTCATCCCAATAGGTGATCGGCGTGTCGATCCGGCGGGCCAGGTTGCGGGCAAAGGCGCGGGTGGATTGGACGCGCGGACCTTCGCTGCCGTCCATGTTCAGGGGCAGGCCAAGGACGATCGCGCGGATGTCGCGTGCGGTCAGGATCGCCTCCAAGGCTTCGGCATCGGCGGTGAACTTGCTGCGCCGGATGGTCTGCAGCGGGGTCGCCACGCTTTGCAGTCCGTCCGACACGGCGACGCCAATTGTCTTTGTGCCCAGGTCCAGCCCGGCAAGCGCGCCGAACGGGGGCAGGGCAGGGGCCAGTTGGCTCAGATCATCGTGGATCATTTGGCAAGCCCTGCGCGATCGGCTGCCCCGGCCACGATGTCGAGCGCGCCCTGATCGCCGGCAAAGACCTGCTGCGCCTCGGCATAGATCGCACTGGCGGCGTCGAGGCGTCCCAACACACCATAGGCGGTGATTAACTGCGCCCAGTCACGCGGCGGCCCGCCGTCGGCGGCCAGGCGGCTGGACAGCCCCTCGACCATGCCTTCGATCCGGGACATCCGCTCCTCCAGGGTCAATTCGGCCATGGCGTTGATGTCGTCCTGCGAGGGGCCGCGCGGCGCGGGCAATTGCTCCAATGGGGTCGGATCGCCCGCAGCGGCAGAGACCTGCTCGATCTGGGCATAGATGGGGTCCAGCCAGGGCGCATCCGGCTGGCTATCGCCCACCAGACGCCGCCAGATAGGCCAGGCCAGATCCGGGCGCCCGCCCTGCGCGTACATCAGGCCCGCGTAATACCGCGCCGACCCGTTGCCGGGGTCGCGGCGCAACGCTTCGGTCAGGGCCTGTTCCGCCTCGGGCGAGACGAACCCACCGGCGGCCAGGATCATCAATTCCGCCAAGAGGGCAAAGTCGTCGCCGCTGGCCTGATCCCCCAGGATGGCCACGACCCTGTCCTGCGCTCTCCAGGCGCCTTCCAGATCGCCCAGACCGCTGTCTGTCTGCACCGCCAACCGCCAACCGCGCAGGTCATCGGGACGGGTCTGCAGGATTTCGCGCAGTTGTCGCGCCATCTCGGTGATATCGGGGCGGCTGTCGTCGATCTGGTCGGGAATTTCGCTTTCGGCAACGGCCTGGCCTGGACGGGCGGCGCGGGCGGCTTCGATGGTCTCAACGCGAACCCCGAGCGGCAGGTCCGGATACCCCGGCGCGCCAAGGTAGCGATAGCTGGCCGCGGTCACAGCCAGAACCAGCACCGCCACCAGGCTGCCGCCGATCCAGACGTTTCCTTGCCATCCCGTGTGGCGTGTCTGCGCGGCGCTATCTGCGGCCAGCAGGCGGCGCGCGACCTCTGCGCGGGCGGCTTCGGCTTCGGCTTCGGCCAGGGTGCCACGGGCCCGGTCCCGGTCCACTTCGCGCAGCTGGTCGCGATACACCTCCACGTCGGGGGCGACGGTCGTGCCGGGCGGGTTGCGCAAGGCGGCCAGGATCACGGCCAAACAGGCCAGCGTCAGCACTCCCGCTGCGATCCAGAACATCATGCCAACCTCCGAGGTTTTTCTGCGTCAGACCTACCTGTCCCGCGCCTTGGCCAAAACCCCCGAAGCATCCGCCCCACGGTGTCGTGACGCCGCAGCCGCGGCCCCATGTCGCAAATGGCGCGTTTCCTGCCGCTTGACCCTGCCCGTGCCCTGTCGTCCAACCGCTAGATGGGACCAACACGCCCGCCCCGATGACCGAGAGACCGTTCTGATGAGACGCTTTTCCGCATTCGCCATTGCCCGAGAGGCATTGCGCCATCACGAGGGTTGGGGCCGCACCTGGGCCAAGCGCCCGCCCAAGCCCCGCTATGACGTCATCATCGTCGGGGCGGGCGGCCACGGATTGGCCACGGCGTACTATTTGGGCAAGAATTTCGGCATCACCAATGTCGCGATCCTGGAAAAAGGATGGCTGGGCGGCGGCAATACCGGTCGCAACACGACGATCATCCGGTCGAATTACCTGCAGGATCCGTCGGCTGCGATCTACGAAAAATCCCGTTCGCTCTATGAAACGCTGAGCCAGGACCTGAACTACAACATCATGTTCAGTCCCCGCGGTGTGATCATGCTGGCGCAGACCCACCATGAGGTGCGCGGCTACAAACGGACGGCGCACGCCAATTCCCTGCAGGGTGTCACGACCGAATGGATCGGGCCGCAGCGGGTCAAGGAACTGTGCCCGATCATGAATATCGAGGGGCCGCGCTATCCGGTGCTGGGCGGGCTGTGGCAGGCGCGCGGGGGCACGGCGCGCCACGATGCGGTGGCCTGGGGTCTGGCGCGGGCCTGTACCGACATGGGTATGGATATCATCCAGAAATGCGAGGTGACCGGCATTCGCCGCGATGGGGGCCGCGTGGCGGGCGTGGACACGTCACAGGGACCGATCGATTGCGACAAACTTGGCGTCGTGGTTGCCGGGCATTCCGGTGTTCTGGCCGAGATGGCGGGCTTTCGTCTGCCGCTGGAATCGGTGGCGCTGCAGGCGCTCGTCTCTGAACCGATCAAGCCCTGCATGGACGTCGTCGTGATGGCCAACACCGTTCACGGCTACATGAGCCAGTCCGACAAGGGCGAGATGGTGATCGGCGGCGGTACCGACGGGTTCAACAACTACACGCAGCGCGGGTCGTTCCACCATATCGAGGAAACGCTGCGCGCCCTGGTCGAGACATTCCCGATGATCTCCCGGTTGAAGATGCTGAGGCAATGGGGCGGCATCGTGGATGTGACCGGCGACCGGTCTCCGATCCTGTCCAAGACACCGGTGGACGGGATGTTCGTGAACTGCGGCTGGGGCACCGGGGGGTTCAAGGCGATTCCGGGATCCGGCTGGGGGATGGCAGAGCTGATCGCCAAGGGACAGTCCCCCCTGACCGCCGAATTCGGAATGGAGCGATTCCGCGAAGGCCGATTCATCGACGAAAGCGTAGCGGCGGGGGTGGCCCACTGATGCAAAATCTGCGGCAAAATCGGGCGGCACGGGTGCCAGCGCGGCAAAGGGTGCGAAATGGGCAGCTTTTGACCTGCATAGGCGCGCAAAAGCGCGAGATCGTGAGTGTTTGTGTGCGGATACCCAGTTTCAGGGGATGGAACTCTGCCAAGTCGTGTATAGTTGGTAAAGCGAACGCAAATTATTCGAGCCAACTGCCATGGCAAATCCACTCCCCCCTCGGAGACGCACACGCGGTCTCAATTTCCTGCTCGGCGGCACCCTTGTCGCGGCCGGGTTCATTGCCTTCTCTCTGCTCAGCGGACAGGTTGATTTCGGCTTCGGTGTGCCTGACGTCCGGATCGACCAACGCTGATGCGCGCCCCTTTGGGGGTGTTCCATGCTGAGCCTGACTTGCCCCAACTGCGGCCTGACGGTGGAAGAGACCGAGCTGGCACCGGGCGGTGAAGCGCATCTGAAACGCTTTGGCCCGGCGTCGTCGGACGCAGAGTTCGAGGAATACCTGTTCCTGCGCGACAACGCCAAAGGCGTCCATTTCGAACGTTGGCGGCATGCCTACGGCTGCGGCAAATGGTTCCTGGCGGCACGTGACACCGCCACGCTGGAAGTTTTCGGAACCTACAGCGCCCAGACAACCGAGCCCCCGGCCGAAATCCTGGCGCGCATCCGCGAAAGGAAGGGCGCATGAGCACGCGTCTGGCAACGGGCGGACGGCTGATCGACCGGACCCGCCCAGTGAATTTCACCTTCGACGGGCGCAGCCTGCGCGGATACGAGGGCGATACCCTCGCTTCTGCGCTGCTGGCCAACGGGCATTTGGTGATGGGGCGTAGCTTCAAGTATCACCGGCCTCGGTCCGTCGTCGCCGCCGGACCCGAAGAGCCGAACGCGTTGATGACGATTGGCAAGGGCGGCCACCTGACACCCAACCAACGCGCGACCGAGCAGCCCCTGACCTCCGGTCTGGTCGCCCGCAGTCAGAACGCCTGGCCATCGCTGGGGTTTGACGTCGGTCGGCTGAATGATCTCGGCTCCCGCTTTCTGCCAGCAGGGTTTTATTACAAGACCTTCATGCATCCGCGTCCTTTGTGGAAACACCTGTTCGAGCCGGTGATCCGCAAGGCGGCGGGCCTTGGACCTGCGCCCGTCGCGCCCGATGCAGACCGGTACGAGTTCACCTATGCGTTCTGCGACACGCTGGTCGTGGGCGGCGGCATTGCCGGGCTGACGGCCGCCTTGGGGGCGGCACAGGCCGGGGAACGGGTGATCCTGGTGGAACGCGCGCGCCATTGGGGGGGGCGTACGCCGGTTGACGGGGCGGTCATCGACGGGCTTCCGGCCGAGGATTGGATAAAGAACACCCTTCAACATCTTGAAAACATGACCAACGTAACGCTGGTGTCCCACTGCGAGGGATCCGGCGTTTACGATCACGGCTATGTCCTGTGCAACGAAATCCTGGGCGAAGGTTCTGGCCCGCGTGAACGTGTCTGGCGCATCCGCACCGGGCGGGTCATCACGGCCACGGGTGCAATCGAACGCCCGCTGAGTTTTGCGGGCAACGATGTGCCGGGTGTTCTGCTGGCCGGGGCGCTCCGCGACTATGTAGCGAACTACGGCGTGTCGCTTGGGGATCGGACCGTGATCGTCACCAACAACGACGACGCCTATCGCACCGCAAAGACTCTGGTCGAAGCGGGCCTTCAGGTGCCTGCAATTCTGGACGCACGTACCAAGGCGGAATCCCCGTTGATCAGCGAAGTCAGGGCTTTGGGCGTCAATGTTCACATGGGTCGCGGTATTGCGGGCGTCATGGGAGATGGGCGTGTCACCGGGGTCAAGGTTTGCTTGCAGGCGGGCGAAGGGTCCGTCCTGCAGGAAATCGCCTGCGACTGCGTGGCGATGTCGGGCGGTTGGTCTCCGGTTGTGCATCTCTGGTCTCATTGCGGGGGCAAACTGTTCTGGGACGCAGAGCGGGCGATGTTCCGTCCCGACCGGAACCACCCACCGACCGATGGCACGGGCAACGGTTTCGTGCAGGCCGTGGGTGCCGCCTCTGGCGCGTTGACCACGGCGGACATCCTGGACGACGCGGCGGCATCCGTTGGGTTGGCACCACCGACCACGGACCTTAGGCAAGAGGCCCCGATAGAGCCGGTCTGGGTCATGCCTCAGGGGGCCGGGGTCAAGCTGCGCGCAAGGATGTGGTTGGATTATCAGAACGATGTGAAAGTCTCGGACGTGCGTCTCGCCGCGCAGGAAGGCTTTGAGAGCGTTGAACATGCCAAGCGCTATACCACGCTCGGCATGGCAACCGATCAGGGTAAGCTCAGCAACATCAACGGTTTGGCGGTTCTTGCGTCACGGCTCGATACGGCAATTCCGGACGTCGGCACCACGACCTTCCGCCCGCCTTACACACCGGTCACCATCGGTGCCCTGGCCGGCGAGGCAAGGGGTGACTTGTTCCAGCCCCTGCGCCGCACACCGATCCATGACTGGCACGACGCGCAGGGGGCCTATTGGGAACCGGTGGGCCATTGGCGGCGGCCGTATTGCTATCCCAAGACCAGCGAAAGCCATGCCGAAGCGGTCCAACGCGAAGTGAACGTCACGCGCCAAGCCGTTGGTATCCTTGACGCGTCTACCTTGGGAAAGATCCTGGTTCGAGGGCCGGACGCGGGGCGGTTCCTCGACATGCTTTACACAAACATGATGTCCACCTTGAAGCCGGGGCGCTGTCGCTACGGGTTGATGTGCGACGAAAATGGCTTTCTGATCGACGATGGTGTGGTGGCGCGCATCGACGAACAGACCTGGCTTTGCCACACCACAACGGGCGGGGCGGATCGCATCCATGGCTGGATGGAAGACTGGCTGCAATGCGAATGGTGGGACTGGCAGGTGCATACCGTCAATCTGACCGAGCAATTCGCCCAGATCGCGGTCGTCGGACCAAAGGCAAGGGCGGTGCTGGAGAGCTTGGGCGGCATGGATGTCTCCGCTGATGCGCTGCCGTTCATGGCTTGGGCGGATGGCGTGCTTGGTGGCTTTAACGTCCGTATGTATCGCATTAGTTTTTCAGGGGAATTGTCCTACGAGATTTCTGTTCCGGCAAGTCAGGGGCGTGCGCTTTGGGATGTGCTGTGGCAGGCGGGTCAGGCCCACGGGATGATGCCCTACGGCACCGAGGCGCTGCATGTGCTGCGTGCCGAAAAGGGATTTATCATGATCGGGGATGAGACGGACGGAACGGTCATTCCGCAGGATCTCGGGCTCGACTGGGCGATTTCCGGGAAGAAGGATGACTACCTTGGCAGGCGGGGCCAGATGCGGTCCGCGTTTCACAAACCGGATCGCTGGAAGCTGGTCGGCCTGGAAACGCTCGACGGTTCGGTTCTGGAAGATGGGGCCTATGCGATTGCGGAAGGCAGCAACGAAAATGGTCAACGAAATACCGAAGGTCGCGTAACATCAACCTATTACTCGCCAACGTTAAGGCGCGGCATTGCGATGGGGCTGGTTGCGGGCGGGCCAGATCGGATGGGCGATGTTCTGCGGTTCACGCGGATCGGACAGGATCCGGTCGAGGCGCGGATCGTCTCGCCTGTCTTCTTCGACCCGAAGGGGGAGAAGCAGAATGTCTGACGTGACCGTCTCCGTCTTGCCGCCCGTCGGTATGATCACGATCCGCGGCGGCTTCGACACGCTGCGCGGCCCGGTCGCGCAGGTCACAGGGCTGGATCTGCCATCGCGACGCATGGCGGTGTGGGGCGAAGGGCGCGGCCTTTTGTGGATGTCCCCTGACGAGTTGATGTTGACCTGTGATTACGACGACGCGCCGGCGATCTCCGACGCATTGCAGTCGGCGTTCGGACCGGGTTTCGCAACCGCCGCCGTGGTAAGTGACGCGCGGCAAGCGTTTGACCTGAAGGGCGAGGGCGCGCAGGTGATCTTGTCCAAACTGGCCCCTGTGGATTTCGCCGCGCTTGCCCCGTCTGAGGTGCGACGCACCCGGCTGGCCCAGGTTCCCGCCGCACTTTGGCGACAGGACGATGGCTGGCGTCTCGTCTGTTTCCGGTCGGTCGCGGTCTATGTTGAAGGGCTTCTTCGGAACGCCGCCGCTTGACGGCAGCGTTGCGGGCGCTCAGTTACCGGCTGCACACTACGTAAACCCAGGGGGCCCCCATGGCATTCGACCTTCCCGATCTTCCCTATGCTCACGACGCGCTGGCCGCAAAGGGCATGTCCAAAGAGACGCTGGAATATCACCACGACCTGCACCACAAGGCCTATGTCGACAACGGCAACAAGCTGATCGCGGGCACCGAGTGGGAGGGCAAGTCCCTCGAAGAGATCATCACCGGCACCTATGATGCCGGTTCGGTGGCGCAAAACGGAATTTTCAACAACATCAGCCAGCTCTGGAACCACAACCAGTTCTGGGAAATGATGGGGCCCGGCACCTACGCCATGCCCGGTGAGCTGGAAAAAGCGATCGTCGACAGCTTCGGCTCTGTCGATGAGTTCAAATCGCAGTTCTCTGCTGCGGGTGCGGGTCAGTTCGGATCTGGCTGGGCTTGGCTGGTCAAGGACACCGATGGCGGTCTCAAGGTGACCAAGACCGAAAACGGCGTGAACCCGGTCTGCTTTGGTCAGACGGCCTTGTTGGGCTGCGACGTGTGGGAACATTCCTACTACATCGATTTCCGCAACAAGCGGCCTGCCTATCTGACCAACTTCCTCGACAACCTGGTGAACTGGGAAAACGTCGCCTCGCGCATGTAAATCATACGTTATTCAGCGAATTCAACGGCCTGCCGGGGGTGCCCGGCAGGTCGTTTTTCGTTTTCTCGGAACGCAGGGACGGGGCGGCGCGTTGTCCATCCAAGCAACTGAAGGAGGACCAACATGGCTGAGAGACACCGCTCCACCGATGGCACCCGCGAAACGGACCAATTCATCGAAGACATGCCCGAAACCCCGGATCATCAAGGCCGCAACGGCGGCCAGGTCGCTCGGGACGTCGGGACCGAGGATGCGCTGAAGCGCGCAACCCGGCAGGGCGTTGCAGGTGTGACCCGCGTGACCAAATCGACCGAACAGGAACCAAGCCGGGAGGATTTGTCATGACCGGTATTCCGCACAACACCCTGGTCGTCGTTTCCGACAGCGAAAAGGCCCTGTTTCTGATCAATCGCACCGACGCCGAAAACCCGAACTTCGACTTGATCCGCAAGGACGAGGAGGAAAACCCTCCGGCCCGCGAACAGGCCGCAAACCGACGCGGCCGCGTTCAGGAAAGCGCGGGATCCGGGGTTTCCGCCTACGAGGACACGGATTTTCACGAGCTGCAAAAGGAACGCTTTGCAGCCGACCTGGCAGACAAGCTGTACAAGATGGCGCATGCGGGCAAGTTCGAGAAGCTGGTGATCGTTGCCTCACCCCAGGTCTTGGGCGTTGTCCGCGACGAGATGCACAAGGAGGTCCGCGACAAGTTGATCGGGACGGTCGACAAGACCCTGACCAACCACCCCGTGCACGAAATCGAAGAGATCGTGACCGGGGCGCTGCGTGACGCGGCCTAGGCCAGCAACTGTAGGGCGGTCCCGACATCCGGGGCCGTCTGCACGAAATCCAGCAGGGTCGCATCGGCAAAGCCGCGTGCGACGATACCGTTCAGTGCGGCCAGCAAGTCGTCCCAGCATCCGCCGATGTTAAGCAGGATGATCGGCTTTTCGTGCAGCCCCAGCTGGCGCCAGGTCAGCACTTCGAAGAATTCATCCAGCGTCCCCGCCCCACCCGGCAGAACCACGACCGCATCGGCATTCATGAACATGACTTTCTTGCGCTCGTGCATCGTCTCGGTCACGACAAAGCGCGTCAGATCGGTCTTGCCGACCTCCCAGTCCAGCAGGTGCGTCGGGATAACGCCAAATGTGTCGCCGCCACCGGCCTGCACCGCGCGCGCGACGCGACCCATCAGCCCCACGTCACCGGCCCCGTAAACCAGCCGCCAACCCCGATTGGCGATGCCTGCGCCCAGCGCCTCTGCGGCCTCGGCAAAGATGGGCATGGTCCCATCGCGGGAGCCGCAATAGACGCAGATCGATTTGGTCATGGGTGCTGTCCTTTGTATTTCGACGGTCCACACGGTCTTGTGGTTTTGACCCGCCTGATTGCCATTGATAGAGTTCTCCGACGCCCGTGCAACCGGGCAGCATGGGGATGTTTGGTATGACGACGAATGCCGTCTGGGGCGGGCTCTTGGCCGCTGGCGTGGTAGCAGTGGGCGTTGGCGGCTATATGCTGCGCCAGCAGGGTGAGCCGGAACCCTCAATCGACGGGGGGGCCGCGGAAAACGTCCCGTTGGCGGAGGCCACCTCGACACCCACACCCGCGCCTGTGCCCGCACCGGTCGCAGTCGCAACGCCTGACGTACCCACGGCGCCCTTGGCTGGCCCCTTGCCGACGCTGGACGTGGTGCGCGTCGATGCCGCCGGGGCCGCGATCGTTGCGGGAACCGGGCCTGCGGCGTCCAAGATGACGCTGCTGCTGGATGGAGAACAGGTGGCGATGTCCCAGACCGACGGGCAGGGGAATTTCGTCGCCTTGTTCGACATTCCGACCGCCGATCTGGCGCGGGTCCTGACGGTCGAATCCGAGGACGCCGAGGGTACGATCACCCGCGCAGCCGAGAGCATTATCGTCGCGCCCGTCTTTCCAGCCGCGCCAGAGGTGGCCGACATCCCGGAGGTCACGACCCGCTCGGTCGCGGATGCGACCCCGGTGACCGATGGGGGCGATGACTCTTCCATCGCGGAACCCGAAGGGGATCTGGTCACCTCCGTCGACGTTGTGGAACCCCCTCAAGACGCCGTACCTGCAGACGTTGTCGTCGCCCAAACCGACCCGGAAAGAACGGCGAATGTGGTGATTGCGCAGGCAGATGCAGGCGTGGTTGAGCGATTGCAGGAGGCGCCCTCCGCCGCCGAGGAAATTGCGGTCGAAGGCCAGATCATCGTCGAAGCCGATCCGGTGGAATCGACGACCCCCATTCAGCCTGCGGCGCTGGCGGCAACCGCGCCGACATCCGACACAGAGACCCCCGTCGCGACCGTCGCGGCCGCGAACGAACCTGTCGTCGAGCCTGCCGAGGTGCCTGACGCGGGCAAGCCACAACCCATCGAAGGCGTCAACGTCGAGACACCGGCGGAACCCTTGGTCACAGCCGCAACGCGCCCCCCGGTGGCCCCTGCGATTTCCGCACCGGGTCCCGCAGAACCAGCGGATGTGGCAACGACGCTTTCACCCCCCGCGGTGCCTGAAACCATAGCGCCGCCGGCGCCCGCTGCGGCGGCTGTTCAGGTGGCCTCCGCGCCTGTGCCGCCACGGCTGTTCCGTGTGGGGCCAGGTGGTGTCACCGTGATCAGCGATCCACCCGCCGCCCAGCCAGAGGTGATCGAGGATCTGGGCATTGATGCCATTTCGTATGACGCGGCGGGGGACGTGCAACTGACGGGGCGCGGCTCTGGCGATGCGGAACTGAGGATCTATCTGGACAATCGTCCGGTTCAGACCGTGCGCGTGGGCGAAGGCGGGGCCTGGTCTTCGCCGCTGCCCAATGTCGATAGCGGTGTGTATACCCTGCGGATTGATGAACTTGGCATCGACGGCACCGTCATCAGCCGGGTCGAGACGCCGTTTCAACGGACCGCGCCCGACATCGCGCGACAGGCCCGGCGGGACGGGCTGACCGCGATCACGGTCCAGCCGGGCTATACGCTCTGGGCGATCTCGGAGGGGTATTTTGGCAATGGCGTCCAATACGTGCAGATCTTCGAAGCCAACCGCAGTCTGATCCGCGACCCCGACCTGATCTATCCGGGACAGGTCTTTGCCCTGCCTGCGGATGGCGATTCAAGCACCGGAAACTAGAGTGGTTTCCCCGTTGCGGGTTTCCATCCCGAAGGGCAGATCATAAGGTCCGGCGACACTGCCAGGCGGGGGCCGGATGCGCCGAACGACTTTGACCACGACCGAGGCACCGACCAACGGCCTTGAAATCATCCGCCGGGTGGCGCCCTATCTCTGGCCTGATGGCCAACCTTGGGTGAAGCGTCGCGTGGTCGGTGCGCTGTTCATGTTGGTGGTGGCCAAGATCATCGCGGTGACCACGCCGTTCTTTTACAAGGCTGCGGTTGACGGTTTGTCAGGCGATGTGCCGACGGCGGCCTGGACCATGGGCGTCGGGGCCGTGGGCCTGACGGTCGCCTATGGCATGGCGCGCGCGCTCAACATCGGGTTTCAGCAGCTGCGCGACGTGATCTTTGCCCGTGTCGGGCAACGGGCGCTGCGACAGCTTGCCTCCGAAACGTTCACCCACATGCACCGCCTGTCGATGCGCTATCACATCACGCGCAAGACCGGAGGGTTGAGCCGGATCATCGAACGCGGCGTCAAGGGTGTCGATTTCCTGCTGCGATTCCTGCTATTCTCGATCGGGCCCCTCGTGCTGGAGCTTCTGCTGATCTCCATCATTTTGTTTTTTGTCTTTGACGTTTGGTATCTGATCATCGTCCTGACAACGATCGCCGCCTACGTCGCCTTTACGTTCAAGGTGACAGAATGGCGGGTTCGTATTCGCAAGCAGATGAACGACCAGGATACGGATGCGAACCAGAAAGCCATCGATAGCCTGCTGAATTTCGAGACCGTGAAATACTTCGGCGCCGAACGCCGCGAGGCGGAGCGGTATGACGGCGCGATGGAGCTGTATGAACAGGCCGCGTTGAAGACGTCTTATTCGTTGGCTTTCCTGAATTTTGGCCAATCCGTTCTGATCACGGCGGGGTTGGTCGGGGTCATGGTCCTTGCCGCGCGCGGCGTTCAGGCCGGGGATCTGACCGTCGGCGATTTCGTCATGGTCAACGCCTACATGGTGCAGATCACCATGCCGCTGAACTTCCTTGGAACCGTTTATCGCGAAATACGCCAGGCGCTGGTGGATATGGGCGAGATGTTCGGATTGTTGGAACAGCCTTCCGAAGTGCAGGACAAGCCGAAGGCAGGGGCGTTGAACGTCACTGGCGGCAAGATCGAATTCCGCGACATCTGGTTTGGATACGATGCTGAACGGCCGATCCTGCAGGGCGTATCGCTGTCCGTAGAGGCGGGCGAGACGGTTGCGGTCGTGGGGCCCTCGGGTTCGGGCAAATCAACGATCGGTCGATTGTTGTTCCGGTTTTACGATGTGAACCAAGGGTCCGTTTTGATCGACGGACAGGACGTGCGGGATGTCACGCAAGAAAGCCTGCACGCGCGCATCGGGGTGGTGCCGCAGGACACTGTTCTGTTCAACGACACGCTGCGCTACAACATCGCCTATGGTCGCCCCGAAGCAACCCATGCAGAAATCGAGGAGGCCGCGCGCGCGGCCAAGATCGACGGGTTCATTCGTGGCCTGCCCGACGGCTTTGACACGACGGTGGGCGAACGTGGGTTGAAATTGTCGGGGGGCGAAAAGCAGCGGGTGGGCATAGCGCGCACCCTTTTGAAAAACCCTCCAATCCTGCTCCTCGACGAAGCGACCTCTGCTTTGGACACGGAAACGGAGCAGGAAATTCAAGGGGAGCTGCGGGCGATGTCAAAGGGACGGTCCGTCATCACCATCGCGCACCGACTGTCGACAGTCGTGGATGCGGATCGGATCGTCGTCCTGGAAAAGGGCCACATCGTCGAGGAGGGTACGCATGACGACTTGCTGGCCCTGCACGGACGCTATGCCAGCATGTGGCACCGCCAGCAGGCAGAGGAAGAGGCCGCTTAGACCCCCGCGCTACCAGAGGTCGATATCGTCGTCTGGCGACCCTGCGGCGGTGTCCGGCATTGGTTTTCCGTCCTGTTCCAGCCGTCCACGCAAGGTGGACTGTCGGACGACCCCCAGGGCATCGGTCCAGACGGTTGGCTGCTGAGACGTTGCCAAGGCCGCCATGAGGGCCGAGAGATCGGTCATCGTCTGGTGCAACGCGTCAATCACCTGCAGCCGGGATACAAGCGCGTCACGATCGACGGCACCATCCAGCAGACCGCTCAGGTCCTGCTGAAGCGACCACAGATGATCCGCCGCGGCTCGGCATTCCGCCCCGACGCTTTGGGCAAAAATCGGATCGACGGGGCCGCTCAAAGTCGGCCGACCACGGCTTCGATGGCCATTTTCAACTGCGCCGGGGTGAATGGTTTGGCGAGAAAATTGTTCATCCCAAGGCACCGTCCGGTTTCCAGGACCTTCCTTTCGCTGCGCCCTGTGGTCAGAATGAAGCCGGTCCGTCGCGTTGCAGGATCACGTCGCAGATGCTGCAGCAGTTGCAGACCATTCACCCCCGGCATGTAAAGGTCTGAAATGACAAGATGTGGCCGGTTCGTGCGCGCCTGCAGCATCGCGGCCTTGCCGTCACCTGCGTATTCGACGTGATGGATGCCCAGACCATCCAGCGCCTGGAGGATGATGCCCCGGCTGGTGGACATGTCATCGACGACCAGCACCTTCAACATATCCTTCAGACCCATCAGACGACGCCTCCGACGGTCACCTGATCCTTGCGATAGGCTGTCTGACCAATCAACCGCATTCCCGTGCCCTCTGTCGCGAGCCTTTCCGAATGGCCCACCAGCAAAAGACCACCGACGCGGAGCCGGTCCAGTAGCAGACCGTGCACACGTTTCTGAACATCGGCCCGAAAATAGATCGTCACGTTCCGACAGAAGATAACGTCGAACGGTTTCTGAACAGGCAGAGGCGTCAACAGGTTATGGGACATATAGGTAATTGCCTGCCGCAGACCCGGAACGGTCATGCCACTCAGCATTCGCCCTTTTGGTGCATGGATCCGCGCCCCCGACCGCAGCTTGTCGCACATGTGCGGATCCTCCCCGTCTTTGGTCGCCTGCCGGAGCACATCCTTGTCGATATCCGTGGCCAGAATGCGAACCGTCGATGCCCAGTCGGTCCCCCGTACAGCCATGGCCGTGGCCGCGATCGACAGCGCCTCTTCCCCCGAAGAACAGCCCGCGCACCAGATACGGACCGGCCAGCAGCTTGTGTCGGCGCGTTCGGTCGGGTGCCTCATGATCTGGGCGAGGTGTTCGAAGTGATGCGGTTCTCGAAAGATCCCGGTCACGTTCGTGGTGAGCGCCGATACAAGGTTCGCGCGCTCCTCTTCGGCGGCGGCAGAGCATTCATCAAGATGGTCAACGTAGGTCGCGAAACTGGCGATCCCCGTTGCGCGTAACCGCCGTTGCAAGCGAGAGGCGACAAACGCGCGTTTTCCAGCCGGCAAGTATAAACCTGCTTCTTCCCTGGCGATGGCCGATATTCTGCGAAATTCGCCATCGCTCAGCGATCTCATCTCGGCAGATCCTCCGACATGCCGGGCCGGAGAGGTAGAAGGTTGTCGACCGACAAGACCTGGATCATATCGTCATCGACGACAAAAAGCTTCTCTGCCATTGCATCTGTGGCTTCGACACCGACGCGCGGTACATCCTGCAGCTGATCCACGGACGGGTGCACGATGTCGGACACCGCATCCACCAGGAGCCCATGCACCCGACTTCCCTGCTGTATCACGATGATCACGTTTCGGGCGCTTTCGGACGTCGGTGCCTGACCCAATCTTTGTGCCAGATCCATCACCGGCAGGACCGAGCCGCGCAAATTGACCATTCCCAGCATGTAGGGCGGAGCATGGGGCAGGGGGGTTGGCTGGCTCCAACTGCGGATTTCGCGGACGGTCATAATATCGACGGCATAACCACGCCCCCCGCACTGAAACGTCAGTAGTTCCGCACTGGTCGCGATGGGATCCTTGGTCTGGTCGGCGATCCGGGCGGGGGCACTGCCCTGACTTGTTTCCTGGGCAAGTTCGGTCATTGCATGCGCACCTCCTGATGAAAGCGGTCCGAGTGGGGCGGACGGCTCCCGCTTGGCATAAGGCCGCCCGGATCGACGATGAGGGCGACCTGTCCGTCGCCCAGGATCGTCGCCGCCGAAACACACGGGATTCGCCCGAAGCTGTCGCCCAGACCCTTGATGACGACTTGGCGCTGCGCCTCGATCGCGTCCACGCGCAGGGCGAATGGTCCCATATCTTCGGGCTGTACAAACAGCAGCGCACTGTCGTCGTCGACCTCTGCGCTGTCACGGTCGGTCGAAAACCCCATTCCTTCTGCCAGGTCAATCAAGGGCACGAAGCGGTCCTGAAGTTTCACCACAAGTTGACCGGCCCCCATCGGTTCGATCCGCGCGGCAGTCACGGTCTGGGTTTCTATGATTGCAGACAACGGGATGACCATGCGTTGACGCGCCGTGCGCACGATCATCCCGTCCAGGATCGCAAGGGTCAGAGGCAGGCTGATCGAGATGGTGCAGCCGACGCCTTCGGTCGAAGATATCGCTATGGTGCCGTTCAGGTCACGGATCGCGCGATGCACGACGTCCATGCCGACGCCGCGACCCGACAGCGCGGAGACCTCTTCGTTTGTGGAAAATCCGGGCAGAAAAAGCAGCCTGTCGATCTCGTAGGGATCAAGATGCCTGTCGGCAGGGACAAGATTGCGTTCGAGCGCCCGTTTCAGAACCTTGGCACGGTCAATCCCGCGTCCATCGTCGCCGACCTCGATGATGACCCGATCCGATTGCTGACGAGCCCGCAGATGGACCGTCCCGGTTGGGGGTTTGCCCGCTGCGGCACGGGCTTCGGGCGATTCCAGCCCATGGTCGATGGCGTTGCGGATCATATGGGTCAATGGATCGGCCAGGCGTTCCACCACTGTCTTGTCGATCTCCGTCGTCTCGCCGTCGGTAATCATGCGCACGTTCTTTTCGGTCAGCTGCGCCGCTTCGCGGACGATCCGGGTCATACGTTGGAACAGCGAACGCACGGGTTGCGCGCGTATGGCCATGACGCTGTCCTGAATATCGCGCGTCAACTGCTGCAATTCATCCAGTCCGGACGCCGAGGCAGAGCTGCTGTTCATGGCGTCGCGACCGATGCTTTGCGCCAGCATTGATTGGCTAATGACCAATTCCCCCACAAGGTTTACGAGCCGGTCGATCCGGTCCAGATCGACGCGGATCGTGCTGGAAAGGCTGGACCGGGCGGATTTCTCCTTGCCGCGCGCGCCCAGGCTTTCGGGCTGGGTCAAGGCTGTCGCTGGGGGGGGTGTTTTTGCCGGTCGGTCGGTGACAGATTGTCCTGCTACGGGGCTATCCTCTGCCGTGATGGTCAAGACGCAAAGGTCGTCAGCAAATTCGAAGACGCTGGCGATTTCGGTCTCGGTCAGGTCGTCGGCCGTCGGGATCAGATGGACCGTCCAGACAAGACGCAGAACTTTGGGATCAAGATCCTCCAGCGGGGGAAGGTCGGATTCATCGACCTCTGTGCGGATCCTTCCCAGCACCTGCAGCGCACGGAACAGATAGAGCGGTTCGTTGCCGCTTTCGAGCAGGTCGGGCAGCGGGTCAAAAGTGAGACGCCAGTGGCCGCTGAAAGCGACGCGCGCGGGCGCATCTGACACCTGACGAGACTGGTCTGGTGCGGCCAGAGTCTGAGTGGTCTCGGCCACTGGATCAATGTCTATCGGAACCGGAGAAAAATCCAGATCCGAGCTGTCATCCCAGCCCACCTGTTCATCCGTGTTTGTCAGGCTGTCTGCCAGTGCGGCCAGATCCTCTGGCATCGCCGCGGGGTCCGTCTTGCCGTCGCGCGCATTGGCGACCAGGTCGCCGAGCCGGTCACTCGACCGCAAGAGAACGGCGACGACATCTGGCGTTGGTGCAAGACGGTTGCCGCGCAGCCCATCCAGCACCGTCTCGAAGCAATGGGCAAAGCCGACCAGATCGCCCAGGTCGAAGGCCCCCGCGCCGCCCTTGATCGAATGCACGGCCCGAAAGACTGAATCGATTGTGTCGTTGTCCTGATCGCCAGCCTCAAGGGCGAGCAACCCGGCCTCCAGCTGTTCCAGAAGCTCGCTGCATTCCTCGAAGAAAGTCGCGCGGATTTCCTCCATCGGGTCAGCCATCAGCGTAATCCGGTGACGGTGCGCAACGCGACGACAAGGCGAGCGGGGTCGAATGGCTTTACGATCCAACCGGTTGCGCCTGCGGCACGGGCGCGCTGTTTCAGCTCGCGCGCGCTTTCGGTCGTCAGGATCAGGATCGGGATTCCGGCGAAAGCGTCGTTTTTGCGGATCTTCTCGATGAAGCCGAACCCGTCCAGGCGCGGCATGTTCACGTCCGTCAGGATCGCGTCCGGTTTCTTGTCCATGGCTTCCAGCACTTCGATACCGTGGACGCCGTCTTCGGCCATCGACGTCTCGATGCCCTCCCGCTCTAGCGTGAAACGGACCATATCACGAATTGTACGGCTATCGTCGATCGCGAGGACATGCATCAGGCAGGTCCCCCGCTCTGGTTGGTCAAACGCCCTGCCGCGACGCCCAGGGTGGACAGACAGCCCATGAAGGCGGCGGAGGCCCCGGTGATGCGCAGGCTGTGACCGGTTTTGGCAAGGTGATCGCGCCCCGACATCATCACCTGAAGGCAGGGGGTCGTCAGAACGTCCACGCCAGAGGCGTCCAGGATCGCATCGCCGGTGATGTCCAGATACCAACGTCTGAGGGCGGCGGCCTCGGAAATGTCGAGGCGCGCCGGCAGACGCAGGACGAGGGGTTCGGCTTCTTGGGGGGCTGACACCGGGACACTCCGACTAGGGGGACGTTTCCGCACCCCTAGCTGAATGGTCCCTAACAAACGGTTACCCGGTCAGGGCTTTCTGCTCCGACAGGTAAGACGCGCAGCCGGTCAGCGCCGCGTAATCGTCGACCACCAGCGAGACGCCGAAATTCCCCATGAAGCCGGAAAAACGACCCTTGGACCGGAATGCCTCGGCAAAGCCCATTTCGGACATGTAGGGGGCCATGGCGCGCGCGACGCCGCCGACAAGATAGACACCCCCCAGCGGCAGATGGATCAGCGCCAGGTTCCCCGCAACCGTCCCCATCATGCGGATGAACTGTTGCACGGCGGCGCGTGCACGCGGATCGCTGTCGATGCGGGCCATGATCTCGGCGGCAAGGAATTCGTCGCTGCTACCGGCTTCGTGCGACAACCAGCGATAGACCTGTTCCAGGCCACGCCCCGACAGGACGTCTTCGACCGCCGGAAACCCATGCGCGGTCGAGACGAAATTGCAAAGCCGCAGCTCCGCTTCGGAGTTGATGGGCAGGTTCGCGTGCCCGGCCTCGCAGGGGGGGACAAAGCGTCCGCCCGCCGTGTCGTGCACGGGGGCCGCATTAAATCCGGTGCCGACACCGATTACCAGGCGCGCGCCCTGGGCCCCCTCTGGCGTTTCCATCACGACCTGGCACGCATCGTCGGACAAGCGCCCGATCGCGTGTCCCTGGGCCTGCAGGTCGTTGAGAATGGCGCAGGTCGTGGCCCCCGTCGCCTCGGCCAGGCGGGTGGCGTCGATGGACCAGTCGAGGTTGGTCAGCTCTCCGACGCCATTGGCCACCGGTCCCGCGACACAGACGCAGGCCCCTTCGGGGCTGGGGCCGCCTTGGTCGGTGCGAAACTGTCGCAACACGGGGGCCAGGTTGGCGAAGTCGCGGTTGCGATACCGGCGGATGGTGTCCGGCAGAACGGTCCCGCCATGGCTAAGCGCCACGCGTGTGTTCGTGCCACCGACATCGGCCAACATGTAAAGGGGATCGGTCATGGCTTACCTTTCCAGCGCCCGGGCGAGCGCGTGATAGCTGGCTTTGGGCGTGCGGTCGAGGCTGTCGAAGTCGATATGCACCAGCCCGAACCGCTTGTCATAACCCAATGTCCATTCGTAATTATCCAGCAGCGACCAGATCGTGTACCCCCTGAGCGGGACGCCGTCGCGCACCATGTCGCGCGCCATTTCCAGGTGCCGGTCGATGTAATCGATGCGGGCATGATCCGACAGATCCGCCGGTTCTGCGTTCGCCATGCCGTTTTCGGTGACATAAAGCGGCAGATCACCGGTGTATTCCTCGGCGGTGCGGCGCAGCAGCCAGTCAAAGCCTTCGGGGCAGATTTCCCACCCCATGTCGGTCTTGGGCAGGGGGCCGTCGACGGTGCCATAGGCGGGCCAGTCGCCCTTGGATCGGATCATCCGCTTGCAAGTGTAATAGTTGATCCCCATCCAATCGAGTGGCTGCGAAATCAGCGCCATATCGTCCTGCCACCCCTCGGGCATGTGGGGGGACAACCCTTCCAGGACGTCTTCGGGGTAGGCCCCCTTCATCATCGCGCCGACGAACCAGCGGTTGTAGATCCCGTCATAGAGCTGGGCCGCCTCGACGTCCGCGTCGCGGTCGGTGGCGGGCAGGGCGTATTCCATGTTGCAGGCGGCGCCGACGTTCTGAACACCTTCGTCCCGCAGGGCCTCGACCGACAAGCCATGGGCCAGGGCGACGTGATGCATGGCCCGCGCGGCGGACCGCAGGTCGGCCAGGCCCGGCGCATGGTATCCTTCGTAGTGCGACAGCCAGGCGACGCACCACGGCTCGTTCACGGGGGCCGTCGACCACAACCGATCCCCAAGGCGCGCGGCGATCTTGTGGCTGTAATCGGCGAACCGCTGCGGTATCTCGCGGGATGTCCAGCCGCCCTTGTCGGCCAGGGCCTGCGGCAGTTCCCAATGATACAGCGTGGCCATCGGCTTGATGCCGCGTTCCAGCATGCCGTCGACCAGTCGGTCGTAGAAATCCATCCCCTCGGGGTTCAGGGTCTTGCCGTCCGGCATCACCCGCGCCCAGGAGGTCGAGAACCGATACGCGTCCAGACCTGCATCCCGGATCAGATCCAGGTCCCCTTCCCAACGGTGGTAATGATCACAGGCCAGCGCGCCGGTCTGCCCCTTGTAGACCTTGCCGGGCTGCCGCGCGAAACTGTCCCAATGGGTTGGCCCGGCACCGCCGAACTGATGCCCCTCGATCTGATAGGCCGAGGTCGCGGTGGCAAAAAGAAACCCTTCGGGAAAATCCGAGCGGCTGACGGTGAAGGCGTCACGATGTTTGGTCATAAGAGGTCCAGATGTCAGGAGGGCGGTGCGGGCCCCGTAGAGGCCCCCATTATCAGGTCGCTTTCCCATACCTCCTGAACCGGCGCGGCACCGGGGTGGGCGATACGATCCAGCAGGATTTCGGCGCACCGGCGGCCGGCCGCACGCACGGAGGAACGGGTGGCGGTAAAGATCGGAATATCCTCACCATTGCCAAGATATCCAAGCATGTCGTCATGGGTGACAACCGACACGTCGCGCCCGATCGTCAGTCCGATATCATGGGCGGCCCGTTGAACGCCCATCGCCATGATCAGAGACGAGACGATGAAGGCCGTCGGTGGTTCCGGCCCGACCAACATCGACTGAGCCGCGCGGAAGCCGTTCTGCTCGGACATCTCGCCTTGGAACATCAGGTCCGGCCGCATCTGCACCCCCCGGGCCGTCAGGGCAGACACATACCCGTCGCGACGGCGGCGCGCGAAATCCATGACTTCGTGACCATTGAGCAGGGCGATGCGCCGGTGCCCGAGGTCGAGCAGAAGATCGGTTGCCCGACGGAACGAACGCACGTTGTCCACGTCCACAAAGTTATAATCGGTCGGCTCGACCGGCGCGCGGCCATGCACCACGAACGGCAGACCGATATCGCGCAGCAGGTCGATACGGCGTTCCTCGACGCGGGGGCCATGAACGATGATGCCATCCACACTGCCGGTCGAGGCCATCTGCCGATAGGCTCGCAGCTCATCCCCGTCGGCCACGACCGACAGGATCAGATCGTAGTTCGCGGCCGCGTAGATCTCGCCTGCACCGGCCAAGAAATCCGCAAACACCGGGTTCACCATCTCATGGTTCAGCGCGGTCGGAATCACGTGGCCGATTGCCATCGCGCGCCCTGTCGCAAGTGAGGCGGCGCGGCGATTCGGTCGGTAGTTGTGTTCACGCGCGGCAACGGCGACCTTGCGCCGTGTCTCTTCCTTGACCTCCGGATAGCCGCCGAGCGCACGGCTGACCGTGGTGGGCGACAGGCCCAGCAACTCGGAAAATTCCTTGAGGTTCACGTGTCTTCTCCCCTTAGGTGCCTTGCGGGCTGTACCCAAATCGTTTTGAAAAACGCCCCTCCAATGGCATCTTTCCCCCTTGGGTTGCCCCGAACCAGCGATCAGTTGCAACTGAAAAAACCGTATGAAAACCTAGTTTGCGCCGAACGACCACAGTTGACTTTTGCCACCACAAGGCAGATTGGTGAAGGTGTCAAAGCGGTTTGGAAAACTTCCTGACCGGACGGGAGAGGCCGGGTCGAACCGGCATGACAGAAGACGCGGACGAGGGTCCGCTAGGGAGGAAATATGAAGAAACTTGCCAGCAGCACCGCCATTGCGGTGCTCTTTGCCGGTGCAGCCTATGCCGATGGCCACACCGCCGCATTCGCACCGGGTGAAGGTCCCTTCGACTGGGACAGCTACAACGCCTTCGCCGAGGCCACCGATCTGACGGGTGAGTCGGTCACCGTGACCGGCCCCTGGACTGGCGACGAAAAGGCCAAGTTCGACATCATCATGGCCTTCTTTGCCGATGCCACCGGGGCAGAGGTCAATTACTCCGGCTCCGACAGCTTCGAGCAGGACATCGTCATCTCGACGCGCGCCGGGTCCGCGCCGAACCTTGCCGTGTTCCCGCAGCCGGGTCTGGCCGCCGACATGGCGTCGCAGGGGCTCTTGTCGCCGCTGCCCGATGGGACGGCCGACTGGGTTGCCGAGAACTTTGCCGCGGGTCAGTCCTGGGTCGACCTGGGCACCTATGCGGATGCGGACGGCAATGATCAGCTGTTCGGCATGTTCTACCGTGTCGATCTGAAATCGCTGGTCTGGTATTCGCCTGCTGCCTTCGACGAAGCTGGCTACGACATCCCCGAGTCGATGGAAGAGCTCAAGGCGCTGACCGACCAGATTGTCGCCGACGGCGCAACGCCCTGGTGCATCGGTCTGGGATCGGGTGCGGCAACCGGCTGGCCCGCGACCGACTGGGTCGAGGACATGATGCTGCGCACGCAGTCGCCGGCTGACTACGACGCCTGGGTTTCCAACGAGATGAAGTTCGACGACCCCAAGGTCATCGCCGCCATCGAAGAGTTCGGGGCCTTCGCACGCAACGACGACTATGTGGACGGCGGCGCGCAGGCGGTGGCCAACACCGATTTCCGCGACAGCCCCACCGGTCTGTTCGAAATTCCGCCCACCTGCTACATGCATCGTCAGGCATCGTTCATCCCGGCCTTCTTCCCCGAAGGTACGCAGATGGGCGAGGACGCGGATTTCTTCTACTTCCCCGCCTATGCCGACAAGGATCTGGGCAAGCCGGTGCTGGGTGCCGGTACGCTGTTCTCGATCACCAACCCCTCCGAGGGCGCGAACGCGCTGATCGAATTCCTCAAGCTGCCGCTGGCGCATGAGCTGTGGATGGCCCAGGGCGGTTTCCTGACGGCCCACGCGGGCGTCAACCTGGACGCCTACGAGAGCGACAGCCTGCGTGCCCAGGGTCAGATCCTGGCCGATGCGACCACGTTCCGCTTTGACGCGTCTGACCTGATGCCGGGCGAAATCGGGGCCGGTGCCTTCTGGACCGGCATGGTCGACTATGTCACCGGCACGGACGCCGCTGACGTCGCCAAGTCCATCCAGGAGCGTTGGGACGCCCTGAACTGATCCTTCGGGTTCCATGACAGGATCCGCCCCCTGCACGCGGGGGGCGGATCGCCAAAGGTCCGGGCCCGGTGGGGAGACTGGCCCAGAGACGTTTTTCACCCGAACATGGGAGGACCGGCCATGTCTCCGCTTTTGCAGGGCATTCTGACCGTCATCATCGGCGTCGGCGGATGTATCGGCTATTTCTGGACGTCGAACCTCGTCCTCGACAAGGTTCTGTTTCCACCCAAGGGGCCAAACGCGGGCCGCAACATCAACCGCGCCAATCAGATCCGGCCCTGGCTGTTTCTTCTGCCTGCTTTGGCCGCGCTGACGCTGTATCTTGTCTATCCTGTATTCGGCAGCTTCTACCGGTCGCTTTTCAACCGCGCGGGCACCGATTTCATCGGGCTCGGAAACTACGGTGCCCTGTTCGGCGATACGGAGTTTCGCACCGCGCTGTTCAACAATTTTCTCTGGGTCCTTTTCGTGCCCGCCGCCGCAACCTTCCTTGGGTTGCTGGTTGCCCAGCTGACGGACCGTCTGTCCTGGGGCAATATCGCCAAGTCGCTGATCTTCATGCCGATGGCGATCAGCTTTGTGGGCGCATCGCTGATCTGGAAGTTCGTCTATGCCGTCGACCCGGAAATCGGGATCATCAACGCGATCCGCGACACCATCGGCATGTCCCCCATTGACCCGCTGCAGGTCGGATTCTGGAACAACTTTTTCCTGATGGTGATCCTGGTCTGGATCCAGACCGGGTTCGCGATGGTCATCCTGTCTGCGGCGCTACGCGGTATCCCCGAGGAAACCATCGAGGCGGCGATCATCGACGGGGCCAGCCCGGTGCAGATCTTCTTCAAGATCAAGATCCCGCAGATCATGGGGACGATCGTCGTGGTCTGGACGACGATCACCATCCTTGTGCTGAAGGTCTTTGACATCGTCTACACGATGACCGGCGGCAACTTCGGCACGCAGATCCTGCCAAGCTACATGATGGAATACATGTTCCGCGACGACGGACGCGCAACGGCGGTGGCCTTTGTCATCATGTTGATCGTCCTGCCGGTGATGATCTGGAATATCGTGCAAGCCCGTAAGGAGGTCCGCTGATGGCCGCTTCTGACGACGGAATCGCGGGCGCCAAAAGCTCGCTGTCGCTGGTCACCAACCTGTCGGTGATCTTCCTGGTTGTTCTCTGGCTGATCCCGACGGTGGGCCTGTTGGTGTCGTCGTTCCGGGACCGGGATGCGATTTCCAGTTCCGGCTGGTGGAACGCGCCCTTTGGGACGGAACAGAATTTTGCCGTGGGGGCCGAGGGCGACTTCGTTCAGACGCCCGAAGGCTGGCTGCTGGAAGGCAACGTCTTCGGCGACGAAGGCGCGGGCGAGATCACCGCCTTTGGTGGCCGCCGCGCGGAACCGACGGCCTTTGAACCCGGCGTCACCGGAGAGCTGGTCCGCGGCCGCACCCTGACGGTCGAGGCCAATGGCGATTACCGCTATCTGGATCCAGGGGACACGGCCCCGAGCCGCAATCCCACGCTCTACTTCGGGACCGAGGTGCCGCCCAGTTTCTCGACCGGCAACTATGAATCCATCCTGTTTTCCAACGGCATGGACGTGGCGTTTATCAACACGCTGACGGTGACGATCCCGGCGACGATCATCCCGATCCTGATCGCGGCTTTCGCGGCCTATGCGCTGGCCTGGATGGATTTCCCGTTCCGAGGGACCATCATCGCGATCATCGTGGGCCTGCTGGTCGTGCCGCTTCAACTGGCCCTGGTTCCGATGTTGAAGTTCCATAATCAGATCGGCATCGGCCAAAGCTTTTACGGGATATGGTTCGCCCATACCGGTTTCGGGCTACCGCTCGCGATTTATCTGCTGCGAAACTACATGGTTGGCCTGCCGCGTGACATCATCGAAAGCGCAAAGGTCGATGGTGCGACCGACTTCATGGTGTTCACCAAGATCGTCCTGCCGCTCAGTTTCCCGGCACTTGCCAGTTTCGCGATCTTTCAGTTCCTTTGGACGTGGAACGATCTGCTGGTTGCGAAAGTCTTTCTTCCGTCAAACAGCGAAAGCTGGGTGATGACCGTGAAGATCGCCGATGATCTGTTGGGGTCGCGCGGGGGGGACTGGGGCATCTTGGCAGCTGCCGCCTTCGTCTCTATCGCGGTTCCGCTGATCGTGTTCTTCACGATGCAACGCTACCTCGTGCGCGGCCTTCTGGCCGGCTCTGTGAAATAGGACACCTGCATGACTGCCACCGCTGCAACGCTGCCCCTCGCCGCCAATCCCGATTGGTGGCGCGGGGGCGTCATCTACCAGATCTATCCCCGGTCATATCAAGACACGACCGGCGACGGCATCGGCGACCTGAACGGGATCACCGATCGGCTGCCCTATGTCGCCTCGCTGGGCGTGGACGCCATCTGGATCAGCCCGTTCTTCACCTCTCCGATGAAGGACTTCGGCTACGACGTCAGCGATTATCGCGATGTCGACCCCATGTTCGGCACGCTGGAGGATTTCGACAGAATGGTCGAAACCGCCCACCGCCACGGCGTGCGGGTGATGATCGATCTGGTCCTTTCGCATTCCTCGGACGCGCATCCCTGGTTCCAGGAAAGCCGCGCCAACCGCACCAACGACAAGGCGGATTGGTACGTCTGGGCCGACCCCAAGCCCGACGGCACGCCGCCCAACAACTGGCTGTCCATCTTTGGCGGCACTGCCTGGCATTGGGACGGGCGCCGTCTGCAGTACTACCTGCACAACTTTCTGACGTCCCAACCGGACCTGAACTTTCACAACATGGATGTGCAGGATGCCCTTCTGGACGTGACCCGGTTCTGGCTGGAGCGTGGCGTCGACGGCTTCCGTCTGGACACGATCAACTTCTATTTCGCCGACAAGGATCTGCGCGACAATCCGGCCCTGCCGCCCGAGCGGCGCAATGCCAAGATCGCGCCTGCGGTGAACCCATACAACCACCAGGAACACCTGTATTCCAAGAACCAGCCGGAAAACCTGGAGTTTCTGAAACGCTTCCGCACGCTGCTGGATGAATACGGCGCCTGTGCCGTGGGCGAGGTGGGCGATGCGCAGTTGGGGATGGACCTGCTGGGGCAGTACACCAAGGACAAGGAAGGCGTGCAGATGTGCTATGCCTTCGATTTCCTGGCTGGTGACCTGCTGACCGCCGGGCGCGTGGCCGAGGTGTTCGACAAGCTGGAAACCCAGGCCCCGGACGGCTGGGCCTGCTGGGCGCTGTCGAACCACGATGTCACCCGCCACGTGTCCCGCTGGGACCTGGATGAGCAGGGTGCGAAATGCTACGCGACGCTGCTGCAGGTGCTGCGCGGCTCGGTCTGCCTGTATCAGGGCGAGGAATTGGGCCTGAACGAGGCGCGCGTGGCCTATGAGGACCTGCAGGATCCCTACGGCATCGAATTCTGGCCCGAGTACAAGGGCCGCGATGGCTGCCGCACACCCATGGTCTGGGAGGCGCAGGACGAGCACGGCGGCTTTTCCGAGGTAAAGCCCTGGCTACCGGTGGCCCATGAACATCTGGGCAATTCCGTCGCCAGCCAGGAGGCGCGGCCGGATGCCCTGTTGCATCACTACCGCCGGGTCATCGCGCTGCGCACCGGGTCAGAGGCACTGCGCCTGGGGTCTCAGGACGGTCTGCACGCCGACGGCGATCTGCTGACGTTCGAACGCGCGCATAACGGCGAACGGTGGTTCTGTGCCTTCAACCTGGGCGGCGGCATGGCCAGCGTTCATGTGCCCGAGGGCGACTGGACCTTTGTTGAAGATATTGGCGGCACCGATCCGGGCCGCCGCACCGGGGCAGGTGGGCTGGCACTTGGCCCCTGGCAATACACGCTGCTCAAGCACGCCTGACACAGGCGCCGCCGCGCCCCTGCGCGGCGGCGCGACAACGAAACGGGAGGGACGACCATGGCGAACCTGAAACTTACCGATGTGGCCAAGGTCTATGGCGGCAGCGTCGAAGTGCTCAAGGACATTGATCTGGACATCAAGACGGGCGAATTGATCGTCTTTGTCGGTCCGTCCGGGTGTGGGAAATCCACGCTGCTGCGGATGATTGCCGGACTGGAAAAGATCTCTGGCGGGACGCTGGAAATCGACGGCGAGGTCGTGAACGACGTTCCCCCCTCCGAGAGGGGGATCGCCATGGTGTTCCAGAGCTACGCGCTCTACCCCCATATGACCGTGCGCGAGAACATGGCGTTTGCGCTGAACATCGCCAAGATGCCCAAGGCGGACATCGACGCCGCCGTCGACGCGGCGGCCAAGAAACTGCAGCTGACCGAATATCTGGATCGCCTGCCCAAGGCCCTGTCCGGCGGGCAACGTCAGCGTGTGGCCATCGGCCGCGCCATCGTGCGCGACCCGAAGGTCTATCTCTTCGATGAGCCGCTCTCGAACCTGGACGCCGCCCTGCGGGTCGCCACCCGGATCGAGATCGCCCAGTTGAAGGAACAGATGCCCGACAGCACCATGATCTACGTGACCCACGACCAGGTGGAGGCGATGACGCTGGCCTCGCGGATCGTGGTTCTGGATGCGCTGAAGGACAACGGTCACAAGTATTCCATCGCCCAGGTCGGCACCCCTCTGGAATTGTATCAGACCCCGCAAAGCGAATTCGTCGCCCGCTTCATCGGCTCGCCCGCCATGAACCTGTTGCAAGGTGAGGTGGTCGGCACCGGCGAGACGACCACCATCCGCACCCGCGACGGCGGTGGCACGGTGACGTCGACGGTGCCCACAACGGCCGACGACATGGGGGCCACGGTCAACATCGGCATTCGCCCCGAAGACACGATCCAGACCGACGGCGAGAACTACGCGTTCGGCGGTGAGGTCGAGGTCGAAGAACGCTTGGGCGAAGTCACCCTGCTGTATTTCAAGCGGGCGCAGGCGGACGACAATGCGGTCATCGCGAAGCTGCCGGGTATCCAGCCGAACCTGCGCGGACAGACCATCAAACTGACCGCTGATCCGGCCAAAGTCCACCTGTTCAGAAACGGACAGTCTCTCAGATATAGATAATCGGTCATGCTTTGGCCGGATTGAGGGGACAGGTTGACGCCAAATCTGTTCCCGAGGTCCGTCATGCCCGTTCTCCAGTTTCTCCACGCTCTCTTCCTGCGGCTCTATGGGGCGGTCCTGATCCTGTTCGGGATCTTCTGCGCCATCGGACCGGGGTTGCTGGCGTCCGAAGGGGTCGATGCCTCGGGGCTGGAACTGCCCTCGGTCGGCCCCTTCGCGATCCTGTTGGGCGTGATCCTTCTGGTGCCGTGGTGGCTGCCGCGCGGGCTGCGCCGTCCGTCCGGCTGGCGGGACGTGATCTGGTTCGCTCCGATCCTGCTCCAGGCCTGGCTGATCCATGCAACCCTGTTGCCTACGGTGGAGATTCTGGGCCGTCTCGATCCGACTGCGTCGTCCACGGGCGCGATGGATGATGCGTTCACGGCATTCAACGTCCAGTGGTATCATTTCGCCGGGGTGCAGGGGGTTGTGATGGCCCTGCTCATCGGTCTGCGCCATCGCTCCTCGGCACCTGCCAAGCAGGCGACGCCCTCGCGCAAGGCCGCTTCGGGTCCTGCGGAGCAATCGACATTGCTCAGTGTGCATCGCGCGCTCGTCGCGCTGTCGGGCGTGGCCATCGCGACAACCGCTGCCGGGATCCTGCTGATCCTCGCCCGCGATGCCGAGCTGCATTTCATGGCGACAACCCTCGGTGCCATCAATGTGATCCAGGTCGCGGCCATTCTCGGCATCCTCGGCGGCCTCAGCCTGCTGCTAGTGCGCATGATGCCGCGGTTTCTGGCGCGTCCGACCCGGTGGTATCATTTTGTTCTGATCGGGCTCTACCTGTCCGCTCTCGCGGCTATCGCGCCATTGACCTTTGTGCTGTTTCCGATCTTCAAGGCGGCAAGCCAGTTCAGCGATCCGACGCTGCTGAACCTCCACGCGGCTGCGTTCCAGAACGCGCTCTTGCGTCTCCCGGCGGGGATGACGGCCCAGCTTATCGGAACCGTCGCGAACCTGTCGCTGATCGTCACCACGATCCTGCTGATCCGCCGCCTGCCAACCGTGGACGGTCACGACGCCGACGAGTTGCGCCCCTATTCCGCCAGCACCTACGGCGCCGACGTCCCCGAGGTCGCGAAGCCCGTCAAGGACCGCGCCAAGGCCAAGCTGCCGGAGCCGAAGCTGCCGTCCATCGGCGCGGCGATGAAACTTTACATCGTGGCCGACTGGTTGGTGATGCGGTTGCTGGGCGCGGGGCTCTTGTGGACTGGCTACCTGCTGTTCCAGATGATCCAGGCAGAACGGTGGTCCCAGGCGGCCAAGCTGTCCTACGGTCAGGATCCGATGCACGCGCTCTATGCTTATGGGCTGTCTGGTGCGCTTCTGGCTGTGCCCTTCCTGCTGCCGCGCCGCATCGTCGCCCCGCGCAGCGTGCTGGGCGGATTGTTCAAGGCGGTGATCCTGCTGGCGGCCTGTCTGGTCCTGCTGCCGATGCTGGACGTTGCGATCACGACGCTGACGCCGGACATCTACCACGCGACGCTGCAGGCAACGATGCCCTCTGTCTTCAAGGCAGTGGCTGGGGTGGCCGTGACCTCGGCCCTGCTGATCAGCTTCTTCCGCCAACTGGGGGCCACGCCGCAGGTCGACTACACCGGCAAACCCGTCGTCGTGCTGTCTGAAAAGGAACTGCGCGAACTGCGCGAGGCGCGGATGAACCTCTAGCCGGTCATCCGCACCTTGCCGATGAACGGCAGGTTGCGGTTCCGCTGGGCGTAGTCGATGCCATAGCCGACGACGAACTCGTCTGGGATTTCAAAGCCGGTCCAGCTGGCTTTGACATCGACTTCCCGCCGGGCGGGTTTATCCAGCAGGGCAATGGTTTCCAGCCGGGCCGGTGCCCGCGATTTCAGCAGGCCGATGACGTGGTGCAGGGTAAAGCCGGTGTCGACGATATCCTCGACCACCAGGACGTCGCGGCCCCCGATTTCGCCGCGCAGATCCTTCAGGATGCGGACCTCGCGGGAACTTTCCATGCCGTCGCCGTAGCTGGAGGCCTCCAGGAAATCGACTTCAACCGGCAGATCCAGTTCGCGCACTAGATCGGCGATGAACACGAACGACCCGCGCAGCAACCCCACCACAACCAGCTTGTCGGTGCCGTCAAAGCGCGCCTCGATCTGTCGGGCCAGGGCCTCGATCCGGGCCGCGATGGCCTTGGCAGAGATCATCTGATCGATCACATAAGTCTCGGTCATATCGACTCCCCTGAACCATTCCGGCATGAGGGGCGTTAACACGGGACTTCCCGCCGACCAAGAGGCCCCCATGCCGCGACACACAGAGACACGCGACCTGCCATACAGCCCAGACCAGATGTACGATCTGGTGGCCGACGTCGCCTCCTACCCGCAATTCCTGCCCTGGACTGCCGCCGCGCGCATCAGATCGCGCACCGGCGGCCCCGAAGGAGAGGTGGTGCTGGCCGACCTCGTCATTTCCTTCAAGGTGTTCCGGGAGAAGTTCGGCTCCAAGGTGACGCTCTGGCCCGGTGAAAAGCGGATCGAGACGGAATACCTGGACGGGCCGTTTCGCCATCTCGAAAGCGAGTGGCGGTTCGAGACGCTGCCAAATGGCGGCTGTCGCGTGCATTTCTGGGTCGATTTCGAGTTTCGCAACGCGTTGATCGGCCGCGTCGTGGGCGTTGTTTTCAACGAAGCCATGCAGCGCGTCGTCGCGGCCTTCGAAAAGCGGGCCAAGGCGCTTTACGGGGCCGTCTGACAGCCAGCCAACAGAAGGCCAAGCGCGTGATCGCGTGCGGCCTGCCTGACCTGTGTCCGTCCCAGGGCACCGAATTCAACGGTCTCGGTACGAACACCTGACGCCGTTGCCAGACCGAAACAGACGCGCCCTTCGGGTTTGAAATCCGACCCGCCGGGCCCCGCGATTCCGGTGACCGAGACGGCGATGTCACAGCCGGACCGCGTCCGCGCGCCCGCAGCCATCTCGGATGCGACCTGTTCAGACACGGCCCCGACCGCGTCGAGCGTGTCTGACCGCACCCCCAGCAGGTCCATCTTGGCCGCGTTCGAATAGGTCACCACGCCCCAGTGATAGACCGCCGAAGACCCCGGCAGGTCCGTCAAGGCCGCCGCCACCAACCCGCCGGTGCAGCTTTCGGCGGTGGCCAGGGTCACGCCCCGGGCGAGGGCCGCCGCCTGAACCTGCGCCGCGGTCATAGATGGGCCAATCCGGCCAAGGCGATCACGCCAACCGCCGCAAAGACCCCGGCAACCGCATCGTCCAGCATTACGCCCCAGGCGTCGCCGCGCCGATCCATCCATCCGACGGGACCGGGTTTCCAGATGTCGAACAGACGGAACAGCAGGAATGCGGCGATCCAACCGGGCCAGAGCCGCTCTGCCGTGACACCTGCAGACGCGGCCCCCCAGGCAATCGGTAACAGTGCAATCCAGACGCCCAGCAGTTCGTCTATGACCACCTTTGACGGGTCGTGATCCCCGCTGTCGGCCACAACCACGCGCGTCGCCCACAACCCGAGGGGCAGCGCGGCGATGGTGGCCAGCGTGAACACCAGTGGCCCTGCCTGCATCACCACCCATCCCAGCGGCAGCGCAGCCAAGGTTCCCCAGGTGCCCGACGCCGGTTTCAAATTGCCGGAGCCCAGAACAGTGGCCACCAGATGCGCCGCGCGGTTCATGCGGACACCAGGGCCACGGTGGCCTGGCACGCAATGCCCTCGCCGCGTCCGGCAAAGCCCAGGCGCTCCGTCGTGGTCGCCTTGACCGACACGCGGTCGATCGACACCTTCGCCAATTCGGCGATGCGGGCGCGCATGGTGTCAGCGTGTGGGCCGATTTTCGGCACCTCGCAAATCAGCGTGCAGTCGATATTGCCAAAGGCGAATCCCCGCGCCCGCGCCAGGTCGGCCGCGTGGCGCAGGAATTGTCCCGACTCGGCACCTTTCCATTGTGGATCGCTTGGCGGGAAGTGGCGGCCGATGTCGCCCTCGGCCAAGGCACCGTAAATCGCATCGGCAATGGTGTGCAGCCCGACATCCGCGTCGGAATGCCCCTGTAATCCACGCCCATGAGGCACACGGACACCACAAAGCATCACGTGATCGCCGGGTCCGAACCGATGCACGTCAAAGCCGTTGCCTACTCTGAAATCCACGATGGATCCCCCTTGCTTGATGCATCGAACCGGTCGACAAACGCGCTGTCGACCCTTTGGTGCTGTCCTAGACCTCGGTCTTTGTTCTGACAACAGGACGGGCATTGCGCTGGCAAAATGCATAAAAAATGTGCAAATGGCATAGCGCAGGCACAGACATTCACCGCTGCGCCTGCTTTCCATGGGGCCGCAGGATACGCCTTAAATCTAATCGCACAGGGTTTCAGCACGTGCCTGAAAAGACCGCATCGTCACTTGATCCCAGGTTGCAGGCCCTTGGCCTGACATCGCCTGTCGCACTCGCGCCCATGGCAGGGATCACCGATCTACCCATGCGCACTCTGGTGCAATCCTTCGGCGCGGGGCTCGTCGTGTCCGAAATGGTCGCCAGCCGAGAGATGGTCCAGGCCAAACCCTCTGTCCGCGATCGCGCGGAACTGGGGGCGGAGTTGGACGGCACCTCGGTACAGATCGCCGGGCGCGAGGCCTACTGGATGGCCGAGGCCGCCAGGGTTCTGGCGGGGCAGGGCGCCCGGATCGTCGACATCAACATGGGGTGCCCGGCCAAGAAGGTCGTGGGCGGTGCATCCGGGTCCGCGCTGCTGCGCGACCACGACCACGCCATGCGCCTGATCGAAGCCGTGGTCGGCGCGGTCGACGTGCCTGTGACCCTGAAGACCCGGCTCGGCTGGGACGACGACAGCCTGAACACGGCTGCTTTGGCGCGGCGGGCCGAGGCGGCGGGCATTCGGATGTTGACGATCCACGGTCGCACGCGGTGTCAGTTCTACAAGGGCCACGCCGATTGGGCCGCCGTGCAGGAAATCGTCGAGGCGGTGGCAGTTCCCGTCCTGGTCAATGGCGACATTCTGGACAGCGCGGACGCTCGTGCAGCGCTGCGCGCCTCTGGTGCGGCGGGCGTCATGATCGGGCGTGGCATTCAGGGGTGCCCCTGGATCTGTGCCGAGGTTGCGGCGGACCTGGGATACGGCCCGGCACCGGTCGTCCCCGAAGGCGAGGCGTTGATCGCGATGGTACGCGGCCATTATGACGCGATGCTCGATTTCTACGGGCCACTGGGCGCCCGCGCGGCGCGCAAACATCTTGGGTGGTACATGGACCGCGCGGGCACAGTGCCCGGGCTGCGCCGGCAGGTTCTGACCGCGCCGCCGGACGACGTGCGCAACCTGCTCGACCTTGCCTTGCGCCCAGTCCTGGAGGCCGCGGCATGACAATGTCCGAAACCGTCTGGCAATCGCTGGCTCTGCCCGCGCTGCTGCTGTCACCCGAGGATGTGATAACCGCAGCCAATGGCCCCGCAGAAGGGTTCCTCAACCGGTCGGCCAAGGCATTGGTCGGCAAGGCCTTGCCGGAGTTGGTGGAAATTGACGGCGATCTCGGGGCTGCCACGGGCCGCGTCCGTCGCAACGACGCGCCGCTGACGCTGCACGAAACGTCGGTTCGCATCGGCCCGGCACCGGATTTGCGGTGCGACGTGCATATTTCACCGTTGGGCGGTGGCGTCTTGATATTGTTCAGCCCGCAGGACATCGCGGGCCGTGTCGATCGCGGCCGCAGCTCTCGCTCGGCGGCACGGTCGGCCATCGGGATGGCCGAGATGCTGGCCCATGAAATCAAGAACCCCTTGGCCGGAATCACCGGAGCGGCCCAACTGCTCAGCATGAACCTGAGCGGCGAAGACCGGGAGCTGACGGAGTTGATCGTCGCCGAAAGCCGGCGCATCGTGAAGCTGCTGGAGCAGGTTGAACAATTCGGCAACCTGCGCCCGCCGCAACGCAAGGCGGTCAATCTTCACGACGTCCTCGATCGCGCGCGCCGCTCTGCCATGGTCGGGTTCGCGGCCCATATGACCATCGAAGAGGCCTACGATCCTTCGCTGCCTCACACTTGGGCCGATACCGACCAATTGCAGCAAGTGTTCCTGAACTTGCTGAAGAATGCGGCCCAGGTCGGCGCGCAGGGCGGCAAGATCACCATCCGCACGTTCTATGAGCTTTCGCTGCGGGTTCGGCGGCCTGACGGCTCCGGCGGGGCGGTTCCCCTACAGGTCGAGATCATCGACGATGGCCCGGGCGTTCCCGAGGAAATGATCAACAACCTCTTCGAACCCTTCGTGTCCGGGCGGGAAAACGGTACCGGCCTTGGCTTGGCACTGGTGTCCAAGATCATCCACGAACACAACGGCTGGATTTCTGTCGACAGCATTCCGGGGCGCACCGTCTTCCGGATTTCCCTGCCGCTCGCGCCGCGCGAAGATTCGAACAAGAAACCCCTGCAAGACACTGAATTAAGGACATAACATGGACGGCACCATCCTTGTCGCTGACGATGATCGCACGATCCGCACCGTTCTGACGCAAGCCCTGACGCGTGCGGGTTGCAAGGTTCACGCCACCTCCAGCTTGATGACGCTGATGCGCTGGGTGCAGGAGGGCAAGGGCGATCTGGTGATCTCGGACGTGATCATGCCCGATGGCAATGGTCTGGAGATGCTGCCCCGGATCGGGGCAGAGCGGCCTGGTCTGCCGGTGATCGTCATTTCTGCACAGAACACGATCATGACGGCCATTCAGGCGACCGAGGCCGAGGCCTATGACTACCTGCCCAAACCGTTTGACCTGCCCGACCTGATGAAGCGCGCATCGCGTGCGTTGGAACATAAACCACAGGCTGCCGCGCATGTCGGCACAAAGCCAGAGGCGGAAACGGACGACCTGCCGCTGGTCGGTCGCACGCCCCGGATGCAGGCGCTTTATCGGCTGGTTGCCCGGGTGATGAACACCGATCTGCCGGTCATGATTACCGGTGAAAGCGGCACCGGCAAGTCGCTGATCGCGAAGGCAATTCATGACTTTTCGGACCGGCGGACCTTACCGTTCGTGACCGCAACCGGGTCCGAGCTGGCAGGCTTTGACGGTCCGGCGGATCTGTTGGCGCGGGCCAAGGGGGGATCCCTGCTGTTCGACGAGGTCGGGGACCTGGACGCAGAGGCGCAGGCCCGCGTCGTCCGCATGTTGGATGCATTCGACGGGTCCGGCCCGCGCATCATGGCCACCTCGCAACGGGACCTGTCGTCGCGACTGGACGAAGGTTTTCGGTCTGACCTCTATTATCGCTTGGCAGGGGCACAACTGGACGTGCCTGCGCTCCGCGAACGGGTCGACGACATTCCCTTGCTTGCCGCGCACTTTCTGACGCGCGCCGAGCGGGAGGGCGGCTCCCTGCGCCGGTTCAGCGACGATGCATTGGCCCTGATCCGAGCTCATCCCTGGCCCGGAAATGTCAGGCAACTGGAAAACACGGTGCGCCGTCTGGTTGCGACCAGCCCGGCCGAGGAAATCACACGACAGGAGGTTGAACTGGTGGTCGGTGGCACACCGACGGCCGCGGGTCCGCGCGCAATGGCGGCGACCGACGATCTGTCTGATGCCGTTGATAAACACCTGCGCCGCTATTTTGACCTGCAGGGTGGGCAGCTGCCGCCGCCGGGCCTGTATCAGCGGGTTCTGCGAGAAGTCGAAGGCCCGTTGATCGAAATCGCGCTGGACGCGACCGGTGGGAACCAGGCGAAATGCGCGGACCTGCTGGGGATCAACCGAAATACCCTGCGTAAGAAGATCACCGACCTCGATATCCTCGTGACACGCCGCCGCAAGTTGATGTAGATTGGCCACACACGTTGCAGATCGGGAACAACCCGGCGGAACAACGGGTGGTAAGACATTGAAATGAGGCGATCTTGCGGCTTCCAGCGTCCTCAGAAACGCTGCTCCGAACCTTTCTCTGGAGCGGCCGTCGGCAGGCGAATACCTGGCTGACCCTCGTGCTTGTCGCACTGGGGCCCGTTCTGGTAGGGATCACCTTCCTAGCATTGGGCGTCCGGGGGCCGGGGATCAGTCAGACGTTGCTGCGCGGCGTCCTTCTGACCGATCTCGTCTATATCTTGCTTGTGGCCGCCCTTGTTGCGCGGCGTGTCACGACAATGGTCGCGGCGCGGCGCGCTCGGTCGGCGGGGTCGCAATTGCACCTGCGCCTGACCGGCATTTTCACCGGCATGGCCCTGGTTCCAACGATTCTGGTCGCTGTTTTTGCAATGATTACAATCAACATCGGGTTGGAGGGTTGGTTTTCGGACCGTGTCCGAAATGCGCTCGGCAACTCCGTTTCTGCCGCGCAGGCTTATGCGCAGGAACATCGCGACGCCCTGACCCAGGATGCGCGCGCCTTGGCCGGATACCTGAACGTCGCCAAGCGCGCGAGTTTCTTCATGACCGACGGCGATATGCGCCAGGTGCTCAGCCAAGGGCAGGAGTTGGTCCAACGCGGTTTGGAAGAAGCGTTTGTGATTGACGGCACGGGGGAAATCCGGGCCCGAGGGGATCGCAGCTACCTCTTCGATTTCGAACTTCCGGCCCGGGCCCAGTTGGAGCAGGCCAAAACCGGGTCTGTCGTCTTATTCGAAGACAAGGAAATCAATGAGTTCCGCGCCCTTCTTCAACTGACCGCCTATACGGATCGGTTCTTGTACGTCACCCGAGAGGTCGACGGCGACATTCTTCGGCTGTTGGATGAAACCCAGGAAACCGCCCAGCTTTATCAACAGCTTGAACAGGACCGAGGGCGGATGCTGTTCGAGTTTGGGCTGCTTTATCTCGGTTTCGCCGTCATCCTGATCCTGGCTGCAACCTGGGCCGGGCTGTGGATCGCAGAGCGGCTGTCGCGGCCCGTCGGTCAACTGGCTGGCGCGGCGCAGCGTGTCGGTCATGGCGATCTGGACGTGCGCGTCACCGAAGAGGCGGGGGACGATGAAATCGCCATGTTGGGGCGCATTTTCAACCAGATGACCCGCCAGCTTAAGGGGCAACGGGACGCCTTGGTCGAAACCAACATGCAGACGGAACGGCGTCGCCGGCTGTTCGACAGCGTTCTCGGATCGGTCACTGCCGGCGTGATTGGCCTCGATGCCAATGGCCGGGTCGACTTTGCCAACCGCTCGGCCAAGCGGCTGCTGCATCTGGACGAGGCAAATCAATACGGGTTGGAGCTGCATCAGTTCGTCCCGGAATTCGCCTCTTTGTTCAACAAGTTGAAAGACGCGCATTCCGGCACCGTGCAAGAAGAGGTCCGGCTGATGCGCAGCGGATCCCTCGAAAGCCTGCTGGTGCGCATTGCCACGCGAAGCGGCGTTGATGGTGCCCCCGAAGGCTATGTGGTAGCGTTCGATGATGTGACCGAATTGGTCAGCGCGCAGCGCATGGCCGCCTGGGGCGACGTGGCGCGGCGGATTGCGCATGAGATCAAGAACCCCCTGACGCCGATCCAATTGTCCGCAGAGCGGTTGAAGCGTCGGTTCGGTCGCGAACTCCCCGAAGAAAGCGCCCTGAAACTTGGCGAATTGACCGACGTGATTGTTCGTCAAACCAATGACTTGCGACGTATCGTTGATGAGTTCAGCAAATTTGCCCGCATGCCGGAGCCGGAGCGGCGGCGCACCGACCTGGCGCGGGTCCTGCGCGATACGGTGACCCTTCAGAAGGCCGCGCTGGAGCCGATTGCCTTGCAAGCGTCGATCCCGGACGAGGCGGCTTTTGCCGACATTGACGCCACCATGATCGGGCAGGCCTTCACCAATCTTGTCAAGAACGCTGGCGAAGCCATTGAAACCAGGGCAGAACACGAGAATGATTTTGACAAGATTGTCTCGGTCGAACTGACGATCGGGGATGGTGCCGTTGAAATTCGCATCGCCGACACGGGAATCGGCCTGCCTGCGGATCGCGCGCGGCTTTTTGAGCCCTATGTGACCACCCGGGACAAGGGCACCGGTCTGGGCCTGCCGATCGTCAAGAAGATCATCGAAGAGCATGGCGGCACGCTGGAGCTGCGCGACGCGCCAGCCGCTGCAAATGGACATAAGGGGGCGGAAGCATTGATCCGCCTGCCACTGAGTGAGGAGGGCTAAGAATGGGCGACATCCTGATTACCGACGACGAGGCTGACATTCGCGGCCTGATTTCCGACATCCTGGAGGACGAGGGGTATTCCTGCCGGACCGCGGGGACAGCCGATGAGTGCATGGCCGCCATCGATGAAGAGCCGCCCAGCCTGATGATCCTGGATATCTGGTTGAAAGACAGTGACATGGACGGGATCGACATCCTGAAATCCGTCCGTCGCGACAACCCGGACATCCCGATCATCATAATCTCGGGCCATGGCAACATCGAGATTGCGGTCGCCGCAATCAAACAGGGTGCCTACGACTACATCGAGAAGCCGTTCAACATCGACCAATTGATGGTGGTGGTGTCCCGCGCGATGGAAGCATCGCGTTTGCGCCATGAAAACAGCGAGTTGCGGCGGAAAGATGCCTCCTCCGCCGAGATGATCGGGCAAAGCGGGGCCTTCAAGGGTCTGTTGGGCCAATTGCGCAAGGTGATGAATTCCAACGGTCGCGTGATGCTGACGGGGCCTGCGGGATCGGGCAAGGAAGTCGCCGCACGGTACATTCACGCCAATTCGAACCGCGCATCAGGTCCGTTCGTGACCGTATCGTCCGCGAATATCGAGCCGGAACGGATGGAGTCGGTTCTGTTCGGGCGTGAAAGCCTCGAAAAAGGGGTGGAACCCGGCCTGCTGGAGCAGGCGCACGAGGGTGTGATCTATTTCGATGAGGTCGCGGACATGCCCCTGGGCACTCAGTCCAAGATCCTGCGTGTTCTGGTAGAACAGTCTTTTCAACGGGTTGGTGGCCAAGAAAAGGTGCGTGTAGACTTACGGGTCATTTCATCCACCAACCGGGACCTGGAATCGGAGATCCGCGCCGGTCGGTTCCGCGAAGAGTTGTTTCACCGTCTCAACGTCGTGCCGATCCCGGTCCCATCGCTAGAGGATCGCCGGGACGACATTCCGGTGCTGGCGGATCATTTCATCCGGTCGCTCAACAAGGCGCAGGGCCTGCCGCTGCGCGAGTTGAGCGAAGAGACGCGCGCCCTGTTGCAGACGATGCGTTGGCCGGGAAATGTCAGACAATTGCGCAATGTGATCGAACGCGTCTTGATCCTGGGCGATGGAACCGGGGCGATCGAACCGTCCGAATTGCCCAGCCCGACCGACGGAGGCGGTGACGGAGGAGAGATGACTCTGTCCGGCAGCCTTGCAAGCCTGCCATTGCGCGATGCGCGCGAACTGTTCGAGAGACAGTACCTGATGACCCAGATCAACCGATTTGGCGGCAACATCAGCCGCACCGCAAGTTTCGTGGGGATGGAACGGTCCGCCCTTCACCGAAAGCTCAAATCACTTGGCGTCGTGACGTCGGCGCGGGGTGGCGCGCGCGTTGCACGGGTGGACGAAAACACCTAGCGGGGCGCGGCGATGCGACCCTGCGCGACGCAAAACCCACGGATATCGAAGGGCTGGTTCTGCACAGGCACGGTCAGCCCCTGTGGACATCGAGGCAGTTGCGTCAAGCCATAGCCTTTCGCCCCCATGCAGGCCGCGACAGCCCGCGCGCGGTGCCCGGCGTTGGCATCGTAGTCGAAGATTTCCGGTGCGTCGTTGACACCGATGCACAGCGGTCCTTCGCATAGGCTTGCGCCAATTGTGACGCGGGGGGCTGTTGCGATCCGGATTCTTTCGGGCAGGGCGGTCTGGGCCTCGCGCGTGCAGGTGGCAAGGTCGATGTCGGCCGTCTGTGTGGGGGTGCCGGGGCGCAGCCAGACCGATTGGCCCGGAACGGTGCAGGCCGCCAGCAACAAAACGGAAAGAATGACACGCATGAACAAGAGCCTAGGGAAGTTGGGACAGCATGCAAGGCGCGCCTGACGTCAGACGTTGCCCTGGCTGCTTTTGAGGTGTCTTGAATAGGCGCGGCCGCTCCTGCGTTGACCCGCGCCGCAGCGCCGCATATCCAGATCATTCAGAGCATCGACCGGGGACATCACCGTGAAGGTCATCATCTGCGGAGCGGGTCAGGTCGGTTGGCAGATTGCCCGCCATCTGGCGGGCGAGCGCAACGACGTCACCGTCGTCGACAACAATCCAAGCCTCGTGAACCGGGCCACTGACACGCTGGACGTGCAGGGGATTACCGGGTTCGCCAGCTATCCGAACGTTCTGGAACGCGCGGGCGCCGAAGACGCCGACATGTTGATCGCCGCGACCCACAGCGATGAGGTCAACATGGTGACCTGTCAGGTCGCCCACTCGGTCTTTACCGTTCCACGCAAGATCGCGCGCCTGCGGGCGCAGAGCTATCTGTCGGCCATCCGGTCAGATCTGTATCGCCGCGACCACCTACCCATCGACGTCGTCATCAGCCCCGAGCGGGAGGTCGCGTCCGCCGCGTTGCGCCGCCTGCGCGCGCCCGAGGCCTTCGACGTCGAAGAATTCATGGATGGCTTGACCCATCTGATCGGGCTGAAGCTGGACGCCGACTGCCCGGTTCTCGACACGCCGCTGCGCCAGCTCAGCGAATTGTTCAGCACCTTGCGGGCCGTTGTGGTGGGCGTGCGTCGGGCCGCGTCTGGCACGTTGTTCGCCCCGGAACCGGGGGATCAGCTGCAGGCGGATGACCAGATCTATGTGCTCTGCCATACCGAGGACCTGGGCCGTACCCAGGAGATTTTCGGCAAGAAGACCAAGAAGCAGGAACGTGTCGTGATCATCGGAGGCGGCAACGTCGGTCTGACCGTGGCCCGCGCGTTGGAAGCGGCCCCCGAACGCATCCGCGCCAAGATGATCGAACGGAACCGGAGCTGCGCCGAACATGCCGCCGAGTCGTTGGAACGGACGATCGTTTTGTCTGGCGACGGGCTCGATATCGAACTGCTGCGCGAAGCAAACATCGAACGCGCGGATGCCGTCCTGACCGTAACCGACGACGACAAAACCAACCTTCTGGCTGCGGTGCGCGCCAAGGCGGCGGGCTGCTCCAAGACCATTGCCCTGATCAACGACCCCACGTTGGTGCCTTTGATGGGACCGCTGAATATTGATGCCTATGTGAACCCGCGACAGACGACCGTGTCTTCTATCCTGCGCCATGTGCGTCACGGGCGTGTGCGCAATGTCTATTCCGTCGGCGACGCCGAGGCAGAGGTGATCGAGGCGCAGGTGATGTCCACATCTCCCTTGGCCGGGCGCCGGTTGCGGGACGTGAATTTCCCCGAAGGCGCGTTGATTGGCGCGATCCGCAAGGCGGACGGCAAGGTGGTCAAACCCAGCGGCGAAAGCCTGATCGAAGAGGGGGACAGCGTGGCGATCTTCGCGCTGTCGGCGGATGTGCCAGAGGTGGAGCGGCTGTTGCAGGTGCAGGTGGACTTCTTCTGATGGCCGAAGAGGCGCGCAGCGTCACCCGGCTGCCGCTTTTGGTGCGCCTGGCACTGGTGTTGTCGGCGTCGATGTATGTGCCGGCGCTGCACGCCTTGTACCGCGACGTCCATGGCGAGGCGCGCGTGTTCTTTTACTGGGGCACGATCCTGTTGGCGTTGAGCGCAGCTGTCGCCCTGGCCACGTCACGACGGCAATCATCCAACATCACCCGCAGTCACCTTGTTGCCTTGCCCGGCGCGCTGCTGCTGCTGCCTGCGATGGCAGCGATCCCATTGACCGAGGCGGTGGCGAACACGCGGCTGGTCAATGCCTACGTGGAAATGGTCGCCGCGATCACCACCACCGGCGGCAGTCTGTTCGCGCCGGACCGCCTGTCGGAGACGGTGCATCTGTGGCGCGCCTTGGTGGCGTGGCAGGGCGGATTGATGGCCATCGTGGCTGCGGTCGCGATCCTGGCCCCGCTGCGCCTGGGTGGGTTCGAGGTAACCTACAGCGCGCGGTTCGGCCAAGGCGCACGGCTGTCGGCGCAGGCGCAATCGGCAGATCCCGAACATCGGCTGGCCCGCTATTTCAACATGCTTTGGCCGATCTATTCAGGGCTGACGTTGCTGCTCTGGACCATTCTCTGGGTCTTGGGCGAAACGCCGACACGGGCCGCGATTCACGCTATGTCGACGCTTTCGACGTCTGGGATCACGGCAGGCGGCGGGGTCAGCGGATCCGCTGCGGGCCTCCCCGGAGAGGTCGCGATCATGGCCTTTCTGATCTTTGCGGTCAGTCGTCAGACCTTTACCTTCGAATTTCAGCGCGATCAGGTCGTGCGCCTGTCTCAGGACCGGGAATTGCGCATTGCAGGCATGATCGTTCTCACGGCTTCGGTCTTGCTGCTATTGCGTCACTGGACCGCAGCCCTGGAGGTCGACGCAGGCGCGACCTTTACCGAGGCGCTCCGGGCGTTCTGGGGGACGGCCTTCACCGTGCTGTCGTTCCTGACGACGACCGGTTGGGAAAGCGCGGATTGGGCAACGGCGCGCGGCTGGTCCGGTCTGGATACACCGATTGTCATGTTGCTTGGCCTGGCCCTGTTCGGCGGGGGGGTGGCGACGACGGCAGGCGGGGTAAAGCTGCTGCGGATTTACGCGCTCTATGAACATGGGCGGCGGGAAATGCATCTGCTGGTTCACCCTCATGGCGTCGAAGGCGGGCAGGGGGTTCGGGCGCGTATCCCCATGCGGGGGGTCGAGGCGGCGTGGATCTTCTTCATGTTGTTCGCGATCACCATCGCCGCCGTCACGCTGGCGCTGTCAGCTGCTGGCTTGAATTTCAGTGACGCAATGACGCTGGCCATTGCCGCGTTGACCACCACAGGGCCGCTGGCCGACATCGCCCTGGGCACCGGCCCCGCGCGCGGTATCGGCAGTATCGGGGACGCGGCAAAGCTGATCTGGGCTTCGGCGATGGTGCTGGGCCGGCTCGAAGCGCTGGCTCTTATCGCGCTGTTCAACCCTGATTTCTGGCGCGGATAGGCCTCTGCGCGTCGATTCAGGGACTTGGAGCGCAGAATCCCTGTTTCTGGGACTGGAACTTTGCAGAACATCGCCGCATAACTGTCGCAACGGTGAAAACGACGCACCCGAACAAGGGTGACGCACGACGGGGGACGAGCCGATGGCATCCGACAAGCAGAACCTGCAGGACGCGTTTCTCAATCACGTCCGCAAGACGAAGGTGCCGGTCACGGTCTTTCTGATCAACGGCGTGAAGCTTCAGGGCGTGATCACCTGGTTCGACAACTTTTGCGTGCTGCTGCGCCGCGATGGTCAGTCGCAGCTTGTCTACAAGCATGCGATTTCGACCGTGATGCCCGCGCAACCCATCAACCTTTATTCTGGCGAGGACAGTTCTGGCGACGCCGACTGACACGCATTCGACCGAGGCGCTGCCGACGCGCGCGCTGGTCCTGCATCCCGATCAACGTGGCGCCGACCGAACGGGCCGCGATCCGAAACTCGCCGTGGAAGAGGCGATCTCGCTTGCGCATGCGCTGCCGGGGCTGGACGTCGTGGGGGGCACCGTCGTTCGCCTGCCCAAGCCGCATCCCGGCATGCTGTTCGGATCGGGCAAGGTCGAAGAACTGCGCGCGCGGATCGAGGCGGAGGAAATCGACCTGATCCTGTTGGACGGCTCCCTTAGTCCTGTGCAGCAGCGCAATCTGGAAAAGGCCTGGAAGGTAAAGCTTCTGGACCGGACCGGCCTGATCCTGGAAATCTTTGCCGACCGCGCCGCAACCCGCGAGGGTGTGTTGCAGGTCGAGCTGGCGGCCCTGTCCTATCAACGCACCCGCCTCGTCCGCGCCTGGACCCACCTGGAACGGCAGCGGGGCGGATTGGGTTTCGTCGGCGGCCCTGGTGAAACCCAGATCGAGGCGGACCGCCGGGCGATCGACGAACAGATGATCAAGCTGCGCCGTCAGTTGGAAAAAGTCGTCAAAACGCGGGAGCTGCACCGAGCCGCCCGCGCCAAGGTGCCCTATCCCGTGGTGGCCCTGGTCGGTTATACCAACGCAGGGAAATCGACGCTTTTCAATCGGTTGACGGGCGCAGAGGTGTTGGCCAAGGACATGCTTTTCGCCACTCTGGACCCGACCATGCGGGCGGTGGAATTGGCCGTTGTCGGCAACAACACACTGGATGTGATCCTGTCGGACACCGTGGGCTTCATCTCGGATCTGCCGACACAGCTGGTTGCGGCGTTCCGTGCCACGCTGGAAGAAGTGCTGGACGCTGATCTGATCGTCCACGTGCGCGACATCTCTCACCCGGAGACCAAGGCGCAGGCCCAGGATGTCGAAACCATTCTGGAGGCGCTGGGCGTCGACAAGTCGGTTCAACGCGTGGAAATGTGGAACAAATCCGACGCTCTGGATGCCGAAGGAGCGGAGGCTGCTGCCAACATCGCGGCCCGTCGTGACGATGTTTACCTGGGATCGGCCCTGACCGGGGCGGGACTCGACGCCCTGCTGGAGCGGATCGGCACCGAGTTGGCCGAAAGCATGGCCGAGCTGACCCTGGTGTTGCCCTTTGCGGCGGGGCGCGCCCGTGCCTGGCTGCACGAAGAAGGCACCGTGCAATCCGAGGAACCAGGCGAAGAGGGCACCGCGCTGTCGCTGCGCTGGACCGCAAAGCAAGCCGCCCGTTTTGCCCGCAGCTTCCCGGAGGAAGCCAAGCTGCTGGGTTGAGGTCTGGCCGGAACCTGATTTCTGGCACGACCGCGCCATCGGCGACGTTCCGCGTGCCTGCAAGGGTGACAGGTGGGCGGCGCTGGCATATGATTGCGCCAGATCGGGGCGTGAGATTCCGGCAGAGCAGATTTTGGACAGGACATATCACATGATCGCATATTCGCGCCGCCGCTTTCTCGCGGCCGCCACCGCGCCGCTGGCGCTCGCTGCTTGTGGCAATGGGATCGGCAGCCCGGGTGCCGACAAGATCGACGCCCGCGTCGATGCCGCCTTCAACTTCATGTACGACACCCTGCCGGAGACCCAGACATTGGCCGGCAAGGCCGCGGGTATCCTGATGATGCCACTGGTCACCGAAGCGGGCCTGGGCATCGGCGGCGGGTTCGGGCGCGGGGCATTGCGCATCGATAACGTGACCGTTGATTACTATTCCACGACCAACGCGTCGGTCGGCCTGCAGATCGGGGCCCAGCAATACGCACATGCGCTGTTCTTCATGACACCCGCGGCGCTGAACAACTTCCGCGCCTCGCAGGGGTGGGTCGCGGGGGCGGATCTGGAATACGCATTTTCGTCCAGTTCACGTGCGCTGACGACGGATACGACCTCGCTTCTGACCCCTGTTGTCGCGGTGATCTTCGGGCAGGCGGGCCTGCTGGCCGGGGCCACGATCGAGGGGCAGAAATATAACCGGATCATTCCCTGACCCAGCCGGGCAGGGGGCTCTGCCCCCCTGGCCCGATGCCATCCCCACGCGGCATTCCGAGCCAGCGGAAACACGCGCCCGTTTCCACTTGCGGGTTCACGGCGGCTCCGTTAATGGGGCGACACTTCACAGGCAGGGGCGGGCCCCTGGGGGAGACATCCCCGGACGGTCCACCGGTTGAGGCGATGCCTCTGATCCCCCGCCAAGGTTTAAACCGGAAAGGATCGAGACATGGCTCTGCCTGATTTCTCCCTGCGTCAGCTGCTTGAGGCCGGCGTTCACTTTGGTCACCAGACCCAGCGTTGGAACCCCCGTATGGGCCCGTACATCTACGGTGCCAAGAACGGGATCCACATCATGGATCTGACGCAGACCGTCCCGCTGCTGGACCAGGCGCTGCAAGCTGTTCGCGACACCGTCGCCAAGGGTGGCCGCGTTCTGTTCGTCGGCACCAAGCGTCAGGCTCAAAAGCCGGTGGCCGATGCCGCCGAGCGTTGCGCGCAGTACTACATGAACCACCGTTGGCTGGGCGGCACGCTCACCAACTGGAAGACGGTTTCCAACTCGATCCAGCGTCTGAAGACGATCGACGAGGCGATGGAGCAGGGCTTCGAAGGTCTGACCAAGAAAGAGCGTCTGGGCATGGAGCGCGACCAGCAGAAGCTGCAGGCTTCGCTGGGCGGCATCCGCGAAATGGGCGGCCTGCCCGATCTGTTGTTCGTCATCGACGTCAACAAGGAAGACCTGGCCATCGCCGAAGCCAAGAAGCTGGGTATCCCGGTTGTGGCTGTCGTGGACACCAACTGCTCGCCCGAGGGTGTCGACTACGTCATCCCCGGCAACGACGATGCGGCCCGCGCCATCGCGCTGTATTGTGATCTGGTGTCCCGTGCGGCGCTGGACGGCATGACCGCACAGCTGGGTGCGGCCGGTGTCGACATCGGCGCCATGGAAGACGGCGTCGAGGAAGACGTCGATCCGGGCGAAGCCGTCGAGCTGCCCGCAGAAGAGACCGTCGCAGAGGCGTAAGCCCGCGTCATCAACCGGTTACAGGGCGCAGTTAATTTAGCTGCGCCCGACATTCCCATTCGAAGGAGAGAGATCATGGCGATCACCGCGAGCATGGTGAAAGAACTGCGCGGCACCACCGGCGCAGGCATGATGGACGCCAAGAAGGCGCTGACCGAGAACGACGGCGACATGGAAGCCGCCATCGACTGGCTGCGCACCAAAGGCCTGGCAAAGGCCGCCAAGAAGTCGGGCCGCACCGCCGCCGAGGGCCTGGTGGCCGTCGCCGTTGAAGGTAACACCGCGGTTGCAGTCGAGGTGAACTCCGAGACCGATTTCGTCGGCAAGAACGCGGAGTTCCAGGGCATGGTCGCGAGCATCGCGCAGACCGCTCTGAACGTTCCGGACCTTGGCGGTCTGGCTGACGCCGAAATCGGCGGCAAATCCGTTGCGGCCATCATCACCGACAAGATCGCCACCATCGGCGAGAACATGTCCCTGCGTCGCATGGCCAAGCTGTCGGGAACCTCTGTCGTGACTTACGTTCACAACGCCACCGCGCCCGGCATGGGCAAGATCGGCGTTCTGGTTGCTTTGACCGGCGACAACGAAGCCTTCGGCAAGCAGGTTGCGATGCATGTCGCCGCTGTGAACCCGGCATCGCTGTCCGAGGATGACCTCGACGCGGCTGTCGTCGAGAAAGAGCGTCAGGTCCAGATCGACATCGCACGTGAATCGGGCAAGCCCGAAGCCGTGATCGAAAAGATGATCGAAGGCCGCATGAAGAAGTACATGTCCGAAGTGACGCTTCTGAACCAGGCGTTCGTTATCAACCCCGATCTGACGGTTGCGAAGGCCGCCGAAGAAGCCGGCGTCGAAATCACCGGGTTCGTTCGCCTGGAAGTTGGCGAAGGTATCGAAGTGGTCAAGGAAGACTTTGCCGCCGAAGTTGCGAAAGCCGTCAAAGGCTAAATCGCCCGCAGCGTTGAAGAAAAGAGCGGCACCGTGGCAGGCCCACGGTGCCGCTTTACGTTCAAGCCCGCTCTGGGGATGAGAGAGGGTGGGTCTTGATCGCCCGGGTCCCGGGGCAAATTCCCCGAGACACCGCGCAGTGCCGAACCTCATCGACTGTGGACCTAGGGGCCGCAAATGCGCCGGTCATCCCTGGGCCCCATCTAGTCCATGGCGCAATTGCCATCACTCACAAGACACGGATAACCTGACACCTGACCCTGGGTCAGGCTAGTGAGGTTTTCCTTACCTTTCGGAATAATCCAGCAGTCGGTTCAGGCCGTGTACCGATGGAACTGGTTCTGAACGCTGGCTTTCAGAATCGCCTGAGCCGTCGTTTCCACGTCCAGTGCCTCGCGTGCGAGGCGCAGGTGTTTCTCGACCGTGGCCGGGTTTCGTCCCAGGACGGTCGCCACGTCCTGCACCGTCTTTCCATCCGCGACCAATTCCAGGACTTCGCGCTGCCGGGCCGTCAACCTATGTCCGTGAGCGCCATAGGGCAGGGACATAAGCGCCAGATGGGTGACGTTGTTGATCAGCTCGATCTCTGCGCCATGCTCTGTCCAGATCGCATCAATCGCGTCCTGATCCAGGTTTGTCGAGGCCAGGCCGATCCCATGGCCGCTGCGCGCGGAGGTTCGTGGAAAGCTGATACCGTATCCAGCCACAACACCGTGCAAGGCATTGAATTCGCAAACACGTCGTTCACCAGGCGTCAGCCGATCGGCGCGATAATCCTCGGCAATCTCGCGCCAGCTTCGGGTGCCTGTGTTCACCATGGCCCAGCGAACCATGGGCGCGTCACGAAACAGGCCGCCATCCAGGTAAGGTCCAGTGAACTCGGGCGGATAGTTGGTCAGGATCAACGCATCCTTCATATCGCCCATACCACGATCCGTCCGGAACCTGGTCGCTGCATAGAACACACGATCAAATCCATAGCTGGCCATGCGCGCCTCGTGAGAGGCCCAGAGATCTTCGAGGCTGGTCATCCTTGTGATGGTCAGCAGATAGGTCGGGACATCTGTCAATGTCATGCGTTCCAGCGTTAGTGAGATATCTTAGCTCAATAACAAAGGAGTAGATGCGCCAAGGCCGTCTGTCGAGCCGTCCTTTTATTACATAACTAAGATTATACCACTTATAGACAGCATATCGTGGCTGGCCGTCTGCCAGCCAACCAACGCTATTCCCCTTGGCGCTATGGCGTCGTCGCCGCCCGAACCGCCGGGTACGCCGTACGATATCGCCGCCAGGCTCTGTCATAGGCCTCGGCCAGATCGGCGCGCGGATCGACGGTTTCCGCAATCACCGGTGGCGTCATGACTTCGGACGTAGCGGCACCCGCCGCGGTCATCCCCAGGCGAGCAGCCCCCAGTGCCGCGCCGAATTCTCCTCCCGCTGGCAATGCCAGCGGTTGTCCCAGCAGGGTCGCCAGAACCTCCAGCCAATGCCGGGAACGTGCACCACCACCGGTCGCCAGGATCGACGTCAGTTCGGTTCCGGTTCCGCGCAGCGCCTCCAGACAATCGCGCAGGGCAAATCCCACGCCTTCGACGACGGCCTGGGTCATCTCGGCGGGGCCATGGGCGACGTCCAGTCCCAGAAACGCCCCCCGCACGCCCGCGTCATTGTGCGGCGTCCGTTCACCCGACAGATATGGCAGGAACAAAAGTGACCCAGGCCCCTCGGCCCGGTCCGGCAAGGTGGCGGCCAGATCCGCCGCACCCTGACCCGTGATCCGCGATAACCAGTTCAGACAATCCGTTGCGGCAAGGATCACGCCCATCTGATACCAGCGACCTGGCACCGCGTGGCAGAATGTGTGCACCGCCGTCGCCGGATCCGGGGCAAAGCTGTCCTTGGCGGACAGCAAAACGCCCGAGGTTCCCAACGAAACGAAGCCCTGCCCCTCGGCAAAGCACCCTGCCCCACAAGCCGCCGCCGCGTTGTCGCCAGCCCCACCTGCGACCACCACCGGCGCGCGGATGCCCCAACGCTGCCGCAGGCTGTCGCGCAGGTCGCCACTGGCTTCGGCCCCCTCGCACAGGTCGGGCATCTGGTCCCGGCGCATGTGGCCGGTGGCCAGCACCCCATCGGACCAATCACGCGCGCCCACGTCCAGCCAGGCGGTGCCCGCGCTGTCGGACATGTCACCCATATGCCCGCCGGTCAGCCAAAGGCGCAGATAGTCCTTGGGAAGCAGGACCTTGGCAACTTTCTCGAACACCTCCGGTTCATGATTTTCCAGCCAGAGGAGTTTCGGTGCCGTAAAGCCGGGAAACACGATGTTGCCCGTCGCCGCGCGCACGCCCGGTTGGGCATCCATCCAGGCTGCCTCCTGTGCGGCGCGGGTATCGTTCCACAGCATGCAAGGCCGCAACACCGTATCATCGGCCCCGATCAGCGTGGCCCCGTGCATGTGCCCCGACAGACCGATACCGCGCAGGTCGGCCAAGTCTTGGGGTGCCTCTGCGGCAATGCTGTCCAGAACCGCCTCGCAGGCGCGGATCCAGTCATCTGGGTCCTGTTCGGACCAGCCAGTGTGCGGATGCGGGTTGGGATACCCCTGCTCTGCCGTGGCGACGACGCGTTGCGTTTCGTCCACCAGAATGGCCTTCAGGCCAGAGGTTCCCAGATCGAGCCCCAGATACATGCATTCCTCCCTGTGCACACAGAGCGCCTCTTCCTTCGCCCCGCTACAACGCTAAAGCTAATTCCGCACGCGAATCCACCAATTTATTCGCGCGCCAAAATAAAAGGACCGACCTCATGCATATCGAGCCCTTCGGCGTTGAAATCTGGATGAACGCGTATGAAACGCGTTGTCGCCTGAACCTGGCCGAAACCTGCGTCGCCGCCATGACGTTGGAGGAATTGCTGACGTTGACCGGGCGCAACGATGCCCCGCTGGCCGACCTGATGCAGGTGCCGCTCAGCTACGGCGCCATCGAGGGGTCGGAGCGTCTGCGCCGGGCGATTGCCGCGCTCTATGCCGATCGCGACCCGGAGTCGGTGATTGTCTGTCACGGGACCATCGGGGCAAACGACCTGGCCTGGCGCGCCTTGGTGGGCGCGGGCGATCACGTGGTCAGCCTGGTGCCGACCTATCAGCAACACGTGTCCATCCCCGAAAGCCTGGGGGCCCGCGTCGACCGGCTGACCCTGCGGCCCGAGGACGGCTATCTGCCCGATCTTGACGCCTTGCGCGCGCTATTGCGCGATGACACCCGCGTGCTGGCCTTTACCAATCCAAACAACCCGACCGGCAGCCTCATGCCACACGACATGCAGGAAGCGATCATATCGATGGCCGACGAAGTGGGTGCGACCGTGTTGGCCGATGAGGTCTATCGCGGCACGGCGCAGCTGGGCGATGGGCACAGCCCGTCGGTCGCCGACCTGTCACCGCGCGCGGTGGCCACCGCGGGCATGTCCAAGGCGTTTTCGCTGGCGGGCCTGCGCCTGGGCTGGATCACCGCCCCGCCCGACGTGTTGGAGGCGGTGTCTCACCACCGCGACTATTCGACGATATCGGTCGGGATGCTGGACGACCACTTTGCAACACTGGCGCTGGAACACGCTGACCGCGTTCTGACACGCAGCCGCGACATCACGCGCCGGAACCTTGCGATACTGGCCGACTGGGTCGCGGCGGAGCCCGGGATCACCTGGGTCGCGCCCAAGGCCGGGACCACGGCCCTGCTGTCCTATGATCTGGAAATCGGGTCAGAGACGCTGTGCCGCGACCTTCTGGCCGACACCGGCGTGCTGCTGACACCTGGGGCGGTCATGGGGGCCGAAGGGACGTTGCGCATAGGCTTTGCCAACCGGACCGAAGACCTGATCGAAGGGTTGCCCCTTATCTCGGACTTTCTGGCGACGAAACGCGGATGATCGAGGAAGTGGCGCACCCATCAGGATTCGAACCTGAGACCTCTGCCTTCGGAGCGGGTCTAATGGGCTTTCCTAAACGCACGATAGAGCCCGCTAGAGCACTATAATCATTGAAAAATTATAGACACGGCCAAGCGCCGCGCCGAAAACTCTATCCGAGTATACGCCTTGGTTTCCGGCCGCGTGGTTGCGTGGTGCTTGCGTGAATCCGGACGCAAAAACGAGGGTCTTGAGCATGCCGAAGCTCACGAAGCGATTTGTCGAAGCGGTCAAGCCGGGACCCAAAGGTACGGCGGTCTGGGATGACGAGGTGACCGGCTTCGGACTCCGCGTCTACCCCTCCGGCAAGCGCAGCTACATCGTCCAGTACCGCGCGCGGGGACGATGCCGCCGCTATACGATCGGCCGGCACGGAATCTGGACGCCCGAGATGGCGCGGCGGGAGGCGAAGGCCCTGCTCGGGAACGTCGCCCGAGGCAACGATCCGGCCGAGGAACGCGAGGAGGACCGGAGGGCGCTGACGGTCAAGCAGCTCTGCGAGCAGTACATCGAGGATATGGAGGCCGGCCTGATCATGGGCAAAGGTGGCCGCCCCAAGAGAGCCTCAACGATCGAGATCGATGTGGGCCGCATCCGTCGGCACATCATCCCCCTGCTCGGCACCCGCCGCGTCCGCGACATCACCAAGCCGGACATGAACAACCTCATGAAGGACATCATTGCGGGCAAGACCCGCGTCGTGATGAAAACCGAGAAGCTGCGCGGCAAGGCTATCGTCCGCGGGGGGCGCGGAACGGCCATTCGGACGATGGGACTTCTTGGCGGGATATTCTCCTACGCGGTGGAAGCCGGTGTGATCGACCACAACCCGACCCACGGCTTGCGCAAGCCGAAGTACCAGGTGCGGGATCGTCGGCTGAGCGAGGCGGAATACCGGATCCTGGGCGGCCTTCTGCGACAGGCGCAGAAGAGCGACCACTATCGCCTACATGCCGAGATCCTCTGGATCCTCGCCGCAACCGGCTGCCGACGCGGCGAGATCATCAATCTCAGATGGAGCGAGGTCGACATCGAAGGGAGTTGCCTGCGCCTGATCGACAGCAAGGAAGGCGCATCTGTGCGTCCGATCGGGCTTCCGGTGATCGAGTACCTGGAAAGCAAGCGATCAATGCGAACGGGCACCTACGTCTTTCCCGGGCAGGGCATCGACAATGCCGTGGGCAACTTCCCTCAAAGCTGGAAGAAGCTCCTGACCGACACGCCGCTTTGGGATGTGACCCCGCATGTCCTGCGACACAGCTTTGCCAGCATCGCCAATGACCTCGGCTTCACCGAGATCACGATCGCTGCCCTGATCGGCCACGCAAAAGGTTCCGTCACAAGCCGTTACGTGCACACGCTCGATTCGACGCTGATCATGGCGGCGGATACGGTCGCAGGGTATCTGAAAGCCTTGCTGGAAGGTGTCGAGTTCAGACGAAACACCTACACGCTTGATCGAGAGTCACGACGGTCCGCGATCGAGTACATGCTGATCGAGTCGAGGCCGGCGCCAAAGCCAAGGCTGCTAGAGTATCGTGACTCGGGTCGTTGATACTGCGCAAAGGAAACCGAACACAGCGCAACCCCCGTTGGTTGCGGGGGCTTGCAACTCACGATTTCTGCGCTTGGTCGAGAGCGTGGTCCCGCGGCTTGTGGCGTAGAAGCGGCCGCCACGTCGTGTAATGGGGCCAACCGTGCTGTTTCAAGCTTGGCGACGACAAAACGAGAAGTCGAGACATCCTGTGCACACGATCCGTACATGCAACCTGCTCAACCGCTTTAAATCGCGGCCGCTTCGGCCCAATCCTCCAAGGTTTCCTCGACGATCAGCAGCTTCTCCGGAGCCTTCCAGCGGCGCCGACGGCCGCCATCAGTGATGATCTCATAGTCAGACATAAGCACGTGCTTGGGCATATGCCTAAACCTCCATGGTTATGCCTGATTGTCCGGTGTAGACGGGGGCCTTTTCACCTCAGAAAGACGAATAAAAGATCCCGACGATCAGCCAAAATCAGACCAGTTCGTGGGCCGGCGCGGTCACCTCATCTACCCACGCCATCAGTGCTTCGGGTTCGGGCGGCAGCTGGATTGCCAGCCCTTCCGCGAAGGTCTCGAAAGCCGGTCGGTTGAGCGCATTGAGACCAACCAGAACGGGAACGTCCATCGCGATCGCCTCGGCGATCACGTTGCGGAACCCTCGTCCCTCGGCCTCGTGTTTGCCGAACTTGTTGACGATCAGGAGGTCCGCCCCGGATGAGAGATCGGCCGCGACCAACCCGACCGCCGTTTCCAGCGCGGTTGGGTCGAGGCGACACCCCCGCGCCTGCGGGCCGAGGTCCTGACTGATGCGCAGAATGGCACCATCGGGCAACACTCGCACGTCCATGTCGCAGGGGCCGGCATCACAGCGCTCGCTGTTGATCTGGACAGTGCCGCAACATCTGAGACCGCGAGCCGCGAGGTCGGTTGCCAGCCGTTCAAGAACCAGGTCGGTATCGCCGCGGCCCGGCGCCATCGTGTAGGCAAGTTTCATATCTGGACTCCTCAGGATTGGCAGAACGGCTGGAATTCGACCAGCACACCGGCTGGCAGACATTCGGCATCGGCGGGCAGAAGCATCAGCCCGTCTGCTCGTGAGAGCAGCCCGACACGGGCCGAATGTGTGGCATCCTCGAAACAGACGATTTCGCGACCATGGGCATCGAAACCGGCCAGCGTGGCAGGTCGGAGTTCGCAGCGCCCGGGCTTGCGGCGGATTGGGCTTGCGGTCACGACATGGCGCCGGGTTGGGATGTGTCCCTCGCCGCTCAGGGCACGGATCAGCGCCAGTCCGAAGACCTGCCATGTGACGAAGGCCGATACCGGGTTGCCAGGCAATCCAAGCCAGTGCGCCTTGCCGATGCGCCCGACCGACACCGGCTTGCCGGGTTTGATCGCGACGCCGCTGAACAGAGTTTCGCCGCCCAATGCCATGACGGCCGGCTTCACATGGTCTTCCTCGCCCACCGAGATACCGCCCGTGGTGATGACCAGATCGGCCTGCGACGCCATGTCGCCCAATTGACGGACAAGACCTGCAAGACTGTCAGCACCATGGGCAGAGGCCACGATTTCAACGCCCGCACAGGCAAGGCTTGCCGTCAGCATCGGCGTGTTGACGTCCCAGATCTGGGCGGCCTCGCGGGCGCTTCCGGCGCGCCGAACCTCGTCACCGGTGACCAGCAGTGCCACGCGCATCCTGCGCCGAACGCGCAGGATGCCCGCGCCGGCGGCAGCGCAGGCGGCGATCTCCCTCGGGCCGAGCCTCTGCCCCTTGTCGAGGACGGTTGCGCCGCTGGCCATGTCACTGCCCGCACGGCGAATGTTCAAACCCGGTTCAGGTCGGCGCGACAGATGAATGACGTCCCCGTCACGCTGTACATCCTCCTGCATCACGACAGCGTCCGCGCCACTTGGGATTGGCGCGCCCGTGAAGATCCGGGCCGCCACGGCTCCGGCAACCGGTGTCGTCACCGCCTGTCCGGCAGGCACGCGCGCAACGACCGGCAGCACCCAGGGTCCGGGGCCAGTCAGGGCCGATGTCGCGATCGCATAGCCATCCATCGCCGCATTATCGAAAGCCGGTGCCATGGATCGGGACCGGACCGGCTGGGCGAGAATGCGGCCAAAGGCGCGGTCGAGCGACACGGCCTCGGTCCGACCGACCGGTGCAGTGTGCGCCGCAATCCGGGTAAGCGCCTCGTCGATGCTGATCAGCGCGTGAAGCATGTCCTGACTGTCACAGCCGCAGCCCGGTGACGCGATGGCTTGATGGATGGTCATTGTGCTGCCTCCTGTGTGGATTGGGCAGCCTGGAAGTGCCCGGGCCCAATGCTGCAATCGAGATCTCGCAGGCGCCCGTCCTTGAGCCCGTAGATCAGGCCGTGCACGCGGACATCGGCTCCGCGACGCCATGCCCTCTGAAGGATCGGCGTTTCGCAGACACGCCGAACCCCTTCGACGACGTTCAGTTCGGCCAGTCGGTCACGTTGTCTTTCGAGATCGGGTTCGCGCCCCAGATCGACCGCGTAAGCGCGAGCCAGACGCCGAATCGGCTCGAGCCAGTGATCGGCCAGACCATGGGGCAGATCCTCGGTCGCGGCCTTGACCCCGCCGCAGCCATAGTGGCCGCAAACGATGATCTCGCGCACATGCAACGCATCGACCGCGAACTCCAGCGCCGAGAGCAGGTTCATGTCCGAGGAATGAACGATGTTGGCGACGTTGCGATGGACGAAGACCTCGCCCGGATCGAGCCCCGCGACCACGTTGGCCGGAACCCGACTGTCCGAACAGCCGATCCAGAAGAACTCGGGCGCCTGAAGCGCGGCAAGGCGGGTGAAATAGTCGGGTTCCTCGGCGTGACGTTGTTGCGACCAAGCCACGTTGCGCGCCAGAAGATCATTCAGCATCGGTCGTCTCCGGGGAATCTGGCAGCCCGCGCCGCGTTCGCATGTGTTTCGACAGGGTCTGCAGATCGGCCCGAGTCAGCCGGGCGCGGGCAATCGGCAGGAGGATCGCGTTTTCGGCAACGAGGTGGCGGCGCACGTGCCCCGCAAACCTGGACAACACGGCGCGCTCCTTGGCGGTCAGATCGGCCCCCCTGTCGAGGCAACCAGCCAGCATCGCACGCACGTCAGGCAACAGACGCATCGCCTCATCCTGATCAGCCCTAATCCGGTCGATCGCACCCTCGATCGCATCCTCCTCCGTGCAGCGCCGGGCAAGAAGCGGGAACAGATCTTCCATCTCGTCGCGCAGGTGGACGTTCAATTCCTCGTTCAGAAAGCGCAGCACCGTTGTCGCTGCCTGGCGATCGAGAGCGTCCGCCGATGCCAGCCTGTCGATCACTGCGCAAATCTGACGTTCGCGCAGGTGGTCTTCACTGATGAAATCCAGAGGATTTGCAAGCAGGCTCGGGCTTGTCGGTTTATCACCGCTCCCACGCAGCAATGGCTCTGACGGTTGCATGACACGTCCTTTCGCGTGGTTCAGATCGGCGCAAGGCTTGCGCCGGTGATCTGTGCGCCTTGGGCCAGAGATTCGACGAAGTCCCGTGATGCCCGCGCCCAGGCCGCCTTTTCCAGCGCCTGCGCGATTCTGGGGCGGACGGTCTCATAGGGCAGAACCTGACCTGGTGCTGTGGCGTTCAGGCGGATGATGTGCCAGCCGTGCCGAGAGAGAACGGGTGTGGGGCTGATGCCGCCCTCGGCCAGGGTGCGCAACGCCGCTTCGAACTCGGGCACGGTGTCGCCCGGGCCAAGCTGGCCCAGATGCCCAGCCGAAGCCTTGGAGCCGCAGTCGCTTTCACGGGCAGCGGCGGCGAACCCTTTGGCGTCGCCATCAAGCCGCGCCAGCAGGGCAAGGGCCCGCGCCTCGGCCATGGCGCGTTCGGCGTCGTCGCGCGGATCGCAGGCACACAGGATATGCGAGACATCCCAGAGCGGCGCGGATCGGTAACGGTCGGGGTCCTTTTGCCATTCCGCACGGACCGCGTCCTCGGCAATCGGCTCGATTTCCAGCGCTTCATCCAGAAGGGCACGGATCAGGGCTTCGTCTTCGGTCTCGAAGCGGCTTGGCGCCAGTTCCAGCGGGTCGGGCGTCAACCCCCGGCGCTTCGCCTCTTGCAACAGCAGTGCGCGGATGGCCAGCGCCTGCGCCGCCTTGCGCCAGGCGATGCCCGGCTTGTCCTTCGGGCCAGTGTGGTTCTGGGCCTCGGCGGCGATTGCCGCCGAGGGGATGGTCTCATTGTTCACGACGACATCGGGAAACAGGGCCACGTTCATCTGGCTCACTCCGCTGGCGTCGTGGAGGTGGGACCGCGCTTGGCTTGCACCTTGTCATAGGCGCGGCGGCGGTCTTCGAGCGGGCGATGCCGACGCGAGCGCACGATCTGGTAGCCGGGCCGCGTCAGCAGGTAGCGGAACGGAGCGGCAAAGCCCGACCAGATGTGCACCAGCCGCGTGAAGGGAAACAGCGCCGTGATGATCAGGCCGAGGAAGATGTGCAGCTTGTAGAGCCAGTGCACGTCAACCACCGTGACCCAGGCGTTGATGTTCCAGCTGACCACGCTCTGCGACCAGGTCATGAAGCGGACCATTTCCGACCCGTCCATGTGCTGAAGCGTCTGGGTGATCGTCAGAAGGCCGATGGCCAGCTGCAGCCAGATCAGCACCATGATGAGGATGTCCGGCGTAGTGGAGGTGACGCGAATGCGTGGGTCGCTCAGGCGGCGATGGATCAGCATGGTCGATCCGATGAGGGCCGCGATGCCCGCCGGGCCGCCGATGATGACCGCCATCCACTGCTTGAGCGCATAGGGAATGCCGATCGCATCCAGAACCCAGACCGGCGTAAACAGGCCGACGAGGTGACCAAAGAACACGGTCAGGATACCGACGTGAAACAGGATCGAGCCCCAGATCAGCTGCTTGCGGCGCAAAAGCTGGCTCGAGGAACTTTTCCAGGTGAAGGGGTCCCGTTCATAGCGCACGATCGACCCCACGAGGAAGATCGTCAGCGCGACATAGGGCATGACCCCGAAGATGACGAAGTTGATGTCGAAGTCGCCAAACATATCATGCGCTCCTGTTCAGGGGTTTCGGTGCGGGTTTGTCCATCGCCGCGAGCATGTCGCGGACTTGCGGACAACCGGCGTTTGGATCGGGGCCGAATGTTACCTCGGTTTCCTCCCAGACGGCATCAAGCGCCGCGAGGTCGGTCGGGTCATCATCCGGCTGGGCCAGCATGTCGGCCACCGCTTCGGCGTCGGCCTGCGTGTCGGCGAGCTGGGAAAGAGCGGCGAACGCGGCGGCATATCCGCTGTCGCGCCGGACAAGCCGGACCGCGAGAGCATCAAGGATATGCGCCGCGTCCGCCAGAGTTTCCTGCACTTCTGCGAAGGGACGCGTCGACAGGAATTCCAGCAGCACCGGCAGGTGGTCCGGCAGTTCCGAGGTGGCGGGCTCGAACCCGCCCTCCCGGTAGGTCTCGATCAGGCTTACCATCGCGCCGCCCCGGTCACGGCTTTCGCCATGAACATGCTCGAAGAGATTGAGCGACAGCGTCCGCGACCGGTCAAAGAGCATCACATAGCTTTCCTGCAGGTCGTAGAGGTCGGCCTTTGCGAAGCCATCGGCCAACCTGCGCAGCGCAGCCCGTGTGTCGGCGGCGATGCGGGGATCGGCTGCGATGACGCCCCCGATTTCGGGCATGGCCTCCTGAAGCTCCCGCGAGGGATAGCTCAGGATCAGCGACAGGGCCTTGAGTGTGCGGTCCATCATCAGAAGGTCTCCTGCGGAAGGGCGAATTTCTTTTTCTTGCCGCCGAACAAGGTGGTCTTGCCGGCCTCGCCGGTGGAACAGCCGTTGCCATCGGTAAAGCCGCAGCCGCCGCGGATGTCGGCGCCATGCTCGTTTTGCTCGCGGTGCGCCGTGGGGATCGCGAAGCGGTCCTCGTAATCGGCGATGGCCATGATCTTGTACATGTCCTCGATCACCCGGCCCGACATACCGACACGGGCGGCGATCGCCTCGTCCCGCACGCCATCCACGCTGAGCGCCCGCATATAGAGCCGCATCGCGGACATGCGTTCGAGGGCGTGCACGATGGGCTCCTCGTCCCCCGCCGTCAGCATGTTGGCGAGGTATTTGACGGGGATGCGCAGAGACCGCACGTCGGGCATCTGGTCGCTCATCGCGATCTGTCCGGCCTGAGCGGCGTTCTGGATCGGGCTGAGCGGCGGGATGTACCAGACCATCGGCAGCGTCCGGTATTCGGGGTGCAGCGGGAAGGCGACCTTCCAGTCCATCGCCATCTTCCAGACCGGGCTGACCTTTGCGGCCTCGATCCAGTCCTCGGGCACACCGTCGCGGCGGGCGGCGGCGATCACCTCGGGGTCGTTCGGATCGAGAAACACATCCAGTTGCGCGCCGTAGAGATCGGTCTCGCGTTCGGCGCTGGCCGCCGCCTCGATCTTGTCGGCGTCATAAAGGATCACGCCCAGATAGCGGATACGGCCGACGCAGGTTTCCGAGCAAACCGTCGGCTGGCCGGACTCAATCCGCGGATAGCAGAAGGTGCATTTCTCGGATTTGCCGGTATCCCAGTTGTAATAGACCTTCTTGTAGGGGCAGCCCGAGATGCACATCCGCCAGCCGCGACATTTCTCCTGGTCGATCAGGACGATGCCGTCCTCCTCGCGCTTGTAGATGGCACCCGAGGGGCAGGAGGCCGAGCAGGTAGGGTTGAGGCAATGCTCGCAGAGCCGCGGCAGGTACATCATGAAGGTATTTTCGTACTCTCCATAGATCTCCTTCTGCACGTTCTCGAAGTTGTAGTCGGCCGACCGCTTCGAAAACTCACCGCCGAGGATTTCCTCCCAGTTCGGACCCTTCTCGATCTTCTCCATCCGCTCGCCGGTGATCTTCGATCGGGGGCGTGCGGTGGGAAAGGCGTTCATGTCGGGCGCCGATTTCAGGTGGTCGTAGTCGAAATCGAACGGCTCATAGTAGTCGTCGATCTCGGGCATCGACGGGTTGGCGAAGATGTTCGCCAGGATCCGCCACTTCGATCCCTGCTTGGGATGCAGCTTGCCGCTGGCCGAGCGTGCCCAGCCGCCGTTCCATCGCTTCTGGTTTTCCCAGTCGGTCGGATAGCCGGTGCCGGGCTTGGTCTCGACGTTGTTGAACCACGCGTACTCAACGCCTTCGCGCGTCGTCCACACATTCTTGCAGGTAACCGAGCAGGTGTGACACCCGATGCATTTGTCGAGGTTCAGGACCTTGCCGATTTGCGCACGAACTCTCATTCCGCTGCCTCCACGTTCTGGGTTGCGGACCGGCTTGTGGGTTTGTCGAGCCAGTCGATCTTCTTCATTTTCCGCACGATCACGAACTCGTCGCGGTTGCTGCCCACGGTGCCGTAGTAGTTGAAGCCGTAGGACAGCTGCGCATAGCCGCCGATCATGTGCGTGGGTTTCAGCGTTGCGCGGGTCACCGAGTTGTGGATGCCGCCGCGATTGCCGGTCTTTTCCGAGCCGGGGGTGTTCACGATCTTTTCCTGAGCGTGATACATGAACAGCGTGCCCTGCTTGATCCGCTGGGACACCACCACCCGCGCGGTCAGCGCGCCGTTGGTGTTGTAGGCCTCGACCCAGTCGTTATCGACCAGCCCGGCCTTCTGCGCGTCCACTTCGGACATCCAGACCACCGGTCCGCCCCTGTTCAGCGTCAGCATCAGCAGGTTGTCGGTATAGGTGGAATGGATGCCCCATTTCTGGTGCGGCGTGATGAAGTTCAGCACCACATGCGGGCTGCCCTCGGCCGCGTCGTTGTTGACGGCCGCGGTGATGGTCTTGAGGTCGACCGGCGGACGGTAGCTGACGAAACCCTCGCCGAAGGCGCGCATCCATTCATGATCCTGATAAAGCTGCTGGCGGCCCGTCAGGGTGCGCCACGGGATCAACTCGTGGACGTTGGTGTATCCCGCGTTGTAGCAGACCTCCTCGCTCTCGATCCCCGACCAGGTGGGCGACGAGATAATCTTGCGCGGTTGCGCCGCGATATCGCGGAAGCGGATCTTGGTATGGTGCGCGCCCTCGGCCAGGTGGGCATGGTGGCGACCGGTGGGTTTTTCCAACTCCTCCCACGCCTTCACGGCCACTTCGCCGTTGGTCTCGGGCGCCAGCATCAGGATCATCTCGGCCGCGTCGATAGCCGTTTCGAGTTTCGCGTGCCCCTTCGAGACACCCTCGTCCTGCACCACGCCATTGAGGTCGCGCAGATGGCCGACCTCGACCTTGGTGTCCCATGTGATCCCCTTGCCGCCGTTTCCGAGTTTCTCCAGCAGCGGACCGACCGAGGTGAACTTCTTGTAGAGGTTGGGATAATCCCGCTCGACCGCGATATAGTTCGGCGCGGTCTTGCCCGGGATCAGGTCACATTCGCCCTTCTTCCAGTCCTTCACATGGGCCTGCGCCAGTTCGCCGGGGGTGTCGTGCAGCAGCGGAAGCTGGACGATATCGGTTTCGACACCCAGAACCTCGGGTGCCACTTCCGAGAACTTGCGGGCGATCGACTTGAAGATCTCCCAGTCCGACTTCGACTCGTAGGCCGGGTCCACCGCCGCCTGAAGCGGGTGGATGAACGGGTGCATGTCTGAGGTGTTAAGGTCGTCCTTTTCGTACCAGCTGGCGGTCGGCAGGACGATGTCGGAATAGACCGCCGTCGTGGACATGCGGAAGTCGATGCAGACCAGCAGGTCGAGCTTGCCCTTCGGCGCCTCGTCATGCCAGACGGCCTCCTTCGGCATCACGCCGCCTTCCTCGCCCAGGTCCTTGCCCATCACGCCGTGATCGGTACCGAGCAGGTGCTTGAGGAAATACTCGTGTCCTTTGCCCGAAGACCCGAGCAGGTTCGACCGCCAGACGAACAGGTTGCGCGGCCAGTTTTCCGGCGCGTCCGGATCCTGGCAGGACATTTCCAGATCGCCGGATTTCAGCTGTTCGGCGACGTAGTCCTTGATCTCCTTGCCCACCTTCTTGGCAGCTTTCGAGACCTCCAGCGGGTTGGTTTTCAACTGCGGGGCGGACGGCAGCCAGCCCATGCGCTCGGCCCGGATGTTGTAGTCTATCAGGGAAATGTCCCAATCGCCCTCGGGCGCCGTGGGCGACAGGATTTCGCCCGCCCGGAGGGTCTCGTAGCGCCACTGGTCGGTATGGGCATACCAGCAGGATGTCGAGTTCATGTGCCGCGGCGGACGGTTCCAGTCCAGCGCGAAGGCCAGCGGCTGCCAGCCGGTCTGCGGGCGCAGCTTTTCCTGCCCCACGTAATGCGACCAGCCGCCGCCCTCCTGGCCGATGCAGCCGCACATCACCAGCATGTTGATGATGCCGCGATAGTTCATGTCCATGTGGTACCAGTGGTTCAGACCGGCCCCGAGGATGACCATGGACTTGCCATGGGTCTTTTCGGCGTTGCCCGCGAATTCCCGCGCGACCGCGATAATCTTCTCGGCAGCCACGCCGGTGATCTTTTCGGCCCAGGCCGGGGTGTAGGGGCTGTCGTCGTTGAAGTCCTTGGACACCCAGTCACCGCCAAGGCCTCGGTCGAGACCGTAATTGGCGCAGAACAGGTCGAACACGGTGGTAACTAGAACCTCGTTGCCGTCGGCCAGTTTCACGCGGCGCGCCGGAATATTCCGGGTCAGCACTTCGGGGTGGTCGCACTTGACGAAATCGCCCGTTGCGGCGCCCCCGAAATAGGGGAAATCGACGCCCACGACCTCGTCGTGGTCGCCATCGAGAATCTGGCTCAGGCGCAGCTTGGCCTCTGCCCCTTTCGCCTGCTCTTCGAGATTCCACTTGCCCTCTTCGCCCCAGCGGAACCCGATGGACCCGTTAGGCGCCACGATCTGGCCCGACGCCTCGTCATAGGCGACGGTCTTCCAGTCTGGATTGTTCGACTCGCCCAGATTGCCGTCGAAATCGTCGGCGCGCAGCATGCGGCCCGGCACGAGGTGCCCGTCCTTTTCATCCAGCCGCACCAGCATCGGCATGTCCGTGTACTTGCGGGCGTAGTCCTCGAAATACGCGGCCTGCCGGTCGAGGTGGAATTCGCGCAGGATCACATGGCCCATGGCCATCGCCAGCGCCGCGTCGGTGCCGGCCTGCGGATTCAGCCAGATGTCGCCGAACTTGGCGGCCTCGGAATAGTCGGGGCTGACCACGGCGGACTTGGTGCCGCGATAGCGCACCTCGGTGTAGAAATGGGCGTCGGGCGTGCGGGTCTGCGGCACGTTCGAGCCCCAGAGCATCAGGAACCCGGCATTGTACCAGTCGGCCGATTCCGGCACATCTGTCTGCTCGCCCCAGGTCTGCGGCGAGGCCGGCGGCAGGTCGCAATACCAGTCGTAGAACGACATGCAGGTGCCGCCCAGAAGGGACAGATAGCGCGAGCCCGCGGCATAGCTGACCATCGACATGGCCGGGATCGGCGAGAAACCGAAGACACGGTCGGGCCCGTAGGTCTTGGCCGTGTAGGCGTTGGCAGCGGCGATGATCTCGGTCGCTTCGTCCCAGCTTGCCCGCACGAAGCCGCCCTTGCCGCGGGTCTTGTTGATCGCGTTGCGCAGGGCGGGATCGTTCTGGATCGCGGTCCAGGCGGCCACCGGCGTCATGGTCTCGCGCATCTTGCGCCAGGCGCGCATCAGGGCGCCCCGGATCAACGGATTCTTCACGCGGTTGGCGGAATAGAGATACCAGCTGTAGGACGCTCCCCGCGCGCAGCCGCGCGGTTCGTGGTTGGGCAGGCCAGCGCGCGTGCGCGGATAGTCGGTCTGCTGGGTTTCCCAGGTGACGATCCCGGACTTGACGTAGATCTTCCACGAACACGACCCGGTGCAGTTCACCCCGTGGGTCGAGCGGACGATCTTGTCGTGCCGCCAGCGGTTCCGGTAGGTGTCCTCCCAGTCGCGGTTCTCGCGGGTGGTCTGACCCCAACCGTCCGAGAATTGCTCCAGTTCCTTGCTCTGGAAGAAGTTCAGTTTGTCGAGCAGATGGCTCATTGGGCTGTCCTTTCGGGTGTCTGGGTGCGGGCGGCGAACTGCGCCGCCCGGGAATTCAATTGGATCATTCAGCGGGCTGGGCCGCGGTTCCCCGCGGTGTGCGACCACGCTCGATGTCGTGGAGAAGGCCGCCGGGGCGCGTGTAGACGGCCCAGGTGATGACGACGCAGATCACGTAGAAGATCAGGAAGGCCCAGAGCGCCCCCACGGCCGACCCGGTCATCGCGATGGATGTGCCGTAGGCTTTGGGGATGAAGAAGGCGCCGTAGGCTGCGATGGCCGAGGTGAAGGCGACGATTGCGCCGGATTCCATGGCGATCTGCCGCTTGCGTTCCTCGACGCCCAATTGCGGCATCAGGCGCGGAATTTCACGTCCCATGATGACCGGGATCATCTGGAAGGTGGAGGCATTGCCGACACCGGTCAGGAAGAACAACGCCATGAAGCAGGCGAAGAAGCCGATGAACGATCCAAGTCCGAGGAAAGTGATCACGCCGAAGGTGGCCACGATCATCAGCGCGAAGGTCCAGAAGGTCACGCGACCACCGCCGAACTTGTCCGAGATCCAGCCGGTTCCGGCGCGGCTGAGCGCACCGACCAGCGGCCCAAGGAACACGTAGTTGAGCGCGTTCACATCCGGGAAGGCCAGCCGCGTCAGCAGCGGGAAGCCGGCTGAATACCCGATGAAGCTGCCGAAGGTGCCGGTGTAGAGAATGCACATCAACCAGTTCTGCTTGCGTCCGAAGATCACCGCTTGATCGGCGAAGCTCGCACGCGCATCGGCGATGTCGTTCATGCCCAGCCAGGCCGCGATGGTCGCCGCAAGGATGAAGGGCACCCAGACAAAGCCTGCGTTCTGCATCCAAAGTTGTCCGCCGTCCGACAGCGTCACCGGTTCACCGCCGATCGCTCCGAACACGCCCGCCGTGATGACGATGGGCACGAGGAACTGCATGACTGAGACGCCGAGGTTCCCAAGACCCGCGTTCAGCGCCAGCGCGTTGCCCTTTTCGGCCTTCGGGAAGAAGTAGCCGATATTGGCCATCGACGAGGCGAAGTTGCCGCCGCCGAACCCGCACAGAAGGGCCAGGACGAGGAAGATCAGGTAGGGCGTCTCGGGGTTTTGCACCGCATAGCCGATGCCCATCGCGGGCAGCAGCAGCGAGGCGGTCGACAGCGTCGTCCACAGCCGCCCGCCGAAGATCGGCACCATGAAGCTGTAGAAGATACGGAGCGTGGCGCCCGAAAGGCCGGGCAAGGCCGCCAGCCAGAAAAGCTGTCCCGGGGTGAAGTCGAACCCAATAGCGGGCAGACGGGCCACGACCACCGACCACACCATCCAGACCGAGAAGGCCAGCAGAAGCGCCGGGATTGAAATCCAGAGGTTCCGGCGTGCGACGGCGCGGCCCTTTTCGGCCCAGAATTGCGCGTCCTCGGGCCGCCAATCTTCCAGCACGCGCGGCATGGCGGTGCGTTCGGGATGGTGGATGTCCTGCATCTCGGGCAGCTGCGGCAGCTGGTCGAGCACTTCGCCATGCGCCGCACGCTCCATCGCCCGGACCGACAGGTGCATCCAGCTCAGCGCGATGGCGACCAGTCCGAAGAGCAGCGCGAAACACGATGTATAGATGCCCGTCAGGTCCAGCAGCGCACCGAAGGCAATGGGAAGGACGAAGCCGCCAAGTCCCCCAATCATGCCGACAAGCCCGCCAACCGCGCCCACATGGCCCGGGTAATAAACCGGGATGTGCTTGAAGACAGCTGCCTTGCCGAGGCTCATGAAGAAACCCAAGCCGAACAGCGTCACTATGAAGGGCCACAGACCCATCTGGGTCGAGAAGGCGATGGCACCGTCCTTGCCCTGAATGACGTAGTCCGTCGGCGGGTAGCTCAGCATGAACAGGAACAGCAGGGAAAAGCCGAAGGTCCAGTACATGACCCGGCGCGCGCCGAACTTGTCCGACAGCACGCCACCATAGGCCCGGAACAGAGATGCTGAGAGGCTGAACGAGGCCGCTGCCATGCCCGCGAAGCGAACGTCGATGCCGTAGACGTCGATCAGGTAGTGCGGCATCCACAGCGCGAGGGCTACGAAGGCGCCGAACACGAAGAAATAGTAGAGTGAGAACCGCCAGACCTGCAGGTTCTTGAGCGGTGCGAACTGTTGGGCGAGCGACGGGGCCTTGGCGCCCGTCTTGCGACGCTCAACCAGTTCGGGGTCGTCCTTGGCCAGAAGGAAGAACAGCACGCCGATGATGGCCAGCCCCGCCGCCCAGACATAGGCCACGCCATGCCAGCCGTAGGCGACCATGACGAAGGGGGCTACGAACTTGGTCACCGCTGCGCCGACATTGCCCGCGCCGAAGATACCGAGCGCCGTGCCCTGGTGGCCAGCGTCATACCACCGGCTGACATAGGCCACGCCGATGATGAACGACCCACCCGCGAGGCCGATGCCGAGCGCCGCGATCAGGTACATGATGTAGCTGTCCGCCAGTGTCAGCGCCCAGGTCGCAAGCGCGGTCAGGATCATCTGGCTGGAGAACACCAGCCGTCCGCCGTATTTCTCGGTCCAGACGCCGAGAAATAGGCGGGTGACCGATCCGGTCAGGATCGGTGTCGCGACCAGCAGGCCGAACTGGGTGTCATTCAGTCCAAGCTCGGCCTTGATGGCGACACCGATGATGGAAAAGATCGTCCAGACCGCGAAACAAGCGGTAAAGGCGATCGTGCTCAAGCTCAGGGCGCGTGTCTGATCGGCGCGTGAGGCTGTTGCAACGGTCTGCATGGCGGGTCTCCGGCAAAATAGGTCTTTCACCCCTGCGTGGGGATCAGTGCCAGACCTGACGCCACAACGACGCTCGTGACTTGATCTAGATCACAAAATTTGGAAAATACTAGCGAAATAAATGGCTTACAGAAATATGTCATCCAGTGCGCGGTGGCAGATCAAGGTTAAAGCGGCGAAGGTCAACTGGTGGGTTGACATTTATCAATTGATTTGCTGACAATTGTTAAGCGCGCAAAGTCAGGGGGGGACGAAATGCCCGATTCAGAATACCGGGATATTCGAAAACTCGATCTCTTTGCGCAGATGGCGGATGATAATTTCACGTCCTTGATGCGTGGCGCCTATGTGCAGAATTTCCCTGCGCAGATCGAATTGATCACTGAAGGAGAACCGAGCGATTTTCTTCATATCGTCATTTCGGGTTCGGTGGATCTGTTTTCGGCCTGGAATGGGCGGGATACCAGCATGGCGACTGTCCGCCCGATCTCGACCTTCATTCTTGCCGCGACCATCAAGGATGCGCCCTACCTGATGTCGGCCCGCACGCTCGAGAAAAGCAGGATCGCGCTGATCCCAAGTCAGGACGTTCGCGCGATCTTCGACGCCGACAGCAACTTTGCCCGTGCGATCGTCACGGAACTGGCGCAGTGCTATCGCTCTGTCATCAAGGCGCAGAAGGATCTGAAACTCAGAACCTCGCTCGAGCGGCTCGCGAACTACTTGCTCAGGCAACAACGGCACGCCGGCGGCCGGGCTGCGTTCGAGCTGGATTTCGAGAAGCGGCGCCTGGCCTCTGTGCTGGGCATGACCCCTGAAAATCTCAGCCGCGCCTTCAAGGGGCTGCAGCCCTATGGCGTGACCGTGACCGGCACCCGCATCTCCATCGACAATCAGGCGGACCTTGAGCGCTTTGCGAAACCAAATCCACTGATTGATGACTTTTCAACCTGAGGGACTGACAGATGACAAAATCCATGCCTGGCGCCGCCGGAGATCTCGCCGAGGAATATCCCAGTGTCTGGAAAGCCTACGCCGCCTTGGGCAAGGCGACCGCCGATTGCGGCCCGCTGACGGACCGCGAGAAGCGCCTCGTCAAACTCGCGCTGGCAATTGGCGCGGGATCCGAAGGCGCTGTCCACTCGCATACCCGCAGGGCCAAGGCGGACGGGATCGAGGCTGAGGCGATTATGCAGGTCGCGATGCTGGCCATCGGCCCGCTTGGCCTGCCTCGTGCCGTCGCCGCGAAGACCTGGATCGAAGATATCGAGGATTAGAACTCCGTTCGGCTGGGCGGACTGTCACCGGGCCTTGGGACGCAACCGCTCTTCCTTTTGCAGGTATTCGATAAGGCGATGGTTGGGGCAAAACCCCGGCGGCTTGCCACCGTCTGCGGTCTTGTCGAGCCAACGTCCGCAAATCTCGTCCGCATTGCAGGAAACGCAGGTTTCGACACTGTGTCGCGCGACGCTTTCCAAATCCTGCGCTGCGTGCAAAGCCGCCAAGCTCACTCCGCTTTTTGCAAACATGCGCCGACGCAACCGCATTCTTTTTTCGAAGGCTTCAATGGTGAGAGTATCGCTGTCCAATTTCAGCACGACGCGCCTCCAAGTTTGTCTTTGAATTAATACCATAGTCGGCATCGCTTGTCGCCTCGTTCCGCAGCGTAGCGGACAACTTCATGCAAGTGGGTCGACGCCGAAAAGCCATGGGTGGAGCCACAGCAACGCAACATAAAGGCCAATTCCAATCGCAATTCGGGTCGCGAGACGTTGCCACGAGACAGGCAGGCAGAGGAACGGCCCGTCCAACACCCGATCACGCATCCGCTGCCACTCTGGCCCCATTTCGCGGCGCTTGCGCCGGTCGAACAGGCGACCGCCGAGGAGCGCGAAGGCGGCGAAGGTTCCGAACAGGATCACATGGGCCAAGTCTCCGTTGGGCACGACATGGGCCGCCGCCCAAAGCGTCAGCGCCAGCAGCAGCGGGTGACGCGACAACCGGACGATGCCGGGCCGGGCCGGGTCGAACTGGTCGTTGCGCGAACCCCCGAAGGAAAACGGGTTGGGCCGGCCGATGGACAACGCAAGGATCAGGCAGACCGGCCCCATGACCACCAGTGGGACATGGGCCTGCCATGGCGCCCAGTCCCACAGGGCCACATGCGGTGCGCTGCCTGCCGCCCAGATCAACCAAGCCAGCACCGCGAACGACAGGGCGGAATAGGCCAGTGTGAAACCGGATGCTCCAAGCCGCGCCTGAAGCCAAGGCCGCAGTGGCGGTCGCACGGGCAAGGAATGCGACAAGAAGAACACGACATAGGCCAAGGCGAACTCGAACCATCCCATCGATGCGCGCCTCAGACCCGCTTGGCGGCGGGCAGGCGCAGCAAAAGCGCACCATAGACGACGGCAAAGCCCCCGAAGGCGACGATCCACGACAGCCCGGCCACCGTGTGCAACGGGCCGGAGAACTCGGGGAATACGCCGCCCGCGACCCGCGCAAAGACGGACAGGATCAGGGCCAGATAGATCGCGACCGTACCCGCCCCCGCACTCAGGTTCTGACCGGTATGGCCCAGCGTCGCGCGAGTCATCACAGCCAGCGTCATCAACCCGATCGCGCCTGCCATCCAGAAATGCTGCGCACCCGCCATCCCGAAGGACCCCGGAGCCAAGATTTCCGCGGCCAGTGCCAAGGCCCCCAACGGCACGAAGGCATAGGCCGCGTGCAGCACAGTCACCAGCGGTTCGACAAAGGTCCGGTGCCCGGCCCAACGGGCCAATCGCAGGGCATGCAACACGCCTGCCAGCGCAAGGGCCAGCCCGGTCAGCGTCCTGAGAGGCAGCGCAACCCACAGCAAAAGCGCCACTAGAAGAGCCGCGAGCGCCACCTTGTCGAAGGACTGCATCGGCGCCACGGGCAGGACGGCGCTGCGCCGTTTCACCAGCCAGTTGCGGGTGAAGGACGGCACTATGCGGCCGCCGATGACGGCGATCATCATGATGCCCGCCCCGAGGCCCAGCCGCAGGCCGTAACCTTGCGCGGCATACTCGCCCTGTGCCGCCTCCCAGTGGAAAAGTGCATTGCCGATGATGAAGCCCCCCAGCATCGCCAGCACGATCAGGTTACGCCAGTTCTTGCCCGCCACGATCTCCCGCGCGATCAGCAGCGCAAAAAAAACCGGAAACGCGAGATCCAACGCCGCCACCAGCGCGGGCGGCAAGCCACCCGAGACGGCGACGGCCAGACGGCCCAAGAGCCACAGGCCCGCGAGCATCCCGAGACGCCAGCCAACGATCGGCAAGCGCCCCGTCCAGTTTGGCACCGCAGTCAGTAGGAACCCCGCGACGACGGCGCCCAGATAACCGAACAGGAATTCATGCGCGTGCCATGACACGTGGTCGAAAGCGGTGGGCAACGTCAGGTGCCCCGACAGCATCGGCACCCAAAGTGCCATCGCCAGCGCTGCCCAGACCGCCGCGCCGAAGAAGAACGGGCGGAACCCGAAGGTCAGGATCGCGGGTCCGGTCCAGGCGCGCATCTGTTCGGTTGTGGTGGTCATCTGTGTGTCCTTGAGTCCGGCCTTGTTGCCGCGACGCCGTCCTCGGTCAGGATCAGGTCGAGCGGGATGTCATGGGGTTGCGGAAAGATCATCGGCAGGCGGGCGGCGTTCAGCGCGATGCCGATGGTGATGGGGCGTGGTGTCAGCGCGGCCAGCGTCCGATCGAAATAGCCCCCACCCCAGCCCAACCGATAACAGTCGTCGGTCCACCCCAGGCAGGGCGCGAGCGCGAAATCGGGCACCAGCATATCGGCATCGGGCGAGGGAACGGGCATGTTCCAGTCGCCGCGCACCAGCTTGGTCTCGGGTGTCCAGCGGCGAAACACCAGTGGCGCGGCGCGCGTCTCGACCACTGGCAAGGCGACGGTGACGCCCGCGCGGTGCAGATCGGCCAAGGCCGGGCGCAGGTCGGGTTCCCCCTTGATCGGCCAGTAGCCGGAAAAGACGCATCCGGGCGCCACCCCGCGGTCGCCCAGCACCCTCCCCAGATGCCCCGCGATCCTGCCTGAGACCTGCGCCCGCCCAGCCTGGCCCAGGCCCTCCCTCAGCCCGGCCAAAGTTGTCCGTTCCGCCCGGCGCCAGCGCGCCACATCGCGCGCCTGCCCGGGATCAACGCCAAGCGGGTCGAAATACGCGGGATCGACCTCTCCGGCCATGCAAGGCGGCGATGCATATGTCCCGCCCTTGGTCATCTTGCCGGCTCGAACCGGGGAAAGAGCACGTCGTTCTCCAGCGCGATGTGCGCGGCGAGTTCGTCAAGCAACGTCGCCGTGCCGCCATAAAGCGACCGCAACGAGCCACAAGCATGCTTCGGTGGCGTCAGGTCGCCCGTCAGCTTGCGGACCAGCGCGATGGTCTCAGCGTGATCGTCATGGTCGGCGCGCATGACCGCAATGGGGTGTTCGATGCCCGCACCGCCGCCCGCGCGCATGGCAGGGAACAGGATCGTCTCTTCCTTGGTCATATGATCGTCCATCTCGTGGGCAAGCGTGGCCAGGGCACGGGCAAGACCCTTTGGGGCGTCTGGATCATCGGCGTGAACCTGTTCGACGCGCTCGGCCAAGGGTACGAGCGAGGCGAGGTCCGCCCGGTGCATCTCGTGATAATTGGTCAGGATGTGGTCGATCAAAGCGCCGGTTTCCTGCGGCACTGCGGCGGTGGCATCGTCGTGCATGGCACGTTCCTTCTGTGGTGAATCGTCGGAACAAGATGAATTGGCATTTGATTTACCGATTAGACCACAGTAATACGCATTGTAAATACCAAATCAGGAGCGCGACCATGCGCCTCACGTCCTTCACAGATTACGGGCTACGCGTGCTGATGCGCATGGCGGGCACCCCCGATCGCGCCTTCACAGCCGCCGACCTTGCCGCCGAGTTCCGTATCTCGCGCAACCATCTGGCAAAGGTGATTTCGGCGCTTGCCGCGGCAGGTCTTCTAGAGACCCGGCGCGGCGGCGGGGGCGGCGCGATGCTGGCCCGCGCGCCCAAGGACATCCGTTTGGGCGATGTGGTGGCGGTGCTCGAGGCCGATCAGGCGCTGGTGGAGTGCTTTGCCTCCGACACCAACACTTGCACCCTGACCCCGCACTGCCGGTTGAAGGCGCGGCTGGCCCATGCCGAGGCGGCCTTCGTGGCCGATCTCAACCGCAGCACCCTTGCCGATTGCGTCTACCGCCCGGAAAGCACCTGACGCGCCACCAGCGCGATGCCGCCCCATACCGTGCTGCGCAGGGCCATGGCGAAAACGGTGCGCATCTCGAAAGCTCCACCCTGCGCCACATGCAAACCGAACGCCGCGAAGACCAACAGCGTTGCGGCGAAGATCGCGAGAGACAGAGGATAGGCCCATCGCCGCCCCTGCCACAGGCCCAGGCCCGCGACGACATAGGCAAGTCCAGCCAGTGTGTTGAACCACAAGACGAACAGGACGACCGCCCCCATCTCGAGCGCACCAAGCAGCGTGGTGCCGCCCGAAACAACCGTCAAAAGGCCGAAGGCAATCGCAACTCCACCCGTGATGCGAAGCAATTTATCTTTTTTTCTCATCGAGAACGTCCTCCTCAGCGTTCAGCAGCACCAACTGCACGTCGAACAATCGCAACCCCTCTTGCGGGAGCGAAAAGCCCCGCGCGCCGAGCGTCCAGCGGATGGCGACACCCTGCACCAGCGATGTCAGCAGGATGGCGACATCCTCCGGGCTAACGTCGCGCTTCATGTCGCCCGCGGCCTGAAGATCACGGATCACGGCAACAAGGCGGCTCTGAAACGCGCCCAGAAGCCCCCGGAACACGTCGCGCAGGGCTTGATTGTCCACCTGCAACTCGCGCGAGAACAGGATCGACGGCAGAGCGGGCGTCTCGGATATGGCTGAGAGCTGCGCACCGATGAGCGCCCTCAAGCGCGCGTGTGGCCCGGCGGCCCCGGCCTCGGCTGCGGCCCACGAGCCTTGAAGCCGGTTCGCGATATCCTCGGCCACCGCCAACCAGAGCGCGCCCTTGGTGGGAAAATGTCGGAAGATCGCCGGCTGACTGAGACCGATGGCGCGCGCGACATCCGTGGTGCTGAGCCGGTCGGGTCCGATCTCGTCGGCCAGTCGCAGCACCTCGGCCACGATCTGTGTCTTTCGCTCTTCCGCGCTCTGACGAACGGACATGCAGCCCCCTCTTGTTAGTTATAACTCACTAACATATACTACTGGCAACTGCAACCTCTATCCCGAGTCGCGCGCCCAGACCGAAAGGACCCCCGCCATGCCCGCCACAACCGCCCCGACCGGCTATTCCCGCCTGCAGATCGCGCTGCACTGGCTCGTCTTCGCGCTGATTGCGCAGCAATACCTTTTCAAGGACGCGATGTCGGCCGCTTGGGATCGCGTCACCGACGGGCTGGAGGCGGGGTTCGACCCGCTCGTGCTGGCCCATGTGGCGGGCGGCGCGCTGGTGGTGATCTTCGCGCTGTGGCGGCTGACGCTGCGCGCCCAGCGCGGCGTGCCTCCGGCGATCGAGGCCAACAAACTGCAGGGCATCCTCGCCAAGCTCACCCATGTCGGCCTATACGCGCTGATGATCCTGATGCCGCTCAGCGGCTCGGTCGCGTGGTTTGGCGGGGTCGAGACCGCGGCGCAAGGCCACAACGTTTTGAAGATTGCCCTGCTGGCGCTGATCGCGCTGCATGTCGTCGGCGCGCTCTACCACCAGTTCGTGCTGCGCGACGGCACGCTGGCGCGGATGCGCCGGGCGCAATGCTGATCCCATGAGACTCGCCCCTCTCCTCGCCCTGCCGCCTATCGCGCTCGGCATTGCCGCGGCGGTCTGGATGATCTCGTCGGCACCCGGACCGGCCCAGATCGAGGGCAGCGGACCCGCCCTGCCGGTCCGCGTGATGACGGTCGCGGCAGCAGACCTACGCCCGACCGCCACGGCGTGGGGCAACCTGCGAGCGGCCGACACCTGGGTCGCCGTGGCCGAAGTGCAAGGCGAAGTGATCTGGCGCCACTTCAACCTGGAACCCGGCCGCCTGATCCCGGCGGGAACCGAGGTGCTGCGGATCGACCCTGCCGACTACGAGCTCGCGTTGGCGCAGTCGCAGGCCGACCTTGCAGCGCTGGACGCCGAAAGCGCGCAGCTGACCGCCGAGGCGGAAAACACGGGCCGCATCCTCGATCTGGAACGCGCGAGATTGGCGCTGGCCGAGGCCGAACTGGCTCGCACGCGGACCCTGGCCCAACAGGGTACGGCCCCGCAATCGCGCGTCGATGAGGCCGAGCGTGCCACGCTTCTGGCCCGCCGCACGGTCGCGGAACTCGAAAATGCGATGGCTCTTATCCCGTCCCGCGAGGCACGGATCGCGGCACAGGTCGCGCGCAGCGAGGCCGCCATCGACCGCGCGCGCCGCGCGCTCGACCGCACAACCCTGACGACGCCGTTCGGCATGCGTGTGACCGAGGTAAATGCGGAGCTGTTTCAGACCGTCAGCCCCGGTCAGGTGGTGATCCGTGCCGACGGGATCGCAGCGGCCGAAGTCGTGGCCCATCTGCCAATCGGCAGCTTTCGCCGCCTGCTGGGAGATGCGCCTGAAGGCATCACCCTTGCCGACATGATGCGCGACCTGCCAGCCACGCAAATCGAGGTGACGCTCAGCCCGCTGTCGGACCCGACCCAAATCTGGACCGCCCGCGTTGTCCGGATCGAAGGCGCGCTGGATGCCCGTGCGCGCACCGTGCCGGTCGTCGTCAGGGTTGACGACCCCTATGAGGGCGCGGACCCGCCCCGGCGCCTGCCGCTGGTGCCCAACATGCAGGTGCAGATTGCCTTTTCGGGCGCTTCTATGTCAGGCCTCATCGCAATCCCCGAAGCGGCACTGCATGGGGGCATGGTGCGTATCGCAAGCGCCGATAACAGGCTGGAGTTGCGGCCCGTCACCGCCGGTTTTGCACAAGACGGCTCGGTCATCATCACCGATGGGCTCGCCCCCGGCGACCGCGTGGTGATCGACGACATCGCCCCGGCCATTCCCGGCATGACCCTGACCCCGGTCGAGGCTCCGCAATGATCCGCTGGTTCACCGGTCACCCGACGGCGGGCAACCTGCTGCTTTTGCTGTTCCTCGCCGCCGGGGCCTTTGCCGCGCCGGGTCTCTTGCGCGAAACCTTCCCGGATTTCCGCGCTGTCGAGGCCGAGATCACCGTGCCCTACCGGGGCGCTGCCGCCGAGGATGTCGAAGGCGCGATCTGCGCGCCGCTGTGGGACGGGGTGCAGGGTGTCGAGGGGCTGGAGACCTTCACCTGCACCGCGCAAACCGGCCGCGCCCGCGCCGTGGCGACCATGGCGCCGGGCAATGACGCGCTGCGTTTCGTGAATTCTCTGCGCACCGAGGTTTCGGCCATCGACAGCTTTCCTGACCGTGCCGATCCTGCGGTGGTGCGCGAGTTGCACCGCTCCGATCCGGTCACCTCGGTGGCTATCTCGGGAGATCTGCCGCTGGGCGAACTGGACCTTTATGCGGACGCCTTGTCGGACCGCCTGACCGCCCTGCCGGGTGTTGCTCGCGTGACGCGCGGGGGCCTCGGCGCCCGGACGCTGTCCATCACCGCGCCGCGCGCCGTGCTCGACAGCCACGGCCTGACACCTGCCACATTGGCCGCCGCCATCGCCGCGCAGAACATCGACCTGCCCGCAGGCACGCTCGAAGGGGCAGGCGCGGACCTGACCCTGCGTTTCACCGCCGAACGCGACACGGCAACGGCGCTGGCCATGATCCCCGTGCTGGTGCTGCCGAACGGCGCGACGCTGACGCTGGGCGACGTGGCGGTGATCGAGGAACGCTTCGAGCCGCCACAGGACCGCGCCTTTGTCGACGGGGTGCCCGCGCTCGTGTTTGACGTGGCCAAGGCGCTCGATGCCGACGCGCTGCGCGTGCTGGACGGCGTCGCGGCCTTGGTTGACGCGGAAACCGCCCGACTGCCGGGCGCCATCACCGTCGAAGTGGTGCAAGACGTGACATCGATCATCCGCGACCGTCTTGTGATGCTGGTGCAGAACGGGGTGATCGGGCTAGTGCTCGTCGTCGTGGTGATGAGCATGTTTTTCCGCCCCGGTTTCGCGATATGGGCCGCGATGGGCCTGCCCGTGGCCTTTGCGGGGGCCTTTGTCTGGATGGCGCTGACCGGGCTCAGCCTGAACATGATGACGTTGGTGGCGCTCTTGATGGCGATCGGGATCGTGATGGACGATTCCATCGTGATCGCGGATTCCATCGCTGTACACGCCGCCAAGGACGCGACGGTCGAAAACGTGGCCGCCGGCGTCGCCGCCGTCACCCCCGGTGTCATCTCGTCCTTCCTGACGACGCTTGCCGTGTTCCTGCCTCTGGCCTTCCTCGCGGGCGAGTTGGGGGCCGTGCTCGAAGTCCTGCCGGTGGTCCTGCTGGCAGCCCTTGCCGCCTCGCTGATCGAGGCTTTTTTCATCCTGCCCCACCACCTGAAAGGCGGGATGAAGGACACTGCCCCCTCCCGCTTCCGCAAAGGCTTCGACGCGGGCTTTGACGCTTTTCGCGAAGGGGTCGGCGGTCTGGCCGATACCGCGATCAAGGCGCGCTGGCTGGTCGCAGGGCTGGCCATCGGTGCCTTGATCCTGACCGTCGGTGCGCTCGGTGGCGGCATGGTCAAGCGCGAAGCCATGCCCGAGATCGACGGCGACGTGCTCGAGGCGCGGCTGATGCTGCCTGCCGGCATCCCGCTGGCGCGCACGACCCAGGCAGTCGCACAGGTCGAGGCCGCGCTTGACCGCGTGAACGCCCGTCTGACACCCGAACAGCCCGAGGCGCAACCGCTGGTTATTCGCCGCATCACCCGTCTGGGCCGTAACCTGTCGGCGGGCGAAACCGGCGCCCATGTCGCCACCGTCGCGGTGGACCTTCTGGGCGCCGAGACGCGTAACAGCACGCTGGACGAGATCGTCACACTCTGGCGCGAAGAAATCGGCGCCCTGCCCGGCGTGAACTCACTGATCCTGACCGAGCCGGGCATCGGCCCGCAAGGCATCGCGGTCGAGTTGCGCCTGACCCACCCCGACCTCGCCGCGCTCGAGGCCGCGGGCCGCGCCACGCTGGCCGAACTCGAGACCTATGCCGGTGTGCGCAACGCGATCCTCGACCTGCGCCCCGGCGCGCCCGAATTGCGGCTGAGCCTGTCGCGGGGGGCCGAGGCGCTGGGGCTGACCGCAACGGATGTGGCAAGCCAACTTCGCGCGGCTTTCCTCGGCACGCAGCTTGCGGAAATCCGGCGCGGTGATCTGGCATGGGATCTTGAGGTGCGGCTGGCCGATGAGGACCGCACCACCCGCGCCGACCTGAGCCTTTTCGAAGTCGCCCTGCCCGGTGGCGACACCGTGCCGCTCTCCAGCATCGCCACCATTGACGAGGCGCGCGGCTGGGGCACGATCACACGCCGCAATGGTCTGCGCACCCTGACCGTTTCGGCCGATGTGGACGGCCGCATCGGCAATGCCGACGCGATTACCGCACGGCTGGCCGAGGGCTTCCTGCCCGATCTGGCAGCCTCCACCCCCGGCCTTGGCTTCGAGATCGGCGGACAGGCCGCGAATTCCGCGAAAACCGTCGCCTCGATCCTGCGCGGGTTCCTCATCGGGCTGGTGGGCATCTACCTCGTGCTCAGCTTCCAGTTCCGCAGCTACGTCGAGCCGTTGATTGTGATGATCACCATCCCGCTGGCATTTCTGGGCGTGATCTGGGGCCATGTCCTGATGGGCTACAACATTTCCATGCCGTCTCTGGTGGGGGCGGCCTCGCTCGCGGGCATCGTGGTGAACAACGCGATCCTCTTGGTCGGCGTCATCAACGCACGTCGCGCCGAGGGACTGTCCGCCGCGCTGGCCGTAGGCGAGGCTGTGCGGTCGCGGTTCCGCCCGATCTTCGTCTCGGTTTCAACCACGATCATGGGCATGGCGCCACTGCTGCTGGAGACCTCGACCCAGGCCCAGACGCTCAAGCCACTGGTGATTTCCGTGGTCTTCGGCCTGCTCGCCGCAACGGTTCTGATCCTGTTGGTGTTGCCTGCGTTCTATGCAGCACTCGAGGACGTGCGGCCAAGGAAACAGGGCCATCTTGCCGTTCCAGAGGGTCGCTGACACCGTCGCGCCTCCTCAAGAAACAAGAAGATTTGGAACTGGCGGAGACCGAAGCAAATTATCAAGCGGACGTTCATTCCGCTTCAATTTTCTGGCGAGTTTCGTCTGGTTGCAAGCTGGACAATTTGTGCGGATCGCGATCCCAAATAGCCTGTAACTGAACACACTTGGCTGGAAATTACGCGACGCACCATGACAGAGTGCGATCTAACAATGAACATATTTTGTACACGCCCTGACTTAAGTCATTAAAAGTAAATAAAGATTATTCAAAGTGATCCCCAGACTGATGTTCCCGTCATGCCGGCGCGCCGTCTTGGTCCTGTTGGAAACGTGGAGCCTCTGATCAATTACTGTGCTTTGCTACTTCCGTTCTTGGAGAGCGAACGCCGAGCATTGGCAAATCCGCGGTCCGTCGCGATGAAACGTTCAAGCATGGGGGCAATCAGCTTGATCGGCTCTACCGGCCCCTGTCCGGCTTCCCGGCCGAGGATCTCGCCATAGGCGATGAGATCGCGATGCAGTTCTGCGGGCAGTTCCACGGTGAGTTTCACAGGCTTGTCGTCCGGAATCGGACCGAGTTTCAGCTTGGTCATGTCAGCCTCCGAATGGCACGAAGACGAGATCGCGCGTGACGATCACACGGACGGGGAAGCCCGGGCGGATGGTGAGTGTCGGCGGGACCTCGAGCTGGCGTTGAACGATGCGCTGGCCGGCCTCATTGATCGTATCCAAGGCCCCGTCACGGAGGGCACGGGCGAGGCGGTCCTCCTCGTCCAGGGAGAGTTCCGCGCCGACGGCCACCAAGGTTGAAAGCCCCGCCGCGCGCAGGATGCTGGCCCAGTGATTGTCGACGCGGTCCTCAAGACCGGCATAGCCCGCCGCATCGGCCCCGGGCTGGCGTTCGAGAACAAGGGATCGTCCATCGGGAAAGATCAGCCGCGTCCAGACCAGGAGCACGCGACGCTGGCCGACGGTGACGCTGTCGTCATAGGCGCCGATCAGGCGGGTGCCCTGCGGGATCAGGAGCAGGCTGCCGGTTGGGCTGTCATAGACATTCTGGGTGACCTGTGCGGTGATCTGGCCTGGAAGGTCGGATCGGATGCCGGTGATCAGCGCCGCCGGGATGACCGAACCGGCCTGCAGTAGGTAAGGAGACGCTGGCGGCTGCACGCGGTCGGGCGCGACCGTTCGGCGGTCGGGCGGTGCCGTCAGAAAGGCCTGACGTGGATCGGTTTCCGGGGTGGCGGCCAACCCGCCCCCCGGTGCCGGAGGCGGCATCTGGAACCCGGTGGAGGCAGGCGCCCCGGGGCGCGTCTGGAAGAAGAGATCACTGACCCGGGCCGCTTCCAGTTCCGCAAGCCGCTGCTGTTCCGCTGGGTCCATGGTGGGCGGCGTGAGGCTCGGGGCTGCGACTGGCTGACCGCGTTGCTGGGCGTCGAGGATGCCGCCGCCGAGGTCACCCGGCAGGGGCGGCCCGAGCCGCGGGATCGCATCATAACTGCCCGGCAGATCGCGGAGACCATCGGCGGGCTGGCGCCGGTCCGTGGTGATCAGCTCTTCCGGGGCCGCCGTCCGATCCGGGCGTTGCAGGCCGTAGATCAGGGCAGCACCAATCCCGAGCCCCACGATAATGGCCAGGCCGATGATCACCTTGCGCGAAATCCGCGTCACGCGCGGCGGATCGGCACGCAGGCGCATGGCGGCAGCAGGATCGGTCGAAGTCTCGCTCATGTCCCCCGCTCCGCACCCTGCCGCACCGCTGTCGTTTCGGTCTGGGGCTCGATCCGCACAATCCGCACCACCTCCTGCCGGGGACCGCGCCCCAAGCGCAGCTCGGCAGCACCGAAGAGCCTGTCGACGATCAGCACATTGCCGTGGATGCGGGAGTTGACGATCTCGAGCTCGCCATCGGCGCCGAGCACGAAGAGCGGCGGCATTTCGCCCTGGGCGATGCCGCGCGGGAAAACGACATAGACCCGGCGTCCGTCATCGAAGACCGAGACCGGCCGCCAGGGCGGGCTGTCGCCCTGTAACCCGTAGCGGTGGTTGCGGGCATGCGCGGGCGGGATGCGCGGCGTGGCCGGCGCGACGCGTGGGGCGTCGGGCGCGCGCGGATAAGACCAGGAGATGGCGGGCATCCAGGTCTCTTCGCTCGCGTTGAGTTCGATCAGATAGGTCCGCCGGTCGGTCGAGATCACGAGGTTCGTGCGAATATCTGGCCGCGTGGGTTTCACGAGGACGAGGACGCGGGTGTCGCGACCCGCGCCGCTTTCGGTGTCGCCGATGATCCAGCGCGCGGTGTCGCCTGCCGCGATCGGGCCGGTGCCAGCCAGGCGTTCACCGGGCTCAAGCGCGATGGTCGTGATCTGGCCCGGGGCGGCGTAGACTTGGTAGAGCGCGCCTTCGGACCAGGGGTAGATCTGGATCGCGTTGAAATACCCCGCCTGCCGCGGCTCGACGCGCGCGGCGGCATTGGCATTGCCGACCTGCGCAACGGGTGTGGCGGCTACCGCCCCGCCCCGGCTTGGGGTCCAGGCGGGCGGGACATGGAGCGGGCGCGGGCGGTCGTCGGGTGCGCTCACGGGGGGTGACGGCAAGGGCGGCACCGCCTCGTCATAGGTGAAGTCAGGCGGGCGGTCGCTGGCGCAGCCTGCGAGGAGCGTGGAGGCCAGAAGAACGGTGGGCAGGATCGGTCGGGTCATTGGCTCATCTCCCGCGACCAGTTGATCGCGTTCACATAGATTCCGAGGGGGTTGGCGCGCAGACGGTCCGCCGTGCGAGGCGGGTCGATCACGATGGTCAGAATCGCGGTCCAGCGCTCGGTGCGAACGAGCTGGCCATTCTCGTAGTGACGCTCGGACCAGGCGACCCGAAAACTGTCGGGCGAGGCACGGATGACGCTCGAGACCTCGACCGAGACCTGGTCCTCGCCGACCCGCGTGAAGGGATCATTGGCGCGGGCGTGATCGTTCAGCGCGAGCGCACCGCGGTCGGTGGTGAACTCATAGGCGCGAAGCCAGTTCTGCCGCACGACGATGGGATCGGCGGGCAGGCCCCGGACTTCCTCGATGAAGCGGGCGAGATGCCAGGCGATCTGAGGATCGCTCGGGCGATACCCGGCACTTGCCGCCTCGACGGCGCGGGCCTCGCCGTGGCGATCGATCTCGACGACGTAGGGCACGACGGTGCCGCGCGCCGATTGCCAAACCAGCGCGGAAGCGAAGCCGCCCGCGAGGATCAGGCAGCCGAAGGCCATGAGGCGCCAGTTCTTCGCCTGCACCCGGGCCGCACCGATGCGCTCGTCCCAGACCTGGGCGGCCTTTTGGTAAGGGGTCTCGGGTTCCGGGGTCTTGCCATAATGGGCGGCGGCGCGTTTGAAGAGGCTCATGGGCGGTCGCTTTCGGATAGGGAAACGGAGGCGCCAGAGCCGGGGCTGTCCCCGGCGCGCAGCGCATGTGTGGCGGCGGAAACGCCATGGCTCATGGCTTGGCTGCGGCGCATGGAGCGCGCCCAGGCCGGTGGGCTGCCAGCCGGAGCGACCATGGCGGCCGACGCGCCTGCCACGCTACCAAGCGAGGACGCGCCGCCGGTGGCGGCGAAACCCGCGCGGGCACCGGCGGCATGGCTTGCCTTGACCGCTTCAGAAGCCGAGGCGGCAGCGCGGCGCAGGGGCGATGCAGCCGCGGATCCCGCGGCCCGGGCCACGCCACCGAGACCGGAAGCGACCCCAGCAGCGCCGGTCTGTCCCATCGATCCGAGTCTGTAGGCGGTGGATGCCGCGCCCGTGGCCGCAGCGGCACCGCGCGTGGCAGCTGCCCCGCCCGAAGCGAGCGCCCCGGCTCCGCGGGCGCCGAGTAGGGCCCCGCCACCCGCCGCGACCGCAGCGCCGCCCACGGCAAGCCCGGTGCCGACGGCGGCCCCCGCGCCCAGTTGCGGGCCGCCGGAGACAAGGCCCGTGGCGATGCCCGGGCCGAAGATGCCGAGACCGAGGAGCGAGAGCGCGGCCAGCACGATCGCCATGGCCTCGTCGATGGTGGGTGCCACGCCCCCGAACCCGGCGGTGAACTGGCCGAAGAGCGTCGAGCCGATCCCGATGATCACCGCCAGCACCAGCACCTTGATGCCGGAGGAAACGACATTGCCCAGCACACGCTCGGCCATGAAGGCGGTCTTGCCGAAAAGGCCGAAAGGGATCAGCACGAAGCCCGCGAGCGTCGTCAGCTTGAACTCGATGAGCGTCACGAAGAGCTGCACCGCGAGGAGGAAGAAGGCCAAGAGCACCAGCGCCCAGGCGAAAAGCAGGCAGGCGATCTGGATGAAGTTCTCGAAGAAGGCGACGAAGCCCATGAGATCGGCCGTGGATTCCAGGAGCGGTCGGCCGGCATCGAGGCCGGTCTGCGCCACCCGTCCGGGGCGCAGGAGATCGGCGGGCGAAAAGCCGGTGCCGGAGGCGAGCAGCCCCAGCCCCGCGAAACTGTCGAAGACGATAGCCGCGAGGCTGTTCCAGTTGGAGATCAGGAAGGCGAAGACTCCGACGTAGAGGGTCTTTTTCACAAGGCGGGCGATGATGTCGTCATCGGCGCCCCAGGCCCAGAAGAGCGCGGCCAGCGTCACATCGATCACGATGAGCGTGCTGGCGATGAAGGCGACCTCGCCCCCCAGCAACCCGAAGCCGCTGTCGATATAGGAGGTGAAGACCCCGAGGAAGGTGTCGATGACGCCGGTGCCGCCCATGGCTCACTCGCCCCCGGTCCGGTCGCGGTCGCGCCCGAGAAAGCGGTCGCGGGTTTCGGCCCAGACGGCGAGACAGTCGGGATCGGAGGCGGCGGCCTCACCCAGTTCCTGGCAGCGCCGTTGTTCGGTCCGCAATGGATCGGCCTCCGGCATGAAGGAAGACGCCGGACGCACTGCCTGCCCTTCCTCGTCGCGGCTCATCTCCACCACCGCCGCGGTGATCGCGATGGCGACGAAGACGATGGCCGCGATGCGCACGAGGACCGATCCCTCCATGGGCCTGCCCTCTTCAGTTGTTGAACATCTGGGCGTTGCCGGGCTGGTAGCCCCCGCCCGGGGTGAGGAAACGCTCGCGCTGGACGCGGCCCTGTTCGGCTGCCGCGGACCGCTCGGCCTCGACCAGCGCGGTTGCGCGGCCATTGGCGGCGACGACGGCGATCAGATCGGCGATCTGCTGGGATTGCAGCGCCAGGAGCTGGTTCCCCGCCTGGGTCGCCTGCAAGGCGCCGACGGCGGATTGGCTTTCGCCGACAAGGGCGGAGAGCTCGGCGCGCTGGCCGTCGAGATTGCCGACGACGCCGGCCTGGACGCGGAGCGCGTCCTGCAGCCCGCCGACGGTGTTTTCCCAGCGGGAGCGCGCATCGGCCAGAAGCTGCGCCTCGGGTGCCGCCATGGGGATGTTTGCATAGTCCTGCTGGAAGACCTGGTCGATCTGGGCGACATCGAAGGCGATGTTCTGCGCCTGGGACAGGAGTTGCCGCGTCCGGTCGACATTCTGCTGCAGCGCCTGCAGCGAGGAATAGGGCAGGCTCGCAAGGTTGCGCGCCTGGTTCATCAGCATCTGCGCCTCGTTCTGCAGCTGGGTGATCTGGTTGTTGATCTGCTCCAGCGCCCGGGCGGCGGAGAGGATGTTCTCGGCGTGATTGCGCGGGTCGTAGACGATGCGTCCGCCCCCGCCGAAGAAGAATGCGTGGGCTGGCGTGGCGAAGATCGGTGCAAGCCCGATGGGGGCGGCGAGCGTCAGGGCAAGCGCGGAGGCGCTGGCGAGCTTGGTCAACCGATGAGCGGTATGGGTCATGGGATGGTCTCCTCTGCTGGTTCGGGGGCTTGGGGGATCGGGGCGTCCGGCACCTCTGGTTCCGGTGCGAGATTGGTGAGCTCGGGGATGAGGTCTGCGGCCCAGCCGACCCCGCGGGCCTCGAGCCAGCCGGCGAGAAACCCATCGCGGCCGTGTTCCGCGAGGATGTCAGAGATCAGCGCCTGGTCGGACTTGGACGAGGCTGCGCAGAGCGCGAGGCCCACTTCGGACAGGCCCAGCTCGAAGAGCCGGTTGCCGCGCCGCGACTGGCAATAGTAGTCGCGCTTGGGTGTGGCGCGGCCGAGGATCTCGATCTGCCGGTCATTGAGACCGAAACGGCGGTAGATCGCGGTGATCTGGGGCTCGATGGCCCGTTCGTTGGGGAGGAGCAGCCGGGTCGGGCAGCTTTCGATGATCGCGGGCGCGATCGCGGAGGCGTTAATGTCCGAGAGCGACTGGGTCGCGAAGATCACCGAGGCGTTCTTCTTGCGCAGGGTCTTCAGCCATTCGCGGAGTTGGCCCGCGAAGCCCTCGTCATCGAGCGCGAGCCAGCCCTCGTCGATGATCAGGAGCGTCGGCCGCCCGTCGAGCCGGTCGCCGATGCGGTGGAAGAGATAGGAGAGGACCGCGGGGGCCGCGGCGGTGCCGACCAGCCCCTCGATCTCGAAGGCCTGGACCGAGGCCGCGCCAAGCGCTTCGGTCTCGGCATCAAGTAGGCGCCCATGGGCACCGCCCAGGCAATAGGGGCGCAGGGCCTGTTTCAGGTCGGAAGATTGCAGAAGGACCGCGAGACCGGTGATCGTGCGCTCGCCGACCGGGGCGGAGGCCAGCGAGGTCAGGGCGGACCAGAGATGCTCCTTCACCTCGGGCGTGATCGCGATGCCCTCGCGGGCGAGGATGGCACCGATCCAGCCTGCGGCCCAACTCCGCTCGGTGGGATCGTCGATGCGCGCCAGCGGCTGGAGGAAGACCGTGGTTTCCGCGCCTTCGGTCAATTCGCCGCCCAGATCATGCCAATCGCCGCCCATGGCGAGGGTGGCGGCGCGGATTGAGCCCCCAAAGTCGAAGGCGAAGACCTGTGCGCCCGGGTAGCGGCGGAACTGCAGCGCCATGAGCGCGAGCAGCACGGATTTGCCGGCCCCGGTGGGTCCCACGACCAGCGTGTGTCCGACATCGCCCACATGGAGCGAGAGGCGGAAGGGCGTCGCGCCCTCGGTCTTGCCGTAGAGCAGCGGCGGGCCGTCGAAATGCGCATCCCGCTCTTCCCCGGCCCAGACAGCCGAAAGCGGGATCATATGGGCGAGGTTCAGGGTGGAGATCGGCGGCTGGCGGACATTGGCATAAGCCTGCCCCGGCAGCGAGCCGAGCCAGGCATCGACCGCATTGACCGTCTCGACCATGGCAGTGAAGTCCCTGCCCTGCACCACCTTCTCGACCAAGCGCAGTTTCTCGTCGGCGCGGCGCGGGTCTTCGTCCCAGACGATGAGCGTCGCCGTGACATAGGCCTCGCCCGCGATATCGGCGCCGAGCTCCTGCAGGGCCATGTTGGCATCGGCGGCCTTGTTGGCCGCGTCGGTGTCGACCAGCGCCGATTGCTCGTTGGTCATCACCTCCTTCAGGATCGCAGCGATGGATTTGCGCTTGGCGAACCATTGGCGGCGGATACGCGCGACCATCCGCGCGGCCTCCATCTTGTCCATCAGGATGGCGCGGGTCGCCCAGCGATAGGGAAACGCCAGCCGGTTGAGGTCGTCGAGGATCCCCGGCGTGGTGGCGGTCGGGAAGCCCGAGAGGGTCAGGACACGCAGATGGGCGTCTCCCAGCCGGGGCTCGAGCCCGCCGGTGAGCGGCTGATCGGCCAGAAGCGCGTCGAGATAGGCCGGGGTTTCCGGCACGCGGACGCGGTGGGCCTGCGTCGAGATGGTGGAATGGAGATACGTCAGCGTTTCGCTGTCACCCATCCAGCGGCATTCGGGCATGATGCCGTCGAAGAGCGCCAGCACACGGTCGGTGCGATCGATGAAGCCACGCAGCACCTCGCCCGCATCGATGCCGGTCTTGTCGCGGCCTTCGTAGAGCCAGGTCTCGGCCCGCGCGGCCTCCTCTGCGGGCGGCAGGTAGAGGAAGGTCAGGAGATACTCCGACTGGAAATGCGCCCCCTGCTCGGCAAACCCCGCGCGACGCTCGGCATCGAGCAGCGCCGAGGCCGGATCGGGAAAGCGGCTGTCGGGATAGTCAGCCGCTGCCACGCGCTGCGCTTCGACGAAGATCGCCCAGCCGGAACCGAGGCGGCGAAAGGCGTTGTTGATGCGCCCCGCGACGGCCACGAGCTCCGCCGCGACCGCGCTGTCGAGATCGGGGCCGCGGAACCGGGCGGAACGCTGCAGGCTGCCATCCTTGTTCAACACCACGCCGGGGGCCACCAGCGCCGCCCAGGGCAGGTAATCCGCGAGCCGCGTCCCTTTCCGGCGATATTCCGCGAGGTTCATCATGGTTCTGCCTCACACCTCGAGATGACCGGGCAGACGCAGATGCCGGCGTCCGACCTCGACGAAGAGCGGATCCCGTCGCGCGGCCCAGACCGCCACCAGGTGGCCCAGGAGACCGATGACGATCCCAGCGACCCAGAGCTGCAGACCTAGTCCGATGGCCCCGGCCAGCGTGCCGTTCAGGATCGCGAAGGCCCGCGGCGCCCCGGCGAGAAGGATCTGCTCGGTCAGCGCCCGGTGGACCGGAACAGTGAAGCCCGGCACGTCGGCCAGCTGTTCAAAGGCTGGCCATTCGCTACCGCTCATGGCGTTCCTCCCTCGCGGCTTTCCACTGGAAAGCCGCGTTCCCCTGCGGTGAACCGGTCGCCACCATCAGATCAGCGCCCCGCCGCCGAAGCTGAAGAAGCTCAGAAAGAAGGAACTCGCCGCGAAAGCGATGGAGATGCCGAAGACGATCTGGATCAGGCGCCGGAAGCCCCCGGAGGTATCACCGAAGGCCAGCGTGAGGCCGGTGACGATGATGATGATCACGGCGATAATCTTGGCGACCGGCCCCTCGATCGACTCGAGGATCGATTGCAGCGGCGCTTCCCAGGGCATGGAGGAGCCCGCGGCCCGGGCGGGCCCGGCCAGCATCAGGGTGACGGTGGCGTAGGTGACGGCGTGGGCGGCCTGCGCACGCAGCGGGTGAAGGGATCGTGTCATGAAGGGTCTCCTGTGTCAGTTTCCATCCCGGTCGGCAGCGCCGCCGGGGTGATGCGGTAGTCGCCATTGCGTCCCAGCCCCTCGACGCGGGCGAGTTCGGCGAGGTGGCGGTTGGGCCCGCGCCCGGAGAGGACGGCGATGAGATCGATGGTTTCGGCGATGAGGGCCCGCGGCACGGTGACTACGGCCTCCTGGATGAGCTGCTCCATCCGGCGCAGGGCCCCCAGGGCCGAGCCCGCATGGATGGTGCCGATCCCGCCCGGATGACCGGTGCCCCAGGCCTTCAACAGGTCCAGCGCCTCGGCCCCGCGCACCTCGCCGATGGGAATGCGGTCGGGGCGCAGGCGGAGCGAGGAGCGGACGAGATCGGAGAGCGAGGCGACCCCGTCCTTGGTGCGCAGGGCGACGAGGTTAGGCGTTGTGCATTGCAGCTCACGCGTGTCCTCGATGATCACCACGCGGTCCGATGTCCCGGCAACCTCGGCCAGGAGCGCATTGGTCAGCGTCGTCTTGCCGGTCGAGGTGCCGCCCGCCACAAGGATATTGGCCCGCGCGGCAACGCCCTCGCGCAAAAGCTCCGCCTGGACCTCTGTCATGATCCCGGAAGCGACGTAGTCGTCCAAAGTGAAGACCGCGACGGCAGGCTTGCGGATCGCGAAACAGGGCGCGGTAACCACGGGCGGGAGGAGTCCCTCGAAGCGCTCGCCGGTCTCGGGCAGTTCGGCCGAAACGCGCGGGCGCGCGGCATGGACCTCGGCCCCGACATGGTGGGCGACGAGCCGTACGATCCGCTCGCCATCGGCGGGTGACAGCGTGGCTCCGGTATCGGACAATCCTTCGGAGAGCCGGTCGATCCAGAGCCGCCCGTCGGGATTGAGCATGACCTCGACAATCATTGGGTCCTCCAGAAACCCGGCGATGGCGGGCCCGAGCGCCGTGCGCAGCATCCGCGCCCCGCGGGCCATCGCTTCCGGTTTCCGAGTTGCCTCTGCCATGTTGTCCCCGTTCCGTGAGTGGCCCCCAACGGGCGGCCCTGGATCGGGTCCATCAAGAAAACCGGAAACCGGCTGCGCTCAACAGGTCTTCAAGGGGCGTAGGGCTGTGGCGTGCAAAGACAGGGGAAAGGGTAAGTTGAAACCGAGTTATCAGTTGTCGAGAGTTGAAAAACTCAAGACGCTCCGTCGGTCATCCGACGCGAGCATCTCCGTCCCTTCAAGTTGAAGGTCAAAGCGCACGTTGGAGATTGGGTCCGCGCCGTCAACGGATGGTACAGGCAAAGTGCCAGCGTCAAAGATCGCGATGGATGCGCCGTCTGGCAATGTGCTCAGTCGCAACTCTGATCCATAGACATCCGCGCCGCCTTTGCGCAGACACTGGCGCAAGAAACTGGCGCGGCTGTTAGGATCGTCCATCGCAGCGTAGATTTCATCGATTAACTCGCACGCCGCTTCGCCCCCGGGCAACTCGGTCAGCAAGATAGAAGCGACATAGACCCGGATGTCCGCATTGGGGCGAAGCTGCTCAAGCGAAAAGCGATGCTGCCGGAGAGACTTCAGAGTCGTCTTCACCTCCAGCGCAAAGCGTTCGGTCATGAAGTCGTACCGGGCACGGGCGGACGATGACCACGCCCTTGCTGCTGCGCCCACATCTTGAGCGGTGCGGATGATGTGCAACTCACCCCAGAGGCCAACCACGTCTTTCAGATCATCGTTCAGCCGCGTGAAGAGGTCTGCAATCGACAGGATTTGGTCCCGTACCGCTGCTGCTGAGTGATCCGCGCCGGGAACCAGGAACGCTTCTTCCAAGAGGCGAAGGAAGACGCGGATAATGTCGGGATCGTCATTGGCAAGAGAAACCAGCGTGTAGATGCCGGAAAGAGCGCTTCCATCCTGAAGCTGAATATCGCAGGGGCACGCGAAGCGAACCTCGACGGATTTTAGCTTCAGATCAGGCTGGCCATCATCCTCGGCCATCTCGAAGAGCAAATAAGGCTGCCCTTGCGCATCCAGTGAAAGCCAAAGCCCTTGGGCACTATCGATCTTGCTCCCGAAGAGATGCTGGCAAGCATCCGGGAACCGGCGGGCAAGCTCCTGATACGCCTCAAACAGCATCGTCCTCTCGTTCCACCCAAACACGCTCTGCCAGATGCTCGGGAATGTGCACGGCGAGCACGGGCAAGTCTTCCAGGAGCACGCGGTTCTTGGCGGCGTTCTCTAGGTGGTAGCGATGTATCTGGAAGGTGATCGTATCATCGGCCCGGATTTGGCGCGCACCGGGATAGTTGGTGCGCGCGTTGCTACCCTGAAAGAGGTTTCTGATCTTGGGCGGGTCTTTGGTATCGAGACTACGGCGCGCTTCCACGCCCGACCAAGGGCCGGAAAAGGCAAAGACGCTGCACCGCATCTCAGGGTCTTCGCTGGCCAGCTTTTCGAGGCCAACCATGATGGCTGAGTGTTGCAAGCTATCGCTGGGGTTCTTGTAGCGTATTTGCCCGATGAAGGGGATTATCTCGCTGAGCGATATGTCGTCGCTGAACGCCGGAATGGTCTGCTGCTGGTTCCAGCCGTCTTGCTTGTATTCCCAGAAGTCGAACGCGCCGAGCAATTGGTTCACCGCTTCGCGGTTGTCGGCGACGAAGCCGGTATCCTCATAGGGATAGTCGGGGTAAATCCACCCTTCACGCCCCCGCGACTGGTACATGTCGAGCAAGATGACAGAGCGCCGTGTCGGTTGCAGCCTCTGGCTGAGGAACCAGGTGCGCCGCCAGTCTTTCAGGCCGCCACCATCCTTGATGTGCTTGGAAATCGATGAGCGAACTGATTCCTCGTGGGACACATAGTCTTGGAAAGCTTCGATGTTTTCTGTCGTGAGATAGATGCGGCAGAGGCCAAGATAGCGCTTCTTGTAGCCGAAGAAGCGCGCGCGCTGCTGTATATTGTCGGCGTTTCCGATCCCGATGGACCTTGGCATGTAGGAGACCGTCAGGCCTTCCACGGTAAAGCCACGGTCTAGGCCAATCCCGCCGACAAGTATCCAGCTATAGTCACCCTTCCAATCGATGGAGGGTATCTTGGTCTTCTCGCGCGTGTTGAGCTCGGCGATGGCGGTTTCCGACACAGCATCGAAGAGCAGCGCCTCGATCTGATCAAAGCCGTAGTTGACGGCGTAGGTCTCGCTCAACCGCTCGAAGGCAGCGCGAAAACCCGCCAGCAAGTCGTCATGGCCGTGATGATCCGGGTCGTCCAAAATGGCCGCCCATTCATCGCGCGTGTTCCGCGCCCATCTCGCAAACATGAGATGATCCGCCTTGGGGATGGCCGGGTGGATCATCATGGAGCGATTGCCGCCGCCCTGGTCATCTTCTTCACGCAGGCCAATGGCCACGCCGACGAAGAAGTCTTTCAAGGCCTCCAGCATGCTGGCAGGTGGGCTCGCGGGCGGATCGTCCCGGTCCGGCACATCGGTTTGCGGGATGAGTTCGATGTATTTGTCCGGCCCGTCCACAAAGAACTCTTTGCCGCCGACATAGGCGTCGCCGGGAGTCAGCACTGCGCCGAAGTCCGGCGAGAGTGTGTCGATGCGGCTGATCAGAAGCGGCGCTTGCGGCGTGGCGGTGTAGAGAAGATAGCTGTGATGCGGGAAGAGAGAGCGCAACGCGGTGATCCGCGCGTAGGTCGTGCTTTCTTCCTGTTGCAGGGCTTTGGTGTTCATCCCCGCCTGGTCGCCTTCATCATCGATGATAAGCGTGGGCACGTTCGTCAGATCAACCCCGGCGAGCAACGTGGCCAGATGATTGAGATGGCGATGCTCCTTCATGGAAACGATCAGCACGGTGCGCGAGCGGGTGCTCCCTTTGCGCCATTTCGCGAGCTCGCTCTTGACCCGTTCGACCTCGGCACCCTGGAAGCCTTTGTCTCTGGTCGAAAACAGCTTCCAGTTCCGGTTCTTTTCGACCTCCAAGTCCTTCCTGAGACGCTCGAAGGATTGCTCGACCAGGTTATTGGTCGTTCCAGCAAGAAGCAGGACAATCTGGTAGTCATTGTCGTGAGCGAGCGCGGACAAGCTGGTAAAAGAGAGCGTCTTGCCGCTCTGAACATAGCCGATGATCAGCCCGGTGTTGTGATCCCCCGGATTCTTTGGATCAGCGCATTGGCGCATGATCGATAAGGTTTCCGACACAAGCCGGGTCTTCTCAGTCTCGGAAAGCGATGTGTTTGACTGAAGAAGGCGCGTCAGGGCCGGACCTTGCGCCGGGTTCCACTTGCCGGACGTCTGGCGCTCGTGAATCTGGATAATGCCTTCGTCACTCATCGGGGACAGCCCTCGTCACAAGGTTCTTGAGGATTTCATTGGTGTATTGCCGGATTGCTTTGGGGTGATGCGAGGCAAGCTCCGTGGCGATGACTTCTGACAGCGCCATGGTGGCAGCAATATTCAGGACTGCCGCGAAGCCCTCCGAGTCGAGATTGGGAAACTGCGCCATAAATGGATGCAGCATGGCCACGCGGATCAGCACTTCACGCGGATCAGGGTCCGTGATGGCTGGTCTGCTCTGGATGGAAAGCCAATCGCTTTCCCGGTCGGCATAGGACAATTCGAGCTTCACGATCCAAGGCGTCCCCCGGAACAAAAACTCAAACTGAAAATCATCGCGCTCCCCTTCCGCAACCGCGTCGAGTTGCTCCCCAACATCGGGAAGGTTCTCGTCCGGCGATGGCTCAGGGCTCGGTGATACAACGCTGGGAAACGCCGGTTGCGATGCAATCAAGGCTCTGTGATCGAACTGCTTGGCCACGGCGGGCGCTGCACTGCGGGCAACCTTACGCGCGTTTCGAGCATCGTCCAATGCGCGATAGTTATTCGTTTGTCGTATAATGGGCAGGTCGTCTGATCTAAGGATTTTGTGCAGTTTCTTAAGGAATTCGTCTTCTGCCTCGCCCCATTGGACTCCGTCCTTGGTGTGTGAGACATTGAATCCCTTGAGGTGTATCTCCCCAAATACTCTCTGTGACTCATAGCTATTGGATCGTTTGAAGATATCTGGCGGTCGGTACGGTTCATCAGCGCTGCCGAATACAAGTCGCTGCCGTCGAAATAATGCGAGTCCAGCAAGCCGAGTATCTGCCTTTTCACGGATCGCAACAAATCCAGTCGCTGATTTGCCTGGGCCAAGATCAATGTCAATTTCCCGACGCCAAGAGATTTTTGGGCCGGTCGGCTTGTATGGTTCCTCAAAATAGGGTGCTACCAGTATTTTGGGTTCCTCAAATGTCAGTCGCTCACCGTCAACGCAGAGCTCCAGCGCGCCGGAGCGCAGGAAGATGCGATAGATGCTGGCCAAATGCTCCTTGATCTTGCCGATGGTCCGGCCTTTCGGAAAGCGACGAATGTCCTCCAGCCGGATTTCCGTATAGTGCTTGTCCTCGGACGCAACCGAAGTGACGACATTTAACTCTTCGATGCTGTCATGGACGATGCGTTCGATATCGAAGAAGACAGTGCGCTCGTCTCTTTCGCCAAGCGCGCTGGAGCGGACGCTCCATTTCGGCGCGAACCAGCATGCCGCGCTCTTCATCCCCATGCCGAACTCGGACAGGCCCGTTGCATCGGGCGGGATTTCGGCAGGCCGGAAGGCGCGCTGATAGTCGGATGAGGCAATTCCGGCAGCGTTGTCGAAAATCACGATCCGGCTGTCGTCCGCATCGAAGGTGATATCGACCCGCAGAACGTAGGAACCGCCCGAGGCGGCCTCCAAGTCCTTTCGGCGCGAGATACTGCTCTGGATCGAGTTATCAACGAACTCGGCCAAGGCGTACCACGCCTTATAGTTAAGGTGCGGGAGCACCGAAAGGACGTTTACACCGGGCCGGATATTGACCGTGTTCAATCGGCTCATATTACTCTGCGGCAACGGCCCGCTGTGCGGACTCCGCTGCATCTTCTCTGGTGACAAGGGCGGCGAAGATGCGCTTCACAACTTCAACATTAACGGCATTGCCAAAGGCTTTGTAGGCACCGTTCTTGGTGCTCGGCAAATGGGTGAGTTCAAGACTTTGCAGGCGGCTGCACTCGCGTGGCGTCATATAGCGCCGCTCCCATCCAATGATGGGAACCTGACTTGTTGTCATAGCAATGAGTGAGGGGGCAGTATCGGCCTTTTTGATGCGAATGCCGCTCGCCCGGAATTGGATGACATGTTTCCAGATATCTCGCACGCCGCCTTTCGTGTTCCATTCCAGCTTTTGGAAGCTCGGCGGGAAGGATTTTATCTGGTCAATCCAAGGATCAATGATTGATTTGTGCCCAGCATAGAAGGCGCGGTTCTTTTCGATGAAATCTATCTTCCATGCCGGAAATCGCTCCAGCTTAGTGCGCGCATACCCTGGAAGCGCAGCTTCAGTTTCTTCGGGCGACAAACCTTTCAAGGATTGCCCGAACGCGCCTTTATGGCGGCCCAGCCGTCGATATCCGCGCTCATACGGGGTGAGGCCATCAAGGGGATAGTCTGCGCCAAATTCCATTGCCCAGATAGGGAATGACGGAAGTTCCGTATTCTTCGGGAAAGCCGCCACGAATTCCTGCCAGATCGACAGATAATGGACATGGTTTGGGCTCAAATGAAGAGCATCATCCGGGTCTTCGTCCAAGACGGATGCAATAGATAGTTGTGCCCCGTCTTCCGGCATCGGCCAGGAAAAGCCGCCAAGCCCTTCGCGGTCGCCAATGATGAAGGCCCGCTCGCGCTTTTGCGGCACGCCGAACATGTGCGGGGACAAGCGCGCAAAATCGACATCATAGTCGAGCGCGCGTAGCCGGGTACAGATATTTTGCCACGTCCTGCCGCCGTCATGGCGGACAAGGTTTGGCACATTTTCGATGATGAAAAAGCGCGGCTCCTTCACACGTAAAATGTCGATCACGTAATCGATGAGGTCGCCCCATTGGGGGCATTGCAGGCCTTTCTGCTCGCCAGCCTTGGAAAACGGCTGGCAGGGAAAGCCTGCGCACAGGACATCATGATCTGGGATCGAGGGAATATCGACGCTTCGGATATCGCCGTGGGGCTTTGTGCCGTAGTTCTTCTCGTACAAAGCGGCCAAATCGCCGTTGATCTCCGAGGCGAACACGCACTCCCCGCCCGACGCGCTCAGCGCCTGATGAAATCCGCCCAGACCGGCGAAAAGATCGATGAATTTCATCTGTGCCAAGGCTATTGGGCTCGTGATCTAAGCGTTTCGGTTGGGCGTTGGCAGTGTCCTTGAAGGGCCAAGCGTTAGTCTGACACACGATATAGACGCTCTCGACAACGTCAACGCAAAACCTGCCAATTTGAACTGGAGGCCATAATTTTCTTTGTGACTACCGGTTTTCCTTCTCATCACCCGGGATCTCATCCGTGAACCAACGCCCCTTCTGCACCCGCTTGCCCAGTGTCTCCACAAACCCATCAAACCGTTCGCGCCCTTTGGCCTGTGCCGCGGCCTGCTGCTCCGGCGCGACCGGCGGGGTGATGGTGAGCCAGAAGCGGACGAAGAGGGCGAGGGTCTCGGTTGTGATCCGCTGATCGCGTTCGAGACGGGCGACATGCCGTGAGAGGCGGTCGAGGCGGCGCGTCAGGGCGGCCTCCTGCATGTCGGCATGATCGGGGGACAGAAAGGATTCGACCGCTGCCTCCACGATAGCGGAGCGGGTCACCCGTTTCCGGTCAGCGATGTCGTTGATCCGCCCGATCAACTCGGCTGGCAGGGAGAGGTGGAGACGGTCGCGCATGGGTCAGTCCTCAAAGATCGATACCGTCATTGCGGTCCATCGAGGCCTGACGGGCCACCTGTCCCATCTGCTTGCGCAGGGCTTGCCTTTGCCGCGCGGCCTCCTCCGGATCATCATCGAGCATCATCTCGAATTCGCGCGCGGGTTCCTTCGGCGTTTCCCGGGATGCAGCCACATGCTCGGGCAAGTCCGGCTCCCGGCGAAGGCCGGCGTTCGTGTCATCGGCGTTGGTCGACGTCGCGGATGCGCCCGCCGGAGTATCGGCTTCGATGGTCGGAAGCGATGACCATGGATCATCCTGCATCATCGGCATGCCTTGCTCCGGTTCTGGCGGCGCAACCACACGATCGACAAACCGCCTGTCCTCAAAATACCGCGCCTTCTTCGCGCGGATCGGCGGCGCCCCCGCGACCATGACGATCTCGTCGTCGGGCGGCAGCTGCATGATCTCGCCCGGCGTCAGGAGCTGGCGCGCAGTTTCGGAGCGGGACACCATGAGGTGGCCCAACCAGGGCGCCAGACGGTGCCCGGCGTAGTTGCGCATCGCCTTCATCTCCGTCGCCGTGCCGAGGGCATCCGACACGCGCTTGGCAGTCCGTTCGTCGTTGGTGGCGAAGCTCACGCGGACATGGCAGTTGTCGAGGATCGCGTTGTTCTGGCCATAGGCCTTCTCGATCTGGTTGAGGGATTGCGCGATCAGGAAGCTCTTGATCCCGTAGCCCGCCATGAAGGCCAGCGCACTTTCGAAGAAGTCGAGCCGACCGAGCGCCGGGAATTCATCGAGCATCATCAGCACACGATGGCGGCGGCGCGTGTCTTTCAAGTCTTCGGTCAGGCGGCGGCCGATCTGGTTCAGCACAAGCCGGATCAGCGGCTTGGTGCGGGAGATGTCTGAGGGCGGCACCACGAGGTAGAGGGTCGTCGGTTGCTCCGCCCCGATCAGGTCGTCGATCCGCCAGTCGCAACGCCTTGTCACATGTGCGACGACGGGGTCGCGGTAGAGGCCGAGGAAGGACATGGCCGTCGACAGAACGCCCGAGCGTTCGTTGTCGGACTTGTTCAGAAGCTCCCGCGCCGTGGAGGCGATGACAGGATGCGGGCCGGCTTCTCCCAGGTGGCACGCTGCCATCATGGCCTCGAGGGTCTGCTCGATCGGGCGGCGCGGGTCGGACAGGAAGGCGGCGACGCCTGCGAGGGTCTTGTCTCGTTCGGCGTAGAGCACATGCAGGATCGCGCCGACCAGCAGCGAGTGCGAGGTCTTTTCCCAATGGTTGCGTTTCTCCAGAGAGCCTTCGGGATCGACCAGCACATCGGCCACGTTCTGGACGTCGCGCACCTCCCACTCACCCCGACGGACTTCGAGCAGCGGGTTGTAGGCGGCCGAGGTCATGCTGGTCGGATCGAAGCGCAGCACCCGGCCATGGCGCGCGCGGAACCCGGCCGTCAGGTCCCAGTTCTCGCCCTTGATGTCATGGACGATGGCGGAGCCCGGCCAGGTCAGAAGCGAGGGGACGACAAGGCCAACCCCCTTGCCCGACCGGGTTGGCGCGAAGCAGAGCACATGCTCCGGCCCGTCATGGCGGAGGTAGTCGTGATCCAGCTTGCCCAGCACGACGCCATCGGAGCCGAGCAGCCCGGCGGCTTCCACCTCGGCCCTCTTCGCCCAGCGGGCCGAGCCATAGGTGTCGACATCGGCGGCCTCGCGCGCCCGGATCACGGACATGGTGATGGCAACGGCGATGGAGATGAACCCGCCCGAGGCCGCGATCGCGCCGCCCTCCCAGAAGACCGTGCGCGCATAGGCGTCGTAGAAATACCACCACCAGAAGAAGGCGGGCGGCGGGTAGATCGGCATGCCGAAGGCTTCGAACCATGGGCTGCCGAGCTGCGCCTGAAATCCCAGCCGCCAGGCGACCCATTGCGTCGCGCCCCAGGTCGTGGTGAGGACGATCAGGAAGACGGCGAGGATCTGGCCCCAGAGGATTTTCGTGGCGGTCATAGTCAAGGTCCTTTCGTCAGATGCCGAGCCCGCGCTTGCGCCCGAGTGTCCAGTCGATGCCGCCCCCGCTGCGCGCGATGCCGGTGATGTGCTGGCCAAGGCGGGGTTCGATTTCGCGGGACCAGGGGACGAGTTGGAAACTGCGCCCGCCGTCCGGGCCGATGCCTTCGATTATCGCGTACCGGCCGGAGGACAGGCGCAACTGGCGGGTGTAGGTGCCGGTCACATGCTCGCCGGACTTTGCGGTGCGATGTGACAGGCCTGTTTCGGCCTCGAGCCTCTGGCCCGTAGCGTCAAGTTCGCGACGCCGCAGGGTGGTAAGAAGATTGCGCTGGAGGATGATCCGCGGTCCCTGTCTTTGGCCCAGCCCCGCGTCCGCCAGATGCTCGGCGCGGGCATCGATCGCCTCCCGCACCTCTGCCCCGAACCCGCCCATTGCAAGCGGCATGCGGGAACGTTCGACCAACCTGTGATCGAGCCAGGTCGCGCCCGGTGCGGTGACCTGGCTTTGCAAGTCGAGATCGGAGCGGTTGGCCAGGACAAGCGTTGGACGCGGATCGTCCGGACCGCCGAAGCGCCGCACCTCGACGATGCCGCCCGGCGCGGGCGCGTGGTCGAACGCGTCGAGGCCCCGAAACCGGACATGATGCGCGCGTCCGTCCGTGCCGTCGATCACGGCATAGGCGGTGCCGGACTGCTCGTCATGCAATCCGGTCTCGACCAGTCGTCCGATGATCGGGTCCCCAGCTCCACCTCCGTCGATGGCGAAGTCCGAGAAGCCGCGGTCCTGCCCCCGCTCGGCGAAGGCGCGGTGCATCGTTTTGATGATGTCACCGCGTTCGCCCAGATCGCGGAGCGTGCGTTCCGCCTCGAGCCCCAGCATCCATTCGCCGGGGCGGCCTTCCGAGGCCAGACCGAGTTTCCGAAGATGCTGAAGGCGGCCGACCATCAACCGCCGGATTTGCGGGTCTTTGGGACCGGTCGCGGAGGGGCGCAGATCCAGCAATCCGAGATCGTCGGCATGATAGCGCAACTCCCGGTCGAGGCGCGTCCAGCGCTCGGCCGTCAACTCCCGTTCCAGCGCATGCTGGACTTCATGCTCCGGCTTAGGTCCGAGTTCCAGCGCGACCAGATCCTCGGCACGGGACCGCAGCCCACTGCTGATGTAGTCGCGCGCGATGACGAGATCGCCGCCACGATCATCCACGCCGCGCACGATCAGATGCACATGGGGGTTGTCGGTGTTCCAGTGATCAACGGCGACCCAATCCAGACGCGTTCCGAGATCGGCCTCCATCCCGCGCGCGAGATCGCGGGTAAAGCCGCGCAGGTCCTCCATCTCTGCGGCATCCTCGGGCGAGATGATGAAACGGAAATGGTGCCGATCATCCTCACATCGAGCCGCGAAGTCCGATCCGTCCAGACCGTCGGTTTCGGCATCGAAGAGCAGGCCCTTCTCCCCGTCCCGGCTGACCCCGTCGCGACGCAGATAGGCGAGATGTGTCGATAGCGGAGCCGCGCGATAGGCTCGGCCCTTGTGACGGGCAATGCGAGCAGCAACCATGACCCGGCGCGATGACGAAAAAAGCCGCGATCTGCCAAATCGGCTTTGCCCGCGCCCGAAGTTGGAATGGCTTCGCTGCTTGCCGCTTGGCCGCGTCGAAACGTGACCTGCTTTGTTGGCCGCCCTCAGCACCTGGTCGACGAAGGCTTTCGGACGCGGGGCACGCGTGCTGCGGGGCTTTCCGGGCCTGATGCGGAAATCGTGTTCGGATTCGGTCATGCGAAGACCCTCCCGCTGCTCGGAAAGCCACTGTGCATACCGGAGCATTGAAATCGCAGGAAAAACCCCGGAAACCTGCACACGACCGACCGCCATGCACGCGAAAACGCCAGTCCTGTCAGGGACTTGCGGCATTCGTGGCATGCCCTTTTATCTTGCCCATCTCCCTTCCCGCCCGTTGTCCGAGCACGCCCTTCCGCCGCCTCTGCGACACGGCCCGCCAGAGCCCGCAAAACCGCGATCACACTCATGGCCGTGTCTCCGGGCCGGGCCGGACAACGAAAATGCCGGGATTGGGGTCGACTGGATCCGTGTCGCCCGCCGTTCGATCTGCATCCGGGCTGCCGCCATTTTGTTGTGGATGCTCCGCCGATCTGTCGGTGAACAGCGCCGCCTCGCGCCAATCGGCGACGGATGCGCGGTTCGGGAGCGGGGCCGTGCCGTCGAGGCGCGGGGCCAGCATCGCGACATAGGCGCGGGTTTCGGCGGGCAGCGGACGGCCCTCCGAGAGGTATGCGTCGTACCGCCCCGGCCCGGCATTGTAGGCGGCGAGCATGCCGCCAACGGTGCCATAGCGATCGAGCATGGCGCGCAGATAGGCCGTGCCCGCGAGGATGTTATCGCGCGGCCCGAAGGGATCAGCGCCGAGACCGTGGTCCTGCCGCAGGGCGGCCCATGTTCCGGGCATGACCTGCATCAACCCCATGGCCCCGGCATGGCTGACCGCGCGCGGATCGCCCGCGCTTTCGGCCTGTATCACGGCACGGATCCAGTGCTCCGGGATCGCGAAGCGCGCAGAGGCTTCGGCGATTGCAACCGCATGAGGATCGCGCATCGGATCGCGTAGGACGGTCGGTGCTTCGGCGAGAGCCTGACCGCTGACTGGCCCCGTCGCGGCAAGGCCGGAAAGAAGGAAGACGGCGCAGATTTGCACGATGCGGGGTCGCTCGACCGCGATCCCCCTGCTGCGTTTGCGGAAGATCAGTGTCATCGCTCACGCCGCCCCGTTGCGCTTCGGCGGACGGGTCCATTGCAGCGACCAAACCGAACTTTCACCGTTGCAAAAGAGGTTGGCGCGGATCGGCTGCGCCAGCATCGGGTCGTCGATCAGAACCGAGAAATATTCCCCAGCCTTCTCCCCGGTGCGCGCCCAGGCGGCCCCGATTTCGCGGGCGAGGTCCCCATCGCCATGGAAGAGGCGGTAATCCGGGCCGTTCTCGGCCTCGGTCGCCTCGGCCTTGGTCAGCGACATCTCGAGGTCGAGCGTCAGTGTTCGGACATACCCGGCAAAGCCGGATTTCGTGCGGGTGAATTCACCGATCTGGGGCATGGAAGGCCTCCTTTCTGTTGTTGTGCGGTGTGGGATCCGGATGCGCCGACCCTGCGATGGCACCGTCGGATACGATCCAAAGCGGCGTTAGCCGGGCGGTAATCGCGGTGCGTGGCAAAAGCCCGAAATATCGCCCGTCCAGACTGTCGGGCGCATCCGGATTCATGAGGAAGACTTCGCGAGCGCCGAGCCGGTGGCAGCCCTCCCAGATGGGCAAATCGCGGCCGTTGCGGTCCTGCGCATGGGCACGGCCAAGATGGCGATTGTTGATGGTGATCCTGTCGCCCGAGCGGCAAACCAACGCGCCCTCAAGCGCCATGACATGCTTGAGCAACGGGATGCCGCGCGGCAGGTAGGCCCGCGTTTCAAGGAAATCCGCTAGCGCCAGTGGCGGCTGAACGGCCACCAGATCACCGATGGCAATTTGATCGGCGGGATGCAGGCGGTAGAGCCCGATCGGGACACTTGCGCTGGCATTCCACAGCAGTCGGGGCGACCATGCCGCGACAGCGGGAAGGACGGTCAGGGTGACCGACAGAGCTGTCGCCCAGACGATGATGCGCCGCGCATTCATAGCCAGAGGCTCCGCCGCTTGAGCCAGGCCCGGTGCTGCAAGGGCGTATAGAGATGGGCCGGTTGCGCGGTGGCCAGGCGATTGTGCAGGTGTCGCCAGTAGTCCGGCGAGGCATCTGCCGGATCGATACCGAGCGCCTCGATGGCGTCGACGGTCTGCAACACACGCTCGACCTTGGGCCAGCCATGGGTGGAGAGCAGCAAGTTCCCTCCGGGCCGCAGATAAGGCAGCGTTTGCATCGGGGTTCCGGGCCTTGCATCCCGCAGGATGTCGAAGCGCGACAACACTGTGCCATAGGTGTTTGCCGCCCAGCGATTGACCCCGAAGATGGCACCCGGCGCGAAGCCGAAGCGGCGGCGGTGAGGATCAAGGCGTTCTTCGCAGACCGGATCACCGAACCGAATCCACTGCTCGACCCGGCCTTCCTTCCACGTCAGTTCGACAAAGGTTAGGTCAGGATCGCGTCCATCTGTTTGCGCATCAAACTGGCGCGGTTGGGAGCGGACCGGGCTCATGTCTTCGCCCCCCTCGGCACGCCGAGAGGCAGCTCAGGCACGTCCTCGCATGGGCCGGTTTTGAGGGGCTGAAAGCGTGCGCCCGCGGACTTGCCCCCAGCGAGCTGCGCGCAACAAGAGTTAGATTCTTTGTTAGACTCAAAGTTAAGGCCGCGAATTCTGCCGTCTTTTGAAAAGGATGGACCCGGTTCGGGTTCCCGATAGCACGAGGGTCCGGTTCCCGATGGCACGATACCGGGGGTTCCCGATAGCACGAGCCCATCCACAGCTTGTCCACAGGGCTCGAATGCGAGCAGTCGCCGCCCCCGCGCCTCGATCTCGAGCGCCAGGCGATAGCCCGGCAATGGCTGGCGGCGGATGATGTCCCGCAGCTCGAAGGCAAAACGTTTGAAGGGTGACAGGCTGCCGGATTTGACGTGGAGATGTCGGAACTCGAACCGCCACCCTGCCCTTTGGCGGCCACCATGCTTGCGCACGAGGCGATAGAGCCAGCGATCGAGGCCACCCGTCAGGGCGAAGTACGCGCGGTCGATGGTGAGGATCAGCGCGTCATCGAGGACCGCCCGGTAGAACCAGTCCGGCACGATCAACTCGATCCCGTCGGGGCGTCCGCTGGCGTCGGTCCGCTCTTGCCACTCGTTAATCCAGGAGAACCGGTGGCGACGTCCTTCGGTGGGCTGGCGGATCGAGGTACAGACCGTCGTCGATTGCAACCGGTCCAGCGCGGCCTTCAACCGATGATAATCGCGGGCCGAAGTGCCCCGACCGATGAAGGTGAGAATTTGGTAAGGCGTCGCCGCCATGAGCCGCGATGTGCGAAGCCCGGCGTCGCGCGCCTCGACGATCTGACTGGCCGCCCAGATCAGGATATCGGCGTCCCAGATCGTGGCCATCCCATGATCGGCCACGGCCTCGACGCGGATTTCGACACCGCCCGCTGCGAACTCGATGGGTCGGGTGCGATGGCTCTTGGACAAGGAAAAGAACGGATAGGACATGAGGTCCTGCGCGTCCCGCACGGCGAACTCGCCCGGTAGGGCGTGAAACAGATCGAGCTGGCCACGTTCTGACGCAATGCGGGACATCTTGGACGCCTCGACCGGATCAGCGGAAGGCCCGGCCCGCAGGCGGGCTCGCGGTCAGCACATGGCGTTTGGCAGGCAGCACGCGGCCCCCGCGCGGGTCGGATGTCGAGGTGACGGCACCGCGCTGGACCCAGGCTTCGAGGTCATCAATTGAATACACGACGCGACCGCCGAGCTTGTGATAGGCCGGACCGGTGCCATAGGTGCGGTGCTTTTCGAGCGTACGCGCCGACAGGCTGAGAAACTGCGCGGCCTCCTTGGTGCGCAAATAGCGCGGCGGCAGGGGAGCGTGATCGGGTCGCATGGAAAGCCTCCGTGGGGTCCGTGAGGCCGCCGGACAGTGGCGGCTGATTGGGGCCACGATGGCGAAGTGCGACGGGTGGGATGGAGTGCGAAGATGGGGGTGCGGAAATCGCACAGCAAACGGTGTGCTCAAGAAAATGGCAGAAATGCTGGGAGGAGCGGTGTAGTAATTGACTTGGACAGAAGCCGGACTTGTGCCGACTGTCCTCAGATAAATGTGACGAAGGTTTGTAGTTGCAGGCGCCGTCGGGTCGGCCTGAATGCAGCAGTTCGACACGTCCAACCGAAAGACCGCGAAGCGGGCTGGCCGGTCAAGTCGTAGGTCAGCACCTGTATATTGGGTTTGGGCCGCGGTGAAATTCCTGACATCAGGTCAATGCAGGTATTCCATTTAAGTACGCTCACCGCGACGCGAAGAAAAAACCTAAACCAAAGGAATAACACATGATACTCTCTATCCGAGCAGCATGAGGTTCCGGCACAACCGGCCTCAAACGACAGGAGACAGCCACTGCCGCAAGTGCTTCCAGACGATCTGGTCAAGATAGTTTCGGGCGATCCGGAAGAGTTGGGCGTTCATCTCCAGCTTGTTCAACGGGACGTGCTATTGAAAGACTGCGTGGCCCGTCTTCACTGTCATTGCCTGACTGTGGACGGGAACGGACGCGTTAAGCCGGAGCGTCTTGCAGAATTCATGCGCAACTCGATTATCGATTATGCCGTCCCGAAATCGCGGCTGGATGACGCGCGAGCGCGGGACGCAAGATTCAAGTCCGGAAGTGCGGTCGCGGCTCTGCAACACGAGGCAATCGGCACCTTTACGGACCTTGCCAATACCGGAGAGGGCGGCGAGATGCTCCTCTTCTTGCTCGCTGAGCGCTTTCTCAAAATGCCTCAGGTGCTCTGCAAGATGGACCTGAAGACCGACTCTCACATGCACTACCATGGCGCGGACGGCGTCTATGCTTCTGTAAACGAAGACGGCCTTCTCAAACTTTTCTGGGGCGAGTCAAAGGTGTATGGCGACCCTACAGCGGCCATAAGAGATTGCCTTGCGTCACTTGCACCTTTCCTCGTGGAGACGGACCACGAAGGCGCCGATCGCGAGCGGGACCTCGTGCTCCTCAGCGACAAAGCCGATCTCAGTGATCCGGAACTTACGGCCGCATTCCGGAAGTATTTCGACCGAACCTCACCGCTATCGAACAGGGTCGAATATTGCGGGATCGCGCTTATCGCCTTCGATGCGGATTTCTATCCGAAAGATGATGCAAAGGGCATCGGGGAGGACATCCTGAAGGCGGCGAATGACGAAATGGAAAAATGGGTGAAGAATGTAAAGAAGAGAATATCGGTGGAGAAGCTCGACAAGTTCGACATTCAATTTTTCTGCGTGCCAGTGCCTTCGGCGGATGGGTTTCGCGCATCGTTCCTTAAGGCGCTGGGTATCGAAAAATGAAAGATACCGAACTCTTTGATTGGCTGACAGGTGAGGCGCTTCGTGTTGATATCATCAGGTTGGCTCAGATCACAGTGGCGACCGAGATAACAAATTTGGACGCAATCAATGAATCCGCCGACCCGAAGAAGAGCTTTGACTGGCAGCAGCTTCTTTTGGCCGGAAGCCTTTTGGCCAGATCAACCGAACGAGCGCATCAGGAGGCGGCGCTGCGGATCGCAACCGCTGCCGTCACACTCGAAACTTCGCCGGAAGTGCGGGATGCGGGGGCTGTCCTCCTCGAAAAGCTGTCCAACCGCAGGTCCGTCGAGCTGGCAATACGGCGAAACCGGATCGCTCCCGATCTTGAGGGCAGACTGGGCGTGTCGATGCGCCTTGAAGCCAACAGAAGACGTTTCGAGGACTCGATACTCCTTGAATCGAGCGGAAAATGGATAGGCGTCAACGATTTTCAGAGAGAACTATGGGCGGGCGCCTCATCCGGCGCGGGCTGGCTTTCAGCGTCCGCGCCAACCGCGTCCGGAAAAACTTACCTCGTTTTGCAGTGGCTGCTCGATCACGTTCGCACGAGCAAGACAAAGATCGCCGTTTACCTGGCCCCAACCCGCGCTTTGGTGAGTGAGATTGAACTCAGTCTGAAGGAGCTATGCCAGTCGGATACCGGCATCGAGATCACGTCGCTGCCGCTGACGGAAGTATACTTCTCTTCCACGACAGGAGACAAGAAAGCTGTCTTCGTATTCACACAGGAGCGTTTGCATCTCCTCGCCAATCTTCTTGGGGAGAATTTCAGTGTAGACCTGCTCATTGTTGATGAAGCGCACAAGATCGGAGATAATCAACGCGGTGTGATACTTCAGGATGCAATCGAGCGGGCATCACGGCAGAACCTGGTGATGAAGGTCGTGTTTGTAAGTCCTTCTACACAAAATCCCGGAGAACTCCTTGAGGATGCGCCGGACGATATGCCGAAATCGTCGGTCGATACCGATATGCCGACCGTTCTGCAGAACGTGATCCTGGCCGAGCAAGTGCCCCGGAAGCCGAAGGAGTGGTCGTTGGACCTCGTCTGGGGCGATTCAACCATACCACTCGGCACTCTCAAACTGTCGAACAAGCCTGCGGGCCTGAAAAAGAGACTGGCATTCATCGCCGCGGCGGCGGGCGGTCGCAGCGGCACGCTGGTATATTGCAACGGTGCGGCTGAAGCGGAGGACGTCGCGCTTCTTATCAGCCAGTTGGAAGGCTCAGAAAAAGCGGATGATCAGGAATTGCTGGACCTGGCCGATCTGGCCCGCAAAGGGGTCCACCGCAACTATCAGCTCGCGCCATTGGTCGAACGTGGTGTCGCATTTCACTATGGGAACATGCCGTCTCTCATCCGCACCGAGATTGAAAGGCTCTTCCGCAACGGCAAGATAAGATTTCTGACCTGTACCTCGACGTTGATTGAGGGGGTAAATCTCTCCTGCAGAACCATCGTTGTGCGCGGTCCCCGGAAGGGCCGTGGGAACCCAATGGAGCCGCACGACTTCTGGAATCTTGCTGGAAGGGCCGGTCGCTGGGGGAACGAATTCCAGGGAAATATCATCTGTATTGATCCAAATGATGACAAAGCATGGCCGGTCGGGGTGCCGAAGCGCTCGCGATATCCGATTAAGAGAGAAACCGACGTCGTTATATCTTCCGCCGATGAACTGGCGGCGTATCTTGAGAACAGAAACATCGAATCCCTTGCCGATCTGACGCAAGGCGAGGAATACGAACAGGTCGGGGCTTACCTCCTGAATACTTATATTCGTCTTGGTACGCTTTCCGATGCCGCATTTGCCAAGCGTCATTCTCCAGATAGGCTCCAGAAACTCGACAAGAGCCTCGAAGGCATCTCAGCTCTGATCAGTATCACGCAGGATATTCTAGTCCGGCACCCAGGCGTTAGCGCGGTGGGACTGCAGCGTTTGCTGGAGACTTTTCGAAAGTACGAAGGAAATATCGAAAATTTGCTGCTCGCGCCCTCGGAAAGCGTCGATGCCTATGACCGGTACGTCACCGTCATGCGGCGGATTAACGAGAATCTGTATCCTGTATTCCTGCCCGACGGCCTCATTCCCCTGCATGCGCTCGTGGTTGTCGAGTGGCTTAAAGGATTGTCTCTGGCCGCAATTATCAGGAAGCGTATAGAGTATCAGCAGCGAAACAACAGATCGTTCAGGCTCCCGGTGCTCATTCGCGAAACGATGAGCATGGTGGAAGAGACAGCAAGATTCAAAGCACCGAAGTATATTTCCGCCTACATGGATGTCCTCCGTCTGTTCTTGACTGAAGCGGACCGCGAGGACCTGATTGATGAAGACTTTGATATCGGGATAGCGCTTGAGTTTGGCGTCTCCAGCACCACGCTTCTTTCATTGATGGAGCTGGGGCTTTCCCGCATGTCTGCGGTGGCCTTGTACGAGAAGATTGCGCGCGACGATCTGGACAAGGAAGGCTGCCTGGCCTGGATTAATGAGCACGGCCCGAATTTCGCCGGGATGGACCTGCCCAACCTTATCGTCAGGGAAGCGCTACAGGTATCGGGCCTTAGTGATCCGGAAGCGGGCCAGGAACTCAGCGAATAGAGTAGCAAGGAAGTGATTATGCCCGCAAAGCCAGTAAGAATCGGACCGCTCTCATTCTCGAGGAAAGGGGACGCAAACGACTTTCTTAAGGATATGCTCTACAAATATGATCTAGGCGATAAGGTAACCGATGAAGACGCCGCAATACTCACGCATCTCGTGCATATGCACCCCGAAGCCGCCGAAAAGATCGGCGCGGGAATTGAAAGCTTCAGTGTGAGAACGGCGGACTACGGAACGCGCTGCTTCTGGGTTAACCGCGTCGATGGAACGACAGAAAAGTTTTCCTTTCGGGCGTGTTATTGATCATCGACACACAGCTGCCATAAGCCAAACGCTTAGCTTACCGTTGCCTGCGACGCCGACACGCAGGTTGCCCCGCTGCGCAATTTGGCGAGGGAGAAGTGAGAACGGGGTCAGTTTCGCAGGCGCTAATGCGATACGTTTTGGCTTGGTATTGCGGTAAACTACATACCCAAAGCTAGGGTTTTCATCGATGCACGCGCCTCGAGCGCAGCAGCGCACGATACCCCCCGTCAACCATCTTTCGCGCGTCGCGCAGCAAGGCCATAACCGCGAAGCGCTCTGGCGCGCTTTGCCACTCGTCCCGGCTGACCCGGGATAGCCGAAAGACCACTTCGGCTATCTCGCGCTGCGACGCTCCGGCCGAGCGCCCATCATAGGCCTGCAACATGCGTTTGGCACGCAGTCGCTTTTGGCGGGTGAGGCGTTTGTCGACAGGCACCTTTCTGCCGTGCAGCTGTGCGAGCAACCTGTAGATGGCATCGAGACGGGCGAAACCATCCTGATCGAGCGGCACGATCGCCACCAGCCGATTGGTGTCAGGGTCTGATTGAAGAATCTGGAGACGGCGTTGTTCACCGGCATCAAGAAGATGGTGGAGGCCGTCTTGGGCGCGTCTGGTTGTCCCTGTGGGCAGGATCGTCGGTGAGGCCGCGTCGTCCAGGACCTCCGGGACCTTTTGCAGCAGGACCACCGAGGGATCGATCTGGGGTTCCCAGAGCGCGCAGGCTTTTGGAGCTGGGAGCTTTGGATCTGCCGCGAAATCGTAACCCCCATTTGTCGAGGAGCGCTTGCCTCAGAGACGCGTCGTCCGGTGCGGCCTTGGAAAGGGTCGCGTAGTCTCTTGCGTAGTGCTTGTTTCGGCGCAGCCATTCCCATGCCAGATCAGATGCGCCAAGGCGCTCGACGTAGTCGTAATCGGCCGTGGAACGCCAGCCGGACCGATCCGACGGCATGACAAATCCCGTTCGCCAACATTTTTGAAACGCTGGAAACTATACACGTATTGATTGATTTTCAGGAGTCTGGCCCAGCCGGTATCGGCGGGTTTCGGCGTGAGTCAGCCGTTCGGGCCGTCACCACCGCTCTTGAGCAGTTCACGATAGCCGTGTTCGGTCATCCAGCGCGCTCGGGCAAGGTGACTATCATAGACGCCCCTGCAGCGCTGGGGTTCCGCTTTCGGATCAAGGCCGAACAGGACTTCGACTACTTCCCGCCAATCAGCACCTTCCTCGGCAGCATCGAACAGGCGGAGGTATAGGACCATGTGTGATCGGTCATACTCGGTCAGCGTGTCGCTGTCCGGTGGCGCATCCAGAAATGTCGTCTCGCCCTGTGCCATGTCCCTACAGGATCGCAGAAACGACCCCCCTCCCGAAGTTGCCTTTTGGTACAGGCGCGCCACCGAAACCCACGTCAACCGGCTACGATCACTTGGCCTTTTCCGCCTTGTTCAAGTCGATCAAGACGCCTTCACCCTTATCCGAACGCAGAAAGGTGATGCCTGCATCCTCGAACACCCGGCGCACCTGATCCTCGGTCGACTCATAGACACGAAGATCCTTCTCGGATTCGAGCCTCTTCAGTGCGGTCAGTGATACCAGGGCCTTATCGGCTAGCTCCTGCTGCGTCCATCCCAGCAATGCGCGCGCGGCCCGTGATTGTCGGGCGGTGATCATGATGATCACCTCCCACCCGGCCATTCACACATGCCAGAACTACGACTATTTTAGTCGCATTTCCCGGGGCTTGCCAGTGATCATCGCGGTCAGCTGCCGTTGCGGGCGCCGGATCGCGTGGGAGCCGACCGAGGCGCGACTCACTGCCTATCCGGCCGCTGCGCGCGGCGGGATGTCGCCGAATGATACGAAATGTGATCCGGGTCGGACAGGGCCATCGGAGAAACCCGGCGGCTCGCGCCGCCGGGTTTCGTTGGTGTGTCAGGACTGGTCGTCCTCATCGTCGATGAAGGTGGGATCCTCGTCCTCGGCCTGCTTGGCCTTGGTCAGGAAGTCGACCGTCTCGGCGATGATCTCGCAGCCGTAGCGGTCCACCCCAGCGGCATCGGTCCACTTGGTGTAGTGGATGCGGCCGCGAACCAGGAGCTTCATCCCCTTCTCGCAATACTGCTGGACCGTCTTGCCGAGGCCGTTGAAGCAGGTGATGCGGTGCCATTCGGTGTCCTGGACGCGGTAGCCGTTCTCGTCGCGGACGACCCGGCCTTCGGAATAGCGCGGGCGGGAGGTGGCAAGGGTGAAGGAGGTGATCGAGGTGCCGCCCTGGGTGGTGCGGGTCTCGGGGGTCTGACCGATGTTGCCGGCGAGGATGACGATGTTCTGCATGGTATGTCTCCGTTGCTTCATCCGGAGGGACCGTCCCTCCGATGAGGCCCGTCAAAGACCGCTGGACGTGGCTTGCACGGACGCCCCCGGGCGTCCGCTTGACCCCCGAGGCGGGACGGTGGCGCGGGCAGGCGTGGCACACGCCAACACGGGTCCAGCCGCGCGGGGTTGCCGGCCTCGGACGGACGGGCTTAGGGGATCAATCAGGAGGAGGGACAGGTCTGCTCGGGGAAGCGGGTGCGGAGACCTCGTGCAAGACCATCATTCCAGTTCGGGGCAAACACAGACACCAGATCGCGCATCCAAAGGCGATGAACCTCTCACATACCCCGATACCTGCCACCACTGCCCGTATCCGAAGTCCAGAGACCGGGGGCAGACCCAAGCGCATCCGGCACCGTTCGCAGCATCACCTGATGCAAGGGTTCGACGGGTCAGAGGCCCTGCCACGAGAGTGGGATGTTTCTGGGCCCCGGCCCTCGAGCACCCAAGGACCGTTGCAGCACAGGTCAGAACCGCCCCTGCGACGAAGCGACAAGGTTCGACGGCAACAAAGGTCTACGAGTCGAGAAGCCCCTGCCCCAAAGCATTGAGATTGATCATCGCCGCAACCGCCACGACCGCGCCGCAGCCGCCGCAGAGAAGCGTTAGCATGACACCCGGCTCCAGCGCATGTTTCGCGACGCCATGGGCCAGCGCGTAGCCCGCCACGGCGGCGGGAACCGCAAAGAGGCCGAGCGCACCGAGCCGCAGGAAGGGGTTTCGAGCGAAACCAAGAATGGCGATTACGAATGCGACGGACGCCGCGGCCCCCGCCAGCCCGGCGAGGACAGAAAGGCCGAAACCGGAACCGCCCTCATGAACCTGGAGGAACGCGGCGATCCCGGCCATGACCGGCAGTGCGAAGACCGCAAAGCGGAAGGCAAGCACGCCAAGAGCTATGGACAGTGAGATGGCAAGAAGAACAAGCGACATGGACGCCTCCATTAGTCGGTGATTGAAGGGTTCACGACAGGCTGCCCGAATGTGCGCACCGCCTGCGACTATGCTGCTTCGCCGGTTCTGCTGGATGGACTATGCCTCAAGATCACAGTTTTCCCAAGCCGGGAGAAGCATGACAGCGGACCTTCGCGCAAGATCCATCAAAAGACGGGACTGCCGACTTCGCCGCCGTTCGCGGCAGACGCGAATGACTCCAAGGACAAGGTCGAAAGCGGGCCCGCGTCTCAACTGCAGATTCACATGCGGTCCCGTTCACGTTGCCTGGCATCAACAAAGGAGCCATATCTTTCTAAGACGCAACTGGGACCCAGAAAATGTTCGCCTACGTGGATGAAACCGGCAACACCGGCAAAAACATTTTTGACCCGGATCAGCCTGACTTTTTCACCGGTGCATTGATCACAAAGACAAATTTCGACGTTCTGCATGGAAAGACGCTCCAGTCGATTTCCATCCGAGCGGGCGTCCCGGCCCTGCATGCCTCCGTGGTGGGAATGGGGCCAGTCGAGAACGCAGCGGGCGACATCTTGAGCCTACTTAAGAAGATCGATGCCCGCTTTTTTGTTTCTCGTGTAGAGAAGCGATACCTACTGGCAACCAAGGTCTACGATATTTTCTTCGATTCAGGAGAGAATCCGGCTGCTTCGTGGTCTGCATATAACATTAAACCTTTGAAGATGATCCTTTGCTTCAAGGTTGCGACCTTGATCACTGAGCAGATTGCTCGCGACTTCTGGGATATGCTAATGGCGCGGAACGAAAAGTCTGCCCGCCAGAAGATTCCCGGTATCTGCGAAGCTCTTTTGGCGCAGGTGCCGACTTTGGCAGATGCGCGCTCACGTGAAGTCGTAACCGAGACGCTATCATGGTCTCGCGATCATCCAGAGGCACTCGACATCTTCATTGCGGGACGACAGGCCAAGAATGGCCACATGCCTAACATGGTTGCTTTCGCAAACCTTCTCGATGGCCTGGAGGGTTTCTCGAAACGTTGGCATCGGCCCTTAAAGAAAATTGTCCATGACCGACAGTCTCAGTTCGAGGGGTCGCTCGCTGAGTGGCATGAGATGTTCTCTAACGCTTCCGATGAGCCCATCCATCGACCGGGCGAAACCATTGTGTTTCAGAAGGTGGCGGGGTCTACCTTTGAGGTTTCCGCTTCGGACAACAGCGCCGGAATCCAGGTCGCCGATCTGATCTTATGGTTGTTTCGGCAGCATCTCTCTGGAAAGCGTCTCCCGCCCGCATCGGGGCGGCTTCTGAACTATGTTTTCAAGAAGGGGTACCACAGCGACTTTTCTTTCGATGGAGTCGGTCAGCAGGTGGAGGAGCAATATCGTCAGATAATGGCGACGGAACTGACTCCTGAGATGGAGCAGGTAGCTCAGAAGATGATCGCGGACAACGAACAACACCGCCGCCGAATGATCGCTGCCTACGAAGAGGACGGGTTGATGCCGTACCAGCGTCCCCCATTAAAGCTCACAGGAGAAGATCAGACCTAAGAGTTTTCAAGAGCTTGGCCCGGATGTCTGTTGCTATGCGCGTGAATGTCCGATTTGACGCGATAGTACCAGGATGCAACTATCGAGCAAAAGGCGGCTCTCACGCGCCGCCTTCATGCTTCACCACGGGGATACCCAGCTTGCGTGCCTTGTCTGCGAGGTTCTCCTGGATCCCGGTGCCGGGAAAAACCAGCACCCCAATTGGCAGGACATCCAGCATCGCGTCGTTGCGCTTGAACGGGGCCGAGCGGCCGTGCTTGGTCCAGTCGGGCCGGAAGGCGACCTGGGGCACCTTGTGGTGATCGGCCCAGCGGGATGCGATGAGCTCCGCGCCCTTGGGTGAACCGCCGTGCAGCAGCACCATATCCGGGTGCTTGGCATGGACGCGGTCCAGCCGCGCCCAGATCAACCGGTGATCGTTGAAATCCGCCCCGCCGGTCACGGCCACCTTGGGACCTTCGGGCAGAAGCAGTTGCGTCTCGGCCCGGCGACGGGCGGCGATGAAATCCCTGCTATCGATCATCGCGGCGGTCAGGTTGCGATGGCTGACGCGCGAGCCGGTCCGGGGGTGCCAGGGCTTGCCGAGGTGATGTTCGAAGCCTTCGGCGGCGAGGTCACGGAAGAGTTCCAGCGCTGTGCGCCGTTCGACCATGCTCTGCCCCTCGGCCACGAGGCGTTCGAGTTCGAGGGATTTGACCTCGGAACCATCCTGTTCCCGCTGCAGGCGGCGCTGCGCCTGTTCGTTGTCGTCGAGCTGCCGCTCAGCCCGCGCCAGCGCGCGATGGAAGAGGTTGACTGCGCCCCAGAGCAGTTCGTCGAGGTCGGGTTCGAGCCGCGTGTCACCAAACGTCGCGACAAGGGCGTCGATGATATCGGCGACGGCCCCGGCGATCTGGCTGCCCTCGGGCAAGGGGCGCGGATCGGGTTCATCCTCGTAGGGGCGCCAACCGTAGAGCTGGAGTTCGGTCAGGACATGGGCGGTCGAGGACGTGCTGTGATGCGGCTCGTGGGCATCGGTTTCGGGATCGAGGGTCATCTGCGGGTTCCTTCCTCGGGGGAGCCGCGCGCCACACGCGGCCTTCGTGGCAGGAACGCGCCCACGGGCGGGACGGTCGGGCAGCCCGAGCCCTTCGCGAGGGCCTTGATGGCCAAGCCCGGCTATTTTGCCTCGCGATGCAAAGCGCCCCATTGGGCGCGGCGGAAAATAGCCGGAGCGCGGCCATTGCCGGGCCGTGCCGCTTGTGGGCCCCCTGCCCTCTGAGAAGGCCGTGCGCGCAGGCCTGTCCCGTGGTCGGGACCTACGCGGCATACCCGTCCGAAAGCGATACAGTGAGCTGTGCAGCGCCAGCAGGATTGCCGCCCTGTCACACCGGCACGAACCGCGCGGTGTCCTCGGCTTGGAGATGAAGCCGCAACCGCGCTTGCAAGGCCGCCAGCCCATAGCCGCGCAGATCATCGTTGAAGTCGCCCAGTCGCGGCGTGAGGGTCAGCGTCTCGATCCCGGCCGCGGTTGCGCATGCCTCAAGTCGATCCCTCGCCGCCGCGCCTGCGGGATCACGGTCGCGCAACACGTAGAGCCGCCGCAAGCCAGCGGGAAACTGGATGGCGGCCAGGTGCCCCGATGACAGCGCCGCGAGGGCCGGCATTTCGGGCAAGGCCAAGCGCACGGAAAGAACCGTCTCGATCCCCTCACCCGCGACGAGCACGTCACTAGGCGCACCGAACCGCACCCCGTTCCCGAGCAAAGCCCCCATCGCGCGCCGCGGTGTGTCGATATCGGCCTTGGCGCTTCCGTCGGTGCGCAGCCAGGTGCGGTGGGTCCCGGTCAGGCGGCCCTCGAGATCGGTGATGGCGGCCAGCATGGCCGGAAGCCGCGCAACCGACCCGCCACCCTCGGGCCGATAGTAGCAGGCGGGATGGAACCGCAGGCTTGGCATTTGGTCGGCCGATCCGATGCCGCGTCCGCGGAGATAGGTTTCCACCGGAGTTCCACGGATGGGCACGGCCATTGCGAACAGGCGTCGCGCCGCTTCCTGGGAACCGGTGGCAGCTGGTGGCTGTGAATGTGGAGAATGCTGTCGGGGTGGATCAGGTAAGGGCAGGCTCAAGAAGCGTCGGGCCTCATCGGCAACATCCTTGAAGTCGACCAAGCCGCGGCTTTCGCGGATGACATCGAGCAAGTCGCCATGCTGTCCCGTGGCCGCATCAGTCCATTTTCCGGCGGCTCGAATGCCGGAGGCTGGCCCGGACAGTCGGACGAACATGGATCGGCCCGGGGTGTTCTGAACGTCGCCCACCAGCCAGTAGTGACCCCGCTTCCGTCCATTCGACAGATAGTATCGGCACACAGCCTCGGCGTTCTTGGCAAGTTGGCATGAGAGCTCAGCTGCAGAACTTGTCATGGCAACCTCCATCAGGCTTGGATGAAATCAGGGGCCCGCCATGACTGACGGGCCCCTGTGTTAGGAACCTGGGTGGAAGGTCCCGTGCTGCTCGAAGGTCACTCAGCGGCGGTCCGGACGAAGGCGTCACCGGCAACGGGATCATCTTCGCCCGAGGGGTCAGAATCTCCGACAGCCGGTTCGCCGCCGTCTTCCGCCGATTGCGCTTCGCCGCTGTCGGGATCGTCGTCCGAAGGCCCTCCATCGGTGTTGTCGATCAGCTCGATCTCCGGTGCGTCCTCTTCCGGCAGCGGCGGCGTGCGCAGCGGGTCCGGCAGCCAGCCGGTACCGACGAGCAGGTCCTCGGCGGCGGTCACCATTTCGGCCTTCTTCAGCCCCGCGATCCGGTCAGCGGCGTCTTCGCCTTTCGCCTCGCACACGGCCTCCAGGATGCGCGCCTTGGTCACGCGGCCGAGGTAGCTGTCACCCGTGGCCGTCCAGCCCGCCTTGGCCATGTCGAGCCCGACGGTCCCGGCCAGCACATCCGCATGCGCAATGGCGCGCGGGCGGCGCTGGTAGGGGTCGTGGACGGCATTCACGCTCATCGCGACGCAGTGGGCGAACAGTGTCTCGCGGCTGCAGCTGTCGAACTCGGTCAACGCCTCCCAGAGGCCCTCGGGCGCCTTCGGCAAGTTGCGTGCCCAGGTCTCGTGGCGCTGATCGATGGCCTGTGCGTAGGCCGTGTCGCCGAGGCCCGGCACCTGCGATCCGAAGGCGGCGTTGCGCGGTTCGATCTCGACGCAGCTGTCGACGGCGTAGCGGTAGAAGAGCCGCAGGACCATCGCGTGCAGCGCCGCGAGGAAGGCGACCTGCGGGTCCTGGGCCAGCGCATTGCGCAATGCCAGGGTGCGATGGGCTGTCAGTTCCATGACGAGACGGTCGGAGAGCGGTTTCAGGCCGTCATCCTCTTCCTCCTCGTCCGTGCTGGACGTGATGGTGTCGTCGGTGTTCTCGACCGGTGCCGCTTCCGGTGCGGTCTCGCCGGAGTCCTCCACCTCTTCCACAGGCTCATCCTCGGGCCGCACGTAGCCCCGCTCGACGCGCAGCCGCCCGGAGCTGTCGATGCTGACGAAGGCCCCGGCCAGCGCGAGGTCGTCGGCCTCATACTGGATCGGACGCGCCTCGAGTGCCTCCATCGCCTCCTCGATCTCGCCCAATCGGGTATCGACGTCGTCGGGCAACTCGTCGGCCTCCGCATGCTCGGCCTCGAGCGCATCGTATTCGGTCTTCAGCGCCTGGTAGCGGGCCTCCTCCTCGTCGCTCATCGGTACCGCCTCGCCATGGACCCGGCGCATCCCGAAGGTGTGGCCATAGGGGAATTCGGTATCGACCTCGACCCACTTCCAGCCCTCGGCGCGGACCGCCTCGGCCTCTTCGGCCAGTTTCTCGCGCACCATCACGTCAAGCAGGCTGGCGTCCTGCAACCAGCCGCCGTCATCCTGCTGGAACAGGTCGCGCAGGATTTCACCCCCGGCCTCGACGTAATCGTCGAGCCCGACGAACTGCGCCCGCTTTTCCGAGGCCCGCACCGCGCCCACAGTCAGCATGCGGCGGATCTCGTAGGGCTGCCGCGAATAGTGCCGTTGCAGCGCGTCCCAGACCTGTTCCTGCCGCGCGTGATCGGGGTTGACGGTGAAGGCCATCAGCTGGTCGAGCGTCATTTCCTCCTCGGCATAGGCGTCGAGCAGCGAGGGCGCGACGGCGGCGAGCTTCAGCCGCTGCTTGACCACGCTGGCCGAGACGAAGAAGGCCGCCGCGATCTCCTCCTCGGTGCGGCCTTTCTCGCGCATCGCCTGGAAGGCGCGGAACTGGTCGAGCGGATGCAGCGGTGCGCGTTGGACGTTCTCGGCGAGGCTGTCCTCCTCGGCGAGCCCGTCGGTGCGCACGATGCAGGGCACAAGTGCTGTCTTGTTCATGCGCTTCTGCTTCACGAGCAGTTCCAGCGCCCGGAACCGCCGCCCGCCAGCGGGGATCGTGTATATGCCGGTCTCGGCGCCGCTGTCGTCCAGCACCGGTCGCACGGTGATGGAGCTGAGCAGCGTCCGCCGCGCGATGTCCTCGGCCAGTTCCTCGATCGACACGCCGGCCTTGACGTGGCGCACGTTCGACTGGCTGAGCATCAGCTTGTTGAAGGGAATGTCGCGCGAGGCGCTGAGGGTGATCTTCTGTTGCTTGGTCATCGGGATATCTCCGCGACGGGCCAGCCGGGAGCCTCTCTCCCGACCTCCAAACCCGTCACGGAAAACCCGACCCACCTCTCACTCTATGGGCGATCCCGGTGGCAACACCATGGAATGACTTTTGCTTCATGGGGAATTTCGTCCATGGGCACCCGTTTCGGGTGTAGTTCCTGCGATCGATTTCGCTATAGTGCGAGCAAATTTAAGCGGTAAGGTTTGCCATGAAAACAAAAGCTTTTCAGAGATTTATCCAACGGATTGGATACTATGACAGCGACATTGAACTGTGTGACTTGTTGGTGAAATCATACCTTAATGGGCCGAACTCGGACGAGAACATCGCGGTTGCTTTGAGTGCGACTGCTGAATCTCACCCAGTTTTGGCGGGGAGGCCGAATACACGAGCATCCCGAAACACTACCGGTAACCACCTCAAGAGCACCGTGGCCGCCGCCTATATCAAAGATCTGTTTGAAGACTTTTCTGAATACATCTCAGAGGTCATGACGAAAGCAGCCATAAAGGGAATTAATCCGGCTCAATTTGTCGGCGACGTGAAGATCGAGATCCAAGCACGAGACATTCTCTCCTATGGCACTTGGGATCAAGTTGTCAGTCACATCTCCGGCGAGATATTCAGAAAGCTGGAGAATGAAAGAAATACGCGCGAATTGATCAGGAAGGCCAGCCGTCGGCTAGGGTTGAACGTCGACAATGCGCTCTTGGACGCCGCGATGCCATATCTCGACGCTCGTCACATCTTGGTCCACCGGGATGGCAAAACCGATCAGAAGTATCGCGACACATACCCGGCTGTTCGCCTGCGCAACGAAAAAATCGTCACTGACCTAACGTTTGCGAAGGACGCCAAGACAGCTGTAAAAGCTCTGGGCTCAGATATCGACGCGAAAATCATCGCAGCCGACCTCATTAGGCAGCAGGATCTCAGTGGCAATGCTGCCGAATGAAACCTAGGCGCAGGAGTGTCAGCAATGATCATCGTTTTGACTCAGGAAATTGATAGATGACTCCTTGGAAATACGATGTGTGATGGGGGCGCCCGGCGGGCGTTCATTTGGGCTGAGTCGTTTGTCGGGGCTGAGTGACGACCTGAACTGGTCGTCACCCGATAAGACTAACTATACCACCCTTTCCAACAACGCCTTTGCCTTCCCCTCCATAACCAGCCGCGCATCCTGCTGCGGCTTGGAACGGGCGACGGCCGTAATCCCCTGTACGAAGTCGAAGACGCTCTCGGGCGGGCGGCCTTCCTCTGCCAGAACCGTCTCGACGATCCGCCCCGTCTCCGCTTTCGAAAATCCGCGCTTGCGCAGGAAATCCCTACGGTCCTCGTCCGACCGCGCGACGATCTTCTCGCGCGCGGCACGGATGCCATCGATGAAGGGCGCGGGCGAGGACTCGGCGAAACGGCTGAGCGCCGGGGCGGCCTCGTGGGCAAAGCGGGAGGCGGCGTATTTCGAGTGCCGGATTGTGATCTCCTGGAAGTCCTCGACGCCCCAGAGGTTGCGGTTCTGGCAAACCGCGCGCAGGTAGAAGCTGGCGATGCCGAGCGTCTTGGCCCCCACCTCGGAATTCCAGCAGTAGAATCCCCGGAAATAGAGGTCGGGCGAGCCGTCGGGCAGCAGCCCTGCCTCGATCGGGTTGAGGTCGTCGACGAGGAACAGGAACACGTCGCGGTCCGAGGCGTAGAGCGTCGTCGTCTCCTTCGTCACGTCCACGCGCGGGTTGTAGATGCCGGTCGACCAGTCGAGCACACCCGGCACCTTCCAGCGCGTGTCGCCGGTGCCGTTGCCCGCGATGCGCTGCACGGCGGAGACCAGTTCGTGGTCGTAGATGCGGCCATAGTCGGGGCCTGTCACGGCGCGCAGTTCGGTGCGACCGTTCGCGACCTCCATTGTCTTGATTTGCTCGGCCCGGTGGTTCGTTAGTCCGTATTGCAGGTTGATGCCCGCCAGCGGCGCCGGCAGCTGCCGCAGATAGGCGGCGGGCGCACCGACGAGGCTCGAGATCTGGCCAAAGGACCAATGCGTCGGTGCGATGGGTTCATCCGCACCGGGCAGGACCAGCCCCAGCGTCTCCGGGTTGTCGCGATGCGCCTCGACCCGGATCGCGGCACTTTCAACCGTCCGCGTCCGGCTCCGCTCCGCCCGGCCCTTGACGGAGACGAAGAGATCGTCGAGCGACAGGAACCGCTCGTCATCCGGCCGCGAGAACCATTCGGACGACACGCGGTCCACATTCGTGCCGCGCGACACATCCACCTTGTAGCCGCCGCTGATGTCACGCCCGGCATCGATAATCTCGGTATTCATGGGAAAACCTCCGCGACGGGCGCTGGAGGCCTCTCCTCCAGCCTTCAACCCGTCACGACCCTCCCTGCCCGCCTCTGACTCTCAAGACGTCGAAAAGCAGGGGCCAGCGGCACCGTCGCAGGGCAGAAAAACGCGAGATTTGGGGGGAAGTGGCGCACCCAGTAGGATTCGAACCTACGACCTTCGCCTTCGGAGGGCGACACTCTATCCAGCTGAGCTATGGGTGCAAACTGCTTACGCAGTGCTTACTTCAATTTTCCGCGGGATTAAAGCAAAGATCGGCAGCCCCGCAAACCACTGATCTGAAACGTTTATTTTCACTCATCTTCACACAACGGACCCTTGACATCAGCCTTCGGAGGGCAGCGCTCTATCCAGCTGAGCTATGGGTGCCTGAGCGCCGGGATAGCCGGGAACCCCGAGGCCCGCAAGTCATTCCGCCGGTGATTTTCCAAGCACGGCCAGGACCGACCGCGCTGCGCGTAATCCCGGCGCCTCGCCGCCCCGTCCCAACCGGTCCATGGTCCGGTCCAACGCCTCCTGCTGGCGGTGCCTCTCGGACGGGACCAGCAACAGGTTGGCAAAGGCGCGGCCGACGGTTTCCGGTTTGCAGGCCTCGCCCAGGAACTCCGGCACGGCGCGGGTTTCGCTGACCAGGTTCACAAGGGTCACGGTGTCGACCTTGAGCATGCGCGCGATCACCTGACGGGAAAACCAGTTCATGTCGTAGGCGATGACCATCGGCACGCCGTTGGCCGCCAGCTCCAGACTGACGGTGCCAGAGGCGGCGAGCGCGGCCGTGGCTGCGGCAAAGGCGGCGCGCTTCTCGGCCGGGTCGGTGACGACCAACGGCTGGCCGGGCCAGGTCCTGACCGCCGATCGAACCGTGTCCGCCAGATGTGGCACGGCTGGAACCACTACGCGCGCATCTTTCGGCATCTTGGCCAAGGCCGCGCCAAAGATCGGGGCCAGGCGATCCACCTCTCCCCGGCGCGACCCCGGAAGGACCAGCGCCAGCGGACCGGTGATATCATGGCGATCACGAAAACGGCCCGCGTCGGTGGGGGTCGCCAATTGTTCTGCGACGACCGGGTGACCTACGAAATCGCAGGTCATCCCGGCGGCGCGCATATAGGGCGGCTCGAACGGCAACAGGGCCAGGACGTGGTCGATACTGCGCGCCATCTTGTCGGCCCGCGCCGGACGCCACGCCCAGACCGAAGGCGCGACGTAATGAACGGTGCGCAGGTCCGGACGCGCCCGCTTGGCCTTGGCCGCGACGCGCAGGCAGAAATCCGGGCTGTCGATGGTGATCAACACGTCCGGGGCCAGGCGCGCGATCTCGGACACCGCCTCGTCGCGCCGACGGAACAGGTGACGCAGGCGCGGCAGCACCTCGGCCAGGCCCATGACCGATAGATCTGACATGGGAAACAAGCTGCTGAGGCCCGCGGCGGTCATGTCCGGCCCCCCGACGCCATGGAATTCGACCTCTGGGACAAGGCCGCGTAACCCGCGCATCAGCGCCGCGCCCAGCTTGTCGCCGGACGGCTCTCCGGCGATGAGGAAGACGCGCATCAGCGGTCCCAGGCCGTCAGGAACAGGCCCGTGTCGGCAAGAGCCTGCGCCACGCCCGCAGGGTCCAGCACCATGACGCCACCCCGTTCCAGCGCCAGCCCCGACAACCCTGCCGCCGCCGCGCGCCGTACCGTGGCGGGGCCGATCGCAGGCAGGTCGACGCGGCGATCCTGGCCCGGCTTGGACGCCTTGAAAAACACACCTCCGTCAGGACGTGCCGGAAACCCTGCGGCCAGGGTATCGAGCATCCAATCGGTGCCCGGCAACGTCTCGACCGCCAGAACCTGACCAGCGGCGACGACACAGCCCTGCCCCACATCGACCGAGGCAAGCGCGCCGTGTACCTGGGCCGCGCGCGCGATGTCTGTCTGATCAAGGCGCGAAGGTGTGCCGACCTCTGGCAGATCCAGCAAGGCGGGGGCCAGGTCAGCGGCGCCCACGACGGACATGCCGGCCTCTTCGAACAGGGCGACGACCGCGCGCAGCGCCCCGTCGTCGCCTGCCTGTATCGCCTGCATCAAACGCGGAACCAACGGTAGGGTGGCCGCGTCCAGCGCCGAGGGATCAATCGGTGGACGCGCAATCGCGCCCGCGAAACAGACCCGTGTGACACCGCCCCCGACCAGCGTCTGGATCAGAGAGCCGAGGTGTTCGATCCGAAACGGCACCGCCTGCGGCACGTCATCGGGCGCGAAGCCGTCCAGATGGTGCGCGACCCAGTCGGCCCCGGCCTGATCCAACGCCCGGGCCACGATCGCAGGCAACGCCCCCTGCCCGGCGATCAGCGCAGTGGTCATTTGGGAACCAGAAAGGACCGATCAGAGGCCCCGGTGATAAAGGCGACCATGCGTTGAACGTAGTCGCTTTGGGTTTCTTCGCCCAGGCGGTGGGCCCGCTCCAGAAAGGTGCCCTCCCCCTGCTTGAGCGTCAGCAGCGCCACGCGCAGCGCCTGAATGTCCGCCCGCGCCACGCCCTTGCGTTTCAGCCCGACCAGGTTCAGCCCGTCCAGTTCGGCGCGCGGTCCGGCGACAAGGCCGTAGGGGACAACATCGTTCGTTACCATCGACAACGCGCCGATGATCGCGCCGCGCCCGATCCGCACCCATTGGTGAATACCCGAAAGCCCGCCGACGATCACGTCGTCCTCGATCTGGCAATGTCCGGCCACGGCAGAGCTGTTGACCACGATCACGCGGTCTCCGATCCGGCAATCATGGGCGATATGACAACCGGCCATGAAAAGCCCGTCATCCCCCACGACCGTTTCGCTGCCACCTTGTTCCGTACCGGTATTCATCGTCACGTGTTCGCGGATGCGGTTGCGTTTGCCAATGCGCAGGCGGGTGCGTTCGCCCGCGAACTTCAGATCTTGCGGTACCTCGCCAATGGACGAAAACGGAAAGATCACCGTCCCCTCGCCGACGTCCGTCCAGCCGGTCACGACGCAATGGGATTTGACCTCGACCCCCGCGCCCAGCGTGACTTCGGGACCGATGATCGTAAACGGCCCGACCGAGGCCCCGGCCCCGATGGTGGCGCCGGGTTCGATGATCGCAGACGGATGGATGCGGGCGGCGGGGTCGATGCTCACTTTGGCATGTCCATCATGGCGGTAAAGTCGGCCTCTGCGGCCATCTCACCCTCGACCGTCGCCTCGCCGTGGAAACGCCAGACCTTGCCGCCGGGCTTGCCCCGCGTCACGGTAACGCGCAGTTCCAGAACATCGCCAGGCACCACCTTGCGGCGGAACTTGGCCGCGTCGATACCCATGAAATAGACGAGGAAATCCTTGTCGGCCAGATCGTTGCTGACCCCGACCATCACGGCGGCGGTCTGGGCCATCGCCTCGATGATGGTGACGCCGGGCATGATGGGGGCACCCGGAAAATGGCCCTGGAAATGCGGCTCGTTAAAGGTGACGTTCTTGATCCCCGTGGCCGACGCATTCGGCACGATGTCGCGAACTTTATCCACCAGAAGGAACGGATAGCGGTGCGGGATGATCCGCTGGATCAGGTGAATATCGGCTTCGGTCTGGATCGCGTCGTCCGTCATGTCAGTCCCCTTACGTCACATCCCGCCGGACTTACCGCGCGAGCGGCGACCGGTGCAAGCGGCCTGTCCCTGACAGCTGTCGGTGGCCTGCTGTATCAGTCGCCTGCCGGTATGGGGGCGTCGGGGCGTTGCGTCGGTGCGGGGCCTGACAGCCCCTCTCCCTCGCCCAGGGCGGCATCGATCCGGTCCCGCGCCAAAAGCGTGATATCCACTTGGTCCGCCGAGGCAATCACGTTGCGCCGGTCCAGGATCACCAGCGCCCCCGTTTCTTGCGCCAATTGCACAAGAACGGGATTTGCCTGTTCAAAGAACAGCGCCTGCGCGCGTTCCGATTGCTGCTGAATGGCCCGCGCCTTGGCGTCCTGAGTGCGGCGGATGTCCACGACCCGATTGTCGAAGGCGGTTGCAAGCGGCCGAAATTCGTCCGTCACCATCCCCTCGCGCTGCTCGGTCAGGGCGCGTTCCTCTTGTTCCAGGTCTTGTTCGATCTGCCGGTTCTCGGCCGCCAGGGCGCGCGATTCCGCCTCGATGTCGCGTGCGACGCGTTGGCCAAACAGGCTGCCGACGAACAGCGCATCGCGATCAAGAACCACGACCGCGGACTGCGGCACGCCAGTCGTCAGGACCTGCCCCCCGGATTGCGCCGAAAGGGACGTGGCACAGCACAGCGCCACGACACAGGCCAGAAGGGCTGCGCGCATCAGAACCGCGTCTGGATCGTCAGGTCGAAGTTCTGTTCGCGATCATAGGTCCGCTTGTTGATCGCGCGGGTAAAGTTGAACCGCAGCGGTCCGATCTGCGTGTCCCACAAAAGGCCGACGCCCACCGCGGAGTTCAGGAAAAAGCCGTCATCCACCGGGTTCGCCCCGGCGGTGCCGCCATTGGCGTCGTCCAGCCCCCAGACGGACCCCACGTCAAGGAACGCAGCACCAGAGATGCCGTATTCGTCGGGCAAGATGCCGATGGGGAACTGCGCCTCGAACCGCGCCGCGATATAGCGGTTGCCGCCCAGCGAGTCGTTGTCGGCGTTCAGGTCGCGCGGACCGATCCCACCGGATTCAAAGCCGCGAATGATGGACTGTCGGTTGCGGAAACGGTTCGCGACAAGCGAGTTGGTCCCCCCAAGCGAGGTCAGGATGCCGCCCTCAAGCGCCGCGCTCAAGGTGACTTCTTCGTTGCTGACGGTCCGCTGGCCCTGCGCAAGGAAGGTCGTGCGCACGAATTCCGTATCGCCGCCCACGCCTGCGAACTGCTGACCAAAGCGAAGCCGCACCCCTCGCGTCGGATCCAGCCCGCGCCCGATGGTGTTGTAGCTATAGCTGTAGCCCACCGAAGATGTCGTGTTGCTGCCGCGATCATTCAGCAGGATCTGCGACAGGTTCGCAACATTCCGAGGCGTCAACTTGTCGTCGGATATGCTGTAGAACAGCTCCAGCCGCCCGAACTCACTGATCGGGAATTCGATCCCGGTGCGGAACCCGATGGTGCGCGTATCGAAGGTCTGCGTGTCTTCGGACGTCTCTTGATATGAGACGCCCAACGACAGTTCCAGGTCGCGGTTCAGAAAGAACGGCTCGACAAAGGTCAGGCCGGAACTGGTGTCCTCGGACCCGGTATCAAGCCGCAGGTCGACGATCTGACCCCGTCCGAGGAAGTTCGTTTCTGCGAAGGTGACAGAAACACCGGCACCGCGTTCGACCGAGTAGTTCAGGCCGAAGCCCAGCGAACCGGTCGGTTCTTCCTCGACGTCCACATCGACGATGACGCGATCCGACGCCGTGCCTTCGCGGGCCGTCACTTCGGCCTCGGAGAAATAGCCAAGCCTTCGGATACGTTCGGCTGCGGCACGAATCTCGCGGGGGTTGAACGGGTCGCCTTCGACCGTGTTGAACTGCCGCCGAATGACGCGGTCGAGCGTCGTTGCGTTGCCTTCGATATCGATGCGCTCCACGAACTGACGCGGGCCGCGTTCGATCACGAAATCAACGTCCAGCGTCAGATCCGCGTCATTGCGGCGAATTTGCGGGACCACGCGGATAAAGCTGAGCCCTTCGCGTGTGGCCAGCAATTCCAGCCGCTCGATTGTGCGTTCCAATGCCTGCGGCGAGAAAACATCGCCGGACCGGACACGGATTTCGGACTGGTAAAGGGCGGGATCGACATCGCCCAAGGATGAAACAGCCGACACCTCGCCAAAGCGGAACTGCTGACCCTCCTGCACCTGAAAGGTGACAAAGAAAGCGTCGCGTGATGGCGCGAGTTCCGGCGTGGACGACAGGATCTGAAAATCTGCATAGCCGCGCGACAGGTAGAAATCGCGCAACAGCTGCTCATCGAATGCGATACGATCGGCGATGAAGGTGTCGGACTGGATCAGGCGGCGGAAAATCCCGGCCTGCGAGGTTTCCAGCACCCGGCGCAGACGCCGATCCGAAAACGCCCGGTTACCGGTAAAGCTCAGACGCTCCACCTCTGACACGCGGCCCTCGGCGACCTCAAAAACCAGGTCGACACGGTTGTTGCTACGCTCGATGATCTTGGGCGTGACGGTCGCGGCCAGGCGACCCGACTGGGCATAGGCCTCGGCGATGGCCGCAGCATCGCGTTCGGCCTGCGCAGGGGCGTAGGTGCGGCGCGGTGTGCTGTTTACAATGACCTCAAGCGCCTCGTCATCCAGCCGCTTGTTCCCCTCGAAACTGATGCGGTTGATGGTCGGATATTCCTCGACGATGACCAACAACTTGCCACCTTGTGGAATGACCTCGACCCGCTCGAACAGGCCAGAGGCCTGAAGCCGCTGAAACCCGTCATTGATGGCCGCCGCGCTGACGGGCTGGCCCGGGGTGACGCCGAGGTTGGCAAGGATGGAGGCCGTTTCGATACGCTGGTTTCCCTGCACCTCGAAGGTGCTGAACCGGAAACTCTGTGCCTCGGCTGCGCCCGCGATCAGCAGCGCGCCCATCAACGCGGTTCCCGTCAGGCGAAGACGTCCAAACATGCGGGGTTTCGTCCCCCGACCGGCCAAGCCCTTGGCCCCGTCGCGTTCGTCCATAATCATCCGCCCCACTTGCAATCTTCTTGGCCAAATCCCTAGCCGAGGGGGGTGGGCTTGTCAAAGCGCAGAGGCCGCCCGAAAGGCGGCCTTTTGCTTGCAAACTGGACCTGTTGCCAGAGGGTCAGAACGACTGAACCCAGCCGGCCAGAACGACGGCCAGTAGAATCGCAAAGACCGAAAGGAAGCGGTCGATGTTCAGGCCCATGAAGATGGAAAGCCCGCGATATCCGTTTCTTACCTGATGCATGGAAACTCCCCTGGAAGCTGGTCCTCCTTAACTGCCGTCGGTTTGCGGCAGGAATGGGGCAGCTCTGGGGCGATTCCGGACCCATTCGCCGGGTACGGGTCAGGGGCAAAAAATATCGTTGAACAAAGCGAACATCATCAGCGCGCCCATCAAAGCCACCCCCACCGACATCAGAACCCGCACCGCGCGATCGGACGGCGGCGTGCCGGAAACGGCCTCGTAGGCGAAAAACACAAGGTGCCCGCCATCCAGGACCGGGATCGGGAACAGGTTCAACAGGCCCACGGCGGTTGACAGGACGGCAATGAACCAGATGAACTGATCGAAACCCTGGCTTGCGGCGGCACCCGAAACTTCGGCAATGCCGATGGGACCAGACAAATTACAGGTGCTGATCTGACCGGTGACGATGTGTGACAGGGCCGACAATGACTGCCGGACGATATAGATCGTCTGATCGACACCATAGGACAGCGCATTGATCGGCCCCGCGCGCTCGGTCATGGGATCGAACATCAACCCGCCGGTAATGCCGATCAGCCAGCGCTGCTCGAAGCCGCCTTCGGGCGTCGGCAAATCCATGCTGCGGGGAACCAGGGTGAATTCCAGCATCTCGCCAGCGCGCCAGACATCCAGGGTCAAAGGCGTGCCTTGGGTTTCGGCCACAATTGCCTGAAGCGCCCCGAAGGAATGGATCGGCGTGCCATCGACCCGGCGGATGACGTCGCCCGCCTCCAGCCCGATATCCCACGCGGCGGACCGGGGCTGCACGACCTCGATGCGCGCAGGCATGGGCAGTGCGGCCTCAATCGTGGTGCGAACGCCGTCCCGCTCCACCTCATAGGTGGCTGTTTCCGCCTCGGTCAGGGCTCGGCCCGCGCTGGTCAGATCCGGCAGGGTCGCAACGGCGGTGCCGTTGATCGACAGGATCCTGTCACCCTCGTCCAAGGTCTGAACCTCGGCAGGCAGTTCCTTGATCTTGCCTACAATCGGATCTTCGACAGCCTGCCCTGCGATGCCGACGAAGGCGGCAAAAACGAGGATCGACAGGATGAAGTTGAACACCGGCCCTGCCGCCACGGTTGCCGCGCGCCGCCAAAGCGATGCCCCCGTCATGGTCTGGGCCCGTTCCTCGTCGGTCATCTCTGACAAGGTGCCGTCATCACCGACCGAGGCGGCATTGGCGTCGCCCCGGAACTTCACGTAGCCGCCCAGCGGCAGCGCCGCCAACTGCCAGCGTGTGCCATGTTTATCCACGCGGCTCGCCAAAATCGGGCCGAAGCCAATGGAAAAGACATCCGCCTTGATGCCGCACCAGCGTCCGACGATGTAATGCCCGTATTCGTGGATCGCGACGATCACCGACAGCGCGACGACAAAGGCCAACAGCGTCCAGATCAGTCCACCGAATTGCGGGATGAGGCTTGCGTCCATGGGGTCGAGGGCTCCTGCTCAGGCGGAGGCAGCGGCGCGCGTAAGCGCCCGCGCCTCTCGGTCGGTGTCCAACACCATATCGAGGGTCAAGGCGGCAGCATCAAGGCATCCGCGCGCTTCCATTGTTTCCAGCGTCTCGGCAACGTGGATCGCCATGTCGGTGAACCGGATCTCGCGCGCGATGAAAAGGTCGAGCGCGTATTCCTTGGCCGCGTTGAACGCAGCCCCCCGCAATCCGCCCCCCGCCATGACAGCCCGCGCGAGCGCGAGCGCCGGATAGCGCGCCGGATCGGGTGCGTGGAAATCGAGCTGCCCGATCGTCGTCAGGTCCAGCCGGTCCACCGGCAGGTCCCGCCGGTCGGGCCAGTGTAGCGCGTAGCCGATCGCATGGCGCATATCGGGCGCGCCCAGATGCGCCATCAGCGCGCCGTCGCGGAACTGCACCAGCGCATGCATCAGGCTTTGGGGATGAATCACGGTGTCGATGCCGCCCGGAGGGGTGCCAAAGAACTCTTTGGTTTCAATCAGCTCCATCGCCTTGTTGAACATCGACGCGCTGTCGATGGTGATCCGCTGGCCCATATCCCAATTGGGGTGGCTGCCCGCATCTTCGGGTGTGGCTTGCGTCAACCGGTCCAATGGCCAGTCGCGCAGTCCTCCGCCCGATCCGGTAATGATGATCTTTTCGACCGCAGCAGGGTCTTCGCCGACCAGCGCCTGAAAGACGGCCGAATGTTCGCTGTCCACCGGCAGGATGGTGGCCCCGTACCGGCGTGCCTCCGACAGCAGCAACGGGCCCGCGCAGACCAGCGATTCCTTGTTGGCCAGGGCCAGCGTGCCACCGTGGCGCAGGGCCCGCAAACCGGGTTTCAACCCGGCGGCGCCGACGATGGCGGACATCACCCAGTCGGTCGGTCGGTCCGCCGCCTCCAACAAGGCCGCATCGCCGGCCGCGGCCTCGATCCCGGAGCCTGCCAGCGCGGCCTTCAGATCATCCAGCAGATCGACGCGCGCCGTTACCGCAACGTCAGCGTGCAACCGTTTGGCATCCCTCGCCAATCGGGAAACGTTCCCCGCCCCCGTCAGCGCAACCACGTCATAGTCATCGGGGGCCCGCGCAATCAAATCGAGCGTATTCTGACCGATGGACCCGGTCGCGCCGAAAACGGAAACACGTCTCATCCGATGCCCGGAACCGGCGGGAATTCCGACAGCGACTCGATCACCAACAGCATCAGCGCAGCGCCCAGCATCGCGTCGAACCGGTCGAACAGGCCGCCATGGCCCGGCAACAGGTTGGAGCTGTCCTTGACGCCCATCTTCCGCTTGACCGCGGATTCCGCGATGTCGCCCATCTGCGCCATCATCGCCAGCGCGACGGAAATGCCGACGGTTTCCCATCCGGCATCTTGCCAGATCACCCAGATCCAGCCGATCAGACCGGCCCCGACCCAACCCGCGATGGTGCCGGACCAGGTCTTTTTGGGACTGACGCGGGGCCAGAATTTCGGCCCGCCCAGAATGCGCCCGGCGAAATAGCCCATCACGTCAGAGGCGACCACAACCAGGATAAGCCAGATCATCCAGACGAAACCGAACTGCGTCAGGTGTTCGGTCAGCGACAACCCTGCAAGAACAATCGCCGCGGAAAAACCGACCATCAGGCGGCGGTGATGCCGAATGAAGGCGATCGCCGTCATCGGCACAAGCATCAGAAGCGGCAGGGCAAAACCGACCGGCAGGAACTGCGTCAGGAACAGCGCACCGCCGCCCACGCAGGCCATCAGCCGCGCGCGCTTTGGTCCCGTGCGCACCATCGTAGACAGTTCCCACAACATGACACCCACGCAAAGCGAGATCAGCGCCGTGAACCAGATGCCGCCCAACCAGATTGCCACGCCCCCGACCAGCAGCAGCAAGACGGCGGTGATCAGGCGCGGGGCCAGATCCTGAAACCGGCTGTCCGTCACCGGCTCGCTTGGCGGATCCATGTCGAAATCGAATAGCGGCGGTTCCTCCTCCGGTAGAAGGGGCGTCGCGTTCTGCTCTTCTTCGGGGTGGTTCATGGTTTTACCCCGCCGAACCGACGGTCGCGCCCGCCATACCGGCTCAGCACTTCTTCGAATTTGGCGCGGGTGAAATCGGGCCAGAGCGTATCGACGAATTCATATTCCGCATAGGCCGATTGCCACAGGAGGAAGTTCGAGATCCGCGCTTCGCCCGAGGTGCGGATGACGAGATCCGGATCGGGCAGGACATGGGTGTCCAGATAGCGCGGCAGCGTCTCGTCGGTAATGTCATCGGGGTCGAGCCGACCATCGGCCACATCCCGCGCCAACCGTTTCGTCGCCCGCGCCACCTCGTCCCGGCCCCCGTAGTTCAGCGCGATTGTCAGGTTGCAGCGGGTGTTGTGCGCCGTCAGCGCCTCGATCCAGTTCATCAGCTTCTGCAACTTGGCATCCAGCCGCAGCCGGTCCCCGATGAACCGCACGCGCGTCCCCTGTTTCAACAGGGTCTGCGCCTCGCTTTCGATATAACGTCGAAACAAGGACATCAGGCCCGCAACTTCGGTCTGGGTCCGTTTCCAGTTCTCTGTCGAAAAGGCGAATACGGTGACGTATTCAACATTGTTGTCGGGGCAGGCTTCGATGACTTCGCGGACGCGGCGGGCCCCGGCACGGTGCCCGAGCAGGCGGGGGCGGCCGCGTTGCTGCGCCCAACGGCCGTTGCCGTCCATGATGATCGCGACATGGCGCGGGCCGGTCTCTGGGCTGCGGCTGCTCATCTCTCGATCCTCTTGGTCATCAGCGGGGTCATGGCGTGCGCGGGCCCCTTGCAAGGCCCGCAAAGGCGCTCAGACCTGCATGATTTCTTCTTGCTTGGCCTCCAGCGCGGCATCGACTTTTTTGATGTAGCGGTCGGTCATCTCCTGGACCTCCTGCTCCCACATCTTGCGCTCGTCCTCGGGCGGGTCGCCCTTCTTGATCTGGTCCATGCCATCGCGGCGGATGTTGCGGACCGCAACGCGGGCGCCTTCGGCGTAGTGGCCGGCGACCTTGCCCAGTTCGCGGCGACGTTCCTCGTTCAGCTCGGGGATGGGCAACATGATGATCGTGCCGTTGAGCTGCGGGTTGATGCCCAGGCCCGATTCCCGGATGGCCTTTTCGACCTTGCCGACCAGACCCTTGTCCCAGACATTGACCGTGACCATCCGCGGCTCTGGGACGTTGACGGTCCCGACCTGGTTGATCGGAGTGGGCGACCCATAGGCGTCCACCATCACCGGCTCCAGCATGGAGGCAGAGGCACGGCCGGTACGCAGCGATCCGAATTCGGTCCGCAGGTTTGCCATGGTGCCATCCATGCGGCGTTCCATGTCGTCGGTATCAAGCTCGAAGTCGTCGGCCATCTTGTCTCTCCCGGTGGGCTTTGCGGTGCTATAGCCCCTTGGGTGCGGCGGGGAAAGTCTCTGCGGTGTGCAACCCGGGGGCTACAACCGGCCGGATCAAAGATAGGACAGCAGAAGGTTGGCCGAGGTCGACAGCAAAAGGATGACGGCGCATCCAAGGCCGATCAGGGCCAGCGGGTCGCTTTCTTCGTTGGGCACGGCAGACACCTCACGCGTTAAAGACCCCCTATCGGGCCACGACGACGTGTCCCCAAAGTGGCGCATTAACGTTAAGAAAGTGTCAAATCCGCTCAGCCTTCGACGCGGGTCGACGTCCCCTCGCCCGCAAGAATCGATCGGAACCCGCCCGGCGCATCCAGCGAGAACACGATGATCGGCAGCCGGTTTTCCCGCGCCAGCGCGATGGCCGAGGCGTCCATAACGCCCAGATGCTTCGATAGAACCTCGTCGTAGGTCACCGTCTCATAGCGTTTCGCGTCCGGGTACTTGATCGGGTCCTTGTCGTAGACGCCATCAACCTTGGTCCCCTTGAAGATGGCCTGACACGACATTTCGGATGCACGCAGCGTCGCGGCGGTGTCGGTCGTGAAATACGGGTTCCCGGTCCCGGCGGCAAAAATCACGATCCGCTTCTTTTCGAGGTGACGCACGGCGCGGCGGCGGATGTAGGGCTCGCAGACCTGGTCCATCGGAATGGCCGAGATGACGCGGGTATGCAGGCCCAGGCTTTCCAGCGCGCCCTGCATGCCCAGCGCGTTCATCACCGTGGCCAGCATGCCCATGTAGTCAGCCGTCGTCCGCTCCATCCCCTGCGCGGATCCTTGCAGCCCGCGAAAGATGTTGCCGCCCCCGATCACCATGCAGACCTCGACCCCCATGGAATGCACGGACTGCACCTCACGGGCGATGCGTTCGACGGTCGGGGGATGCAGGCCAAAGCCTTGCGGCCCCATCAGCGCCTCGCCGCTGATTTTCAGCATGACGCGCTTCAATACGGGGGCGTGCTCCTTTGCCGGTTGATCCTGCATGGTGTGCCCTCTCGCTGTTGCCGAGGCGTGTGTCGCAGATTAGGCGGGGGCAGGCAACCGGGGCGTGATGGCCTTTTTGCAGGTCTAGGATGGGACCCTAAGATGTTGGAAACGATAGACGGTTTGGCCTCTGATCGCCCGGTTTTGATTGCCGGACCAACGGCCAGCGGCAAATCGGCGCTGGCTTTGGAAATCGCCCGTCGCCATGGCGGGCGGATCGTGAACGCGGACGCGCTTCAGGTGTTCGCGGATTGGTCCCTTCTGACCGCCCGCCCCCCGCAGGCGGATCTGGACCAGGCACCCCATGTACTCTATGGCCATGTCCCGTTCGAAGCGGCCTATTCCGTGGGCGACTGGCTGCGCGACGTGGCCGCCTTGCCTGCGGGGCCCCGTCCCATCGTCGTGGGGGGCACCGGCCTCTACTTCCGCGCGCTGACCGAAGGGTTGGCGGACATCCCCGCCACACCACCCGAAATCCGGGCCGAGGCCACGGCGCGGCTGCAGGCGGACGGTCTGCCTGCGCTGGTGGCCGAACTGGACCCGGACGTGCGCGACGACATCGACACCGCGAACCCCATGCGTGTCATGCGCGCCTGGGAAGTGGCCCGCGCGACGGGCCGGTCGATCCGCGCCTGGCAGGCGGACACGCCGCCGCCATTGGTGCCGCTGGACCAGGCCATTCCGCTGGTGATCGACGCCCCGAAAGACTGGCTTGATCCACGGATCGAACGCCGGTTCGACATGATGCTGGACGCCGGTGCGCTGGATGAGGCGCGCGCCGTCCTGCCGCGTTGGGACGCGCGCCTGAATGCGGCACAGGCCATAGGCGCGCCGGAATTGATCGCCCACCTGAAGTCGGAGATCACCCTGCCCGAGGCCCGGGCCCGCGCCATCCTTGCCAGCCGCCAATATGCCAAACGTCAACGCACTTGGTTCCGCAACCGCATGAAAACCTGGCACCGCTTGGCTGCAACGCGCCTCTGACGGTCAGGTTTTGACATGGCGGCGGCCTTCGCCAATGGTGTGGCCATGTCGCGAATCCGACTATTCGAAGCGCGCACCCTGACCGAGGCCGAGCGTCTGCGCGGCATGCGGCAGGAGATGGTGACTCCGCTGGCCCGGTCCGGTCGGTGGCGCCGCGAAGAACCCCATGCCGACACATTGCCCGTCCTGATCTGGATCGCGCGCGGCCAGGGACGTGTGACGATCAACGCCCGCACCCGCGGCTTTGGTCCCGCGACCTGTATCGTGCTGCCACCCGGCACGCCTTTTGCGCTGGAACCTGGCGCGATGACCGAAGGCACCCTGGCCCGCCTGCCCGAACTGTTCGAAGCGCCCCTGCCCGACCGTCCCCGACGCCTGCGCCTGTCCGAGGTCGCAAAGCAGGGCGAGATCGCGGGCCTTCTGGATCGGCTGGCCCAGGCGGGCGACCTGACGGATCCGCCGTCCGGGCGGGCCGCCCTGGCCCGTGTCATCCTGTTGTCGGCCCTGATCGAGCGGGAAGGCAGGGCAACCCCCGACACACCCCTGCCCGCGCCCGCCCGCCTGGCCGAACGATTTGCCAAAGAGGTGGAGCGGCAATTGGGCACCGGAGCCAACCTCGAAACCATCGGAGAGGCGCTGGACGTCACGCCGACACATCTGACACGGACCCTGCGCGACAGCTGCGGCATGACCGCCTCGCGCTATCTGACGGCGCGGCTGATGCATGAGGCGCGCCGCCGCTTGGCGGACACCCATGACAGCGCGGCCAGCATATCGGCGGGACTCGGGTTTTCCTCGCCCGCGTACTTCACGCGCGCCTTTGGCAATGCCACCGGTCTGACCCCGTCGGAGTTCCGCCGCCGCGAAGGCCGCGCCGCCGCCTCCTGACGGCACCACGCCCCGGCGCGGAACCCGCGCCCCCCCTTTGCGCGTTCCCCCTTCACCCATCCCGAAGGAGCGCTTCCCAATGTCTGACTATTCCTGGTCCATCCCCGTCATGCGTGCCGGATATGCAGGGCGCGGTGTGACCTATCTGGCGGTTGCGGGCCTGTCTCTCTGGGCGATCTGGCGCGGTCGCGAGGCGGAGGGCACGTCTTCGACGATGGAGACCTTGTCTCAAAGCACCTGGGGTGTCGTCATTCTGTGGCTGATCGGTCTTGGCCTGCTGGCCTATGCCCTGTGGCGGGTCATCGACGCGGTCAAGGATCTGGAGGATTACGGCACCGAGGCAAAGGGCGTCGTGTCCAGACTGGGGATGCTGGTGACCGGAACCCTGCACGGTGCTTTGGGGGTCTTGGCCATGATCATCGCGCTGGGCCGCAACAGCGGCGGCGGCGGCATCCCCGAGATGATCGGCGCGGTTCTGTCCTGGCCCGGCGGGCCCCTGATGGTCGGTTTCGCTGCGCTGTGCACTTTGGGGGCGGGGGTCTATTATGGGATCAAGGCGTGGAAACGGTCCTATCGCGACACGCTGATGGGCAACCCGTTCACGCGCAAATGGGACTGGGCGCTGCGGGCCGGGGTTCTGGCACAGGCGGTGATGATCCTGGTGATCGGCGGGCTGCTGCTGGCCGCGGCATTCAGCGGCAACAGTCAGGAAGCCGGGGGACTGGATTCGGTGTTTGACTGGCTCAAGTCGCAGCCATTCGGCAATTTCCTGGTGATCCTGCTCTGCCTGGGGCTGCTGGGCTTCGCGTTCTTTTGCTTTGTGAACGCCGCCTATCGGATCATTCCAAAGGTCGCGCACGGCGCGCTAAAGCCGCTTTCGGCCCTGATCGACGCCGCCAGCTGACCCGTTAACCTTAATTTAAACGTTTTCGGGCAAAACTCCTCGCTGTCCGGCATGTGCGGTCGGGCAGGATGTTCCGGCCTGATCCGGGACGCGTTCTTGTGGATTGCCGGGCCTCCCACCCGCGATCTGCGGTTTCCCCCGGGGCCGCGCCTGGCGTGGCCCCTCCCCCTCCGCTAGTTCTGCGGACGGGTTTCGGCCATTGGCCCTGCGCGATGGCCCGGCTATGCAGCACCCCATGCGTCAAACACCCGCCATTCTGATCCTCGCCGCCGGAGCGTCCAGCCGTATGGCCGGGCGCGACAAGCTTTTGGAGGAAATCGACGGCACCCCCCTGATCCTGCGCGCGACCCGCGCCGCCTGCGCCGTCAGTGACGAGGTGCTGGTGGCCCTGCCCGCCGCCGACCGGTCCCGCCGTGCCTGGTTGGGGGATACGCCCGCGCGGCTGCTCGACGTGCAGGATCTGGCGCTGTCTGCGTCGATCCGTGCGGGGGCGGCGGCCTGCCGATCCGATGCGTTGATGATCCAACTGGCCGATCTGCCCGGCATCGGCGCAGAGGAACTTGACGCCGTCGCCCAGGCCTGGCGCACCAGTACCGCGCCCGCTCTGCGCGCAACCGCGCAGGACGGCACGCCCGGCCACCCGATCGTCCTGCATCGCGAGCTGTTTCCCGAACTGCAGGCCCTGACAGGCGACACCGGGGCGCGGGACATACTGGCAAGGCACAAGGCCGAGTTGGTGGCCCTGCCCGGTGACCGAGCGGTTCGCGATCTGGATACGCCAGCCGATTGGGCAAAATGGCACGCCGACCGCAGAACGTGATTTGACCCAGGGCACCCGACGCCGCACCATCAGGCGACCCTCGCTGCAAAGTCGGAGCCTGACATGCAAACCAAGACCACCGCCCTCCTCGCCGCCACGATCCTGTCCATCGGTGCTGCCGGATACGCCGCAGGCCATGCCAAACTGCCGCCGGAAATCGCCGCGCGCCACGGGATGATGAACCTCTATTCCCTGAACATGGGTGTTGTCGGTGGCATGGCGCGCGGCAACGTCGATTATGACGCCGATGCCGCGCAGACGGCGGCAGACAACCTTGCCGCATTGGGCATGATCGACCACGAAACGATGTGGCCAGCAGGCACATCCACCGATGACGTAGAGGGCACCCGCGCCCTGCCGGCAATCTGGACAGACCGCGCGGGTTTCCAGGCGGAAATCGATGGATTCGCCGAGGCGACCCAACAGCTGCAGGCCGTGGCCGGTGACGGGCTGGACGCCCTGCGCGGTGGGGTTGGTGCCGTGGGCCGGACATGCGGGTCGTGCCACGACGACTATCGCGCCAGCGCGAACTGAGCCAGCCGGTGTTGCGCGCGGGTCTGATCGTCATCAGCCTGATCGCCGTGCTCGTCACGGTGGCCGGCCTTTGGCTGACCCGCGCCATCCCCCTGCCCCCTGAGGCGACCGCCGGTCTGACCGGTGACGCCGCGCGGGGGGAACCTGTGTTCTGGGCGGCTGGCTGTGCGTCATGCCACGTGGCCCCGGACGCGGAGGACGCGCTGCTTCTGTCCGGCGGTCAGAGCTTTGCCTCGCCCTTCGGGACATTCCGCGCGCCGAATGTCTCGCCCGATCCGGACCACGGTATCGGCGACTGGACCCTGGCGCAGTTCGCCAGCGCCGTGCAGCGCGGCGTTTCACCTGACGGCAGCCATTATTTCCCTGCCTTCCCCTATGCCGCCTACACCTTGGCGGATCCGCAGGACATCGCCGACCTCTGGGCCTTTTGGGCGACCCTGCCGCCATCTGGGGCCGAAAGCCTGCCGCATGACCTGGCTTTTCCGTTCAACCTCCGGCGGGGTGTGGGCGTCTGGAAACGGCTCTATGTTCCGGACGATTTCACCCGCGCGGAAACCGGGCCTCAGGTGGCGCGGGGTCGCTACCTGGTCGAAGCCCTGGCCCATTGTGCAGAATGCCACACGCCGCGGGACGCGCTGGGCGGGTTGGACCGTGACCGCTGGATGGCCGGGGCACCGGATCCGTCGGGCCGGGGCCGTGTACCGGGGCTGACGCCCGCAACGCTCGACTGGTCCGAGGCGGATATCGCGGCCTATCTCCGCGACGGGTTCACCCCTGATTTCGACAGCGTCGGGGGACACATGACGGCGGTGGTCGCCAACATGGCGCGCCTGACCGACGCCGACCGGGCCGCAATTGCCGCCTATCTCAAGGCCTTGCCGCCGCGCCCATAGTTCGCCTGTGTCGCGTATTTGAGGGAATATCTTGGCGGATCATTAGCGTTTCACCGCTAACCCCGAGGCACGGACCTTTTGGAGGCGGCGATGCTTCAGGAAAAGATTACAATGCTCGACGCGGACCCCACCGGTCGATCCGATGACGACATAATTATCGACCGCGCCCTGGACGCTGTGCGCGAACATCTTGGCATGCCGATTGCCTATCTGTCGGAATTTGTGGGCGAAAGAACCGTTTTTCGCAACGTCAGCGCCCCGGGGTTGGAGGATCTGCTCAAGCCAGGCGACGCCCGCACCCTGGATGAGGTATATTGCCGTCACGTGTTGTCAGGCGAATTGCCGAACCTGATTCCGGACACGCGGCAGCTCCCTCTGGCCCGTGACATGCCGATCACGACAGAGGTGCCCATCGGCAGCCACGCCAGCCTGCCGATCTACCGACCGGACGGCAGTGTTTATGGCATGTTCTGCACGCTGTCACCGGTGCCCAATCCAGGCCTCAACGACCGCGACCTGAAAGTGATGGAGATGTTCGCCGACATTGCGCGACAACAGATCCATTTGAAACTGGCCCGTGAATCCGACGTCGACCTCGCACGGAAACGCACGCAGGAAATGCTGCGCAGCAAGGCGTTTGAGGTGGTCTATCAGCCGATCTACCGCGTGTCTGACGGCGGACTTTCGGGGTTCGAAGCTCTCTGCCGGTTCCGCACCGATCCCTATCGCACGCCCGATGTCTGGTTCGAGGATGCGCGGATCGCGGGGTTGCAGATCGAATTGGAACTGGCCGTGACCAAGGTGGCTCTGAAGGGTCTGACCGATCTGCCGCGGGGAACCCGCCTGGCGATCAACGCGGCCCCGGATACGGTGGCCAGCGGTGCGCTTTTGCCGTTGTTGCGCGCCAATGAACCTGACCGGCTGACCCTGGAAATCACCGAACACCAGACCGCAACAGATGTCGCGCAGTTACGTCGCGCAGTCGGTGCCATCGTCGCCTGTGGCACCTGGGTGGCGATTGACGACGTCGGCTCGGGCTATTCGGGGTTGCAACAGATCCTGCGCCTGCGCCCGGACGTCTTGAAACTCGACATGGCGCTTGTGCGCGACATCGACACCGACCCGGCCCGCCGCGCGCTGGCCTCTGCCTTGGTTCGTTTCGGCAAAGAAACCGGGGCCAAGGTCGTCGCAGAGGGGGTGGAACGTGCCGGTGAATGGCACGCCCTTGAAAAACTGGGGGTGTCCTATGCGCAAGGCTGGCTTTTGGCCCGGCCCGGTCCCATCAAAAAGGCCGCGCCCTGGGTCAAGATCCCCTAGCCGGAACGGGTAATCGCGGGCCACGAATGGCCCGCGCACAGGGTCTCGGCGGGGTCAGCCATACCACCGCAACCGGGCGCTAGATCCCGCCCAGCTTTTTCAGACGGGCCGCGCGCAACCGTGCGAAATCATCGCCCGCGTGATAGCTTGACCGGGTCAGAGGAGACGCGGACACCATCAGGAAGCCTTTGCCGAACGCCGCCTTCTCATAGCTCGCGAATTCTTCGGGGGTCACGAACCGGTCGACCGCGTGATGCTTGGGCGTTGGCTGCAGGTATTGACCGATGGTCAGGAAATCGATGTCGGCGGCGCGCATGTCTTCCATGACCTGAATAACGGCCTGCCGGTCCTCGCCCAGACCGACCATGATGCCGGACTTCGTGAACATCGCGGGGTCCAGTTCCTTCACACGCTGCAACAGCCGCAGCGAATGAAAATATCGCGCACCGGGCCGCACCTCTGGGTAGAGGCCGGGGACGGTTTCCAGGTTGTGGTTGAACACATCGGGCTTGGCCGCGACCACGACTTCCAACGCTTCGGGGGCGCAGCGGATGAAATCGGGCGTCAGGATTTCGATCGTGGTTTCGGGCGACCGTTTGCGAATGGCGCGAATGGTCTGGGCAAAATGCTCGGCCCCGCCGTCTTCTACATCGTCGCGGTCGACCGAGGTGATGACCACGTGCTTCAGCCCCAGCTTTTGCACCGCATCCGCCACACGACCAGGCTCGAACACATCCAGGGCTTCGGGCGGCTTGCCGGTCGCGATGTTGCAGAAGGTGCAGGCGCGGGTGCAGACCTCGCCCATGATCATCATCGTGGCATGACCCTGGGACCAGCATTCGCCGACGTTAGGGCATCCCGCCTCTTCGCAGACGGTGGTCAGCTTGTGCTCGCGCATGATGTTGCGCGTATCGGTATAGCCCTTGCCGACCGGTGCCTTGACCCGGATCCAGCTTGGTTTTTTCGGTTGGGGATTGTCCGGGCGACGGGCCTTTTCGGGGTGGCGTTGCTCTGGAATCTTCAGGTCGCGCATGGGCTTCCTCCGCTCGTCAGTCGCCTTGATGTAGGGCATTCCCCGCCGCCGCGCCAGTGGCCCAGGGTCGCAACCCCGCCATGCATTGCACGGGATTGGCCCGATCCCGCCCGCGCGCTACCTCAGGGGCATGCTTCGATATCTGATCTTTCTGCTGCTGCCTGCCCAAGCCTTCGCCTGGACGTTCACTGCGACGCCGATCTGCACCCTGCAACACGACGACAAGGGGATTGTCACGACCGTGACCTTCGAACCGGCCAGCGGGGTCTACGCGCTACACCTGGACCGCGCCGAGGGATGGCCGCCCGCGCCTTTTCTGGCGATCCGCTTTGACGGCGTGGACCTCACGATTTCCACCACGCGGCACCGGATCACCGGGCCGCGTCTGACCGTTACGGACCGAGGCTTCGGGAATGTTCTGTCCGGCATCGAAGGTGGCGGGCGCGCGCTGGTGGCCTTGGGCGATCTGGTGGTGCCAATCGACCTGACCGACGCAGCGCCCGAAGTCGCGCTTTTCCGCGCCTGCCCGCAGGCAGGACTGGTCTGATCGCCCCGTGAATGGGTGTCACGCCTTGCGGCGCGTCCACCCCCAAAGGCACATCAACTCCATCAGGACATGAGCGCCCGCAATTGCCGTCGCCCCAGTGGTGTCATAGGGCGGCGAAACTTCGACCACGTCGCCGCCAACCATGTTGATCCCCGCCAGATCCCGCAGAATCGCCGCCGCCTGCCCAGACGACAGACCACCCCAGACCGGTGTGCCGGTCCCAGGCGCAAAGGCCGGGTCCAGACAGTCGATGTCGAAGGTGACATAGCATTTGCGGTCGCCCACAACCTCCTTGATGCGGCGCGCCACGGCCCCCGGCGCGGCCTCGTGCACGGCGCGGGCGTCGATCGTGGTCACGCCCAGCGTATCCGGGTTCACCGTGCGGATGCCGATCTGAACCGAAGTTTCGGGATCCACGATCCCGGTTTTCACGGCCTTGTAGAACATGGTGCCGTGATCGATTCGGCTCATGTCGTCGTCAGGCCAGGTATCGGAATGGGCGTCGAACTGGATCAGGCTGAGCGGTCCATGCTTGTCTGCGTGGGCCTGCAGGATCGGAAAGCTGACGTAGTGATCGCCGCCCATGGCCAGACACCCCACGCCCTGGTCCAGGATCCCCGCGACGTGGTTTTTCAACGTGGCCGGGAATTCCGCCACCTTGGCATAGTCGAACCCGCAATCGCCGTAGTCTGCCACCGCAAATTCATCCAGCGGCGAATAGTCCCAGTAATACGGCGGATCGAAAGGTTGCAGCGTGCTGGCCTCGCGGATGGCGCGGGGGCCGAACCGGGTGCCCGGTCGGTGGGTCACCGCCTGGTCAAAGGGCACGCCGGTGATTGCCAGGTCAAATCCCGTCAGATCCTTGGTGTAGCGCCGCCGAAACGCCGAGGTCGCGCCACCGAACGCGTTCTCGAACGCCAGGCCGCGGGAATCTGTCCGCGTGAAACCCATGTCCACCTGATTGCGCGCGTCCTGCAGGGCCATTGCCGCCTCCGATCTGGAAAAGTCCCGCGCAGGTAGCCACGCGGTGTGGACAAGGGAAAGCCCCCTTGTCTCTCGACACTGCCTCCGGTTCGGCTATGTCCCGGGACATGGAAAACCTCCGCCAAGATTTCATCCAGGCCATGAGCCGCGCCGCCGCGACCGTCAGCGTGGTCACGACCGATGGGCCGGGTGGCCGCGCGGGCGTCACCGTCTCGGCCATGACAAGCGTCAGCGCGGACGGCGACGCACCGACCTTGGTGGTCTGCGTCAACCGATCCGCTTCGGCGGCCAAGCCGATTCTGACCAACGGCTGTTTTGCGACCAATGTGTTGGAAGCCGGGCAGCAGTCGCTCGCCGACCGTTTCGCAGGCCGCACAGGCGTGGATGGGGCCGAGCGGTTCGAAGGCGTGGATTTCGACACCCTCGTCACGGGCGCGCCGCTGCTGCGGGGGTTGGCGGGCTTCGATTGCGAGGTGCAGGCGGTCGATCTGATCGGCACGCACCACGTCATCATCGGGGCCGTGCGCGCCGTGCGCGTGGCCGAGGACGGCACGCCCCTGATCTATGGAATGCGCAGCTATCTGCGCGCGGCGCCGGCCTGAACCTCAGATCCGCCCAAACGTGACAATCGCGGCCCGGCGTGCCGCCACGCGGAACGGTGCGGGATCGACTGGTTGATCCAAGGCCGCCTCGGGCGCGCGCGCCACGCGCGCCAGCACGTTTGACGCCCCCGCCAAAACCGCCAGCACAGGTCGCGCGGCCCGATCAAATCCTGAGGCGCGGGCCTGCCGCAATGCCTGTTGTCCTGTTTCGGCCAGGACCCGAATCTCCTCGACCGGGTCCCCATGCGGCAGGGCGTGATGCCCTTTTGCCAGCAGGTCCGGCACCGCCCGCAGGAACCCGACGACGCCCTGAGCCCGGCCCGCCGCGCGCACCGCATCCTCGGTCTGGCTACCCGCCAGGCGGGCCGCAGTCCAAAGCAGCGTGCCAGCCGTCTCGTCCAGGTATTGCACCAATGCGTCCCGTCCCTCGGGCGCACCCTTGTCGATGTCGGCCCGGCGCGCCTCGATCAGACCATCCAGCGCGTGAACCGCCTCTGCGTCCAGAATGTCGGCCAGCGGGGTCACCACCTCGTGCCGCCGGACGGGGCCGCCCGTGCCGATCTGCTCCAGCGCGTCGCGCCACCATTGCAGCCGCATCTCTGCGATCAACGGCTCTTGCGTGACCCAGGGCGCGCGCGCCACCTCGACGTTGAACGCATAAAGCGGCAGCAGCATCCGGCGCAGGTCCACGGGCGCCGCCATCACAGCGGCAAATCGGTCAGGGTCGCCCCGCTGCACGATGCCGGCGCAGGCGGTCAGATCATCGCTCATGACGTCACAGATCCTGGCACAGTTTCCAGCGCACCGCGTCCAGCAGCGCCTCGAAACTGGCGTCGACGATGTTGGGCGAGACGCCGACGGTGGACCAGCGACGCCCGGTCCCGTCTTCATGGTCGATGATGACGCGGGTGACCGCTTCGGTCCCGCCCTGCATGATGCGCACGCGGTAATCGGTTAGGCGGATGTCGTCGATCTTGTCCTGATAGCTGCCCAGGTCCTTGAACAGGGCCTTGGACAGGGCGTTGACGGGACCACGGTCTGATCCCGTCTGATCCAGCGATTCCGACACGGAAAGTTTCTTTTCTCCGTCGACCTTTAGCACTACGACCGCCTCGGACAGGGAAACCATCTTGTCGTATTTGTTCTTCCGCCGCTCGACCGTGACCCGGTAGCGTTTGACCTCGAAGAAGTTGGGCAGCAGGCCCAGCTCTTCGCGCGCGATCAACTCGAAACTGGCCTGGGCACCGTCATAGGCATACCCCTCGTCCTCGCGCAGCTTGACGCGTTCCAGGATGCGGCGCAGGGCGGCGGTGTCGTCGCCAGGCAGGCCTGCTTCGGCAAGGCGGCGGCGCAGGTTCGACAGGCCAGCCTGATTGGACATCGGCACGATGCGGGCGTTGCCGACCGAGGCGGGCGGCACGTGTTCATAGGTGGTCGGATCCTTCAGGATCGCGCTGGCGTGCAGGCCCGCCTTGTGGGCAAAGGCCGAGGCCCCGACATAGGCCGCCTCGCGCCGGGGGACGCGGTTCAGGATGTCGTCCAGGCGGCGGGATACCTTGAGCAGGCCGGGCAGTTTGTCCCTGGAAACACCGGTCTCGAACCGGGTTGCGTAGGGGTCTTTCAACAGCAACGTAGGGATCAGGGACGTCAGGTTCGCATTGCCGCAGCGTTCGCCTAACCCATTGAGCGTGCCTTGAATTTGGCGCACGCCCGCGTCGACCGCGGCCAGGGATCCGGCGACCGCCTGTTCGGTGTCGTTGTGGGTGTGGATGCCCAGTTTTTCGCCCGGCAGGTCGAGGCCCGCGATGACCTCGGCGATCTGGCCTGGCATTGTGCCGCCGTTGGTGTCGCACAAGACGACCCAGCGCGCCCCCGCCTCCAGGGCGGTCTGGCAACAAGCGCGGGCATAGGCCGGGTCGGAGGCGTGGCCGTCGAAGAAATGCTCTGCGTCGAACAAGGCCTCTCGGCCCATTGAAACCAGATGCGCGATCGAGGCGCGGATGTTTTCAAGGTTCTCGTCCAGGGTGATGCCCAGCGCGGTATCCACATGAAACGGATGGGTTTTTCCGACCAGACAGACGGCGGGCGTGCCCGCGTTGGCGACGGCGGCCAGCACGTCGTCGTTTTCCGCCGAACGACCCGCGCGCTTGGTCATGCCAAAGGCGGTGAGGGTCGCGCGGGTCTTGGGGGCGGCGTCGAAGAACTCGCTGTCGGTGGGGTTCGCGCCGGGCCAGCCGCCCTCGATATAGTCGAGGCCGAGGCCATCGAGCAGGGTCGCGATCTCGACCTTTTCGGAGGCCGAGAATTGCACGCCCTGGGTCTGTTGCCCGTCGCGCAGGGTGGTGTCGTAGAGGTACAGCCGTTCGGTCATGAGGGGTGGACCCCTTGGTATTCCGAGCGGGTGACCCAGGGGTGATCCAGGTCGGACGTCTTTGTGATCACAGCAGCCCCTCCAATTTGGCGGGATCGAAGCCTGTTCCGGCCTCCCACCCTTTGCCCTTGCCGTCGGTCACGACGACACCCGCCGCCAGCAGACCGTCGCGCAGCGCATCGGCTCGGGCCCAATCCTTGCCCGCGCGCGCATCCAGCCGCGCGGCAAGGACGGCCTCGACCAGCGCGTCGTCCCCCGTCTCGGACCATTGCCCCAACTCTGGCGTCAAAAGCCCCAGCACGGCGGCCGAGGCTGCAAGCATCGCGCCGTCGCCCGTCTTGGCCAGGCGGTGCAGCTCTGCGATGGCACCGGGGGCGTTCAGATCGTCGCGCAGGGACGACAAGACCGCCGGATCGGGCGTGCCGCCCGGTGCCGCCAGCGCGCGCCATTTTCGCAACGTCGCCTCCGCCTCGCGGGCCTTTTCCTCGGTCCAGTCCATCGGCTTCGAATAGTGGGTCGACAGGAACACGAAACGGATGACCTCGCCCGGCACGCCGCGATCCAGCAGGTCGCGCACGGTGAAGAAATTGCCCAGCGACTTGGACATCTTCCTGCCCTCGACCAGTAGCATCTCGTTGTGGAGCCAGACCTGTGCAAAGCCCGCGTCCGGGTCGGCGCAGCAGCTTTGCGCGCGCTCGTTTTCGTGGTGCGGAAACATCAGGTCGTTGCCGCCGCCGTGGATGTCGAAGCTGGGGCCGAGCAGTTCCTTGGCCATGGCAGAGCATTCGATATGCCAACCGGGGCGCCCCCGGCCCCATGGGCTGTCCCAGTCCGGCGTTTCCGCGTCCGAGGGTTTCCACAGCACGAAATCCATCGGGTCCCTTTTATAGGGTGCCACCTCGACCCGGGCCCCCGCGATCATGTCATCCACCGACCGACCCGAGAGGGTGCCGTAGTCGGGGAAACTGGCGACCGAGAAAAGGACGTGGCCGTCCGCCGCATAGGCGTGGCCCGCGTCGATCAAGCCCTCGATCATGGTCACCATCTGGGCGATGTAGGCCGTCGCGCGGGGCTCATGGGTGGGGCGCAGGTTGCCCAGCGCATCCATATCGGCATGATACCAGCCGATCGTCTCGTCGGTGATGTCCCCGATGGGCCGCCCAGTGGCCGCCGCCCGCGCGTTGATCTTGTCATCGACGTCGGTGAAGTTGCGCACGTAAGTGACGTGAGCGTCCCCATAGTCGTGGCGCAAAAGCCGGAACAGTAGATCGAACAGGATCACATTGCGCGCATTGCCCAGATGCGCGCGGTCATAGACCGTCGGCCCGCAGAGATAGAGCCGCACATTCGCGGGGTCGAGCGGGGCGAAGGCCCCGGTCTTGCGGGTCATGGAATTGCGCAGGCGCATCTGTGGCCGGTCCATCCGGGCGTCTCCTGGTTCGTCGGGCGGGGGTGTGGGGCCGGGCGCGGGAGTGCAGGCCACCGTCGGCCCGCCGTGGTGCGGCGGGCGCGTCAGATGCAGATAATGCAGGTCACGCGATCCATGTCCGCCCGCTAGCACGCACGCCCCCCTGTCGCAACCGCGATGGCCGGTGTGCGGCGCCGATCACGCATATTCGCCTTGCACTCTGACCGGCAGGGCGCATGCTCCGGCGTGTGGCGCGCGCCGCCCGCCCGTCAAGGAGATGACCCCATGACCTCGTTCCGCGACCTTCACCGTCCCGGCGATCCCTTCATCCTTGCGAATGCCTGGGACATCGGGTCGGCCAAGATGCTGGGTGCCTTGGGGGCGCAGGCGATTGCGACGTCCTCGGCGGGCTATGCCTTTACCCGCGGCTTGCCCGATGGCGGGCGCGTCGGGCGCGAAGAGGCGCTGTTTCATGCGCGCGAACTGGTCGACGCGGTGCCCCTGCCCGTTTCGGCGGACCTGGAGGACGGTTACGGAGCCGCGCCCGAGATCTGCGCCGAGACGATCCGGCTGGCGGCGGAAACCGGGCTGGCGGGCTGTTGTTTTGAGGACGTGGCCCCCGATTTCACGGCCTACGGCTTTGACCACGCGGTCGAGAGGATGCAGGCCTCGGTCGAAGCGGCGCGGGATCTGCCCGCGGATTTCGTGTTCTGCGCGCGGGCCGATGGGGTGATGCACGGTCTGTATGACATCGACGAAGCCATCAGGCGGTTGGAGGCCTTTGAGGCGGTGGGCGCGGATGTTCTCTATTGTCCGATGCCCGGCGGCATGGCGGATTTGCGGGCCATTACCGAGGCCGTGTCCGCCCCCGTCAATGCGCTGGCGGCGGGGCCCTGGACGCAATCCGTCCGCGCGGATTTCGCGGCAGCCGGGGTGGCGCGCATCTCGCTTGGATCTGCCTTGGCGCGGGCGACGCACAGGGTCATCCGCGATGCGGCGATCGAGATGTTCGGCGCAGGCGATTTCCACAGCCTGGGCGGGATCGGCGCGCAGGAGGTCGATGACCTCCTGGCGACCTACGGCGTCTGAGGGGTTACGCGCGCGCCTCGCGGGCGAGGGTTTCGATCCCGGCCCAATCGCCTGCGTCCATCTTGTCCTGCGGCGCGACCCAGCTGCCGCCGACGCAGATGACGTTCGGCAGAGACAGATAGCTGTCCTTGTTTTTCATGCTGACGCCGCCGGTGGGGCAAAAGGTGATCTGAGGCAGGGGGGCACCGATCCCCTTGAGCGCGGGGGCGCCGCCCGACGCCTCGGCTGGAAAGAACTTCTGCATGGTGAAGCCCTTTTCCAGCAGAATCATCGCCTCGGTCGCGGTCGCGGCACCGGGCAAAAGCGGCAGGTCTTCGTCGATACAGGCCTGTAGCAGGGTGTCGGTCGCACCTGGCGAGACACCGAAGGTCGCACCCGCCGCCTTGGCCGCGCGCACGTCTTCGGGGGTCAGCAAGGTGCCCGCGCCAACGATGCCGCCGGGCACCTGGGCCATGGCCCGGATGCAATCCAGCGCGGCGGGCGTGCGCAACGTCACCTCCAACGCGGGCAAGCCGCCAGCGACCAGCGCCTCGGCCAGGGGGGCGGCGTGGGCCACGTCGTTGAGGACGAGGACGGGAATGACCGGCGCGCGTCCGGCGAGGTCAAGGGCGGCTTTGGACTGGTCCTGGGGGGTCATGTTCTGGGGCCTTTGCAAGTCATCGTTGGGGGCGTTCTGGCCCATATGGGGCCAGATTGCCAGCTTTGGTCAGACCACCACGCCCGCGCCCTGATCGGAGCGTCCGGCATTGGCCCGGAACACATCAAACAACTCGCGTCCGATGCCGTGGCTGTTGCCGCTGAGGTCCGGCGCGGCGGGGCTGCGATCGCTGAGGTCGGCGAGGCATTCCAGCACACCTTCGGCGGCGGCAACGCGGATCATGTCGCCGTCCTGCACCCGCGCGATCAGCCCGCCATCCAGCGCCTCGGGCGCCACATGAATGGCGGCAGGCACCTTGCCAGAGGCGCCGGACATGCGCCCATCGGTGACCAGCGCGACCTTGTGTCCGCGTTGCAGCAGAACCGTCAGAACCGGGGTCAGGCCGTGCAATTCCGGCATCCCATTGGCGCGCGGGCCCTGGAAACGGACGACGACGACGCAGTCGCGGTTCAGCTCGCCCGCGCGGAACGCTTCCTTCACCGCGTCTTGGGTGTGAAAGACGCGCGCGGGGGCTTCGACCACATGAAGTTCGGGGGCTACGGCACTGATTTTCATGACGCCGAGGCCCAGGTTCCCATGCACCTGCTTCAGCCCGCCGGTCTTGGCGAAGGCGTCCTGCGGCGTCTTGAGGATCTTGTCATTCAGGCTGTCGCGGGGGCCCGGTTCCCAGGTCACGCGCCCCTCGGTCAGCTTGGGTTCCTGCGCATAGGCCGACAGCCCCTGCCCGGCGACGGTCGAGACGTCTTCGTGCAGCAGGCCCGCGTCCAGCAGATGCCCGATCATGAACGGCAGCCCGCCCGCCGCGTGAAAATGGTTCACGTCGGCCAAGCCGTTCGGATAAACGCGCGCCATCAGCGGCGTCGCCTCGGAAATAGCGTCGAAATCGGCGCAGGTCAGCTGCACCCCGGACGCCCGGGCCATGGCAATCAGGTGCAGCACGAGGTTGGTCGAACCACCGGTCGCCATCAGGCCCACGAGGCCGTTCACATAGGCCTTTTCGTCCAGCACGTCGCAGACCGGCGTATAGGCATTGCCAAGCGCCGTGATCTCGGTCGCGCGCTGCGCCGCCATCTCGGTCAGCGCGTCGCGCAGCGGCGTGCCCGGATTGATGAAGGACGCACCGGGCAGGTGCAGCCCCATGAATTCCATCAGCATCTGGTTGGAATTGGCCGTCCCGTAAAAGGTACAGGTGCCCGGGCCATGATAGCTGGCCATTTCAGCCTTCATCAGACCGGCACGGTCGATCTTGCCCTCGGCATAATCGCGGCGGACCTGGGATTTCTCTTCGTTCGGCAGGCCGGAGGTCATCGGACCAGCGGGGACGAAAATGCCTGGCAGGTAGCCGAAGGTCGCGGCGGCGATCACCAGACCAGGCACGATCTTGTCGCAGATGCCCAGATAGAGCGCCGAATCGAATGTGTTGTGGCTAAGCGCCACGCCTGCGGCCAAGGCGATCACGTCGCGCGAAAACAGCGACAGCTCCATCCCGACCTGGCCCTGAGTGACGCCGTCGCACATCGCGGGCACCCCCCCGGCCAACTGCGCGGTGGCGCCGGCCGCGCGGGCGGCGGCCTTGATGCGGTCGGGGTAATCCTTGAACGGCTGATGCGCGCTGAGCATGTCGTTGTAGGCGGTCACGATCCCGATGTTGGGGACGCGGTCGGCCAACAGGTCGTCCTTTTGCGCGCCCATGGCGGCATAGGCATGGGCCTGATTGCCGCATTCCAGATGCGCCCGGCGCGGCCCTTCCTGCGCCTGGGCGCGCATGCGGGCCAGATAGGCATCCCGCGTCGGGCGGGACCGTTCGCGAATGGTTTCAGTGATCTCGTCGATTCGGCTATCGAGCGGCATGACGGTCCTCCTGCGGTTGCCGGATAATTGCACTGTTAGCGCTAACAGTGCAAGTCCCGGACAGGCGCGTTCTCAGCTTTCCGCCGATGTTTCAGGGTCCATCAGCTCTACCTCGGTGCCATCGCGGACAGAGGTATAGAAACAGACGCGTCGATTGGTGTGGCAGGCCGGGCCGGTCTGATTGACCACGGCCAGCAGGCAATCCCGGTCACAGTCCACGCGCAGGTCCACCAGCGCCTGAACATGGCCCGACGATTCCCCCTTCACCCAGAATGCCTGCCGCGACCGGGACCAATACGTGACGCGTCCGGTGTCGAGCGTCCGGGTCACCGCGTCGGCATTCATCCAGGCCATCATCAGCACCTCGCCGCTGTCGGCGTCCTGGGCAATGCAGGGAATCAGCCCCCGATCATCGTAGCGGAGCGTTGCGGGGTCGAAAGTCATGGCCAGGTACCTTTGCATCGCGGGGTCGAGGGGCTACCTAAGCCGGGCAGACCGTGAAAGGAAGCCGATGCCCGATGCCGACCTGATCAAGCTCTACTCGGGCCGTATTCTGGAACTTGCCGCCGACATGCCCGCCACCGATCCGATCGCGGCGCCGCATGCCAGCGTGCGCAAACGATCGCCATTGTGCGGATCGACGGTGACGGTGTCGCTGGATGTCGAGGATGGGCGGATCGCGCGCTATGCTCAGGATGTGAAGGCCTGCGCCCTGGGGCAGGCCTCTGCCTCGGTGAGCGGGCGTGTCATGCTGGGGCTGACCGCTGGGGATGTGCGGCGCGGGCGCGACCAGTTGCGCGCGATGCTCGGCGGGGGTCCGGTGCCGGACAGCCCCTTCGACGGGTTGGAGGTGCTGACCCCTGCGCGGGATTTCCGCAATCGGCATGCGTCGATCCTGCTTGCCTTGGATGCGACGGTCGAGGCGCTGGATCAAGCAGGCGACCAGACGCGGTGCGCGCCCTAGAGGCGCGGCTTTCTGCGCTGACATCTCTTTGATTTGCGGCCTCTTCGGGGGTATTGACGGGTGCCCCCCGCGATGGCGGGCTTGGAATGGCTGTTAGGTGCCAATTACCGCTCATGAACGCCTGTGACACACCCTCTCGATGCGTTGAGATACAGGCATTTGCCTCAAAAAAAACCGCCGCACTCCGGTGAGGGAGGCGGCGGGTAAGGTGCGTCTTCCGTACGCTCGGGCAGTGGCCGAAGGTGTCAGAAACCTTGGGCGGCGCAGCTCGGGGGGCAATCCGGGCGGCGCGTCCTGAACCGGTAAGGGGAGACCGGAGCAAGACAGGCGAACGGGACGCGGGCAGAAACGACTGGGATCGCGATCAGGCGATCAAAGCAGGAAGGTGCAGCAGGCTGAGCATCAAGGTGACCAGCCAAACGCCGCCAAGAATATCTGTCAAAGGCTCCCGCTCTACGCGGCGGATGGTCTTGCGGATCTTGCGGGCCATTTCAGATACCTCTTCTTGCTGCTCTTGTTGCACCTTTGTTCTCATACTGGAAACGGCCTGTAAAGAACTTTATGAGAACATAGGGGAACAAAAAGGGTTTTGTTCTTTTAGCCGACCGACAAAAGGCGGAGCGCCCGATCCTGTTCGGTCAGCCACAGCAGCAGCCGGGCCGCCTGACCGCGCGGCCCCTGCAAGGTCGGATCGTGGGACAGCAAGGCGCGGGCGTCCGTGCTGGCGACCTCCATCAAGGCCGCCTGGCGTTCCAGGTCGGCCACACGGAACCGGGGCAGGCCCGACTGCGCCGTGCCGATCACATCACCGGCCCCCCGCAGGCGCAGGTCTTCTTCCGAGATGCGAAAGCCGTCCTCGCTTTCGCGCAGGATACGCAGCCGTGCCTCGGCCGTCTCGCCCAGGGGCGGCTTGAACATCAGCAGACAGGTGGAGGCGGTCGCCCCGCGCCCCACCCTGCCCCGTAGCTGGTGCAGCTGTGCCAGACCGAACGTTTCCGCCCGTTCGATCACCATGATCGAGGCGTTGGGGACGTTCACGCCGACCTCGATCACCGTGGTCGCGACCAGAACGGCGGTATCCCCGGCGACGAACCGCGCCATCGCCGCGTCCTTGTCCGCCGCGGGCATCTGGCCGTGGACCAGCCCGACGACGCCTTCGCCCAGCGCGGCCCGCAGACTGCGGAACCGTTCTTCGGCCGAGGTCAGATCCGCGACCTCCGATTCCTCGACCAGCGGGCAGACCCAATAGGCCTGCCGCCCCTCGTTGACCGCGGTGCGCAGTTTGGCAATTACGTCATCCATGCGTGTAACCGGCACCGTCGCCGTCTGCACCGGCGTGCGCCCGGGCGGTTTCTCGTCCAGCACGCTGAGATCCATGTCCCCGTATTGCGTCAAGGCCAGCGACCGTGGGATCGGCGTCGCGGTCATGACCAGAACGTCCGTCGCCGCATTCTTTTCGCCCAGCAACATGCGTTGACGCACGCCAAACCGATGCTGTTCGTCGATGACCGCCAGCCGGAGGTCGGCAAAAACCACGTCGCGCTGGAACACCGCGTGGGTGCCGACAAGGATCTGGATGTCACCCCGCGCCAAGGCCGCCAGCTTTGCCTCGCGCTCGCGCCCCTTGTCGCGGCCGGTCAGGATTTCCAGCACGACGCCCGCCGCCTCGGCCAGGGGACGCAGACCCTCGGCGTGTTGCCGGGCGAGGATTTCGGTCGGCGCCATGAGCACGCCCTGCCCGCCCGCCTCGGCCGCGACCAGCAACGCCATCAGCGCGACCAGCGTCTTTCCAGACCCCACATCCCCCTGCAGCAACCGGTTCATCCGGCGTGGCTGGCCCATGTCGGTGGCAATCTCTTCGATGCTGCGCTTCTGCGCCTCTGTGGGGAGATAGGGCAAAGCGGCCAGTACCGCGCGGCGCAGGCGACCGTTGCCCTCGGTCGTCTTTCCGGGACGCGCGCGATCCGTGGCGCGCGCCAGGGCCAGGGTCAGTTGATGCGCGAAGAGTTCATCGTAGGCCAGCCGCTGGCGCGCCGGATGCGCGCTGGCCAGGTCGCCGGGTCCAACGGGCGCATGGGCGGCGGCCAGCGCCTCTGCAAAGCCGGGCCAGGCGCGATCCTCCTTCAGGGCGGGATCGATCCATTCCGCCAGCGCCGGAACCCGCGAAAGCGCGCCGGCCACCGCCTTGGCCATGACCTTGCCCGTCACACCAGCGGTCAGCGGGTAGACGGGTTCATATGCAGGCAACGCCTCGCCCTCGGTCAGGATGTGATCGGGATGCGCCATCTGGGCAACGCCGTCATAAAGCTCCGCCTTGCCGGACAGAATGCGCCGCTGACCGGTGGGCAGCAGTCGTTGGTGCAGATCCGCAGAGCCACGGAAAAAGACGACCTGAAACGAGGTCTTGGCATCCTCGACCTCGACCCGGTACGGACGCCCCCGCTGGGCGGGGGGGATGTGGCGACCGACGGTCACGGGCACCGTCACGACCCCCGGCAGGATCGCGTCGCGGACCGAGGCGACGGGCGTGCGATCCACCCCGGACGCCGGCAAGGTGAACGCAAGGTCCTTGGGCGTGGCCACGTTCAGATTGGCCAAGAGCTTGGCCGTCTTGGGGCCGACGCCGGGCAGCGTCTCCAGCCCCGCGAACAAGGGAAACAGCTGTTCGGGCCGCCCGGTCACGGCGATCCGATCAACGCGAGCCAGGCGTCTTCGTCGATCGTCTCGACCCCTAGCTGCGCTGCCTTGGCTGCCTTGGACCCGGCACCTGGCCCGGCCACCAGCAGGTCGGTCTTGGCCGAAACCGAGCCGGAGACCTTGGCCCCCAACCCCTCGGCAGTCGCCTTGGCCTCGGCGCGGGTCATCTTTTCCAGGCTGCCGGTGAAGACGACGGTTTTGCCCGCCACCGGGCTTTCGGCCAGCGGCGCCTCGGGCGCGGAGATGTCCAACGCCGCGATCAGCGCATCGATGGCCGCGCGTTCCTGCGGCGCGGCCATGGCATCGCAGAGCGCGAGGGCCAGCGTCGCGCCAATCCCGTCGATGCCGGTAATTTCTTCCCAGGCGGCGCGGGCGGCAGGGTCGGTGTCCTGCCAGATGGCCGCGCGGGTTTCGGTGACACGGGCGCGGCGCCCCTCGGCCTCGGCGGTCAGACGATCGGCGGCGACCGCCTCCTCTGCGGCGCGGTGGGCGGCGGCGGCGGGGGCTGCGGCATCCACGGTGCGCGCCAGCGCGCCCCAGGTGCTGAAATGGCGCGCCAGATCGCGGCCGCCGACCTCGCCCAGGTGCCGAATGCCCAAGGCGAACAAGACTTTGGCCAAGGGCTGCGCGCGCGCAGATTCGATCGCCGCAAACAGCTTGCGGGCAGAGGTTTCGCCCCATCCCTCCAGGTTGGCGACCGTCTGCAGGCCGCTGCCATGGCGCGCCTGCAGGTCGTAGATATCGGCGGGCGCGCGGACCCAGCCTAGGTCGTGGAACCGCTCCACCTCCTTGTCGCCCAAACCGTCGATGTCGAGCGCAGAGCGGCCCGCCAGGTGTTTCAGCCGCGCGACCCTCTGGGCGGGGCAGATCAGACCGCCGGTGCAGCGGCGGACGGATTCGCCCGGCTCGCGCAGGGCGGCGCTACCGCAATCCGGGCAAACCTTTGGGAAGACGTAGGGGATGGCGTCGTCGGGGCGTGCCGACAGGTCGACATCGCGGATCTTGGGGATGACATCGCCGGCGCGATACACCTCGACCCGGTCGCCGATGCGCAAATCGGCACCGCCACGGATCGGTTGCCCGTCAGAGCCGCGCCCGGCGATGTAATCTTCGTTGTGAAGCGTCGCGTTGGACACCACGACGCCCCCCACAGTCACCGGTTGCAGCCGCGCAACGGGACTGAGCGCGCCGGTTCGACCGACCTGGATGTCGATGCCAAGCAAACGGGTCCAGGCGGTTTCGGCTGGAAATTTGTGCGCGATGGCCCAGCGTGGCGTGGTGGAACGGAACCCGAGGCGCGCCTGCAGCGCCAGGTCGTCCACCTTGTAGACGACCCCGTCGATGTCATAACCCAGTTCTGCGCGCGCGGCGGCGATGGCGTCGTAGCGGTCGAGCAATGCGTCGGGTCCGTCGCAGCGACGGGTGACCGGGTTGGTGCTGAACCCCAGCGCAGCCAGCCGGTCGAGCGCGCCGGATTGTGTGTCGGCCAAAGGCTCCGACAGACTGCCCCAGGCATAGGCAAAAAAGCACAGCGGTCGGGCGGCGGTAATGGACGCGTCAAGCTGACGCAGACTGCCTGCTGCGGCATTGCGGGGATTGGCGAAAACCTTGTCACCCGCCTTGATCTGCCGCTCGTTCAGCGCGGCGAAATCCGCGTGGGACATATAGACCTCTCCGCGTACTTCCAGCAGGTCGGGCGCGCCCAAGATCGTCTCGGGCACCTGGGCAATGGTGCGGACATTCGCGGTGACATCCTCGCCCACGGCCCCGTCGCCACGGGTTGCGGCATGGATCAACTGGCCGTTTTCATAGCGAATCGACAGGGAAAGGCCGTCGATCTTGGGTTCGGCGGTATAGGCAAGCGGGGCGTCGTCGGACAGGTTCAGATAGCGGCGGATACGGGCATCGAAGTCACGCACGTCGCCTGCGTCAAAGGCATTGCCGAGCGAGAGCATCCGCACCTCGTGCGGGATCTTTCCAAACCCGTCGCTGGGCGCGGCACCAACCTGATCGCTGGGGCTGTCCTTGCGCTTCAGCGACGGAAAGCGTGCCTCGATCGCGGTATTACGGCGTTTCAGCGCGTCGTAGTCGGCATCGGTGATCTCGGGCGCGTCGGCCCCGTGATAGGCGGCATTGGCACGCGCCAGACGCTGGGCCAGATCGGCCAGCGCCTTTTCGGCCTCGGCTGCGTTCATCGCGTCGATGTCTTTCGCGTCGCCAGTCATCACGCCCGATCCCTCCCCGGTGCCTACAGGTCCGGTGATATGGGGCCGAGCGCGCGCGTTCCAGCGATTCCCGAACCGTGATCAGGCAGAGATCAGATCGCGCCCCTCGTCAGAAACCCCCTGTGGATCGCGCAGGACATATCCGCGGCCCCAGACCGTTTCGATGTGGTTCTGGCCGCCCGTGGCCTCTGTCAGCTTCTTGCGCAGCTTGCAGATGAACACGTCGATGATCTTCAACTCGGGCTCATCCATGCCGCCATAAAGGTGGTTGAGGAACATTTCCTTGGTCAGTGTCGTGCCCTTGCGCAGGCTCAGAAGCTCCAGCATCTGATATTCCTTGCCTGTCAGATGCACCGTGCGGCCGCCGACCTCGACCGATTTGGCGTCGAGGTTCACCTCGACGTCGCCGGTGCGGATGATCGATTGGGAATGCCCCTTGGACCGACGGACGATCGCATGGATCCGGGCGATAAGTTCGTCGCGATGAAATGGCTTGGTCATGTAATCATCGGCCCCGAAGCCGAATCCCCGGATCTTGTTTTCCGTATCGTCGGAGCCGGAGAGGATCAGAATAGGCGTCTCGATCCGGCTGAGCCGCAATTGTTTGAGCACGTCATGCCCATTCATGTCCGGCAGGTTCAGGTCCAACAGGATCAGATCGTAGTCATAGAGCTTGGCCAGATCGATCCCTTCTTCGCCCATGTCGGTGCAGTAGACGTTCAGGTTCGCGCTGCCCAGCATCAGTTCGATGCTTTTGGAAGTGGTCGGATCGTCTTCAACGAGCAGGATTCTCATGGTCATCTCCCGGAAGGCATCAAAGTATGACTAAGCCTTGCCGGAAATAGTTAACTTTGGGTTACTGATTGTCGATGCATTAAAAAAAACCGGATCATTGATGACGAAACTGCTGAATCAGAGTGGTTTTGAGACCGTCCGTTCCATGCGTTGAAATAGCCGTGGCCCAACTGTCGTATTCTTCTTGGGACAGCTCGTAACGTTCAATGGCCTCGTCGAGCGTGATAAGCCCCGACTCGACCCCCATGACCACCAACGCCTTGCGCCGCGCGACCCATCGCGTGGTGCCCTGAGGTGGCAGATCCGCGCGGGTCATCTGCGAGCCGTCGGGCAACGTAACCACCCGTGGGCCCGGCCCCTTTCTAAGATACATCGCGACCTCCTGATATTCATCGCAGGTCTTCTGTGCCCGGATGGCGTTAATCGAGGGTGAAGGCGGGTCTTGAGAATAGGTCGGATTTTCCTATATCTGGCCCCGACCTCCGCCGGAGAGACCCCATGCCACTCGATACGACGCTCAATTCCCTTGGCCTGCCAAAGGCCCCCGCCGACACGCGTGTCGTCGTCGCCATGTCCGGTGGCGTCGACAGTTCCGTGGTCGCAGCCCAGCTCGCCGAAGAGGGGTATGACGTGGTTGGCGTGACGCTCCAGCTTTATGACCACGGGGCGGCCCTGGCCAAAAAGGGGGCCTGCTGCGCCGGGCGCGACATCCACGACGCGCGCCGGGTGGCCGAGACCATGGGCTTTCCGCATTACGTGCTGGATTACGAGAACACGTTCCGCGAGGCGGTGATCGACGAATTCGCCGACGCCTATCTGGGCGGCGCGACGCCGGTGCCCTGCATCCGCTGCAACGAGCGGGTGAAGTTCCGCGACCTGTTGGAAACGGCCAAGGACCTGGACGCCGACTGCATGGCCACCGGTCACTATATCCAGCGAAAGCTGGGCCTGCGCGGGCCCGAACTGCATATGGCCGCCGACCCGGTGCGCGACCAATCCTATTTCCTGTTCTCCACCACCGATGCCCAGCTGGACTATCTGCGCTTCCCGCTGGGGCACCTGCCCGACAAGGCGGCGACGCGGGCGTTGGCGGCGAAATACGGGCTGCCGGTGGCCGACAAGCCGGACAGCCAGGATATCTGTTTCGTGCCCAACGGCGATTACGCCGCAGTCATCGAAAAGCTGCGCCCTGGCGCGGGTGAGCCTGGGTCCATCGTCGACATGCAGGGCCGCGCGTTGGCGCGGCACGACGGCGTGATCCACTACACCATTGGGCAACGCCGTGGCCTTGGCATCGGGGGGCTGTCCGAGCCGCTTTATGTCGTAAAGCTGGACCCGGAGGCACGGCAGGTCGTCGTCGGGCCGAAATCGGCGCTGGCCACGCGGCTGGTCCCCTTGCGGGAGATCAACTGGCTGGGTGACGCCCCGCTGGACAGCCGCGAGGAATGGCACATCGGCGTCAAGGTCCGGTCCACCCGCCCCCCGCGCGAAGCGATCCTGCGGCCCAAGCCCGGCGGTCTGGCCGAGGTCGAATTGCTGACCCCCGAAGAAGGCGTCAGCCCCGGTCAGGCCTGCGTATTCTACGACATGGATGGCACGCGCGTCTTTGGCGGCGGCTGGATCTGGCGCGGCTACTAGGTCAACGCGGCCTCGGTCGCGGCGTCGGCAGGGAAAAGCAGCTCTACCTTCAGGTCCGCCAGCGACACATCGCGCGCGCCCTGAAAGGTGACGAAAGTGGAAAAGAACGCCAGGCGCAGCCCGCCAAAGCGATAGATCGTGGGCAGGATCGGGGCATCCGTTTCCGGTGTGTCGGCGCCAACCTGCGGGTCGGACAACAGAACACGGGTCGCTTGATCCAATAGGGCGTTCCCGCCGGCAGCCCGGCTTTCGGTGCTGAGGCGGGTGGCAAAGTGGCGGGCGACTTCTGGCCAGTTTTCGATCACCTCAGCCCCGAATCCGGGGGTGGTGAAGGCCGCCAGCAGGCTGTCCCCCACGCCCAGACCGAGGGGCGCAAACAACCGTCCGGCGCAGGCATTGACCCGCACCAGCCGCCAATCCGCATCCAGAACGAAGCCCGGCCAGGGATCGTGGCGATCGACGATGCGCGCCATCGCGGCGCCGACGCGGGCCATATGCGCCTCTGACAGGTCGGAGCGGCGATGCGCGGGGGCGAACCCTGCCGCCGTCATCAGCACGTTCAATCCGCCCAGCGGCACGTCCAGCGCCCGCCCGAGGCGGGCGACCATGGTCCGGCTGGGCTGTGCGCGCCCGGTTTCCAGAAAGGACAGATGCCGCGGCGAGACCTGCGCCTCCAACGCGAGATCAAGCTGGCTGAGCCTGCGGTGCGCGCGCCAGCGGCGCAATTCCGATCCGAATGTCATGGCCCACCCTACCCCGCAGACGGAAGCCTGTCGCTTACCTGCGAGGGAATTGCCCGGCTCCTGCGTAGACGGCCAGGTACGGGCATCACAGGTTAGGAGAACGACATGACAATCGACCGCATGGCCCGCGGGCTAAAAATCTCGGCAGCCATCATCATGGGGTTCGGCCTCACGACCTTTCTTGCGGCGACGAACCCAACCCTCGCCATGCCGAGCCTTTGGTTCGTCGATCTCATGACGCCACCCGTTGCCGGGGCCGAGGGGTTGACCACGCCAGAGGGGCGGCTGGTTCTGGCAATCCTGGGCGGGATCACCTTTGGCTGGGGGGTGACGACCTGGCAACTGGCGGGCGCGCCCCTGCGCGCAACGCCGGAACCGATCCGCAAGATCGTGCTGACAGGCTTTCTGGCCTGGTTCTGTCTGGACAGCCTGGGGTCGGTGCTGGCGGGCGCGCCCTGGAACGTGGTGCCGAACATCGGTTTCCTGGCCCTGATCGCCTGGCCCGTCGCACGCCCGGTTGCAGTAGCAGATGCGATATCGGTCTGACAGGCGGACGCATCAGACGTGGAAACCGGCAGGAATCTGGCCGGTTTTCGCGGTCATATCAGCGGGGTATGGCTTTTGAAGCCTCCTAAAAAAGACGATATATCAAAGTGCTAGGAGGATTTTTGAGAGACGATCTCCGTCCATGTGAATAATCTTAACATAAATACTTGAACCCTCTCGGAGCATCCCCATCTCTGTTCATGTGAAAAGCATTCACATCAACCGACAGGAGACCACAAAGATGACACCGTCCCCCGCCTACGCCGGCCCCGAGACCTCCGGTAACTGGCTTTCCCGTACCGAAGGTTGGCTCGACGCCCGTGGCAAGGGTGCCTGGATCGCCGCGATGATCCTGGGCTTCGTCTTCTTCTGGCCCATCGGTCTCGCCCTTCTCGCCTACATGATCTGGAGCAAACGCATGTTTTCCGGCCGTTCAAACGCAATGACCTGCAATACCCGCCGTCGCGGCTCGATGAGCCGGATGCGGACCTCTGGCAACGCCGCATTCGACAGCTACAAGGCTGACATGCTGCGCCGCCTGGAGGATGAGCAGGAAGCCTTCGAAACCTATCTGCAGCGTCTGCGTGAGGCCAAGGACAAGGCAGAGTTCGACCAGTTCATGGAAGAGCGCAGCAAGCGCGGCGCCGACCAGAACGCCTCGACCGAGGCCTGATCCTCCCCGCCTGGGCTGCCTCCCTGGCCCAGGCCCCCGGTCCCCGACAATTCCGTCGGGGACCGACCAACACACCGCCGCAGCACATTAGAGATGGACATGACATTCCTGGACCGCACCGACACCCTGCCCGACCCGCACCACGACCCTGCCTTTTATGACGGCGTCCTGACCAAGCGCGGCATTGCCTGGTTGATGGACGTCACCCTGATCACCGTGCTGACCTTTCTGGCCGGGATCGTGACGCTATCGGCGGCGTGGTTCCTTTGGCCGCTGACGTTCCTCGTGATCGGTTTTCTCTACCGTGTGACCACCCTGTCCAACCGCTCTGCCACGCTGGGCATGCGCGTGATGGGGATCGAGTTGCGCGACCTGCATGGCGACCGCTTCGACGGGTTTACCGCCGCGCTGCATGTGATCGGCTACTATGCGTCGATGTCTTTCGTGCTGCCTGCGCTGGCCTCTATCGCGGCGATGTTCGTGACCGACAAACGCCAGGGCCTGACGGACCTTCTGCTGGGCTCGGCGGCGATCAACCGCCCGGGCTGAGCGTCCGCCTCCGGGACATCTTAACGAAATATTTACGACAATCCGGGCCTTTTGGTCCGGATTGATGCGTTTGTGCGAACCAGCACGCCCAGACCATTGCCCATTGTTGCCGAAATCCGTTGACCTGAGGTGTGCTGCCTCTAGGCTTCGGATGTACCCAAGACGGAAGCTCGACCCCGATGCGCCACAGCCTGCCTCTGACGCCACAGTTCTACGTGACCGCCCCGCAGGGCTGCCCCTATCTGGACGGCAGGCGCGAACGGAAGTTGTTCACCGCACTGCAGGGATCCGGCGCGTCCGAGCTGAACGACAAGCTTTCCAAACAAGGCTTTCGCAGGTCGCAGAACGTGCTCTATCGGCCCAGCTGTGCCGACTGCAACGCCTGCCTTTCGGCGCGGATCAGGGTCGACGACTTTTCCGCCAACCGGTCGCAGCGCAAGGTGCTGCGTCGGAACACCCACCTGCGCCGGGAGGTGACATCGCCCTGGGCCACAGAAGCGCAGTTTGATCTGTTCCGGCACTACCTGGAAACACGGCATGCCGATGGCGGTATGGCCGATATGGATATCTTCGAATTCGCCGCGATGATCGAGGAAACCCCGATCCGAACGCGCGTGATCGAATACTGGGACGATCGTCCCCTGGCCGAGGGGGGCAAGGCCAAGCTGCGCGCCGTCTGCCTGACGGACGTTCTCGATGACGGGCTGTCGATGGTCTATTCCTTCTACGACCCGGATGTGCCGCAGGACAGCCTGGGCACCCATATCATTCTCGATCATATCGAGATCGCGCGCGAGGCGGGCCTACAGTTCATCTATCTTGGGTACTGGGTCCCCGGCTCTCCAAAGATGGGATACAAGGCGCATTTCAAGGCGCTGGAAATCTACAAGCACCGCACGTGGCAACCGATTGGCGCGCCCGAAGATCACATCGCGGAAATCCATCCCCTGTCGGTCGAACCGATCGCGGAACAGGTCGCGCAGATCGCCCTGCCGTCTGCTGCGGACTAGAAGATCCCCTGACACATTGCGGCCCGCCCCCTGGCCGGGATGCCAGACAACGGCGCGACCGTTTGCGCGGGGCTTGGCGCGCGGGTCCGTCTACTCCGCCGCGGCACGCAGAAGGTGGCTGATCGGAGCGACGGCCACGCTGTCCGACCGGCGGCCAAGCGCCCAGGAAAACAAGGCCGTCACCGTCTCTGGGCGAGACCGCCCGACGACGATGGCGCTGCCGTCCTGGGCCGCCTCAAAGGTCGCGCGGTCCAGAAAGCGTGTGATCACCGTGGCGCGTTCATTTCCCTCGTCCAGCACGCGGTAGACGGCCTGCGCCGGCACGCCTTCGCGCAGGGCCGTGTTCACCGCCGTGTTGAGGCCGGTGCCGTAGGCGACAAAGCCCATGCCCGCTTCTTCCAGGGGCGGCAGCAGAGCCGCCAAGGCAGAGCGGTTGGACGCAAAGCCGCCGCCTGCGCGGTCCAGCACGCCGACTGCCTCGGGCACTTCGGCCTGGGCCCCCGCCAGCGCGATCTCCACGTCCTGCGCGCCCCCGCGCAGCGCCAGCGCATCGGCCAGCATCAGCACCTCGTAGCCTGCCGCGCGGTAGGTTGCCGCCGCCTCATTGGCGCCGGGGGTCGACGGGTCGACGGCAAAAGTGACGGGGAAATCAAATCCAAGCAGCGTCTCGCGTGGCATGGTGCCGTCGGGGTCGTCGATCAGGATGATCGAGAACAGCGGCAGGCCCTCCGGGTTTTCGAAAGGCGCGGCATGGGCGAGCAGAGCGCGCGTGTCGGTGGGTGTCGCTGCCTCTTCTGGCGCGGATGCATCCACGCTTTCGGCGTCCACCTCCCGCGCGCTGTCGAGAATGATGCGGCGCGGCAAGGTGGGGGCGACCTGCTCCTCCGGGGCCTCTTCCTCGCGGTCGACCTCCAAGGGGTCTTTCACCAGCGTGACATCCGGCGCGGCGGGCTCGACAATCGGCTCCGGGGGCTCTTCGGTCTGGGCGGGAATGGCTTCGGTGACGGGATCAGGCGCGTTCGGGTTGTCCGGTGCCTCGTCCGTCAGGACGATCTCGCGGAATGTCTGCGGCGCTGATTCGATGACTTCGGACGGGCGCAGCGGGGCTTCGCCAGCTTCGGGTGCGACGACGCTAGCGATTGCCTGGCTGGCCTGCGGCAAGCCTGCGGTCGCGGTATCGGGCGTGGGCGCGGTGGCTGGCGCGTCGGTGCCCGGCGGCACGACGCCCGACTGAACGACCGCGATGTCCGCGTCGGTGCCGGGTACGATCGGGTCAAGATCTTCGCGCGGGCGATTGAACTGGCTACCTGCGGGCAATGGCACACCCGCGGTCGGGGCGGTCGCATCGACGGCCTTGCCTGCGGGCGCATCAGGTTCGGGCGTGGGCGCGACCGCTGCCGTTTCGGGCGCGGAAACCCGGTCCGGCAAGGGGTCGGGACGCTGAGGCACGCTGTCCTCGGCCCCCTCTATCACAGGTTGTGCAGGCGGAGCGCTGGGCGGAGGTGCCACGCCCCCGCCGACGTCGGGCGATGGCGTCAGCAAGGACACGGTGCCCAGCAGAACCGCCGACAACGCCAGCGCGCTGCCGCCCCCCAACAAGAGCCCTCTGACCAGTCCGTTCATCGCCGCTTACGCCCCCGCGCCTCCGCATGTTGAAAACATGCGCACTTCCGTATCTTGACCCTGCCCCCGGCCCTTGGGCATGTATAGCCCCGACGTGCCCGGCTTGGCACCCCCGATGGCGCGCCCCAAGGAGGGACCGGCTTGCTTCTGCTGATAGACAATTACGACAGTTTCACCTGGAATCTCGTTCACTACGTCGCCGAATTGGGTGCCGAGGTGAAGGTGGTGCGAAACGACGCGCTGACCACGCAGGACGCGATGGGGTTGCGGCCCGACGGCATCCTGCTGTCGCCCGGCCCCTGCGACCCCGATCAGGCGGGCATCTGCCTGCCTTTGGTCCATGCCTGCCTGGAAACGGGGACGCCGCTGCTGGGCGTTTGCCTGGGGCATCAGTCGATTGGTCAGGCATTGGGCGGCAAGGTCGTGCGCGCCGGTGAAATCGTGCACGGCAAGATGGGCCGGATGCTTAACGACGGCACCGGGGTCTTTTCGGGCCTGCCAGAGGCATTCAACGCCACGCGCTATCATTCACTGATCGTGGAACGGGAAAGCCTGCCGGACACCCTGGCCGTCAACGCGGAACTGGAGGATGGCACCATCATGGGCCTGCGTCACAAGGAGCTGCCCATTCATGGGGTTCAATTCCACCCCGAAAGCATCGCGTCAGAACACGGGCATGCGCTGTTGAAGAATTTCCTCGACCTGATGCCGGTGGCCGCATGACCGATCTCAAGGCGCTGCTGAACGCCGCCCCCGACCGCCCCTTGACCCCGCAGGAGGCCGAAGCGGCCTTTGCCGCTTTCTTCGACGGGGCCGCCACGCCGGTGCAGATCGCGGGCCTGCTGATGGCACTGCGCACGCGCGGCGAGACGACCGAGGAAATCGCCGCCGCCGCCGCCGCCATGCGCGCACGCTGCAACGCCGTGACGGCACCAGAGGGGGCGATGGACATCGTCGGCACGGGCGGCGACGGCAAGGGCACGCTCAACATTTCAACCGCGACGGCCTTTGTGGTCGCAGGCGCGGGCGTACCGGTGGCCAAGCACGGCAACAGGAACCTGTCGTCCCTATCTGGGGCTGCTGATGTGTTGACCCAGATGGGTATCAACGTGAACGTCGGTGCGGATGTTGCTGAAAAGGCTCTGAAAGAGGTTGGCATCTGTTTCATGATGGCCCCGATGCACCACCCTGCCACTCGCCATGTGATGCCCGTGCGCTCGGAACTGGGCACGCGGACGGTGTTCAACATTCTGGGCCCCCTTACCAACCCTGCAGGTGTCAAGCGTCAGCTGACCGGGGCTTTTTCGCCCGCCCTGATCCGGCCAATGGCCGAGGTGCTGGGACGTTTGGGGTCAGAGACCGCCTGGCTGGTTCATGGCAGCGATGGTACCGACGAGATCTCGATCGCCGGACCGACCGCCGTGGCCGTTTTGGAAGATGGCCACGTGAGCGAGCGTAAAATCACGCCGGACGACGCGGGCTTGCCCACGCACCCGTTCGAGGCGATTCTGGGCGGCGAGCCGGAGGAAAACGGCCGCGCCTTCCGGGCGTTGCTGGATGGCAAGACCGGGGCCTACCGTGACGCGGTCCTGTTGAATTCGGCCGCAGCACTTGTGGTTGCGGGGCATGTGAAGACACTGCCGGAAGGCGTTGAAAAAGCGGCTATTTCCATCGACACCGGGGCCGCGCTTGGCAAAGTGACGGCCCTCGCGCAACTCACCTCGGAGGCAGCGGAATGAACGCGCCCACCATCCTGGAGAAGATCAAGTCCTACAAGTTGGAGGACGTCGCCGTGCGCAAGGCGGAGCGTGGGCAGGACGCAATCGAAGCAGCCGCGCGCGCCGCCGACCCCGTGCGGCCCTTTGCCGACGCCCTGCGCGGCGCAACGGCGACCGGTTACGGTCTGATTGCTGAGGTAAAGAAAGCCAGCCCATCCAAGGGTTTGATCCGCGCAGACTTTGACCCGCCTGCCATTGCAACCGCCTATCAGGACGGTGGCGCGACCTGCCTGTCTGTCTTGACCGATGGCCCCTCTTTTCAAGGCGACGATGCTTTTCTGATCGCGGCCCGCGCCGCTGTGGATCTGCCGGTTCTGCGCAAGGATTTCCTGTATGATCCGTGGCAGGTGGCCGAAAGCCGCAGCCTCGGGGCGGACTGTATCCTGATCATCATGGCCAGCGTGTCGGACGAACAGGCGGCCGAGTTGGAGGCCGCAGCCTTCGATTGGGGAATGGATGCCCTGATCGAGGTCCACAACCAGGACGAGTTGGAACGCGCGGCCAGGTTGAAGTCCCCACTATTGGGAATAAACAACCGTGATCTCAATACCTTCGTCACCGATCTTCAGGTTACGCGCGACCTGTCACGCCGCGCCCCCGAAGACCGGCTGCTGATCTCTGAAAGCGGGCTGTTCGCCCCCGACGATCTGTCGGATATGGCCCGGCACGGCGCACGCTGCTTCCTGATCGGCGAAAGCCTGATGCGGCAGGATGACGTCGCTACCGCGACGCGGGCCCTGCTCGCCAATCCTCTGGTGCCGACCAGATGACCGACCTGACCCACTTCGACGCCACAGGCGCGGCGCATATGGTCGATGTTTCCGCCAAGGCACATACGGACCGTCAGGCCGTGGCCGAGGGCTCCGTCACGATGACCGCTCAGACCTTGGCGCTTGTCACGGGTGGGACAGCAAAAAAGGGAGACGTCGCTGGCGTCGCGCGGCTGGCCGGCATCATGGCCGCCAAACGCACATCCGACCTGATCCCGTTGTGCCATCCGTTGCCCCTGTCGAAGGTCTCGATCGAGGTCACGCCTGACCCAGATCTACCCGGATTGCGCCTGACGGCGACGGTCGGCACCAGCGGTCAAACCGGCGTGGAGATGGAGGCCCTGACCGCTGTGTCCGTGGCCTGTCTGACCGTCTATGACATGCTGAAAGCGGCGCAAAAGGACATGGTCATCGGCCCGATCCGTCTGTTAAAAAAGACGGGTGGCAAGTCGGGCGATTGGCATGCCCCCTCATGATCTCCGTCGCAGAGGCGCAGGCTCATCTCCTTGAACTTGCGCCCCTTCTTCCGACCGAAACTGTCCCCCTGCGGCATGCCGCCGGGCGAGTCCTGGCCGACATTGTGCCCGCCCGCCACGATCAACCGCCCTTTGCCGCCTCTGCCATGGATGGCTATGCCGTCACCTCGCACGGGCCGGAGCCCGGAGACAGTTTTGTCGTCATAGGCGAGGCTGCGGCCGGTCGTCCCATCGCGCGACCAGTCAAGCCGGGTGAGGCGGTGCGGATTTTCACCGGTGCGGCCATCCCGAACGGCGCGACACATGTTCTGATCCAGGAAGATTGCGACCGCGACGGCGATACAATCTCTGTTCTGCCCACTGTCGGCACCGGTCGCAACATCCGCCCCGCCGGGGGCGATTTTCGTATCGGGGATACGCCGGTGCCGCTGGGTATGGCATCGGCGCGGCAAATCGCCCTTCTGGCGGCCATGGGCGTCGACCGGGTGCCTGTCCGTCGCAAACCAACCGTCGCGATTGTCATGACGGGGGACGAATTGCGCCTGCCCGGAGCGTCCTTGGCACCCGGTCAGATCGTCGCATCAAACGGGTACGGCTTGGCTGCAATGCTGGAACGCGCGGGGGCCCAGGTGCGCCTGCTGCCGATCGCACGCGATACGGCGGACAGCCTTGCCGCAACGCTCGACCTGGTCGCCAAGGTGGATTTGCTGGTGACCATTGGCGGTGCTTCGGTCGGAGATCACGATCTGGTCGCGCCGGCGCTACGCGAATGGGGGGTAGACATGGCGTTTCACCGGATCGCCATGCGTCCGGGAAAGCCTCTCATGGCCGGACGACGGGGGACAATGGCGGTCATTGGGCTGCCTGGTAATCCCGTGTCAGCAATGGTTTGCGGGACAGTCTTCATCTTGCCGATGATCGCCGCAATGCAAGGTCTGCCCACGCAGCCCCCTCGCCACCAAAGGCCGCTTGCCGCACCGATCGGGCCCAACGGCCCACGGCAACACTACATGCGTGCGCGACGGACCGAGACCGGCGCAGTTCACGTGTCCGACCGCCAGGACAGCAGCCTGCTGACGGTTCTGGCAGAAAGCGACGTGCTGGTGATCCGCCCGGCGCATGACGGTCCGAAAGAGGCTGGCGCGCCAGTCGAAACCATTGATCTCGACTAGTCCGGCACTGCGTTAACCCTCTGGCAAGCATTTGATCGCATTCTGGTCTTGCGGGTGACATTTGTTGACACAAAACCGGAACCTAACTAGAACAAAAACAGATTAGCGAGAGCACGGGGACCCTGGACATGCTGACGCGCAAGCAACGCGACCTATTGGCCTTTATCCACAAGCGCGTGCAGCGCGATGGGGTGCCGCCGAGTTTTGACGAGATGAAGGATGCGCTGGACCTGCGGTCCAAATCCGGAATCCACCGCCTGATCACCGCACTTGAGGAACGAGGATTTATTCGACGGCTGGCCCATCGGGCCCGCGCGATCGAAATTACCCGCTTGCCAGAGGACATGATGCAGGGGGCCAGCTTTGTGCCGCGTGTCGTGGACGGGTCGCGGGACGACACGCCGAAAGCGCCGGGAGGCGCGCGCGCAGTCAAGATCGACGCGGTCGAGCTGGCTGTCATGGGCCGGATCGCCGCAGGTGTTCCGATCGAGGCGATTAGCGAAGTGGCCAGCCATGTGGCGGTTCCCGGCCAGATGCTTGATCGGGGCGGTGACCATTACGCGTTGGAGGTCCGGGGCGATTCGATGATCGATGCCGGGATCAATGACGGCGATGTGGTCGTGATCCGCGAACAGGATACGGCGGACAGCGGCGATATTGTCGTGGCTCTGGTAGATGACAACGAGGCCACGTTGAAACGCTTCCGCAGATCCAAGGGGATGATTGCGCTGGAGGCGGCCAATCCGGCCTACGAAACCCGCATGCTCCCCGAAGACCGGGTCCGCGTGCAGGGACGGCTCGTCGGGTTGATCCGCAGCTATTGAGGTGACGGTTGGCCTGGGACCCAGGGGCGTCGCCCTTGGGTCTCGCGCGCGGTAACCATACGCCACGGCGGGGCATACCCGTCGTTTTCTGACCCGTATAGCGCGATGGCTCCTGTATTCCGCAGGGTGCGTTCTTCGAAGATGCGGCACCCCGGCACGGCAGCGTCGACGCGTACGGGTGTGACCAACCAGCCGCCGCGTTCCGCGCATTCCTCCAAGGCCGTCTGGAGACCTGTTTTCCCGCGGAGCGCCCAGATGTCGGGCAAGCCTTTCAGGGGTGGCGCGCGCGTGGCGGCCTCTGCCTGGGTCTCCCCATCTCCATCGTTCTCGAGCCAGACAGAGGCAACGAAACCCGCGCCGGTGTCGCGGCTGAGGTGACGGCCCTGCAGGGTCATGGTCCCGACGAGCCGTCCGTCCGAAGAGATAAGCAGCGCGGGTCTGGGCGAGGTTGCCCACAGGCCGAGCGCCAGCCCGAACAGCGCAAGGCCAATCCCCCGCCCAACGGTCCGGGCCGCCCCGAACAGAGCCATCGAAAGCCCAAGCAGCGGCAAGACCACAACCTGTGGCGCGGGAACATGGCTGACCGCCCCCGGCAAACTTGCGATCCATTCTGCCACCCAGACGATCCAGGCGATGCCCTGACCGGCCAACCAAAACGGTCCCGCTTCCAAGCCCAAGGGCCAAAGTATCAGTCCGATCAACAGGAGCGGCATGACAAGAGTGCCCATCGCTGGCACCGCCAGGAGGTTCGCCAGAACACCCAACTGTCCCACCCGATTGAAATGCAACGCCGCAAAAGGCGCCGTCGCCGCGCCCGCCACGATAGACGACACCAGCAACGACAGGATCGCCCCGCGCCATCCCTTGAACCACGGGGCCCAGGCATCGTTCTGACGCAGGCGGGTCAGCGCGCGGAAGGCAATCACCAGAGCCCCGGTTGCGGCGAATGACATCTGAAATCCGGGGCCCGTGATGCTTTCGGGGCGCCAAAGCAGCACGATCAACGCCGCGATGGCGACGGAGCGGAGCGACAGTGCCTTGCGCCCCAACAGGATCGCGCCCAGCATGACCACAGCCATCACAAAGGCGCGCTGCGTCGCGACGCTGCCGCCCGACAGGAACAGGTAGAACAGCGCAAAGGGCAAGGCCACCGCCGCCGCCCAGGCCCGTGTCGGGTGACGCAGGGCAACGGCGGGCCAAAGCGCCAGTCCGCCGCGCGTGGCCCAAAAGACGAAGCCGACCAACAGCCCCATATGCAGCCCGGAAATCGCCAGCAAGTGCGCCAGATTCGACACGCGAAGGGCCTCTACCACTTCGGCCGACAGGCCGGATCGGTCGCCTGTCGTGATGGCGGCTGCGATCTCTCCGCGCTGGCCGGGCAGGCTTTCGCGCAGACCGGCGCCGATGCCTGCGCGCATGCGGTCTATGATCAGAGCCAAACCGCCGTCAGCCGGACCCGATTGCAACAACGGCAGGCGGCTGTATCCGATGGCCCCCAGTTTCTGGAACCAGGCGTGGCGCTGAAAATCGAAGCCCCCCGGTTCTGCCGGTCCGTTTGGACCTGACAGATGCGCGGTCGTCATCATGCGTGCGCCCGGTTTTGGCGCGACCGGACCCGGGCCGTGCATTGAAAGGCGAACCCGTCGCGGGGTGCGGTCAGGGGCAAAGCCATCCAGGCGAACCTGATCCAGGGTGATGCGCGGCGCGCCAGATGCAGAACGGTCAAGTTTAACCACCCGCCCCTCGACCGCGCCATAGTATCGGAATTCGAGAACCGGCCCCGCCACGACCTGCGTTCGCAGCGCGGCAACCAACAGCCCCGCCATCAGCGCGGCGGCAAACAGGGCAAGGAGGCCCACCCCCTGCCGGAGCCACCATCCGAGCAGGACCAGCAAGACCACGCAAACCCCGACCGCGCCGATCTGCGGTGCGCTTGGTTCCACGGGCAAGGCGAAATACCCACCAACGCCCGTGCCGAAACAGGTCGCCCCCCAAAGCAGCCTGCGCCCGCGCAGACCGTGACAGGCCAGCACGATGGCCCCGCGCAGGCGCGACCACGACGTCGGAGACGCGACGGGTGGGTCCATCACCTTGTTCTTCGACCTCCTGCCCAATAGAACGCCCCGAAGCTTGGCCGACGTGTGGTTTACAAATGGTTAACCAAGTGCTGCCAAACCCTGCCCATCCCTTCGGAGACCCGCATGAACGCCCCTGTCGTCACTCGTTTCGCCCCTTCGCCCACCGGCTATCTGCACATCGGGGGCGCGCGCACCGCGCTGTTCAATTGGCTTTATGCACGGGGTCGGGGCGGGAAATTCCTGCTTCGGATCGAGGACACGGACCGGGCGCGATCGACCGAAGCGGCAACGCAGGCCATTTTCGAAGGTCTGACCTGGTTGGGGCTGGATTGGGACGGCGATGCCGTCAGCCAGGCCGAGAATGCACCGCGCCACGCCGAGGTCGCGCATCAGATGCTGGCCAAGGGGCACGCCTACAAGTGTTTCTCCTCTCAGGAAGAGATCGAGGCCTTCCGCGAAGCGGCGCGGGCCGAGGGCCGCTCGACACTGTTTCTCAGCCCCTGGCGCGACGTGCCTGAAACCGACCACCCCGATGCCCCCTTCGTGGTCCGGCTGAAGGCGCCGCGCGACGGCCAGACGGTGGTGCGAGACCGGGTTCAGGGCGATGTCACGGTCCGCAACGACCAGCTGGACGACATGGTTCTGCTGCGCTCGGACGGGACGCCGACCTATATGTTGGCCGTCGTGGTGGATGATCACGATATGGGCGTGACCCACGTGATCCGCGGCGACGATCACCTGAACAACGCGGCACGTCAGGCGCAGATCTATGCCGCGATGGGTTGGGACGAACCGGTCTGGGCGCATATCCCCCTGATTCATGGGTCGGACGGCAAAAAGTTGTCGAAAAGACATGGCGCACTGGGCGTCGAGGAATACGCCGGCATGGGTTACCCGGCCGAAGCGCTGCGCAACTATCTGACGCGCCTGGGCTGGAGCCATGGGGACGATGAGTTCTTTGACGATGCGCAGGCGCGGGAATGGTTCGACCTGGACGGGATCGGCAAGGCCCCTGCCCGCCTGGACCTCAAGAAGTTGGAGAACCTCTCCGGTCAGCACCTGAGCGCCATGCCGGATGCCGATGTGACCGCCGCCGCCTTGGACTTTGCGCAGCGCGATGACCGTCCGGCCCCCGATGCGGTGCGACTTGCCGCCGCCGTTCCCCTGGTCAAGGAGGCCTCCAAAACCCTGCCGCAACTGCTTGATCGTGCGGGTTTTGCGCTGGCTGATCGCCCGATCGTACCGGATGAAAAGGCAGCCAAGGCGCTGGACACTGTATCCCGTGGTATACTGAAAGAATTGACGCCGCACCTGCAAACTGCTAGCTGGTCGCGAGACACGTTGGAGGGCATCGTCGGTGCCATGGCCGAGGCAAAGGGCCTTGGTCTGGGCAAGCTGGCCGCACCGCTTCGCGCGGCCTTGGCGGGCCGCACGGCAACCCCCAGCGTTTTCGATATGATGCTCGTCCTCGGACAGGCAGAGACCCTGGCCCGTGTCCAAGATGCGGCCACCGAACCCGAGGCGCAGGACAGCTAGATCCAAAAAGACAGCAGCAAGAACGCGCAGGATATCAAAGGGCTGCGGGGTATTCCCCTGCCGCCACCCGACGAAAGGACGACCATGGCCGACACCGATAAGACAGCGACCCTGAACATCGCCGGACAAAGCTACGACATGCCGATCCATTCGCCGACCGTGGGGCCCGACGTCGTCGATATCGGTAAGCTTTATGGTCAGGCTGGCGTGTTCACATACGACCCCGGCTTCACCTCGACGGCTGCCTGCGAGTCAGCGATCACCTATATCGACGGCGCCGAGGGTGTCTTGCTGCACCGCGGCTATCCGATCGGCCAGCTGGCCGAAAAGTCCCACTATCTGGAGGTCTGCTATCTGCTGCTCTACGGGGATCTGCCGTCGGCTGCCGAGCTGGAGGATTTCGAAAGCCGTGTGACCAATCACACGATGATCCACGAGCAGATGCATAACTTCTTCCGTGGGTTCCGGCGGGATGCGCACCCGATGGCCACGATGGTCGGTGTTGTCGGGGCGATGTCTGCCTTCTACCACGACTCCACGGATATCAACGACCCGTGGCAGCGCGAAGTCGCCTCCATCCGGCTGATTGCCAAGATGCCGACGATTGCCGCTATGGCCTACAAGTATTCGGTCGGACAGCCGTTCGTTTATCCCAAGAACGACCTGGATTACGCGTCCAACTTCCTGAACATGTGCTTTTCTGTCCCTGCGCAGGAATACCACGTCGATCCGATCCTGGCCCGTGCCATGGACCGTATCTTTACCCTGCACGCCGATCACGAGCAGAACGCCTCGACCTCGACCGTGCGTCTGGCCTCGTCCTCGGGGGCGAACCCGTTTGCCTGTATCGCCGCTGGCATCGCCTGCCTCTGGGGGCCCGCTCACGGGGGGGCAAACCAGGCCTGCCTGGAGATGCTGCAGGAAATCGGGACCGTCGATCGCATCCCGGAATACATCGCCCGCGCCAAGGACAAGAACGATCCGTTCCGCCTGATGGGCTTCGGGCACCGGGTCTATAAGAACTTCGACCCGCGTGCGACCGTGATGAAACAGTCCGCAGACGAAGTTCTGGAACTGCTGGGCGTTGAGAACAACCCGACGCTTCAGGTTGCGAAAGAGCTGGAAAAGCAGGCGCTTGCCGATCCGTATTTCGCCGACAAGAAGCTGTTCCCGAACGTCGATTTCTACTCTGGCATCATTCTGGAGGCGATGGGTTTCCCGACGTCGATGTTCACCCCGATCTTCGCCCTGTCGCGGACCGTGGGCTGGATTTCGCAGTGGAAGGAACAGCTGTCCGATCCGGCGCTCAAGATCGGTCGCCCGCGTCAGCTTTATACCGGGCCGACGCAGCGCGACTATGTCGACGTCGAAAGCCGCTGATCCGCGACCGCGATGAATTGCAAAGACCCGGCCATCTGGCCGGGTCTTTTTAGTTACAGGTATCGTGCGGCGGTTTCCCTTCGGGGCACTGCAGTGACCGATTGATGGCTGATTTACGCGGTGCGCGTGCCAAAGACCGGCCTGGGCCGGACGTTCTGCCGCGACTGGAAACAGACTGTCGCCGGGCCACCTCTCCTTAACTTTTTCGTAATGTGATAGGATGTCCCTGCGCGTGGGGGCGTGTCGGTGAAAGAGTGCCTGCGATGTCTGCATCAGATGGGGTGGCCTCCGGGGGGGGGCGTTGCCCGTTTTTGGCCAAGTTGGAGGAAATGCCCCGCCTGACCGAGGCGCGGTACGACGACGCTTTGGGCGCGCTCTACCAAGGGGCCGACCCGATGGAGGTTGCGTCCCGGCTGTTCGATCAGGACGCCTCCGACCCGGCGGAGTCCGGGGTCAGCGCGCTGTTCACCACTTGGGGCCAGTTTCTCGACCATGATCTGAGCCTCACACCCGAAGGTGACCAAGAGGTCATGGACAACCCCGCCTTTGCCCATGGTGTGGGCCGCTCTGCCGTGATGGAGGGCACCGGGGACGATGAACCGCGCGCCTATGGCAACGCGATTACCTGGCAGATCGACGGTTCGATGATCTACGGATCCAACACGGGCCGGACGGACGATGTGCGCGCCTTCGAGGGGGGGCGCCTGGACATGTCGCAAGATGCGACCTCGCCTTATGGCCTGCTGCCGCAGACCAACCCACAGATGATCATGGCCGGCGAGATGGAGGGCGAGGAAGCCGTCTATCTGGCCGGCGACGTGCGTGCGAACGAGAACCCAAACCTTCTTTCGCTGCATACTTTGTTCGCACGCGAACACAATTACTGGGCCGATCGCCTGGCCGAGGAGCACCCCGATTGGGACGACGAGCAGCTGTTCGAAGGGGCCCGCGAGATCGTGGAATATGAGCTGCAGGCAATCACTTACGGCGAATGGCTGCCCCTCCTGATCGGCAATGCCGTGCCCGAGGACACGGCCCACGACCCCGACGTCGATGGTCAGGTCGCGTTGGAGTTCTCGACCGCCGCGTTCCGGTTCGGTCATACGATTGTCGCCTCTCGGTTGGACCGCGTAAACGACGACGGCAGCGAGGCCGAGGGCGGGCATCAGGCCCTGATGGAGGCGTTCTTCAACCCCGAACTCGTCCGCGAGCAGGGCATTGATGCCTATCTGCGCGGCATGGCCGGGCAGGCCGCGGAGGAGCTGGACACCAAGGTCGTAGACGACTTGAACTTCTTCCTGCAAACCCCTGACGGTGTTTCAGGTTTCTCTCTTCCGGCGTTGAACCTGATGCGGGGTGCGGACCACGGAATGGACAGCTACGTCTCGGTCCGCGCGCAGCTGTTGGGCGATATCGATCCGGCGACCCTGGACCCACAAGATTTCTCGATCGTCACCAACGACAGCGCCCTGCAGGCCGAACTGGCGGCCGTCTATGACGACGTCTTTCAGGTCGATCTGTGGGTGGGTGGCCTGGCCGAGGACAAGGTCGCGGCCACGATGATGGGGCCGCTTTTCACGCATATCATCTCTGACCAATTCACGCGGACGGCCCAGGGCGACGAAACCTTTGGCACGCTGAACGAGGACCTGGGGGATGCGATCCTGGCCGAGGTCCGCGCCTCGGGGATGAAGGACGTGATCCTGCGCAACTCCATGGTGGACCACATTCAGGACGATCCCTTTCTGATGGAAACCCGCACCCTGACCGAGGTTCTGGGGATCAAGGGCACCGACAGCAACGACACGCTCGACCTGACCGCGAAGGATGTTCGGGGCGATGTCGTGGCCGGCCACGGTGACGACGACGTCACGGTCATCGGCGGCAGCCACGTCGACGGCATGGTCGATCTGGGCAGCGGCGACGACAGCTTTTCCATGACGTCCGGCAGTGCGTCGGGCATGGTGATGGGCGGCGCGGGGGATGACGATCTGACCCTTGGCGGAACCGCGCAGGTCGCAGATCTCGACGCCGGGGGCGACGACGACTGTGTCACCCTGACCGACCGCGCCGAAGCCGGGTCGGTGACCACCGGCAACGGCGACGACCGGGTCACCCTGTCTGGTCAGGCACGGGTCGGTGCGGTGCGGACCGGCAACGAGGATGACATCGTCTGGGTCGGGCCGGATGCGCAGGTCGACTTGATCGAGCTGGGCAACAGCGACGACGCCTTGCATCTGGACGGCGGCGGTGTGTTGCGCGTGGATGGCGGAAATGGGCTGGACCGGCTGACCCTTGGCAAGGGGGCCAAGGTCGCCTTTGACGACGGATCCGACACCGACGGCGTGATCACCTGGGCCGACGGTCAGGTTACGCGATTCGAATGCTTCGAGGTCGCACCCTGCTTTACGCCCGGTACCTTGGTCGTGACCGCGCTGGGCAAACGACCAATCGAGACGCTGCGCCCCGGTGCCCGCGTTCTGACGGTGGACCACGGCCTGCAACCGATCCGATGGATCGGCCGCACGACGGTGCCCGCGCGTGGGCGGTTTGCGCCGGTTAGGATCGAGGCGGGCGCGTTGGACAACCGCGCGCCCCTGATCGTGTCGCCCCAGCATCGGATCGTCCTGACATCCGCCTTGGCCGAGGTGATGTTCGGGGATGCCGATGTTCTGGTGCCGGCGATCGCGCTGACGGGTCGCGACGGCATCGCCCAGGTCGAAGGCGGCGCCGTGGATTACATCCACATCCTGTTCGATACCCACCAGATCGTGCTGGCAGGCGGCATCCCGTCAGAAAGCTTTCACCCCGGCCCCCAGGCGATGTCGGCAATCGCCGCAGAATCGCGCTCAGAGGTCCTGACCCTCTTCCCGGAGCTGCACGCCCAAGGCTATGGCCCGGACGCGCGCCCTGCCCTTCGCGGACGCGAAGCGCGGCTGCTTGCGCGATTGATGACCTAGCGGCCGTTCAAGCCGTCGTAGTAAGCCTGCAGGCGTTGCAAGGCGATGCGCAGGACGATCTTGCCGGACCGTGCCGACCAGCCCATGCGCTTTTCCGCGGCCTCCAGCCCTTCGAGGAAGCAGCAGACGCGCAAAACGACATCCCCCAGGCCAGGGCCAAGCGCGCGCAGCGCGTCCGACACCCGCTTGCGCGCCGCATCCGGGCCGCCGACCGGATCGCTCGCCCCCATCTGACCCCGGTCCCCCGCCGTCAGGAACCGATCCCAGTTCTGGCCCACGCGCGGCCCCATCTGGGCCTTTTCGAAGTCCTCGCGCAGTCGTTCGCCGGCCACGACCAGCTCCATCGACAGAAAGGGTTTGCCGCCCCGGTCCTTTTTGCGGGCCAGCATGCCCAATGGCGATTCCGACAGGTTGACGCGCAGCGTCTCGGCCCCCCGATCGCCAGGGATGACCCTTTCGCCCATCTCCATGTGCTGGGTCAGGAAGGGGCTGGGCGATTCGGCCATGCCGCGCGCCTCTACCCTTTTTTGCAGCGTCTCTCCCAGCAGCCGCTTCAGCGCGGCGCGCCCGGCGTCGGTGATCCGGTATCGGGTGACGCGGCCCGCCTTGTAGCAGCTGACCCAATCCTTCAGGACCATGGCCTGCGCGACATTGCGCGGCAGCGTGGCGGTGCGCGTGGGCGTGTCGCCCGCGTCGCGCAGAACAACGGCCTGCGGCATTCCCGGACCGACAGCCAGAAAGCTGTCGGCCTCGCAAAGGCGGCGCAGCACGCGGCGCGCTTCGCGATTGAGGGTATCATCGTCGATGAGGGCGGCGCTCTGAGGCATGGCTGACATTGCGGGGGGTCCCTTCGCGTGTATTTGAGTCTGGCCCAGTCCTGCGGCCTCTGCGAGCCGGTCCAGGACATCGTCTACCAGCGGATCGTCACGGCTTTGCTCGACCCGCCGCACCTGACGCAGGACGGTCGACGCCGCGCAGCCCCGGTCCAACGCCACCTGCCGCAATGGGCGACCGCCGCAGGCATGTTCCAGATAGGTGCGCGCGGCTTCCGGCACCCAATCGGGGAACATGGCGACCGGTGGGTCCGAGGCGGTAGGCGATGTCATCAGAGGCTCCGACGAGCTGTGGAAAACACCGTCAGATCACCCCTGATTGGTTACCAAGAGGTTAATCTTATCCACAACCGACACAAATGTTTCCAAACCGTAAACACTGCGACACGCCCGTTCTCTGCATCCTGCTTTCACGCAACGCCCCCGGTTCATCCGCCATGATCAAAGCCCGTGACGAACGGTTTCCAGAAAGGCGACGCTGATGTGCGAAATGACCAAGACCCTGAATGATCTGAACCGTCCTGGCCTGCTGGTTCAGGCGGCAGCCCATGGCACAGGCCAATACGAGCGCCGCCGTGACCTGCGGCGCATGCTGCGGGTGGCGATTCCCGGAACGGCCCGCGCGGCGCTTGAAAAGCTGCTGCCAATCGAGGCCGAGCTTGAAAAGCGGCGCCGCGAACGGGCCACGACCTACAGCTTTGCGCGGCACGTGGACATTCTGGCCGCACTGCTGGCCGAAGCGCGCAGCTTTCGCGGGGCCTGACCCCTAGATGTTGGCGTCGGGCATCTCTGACTTGCGCCGATCCACATAGTCCTTGAGGGCCTCGCGCACGGCGGGGTCCATCGGCGGTTCTTCGTAGGCCGCCAACATCGCATCCATCTTGACCCGCGCCAGGGCGCGCGTGTCGCGGGCCCCTTCTTCGGACCAGGTCTCGAATGGCTTGTAGTCCAAAAGGTTGGACCGCCAGAACGCGGTCTTGAAATTGGCCTGAGTATGGGCACAGCCCAGGTAGTGGCCGCCGGGCCCGACCTCTCGGATGGCGTCCATTGCTTGCGCGTTTTCGTCATAGGCGACGCCCTGCGCCAGCTTGTGCAGCGCGCCCAGCTGATCGGCGTCCATCACGAATTTCTCGAAGTCGGCGACCAGCCCGCCTTCGAGCCAGCCACAGGCGTGCAGCATGAAATTCACACCCGCCAGCAACCCCACGTTCAACGAATTCGCCGTCTCATAGGCGGCCTGGGCGTCCGGCAACTTCGACCCGCAGAACGACCCGGCAGACCGGTAGGGCAGCCCCATGCGCCGCGCCAACTGTCCGGCACCGTAGGTGATCTGCGCGGCCTCTGGCGTGCCGAAGGTGGGCGCGCCGGAGTTCATGTCGATAGAGGTCACAAAGGCCCCGAAAATCACCGGCGCACCGGGCCGGATCAATTGGCTGTAGGCTACGCCCGCCATCACTTCGGCCAGGACCTGCGTCAAGGTGCCCGCGACCGATACCGGTGCCATGGCGCCCCCCACGATGAACGGGGATATGATGCAGGCCTGGTTTGCGGCGGCATATTCCTCCAACGCGCCCATCATGATCGAATCGAACGTCAGCGGAGAGTTGATGTTGATCAGCGACACCATCGCGGTGCGATCCTGCAGCCCGCCGAACAGGATATCGCACATCTCGATCGAATCGCGGGCGCGGCTGGGTTCCGTGACCGAGCCCATGAACGGTTTGTCCGACAACGTCATATGCGCCATCAGCATGTCGAGGTGCCGCTTGTTCACCGGGATATCCGTCGGCTCGCAGACGGTGCCGCCGGAATGGTGCAACCAGGGGGACATCTGCCCCAGCTTCACGAAGGTCTCGAAATCCGCCATCGTGGCATAGCGTCGGCCGCCTGCGTCCCGCACGAAAGGCGGGCCATAGACCGGAGCCAACACAAGGTTCTTGCCGCCGATTTCGACCGCGCGATCCGGGTTGCGGGCGATCTGGGTGAACGTCGACGGGGCCGTGGCACAGAGCTTGCGCGCCAGACCGCGCGGGATACGCACGGTTTCGCCGTCGATCTCTGCCCCTGCTTCGCGCCAGAGGTTCAGCGCCTTGGGGTTCTCGACGAAGGCCACGCCAATTTCAGCCAGAACGGTTTCCGCGTTGCTCTCGATGATTTCGAGCGCTTCTTCGTTGAGGATCTCGAAGTTCGGGATGTTGCGCAGGATGGTGCCCGCGGTTTCGACCTTGGTCGATGTCCGCTCTGCGCGGCGCGCCGCCCCGCCGCCGCCGCGTTTTCTGCGTGCCGTTTCCGCCATGGCCCTATCCCCTGTCTGTCTGGCCCCAAGTATAGCGCGGCTGCGCGCCAACCCGGCCCGGATGCGGCGGCGCGGGGCGAAAGACGACATTCCGGCGCTTGCGCGCCCGGTCCGCTGCGCGTAATCGCCTGACCCATGGACAACACGACAGACCATCAGCGCCTGCTGATCATCGACTTCGGCAGCCAAGTCACCCAGCTCATCGCGCGTCGCCTGCGCGAGCTGAATGTCTACTGCGAAATCCACCCCTTTCAGTCGGTCACCCCGGCCTTTCTGACGGACTTCGCGCCCCGCGCGGTGATCCTGTCGGGCGGCCCGGCATCGGTGCCCGACGCCGGCTCCCCCCGCCCCCCCGCCGAGGTGTTCGAGATGGGCGTGCCGGTTCTGGGCATCTGCTACGGCCAGCAGGTCATGCAGCAGATGCTGGGCGGGCAGGTCACGCGGGGCGAAGGCACCGCGGAATTCGGCCGCGCCTATGTCACCCCGGAAAGCAAGCTGTCACTGCTGGATGGCTGGTTCGACGGGCTCGAATCGACCGGGCGCGAACAGGTCTGGATGTCGCATGGCGATCACGTGGCCAAACTGGCCCCTGGGTTCGAGGTCTACGGCACCTCCCCCGGTGCGCCGTTTGCGATCACCGCCGATGTGGCGCGCAATTTCTATGCCGTGCAGTTCCATCCCGAGGTGCACCACACCCCCAAGGGGGCGCAGCTTTATGAGAATTTCGTACGGTTGGCCGGTTTTGACGGCGACTGGACGATGGCCGGCTACCGCGAACAGGCGATTGCAGCGATTCGCGAACAGGTGGGCGATGCAAAGGTGATCTGCGCGCTGTCCGGCGGGGTCGATTCGTCGGTCGCCGCCGCCCTCATTCACGAAGCGATCGGCGACCAGCTGACCTGTGTTTTCGTCGACCACGGGTTGTTGCGCCAGAATGAGGCCTCCGAGGTGGTGGCCATGTTCCGCGACCACATGAACCTGCACGTCATCCATGCCGAAGAACAGGATCTGTTCCTGGGCGAGCTGGACGGCGTGTCGGACCCCGAGACCAAGCGCAAGATCATCGGTCGGCTGTTCATCGACGTGTTCCAGAAATATGCCGACCAGATCGAGGGCGCGCGTTTCCTGGCGCAGGGGACGCTTTACCCCGATGTCATCGAATCGGTCAGCTTTTCCGGCGGCCCCTCGGTCACGATCAAATCGCACCACAACGTGGGCGGCCTGCCCGAAAAGATGGGCCTGACCCTGGTGGAGCCGCTGCGCGAGCTGTTCAAGGACGAAGTCCGCGCACTGGGCCGCGAACTCGGCCTGCCGCCCAGCTTCATCGGCCGCCACCCGTTTCCTGGTCCGGGCCTCGCCATCCGCTGCCCCGGAGAGATCACGCGCGCCAAGCTCGACATCCTGCGCAAGGCCGACGCGGTCTACATCGACCAGATCCGCCGCCATGGCCTGTACGATGACATCTGGCAGGCGTTCGTGGCGATCCTGCCGGTTCGCACCGTCGGCGTCATGGGCGACGGACGCACCTATGATTACGCCTGCGCCTTGCGCGCCGTGACCTCGGTGGACGGCATGACGGCGGATTATTACCCGTTCAGCCATGAATTCCTCGGCGAAACCGCGACGCGGATCATCAACGAGGTGCCGGGCATCAACCGGGTGACCTACGACATCACGTCAAAACCTCCGGGCACGATCGAGTGGGAATGATCTCGCGAAAGCGAAATCATTCCAGCGGCAAGGTGATGGTCGCAACGGCGACCGTCACAGCGCCACAATCATGTTCCGCGCCGACGACTGGTCGGGTTGGCCGCCCGACCTAAACGCGCGGCTCTGCGACCCCGGCCACGGCGCTGCGCCGCTCCATCATCACGACATCGCGCCAGCGCCCAGCCATCGGCCCGTGCCCCATCCGGCCCAGGCCGCGGCGCACCCCCAACACCTCAAAACCGCAGGCTCGGTGCAACGCGAGGCTTCCCGCGTTCTCCGGAAAGATCTGCGCCACCAAGGTCCACCAGCCTGCCTCCTCGCTCTCGCTCACCAAACGGGTCAACAGCGCGCGCCCGACCCCGCGCCCTGCGGCCTCCGGGGCGACATAGACGCTGACTTCGCCCACCCCGGAATAGACAGGACGCGCCGAAGTCGCGCCGACGCCTGCATAGCCCAGAACACCCTCGGATTCGGCCACGAGGCAGAGAGAAAACGACCCCGCAACCTCCGCCGTGGTCATCGCAACCTCTCGGAACGAGGCATGCCCGGTGGCCAGCCCCGCCTGATGGATCAGGGAGACACGGGCCGCGTCCCCGGGCTGAAGCCGCCGGACCTTCATCGCCCGCGAAACAAGCCGCCCAGAACACCGCGTACCAGCGCCTTGCCCGCGCGGTTGCCCAGCGACCGGGCCATGGATTTGGCGAACGTCGTGCCGACGCTGTCGGACCGACGCGACCGGGTCGAGGTCGACCGGCTGACCCGGCCCCCGGTGTACCGCCGCCCGGCCTTGTATTCCCGCTCGGAGGCTTCGGCCTCCTCTTCTTCGCGTTCCGCCGCTTCGGCCGCTTTCGCCGCATCCTCGGCACGTTTCTGCAGGACTTCGAACGCCGACTCGCGGTCCACTTCTGCCTCATAGCGCCCGGCCACGGGCGAGGCGGCCATGACCTCCCGCCGCTCGGCGTCCGTGATCGGCCCCAGCTGCGACGCGGGGGGCCGGATCAGCGTACGTTCGGCCACGCCGGGAATGCCCTTGCGCTCCAACAACGAGGTGACGGCCTCGCCCACGCCGACCTCTCGGATGGCGTCCTCGATCTCAAACCGGGGATTCTCGCGATAGTTTTCAGCGGCCTGTCGCAGTGCGCGTCGATCCTTGGCCGTAAACGCCCGTAAGGCGTGTTGCACCCGGTTGCCCAGCTGACCCAGCACATCCTCGGGGATGTCGTCGGGGTTCTGGGTCACGAAATAGACACCGACCCCCTTGGACCGGATCAGCCGCGCCACCTGTTCCACCTTGTCGACCAAGGCCCGTGGGGCCCCGTCGAACAGCAAATGCGCCTCGTCGAAAAAGAACACCAGCTTCGGTTTGTCCGGATCACCTACCTCGGGCAGCTCTTCGAACAGCTCGCTTAGCAGCCACAGCAGGAACGTCGCATAAAGCCGGGGCGCGCCCATCAGCCGGTCAGCGGCCAGGATGTTGACGCGGCCGCGCCCATCCGGGTCCGTGCGGATGATATCCGACAACGCCAGCGCCGGTTCCCCGAACAGATGTTCGCCGCCCTGTTCCTCCAACATCAACAGCCGCCGTTGGATCGCGCCCACGGATGAAGTCGAGATGTTGCCGTAACGCAGACCCAGATCCTTGCGGTTCTCACCGGTCCAGACCAGCAACGCCTGCAGGTCCTTCAGGTCCAACAACGCCAGGCCCTGCTCATCCGCCACGCGGAAGGCGATGTTCAGAACACCTTCCTGCGCCTCGCTCAGATCCATCAGCCGCGCCAGCAGCAGGGGCCCCATCTCAGAGACCGTCGTGCGCACCGGATGCCCCGCCTCTCCCCACAGGTCCCAGAACGTCACGGGTGTCGCGCGGTATTCCAGGTCCAGCCCGATGGTGTCCGCCCGGCTGGCAAAGGCACCGTGCAACTTGTGATCCGCTGACCCTGGCCGCGCCAGGCCGGACAGATCCCCCTTTACGTCGGACAGAAACACAGGGACGCCCGCGTCGGAAAATCCCTGCGCCAGGATCTGCAAGGTGACGGTCTTGCCCGTCCCCGTGGCCCCCGCGATCAGCCCGTGCCGGTTGGCATAGTCCAGGCGCAGGTGCTGCGGCGTGCCGTAATCCGCGCCGCCGCCCCCCACAAAGATCATCCCGTCCATCTCAACCATGCCCTGCCCCATTAGCGCGAATTTAACCTTTCGCTGTCATATCATTGGCTACCAGCGGCGCACAGCCTGCGTCGCGGTTATCCTCCCTGTCGACTGGCCGCGCGGTTTTCGGACCGTGCGGCTCTTTTTCGTTGGATCGGGGTCCGGTCGGAACCGTTTCCTGCGCAATCAACGGGGATTGGAACGAAATTAGCCTGTTGACGCCGCGAGGGGTGTTGATAAGGTCCGCACATATCAAGTCGGCCAGTCCGACGGGGAGAGAAAAAAAGCAATTGAAAAGGGCCTTCTCACGGGCCCTTTTCTGCTTTTTGGGCAGATGTTTGCCACCCCTCCGAACGCGGGTATCCGCCGTCAATTCGCCCCTGCACGCCGCCTTCAACCGTGCTAAAGCAGGCAAAACCATTGACCGGAGTGCTGACGCGATGACCGACCTGCCGACCAACTCGATCCTTCGGACCGCCACCGCCGCATCGCTGGCGTTCGTGTTGGCCACGTCTGCCGGATGGGCACAATCGACCGAAACTGCGGACACCGCGGATCAGGTCCCTGCCGCCGAAACCCCGGCCGAGACCGGAACCGACGATCTGGCCGCACAGGTCCTGTCCACTGGCGAAGAGGTCGCGGCCCCGAACGCCGCCCCCGGTATCTATATCAAGGAAGAACATGGCGATTGGGAAATCCGTTGCCTGGAGGCCCCCGAAGGTCAGGAAGACCCCTGCCAGATGTTCCAGCGGCTAAGCGATCAGAACGGCAACCCCACCGCCGACGTCAACATCTTTGATCTGCCCGATGGCGGAGAGATCGTGGCCGGTGCCACCATCCTCACCCCGCTTCAGACGCTGTTGACGGCGCAGGTGACCATGCAGATCGACAGCGGTCAGCCCCGTCGCTATCCCTTTGCCTTCTGCGATGTCGGCGGGTGCTATGCGCGTCTTGGTCTGCGCGCCGAGGATGTGAACCGGCTCAAGCGTGGGGCCAAGGCCACCTTGACGGTCGTGCCCGCCCAGGCCCCGGACCAAGAGGCGCTGCTGACCATGTCGCTGACCGGCTTCACCGCCGGCTTCTCCGCCGTCGAAGTGCCAAACCAGAACTGATTTTACGCGGCGGGCCCGCGCCCGCCGCGACACTTAGACTGCGCGCAGCGCCAGCACCGCGTTCATGCCACCAAAGGCAAAGGCGTTGGACAGGCAGGCCGCGACCTTGGCGTCGCGGGCCTCGTTCGGCACCACGTCCAGCGCGCATTCCGGGTCCAGTTCCTGCCAGTTCGCTGTCGGCGCAATCACGCCGTCGCGCAGCGCCATGATACAGGCCAACAGCTCGATCGCGCCGGTCGCACCGATGCAGTGGCCATGCATCGACTTGGTCGAAGAAATCGCCAGCCGATCCGCGTGCCGGTCGAACACATGGGCCACCGCCGCGCATTCCGTCTTGTCGTTGGCGGCCGTGCCGGTGCCGTGGGCGTTGATATAGCTCACGTCTTCGGGGTTCAGCCCTGCGTCCTTCATCGCGCCGATCATCGCGCGTTCCGCGCCCTGGCGGGACGGCATCACGATGTCCGACGCGTCCGATGTCATCGCGACGCCCGCGACCTCTGCCAGGATCTCGGCCCCGCGGGCGCGCGCGTGCTCATAGTCTTCCAGCACGAAAATTCCGGCACCTTCGCCCTGAACCATCCCCGACCGGGTGGCGCAGAACGGACGGCAGGTGTCGCGCGACATCACGCGCAACCCTTCCCACGCCTTGACCCCGCCGAAACACAGCATCGCCTCTGCCCCGCCGGTCACCATCACGTCCGAGATGCCCGATCGCACGAACTGGAACGCCTGCCCGATGGCATGGTTGCTGCTGGCGCAGGCGGTGGCGACGGTGAAACTGGGCCCCTTGAGGTTCCATTCCATGGACAGATGCGCCGCCGCCGCATTGTTCATGAGCTTGGGCACCACAAAGGGATGAACGCGGTTTTTCCCCTCTTCGTAGACGACGCGATAATTCTCGTCCTGGGTGTTCAACCCGCCCCCCGAAGTGCCCAGGATCACGCCCGCCCGTGCCGCCAATTCGCCCGCAAAGGTCAATCCTGCCTGGCCGATCGCCTCGCGCGCGGCCAGAATCGCGAATTGCGTATACCGGTCATACAATGCGACCTGCTGGCGGTTGAAATGTGCCGATTGATCAAACCCACGCACCTGCGCGCCGATGCGGATGGCCAGCCGGTCAACGTCGCGGATGTCCAGCTCTCCGATGGCGCAGCGGCCTTCGCGCATCGCCGCCAGGGTCGCGGGAACATCCGTGCCAAGCGCGTTGACCGTGCCCGCCCCGGTGATGACCACGCGCCGCATCAGGGCGTCTGACTGGCGATCAGCCCCGCGACCGCCGTGACGATGGCCCCGACGGTCGAGATGTCGAAATCCGATTTGTCCGGCTCATTGGCGTTGAAGGGCACGGTCACGTCGAATCCTTCCTCGATGGCAAAGATTGCTTCGACCACGCCCATGCTGTCGATGCCAAGATCGGCAGGGCTGGCGTCATCGGTCACGTCCGAAGGGTCAATCATGGCCTGTTCGGCGAGGATGGCGTGCACGCGGGTGCGAATGTCTTCATGTGTCATGGGGCTTGCCCTGCACCAAAGCCGTGACGGTTTTACGAAGCTCGGCCACTTGTTCTGCCATGCGGGGCAGCCGCCGCAACGCGCGATACATCGCCATGTTGGTCTCCATCTTCACCGCCGGATAACCAAGGATGACTTCGCCCGCCGCCACCTTTGACAGGATCTTGGTGCCACCGCCTGCAACCACGTCATCCCCGATGGAAATGTTATCACTGACCCCTACCTGCCCGGCCAGAACGACCCGGTTGCCCACCGTCGTCCCACCGGCCATGCCCACCTGCCCACAGAGCAGGCAATCCTCGCCGATGCGATTGTTGTGGCCGATCATCACCAGGTTATCGATCTTGGTGCCCCGGCCGACCGTGGTATCCGCGACCGTGCCCCGGTCGATGGTCGCGTTCGAGCCGACTTCGACGTCATCGCCGATCCGCACCGCGCCAAGGGAATGAATCCGCGTCCAGCTCTGCTCTGTGATCTCGCCCTGGTCGCCCAGCGTCTTGCGCGCCTTTTCTACGCCGGATTCCTCGGGCGTGACAAAGCTGAACCCGTCCCCGCCAATCACTGCGCCGGGCTGGCAGATGAACCGTGCACCGATCACGACCCGGTCCCCGATCACCACCCGCGGCAGGATCAGGGCATCGCAGCCCAAGGACACATCCGCACCGATCGTGACCTGCGCCCCGATCCGGGCGCGCGCGCCGATCTGGCTGCGCGGGCCGATGACCGCATAGGGCCCGACCGAAACCTCAGGCCCCACCTCGGCAGACGGGTCGATCAACGCCGTGGGGTGGATGCCAGGGGTCATCACCGGCCCCGCGTCCAAGGCTGCGGTGATTCCGGCCATCGCCAGCCGCGCGCGCGGCACCATGACGGCACCCTGCAATCCCATGGCGCGCCAATCGGCACCGTCCCAAAGGATCGCGCCCCGCGCCTGCCCCTCAGTCAAGGCCGGACCGTAGGCAGGCGACATTGCCAGGGCCAGATCGTCTGGACCGGCCGCCGCAGGTTCCGAGGCGCGCACAAAGGTCAGCGACCCGTCGCCTTCAACCGGGCGACCAAGCGCAGTGGCGATTTCCGTCAACGTGAACATGTCAGCCCCTCGGAGGTCGATGCCTCCGAGGGATCTAACTGCGCCGGTCCGTCAGTTCCACCCCGGCATCGCTCAGGGCGCGCAGCAACTTCGCGTCACGCCCATAGGGATCCCCGCGATAGTTGGCCCGGCCAAGCGGTGTGACCCAAGCCGACCAATAGACCAGGTGAACGCCGACAGGTTGATCCAGATCCACGCGCCGCTCCGCGCCACGGGCCAGGATCGAATCGAAATCCTGCTTCGGCGTGGCGGATTGCGGTGTCAGCAGATGATAGGCCAGCTCCAGCGGGCGCCCGACGCGAACGCAGCCATGGCTGAAGGTCCTCAGGTCGCGCGCGAACAGGTTCCGCGATGGCGTGTCGTGCAGGTAGATGTTCCATTGGTTCGGAAACATGAACTTGACCCGGCCAAGCGCATTGCGCGGCCCCGGCGGCTGTTTCAGAGAAAAGGGAAAGTTTGCAGCGGTATAGCGGCCAAAGTTCACGTTGGCGCGGTTCACGCGGCCTGAACTCGAATACACCTCCAGGTGCTGCGCACCACCCCGCCGCAGCGCGGGCAGGTATTCGTTCACGGTGATCGACCGCGGCACATGCCAATAGGGGTTGATGACCATATGCGTCATCGTGTGGCTGAACTCCGGCGTGCGCCGGTCGGGCGTGTCGGCCCCGACCACAACGACCGTGTCAAACGTCACTTTCCCATCGTCGACCACATAGGCGTGCTGTTCGGCCAGGTTCACCAGGATATGGCGCGATTCCAGCGGCTTGTTCATCCAGCGTTGCCGCTCCAGACCGACGACGATCTGGCCGATACGGTCCTCTAGCGGCACGTTGATGGCCGCGATCGTCGATTGCCCGGCCTCGCCGTCGGGCGTCAAGCCGTGGTCGATCTGAAAATTACGAACCGCCGTTTCCATGTCCGCATCATAGGCAGACACCGCCGAGCGGCGCAGATACCCCATACGGATCAAACGGTTGCGTAGGGACACGACCGATCGCCCCTCGGCACCGGGCTTCAGGCTTCCGCTGTCGACGCGGGGGCCCCAGCCACCGGCCGCAAGCACTCCCTCCAACCGCAGCTTTTCCCGCAGCAGCCGGGTGTAGGCCGGCGACGTCGGCCAAAGCCCCTGGACAAAGGCATAGGGGTCGCCCTCGGTGAAGGTGGTGATCTGGTCCAGCCAGTCGCGTTTCGGCACGTCGACCTTGATGGTGGAATCCACCCGTTTCGGGTCAAGAATGCCGGAGCTGACGTCCTGCGCGTAACGCAAGAACCGTTTCGTCATCTCCACTTCCAACGCACCCCGCTCAGAGGCGGTGCGGGCGGCGGCAAAATCGGCGCGGATCGTGGCGGCGTCGTAGCGCCCCATCGGCAATCCGTGATCCGGGGCCGCATCCAACGCCCAGAGAAAGGCGGCGCGGCGGTGTTCAGGGCCAAAGGCCCCCTCTGCCTCGCCCATCCAAATCGGAGCGAAATCGCGGGCACGGTAAAAGGCTGCGATGGCGGCATCTTCACTGGCGGACTGTGCGACGGCCTGCTGAAACGGCGTCACCAGCGGTGCGGCAAGCGCCATGGGCGCGGTCGTCAGGGCCAGGCCAAGTGCAAGGGCGGAAAGTGTACGCGGAAAAATCATCTATCCCGTCCATTTATAATAACTTTACGCAGGGTATCGGACCGGTCCCGGCTGTCTATTCACGAAATCGTAAATCCTTGGCTGTAGACATCTTGGCAACAGGCCTGCGACCACCGCGGCACAGCACCTTTTTTGGCGGATTTCTGCTCATATCCAAGATACCCGGGAACCCGCTTTCCGGAATCGCGAAAGTCATGCCAAAGAACGGATGTCACATGGGGATGAGACACTGAGGCCGCGAAGACGGCCCGACTGGATGAATGGGGCAAACGTGACTGATCTGACACAGACAGGTGCGACCGTGTCGTTGACGCGTCGTCGACTTCTGAGCGCTTTCGCAGCCACCGCCGTCGTGGCGGCACCGACTTACGCAAACGCCGCTGGGTTCTTGCGCGGGGGTGGCGATATCCGTCGCATCAAGATGCACAACGCCCGGACCGGCGAATCCATGGACACCATCTATTGGGTCGAAGGGAACTATGTCCCCGATGCCCTGCGGGAGATCAATTTCTTCTTCCGTGACTGGCGCCGCAATGAGGTCAAACAAATCGACAACCGCACCGTCGATATCATTGCCGCCACCCATAACCTTGTCGACGCGAACGAACCTTTCCTCCTGCTCTCCGGCTACCGCTCTCCTGCCACGAACGCGTTGCTGCGCAGCCGCTCCAGCGGCGTTGCGCGCAACTCCCTGCACCTAAAGGGTCAGGCCGCCGATTTGCGGCTTGGGTCACGGTCGGTTGGTCAGGTGGCACGCGCCGCCGCGTCTTGCGGGGCGGGTGGTGTCGGACGTTATTCCGGCTCGAACTTCACCCACGTTGATTGTGGCGTTGTCCGGACCTGGGGTCGCTAAACTCCCAAACTTTGCTTATCGGAAACGGCCGCCCATGGGCGGCTTTCGCCGTTATTGACGTTGTGGAAACACGAAACAACGATCGCGCCGGATCGATAGCCACATGACCGTTTCGGGCTTGGGCAGGAAAACGGCAGGCACCGTCGCCGTCACCTTCGTTTCCCCATCGGCCATCAGGAATTCTACCAGGCTTTCCTTGCCCATGAACCGGGACCGTTGCACCGTGCCCCGCGCGGGCGCACCCTCTGCGGCGGTGGGACGTGGGCCACGGCCATCGCGGTCGAAATCAATGCGCACATGCTGCGGACGAAAGACGATGTCGACGGTCGTCCCTTCCGGCAATCCGGGGGCCAGGAACTGACCGAAGGGTGTCTCCGTCAGGGCCCCGTGAACGACACCTTGCAAAACATTGGTATCGCTAAAGAACGCGGCGGCCGCAGGATCGGCGGGAGTGTTGTAGATGTTGTAGGGCGCGGCCTTCTGGACGATCCGCCCCGCCCGCATCAGCGCGATTTCATCGGCCATGCGCATCGCCTCGTCCGGCTCGTGGGTCACCAGCAAGACCGCCGTTCCCGCCTCTTTGAGAACCGACAAGGTTGCATCGCGAATGCCGTCGCGCAGCCTGTTGTCGAGGCCAGAAAAGGGTTCATCCATCAGCATGACTTTGGGACGGGGGGCCAAGGCGCGGGCCAGGGCGACGCGCTGCTGCTCTCCTCCGGACAATTGATGCGGATGCTTTTCGTCGTAGCCGGCCAGATCGACCCGCTTCAATAGCTCCTCCACCCGCGCGGCGGACACCGCGTCCCGGCGCAGGCCAAAGCCGATATTCTGCGCGACCGTCAGATGCGGGAACAGCGCAAAGTCCTGGAACATGAGGCCCACACCCCGTGCCTCGGGTGGCACGTGCACCTCGCCGCCGGACACCAGCTCTCCGTTAAGCCAGACCTCGCCGCTGTCCTGGCGATCCACGCCCGCGATGATGCGCAATGTCGTCGATTTGCCGCACCCGGATGGGCCCAGCAGACACGTCACCTGCCCCGCCGCCACCGACAGATCGACGCCGTCCACAACCCGACGGCCGCCGAATTCGCGGATCAACCCTACGGTGCGCAGGCGTGCGTCCATGTGCCGAATACCCGAGTGTTACAGTCAGGATGACCTAACAGCGGTGCCCGCAACGAACAACCCGATCAGAGAACCTCACCCACGCGCTTTTCCTGCCGCGCATAGAGGTAGATCAGAAAGCTCAGCGCCAGGACCAGACCCAGCGTTGCCCAGCCTTCCCATCCGCCACCCGCCAGCGACATCAGCGAAGGGTCCGCCAGGAAGATCGCCCAGACGTGCAGAACGACCAGTGCCAGAAACGAGAATGCCAGCATCCAGACCGCCGGGCGCAAATGCGCCAACAGACACAGGGCACCGATCAGGGCCAACAGGGCCTGCGTGCCCCATACGCCGTGCACCCAACCGGGCAGGTTTGCCAGCCACGCGACCTCTGCCTCGCCATAGCCTTGCAACCAACCCAGCCGCGGTCCGTAGGACACGAGGACGTATTCGGCCAGGGACAACACGCCAAAGACCAGGGCGATCAGACCCATCACATAGAAATGCCAGCGCCGCATAAGACCTCCGCGCGTGTGAATGCCACTTGCGGCAATTAGCACATATCCCGGCGGCCTCAAACGAGAACGGGGGCGCAGTCGCCTGCACCCCCGGTTTTTTCATCCTTGCCGAACGCCTTAGCGCATCAGCAGCTCCGCCTCCTGGCGTTTGAGCATCCGGCGCGCGGCGGTATAGCCCGACAGGCCGGCCTCGTCCTGCAGTTCCGGGAAGATCGCAAAGATCTCCTCGCGCTGGGCACGGTCCAGACCTTTCAGTGAATTGTCACCCGGCTGGAAGCTTTCGGTCCAGGCACCATCCGACAGGATGACCTCGTGGTTGTCGAACATGACGTGGATATAGGCCACGTCCTGCGCCTCCATCCGTTCGATCCCCGGACGGCCGACCAGATGCTTGGCCGCGACCAGAACCTCCCGCTCGTCAAAGTAGAGCATGGTCTCGTCGTTGGCGATCAGCACGCGGTGCTGGGGCGACACCATCATGTCCCGCTCTGGCAGACCATGGCCCAGGGCCCCTTTGCGGATCATCACCGGGCAATAGGCCTCGGTCACGGTCAGCTCGGTCGCGGACATGTCGCGGCGGCCGACCCAGCGGATCACCTGGATGCCGTTGTCGCGGGTGATGACCCGGTCGCCAACCTCCAGCGCTTCGACGACGACCTCACCTTTCGGCGTGGCAATCAACGTGCCGGGGGTGAAGCAGGGAATGACGCGCTCGATCTCCTTGAACTTGGCGGTGGTGCCGTCCTTGAAGGTGATGATGCCGTCTTCCTGATCGTCCGAGGTGTAGTCGATCTTGTCGAAATCCACACCGCGCAGGTCGAGGATGTCGAAATCGTCCCCGCCCGAACCGCCGTCGATCATGTCGCCGCTGTCGGCGCCGTCGATAACATCCCGGTCGTTGCCGCCGTCGATCATGTCCGGCCCGTCGCCGCCGGTCAGGGTGTCATTGCCCTTGCCGCCGTTCAGGATGTCGGACCCGGTGCCGCCGTCGATGACATCGTTGCCCTTGCTGCCGTCAAGCGTGTCGTCGCCCGCGTCGCCAGACAGGGTGTCGTCGCCAAACTCGCCAAAGATGCGGTCGTCGCCGGCCTCGCCGTGGATCCGATCGTCGCCTTCACCGCCGTAGACCTCGTCGTTGCCATCGCCGGCAAGAACCGTGTCGTTGCCGTCACCCGCCTGGATGATGTCGTCGTCACCGACTTCGCCGTCCAGAATGGCATCGTCGTTGTCGACAAAATCACCGTCCGGGTCGCCGTCGTAGGTCACATCGATCAGGTCACCGCCGTCGGTGCCCGACACGATGCCGTCGCGCGGCCCGCCGTCGGTGATGACGTTCTCGATATTGATGAACTTGGCGTTGCCGTGATCGGCCCCCGCGTCATCGAGGAAGAAGATCGTCCCGTTCTCGGCGTTGTCGGGGTCGTATTCGACGCGCACATTCAGACCGGTCAGGTCCAGCGTGTCAAAATCGTCGCCCGTCTCGCTGCCATCGACACAATCGCCCGGACTGATGGAGATGAACAGGTCGCGATCCGCGCCACCGACCGACACGTCACAGCCTTCGCCGTCGACGATGGTGTCGTTGCCGCCACCGCCCCAGTTCTCGTCATCGCCGCTACCACCGGTCAGCAGGTCATCTCCGCCGGAACCTTCCAGCTTGTCCTGACCCGCGCCACCTTCCAGCGTGTCGTCGCCGGGGCCGCCAAAGACCATGTCATTGCCGTCGCCGCCGCTGACGAAATCGTCGCCGGTGCCGCCACGGACGGTGTCGTCGCCCGCGCCGCCCATAAGGCTGTCATCGCCATCGTTGCCAATGATCGAATCGGCACCCTCGCCGCCATCGATGGTGTCTTCGTCGATGCCGCCGTCGATGGTGTCGTTCCCGGCACCGCCAATGATGCTGTCGTCATCGTCCTGACCAAAGATCAGGTCGTTGCCGTCGCCGCCGTCGATCACATCGCGGCCGTTGTCCTGAACCTGATCGATGTTATCGGGGATGTTCAGCTCATCGGGGAAACTCGGATCCAGACCGCCATAGATGGTGTCGTCGCCATCATTGCCCTCGATCGTGTCCGAGCCCTCGCCGCCGACGACATAGTCGTTGCCGGATCCACCCTCGATCTCGTCCCGGTCAAAGCCGCCGTCGATGGTGTCGTTGCCCGACCCGCCAAAGATGGTGTCGTCATCGTCGCCCGTGGTGATCAGGTCATCGCCCTGACCGCCGTCGACCACGTCGCGGTCGTTGTCGACATCGTCGTCGCCCGCGAACAGACCCGGATAGCCCAGGTCGGGGCGCCCGATGACGCCCGCGTTCAGCGTGTCGTTGCCCGACCCGCCGCGCAGGTCGTCGCAGCCGTCGCCGCCAGTCAGCGAGTCGTCGTCCGTCTCACCCACCAGCAGGTCGTTGCCGTCGTCGCCGTTCAGAACGTCGTCACCCGCTCCGCCATAGATGTCGTCGTCGCCGTCACCACCGGAGAAGGTGTCGTTGCCCTCGCCCAGGCTGCCGGGCGCGTCGTCGATGGTGTCGTTGCCCGCACCGCCCTCGATGACGTCGTTGCCCTCCTGGCCGTAGAGCCGGTCGTTGCCGCCCTCGCCGCGGATGATGTCGTCAGCTTTGCCGCCATAGACGGTGTCGTTGCCGTCCCCGGCCAGCACCAGATCCTCGTCGCCGGTCGTGCCTTCGACACCCGTGGCATCGTCGTTGTCGATCTTGTCGCCCTGCGGATCAGTGTAGGCCAGATCGATGACGTCATTGCCGTCAGTGCCGTTGACCACGCCGTCGCCGGTCGCGGCGACCGGGCCGCCGTCGGGCACTGTAAACGACAGATTGTCCAGCGCGCCGGAGCCGTTGAACGTCACCGTCATGTTCGCGGCGCCACCGGCCTCGATCTCGACGGTCTTGTACTCGCCATTGCCGGTGACGACGTCGATGGTCTCGACCACGTTGCCGTCTACGTCGAACACCTTGATCTGGGCGCCTTCCTCGGCGTCGATCACGGTGATTGCGTGAACCGTCGTGTTGTTGTCGATGAAATCGATCAGGAACTTCGACGGGCAATCGGTGGCGTCCGGGTCATTGGGATCGCCATCCTCGGATGCGATCAGGATGCCGCCCGCCGCGCTGTTGAGCAGATCATAGTCCGCGCCGCTGACCGGCCCGTTGGGGTCCTGTGTCGCGTCAAAGATCATGGGGGGCTGATCGGGATCGTCCCCACCGGCAGAGGTCACCGAGAAGATGCGCACACCCTGCGCGGCGTATTGATCGCCGACAATGGTGCCAGCACCGAGATCGTTGAAATCGATTATGGTCTTATCAGGCATGTCTCAGGTCTCCTTATGCCGCGCCGTGGCGCGCGCGCCGCGCGGCAAACCGGCAGAAATTGTTAACGAATAGTCGCAGGTCAGGTCCCCATACCGGCGGCTACCGGGCGGGGTCGTGTTATGGAATATCAGCGTCACTTTCATGCGCGCATCTCCGAATCCTGAACCAACGTATCGTTCCCGCATGAAAGACGATGACGGCTGATCTATGGACGGACGCGCAGAAATATCGTCGGTAATGTGACGATATCGTGGAGACGGCCCTTCTGGACCCAACGCGCGCACCTTTCACGGCCGTGCGCCCGCACGATAACGTCAGCACCCTAACGGATACCTAACTGTGCGACCGCCCCCGTGGTCAGCAGACATCGCCCCCAGTTGGGCGTGGACAAGTTGTAGCGCATTGGCCCTATTCGGGAAAGACTTCTGGCCGGGGTCCCAGGCCAAACAGGGCGGCAATGAGGCAACGCGCCCGGGCATTTACCACTTTCCGGCAGCAGTTTACGCCACCTTTGTCTCACCCCCGGAAACAGTCGCCGCGCCCGTCGCAGATCCAACTGGTCGCAGCCTGCCCGTTTTCCCAACCCTGCCTGATCTAAACCGATGACTTGGCAAATTTCGAGGCCGCCGATTGTTTCCACTCGCAAGGGTGAATTGTGGCAAGAAACGGCCAGACTAAAAATTGAGTGTTTCGCCTGCGGGAACGTAACCGGACCGCGATTGTCTTCGATTGGGAAACCGACAAGCGGTATTTCGCGAATCATTGGCGTGTTGGAAACTCCGCGCTGCCGAGTCGTCCCTGACCACTTTCATTCTGAGACGTGGACCACGATGACGGGACGAATGCACCAGCACTGTACGATCAGAAGCCGGACCTTGCCGAACGTGGTTCCTGCCATCCTGTCCGCTTCAACCGCTTTCAACCTGGGCGCGCGCGCGGTATTGGTCTCCGGTTCATTGCGGTGAAATAGGTCCGGAGCAGTCGATGACCCCTATTCAAATCCTCGGAAGCTGCGCCACGCGCGATGCATTCGAATATCCCTTCGCCCGCGATTTCGACGTTCAGGACTACACCGCGCGCACCAGCCTTGCCTCTCTCGCCTGCCCACCCCGGATGGAGCCGGACATCCTCGAGGCGATCGGGTCGAATTTCCAGCGCCGGATGGTTCACAGGGACATGACAAAGGCCTTCTGGAAGAACCTGGCGGGATACACAACCGGCGCGTTCATCGTCGATCTCGTGGATGACCGTTTTCGCCTACTGCAGTTCGCGGACGGCAGCGCTCATACCGGATCTACGGAGTACCAAAAGGCGCGGCGCGCCCATGAGGTGCCGTCGGTGAAAACGCTCCTACGAGGCGCACCTGGCTACAACAAGCTCTGGGGGCGTGGTCTGCGGTTGCTTCACGAGGCTTTGGAAAAAGAGGGACCGAAACCGATATTACTCGTGAACTGCGTATTCTTCGCACGGACGGACAACGAACGGGTCAATGCGGACAACGAACTGGAAACGATGAACCGGTTCCTCGACTACGCCTACAAAAGCTTTGCCAACAAATTCGGAGACGAGTGCCTGATCCGCTATCCCAAGGGGCTACTGCAATCGGATTCGGACCACAAATGGGGCAAGGCTCCGTTCCACTACACCGAATCTGCCTACGAATATTTCATCTCGGAATTGACGGCCCGCTTTGCATAACCGTGCGGATCGCCCCGCGAAAAAGGCGTTCGACCGGCCAGAAAGCACCCTGAACGATCGGCCGATTTCGTTGAAACCTTATGCGTACCCGTGGCCGGACTCGAACCGGCAAGCCTCGCGGCGGCGGATTTTGAATCCGCTGCGTCTACCAATTCCGCCACACGGGCAACGCTGCGCCGGGGCATATCCCCCGCGCAGCGCAGCGTCAATCAGACAATCGGCACGCCGTCAAAGACGGGTCGCGGAAAACGTGTCACAGGCCCGCAGGTCCCCGCTCTCGTACCCCGTGACGAACCAGCGCGCGCGCTGCTCGGACGTGCCGTGGGTAAAGGTATGGGGCTGCGGCACGCGCCCCGCCTCGCGCGCCAGCGTGTCGTCGCCGATTTCACGCGCGGCGTTCACCGCCTCCTGCAGGTCGCCGGGTTCGATCGACCCGAACTGCGCCTCGGCGAACCGCGCCCAGATCCCCGAATAGCAATCGGCCTGCAGCTCGATACGAACCGAAATCGCATTGCTTTCGGCCTGGCTGGCCTGCGCCCGCAACCGATTGGCCTGCCCTAGGATGCCCAGTTCGTTCTGGACATGATGTGCGATCTCATGGGCGACGACGTAGGCGGCGGCGAAATCACCCTTGGCGCCCAGTCGTTGCTCCAAGGTGGTAAAGAAGGCCGTATCGAGATAGGCCTTGCGATCCGCCGGGCAGTAGAACGGCCCCGTCGCCCCCGAGGCCCCGCCGCAGGGCGACTGCGTCACGCCGGAAAACAGCACCATCGTGGCGGGGCGATAGGGCCCGTCCACCTGACGTTGAAAGATCTCGGCCCAGACCTCTTCGGTGTCGGCCAGAACGACCGATACGAACTGCGCCTCCTGCTGCTCGGCGGCGCTGGGCGGCGCGCTCTGGGTGACGGTGGGGCCCTGCCCCTGCCCGCCCAGAAAAGGCGAGACATCGATGCCGAAAAACCAACCGATGAGAAGGACCGCGATCAGGCCAAAGCCCCCCAGACCGCCGGCCATGCCCGCCCCGGCCCGTCCGCCGCCGCGTCCGCGACGATCCTCGATGTTGCTGCTGCCGCGGCGACCTCTCCAACGCATGACGATATTCCTTTGGTTGTGCAGGGGCCAAACCGCCTTGACCCGGCCCGGGTTCCGTGGGACCGCAACCACATGATCCGATCCCTTTACGACTGGACGCTCAATCTGGCGAGTCACCCCCGCGCCCTCTGGGCGCTGGCCTTCGTCAGCTTCATCGAAAGCTCGGTCTTTCCGATCCCGCCCGACATCATGCTGATCCCGATGATTCTGGCCGCCCCCCATCGGGCCTGGCTGATCGCGGGCGTCTGCACCGTCGCGTCGGTCCTCGGCGCGCTGGGTGGCTATGCCATCGGGGCGCTCGCGTTCGAGACATTGGGCGAGCCGGTCCTGACCGCGCTGGGCAAGGCCGACAGCTTCGAAGGTTTTACACAGCGCTACAACGACTACGGGGCATGGGCCGTGTTGATCGCAGGGATCACGCCGTTCCCGTTCAAGGTCATCACGATCCTGTCGGGCACCACCGGCCTGTCGCTGCCTGTCTTCATCGTTTCGTCGATCATCGCGCGGGGGATTCGATTCTTCATTGTGGCCGCGCTCTTGTGGAAGTTCGGCGCGCCGATCCGCGACTTCATCGAGAAACGCCTGGGCCTCGTCTTTACCGTCTTCGTCGTTCTGCTGGTCGGCGGCCTTTGGGGAGTGCGCTACCTATGACCCGGTTCCACCTTCTGATCGCCGCAACCCTTGGGCACGTCGCCGTGCTGGGCGGGGCGTTCGTGTTTCAGGCGATCGGCTACGCACCCTGCGCCATGTGCCTGTGGCAACGCTGGCCCCACGCCGCCGCGATCGTCCTGGGTGCCTTGGCGCTGGCGGGTGTCGCCCCGCGCGTGACCGCCACGCTGGCCGCGCTGGCCGCGGTGATCACAGGGGGCATCGGCGTGTTCCACGCAGGCGTAGAACAGGCGTGGTGGGACGGCCCATCCAGTTGTACCGGCGGCGCCGACCTCGGCGCGTTCACCGGCGCGGATCTATTGTCCACGGACATCGCCGACACGGTCATCATGTGTGATGACATCGTGTGGCAACTGGGCCTGACGATGGCCGGTTGGAACGCGGTCCTGTCCTTTGGGCTGGCGGTGATCTGGGGTCTGGCCGCCCGTCGGACTGTCTGATCGTTTTCCCCCAAAACGTGAATTTCGGGCCGGGAACTTCCCCCAGAACGTGACTTTCAGTGGATCGTGAATTCCCCGGTCACATTGCGCCATTCCCCCGGCGCGATCATCTTGCGATGGGCGAACCGGACTGAATGCAGCGGGCCGTCGATTTCCTTGCCCCAGTATTCGATGAACCGGAACAACCGCGGGTGGTCGGGTGCCAGGTCATAGTCCTGCCAGATAAATGTATTCAGAACATGGGGATGGTCGGGCATGTGATAGAACATCTCGGCCGTGGTCAGGCCATACCCCTTGAGCATCAGCTCGGTCTCGGATTGCGGTGACATGAAGCCCCTTTCCCAAAGATCTACGCCTCCCTGGGGCTCAGCTTGGCACATCCGGGTTAACAGTCAATGAAAACAGTATGTTGTCACTCTCTCATCCTGGCTGCCAGCCACCGGACGCCCTAGCCGTTGAGCCCATATGAAGTGGGTGATAGAAGAAACCCCAACGAGATATAGACCCGGACACCCCGGGCGGAGATTCGGATGAGCGACGAGCCGCAAACCCCTGAAAACGATGACGAAGAACCCGCGCGCGTGGTGATGCACCACGACGGCCCGCAGGTCTCCATCATCCAAGAGATGCGGACCTCCTTCCTCGACTACGCCATGTCGGTGATCATCTCGCGGGCCATCCCCGACCTGCGCGACGGGTTGAAACCGGTGCACCGTCGCATCCTCTATGCGATGAGCGAGACGGGCAACACGCACGACAAATCCTACCGCAAATCGGCCCGCCCCGTGGGCGACGTCATGGGCAAGTACCACCCCCATGGTGACAGCGCGATCTACGAGGCGCTGGTCCGTATGGCGCAGGATTTTTCCATGTCTCTTCCGTTGCTTGACGGGCAAGGCAACTTCGGCTCGATGGATGGCGATAACGCGGCCGCCATGCGCTATACCGAGGTCCGGATGGACAAGCCGGCGGCCTATATCCTGGCCGACATCGACAAGGACACGGTCGATTTCGTTCCGAACTACGACGGCAAGGATATGGAGCCGTCGGTCCTGCCCGCGCGCTTTCCGAACATGCTGGTCAACGGCGCGGGCGGCATCGCGGTCGGCATGGCCACCAACATTCCGCCGCACAATCTGGGCGAGGTCATCGACGCCTGCCTTGCGTTGATCGACAATCCGGACCTGTCGTCCGAGGAACTCATTGAATTCATTCCCGGACCTGACTTTCCGACCGGCGGCATCATCCTTGGCCGCACCGGTATCCGCAAAGCCTATCTGGAGGGGCGCGGCTCGGTCATCATGCGGGCGAAAACCCGCGTGGAGGAGATCCGCAAGGACCGCTACGCCATCGTCATCGACGAGATCCCGTATCAGGTGAACAAGGCCTCGATGATCGAAAAGATCGCCGAAGCGGCCAAGGAAAAGCGGATCGAGGGCATTGCGCACGTGCAGGACGAATCCGACCGCGTCGGCGTGCGCGTCGTCGTCGAGCTGAAACGCGATGCAACAGCCGAAGTCGTGCTGAACCAGCTGTTCCGCTTTACTCCGATGCAGACGTCCTTTGCCTGTAACATGCTGGCATTGAACGGCGGCAAACCCGAGCAGCTGACGCTGCGCGCCTTCCTCACTGCCTTCCTGGCATTCCGCGAAGATGTCATTGCACGGCGCACCGCCTATGAGCTGAACAAGGCGCGGGAACGGTCGCATGTCCTGTGTGGTCTGGCCGTCGCCGTCAGCAATGTGGACGAGGTGGTGCGCACCATCCGCGCCTCGGCTGATGCCGCCGAAGCGCGCGCAAAGCTGATGGAGCGGCGCTGGCCCGCGGGCGATATCCTGCCCTACATCAAACTGATCGACGACCCGACCCACAAACCCAACGAGGACGGCACCTACAACCTGTCCGAAACCCAGGCCCGCGCGATCCTGGATCTGCGGTTGCAGCGCCTGACCCAGTTGGGCGTCAAGGAAGTCACCGACGAGCTGGAAGAATTGGCACGCAAGATCAAGGACTACCTGGAAATCCTGGGGTCACGTGCGCGGATCCTGACCATCATCTCGGACGAACTGCGCGAGGTGCGCAGCCTGTTCGCGGTCGACCGTCGCACCGAGATCACCGATTGGTCCGGCGATCTGGAAGACGAGGACCTGATCGAGCGGGAAGACATGGTCGTCACCATCACCTCGTCCGGCTACGCCAAGCGCACGCCTCTGGCTGAATTCCGCGCCCAGAAGCGCGGCGGCAAGGGCACGGCTGGCATGGCCACCAAGGAAGAGGACGTCGTCACGACGCTGTTCGTGGCCAATACCCACACGCCCCTGCTGTTTTTCACGACCGACGGCATGGTCTACAAGCTCAAGACCTGGCGGCTGCCGCAGGGGGGGCGCACGGCCAAGGGCAAGGCGTTGGTCAACTTGCTGCCCATCCAGACCGGAACCGGCATCGCGGCCATCCTGCCCATCGACCGGGACGAGGATCACTGGGACGAATTGCAGGTGGTCTTTGCCACCGACCACGGCACCGTGCGGCGCAACCGCCTGTCGGATTTCGCCAACGTCATGCGCAACGGCAAGATCGCCATGAAGTTCGAGGGCGAGACCGAGGGCTGGCGCCTGATCAACGCCCGGATCGCGTCGAACGACGACGACGTGATGCTGGTCACCGCCTCGGGTCGGGCCATCCGCTTCCCTGCGACGGATGTGCGGGTGTTCAACTCCCGCTCGTCCACGGGTGTGCGTGGTATTCGGTTGGGCGAAGACGACGCCGTCGTGTCGATGGCCGTGATCCGGCATTTCGACGCCACCTCGGAGGAACGCACCGCCTATCTGAAGATGCGCCGCGCCATGGCCGGTCTGACCGATGAAGCCGAGGGCGAAGAAGACGAAGCGCCGGCGGATCCCAACTTCTCGACCGAGCGGTATGCGGAAATGTCAGCTGCCGAGGACCTGATCCTGACGATCACCGAAGGCGGCGCCGGCAAATTGTCGTCGTCCCATGATTACCCCGTGCGGGGACGTGGCGGCATGGGCGTTGGTGCGCAGGACAAGGCGGCCCGTGGCGGCCCGATCGCAGCCGCTTTCCCTGTCGAAATGGACGACCAGATCATGCTGGCCACCTCGACCGGTCAGTCGATCCGTTGTCCGGTGGACGGGATCTCGTTCCGGTCACGGTCGGCGGGTGGTGTTCGTGTGTTCGACACCCGCAAGGGCGAAAAGGTCGTCTCGGTGGCCCGCGTCGCGGACAGCGGCGACCCCGAACCCGAAGGTCAGCCCCCCACCGAAGAGAGCTGATTTTTCCAAGGCGCCCGATAATTAACCGTAATTATCGGGTTCTTGGTGGAAATTCTTGCAAATGCGCTATTCCTCAGATGAAGTGTATTGCTACCGCAGGTTGAAAGATCGCGGGGCAATGCGTTTGGGAGGACGGCATGAATCTGGACAATTGGGACGATCTGAAATTCGTGCTCGCCATGCAGCGCCATGGCACCATGTCCGCCGCGGCCCGTTTCCTTGATACAAACGTCGCGACCGTCTCTCGCAGGATTGAACGGATCAGTCAGGAACTGGATCTGCCCCTGTTCGAAAAGCGCGGTCAGGGGTTCGTCCCGACCGACGCGGCAAAACGCCTGGCCGAAGTGGCAGAGGGGATCGACCATGAACTGCGTGGGCTGTTGGGGAATTTGCAGTCCAATGACGTCACCGGCAACATCCCGATAGAGATCGCGGCCCCCCCCGCCGTTCATTCCCACTACATGTTTCCGCGCATGATGGAGCTGTCGGAGGTTTTGCCCAACATCCTGCTGACGCTGACGGACAAGGTCTTTGCCCAGGGCCTTGGCGAAGCGGATATACAGATCCGGATCGGTCGCCCCGAGGGAGGGCGGCTGAAGGCGCGCAAGTTCCGGGACTATGCCCTGCGAGTCTATCACGGCGCGGGTCACGTGCTGGATGGCAATTGGGTCGGCCTGTCGCATCGTTACCCCGATGCCGATCTCTTGCGCGACATCTACCCGGACGCCTTGCCCAAACCACGCTATCGGGTCGAAGAGATGCCGCTGGTGCATCAATTGGTCCGCCAGACCGGCCTGCCGGGCGTCTTGCCTGACTTCATGGTGAAGGACGGCGATGGGCTGGTGCTGGCCGACTTGCCGGAGAACTGCGTCGATGGCGAATTGTGGATCACCTATCACGAGACTCGGCACAGCGACGCCAACCTGCGGGCCGTGGTGGATTGGCTGTGCAAGCCCGTGCACGAGGCGCGAAACGTCGCCTGACGCCCCCTTTTCGCCGCGCGCCGGGCGGCGTATGTGGGGGGCATGACAGACAGATTGCACATCGTGGGCGGCGGCATGGCCGGGTCCGAAGCCGCCTGGCAGGCCGCGCAACTGGGCGTGCCCGTGACCATTCACGAAATGCGCCCCAGGGTCGGCACCTTTGCCCATCGCACCGGGTCGCTGGCGGAAATGGTCTGCTCCAACTCGTTCCGGTCGGATGACAGCGAACAGAACGCAGTGGGCTTGCTGCATTGGGAAATGCGTGCCGCCGGCGGGTTGATCATGGAAATGGCCGACGCCCACCGCCTGCCTGCAGGTGGCGCGCTGGCCGTGGACCGCGACCCCTTTGCCGAGGCGGTGACAGCCCGCTTGCGCGCGCACCCCCTGGTCGAGGTGGTCGACGAAGAGGTCACCGCCCTGCCCGACAACGGCACCTGGATCATCGCCACCGGGCCTTTGACGGGGTCGGGTCTGGCGCAGGCCATTGCCGCCGAGGCCGGTCAGGAAAGCCTGGCGTTTTTCGACGCCATCGCGCCCATCGTCCATTTCGACACGATCGACATGGACACGGCCTGGATGCAGTCGCGCTACGACAAGGGCGAGACGGAGGAGGAACGGACCGCCTATATCAACTGTCCGATGACAAAGGACCAGTACGAGGCCTTCATCGACGCCCTGCTGGCCGCCGAAAAGACCGAGTTCAAGCCGGGCGAGACGGCTGGCTATTTCGACGGTTGCCTGCCCATCGAGGTCATGGCGGAACGCGGGCGCGAAACGCTGCGCTTCGGCCCGATGAAGCCGGTGGGCCTGACCAATCCGCACGACCCGCAGACCAAGGCCTATGCCGTCGTGCAACTGCGCCGCGACAATAAGCTGGGGACGCTGTACAATATCGTCGGCTTCCAGACCAAGATGAAGTACGGCGCGCAGAAGTCTGTTTTTGCAATGATTCCTGGATTGCAGGACGCCAGTTTTGCGCGGCTGGGCGGCATTCACCGAAACACCTTCATCAACTCGCCCACGCTACTGGACGATCAGATGCGGCTGCGGTCCCGACCTCACGTCCGCTTTGCCGGGCAGATCACCGGGGTCGAAGGTTACGTCGAAAGCGCCGCGATGGGCCTGCTGGCCGGGCGTCTGGCCGCCGCCGAGATCCAGGGCCGGGCCCTGCCGCCGGTCCCTGAGACGACGGCCATGGGTGCCTTGGTCACCCACATCACCGGCGGGGCGGATGCAAAGACCTTCCAGCCGATGAACGTGAACTTCGGGCTGTTCCCGCCTGTGGATGCGCGTGGCGGACGCAAGGGCCGGCAGGTGCGCTACAAGATGTATACAGACCGCGCCAAGGCCGATTGGCAGGACTGGCTGGGGCAACGCGCCGCCGCCGAATGATCACCCGCTTCGCGCCCTCGCCCACCGGGCCGCTGCATCTGGGTCACGCCTGGGCAGCCCTGGTGGCGGCGGAGCATGGGGACATGTTGCTGCGAATCGAAGACATCGACCAACAGCGGTCGCGCCCTGAATGGGAGGCGGCGATCAATGAGGATCTGCGCTGGCTGGGCCTGACCTGGCCCGCCCCCGTGATGCGCCAATCCGAGCGGATGGGGGCCTATACGGCTGCACTGGACCGGCTGTGGTCGTTGGGCGTCCTGTTTCCCTGCACCTGCAATCGTCGCGATATCCAGGCAGCGGCCAGCGCCCCGCAGGAAGGCGCGCCGCTGCTGGGACCGGACGGGGTCGTCTATCCGGGGACATGTCGCGGGGCCGCGCGCCACGGGTCCCGACCGGGAGGCGTGGCCTTGCGGCTGGATGGGGCGGCGGTGGCGGATCTGGTCTGGACCGACGGGGGGCCGCAGTCGATGACCGCACAGGCGTTTCGCGCAAAGATAGGCGATCCGGTGGTCGCGCGGCGCGATATGGGCACTTCCTACCATCTGGCCGTCGTGGTGGACGATGCCGCGCAGGGCATCGACCTGGTGACCCGTGGCGAAGACCTGGCCGAGGCGACGCCGATCCACGTGGCGTTGCAGCAGATGTTGGGGTTGCCTACGCCAGACTACCTGCATCACGATCTGGTCCGCGACGCAGGCGGCAAACGACTGGCCAAGCGGGACGACGCGCGCAGCCTCGCCTCTTACCGGGCGGCAGACTGGACGGCCGATGCCTTGATCGCGCATCTGGCGATCAGCCGCACGGCCCCGCAGCCGGGTGCGCCCGGTCCTGGTTAACCTGTGGGGGGCTGCGCGGTTTCGACCAGACGGGCAAAGAAACTGGCCCCGATGGGCGCGATGGCATCGTTGAAATCGAACTCCGGGTGGTGCAAGGCCGCGCCCGGCCCGGTTCCCAGGAACACATAGGCCCCCGGCCGCGCCTCCAGCATGTAGCTGAAATCTTCGGCCCCCATCTCGCGCGTGGCCTCTGCATTGACCTTGTCCGCACCCAACATGTCGCGCGCCACCTGCGCGGCAAAGCGGGCCTTTTCGGCGTCGTTGATCGTCGGCGGATACCCACGGTCGTAGAACAGCGCGACCTCTACGTCGAAGGTGGCGGCGATGCCGTCGCCGATGGCGCGGATGCGGCGTTCGGCCATGGCCCGCACGTCCGGGTCAAAGGTTCGGACCGTTCCACTAAGCTTGGCCTCAGCGGGAATGACGTTGTTGGCGCTGCCGGAATGGATCTGCGTTACCGACAGCACCAGATCGTCGGTCGCCCGGTGATTGCGGCTGACCACGGTCTGCAGGGCTTGTCCCAACCCAAGGGCCGCGACGATCGGATCCTTGGTATCGTGGGGCATCGCCCCGTGCCCGCCGACGCCCTTGATGGTAAAATTGAACTCATCCACCGCCGCCAGCAACGCGCCATCGGTCAGGTGGATTGTGCCCGCCTCGCTGTTGGGCGCGTTGTGGATGCCGTAGACTTGGGCGATGTCGAACCGGTCCATGATGCCTTCCTGCACCATGACCTGTCCGCCGCCGCCGAATTCTTCGGCCGGTTGGAAGATCAGGGCCACGCGGCCCGAAAAGTTGCGCGTCTCCGACAGGTATTTTGCCGCGCCCAGCAACATCGTCGTGTGCCCGTCGTGGCCACAGGCATGCATCTTGCCCGGCGTCTCGGAGGCATGGGCCGCCCCCGTCTCCTCCTGGATCGGGAGGGCATCCATATCGGCGCGCAGACCGATGGTCGGCCCGTTGCCACGCCCCTCGATGATGGCGACGAGCCCGGTCTGGGCGATCCCCTCGTGGATCTCGTCCACACCAAAGGACCGCAGTTTATCCGCCACAAATCCAGCGGTCTTGGGCAGGTCGAATTCCAGCTCCGGGTTGCGGTGCAGCCAACGACGCCATTTGCGCATCTCGGGTTCCAGGGCGGCGATGGAATTGATGACGGGCATGGGTTGTCCTTTGGCACTGACTTGGCGACAGATGACGACAGATCGGAGGGACGCGCAATGGACGACATCTGCACCACGCCCGGCGGCGGGTTGCCGCGCCTGCTGGCCATCATGGATCGGCTGCGCGACCCCGACACGGGCTGTCCCTGGGACATCGAGCAGGATTTCGCATCCATCGCGCCCTACACAATCGAAGAGGCCTATGAAGTCGCCGATGCCATCGAACGGGATGCCTGGGACGAGTTGGAGGGGGAGTTGGGCGATCTGCTGCTGCAGGTCGTCTATCACGCGCGCATGGGGGCCGAGGACGGGCGCTTTGACTTCCATTCGATCGCGGAAAGGGTGGCGCAGAAGATGGTCGACCGCCACCCGCACATCTGGGGCGACGACAGCCGCGACAAGAGCGCCGAACAGCAGGTTGCCGATTGGGAGGCCGCGAAGGCCCGCGAACGCCAGGGCCGGACATTGGACGGCGTGGCGCTGGGCCTGCCCGCGTTGTTGCGGGCGATAAAGTTGCAGAATCGCGCCGCACGGGTCGGGTTCGACTGGCCCGAGACTGGGATGGTTCTGGACAAGCTGCGCGAAGAAGCAGCCGAGCTGGTCGAGGCGCGCGACCGTCTGACCCAGGCCGAGGTAGCGGAGGAGATGGGCGATATGCTGTTCGTCATGGCCAACCTGGCCCGCCACCTGGGGGTCGATCCGGAGGGCGCGCTGCGGGCGGCGAATGCAAAGTTCACCCGACGGTTTCGATCAATCGAGGATGCGCTGGCCGCCGAAGGGCGCAGCCCGGCGGAGTCTGATCTGACTGAAATGGACGCACTTTGGGATGCGGCCAAACGGGCGGAAAAATCACCTGACAAAAAGAGTCGGGATTGACCCGACTAAAAGAGTCAGAAATACAGTCTCCATCATCACCAAGGAGGCTTCGATGCTTCGCACCACCATTCTTGCCACCACGGCCCTGACCCTCGCCGCGCCTGCGGTCGCCGGAGAGGTCAACGTCTATTCCTACCGCCAGCCAGAGCTGATGCAGCCGCTGATCGACGGCTTTCAAGAGGCCACGGGCCATACCGCAAACGTCGTCTATATCGACAAGGGCATCACCGAGCGGCTGGTCGCAGAAGGCCGCCGCAGCCCTGCCGACCTGATCTTTACCGTCGACATCTCGCGCCTGACCGAGGCCAAGGACGCGGGCGTTCTGCAACCGGTCGACAGCGCCGTCTTGCAGGGAAACATCCCCGCCGCGATGCGCGATGCCGACAACCAGTGGTTCGGCGTCACCACCCGCGCCCGCATCGTCTATGCCAGCCGCGACCGCGTGCCCGAAGGCGAGGTGACGACCTACGAAGGTCTGGCCGACCCCAAATGGGCGGGCCGTATCTGCACCCGGTCCGGCACCCACGACTATACCATTGGCCTCGTGTCGGCTGTGATCGAACACAACGGGACTGAGGACACGAAAACCTGGCTGGAAGGCGTCAAGTCCAACCTCGCCAAGAGCCCCGAGGGCAACGACCGCGCGCAGGTCAAATCGATCTGGGCCGGGGAATGCGACATTTCGTTGGGCAACACCTACTACATGGGCGCGATGTTGCAGGACCCGGAACAAGCGGAATGGGCAAATTCGGTCCGCATCGAATTTCCGACTTTTGCGGATGGGTCCGGCACCCATGTCAACGTCTCTGGCGTGGCGATGACGGCGGGGGCCAGGAACGAGGCGGAGGCGCTGGCGTTCATGGAATACCTCTCCTCGCCCGAGGCGCAAAAGATCTATGCCAATCAGGTCAACGAATACCCCGTCGCACCGGGTGCCGAGCCTTCCGAACTGGTCGCCTCCTGGGGGAGTTTCACGCCCGACGACACCCCGTTGACCGCGATTTCCGGGAACCGGGCAGAGGCGCTGAAGCTGGTCGAAGAGGTCGATTTCGACGGCTGAGGCATTGGCCCCGCCCCTGGGGCCGGTCGGTCGTCATTGTCCTGACGGACCGCCCCCGCCTGCGATGCAAATCGTCGTTGGGGGCTGCACGGGGTGCAGATGATCGGGCCCTGACGGCCAACCGCTCCGCAAGGAATGACAACGCCGCACTGGTGCCCCGCGCACCCCGAACGGTGACCTGTCAGAGGGTGCCGAGCATGGCGGAGCGGTTCCGTCGGCCCATCAACCCGCTGGCCCGCAACCAGCCATCCGATGATTGACGTAGCTAACACTCTGGACATTCGGCGCGCGCGGGGCTTTCCCTGAGCCATGACACAAAAGATCATCATCGACACCGATCCCGGCCAGGACGACGCCGTGGCCATCCTGCTGGCGCTCGCCTCGCCAGAGCTGGAGGTCCTGGGCCTCACCACGGTTGCGGGCAACGTTCCGCTGGACCTGACCAGTCTGAATGCACGCAAGGTTTGCGAATTGGCCGGACGGCCCGACCTGCCGGTCCATGCCGGCTGCGACCGACCCGTGGCGCGCGATCTGGTGACCGCCGAACATGTGCACGGCAAGACCGGGTTGGACGGGGCCGACCTGCCCGACCCTCAGATGTCGCTGGCAGATGGCCATGCGGTCGATTTCCTGATCGACACCCTGCGCCGCGAAGCACCGGGGACGGTCACGCTCTGCCCTTTGGGTCCGCTGACGAATATTGCCACGGCGCTGAACCGCGCCCCCGACATCGCCGAGCGCATTCAACGCATCGTTCTGATGGGTGGGGCCTATTTCCAAGTGGGCAACATCACGCCCGCCGCCGAATTCAATATCTACGTCGACCCGGAGGCGGCGCGCACGGTCTTTGCCAGCGGCGTGCCGTTGACCGTTCTGCCGCTGGACGTGACGCACAAGGCCCTGACCACCCGGGCGCGCAACGACGCGTTTCGCGCAGCCGGGCCCGTGGGCCAGGTCGTCGCGGGCTGGACCGGCTTTTTCGAGCGCTTCGACATGGAAAAATACGGCTCCGCCGGGGCCCCGCTGCACGATCCCTGCGTGATCGCCTGGCTGTTGCGCCCCGATCTGTTCCACGGGCGCGAGATCAACGTGGAAATCGAGGTCGACAGTCCGTTGACCCGTGGCATGACCGTTGCCGATTGGTGGCGGGTCACGGACCGTCCTGCCAATGCGCTCTTCATCGGCGATGTCGACGCGGACGGGTTCTTTGCCCTACTGACCGACCGGATCGCCCGGTTCTGACCGTGGCGGCGGCGTGAACCCCGCCCTACGCTGACGACCCAGTAGGGCGGGGTTCACGCCGCCCTCTTTGGCCCGAGGTTCCGTGATGTTCGCCTTTGATAACTCCTACGCCCGTCTGCCTGCGCGGTTCTACACCAGGATGGCCCCTACCAAGGTTGCCGCGCCCGAGCTGATCGCCCTCAACGCGCCCCTCGCGACAGAGCTGGGGCTGAACGTCGACGCCCTGAGGGCCGCAGCCGACGTCTTTGCCGGAAACCAGGTGCCGGACGGGGCCGAGCCCTTGGCGCAGCTTTATGCCGGGCACCAGTTCGGCGGCTGGTCACCGCAATTGGGCGATGGGCGCGCGATCCTTCTGGGGGAACATGTCGCAGGCGATCGGCGGGTGGATGTGCAGCTAAAGGGATCCGGCCCCACGCCCTATTCCCGCCGGGGCGACGGGCGCGCCGCGCTGGGCCCGGTGATCCGCGAATATATCGTCAGCGAGGCGATGCACGCGCTGGGCGTGCCCACCACCCGCGCGCTGGCCGTGGCCAGCACGGGCGAAACCGTCCTGCGCGAAACAGGCCCCCTGCCCGGCGGCGTCCTGACCCGCATCGCCGCCAGCCATATCCGCGTCGGCACCTTTCAGGTCTTTGCCGCCCGCGATGACGCGGATGCGTTGCAGCACCTTCTCGACCACGCCATCGCGCGGCACGCGCCCGACGCCGAGGGGCCGATGGGGTTGCTGCGGCACGTCATGCAGGCGCAGGCGCGGCTGATCGCGCAGTGGATGGGCTTTGGTTTCGTTCATGGCGTGATGAACACCGACAACATGACGATTTCCGGCGAAACCATCGACTACGGTCCCTGCGCCTTTCTGGAGGCCTATCACCCCGACACGGTCTTTTCGTCCATCGATCAACACGGGCGCTATGCGTGGAAGAACCAGCCCGACATCGGACTGTGGAACCTGGCGCAGCTTGCCACGGCGCTTCTGCCGCTGATGGGGGAACGGACCGAGGCTGTGGCCGAAGCGACAGAGGTGCTGGAAGGCTTTCGCGACCTTTATGCGACCGCCTGGACCGAGGTGATGACCGCCAAGATCGGCGTCCCGGACATGCAGCTTGCGATGGAGCTGTTGGCGATCATGGCAGAGGGTCAGGGCGATTTCACCAACACGTTCCGCGCACTGACCATCGCGCCCGAGACGGCGCGCGATCAAGTGTTGAACCGCGACCGGTTCGACGACTGGCTCCTCCGCTGGAAAGCCGCCAACCCGGATCACGCCGCCATGACCCGCGCGAACCCCGCCATCATCCCCCGCAATCACCGCGTGGAAGAGGCCATCGACGCGGCTTACACGGGCGATTTTGCCCCGTTCCATGCGCTGAACGCGGTGCTTGACGACCCCTGGCAGGAAACCGAGGCCAACGCCCCCTACCGCAGCCCCGCGACGGCGCAGGAACGTGTGTTGCGCACCTTTTGTGGCACGTGATGGACCTGCGCGGCGCGGGCGGCTAGAGGGGCGGGCATGACCAAGACCATTGTTGACCGTTGCGAAGCCCAGGGGCTGCGCCTGACCGCCCCACGCCGCATCATCGCGCAGGTGATCGAAACCGCGACCGACCATCCGGACGTGGAGACGATCCACGCGCGCGCCGCGGCAATCGACGCCTCGATTTCGCTGGCGACTGTTTATCGTACGGTGAACCTGTTCGAGGAATCCGGCATTCTGGAACGGCGCGAATTCGGCGATGGCCGCGCCCGTTGGGAGGATGCGGAGCGCGAGCATCACGACCACCTGATCGATGTGCAGACCGGCGAAGTCATCGAATTCGTCGACCCCGAAATCGAGGCCCTGCAGGAAAGGATCGCCGAACGCCTGGGGTATGAGTTGAAGGGGCACCGGCTGGAGCTGTTTGCCGTGCGCAGGCACAAATGAAGATCTCGGTCGCGCCGTCAACCGAATGTTAAGGGATGGATCGCTAGACTGGTCGAAGGATCTGATTGAGGATTGTCATGTTCTATCGCCCACATCGAAGGATGGCCGACCTGACGGTCACGCTCCACAGCGACGGGGGACGGCAAACGGCGCGCGTGCTGGATGTTTCGCCCACCGGGGTCAAGGTCGCGGTAGAAGACGAACCGGCAGTGGATGCACGGATCACGTTGCAAACCGCACGTCGGGCGTTCGACGGGCATGTTCGCTGGGTCGATGGCGGTCGGCTGGGCCTGTCCTTCGACAGACCGCTGAGCAAATCCGAGCAGAGCGAATTGGCGGGCTTGGGCTGGGGCTTCTAGCCCACGGACTCGGTCGGACAGCGCGCCCGACGCGAACATTTTTCTGCAACCCGCGCCTCGACACCTGGCGCGTCGGCGCCCCCGCATGACAGACCAATCGGTCAAAGGCACGTCACAGCGGGTCGAGGTCTGGTCAACCAGTTCGGGCGCCTGTCCGGTCGCCCCCCGAACGGTCGGGGCCCACTTCGCAATTCGCAAATCCGCAGGCCCGGGCCACGCCACCCGCGATTGGCCGTCTACATGACCGAAACGATCCGCGGCGCGGGCCTGATGACGGTGGCGATGGCGTTGTTCGCCATCGAGGATTCACTGATCAAGACGTTGTCTGGCGCCTTCGCGCCCGCACAGATCGTCTGGATGCTGGGCCTCGGCGGGGCCCTCGCCTTCGCCATCTGGCTGCGCCTGCGGGGTCAGCCGCTCTGGCGGTCAAGCTTCCTGGAACCCCAGGTCCTGATCCGCACCGGGGCCGAGGCTGTCGGGTCGGTTCTGTTCATCTCGGCGCTCGCCATGGTGCCGCTGGCGCTGGCCGCCGCGGTGTTGCAGGCGACGCCGCTGATGGTGGCTTTGGGCGCGACGCTTTTTCTCGGGGTTCAGGTCGGCTGGCGACGGTGGGTTGCCATCCTGGTCGGGTTCGGTGGCGTTCTGATCATGCTCCGCCCCTGGAGCACGGGTTTCGAACCCGCCGCCTTTCTGGCCGTGGGCGGCATGGTCGCGCTGGCAATCCGCGATCTGGCGACACGGCGCATCCCTGTGCTGACCTCGGGCGTTTCCCTGTCACTCGTCGCCTTTGCATCGCTGGTGCCGGCGGGTTTTCTGGTGCAGGTGATCCAGAAAACGCCCTTTATTCCCCCGGATCTGGCACAGGTTGGCATCCTTGCCGCCTGCGTTGCCATCGGCATGGCGGGATACCTGTGCATTGTGGCAGGGACGCGGTTGGGCGACATCGCTATCGTTTCCTCATTTCGGTATACGCGGATGCTGTTCGCTTTGATCATGGCGGTCACGTTTTTTGGAGAACGGCCCGATGGTTGGACCCTGGTCGGGGTCGTCATTGTGATCGCCTCAGGCGTGTTTACGCTGTGGCGTGAGGCACGTGCCCGAAACGCGGGTTCCCAAACGTAAGTGACCGGGTTAGACGGACGGCGACTGCATTCCGGACCGGAGACCTCCATGTTCACCATCACCGATATCCACGCCCGCGAGATCCTCGACAGCCGAGGCAATCCGACCGTCGAAGTGGACGTGTTCCTTGAAGACGGCACCATGGGCCGCGCCGCCGTGCCCTCGGGCGCCTCGACCGGGGCCTATGAGGCGGTGGAAAAACGCGACGGCGACAAGTCCCGCTACAAGGGCAAGGGCGTTCTGGAAGCCGTAGCCGCCGTAAACGGCGAGATCGCGGACGCCATCGCCGGCTTCGACGCAACCGAGCAGGAAGCCATCGACGGCGCGATGATCGAGTTGGACGGCACCGACAACAAGGGCCGCCTGGGCGCCAACGCCATCCTGGGCGTGTCCATGGCCGTCGCCAAGGCTGCGGCGGACGCCAGCGCGCTGCCGCTTTATCGCTATGTCGGCGGCACCTCGGCCCGCGTTCTGCCGGTTCCGATGATGAACATCATCAACGGCGGCGAACATGCCGACAACCCGATCGACATTCAGGAATTCATGATCATGCCCGTCTCGGCCGAGAACGTGGCAGAGGCCGTGCGCATGGGCTCCGAGGTGTTCCACACCCTCAAGGGGGAGCTGTCGGCGGCGGGCCTGTCCACCGGTCTGGGCGATGAAGGCGGCTTTGCACCCGAACTGCCGTCCACCCGCGAGGCGCTGGATTTCGTGCTGAAGTCCATCGAAAAGGCCGGCTACACGCCGGGCGACGATATCATGCTGGCGCTGGATTGCGCGGCGACGGAATACTACAAGGACGGCGCGTATCACTTTGCCGGAGAAGGCAAAACCCTGTCGTCGGACGAGAACGTCGACTACCTCGCCGCATTGGTCCGTGACTATCCGATCCTGTCGATCGAGGACGGCATGTCCGAGGATGACTGGGACGGTTGGGTCGCCCTGACCGAAGCGCTGGGCGGCAAGGTTCAGCTGGTCGGCGACGACCTGTTCGTGACCAACCCGGTCCGTCTGGCCGAGGGTATCGAAAAGGGCGCGGCGAACTCCTTGCTGGTCAAGGTCAACCAGATTGGCACACTCTCTGAGACGCTGGAGGCCGTGTCCCTGGCGCATCGCAACCGCATGACCTGCGTGATGTCCCACCGCTCGGGCGAGACCGAGGATGCGACCATCGCCGACCTGGCCGTGGCGACCAACTGCGGTCAGATCAAGACCGGCTCGTTGGCGCGGTCGGACCGGCTGGCCAAGTACAACCAACTGATCCGCATCGAAGAAGCGCTGGGCGAGACTGCGATCTACGCGGGCCGCTCGATCCTGCGCGGCTGATCCGACGGGGCCGGGCCTTTCAGGGCCTGGCCACCCCCATGTCCACGAGGGACGGGCGCAGGCCCGGCAAGCGTCCATGACTGCACGACCGCTCGCCCAGCCGATCGACCGCCCCGCGCTGGGTCTTTCGCTGATGCTGGGATTCTGTCTGCTGGCCCCGCTCAGCGACTCGATCGGCAAGATCCTCAGCGATGATTTTCCTGTCCTGCAATTGGTCTGGATCCGGTTTGCCGTGCAGGCGGTCATTCTGACGCCCTTGGTCGTGCTGTCGGGTCGGTCGTTTCGCATGTCGCCCTTGGGCTGGAAGCTGACGGGGCTGCGCACTGTCTTGCAGATCGCAGGGATCTACCTGATGTTCACCGGCTTGACCTATCTGCCGCTGGCGGATGCCGTGGCCATCGCCTTTGTCATGCCGTTCATCCTGCTGCTTCTGGGCCATTACATCCTGGGAGAAGAGGTCGGACGGCGGCGACTGATCGCCTGTGGCGTGGGGTTCATCGGCACGCTGATGGTCATGCAACCCAGCTTTGCCGCCGTTGGGTGGCCGGTTCTCTATCCGCTTGGTGTGGCTGTGGTTTTCGCGATCTTCATGCTGGTCACCCGGCGGATCGCGCACGAGGCGGACCCGCTGGCGATGCAGGCAACCTCCGGGACGATGGGAACGCTGGCGATGCTGTTGGCCTATGCCCTGCTGCCGAACGAGGGCGTCCTGACGCTTGGCGATCCGGGCGGCGCGTGGCCGATGTTGCTGGCCCTTGGCGCCATGGGCACGACCGCACACCTTCTCATGACCTGGAGCCTGCGCTACGCCGCCGCCTCGACCCTGGCCCCGATGCAGTATCTGGAGATTCCGGTCGCCGCGACTATCGGTTTTCTGATCTTTGGCGACTGGCCCAACCCCTTGGCCATGGCCGGAATCGCGGTGACGATTGCCACCGGGCTTTACATCCTTTGGCGCGAGAACAACCAACCTTCGGATAGGCGCCCTCAATGAACGACCTGCCTCAGACCGCCGCGCAGGTCATCGCCGCGCTGAACCTTGCCCCGCATCCCGAAGGCGGCTGGTATCGCGAAACCTGGGCCGCAAGCGCGACGCCGGGCGAACGACCAGCGGGCACGGCGATCTATTTTCTGCTGGAAGCCGGGCAAGGCAGCCATTGGCACCGGGTCGACGCCGCCGAAATCTGGCTGTGGCACGCGGGCGCGCCCCTGGTCCTGTCCCGCGCGGCAACCGACGCGGGCCCGGCCACCGACGTGACCCTGGGCACTGGCCTGACCTTTCAGGCAGTCGTCGAACCACACCATTGGCAGGCCGCGCGCACCACGGGTGACTGGTCGCTGGTCAGTTGCACCGTTTCGCCGGGATTTCAGTTCGAGGGGTTCGAGTTGGCCGTGCCCGGCTTCGATATTCCAAGGTGACGGCACCGGCGTCCGAACGCATCCCCCTGCCCGATCTCAGGCTTCCAGCTCCGCGTCCCAATACAGGTAATCCATCCAGCTGTCGTGCAGGTGGTTGGGCGGGAATTTCCGGCCGACGTTCATCAACTCGCTGGCTGACGGCGGGCGAGGTGCGCGGCGCAAATGGAAGCCGACCTGACGCAACGATCTGGATCCTTTGCGCAGGTTGCAGCGGCCGCAAGCCGCGACCACATTTTCCCAACTGGTTATCCCGCCCCGTGCGCGCGGCACGACGTGGTCGAAGGTCAGATCGCCCTTTGATCCACAATACTGGCAGGAAAACTCGTCCCGCAGGAACAGGTTGAACCGGGTAAAGGCGACCTTCTTTTGCGGGGTCACATAGTCCTTGAGCACCACGACCGACGGAATACGGATCGTCGTGGTGGGCGAGCGGACGACTTCTTCGTATTCGCTGACGATATCGACGCGGTCCAGAAAGGCGGCCTTGACCGCATCCTGCCACGGCCAAAGCGAGAGAGGATAATAGCTGAGCGGGCGGTAATCCGCGTTCAGAACCAGCGCCGGAAAATGCCGTAACCCGGCGGAATCCCGTGTGAAATCGGTGCGAAAGTCGGTGTGTTTGTGATCGGCCAAGGCGGTCATACGTCGCTTCCCTGATCGGAGAGCGGCCCGCCCGGCCCTCGGGCGCGCGGCCCTCTCGGGAAGGACTATATATGGGTGTCCTTCCCTGACAAGTGTCCATTTCTGGGGGGCAGATAGCGCAGCAGGATGACCGTTTTCTGACAGGATGCCCGACCTGCGGGCGCGGTCATTCGATCCCGTAGACGTCCCGCAAGAAGGCCAGCGCGACCTGCAATCCGTCCGGCGCGATGCCGTGGCCCGTCCCTTTCTGGATATGTGCGTAGACACGCTCGAAACCGGCCCCTTCCAGGGCCTCGGCAGCTTCGGGCAGGCTCTGGACCGGCACGACCTCATCCTGATCGCCATGCACCAACAGGACTGGAGGACGGCTCACCACCTCTTCGCCAAGGCTTTCGGGTTTCAGCATCCGCCCGGAAAAGGCGACCACGCCGGCAAACGCGTCGGCCCGGCGCGGGGCAACATGCAGCGACATCATCGTGCCCTGGCTAAAGCCGAACAGAACGGTCTGCGCGGCGTCGACGCCTTCGGCGGTCATTATCTCGTCCAGGAACGCGGTCAGATCGCTGACGGCGCGATCCATCCCGGCCATCGATTCCTCCTCGGAGGAGCCGTCGATCCAGGGGATCGGGAACCATTGAAACCCACCGGGCACACCCGCGCTGGCCTCTGGCGCGTCAGGCGCGACGAAAACAGTGTCGGGCATATGCGGCATCAAGGGGTCGGCCAGACCGATCAGGTCGGCGGCATTGGCCCCGTAGCCATGCAGAAAGATCACCAGCCGTTTCGCCCCCTTGGGGCCACGCCGTTCGAAGTTCAGGGTCACGCGATGCCCTCCCGCTGTTTGGCGTGGTGGTAGTAGGCCCAGAGCAGCCGCGCCGCAACCGCCCGCCAGGGGGACCACGCCGCGGCCATGTCGCGCAAGGCACGTTCCTTCGGACGTTCCGGCAGGTCAAACAGGATGCGCGCCGCCTCCTGCAGGGCCAGATCGCCGGGGGCAAAGACGTCGGCGTGGCCAAGGCTGAACATGGCATAGATTTCAGCGGTCCAGGCCCCGATGCCCGGCACGGCGGTCAGGCAGGCGACCACGTCGTCGGTCGACGCGCGGCGCAACCCGTCATAGTCGATCCCCGCCTCGGCCAAGGCCCGCGTGTACCGCACCTTCTGTCGGGACAGGCCACAGGCGCGCATCTCCTCCTCGGTGGCGCGGGCCGCTATGCCCGGATCGTCCAGCCCCGCCGCCTCGCACCGCGCGAGGATCGCCCGCGCAGACGCGACAGACACCTGCTGTCCGACGATTGCGGCCAGCAAGGCACCATGTCCATCGCCCCGGCGACGCAGCGGCAGCGGCCCCGTCAGATCCAGTGCCCGGGCGAATCGCGGGTCCAGCCTGGCCAGCCAGGCCGCCCCCTCGGCCACGTCGTCATCCGTCTCGATGATCCGGCAATGGGGATGCGTGCGCCCGGACAAAGGCAATGGCTCGGTCGATGTCATGGGTCGCGTCTCCGGGTGGGGGCGGCGGTCGGTCGATCACGTGCACCGCTAGCCCGAGCGCGCGCGCCGCGTCCAGCTTGGCCCGCGCCCCGCCCGCGTTCTTTGTGACCAGATGCGTGATGCCCAGGGTGCGAAAGGACGCCGCCTCCTGCGACATCTCCAGGCCAGGCGGCCCCACGACCCAGGTCACGCCGGGGCGATCTGGTGCCGGGTCGATCCGCCGACACCAAATCAGAAGGTCGCGCCCCAGAAACGGCGCAAGCCCACCCGGTCCGATGGACAGGAACACCCGCGCCCCGCGTGGCAAGGCGGCGGCGCAGGCCTGCGCGGTTGCGTGGTGGGTCCAGTCCGCCTCGGTCGGCCAAGGTGGGCGCGTCAGGCGCAGATAGGGCACGCCCGTCTCGGCGCAGATGCGCGCGGCCCGCCCGGACATGACGGTCGCAAAGGGATGGGTCGCGTCCAGCACGGCCGCCATCTGACGCAGGGCCGCCTGAAACCCGGCATCGCCACCAAACCCCCCGGTCCGCACCGGCACGGCCAATGGCAGGGGCCGCTCCGTCCGGCCCGCCAGCGAAGCCAGCACATCGTATCCCGAGACGCCCGCGCACACCCGCCGTGCCTCTGCCGTGCCCGCAAGGATCAGACCCTTACCGGGCATGGGCCAGCACGGTCCCTGCCCGGTCGATCACCACCACGTCGACCTCTGCCGAGATATAGCCCAGCACGCGGGCCCGCGCCTCGCGGGCGATACGCTGGGCCAGGTCCGGAACACGGGTCACCGCCTCCAGCACGGTGTTGCAATCGGTCAGGTCCCGCCCGGCCCAATCCGACAGACCTGCGAAATCAGTCTGCGACCGGCCCGAATGCAGGTCCACCGCCCCCTGCGCCAGCTTGGCCAGTTTGCCCACGCCACCGCCAATGGTCACACGGGGCACCGGGTGGCGCGCCAGATATTTCAGCAACCCGCCCGCGAAATCGCCCATGTCCAGCATCGCGTGATCCGGCATCCGATGCAGCGTCTGGACCACCCGCTCGCTGGTGGCACCGGTGCAACCCGCCACATGGCTCAGCCCATCCGCCCGCGCCACGTCCACCCCCCGATGGATCGAGGCGATCCAGGCGGCACAACTGAACGGACGCACGATTCCGGTCGTGCCCAGGATCGACAGCCCGCCCGTGATCCCCAGCCGGGGGTTCCAGGTCTTTTCCGCGATCTCTGCCCCATGGGGGACCGAAACGGTGATTTCTATGTCCGGTGCCCGCGCCAGATCGGCGGCCAGATCGGCCACGACCTCATCCATCATCGCGCGGGGCACCGGGTTGATGGCGGGCTCACCGACGGCAATGGGCAGGCCCGGCCTGGTTACGGTGCCGACCCCGTCGCCCGCGCGAAACACCACGCCGCCCGACGATGGCGTCACCCGCACCCGGATCGACGCCCCGTGGGTCACATCCGGGTCGTCGCCCGCGTCCTTGATCACGGTCGCCTCTGCCCAGCCGTCGCCCAGCTGCGCGTCGACAATCGCAAAGGTCGGTGTTTCGCCGCGCGGTAAGGTAATCGTCACCGCCTCGGGCACGGCCCCGGTCCATAACCCCGTCACCGCCGCCCGCGTCGCGGCGGTGGCACAGGCACCCGTGGTCCAGCCCCGGCGAAGCGTGCGTCCAGTCTCCATCCCTCTTCCATGCCATGCACATTCCATGCCGCCAATGGCCTGCGGCATGTCGCGCACCACCTTTCCACCGGCACCCGGGCGCAGTATCGACGGCGTATGGACACGACCACTGCCCCCGACCTGCCCCCCCACGACTGGCCAGAGCTGCAGCGCGGCTGGGTCTGGCTTTGCGGCGCTGGCCCCGGTGATCCGGGGCTGCTGACGCTGCATGGTTTGAACGCGCTGCGCCAGGCGGACGTGATTGTCTATGACGCGCTTGTCGGCGAGGGCCTGCTTGACTGGGCCCCCCAGGCGGAAAAGATCTATGCCGGGAAACGCGGCGGCAAGCCCTCCGCCAAGCAACGCGACATCTCCTTGCATCTGGTGGACCTGGCCCGTGCGGGCAAGCGGGTCCTACGGCTCAAGGGGGGCGACCCCTTTGTGTTCGGGCGCGGCGGAGAAGAGGCCCAGACCCTCGTGCAGCACGGCATCCCGATCCGCATCGTGCCGGGCATCACGGCGGGCATTGCCGGCCTGGCCTATGCGGGCATCCCGGTCACCCACCGCGACGTCAACCAATCCGTCACCTTCGTGACCGGCCATGATGCCAGCGGCCAGACCCCGACCGCCATCGACTGGGGCGGCATCGCACGTGGCAGCCAGGTCATCGTCCTCTACATGGCGATGAAACATATCGCAGACATCGCCGCCCGCCTGATCGACGCTGGCCGGTCCCCGTCCGAGCCCGTGGCCGTCACCACGACCGCCACCCTGGTCCAGCAACGCACCATCGAGACGACGCTGGCCACCTGTGCCGCCGACATCGCCGCAGCCGGGTTGGAGCCGCCCGCCGTCATCTGCATCGGGCAGGCCGTGACCCTGCGACAGGCGCTCGACTGGCAGGCCATGGCGCGCGGCATTCCCCCGCGCAACACCGACCCCCTGCATCGGGACCGCCCGGCCGAGGCCGGCTGACAGCCTTGGCTTCCTTGTTTCCCAAAAATGCATCCCGTCCCCGATGCCGGGCCTGATCCTCGCCGCTCCGTCGTCAGGCAGCGGCAAGACGACCGTGACGCTGGGCCTGCTGCGCGCGCTGCGCGACCGGGGGATTGCCGTGCGCGGGGCGAAATCCGGTCCCGACTACATCGATCCCCGCTTTCACGAGGCCGCCAGCGGCGCGCCCTGCCCGAACCTGGATGCCTGGGCGATGCCGCCCGAGGCCGTCGCGGGTCTCGCCTGTGGATCGGGCCTGCTGTTGATCGAGGGGGCGATGGGTCTCTTCGACGGGGCACCGCCTGACGGGCGGGGGGCCACGGCGGATCTGGCGCGACAGTTGGGCCTGCCTGTGGTGTTGATCGTCGACGCCGCCCGCATGGCGCAATCCCTGGCCCCGCTGGTGGCCGGTTTTGCCAATCACGACCCCGCTGTGCAGGTGGCCGGAGTGATCTTGAACCGCACAGGGTCGCCCCGGCACGAAGCGATGCTGCGCGCCGTCTGTCCGACGCCTGTTCTGGGGGCCATCCCCCGCGACGGCGCCCTCGCCACACCTTCCCGGCATCTCGGTCTGGTCCAGGCCGAGGAACGCGCCGACCTGGAGGCGTTCCTGGCCCACGCCGGACGCACCATGGCTCGGCAGATCGACCTCGACGCGGTGACGGCGCTGGCCCGGCCCCTGCCCCGTGCCGCAGCCCCCCGCTTCGCCCCGCCCGCACAGCGGTTGGCAGTTGCGCGCGACGCGGCCTTTGCCTTTGCCTATCCGCACCTGGTGCGCGGCTGGTCGGAGGCGGGGGCCGAAATCACGACCTTCTCGCCCTTGGCGGATCAGGCGGCCCCGGATGCGGATCTTGTTATCCTGCCGGGCGGCTACCCGGAACTTCACGCCGGTCGCCTGGCGGCAAACGCGCGCTTTCTGACCTCGCTGCGCAACCGGGCCGTGTACGGCGAATGCGGCGGCTACATGGTGATGGGGGACGGCTTGACCGATGCGCAGGGCACGCGACATGCGATGGCGGGGTTGCTGCAGCTGGAAACCTCATTTGCCGCGCGCAGGCTGCACCTCGGGTATCGCAACCTGACCGCAGACGGTGGTCCCTTTGCAGGCACGTGGAAGGGACACGAATTCCATTATGCCAGCACCCTGCACGCCAATGGTGTCCCCCTGTTCGAGGCGACCGATGCCCAAGGCACCGCCCTGCCGCCCATGGGCCTGCGCCAAGGCGCAGCGTCGGGATCCTTCGCGCATTTGATCTGCCCAGGCGCACAAGTGTAGCGGCACAATCGCGCACTGGACCCATTGCGACCCCGCGCGTAAGCCATCCGCATGACCACAGTGAGCACCGATGCCGACACCGGCCACCGCCGCGCCAAGCGCAATGTCCTCGTGCTTGTGCTGGCGCAGGCAATCCTGGGCGCGCAGCTGCCGATCAATTTCACCGTCGCCGGTCTGATCGGCCTGACGCTGGCTCCCTCGCCTTTGCTGGCGACGTTGCCGATTTCCCTGATCGTCTTCGGGTCGATGACCACCGCGCCGTGGATTTCCCCCTTGATGCAGCGTCGGGGCCGCCGGTTCGGTTTCGTGCTGGGCGCGCTGGCGGGGGCGCTGGGCGCGGGCGTGTCCATGGTGGCGCTGATCTGGGGCAGCTTCGCGCTATTCCTGGCCGGGGCCTATCTGACCGGTATCTTCATGTCGACGCTGGGCTTTTACCGCTTCGCCGCGACCGATACCGCAAGCGAGGCCTACCGCCCCAAGGCGATCAGCTACGTCATGGCGGGGGGCCTCGTCTCCGCCTTTGTGGCACGCTTTGTCGTGACCGGAACCGAGACCGCGACGATCATTCCCTTTCTGGGGACCTACGGCGCGGTGATGTTGCTGAACCTGATCGGCCTGTGGCTGTTCTTCTTGCTGGATATCCCGACGCCCGCGGCCCCGGCCAAGGATGCCCCCGCAGGCCGCAGCCGGGCCCAACTGCTGCGCACGCCCGCGATTCTGGTCGCGATCATCTGTGCCATGGTCAGCTATGCCTTGATGAACCTGGTGATGACCTCGACGCCGCTGGCCGTGGTCGGCTGCGGCTTTGGGGTGCCAGATGCCTCGAACATCGTCACCTTTCACGTCATCGCCATGTATGCGCCCAGCTTCTTCACCGGCCATCTGATCGTCCGCTTCGGGATGTCCCGGATCGTGGCGACCGGCCTGGCCCTGCTGGCCGCCGCGGGGATCGTGGCGCTGGCCGGTGTGACGCTGCCGCACTTCTATATCGCGCTGATCCTGCTGGGGCTTGGCTGGAACTTTGGGTTCATCGGGGCCACCACGATGCTGACGGCCCACCATGATGCCCAGGAACGCGGAACGGTGCAGGGTCTCAACGACTCTCTGGTGTTCGGCATGGTCACGATTGCCTCGCTCAGCTCGGGCGGGCTGATGGGGTCGGCGGCGGATGCGGTCAGCGGCTGGACGGCGGTGAACCTGGCGATGGTGCCCTTTCTGACGCTGGCCGCCGGGGCGCTGGTCTGGCTGGCATTGCGCGGCCGCGCGGGGCGGGCCTAACCCTCCCGCAGGCCCATGCGGGTCGCGTGCCAGGCCGCTTCGGCCCGGCTGGAAATGCCCAGCTTGCGGTAGATCGCCTTGATGTATCCGGCGACTGTCGTTTCGGCCAGACCCAGCTCTGCCGCGACTTCGCTGGTGCGCAGGCCCCGGCCAATCAGGGCCAGGACCTCCCGCTCGCGCTCGGTCAGGCGGGCGTCGACCTCGACGGGTCCAGTGCGGCGAAAATGCTCCATGATCCGCCGCGCGATAGCGGGCGACAGGGCGGGCACCCCGTGGCTGATCTGGCGCAGCTGCCGGGTCAGGACACCGGCCGGATTTTCCTTGAGAAGATAGCCGTCGGCCCCCGCCGACAGGGCCGAGACGACCGTGGCATCATCCGCCATGATCGTCGTCACGACGCAGAGCATTTCGGGCCGGTCACGCTTGACCTCGCGCAGCAGGTCAAGGCCGTTGCCATCCGGCAGGTTCAGATCGATCAAGGCCAACTCGAAGGTCTGTTCGGCCAGTTGCGCGCGTGCCCGTGCCAACGTTTCGGCGCTGCGGACGGCGCAGCCCGGCCAGGCCGCCTCGACCAGGCCCAAAAGCCAGGTGCGCGTCTCGGTGATGTCCTCGATGATGAGGGCGGTCTTCATCTTCTATTCTCCTGCCTCGGCAAGCCGTTCATCCAGACTCCAGGGCAGGCGCACAAGGACCCGTGTGCCGCCTGTGCCGCTGTCGACAGTCACGTCCCCGCCAAGCGTCGATGCCCGCTGTTCCAGGTTGTCGAGCCCGTTGCCGCGCACGGCATCATCGGCAATGCCATGGCCCGTGTCGGTCACCGAAACCTCCAGGCCCGCCAACCCGTGCCTGATCCTGACCGAGACGCGGTCCGCCCCCGAATGGCGCAGCGCATTGCCGGTTGCTTCGCGCAGGATGGCACGCAAGGCGGCCACCAGAGCCGCCGGGATCACCGCATCCGGCAGGCCGGTATCCAACCATTCCAACGTGACCCCCGCCGCATCATAGAGATTTCCAATCTCGCCACGCAGATCGGCCACGGTGTCGCGGAGCGACGCCTCTTCGATGCGGGTATTCGCGACGATGTTGCGCAGGTCCGCCAGAGTCTGACGGATCATCGCGTCCTTTCGGTCCGGCTGCACGGAATGCAGAGCACCCAACAGCTGCACGCCGATGTTGTCGTGCACGTCGCGGTCGATGCGCGCGCGTTCCTCCTCGACCGCGCGGTCGCGGGCCTGTGCCAGATCATCGAGCCTGGCAATCGTCTCGACGATGCGGGCGGCGCGGTCCCGGTCGCGCGGCGCGAACAGCTTGCGGCCGCCACCGGTCCATTCCATCCGCAAGGCCGGGATGCCGGGCATCGCTGGCATGTCCAGCGCCTCGCCTTCGCCAACCAATTGCGGCACGGTCGGGTCGGACGGCGCGGGCGCAATGCTGAGCGGGTTGAACGCCCGCTCCAACAGGGCGCGAAACCGCGCCTCTCGCATGTCGGGCGTGGGGGCCAGGGCCACGCCACCGACAGCGTCGCTCAGGTCTGCGGCCTCTGGCTTGCGCCGAACGACCCTGCCCAGAAAATCGCGCAGCGGCAGGTAGATCAGGACCACCAGAACCAAAGCTGCGCTGAACGCCGGCACCGCCTCGAGAGAGAGGACAGAGATCAGGGCCGCATCGACCGCAAACAGAACCGCCACGCCGATCGCATAGAACAGCAACCGGAACGACCAGTCGCCCAAATCGAACATTCGGTAGCGGGCGACCCCGATGGCCAGACCCAGATAGACGAACAGAAACAACAGGAACGCATGTCCCTGCCGGATGGTCGGCTGATAGCCGAGCGCCGAGGGGATCGCCATCAATGCAATGAACCCGCCACAGCCAAACAGGACCGAAGACCCGAACCACTTGACGATCGCGCGTTCCTTGGGACGGCGGCGGGTGGCCCAGAATTGCGCCAGCAACCCCACCGTGATCCACAACATTTCCAGCGCGGTCGGCAGGTGCGCCCCCTCCGCCCGACTTGGCCAGAGGTAGAGCGGCGAGCCCAGGAACCACAGCCCGAAGATGACCAGCGGCGACCAGACAACCCAACGCGGCACCAGGCGAACGGGATAGATCATCACCATCGCCGACATGCAGGCCCCGAACAGAAGCGAGCCGAACAGGTTCAGGGTCGAAGCCACATAAAACCCGGTTCCGGGAACGGCCAGATCCCGCGTCGAATACCAGGCCGCCGTCATCGCCGAAAACGCCAGCCCCAATCCGGCCAGCGAGAACATCCAGGCCGACAGGTCCCTCCGCCGCAGGCTCAGCACCCAACCGCCCAGCACGAGGGGCGCGGCCCCCACCAGGATCTGCAACCAGAAAATCGCGGGGAGCGAGCCGAAGGGGCGCGTCGGCGCCGCCTCTACGACAAAGTCACCGTCTTCGGTCACCAGGGTCACAGGACCCGCGCGCAGCGCCTCCCAGATGGCTTGCTGGTTGGCATAAAGGGCGTCCATGGCCGCCAGCGACGGCAGGACATCCGGCTCATCAATGGCATCGAACGGCGTCAGCGCGATTCGCCTGCCCGCGCCTTCGACGGCCAGAAGACGCGTGGGTGGCACCTCGGACGCGCGACCCGCCGGGTCCGTTCCCAACAGCATAATGCCGGGACCGTCGGCCCCATGGGCCTTGTCCAGGCCAAGCCACGGTTGGGACAGGGCCAGCCAACATACGAAAGCCGTTGCGAAAAGTGCGATCAACGCCGCACAAATCGTCCACAAGGCCGGTGCACGCCGGGCGTGCATCGCCTGCATTCTGTCCATAACCACTCCTCCGGGCCTAACCGCACCAGACTGCGCCCGCGACCGTTGTACAAATCAACCCGTCGCGGCCCCTGCGGTCAAGACAATCTATCCTGTGCATCCATCGGAAAACATTCGTCTCATTCCAGTCACCCCCCCGGAACCGGGGATAAGGATATCGGACCGAAGTGATTATTCGTTCGTCGCGAGGGTTCGACAGACAGCGTCTGCCCGAAAACCAGAGGGATGGTTCCATGATTTCCAAATTTGCCCTGAGCACGGTTCTGCTCGCCAGCGCGGTCGCCCTGGCCGGATGCAACAGCAGTAACAAAGGCGGCGGCGGTGCCGCAGGTGGTGGTGCGAATTCAAGCAACGCGGCCCACAACGCCGCGTTCAACGCCGTTTCGGCCCAGGGGGCCACGACCACCATGCCCGCCACCTTTACCGGTGCGTTCACCGGCAGCGTCCAGGCGCAACTGGGCAGCATGAATGGGGCCAACACGCCGCTGGGTCACGCCACGGGTGACCTGGCGCTGACCGCGAACTGGACCGATGGCCAGGCGGGCCCGGCGTTCACCGGGACGGCGACAAACTTTGCCGGCGAAGTCCAGGGGGCTGCGACGACCTGGAACGGAACGCTGAACGCCTCGTCTTCGGGTGCGTTGAACCGCATCCAGCGTTTCGATGGCGCGGCGATCTGTGCGGCGGCCCCTGCGGGCGTCCCCTGCCCGGTTGACCCCAACGCTCAGACCAGCTCCGTCACGATTGCGATGACTGGCGCGCTGACGGCTGATGGCGGCACGGCGGGGAACGACTCGAACCTCGTGCTCAACGGTTTCGTGACCAACGACAACCAGAGCATCACGGGCGCGACTGCGGGGACGTTCATCCTGCCTGACGGGTCCACCGCGACCGTCGCGGGCACCGAAAGCACGTTCCACGCCACGAAGTGACCCAATCTGACCGACATCGCGGGGTCCGGGTGCTGCTTGCAGCCCTGGGCCTCGCCCTTTGTCTTTTACAGCCGCCCACCGCACAGGCGCAGGCCGAGGATTCGCGCTGGATTCAGGCCAACGCATTGACCCAGTCGGGCCGCTTTGCCGACGCGCTCCCCTTGTTGGAGGCGCTTGTCGCGGACGCGCCCGACGCCGGCGTCTACCGGTTGGAGCTGGCCTCTGTCCTGCTGCGGCTGGGCCAAGGTCAACGCGCCCGTTTCCATTTTGCCCAGGCCCGCGGCGGCACCTTGCCTCCGGAGGCCCGCCGCACGGTCGAGGGACTGCTGGCCGGTCTGCCCTTGCGCAGCGGCTGGGAACGGTCGCTGTCCTTTTCGATCGCCCCCGAAAGCAACCCGGCGCGCGGCTCGTCCGGGTTCATCCTGATCAACGGTGTCCCCGTCGAGGTGGGAACCGCAGGGGCCGGTGAATCCGGCCGCTCTGCCAGTCTGTCGACGGGGGCGTTGTATCTGCATGCACTATCGGTGCGCACCGGGGTCTTCGGTGGGGCCACCCTCGATTATACCGCGCGCAGCGGACCGCTGGAGGATACCGGAACCCTGCGCGCCCAGGTCGGCTTTCGCACAATTCGCGGAGCCACCCGGATCGAAGGCGCGCTGCGGTTTTCGCAACATTTCGTAGCCGAGGAGCCGCTGGCCCATGGTCCCGGTCTGACCTTCAACCTGACGCGCCCGCTGGGACGGCGAGGCACGGTGGCGGCCTCCGTACATCTGGACCGCTTGCAGTATCGCGACATTCCGGGGTTGGACGGGACTGATAGCGGGGTGACGCTGGGCTATGTCCACGCGCTCAGCCCGGCGACGCGGCTGTCATTCGCGCTGGGCCTTGGGGCGCGGAACGCGGTGCGCGTCGGCTCCTCTACCCGGACCGTGACGCAGTCGGTGGGGATCGACCATGCGTTTCGGGGCGGCCTGTCCCTGGGCGCGACCGTGACCCGCAGCCGGTTTCGCCGCGATGCCCCGACCGGGTTCTTCACCGTCACCCAATCCGATCGGCGGGACGCACTTGCGCTGCGCGTCAGCCATGCCCGGATCAACCTGTATGGTTTTGCCCCCGTGCTGGAACTGGCGCGCGAACGCCAGGACAGCAACATTCCCCTTCAACGCTACGACAACACCCGCGCGGCGCTGACCTTCACCCGCAGGTTCTAGGGCAGAGCAAATGAAAAGGGGCCGCCCTGACGGCGGCCCCCTTCGGTCAGATCCCGGCAAGGATCAGCTGCGACCCTTCCAGGGCACCAGCCAGCTTTCTGCCTTGCGCATCAGGATATCGATGCCAAAGCCGATCACCCCGATCAGGATGATGCCCATGACCACGATATAGGTCTGCTGGAACTTGGACGCGGTGGTGATCATCATGCCCGCGCCGACGTTCGCCGCCACAAGTTCGGCGGCAACCACGGTGCCCCAGCACACCCCCATCGCCACACGAGCGGCGGTGAAAATCTCGGGCAGGGAATTCGGGATGATCACGTGCCGCAGGATTTGCGACTTGGACGCGCCCAGCGAATAGGCGGCGTGAACCTTGGTGATATTCACCCCGGACACGCCCGCCCGGGCCCCGATCGCCATGATCCACAGCGCGGCGAGGAACAGCAGGACGATCTTGCCGGTCTCGTTGATGCCGAACCAGATGATGACCAGCGGGATCAGGGCCAGCGGCGGCACCGGGCGCATGAACTCCACGATGGGATCGAACCAGCCCCGGAACCAGTTGCTCAGCCCCATGGCATAGCCAAGCGGAATGCCGATCAGCGCACCGACCGCGAAACCTGCAAGCACGCGGAACAGCGACCAGCCCAGGTGTTCCCACAGGGTAAAGTTGCGATAGCCGTCCTGCGCCACCTCGACCAGGGCCTGCACGACCCGTTCGGGCGACGGCAGGTAGAGCGGTTGCATCTGGAAGCCCTTGTTGGGCACAAAGTTCAACCCGCCCCGCTCGTTCATGGTCATCGTGCCGTCATCGGTATCGACCGACCCGTTGGGGCCAATGGGCTGACCATTGATCGCGATGATCTGATACCCGTCCTCGCCCGAGCCTTCGTCGTTGCGGTCCAGCCGCAGGATCTTGGACCGGTAAAGCCCGACCCTGTCGACGTCGTTCTTGGCAAATCCGTCGCCCGGCTCCAGCACCGGGTCCTCGACCTCGGCGCCAACTTCGTGGACGCGCACGGCAACCGTTGCGTCATCGGTGTCGCCGGCGGCATTCTGGGCCGTATAGGTGAACGAGGTGTCCCCCTCGAACGGACCCGGCACATGGATGGGCGACAGTTTCGAGCCGGTGAACGCGCCCCAGATCAAAAACAGCACCACGACGGAAATAACTGACGCCCAACGGTTCGGGCGCACCGCGCTTTCGTCGCCAAAGGTGACGGTCTTGAGCGAGGTGAAATCCTTGGGTTTCGATTTCGCGGTCAACGTGTTGACCACCACCATGGAGATCACGAACATGGCCACGTAGGCGACGATGATAAGAAGTCCGGTCATATCAAGCGTCCTCCGTCCGGCCCATGATTTCTTCTTCCATCTCCCAGATCATTGACAGGATCTCCTCTCGGCGGGTGCCGAAGTCGGGGTGTTTCTTGACCTCTCGCAGGTCCGTCTCGACGCCCATTTCCGCAAACGGCAGGCGATATTCGCGGTGAATGCGACCGGGGCGCGGGGCCATGACCAGCAACCGTTCGCCCAGCAGCAGCGCCTCTTCGACTGAGTGGGTGATCAGGATGATGGTCTTGCCGGTCTCTTTCCAGAGCTTGAGCACGAGGCCCTGCATCTTTTCACGTGTCAGCGCGTCCAGCGCGCCCAGCGGTTCATCCATCAAGATGACGTCGGGGTCGTTGGCAAGACAGCGGGCCAGGGCCACACGCTGTTGCATGCCGCCAGACAATTCATAGATCGCCTTGTCCTTGAAATCCTTCAGGCCGGTGATTTCCAGCAGGCGGTCGGCATCCTGTCGGCGTTCGGCCAGCGGGGTGCCCTTCATGCGGGGGCCAAATTCGACGTTCTCGCGCACGGACATCCACTCGAACAGGGCGCCTTGCTGAAACACCATGCCACGTTCGGCGTCGGGGCCTTTGACGTCGTGACCGTTCAGGACGATCCGTCCTTCGGTCGGGGCAAGAAAACCTGCCACGATATTCAACAGCGTGGTCTTGCCGCAGCCCGAGGGGCCAAGCACGCTCATCAATTCGCCCTTGGCCAGATCCAGCGACACGTCCTTCAACGCCTGCACGTGGCTTCCATTGGGCAAATCGAATCGCATCGAGATGCTTTCGATGGATAGTCCGGTCATTTGTGGTCCTTCCTGATGCCACGCCCCGGGTCTGGGGCGTGGCGGTGTCTGTTAGGAACGTGGATTACATGCCCTGCGCGTCTTCGAGCGGCTGCGTGTTCACCAGGTCGGAATAGCTGTCCAGCGCCGAGGGGATGGACCCCGCCTCGACGAAGACATCGGCCACGCCCTTCATGAAGGTCGCCGCGTTGCCGCCCAGCCAGGTCTCGGACAGCTGCTCTTCGATCGTCGGGAAGGCGAAGGTCGCCAGGTTGCCGCGCGCGGCCTCCAGCTCCTGACCGGATTCGTCGGCGATCACCTGCAGCATCTCTTCGGTCGGGTTCGCGGCCCATTCGGCATTGGCGTCAGCCGTGACCTTGACGAACTTGGCCACCAGGTCGGGGTTCTCGGCCACGAACTGCGCAGGCGCGGACGTGACGTCGAAGACCAGGATGCCCAGGGCTTCCTTTTCGGCACCGGTCAGCAGGACGTTGCCCGATTCCTTCATGGTGTTCAGACCGCCGCCGTAGCCGCAGGCAAAATCGACGTCGCCTTGGGCCAGCGCGGTCGCGCCGGTCGGCGGATCCATGTCGACCACATCCAGCGAGGCCAGATCGACGCCGAAGTGACCCATCTGACGCAGGAAGCCGTAGTGCGCCGCAGTGCCCAGCGGCACGGCGACCTTCTTGCCGGCCAGTTCGGACGCATTGTCCTTGGTGATGTCCAGGGCCGAGCTGACGACGCAGTTGTCGTTCTCGGAATAGGACACGGCCACGTCGATCACCTGCAGGTCCTGCCCGGCAGAGGCGGCCACCACGAAGGGCGGAACGCCTTGGGACACAGCCAGTTGCACGTCGCCGGATGCCATTGCGGCGGACATCGCGGTGCCGGTCTCGAAGCTGACCCAGTTGACGGTGACGCCCAGCGTCTCGTCATAGGTGCCCGCGGCCTTAGCGGCCAGCATCGGCATCGGCCACTCAAGGAAATAGGCGACGGTGATTTCAGACAGGTGACCGTCGGCCATGGCAACCTGTGCGCCCGACAGCATGGTGGCGGCGGCGACAGCGCCCATAAGCTTGGATTTAAGTGTCATATTGATTTCTCCCGGTTGTATCATCGAGGTCCCGGCGCATCTTTGGCCCCTGGGAAGCAGCGGACCCTCGCAGGTCCGTCAGCACGTGCAAAGCCTAGGTGCCCCCTGCGTCACCTGACAACAGTGACGGCAAGCTGGACCTAAGCGCAGGGTATTTCTGGCCCTATCCGGCCTCTCGAAAGAGTTGGAAAATTGCATGATGATTTCGACGCCACGGCCCGTATCTTGCGGTGTCCGTCCCGTCCCGGAGAATGCCCATGGATACCCTGACCCCGAACGACATGACCGCCATCGTCGAAGCCGACCGCGCCCACGTCTGGCATCACCTTCTGCCGCATAAACCTCTTGAAACAAACGATCCTCGCATTATCGTCGAAGGCCGCGGCATGCGCGTCTGGGATCAGCACGGCAAGGAACACCTGGACGCCGTGTCCGGTGGTGTCTGGACCGTGAATGTCGGCTACGGCCGCGAAGAAATCGCCAACGCCGTCCGCGATCAGCTGGTCAAGATGAACTATTTCGCCCAGACGGCGGGCTCGATCCCCGGTTCTCAGTTTGCGGAAAAACTGATCAGCAAGATGCCGGGCCTGAGCCGCGTGTTCTATGCCAACTCCGGATCGGAGGCCAACGAGAAGGCCTTCAAGATGATCCGCCAGATTTCCGCCCGTCACCACGGCGGCAAGAAATACAAGATTCTCTACCGCGAGCGGGACTATCACGGCACCACCATCGCCTGTCTGTCAGCAGGCGGCCAGGAGGAGCGGAACGCGCAATACGGTCCCTTCACGCCTGGGTTCGTGTCGGTCCCCCATTGCCTGGAATACCGCAAGGGCGATCAGGGCTGGGGCGATCTGTCCGGTGAAGAATACGGCCGCCGCGCCGCCGATGCCATCGAGGAGGTGATCCTGCGCGAAGGCCCCGACACCGTCGGCGCCCTCTGCCTGGAGCCGGTGACAGCGGGCGGCGGCGTGATCGTGCCCCCCGCCGGGTACTGGGAACGCGTGGCCGAGATCGTCGAGAAATACGACCTGCTCTTGCACATCGACGAGGTCGTCTGCGGCGTGGGCCGCACCGGCACCTGGTTCGGGTATCAGCACTACGGCATCAAGCCGGACTTCGTGACGATGGCCAAGGGTGTCGCCTCGGGCTACGCTGCCATCTCTTGCATGGTGACGACCGAAGCCGTCTTCGACATGTTCAAGGACGACCCCTCGGACAAGCTGCACTACTTCCGCGACGTCTCGACCTTTGGCGGCTGTGCGGCGGGCCCGGCGGCAGCCATCGCCAACATGGCCATCATCGAGCGCGAGGGCCTGCTGGAAAACTGCACCGCCATGGGCGCACACATGCTGTCCAACCTCGAGGCATTGATGGAAAAGCATGCCGTCATCGGCCAGGTGCGCGGCAAGGGCCTGTTCCTCGGGGCCGAACTGGTCGCCGACCGCAAAACGCGTGAGGCTGCGGACGAAAAGATGGTGCAGGCCGTCGTTGCCGACTGCATGGCGCAGGGTGTCATCATCGGCGCGACCAACCGGTCGCTGCCGGGTTTCAACAACACGCTCTGCTTCAGCCCCGCTCTGATCGCCACCGCAGACGACATCGACCAGATCACCGACGCGGTCGACCGCGCACTGACGAAGGTGTTCGGCTAAGGTTTTCGCCGCCCCCATACCGGGGGCGGCATCCTATCCTTGCGACAGCCCAGCAAGCGGAGCGGCCAGCGCCACGTCCCGCCGCTCGGTTCAGACTGCTGCGGCTACCCCATAGCCGCACTCCAGAGATGCCGAGGCCCGCAGCCTGCGGCGCGACAATCAAACACCCGCAGCCTTTTCAGTCCAGTCTGTCCAGTCTATAGGTCCAGATATGGCCATAGCCGTGGAAACCTTCATCCTCGACCCGCTGCACCAGGGCACGCTGCAACGGCAGTTGCAGGAACTGGTGACCGGCGGCATCCTGTCTGGACGGTTCCGCCCCGGCGACCGGATGCCCTCCTCTCGCGGGTTGGCGCGGCACCTGGGTATCAGCCGGATCACCGTGACGCTGGCCTATACAGAACTGGTCGCCAACGATTACCTCTCTGCGCGCGGGCGATCCGGCTATTTCGTCTCCGACACGGCCCCGCGCCCGCCCAGCCTGTCCGCACCCAGCCATATGCCCTCCGGCAGCAGGGTCGATTGGTCCCGTGCCTTCGCCCAACAGGCCCCGACCGAGGCCGTCCTGACCCGCCCCGAAGATTGGCGCCGCTATCGCTACCCCTTTATCTACGGTCAGGCGGACGCGCGGCTTTTCGATCACCAGAACTGGCGCAAATGCGCGCTTCAGGCGTTGGGGGCGCGGGATTTCGACGCGCTGACCTCGGACAGCTATGAACGTGACGACGCGCAACTGGTGGAACAGGTCATCCGTCTGATCCTGCCCCGGCGCGGCATCGCCGCCCACCCCGAAGAGGTGCTGGTGACCATGGGGGCGCAAAACGCGCTTTGGCTGATTGCCGAGGCGCTGCTGCGACCTGGCCGTACCGCGACGGTTGAACACCCCTGCTATCCGCCGTTGCGCCAGATCCTGCAACATTCCGGATGCAACGTCCGCCCCGTAGCGATTGACGGTCAAGGCCTGCCACCGCAACAGGTGCCCGCGCAGACCGATGTGTTGTTCGTGACGCCCTCGCACCACTGCCCCACCTCTGTGACGTTGCCGGTCGCACGCCGCCGCGAAATACTGGACCGCGCCGACCGCGACAACTTTCTGATTGTCGAAGACGACTACGAATTCGAGATGTCCTTCGCCACCTCTCCCTCGCCGGCGCTCAAGTCCCTCGACCGCGCGGGCCGGGTCATCTACATCGGCAGCTTCGCCAAATCGCTGTTTCCGGGCCTGCGCCTGGGCTACATCGTCGGTCCCGCGCCCCTGGTCCAGGAGGTGCGCCGCCTGCGGTCGCTGGTCATGCGGCACGTGCCGGGCCACATCCAGCGCGCGGCGGCCTATTTCCTGTCCCAGGGCCACTACGACGCACAAGTCCACAAGATGTCCCGCGCCTACCGCGATCGCCGCACCGTGGCGGAACAGGCAATGCGCGAACTGGGGCTGACCGTGGCCGGGTCCAACACGTTTGGCGGCTCTTCTTTCTGGATGCAGACCCCGCCCGGTGTTTCGGCCGCCGTGCTGGCGCAACGGCTGCGCGACCGGAAGGTCCTGATCGAACCCGCAGGCCCGTTTTTTGGCGCGGCGCAGGATCCGGGCACCCACTACCGGCTGGCCTACTCCTCGATTGCGGAACGCGACATACCCGAGGGGCTGCGCCGGATCGCTCAGGAAAGCGCTGCGCTGACCCCGTCGCCAATCATCTGAATCTGCGTTCCGCGCACCCTCTGGCCATAGGTCGCATTGTGATCTGGACCTACTGAGTGCTTGACGCTGGTCATAGAGTGGCTTCAGTATAGGCCAAAATAGAGACGATACGTCTCATTAATAGCACTGGAGAGAGCCCGCTATGAAGATGACCACCGAGGAAGCCTTCGTCAAAACCCTTCAGGCACACGGCATTCGCCACGCCTTCGGGATCATCGGGTCGGCCATGATGCCCATCTCTGACATCTTCCCGACCGCGGGCATCACCTTTTGGGACTGCGCCCACGAGATGACCGCCGGCATGATGGCCGACGGCTACACCCGCGCCACCGGCGAAATGTCGATGATGATCGCGCAGAACGGCCCTGGCATCACCAACTTCGTCACGTCGGTCAAAACCGCCTACTGGAACCACACGCCGTGCCTGCTGGTCACGCCGCAGGCCGCCAACAAGACCATCGGTCAGGGCGGTTTCCAGGAAATGGAGCAGATGAACCTGTTCAAGGACTGCGTCGCCTACCAGGAAGAAGTCCGCGACCCCACCCGCATCTGCGAAGTGCTGGCCCGCGTGATTTCCAAGGCGCACCGCCTGTCCGGTCCGGCGCAGATCAACATCCCGCGCGATTTCTGGACCCAGGTCGTCGACATCGAAATCCCGCAGCCGATCAACTTCGAAGTCTCGCCGGGCGGCGAAACCTCGATCGAAACGGCGGCCAAGCTGATCTCGGACGCCAAGAACCCGGTGATCCTGAATGGCGCGGGCGTGGTCCTGTCCAAGGGCGGCATCGCCGCTTCGATGGCCCTGGCCGAACGTCTGGATGCGCCGGTCTGCGTTGGCTATCAGCACAACGACGCCTTCCCCGGTTCGCACCCGCTGTTTGCCGGTCCGCTGGGCTACAACGGCTCCAAGGCGGCGATGCAGCTGATCAAGGACGCCGACGTCGTCGTCTGCCTCGGCACGCGCCTGAACCCGTTCTCGACGTTGCCGGGCTACGGCATGGATTACTGGCCTGCGGACGCCAAGATCATCCAGGTCGACATCAATCCCGATCGCATCGGCCTGACCAAAAAGGTATCGGTCGGCATCGTCGGTGACGCCGCCAAGGTCGCGACCGGCATCCTGAACAAGCTGTCCGACGGGGCAGGCGACGCAGGCCGCGAAGACCGCAAGGCCAAGATCGCGCAGACCAAATCCGCCTGGAAGCAGGAGCTTTCGTCGCTGGATCACGAGCAGGACGATCCCGGCACCACCTGGAACGAGCGTGCCCGCGACGCCCGCCCCGACTGGATGTCCCCCCGCCAGGCATGGCGCGCCATCCAGCAGGCCCTGCCCCGCGAGGCGATCATCTCGTCGGACATCGGCAACAACTGCGCCATCGGCAACGCCTATCCCGACTTCGACGCGGGCCGGAAATACCTGGCCCCCGGCCTGTTCGGTCCCTGCGGCTATGGCCTGCCCGCCATCATCGGTGCCAAGATCGGTCAGCCGAACGTGCCGGTCGTGGGCTTTGCCGGTGACGGTGCCTTCGGCATTTCGGTCAACGAACTGACGGCCATCGGTCGCGACGAATGGCCCGGCATCACGCAGATCGTGTTCCGCAACTACCAGTGGGGCGCCGAAAAGCGGAACTCGACGCTCTGGTTCGACGACAACTTCGTCGGCACCGAGTTGGACATGAAGGTCAGCTATGCGGGCATCGCGCAGGCCTGTGGCCTGAAGGGCGTTCAGGTCAAGACCATGGACGAGCTGACGGCAGCGCTGGACCAGGCGATCAAGGATCAGATGGACAACAACGAAACCACCCTGATCGAGGTCATCCTCAACCAGGAACTGGGCGAGCCGTTCCGCCGTGACGCCATGAAGAAGCCGGTCCGCGTGGCGGGCATCTCCAAGGATGACATGAACGTCGCCGCCGAGTGATCTGTTCTGAAACGATAATCAAAGACGGCGGGAACCTCTCGCCGTCTTTTTGCGCAAATGATTCCCCCCAGACCGGAGCCGCCTGAATGTCGCCTCTCACCACGCTCCGCGACCGGGCCCGCGCCGCCTGCCACCACATCGTTTTGCCCGAAGGCACGGACCCCCGCGTGCAGGATGCCGCAGGCCGCGCCGTGGCCGAGGGCCTGGCCCGGGTCACCTTGCTGGCCCCCGCGGGCACCGACCTGCCCGATGGCGTCACCCTCGAAGATCCCGCAACCAGCCCGCGCCGCGCGGCCATGGCCCGGGCCTTTCTGACCGCCCGCGCCAAGCGTAACCCGACGCCCGAACAGGCCGAGGCCGCGATTTCCGACCCGTTGATCTGGGCCGCCTTGATGGTCCGCGAGGGGCTGGCCGACGGCACCATAGGCGGGGCCGTGGCCACCACCTCGGACACCGTGCGCGCCGCCCTGCAGATGATCGGCACCGCCGCGGACGCCCCGATGGTGTCCAGCTTTTTCCTGATGGTCCTGCCCGACAGCCACCCGACGCGCCCGGGCGCCGGCGTGATCTTCTCTGACTGCGGCCTTGTGATCGACCCCGACGCGGATCAGCTGGCCGCAATCGCCCATCAGGCCGCCGCCTCTGCGCAGGCCCTGCTGGATCAGGCCCCAAAGGTCGCGATGCTCAGCTTTTCCACCAAGGGCAGCGCCGCGCATTCCCGTGTGAACAAGGTCACGCAAGCGCTTGAGAAAGCACGACAGACCGCCAGCTTTGCCATCGACGGAGAGCTTCAGTTCGACGCCGCCTTCGATGCGGGCGTCGGCGCCTCCAAGGCACCCGGCAGCCCTGTCGCGGGTCAGGCCAACGTGCTGATCTTTCCCGACCTGGACGCCGGGAACATCGGCTATAAGATCGCACAGCGCATTGGCGGTGCCACCGCCATCGGCCCGGTTCTGCAGGGTCTTGCCAAACCAGCCAACGACTTGTCACGCGGGTGCACTGCTGATGACATTCTCGACATGATTGCCGTGACTTCCGCGCAGATCGACCAGGGGACAACCACATGAACCAGCCCAAGCTGAACCTATCGCCCAAGGTCGGGGACGAGATCCGCAAGACCACGTGTTACATGTGCGCCTGCCGCTGCGGCATCAACGTGCACATCAAAAAGACCGACGAAGGCGACAAGGTCGCCTATATCGAAGGCAACCGCGATCACCCGGTGAACAAGGGGGTGCTCTGCGCCAAGGGCAGCGCGGGCATCATGCAGCACAACGCGCCCTCGCGCCTGCGCAACCCCATGAAACGCGTGGGCGAGCGTGGCGAAGGCAAGTTCGAGGAAATCTCCTGGGACGAGGCCTATGACATCGCCGCTGGCTGGCTGACCCCGATCCGCGAAACCGATCCATCCAAGCTGGCCTTCTTTACCGGGCGCGACCAATCGCAATCCTTCACAAGCTGGTGGGCGCAGGCCTTCGGCACGCCGAACTACGCAGCGCATGGCGGCTTCTGCTCGGTCAACATGGCGGCGGGCGGCATCTACACCATGGGCGGCGCCTTCTGGGAATTCGGACAGCCGGATTGGGAGCGGACGAAGCTGTTCATCCTGTTCGGCGTGGCCGAGGATCACGACAGCAACCCGATCAAGATGGGCATCGGCAAGATGAAGGGCCACGGCGGCCGCGTCGTCGGCGTCAATCCGATCCGGTCCGGCTACAACGCCGTCGCAGACGATTGGTTCGGCGTGACCCCGGGCACAGACGGCTTGCTGATCCTCAGCCTCGTCCATTGCCTGCTCAAGGCCGGCAAGATCGACCTCGACTATCTGCGCCAGTTTACCGACGCCCCCGTCCTGATCGACGCACGCCCTGGCCCTGGCCATGGCCTGCCGCTCAAGGACGATGACGGCCACGCGCTGGTCTGGTGCCGCAACGAAAACCGCCCCCGCTGTTTCGACGCCGAGGATCTGGACCCCGATCTGACCGGCACCTGGGACCAGGACGGCGTCACCCACCGCACCGTTTTCCAGCACATGGCCGAGAAATATCTCGACCCGCAATACGCCCCCGCCAAGGTCGCCGACCGCGTCGGCATCCCCGAGGGCCGCATCCGCGCCCTGGCCGCCGAGATCGCCCGCGTCGCCTTCGACGAGGCTATCGAGATCGAGCAGGAGTGGACCGATTTCCGGGGTCGCACCCACAAGACCATGACCGGTCGTCCCGTCAGCTTCCACGCCATGCGCGGGATTTCCGCCCACGCCAACGGGTTCCAGACCTGTCGCGCGCTGCACATGCTGCAGATCCTGATCGGCTCGGTCGAGACCCCCGGCGGTTTCCGGTTCAAACCGCCCTACCCCAAACCCGCGACGGCCCACCCGAAACCGCATTGCAAGGTCACCCCCGGCGCACCGCTGGACGGCCCGCATCTGGGTTTCGTCCACGGCCCCGCCGATCTGGCGCTGAAGGACGACGGCAGCCCGGCCCGCATCGACAAGGCCTTCACCTGGGAAAACCCGATGTCGGCCCATGGCATGATGCATATGGTGATATCGAACGCGCATGCGGGCGACCCGTACAAGATCGACACGCTGTTCCTCTATATGGCGAACATGGCGTGGAACTCTTCGATGAACACGTCGGGCACGATGAAGATGCTGGCCGACAAGAAAGACGACGGCAGCTATGTCATTCCGCATATCATCTACTCGGACGCCTATTCGTCCGAGATGGTGGCCTATGCCGACCTGATCCTGCCCGACACGACCTATCTGGAACGCCACGACTGCATCAGCCTGCTGGACCGCCCCATCTGCGAGGCGGAGGCGGCAGCCGACGCAATCCGCTGGCCGGTGGTAGAGCCAGACCGCAACGTCAAAGGCTTTCAGACCGCGCTGATCGAACTGGGGGCCAAGATGGGCCTGCCCGGTTTCGTCAAGGACGACGGCAGCGCCAAGTTCAAGGACTACGCCGACTATATCGTCAGCCATGAACGTCGCCCCGGCGTCGGCCCATTGATGGGTTTCCGTGGCGACGGCACCGAGATGGGGCGCGGCGCACCGAATCCCGATCAGTTGCAGGCCTATATCGACAACGGCGGCTATGCGATTGCCCACATCCCTGACGAGGCGCAGTTCTACAAGCCGTGGAACAAGGCCTATCAGGATTGGGCGGTTGAAATCGGTCTGTTCGACAAGGCCAGCCCCTATCTGTTCACGCTGTGGTGCGAACCGATGCGCCGCTTCCAGCTGGCCGCCGAAGGCCACGGCGACCGCCAGCCCCCCGATCACCTGCGCGAGCGGATCAAGGCCACCATGGACCCGCTGCCGATCTGGTGGGACGCGACCGAGGGGCACCACGGCGAGAACGACGAATTCACCGTCACCGCCCTGACCCAGCGGCCCATGGCGATGTATCATTCCTGGGGCACACAGAACGCCTGGCTGCGCCAGATCCATGGCCGCAACCCCCTCTATGTGCCGACGAAGATTTGGGAACAGCACGGCTTCGCCGAGGACGGCTGGGCCCGCGTGACCTCGCCCCATGGCGAAATCACGGTGCCCGTCGCCCATATGCCCGCGCTCAACGAAAACACGGTCTGGACCTGGAACGCCATCGGCAAGCGCAAGGGCGCCTGGGCGCTGCACGACAACGCCCCCGAGGTGAAGAAGGGCTTCCTTCTGAACCACCTGATCCACGAATTGATGCCGCCGAAACAGGACGGCATGCGCTGGTCGAATTCGGACCCGATCACCGGTCAGGCCGCCTGGTTCGACCTGAAGGTAAAGATCGAAAAGGTCGCCGCCCCTGCGGACCTGACCTCGCGTCCGAATACCGGCAAACAGGCGTCGCCGGTCGGCCAGGGACCGGACAAGCTGGCGTGGCAAGTGAAATGAGCGCACTCTTTCACCCAATTCACACCGCGACCGTGCGCCCAGTGATGTCAGACCGATATCCGACGTGGATCACCCGCGCATCCGCCCCCCGTCACCGGGCCGAACAGACCCATGGGGGGCGCCCCTTCGAATTGGCCGCCCCCCGCCCAGCCCTGTCAGCACAGGAGGCATCCGAATGACCGCATTGCCGCAAACCACCGACAAGAAGCTCGGCCTCGTCATCGACCTGGACACCTGCGTCGGCTGTCACGCCTGCGTCACGGCCTGCAAGGGCTGGAACACCCAGAACTACGGCGCGCCCCTGTCCGATCAGGACCCCTACGGCGAGGCGTCGGGCACCTTTCTCAACCGTATCCACAGCTTTCAGTCGACGCCCGAAACCGGCCTGGCCCAGACCACCCATTTCCCGAAATCGTGCCTGCACTGTGACGACGCCCCCTGCGTCACCGTCTGCCCGACGGGTGCCAGCTACAAGCGCGCCGAAGACGGCATCGTTCTGGTCAACGAAGACGCCTGTATGGGCTGCGGCCTCTGCGCCTGGGCCTGTCCCTATGGCGCGCGGGAATTGGACCAAGATGCTGGTGTCATGAAGAAATGTACGCTGTGCGTCGACCGGATCTACAATGAAAACCTGCCCGAAGTGGACCGGCAACCTGCCTGCGTGCGGACCTGTCCCGCGGGCGCGCGTCACTTTGGCGACCTGGCCGATCCCGACAGCCATGTCTCGAAACTGGTGGCCGAACGCGGGGGCATGGACCTGATGCCCGAACAGGGCACCAAGCCCGTGAACCAATATCTGCCCCCCCGGCTCAAGGACCGCATCCAGGCCCCTGCCATGACCCCCGGAGCCGAAGACATCCTGGCCCCCTACCTCGCCCCCGTCGCCGAAGAGCCGAAGGGCTTCCTCGCCTGGGTCGACCGCACGCTGGAGAAGATCTGATGCATCCCGCCCCCTCCGTCATCGTCTTTTCCTCGCTGTCCGGCGCGGGTTTCGGCCTGTTGTTCTTTCTGGGCCTGGGTCTTCCTGCCGTAACCGGTTGGGTTGCCTTTGTTTTCTACCTCATCGCCTATGCCCTGGCCGTCGGCGGATTGCTGTCTGCGACCTTCCACCTGGCCAATCCGAAAAACGCGATCAAGAGCTTCAGCCAATGGCGCACCTCCTGGCTGTCGCGCGAAGGCTGGTCGGCGGTCATCGCCCTGATCCTGATGGGGATTTATGCCATCGGTCAGATCTTTGCGGGCGTCACCCTGACCCCGCTGGGTTGGCTGGGCGCGGCGTTCAGCCTGTTCACCGTCTTCACCACCTCGATGATCTACGGCCAGCTCAGGACCATTCCCCGTTGGAACCAGATCCCTGCCACGCCGCTGATGTTTCTCAGCTGCGCGCTGGCGGGCGGGGCGCTTTTGTCCGGCAACGTGACGCTGGCTTCGGTCCTGCTTCTGGTCTGCGGTGGGATCACGATCTGGCACTGGATGGCGGGCGACAAACGCTTTGCCGAAACGGGGTCGACCATGAACACCGCCACCGGCCTCAAGGGGCGCATGAGCCTGTGGGAGAAGCCGCATACGGGCGAAAATTACCTGACCCATGAGATGGTCTTTCAGGTCGCGCGCAAGCACGCGGTCAAGCTGCGGATCATCGCGCTGGCGCTGATGACCGGCCTGCCAGTTCTGCTGACCTTGTTTCCGATGCATCACGCCATGGCCGCGGTCGCGGTGATCGTTCACCTCGCGGGCATTTTCGTGCAGCGTTGGCTGTTCTTTGCAGAGGCGGAACACGTCGTGGGCCTGTATTACGGCGCACATGCGGAGAAATCCGCCGCCTGACACCCGGCCCCGTTTTGCGTGGCCCCCACGCGAAACGGATTGATGGAAGACATCGGACGCGCCTTTCTCGCAGCCCTGACGCTGCTGGTTACGGGCGATGGCGATCTCTATGCCATTGCTGCGCGATCGCTGTTCGTCACGGTCTCTGCCATTGTCATCGCTGCTGCCATCGGCCTGCCGCTCGGGGCCTGGCTGGCGCTGCGGCGGTTTCCGGGACGGCGTGCGGTGATTGCCACGCTGAACGCCTTGATGGGGCTGCCGCCGGTCGTGGTGGGGCTGACGCTTTATCTGCTGTTGTCGCGGTCCGGTCCGCTGGGTGCGCTTGGGCTGCTTTACACGCCCTGGGCGATGATCCTGGCGCAACTGATCATCGCGCTGCCGATCATCGCATCCATCGCGCATCAGACGCTGCGTGAGCTCTGGGCCGAATACCACGACCTGCTGATCGCGCTGAACACCACACCCGCACAGCGGCTGCGCACGCTGTTGTGGGATGGGCGTCGTGCCTTGCTGACCGCTGTTCTGGCGGGGTTCGGTCGTGCCATCGGAGAGGTCGGTGCCGTCATGATCGTTGGTGGCAATATCGACCAGGTGACGCGCGTGCTGACCACGGCCATCGCGCTGGAAACCTCGCGCGGGGACTTTGCGTTGGCGCTTGGGCTGGGCCTGATCCTGCTCGGCATCGCGCTGGCGGTGAACCTGGGCGTCCATGCGCTGGCCCGAACCGAAAGGCGGGGCCGATGGTAAGGCTGGAGGCTGCGCAGGTGCGGCGGCGATTGGGACCGATCGACCTGAAGATCGGGGACGGCACCACCGTCGTTCTGGGCCCGAACGGTGCGGGCAAGACGACGCTGCTACGGGCCTTGTTCGGGTTGGACCGGCTTGGCGCAGGTCAGCGGCTGTGCGACGATGATCGCGCCTTGGGGTTCGTGTTTCAGCACCCGGTCCTGCTGCGCCGATCGGTGCGGGACAACCTGGCCTATCCGCTGCGGATCGCCGGGCAATCCACCGCCCCGGTCGACGCCTGGCTGGACCGAACCCATTTGACCGATCGCGCCACCCTGCCCGCCAGCCGCCTGTCGGGCGGCGAGCGGCAGTTGCTGGCGCTGGCCCGCGCGTTGATCGCCGGGCCGCGCCTGCTGCTGCTGGACGAGCCGACGGCGCATCTGGACGGGCGGCACACGCGGCTGGTCGAAAACCTGCTGGTCCAGGCCCCCTGCGCCCGTGTCCTCGCCACGCACGACCTGGGTCAGGCCCGGCGTCTGGCGGACCGCGTGCTGCTGCTGCACCACGGCAAACTGGTCGAGGACACGCCTGCCGCGCGTTTTTTCAACCGCCCCGATACGGGCCTTGCCCGCGCCTTCCTCGCCGGAGATATCCTGGAATGATCCGCGTTCTTGTTCTGCTCTGCCTCGCCTTACCCGTCCGTGCCGAAGACATGCGAATGGCGGTGACGACAAGTTTTGAAAACTCCGGTCTGGCCGAGGTGCTGCTGCCGGCAGCCAGGCAGGCGCTGGACCTGGACGTCCGGCTGATCGTTGTCGGCACCGGACAGGCGTTGCGGCTGGGTGCTGCGGGGGATGTGGATGCCGTGCTGGTGCATTCCCTTGCGGCGGAACAGGCATGGCTGGCTCAAGGACACGGCACCACACGCACCGAAATCATGTCCAACGATTTTATCCTGATCGGTCCCGCCGCCGACCCCGCCGGCGTCAGCGGCAGCAGGGATATCGAAACCGCCCTGACGCGCATCGCCACCGCAGGTGCCCCATTTCTGAGCCGCGGCGACGACAGCGGCACCCACAAGACGGAGCGCGGCCTGTGGCCCGCGCCCCCCTCGGGCGCGTGGTATCGCGAAACCGGCAGCGGCATGGGGTCCACCCTGAATGTCGCTGCCGCAATGGGCGGCTACGTTCTGACGGACCGGGGGTCTTGGCTGAACTTCGGCAACAAGGGCGATCTCGTGGTGCTGCACCAAGGCGACGCAATCTTGTTGAACACCTACGCCTATCTGCCTGTGAACCCTGACAAACACCCTGCCATCAAAGCGCTGCAGGCCACGCGCTTCGGCGCGTGGCTGACCAGTGACGAAGCACGCGGCCTGATCAACGGCTACCGCATCGACGGGCAACCGTTGTTCCGGGCGACTCAGCCGTAGAGGTCGCCGAACTTCGCTTCCAGATACGTCAGCAGCGGCTCTTCGGTCGGGGTCTCGCCCGTCGCCTGACGGATCGTGTCTTCGGGGGTGCGCAGGGCCCCGAATTGCTGCACCCTTTCGCCCAGCCACGCCGTCGCGGGCGACGGGTCGCCATTGGCCAGCGACGCGTCCAGGTCCGGCACATCGCCGCGCAGCGCCGAGAGCAGGCAGCCCGCATAAAGGTTGCCCAACGAATAGGTCGGAAAATACCCCATCAGGCCCACCGACCAATGCACATCCTGCATGAAGCCGTTCGACGGCTTGTCGACCGCCACGCCGAAGTCCGACAGGAACCGCGCGTTCCAGGCCTCCTCCAGGTTCGCGACCTCCAGCTCGCCCAGGATCAGCGCGCGTTCCAGATCAAAGCGCAGCATGACATGCAGGTTGTAATGCAGCTCATCCGCTTCGGTCCGGATATAGCCGGAGTGGACGGCGTTGACGGCGCGGTAAAAGTCCCGCTCGGACGCGACGCCGATGTCGCCGAAGACGTCCCGCATCCGCCCGTAAAGCCAGCCGCAATAGGCCTCGGAGCGGCCCATCTGGTTTTCGTAGCTGCGCGACTGGCTTTCGTGCACCCCCATGGACACGCCGTTGCCAATCGGCGTCAGCAGGTGCGCGCGGTCGACCGTCTGCTCATAGCAGGCATGCCCGACCTCATGGATCGTCGAATAGAGACAGTTGAACGGATCCGCCTCATCCACCCGCGTCGTGATCCGAACATCCATGCCGGAACCGGAACTGAAGGGATGGACCGCCAGATCCAGCCGCCCATGGTCGAAGTCATAGCCGAAGGCAGCGGCAATTTCCTGCGCCAGCGCCAGCTGCTGCGCCTTGGGAAAATGGCCCGACAGATGCGGGGCCGGGGCCGCGTCCAGCGCCTGCTGCCGCAGCGCGACCAGACGTGGGCGCATCCGGTCGAACATCGCGGCCATGGTCGCCGCCGACCCGCCCGGCTCGTAATCCTGCATCAAGGCGTCGTAGGCGTCGCCCCCCTCGGCCAGATGCGCGCCCTCTTCGCGGCGCAGGCGCACGACGTCGGACAGGACCGGCAGAAAGGCTGCCGTGTCCTCTGCCGCGCGGGCAGCGGCCCATTGCCCCTGCGCCAGCGAGGTGACGCGCGCGATCTCGGCGGCCAGTTTCGCAGGCACCTTGCGGTTGCGCGCATAGCTGCGCTGCAGCTCTCGCAGGTTGGCATCGGCTACCGCATCCTTGGCATGCGCCTCGTGCAGCCAATCGCCCAGACGCGGGTCCGTGCGGCGGGCATGCAGCACCTCTTCCAGGGCGGCCATTTCCTCGGCGCGCTGCGGCGCGGCGCCGCGTGGCATGATCGCTTCCTGATCCCAGCCGGTGCGACCGGCAACCTGGGCCAAAGCTTCGGTGGTGCGCTGGAAGGCCAGCAGATCGTCGTATGCAGGCATCAGCCCCTCACGGATTGAGACAAAGGATATTTGGCGCGATGACGCGCCCGGACCACCAGGACCAGCAAGGCGACAGCGCCCAACTGATGCAGGATCGCCAGGTGCCAGGGCGAGGAATTCATGACCGTCACAATGCCAAGCACCATCTGCAGCACGGCCATGCCCAGCACGGCGGCAAAGGCCCCCTGCGTGGCGCGATACGCCGATCGCCGCGCGCGCCACCAGGCGGCCAGGATCACGGCAAACAACAGGTATCCGGTCAGCCGGTGAAAGAACTGCACCGTGCCGTCATTCTCGAACAGGTTGCGCCATGCGGGCTGCAGGTCCCACATGCCCGGCGGGGTCAACCCGCCCGCCATCAGGGGCCAATCGATGTAATTGCGGCCCGCGTCGATCCCCGCCACCAGTGCACCGATCAGAACCTGCAGGAACGTCAGCCCCAGCAGGACCGTGCCCCAGGTCATCAACCCGCCGTGCCGATCCCGGCGGGCTTGCAACAGGGCCGCCTCGGGGCGCGACATCGACAGGGTGAACCACGCGATCAGCCCCAGAATGACAAAGGCCAACCCCAGATGGGTCGCCAGCCGGTAAGAGGCCACGTCGAGCATCCCGCCCTGCAGCCCGGACGACACCATCCACCAGCCGATCGCCCCCTGCGCGCCGCCCAACAGGCCAAGCGCAAGGAACCGCCCGGTCCAGCCGACGGGCATCTTGCGCGTCACCAGCAAGCCAAAGAAGCCAAGCGCCCAGACCAACCCGATGACACGCCCCAGCTGCCTATGGCCCCATTCCCACCAATAGATGAACTGGAACTCCGACAGGGTCATGCCCTTGTTCTGCAACTGGTATTCCGGGATCTGACGATACAGGTCGAATTCCGCCGCCCAGGCTTCGGCGGACATCGGTGGCAGGGCCCCGGTCACCGGCTTCCACTCCGTGATGGACAGGCCGCTGTCCGTCAGGCGCGTCAAACCGCCCACGGCGATCATCACCACAACCAGGGCAAACAAGATCACCAGCCAGACTCGTGCCGCCGCCCGCGACCCACGCCGCGCCGCGTCGATCACGCCGCCCTTGGCCATGGGCTTGTCCGCCTGTGCCACGTCCTCGAATATCGCACGCTTTGCCATGCTGGCCCCCGTCTTGCGTTCTTGTCCCTCATCTAGGGTGTTTCCGCCGGACCTGCACCTCCCGGATGGTCGCAGGTCCCTATCTTCCTCTGGCCCGGAATACCTCGGGGGGGCGCCCGCAGGCGACGGGGGGCAGAGCCCCCTACCCGCGTTCCTTCCAGCGCACCATCTGCCGCATGATCCCGTGGAACACCTGCACATCGGCCCGCGTCATCGGCATCCGCGACCAAAGGTTGCGCAGGGTGCGCTTCATCGCCGGGGCCTTGGCCTCGGGAAAGAAGAACCCCGCCTGTTCCAGCCGCTCTTCGTAGTGGGTCACCAGGGCCTCGGTCTCGGCGTGGTTGGCCCAATCGGTGCCAGCCAGCTCTACCTCCATCCCGGTCGCACCGGTGGCTGCGCGCCGCCACTCATAGCCCATCAGCAGCACGCATTGCGCCAGGTTGAGCGAGGCGAAATCCGGGTTCGTGGGCACCGACACGATGGCATTGGCCCGCGCGATGTCATCATTTTCCAACCCCGCGCGTTCCGGCCCGAACAGGACGGCGACTTTTTCGCCACGTGCGCCGCGGGTCCGGGCCTCGGCCATGGCGGCCTCGGGGGTGTAGACCGGTTTGGTCAGGTCACGGTCGCGGGCCGTGGTTGCAAAGACAAAGGTGCAATCGGCAACTGCCGCCTCGGTCGTGTCGACCACCATCGCATCGTCCAGCAGGCGCCCCGCGCCAGAGGCCAAGGCCACGGCGCGCTCGTTCGGCCAGCCGTCGCGGGGGGCGGTGACGCGCATATGTTCCAGCCCGAAATTCAGCATGGCACGGGCGGCGGCACCGATGTTTTCGCCCATCTGCGGGCGGACGAGGACGAAGGCGGGGCGCGGATCTGTCATGGCCGCCGCCTAGCGCGGGTCGGGTCCCAGTGCAACGGCTTCCAAAGTGTCGCACCGCGCGGCACACTGTCCCGGCACATCCAAGAAGGAGAAGACCATGGGATTTCTCGCTGTCATTGCCGCCGCCGTCACGGCCTGGATCTGGGGCGCGGTCTGGTACGGGATCATCGCCAAACCCTGGATGGCCGCCTCGGGCCTGACCGAGGATACCGTCAACCGGAAGGACCCGAAGCCCTATATCGGCAGCTTTGTCTGTGCAGTGATCGTGGCCGGAATGCTGCGGCACGTGCTGGCCAGCTCCGGCATCGACAACGTGGGCGGAGGGATGATCACGGGGTTGGGCCTGGGCCTTTTCGTGGCCGTGCCCTGGATGGCGACGAACGTCATGTTTGGTCAAAGAAGCTGGTCGTTGATCTGGATGGACGGGGCCTATCCGGCGGTGGGCATGGCGCTGATGGGGGCGGTGCTGATGCTGCTCTGACTTGCAGGGCGGGCGGTCGCCGGATACTTGGGCGCAATGCCTGAGGGGACAAGCCAATGACCGATATGCCGCAACTCTATCTGGTGACCCCGCCGGAAATCGACGCCACCTTTCCCGATCAACTGGCCCGCGTTCTGGACACTGCGGAAATCGCCTGCCTGCGCCTGAACCTTGCCAGCCGGGACGAGGACCGCGTGATCCGTGCCGCCGATGCCTGCCGAGAGGTCGCGCATCGCTTTGACGTGCCGCTGGTGATCACCGACCATGCCGCGTTGGTGGATCGACTAGGCCTTGACGGGGTCCACCTGACCGATCCGCGCGCGCTGCGCAAACTGCGCGCCGACTGGGGCGAAGACCCGATCATCGGAGCCTATTGCGGTGCCTCGCGCCACACCGGCCTTTCGGCGGGCGAGGCCGGGGCCGACTACGTGGCCTTTGGGCCGGTGGGGGAAACGACGCTCGGCTCGGGCGAACGGGCCGAGGCGGCGCTGTTCCAGTGGTGGTCCGAAATGATCGAAGTACCGGTCGTCGCCGAAGGCGCGCTGGATCTGGCGGCGATCGAAATGCTGTCTCAGGCGGCGGATTTCATCGCGCTCGGCGAGGAAATCTGGTCCGCAGAGGACCCGGCCGCGCGGCTGGCGGACCTGACCGCACCCTTGCGCGCGTGACGGCCCCGGCAGACGGACTGAATCTTCGCGCATTCGGATCGACTGCTTCGAAAGGCACGATCGCTTAGTCCGCGTCGATCCGCAGCACGTCGACCTCCTGCATTCCGCTTCGCACCGCGTCCTCGGCGGCGCGCGCCAACGCCTTGCGCCCGGCATGATCCCGAACACGCAGCGGCGCATGGTAGATCACATCAACAGACCCCTGCCTTGGCGCCGAGAGAACCTGCAGCATGTGTTCCCCCGTGCTCTGGTCGCCCCACCAGCCATAGAACGTCTCTGCCGCGCCGCGTGGCGCGTGGTAGCCCAAAGTGACCGGTTGCACCTGCATGTCCGCCGGCAAATCCGGGCTGAAGAAGGCCTGAAACAACGTCGTCTTGAAGGGCAGCAACCGGATGCCATCGGTGCTGGTCCCCTCGGGGAAGAACAGCAGGCGATGGCCCGCGCGCAGGCGGTCCTCGATCACGCGGGCATGATCGCGTGCCTCGCGCGGGTCGCGCCGAATGAAAACAGTGCCCGTGGACCGCGCAAGCCAGCCGATACCCGGCCACCCCGCCACCTCGGACTTGGAGACGAAGTAGATCCGTTTCGACGCGTTCAGCACAAGGATATCCAGCCAGGACACATGGTTCGCAACCACAGCCCCCGTGCCCTGCATCACGGCCCCGCGCACCTTGCGCCGGATCCCAAGGATCGCAAGCGTCAGGCGGCAGACGCCCCGCGTGATATGGGGCGTGACGGGGCGGTGAAGACCAAAGATCGGGCGTTCTGCCAGGCGGACCAACAGCAGGATCAGCAACCCACCAAAGACCACCAGGACCGCAGGAACACCGCGCGCCAGGACCCGCAGCCAGCCCAGCGGACCGATCGGCGGGGTCGGGGGATGCGGCGCGCCGTCCCAGGTCACGGACAGATCCGGAACGGGTCAGGCATCGAGACGGGCCGCTTGCCACAGGTCCGCGCGCCGATCCGGCGGCAGACGCAGGCGGTTCATGTCAAGCAGGACGCATACGTCGACGGTGTTGAAGGCGTGGTCGATCCAGGCCCCGTCGCCGATCCAGGCACCGGCCCGCAGATAGGTCTTGATCAGCGAGGGCACCTGCCGCATCGCGCCCCGTTCCGCCGTGCCACTGATCGTCAGCGCGCCTGCCCCCCGCGCCACCGGGCGCAGCGGGTCCGGGGCCAGCGCCTCTTGCCGGAGACGGCGCAGGGCGGGCAGATGCTGCGCCGGGTCGGCCCCGTGGAACGACGCCGTGCCGACCAGAAACCCGATGCCCTGACGGCGCAGATGATCGAGCATGCCACGAAACAACAGCATTCCCGTCGGCCCGCCACGATAGTCGGGATGCAGACAGGTTCGTCCCGGCTCGGCCAGCAGACGACCGGTCGCGCGCACCTTCGACAGATCGAATTCCGTCTCGGTATAGGCCGCGCCATAGCCCAGGCGCAGTGTTGCCACGACACCCAGATCGGGCCGCGTCCGGTCGGTCAGGATCAGGTGATCGCAGCGGCTGTCGTAGGCGTCGGCTTCCAGACCTTCGGGCCCGGGCGAGGCACCGCCCAGTTCCTCGACAAAGACCGCGTGCCGCAGCGCCTGCGCCGCGCGCACCTGCGCCGGATCGCGGGTAATCGTCAGAGTGAACCTGTCGTCCATGCCTCGCAGGTAGCCGTCCGGACCAATCGGTGCAAGACGACAGCCGGAATCCAATGCGCCTTGCGCTCGATCAATACTTCCTTAACCTTAACGCAGATAGCTTCGGGTCATTCGAACACTGGCAACAGGAGGATGCGCGTGCCGTCGATGACCTGCTTGCCGACTTCTTCAAAATTCACGGTGATGCGCGACCCGATGTTGGACTGCACCTGCCCCAAACCCCAGTCGGGCGCGTCGGGGTGGCGGACCATCATGCCGGGTTCCAGCATTCCATTCAGATCTTGCGACACAGGGGGCCTCCGTTGAGCCGACATACTCCGTCCAAAGGTAACGATTCCGACGCTGAGGGCGAGCCCGATCTTGTCGCCTTGCTTGGCTCACGCCTGTGTCACGACCTGGTCAGCCCGATCGGAGCCATCGGGAACGGCCTGGAATTGTTGGAGCTTTCTGGCGGCGGAGGGGAGGAAATCGCGCTGATCCGCGCCTCTTTGGATGCCGCATTGGCGCGCATCGCGTTTTTCCGGCTTGCCTTTGGCAAGGCCGGGACCGGCCCGCAGGTGTCCGCGCGCGAGGTGCAGGACGTGCTTCATGCGATGTATCGCGACACCCGAACGCGCATCAAATGGACCGACACGGACGATCATCCGCGCAGCGAAATGCGGCTGGCCTGCCTCGCGCTGAACTGCCTGGAGGTGGCAACCCCCTGGGGGGCCACGGTCGAAGTGTCGCGCAACCCGAACGCCTGGGTTTTCCACGTCGATGCAAAGCGGTTGAAAATCGACGCGCCGCTTTGGCAAGGATTGGGACGCGGAACCCTGCCCGACGACCTCAAGGGGTCGGAGGTGCAGTTCGGCATACTGGCGCGCGACTGCCGCCGCCTGCGCCGTCCCATCTCGGTCAGCGCGGACGACAGCCATCTGAGCCTGTTGGTCTAGACCTGTTTCAGCCCCGCGCGGAACCGCGCGGCATTCGCCACGTAGTGCCGGGCCGAGGCCAGCAGCCCGGCACGCGCCGCATCGTCGAGATCCCGCACGACTTTGCCGGGGCTCCCCATGACCAGACTGCCGGGGGGGATCACCTTGCCCTCGGTGATCAACGCGCCTGCTCCGATCAGGCTGCCTTGGCCAATGACCGCCCCGTTCAGGACTGTGGCCCCCATGCCGATCAGCGACCCGTCTTCGATGGTGCAGCCGTGCAGCATGGCCTTGTGGCCAATCGTGCAATCCGCCCCGATGGTCAGCGGAAACCCGATGTCGGTGTGCAGAACGCAGTTTTCCTGAATGTTCGATCCGCGTCCGACGGTGATGCGTTCGTTGTCGCCGCGCAGCGTTGCGCCAAACCAGACATTTGCCTGGGCCAACAGCGTGATCGCCCCGATCAGGTTGGCGTCCGGCGCGCACCAGGCGCTGTCGTCGATGTCCGGCGTGATGCCGTCGAGTGCATAGATCATGGCGTCCTCTCCCTGAATTCGGTCGACAGGCTGCGCGTGAAATCGGTCAGCCACGGCTGTCGGTCCCGGCGCAGACGCTCTGCGCTGAGGATGGTGCGCAGGCGTGTTTCAGCGGCGTCGATATCATCGTTGACCAGGACGTAATCGTATTCCGCCCAATGGCTGATCTCTGCCTCGGATTTCAGCATCCGGTCAGCAATGACCGCGTCGTCGTCCTGACCACGGTCGCGCAGGCGGCGCTCCAACTCGGGAATGGATGGCGGCAGAATGAAGATCGACACGACGTCGCGGCCCAGGGCGGAGTTTCGGATCTGCTGGCCACCCTGCCAATCAATGTCGAACAGAACATCGCGCCCGGCGCTCAGCGCGGCTTCGACCGGGGCGCGGGGGCTGCCGTAATGATTACCGAACACCTCGGCGTGTTCCAGCATCTCTCCGTCCAGCACGAGTGTCCCGAACTCTTCGCGCGACCGGAAATAGTAATGCACGCCGTCCTCCTCTCCCGCGCGCGGCGCGCGGGTGGTGGCAGAGACGGAGAAGCTGAGCGATGGGTCCCAGGCCATCAACCGTCTGGCCAGGGTCGATTTTCCGGCCCCCGACGGGCTGGACAGGATCACGGCCAAGCCGCGGCGATTGCCTTGGGGGGATTGCTCCACGGGCGTCTACTCCAGGTTCTGCACCTGCTCGCGCAGGCGGTCGATAACGGTCTTGAGGTCCAGGCCGATCGCCGTCAACCGCGCCATGCCGGCCTTGGAACACAGCGTGTTGGCTTCGCGATTGAATTCCTGCGTCAGAAAGTCGAGGCGGCGGCCGACGGGGCCGTCCTGCGTCAGCAAATCGCGGGCGGCCGCGATGTGGGCGGTCAGTCGGTCCAGCTCTTCGGCGATATCGGCCTTTACGGCCAAGGCGGCGATTTCCTGCGCCACGCGGTCCGGGTCCATCCCGGCCCCGGTGGCGGCCGTGAGGCGGGCCGTGGCCTCGGCAAAGGTCCGCGCGATATGGGCGCGACGTTCGGGGGCCATGCCGTCGGCCCGGGCGGTCAGCGCCGCAATCTGGTCGACCTGATCGGCGACGACGCGGCGCAGACTGTCCCCTTCCCGCGCGCGATCAGCGGTGAAGGCGGCAAGCAATTGGGTCAGCTCCTCCCGCAGGTCAGCGCGCGGCGGGATGTCTGCCTCTTCGTGGGTGTCCCACAGGCCGCGCAGCGACAGGATCCCGACCGCCGTCGTGGGGGCCAGTGGCAGGCCCTGATCCTGCGCCGCTGCCTCGACCTCTGCGATGGCCTGCAACGCCTGTGACAGCCGGTCGGGGTCCAGCCGGGCTGCCGACATTGATACGGGGGCCAGTCGCAGGGACAGGGTCACGTTGCCTCGCTGGGCCACAGCACCGACCATCTTGCGGGCCAGTGGCTCCAACTCTGGCAGGCCTTCGGGCAGGCGCAGGCGCAAATCGAAGCCCCGCGCGTTGACCGAGCGGATGTCCCACCGGCGTCCGCCCACATCGAGCGCCGCATATCCCGTCATGGATTTCATCGCCCCGCCCTACCCCCTGCACCGCCATCCGGCAAGCAAGCGGCGTTAACCAGAGGTAAAGGAATTACGGGCATTTTAAGGCAAGCTGCCCTAATTCTGACATCGGGTGGCGGGTTTCGTCGCAATTTGGCCGTGAAGCGGTCAACTTGGGGCCAAGCGAAAGGTGGACCGATGTCAGGTCTCGATGGTTTTGACGGCGGGGTCTCGGATCGGGATGCCGATATACTGGACATGACGGGGGCGCGCATGATGCGCAAGTCACCCTTGCTGGAGGAGGCCTGGCGCTACTGGTCGTCGCTCCGCTCTGGCCGCAACCTGCCGCGCCGCGACGCGCTGGACCCGCGTGCCATGTCGCTGACGCTGGGTCATTCGATGATCCTGGATCGGGTCCGCCCCGGAACAGTGCGCGTGCGCCTGGGCGGGCGCGTCATGAACAGTCTGATGGGCATGGAAGTGCGCGGCCTGCCGGTGCGGGCCTTTTTCGAAGTGGCGCAGCGCGACCGGGCCATCGACCTGGTCGAACAGGTGTTCGAAGCCCCTGCCACGCTGGAGCTGGACATGGTCAGCCAGACCGATAGCGGCCTGACCCACGGCCGGATGCTGATCCTGCCATTGCAGGACCGGACGGGGGCGGTGACCAAGGCGATCAGCTGTCTGGCGCTGGACAGGTTCGACCCGGAACCGCCGCACCGCTTTTCGATCCTGCGTGAACGGCTGCACGTCTTGAAATCGGACCGCAACAGCGCCTTTGCCCGCCTGGGTGCCGCGCATCTGTCGCAGGAGGTGACCGGCCTGCCGATGGAACTGGCCGAAGGCACCACGCCCTATGCCGCGGGCCCGTCCCCCCGTCCCTACCTGCGCGTGGTGAAGTAGAAGCGCGAAAGGGGCGGCCCGCAGACCGCCCCCTTGCCTAAACTTAACGACACCTTCGCGTCGAATGCTGCCCAATCAGGAGGCGGCGCGCTGCCGCTCTTCGCGCATGGCCGACAGCTCTTCGGCCACCAGGAACGCCAGTTCCAGCGACTGCGACGCGTTCAGGCGCGGGTCGCAGGCGGTGTGATAACGGTCCGACAGATCCTCGTCGGTGATGTCGCGGACGCCGCCGGTGCATTCGGTCACATCCTGGCCGGTCATCTCGAAATGAACCCCGCCGGGGATGGTGCCGTGGTCGCGGTGGACGGCGAAGAACTCCCGCACTTCGGACAGCACGCTGTCGAAGGGCCGCGTCTTGTAGCCGGACGGCGATTTGACCGTGTTTCCGTGCATCGCGTCGCAGGTCCAGACGACATTCGCGCCCATCTCCTGCACCGCCTTGATGAGGCGCGGCAGATGTTCGGCCACCTTGCCCGCGCCAAAGCGCGCGATCAGGGTCAGGCGACCCATCTCGTTCTTGGGGTTCAACTTTTCGATCAGGACCTTCAGGTCCTCGGCGGTGGTCGTGGGGCCACACTTCAACCCGATGGGGTTCAACACACCCTGACAGAATTCCACATGGGCCCCGTCCGGCTGCCGCGTGCGGTCGCCGATCCAGATCATGTGGCCGGACCCGGCCAGCCAATCGCCGGTCAGGCTGTCCTGGCGGCACAGCGCCTGTTCGTATTCCAGCAGCAACGCCTCGTGCGAGGTATAGAAATCCACCGTCGACAGATCCGGGTTGCGATCGGACGTCAGCCCGGCAGCGGTCAGGAAATCCAGCGTATCCTGAATCCGGTTGGCCATATCGCGATACTGTTCGGCTCGTTCCCCACCGGCAAAGCCAAGCGTCCAACGGTGGACCTCATGCACATCGGCAAAGCCGCCCTTGGAAAAGGCGCGCAGCAGGTTCAGCGTCGCGGCGGCCTGGGTATAGGCCTCCAGCATCTTGTCGGGGTTCGGGATCCGCGCCTCGGGCGTGAACTCCAACGCGTTGATGATGTCGCCGCGGTAGCTGGGCAGCTCGACGCCGTCCTTCACCTCGGTCGGGGCGGACCGGGGCTTGGCGAATTGACCCGCCATGCGACCCACTTTGACCACGGGCACCTTGGCCCCGAAGGTCAGAACCATCGCCATCTGCAACATCACCTTGAAGGTGTCGCGGATGTTGTTGGACGAGAATTCGGCAAAGCTTTCGGCGCAATCGCCGCCCTGCAGCAGGAAGGCTTCGCCCCGGCCGGCCGCGGCCAGTTCGGACTTCAGGGTCCGCGCTTCACCGGCGAAAACCAGCAGCGGATAACGCGACAGCTTCTCCTCTACCGCGGCCAAGGCGGCGGCATCCGGATAATCGGGCATCTGGACCCTGGGCTTCGCTCTCCAATCGGCTTTCGACCACGCCATGTTCATTCCTCCGGTCGGTCGTCTGAGGGCCTTCCGATAGCGCAAACTCTCAGGCAGGGCCAGCGCTCCGCGTGCGGAATTCCTTGATCCCGGAGCAAGAGTCGTATTTGCCGTTTGACAGGCAGCCGCGGCGGCCTTTCACCGCAGGAGACAAGATGGCACGAGACCAGCAGGACGGGACCCGATCCGCCGTTGATGCGCTTGCCATGGCGCAGATCGAAACGCCATCAAAGCCGCACCATGTCGTCTTTGCCCTGCTGGACAAGTTCACGCTGATCTCGCTGGCCAGCGCCGTCGATGCGCTGCGGATTGCGAATCGCATGGCGGGCGCAAAGCTTTACACTTGGGAATTGATGGGCGATGGCGGCGGAACGGTCAGCTGTTCGGCTGGCACCAGCTTCGTTCTGGATCGCGACCTGGGCGAGGTCGGGCGCGATGACATGCTGATGATCGTAGGCGGCGTTGACGTGGCCCGCGCCAACACCAAACGCCTGTTGTCCTGGCTGCGCCGCGAAGCGCGTCGCGGCATCACCGTGGCGGGGCTGAGCACCGCAGCCCATACCCTGGCCGAGGCGGGGCTGCTGGATGGCAAGCGCGCCACGACCCACTGGGAGAACCACGACAGCTTTGCCGAAGATTACCCGGACGTGGAACTGACCAAGGCGGTTTTCACCATAGACGGCAAGCGCATCACCACAGCAGGCGGCACCGCCGAGGTGGATCTGGCCCTGCACCTGATCGCCCGGGACTACGGCGAGGATCTGGCCGCGCTGGTGGCCGATCAGATGATCTATTCCTCGATCCGCACCGACCGCGACACCCAACGCCTGTCGATCCCGACCCGGATCGGCGTGCGGCACCCCCGTCTGTCGCAAGTGATCCGCGAGATGGAGCAGAACATCGAAGACCCGATCAGCCCGTCGATCCTGGCCACCAACGTCGGCATGTCGACCCGCCAGCTGGAGCGTCTGTTTCGCCGCTATCTCGACCGGTCGCCTAAGCGGTATTACATGGATCTACGGCTGGAAAAGGCGCGTAACCTGTTGATGCAGACGGATATGTCGATCATCAACGTCGCGCTGGCCTCGGGCTTTACCTCGCCTTCGCACTTCTCCAAATGCTACCGCGCACGTTATGGCACGACGCCTTACCGCGAACGGGGCGCCAAGGCGGACTAGCCCAGCCGCGCCGCGCGACCGCCGCGCCGACCGGTGCGGGCGGGGCTGGCCTGGCCTTCGCGCAACACCTCGGTCATCGGGTGATCCGGCGCGTCGTGAAGCGTCAAGAGCCGGTCGATCGCAGGCCCGGTCTCACCGCCAAAGGACAGCGCCCAATCCAGAAAGATCGTGCGACATTCCGCCATGCCGATACCCTCCATCCGATAGGCTTCGTGGATCAGGGCCTTGGGGTCGTCCGCGCTTTGTCCGGGTTTGTGGGCCATTGGATGCTCCGTGCTTGCGCCCGTCTAGTCCGCCGCCCCGGCACGGGCAAGCGCGCCGTCAATGACCTCGGCGGCCGCCGTCGCCGCAGCATCGCACAGCCGCACCACGTCCGCCGCATCGGACACACCCAGGGTCGTGGCCAGAAAGGCATCACCCCCGGTGCCCAGATCCTCGGGCGGGTCCTTTGGCGTCAAGAGCCGCAGAACCTGCTGCGCGTCCGACAGCCTGCGGTAGCTTTCGATCAGGATCGCACGCTCCACCTCGGTCAGCCAGCCGTCGCAGGCCAGTTGCGCCGAGGTCGCGCGGACCCCGGTGCAGGCCAGCATCGCCTGCGCCTGAGCGGCCAGTTCAATGTCCTGCATCCGTCCGGCACCCGATTTGACCGACAACCCCTGCCCCGTGCGTCCCGCGCCTTCCAACCGGTGGCGCATGGCTGCCAGGTCCGACAGAACCGTGGCGGCATCAAAGCGACCTGCGTCCAGAACCGCGTTGCGCGCAGCCTCGGCCGCGACGCAGGTCTGCGCATCGCCCACAACCGCACGCGCGCGGGTCAGCGCCATGTGTTCCCAGACCCACGCCTCGGTCGCCTGATAACTGCGAAAGCCCGATAGCGCGGTGGCCACAGGCCCCTGTCGCCCGGACGGCCGCAAACGCATGTCCACCTCGTAGAGACGACCGTCACCCGTCTGCGCGTTCAACGCGGTGATCAGGACCTGCGTGAACTTCGCCGCCCATTGCGCCGCGCCCAGCCCCCGCCGCCCGTCCGACACGGCGTCCTTGGCCGCCCCGTCGTGCAACACCACCAGATCCAGATCGGACCGCGCCGTCAGCCGCCCCGCCCCGAGCGAGCCCATCCCAAGCCCCGCAAGTCGCAGGCCGGGCACCCGCCCATAGCGGCGCGCTGTCTCTGCCTCGGCCACGTCCCAGCAGGCCTTCAACGTGGCCTCGGCCAACCGCGCATAGGCGGCCCCCGCCTCAGAAGGGTCGGCCAGACCACGCAACAGATGCACGCCGATGCGGAAATGCGCCTCTCGGTGCCAAAGCCGCAGACGGGTCAGCGCCCCCTCGTAGTCCGTGGGGTCATGCGGCGCGGGATCATAGCGATCCGGCAAGGGGGCCAGGAAGGCCCCGCCGATGACCCCATCGAAAACGCCCGCGTTGCCGGACAGGTATCGCGCAAGATCCGGCGCAATCGCACAGATGTCAGCCGTCAGATCGACCAGCACCGGGTTCGCCTCGAATAGCGACAGGATCTGCACGCCCGCAGGCAGGCCACGCAGAAAATCGTCAAAGGCCGCCAGGGCTTCTTCCGGTCGGGCGGCCCGTGCCAGCGCCGTCAGGATCGCGGGGCGCAACCTGCGAAAGATGTCGCGTGCCCGGCTGGATCGCAGCGCGGGATAGGTGTCCCACCGGGCCGTCACGGCCTCTGCGCCCTCGATCGGGTCCGGCTCCGGCGCGGCTTCGCCAGGTCTGAACGACGGGTCGGTGATCCCCTCGACCCCGCGCATGCGCGTCGTCAGGTCGGCCAGAAAGCCTTCGCAATCGGCGGCCCCCATGAAGCAGGCAATGCGGCGCAGCCCCTCGTCGTCCTTCGGCATCCGGTGGGTCTGTGCGTCCTGTACCATCTGCAACCGATGTTCTACCTCGCGCAGATAGCGGTACTGCGTCCCAAGCTCTGCCGCGACATCCAGCCGGACCCAGCCCGCATCGACCAGGCGGTCCAACCCGTCCAACGTCCCCCGCACCCGCAAGGACGGATCGCGTCCGCCCGATATGATCTGATGGGTCTGGGTGAAAAACTCGATCTCCCGGATGCCGCCATGACCCAGCTTCAGGTCATGCCCCGCGATCGTCCAGGCCTGGGTCAGCCCCTTGTGATCCCGAATGCGCAGCCGCATGTCATGCGCCTCCTGGACGACGGCGTAATCGAGGTGTCGTCGCCAGATGAAGGGCCTCAGCCGCTCCAGGAACCGCGCCCCGGCGTCCAGGTCGCCAGCCGCCGGACGCGCCTTGATCCAGGCGGCCCGTTCCCACGTGCGCCCCATCGCCTCGAAATAACGCTCGGCGGCCTCCATCGACATGACAATCGGCGTCGACCCCGGATCGGGCCGCAAGCGTAGATCGGTGCGAAAGACATAACCGTCCGACGTGATGTCCGACATCTGCGCCATGGCAAGCCGCGCAGCGCGCAGCAGCTTTACCCGGACCTCACCATAGTCGCCGGGATCGTACAGCGTTTCGTCAAACAGCAGCACGAGGTCTATGTCACTGGAATAATTGAGCTCGAACGCTCCCATCTTGCCCATGGCCATGGCGACCAGACCACCACAGACGCCCGGCAGATGGGGGGCAATCCGGGCCACGGAATACGTCAGACATTTGTGCAAGGCGGCGTCGGCAAACCGGGTCCATGCCTCTGCTGCCGTCATCACCGGCCAGACGCCCCCGATTTCTGCCAGCCCCACCAACAGGGCGGCGCGCCGTTTGGCCTGTCGCAAGGCCACCTTCGGATCACCTTCGATCCCCTCGACCTCTGCCAGAAGCGCGGCGAAAGCGGCGTCGGCGGATTGATCCCAGACCGTGTCGAGAAAGGACGCCTCGCGCTGCATGAGCCTGGCAAGATAGGGGCTGCACCCGGCCACGCCCTCGACCAGGGGGCGGACATCGGACGGCACCTCGACACGCGCCAAAAGATCCCGTGCCGCCTGCGGATCGAAGGCAATCGGGTGGCGCGTCAACTGAGTCCTGAACATGAAACGATCTGGCGCCGACCCGCCGCGGAGGTCAACACCGCTCAGGCAAAGAGATCGTGGCAAAGCTCCAGCGCGTCGATCAGAACATCGACCTCTTGCGTCGTGTTATAGACGCCAAAGCTGGCGCGACAGGTGGCCGTCACACCCAGATGCTGCATCAAAGGCTGCGCACAATGGTGCCCCGCGCGCACCGCGACGCCCTTTTTGTCAAGCACGGTCGAAATATCATGGGCATGCGCCGCCCCCTGCAAGGTGAACGAAAAGACCGCTGCCTTGCCCGCGCTCTGCCCCTGCACATCCAGCCAGTTCAACCCGTCCAGCCGGGACCGCGCATAGTCGCGCAGCGTCGTCTCGTGCGCCGCAATCTCATCCATGCCCACGCCCATCATCCATTCCAACGCGGCCCCCAGGCCAATGGTCTGAACGATGCCAGGCGTGCCGGCCTCGAATTTCATCGGCGGATCGTTCCAAGTGACCGTGTCACGATGCACTTCCCGGATCATGTCGCCCCCGCCAAGGAACGGCCGCATCTCGGCCATCCGCTCGGGCCGGATATAGACCGCGCCCGACCCGGACGGGCCATAGAGTTTGTGGCCCGTGATCGCGTAGAAATCGCAGCCCATATCGGCCACATCCACAGGCATGTGAACAGCCGCCTGACTGCCGTCGACAACCACCGGAATGCCCTGGGCGCGTGCCTCATGACAAATGGTTTTTACATCAACAACGGTTCCCAACACATTGGAAAGGTGGGTAATTGCAATCAACTTGGTCCGATCGGTCACGGCGTCCAGAACCGCCTGCGGATCAAGGTCCCCCTTTGCATCCGGTTCCACCCAGACCAACTTGACGCCTTGGCGTTCACGCAGGAAATGCCAGGGCACGATATTCGCGTGGTGTTCCATCACCGACAAGATGATCTCATCACCCGCCTGCAACCGGGGCGCCGCCCAACCATAGCTGATCAGGTTCATCGCCTCTGTCGTGCCGGAGGTGAAGACGATGTGGTGCTCGCTCGGCGCGCCAAGGAACCGGGCGGTGGTGCCGCGCACCGCCTCGTAATTCTCGGTCGAGATTGTGGACAGAGTGTGCAAACCTCTGTGAACGTTTGAATATTCCTCGGCGTAGGCGCGTTGGATGGTATCCAGAACGACCTTTGGCTTTTGCGCCGACGCCCCATTGTCGAGGTAGACAAGCGGTTTGCCGTTCACCTTCCTGCTCAGGATTGGGAACTGGTCACGGATTGCATCGACGTCAAACATGGGGCCGCTCCGCGACATAGAGAGAGTTGAGCCAGATCCAGAAGAATCCGCTCAACGTAATAGAAAAAACCACGGCTTGTGCTGGGCCCGGCCCGACAAAGCCGACCGTGAGACCAAGAAGGAGTAGGCCAGGCATCACCGCCAGGAACGACCAGAACAGCGCCGCACGGGCCCTCAGACCGGTCCCTTGCCCCCCCAACAGCCGCGCGCCGATGTGAGACACGAAGGCGAGGCCGTAGAAGGCAATCGGGACGATAAAGATCCAGGCCATGACCGCCCCCGAAAACAGCGCCTCGAACTTGGCATCGGCCATGTCCGTCGGAATGGCCACGCCAACCCGCGCGCTTTCTTCCGTCAAAAGGGCCTCGAACTCCGGATCGGACAGTTGGGCGCGCCGGACAAGCCCGGGAAGCTGTGCCACGAACCCAAGGACCGAGCCGACCGCAAGGTAGACGAACGCGATCCGCTCATCCACGCCTTGCAGTCGACGCATCATGACCTCGCGTGGTCGAATCCACGCGCGCAGAATGTCCTGTGCCGCTGACATCAGACGCGGGAAAGCCAGTCCGCAAGACGATCGGAGACGTGGTCGCGCAGACTCTCTTCTTCAATCTCTTCAAGGGCTTCGGCAAGGAAGCTCAGGACCAGAAGGTCGGTCGCCTCCCGCTCGGGCACACCGCGCGACCGCAGGTAGAACAGCGCCGTCTCGTCAATGGCACCGGTCGTGGACCCGTGCGAACAGGCGACATCGTCGGCATAGATCTCCAACTCCGGCTTGGCGAGGAAGACGCTGTCGTCGTCCAGCAGCAGGCTTTGGGAAATCTGGTAACCATCCGTTTTCTGGGCGCCTTCCTTCACGAGGATCTTGCCCTGAAACACGCCGGTCGCGCCGTCGCGAAGAACCTTTTTGAACACCTGACGGCTTTCGCAGCGTTCGGCGTCATGGGTCACGAACACGGTGTCATCGTGGTGGAAATCGCCCCTGCCAAAGGCGGCACCGGCCACGGTTGCCCGCGCGTCGGCACCGGTCAACTCGATCACCGCCTCATTGCGGGTCATTGCACCGTTCGCCGAAAGCGTGAATGATTTCAGAACACTGCCCTCGCCCATCTGCGCGAAAATATGAGTGTTCACATGGCGGGCGTGGTCGGGCCCCTGAATCCGAACGTGGTGGAGCGCGCCTGTATCGGCGATATCCATCTCGGTCACCTGATTGGCGCGCGCACCGGCGGTACCGGTTTCCAGCAGCGTCAGATCGGCACCGGCGTCGATCTTGATGACATGGTGCAGGACCGGGTCGGCCGTTCCGTCGAACTGGATCAGAACCGGACGCGCCACCGGCCCCGTTGCGCGCAGCAACAGGCCGTCCGAGGCAAAAGCCGTGTTCAGCGCGGCCAATGGACGTTTGACAGGGTCCGACCCCTTGGCCTCAAGCACCCCGTAGATATCGCGCGACCAGTGGATATCGGTCGACGCGACCTGCGAAAGGGTTGCGATTTCCAGCCCGTCGGGCCTGCCTTCGGGGACTGTGATCACGCCATCGAAAACCGTGATCACAAAGGCGTCGACCCCGTCGAAGGCATCGGTCAAACCGTGAACGCCGTCCACGGACGGTGCGGCGGCGGTCAGAGCCTCCGGGTTGGTATAACGCCAGTATTCGTCGCGACGGGTCGGCAGGCCAGTGGCCTCGACCCTTTCGCGGGCCTGGCTCCGGGCGCGGCCAAGCCAGCCTTCGCCCGACGGCCCGGTCAGGGTTGTCAGGCGCGCATCGAGCGCGGTCTGTTTCGCAGCGGGCAGCATCAGGCCACCTCGCTCAGAATGTCAGCGTAGCCGTTCTGCTCGACTTCCAGCGCCAACTCCGGCCCGCCGGATTTGACGATGCGGCCGTTGGCCATGATGTGAACGACGTCGGGTTTGATATGGTCCAGCAGGCGCTGATAGTGCGTGATCACAAGGAACCCACGGTCGGGCGACCGCAGGGCATTCACGCCATCGGACACAAGTTTCATCGCATCCACATCAAGACCGGAGTCGGTCTCGTCCAGGATGCACATCTTCGGCTCCAGCATGGCCATTTGCAGGATTTCGTTCCGTTTCTTCTCACCACCCGAAAAACCGACGTTGACGGGACGTTTCAGCATGTCCGCGTCGATCTTCAGATCCTTCGCCTTGGCGCGGATCACCTTGAGGAAGTCGCCTGCCGACAGCTCCTCTTCGCCGCGTGCCTTGCGCTGGGCATTCACGGCCGTGCGCAGAAAGGTCATGTTGCCAACGCCGGGGATTTCGACCGGATACTGGAACGCGAGGAAGAGGCCGGCGGCGGCACGCTCTTCCGGCTCCATGTCGAGCAGGTCTGCGTCTTCCAGCGTCGCGGCCCCCTCGGTCACCTCATAGCCATCACGACCCGACAGAACATAGGAAAGCGTGGACTTACCGGACCCGTTTGGCCCCATGATCGCGTGGACTTCGCCTGCGGGCACGGTCAGGTCGATGCCCTTGAGGATCTGCTTGTCTTCTTCTTCGAGTTTGACGTGCAGGTTCTTGATCTTCAGCATTTTCTTTTCCTCTCAGCACCTTGCGGCGCGACGTTCACTTGCCCGCACCGATGCGCGCGACGATTGTTTGGGCGATCAGGCTGCCCAGAAAACCAGATACAAAACTGATGCCCTCGACAGGCAAGGTGCCGATAACGCGCGTGACCAAGGCAATGACGATCGAGAACCCCACACAAAAGAGGCCCGTTATGATCGCCGTCCACAGCATCGCGCGCGTCACCGCGACTTACCCCACGGATCCTTCAAGTGAGATGGCGACCAACTGCTGCGCCTCCATGGCGAATTCCATCGGCAGGGCCTGCAACACTTCCTTGCAGAACCCATTGACCACCAGGGCCACGGCTTCTTCCTCGTCCATGCCGCGGGACCGGCAGTAGAACAGCTGATCGTCGTCCACCTTGGACGTCGTCGCCTCGTGTTCCACGCGCGAGGAATTGTTGCGCACCTCGATGTAGGGCACCGTGTGGGCCCCGCATTCCGATCCGATCAGAAGGCTGTCGCACTGGGTATAGTTGCGCGAATTCTTGGCCTTGGGGTGCATCGAGACCAGGCCGCGATAGGTGTTCTGCGCCTTGCCCGCACTGATCCCCTTGGACACGATGCGCGACTTGGTATTCTTGCCCAGGTGCACCATCTTGGTGCCGGTGTCGGCCTGCTGATAGTTGTTGGCGATGGCAATGGAATAGAATTCGCCCTGGCTGTCGTCGCCGCGTAGAATGCACGACGGATATTTCCAGGTCACGGCGGACCCGGTTTCGACCTGCGTCCACATCACCTTGGACCGGGCACCCCGGCAGTCGGCGCGCTTGGTGACAAAGTTGTAGATACCGCCTTTGCCGTTCTCATCGCCGGGGAACCAGTTCTGAACGGTGGAATACTTGATCTCTGCATCGTCCAGCAGGACCAGTTCGACCACGGCGGCGTGCAACTGGGCGACGTCGCGCTGCGGCGCGGTGCATCCCTCCAGGTAGGAGACGTAGCTGCCTTCCTCGGCGATGATCAGCGTGCGCTCAAACTGGCCGGTGTTCTCTGCGTTGATGCGGAAATAAGTCGACAGCTCCATCGGGCAGCGGGTGCCCTTGGGGATGTAGACGAAACTGCCATCCGAAAAGACGGCGGAATTCAGCGTCGCATAATAGTTGTCCGACTGCGGCACGACCGAGCCCAGGTATTTCTTCACCAGCTCGGGGTGATCCTTGATCGCCTCGGAGATGGAGCAGAAAATCACGCCTGCCTTGGCAAGCTCGGCCTTGAAGGTCGTCCCCACGGACACGGAATCGAACACCGCATCCACCGCGACCTTGCGGTCTTCGGGGGCGGGTTCGACCCCGGCCAGGATCGCCTGTTCCTTCAGCGGAATGCCCAGCTTCTTGTAGGTTTCCAAAAGCTTGGGATCGACCTCGTCCAGGGACTTCGGCTTTTCGGTCATCGACGCGGGGCGGGCGTAGTAATACTGGTCCTGAAAGTCGATCTTGGGATAGTCGACCATGGCCCAGGTCGGCTCTTCCAACTGGACCCACCGGCGATAGGCTTCCAGCCGCCACTCCAGCATCCACTCCGGCTCATCGTTCTTGGCAGAGATCAGGCGCACGATATCTTCGGACAGGCCCTTGGGGGCATATTCCATTTCGATTTCGGTGTTCCAGCCGTGCTTGTAGGTACCCGAAAGGGCCTTCACCTGCTCGACGGTTTCGGCGTCCACGCCGTCTTTCACCTGCACTTCGTCCAAGCTCATGCCCGTCTCCTGTTTCTCAATCGCAGGAAGGTTTCGACGAACCGTCCCACGCTGGCTTCTGTCACATCCGGGCCGAGGCTGACGCGGATCGCGCAATCAGCCTCGCCCGGACCATATCCCATTGCGCGCAAAACAGCGCTTTCGCGTACCTTGCCGCTGGAACAGGCAGAGCCCGCGCTGACGGCAAACCCGGCCAGGTCCAACGCCATCACCTGCGTCTCCCCTTTCCAGCCCGGTGTAATCAGGCAGGCGGTGTTCGGCAGGCGGCGCGATTCCTTTCCGACTAAAATAGTCAGGTTGTCGGAACCCTCAAGACTTGTTTCTAGAAAAGTTCTAAGTTGGGCAACCCTGTCCCAGGCCCCTGCCTCCAGATTGCGCACCGCCGCCTCTGCTGCGGCCCCGAACCCGGCAATTCCGATCAGGTTTTCCGTCCCGGACCGCCGCCCCATTTCCTGCCCGCCGCCCCGGATCTGGGCGGCGACATCCAGACCACGGCGGATCACCAGCGCACCGATCCCCTTGGGTCCACCCAACTTGTGAGCAGAGATCAAGGCCATGTCGACACCGCTCCAGTCAAAGGCCACGGGGACTTTGCCAAAGGCCTGGGTCATGTCGCTGACCGCCAGACCCGGCGGCAGGTCTTGCATAACCCCGGTCTCGGAGTTCGCGAGCTGCAGCGCCGACATTGACGGATCAACAAGGTTAGCGCGCCCGGCCGCATCCACGGTCAAGGCGCCGTCGCCCCAGGCCGCCACCGCCTCGTGTTCCACCGGGGCCGTCGCCAGACCGCGACCGACCATGGCCAGCGCCGCCGCCTCGGTCGCCCCCGACAGGAACACCACGTCCGATCCGCTGGCCCCGAAGGCTGCCGCAACCTGCGCCCGCGCCCGCTCCACCACCGCCTTGGCTGCGCGCCCTTCGGCATGAACCGAGGACGGATTTCCCAACACGTCCATCGCGCCGACCATCGCCGCGCGCGCCTCGGGCCGCAGCGGTGTCGTCGCGTTCCAGTCCAGATAGACCCGCTCGGCCATCACGACCCTCCTTCTTGTCGGCGAAAATACTTCGGCGTGGCCTGTGCAGCGCGTTGGGCTGCGCCCCGCCGGGGGTTAGTCGTCCACGACCTCAAACAGGTTCGGGACCGCCGGACAGGGCGTCAGCTCGTTCTGGACCACATCTGACAACCGTGTCTGGTGCAGGAAGACGTAGACATGCGCCGACAGGGATTCCCACAAGCGGTTCGTGAATGACTGCGCGCGCGACCCGGACACGGCACCCTTGGCCCCCGCCCCGGTTTGCAGCGCGCTGACCGTCTCGTCCACGGCCTCTAGAATGTCGGACACCCGGATCTCGGTCGCCGGTCGCGCCAATCGATAGCCTCCGCCGGGGCCACGCACGGACATCACCAGATCGGCGCGGCGCAGTTTGACGAACAACTGTTCCAGGTAAGGCAGCGATACATCCTGGCGCCGCGAGATGTCGCCCAGCGACGACAGCACGCCTTCGGGTTGCATCGCCAGATCGGCGAGCGCGACCATCGCATAGCGTCCCTTTGTGCTCAGCTTCATTGCAGCCTCCGATTGACCTTCGCGCGGGGCGGGCATAACTCTCCGGGACCGCGGGTGCAGGGGTTCCGCGGGCTTATCGCCCGCACCCTGTCCCCGTCAACTGACCCGCTTGAGGAGTGACGATGCCCGAAGTGATCTTTCCCGGACCCGAAGGCCGCCTGGAAGGCCGTTACCATCCGCAGAAGGTCAAGGATGCGCCCATTGCCATCGTGCTGCACCCGCACCCGCAGTTCGGCGGCACGATGAACAACCGCGTCGTCTACAACCTGCATTACGCGTTTCTGGAAATGGGCTTCACTGTCCTGCGCTTCAACTTCCGTGGTGTAGGGCGCAGTCAGGGCGAATACGACCAGGGTATCGGCGAGCTGTCGGATGCGGCCTCGGCGTTGGATTACCTGCAATCGATGAACGCCAATTCCAAGCATTGCTGGGTCGCGGGCTTTTCCTTCGGGGCCTGGATCGGCATGCAGTTGTTGATGCGCCGGCCCGAGATCACGGGCTTCATCTCGGTCTCGCCCCCTGCCGACCGCTACGATTTCAGCTTTCTCGCCCCCTGCCCCGCGTCCGGCCTGATTATCAACGGCAGCACGGATCGCGTCGCCCCGCCTGCCGATACGACGGCCCTGGTGAACAAGCTGCACGAGCAAAAGGGCATCACCATCACCCATCAGGAGATGGACGGTGCCGGCCACTTCTTTGAAGATCCGCACATGGATCCGATGATCGGCAGCGTGAAGGATTATGTCACGCGGCGCCTGACCGAGACGACAAGGTAATGCGCCTGCCCCTGGTTCGGGGCAAATCGACTGAGCCGGGTGTTTCGCGTGCCCGGCACCCGGCGCGGGCGGGTGCCCTTGCCCGCACCCAGGTGCCCGACCGCCAGGCGTCGGACGTGCAATGGTATCGTTTGGGCGCACAAACGCTTGGCGATCCATCGAAAATGCGGCAAGACTGATCCCATGTCCATCGCAGATAAACTCGCAGACAAGCTGGCGTCCGACGTGATCGCCCATGTCGAACGCACCGGCGACGAAGAAATCATATCGATCATGGCGCAGACCTTGGGCGATAGTTCGCAGACCTTGCAGGAAGCCTTCATCACATCCGTCCGGGTGCAGCGCGCGGCGCTGCGCGCCAACCGGATGTTGAAGAAACGGGCCGCCGACATCGCCGCGAAATCGGACCCCAAAAGCCTTGGCTGACGACGACCTGGATGCGCGCATGGCGTTCCTGATGGACGCCGGGCGGCTGGCTTCGATCACCCGCGCAACGCGCGTCGTGGACGGCAGTCGCTATGAAAACTCGGCCGAGCATTCCTGGCACCTGGCGTTGTTCGCGATGACCCTGGCCGATCATGCGCCCGAGGGCGTCGCGATCGATCGGGTGATCCGCATGTTGCTGCTGCACGACCTGGTGGAAATCGATGCGGGCGATGTGCCGTTTTTCGGCGCGGGGGCCGAGGATACTGCCGCGCAAGACGCCGCCGAGGCAAAGGCAGCGGCCCGGATTTTCGGACTGTTGCCCGCAACCCAAGGGGCTGCGTTCCTGTCGCTCTGGCAAGAGTTCGAGGCCTGTGAAACCCCGGATGCGCGCTTTGCCAAGGCGTTGGACCGGTTCCAGCCGCCGAACCTGAACCTGGCGACCGGTGGCGGGTCCTGGACCGAATACAAGGTCGATCTGGCCCAGTTCACCGCGCGCATGCAGCCCAGGATCGCCCCCGCCGCGCCCGGTCTCTGGGCCTGGCTCATCGGGCGCGTGACGGATTATTTCGAAAAAAAGCGCATCGGCTGAAACTCTCTCTGCTGGGTTCGCGTGTCTGCTGGCACAACTCAACAGGAGAGACATGATGAAAACCTTCGCCACCACAGCCGCCGCCCTGACCCTGATCGCGGGCGCAGCCCTGGCCGATGGTCATGCCATGGCCCCCTCGGTGACCGCAGCCGACCAATCTGTCGCCAACGGCGTCGTGTCGGCCATGGAAATCACCGCGATGGAAAACGGATGGCTGGTCGTGCACCGCACCGACGCCGAGATGAAGCCCGGCCCGGTCGTGGCCTACGCACCGATCCGCGCCGGGGCCACAAATGATGTCGCCGCCATCCTGACCGAAGCGGTCGCGCCCGGCGAAATGCTGATGCTGATGGTCCACGGCGAGACGGGCGGCACCGCCACGGGCATCTTTGAATACACCCTTGGCGCAGTCGAAGACGGCCCCGTTCGGGTCGACGGCAATCTGGTCATGGCCGTGATCACCGCCGAATAAGCCCTCGGCCGATCCACCCCGGACGTCGCGGTCCCGGATCGGCAAGGTCGCCCTCGCGTATGTTTGCACGACGCGGGGGCGGTGCGGCCCGGTCAAATGCACACGGACCGGGCCGCGACATCGTGGTTGTGAAACTTCTTCGGTATGCGACGGCATACAGTCTGGCATCGAGGCCGTCTTTGCGCTAGGGACGCGTCAGACACACCCAAACGAGGCCACCATGACCAAGATCAAGGTAGAAAACCCCGTCGTCGAGCTCGACGGCGACGAGATGACCCGCATTATCTGGGACTTCATCAAGCAGAAGCTGATCCTGCCCTATCTGGATGTGGACCTGCTCTACTACGATCTGGGCATCGAGGCCCGTGACGATACCAACGACCAGATCACCATCGACGCCGCCGAGAAGATCAAGGAAATCGGCGTCGGCGTGAAATGTGCGACGATCACGCCAGACGAGGCACGGGTCGAGGAGTTCGGCCTCAAGAAGATGTGGCGTTCGCCCAACGGCACCATCCGCAACATCCTGGGCGGCGTCGTCTTCCGCGAGCCGATCATCTGTTCCAACGTGCCGCGCCTGGTTCCGGGTTGGACCCAGCCCATCGTCATCGGCCGTCACGCCTTTGGCGACCAGTACCGTGCCACCGACATGAAATTTCCCGGACCGGGCAAGCTGTCGATGAAGTTCGTCGGCGAAGACGGCACCGTGGAAGAGCACGAAGTCTTCGACGCGCCGTCCTCGGGCGTGTTCATGTCGATGTACAACCTCGACGCGTCGATCATCGACTTCGCCCGCGCCTCCATGAACTATGGCCTCAAGCGCGGCTACCCGGTCTATCTGTCGACCAAGAACACCATCATGAAGCAGTATGATGGCCAGTTCATGATCCTGTTCCAGAAAGTCTTTGACGAAGAGTTCAAGGACAAGTTCGAAGCCGCTGGCATCACCTATGAGCACCGCCTGATCGACGACATGGTCGCCTCCGCGATGAAGTGGTCCGGCGGCTACGTCTGGGCCTGCAAGAACTACGATGGCGACGTTCAGTCGGACACCGTCGCGCAGGGCTTCGGCTCGCTTGGCCTGATGACCTCGCAGCTGATGACGCCGGACGGCAAGATCGTGGAGGCCGAGGCCGCCCACGGCACCGTCACCCGCCACTATCGCCAGCACCAGGCCGGCAAAGAGACGTCGACCAACTCCATCGCGTCGATCTTTGCCTGGACCGGGGGCCTGAAGCACCGCGCCAAGCTGGACGGCAACGCCCAACTGATGTCCTTTGCCGAGACGCTGGAAAAGGTGATCGTGGACACGGTGGAATCCGGTCACATGACCAAGGACCTGGCCCTGCTGGTGGGCCCGGATCAGAAGTGGCTGACCACCATGGGCTTCCTCGAGAAGATCGACGAAAACCTGCAGGCCGCTCTGTAAGATCACGGGATCGTTTCGGCCCCTGCGGGGCCGATCCGCCGGGGGCTTTGCCCCCGGACCCCCAGAGTATTTCTGCCGAGAAGAAACAGGGGCAGGCTGGACATCAGCCTGCCCCTTTTCTACGCCCGGTCCATGGCAACAGACACCGAACCACACCGCGCCCTGAGGCACAGTCTTTTGGAAGATGCGCAGGCCTTGATCCTTGGCACCGCTCTCTGCGCGCTTGGGGTGCAGCTGTTGACCGCGGACGGCCTGGTCACAGGACAGACCGCAGGACTGGGCGTCTTGCTAAGCTACGTGACGGATTGGTCCTTTGGCCTCTGGTTCTTTCTGTTGAACCTGCCGTTCTACGTGCTGGGTTGGCTTCGCATGGGTCCGGTGTTCGTGGCCAAGACCGTCATCGCGGTCACGCTGGTTTCGGTCATATCCGCCCTGTTGCCGCAGGCTCTGGCGATCGAAAGCCTGTCGCCCTGGGTCGCTAGTGCCTTGGCCGGAGCGGTGATCGGCATGGGGCTGATCGTGATTTTCCGGCACGGGGCGTCGCTTGGCGGGATCGGCATCTTGGCCCTTTGGGTCCAGGAAAGGTTCGGGGTGCAGGCGGGATGGGTCCAACTGGGGTTTGATGCGCTTTTGTTCGCGGGCGCGGCGCTGGTGCTCGATCCTTGGTTGGTGGCCGCCTCGTTGCTTGGGGCCGTGATCGTCAACCTCATCATCGCGGTGAACCATCGCCGCGACCGCTATATTGGGAGGTAGCATGCACTGGGTCTATCTTGTCCTGGCGATCCTGACAGAAACGGTCGGAACAACAGCGTTGAAGGCCTCGGACGGGTTCAGTCGGCTTGCGCCTTCGGTCGTGGTTGTGGTCGCCTATGCGGCGTCCTTCTGGTTGCTGGCGCTTGTGCTGAAGACGGTTCCGGTGGGCATCGCCTACGCCATCTGGTCAGGACTTGGCATCGCGTTCATCGCCGTGATCGGATGGGTCTGGTTTGGCGAACGCCTCGATACCCCGGCCCTGATCGGACTGGGTCTGATCATTGCCGGGATCATCGTGATGCAGGTCTTCTCTGGAACGACGGGGCACTAGGCCCCGGCGATCACCTGCTCTACCGCCGCCAGCGCGGCCTCGGCCTGGGCGATATCCGCGCCCCCGCCTTGCGCCATCTCGGGCCGGCCACCGCCACCGCGTCCGCCGAGCGCCTCGACCGCGGCCTTGACCAGATCGACTGCGGAAATCCGGTCCGTCAGATCCTTGGTCACCCCAGCTGCAACCGCAGGCTTGGCCCCGGTGTCAGCGATCAGGACAACGACGCCGGACCCAAGCATCTGTTTCTGCTGGTCGATCATCGGGCCGAGATCCTTGCCCGAGACACCGGAAATCACCTGAAGAACGGCCTGTATCCCGTTGATATCTTTCGCATCACCGCCCTGCCCCATGGCAGCCTCACGGCGCAGTTGCGCAACCTCGTTCTGCAGCTGCTTGCGCTCATCCATGAGCGCCTTGACCCTTGCACCGACCTCGTCGGGCTGGGCTTTGAACAGGTTGGCCAGCTCTGACACGCGCCGATCCTGGGCCCTAAGATGGTCCATCGCGGCCTGCCCGGTCAGAGCTTCGATCCGGCGAACGCCCGAGCTGCTGGCCTGATCGGCGAGTGCGACAAAGGCCCCGATTTCGCCGGTTCGGGTGACATGGGTGCCCCCGCAAAGCTCGATCGAATAGGTGCGCCCATCGCTGCCCTTGCCGGATCCGTCCAGCTTACCCATGGAAACCACGCGTACTTCGTCGCCGTATTTTTCGCCGAACAGAGCCTGCGCGCCCAGATCACGGGCTGCGTCCGGTTCCATGATCCGCGTCGAGACCTCTGTATTCTGGCGGATGAAGGCGTTCACATCTGCTTCGACCTTGGTCAGTTGCTCGGCCGTCACGGCCTGCCCATGGCTAAAGTCGAACCGCAGTCGATCCGCCGCGTTGAGAGACCCACGTTGCGCCACGTGATCGCCAAGCGCGTCGCGCAGGGCCTCGTGCAACAGGTGCGTGGCCGAATGGTTGGCCCGGATCGCAGAGCGGCGCGCGTGGTCGACCATCAATTCGGCAGCTTGCCCAGGGCGGATTTCGCCGTCCTCCACCTCGGCCACGTGTATGAAAACGCCTGCTGCCTTGCGCGTGTCGGTCACACGAGCGCGGCCCGTTTCGGTGCGGATCACGCCGGTATCACCGATCTGACCACCCGATTCCGCGTAGAAAGGGGTCTGGTTCACGACCACCGAGATGCTGTCGCCAGCTGCGGCCTTGTCCATCGCGACACCGTCCTGGACGATCGCAATGACCTGACCTTCGGCCACTTCGGTATCGTAGCCCAGGAACTCTGTCGCGCCATGTTCGTCAGCCAGATCCAACCAGATCGCCGCATCGGCCTGTTCGCCGGACCCGGCCCAGGCAGCGCGCGCGCGGGCCTTTTGCTCGGCCATGGCCGCATCAAAACCATCGGTATCGACGGAAAGGCCCTTTTCACGCAGCGCATCCTGCGTCAGGTCCAGCGGGAAGCCGTAGGTGTCATAAAGCTTGAATGCCGCCTCGCCGCCCAGCGTACCACCACCGGGGAGTTTGCCGACCTCGTCCTCCAACAGACGCAAACCACGGTCGAGCGTGGTGCGAAAACGCTCTTCCTCGCCGCGCAGCGTTTCCTCGATCAGGGCCTTGGCGCGGCCAAGTTCCGGGTAATGCTGCCCCATCTGCTGCACCAGCGCGGGCACCAGACGGTGCATCAACGGATCGGCGGCACCGGCCTGATGCGCGTGGCGCATGGCGCGGCGCATGATCCTGCGAAGCACATAGCCGCGTCCCTCGTTCGACGGCATCACCCCGTCCGCGATCAAAAAGGCCGTCGACCGCAGGTGATCCGCAATCACCCGATGGTGCACATTGTTCGACCCATCCGGATCCGTCGAGGTGGCATGGGCCGAAGCCTCGATCAACGCACGCATCAGATCGGTGTCATAGTTGTCGTGCTTGCCCTGCAGCAAGGCGCCAATCCGCTCCAACCCCATGCCGGTGTCGATCGACTGCATCTCCAGCGGGCGCATCGTGCCATCGGCGAATTGCTCGTTCTGCATGAAAACGAGGTTCCAGATCTCGATGAAGCGGTCGCCGTCTTCGTCAGGCGATCCCGGAGGGCCGCCAGGGATGTGGTCGCCGTGGTCGTAGAAGATCTCGGTACAGGGACCGCAGGGACCGGTCGGGCCCATGCGCCAAAAGTTATCGTCGGTGGCGATGCGGATGATCCGTTCGTCCGGCAGGCCAGCGACCTTCTTCCAGATGTTCGCCGCCTCTTCGTCGGTATGGTAGACGGTGACCAGCAACCGGTCCTTGTCGATCCCGAAATCCTTGGTCAAAAGCTCCCAGGCAAAGGGAATCGCATCGGATTTGAAGTAGTCGCCAAAGCTGAAGTTCCCCAACATCTCAAAGAATGTATGGTGGCGCGCGGTATAGCCGACATTGTCGAGATCGTTGTGCTTGCCGCCTGCGCGGACGCATTTCTGGCTGGTAGTGGCGCGGTTGTAGTCGCGGTGTTCAACCCCGGTGAAAACGTTCTTGAACTGGACCATGCCGGAGTTCGTGAACATCAGCGTCGGATCGTTGCGCGGCACCAAAGGGGAGCTGTCGACGGCGGCGTGGCCGTTCCGGGCGAAGTAGTCGAGGAACGTGGAGCGGATGTCGTTGAGGCTGGCCATGATCGTCAAATCCCTTGCGTGCGCAGGCTTCCTAGCCTCGCCCCGCAGGGCTGTCCACAGGGGGCGTTACGCGAAAGGGGCCGTCCCGTCGGACGACCCCTCCCAGGTATTCTCTCCGAGGTGCCGTCGCACCCTGGCGGGGATTGACGGCCCCATCCCTGAGGGCGACCGATCATCCGTCGAGGATATCGTCCTTGTCGTCCTCGCCCATCTGGAAGTCGAGACCGTGAGCGGCGCGAATCTTGTCCTCGATCTCCAACGCGATTGCGGGATTGTCGCGCAAAAATTGCTTGGAATTTTCACGACCCTGCCCGATCCGCTCATCGCCATAGCTGAACCAGGCCCCGGACTTGTCGACCACGCCCGCCTTGACACCCAGGTCCAGCAACTCTCCCATCTTGGAGATACCTTCGCCATACATGATGTCGAACTCGACCTGCTTGAACGGCGGCGCAACCTTGTTCTTGACGACCTTGACGCGGGTCGCGTTGCCTACAACCTCATCGCGGTCCTTGATTGCGCCGATCCGGCGGATATCGAGACGGACCGAGGAGTAGAACTTCAACGCGTTGCCGCCTGTCGTCGTCTCGGGCGAGCCGAACATGACGCCAATCTTCATCCGAATCTGGTTAATAAAGATAACCATGCATTTGGACCGGTTGATCGATCCGGTCAGTTTGCGCATGGCCTGCGACATCAGCCGCGCATGCACACCGACGGAACTGTCGCCCATGTCACCCTCAAGCTCGGACTTGGGCGTCAGAGCGGCAACCGAATCGACAACGACCAGGCTGACTGCGCCCGAACGAACCAGGGTATCCACGATTTCCAGCGCTTGCTCGCCGGTGTCAGGCTGCGAAATCAGCAGCTCGTCAAGGTTTACACCCAACTTCTTGGCGTATTGCGGATCCAGCGCGTGTTCGGCGTCGACAAAGGCGCAAACACCACCCTTTTTCTGCTCTTCAGCGACCGAATGCAGCGTCAGCGTCGTCTTGCCCGAACTTTCGGGGCCATAAATCTCGATGATACGGCCCTTGGGCAGACCGCCGATGCCAAGCGCAATGTCCAGGCCCAGCGATCCAGTCGAGGTGGCCTCGATATCGGCCATCTGATTCTGGCCCCCGAGCTTCATGATGGAGCCCTTGCCGAACTGTCGTTCGATCTGCGCCAGCGCGCTATCCAGCGCCTTCTGTTTGTCAGCGTTCTTTTTTTCAGCCATGTCGAGAAGGTTCGCCGTTGCCATGTGATCCGCCCTTGTTACATGCTGCCGCAGGGGCGGCAATCGTGGTTTATGTTCACGTCCTGTTCTAGGTTTTTGTTTTGATACAAAAGCAGAACATTTGCAAGCCCGATCCGGGGCATCCTCAGGCTAGCGCCGTCGGGGTTAAGAAAAGGTTACCGGGCTGAGGGATCAAGGAAGGCAGGAACATGTTGGTTTTCTGGAAGCAGCGCTTGGTGTTGCTGGCTGTTCCCAAGACAGGGACCACGGCGTTGGAGGCGGCTTTGGCCCCGATGGCGGACGCGGCAATCATGAACCCACCGGGTCTGAAACACTGCAACGTTCGCAAATACAGACGAGAACTGTCCGATTTCTTTGAACAAAAGGGCCGCCGTCCGCTGGATCTGGTAGCGGTCATGCGGGAGCCGGAGGACTGGCTGGGCAGCTGGTTTCGGTATCGCCAGCGCGCTGCCTTGATCGGGCAGCCGAACTCGACCGCTGGCATGGGTTTCGACGCGTTCGTGACGGCCTACCTCTCGTCGGAGCCACCCGATTTCGCGCAAGTCGGAGCACAGGCAAAGTTCCTGCAAGGGGGCGTCAACCACCTGTTCCGGTATGACAGGCCCGATGACTTTCTCGCTTTCCTGACGGAGCGCTTGGGCCCCTTGCCCGGCTTTGCGCGCCGAAATGTGTCACCACCTGGCTCAACCAACCTTTCCGAACCGCTCCGCGACAGGTTGCGGTTGGAACGGGCTGATGATTTCGCGCTCTGGCGGAGTTTGTCTGACGATCTGTGACGACCGTCAGTGCAGGGCTCTGTCGACGGTGCGCGTGAGGTCCGAAAGAGAGAAGGGCTTCGGCAGAAACACCGCGTTCGGGACTGGCTGACTTGTCTCGGACAGGGCATCCTGGGCGTAGCCGGACATGAAGACCGTCCGCACTTTCGGACGGTCCTTCAGCGCCTCTCGGACCCAGCTGGGCCCGTCCATACCTGGCATCATCACGTCCGTCACAAAGAGATCGATCTCAAGGCTCTGATCGGTCAGCACGTCCAGCGCATCCTCGGCGCAGGCCGCCTCCAATACAGTGTACCCACGCAAGCGAAGCGCGCGGGACGCGAAGGCGCGGACAGGGGCCTCGTCCTCGACCAGCAGCACGACCTGGCGCCGGTCCGAAGGCTCATCGTCGGTCGCGTTGTTGCCCTCCCGTGTCTCGGCGACGACGCGCGCGATGATATCTGTGGGCAATGTCTCCGCCGGCTCAGTGGACAGGATATCTGCTTTGCCTTGGACGCCACCAATTGCATGCGCCTCGCGCTTTGCCTCAGGCAGTGGGGTCGCCAGATCGGGCTGCTCCGACCCCGTCAAAGGTGACAGGGAGACGCTATCCTCGAAGCCGGTGGCCGCCAGGCTGTCTTCTTTTGGGACGGAAACCAAAGCTGGCCGGCGGAGCGCAAGGCGCGGCGCATCCAGGGAGTTGGCAGGTTGTTGGTCGCTACGGACCTGACCTGCGTCGCCGTCGGCCGGGAAATAGAGACTGAAACAGGCCCCCTCGCCCAGAATGCTGTCGGCGAAAATGTAGCCACCAGACTGCTTTACGATCCCGTACGCCATGGAGAGGCCAAGTCCCGTGCCCTCGCCCGGCCGTTTCGTCGTGAAGAACGGCTCGAAAATGCGGGGCAGTTTGTCAGGTGGAATGCCGTTGCCCTCATCGCGGACTGAGACGACCACGTACTGACCGGCGGGCACGGTGACCCTGTCGCGCGTCATCGGCTTGTCCAGATAGCGACACTCGGTCTCGATCCGGATTTCGCCGCCGTCGGGCATCGCATCACGGGCGTTGACCACAAGGTTCATCAGCACCTGCTCCAACTGCCGCCGATCCCCCCTTATCGGGATCAGCGCGGGGTCATGGTCCAGCCGCAACTGGACCCGTTCCCCGACAAGACGGTTCAAAAGGTGCGTCAGGTCGCCCAAGGTATCGCGCAGATCAACTTGCTGCATTTCCAGCGTCTGTTTGCGCGAAAAGGCCAGCAGTTGACCCACCAACGCCGCGGCGCGGTTTGCGTTCTGAGTGATCTGGGTCAGGTCGGCATAGTCTTCGTCCCCTTCCCGGTGACGCAGCAGCAATAGATCACAATGGCCTGAAATCGCTGTCAGAAGGTTGTTGAAGTCATGGGCGACACCCCCCGCAAGCTGACCGATGGCCTGCATCTTCTGACTTTGGACGAATTGCGCCTCCATGGTCTTGAGCTCTGTTGCGTCGTTGAGCACCGCGATCAGGCCGCCGTCGCCATCCTCCAACGGGCGGCCCAGCGTGATCTGCAGGAACGTCTCGGTCGAAGCAGCCGAAACGCGCACGATTTCCGGCCGGTACAGACCGCGCCCGGCGGCGGCCTCGCTCACCCATTCGCGCACGGATCGTCCAAGTCCTTCGACCATGGCGGCCAGGCGAACCTCTTCCTGCTCGGCGGCTGCAGGCAGCAAATCACGCGCGGGCCGATTGGCGAAGACCACGCGTCCTTCGGCGTCCAGCCGCAGCAACGCGACCGGCAGCGCGTCGAGCGCAACCCGACCATCCGCTGCCTCACCCACCGGAATCACGAAAACCTCTTGCCGGCCATTGACCGCGCCGGACAGCACGACGCGCACCGTCTCCCATCCGTTTTTGGTTTGCAGGCGGTTCACGAAACCGTTGCGCAATGGCACGTGTTCAAACACGTCGCGCAGACGTTTGGCCCGCCGTCCCAGATGGCTGCGAAGAACCTCGTTCATGAACAGAATCGTCCCGCTGGATCCAAAGGTCAGCATCGGCAAGCCGATCCCGTCGCCACCACGCGGGGCGCGTTCCACCAGATCCTCCAGCCGCCAGAGATAGCCGCCCGGGATACGGTGCAAGGCCAGCCTTACGTGGCCGCGACGGGTCACCACATCCTCGCGCGCCGAAGCACCGTCCTGTGCGGCGGCACGCAGGCGGTGCACGACGGCATCCGGATTGGCAAACAATGTCTGCAACGCTCGGGACATCGTCACCTGCGCCTGGCTTCCGAACCGATCAAGCGCGGCGCGGTTCTGTGCGAAAATCGCCCCCTCTTCGTCAGTGCAAAAACCGGGGGCGCTATCGTGTTGGAGGAAATCCATCACGATCCGCAGCCGCCGCCGTGCCAGAATCCGACCCAAGGCCAGCAGACCGTGCATGCCGATCACGATCACAAGACTGGCCACGGCCGCGGCAAGCAAAAGCGCCTGAACCTCCGTCCGTTGGGTCGCAAAAGCCCCCACCAGTGCAGCAATTCCCAAGGCAAGCAGGACCACGGTCCCGGTGCGCAATCGGCGCGGATTGATAATAGTTTCGCTCACACGCCCCCGCCCCATGCGGCCCGATATCGGGCCCTACCACCACAGATTCGATGCCCATCTGTATCTACCGCATAGGTTAAGGCGGCGTTAACAGCAGTAGAACGGAAGGCTAACACGCAGGCCCGGAACAGCCCTAGACCTTTCGCAAAACAGACAGAAAGAAGCCGTCAGCCCTGTCCAGTGGCGTGCAGCGCCAGCGCAAATCCTCCTGCAGGGAGGGATGCCGCGACAAGGCGGCGGCGACTTGGGCGTCATTCTCCGAATCCAGCAGAGAGCAGGTCATATAGGCCAGCCAGCCACCCGGTCGCGTCAACGCGACGGCGCGGTCCAGGATCTGTGACTGCAGCGCGGTCAGCTCGTCCAGCCTGTCCCGGGTCAGCCGCCACTTTGCCTCGGGCGCGCGGCGCCAACTGCCGGATCCGGTGCAGGGAACATCGAGGATCACGCCGTCAAACGGCCCCTCTGCCTCCGGCTCGATCGTCTGTGCGATATGGACCCCGGCGCGGGCGGTGCGCGCGGGCAGATCGCGCATGCGGCCTGGGTCGATATCATGGGCGGTAACGTCGTCGGCGCCACGCGCGGCCAGGGCCAGGGCCTTGCCTCCACCGCCGGCACAGAGATCTAGGATGCGCTGCCCCCTTGGATCCGGCAGCCGGTCGATCAGGGCCTGCGATCCGGCGTCCTGCAATTCGAACAGGCCCTCGAGAAAGCTGGGCTTGATGGCCAAACCGCGCACCGGGCCCTCCACCTCCAGGGCGGAGGGGGACAGGGGATGGGGACAGGTCTCGACACCTTCTGCGGCCAGACGGGCGCGCAGGGCGTCACGGTCGATCCGCACGTTGTTGGCGCGCAAGATCACCGGGGCACGGTCGCGCAGCGCCGACAATATCGGTCCGGTGGTATCGGCCAGGGCGTCGCGCATCAGCGGCAGCAACCAATCGGGGCAATCCAGGGCAATCGCCTCGGGCGCGGGCCCGGGTTCCGGCAGGGCATCCAAAGCGGCTGGCGCGTGTCCCTGACCTGTGAAAAGCCCCTCCGGATCAATTCCTTGCGTCCGCAGCAGCCCAGCCATCAGGGGACGGGCCTGCATCGCTTCGGGCGGAACATCGCCCAAACCACCTGCCCAGGCGGCAGAGCGGAGGCGACGCAGCGCGTCAAAGACGTGATCACGCACGGCGGCGCGGTCCTTGGACCCGGCATAGCGGCTGCCACGGGCCCAGGCCGTCAGCTCCCGCTCGGCGGGGGCACCGGCCAGGACAGCCTCCAACACCTCGATGGCGGCTTGAACGCGCGCACCGGGCGTCATGCTGCCACCTTGGTGAAACCGTCACCGGCGCGGGTGAGACGTGCAAAACTGTCGGGGCCCAGGACATGCCCGCCCGAAAACCGCAGGCCACCGCGCGCAATCGTGGACAGCGCGGCCCAGCGGCTGGCGCGGGCCTCGGCCGGGTCTTCGTCGTAGGTGACGCTTACGTCCGGATCCGCGAGCTGCAGGGCCTCTGCGTGCAGAATGTCGCCTGCGATCACCAGGTCGGTCCCAACGCACAGGCCGATGTGTCCCGGTGTGTGTCCCCGGATATGACCGCGGCCAGACGGGGCCCAGACCGACAGACCCGGACAGATCACGGCCCCTTCCTCGACCGTGACGACGCGGTCGCCATAGGCCCTCAGGAACCGCGCGCCGGTGCGGTCCTGGGCCTTGGCCCAGGCGTCCTCGGCGGGGTGAAGCAGGATTTCCGCGTTCGGGAAAACCGCCACGTCCCCATCCAGCGCACCACCGCAGTGGTCGCCATGCAGATGGGTCAGGACCAGGCGGGAAATGTCACCCGGCGCAATCCCCAAGGCGGCAAGTCGGCCGGGCAAGGCCCCGCCTTGCGCGCCCATCTCGGCCCCGCAGCCAGCGTCGATCAGCGTCAAGGCACCGTCGTTCCCCCGAAAGAGAAAGGCGTTGAACGCAGCCTCCGGGGCCGTGGCCCCCGCCGCGTCCAGCCTGGCCGCGATCTCTGCTCCGGTCAGGGGTGCGAACACCGCTGCCGGAAAGGTGACCGCACCGTCCCGGAGACACCAGAGCGCCCCGTCCGCCCCCGTCACAGGGGCGGCGACAATGCCCTCAGCTGGCACGGTAGTTCGGGCTTTCGCGGGTGATCTGAACGTCATGGACATGGCTTTCCTTCAGGCCCGCGCCGGTGATCTTTACGAACCGGCAGGATCCGCGCATGTCGTCGACCGTCGCGCAGCCGGTATAGCCCATCGCCGCACGCAATCCGCCGACCAGTTGGTGGATCACCGCGCCCGCACTACCCTTGTAGGCCACCTGCCCCTCGATCCCTTCGGGGACCAGCTTGTCCGAGGCGGCGTCCTTCTGGAAATAGCGATCCGCAGACCCCCGTGCCATGGCGGCCATCGACCCCATGCCGCGATAGGATTTGAACGACCTGCCCTGATACAGGATCACCTCTCCCGGGCTTTCGTCCGTGCCCGCGATCATCGAGCCGACCATCGCGCAAGAGGCGCCCGCCGCAATCGCCTTGGCGAAATCGCCCGAGAACTTGATGCCGCCGTCCGCGATGATCGGCACGTCCCCTGCCGCCGAGGCGCTGTCCATGATGGCCGTCAGCTGTGGCACACCCACACCCGCGACGATCCGCGTGGTGCAGATGGACCCGGGACCGATCCCCACCTTGACCGCATCCGCACCTGCACCGATCAGGGCGCGCGTCCCTTCGGCGGTGGCGACGTTGCCCGCCACGACCTGCACGTCGTTCGACAGACGTTTGATCCGGTCGACAGCGATGCCCACGCCTTCGCTGTGACCGTGCGCGGTATCGACCACGATCAGGTCGCAACCCGCCGCGATCAACGCTTCGGAGCGCTCAAACCCCGCATCGCCCACAGTCGTCGCAGCGGCGACCCGCAGCCGGCCCAGGTTGTCCTTGCAGGCCTGCGGGTTCAGCACCGCCTGTTCCAGATCCTTGATCGTCATCAGACCGGTCAACTTGCCGTCCTTGTTGACGACCAGCAGCTTTTCGATCCGGCGCGCGTGCATCAGGCTGCGGGCTTCGGCGATGTTCACCGGCTCCTGCACCATGGCAAGATCGTCAGAGGTCATCATCGCATGCACAGGCGTCGCGTCGTCGGTGGCAAAGCGCATGTCCCGGTTAGTGACGATGCCGACAACGCGTCCCTCGCGCACGACCGGGAACCCGGTGATACGATAGCGTTCCTGCATCGCCTTGGCGTCGGCCAGGGTCTGATCCGGGGTCAGGGTGATCGGGTTATAGACCACCCCGCTCTCGAACCGTTTGACCCGGCGCACGGCTTTTTGCTGGGTTTCGATGTCCAGATTGCGATGGATCACACCCATACCGCCCGCCTGGGCCATGGCAATGGCCATGCGCGCCTCGGTCACGGTGTCCATGGCCGAGCTGAGCAGCGGGATGTTCAGCGCGATGGATTTGGTGACCCGCGTGCGGGTGTCGGCAGTGCCGGGTAGAACCTGGCTTTCAGCAGGAACAAGCAGAACATCATCGAAGGTCAGGGCCTCACGAATCTCCATCGGGTCTCTCCGGGTGCGGGATATCGGTTGGCTCCTTCCTGTTTCACGCGTCCGCCGTAAGGGCAACCCCGCGCGCGCATCCGGTCAGGCGGCGACGATGCGCGTCCCATCCCGGGCCGCGCGCGGATTTCGGGGCCTCGCCCCGTTGCACAGCGGACGGCGCGACACGGTCCCGCGCACCGGTATGATCCGGCGCGCGATCACCCGCGTCGCAGATTACGGACAGCGCAACCGTTATTCAGGTGGCGCGATCAGCACATCACAGGGCACATGCACGGCCAGATCCTCGGCCGTGGCACCAAGCAAGAGCCGCGCGATCCCGCTGCGGGCGTGGCGGCCCAGGGCGATCAGATCCGCCTCGCCTGCCTCGGCGCGTTTGTGCATCACATGTCCTGCCGGGCCGACCACCAACTCGCACCCCATCGCAGGGCCGCCATCCGACAGCTTGACCGCCTCGCGCGCCATCTCAGAGGTCAACTGCTCCAACGCCAAAGGGGAAACCGTGCCGCCCGTCTCAAAGGCATAGGGCACGCCCGCACAGGCGTCCTGCCATGCGTGGACCAACGTGATCTGTGCCTCAGGGGCCAGCCTGCGGGCCAATGTCGCCGCCGCCGCGCTGGCGGGCGAAAAATCCCAGCCGACGGTGATCTTGTCATAGGGCACCTCTGTCCGGCCCGTCGCGACCAGCACCGGAACCTCCACCCCGCGCAGCAGACGGGTCAGGGTCGGTGCGCCCAGGATCTCTGCCAGGCCCCGGCTGCGGTGGGTGCCCAGCACCACAAGATCCACCTTTCGATCGCGCACGATCTGCGGCAGCAACCGGTCCAGATGTCCGGCCTCGACCAGGACGGTCACGGCAAGATCGACCAGCACCGCGCTTTCGCCGATCATGGCGCGCAGCACCGTTTCCGCCTCTTCGCAGCGGGTCTGGAGCAGGGCCCCGGGCAGGTCTTCGTCCACGACATGCAGCACGATCAGATCGGCCCCTTCCTCTGCGGCAAGGTGGGCGGCGCGCAGGACCGCGCGGTCGGATCGGGCGCTCAGGTCGCTCGCAACTAGGATCGTATTCATGGCAGCCTCCTCGGGTTGTTGGGGGCAGTTTGCGCCCCGCGCCGCCGCCGCGCCTTGACGCCGATCAAACCCGCCGCCAAAAGCGCCGCACAATTACCCCGCAACCGGGCGTTCCGTGGGCGCCAAAACGACGGAGGACACATGCGATGTCCCAGATCACCCTGACCTTCCCCGATGGCCGCGCCGCCGAATATCCCACCGGGATCACCCCGCGCGAGGTGGCCGAGGGAATCTCCAAGTCTCTCTCCAAAAAGGCGATCTCGGCACAGGTCGATGGCGTGCACTGGGATCTGGCCTGGCCGATCGAGACCGACGCCGCCATAGCGATCAACACCATGCAGGACGAGGCCCCCGCGCTGGAGCTGATCCGCCACGACCTGGCGCATGTCATGGCCCGTGCCGTGCAGGCGATCTGGCCGGACGTGAAGGTCACCATCGGCCCGGTGCGCGATTTCGGCTGGTTCTACGACTTCGACCGCGAAGAGCCGTTCACCCCCGAGGATCTGGGCCAGATCGAGTCCGAGATGAAGCGTATCATTGCCGCCCGCGACCCGGTCCGCACAGAGGTCTGGGACCGCGCCCGCGCCCGCCAGCATTACGTCGACAGCGGCGAGCCCTATAAGGTCGAATTGCTGGACCGGATTCCCGGCGACGAGCCGATCCGCATGTATTGGCACGGCGACTGGCAGGATCTGTGCCGTGGCCCGCACCTGCAACACACGGGCCAGATTCCGGCGGACGGCTTCAAACTGACGCGCGTGTCCTCTGCCTATTGGCTGGGCGACAACACGCGTCCGCAGTTGCAGCGCATCTATGGCATCGCCTTTCGCAATCGCGAGGACCTGAAGGCCCACCAGAAGTTTCTGGAGGAGGCAGAGGCCCGCGATCACCGCCGGCTTGGTCGCGAAATGGACCTCTATCACATGCAGGAAGAGGCCCCGGGCCAGGTCTTCTGGCACCCGAACGGTTGGACGATCTACACGACGTTGCAGGACTTCGTCCGCCGCAAGCAACGCGCCGGCGGCTATGTCGAGGTGAACACCCCGCAGGTCGTGGACCGCAAGCTCTGGGTCGCATCGGGCCACTGGGAAAAGTATCAGGAAAACATGTTCATCGTCGAAGTGGACGAGGAACATGCCCGCGAAAAGGCGGTCAACGCGCTCAAGCCGATGAACTGCCCCTGCCACGTGCAGATCTTCAACCAGGGCCTGAAATCCTACCGCGACCTGCCCCTGCGCATGGCCGAGTTCGGGTCCTGCGCGCGCTATGAGCCGTCGGGAGCCCTGCATGGCATCATGCGGGTGCGCGGCTTCACCCAGGACGATGGCCACATCTTCTGCCGCGAAGACCAGATCGAAAGCGAAACGCGCGTCTACATCGACTTTCTGTCGTCGATGTATCGCGATCTGGGATTTACCGATTTCAAGGTGAAATTCTCGACCCGCCCCGAGGTCCGCTCCGGGTCGGACGAGGTCTGGGACAAGGCCGAAACCGCCCTGCTGCACGCCACCCGCGCCGCCGGCATCGAGCCGGAGGTCAACCCCGGCGAAGGGGCCTTCTATGGTCCCAAGCTGGAATTCGTGCTGACCGACGCCATCGGTCGCGATTGGCAATGCGGCACCCATCAGGTCGATTTCGTCCTGCCGGAACGTCTGGACGCGACCTATATCGGCGAGGATGGCGACAAGCATCGCCCGGTCATGCTGCACCGCGCCACGCTGGGCAGCTTTGAGCGGTTCATCGGCATCCTGATCGAGGAACACGCGGGCAAACTGCCGTTCTGGCTGGCCCCGCGGCAGGTCGTCGTCGCCTCAATCGTGTCCGAGGCAGATGACTACGTGGCCGAGGTCGTGGCGGCCCTGACCCGCGCAGGCGTGCGCGCCGAGGCGGACATCCGCAACGAAAAGATCAACTACAAGGTCCGCGAACATTCGCTGGGCAAGGTCCCCGTCATTCTCGCCATCGGCAAGAAAGAGGTCGAGGACCGCACCGTGACCCTGCGCCGTCTGGGCGAAAAGCGGACCGAGGTGATCGCACTGGACACGGTGACCGCCGATCTTGGGGCCGAGGCGACGCCGCCGGACCTTCGGTGACATCGGCCAAGAGCGCCAGAAAAGAAACAATCCGCCCAATTCGGGCGGATTTCCTTCACTTGGGCGCCCCCTCGCCGCATTCGTGCCGCATTTGACGGGCAGCCTGAACCCAAGGCGACGATCCGGCAGGGGTTGATCTACCCTCCCCCCTTCGATCCTCCGGTCGGATCTCTCGTCTCTCTCTCCAAGACTGGTCGGCCCGCGTCCCAAGCGCGGGTCGCGCCACATTCAGGGGTCAGATGTCGTCCTCGTCGATCAGCGGCTCGATCAACTCCGGTCCCTCGGCCCGGTTCGAATTCACCGCGCGCGACACCCGGTGCCTGCGCACCCGCCCTTCCGGGGCGGCTTGCATCAGCCGCGCGGCTCCCTTGCCTTCTTCGCCCAGCCACAGGCCCCAATCCGACGGGGCCAGGGTCACCGGCTCCCGGTGGTGGATTTCGGACATGGTCGGCCCGGCGGCGCAGCTGACGATCGCGCAGGTGGCCAGGTTTTCCGGCCCCCAGTCCTGCCAGATCCCGGCAAAGACCATCGGGGCCCCGTCCGCCTGCGTGAAATACCACGGCAGCCGCGTGCCATCCGCCGCCTTGGTCCATTCATAGAACCCGTCGGCAGGGATCAGACAGCGACGTTCCCGGCACGCCGTGCGAAAGGCCGGCTTCTCGGCCACCGTCTCGGCGCGGGCATTGATCAGCAGCGGGCCATCCGTGGGCGACGTATACCAGTGCGGCAGAAACCCCCACCGCATCGACACCAGCGCCCGGCCCTCGCCCCCCGCACGCACCACCGGGATCTGGGTCGTTGGACAGACGTTCCAACGCGGCCCCTGTGGCAGGTCATTCGCCGGAGCTGCGTCGAACATCTGCACCATCGCCTCTTGCGGCAGGGTCAGCGCATAACGGCCGCACATGGATCAGGCCCCGGGCAGGGTCAGCACAACCTGCGCGACGTATCCCCGACCGCCTGGGCCCGGCCCGGTTTCCACCTCACCATCCAATTGCCGCGCCGAGGCCGCCATCAGCCGCCCCCCCAGGCCAGAGGTGCTGGGTGCCGCCGCGGCCCCCACGCCGTCGTCTTCGCACGCCAGCGCATAGCGGTCGCGGCCAATCCGTTTGCCCGTGACGGACACTCGCCCGGCCGTCCCCTCGGGGAAGCCGTGCTTGAAGGCGTTGCTGACCATTTCGTTGACCAACAACCCTAGGGCCGCCGCCGATTGGCTGGGCAGACGGACGGGTTCAAAGGCAAAGGACACATCGACATCCGGCGCGGCGATTTCGAATAGATGCCCCATGACCCTGTCCAGATAGTCGGACACCTCGATATCGTGCTCGCCCATGTCCTGACGATACAGTTCTCCGTGCAGGCGGGCGGTTGCTTCGATGCGGGTATGCACCTGTTCCAGCGCCGCGCGCACCTCGTCACTATCGGCCAGCGCCGCGCTCATCCGGGCAACCGCCGAGATGGAGCTGAGCGAATTCTTGACCCGGTGATCCGCCTCGCGCCGCAAGCTGTCGGCGACGCGCATCGCGTCATGGAGTTCGAGCAGATGCATCGCCTGCTTCGCAAGGATGCGCAGCGCCCGACGTTGATGATCACCCAGCCGCCGCGGTTTGCGGTCCAGCACGCACAGCGTGCCCAGCGTGATCCCCTCTGGCGTGGCGATCTGCGCCCCCGCGTAAAAGACCAGCGGGTCTTCTGCGTTGGTGACCAGGGGGTTGTCCCGCGTCCGCATGTCCAGACGACAATCGGGGATCTCCAGCAACTCTTCTTGCAGGATGGCGTGCGAACAGATCGAGGATTCGAGGCGCGTCCCGTCGATGTCCAATCCGCAGACCGCCTCGAACCTCTGATCCTGTTCGTGCACGATCGAGACCAGCGCGATGGGGCAATCAGTGATCTGTGCTGCAAGCTCGACCAACGAATCCATCTTTTCGGAGTGCGCGTTCGCGCCCAGCTGGAACCGTTCGATCGCTTCAATCCGGGCCGTCTGGTTCTGGGGTTGCGGCGCGATCATCGCGCGCCGTGCAGGGGTGCAATTCGCATGCGCCTGTCCTCGATTGGTGCCGTCCGCCACGGCACGCAAAGCAGATGCACGACAATGCCGGATGTTTCCACCCGGCATTGTCATTTTCTAAGAACGGAACCGCCTGCCTAGGTGGCAGAACACATCATTTCAGAGCGATGCGCCCGTCGGTATAGGGCGTGTAGGTGCCCCCCAGTTCGGCGATGTAGTCGGCCACCACCACTTCGAGACCCGGACCGAAGTCATAGGCATCGGCGGCGTCGGCGAACATGCCATAGCCGTCGCCGCCGTTGCGGACATAGTTGTTGGTCACCACCTGATAGGTCGCCGCCGGGTCGATGGGCGCGCCGCCGACCATGACGTCGCTGACACGGCTGCCCGGTTCGGCCGACAGATCAAAGGCGAACGACATGCCAGCAACCTGCGGGAAGCGGCCTGCACCGTCCTCGACCTGGCCCACGCCGTTTTCCAACGCGTCGATCATGTCCTGGCCCGTCGCGCTGAAGGTCGCCAAGGTGTTCTGGAACGGCAGGACCGTCAGAACTTCGCCCATGGTGATCTCGCCCCCGTCGATGGACGCACGCAGACCGCCGCCGTTCTGGATCGCGATGGTCACGCCCTGGTCCTTGACGCGGTCCAGCATGGCGTCGGCCACCAGGTTGCCCATGGCACATTCCACGGCGCGGCAGACGTCGCGCGACCCTTCGATGACGTCGGTCGCCTCACCGATGACGGTGGACTTCAGCTCTTCGATGGGACCGGCCAGTTCGGCCACGCGGGCGGCGATGCCCTCGTCCGGGGTGACCGAGGCGTCCAGCAGATAGGTGTCGCCGGAGGCGTCGATGACATTGCCCTCGCCGTCGAACGCCAGGGTCAGGTGACCCACGTATTTGGAATAGGCATAGGCCTGCACGATCGGCACGCCGTTCACCTCGGTCGGATAGGCCTCGGCCCCCTCTTCGGAGTTCGAGAACTTGGTGTGGCTGTGACCGCCCACGATGGCGTCCAGACCGGTCGTCCCTTCGGCGATGCGCTTGTCCGCAGGCAGGCCGACATGGGTCAGGGCGATGATCTTGGTCACGCCCATCTCTGTCAGGGCATCGACGTCAGCTTGCAGGCTGTCGATTTCGTCCTGAAAGATGACGTTCGGGCCGGGGCTGGAGGTTTCGACCGTGTCGGTCGCCAGCGCAGACACGATGCCGATCTTCTCGCCGCCGATCTCGAGAATCAGGTGATCCTCGATCTTGCCGTTCAGCAGGTTCGACTGGCTCAGGTCCAGGTTGCCGGAGACGAGCGGCACATCCACCTCGTCCACGAATTCGGCAAGCTGCGCCGGGCCGTCGTCGAATTCGTGGTTGCCCACGGCCATGGCGTCGAAGCCGATGGCGTTCATCATCTCGGCTTCCACGTCGCCCTTGTAGGTCGTGTACATCAGCGAGCCCTGGAACTGGTCGCCCGCGTCCAGCACGATGACGTTCTCTCCCGCCAGTTCTGCGCGCTTGCCATCGATGAAGGTCTTGATCCGCGCCACGCCACCGAAACATTCGCCCGCCGCGTCGTCCTCGGCACCGCAGGTGCCGTCGTACTTGCTGACCGGCTCGATCCGGCTGTGCAGGTCGTTGATATGCAGGACGTGCAGCGTATAGGCCGCGTGGCCATCCGCAGATGCCATCCCGGTCGTCAGCGCAAGTGCGGCCGTTGCCGTGAGAAGTCGGTTCATTGGTAAAACCCCCTAGTTGGATGACGCGATGGTGCGCAGGTCTCACGCCACTGTCAAAGGCATATGACGTCCCGGCCAACTTGACGCGGCGAGATGCAGACGGCAGAGGGCGGAGCCATGATCTACAAGCTTTTCAGAACGCCCGAATGGCAGGCGCTGCGCGCCGATGGTACCACCCAGGGCGCGCCGATTGACCTGGCCGACGGCTATATTCATTTCTCCACTGCCGGGCAGGTGGCCGAAACCGCGGCCAGACATTTCGCCGACGTCGAGGGGCTGTGGCTGATCGGCGTCGACGATGCCGCCGTGGCCGACAACCTGCGGTGGGAAGTGTCCCGTGGCGGGGCCGAGTTCCCGCACCTTTACGCGCCGCTGCGCCTCGATCAGGTGGCCTGGGCGCAACCGCTGCCGCTGGTGGATGGGGCGCATCAATTTCCGGCGGGCATGGCATGATCGACCGGTTGGCATTGTCTGCGCTGCACCGGGTCGACCCGGAACGGGCGCATGGTCTGGCGATCCAGGCGCTGCGCCTGGGTCTCGGGCCCAAGGGCGGGCCGCTGACGTCGCCGCGCCTGGCCACGACGGTGGCGGGGCTGGATCTGCCAAACCCGGTGGGGCTGGCGGCCGGATTCGACAAGAATGCAACCGCGCTGACGGGCCTGGCGGGATGCGCCTTCGGCTTTCTGGAGGTCGGGGCCGCCACCCCCCGCCCGCAACCCGGAAACCCCAAACCACGCCTGTTCCGCCTGACGCAGGACCGCGCGGCGATCAACCGTTTCGGTTTCAACAACGAGGGCGCAGAGGCCATCGCCGCCCGTCTGGCCGCGCGCCCCAAGGGCACCGTCATCGGCCTGAACCTCGGGGCCAACAAGGACAGCGCCGACAAGGCACTGGATTTTGCCAGCGTCCTGACCACCTGCGGCGCGCATGTGGATTTTGCGACCGTCAACGTCAGCAGCCCGAACACCGAACGTCTGCGCGATCTGCAGGGTGCCGAGGCGCTTTCGGCGCTGTTGTCCGGCGTCATCGCGGCCCGCGACGCCCTGCCCCGTCGCATTCCCGTCTTTCTGAAAATCGCACCGGACCTGACCGACGCGGAACTGGCCGACATCGCCACCGTGGCCAGGGACGTCGATGCCATCATCGCGACCAATACGACGCTGAACCGGACGGGCCTGTCGTCGCCCCATGCGACAGAGGCGGGCGGCCTGTCCGGCGCCCCCTTGTTCGAGACATCGACGCGTGTCCTTGCCCGTCTTTCGACCCTGACGGACAAGCCGTTGATCGGCGTGGGCGGCGTGGCGACCGCCGATCAGGCCTATGCCAAGATCCGCGCCGGTGCCTCTGCCGTGCAGCTGTATACCGCGCTCGTGTTCGAAGGCATCACCCTGCCCGCGACCGTGGCCACCGGCCTTGACCGCCTGCTTGCCCGCGACGGGTTCACCAATGTCGCCGAGGCCGTAGGCACCGACCGGGACCGCTGGCTTTGAGCCCTGCGCACGGCCCGGAAACCAGGGCGGCCTGAAGCCCGCCCTACCCTCACGATCGTCAGCCGTAGGGCGGGCTTCAGGCCGCCGCCCGTTCCAGCGCCGGATAGCGCGCGGCCAGCGTGATCCCGCGCACCGCAAAGGACACCATCAGCGCCGCCCAGAGCCCGTGGTTCCCCAGCCAGGGCACCAGCACCAGCAAGGCCGCGACATAGGCGACAAAGCTCAGCACCATCATGTTGCGCATGTCCCGCGTTCTGGTGGCCCCGATGAATACGCCGTCCAGCATGAACGGCCAGACCCCCAGGAGCGGGGCCAGCACCGCCCAGGGCAGATAGGCCGACGCCGCCGCCCGCACGCCCGGATCCACCGCCATCACCGCAATCCCCCAGCCGCCCGCCAGCGCATATCCAAGGGCCACCAGCGCCGAGGTCCCTACGCCCCAGCCCCCGGTCATCAGAACCGCCCGCCGCAACCGCGCCCGGTCGCCCGCGCCGAAATACCGCCCGATCAGCGCCTCTGCCGCAAAGGCAAAACCATCCAGCGCGTAGGCGGTGATATAGACGAATTGCAGCAAGACCTGATTTGCGGCCAGGGTCTCGGTCCCGAAATCCGCGCCCCAGAACACGAAGGTCACAAAGGTCGCCTGCAACAGGACTGACCGGATCAGGATGTCGCCATTGACCGAAGCCATCCGCCGCAGCCGCCCGCCGTCGAAGACCCGTGCCCGATCGCGCCAGGCGCCGCCCCGAAACGCCGCGCGGCAGAACCACAGGCCAAGCGCCGCGCCCGACCATTCCGCCAGGAACGTGGCCCAGGCCACGCCGGTCACCCCCCAATCGAGGCCCAGAACGAACCAAAGGTCCAGCAGGATATTGACCCCGTTCATCGCCAGCTGCACGGCCAGAACCGCGCCGGTCCGTTCCTGTGCGATCAGCCACCCGGTGATGCCATAGACCGCAATCGCCGCCGGTGCCGACCAGATGCGGATCGACATGTAGTCGCGCGCCAGGTCTTCGACCAAGGGCTCTGCCGGGGACAGGGCGAAACCCGCCGTAAAGATCGCCCCTTGCCCCAGGATCAGGACCAGACCCGCCGCGCCTGCGATCAACAATGCCCGCATCAGCAGGGCGACCAGTTCGGCGTGATCGGACGCGCCCAGTGCCTGCGCCGCAAGGCCCGTCGTCCCCATGCGCAGAAAGCCAAAGATCCAATAGACCGAGGTGAGTATGATCGCCCCGACCGCCACCGCCCCGATCGGCGCGGCCTCGCCCAGCTGTCCGACGACGCCGGTGTCCACTGCCCCCAGGATCGGCACCGTCGCGTTGGACAGGACGACCGGCACGGCGATCTTGAGAATGCGCCGGTGGGTCAGGTCCGGGGTCGCGTTCACCCCTCGCGCCGGGGCATCAGGAAATGACCGGTTGCCTGGGCGAACAGCTTGTCGCGATTGTCCTGCCACCCCTCGACGTGCACCGAGGCATAGCGCCGACCGGACCGGTTGATACGCGCCCGTGCATAGGCGTCGCGCGGCAGGCCGGATCGCAGGTAATCGACGCTGAAATCGATCGTCTTGGGCAAACGCGGCAAGGTTTCATGCGACAGGGTTGCGACATCCAGGCGCCCTTCCTCCAGGTCGTCCCAAAGCATGGCCCAGCTTAGCGTGACGATCGCCGTCACCTCCAGAAAAGCCGCCGTGACGCCGCCGTGCAGCGCCGGCAGGATTGGATTGCCGATCAGTTTGTCATCGTAGTGCAGCACACCCGTCAGCTCATCGCCGCGCCGGTCGAAGGTGATGCCCAGAAAGCGGATATAGGGAACGCCCTCGACCAAGGCCGCCAAGGCTGCATCGCGGCGCTGCTTGACGACCTGAATGGGTTCGGGGCGCTTCATTTCGGAAAACTCACGGTGAACGCGCCGTTGGCGACGGCTACCGGCCCTTCGCCGTCTTCGTCAAACGCCTCCGCCCGCACAAAGGCCACAGAGCGGGTCACGTGATGGCAGGTGGCCCGTGCCGTGATCGTCTGGTTGGGACGCGCGGCACGCATGTAATCGATCCGAAGGTCCATCGTCGCCGTGGAAATGGGCGATGCGGGATGCGACAGCACCGCCGCCCCGCCGCAGGTATCCATCAGGGTCGACACGGCACCGCCATGGATCACACCGGTCGATGGCTCGCCCACCAGATCAGGGGACCAGGGCAGCGAAATGGCCGCCATGCCTTCGGCGATGTCCTGCAATTCCATGCCCAGTGCCCGGCAATGGGGCAAGGCGGAGATGAACTGACGCGCGGCGCGGGCACGGGCGTCCTGAATGCTGTCATTGGTCATGGATTACCCTTGCCGCAGGCCCGGCACCCCGGCAAGCCCTTGATGGACAGGATCGGAAACCCATGCCAATCTGACCCCTCGCAGGGGGGATCAATGCCGGACAAGCTGACTTTCAAAGAGATGTGCGCGCGGTTCGACGTGACGCCCCGCACGCTGCGCCACTACGAATACATCGAATTGCTGTTTCCCGAGCGCGACGGCAGGTCGCGGTTCTATCACCCGCGCGAGGTGGCGCGGATGACACTGATCATGCGGGGCCGCAAGTTCGGCTTTTCCCTCGAAGAAATCCGTCAATGGCTGGAGCTTTACGATGCGGACCCCGAAGGCCGCATGCAGATGGAAGCCTGGATCAAGCTGGCCGACGGTCAGCTGGAAGAGCTGGCCGAACGCCAGCGCCACCTCGAAGCCGCCATCGCGGAGCTTTCCGTGCTGCGCGACAAAGTCAAGGCGGATCTCAAGGGCGCGTCCTGAGGGAAGGCCCGCGCCTCACTGCGAATCGCCGCGCTGAGCGCGTCCAAACCGTCTTCAATGGCCTAACTTTTGTTAAAATCCGCGCGCCAATGGCGGGTTCCGCAAGGTCACAAAATGTCGCGAAACCCGATTGACGCGATGGGAAGTTACGTAAACTTTGATTTGACGTAACGTCCGAGTTACGTAAACGTCACCCAGTCTTGTATCAGCGGTTTCAGGTTTGCATCTCGGCACCACCGAACTGCGACCCTATTCGAGGATGACCTGGGAATGTCCGACGCTTTGATGACGATCCGTGAAATGTGCGACGCCTATGACGTCACCCCCCGCACGCTTCGCTTTTACGAGGCAAAGGAGCTGCTGTTTCCGCAGCGCCAGGGACAGAAACGTCTGTTCACGCGCCGTGACCGCGCCCGGCTGAAGCTGATCCTGCGCGGCAAGCGCTTCGGCTTCTCGCTGGAAGAAATCCGGCAGCTTCTCGATCTCTACGATCTGGGCGACGGACAGTTCACCCAGTTCGCCCGCACCTACGACGTGGGCCGTGCTCGCCTGGCCCAGATGGTGGCCCAGCGGGACGAGCTCAACACCGCCATCGCCGACCTGGAGGAACAGCTGCGCTGGGGCGAAAAGATGCTCGCCCAGATGCAGCCCCGCAAGGCCGGCTAAGACATACGACGGACCCTCAGGGGTTCGACCTGACAGGAGGACAGGAATGCCCAGCTACACCGCCCCCACCAAGGACATGCAGTTCGTTCTGCACGATCTGCTCAAGATCTCGGAGCAGGACGTTCCGGGCTATGCTGACATGGATCGCGACTTTACCGGCGCCATCCTGGACGCCGTGGGCACCCTGGCCACCGAAGTCATTCACCCGCTGAACGCGGTCGGCGATCAGCAGGGCTGCGCCCTGGAAAACGGTGTCGTGCGCACGCCCGACGGGTTCAAGGACGCCTTCGATCAGCTCCGCGATGGCGGCTGGACCGCGCTGGACGCAGCCGAGGAATACGGCGGCCAGGGCCTGCCCTACATCAGCTACACCATCGTGGGCGAAGTGCTGTCGGCGGCCAACATGGCCTTCAACATGTACTACGGCCTGACCCACGGCGCCGCGTCGGCCATCGCGGCCCACGGCACCGATGCGCAAAAGGCCAAGTGGCTGCCCAAGATGAACTCCTGCGAGTGGACCGGCACCATGAACCTGACGGAGCCACACGCCGGCACCGATCTGGGCATGATGCGCACCAAGGCCGTGCCGCAAGATGACGGATCCTATCAGATCACGGGACAGAAGATCTTTATCTCCGCCGGTGATCACGACATGGCCGAGAACATCGTCCACCTGGTCCTGGCCAAGACCCCGGATGCCCCCGCAGGCATCAAGGGCGTGTCGCTGTTCATCGTGCCCAAGATCATGGTCGATGACGACGGCAACCTTGGTGCCCGCAACGGTGTCTCGGTCGGCAAGATCGAAGAAAAGATGGGCATCCACGGCAATTCCACCTGTGTCATGAACTATGACGGGGCCACCGGCTGGCTGTTGGGCGACCTGCACAAGGGCATGCGGGCCATGTTCACGATGATGAACGAGGCGCGTCTGGGCGTCGGCTTGCAGGGCTATGCCCAGGCAGAGATCGCCTATCAGAACGCGCTTGCCTATGCCGTCGACCGGCTGCAGGGGCGCGACGTCACCGGCGTCAAGAATCCTGACGGCCCGGCCGACCCGCTGATCGTGCACCCGGACATCCGCCGCAACCTGATGGAGCAGAAAAGCTTCGTCGAAGGGGCCCGCGCCTTTACCTACTGGGGCGCGACGATGATCGACCGCGACATGCGGATGCACGACAAGGACGCCGAGGGGCTGGTTTCGCTGCTGACCCCCGTGCTCAAGGGCTTTCTGACCGACAAGGGTTATGAGATGGCCACCAACGCCCAGCAGGTCTATGGCGGCCACGGTTTCATCGAGGAATGGGGCATGTCCCAATTCGTCCGCGACGCCCGCATCGCCATGATCTACGAAGGCGCCAACGGCGTGCAGGCGCTGGACCTGGTCGGGCGCAAGCTGGCCCAGGACGGCGGCAAGCATGTCATGGCCTTTTTCGATCTGATCAAGGGCTTCTGCGCCGAGCATAAGGACGACGAGGCGATGAAGGGCTTCGTCGAGCCGCTCAAGGCCGCGTCCAAGGATCTGCAGGCGGCGGGCATGTACTTCATGCGGAACGGGATGAAAAACCCGAACGCCGCGCTGTCGGGGTCCTACGACTTCATGCACATGATGGGGCATGTGGTCCTGGGCCTGATGTGGGGCAAGATGGCCAAGGCCGCGATGGAAAAACTGAAGGAAGACGGTGCAGACCGCGACTTCCTTGAGGCAAAGATCGCGACCGGGCGCTACTACATGGCCCGGCAACTGCCAGCCACGTCGATGCACCTGGCCCGTATCCAGACCGGACCGGAGGTCGTCATGGCCCTCGACTCCACCGCCTTCTGAAACCGGAGGGCGGCGTGAACGCCGCCCTACGAAGGAGAGCCCATGCCCAGACCTCAACGCCTCACCCGCCGCTTCCCCGCGCAGATGTCCGAACCCGGATACCGCCGCTTGCGAAGCTTCGCGGAGGAGGCCGGTCTGAGCGAGGGCGAGGCGCTGTCGTTCCTGTTCGAGAACTTCGACAGCGTCACCCACCGCGAAAACCTGCCGCATCGCTTGCGGCTGCATAAAGACATGTTGGCAAAAAGAGAGGCGAAGGACACGGCAGGTTGACCGGACGGGAGCCTCCGGCGGGAGTATTTTCGCCGAGAAGAAAACCGGCCCCCTGTCACCAGGTCGTGCAAGGTACTTGAGGGGGCCGGAGAGAAACCAGACGGCTTCTCCTCGGACGGCCGACGGCTCTCCAGCCTGTGCCGCGAGATCTTCATGGCACGTTAAGGTTAACGCGCCACTAACGCGGAAGAGGCCCCGGTCTTCTTCTCGGCGAAAATACACTACGGGGGTGCGGGGGTGTGAAACCCCCGCTCCGATCGTAGCAACAGGCACCGTACGTCAGGGAGGACGCGGCACATGACCATCAAGCTTCACTGCTTCGGAGAGAGCGGGAACAGCTACAAGGCCGCGCTGGCGCTGGAATTGTCCGGGCTGGATTGGGAACCGGTCTTCGTCGATTTCTTTGGTGGCCAGGCCCGCACACCCCAATGGCGCGCCGAGAACGCGATGGGCGAGGCCCCGGTACTGGTCGACGGCGACACCCGGCTCAGCCAATCGGGTGCCATTCAGCAATGGATCACCGACAGGACCGGAAAATTCGGTGGCCAGGGGCCCGATCGATACGAAGTACTGCGTTGGGTCTTGTGGGACAATCACAAGCTCAGCTCGCAGGCCGGGATGACCCGGTTCCTGATGAACTTCCTGCCCGAGGACAAGCGGCCGGCCGAGGTCATCGCCTTTGCGCGTGGCCGCCTGAAGGCCGCTTACGAGACGCTCGACCGTCATCTGGAGGGGCGCGACTGGATCGTGGGCGATGGTCTGACCAACGCCGACCTCTCGTGCTGCGGCTATCTTTTTTACCCCGAACCCTTCGGCTTCGACCGCGCCGACTGGCCCCATATAGACGCCTGGCTGGATCGCATCGCCGCCCTGCCCGGCTGGAAACATCCCTATGATCTAATGCCCGGTCGGCCCTCCGACCGCGGGCTGTGAGGAGACCCCGATGACCGACGCCTATATCTACGACGCCATCCGCACCCCGCGCGGCAAGGGCCGCAAGGATGGCAGCCTGCACGAAGTGACCGCCGCGCGGCTGTCGGCGCAGGTTCTGGACGCTCTGAAGGCGCGCAGCGGGTTCGAAGGCCACGCCGTCGAGGATGTGATCTGGGGCAATGCCACGCAGGTCATGGAACAGGGCGGCTGCCTGGCGCGGACCGCCGTTCTGGCCTCGGACCTGGATGAACGCATCCCCGGCCTGTCGATCAACCGCTTCTGCGCGAGCGGAATGGAGGCGGTGAACCTGGCCGCCAACCAGGTGCGCGGCGGGGCCGGCGACGGCTATATCGCCGGCGGTGTCGAAATGATGAGCCGTGTTCCCATGGGCTCGGACGGAGCCGCCGTTGCGGTCGATCCCTCGATCGCGATGAACAGCTATTTCGTGCCCCAAGGCATCAGCGCCGACATCATCGCAACCGAATACGGATTTAGCCGCGACGATGCCGATGCCTTTGCCGTCGAAAGCCAGAAACGCGCCCTCGCCGCCTGGGAGGCGAAGCGCTTCGACGGGTCGATCATCACTGTGCGTGACATCAACGGCCTGCCGATCCTGGACCACGACGAATACATCCGCCCCGGCACAGACATGCAGTCGCTGGGCGCGCTGAACCCCGCGTTCCAGGCCATGGGTGAGGTCATGCCCGGTTTCGACAAGGTCGCGCTGATGAAGTATCCGCACCTCGGCCACATCAACCACATCCACACCGCCGGCAATTCGTCGGGCATCGTGGACGGTGCGGCAGGTGTGCTGATCGGCAGCAAGGCGTTCGGCGAGAAATGGGGTCTGACACCCCGCGCCCGCATCCGCGCCACCGCCAAGATCGGGACCGATCCGACCATCATGCTGACCGGTCCGGTGCCCGTCACGGAAAAGATCCTGGCCGACAACGGCATGGCTATCGGCGACATCGACCTGTTCGAGGTGAACGAAGCGTTCTCGTCGGTCGTGCTGCGTTTCATGCAGGCCTTCGACGTGGATCACTCGAAACTCAACGTGAACGGCGGGGCCATCGCGATGGGCCATCCGCTGGGTGCCTCGGGGGCCATCATCATCGGCACCCTCCTGGACGAGTTGGAGCGGTCGGACAAGGAAACCGGTCTGGCCACGTTGTGCGTCGCCTCAGGCATGGGGGCCGCCACCATCATCGAGCGGGTCTGATGACCACGGCGGCCGACATCTATCAGACGAACCTGGACGAGGTGACAAACCTTCTGTGGGCGCGCGATTATGAGGGTGTCTGCCGCCATCTACTGTTCCCCAGCCGGATGGAGACCAACGACAAGGGTGTGCAGGTCGAGAACGCCGAACAGATGATCCTGTCGCTCAGATCGCAGCGCGATAGCCTCGAGAGGCTGGGCGCGCAGGGGTATCACCGGCTCTGCCTGGCGGCGGAATTCGACCCCCTCAATCCGGATCGGATTGTGGGCCGGCACCGGACCTATGTGCTGCGTGGTGGCACCTACGTCATTCCGCCCTACGAGGCCGACATGGCCCTGGAACGGGTGAACGGTCGCTGGCTGTGCGCCGGGCTGCGGGCCTATGTCCGCAACGCGGATGCCGGGGTCATCAGTCCGTCACATGGGTGGGAACAACTGTCCGAGGATGACCTGCGCGGCGGGCCGCCGACAACAAGGAAAGACCAATGAGCCAAAGCGCCAGGGACATCTATCAGCGGCATCTGGACACCGTGTCCGAAGCGATGTGGTCCGAGGATCACGACCGTGTCGCGCAGATGATGCATTACCCGCACACGATGATCTACAGCGACCGCCAACAGATCGTGCGCGCGCCCGAAGAATTGGCCGAAACGTCGCGCCTGGCCAAGCAGCGGCTTCTGGATATGGGGGCCAGCGCCTATCACCGGGTCTGTCTGTCGGCGGAATTCGACGTGGCCTCTCCGTCACGGATCATCGGTCGGCACATGACATTCGTGCTGAACGGCGGAACCTATCTGGTGCCGCCGTACCAAGGGCGCATGACGCTGGAAATCCAGGACCACCTCTGGCGGGGCATCGGCATTCTGACCGAAGTGGACCCGACGAAAATCAACCTCTTGCATCCGGACCTGAGCGAACCGCGCGCGTCCATCGACACCTGATACCCGCGCGGCCCCAACGCCCGCCCCCGACATACACGGAGATTCCGATGACCGACTTTACCCTTTCTACCGACGCTGATGGCATCGCCACGATCACATGGGACGTCAAAAACAAATCGATGAACGTGCTCAGCCTGGAAGGCTGGGACGAGTTGGATGCCTGCGTGACGCAGGCGCTGGCCGACGAGGCCGTGAAGGGCGTCATCATCACCTCGGGCAAGGACACTTTCGCGGGCGGCATGGATCTGAACGTCATCGCCAAGATGAAGGCGATGTCCGGCGATGATCCGGCGGCAGGTCTGATGGAAGGTCTGATGAAGTCCCACGGCATCCTGCGCAGGATCGAGCGTGCGGGCATGGACCCCAAGACGCTGAAGGGTGGCAAGCCTGTCGCCTGTGTCCTGCCGGGCACCGCGTTGGGCATCGGGTTCGAGATCCCGCTGGCCTGCCACCGCATCTTTGCCGCTGACAACCCGAAGGCCAAGATCGGCCTGCCCGAAATTTTGGTCGGCATCTTCCCCGGCATGGGCGGCACGACCCGCCTGGCGCGCAAGATGGGCGCGATGGCCGCCTCTCCCTTCCTGCTGGAGGGCAAGCTGAGCGATCCGAGAAAAGCCAAGGCCGCGGGCCTGATCGATGAGGTCAGCGCCGATCCGATGGCCGACGCCCGCGCCTGGGTTCTGTCCGCCAAGGACGCCGACCTCGTCAAACCCTGGGACGCCAAGGGGTACAAGATGCCCGGCGGTGCGCCCTATCACCCGGCGGGTTTCATGACCTTCGTGGGCGCATCGGCCATGGTCAACGGCAAGACGCAGGGCGTCTATCCGGCGGCCAAGGCGCTGCTGTCGTCGGTCTACGAAGGGGCCATGGTGCCCTTTGACACCGCGCTCAAGATCGAGGCACGCTGGTTCACCCACGTCCTGATGAACCCCTCGTCCGAGGCGATGATCCGCTCGCTCTTCATCAACAAGGAGGCGTTGGAAAAGGGGGCCAACCGCCCGGATGTCGCCGATGAAAAGGTCAGCAAGGTCGGCGTGATCGGCGCAGGCATGATGGGCGCGGGCATCGCCTATGTTTCTGCCAATGCGGGCATCGAAGTGGTGTTGATCGACCGCGAACAAGCCGCCGCCGACAAGGGCAAATCCTATTCCGAAGGCATTCTGGACAAGGGCATGGCCCGCAAGAAGGTCACCGAGGAGAAGAAGGCCGAGGTGCTGGGCCGCATCACGGCGACCACCGATCTGAATGCGCTCAAGGACTGCGACCTGATCGTCGAGGCGGTCTTCGAGGACGTGGGCGTCAAGGCCGAGATGACGCAAAAGATCGAGGCCGTGGTGGGCGAGAATACGATTTTCGCCACCAACACCTCTACCTTGCCCATCACAGATCTGGCCCGCGCCAGCGCGCGGCCCGAGCAGTTCATCGGCATCCACTTCTTCAGCCCCGTCGACAAGATGCTGCTGGTCGAGATCATCAAAGGCAAGCAGACCGGCGACCGCGCGGTGGCCAAGGCGCTGGATTACGTGCGCCAGATCCGCAAAACGCCGATCGTCGTCAACGATGCGCGGTTCTTCTACGCCAACCGCTGCATTATCCCCTACATCAACGAAGGCATCCGCATGGTGGCCGAGGGGGTCAATCCGACCCTGATCGAAAACGCCGCCAAGCTGCTGGGAATGCCACTGGGCCCGCTGCAATTGGTGGACGAGACCTCTATCGACCTGGGCGTCAAGATCGCCAAGGCGACGCGGGCGGCGATGGGCGATGCCTATCCCGATGGCGCGGTTGACGATGTGCTGTTCGCCTTTGCCGACGCGGGCCGTCTGGGCCGCAAGGGGGGTGCGGGCTTCTACGACTATGATGCCAAGGGCAAGCGTCAGGGTCTCTGGTCCGAATTGGGTGCCCGCTATCCCCTGGCCGAGCAACAGCCGGAGCTGCACGAGGTCCAGAACCGCATGATCCTGGCCCAGGTCTTGGAGGCCGTGCGCGCGCTGGAGGAAGGCGTGCTGGAAGACATCCGCGAAGGCGACGTGGGCGCGATCCTGGGCTGGGGCTTCATGCCCTGGTCGGGCGGCCCGTTCAGCTGGCTGGACATCGTGGGCGCGGCCTGGGCGACGGAGACCTGCGACACGCTCTCCGCGACCCACGGCGACCGGTTCGCCACGCCCGATCTGCTGCGGCAGATGGCCGAAGACGGGCGCAGTTTCTACGGCAGCGATCAGGCCCGCGCCGCCTGAACCCGGCCGCACGGGCGGAGTGGGGGTTTCACACCCCCACACCCCCGTGGAGTATTTTCGCCGAGAAGAATGCCAGGCAGCGTCACCAGGGGCGCGTTAACCTTAACGCGCCCCTATCCACTTTTGCCGTGATCGTTTCGCAAAACGATCCCGACTGTTTCACAGACCCGCCCCAATCCACCGGCAAGATCATCGGTGAAGCCCCCCAAAAGAATGGGAACGGGAAATGAAACCTCTAGCCTTGGCCCTTGCGGCCATCATCGCCAGCACAGGGGCTGCTCAGGCCCTTGATTTCACGCGGATCTCTTCGGAACGGGCGTTCCGGCAATTCGTGGCGGACCGAACGCTGGTGGACGACTTTGGCGGCACGCTGATCTTTGCCGGAAACGGTGGGATCGGCGGCCAACGCGACCGATCGCGGATCAGCGGCGGATGGGTCTGGAACGAAGGTGCCCTGTGCCATCGCACCCGGATCGACGGATTGGAGTTCGAGAGGGACTGCAAGCTGCTCTATATTCGCGGCAATGTCGTCGTCATGCAGGAAAAGCGCGGCACCTCGTCCCAGCAGACCTGGACGTTGCGGTAAGGCACGGGCGGCGGATCACGCCGCCGCCCGCCGCTCCCCCCTCAGGGCGATCAGGCTGCCCGCGCAGGCGATCAACGCCAGACCCGCAAAACCCAGCGGCCCCAGCATGTCGCCCCAGATAAGCCAGCCAAAGACGGCTGAGAAGAGCAGCAGCGAATATTCGAACACCGACACCAGCGAAGCCTCGGCCAGTTGGTAGCCGCGCGTCAACAGGACCACGCCCAGCAGGCTGCCGACCGCCTGCAACAGGCTCAGGCCCAGGACCAATGGTGTGGGCGATACCCAACCCAGGGTCAGGTAATCGGTGCCATGCCCCATCACCAGCACCCCGCCGACACCCCAAAGGCCCATGAAGGTAAAGATCCCCAACGCCAGTTCCACGGCCCCCTCGCCCGCGCACCATTCCCGCGTCGCGATAACCGCCAGCGCATAGAAGGCGCCGGCCAGCGCGGGCAGGAACACGAATGGTGAAACCGTGGCCGGGTCCGGCGACAGCACGAGAACGACGCCCGCGAACCCCATTGCGACCGCCAGAACCCGGATCGGCCCGATGCGCAGTCCGAAGAACGCCACGGAAAACACCAGAACCCAGATCGGCGCGGTAAACAGACCCGCCGCCACCTGTGCGACCGGCAAAAACCCAAGCGCGCCGAAATAGATGATCATTGCCGTCGACATGGAAGCCGACCGCCCGATCAGTCCGCGCCAGTTGCGCACCCGCAGGCGACGACCGGTCACCAGCAGCCAGGCACCCACGATTGCCCAGATCATGATGGTGCGCAGGATGTGGAACGACCAAAGGCTCGTCTCCTGCGCGAGCAGTTTGACGTATTGGTCGACGAACCCAAGCACCGCCATGGCGGCCAGTATATGCAGCGCGGCAAAGGCCGGTCGGTTGTCCATTGCTCTTGTCCTCCAGGTCCGGCTGACTCACTATCGACCGCAGGATGAGGCGGCGCAATACGGGGAGGTATGCGATGGGCTGGTTGAGGGACGAAACCGGGTTGGACAGATGTGCGGCCAACCATGTGGCGCTGACACCTCTGTCGCATCTGAACCGGGCGGCGCAGATCTGGCCGGGGCGCGAAGCGCTGGTCTACGGCGCGACCCGCCGGACCTATGCCGACTATCGAGACCGGGTCACCTGCCTCGCCTCGGCCCTGTCGGCGCGCGGGGTCGTGCCCGGCGATGTCGTCGCGACACTGCTGCCCAACGTGCCCGCACAGGTCGAGGCTGCCTTTGGCGTGCCCGCCTGCGGGGCGGTTCTGAACACGATCAACACTCGGCTGGATGTGGACACGGTGGCCTACATCTTTGGGCACGGGGGGGCGAAGGTCGTGTTGGTCGACAGCCAGTTCCTGGACCTGGCCGAGGCGGCAGCGGCATCGCTGGACGATCCGCCCGCCCTGATCGAGGTTCCGGATCCGGCGGCTGGCCATCCCGCGTCGGGAAAGCATCCAACCTACGAGGACGTCATTGCGGGCGGTGACCCTGCCTTTGACTGGCACCTGCCGCAGGACGAATGGGAAAGTCTGGCCCTCAACTACACCTCCGGTACGACGGGGCGGCCCAAGGGCGTCGTCTATCACCATCGCGGGGCCTATCTGATCACCATGGGCACCGTCGTCAGCTGGCGCATGGTGCTCTATCCCCGTCTTCTGACCATTGTGCCGATGTTTCACTGCAACGGCTGGTGCCATGCCTGGATGATGCCGCTGGTGGGCGGCACCGTAGTCTGCTGCCGGGACGTGTCCGCGCCCGCGATATTCGACGCCCTTGCGGACGAAGGGGTGACCCATTTCGGCGGCGCGCCCATCGTGCTGAACGCGTTGGTGAATGCGCCCGAGGATCAGCGGCGGACCTTCGACCAACACGTCGAGGTCTTCACCGCCGGGGCCCCGCCCCCTGCGGCGACCCTGGGCAAGATGCAGGCCTTGGGCTTCAACGTGACCCATGTTTACGGCCTGACGGAAACCTACGGACATGTGACAGAAAACGTCTGGCAACCGGGCGATTGGGATGCGATGGCAGCGCCTGAACAGGCCGCGCTCAAGGCGCGGCAGGGCGTGGCCTTTCCGATGATGGAAGGCTTGGAGGTCTTTGGCGACGACGGCGCCCCCGTCCGCGCCGACGCCGCCACACAAGGAGAGATCGCCTTGCGCGGGAATGCCGTCATGAAGGGCTATTATCGCAACCCCGACGCCACGCAGGAGGCGTTCGCCGGCGGTTGGTTCCGGTCCGGCGACATCGCAGTCAAACACCCGGACGGCTATATCCAGATCCAGGACCGGGCCAAGGACATCATCATTTCGGGCGGCGAGAACGTCAGCAGCGTCGAGGTCGAAGGCGCGCTGATGCATCACGAGGCGGTCGACCTGTGCGCCGTGGTTGCGCGGCCCGACGACAAATGGGGCGAAGTGCCCTGCGCCTTTGTGGAACTGAAACCGGGATCCGACGTCAGCGAAGCGGACCTGATCGCCTTTGTGCGTGCGCGTCTGGCCGGGTTCAAGACACCAAAGGCCGTGATTTTTGGCCCGTTGCCAAAGACGTCGACCGGTAAGATCCAGAAATTCGTCCTTCGGGAGCGGGCGGCAGGAAAATGACCGCGATAGAAGGGCTTGACCGGTTAGAAACCACGGGCCTGTGGCGTCCTGATGCGGGTGCACAGCGGCAGGAGGTCTACGTCTCGATCGGCGAGGCGGAACTGGTCGTGCAAGACCGAAGTGGCAGCGCGCTGTCGCATTGGTCCCTGCCCGCGTTGGTGCGGCTGAACGGAACCGAGGTGCCCGCCCGTTACGCCCCCAGCCGCCGCGAAGACGAAGAGTTGGAGATCGAAGAGCCGGAGATGATCGCCGCCCTCGACCGTGTCGTCGCCGCCGTGGGCCGCGGGCGCCAACGGCCCGGCCGCCTGCGCAGGGTCCTGACCGGTCTGGGTCTGGGTCTGGCCGTGGGTTTTGCGATCACCTGGCTTCCGGGGGCGTTGCGTGATCAGGCGGCGGGGCTTTTGCCTCCGTCGAAGCGGGTCGAAATCGGTCGGCTGATGCTTGATGAACTGACGCTGCTGACCGGCCCGCCCTGCGAGACGATCACCGGGCGCGAGGCTTTGGAGCAGTTGCAGGCGCGCATCCTGCCCACGACCCCCGCCCGGCTGGAGGTGCTGCGCGACCTGCCGCATCCGGCCCTGGCCCTGCCGGGGGGGTTACTGGTGCTGTCGGACGGAATTCTCGTGACCCAGGACGATCCCAACCTGGCGGCCGGGCACGTTCTGGCCGCGGCGATCACGGCACGGGTGTCGCCGCCACTGGTCGACTTTCTGCGCGACGTCGGCCCCTTGTCGTTGATCAGGATGCTGACTGCCGGAACCATCGCCCCCGCCGACATCACCCAGCACATCGAGGGATTGCTGCTGGACGCACCGCCGCTGGCGAACGGATCGGTGCTGCGCAGCGGCTTCAACGCGGCGGCGCTGGATTGGGGACCCTATCAGGTGGCCACGGGTCAATCGCTGGGTGCCGATGCCCCCGGAGAGATGATCCCGGCCCTGGACGACCCGTCCTGGCAACGCCTGCGCGAAGTCTGCGATGGCTAGCCCGCGTCCAATCGCGCCAACAGGTCGGCCACGGCGGCCCTGATCCCCGGCACATCCCGAGGCTGGCGCAAGCGTAGCGGCGCGGTGTCGTCCGTCGCACCCTGCGCGCCAGGTGCCCAGGGGTGCCCCATCGCGTCGACCGGGCTTTGCCGAGACCATTGCGCGTCATTCATACCCTCTGGCCCCTGCGCGCCAAGCGCCTGATAGGGCGGCAGATTGCGGCACAGACAGCGCGGCCCCTGCCCGTCCGGTGCATCCATGGCAATCAGGTCGGCCATGCCGAACCGGGGCAGAACGGCGGCCAGCGGTCCCGGCGGGATCGTCGTCAGAACCGTCCCGATGTCCAGCCACATCACCCAACCGGCACGGGCGCGCAACGGGTGGCTGTCTGCAGATTGACGGGCCGCCGACCCTGACACCGCAGGCAGCGTCCGCAACACCCCTTTGGCGTGCAGCTGCGCCAACCTTTCGGCCACCACCGGCAGCGCACCGCAGTCATAGACCAACAGATCGTCGACTCCGACCTGTCGATGCTGCGCCACCCAGGCCAGCAGCGCGTCATCCGATGTCCCGACATCGACCGCCGAAACCAACAGGATGCGCCCCGGCAGAGCCGCTGGCAGAGCCGGGGACGCGTCACTGTCCGGCAACAGCGGCATGTGATCGAAACTGCGCCGCGCCCGACGGACAAGACCCGGATCCGCGCGCAGGTTCGACGGCCCCACCGTCCCCGCGTCCAGATACAGCGCCCGATCAAAGGTCAGCGCGCGTGCGCCCGACAGGTCGAGGCCACCAATATCCTCGGTCCGCCAGGGGGCCTGCGCCGGCAGGCGGGCGGGGTCGCAGGCCCAGCTGCGCAGCCCCGGCGTGTCAGGCCCGATGCAACAGTGATCGCCGTGACGCGCGCCCTCGCCTCGGGGAACTGCCCAAGGCACGATCGCCCGCCCCGTCAGAGGCAGCGCTCCGAATTCGGCAGCGGCAAGCGTCTGCGCGAAGGTGTCGGCAGATGCCTCGGCCAAGACATCGGAAACCCGCAAGTGGATGACCGCAGACGCGGCCTGCAGGAACCGCCATCGCAACGCCTCCAGAACGATCGGCTCGGCCAGTGTTCCATCAGATGCCGAAAGCGGCAGCGGCGAGGTTACGATCACCACCCGATCCGGCCCGGCGATTCCATGAGCCAGAGCGGCGCGCAGGTCGGACGCCAGCGTCCCCGACAGATCCAGGATCACCGCCCCGTCACAGCCCTGTGCCGCGTGGTAGCGCAGCCAATCGGCCACATCCCGAGGCGTCTCCGCCCCGCGCACAGCCAGCAGGACACGCCGCCCCGCCATGATCTCCGGCTCGGGCTGAGCAAAGGACACGGTCGCAGCCGGACCATCCAACGGCAACGGCAGAGCCGTCCCGCCCGTCCACCGGGCGCGCACCAACAGGCCGCCCTGCACCCGTGTCGCGTCTTGCAGGTTCAGGCCGTTGCGCGCGGTCAACCGCCCCACCGGCGTGCCCCCAGCAAAGGTCAACCAGACCGGATGGCCATCGCCTGACCTGGCCCCGACCAGAACATCCAGCAGGCGGACGCCATCCCGGTCGGACCCGCAGAGGTGTCGCAGGGTGACCGACGAACCCGTCATGTCATCGGTCCGCCAACTGACGCGCCACTGCGGCCACGCCGCCAAGGGGGCAAAGACTCGGACAAAACGGGGCGGGGCATGAACCCTCCGATTGATACCAATGGCCAAACGGTGCCACCGCAATCGCGCGGTCGTCGCCGTTCTGCGAACAATACCGCGCAAGTATCGGGCAAAAGAGGCAACTTTGTGCCAGAACTTTAGGAAAATTCGACCTATAATGCATCGACCCTGCGGCATCGGCCCCGACAACAGGATGCGAGATGGACGACCAGACCCCTGCCCCGGACGACCCGCCCCGCCCCGCGCCCGACACAGCGGCGCAGGAGGCTTGGTCGCGCGACCTGGGCCAGGCCCATGTCGCGCAGTTCCGCCCCGGCAACGAAACGCTGATCGTGGAATTCGAAAGCCGGGATACCGTCGCCGCCCGCCCCGAGCACCTGCCCTGGAGCGTCCGCCAGGCCCGGTCGGAAGGCTGGGCAACCCTGACGCTGATGGCAGACGGGCGCACCTGGTATCGTGCGCCCGAGGTCATCGACTTCTTCGACGAGATGACCGACGAGGGGCTGTTCGACGACTACGACCGGGTGATCTTTCTCGGGACGGGGGTAGCCGGGTACGGGGCCGCGACCTACAGCCTTGCGGCCCCCGGCGCGACCGTGGTCCTGATCGCCCCCTATGCCACCCGCGACCCCGCGCTGGTCCCGTGGGAAACGCGGTTTCATCGCGACCGCGCCCTGTCGTTCGGGCCGCGCTATGGCTATGCGCCCGACGCCCTGGACGCGGCGCAGCAGGTCTATCTGCTGTCCGACCCGACCGAGACACCGGATGCGATGCACGCCAGCCTGTTCCGGGGCCCGCACATCACCCAACTGCCCGCGCGCCACGGCGGCGCGCGTCTGCGCGAACGGCTGGAGGCGATGGACCTGCTGTTGCCGGTCGTCCAGGCGGCGGCGGAAACCGACCTGACGACGCTCGGCTGGGCCAAACTCTGGCGGGCGCGGCAGCACGATCCGGTCTGGCTGGGCAATCTCATGCGCAAGCTGGACCTGATGGACCGGCCCTGGTTGCAGGCCGTCTTTGCGGGGGAAATGCTGGACGCGACCGGGGCCGAAGCGGCACGGCGTCGCCTCAATGACGCGCTGTCACGCCTGCAGGCCCAGGGACGGCCGTTTCCAGCGGGCCGCAAACCCGCCTCTCCGCCTGATCGCGACAGCCTGCGGATGGCCGGGGAATAGCCCCCGGCCCCAAGGATCAGGTGGCCGGGTTGAACTGGACGTTGTCCCCCAGCGGCGTGATGAACAGACGGCGCTGACCATCGACATCGGTGATGAAGGTCTCGGCACGGGGACCGGGGCGACCGTCTTCGGCCTGCGGGATGCCGCTGGGATCCTCGATCAGGAACCGGGTCGGCGCGCCGCCCTGCTTGAAGGTGACCTGGAACGGCAGCGCATACCCACACTCGGCGGTGACGCCGGACCAGCCGGCGCGCGCCTCTTCGGGGCGCGGTGCGACGCAGCGGGTGCCGTCGGACAGACGCACGACCAGGCGCGAGGGCGAGGCAACCGCGTCAACGATGCCCAGCTTTCCCGGCTCGGCCGCGGGCCCGATGCCGCTGCCCTCCACGACACAGGCAGACAGGAACGGCAGGGCGAGTAGCAGAAGCGAGGGGCGCATTGGACCTCCGAAAGGGGCAGGCATCCGACCTAGAGCGGCCAGATCAGGGGAATCAACGCCGCCGAGACCAGGGCCACGATGACATTCATGCCGATACCCACTTTGGCGAAGTCCGTAAACCGGTAGCCCCCAGGTCCATAGACCAACGTGTTCGTCTGATAGCCGATGGGTGTTGAAAAGGCACAACTGGCCGCCACCATCACCGCAACGACCATGGGGCGCGGATCAAGGCCAAGCGATTGCGCCAAGGCAATCGCCACCGGCGTGACGACCACCGCCACGGCATTGTTGCTGACCAGTTCCGTCAACACCATCGTCATCGCCATGATCGCAAAGATCAGGGCGGGGGGCGGCAAGCCGGCAAGCGCAGGTGAAATCCAGTCCACGATCATCTGCACCGCGCCGGACGCCTGTAACGCCGTTCCCACCGCCAACATTGCGAAGATCATCGCCAGAAGGCGTCCGTCGACGAAGCCAAAGGCCTCCTCCGCGTCAACGCAGCGGGTCAAAAGCACGAGGACAGCGCCGACCACGGCCAACGCAAAGATCGGGGCCAGGTTGAAGGCCGACAGGATGACGATTGCGCAGACGGCGGCCATCGGAATCCACAGCTGTTCCCGACGATAGGCCCGCTCCGTCGGCTGGTTCACCTCTACCAGGTTCACATCCTGGGCAAAGCGATGAATATCGTCGGCCGATCCCTCCAGCAGCAGCGTGTCACCGACGCGTAGCACCACCTCGTCCAACTGGCCCGAGATGTTCCGATCCCGACGGTGCAGCGCAAGGGGATAGACCCCGTAGCGCCGCCGCAGGCGCAACGCGCCCAGACGCCGCCCGACCAGTTTGGCATCCGGCGTGATCAACACTTCGACGGTGGATGTCTCGACCGCGCCCACCTGGTCCAGCCGCTTCAGCGACTTGTTTCTTTGCAACGTCAGCAGCTCCGCCATTTCGGTACGCAGGACGACACGGTCGCCCACCTCCAGCGTCACCTGCTTCAGATCGCGCCGCAACGATGCATCGCCACGCAGCACGTCGATCAGGCGCACGCCGGGCCGCTTGAACAACTGCACGTCCAGCGCTTCGCGGCCGATCAGGTTCGACTCGGGCGGGATCACGGCTTCGGCAAAGAACTTCGCGCCCTTCTTGCGGCCCAGCATCGCCGCCATGGAGGTCCGGTCAGGCAAGAGGTGGCGGCCGAACACATAAAGATACGCCAACCCCGCCAGCGCCACCGGGATGGCCAGCGGCGAGACCTCGAAGATTGTGAACGGCTCCAACCCTTGCGCCCGCGCGACCCCGTCCACCAACAGGTTGGTCGAGGTGCCAATCAAGGTGATCGTGCCGCCCAGGATCGATGCATAGCTCAGCGGGATCAACAGCTTGGATGGCATGACGCCCAAGGTTCCAGCCAGTTGCACAAAGACCGGGATCATCACGACCACGACGGGCGTATTGGCCACAAAGGCCGACGCAACCAGGACGAAGCCCAAAAGGATGCCCATGGCCAACTTTGGCTGCGTCGCCGCGCGGGCCTCGGCAAAGCGGGTGAACCAATCCAGCGCGCCAGTCCGCACCAGCGCCCCCATCAACAGGAACATCGCGGCGATCGTCCAGGGGGCCGGGTTCGACAAGACCTCGATGCCCGCGTCGTAGGGCAGGATGCCCATGACCAGCAGGAACGCGGCCCCGGCCATGGCCACAACCTCGGTCGGATAGGTTTCCCGCACAAACAGGATCAGCATGACCGCAAGCGTGGCCAGCGTGACCCAGGCCTGAGTCATCTGCGGCAGATCAAACCAGGTCATCCGCGTCTCTCCGGTTTCGACGCAAGGCGCGCCGCGACCTCAAGCAGAACCACATCCGTGCCGTGACGCAAAGCGTCATGCAGGGCGCTGCGGCCCCGATTGCGACAACCGTCCGCCAACACGGACCTGCACCACCTCACGGGCGAGACCCGTAGTCTCATCGGTGTCAACAAACAGCCCGCAAAGCGTGGCTTCGCCATTGGCCGGCTCGAACCGGTCCTTGGTCATGCCGACGACAAAGCGGCGCAGCGGCTCCGCCTTATGCATGCCGATCACCGAATTGTAGTCGCCGCACATGCCCGCATCGGTCTGATAAGCGGTGCCGCCAGGCAGGATCGTGGCATCCGCCGTGGGCACATGGGTATGGGTGCCCACCACGACCGATGCGCGCCCATCGCAGAAATGGCCCATCGCCATCTTTTCCGACGTCGCCTCGCAATGCATGTCGATCAGGATCGCCTGCACTGCGCGCCCCAGGGGATGCGCCTTCAGAATGCGGTCAACGGGATCGAACGGATCGTCATAGTTGCGCGACATGAACACCCGGCCCAGAACCTGCGCCACCAGCAGCTTCTTGCCGCCGATATCAAAGATCCGCGCCCCCGCCCCTGGGGCCGCCTTGGCGTAGTTGATCGGGCGCAGGATACGGCTGTCTTCGCCGATCGCCTGCATCATGTCCTTTTGGTCGAAGGCATGATCGCCAAGGGTCACGACATCCGCCCCGGCAGCGAACAGCGCCTTGGCCTGCGCCGTGTTCAGCCCCCGCCCGGAGGAGGCGTTCTCTCCGTTGATCACCACCGCGTCCAGCCGCCAGTCGGCGCGCAGACCGGGCAGCCGTTCGGTCACGGCAGTGCGGCCCGCACGCCCCATGACATCGCCAAGAAAGAGAATACGCATGGGCCATGCCCCTACCCCCCTGCCCGCGCGGGTGCAACGTCTGGGCCGATGTTCATGGATCCTTAACCGCTCTGCCCGATATACGTCGCTGTCATGACATCTGCGGTCGGGGTGACGCCCGACCGCCGCAGCAGGTTCCCCCGGACCACCGGTGGCCCGCCGCGTGGCGCAATCGGGTGCCGCGCGGCTCCGGGAACCACCGCCCTTCGGGGTCGCGGGCCCGCAACTGCCTGTCTTTCGGGAGTGTTCGGATGTCCACCGCGCTTGCCAGCGCCCCGCCGGTCGCCTATCCCCAGCCTGACCCCAGCGACGGAGGCGAAGCCATGCCCACATCCGTATTTATCGACGGCGAAGCCGGAACCACCGGCCTGCAGATCCGTGACCGCCTGGCGGCGCGCGACGATATCCGTCTGGTCTCGGTTGATGCGGACCGCCGCAAGGACGAAGGCGCGCGCCGCGACGCCTTTGCCGCAGCCGATGTTGCGATCCTCTGCCTGCCGGACGATGCCGCGCGCCAGGCGGTGACGCTGGCAGGCGACACCCGGATCATCGACGCTTCGACCGCGCACCGCGTGGCCGAGGGCTGGACCTATGGCATGCCCGAACTGCCGGGCCAGCGGGCGCGCATCCGCGACGCGCGGCGGGTCGCCAATGTGGGCTGTTTCGCAACCGGCGCGATTTCCATGATCCGGCCTCTGGTCGACGCGGGCATCCTGTCCCCCGACAGCGCGGCGGTGCTGACCGGCGTGTCCGGCTATACCGGCGGCGGCAAGTCCCTGATCGCGGAGTACGAGGACGGCACCGCCCCGGCCTATTTCCTGTATGCAACGGGCCAAAGCCACAAACACGTGCCCGAAATCATGGAATACGGACATCTGACCCGCAAACCCCTGTTCCAGCCGTCGGTCGGGGCCTATGCGCAGGGCATGGCGGTGCAACTGCATTTGCACGCCGATCTTCTGCCCGGCCAGGTCGCCGGACACGCCCGGATCGAGGCGGCGCTGCGCGATTTCTACGCGGGCGATCCCTTTGTATCGGTGCAGGCGGCAGGCGCGCGGGTCGATCCGCAGATGGTCAACGATACCAACCAGATGGTCCTGTCGGTTCAGGGCGACGGCGCAGGGCGCGTGACGGTGATCGCCGTGCTCGACAACCTGGGCAAGGGGGCCTCCGGCACCGCTGTCCAGAACCTGAACCTGATGATCGGGGCCGAAGAAACCGCAGGCCTGATCGGCTGATCTCGCAGGCTCGTGTCTTGACGAATGGCAAAGGGGCGGCACCTAGTTGAGGGTGCCGCCCCTTTGCCTTGCCGGAGACCCCCCATGATCCGCCCCCTCGCCCTGCTGACCTGCCTGCCCCTTGCCGCCTTTGCCGCGGGTGAGGACCCGACCCCGCCGGTCCAGACGCAGACCTCTGCGGATTGCACCGGGGCGCAGGTTTGGGACGACACGCATCAGGCCTGCGTCGATAGCCGCGACAGCCGTCTTGACGATGCCACCCGCATCGACGCCGCGCGCGAATTGGTGGCCTATGATCGCCCTGCCGATGCGCTGCGCGTCCTGGCCGCCGTCACCCGCGCAAACACGCCCGAGGTCCTGACCCTGCGCGGCTTTGCCACGCGCAAGGCGGGCGATTTCGACGCGGGCCGTGCCCTCTATGAAGCGGCGTTGGACATTGATCCCGACTACCGGCTGGCGCGCAGCTATCTGGGCCAGGGTCTGGTCGAACAGGGCGACGCCGACGGCGCGCGACTGCAGCTCGCGATGATCCGGCAGGCCGGTGGCCGGGGCACCTGGGCCGAGACGTCGCTGGCCGAGGCGCTGCGCACCGGGCGCGGCTATTCCCACTGATCGGCGCGCCCGCAACGTTTTGTTAAGACGGCGCGGGCGATAACACGGCACAGCTTCTTTGCGCGAGCCGTCTGCCATGTCCGATCTCAGCCCTGTCAACCTGCCGCCCTCTGCCCGTCGTCGGGGGCTGACCAAGGGGCAAAAGGCGGCCGTCATCGTACGGCTGCTGATCACCGGCGGGGCCGATCCGGGTATTCGCAGCCTACCGGCCGAACAGCAGAAACAATTGGTCCGCGACATGTCCTCGCTGCGCTTCGTCGATCGGGAAACCTTGGCCCAGACAGTCGCGGAATTCGCGTCCGAGCTTGATTCCATCGGCCTGCATTTCCCGCGCGACGTCGACCGCATCCTGACCTTGATGGACGGCAGCCTGTCTCTCGAGGTGGTCGAGGCGCTATTGGCGGACTTCGGCGGGGCCGTCGGGTCACTGGGTCAGGCCGCCTGGGCCGAGGTTGCCAACCTTGATACCGGCATCCTGGCCGCGATGATGCAAGACGAAAGCGACGAGGTCTGCGCCATCATGCTGTCCAAGCTGCCCCCGGCCAAGGCCGCGCTGCTTTTGGGGACGTTGCCCCAGGACCGGTGCGACGGTATCGCCGTGGCCTTTGGCCGGACGGAGGACGTCTCCCCCGAGGCTGTTTCCATGATCGGCAACGCATTGGGTCGCCAAAGCGGCGCGCGCAAACCCCCCGCCTTTGACACCGCCGCGGTGGCGCGCGTGGGCGACATCCTCAACGCCGCCACCTCTGGCATTCGCCGTGCCTTGCTGGACCGTCTGGACGAAAGCGACCCGGATTTCGCCGTGCGCGTCCGTGCGGAAATCTTTAGTTTCGAGAATATTCCAGATCGTATCGACCCGCGCGACGTGCCGCGCGTCCTGCGTGGGGTTGATGCCGCCGTTGTCACCCAGGCCCTGGCCGGGGCCCCGCCCGATCTGGCCCCGGTCGTCGAGTTCATCCTCGGCTCCATCTCCAGCAGGTTGGCTGACCAGATGCGCGAAGACATGGCCGAGGGTGGCAAGGTAGCCACCGACGCCGCCGAAGAGGCCATGTCCGCCATCGTCAGCGAAATCCGCCGCCTGGAGGAAGAGGGCGAACTGACTTTGAACGCCCCCGATAGCTGACCCGCTGCGCCTGTCTCGGGCGGCCTCGGTCGCGCGGGCAAGGGATCAGTCGGCATCGCCCGTTGGGCAGGATGCGGCGGAACATCTGGACCGGACAGCGACGGAACAGGGTCTGACGTGGCCGTGCCGTTTATGCTTCGCCCGTGTGGATATTCCTTGTACCCCCCCCGCGCCCTGCCTCCCCTCTGGAACGATCAAGCCCGGGGCGTCACGCCCACTCGTCTCGCGCGCAGAGCGCGCTATCCTCTGCCCATGGTTCTCGAATTCCGCTCCGAAGGCATCTATTGCCCCGCCGGTGATTTCTTCATCGATCCCTGGCGTCCCGTCGACCGGGCGCTGATCACCCATGGTCACGCGGACCACGCGCGACCGGGCCACGCCCGCTATCTGGCCACCCACGCTGCGGCGCCGGTGATGCGGCACCGGTTGGGCGACATTACGCTAGAGGGGATCGCCTTTGGCGAAAGCCGACAGATCGGCGACGCCACCGTCAGCTTTCACCCCGCGGGCCACGTCCCAGGATCTGCCCAGATCCGTGTCGCGCACAAAGGCGAGGTCTGGGTCGTTTCGGGCGACTACAAGACCGGCCCGGACCCCTTGTCGGAACCGTTCGAGCCGGTGCGCTGCCACGCCTTCATCACCGAATGCACCTTTGGCCTGCCGGTCTTTGACTGGCGCCCCGAAGCCGAGCTGGCATCCGAACTGAACGCCTGGTGGCAGACCTGCCGCGCAGAGGGCAAACATGCGGCAATCGGGGCCTATTCGCTGGGCAAGGCACAGCGCGTCATGGCCATGGTCGACCCCTCGATCGGGCCGATCCTGACCCACGCGGCGGTCGAAAACACCAACGCGGTGCTGCGCGCCCAAGGCTTGCCCCTGCCCGACACGATACGCGTGACGCCCGACACCGACCTCAAGTCGTATCCCGGTGCCCTGATCGTCGCCCCGCCGTCGGCCCTGGCGGGCAACTGGCTGCGCAGGTTCGGCCCGGTGTCCACCGGCATCGCGTCTGGCTGGATGGCCCTGCGCGGGGTGCGGCGGCGGCGGGCGGCGGACCGGGGGTTTGTCATCTCGGACCATGCCGACTGGGCCGGGCTGAATGCCGCGATCCGCGAAACGGGGGCAGAGCGTATATTCGCAACCCACGGATATACCGCGACCTTTCAACAATGGCTGTCCGAGCAGGGCTATGATGCCGCAGTGGTCAAGACGGAATACGAAGGCGAAAACCTGGACCAGCCCGACAGCCAGGCAGGCGGGGCGGAGGCCGCCGCATGAGCCGTGCCTTCGACCGCCTGCGCCGGATGACCACGCGCTACATCGATCGCCCTCTTCTGGCGCTGCCTCTGCCCATCGCGGCGCAGCGGACCCTGTTCGAAATCAGCGCCCGTCTAAACGCCCGCCCGGCCGCCGCCTCTGTCGTGTGGGAGGATGTGGCAGGTATCCGCACCCGTGTGTCGCGGCCTGCGGAGGCACGCGGGCGGCTGCTCTGGCTGCATGGGGGCGGGTTCATCATCGGATCGCCCCAGACCCACGCGGCCTTTGCCGACCGCATGGCGCAGGAAACCGGGTTGGAGGTCTGGCTGCCCGACTATCGCCTGGCACCCGAAAACCCGTTTCCCGCCGCGCCGGACGATTGCACCGCCGTGGCCCGCGCCATGCCCGGCCCGTTCCACCTGGCAGGGGACAGCGCGGGCGGCAATCTGGCGCTGGTCGTCTTGCAGGACATGCTGGCGCGGGAAAAACCGCCGCTGTCCGTCACCCTGATTTCGCCCGCCGTTGACCTGCGCGAAGGCCGCGACGCGCCGGAGTGTGACGAGATGCTGATGCCCGCCGCCTTTCTGACCCGGTGCCGCGCGGCCTATGTCGCCGGTGCCGATGCGCGTGATCCGCGCCTGTCGCCGATCCTCGGCCGATATCCGAACGCGCCGCCCGTGCATATCGAACTGTCATCGCGCGAGGTGTTGGAACGCGACGGACAGGCCATCGCCCGACGCCTGCGCGAAGACGGCGCGCGGGTTTCGACCTTTGTGGAACATGGCGTGCCGCATGTCTATCATCTGGCCGTGGGGCGGTCGGCCGCGGCAGAGGCGGCGCTGCTGCGGCTCAAGAAGGTGCTGACATGAAACGGTTCGCGCAGGCTTTCACGGCGCTGGACCAGACGACCAAGACCTCGGTCAAGACCGCTGCGCTGGCGGACTACTTTCGCGAGGCCCCCGAGGACGACCGCCTCTGGACAATCGCACTTCTGTCCGGGCGGCGGCCCAAGCGGACCGTGACGGCCACGCGCCTTGCGGAATGGGCCGCGGCCAAGGCGGGGCTGCCGGACTGGTTGTTCCGCGCCAGCTATGACGTCGTGGGCGATCTGGCCGAAACGATGCACCTGGTCCTGCCGCCCCCCGCACGACAGGCGGATCGGCCGCTGTCGGATTGGATCGCCGACATTCGCGCGCTGTCGTCGGCGGACGACAGCGACAAACGCGCCTTTGTCGAAGACGCCTGGGACCGGTTGGCAGGGGCAGAACGGTTCGTGTTCAACAAGCTGATCACGGGCGGATTTCGCGTGGGTGTCAGTCAAAAGCTGATGACCCGCGCCCTGTCGCAAGCCACCGCCATCCCGGAGGCAGAGCTGGCGCATCGCCTGATGGGCAAATGGACGCCCGAGACGACCAGCTACGGTGCCCTGATCACCGCCCCCGACCCTGACGCGGATCTCAGCCGACCCTATCCGTTTTGCCTGGCACATGGGCTGGACGATAATCCCGACGATCTGGGCCCGCCCGAAGATTGGCTGGCGGAATGGAAATGGGACGGGATCCGGGGTCAGCTGATCTTGCGCGGCGGCACCCATCATCTGTGGTCGCGCGGCGAGGAGCTGATGACCGACCGCTTCCCGGAGTTTGCGCGGGCGGGCGATTTCCTGCCGGACGGCACGGTCCTCGACGGAGAGGTCCTGGTCTGGGATGCGGCGACCGGGCAGCCGCGCAGCTTCAACGCCCTGCAACCTCGGATCGGGCGCAAGACGGTGCCGAAAAAACTGCTGGCAGAGGCCCCGGTGATCCTGCGCGCCTATGACCTGCTCGAGGACGCGGGCAAAGACCTGCGCGCCTTGCCCTTCGCGGCGCGGCGCGCGCGGCTGCAGGCGATGCTCGCCGGCCTGCCGCCCGAGGGCCCCGTCGCCCTGTCGCCGCTGGTGCCGTTCGAAAGCTGGGATGCCTTGGCCAAGACCCGCGCCGGCGCGCGCGACGCCCAGGCCGAGGGGCTGATGCTGAAGCGCAAGACCTCCGCCTACCACGTCGGGCGCAAACGCGGCGACTGGTGGAAGTGGAAGCTGGACCCCCTGACTATCGACGCCGTCATGATCTACGCTCAGGCCGGGCATGGGCGACGCGCGAACCTTTACACCGATTTCACCTTTGCGGTGGCCAAAGGGAACGAGTTGGTGCCTTTTACCAAGGCCTATTCCGGCCTGACCGACGCAGAATTCCGCAAGATCACCGCCTGGGTGCGGCGCAACACGCAGGCACGTTTTGGCCCCGTGCGACAGGTGCCGCCCGAGCTGGTGTTCGAAATCGGGTTCGAGGGGATACAACGCAGCACGCGGCACAAGTCCGGCGTGGCGCTGCGTTTTCCGCGCATGCTGCGCTGGCGGCAGGACAAGCCGGTTGACGAGATCAACACCCACGACGACTTGCTGCAGATGTTGGAGACCTACGGCTGAGGGGACAGAGCTTTCGCCGAAACGCCCGTCAGCCGACCGCGCGCAGGGGGGCCGTCCGCCCGGCACGCCAGTCGCGGCAGGCGGCGCCAAAAGCCTCGAACAAAGGGCGCGAGACGGGGTCGTCTCCGGCGTTCCATTCAGGGTGCCATTGCACCGCCATCGCGAACCCCGGCGCGCCCTCGATCCAGATCGCTTCGGGCGTGTCGTCGGGGGCCCAGCCGTCGACCTTGACGCGCGGCCCCGCCTGTTTGACCCCCTGCCCGTGCAGGGTATTGGTCATCACCGTCTCTGCCCCCATCAGGCGCGCGAACGGGCCGCCCGAGGTAAAGCGCACCTCGTGGCGCAGGGCGAACTTTTCCTCGATCGTGCCGTCAGGTGGCATGCGGTGGTTCATCCGGCCCGGCAAGTCACGGATCTCGGGGTGCAGGGTCGACCCCATGGCAACGGCCAGTTCCTGAAAGCCGCGGCAAATGCCCAGGACCGGCTGCCCGCGGTCCACGCAGGCGCGGATCAGCGGCAGGGCCACGCGGTCGCGACCCCGGTCAAAGGTGCCATGCGCCTCGGTCTCTTCTTCGCCGTATTCCTCGGGGTGGATGTTCGGGCGCCCCCCGGTCAGCAGGAAGCCATCGAATACCTCCAGCAGTTCTTCGATTGTCACGGCATCCGGGTCGCCCGGAAAGGACAGCGGCATGGCCCCCGCGACCTCGGCCACGGCATCGGTATTCATCTTGCCATTGGCGTGGGCAGGATACTGATCGTTGATCAGGTAGTGGTTCGAAATAATGCCGACGATCGGGCGCATTGAGGTCCTCCGGTTGCCGAATGTCTACCGCGCCTGCGCGCCCGCGCATAGCGGCGCCAAAGCACGGGTCCGCCTTCGCTGGCGCACGATCTGACAAATGCCTATCTGTTGTGCATGATTGATCTGCGCAGCACCGCTTTTCTGACCGATCCGGTTTCTGCCCTGGCGCGACTGCGGGCCGACGGACCCGTTGCCCGGATGCGCCTGCCCCTGATCGGGCCGGTCTGGATGACGACCACCGACGCCGCAGCGCGGGCTTTGTTGAAGGATGACGCGCGCTTCGTTCGCGACAGCCGCGGCGCCACGGGCAAATCCTTGGCGCAAAGTTTCTGGTGGATGCCCCGCCGCATCGCGCCACTGCTGCAGACCATGATCCTGAAGGACGGGGATGATCACGCGCGCCTGCGCCGCCTCGTGTCTGCCGCCTTTGCGCGGACCGCGATGGACGATCTGCGCCCGGCCATCGCCGCGCGGGCAGAGGTGCTGCTGGATCGGATCGATCCCGCGCGCCCCATTGATCTGGTGCCGCACTACACCCGCCCCCTGCCGTTTGAGGTGATTTGCGAGTTGCTTGGTCTGTCCGAGGCCGCGCGCCCCGCGCTGCGGCGCGGGCTGGCCCCGTTGTCGGGGGCGACGGGTGCGCCTCAGATGTTGATCGCGCTGCTGCGGATGGGTGGGGTGATGCGTCTGATCCGCGCGCAGCTGGCGGATGTGCGGCTGCATCCGCGCGCAGGCCTGATGTCGGACCTGGTCGCGGCGCGGGACGGCGGGGACCGGCTGAGCGAGGAAGAGCTTTTGGCCATGGTCATGATGCTGTTTGTGGCGGGGCACGAGACGACGGTGCACCTGATCAACGATTGCCTGCTCACGCTGATGCACCGCCCGGAGCTGAGGGCGAGTCTGTCCGACCCGGCGCGAATGGCGACCTTCGTGGAGGAAGCGATGCGTTTCTGGTCGCCGGTGATGATGACCAAGCTGCATTTTGTCCGCGAGACCTGCGATTTTCAGGGCGTTCGCCTGACCAAGGGTGACAAGATCACGGCCTTTCTGCTGGCAGCGAACCATGACCCGGACCGGATCGAGGCACCGGAACACTTCGACCCGACCCGATTGCCGAACCCGCATCTGGGGTTCGGCTTTGGCCCGCATGTCTGTCTGGGCCTGCAACTGGCCCGCGCAGAGGTGGCAGAGGCGCTGCGCGTCCTGCTGACCCGCTATCCGGATGTGGTGCTGGATGGCCCGCCGCCTCGCTGGTTGCGCCGGGTCGGGTTGCGCGGGCCAGAGGCCCTGCGCGTCAGGCTGCGCCCGTAAGGCCGGCGGCGGCAATCCCGGCCAGCCCGGCCTCGGCGTCGTTGTCCGAGGTGTCGCCGGTCACGCCCACGGCCCCGATCACCCGGTCCCCGTCCTTGAGCAGGATGCCCCCCGGCACCGGCACGACCTGCCCGCCGAAGACGCCGTTCACGGCGGCCATGAAATAGGCCTGGCTTTCGGCGCGGGCCATCTGCGCGGAGCCGGGCATCCCCAGCATGACGGCACCATAGGCCTTGCCCTGCGCGATGCCATACCGCCCCGGAGAGGCGCCATCCTGGCGGTCGAACGCCTTCAGATGTCCCCCGGCGTCCAGCACTGCAACGGACAGGGGATTCAGTCCCATTTCCTGCCCCTTGGCAAAGGTGGCATCGATGATGGTGCGGGCCTGGGATTGAGTCAGATCGGTCATGGTCTCTCCTGTAATGTGGGAGGGCGGCGTGAACCCCGCCCTACGGCTGACGCGCGGGACCGTAGGGCGGGGTTCACGCCGCCCCCCGCGCCCCGGCAGCGGAACGGTCAGCTGGCCTTCAGCTCCAACCGGCGGCGGTGCAGCACCGGCTCGGTATAGCCCGACGGCTGGACGCGACCCTGGAACACCAGGTCCTGCGCCGCCTTGTAGGCGACCCCGTCGAAACCGGGCGCCATCGGCACATAGCCGGGGGTTCCCGCGTTCTGGGCGTCGACCTTTGCGGCCATCTTCTGCATGCCCGCCTCGACCTGGTCGGGCGTGACGACGCCGTGGTGCAACCAGTTGGCCAGCGCCTGCGAAGAAATCCGGCAGGTGGCGCGGTCTTCCATCAGGCCCACATCGTTGATGTCCGGCACCTTGGAACAACCGATCCCCTCGTCGACCCACCGCACGACGTAGCCCAGGATGCCCTGGGCGTTGTTCTCGATCTCGGCTGTGACCTCGGCGTCGGACAGGTTGCGCCCCTCCATCACCGGGATGGTCAGCAGATCGGCCAGCGTGCCGCGCGCGCCGCCTGCTGCCAGTTCATCCTGGCGGGCCAGAACGTCGACCGCGTGGTAATGGGTCGCGTGCAATGTGGCGGCGGTGGGCGACGGAACCCAGGCGCAGGTCGCGCCCGATTTCGGGTGGCCGATTTTTTGCTCCAGCATAGCCTGCATCATGTCGGGCATGGCCCACATGCCTTTGCCAATCTGCGCACGCCCCTTCAGCCCGCAGGCCAGGCCGATGTCGACGTTGCGGTCTTCGTAGGCCGCGATCCAGGGGGTCGATTTCATCTCGCCCTTGGGCAGCATCGGCCCCGCTTCCATGCTGGTGTGGATCTCGTCCCCGGTGCGATCCAGGAAGCCCGTGTTGATGAAGGCCACGCGCGACCTGGCGGCGCGGATACATTCCTTGAGGTTGGCAGAGGTCCGCCTCTCCTCGTCCATGATGCCCAGTTTGACGGTATTCGCAGGCAGGCCCAGCATCGCCTCGACCCGGCTGAAGATCTCGTCCGCAAAGGCCACTTCGGCGGGGCCGTGCATCTTGGGTTTGACGACGTAGACGGAGCCGGTGACGGAATTGCCCCCGTCGCGCGCCAGGTCGTGCATCGCGATCAGCGTGGTAATCGCGGCGTCCATCAATCCTTCGGGGATTTCGGAGCCGTCAGGCAGCAGGATGGCCGGGTTGGTCATCAGGTGGCCCACATTACGGATGAGCATGAGCGCGCGGCCCTTGACCGAGAACACGCCGTCGGGACCGTTGAATTCCATGTCCGGATTCAACGTCCGGGTGAAGGTGGTGCCCCCTTTGGATACCTCTTCGCTCAGGTCGCCACGCATCAGGCCCAGCCAGTTGGAATAGGCCTGAACCTTGTCCTCGGCGTCGACGCAGGCGACCGAATCCTCGCAGTCCATGATGGCCGATAGGGCCGATTCCAGGTGGATTGCATCCAGCCCCATGGGGTCGTCGCGACCGATGGCGCCATCGCGGGTCAGGACAAGAATGACACCCAAGCCGTTGTTCTGCAAAAGGATACGCAGGGTGCCATTGTCATCGACCCAGCCGCGATAGGCATCCGGGTTCGCCAGGGTCACACCGGTCAGCGCACCGCCCGACACGCCCAGATCCGTCACTTCCGCCCAAGAGCCGGAGGCAAGCGGTACCGCGCGATCAAGGAAATCCTTGCCCCAGGCAATCACCCGCGCACCGCGCGCCGCATCATATCCCTTGCCCATCGGCGCATCACCGATGGCGTCCGTACCATAAAGCGCGTCATACAGGTTGCCCCAACGCGCGTTCGCCGCATTCAGCGCATAGCGCGCATTGGTGATCGGCACGACCAACTGCGGGCCCGGAGTGCTGGCGATTTCGGGATCGACTCCGGCGGTCTCGATGGTGAAATCGGGACCTTCGGGGACGAGGTAGCCGATCTCGTGCAGAAACGCGGTGTAGGCTGCGGCGTCGTGGGGCTGACCGGCACGGCTGCGGTGCCAGTCGTCGATCTTGACCTGAATGGCCTCTCTATCGGCCAGAAAAGCGGCGTTCTTCGGGGCGAGATCACCGACAAGCTGGGCGAAACCGGACCAGAACGCCTGCGCGTCGATCCCGGTGCCCGGCAATGCCTGGTTGTCGACGAAGGTGGCCAGTTCGGGGGCGACCTGAAGGCCGGATTTGTCGATGCGGGTCATGGGAGCCTCCTGAGATGTTGTGACGCATCTAACGCAGAAGTTTCCTATCGGCAACAGGATTGGTAAGATTTTTTTACCGCTTTCGGCGACACCGGTCCGAGCAGTATTTTACCTCGTCCCAGACATCCGCCCATTTGCGCCGCCAGGCAAAGGGCCGACCGCACGTCTGGCACGTCTTGGTGGGCAAATCGCCCTTGCGTGTCATTCGGCCCATCGCCTGCCCCCGCCGTCGCCCGACCCGGGAATTAGCGCCGTGGCCGGTCAAGTCACGGTGCTTTTCGCTCTGGTCCCCGCCTTTCCCCGACCCTAGCTTGACGCCAAAGGAGACCCCCATGCGCGACGCCACCCCCTCGTCCCCGGACCAGACGATCCACCTCTCCGACTATGCGCCGGTGCCAGTCACCGTCACCCATGTGGATATGCATGTCCGCCTCGATCCGCGGGCGACCGAGGTCATGGCGCGCCTGACCTGTCGGAGGCAGGGTCCGGGCGAGATGGTTCTGAATGGCGAACAGCTGGATCTGGTCTCTCTCGCGCTGGACGGAGAGCCGCTGGCCGAGGATCGCTATACCGTAACCGACACGACCCTGACCCTGCATGACGCCCCCGATGCCTTTCTGCTGGAAACCGTGGTGCGCATTTCACCCGAGACGAACAAGGCGTTTGACGGGCTCTATATGTCGAACGGCATGTATTGCACCCAGTGCGAGGCCGAGGGGTTCCGCCGCATCACCTGGATGCTGGACTGCCCCGACGTGATGGCCACCTACGACGTGGAGATCGAGGCGGATCTGCCCGTCCTCTTGTCCAACGGTGATGAGGTCGCGCCAGGCAAATGGCACGATCCCTGGCCCAAGCCGACCTATCTGTTCGCCCTGGTGGCCGGGAACCTGGTGGCGACATCCGACACCTTTACCACGATGGACGGGCGCGAGGTGGCGCTGAACATCTGGGTGCGCCCGGGCGACGAGGGGCGCACCGGCTATGCGATGGACGCGCTCAAACGGTCCATGGCCTGGGACGAGGAGGTCTATGGCCGCGCCTACGACCTGTCGGTGTTCAACATCGTCGCGGTGGACGATTTCAACATGGGGGCAATGGAGAACAAGGGCCTGAACGTCTTCAACAGCGCCTATGTCCTGGCCAGTCCCGACACCGCGACCGATGCGACCTATGAGTGGATCGAAAGCGTCGTGGCGCACGAATACTTCCACAACTGGACCGGCAATCGGATCACCTGCCGCGACTGGTTTCAACTGTGCCTGAAAGAGGGGCTGACGGTCTTTCGCGACCAGCAGTTCACCTGCGACGCGCGCGATCCGGCTGTGAAACGCATTTCGGATGTCCTGAAACTCCGCACCCGCCAATTCCGGGAGGATGCGGGCCCGCTGGCGCACCCCGTTCGGCCCGAAAGCTTCGTCGAGATCAACAATTTCTACACCTCGACCGTCTACGACAAGGGGGCCGAGGTCATCGGCATGCTGCGCACCCTGATCGGGCCGGACGCCTACGACGCCGGCTGTCAGCTGTATTTCGACCGCCATGACGGACAGGCCTGCACGATCGAGGATTGGCTGGCTTGCTTCGCAGAGGTGACAGGCCGCGATCTGACGCAGTTCCAGTTGTGGTATTCGCAGGCGGGCACGCCGCGCGTGACACTGCGCGAGGACTTTAACAACGGCCTCTATCGTCTTGATATCAGACAGGACGTTCCCGACACTCCGGGGCAGACCGATAAGGCCCCGATGGTGATCCCGCTGGCCTGGGGCCTGCTGGATGCACGGGGCAAAGAGGTCCGTGCGACCGAGGTTTTCGAGCTGTCAGAGGCCACCGCCACGCTGGAGGTGGCCCTGCCAGACCGCCCCGTCCTTTCGATGCTGCGCGGCTTTTCAGCGCCGGTGGTGCTGGACTTCGACCAGCCGGAGGCGGACCGCCTGATCCTGTTGGCCCACGACAGCGACCCGTTCAACCGCTGGGAAGCCGGGCGGACACTGGCCAAGTCGCGTATCATTCGCGCGGTGACCGAAGGCGCCGGGTTCGACGCGGCCTGGCTGGATGCCGTGGCGACGCTGGCCTGCGACGACACCGCCGATCCGGCGTTCCGCGCGCTGGCGCTTGGCCTGCCTTCCGAGGACGATCTGGCGCAGACCCTGCACCAGATGGGCGTGGTGCCGGACCCCGACGCGATCCATGCCGCCCGGAAGGCGGCGGCGGTGGCCGTCGCCGGGCGGCTGGCCCACGACCTGCCCGTGTTGCGCGACGCCATGCACATCCTCGGCCCCTTCGACCCGAAGGCAGAGGACGCGGGCAAACGGGCGCTGTCGGCGCAGCTGCTCAAGTTCCAGACGCTTTTGGACGACGGCGCAGCGGCGCGGGCGGCCTATGACGCGGCGGACAACATGACCGACCGCATGGCCGCCTTTGCCTGCCTGCTGGAGGCGGGTGATCCGTCGGTCGCGGGGCAGTTCGAGGCAGATTGGCAGCACGACCGCCTGGTCATGGACAAGTGGTTCACGGCCCAGGTCGCCCATGCTGCCCCTGACCGCGCGGTGGGCGTCGCAACCGGTCTGACCCGGCATGCCGATTTCGATATGACGAACCCGAACCGGTTCCGGTCCGTCATCGGAGGGCTGACGTCGGGCAATCCTGCGGGATTCCACACCGCCGACGGGTCTGGTTATCGGTTCCTGGCGGATTGGCTGCTGAAGCTTGACGCGTCGAACCCGCAAACAACGGCGCGGATGTCGACGGCCTTTGACACCTGGCGACGCTACGACGCGGATCGGCAGGGTTTGATCCGTGCGCAGCTGGAAAGGCTGCAACACGCCGAGACGAGTCGCGATCTGGGCGAAATGATCGATCGGATGCTGGCCTGACACCGCCCCCTCGACCGGGTCAATTTCTTGGAAGAAATTGATCAAATCCTTCCAAGGATTTGACCGCCCGGCCGCAACCGAAAGGGACAGACATGACCCGGAAGACCCTGCTGATCACGGGCGCCTCCTCGGGGATCGGGGCCGCGACTGCCGTGATGGCCGCCTCAGATCACGATCTGGCGCTGCACTACAACGGCAACCGGGCCGGGGTCGAAGCCACCGCCCTGGCCGCGCGGGCCAGGGGCGCGCGGGTCTCTCTGCTCCGCTCGGACCTGAGTGATCCTGAGACGGTCACCGACCTGTTCGCACAGTTCGATGCGGCCCATGATCGTCTGGATGGGTTGGTCAACAACGCGGGCGTGTTGGACCGGGCGCAGCCAGTCACCGAATTCACCGCCGCCCGGGTTGCGCGGATCGTGGCGGTGAACCTGACGTCACCGATGTTGGTCGCCGGTCAGGCGGCGCGGCGGATGCACGAGGGGGCGGCCATCGTCAACATCTCGTCCGTGGCGGCAAAGTTCGGCAGCCCGAACCAATACGTCGACTACGCCGCGACCAAGGGCGGGCTGGAGGTCTTCTCCAAGGGGTTGGCGCAGGAACTTGCCCCGCGTGGCATTCGCGTCACCGCCGTTCGGCCGGGCATCATCGCCACGGATATCCACGCCAAGGGCGGAGAGCCGGATCGCGTCGACCGCCTGGCCCCCAGCCTGCCGATGCGCCGCGCGGGCACGGCGGACGAAGTGGCGCGCGCCGTGCTCTGGCTGCTGAGCGATCACGCCAGCTATGTCACCGATAGCGTGCTGGACGTCTCGGGCGGTCGGTAGCGGCGCGGAGAAGGCCCCGCGCCGCCCGCACATTATCCGTCCAGCGCCGGGTTCCGCAGCAGCGAGACGCTGAAGATACCTGGTGCATCCGTATCCACGCCGATCGTCAGGGCGTGCATGTTCGCGGCGCCAGGCACCTCGACCGCCATCAGGTTCGGCGCGCCGTCGGCAAAGGGCCGGGACTGTCGAAACCGGTGGCTGTCGCCGTAGATCAGCAGCACAGGCTTGCCGAAGGCCGCCGCCTCTTCGATCAGCGCGGGTCCGAAATTCTGGAAGCCGGAGTGGCGCAGCCAGCCTTCGGGCGACCAGGCGGGGCCAAAGTCGAATTCGAACATGTCGGCATGAATTGCCAGCACCAGCGCCTCGGCCTCCTGCGCGGCGGCAAAGCTGTCGCGCAACCAGGTGACATTGGCTGCGTCGCGGGCAAAGAATTCGGCCACGGCGGCGGGGTCGCGCACCTCGAAGTTGTTGTTGGACCCGACGACATGGGCGGTCATCACCATGACGTCCTTGTGCATCAGGCGCGCGTTCTCGGGGTAGCCTGCGTCGGCCTGGCTTTCGACGGTGACATGGGCCATGCCAAAGCTGGTTTCGGGCGCGGCGAAATAGGTCTGACGGATCCGGTCCAGACGGTCGAGCGGATCAAAACCGCCCGCCTTGGCGCGGTGGCAGTCGGTCCATTCGTTGTCACCCGGCGCATAGAGCGTGGGCGCGGCGAACCGGTTCAGAAAGGCCAGTTGATCGTCCAGCATCTGGTCGGAGCATTCGGTCCCGCCGGATTTCGTGTCGCCCACATGCAGCACCAGATCGGGCGCAGTGGCGTTGATCGTGTCGATCAGCGTCTCGAAGGGGGCATAGACCTCGGCCGGATCCCCATAGGGCGCATCGCCCAGGGCAACGATGGCAAAGGGTTCCGCCAGGGCCGGGCTGGCGAGGACGGTCAGGGCAGACAGGAAAAGGGGGCGCATGGGGGCTCCGGGGTTTGAGGGTCGATGCGCGTGTCAGACCGCCAAAGCGTGACGCGCGGATCACCTGGGCGTGACGCTTCGGTGACGATCCGCCAACGCCAAGCGGGCCCCCGCCCGCCCGGTCGCGGATGGCGTTTTGAGTGGAATTGCCCTACCCTGCCACCTAGATGAGCAGAGAAAGGACGCGGCGTCACACGCCCGTCATACCTCTGTGGTGGGAGGCACCATGCGCGACCGTCTCGATCCCCTCATCGCCGAACGAGCCCCCTGGCTGTTCAACGGCTCGATCCCGGCCCGCGCGGCCTGGCCCATCCTGGACCGGCTGCTGGCCTATCAACGCTCGGTCGAGATCGGGACGCACTATATCGACCAGACCGTGCCGGAGATCATGGCCGACCTGGCGCGACGCATCGCCCGTCGCGTCACCGTCACCGGGTTGGACAACGTGCCCACCGACGGGCCTGCCCTGATCGTGGCGAACCACCCGACCGGCATTGCGGACGGGATCATCCTGCACGACCTGTTGCTGCGTCGCAGGCCCGATGCGTTCTACTATGCCAACAGCGACATCCTGCGGGTCGTGCCCCAGTTTGCCGACATCATCGTCCCCGTCGAATGGCGCGAAGATCTGCGCACGGTGGCCAAGACCCGCGAAACGATGAAGCTGACACGGGAGGCATTGGACGCCGGGCGACTGGGCGTCATCTTTCCGTCGGGGCGGCTGGCGAAACGGCGTGGCCTGCAACTGCATGAGCGCCCCTGGATGGCCTCGGCCGCGATGATCGCGCGCAAGTTCAGGCTGCCGGTGATCCCGGTGCATATCTGCGCGCGCAACTCGGCCATGTTCTATGCCTTCGACGCGGTTCACCCGACGTTGCGCGACATCACCTTGTTCCACGAAACGCTGAACAAGGACGTGCAGCCCTATCGGGTGACGGTAGGCCGCCCGCTGGACGGGGCCGCCCTGCCGCGCGATGCGGGTGACGGGATCGAAGTGTTGCGCGAAGCGACCCTGCGGTTGGGCGACCGTCGTCACGGGGAAATCAGCTTGACCAAATATCGTCCCGGTCGGCGCTGGCTGCCCGCGCCCGCCTGACACCTGGACGTCAACTGCCCACGGGCGACAGACGGCGGCGCATATCCAGGATGGCGGCTTCGGGGCTGGTCAATATCGGCGTGCCGGTGCGGGCCCGCGCCGCAGGCGCCGCGCTCGCCATCGAGAATTGGGCCAGCAGGATCACGTCGGCCCCATCAACCGCCGCCGCTGCATCCGCAATCAGCTGGTCGTGGCGGGCGATGTCGCCTGCGGCCTTTGCCGCCATCGCATCGGGACAGAAACGCGCCTGGGCCTGGATCGTGACGCCACGCGCAAGGGCCGCGGCCTCCAACTCCGGCAGGAGGGTGCGGGCCGAGGGGGCGAAGCTGTGCAGCAGGACGATGCGCGGGCCGTGGTCCAGAGCCGCATCGAACATCGCGGCATTGGGTTTGCGCACGGGGACGGTGGCGCGGGTGGCGGCGGCCTCGATCGCGGGACCAAAGGCAGAGCAGGTAAACAGGATCCCCGCCGCCCCTGCCCCTTCGGCATAACGCGCCAGCACGCCGATCCGGTCCGACAATGCATCCGTCAGGCCGATGTCCCGCTGCCGGTCCCGCGACAGGGCCTCGTCCAGCAGGGACACCGTCTCCGCCTCCGGCCAGAGCCGCCGCGCCGCATCCTCGACCGGGTCGATGGACAGGCGCGTGGCGTGGATCAGGGCAAGGCGGGGTGGGACGGTCATCTCGGGCTCATGCAATGGGAAACGGGGTAGTCCGCTGCCACATTAACCTGCACGCGGTGCTGTGTCGTCGCGCGTGACGGTGCGTTGTCGTTTCGAGAACCGTTGCGGTCAGGTGGCGTGAAGGCCGTCGGGCTGGGATGCAGGCAATGGAACCACGCGGCTAGGACGCGGGCGGGCCCAGCGAAGAGCGCATCACCACAGTGGCCGCAAGCTCGGTCCGGGTCTGTCCGGAGCGCCCCTCGATCAGGTTGACAAGCTCACGCGCGGCGGTGCGGCCCATTTCGCGGTGCGGAACATGGACCGTCGTCAAAGCGGGCGTCACCAGGCGCGCAAGTTCAATGTCGTCGAACCCGGTGATCGACAGATCCCCCGGCAGATCCAGCCCCATGTCGCGCGCCCGCGCAATCGCGCCCGCAGCCAGAACATCATTGCCGCACATCACGACACTGGGCGGGGTCGCAGCCTGCATATGCTGAGCCAGCGCAGCGGCCCCGTTTTCGACGCCATAGGGCGTCTCGATCACGGCCAGATCGGCAAGGTCGAAGCCATGGGCCGTCCAGCTGTCGCGAATGCCCGCAAGACGGCAGGCCGCGCGGTCATTGCCCGCAACGATGCCGGAAATCACGGCCATGCGCCGGTGCCCCAGCCCCAGCACAGCATCCGCCAGGTGCCGCATGGAGCCGCGATTGTCGAAGCCCACCGAGGGATGCGGACTATCCGGAAGGGACGCCCAGGCCAGCATGGTGGGAATCCCCCGGCGCGACAGCATGTCGTAGACCGCCGCGTCTCGTGCATAGCCGATCAGCAGCAGACCATCGGCCCCGCGCGCAATCAGGGCGCGGATCTGCTCTGCTTCCAATTCCGGGCGGTAGGCGCTGCTGGACAGCAGCAGGTTGTAGCCGTGCCCGTGCAGCGTTTCCTGAAACGCCTGAAGTCCACGCGCGAAGATGGCGTTTTCCATCGTCGGGATCACGGCGCCGATCGTATGGGTGCGCTTGGCGGCCATGGCGCGGGCCCCGAAGTTGGGCGTGTAGCCTAGCGCCTCGACCGCCTGCATCACCTTGTCGCGCGACTTGGCCGACACCATGCCCTTGCCATTGAGACAGCGCGAGACCGTCGCGGTCGACACGCCAGCCACGCGGGCAACATCTTCGAGCGTGGGAATCGGTGGCGGCACAAACATCTGCGGCGGGTCCTCTGGACGGTTGGTCCGATCATACTGCCTAGAACAAGGCCCCGCAGCCCTGTTTCTGCAAGCCCTTGCAGATCGTGACTGTAAGCGCTTGCAAGAATCGACTGTAAGCGCTTACAGTATTCTTGGGATCAGACAGAGTTGGAGGCTCGCCCGTGTTTCTCATCGGCTCATTCATCGTGTTCGCCCTGTTCTTTCTGAACGTGGCGCTCGGGGCTTTTGCGAACAATGCGTTCCTTGGGGACGTCGGAGAGATGTTGGTCCTGTTCGTCGCGTCGCTGCTTTTCGTCGTTGCGATCCTGAAGAAGGAGGCTGACCGGTCGCAGGAGGACGGCAGCCAATAGGTTTCATGGGAGGAGACCAAATGGATACTAAAGACCGCACGGAGCTGGCCTCGGTCGAGCGCCGCAACTTTCTGAAGATCGCGTCCACGACCGGGTTCACCGCCGCAGTCGTCGCCGGAGCCGCCGGCACGCTCTGGTCCACGGAGGCCGCCGCGCAAGCCGCCAACGAGGAGCGCGAGCGCGAGAACGCCGCAGAGCACAAGATGACGATCGCCACGGCCTATGTGCTGGGCGCGTCGCGCAGCTATCCGATCATGCAGCTGGACCTGAAGGAGAACATCCAGAACGCCACCAACGGCAAGGTCTATGTCAAGCTGGCCCCCGGCGGACAGCTGGGCGCGGGTGGCGCATTGGTGCAGGCCGTCCAGGGCGGCACGATCCAGGCGGCGCAGCATTCGTTGTCGAACTTCGCGCCGTTTGCCTCGACGGTCGACCTGATCAACATGCCCTACCTTTGCGGGTCCAATCAGCGGTTCACCAACCTCGTGACCTCGGATTTCTGGAATTCGAACGTCACGCCCAAGATCGAAGAAAACGGTTTCAAGCCCCTGTTCTACGTCAATATCGACCCGCGCGTCGTGGCCGTGCGCAAAGGCGGAGCAGGTGCGGTTCTGACACCGGGCGACCTGAGCGGCGTGAAGTTCCGCGTGCCCGGTTCCGCGATGTTGCAGCAGTATTACCGCATGGTCGGCGCCAACCCGACGCCGGTGGCCTGGGGGGAAACGCCCTCGGCGATCCAGCAGGGCGTGGCCGACGCCCTCGATCCGTCGGTCGGCGCGCTGTTCGTGTTCGGCTTCAAGGATATCCTGAGCCACGTGACTTTCACCCAGGCGGTGCCGGACAGTCAGGTCTATTCGTGCAACCTGGAATGGTTCAACTCGATGCCCGCCGACGTGCAGGAAGGCATCATGTGGGGCTCGGAGATGACCGCGCACCAGAACCTGGCCAAGGTGCCCTCGGCGCGGGCCTATGCCATGGCCGAACTGGTCAAGGCCGGGGTCGAGTTCCACTCGCTCAGCGACGATCAGCTGGCCGAATGGAAGGACGCCGGCGGCTACCAACGGTCCGAATGGGACGAGTTCAAAGTCGACCTCGCAGGCTCGATGGAGGCCTTCGACATGATGGAAGAGGCCGCGGGCACGCAGGGCAAATACTACGTCCACGACGCCTGACGCCTTTGCCGGGCACCCCTTTCCGGGTGCCCGGACTTTCCATTCGTAGCACGGATCGCATGGCCCCGTTGCGGGCAAGTCGTGCCGACCGTGGAGCCCGGAGGGACCGGATATGGACCGCCTGCGCGTGATCGACAAAAACGCCGAACGCTGGCTGCTGCTGATCTTCTACGTGATGCTGGTCATCACCATGGCGATCGAGGTGCTGCGCCGAGAGATATTCGCCTACTCCTCCATCTGGGGAGAGGAGATCGTCCGCTATTCGTTCATCTATCTGGCCTGGGTCGGGGCGGCCGCCGCGGTCAAGGAACGCGCGCATATCCGCATCGACGTCATCATGCATTACCTGCCGCAGCGGCCCAAGGCCCTGCTCTACATGTTCGGGGACATCATGATGATGATCGTGGCGGTCATCGCGCTCTACTGGTCGTTCGAATCTGTGCATGTCTCGGCCAAGTTCGGGTCGGTGACCGATGGGCTTCGGATTTCCAAGGTGTGGTTTCTGATGGCCGTGCCGCTGGGCTTCGGGCTGATGATCTGGCGTCTGATCCAGTCGCTCCACCGTGACTACGTGTCCTTCCGGACGGGCCAGCCCGTCTACGAAGGCGACACCTTGTTCGACTGAGGGGGCTGCAAGATGCTTTGGAACACCGCTGCGCAGACCGTCGAGCTGGGATGGGATTTCTACCTGCCGGTCCTCATTTTCGTCGCGTTGATCGCGCTGGCCGTGCCGGTCTGGGCCGCGATCGGCAGCTCGGCCATCCTGATGCTGCTGATGTCGGGCGACCTGCCGCTGAGCCTGGTGGGCGAGCGGCTGTTCACCGGGATCGACGCGTTCGCGCTGACCGCCATTCCGCTGTTCATCCTGACGGGGGACGTGCTGGTCCGAACCGGGCTCAGTCGCAAGTTCCTGGACGTGGCCGAGGCGCTGACCTGTTTCACCAAGGGCGGCTTCGGCTCTGCCACGGTGCTGGTCTGCGGCATGTTCGCCGCGATTTCCGGCTCGGACGCGGCGGGGGCCGCGGCCGTGGGCCGCATGACCATCGCGCGCCTGGTCGAGGCGGGCTATCCCCGGCCCTATGCCTGCGCGCTGGTGGCAGCGGGGGCCTGCACGGGCATCCTGATCCCGCCATCCATCGCCTACATCATCATCGGCTTGGTGCTGGGTATCTCGGCCTCGACGCTGTTCCTCGCCGCGCTGATCCCCGGTCTGTGCATCCTGTTTGCGATCCTGATCACCAACCTCGTGATGAACCGGATCCATTCCTACGAGGGCGGCGGCAACCTGACCTTCGGCGAATGGCTGAGCAACCTGGGCCAGTCGCTCAAGTCCGGCTGGTATGCCTTTATCGTTCCCGGCATCATCTTCTACGGCATCTTCTCGGGCCGGCTGACCCCGACCGAGGCGGGGGCCACGGCAGTGATCGTCACGATCCTGATGGGCTTCGGGCTGCGCACCCTGCGGTTCGCGGATTTCCCGGCGATGCTGATCAGTTCCGCCAAGGTGAACGGGGTGATCCTGCCGATCATCGCCTTCTCGGCCCCCCTGGCCGAAGCGCTGGCCATCATGGGCGTCCCGCAAGGCTTCGTCGCTTCGGCCACGAGCCTGACCAATGAGCCCTGGGTTCTGATCCTGCTGATGATCGGTATCCTGATCGCCGCCGGCTGCGTGATGGAGACGACACCGAACATCGTGATCCTGGCCCCGATCCTGCAACCGCTGGCCGAAAACATCGGCATGAACGAAATTCAGTTCTGCATCATGATGATCACGGCCCTGGGTGTGGGATTCATCACGCCGCCGCTGGGCCTCAACCTGTTCGTCGTCTCGGGGATCACCGGTGAATCGATCCTCAAGATCGCGGCGCGCGCAGTGCCCTTCGTGCTTTGCATGTTCGTTGTGGTATTGTTCATCGCATACGTGCCGGCCGTCTCGACGACCCTGCTTCCAGACATCTATAAATAGGACCCTAGACCGATGACCCGCGAGTATCTCAAGAAGGCGACCCTGACCGCAGCGTCCGGCGCGTCGGACGTCCATGACACGGTGGTGTCGATCCTGTCTGATATCGAGGCGGGCGGCGATGCCAAGGCGATGGAATACGCCGCCAAATTCGACCGCTACGAGGGCAGCGTGCTGCTGTCGCAGGACGAGATAGACGCGGCCATCGCCCTGGTGCCCGAGAAACTGAAATCCGACATCCGCTTTGCCCACGACAACGTCAAACGCTTTGCCGAGTTGCAGAAAAGCACGGTGGCAGATGTGGAAATGGAAATCTCGCCGGGCTTCGTCGCCGGGCAAAAGGCGATCCCCGTGGATGCGGCAGGATGTTACGTTCCGGGCGGGCGCTACAGCCATATCGCCAGCGCCATCATGACGGTGACCACGGCCAAGGTCGCGGGCTGCAAGCATATCACCGCCTGTTCCCCGCCCCGCCCCGGCGTCGGCGTGGCACCGGCCATCGTCTATGCGGCCCACATCTGCGGGGCCGACAAGATCATGGCCATGGGCGGCGTGCAGGGCGTGGCTGCGATGACCTTTGGCCTGTTCGGCCTGCCGAAGGCGAACATCCTGGTGGGTCCCGGCAACCAGTTCGTCGCCGAGGCCAAGCGCATCCTGTTCGGGCGCGTGGGCATCGACATGATCGCGGGCCCGACCGACAGCCTGATCCTGGCGGACAAGACGGCGGACCCGCACATCGTGGCCACCGACCTCGTGTCGCAGGCCGAACACGGCTACAACTCTCCGGTCTGGCTGGTCACCGACGACCGTGCCTTGGCGGTGGACGTCATGGCCCGCGTGCCCGACCTGATCGCCGACCTGCCCGACCTGAACCGCCAGAACGCGGAGGCCGCCTGGCGCGACTACGCCGAGGTCATCGTTTGCCCCGACCGCACCGACATGGCCGCCTGCAGCGACGAATACGCCCCCGAACATCTGACCGTTCAGGCCGAGGATCTGGATTGGTGGCTGGAGACTCTGACCTGCTACGGATCGCTGTTCCTGGGCGAGGAAACTACGGTGTCCTACGGCGACAAGGCATCGGGCACCAACCACGTGCTGCCGACCTCGGGGGCCGCTGGCTATACCGGCGGGCTGTCGGTGCACAAGTACATGAAGATCGTGACCTGGCAGCGGACGACGCGCGATGCGTCGAAGGACGTGGCCATCGCAACCGCCCGCATTTCCCGGCTGGAAGGGATGGAGGGGCATGCCCGCGCCGCCGACGTGCGGCTGGCCAAGTACTTCCCCGGCGAAAACTTCGATCTGACCGCGGAGGAGTGATGGACGTGGCGGCCCCCCTGTTCGATCTGACTGGTCGGGTGGCTTGTGTCACCGGGGCCAGCTCCGGCCTCGGGCGGCGGGCCGCCGTGGCCCTGGCCGGGGCCGGGGCGCGTGTCGTGGGGGTCGCACGCCGGGCGGAAGCCCTGGACGCGATGTGCGCTGATATCGGCGCGCGGGCCGCGCGGGTTGTGGGCGACGTGGCGGATCGCGACGGCCTGAACGATCTGGCCGCCGCCATCGCGGCCCCCTTCGGCGCGCCCGACATCGTGATCCACGCCGCCGGCATCAATACCCGACAGGCCGCCGACGACGTGACCGAAGACGGCTGGGACGTGACGCTGGCGCTGAACCTGTCGGCCCCCTTCTTCCTCAGCCGGGCGTTGATCGGGCCGATGAAGGACAAGGGCTGGGGCCGGATCGTCAACTTCGCGTCGCTCCAGACGACGCGCGCTTTTCCCGGCGGCATCGCCTATGGCGCGACCAAGGGCGGCATCGGCCAACTGACCCGCGCCATGGCCGAGGCCTGGTCCCCCCATGGCATCACCGCCAACGCTATCGGGCCGGGGTTCTTTCCGACCGAATTGACGGCGGCGGTGTTCGACGACCCGGACCGCGCCGGGCGCAACGCGGCCCAGACCTGTCTGGGCCGCAATGGCCGGCTGGACGATATCGACGGGCCGATCCTGTTCCTCTGCTCCGAGGCGTCGTCTTATGTCACGGGGCAGGTTCTGATGGTCGATGGGGGGTTTACCGCGAAATGAAGGCACTGGTCTATGAAGGGGTCGAAACGCTGGCATTCCGCGACGTGCCGGACGCCACCCCTGCCCCGGACGAACACCTGATCCAGGTCGCCGCCGTGGGCATCTGCGGGTCGGACATGCACGCCTATCTGGGCCACGACGCCCGCCGCCCCGCGCCCCTGATCCTGGGCCACGAAGCCGCAGGCGTGATCGAGGGCGGGCCGATGGACGGCACCCGCGTCACGGTCAACCCGCTGGTGACCTGCATGACCTGCCCCGCCTGCCGTGCCGGGCGCGAGAACCTTTGCCCGGAGCGGCAGATCATTTCGATGCAGCCGCGCGAAGGGGCCTTTGCCCAATATGTCGCCATGCCCGCGCGAAACCTGGTCGAGGTGCCCGAGGGCGTGCCCCTGGCCCGCGCCGCCCTGGCCGAACCGCTGGCCGTAAGCTGGCATGCCGCGCGCCTGGCGCTTGCGGCGCTGCACCCGGCGATGGAACGCCGGGCCCTGGTCATCGGGGGCGGCGCGATCGGGCTGGCGGCGGCGCTGGCCTTGCGGGCCATGGGCCTGTCCGACATCACCATCGCAGAGCCGTCGGAGGCGCGCCGCACCTTTCTGCGCGACCGCTGCGGCGAGGTCGTGGTGCCAGAGGCGACAGGCCAGTTTGCCATGGTGATCGACGCGGTGGGGTTCGGCGTGACCCGCAAGGCCGCAACCGCCTGCGTCGAACCGGGCGGGGTGATTGCCCATGTCGGGTTGGGGGATGACGCGCCCGGCCTGGATGTGCGCCGCGCCACCTTGCAGGAAATCACCTTCATCGGCACCTATACCTATACCGCACAGGATTTCCGCGACACCGCCGCGGCGATTTTCGACGGGCGGCTGGGCGCTCTGGACTGGACCGAACTGCGCCCGCTGGCGCAGGGTGCAGAGGCGTTCGGAGATCTGCGAAGCGGTCGGGCAGCGGTGCCCAAGATCATTCTGGACCCCTGGGCCTGACACGACACACCGACAAGGAGGCACGCTATGTATGACAAGGTTCTCGTCCCGATGGCGCTGGATCACGGCATCTCGGACCACACTCTCGCCATTGCGCGCTGTCTTGCGGGCACCTCGGGCCAGATTGTCGCGCTGCATGTCTACGAGGCGGCGCAAAGCTCGGTTGCGGCCTACCTTGACGCCAGCGTGATTCAGGAGGGGCAGGCCCGCGCCCGCGCCCTGCTGACCCAGCGGACCGAGGCGCTGGACGGGGTGACCGCCGAAATGATCGTAGGCCACACCTATCGCAGCATCATCGACTACGCGACGCAGCACGGCGTCGATTGCATCGTGCTGGGATCGCACAAACCGGGGTTCAGCGACTATCTACTGGGGTCCACCGCCGCGCGCGTCGTCCGCCACGCGCCCTGCGCGGTGCATGTCTATCGCAGCGCGGGCCCGAACCAGAGCAGCACCTGATGCGCCGCACCGGGGGCGTCTGACTTGGGGGCGGCGGATATCCATTCGGCCGAGGATGCGCGGCGGCTGGCGCGCAGGCGTCTGCCGTGGATGGTCTTTGACTATATCGACGGGGCGGCGGGCGATGAAAGCGGGGCGGCGCAGAACCGCGCCGCGCTGGCCGCGCTGACGCTGGAGCCGCGCATCCTGCGCGATGTCTCCAGCCGCAATCTGGCCGTCGACCTGTTCGGAGCAGAGGCACAGCGCCCCTTTGGCATCGCCCCCATGGGGATGTGCAACCTGAGCGCGCCCGGTGCCGACCTGATGCTGGCGCGCCTGGCGGCACGCTATCACGTGCCCCACGGCGTCAGCACCGTCGCCTCGACCCCGTTGGAACGGATCATCGAGGTGGCCGACGGCCATGCCTGGTTCCAGCTCTACTTTTCCGGCGACGGGGCGGGCACGTTCAAATTGATCGAACGGGCCAAGACGGCTGGCTATCGCACCCTTGTCATGACCGTCGATGTCCCCGAAGTGGGCCGCCGCCCGCGCGAATTGCGCCATGGCTTCAAGATGCCATTCTCGATCGGCCCCCGGCAGTTCGTGGATTTCGCGCTGCACCCCCACTGGTCGCTGTCGCAGGTCTGGGCTGGCAAGCCGCAGATGGCCAATTTCCAGATGGACGGCTACGCCTTTGACCGCACCGAAAGCCGCGCGCGCGCCGATTGGGACACGCTGGCGCGGATGCGCGACGCCTGGCCCGGCAAGCTGGTGGTCAAGGGTGTCTTGAACGTGGATGACGCCGTGGCGCTTCAGGCGGCGGGCGTGGATGCCATTCAGGTCTCCAGCCACGGATCGCGCCAATTGCAAAGCGCGCCGCCACCGATCACCCGCCTGCCCCTGATCCGACAGGCGGTCGGCCCCGACTTTCCGCTGTTTTACGACAGCGGCCTGCGGTCCGGCGAAGACGTGTTGCGCGCGCTGGCCCAGGGAGCGGATTTCGCGTTTTTCGGACGGGTTCTGCAATTCGCCATCGCGGCGGGTGGCGAGGCCGGATTGCACCGGCTTTGGGATGTGTTGAGCGACGAGATGAGCATCGCCATGGCGCAAACCGGCCTGACCGATGTCGGGCAGCTGCGCGACCGGACGGCGGGTGCGCCCTAGGACAGACCAGTGCGGGTCAGCATGGCCTCGACCCGCGCCTTGTTCACACCAAGATCCGACTGGCCATAGCGCGACCTGCTCCAGATCGAGAGGCGGCTGCCCTGCCCTTCTGGCGTGACCCGGATGTTGATGATGTCCGGGTATCCCATGAGCTTGCTGCGCTGCACGTAGGTATACAAATGCGCGACCGGGTCGAGTTTCAGAACGGACACCCCCGGCTGGCGCATCAGGTCCCGGTCCAGGCGGTTGAACAAGGCGGTCGGCCCCACGTCCGTGGCCAAGGCGGGTACATCGCCGCCCGGTCCCAGCAGGAAATCGTTCGGCGTGCCGGGTCGTTCCGCCGTTTCAGGGTCCGTATGCCAGACATCGGGGTCCAGCGGAGCCATACGGACATAGGTGCCGACGGCGATGGCAAGGCCAAGCGAGCCCAGGGCAAGGGTCTTCAGGATCATGGCGGCGGCTCCGGGTCAGTCAGCGACGTGCAGGATTTGCAGGTCAGCCACATTTGTGCCCGTACCGCCGATAATCAACAGGTCACCCGTCGCCGCCAGCAGCGGATAGCTGTCGTTGCGCGCCAGATGGGCGGCCACGTTCAGCCCTGCGGCCTGCGCCCGTGCAAGGGTGCCGTCGTCGACCAGCGCGCCCGCCGCATCGGTCGGCCCGTCACGCCCGTCGGTGCCGCCCGACAGAAAAGCCCAGCGACGGCCCAGCCCGTCCAACGCCTGCGCCACCCGCAGAGCCAATTCCTGATTGCGCCCGCCACGCCCGTCGCCGCGTAGAACCACCGTCGTCTCCCCCCCCCAGAGGGTCATTCCCGGACCCGCCTGCGCAGCCGACACGACGCGGGCGGCGGCCTCGGCCACGTCGCCTTCCAACGGCACGGGGTCGAGACGGGCGGCCGGGGCCACGGCCAGCATTGCCTCGGCAGACAGACGGTTCGATCCGATCAGCCGCGCGGGCAGGTCCGGGGTGTCCTGTGCCGTGCCCTGGGTCAGCGCCTCGCGGCAACTGGCCGGGAGGCGGGTCCAGAGGTCCACGCCTTCCAACAGACGGCGCGCCGCGGCGGCGTCCCCCAATGGCGGCACCGTCGGCCCCGAGGCGATGGCCGCCAGATCATCGCCCACCACATCCGACAGGATCAGCGCGCGGCCCTTGGCGGGTGCCAGGGCCCGCGCCAGTCCCCCCCCCTTGAGCCGGCTCAGGTTCTGACGCACCAGGTTCATCGCCCGAATATCCAGCCCGGCCCCCAGCAACAGGCGCGAAACCTCGGCCTTTTCCGCAAGCGTCACACCTTCGACCGGGGCCACCGCCAGGGCCGACCCCCCACCGGAGACGAGGATCAAGGCCGTCTGCCCCTGACCCAGATCGCGGGCTGCATCCAGCAGGGCCTGTCCCGCCCTTTCCGAACCCGCATCCGGCACCGGGTGCCCGCCCAGAAAGACCCGTGCGCCGGACAGGTCTGCGGCGTTCTCGGGGTTGGTGACCACAAGACACTCGGTCCCGGGGAACCGGATCAAGGCTGCGCGCGCCATGGCAACGGCGGCCTTGCCCAATGCAAGGACAAGATCGGGGGCCTCTGCCTCTGCCAGGGCGGACGTCACGGCGGCCTCGGGATCGGCGCGGCGCACACCGGCCTTGAAAATCTCGATCATCTGGTCACGCATGCGCCCCTCCTGCGACTGTCCATTCGGAGGTGTGGTCCGAAACCCCCGGAGGCAAGCAAAAACGTGCCCGACAGGGGGCGCAGTCGGTCAGTCTTGCGCGGCAAGACTGACGCAGAACGTCAGTGTCACGCCGTCTGGGCGGTCAAACCGGGACCGTTCGTCCGACAGATGGTCATGGTGGTCCGCGTGATCCTGACGGCGTGCGCAAGGCAGCCATCCAGCTAAAAGCGTTCTATGCCAAAGGCAGATTGATCCATGTTGATCCGGGCCCGGCGCACGATATCTGCCACGATGCGGCCCGTCTTAGGTGCCATCATCAGCCCATAATGGCTGTGGCCGAAGGCCCCGATCAGGCCGGGATGTTGCGCGAATTCCTGGATCAACGGAAGGCTGTCGGGAAACGAGGGCCGGATGCCCATCCATGATTTGAACGTTTCTCCCTTCAGGGACGGCACCATTCTTTCCGCGATCCGTTGCAGGTTCCTGACCCGTCTGGGACTGGGCGGCGAAGAGATGCCCGCGAATTCAGCCGTGCCTGCAACCCGCAGGCCCCCGGTCATCGTGCTGGCCACCGCCATCGCGCTCACGTCCATGACCGAGTTGTTGAGCCGTGCCGCGGTTTCCGAATAGGCGACGTGGTATCCGCGTTCCGCCGCAAGTGGCACGCGCAGGCCCAGACGCTTCAGGATTTCGGCCGACCAGACACCGGCGGCAATCACCACCTTGTCGAACCGATGCGTTGTGGCGTCTGTGACGACCTGCCAGGCACGGTCGATCGGGCGCAGATCCAGCACGGTTTCACGCAGGACGGCCCCGCCCAGCCGTGCGATCTTTTCGGCCAGCACGGTTCCCAGACGTCCGGGATCGCGCGCGCGCGCCTGCCCCCTGATGAGGATCGCGGCCTTGAAGTCCGGGGCCAGGTCCGGCTCCAGGTCGCGGAGGTCTGCGGTGCCGATTGCCTCGATCTGCGCACCGGCATCACGGCGAATCCTGTAGCCCTGCGCATCGAGGTCCGCTGCCGCGGCATCACGGAACGCATGCACATATATCGCATCCGCGATCAGGTCCTCATGCCCGGTGCCGCCAAGATGATGCCGGTAAAGCGATATGGAATCCGCGCAGAGATAGTGCATCGCATCCGAGGCCGCGCGCACCCGGTCCGGCGTGCTCTGCCGCAGGAACCGCGCGAGCCAGGGCAGATACCCCGGCCCGTGCCGCAAGGAGACGGCCGCAGGTCCGTCCGGGCGCAAGAGCATGCCCGGAAGTTTCCGCCAGATCCCCGGCATGGCTTGCGGGACGATCGACCAGGGCGAAATGATCCCGGCATTGCCAAAGGACGTGGCCTGACCCGGGGGGTCGCGGTCGATCAGGGTGACGCGCTGCCCCGCCTCCTGCAGGGCCAGGGCCGTGCAGATGCCGACGATTCCGCCACCCACGATCCCGATATGAAGCGGTGTGTCCGGCATCTCAGGACGCCACGGCCCTGCTTTGATGGCGTCCGATCACCTGTGTGATGATCGCGGGGCTAGCGATGATCAGGGCCAGCAAGTCCGCCGAGAGAGAGGGCGCGATGAATACCAGCCCGGCAATCGCACAGAGGATCCTGTTGATCACCCCCATCGGCACCAGCCAAAAGCCCACGACCGCAGCCGACAGGGCAACAACGCCCGCAATGCAACTGGCCGCGCTATAGGTGAACTCCCACAGGTCGAACCCGGTCGAGGACACGAACAGCAGAACCGGTGCGTAGACAAAGGCCATGGGCGCGACGATCTTGCCCAGACCCAGCGTAAAGGCCGAGATGCCAGTCTTGAACGGTGGCGCGTTGGCGATGGCTGCGGCGGCATAGGCCGAGGTGCAGACTGGTGGCGTGATCTCGGCCACGACACCGTAGTAAAGGACGAACAGATGGCTTGCGATTGGCGGCACGCCAAGCTGCGCCAGCGCCGGCTGGGCGACCGAAACCAGCATGATATACAGCGCCGTCGTCGGCACCCCCGCCCCCATCAGAATGCAGGCGATAGCAATGAAGACCAACGACAGGAACAGCTGCAGATCCTCGACCGCAAAAAGAGCGAAGTCACCGAACGACAGCAGGTTGTAGATATCGGCGGCCAGGGTCCCTGTGCCCTGCGTCACCATAAAGCCGATGCGGAACCCGACGCCGGTGGTGTTGATGACCCCGACCACGATGCCCACCGCAGCAGAGGCTGCGCCGACCGCCAAGGCGTATTTCACCCCGGTTTCGACGGACACGGACATTTCCGGCAAGGACACGCGCCGTTGCGGGTTCAGCGTGGCCAGAACCGTGCCCAGCACAAGCAGGATGGTGGTCGAAAGCTCAAAACCGCCGCCCATGAACTTCCATATCGCAAAACCCGCGAAAGCCAGGGCGTAGACCATCGTGATCGGTTCCCGCATCCGCGACATGCCGCGACAACGGCCAACGATATGCCACAGAAGGCCGCCATATAAGGCGTATAGCCGCTGAACAGCACCCAGAGCAGGCCGACCAGAGGCACGACATTGGCCCAGCCTTCCCGCCAGACGGCGGCCAGTTGCGGCAGCTGCTCCTTGGCGAGCCCCTTGAGGCCCAGCTTGCGTGCCATCAGGTGGACGACCGTAAAGACGCCTACGTAATGCAGCACCGCGGGAAAGATCGCGGCGATCACGATGGTGGTGTAGGGAAGCTCCAGAAACTCCGCCATGATAAAGGCGGCCGCACCCATGATCGGGGGCGTGATCTGGCCCCCTGCCGAGGCCGCGGCCTCGACCCCGCCCGCGAAATGCGCCGGATAGCCCAGCCGTTTCATGTTCGGGATGGTCAACGCGCCTGTCGAGACGGTGTTCGCCACCGAAGACCCGGAAATCGTGCCGAAGAAAGCGGACGAGACGACCGACACCTTGGCAGGGCCGCCGGTATAGCGCCCGGCCAGGATCGTCGCGTTGTCAATGAACAACTGACCCAGCCCGGTGCGCTGTGCGATCACGCCGAACAGCACGAAGTGGAACACGATCGTCGAGACGACCCACAAGGTCACGCCAAAGATGCCTTCCTGCGGGAAATACATCGACGACACAAAGGTCTGGAACCCCACGCCCGGATGTTGGAGCAGGCCGGAAAAATACCGCCCGAACAGGGCGTAGACGATGAAGAGACTGATGATCGCTGGCAGGACCCAGCCCAACGTGCGCCGTGCGATATCCAGGACCAGAACGATCAGGATGCAGGCGAACACCACGTCATAGGTGTTCGGATTGCCCATGCGGAAGGTCATCTCCGAGATGCCAAGCGCCGGCAGTCCGCGCCAGGCGACCCCGACATACAGCGCCGCCGCAACGCCCAGGATCATCAGCAGGATATCGTAGATCGGGATGCCGTCGATACGGCCGAAACCGGTGCGGAAAGTCAGGCTGTTCCGGGTCTTGACCAGCGGGTGCAGGGCGTAGGTCAGAATGAACAGACCGGACAGGTGCCAACCCAGATGCCAGTGGTCGGCAGGCAGGCCAAAGCCTGCGGTCAGGTAATGGTAGATCGCAAAGACCAGCGCGACCACGCGCAGCAGCAGCGCCGCTTTCTGCCCGACCTGGCGCGTCGCGGCGCCTTCGTCGTACTTGGCTTCAATCGCCGCAAGCTCTTCCGCGCTTAATGTACCGTCTTCGCTGGGCGTACTCATCGCGATGTCTTCCTTGCACATGATGCCAATGGGGGGTGGGCGGCCACGCGAATGGCCGCCCCGGATGTTGGGCCGATTACTTCAGCAGACCGGCTTCGCGGTAGAAACGCTCTGCTCCGGGGTGCAGCGGCACGCCCAGGCTTTCCATTCCGTTGAGCGCGCTGTCAGGCGTGATCTGCTTGCCCTTGGCGTGGCCATTGTCGAGCATCTTGCGGCTGCTGTCGTTCCACATCGCCTCGGTGATGCCATGGATCAGCTCTTCGCTCAGGTCCGACGAGGTCACCAGCAGAGCCGAGACGGCAGGCGTCTTGGTGTCGGTGTCGATCCCTTCGTAGACGCCGCCGGGAATGACCGACGGAATATAGGCGGGGATGACCGCGTTGATCTTGGCCAGATCTTCGTCGCTGAAGGAATGCAGCGCCATACCCTTGGTCGAGGCAAGCTGCACCATCGCGGCAACCGGCCAGCCGGCAGCATAGAAATACGCATCGAGCTGACCATCGGCCAGACGTTCCGCTGACTGGTTCTGGTTCAGTTCCGCCTCGTCGATGTTGTCGCGGGTGATGCCCCAGATTTCCAGCATCTGAAGCACGGCGACCTGCGTGCCGGATCCGGCCTGCGCGATCCCGACGCGCTTGCCTTCGAGATCGGCCAGGGTGTCAAGCTCCACGCCTGCGGGCAGCACAAGGTGCAGATCCTCGGGGAAGAGGTTGGCGATGATCCGCAGCTTGTCGCTGGCGTTGCCCTCGAAGGCACCTTCGCCCAAGTGCATCGAGCGGGTCACGTCCGCCGCAGCCAGCCCTGCTTCCAGCTCGCCGTTCTGGATGGCGGCATTGTTGAACACGGAGGCGGTCGTGGATTGCGCGATTGCGATCAGACCGGGCACGCCACATTGGCCCCCGTCTTCGCAGGCCCGCGACCCCGGAGGCGCGGAAATCGCATTGGCGATCGTGCCGCCAATCGGAAAATACGTGCCACCGGCCCCGCCGGTCCCGATGCGGAAGAAGGTCGGATCCTGTGCGGCGGCTGGGCCGGCAACAAGGGTCGCTGCAAGCAGCGCGCCAGACAGTGATTTCATGAACGTCATTGGAGACTCCCGGTTAAACGCAGGTCGGATGCCTGCTGAAACAGTGAGTCCGAGCCTAGCCACAGGATCTATAAATACAAATTTGAAGTTATTTCATTTTCATAAATTTGATTTATAAATGTCGCATGAACATGCATCAGCTCTCTGTCTTTCGCGAAGTCATGAAAACCGGGTCCATGTCACAGGCCGCGGAAAACCTTGGACGAACGCAACCGGCGATCAGCCTCGCGCTCAAGGGATTGGAGGAGTCGCTCGGCATGTCCTTGTTCGACCGCGACACCCGAAACATGAAGCCGGTTCCCGAGGCGTTCTATCTGCTGGCCGAAGCGGACAGCATGCTGATCCAGATGTCCCGGCTGCGGCGCACCATGCAAGAGATGCAATCAGGCACCAAAGGCGAGGTGCAGATGGTCGTCATGCCGGGCGTGGCGACGGTCCTGTTCCCGGATTTCCTGGGAACTTTTGCGAAAACCCGCCCGGACATCAAACTGTCGCTGCACACCCGCAGCTCGACCCAGCTTCGTGAACTGGTCAGCTCTCAGGGGGTGGATTTCGGCTTTGGCGACTTCGACGAAGACAACAGTCGGACCCAGCAATCCCAGGTCACCAAAATCTCGGCCAAAAGCATGCTGGCACTGCCTGCCGGTCATCCGTTGACCGACTATGATGCGGTGCCGATCAATGCGCTGCACAACATGGACCTCGGAGGGATGCAGCCCGAACACAGGTTCGAGCAAAGGGTCCAGACCGCGATGATGGAAGCCAATACAAAGGTGAACGTGCGCTTTCGCAGCCAGACCGTCCTGCCCCTGCTGCGGTTCGTGACCATGGGACAATGCTGCGCAATCGTCGACCCGCTGACCATGACCAGCGCGAAACTGATCGGAACTGCCGGGGACTCTGTCGTGTTCAGACCGCTGCGGGAAACCATCAGGTATGACTATGCGATCTTCATCCCGAAACTGCGCCCGCTGTCTGTCTTGTCACGCGAACTCGCCGCAAAGTGGGAGGTGCATCTGCTGGATATTCTGGATGGGATCAGGGCGGAACCGACCAGGCAGGTCATCGGGTCGTGACGCATTACGCACCGGCTCGCCGGGGCCCTGCCAGAATACCTAAGGTCATCAATGGGGATGCTGCTCAGATAATGGTGCGGTCGAGAAGACTCGAACTTCCACGGGTGTTACCCCACAGCGACCTCAACGCTGCGCGTCTACCAATTCCGCCACGACCGCACGATCATCAGCGTGGCGCGGGAATAGCGAGGGGCGTGCCGAAAGGAAAGAGGGTTTTTGCCCCTCCCGACGCTTTCCCCCGAAGATCGCGCTCCGCCCCTCACGGCGGGCGGTCAACAGGGCGTGACCTGCGATTGCGGCGCAGCCGACAAGGATCACGATCCAACCGACCTGCGGGTCATCGGGCAACAGCGCGCGGTTGGTGGCGCGGCCCGGCAAAAAGTTGAACAGCCCCGCCAGACAAAGCCCCCGCCAGTAAAGACCGCGCATCGTCAGCGCGTGATCCCGGATGCGGCCGGCCATCACCTGCCGCATGGCGCGCCACACCGACCAGAGGGCAAAGAGCGCGAGAATGTGGATTGGGCTGAGCGGGCCGATAACCCCAAACCCGTGGATCAGAAACGAAGAGAGCGCCGTGACCACCATCGCCAGCACCCAGACCCACCCCGCCCCACGGTGCATGGCGCCCCGCCGCCGCGAAAACAGCGCCACGGGACCAAGAACCAGCGCAAGCAGGGCCGCGCCTGCGTGGATCTGGATGTGCACAGGGGCGGTCAGGAAGGGATCGAGGGTCATGTCAGGCCTTTCGGTTGCAGATCTGGGCTGTGCCGGTAGCCATGAAGACGGCCCTTGCGCCGCTCAATCAGCGATTCGCCAACGACCCGGAGTTCTTCGTGCCTGACCCCGCCCCGTCATCCACGCTTCGTGAAATGCGACGTCATTTCAGCCAGCCTGTGACCTGGCTGGTGATCGCGGCCATCGCGACGATTCTGGCGCTTGTCGGCCCCTTCGGGACGCAGGACCTGCTGCGCCCGGTGCCTCGGTTCGGGTACTGGGGGCTGCAGGTGGTGCTGAACTACGCCGCCGGTTTTGCCGTTCATCAGCTGTCGACGCGGTCGCCCATCGCCCACATGTCAGAGATGCCGCGCCAGCTGACGCTCGGGGCGCTGACCGCTGTTGCGGTGCTGGTCATCGTGTCCCTTATCAATTGGACGACGATTGGCTACGTGCCGAAGACAGGCGAATTGATGACCTTCATGGGCACCGTCTTTGCGATCACGATCCTGATCTCATATCTGTTGTCCTTGGTCGGGACCGCGACAGCCCCCGGCCCCAAGGCTGCCGACCATCCGGGGCCGCCCCCGATTCTGGATCGCCTTCCCGTCGACAAACGCGCCCCCCTGCTCTCCCTGTCGGTCGAGGATCACTACGTGCGGGTGCGGACCACCGCCGGGCAAGAGGTGGTGTTGATGCGGCTTGCCGACGCCATACGAGAGACCGAGGGCGTCCTGGGGCTGCAGGTACATCGGTCCCATTGGGTGGCCACGGATCAGGTCACGGGAACCCGCCGCCAGGGGGACAGGGCGATCCTGACGCTGACCGACGGCTCCGAATTGCCGGTCAGCCGTCGCTACATCCCCGCCATCCGGGACGCCGGGCTGCTGCCAAAGCCGCCACGCGGGGACTGACGCCCTTTGACAGCCCCGGTCGCGCCGGTCACAAGCGGGCCATGACGCCCGATTGGATCACCTCGCCCGACCTTGTCGATTACGACACCGCCCTCACAGAGATGGAGGCGCGCGTGCACGGCATCCTGTCAGGCAAGGCGAACGAAGCGCTCTGGCTGCTGGAACATCCGCCCCTTTATACTGCGGGAACCTCTGCCGATCCCGCCGATCTGAAAGACCCCGACCGCTTTCCGGTGCACGAGGCGCGGCGCGGCGGGCAATACACCTATCACGGACCGGGTCAGCGCGTGGTCTACTGCATGCTCAACGTCGGTCAGCGCGGCCACGATGTGCGCGCCTTTGTGCAGTCGCTGGAGGCTTGGGTCATCGCCGCCCTGGCGGAATTCGGCGTGCGCGGTGAAATCCGCCAGGGCCGTGTTGGCGTCTGGGTCGCACGCCCCGACAAGCCCCCCCTGCCCGACGGCACCCCGCGCGAAGACAAGATCGCCGCCATCGGCATCCGTCTGCGCCGCTGGGTGTCGTTTCACGGAATTTCCATCAACGTGGATCCTGACCTGACCCACTTTGACGGCATTGTGCCCTGCGGGATCAGCGGCCATGGCGTGACCTCGCTGGTCGACCTGGGGCTGCCGGTCACCATGGGCGACCTCGATGATGCGCTGAAACGCACCGCCCCCTGGTAGGGGTGCGCAAGATGGCCAACGGGCGCGATCCCTGATCGCGCCCTCAGGGGGGCAAGCCCCCCGCAGCCGGTTCAGTTCTGCGCAGGCAGCGCGAAAGTCGGCAGCGCGGCCGGGATCGCGGTCGCGTCTTTCGTCACCACACCCGCCTGGTCCGCAGACCCCAAAGCGGCCCAGACCAGAAGTTCGGTCCGACCGGCCTGATTGGGGCCAAACACCGGCTCCGCCCCGTCCGACAGCGCATCGATGGCCGAGGTGAACCACGCGCGTGCCAGATCAGGGCGCTTGGCCGTGCCGAAACCTTCCTGCAGGTGATGCCCCACCAGTTCTGCATGCGGGGCGGAACCCATGGCAACCAGCAACAGGGCTGAGCCCAGGGCCACGTCCATGTTGTCGGTCGCCTATCCTGCCGACAGGCAAAGCGTCGCGGTCGTGCGCAACTGATCCGGGGTCATCCCAGTCGAGAGCGCAAACCCAGAGACATTCTGCATCACCTCTGACTCGGGCATGGCCGACACTGCCGTCAACTGCGCCGCCATGGCCGGCCCGAAGGCCGCACATTGCGCCTGAACCATTTCCGAGGTGGTGCCCGAAATGGCCGCGATCATCTGCTCGCCCGTGTCGATGGCAAAGTTTCGGGCCAGGCAGAACTGCTCGGCCAGGGCCACCGTCGGATCCCCGCCCGCGGCCAGGCTGGCAAAGCCACCACGGCTGGCGGTCAACAAGTTGACCTTTCCGCAATGGCTGCTGAGCGTTGCCTTGGTCACAGGTGCCGCCCCAAACGTCGGCAGCGCGGGGGCCATAGCCACCAGGGTCGTGCCCCCGCCATTCGCCTCTGGCACCGGCGCAGCGGGTTGAACCGCGGCCGCTGTCGTCCCACCGGTTTCTGCCAGACGGCAGGAACTGCCAAAGCAACTGAACGTCGCCGCCGTCGGAGAATGCGCCAGCAGGTCATTGCGCGCATAGCCCTGCGGCGTCGAGACGAAGACCATCGTCTTGCACTGCTCGGTCCCGCACCAGAACGACGACCCCGAATAGGATGTGTCCAGGATGTAGTCGTTGGTCCCGTCCCCGTTCAGGTCGGCGAGCTGTACAAACCCTGCCCGCTGCAGCAACTGTTCCGGGCTTGGATCGCTGCTGGCCGCGATCTCGTCCACGGCACGGCTGACCTCCAGCGGCAGCCCCGGATACCCCGTGGTGCGCGCACCCGCCTGGCGAACCGGGGCCCCGGTCATCAGGTCGTATTGCGCCTTCAACGCCGCGCGCGCACCCAACGTCGAGGTCGAAATCAGGCGCAACGTATCGGGGTTCCCCGCCAGGGCGCGATTATGCGCGGCCAGCAAGACGTCTTTTTCGAACGTGGTCAGCCGACCATCGGGCGGCAGAGCCAGAAACCCCTCCATCGAAGAGATGGCCGCGCGGGATCGACGCCCCAGCACCCCGTCGGCACCACCTGCATCGAAACCGAAGTAGTTGAGCGCCAGTTGCACCTCCCGGTTTTCCTGCCGCTGAGAGCTGCTGATCGACGGGCCGCTGGTCGTGCGCCGGACGGTGGTCGTCGACCGCCGGGGTCGTGACCGGTTCTGATTGACGATGGCGCTGCCGATGAGTCCCCCGACAGGGCCAGCGGCAAAATCGCGACTGTCGGCCCAAGACGAAACCGGCATGGCGACAGCAAGTGCGACAATCGCGGACCCAAGACACTTTAACTGCATTTTTCCACCCCCAAATGAAACGGGGTCGGCCAACGAAGGGAATCGGCCTGTAACCAAGAAAAATCCACAAGAGCGCGGTCCCTTCAATTCCCGTCCTTGCCCCGCAAATCAGCGGCAGGGGATCCGCTGCCCCCTGCCCTGCGTCGTTTTTTCCCGCCCGTGTCCGGGTGCTTGCCGTTGCTCCGCCCGGGCGCGATGGGTAGAAGGCCCGAGACAGACAACCGTTCTGCCCGTAAGGATTCCCTCCTCCGGGTCGCACAGGACGCCTAACTACGGGAGCGACCGCATGGCCGACGCCGCCATTCCGGGACACGATCACCACGAGAAGCCCGGCTTCTTTACGCGGTGGTTCATGTCCACCAACCACAAAGACATCGGGATTCTTTACCTGTTCGTCTCGGGCCTTGCCGGGTTCATCTCGGTCGCCTTCACCGTCTACATGCGGATGGAGCTTATGGATCCGGGCGTGCAGTACATGTGCCTGGAAGGCGCGCGCCTGCTGCCCGCCGCAGCCGGTGAATGTACGCCGAACGGGCACCTCTGGAACGTGCTGATCACGGGCCACGGCATCCTGATGATGTTCTTCGTTGTGATCCCCGCGCTCTTTGGTGGATTTGGCAACTATTTCATGCCCTTGCACATCGGTGCGCCGGACATGGCCTTCCCGCGCCTCAACAACCTGTCGTTCTGGTTGTTCGTTGCGGGCACCTCGCTGGCCGTGCTGTCGGTCCTGGTGCCGGGCGGCAACGGTCAGAACGGGTCGGGCATCGGCTGGGTTCTTTATCCGCCGCTCTCGACCTCCGAGGCGGGCATGTCCACGGACATCGCCATCTTCGCGGTTCACGTGTCTGGTGCCTCGTCCATCCTGGGCGCGATCAACATCATCACCACATTCCTCAATATGCGCGCGCCGGGCATGACCCTGCACAAGGTGCCGCTGTTTGCCTGGTCGATCTTCGTGACCGCCTGGCTGATCCTTCTGGCGCTGCCGGTCCTGGCCGGTGCGATCACCATGCTGCTGACGGACCGGAACTTCGGGACGACCTTCTTTGACCCCGCCGGTGGCGGCGACCCCGTCCTCTACCAGCACATCCTGTGGTTCTTCGGTCACCCCGAGGTCTACATCGTGGTTCTGCCCGCCTTCGGCATCGTGTCGCACATCGTCTCGACCTTCTCCAAGAAGCCGATCTTCGGTTACCTGCCGATGGTCTATGCAATGGTTGCAATCGGGGGTCTGGGCTTCGTCGTCTGGGCGCACCACATGTACACCGTGGGCATGTCGCTGACGCAGCAGGCCTACTTCATGGTTGCGACGATGATCATCGCCGTGCCGACAGGGGTGAAGATCTTCTCCTGGATCGCGACGATGTGGGGCGGATCGATCACCTTCAAGACGCCGATGCTGTTTGCGATCGGGTTCATCTTCCTGTTCACCGTGGGTGGCGTGACCGGCATCGTTCTGTCGCAGGCAGGCATCGACCGCGCCTATCACGACACCTACTATGTGGTGGCGCACTTCCATTACGTGATGTCGCTGGGGGCCGTGTTCGGGATCTTTGCGGGCATCTACTACTGGATCGGCAAGATGTCGGGTCGTCAGTATCCGGAATGGGCAGGCAAGCTGCACTTCTGGGCGTTCTTCATCGGCGCGAACCTGACGTTCTTCCCGCAGCACTTCCTGGGTCGCCAGGGCATGCCGCGCCGCTACATCGACTACCCGGAGGCGTTCTCGCTCTGGAACGAGGTATCGAGCTGGGGCGCGTTCCTGTCCTTTGCATCGTTCCTCTTCTTCATCGGCGTTGTGTTCTACACGATCTTTGCCGGCAAGAAGATCAAGGAAGAGGCCTACTGGGGCGAGCATGCCGACACGTTGGAGTGGACGCTGCCCAACCCTCCGCCGGAGCACACCTTCGAGCAGCTGCCGACCCGCGACATGTGGGACAAGCAGCCGGGACACTGATGCCGATTACGGTCATCACCGACACGACAGAGGCCCCGGCAAAGTCCGGGGCCTCTGCACATGTGCGCCTCGCCCTGGAGCTGCGGCCCCATCAGTCGTTGTCGCCCGGCGGGTTCGTCATAATGATTGGCGCGACCTTCGGCATGCTGATGATCCCGCTTGTCGGTCTTGTCGGGACCGCCGCGCTTTGGGGGGTTCTGCCTTTCGTGATGGGGGCGCTCGCGCTTCTGTGGTTTGGTCTCAAACGCAGCTGGCGCGACCGCGACATCCTTGAGCGGTTCGAGATGACGTCCGACACGGCGACCCTGACCCGCCGCGATCCCGACGGATCGGAACGCGATTGGGCGGCCAACCCCTATTGGGTCCGGGTAGAACGGCACGACAAGGTTGGCGTCATCGAAGATTACCTGACCCTGTCGGGCGGCCCGCGCGAGGTCGAAATCGGGGCCTTCCTGACGCCCGACGAACGCCGCGCCCTGGAACAGCGTCTGCGCCACGCCCTGCGGCGGATCAGGGCCTGATCCTTTCGTGTCTCGGGTCCTCAGGCACCTCCGGAGGTGGAGAATGGCTAAGGTCGTTCCCGCCCGCGGGACCACAAGGCGTGCGAACCGGATCAGACTGTCTCAGCCGCCGACGTCCATCCGCGCCACGCCGCTGGTCTTGAGAACGGCCCAGACTTGGCGACCGGGCACCAGGCCCAATTCCGCCACCGCCTGCAGCGTGACCCGCGAAAGCAGTGCGCCGCCCCCTGCCTCCAGCCGCAACATTGCGCCCGGCCCGCCGCCCCTGTGAACCGATGCGATCGTGACCGGCAGGACGTTGCGCGCCGACAGCCCCGTGGGCGCGGCGGTCGCGATCAAGACGTCTTCGGCACGGATGCGGATACGAACCGAGGTGCCTGCGACCGCTTGCACCCCCGCCACCCGCAAGACACCCAGCGGGGTTTCCACCGCCGCCAGCCCATCCGCCTGCCCGGCCACACGCCCTTCGACCATGGCCCCGGCCTGGGACGGGCCCAGCATGGCCGCCACCTCAGGATCCGCCAGCAGATCGCCCACGGCCCCCGCCCGCGTCACACGCCCATCCCGCATCAGGACAAGTGTCGTGGCCAGGCGCGCGACTTCTTCGATTGCGTGCGAGATGTAAAGGATCGGCACCCCGCCGTCCCGTACCCGTTCCAGATAGGGCAGGATCGCCCCCCGCAACCGAGCGTCCAGCGCGGCCAAGGGTTCGTCCAGGATCAACAGGCGCGGGTGCCGCAACAGGGCGCGGCCGATGGCGACACGCGCGGCCTCTCCTCCGGACAAGCCCGCAGGTCGGCGGGGCAACAGGGCCGTGATATCCAGCATCTCGGCCACCGCGCCGGGGTCGGTCCCCCGCGCCGCGCCGTACACCAAGTTTCCCCGTACATCCAAATGCGGGAACAGTCGCGGTTCCTGAAAGACGTAGCCGATGCCGCGCCGATGCACCGGGACTGACGTACCGGTGTCGAACAGAACCTCTCCGCCCAGGGCGATCCGTCCGGTGTCCGGCACCACCAATCCCGCGACACAGCGCGCCAAAGTGGTCTTGCCCGCACCCGACGGCCCGAACAACGCGGTCACGCCGGGGCCCGCCTGCAATGCAACGTCCAACGTGAAATCGCCCGCGCGCCGTGTGATCGACAATTCCAGCATCAGCGCCCCGCCACGCGCGCGGCGACCCGCGGAGCCAGCCAGTTCGACACCAGCACCGCGCCTATTGCAACGGCCACGGCGATCAGGACCAGCCCGCGCAAGGGCGCGTCGGCACCCGGAACCTGAAGGAAGGCATAGATGGCCGACGGCAAGGTGCGCGTCTCGCCAGGGATCGAGGCCACGAAGGTGATCGTCGCACCAAATTCGCCAAACGCCTTGGCAAAGCCCAGCGTCATACCCGCCAGGATGCCCGGCGCGATCAATGGCAGCGTCACCGTCACCCAGACCCGCGCGGGGGACGCACCCAGCGTTGCGGCGGCCTCCTCCAACTTCGGGTCGACCGCCTCTATGGCCAGACGGATCGCGCGCACCATCAGCGGAAATCCCATGACCGCCGCCGCCAGCGCCGCTCCGGTCCAGCGAAAGGCGAGGCCCAGGCCCAGCGGCTCCAACAGCGCCCCGACCGGCCCCGTGCGCGAAAACAGCAACAGCAGCGCATAGCCCGTCACCACGGGCGGCAGGACCAAAGGCAGATGGACGACCGCATCCAGCAATCCCCTGCCCCGGAACCGCCCTCGCGCCAGCACATGGGCCACCCACAGCGCCAAAGGCAGGCTAAGCAAGGTGGCCACGGTCGACACGCGCAGCGACAGGCGCAAAGCGTCCCAGGCTTCGGGGGGCAGGTCGATCATGCGGCAGGGACCGGGTCAAAGCCGTGACGCACAAACACCGGAGTGGCGGCGCGCAGATGCGCCAGAAAGGCCCCGGCCTGTGGTGAGGCACCCCGGACGATGGCGGCAGGATAGATGATGGGCTGATGCGTATTGGTCGGGACCGCCGCGACCTCGACCGCGCCCGTGCCTCGAACGTCGGACCGGTATACAAGCCCCAGATCCACGTCGCCACGCGCCACATAGGCCAGCGCCGCGCGCACGTTTTCGGCCAGGATGGCCCGGCGACGCAAATCGGACCAGAGGCCGAGGGTTTCCAAGGCCTGCTGACCATATCGCCCCGCAGGGACCGATATCGGATCCCCCATGGCGAACCGGCCCGCGGGCCCCAGGCGCGCGGCGATACCCGCACCAGTCAGCGTCAGCGCCGCAGCCCCCGGAGGGCCCGCCAGAACCAACCGATTGCCCGCGACGGCCTGAACCGACCCGGCAAGCGCGCCTTGTCCCCCCAACCAATCCATCCAGTCCGTGGCCGCCAGCACGACCAGATCCGCCGGTGCCCCCGATGCCACCTGCCGCGCGACCGTGCCCGAACCGCCGTAGGACAGGGCCACCGGCCCGTCCCAATCCGTCGCGATCTCGTCCAGGGCTGGCTTGAGGCTGGCGGCGGCAAAGACGGACAACGGGGCGACCTGCGCCCTGCCCGGCCCCGCAAACAGCGCCGCCCCCGCGCCCAGAACGGCCCGTCGCGTCAGGTCAAATCGGATGGGTCTGGCCATCAAACGTCTCGAAACAGCCGCTGGTGCTTTGATCAAGCCTTTCGAACCGGTCCCACAGGCCACGCGCCGCATCCTCGGCACCGACTGCGGCGGCGCTGCCCCCCATATCGGTGCGCACCCATCCCGGATGGTAGATCCCCACGGCGATCCCTTCGGACCTGAGCGCGCTGGCCAGGTTGAGCCCAAGGTTGAGGGCCGCCGCCTTGGACACGCGGTAGGCCATGGTGCGGCCCGTGGCCTGGGTCGACGACCCCATCTGCGATGAAATGATCGCGATCCGCCCCCCTCGCGACAGGTTGGCAAGCTGTGCCTGCACCGTCAGGAAAACACCCGTGACGTTGACGTCCAGCGTCTGGCGCAAATCCTCCACAGACAGGTCGCGCACCCCCGCGTCCCGGTCCAGCAGAACGCCCGCATTGCACACCAGCAGGTCGATGGCCCCAACCGCGCCTGCCGCGCGCGCCTGCGCGGCGGGGTCGGTCACCTCCAGCTGAATCCCGTCGCCTGATCGCACGGTGCCAAGAACCTCATGCCCCCGCCCCCGGCCTTCGGCCATAAGGGCGGCACCGATCCCGCGCCCGGCACCCGTGATCAGGGCGCGCATCAGTTTGCCTTTTGCTTGGGCAGGAACGGCAAGGGCGCAACGGGAATGCCGTCTTCGATCAGGGCCTTTGCCTCGGTCGCATTGGCTTCGCCCCAGATTGGCTTGTCGCCGCCCGTCTCATGGATGGCGCGTGCCTCTTCGGCGAACCGATTGCCGACATAGGTCGCCTCGGCCTCGACCTTGGCGCGCAGGGCGGCGATTTTCCTTTCGACCTCGGTGACGGGTGCCGATAGCGGTTTGGCCTGGACCTTGGGGGCCATCAACGCCTTTTCGACCTCGGTAGAGCCGCAGGTCGCGCAGGACACCAGACCGCGCGCAGACAACGTGTCGAAGGCGTCGGCGGACTGGAACCAGCTTTCAAAGCCATGGCCGTCCTTGCAGCGGAGGGAGTAGCGGATCATCAGCGCGTCCTTCAGGGTCGCACCCAATCTAAACCCTTTCCGCGCCTTCGCAACGGGGGTTGAAGCCGATCCGCCCACCGCTACCCTTGCCCCATGCTTCGCACGCTCGCCCTGACCCTCGCCCTTGCCACCCCGTCCGCCGCCTTTGAGTTCGAAGCGTTGGAGGGGGGCGTGCACGATCTGGACGCCTGGCGTGGCCGCGCGGTGCTGGTGGTGAACACGGCCTCTCTTTGTGCCTTTACCGATCAATACGCGGGCCTGCAGACCCTGCAGGATCGGTATGGCGACCGGGGTCTGACCGTGCTGGCCGTCCCCTCCGACAGCTTCGCGCAGGAGTTGGAGGACGAAGACGCGGTGGCCGAATTCTGCGAGGTGTCCTATGGGCTGACCTTGCCGATGACCACAATCACCCCGGTGACGGGACCGGACGCGCACCCCTTCTATGGTTGGCTGGCCGAACAGGGCGCAGTCCCTCGGTGGAACTTTTCCAAGGCCCTTCTGGACCCCGAGGGAACCCTGGTCACGTTCGAAGGCAGTCATGTTGCCCCGCTCGGCCGCCGCATGATCCGCGCCATCGAAGCGGTCCTGCCGGAGTGACGCTGCAAGGCCCGTTGTTCCTCGGCTCCGAGATCTATCGCGGGTCGAGCTACGGCAAATGGCACCCCCTGCGCGTGCCCCGCGTGTCGACCGTCATGGACCTTGCCCGCGTCCTGGGCTGGCTGCCGCCCGACCGATTCCGCGTGTCCCCCCGCGCAAAGCCCGCGGCCCTGACCGCTTGGCACACGCCCGCCTATGTCGCGGCCCTCGTCCGCGCCGAGACAGAGGGCCAGGTGGATGCCCCCACACGCGACCGTCACGGGCTGGGCACGGTTTCCAACCCGATCTACCCAGAGGTCTATCGCCGCCCGGCCACCGGGGCGGGTGCATCCTTGCTGGCCGGCGAATTGCTGGCGGATGGGGGCGTGATCCACAATCCGGGCGGGGGCACGCATCACGGGATGCCGGATCGGGCCTCGGGATTTTGCTATCTCAATGACGCGGTGTTGGGCATCCTGTCGCTGCGCCGGGCTGGCGCGCAACGCGTGGCATATGTCGATATCGACGCCCATCACATGGACGGGGTGGAATACGCGTTCCGGGACGATCCCGACGTCCTGCTGATCTCTACCCATGAAGAACGGCGTTGGCCCTTTACCGGGCTGCTGACAGACGCGGGCATCGGCCAGACCTTCAACCTGCCACTGCCGCGCGGGTTGAACGATACGGAATTCGCGCAGGCCCGGGACCGGCTGATCCGCCCTGCGGTAGAGGCATTCGCACCCGATGCACTGGTGCTGCAATGCGGGGCCGATGCGGTTGACGAAGACCCGCTGTCCCGCCTGTCCCTGTCGAACAATGCCCATTGGGACGTGCTGCGCGCCCTTCTGCCGCTGGCCTCGCGTATTCTGGTGCTGGGCGGTGGTGGCTATAACCCCTGGTCGGTCGGGCGCCTCTGGGCCGGGAACTGGGCAATCGCCTCGGGGCAGGAAATCCCGGATCGTCTGCCATCAGAGGCCGAGGCCGTTCTGCGCGCAATCCGGTTTGACGGAAACTCTCGCGGGCGCAACCCGCCCGACCACCTGTTTACCACGCTGCGCGACGCGCCCCGCAACGGGCCTATCCGTCCGCAAGTGGCGGAGGGGGTCGATCAACTGGCCACGCGGATCGGCGCGATGCCGGGCCGCATGGTGTGAGGTCTGGTCCAATCTGGCCGGCGGATCGCCGGGCGGTCCGTCGGACCGGGGCTCTGCCCCGGACCCCGGAGGTATTTTTGCCGAGAAGAAACCAGGGCGCGCGTTAACCTTAATGGCGGGTGAACGCGCGCGCGAAGGTCAGAGGTGGCGGCATTCCGGCACGGGCGTCCTGACCGTCCCGTCCGAGAGCCATTGGGTCAGGTTCTCGACCACGAGGTCGCCCATCGCCTGCCGCGTCTCGACGGTGGCCGATGCGACGTGCGGCGTGAGCACGACGTTGTCCATGGTCTTCAACCCGTCAGAGATCTTCGGCTCTTCCTCGAAGACATCCAGGCCTGCCCCCGCGATGGTCCCGTTCGACAGCGCCTCGACCAAGGCGGCCTCGTCCACGACGGAGCCGCGCGCGACGTTGAAGAACAGACCCTCAGGGCCGAGCGCGCTCAAAACCTCTGCGTTGACCATATGCTTCGTCGAGGCCCCGCCCGGTGTGATCGCGACCAGCACCTCGACCGCAGAGGCGCAGGCCACCGCGCTGTCGTGGTAGGTATAGGGCACGTCCTTGGGGCTGCGGGTGTGGTAGTGGATCTCGGCCCCGAAGGCGGCGCAGCGGTCGGCGATGGTCTGGCCGATCCGGCCCAGGCCCAGGATGCCCACACGGCGGTTCTGCACCGAATGCGTCAACGGGAACGCGCCCTCCTGCTCCCACGCGCCAGAGCGGGCGTGGGCGTCGGCGGCCAGCAAGCTGCGGGACACGGCGAGCCACAGCATCACGAAGGTATTGGCCACCTCGTCATTCAGAACATCGGGCGTATGGCAGACCTTGACCCCGCGCGTCGCCATCGCATTGGTGTCGATGTTGTCGTAGCCGACGCCATAGCTGCTGACGACCTTCAGGTCGCTCAGTGCCACGGCCACATCTTCGGGCACGCCGTAATGGCCATCGGTCAGGACAGCCTGGATGTCCGGCCCGTGTTCCATGAGGAATGCGCCGCGATCCTCCTGCTCGAACAAAAGGTCGATATCGAAATGCGGCACCAAGGCGTCACGCATCCGGTCGGTGATCGTGCCGATCTGCAGCAATCTTGGCTTAGGCATCTTCTGTCACTTCCTGGCGCTGACGGCCGAGGCCCTCTATTTCCAACTCCATCACGTCGCCCGCCTTCAGAAAGACCGGCTCCGGCTTCATGCCCATGCCGACGCCCGGCGGTGTGCCGGTCGAAATCACGTCGCCGGGGTGCAGGGTCATCAACTGGCTGAGGTGGCTGATGATCTGGGCCACGGTGAAGATCATCGTCGATGTGTTCCCGGTCTGCATCCGCTTGCCGTTCACGTCCAGCGACATGGCCAGGTTCTGCGGGTCGCCCACCTCATCGCGGGTGACCAGCCAGGGGCCGGTTGGCCCGAAGGTGTCGCATCCCTTGCCCTTGGTCCACTGACCCGTCAATTCCAACTGAAAACTGCGCTCGGAGACGTCGTTGACGACGCAGTAGCCGGCAACGTGATCCAGTGCCTCGGCCTCGGTGACGTATTTGCAGGCAGTGCCGATGACGACGCCCAGCTCCACCTCCCAGTCGGATTTCTGCGACCCACGCGGCAGGCTGACGATGTCATCGGGCCCAACCACGGCAGAGGTCGCCTTGTGGAACAGGATGGGATGCTCCGGGATGGCCATCCCTGCCTCGGCGGCGTGGTCGGAGTAGTTGAGGCCGATGCACAGGAACTTGCCGATCTGGCCCACGCAGGGACCAAAGCGGACCGGGCGGTCGACCTTGGGCAGGCTCATCGGATCGAGCGTGCGCAGCGTGTCGAGCGTCAGGTCAGACAGGGTGGATCCGGCGATATCCTCGACCTGCGCGGACAAATCACGCAGGTCGCCGTTGTGGTCGATCAGGCCGGGCTTCTCGGCCCCCGGCTCTCCAAAGCGGACGAGCTTCATGCTGTAACTCCCTGTAATTCAGTGATTGTCGCGCGGCAGGCCCTTGCCCGCCACGTTGCGATAGGCATCGGCCCCGCGCAGGGTCATGCCCTTGGACAGCGGCTCGACCCGGTCGCGGAAGATTTCCTGCCAGGGGGTCTGGCTTTCGGGGGTAAAGGGGCGCGGTGGCAGGGCCTGACGGCGTTCAGCCAAGGTGGCCTCTTCCACCAGCATGTCGGCGGTGCCCTTTGCCAGATCGATGCGCAGGCGGTCGCCGGTCTGCACCAGCGCCAGCCCGCCCCCGGCCGCCGCCTCGGGCGAGGCGTTCAGGATCGAAGGAGAGCCGGAGGTGCCGGATTGGCGCCCGTCACCGATGCAAGGCAGCGCGTGGATCCCCTTTTTCAAAAGGTATGACGGCGGGCGCATGTTCACGACCTCTGCCGCGCCGGGGTAGCCGATGGGCCCGGCACCGCGCATGATGAGAATGCAATGTTCATCGATATCAAGGGTTTCGTCGTCGATCTTCGCGTGAAAATCCTCGGGCCCGTCGAACACGATGGCGCGCCCTTCGAAGGCCTCTGGATCGTCGGGGTTGGACAGGTAGCGGTCCCGGAATTCCTTGGAGATGACGGAGGTTTTCATGATCGCGCTGTCGAACAGGTTGCCCTTGAGGTTCAGGAAACCGGCGGCCTGCAACATCGGCTCGGTGATCGGTTTGATCACGTCGGGCAGCTCCGAGGTTTTGCCCTCGCAGTTCTCGCCCATGGTCTTGCCGTTTGCAGTCATCGCACCCGGATGCGGCAGCATCCCGGCCGCGATCAGTTGACCGGTGACGGCGGGGACGCCGCCTGCGTGGTAGTAATCCTCGCCCAGGTACTTGCCCGCCGGTTGCAGGTTGGTCAGCAGCGGAATGTCATGGCCGAGCGCCTGCCAGTCGTCATTGTCGAGCGGCACACCCATGTGCCGCGCGATGCCGTTCAGGTGGATCGGCGCGTTGGTGGACCCCCCGATCGCAGAGTTGATAACGATAGCGTTTTCAAAGGCTTCGCGGGTCATGATGTCGGACGGCTTCAGGTCCTCATGGACCATTTCGACGATGCGCTGACCAGTGTGATAGCTGATGTGACCGCGCTGGCGATACGGGGCCGGGATCGCGGCGGAACCGGGCAGCTGCATGCCAAGCGCTTCGGCCAGCGAGTTCATCGTCGTGGCGGTGCCCATCGTGTTGCAGTAACCGACCGAAGGCGTTGAAGACGCTACGATATCCATGAAACCATCGTCGTCGATCTCGCCTGCGGCGTGCATCTCGCGGGCCTTCCAGACGATGGTGCCGGACCCGGTGCGTTCACCCTTGAACCAACCGTTCAGCATCGGGCCGACGGACAGGGCGATGGCGGGGATATTGACGGTGGCGGCGGCCATCAAAAGCGCGGGCGTGGTCTTGTCGCACCCGATCATTAGGACAACGCCATCAAGGGGATAGCCGTAAAGCGTCTCGGACAGCGACAGGTAGGCCAGGTTGCGGTCCAGCGACGCGGTCGGGCGCTTGCCGGTTTCCTGGATCGGGTGAACCGGCACCTGCATCGGCACACCACCGGCGGCGATGATGCCGTCGCGCACGCGTTTTTCCAGCTCCAGATGGTGGCGATTACAGGGGCTTAGGTCAGATCCGGTCTGGGCGATTGCGATGATCGGCTTGTCGGACTGAAGCTCTTCTCGGGTGATCCCGTAGTTCAGATACCGCTCCAGGTAGAGGGCGGTCATCTCGCGGTTGTCGGGGTTGTTGAACCATTGGCGGGAGCGGAGCTTGGTCATGCCGGATTGGGCCTTTTTCACGTTATGGGGGAAACCGCAGCAGCGGTATTCACGGTTTGGGGGAAATTACTGGCCCGACCAGCCGCCATCAATGATGTGCGGATGGCCGGTGGTGAACGCGCTTTCGTCAGAGGCGAGATAGGTGGCGAGGGCTGCGATTTCGGTGGCCTTCGCGACGCGCCCCATGGGTTGGCGGGCGACGAACTGCTTCATCGCTTCTTCCTGGCTGCCGAGTTGTTCGCCAAGGGCGCGCACGCGGTCGTGCCAGGACGGAGATTCAACGGTGCCCGGACAGATCGCGTTACAGCGGATGCCCTGTTTGATGTAATCGATGGCCACCGATTTCGTGATGCCGATCACCGCGGCCTTGGTCGCACCATAGACGAAGCGGTTCGGCCCCCCGATGATCGAGCCGAGCGCGGAGGACATGTTGATGATCGACCCGCCCCCCTGTTCCAGCATGATCGGCAGCGCGGCCTGGATCGTGCGCAGCATGGACCGGACGTTGAGGTCGAATCCGAAATCCCAATCGGCATCGGTCGTGTCGAGGATGGTGCCGTGGTGGACGAACCCGGCGCAGTTGAACAACACGTTGGGTTGCGCGCGCGCGATGCCCTTTGCCACGCTGGCATCGTCGCGGACGTCGAGCGCATGGGTTTCGCAGTCCAGCCCCGTCAGCAGATCGGCGTTCACGTCGGTGGCGAAAACCTCGGCCCCTTCGGCGATGAACATCTCGGCGGTGGCACGGCCGATGCCCTGGCCCGCGGCGGTGATCAGCGCGCGCTTGCCCTTCAATCTGTCTGTCATGACGTCCTCCCAGTCCTTGCAATTCGGCGTAGCGGGTTCCTAGTGTCAGCGCAAACACTGGAGAGCGTCATGACCAAACTCACCCTGCTCGGCACCGGCCTGATGGGCGCGCCGATGGCCCGCAACCTGATCGCGGCGGGCCACGACGTCACCGTCTGGAACCGGTCGCTGGACAAGGCGCGTGCGATTGACGGGGCCGTGGTCGCGGAAACGCCGGTGGACGCGGTACGCGGCGCGCCGATCGTGATTTCCATGCTGTCGGACGGGCCCGCGTCGGACGCGGTGCAGGTCGCGGCCATGGATGCCTTTGCCGAAGGCGCGGTCTGGGTCGAGATGGGGTCGATCAAACCGGAAGAGGCGCGCGCCCATGCCGCGCGATTTGCCGAGGGCGGGTTCGGGTACGTCGATGCGCCGGTATCGGGCGGCACCAAGGGGGCCGAGGGCGCCACCCTGGCGATCATGGCGGGCGGCGAGGCTGCGACCTTTGCCGCGGTCGAAAGCGTGTTGGCGAACCTGGGACGGCCCGTGCACGTGGGGCCCGTCGGCGCAGGACAATTGGCGAAGCTGGCCAACCAGGCGATCGTCGCCTGCACCATCGGTGCCGTGGCCGAAGCGATGCTGCTGCTGGAGGCGGGCGGGGCCGACCCGGGCGCGGTGCGCCGCGCGCTGAAGGGCGGGTTCGCCGACAGCGTCATCCTGCAACAGCACGGCGCGCGCATGAGCGAGCGGAATTTCGTGCCCGGCGGGCTGACCAAGTTCCAGATCAAGGACCTGGACAACGTGCTGGGCGAGGCCGCGGGCCTGGGACTGGAATTGCCGACGGTAACGGCGGTGAATGACCGGTTCAAACATCTGCGTGACGCCATGGATGGCGGCGACATGGACCATTCCGCCCTGTTCCTGGAACTGTTGGCGCGCAACGGGCGCACCTAGGTCAGGTTTCGGTTTTGGTGGTCGCGTACCGCCTGCCGCAGGGCATCTTCGTTTCCCGACAGGGCGGCGTCGAGAATCGCCTGATGTTCGCGGATGATCGGGTTGAAATAGCCCGGCGTGAAATCGGTCGCGGCGACCATCTGCTGGCGGAACTGCTTGTAGACGGCGTCAAAGGTTTCGATCAGCGGCGGGATTCGGCATTCGCTGATCAGGGTCTGATGAAAGGTCTGCTCGGCCTCGGACCAGAGCGCGACAAACGGCTCGGCAGAGGGGGCGCGGGCGATTTGCGTCTCGATATGGCTGAGACTGTGGTGGGCTGCGGCCAGCCTCGCCTCCCAGGCGAGGCCGCCATTGCGCATGGAGGCAACGGCCCCTTCCTGTTCCAGCACGATGCGAAACCGACAAATGTCGTGCAACCGCGCCTTGGACGCGTGACGGGCCCGGAATCCCCTCTGGATTTCGAACTCCACCAGGCCGACTTTGGACAGCTGTAGCAGGACATCGCGCACCGTGTTGGCAGAGCAGCCATATTCGTGCTGAAGTGTCGAAGGCTTCAGCTTCGAACCCGGCTCAAAGGCGGCAGTCATGAGCTTATGCTGTAGATCCTCATAGATATCAGGGGTTTCTATGCGTCCCTCTTTCATTGTGCCGTCCTCCCGAATTTTGATATTCACCTAAAATTCCGCCCTGTCCAGAAATTTCACTTTTTTGTTTGCGCGCCGAAGAATCCTCGTTAGGGTTCGGCCATGCCCTCTCGGAGGAGGCCCTGAAACGGGTTCTGGGGGGTAGGGAACACAGGGAGAGACCTCATGAAAACGCTCACGTTGGCGGCATTTGCCGCCGCGACCACCGCGCTGACTGCACCTGTCGCCATGGCGGACGGCCATGCCACGACCACGCTGCGCATCCAGACGCACTATGCCCCGGAAACCGAATCCGGCCGCCTTGCACAGGACTTCTTCGACAAGGTCGAGTTGATGTCCAACGGCGAGATCAACATCGAGGCGTTCTTCTCGTCCTCCGTCGTGAAATCGGTCGAAACCTTCGACGCCGCGGCCACGGGCATCCTGGACTGCGACATGACCGGTGGTGGCTACCAGACCGGCAAGAACCCCGCGTTCCAGTTCGTCGGCGACATCATGGGCGGCTATGACACCCCCTATCAGCAGCTGTCGTGGCTGTATTACGGTGACGGCCTGGCCGCCGCGCAGGAACTGTACAACGCCTATGACATGCAGCTGATCGGCTGGTGGGTTTACGGCCAGGAGAGCTTTGCCTCGACCAAGCCGATCGCCGGCATCGGTGACCTGAAGGATTGGAAATTCCGTTCGCCCCCGGGCATGGAAACCAAGATCTTTGAAAAGCTGGGCGCCACGCCCATCGTGATGGACTTCACCGAGATCTTCACCGCGCTGGAAACCGGCATCATCGACGGCGCCGACGCCTCGGGCCTGGCCAACAACGTGGGCCTGGGTCTGTATGACATCGCCAAGTTCGCCAACTTCCCCGGCTTCCACTCGATGCCGTCGGATCACCTGGCGTGCAACAAGGCCGTCTGGGACGGCATGCCCGAGCATCACCGCGCGATCATGTCGACCGCGATGGAAAGCCTCGCGCTGCAGACCGCGCTGACCTTCGAGAAGAAGAACGCCGAAGCCGCCGCTCAGCTGCGCGCCGATGGTGTGACCCTTTCGCAGTGGGGTGCCGAGGACATGGCTGAGTTCCGTGCCGCCGCTCAGGCAACCTGGCCCGAGTTCGCGACCACGCCCGAAGCCGAGGCCCTGGTCGAGAGCCACCTGACCTACCTGCGTCAGCTGGGCCTCGTGTCCGAGTGATCTGACCTACTGGCGACGGCTTTCGGGCCGTCGCCACCTTTTGGGCGGCCCGATTCGGGTTGCCCCCTTTTTTTCGCGCGACAGTACGGAGAGCCACGATGGCTGACACGCCCTCCCCGACCCCGGTCGAGACCATCGGCGATGCCGGGCCCGTGGTCTACAAGCCCACACCGATCGAGTGGATCGTCCCGATCCTTTTTGCCGGCTGCTTTGCCTGGATGACCTGGAACGGACCTGCGTTTCTGATGACGTTCCGCGAGGCCGGCCCTGCGGTTGACGCGCTCGCGCGACGCTACGGTGAAATCAACATTTTCGACTGGCTTTCGGTCGTGGGCACCATCGGGTTCCTGATCCTGGGCATCAAGACGGTCCGCCGCGCCCCCTCCGAATGGGAGGATTGGGGCCTGTTCGACCGGATCTCGGTCTTCATCGGTCGGGTCACCATGCTGCTGATCCTGACGCTGGTCTGCGTGATGGTCTACGAAGTCGTGCTGCGCTACGTGTTCGAGCGCCCGACGCTTTGGGCCAACGAGATGTCGCTTTGGCTGGCCGGGTTCGTTTTCGTGCTGTCGGGTCTTTATGCCATGCAGCAACGCAGCCACATCCGCATCTTCCTGCTGTATGACGTGATGCCGCGCTGGATGCAGCGGACCTGCGACGTGATTTCGACCGCGCTGATCGTCGTCTTTTCCTTTGCGCTGTTCTACGGCGGATTTGGCGAAGCCTATGCGAAATTCATGCGGTGGGAGACGTTCGGCACCGCCTTCGACCCGCCGATCCCGGCGACGCTGAAGCCGACGATCCTGATCATCGTCACGCTCGTGGCCGTGCAGGCCATCGCAAACCTGATCCGCGACTGGAACCTGGAACCGGTGGTGCATTCCGCCGCCGACGACATTGACCAGGAAGAGCTGGAGCGACTGCGCCGTCAGGTTGCAGAAGACTGATTTACCGCCGGGCCACCTGCCCGGCGCGTCATAAGGACAGACCCCGAAACGGGGCACCTTCGGAGGGGACAATGGACGTCGGAACAATCTCGCTGGTCTTGCTGATCGCGCTGATGCTGCTGCTTGCGATTGGCATGCCGTTGGGGATGGCCTCGGCCGTGCTCGCCGTGCTCGTGCTGGTCATGAAATTTGAGCCGAACCTGCTGACGGCACCCTGGGAGTTCGGGGAGGGCATCCTGACCGGACGCTTCGGCTCTGGGCCGCTGAACATCCTGGCACAGAAGATATACGGGCTTTTGACGGACTATGTCCTGATCTCCATCCCGCTGTTCATCTTCATGGCCGCCTTGCTGGAACGGTCCGGCATCGCAAAGGACATGTATACCTCGCTGAACGTCTGGATGAACCGGATGCGCGGCGGGATCGCGGTCGTGACCTCGATCATGGCCGTCATCATGGCGGCGATGTCGGGGATCATCGGCGGCGAAGTCGTCCTGCTGGGCCTGATCGCCCTGCCGCAGATGCTGCGCCTTGGCTATGACCAGAACCTGGCCATCGGCACCATCTGTGCCTCGGGCAGCCTGGGCACGATGATCCCGCCGTCGATCGTGCTGATCATCTTTGGCCTGATCACCGAAACCTCGATCAAGGCGCTGTTCACGGCGGCCTTTGTGCCCGGTTTCATGCTGGCCAGCTTCATCATCATCTACATCATCGTGCGCACGCAGATGAACCCGGCCCTGGCCCCCCTGCCCGAGCCGAAGCCCGGAGAGCCTGAAACAGGCGAAAAGGCGATGCTGTTCGGCGCGTTCCTGTCGATCCTGGTCGCCGGTTTTTCGGCCGCCCTGTTCGTGCGGGCGCTGTTCTTCACCGTCACGGGCCAGAACGCGGTGATCGAAAACGTCGATCCCATCAGCCTGGGCCAACCGCATCACGTCTGGGTCTTTGGCATCGCCTTTGTCGTGGCCATGGCGTTGATCTACCTGGTGTTCAAACCGTCCCGGGCGAAAACCGGCTGGGCCATGGGCAAGGGCCTGGTGGCGCCCATCGTCGTGATCGGCGTGGTCATGGGGTCCATCTACGGCGGCATCTCGGGCATCACCGAGGCGGCCGGCATGGGCGTGGTTGCGGTGTTCCTCATCTCTCTGTTCCGGGGCGAAGCCTCGGTGGAGCTGGTCTGGGACAGCCTGATGCGGACGCTGAAATCGACGGGCACCATCATCTGGGTGACCATCGGCGCGGCGACGTTGGCCGGGGCCTATACCATCGCGGGTGGGCCCACCTATGTGGCCAACATCATCACCAGTGCGGATTTGCCAACCATGGGCATTCTGCTGGTCATGATGCTGATCCTGCTGATCATGGGTGCCTTCATGGACTGGGTCGGCATCGTGCTGCTGATCATCCCGGTGTTCCTGCCCATCGTGCAGCGTCTGCCCATCGAAGAGATCGGCCTGCTGGGTCACGTGGAGCCGAAGAACCTGGCGGTCTGGTTCGGGGTGTTGTTCTGCATGAACATGCAGGTCAGTTTCCTGTCGCCGCCCTTTGGGCCCGCCGCCTTCTACCTGAAGTCGGTCTGCCCGCCGCATATCTCGCTGACGGACATCTTCCGCGGGTTCCTGCCGTTCATCTGCATCCAGATCCTCGCGTTGTCGGTGTTGCTGATCTATCCGCCGATCATCGAAGTTCTGCTAGACTAGCCTTGTGGGGCGGGGAAACCCGCCCCACCGCAAACCGGGAGGGGGCAGCGATGGCATTGACGAAGACCCAGGTCGAGACGTTCCATCGCCGCGGCTACCTTGTGGTCAAGGACGTGCTGTCCCCCGACCGTCGCGCCACCGTCATGGCGGAATATGACGGGCTGCTCGACACGCTTTGCCCCCGTTGGGGGATCCCGCGGACCGGGAACTTCTTTGCGGATCTTCGCGCCGCGCATCTGGCCGGAGTGGACTGGTTCCAACCTCTCGATATTTCGCTGCCCGGTGAGGAAATCACCGCAGCCACACCGTTTCACGCAGGCCCCGCCGTTTTCGACATGATGACCGACCCGGCGTTGCTGGATGTGGTCGAAGGGATCGTGGGCCCGGAAATCACCTCTACCCCCATTCAACACGTCCGCATCAAACCGCCCGCGCGGCAATTGGCCCCCGGTGAGGCGCGCGCGCATGTGGGCGGGACGGCCTGGCATCAGGATCGCGGCGTGGCCCACGCCGAGGCCGACGAAACCACGATGGTCACCGTCTGGATCGCGATGACCGACGCGACCGAGGAAAACGGCTGTCTGATCGTGCAGCCATTCGATGGCCCGCAGGGGATGCTGCCGCACTGCCCGCTTCGCCAGACGGCCATCCCCGACAGCTTTCTCGACGCGGATCGCGCGGTGGCGCTGCCTGTGAAGGCGGGGGACATTCTGCTGCTGCACCCGATGATCCCGCATGCCTCGCTCGACAACACGACAGAGGGGTTTCGCTGGTCCTTTGACCTGAGGTATCAAACCACGGGGCAGCCCACGGGCCGCGCGCATTTTCCCGATTTCATCGCCCGCTCTGCCGATCGCAGCAAGGAGCTGCGGGACGCACGCGCATGGCGCGAAAGCTGGGTCGCGGCACGCATCGCCTGTGCCGGGGGCCCGCATGTTCCGATCCACCGCTGGACCTCTGCCAGCCCGAATTGCGCCTGAGCCGACATCCGATCCGGCCCCGTCGCCCGAACCACCTGCGCGGAGCCACAGCAACGCGCCCCTCTGACCTGAGACCTGAATGACTGATTTCGTCCGCCTCGACCCCAGCGACAACGTCGTGACCGCCATCCGCGCCCTGCCGGCAGCCCACGTCATAGAAAACACTGTGACCACCGGCCTTGTCCCGTCGGGGCACAAGATCGCGACGGCTGCCATCGCACCGGGCGCGCCGATCCTGAAATACGGTCAGATCATCGGCTACGCCTCGGCGCAGATCGCGCCGGGCGACCATGTCCATACACAGAACTGCGCCTTTGCCGCCACCGATGTGGAGTATGAATTCGGAACCGACCTGCGGCCCGTGGCGCCCGCGACAGGCGACACATTCCTGGGCTATCGGCGGGAAAACGGCTCGGTGGGAACGCGGAACTACGTGGCGATTGTCACATCGGTCAATTGCTCTGCCACTGCCGCGCGCCGCATCGCCGACGCCTTCGGCCCCGAGGAACTGGCCGCCTATCCCAACGTCGACGGCGTCGTGGCCTTTGTCCACGGCACCGGGTGTGGCATGGCGTCTGATGGCGACGGGTTCGAGGCGTTGCAGCGTGTCATGTGGGGCTATGCCAAGCACCCCAACCATGCCGCCGTGTTGATGGTCGGCCTGGGGTGCGAGATGAACCAGATCGACTGGCTGCTGGAGGCCTGGGACCTCAAGCAGGGACCGACGTTTCAGACGATGAACATCCAGAACGTGGCCGGCCTGCGCCGCACCATCGAGATGGGCGTCGAAAAGGTGCGCGCCATGCTGCCGATTGCCAATCAGGCGGTCCGCACGCCCTGCCCTGCCTCGGCGTTGAAGGTCGCGCTGCAATGCGGCGGGTCGGACGCCTGGTCAGGTGTCACCGCGAACCCGGCTCTGGGCCATGCCTGCGACTTGCTGGTGGCGCAGGGCGGCACCGGCGTCCTGGCGGAAACGCCTGAAATTTACGGGGCCGAACATCTGCTGACGCGCCGCGCCGCCACGCGCGAGGTGGGCGACCGTCTGATCGGGCTGATCGACTGGTGGAAGGATTACACCGAACGCAACCACGGCTCGATGGACAACAACCCCTCGCCCGGCAACAAGAAGGGTGGCCTGACCACAATCCTGGAAAAATCGCTGGGCGCCGCCGCCAAGGGCGGGACCAGCCCGCTGACCGGCGTTTACAAATACGCAGAGCAGGTGCGCGCCGCGGGGTTCACCTTCATGGACAGCCCCGGCTACGATCCGGCCTCGGTCACGGGCCAGATCGCGGGTGGCTGTCAGCTGGTCTGCTTTACGACCGGGCGCGGCTCTGCGTTCGGGTCCAAACCGGCACCGACGATCAAGGTGGCGACCAACGCGACGCTTTACGGGCGGATGACCGAAGACATGGACGTGAACGCGGGCGAGATCCTGGAAGGCCGGACCACCGTGGAACAGAAAGGTCGCGAGATCTATGAGCTGTTCCTGCGGGTCGCCTCGGGCGAGGTGTCCAAGTCAGAGGCGCAGGGATTGGGCGACTACGAGTTCGTGCCCTGGCAAATCGGAGCCGTGATGTGAGCGAGATCATGACGTTCGAGGTGTCCGCATGACCCGTCTTTTGCTGGCCGGAACCGGCCTGATCGGCACGCGCCATCAAGCCCATATCGAGGCCCATCCGGACCTGGTCCTGGCGGGCATCATCGACCCGGATCCCGCGCGGCGCGCGCACCCCACCGTGCCCGGTTTCGCCAGCATCGACGATGTCGACGTGGCGGCGGACGGCATCGTTCTGGCCACGCCCACGGGCAGCCACGCGCCCCTGACCATCGCCGCCGCCCGCCGTGGCTGGCACGTTCTGGTCGAGAAACCCGTGGCGGACACGCTGGAAAACGCCGATGCCATGATCGCCGCCGCCGACGCGGCAGGCGTCAAGGTTCTGGTCGGGCACCATCGTCGCCACCATCCCCGCGTGGCCAAGCTGCAGGCGGTGCTGGCTTCGGGTCGGTTGGGGCAACCGGTGGCGGCCTCGCTGATGTGGCTGATGAAGAAGCCGGACGACTACTTTGCCGTAGATTGGCGGGCGGGGATCGACGGGGCGCCGATCAAGCAGAACCTGATCCACGACGTCGACACGCTGCGTTGGCTGTTCGGCGAGGTAACGGATGTGGTCGGCCTGGCGTCCAATGCGGTGCGCGGCGCGGCGCGTCCCGAAAGCGGGGGGGCCGTTTTGCGGTTCGATAGCGGGGTGACCGCGACCATTGCCTATGCCGACACCACGCCCACCCCCTGGGGGTTCGAGGCGGGCACGGGCGAAAGCCCCCATATTCCCCACACCGCTCAGGACAGCCTGCGCATCGCCTGCACCCATGGCGCGATCGAGTTCCCGTCCCTGCGCGTCTGGTCCGGTGCGGCCCATTGGAACGAAGAACCGAAACCCACGCAGGAGGACGCGCCCGACGGCATTCCGCTGGTGCGCCAGCTGGAACATTTCGCCGAGGTCATTGCGGGGCGGGCCACGCCGGTCGTGGACGCCGCAAGCGCGCGCCGCACGCTGGAGGTGATCTTGCGGATCGAAGAGACGGCGGGCGTCGCTTGACCGGTCTTCCTCTGGCCGGAAATACCTCGGGGGGGAAGGCCGCAGGCCGGGGGGGCAGAGCCCCCCTCCCCTCGCGCCCCCAGGCGCAAACCCTGCTGACCTGCGGGTTGATCGGCGAGAATATCGGCAACTCCCGCCTGGCGCGCGCTTTGGGTCTGCTCTGTGCGGATCATGGGATGACGCTCGACTTTACGGCGATCGACACCATGGGCGATCCCGATTTCGATTTTGACGGCACGGTCGACGATCTGCGGCTGCAGGGCTGGACCGGGGTGACGGTCACCCATCCCTGGAAAACCCATGCTGCCGCCTGGGCGGGGGACCGGATGGTTGCGGGAACCGAGGATCTGGGTGCGTCCAACACCCTGACCTTTGCGCCGGTGGCCGGGCACAATACAGACTACAGCGGGTTCCTGCGGGCCTGGGCCGCCGGGATGGACAGCCCGCCGGGCGTCGTCGCCGTGGCCGGTGCAGGGGGCGTGGCGCGGGCGGTGGTGCCCGCCTTGCTGGCCTTGGGCGCGACAGAGGTTCTGGTCTGGGACCGCGACGCAGGTGCCGCCGAGGCGCTGGCCCATCGCACGGGCGCGCGGGCTGTAACCGACGCGGCGGCCGCGATTGCGGCAGCTGACGGCCTGGTCAACTGCACCCCCATGGGCATGGCCCCTTATGGCGGCACTGCCTTCGACGCTGCGTTGATCGGCGGGCAGGCCTGGGCCTTTGACGCGGTCTACACGCCGACCGAGACGCCCTTTGTCCAGGCAGCGCGGGCCGCTGGCCTGCGGGTTCTGACCGGGTTCGACCTGTTCCGACACATGGCGCTGGCCTCGTTCGAGGCCTACACCGGACAGCGCCCGGACCCGGCGACGGCTTTGCCGAAACTCGACGTTCTGAAACCGGAGTGATCTTATGGAAGTCCTGAGCCCAGAGCAAAAGGCCGGCTTCGACCGCGATGGTTATCTTGTGCTGGAGCGGCGGTTGAGCGCGGCGCAGCTGGCCACCCTGCACGCGGAAATCGACCGCTACACCGAGCAGGCGCGCGGCTTGACCGAGGGCACCGACGCGCTGGACCTGGAAGACAGCCACCGCCCCGACGCCCCGCGCGTGCGCCGCATCAAGCTGCCGCATACCCATAGCGAGGTGTTCCGCGACCTCATGACCTCCGACACGATCCTGGCCCCGGCCCGGGATCTGATTGGGCCGGATCTGCGGCTGCACACCACCAAGTTGAACATGAAAGAGGCCGGGCACGGGGCGGCGGTGGAATGGCATCAGGACTTTGCCTTTTATCCGCACACCAACGACGACGTGCTGGCGATCGGCGTGATCCTGGACGACATGGGCGCGGAAAACGGCCCTCTGATGGTCTTTCCCGGCAGCCACAAGGGCCCGATCCACGACCACCACGACAGCGGCTTCTTTGTGGGCGCGATGGACCTGGCACGGGACGGCTATGACATGGCCGATGCGGTACCGCTGATGGGGCCTGCCGGGTCGATCAGCATTCATCACGGGCGCATTGTCCACGGCTCCGCTCTGAATACCTCGACACGGGCGCGGCGGATCCTGTTCTACGAGATGATGGCCGCCGACGCCTGGCCCGTGATGGGGTCGATGACCAAATTCTCGACCCTGGAGGATTACGACAGCCGGATGCTTTGCGGGCAATCGCGGCAACCACGGCTGGCCGATGTGCCGGTCCGCATCCCCCTGCCCGCACCGCCCATCGGCAAGACAATCTATGAAATTCAGAAGGGGCTGACCGCCCGTTCGTTCGATACTGCGAAAGGATGACGACATGAGCAAACCTGCAATAGGATTTATCGGACTGGGGCTGATGGGGTCGGCCATGGTGCAGAACCTGCTGGACCGGGGCTATGCTCTGACGATCCTGGGCAACCGCGACCGCACCGGCGTCGAGGCGGCGCTGGCGCGCGGCGCGACCGAGGCGGCGACGGCCCGCGAGGTGGCGGAAGCCAGCGATATCGTCATGCTCTGCATGGGCACGTCGGAGCATGTGGAGGGCCGGATGCGCGGCCCGGACGGCGTGATCGCAGGGCTGCGCGACGGCGCTGTGGTGATCGACTACGGGACCTCTCTGCCCGGTTCCACCAAGATGCTGGGCGACGAGGTTGCGGCGGCGGGCGGTGCCTATCTGGACGCGCCCCTGGGCCGCACGCCGACCCATGGTCGCAAGGGCGAGCTGAACATCATGTGTTCGGGCGACCGCGCCGCCTATGACAAGGTCGAGGCCGTGCTGAAGGACCAGGGCGAGAACGTGTTTCACCTGGGGGCCCTGGGCAACGGGCACACCATCAAGCTGATCAACAACTTCTTTGCCCAAGGGGTCGCCAATGGCATGGCCGAGGCATTCGTGATGGCCGACCGCGCCGGGATCGACCGTCAGGCGCTGTATGACGTGATGTCGGCGGGGCCGCTGAAATCCGGCATGATGGATTTCATCAAGGCCTATGCCGTCGACGGCGACGCGAGCCAGCTGGCCTTTTCGATCCGCAACGCCACCAAAGATGTCGGCTATTACCGCCGCATGGCCGAGGATCTGGATGTGCCCACGATGATGTCGGGGTCTACCTTTGAAGCGCTGCAGGCGGCCTGCGATGACGGGCGCGGCGACGATCTGGTGCCGCAGATGATCGACTTCTACGCCGCAAAGTTCGGCGGCTAAGATGGCGGCCCCCGCCCCCGTCAGCCATCTGGCGCGCCCCCGAGAAGACAACGCCACCCGTGGCATCCTTCTGATGTTGCTGGCCTATCTGTTGTTTTCCATGACGGACACAAGCGTCAAGTGGCTGTCGCTGGCGGGGCTGCCCGCGCTGCAGCTGGCCTTCATGCGCTTTGCGGTGCATATGGCGCTGTCGACCGGGCCCATGATGGGGGCGGATCACTCCGGCTTTACCGCGCCCTGGGCACAGGCCTTGGCCATGCTGGCGCGCGGGGCGTTGTTGATGGTGTCGACCATCGGGAATTTCATCGCGCTGTCCTACCTGGACATGACGGTAACGGCGGCCATCACCTTTTCCGCGCCGGTCCTGGTCTGCGCCCTGTCGGTGCCCCTGCTTGGGGAACGGGTGGGGCCCTGGCGTTGGTCGGCGATCCTGCTGGGGTTTGTCGGCGTGCTGGTGGTGGTGCAACCCTGGTCGGCGCAGTTCCACTGGGCGACGCTGTCGTCGCTGACTTCGGCGCTGGCCTTCGCGCTCTATTCAATCCTGACACGGCGGTTGGCGGGGGTCGCGGCCCCGCGCACGATGCAGCTTTACGGCGGGTTGGTCGGGACCCTCTGCCTGCTGCCCGTCGCGATCTGGTTGTGGCAAAGCCCGGTCGGCCCGCTGAACTGGGGCTTGCTGTTCGCCATCGGCTTCTTTGCCTGGAGCGGGCATCACTTCTTTGCCATCGCCCACGGCTATGCGCCCGCCAGCGTGTTGATGCCCTACAGCTATTCCTTTCTGATCTACCTGGCCGCCTGGGGCTATATCGTCTTTGGCAACCTGCCCGACAGCCAGACCCTGCTGGGTGCGGGGATCATTGCGGCGGCGGGGCTGATCATCTGGTGGCGGGAGCGGCGATGATGCTGACCTTCGCGGCCGCCGTTTTCTTTCTGATCGTGACGCCCGGCCCCGGCGTCCTGTCGATCGCCGGGGTCGGAGCGGCCTTTGGCGGGCGGGCGGGCCTGCGGTATCTGATCGGGTTGTTCATCGGGACCAATCTGGTCGCGCTTGCGGTGATTTCTGGCGTGGCGGCGGTTGTGCTGGCCGATCCGCGCATTCGCACGATCCTGTTCGTGATCTCGACCGCGTATCTGCTGTACCTTGCGTTTCGCATCGCCACGGCCGGGTCCCGCGTCGCCTTTATCGAGGCGCGGCGGCAGCCCGGCATCCGCGACGGCCTCGCCCTGCAGGCGGTCAACCCCAAGGCCTATGCCGTCAACACCGTCATGTTCTCGGGCTTTGCCCTGTTCGCGAACGCGCCCGTGACCGAAGCGGTGGTAAAGTTGTTGATCGTCAATGCAATCTGGGTGCCGCTGCACCTGCTGTGGCTGTGGGCCGGGGTGGCGTTGCGGCGGCTGGACCTGGCCCCCAGGGTGCAGCGCCGGATCAACATTGCGATGGCGCTGTCCATGGTGACGGTGGTGGGGCTGGCGCTATGGTCGTTGATCCGGGGCTGACCGGGGTCAGGTGACCGGTTCACAGATGTCGCAGATCGCGTGGATATACATGCGCACGCAATCGAGGAACTGGCTCCGCCGGACGCGTTCGTCGGGCATGGTGTTGAACTCTCCGCCCGGTCCGCAGACGATCCCCTCCATCCCGGCCGCGGCCAGGTGGGCGGCGTCGGTGCCGAAGAACGACGGCGGCTTGATTGCGCCTGTCGGCTGCTCCATCCCGCGGACGGCCAGGTGCGCGCGGTTCATGATGCCCACGATATGCGCGGTGCCCGGCACCTCGAAGGGGGGCATCTGCGGCTTGTTCTTGCGCACGTCATGCGACGCGAGCGAGGTCTGCAGGCCCGGAAATTCCAGCTTCAGCGCGTCAAGCATCTGTTCCATGTCGGCCATCACGGTCTCAATCGACTGGCTGGGCGCATAGCGGCAGGTGCCGATCAGCTTGGCGTGATCCGCGACCTGGGGCGGGCGCCATTCGTGGAATTCCGGCCCCAGACCCGCGCGCAGGACACCGATATGGCCCCGGTTGACGGCCCGGTGCATCTCTCCTTCGGCCCCGGAAAACGTGATGCCGTTGATGCGCGGCACCAGGGCTGCGGCGGCGGCAAGGGCATCGCAGGCCTGTTCGCGCTTGGACAAGTGTCGGGTGCTGCCGATCAGGTCGATCTCGAAGCTGAAGGCCCCTGCGTGCAGCGTGACGGCCTGCAGGTCCGTCGGCTCCGAGTTGATGAAATAGTCGGCCCGCACCCCCTGTTCGATCATCCGAACGGTTCCGATCCCGCCCTGAAGCTCGCCCACGACGAAGCTGAGGATCACGTCGCCTTTCAGCTTCACCCCGGCCGCGAGAATCGTTTCGACAGCACAAAGATAGGCCGCATCCCCCGCCTTCATGTTGGACACGCCGATGCCGTAGATGAATTCTTCGTCGACCACCCCGCCCCAGGGATCGACCGTCCAGCCCGAGGTGGCGGGATTGGTATCAAGGTGGCCGTTGAACAAAAGCGACTTGCCCCCGCCTTCGCCCTTCAAGGTGGCGATGGCGTTGACGCGCGGGCCCTCGACGGGCTGCAGTTCCGCGTCCATCCCCAGTTCGGTGCAGATGTCCGCCATACGGGCCGCCAGCGCCCGTTCGCCTTCGGTTTCGGTATAGGATTTGTGGCGCACCATCGCGGTCAGGCGGTCGATGCAGGCGGTTTCGTCCAGGGTGGCGCAGATTTGTTCGGGGGTCATTGGGTCGGCTCCTTGAAGGTCCAGACAGGGGCGTGGCCTGCAAGGTCCGCAATAGAAAGGTGGCAGAAAATCATGTGGCCCGGCTCGGGCGAACGGCTGGGCGGGGTCTGGTCATCGCAGATCGCGCCGACCTTGTGCGGGCACCGGCTGGCAAAGGGACACCCCGCCAGCCGGGTGGTGCGCGTCGGCAGGGCCCCCGTCAGCCGGACCCGGCGCGTGACGGAGCCCGGGTCGATCGACGGTGAGGACGACAGCAATGCTTCGGTATAGGGATGGTAGGGTTGCGCATCCAGCGTGGCGGTCGCCCGCGTCTCGACGATGTCGCCCAGGTACATGACCGCAATCCGGTGGGCCAGGTGACGCAGGATCGCCAGGTCGTGGGTTATGAAGATCAGCGCCGTGCCAGAGGCGGCCTGGATTTCTCGCAACAATGTCACGATGGAGGCCTGCACGGAGGCATCGAGGCCACTGGTCACCTCGTCACAGATGATGACGTCCGGGTCGGCGGCCAGCGCGCGGGCAATCGCCACCCGCTGCTTTTCGCCGCCAGACAATTGATGCGGCTGCCGCGTGGCGTAGCTTGCAGGCAGGCGCACCCGGTCCAGGATGGCCGCCACCTCGGCATCGATCTGCGCCGCGGACAGATCAGGTCGATACAGCCGCAGCGGACGCGACAGGATGGTCCGGATGCTGTGCCGCGGGTTGAGCGAGGAATCCGGGTTCTGAAAGATGATCTGGACCCGCGCGCGATAGGCCCGGTCGATGCGATCAATCGGGGCGCCGTCCAGCGTGATCTGTCCGTCGTAGGGGCCCAGACCCGCAAGCGCCTTGGCCAGCGTGGACTTGCCACACCCGGATTCGCCCACAAGGCCCAGCGTCTCACCCTTGTGCAAGACGATGGACGCCCCGTTCAGCGCCAGCACAGGCGGCTTGGCCCGGCCCATCGCGCGCGCCAGCACGGAGCTGTTATCGAAGCGCACGTTCATGTCCCGCGCGGCAAGGATTAGGTCCTGTCCGGGCACAGGCAGAGCCGTGGGTGCCGTCGACACCTCTTGCGCGGCCAGCGTTTCTGCCTTGGCACAGGCAACGCGACGCCCCGCGACGGGGCGCGCAGTCACGCGGCCCGTGTCGCAGACGGCGGGATCGTGGTGCGGACAGAGGTGCGAATAGATGCAGGCCGGCAGCGACCCCATGCGCGGTGCCGGCGCGTTGGAGGCGACAGCAGACAGTGACCGACCGCTGCGCGTGTCCGACGGACGCGGCAAGCTGGCGATCAAGGCCTGAGTATAGGGGTGGACCGGGTTGGCGAACAGAAGGTCGGGGGTGGCCTCCTCTACGATCTGACCGCCGTAGATGACGGCCACACGGTCGGCGATATCGGCCACGGTGCCCAGATCGTGGCTGATGAACAGACCCGCGATGCCCGTGCGCCCCTTCAGGTCGCGCAACAGGTCCAGCAAGGTCGCGGCCGTGGTCGCGTCCAGCGCAGACGTCGGTTCATCAAAAAGGATCAGATCCGGGTCGCAGGCCAGCGCGAGCGCCAGCAGCACGCGCTGCTTTTCCCCGCCCGAGGCCTCGTGCGGGAACCGTCCGGCCATTGCGTCCGGGTCGGCCAGCCCCACCGTTTCAAACAGCTGCCGCGTGCGGGTGCGGGCACCTTCGGGGGACAGGTTTTCGTGCCGGATCAGGGTTTCGACCACGTGGTCACCCAGCGTCTGCACCGGATCCAGCGCCAGCGCCGCGTTCTGGAACACCATGGCGATACGCTTGCCGCGCAGGGCCTGCAGCTCTGCCTCGGTGGCACCGGTCAGGGATTGCCCGGCCAGGGTAATGCCCCCCGCCTCATGGGTGACCCGTCCAGGCAGGTCCCGCATGATGGCATTGGCCAGCGACGATTTGGCCGAGCCGCTTTCACCCACGAGGCCCAGGATCTCGCCCCTGGCGATGGTCAGAGAAATGTCGGTCAGGATGCGAACGTCGCCCGCATCGGTGCCATAGCTCAACGCGTAGTTGTCGATCTGAAGCGCCATGTTCACCCCTCCGAGCGGGTATTGAGGACGTCCCGCAGGCCGTCACCCAAAAGATTGAACCCGATCGCGACCAGCGCGATGGCGGCCCCCGGCACCAGGATCGGCCAGGGCGAGCGGAACATGTGTTCGCGCCCCTCGGAGATCATCAGCCCCCATTCCGGCGACGGCGGCTGTGCCCCCAGCCCCAGAAAGGACAGCGTGGCCAGCGTCATGATCGCAAAGGCGACACGGATCGTCGCCTCCACGATGATCGGGGCCGCGACATTGGGCAGAATTTCGGCCAGGACGATCCACAGCGGACCTTCGCCACGCGACCGCGCCGCGGCCACGTAGTCCAGCGCGCGCACCTGCAACGTGACCGAGCGGGAAATCCGCGCCATGCCCGGCGCAAAGGCGATGCCGATGGCGATGACCGCATTCAACGCCGAAGACCCAAGCGCCGAGATGATCAGCAGCGCGAACAAAAGGCCCGGAATGGCCATGATCGCATCCACCAGACGCATGATCGCCTCGTCGACCCAGCCGCCCATGTAGCCCGACACGATGCCGACCAGCGACCCGATCACCGTGGCGATCACCGTCGCCAACAGGGCCAGCAGGACAGTCGATTGCGCACCGACCATCACCCGGCTCAACAGGTCACGCCCGAACCAATCAGTGCCCAGGGGAAAGTCCGCCGAGGGCCGGGCGAAGCGGGCGCCGAAGTTCATCGTTTCCGGGTCGGCGGGTGCCAGCAGCGGGCCAAACACGACCAGCGCCATCAAGATCACCGTCAGGATCAGGCCCACGGCCCCCTGCGGATTGCGCATCATGGATCGCAACAAGGTCATGAGAACTGGATCCTTTTGTCGAGCGCGGCATAGGTCAGATCCGCCCCCAGATTGGCCAGGGCATAGGTCATCGACATCACCAGCGCGCCCGCCTGGATCATCGGCAGGTCGCGGTTCTGGATCGCCAGGATCAGCTGCCGCCCGACGCCGGGAAACGAGAATATCTCTTCCACCACGATGACGCCGCCGATCAGATAGCCGATGTCCAGCGCGATAACCGTGATCGCAGGCAGCATCGAATTGCGCAGCGCGTGGGAATACAGAACCTGCCGCCGGGACAGACCGCGCAGGCGGGCGGCGCGGACGAAATCGCTTTCGAGGGTGTCGACCATCTCGGACCGGATCATCCGGCTGATGTGGGCCATCAGAACGATCGACAGGGTGATCACCGGCAAGGCCATATGATGCAACGCGGCAATCGGGCTGTCGAAGGGCGAGGCATAGCCCGAGGCGGGGAACATCCCGACCGACGGCCCCGCCAGCCAGGCCAGCAAAAGGGTGGCCAAAACGAACTCCGGCAGGGAAATGCCCAGGTAGGATACGACGGACACGCCGAGGTCGGCCGCCTTGCCGCGGCGCGATGCGGCCCAGACGCCCAGGGGAATGGCGATCAGGCTGACCGCGATCAGCGACAGCAGCGCCAGCATCGCGGACCGCCCGAAGGCCGCCAGAATGGTAGGCCCGACCGGCTGTCCGGTGCGCAGGGAAACGCCAAAGTCCCCGGTCAGCACACCGCCCAGCCAGTCGAGGTATTGGATCGGCGCAGGCCGATCCAGCCCAAGGCGACGGGTCAAGGCCTCCATCGCCTCGGGGGTCGCATTCTCGCCCAGGATCATCACGGCGGCGTCGGCTGGCAACAGCTGTGTGACGCCGAACACGATGACCGAGACGACAAGGGCCGTCAGCACCATGTAGAACAGTCGTTTGATAAGAAATGGTGCTGACATGGTCGTTTACCGGGTCGGCGCGTCAGAAGACAGCGAGACGGCGTGCAGCGCATAGTTCGCGCCGCGCGGGTGCTGTTCATAATTCTCGACGTGGTCGGCCTTGGCCCCCAGCAGATCAAAGAACACCGGCACCAGTGCCGGCACTTCGTCACGCATCAGCGCCTGAGCTTCACCATAGAGCGCGCCGCGTTTTGCGGGATCAACCGTGCGGTCGGCCTCGGACACCAGGGCATCGAATGCGGTGTTGTTCCACTTGGTCTCGTTCCAGGACGCGTCAGAGGTGAACAGCAGGTTGAAGATCGTCCCTTCGGTCGGCTGCATGTTGTAGAACCCCACGTAGAACGGCCCCTGCTTCCACACCTGGTCCAGATAGGTCGGGTGATCCATCGTCTTGACGGAAATGTCGAAGCCTGCCGGTTTGGCCATTTCGCGCAGGACAACAGCCATGGCGCTGCGATAGCCCGGCTTTTCCGAGGCGACGAGTTCCAGCGACAGACCGTCAGGATAGCCCGCTTCGGCCAACAGGGCCTTGGCTCCTTCGGGGTCATAGGTCTTGGGCGCGCCATCCGAGAAATACGCATAGGCGGAGTTCACGGGGCTGTCGTTGCCCGGCGTGCCGAAGCCTTCGGCCACCAGTTCCACCATCGCCTCGCGGTCGACGGACATCGACAGGGCCTTGCGGACGCGGGGGTCGGACCAGGGTTCGACCTGCGTGTCCATCACGACGTCCAGGAACCGGCCCGACGGCGTGCGCAGACCCTCGATCCCGTCGGCGGCGGCGATACGCTCGTAATCGGTTGGCTGCACCTCCAGCATCAGGTCGACCTCACCGGCCAGAAGCGCGGCGGTGGATCCGGCGGCATCCGGGAAGGTCAGCACTTCGACCCCGTCGAGATAGGGCTGTCCGGCGACGAAATAGTCATCGCGGCCTTCGAAGACGGCGCTTTGGTCGGCGTTGAATTCGACCATCGTGAACGGGCCGGATCCGACGGGCGTCTGCGCAAGGCTTTCGAAATCGCTTTCGATCACGCTGGCAGGCAGGATCTTGGCGGTCGGATACGTCAGCGCGACCGGCAGGTCGGCAAACGGGCCGTCGGTGGTGAACACGACGCTGTTGCCCTCGCCCATCGCGACCGACGCAATCGGGCCCAGGTTCCGGCGACCGGGTGCGGCCGTTTCAGGGTCGAGCAGCTTTTCGAAGCTGGCAACAACATCGGCAGGTGTCACCGCCTCGCCGTTCGAAAAGGCGGCGTCCTCGCGGATCGTGAAGGTCCATTGCGTCGCGTCGGCGTTGGCGGACCATTCGGTGGCCAGATCCGGCTGCGCCGTCATGTCGAGGCCCAGCGTCGTGAGGCCGGAATAGAGCATTTCGGCGATCATGTATTCCGGGTTTGTGCGCACCAGCATCGGGTTGAGCACCTGGGGCGTCACGTTCACGCTGACGCGGAGGGTGCCGCCCGGCGTGGCATGGCCATCGGCCAGAGCCGGCATGGCAAAGCTGAGCGAGAGGGCTGCGGCAGACGCCTGCAACAGGGCGCGGCGGGTCAATCGGGTCATTGGGTATTCTCCATGTTGGGAAGGGACTGGCTCCGTTCGCCGGGGCTCGTTTTGAAATCAGCGCGCAGGAACAGCGCGACGGATCGGGCTAGTGCCTCAATATCCTGAACAGTCGTAAATTCGTCGGGGCCGTGGACATTGGCCTCGGGCCGCATCAGACCGCCCAGCAGCATGTGGCGGATGCCGGCCTTCTGGACCCATCCGAAATCCGACGACGTGCCGGATCCGTAGGTCGTGAAGGCGGTGACCGGTGTGTCGGTCGCCTCGGCGCGGGCCTGCGTCCAGCGGTCGGTCCAGGGGCCGGACGGGTCCGAAACCGGAGGCAGGTGGCCAATCTCCGCGATGTTCCAGTCAACCAGCGCGGTCCCCGTCAGGGCGGCGGCGATTGTCTTTTCAAGTTCGGCGCGGACCTCTGACACGTCTTCTTCGGGCATGTAGCGGCGATTGAGGACGATGCGGCAGCGCCCCGGCAAGGCAGAGCCCTTGTCGCCCGCGCGGATCGCCGTGACGTTCAGGCGGGCGCGCAGGGGATCGTCGTCGGGCGGCGGCGGCATGGCGGATGTCCGCGCCTCGACCTGCGTCTTGAGGGTGGTCAATGCGGTCAGCAGGGGCACCATTGCCTCCAGGGCGTTCACGCCCAGATCCGGGCGGCCCGAATGCACCGCGACCCCCTGCCCCGTCACGGCCAGATCGAGCGAGCCAAAGCAGCCACCCCAGATCCGCGGAGCTGCGCCACCGTTGAGGTTCAGCAAGACTTCGGGCAGGTCCATCGTTTCGGCGAGATAACGGATACCGGGATAAAGGCCGCCCTCTTCATCGGTGCAAAAGGCCAGAACCGGGCGAAACGCCAGGGGCGTGCCCGCGTCTTTCAGGCTGCGCAGGGCCGCCAGGACGGCGGCGATGCAGCCCTTCATATCGGCCGTGCCACGCCCGAACAGCCGGTCACCTTCGCGGGTCAGAGACAGCGGCGGACGGGTCCACTCATCGCCGACGGGGGCCGTGTCGGTGTGGAAGTAGATCAACGCCTCGGGGGCGTCGGCCGGACCCAGGTCCGGGCGCAACAGCAGGTTGGTGCGCGCGCCGGTCACGCCGTCCGCAGCCCACAGGTTCGACGGAACATCAATCCGCCGGGCTGTCCCGCCCAGATCGGCAGCCATCCGTTCCAGAAGGTCGCAAAAGCCCGGATAATTTGCAGCCGGGGGGAAACACGTGTCAAAGCCGATCAGCGACGCCAGGTCGGCGTGCATGCCATCGTAGGAAATATCAAAGGATCTCGCATTTCTCATAACTATATAGTTTACTGAAATCGGGATTCGGACAAGACGAAAGAACGCTCAAATGTCAGGCACTTCGAAAACCGAGATCGGCGCGACACTGACGGCCGCCCCCCTGCACGAGCAGGTGACGAACCGGATCAGCAGCCGCATTGCCGATGGTCGATGGCCCGAAGGGTTCGTTTTGCCGTCCGAAGGGGACCTGGCCAAACAGCTGGGTGTTTCAGAGGGGACGATCCGACGCGCGATGCAGGCCCTGACCCAGGAAGGCCTGGTCATGCGGCGGCGGCGGACCGGGACGGTGGTGACCGGTCGCGCGCCTCGCCATTCGTTGGACAAGTGGTACAGCTACTATCGCCTGCACGCCCGCGACGGACGTCTGGTCAACACCGAGACCCGCAACATCGAAGTGCTGCGCGGCAAGGCCTCTGAGGTGGAAGCGGCGCGGCTGAAGCTGACGCCGGGCGAGCCCGTGGGGCATATCACCCGCCTGCGCCTGTTCGAGGGACGACCCGTGATGATCGACCGGATCGTCCTGCCGCTGGCGCGATTGGGGCATTTCCCGGACCGGGTCGAGGACCTGCCCCAACTGCTGTTCAAATGGTTGCTGGAGGAACATGGTTTGCGCCTGGGCGCGCTGCGCGAACAGGTGACCGCACGGATCGCCACAGAGGCGGATCGCAGCCTGCTGGGGATCGAGGATTCGGCCCCGGTGGCCCTGCTGGATATCGACGAGACGGCCTATGACGCGCTCAACGAGCCGTTGATGATGATGCGCCACGCGGCGCTGACGGATCAACATTGCTATGTCAACGAAGTCCGCTGAGGGCCGAACCCGGCCCCCAGCCTAGCGGTCGCGCAGGATCAGCACCCAGGCCGCGTAGGCCCCAAGGCCGGCAAACCCGCCCGCCCAGAGGTTTGCACCCTGCCAAAGCTCGACCCCGGCCCATGCCCAGCAAAACGCAACGACGGCATAGCGCCGCCAACGCGGGGCCCAGAACGGGTCTTCGGGGTCGAGGAATTTGGCCATGTCAGGCGGTCTCTCTCTTGGGGTTCTTGCCCATGATGATCATCGACAGGATGTCATCCTCGGTCACGTCTTCGACCTTTTCGGTGCCGATCAACTGACCGTTCTTCATCACGGACACGCGGTCGCACAGCTCCATCATCTCGCGGGTATCGTGGCTGATGAGGAAAATGCCAAGACCCTGGGCCTTCAACTCCTTGATCAGATCCGCGACCATCGCCGTCTCGTGCACGCCGAGTGCTGCGGTGGGTTCGTCCATGATCAGGATACGCGCGTTGAAGTAGACCGCGCGCGCAATCGCCACCGACTGCCGCTGACCGCCCGAAAGGGACCGCACCGGTTCGTTGAAGCGTTTGAAGTTGGGGTTGAGCCGCGCCATGATCTTGCGGCTTTCGGCCTCCATCTTGGTGTCGTCCACCAAGCCGAACCTGGTCACGATCTCGCGCCCCAGAAACAGGTTGGAGGCGGCATCGAGGTTATCGGACAGGGCGAGCGTCTGATAGATGGTCTCGATGTTATGCTCCCGCGCGTCGGCGGGGGTGCGGATCTCAACCTTCTTGCCGTCGATATAGATCTCGCCCGCGTCCTTTTTGTAGGCCCCCGACAGGATCTTGATCAGCGTCGACTTACCCGCGCCGTTGTGGCCCAAAAGGCCCACAACCTCGCCCGGCATAACGTCGATGGACACGTCGTCGACGGCCTTGATCCCACCGAAGTGGATCGAGATGTTGCGCATTTCCAGAAGTGGCGTGGTCATCAGGCTTCTCCCGTCCGGCGGCGGTAGACGATGTCCACCCATACGGCGAGGATCAGGACCGCGCCCACGATGATGTTCTGAAACGGCGCATCCACGCCGACCATGCCCATGCCCGACACCAGCGCCTGCATGATGAAGGCCCCCAGGATGGCCCCGTAGATCGTGCCGACCCCACCGGCCAGCGCGGTGCCCCCGATGACGGCGGCGGCGATGACGCGCAGTTCGTCCAACGTGCCCAGGTCGTTGCCCGCGGACGCAAGACGCGCCGAGGCGATGACCGCGGCGATGGCCGCCAGGCCGCCCATCAGCGCAAAGACCTTGACCGTCATCATCTTGGTATCAATGCCCGACAGCTCTGCTGCGTCGGGGTTGCCACCGATGGCAAAGACGTAGCGACCAAAGCGGGTCTTGCGCGCCACGATGGTCATGATGATCGCGATTGCGATGACGATCAGGACCGAGATCGGAAAGCCGTAGGCCTCTGTGTAGCCTTCGGGCATGGTCAGGCCCTCACGCTCGAACCGGCGCTGCAACACGCGGGTCGGAACCTCGTAGGCGTTGATGACGGCGGTGATGAAAAAGATGGAACCAACCAGGATCGCGCCCAGCAGGACCTCGGCCCAGACCGGTTTCACCGCAAAGTCATGAGCGATGTGGTTCTTGCGGGTGCGCCACAGGAACCAGACCGTTGCCGCCGCGCCCACCAGGGCCAAGAGCCAGCTTGCGGTCACGCCGATGGTGCCCGAGGCCCCGCCCAGCATGATGAAGCCGGGGTCCAGCGGCGAAACGGTCGTGCCCCGCGTCACCCACCACGCCGCGCCGCGCCAGATCAACAGGCCGCCGAGCGTCACAATGAAGGACGGGATCATGAGGTAGCCGACCATCCAGCCCTGAAGAGCGCCGATGGCAAGACCCAGCGCGATGCCGACCAGAACCGTCACGATCCAGATGACCGGCGACCCGAAGCCCACGATTTCCGGCAACCAGAACGCCTGGACCAGGCCCATGACCATGCCGATGACGCCGACCATGGACCCGATCGACAAGTCGATGTTGCGGGTCACGATGATGAACACCATCCCCGTCGCCATGACCGCGACCGATGCTGTCTGGAGCGTCAGGTTGAAGATGTTGCGCGGGGTCAGAAACGTGCCGCCCGTCGCGATGTTGAAGATGACCGCGATGAGCAGGAACGCTCCGATCATGCCCAGCAGCCGGGTATCCAGCTGCAATGTCCTAATAAGTCTCCCAAGGCCGCCGCCCATGTGAACCCCTCCCGGCTCGACGCCCTCTCCCGAAGGGCGTTCGTCTAAAAGAAAGGCCCCATCCCCGTCAGAGGATGGGGCCCGTCGTCAGGTCAGGCGATCACTCGCAGACGGCAACGCCGCTGACACCCTGGCACAGCACGTCTTTCTCGATCCATTCGGCATCGAGAACGGCGTTCAGGTTGTCCTTGGTCACCGGCAGCGGGGCCAGCAGAACCGCAGAGACGTCCACGCCACCCGGCGAGGTGAAGGTGGCGGCACCTTCGACGTCGGCCATGGCGGTGCCATCGGCCAACGCGACGGCGATTTCGCCCGCGCGGCGGCCCAGTTCGCGGCTGTCTTTCCAGACGGACACGGTCTGCGTGCCCTTGGCGACGCGGTTCAGCGCACCGTGGTCACCGTCCTGGCCCGACACCGGAATGCCGTCCATGCCCTGCGCGGTCAAAGCGGCGACAACGCCACCGGCCATGCCGTCGTTGGAAGAGATGACCGCGTCGACCTCGTTGTTGGTCTGGGTCAGGATCTGCTCCATGTTGCGCTGCGCGTTGGCGGGCGCCCACTGGTCGGTATAGGTCTCGCCGACGATGGTGATGTCACCGGCGTCGATGGCCGCCTGGATGATTTCCTGCTGACCGCCACGCAGGAAGTCAGAGTTGGGATCGGTGGGCGAGCCCTTGATCATCACATAGTTGCCCTTGGGGGCCAGATCGAAAACGGCGCGGGCCTGCATGCGACCGACTTCGACGTTGTCAAAGGTCAGGTAAAAGGCGCGCGCATCTTCGATCAGACGGTCATAGCCGATGACCGGGATCCCGGCGGCTTCGGCTGCGTCCAGCGCCGGGCCGATCGCGGCTCCGTCCTGAGCCAGGATGATCAGGCTGTCGACGCCTTGGGTGATCAGCGATTCCACGTCGGCCAACTGCTTGGTCGACGACGATTGCGCGTCAGCCGACAGATACGCGGCCCCCGCGGCGTCCAGCGCGGCCTTGATCGCGGCTTCGTCCGTCTTCCAGCGCTCTTCCTGGAAATTGGACCAGCTCACCCCGACCGTCTTGGCATGGCCATCGGCCAGCACAGCGGTCACAGGCATCGTCACCGCAAGAGCGGCGGCGAGAAGCGTTCTTCTCTTCATTTGTATTTCCTCCCGTTGGTACGGAGACCGACACCCCAGAGGGCTTGGAAACCGTGTTTCGAACCTTGCCACGGCGAATTAATTTGTCAAACGAATTATAATGCGGTCTGCTTTGGATCAAACGACCGATCCATGGCTCAAAAGGCCGGAGAGCCTTGCAGGTGACCAGATCGAGCGCGGGAGGAGGACGGCCATGAGACAGATGCAAGCCCTTACATTTATGACCCTATCCCTGTTCGGACCGGGTTTGGCCCTGGCCGATGCCCCGCGATTTCTGGACCGGTCAACTGGATTGCCGGTGCAGCATGTCTATTCTGGCGGCTGGGATCATTTTGTCGGGGGCGGTGTCGCGCTGCTGGATTGCGATGGTGATTCTCGGCCCGATCTCTTCGTGGCTGGCGGAACGTCAGAGGCGGTTTTGCTGCGCAACGCGACAGGCGCGGACGATACCATCCGCTTCGAGACGGTTCCCGTCCCGGCCTTGACCGCCGTGACCGGGGCCTATCCGCTGGACCTGGACGGGGATGCGATCACGGACCTGATGGTCCTGCGCAAGGGGCCGAACGTCTTGCTGCGTGGCCTGGGTGCCTGCGCCTTTGAGGACGCGACCGACGCGGTCACCCTGCCCGCTGGCGACAGCTGGTCCACCGCCTTCACCGCCTCGTGGGAGACGGGGCAGACGTTGCCGACGCTGGCCATCGGCAACTATGTCGACACGGCCAACCCGGACGGCCCGTTCGAGGCCTGTGACGTCAATCACCTGATCCGGCCCGACGGCCCCCGGTATGGCCCCGCCGTGGCGCTTTCGCCGGGGTTCTGCACGCTCTCTGCTCTGTTCACCGACTGGCGCCGGGATGGGACGCCAATGCTGCGCCTGTCCAACGACCGTCACTATTACGTGCGTGGCGGATATGAACAGATGTGGACCCTGGATCCCCTGCGCGAGCTGACAGAAGCGGACGGCTGGGACCGTGTCCAGCTTTGGGGGATGGGGATCGCCAGTCGCGATCTGACGGGCGATGGCCTGCCCGAGGTGATGCTGACCTCCATGGGCGATCAACTGCTGATGACGAACGACGGCACCGGATTCGACGCGGTGCCCTATGCCATGGGCACGACCGCCCAGCGCCCGTTCGTGGGCGATGACGGGCGGCCCTCGACCGGCTGGCACGCAGAATTCGGAGATGTCGACAACGATGGTCGGGCCGACCTATTCATCGCCAAGGGCAACGTCGATCAGATGCCGGGCATGGCAATGGCCGATCCCAATAACCTGCTCATGCAGCAAGCCGATGGCACATTTGCGGAAACGGGCGACGTCGCGGGGCTGGCCTCGACCGAGCGGTCGCGCGGCGCGGGATTGGCCGATCTGAACGGGGATGGGCGGTTGGACGTGATCGTCGTCAACCGTCGCGCCCCGATGCAGGTCTGGCAGAACGCGACCGAAGGAACCGGCCACTGGATCGCGCTGGACCCGCGCCTGCCAGCAGGTAACCGATTTGCCATAGGGGCCTTTGTCGAAGTGCGGACACCGTCCGGCGTCCAGACACAGGAACGCACCGTCGGGGGGGGCCACGTCAGTGGCAGCTTGCTGCCGCTGCACTTTGGGCTGGGCACCGCCAGCGAAGCGGAGGTGCGGGTGATCTGGCCGGGTGGCCAGATCGGGCCGTGGCACCGCCTGGAGGCGGGGCGAACCCATACGATTGCCCCCGGCTGAGGCGGCGCGACCGCCGTCCGACCGGGGGCTGTCGTCGATCAGACGAACCGATTGACGTAGTTTTCCAGGATCTCCTGACGGCCGGAACGGGGCGCAGGCTCGATCCCTTCGGCCAGCACGCGTGCCTGGATGGCTTCCAGGTCGCTGCCAAGCATCGCCTGGGCGGCCTCGCTGGACCAACCGGCATAGCGGTCTGTCAGCGCGTCTTCCAGACCGCCATCTTCGATCATCGCCGCCGCCGCCTTCAACCCGCGCGCGCAGACGTCCATGGCGCCGACATGCCCGGCAATCAGATCCACCGGATCCAGGGACTGCCGACGCAGCTTGGCGTCAAAGTTGGTGCCGCCCGTGCCCAGCCCCCCGGCTTTCAGGATGTGGTAGTAGGCCAACGCCACTTCGGGCACGTTGTTGGGGAACTGATCGGTGTCCCAGCCGGACTGGTAGTCGTTGCGGTTCATATCGATCGAGCCCAACATGCCATCCGCCGCAGCCACGGCGATTTCATGTTCGAAGCTGTGCCCGGCCAGGATCGCATGCCCCTGTTCCAGGTTCAGCTTTACCTCGCCTTCCAGGCCGTATTTGCGCAGGAAACCGATGCAAGTCGCCGCGTCAAAGTCGTATTGGTGCTTTGACGGCTCCTGCGGTTTCGGTTCGACCAGGATCGTACCCTCGAAGCCGATCTTGTGCTTGTAATCGACGACCATGTTCAGGAAGCGGCCCATATGGTCCAACTCTTGGCCCATGTCGGTGTTGAGCAGCGTCTCATAGCCTTCGCGCCCGCCCCACAGGACATAGTTCTGACCGCCCAGCTTGTGCGTGGCATCCAGGCAGCCTTTGACCGTTGCCGCCGCATAGGCAAAGACGTCCGGGTCCGGGTTGGTCGAGGCCCCGGACATCCAGCGCCGGTCCGAGAACATGTTGGCGGTGCCCCACAGCAGGCCGATATCGCGGCCCTGCATCTTTTCGCCCAGATAGTCGGTGATCTCGTCCAGCGTCGACAGGTTCGCGGCAAAACTGCCCTGTTCGGGCCGCAGGTCCGCGTCGTGCCAGCAATAATAGGGCACCCCCAACAGGTCGAACATCTCGAAGGCGACATCGGCCTTCATCTTGGCCCGGCCCATGTCGTCCTGCGGATGCCAGGGACGCTGGAACGTGGCACCCCCGAACGGATCGCCGCCTTCCCAGGCAAAGCTGTGCCACCAGGCAACAGCGAACCGCAGGTGATCCGCCATCCGCTTGCCCAACACGACCTCTTCGGGGTTATAATGTCGATAGACCAGCGGCTCGGTGCTTTGGGCACCTTGATATGTTACCTTTGACAGGCCTTCGAAAAATCCGGTGCTCATCTGTTCTATGCTTTCTTGATGGGGCGGTGCCCGCGAACGGCACCGGTCTTCCCCTCTCCTCCCTGCGACCCTCCGCGTTTGACGCGTGTCCCTGGCCGCTTTCGCGGGGCGAATGATTTCCGCCCGCCCACTTGGGCGAGATCACGGCTAGACAGATATAGTTTTTCTGTCAAATTAAATAACAAGGGCCATCGCCCGACTGGAAAGTGACCGATGAACAGCCGTCCTGTGTCCCCACTGAACGATGATCCGGCCGTCTTGCCCCCGGTTGACCCCCGTGGATCGGGACGGGCGCGCGTGATGCGGGTGATCCGCCAGCGCGGCAGCATTGCCCGCGTCGACATCGCCCGGCTGACCGGGATCAGCCCGGCCACCGTCACGGCAATCACCGCCGAATTGCTGACCGAGGGTCTGATTGAACGCACCCTGCCCGAGGCCCGCGCAGGCGACGCCCGCCGTGGCCGCCCGCGCGAGGCGCTGAAGGTGCGTGGCGCTGCGCGGCTGGTTGCCGGCCTCAAGGTATCCCGCCTGTCGATCACGGTCCTGCTGGTGGATTTCGAAGGCACCGAGCTGGGCAGCTACGACCACCCCCGCCCCGCAGAGCAATCTACCGGCCCGGTCCTGGCAGATGAGATCATCGCCGCCACCGAAGCCGCCTGCGCCGCCCATGGCCGCCGCATGGCGGACGTCTCGGGCATCGGCGTGGGATTGGCCGGGCATGTCGACGGGGGATGCGGCCATGTGCATTGGTCGTCAGCCCTGTTGGAACGGAACGTGGACCTGGGCACCCTGCTGGCAACACGCGCGCCCTGCCCCGTCTTTATCGACAACGACGCGAACCTCGTCGCCAAGGCCGAACATCTGTTCGGCAAGGGACGGCATATCGGCAATTTTCTGGTGGTCACCATTCAGCATGGCATCGGCCTGGGTGTCGTCATCGACGGCGCGCTTTATCGTGGGGCGCGCGGCTGCGGGGCGGAATTCGGGCATACCAAGGTGGATCTGCACGGGCCGGAATGCCAATGCGGGCAATCCGGCTGCCTGGAGGCGTATACGGGCGAATACGCCCTGCTGCGCGCGGCAAACGCCGCCACGGGACGTAGCTTTACCAGCGTCACGGCCCTGTCCGAGGCCGCTTTGGCCGGCTCGGCAGAGGTCGCGACCATTCTGGATCAGGCGGGACGGTATTTCGCGATGGGTCTGGCCAACCTGGTGAACATCTTCGACCCCGATCAGATCATCCTGGCCGTCGAAAGCGCCGCGCAGCATCCGCTGTGCAGCGATGCCGTTCTGCAGCAGGTGGCAGACCAGACCGTGCAGGTCGACGCGCCCCTGCCCGAAATCTGCGTCCACAGCTGGGGCGACCAGATGTGGGCCAAGGGCGCGGCGGCCTACGGGATCGAGCAGATATCGGACATGTCGGTCCGGCAGTTGGGCCGGGCAGAGGCCTGAGCGCCGCGCATCACCCGCCCAGACGGCTTTCCGCCAAGGTTACCCAATAGGAACAGCCAAGCGGGATCGCCTCGTCGTTGAAGTCGTATTCCGGGTGGTGCAGCAGGGCGCGCTTGCCGATGCCCATCTGGATGTAGGCCCCCGGACAAGCGTCCAGCATATAGGCGAAATCCTCGCCACCCGTGGTGCGCGGGGCGTCCGTCTTGCGGGCCCCCGAAACGGTGGTCGCGGCGGCGACGCAATGATCTGTTTCGCGGTCGTGGTTGGACATGACCGGATAGGGCACCTCTTCGTGCGACAGGGTGGCGGTGGCCCCGTAGGCCTGGGCGGTCAAGCGCGCCAGATCCTCGATCCGGCGAAGGGTCGCAGCCCGCACCTCGCTGTCGAAACTGCGGACGGTGCCGCGCAGGACGACGCTGTCGGGGATGACGTTGTAGGCATCCGTTTCGGTTCGGAAGGCGGTGACCGAAACAACCAACGGCTGCTGCGGATCGGTGTTGCGCGCGACGATGGATTGCAGCGCCATCACGATGGCAGATCCGGCCAGCGTGGTGTCGATGCACCCATTCGGTCGCGCCGCGTGCCCCCCTTTGCCGCGCACATCGATGCGAAAGCTGTCGACCGCGGCATAGAACGCCCCTTGGCGGATTGCGAACTGACCGAAATCCAGCATGGGCGAATTGTGCAAACCGTAGATCTCGGAAATGCCGAACCGCGTGAACAGGCCATCCTGCACCATGGCCTCGGCACCTGCGCCGCCCTCCTCCGCCGGTTGAAAGACGACGGCGACGGTGCCATCGAAATTGCGCGTCTCAGCCAGGTATTGCGCCGCACCCAACAGCATGGCGGTGTGCCCGTCATGGCCGCAGGCGTGCATCTTGCCGGGGACGGTCGAGGCATGGGCGGCGCCCGTCGCCTCCTGAATGGGCAGGGCATCCATATCGGCCCGCAAACCGATGGTGCGTCCGCTGTCGCGGCGGTTGCCGTGGATCAGGCCGACGACGCCCGTGCGGCCCACCCCCTCGATCACGTCATCGCAGCCAAAGGCGCGCAACTTCTGGGCGACGATGCCCGCGGTTCGGTGGGTGTCGTACAAGAGTTCGGGGTGCCGATGGAAATCTTGACGCCAGGCCGTGATTTCGGGATGCAGTTCAGCGAAACGGTTGCGGATCGGCATGCTCTCTCCTCGCGTGGGGCTGGTGCAGGAAACGCGGGCCGCGCGGAGGATGCAAGCCCGGTGACATGGCAGGTGGCTAGAACATCTCTGGCCCATTGCGCGGCGCCTTGGGCAACGGGGGATCGGCCTGTCCGGTGTAGGCAAACGTCGCGACAAGCAGCCGCCCCGTGGCCGGGTGGAACCGAACCCGGCGCGCGCGTTGGCCACCGATGCTGATCCCCAGGATCGGCACCCTTTCCCGTTCCAGGAAGGTGAGACAGGCCTGCGCGATGGCCAGCCCGTGGCGGCGCCCCTTCAACAGGACCTGGGCCCCACCGGCGACGCGTGCGGCCAGATGGTCGCGGGGCACGCCCCGATGCATCAGCGCGTTGATCAAACGCTCCACCTCCGCGATGACGCCGGCGTCGCCGTAGGGTTCGGAGGACACGTTCTGAAAGATATGATTCATGCCGCCGATCCCGCTGCGCGGATCAAACAGGCAGACCGAGACGCAAGAGCCGAGCGTCGCCACCATTTCCTCCCTCGGGTGATCGCTGACGCACAGATCCCCCTGGGGTACTTCGACCTGCCGGATCATCGGTGTGGCACATGGTGCGGTGTCCTGTGCAAGCGCCTGTTTCACCCCGCAGGACCGCCGGGCAAAACCAGGCGGTAGAGTGGCTGGGGAATCGCGCTCATCTAGACCTCCGACTTGGTGTGGTCTGGTTTGTCGCAAGCCGGCGTGAAGAATCCCTTAAGGATCATGCCACTGCCGCTGGGTCACCCGAACGTGACTTGGGGGGATGCCTTTCGCCGCGTATCACCGCAGTAACGGAGACCCGCACAGATGACAGAGATTCAGACCACATCCGCATTGCCCCGCCGACGCCTGTTGCTGGGCGGCGGGGCCCTGGCCGTCGCACTGGGAACTGGCGGCGTGCTTTTTGCCCGCCGCGATCGGTTCGAGGGAAATGAGATCACCCCGGTCGAGGCCCGCGACGCGATCCAGTCCGGCGAGATCATCATGATCGACATCCGCCGCCCCGACGAATGGGACGAAACTGGTGTCGCCCAGGGTGCGCATCCCATCGACATGCGTCGTGATGATTTCGTCGCCGTCCTGTCCGAAATCACCCGAGGCCGCCGCGACACACCTGTCGCGTTGATCTGTGCGCGGGGGGTGCGGTCGGACCGGATGTCGGCGCGCCTGGCCGAAGCCGGGTTCACCCGGATCATCGACATTCCCGAAGGTATGCTGGGGTCCAGGGCTGGGCCCGGATGGCTGGCGCGCGACCTGCCCGTGGTGCGCCCGTGAGGGCCGCCGCCTGGGCCGCGCTGGCCTGCCTTGCCGCCTTGCCCGCGCCCGCCCAGACGGCTGACGTCTGTGGCCGCGAGGCGGAGCCTTGCACGACCGACACGGGCACCTATCACGTGGCCCTGCCCGACACCCCAGAGGCGGGGATGCCCGCCGTTCTGTTCCTGCATGGCGCGGGCGGTACGGGGCGCGGGACGTTGGGCATGCGCGGCACGATCAATGCCATTACCGATCGTGGCTATGCCGTGATCGCGCCCGACGGCTTACCTTGGCGACCGGGACGGCGGGGCGGCATCTGGTCCTTCCGCGAGGATCTGGCGCGGTTGGAAACCCGCGACGAAGGTGCCTTTTTCGCCGAAATCGTGGCCGATGCCGCGATGCGCTATGACATCGACCCGGATCGCGTGCTGCTGTCCGGCTTTTCGGCGGGGGGCTTCATGGTGACCTACCTGGCCTGCCGCACGCCCGAAGCGTTTCCGGCCTATGCCCCCGTTTCAGGCGGGTTCTGGCGCCCTCACCCAGAGGACTGCGCAGGGCCGGTCAAGCTTTTGCATACCCACGGATTTACCGATTCCACCGTCCCGCTGGAGGGGCGTCCCCTTCGGTCCGGCCAATGGCTGCAAGGCGACATCTTCGAGGGGCTGGGCCTGTTTCGCGCCGCCAACGACTGCGCCCGCCCCGATGCAAGCGGGTACCGCACCACGGGACAGTTCATGCGCCGCTACTGGGATTGCGCCGCCGATTCCGCATTGGAATTCGCGCTCTTTCCCGGAGGGCACGGCGTGCCCGCTGGTTGGGCGAACATGGCGCTGGACTGGTTCGAGGATGTGACCGCCCTGCCCCAGGAAACCGGCGGTCAATAACCGGTCACTCTGCCGGCAGGGTCGTCCCTGTCAGCAGCTCTCTCAATTCCTGACGCCAGCGGTCGGCCTTGGCCGCCACGAGCGGTCGGCGCACTTCTTGCGGGGTGGCCATTGTGCCCGGCAATGGGAGGGACGACAACCGCGACAGCGGGATCGACAACAGCAGGCTGGCCATGATCGGTGCCAGCCAGACCGAGACAAATCCCGTGACCATCCCGCTGATCAAAAGCAGGCCCAGCACCGTCTCGACGGCATGGAACCGCGCCAACGCCGTCCAGCCATAGCGACCACCGTGGCGCACCTGCGGGGTCCAATCCATCTTGCGGCCCGCAAAGGTCGCAAGAACGGCGCGGGTCTGTTGCACCATCAGGATCGGCGCATAGGCGACCGACAACGCGATCTCGACCAAAAGAGACAGAGCGAAGCGCCCAGCCCCGCCCAGTCGCGACAGCGGCGTGCCCGTCGCCACCAGCGCAAGCGCGCCCACCAGTTTGGGGGCCAGCAACAGGCCATACAGGACCAGCATCAGCCAGACGTGGTTCACCGGCGACATCTCGGGCCAGTTCGGCAACGTCGGGTTTTCCGGCGAGAAGTAGTTGATGACGGAACGATCCGCGCTGACGCCGATGGCCGCCCACAGTGTCAGCAGCAGAAACCAAAGCGGAGACAGCAGATAGCCGACCGCGCCGTGGAACAGGTGGAACCGGCTAAGCGCATGGAACCCGCGCGTGCCCAGCAGCCCCAGGTGTTGCAGGTTGCCCCGGCACCAGCGCCGATCGCGCAGTACGTGATCGATCAGCGAGGGCGGCGTTTCCTCGTAGGATCCCTGGACCCGCGGCAGAAACCGCACCGACCACCCGGCACGGCGCAAAAGCCCGGCCTCGACGAAGTCGTGACTGAGGATCAGCTGGTCGGGCCCGCGCAGGGCGCGCATGCGCGGCAGGCCAGCCGAACTGGCGAAGGCGGCGATGCGGATGATGGCATTGTGGCCCCAATAGTTGCCCTCTCGGCCGGTCCAGCGGGCCAGGCCCTCGGCCAGGGCCACGCCGTAGATGGCATTGGCGAACTGCTGGCTGCGGGCGAACAGGGTCTGCGCCCCGATCAGCTGCGGGAAGGACTGGATCAGCCCCGCACTCGGGTCGCGGGCAAGCGCGTCGGTCAGCGCGCCAATGGCATGCCCAGACATCAGGCTGTCGGCGTCCAGCACAAGCATCGCGTCATGCCGCCCGCCCCAGGTTTCAACCCACTGGGCAAGGTTTCCGACCTTGCGGTCGATGTTCTCGGTCCGGCGGCGATACCAGATCGCGCCCTCGGGCAGACGCGCGCGCAGGGCGTCATAGGCCGCTTCTTCCTGGGCGGCACGGGTCGGGTCGCGGGTGTCGGACAGGATATAGAGGGTGAAGCGATGCGCGGAGCGGCACTGCGCCAAGGTTTCCAGCATCGCGGCGGCGTTGCCGAAGACATCCCAGGGGGCCTCTTCGTAGATTGGCATCAACAGGGCGGTGTCCAGCGGTCGGGCAGGCCCCGTGTCGCGGGGGTGGGACCGGGTCATCGACAGCACCCCGCCCAGAACCGTGGCAAAGGTCAGCGCGATCCAGAAAAAACCGACCCCGATCAGACAGGCCAGCGAAGCCTCGGCCCAGGTGGTGCCGTCCGTGGCAAACCAGGCCAGAAACCCCCAGAGCAAAGCGGCAGTGGCCAGGGCGGCGGGTGTAAACACCGCCGCCCGCCAGATCAGCGCGGGCAGATCGCGCCGTACGCCCGGTGCCGCCGCATCCCGAAACCCGGCCCGCAGGTTCTGTCGCGGATGCGCCAGGGCCGCCGCGGCCGGCATGGAGGCCGAAAGGCGCGCGTCCGTCATGCGGCGGTCCAGCGGTATAGCCAGACTTCGGAGATGGCCGTGCCGTCGCGGAACAGCTGCGCCCGCAATTCCGACGCAGGGCGGTCGCCTGGATCGAAGGTAAAGGCCAACCGCGCGCCGCCCGTTTCCGGGTTGCGTTGCAACACCCCGCCCGACACGTCCGACGAGCCGGAGTTGATGCGGATGGTGACATCGTCCAGATCGGCAAGCGCCGGGTGCGGCTCGAAGTCGATGGCCGCCAGCCAGCGGTCGCGGTTGAAGTTGCGGCCCATGTGGGTGTTGCCAACGGCCGCGACATCGCGGCGCGTCGCCGCCCCGTCGCCCCAGGTCATCCGGTAGGTGAACCGCGCCTCGGAGCCAGCAAGCAGCGGGTCGCGCGGGCGCCAATAGGCGACGATGTTGTCGTAGATCTCCTTGTCGGACGGGATCTCGACCAGGCGAACGACGCCTTGACCCCAATCTTCGCCCGGCTCGATCCAGAGCGAGGGACGCTTGTGATAATGCGCCTCCAGATCCGCGAAATCCGACAGTTTGTCGGCACGCTGCATCAGTCCGAAACCGCGCGGCGTGTCGTCGACAAAGCTGCTGACCTGCAAGCCGACCGGATTGGCCAGAGGCCGCCAGAGCATCTCTCCGCGGCCGTTCCAGATCAGCAATCCATCGCTGTCGTGAATCGCCGGGCGGAAATCGTCGAACCGGGGGCGGTTGGTTTCGTCGTAAAGGAACATCGAGGTCAGCGGCGCGATGCCGACGTGGTCCAGATCGACACGGGGGTATAGCGTCGCCTCCACCTCCATCTCACAGGCCATGCCGGGCCGGATCACGAACCGGAAGGCCCCGGTGACCGAGGGGCTGTCGAGCAGGGCGTGAACGGTGATCGCCTCGTCGCCCATCACCGGCTCTTCGACCCAAAGCTGGGTGAAATCGGGGAATTCTTCCCCTTCGGCATCGCCGGTGCGCAGCGCCAGACCCCGGGCCGACAGTCCGTAGTTTTGCGCGGCCCCGATGGCGCGGAAATAACTGGCCCCCTGGAACACGGCGAATTCGCGGTGGTTCGCCTCGCCCGCGTACCTGTGGCGCAGGCGCAGACCGGAATAGCCCATCGTCTCATCCACCGGCAGATCGGGTGCCGAGTCGGTCTTGTCGAACAGAGCGTAGTCAAACGCTAACCGGTTCGCCGTATCGGCGCGCACCACGTCCACCTCGACCGCGCGCGGAAAATACAGACCGGGGTGGAAAAGGTCGAGGCGGAACGGCAGATCCGTCCCCTCCCACAATGCCTTGGAGGTATTGAACCAGATCATGCGATACTGATCGTAGGTCAGATCGCGCCAGGCGGCAGGCACTTCGGGGCGCACCTGGAACGGCGCGGCGGCCAGCTTGCGCGCCAAGGCGCGCACGGTGTCGGGGGTGAACGGCTCCGACGACAGGAAACGGGGCATGTCGGCGCGGGCCGATTGCGCCAGCAACAGCGCGGCACTGCTCAGAAGAAAAGCGCGGCGTTTCATCGTTTCACCCTCCAGGGCTGCGACTTGAACCAACCGGCCCCATAGGCGCAGGCAATCAGCAAGCCAAAGCCGGTCAGATTGACCAAGGCCCAGGTGCCCGCGCTGCGCCCGATGACATCCAGAATGAACCCGTTGATCCGCGCCAGCACCATGGAGAAGACAAAGACCGCAAGGCTCTGCTGGCCGACCTTCATGACGATGGCGACGAATTCATCCCACAGCCGGGCCAGCGCGCCCTGGCCAGAGGCGATCAGGCGATGCCCGCCCTGCCCTGCGGCGGCCCAGGCCAGGTAGGCCAGCGCCAGAAAGTGCAGGTAATGCAGGATGGCGTGGTCGGATTTGTCGAACCAGACCTTGTTGGCCTGTCGCCAGTCAAAGATCGGATTGCAGTTTCCGAAACCGGTCTCGGCGCATCCGGTCGCGGCAATATAGAGGTCCTTGACGAAGTCCGTCTGGAACAGGCGGAACCCGACCGAGGACAGAAAGAACGAAACGATGACAAAGGCCAGCGACAGGCCGATCAACCACGGCCTGACCGGGGGTGCGGGAATCCAGCCGCGCATGAAGGCGAAACCGGTAAAGAACAGCAATTGCCAGCCAAAGGGGTTGAAGAACCAGGTCCTGTCCGACCACGGCTCCGCCGGGAGGGCGAGGTGCAGATGACCCAGGCCAAGCCATACCATCAGCCCATCCTGCGCCATCGCCCAGATCGTGACGACGACGATGCCCAGCGCAGGCAAGGACACACGCGCCAACCACACGTAGATCGGCATCAGCAACAGCACGATCATATACATCGGAAGGATGTCGAAATAGTTCGGCACATAAGTCAGTGTCAGCAGCCCGATCAGCTGCGGGGCCGGTTCCTCGAAGAATTTCCACAGGTTGAGCGTGCCGATATAAACCTTGTCAAAGGCCCCCGTCCCATCCAGCGCAGCCAGGATCGTGGCCAGGGCCACGAACATGCCGATATGCGCCCAGTAGATCTGCCAGACGCGGAACCCCACGCGGGCCGTGCCCAATCCCCAGCCAGCCTTGTCGAACGTCCGCCCAAAAGCGATGGCCGAGGCCATGCCGGAACAAAAGACGAAGATCTCGGTCGCGTCCGAAAAGCCGAAGCGCGCGGGGATCCACAGGGTCCAGGCGTTGCCGGGCGTGTGCGCCAGCAGGATGATGAACATGGCCAGCCCGCGAAAGAAGTCGAGGCGCGGGTCGCGCACGGTGGCCACCGGCGCTGTGTGCGCAGCGGCCGGGGCGGCGGCAAAGGCGGAATTGGGGGACGTCGCAGTCATGATATTGCCAGTCGCTATGCCGGACTCAGGCCCGAGCTTCCTTGGGGCTAGCGATTTTTTCTGCACGTGCAATGATCTCTCGCCGCGCCGCCGCGTAGCCGTCTTCATATCCGCCGCGTCGTTGCGTTCTGTCGGCAAGGATTTGCCCAGCCTCGACCAATCGCCCGGCGCGAAGACCGGCGTCGATGGTCAACCGCTCAAAGACGTCGCGCTGTGCGTGACTACCGCCGGCCCCCTGCATCGCGGGCCGCGCTGCCTGCAGCTGCGTGAAGGCCGCGCTGTAGTTGCCGTCGCCGAAATGTTCCAACCCGCGGGCGGCTGCCAGTCCGGGGACGGCCATGCGCGCATCTACTTCGTCATTCGCGCGATCGGCATCCTGGGACAGACGCGCCAGCATCGCGGTCACGGCGTCGTCGCGTTTGTCGCCGGTCAAGGCCAACAGATAGTGCAGATCGGCGAATATCAGGCAGCCGTCTTCGGTGCGCCGCTCGGACAGGTCCGCCAGCTCTTCCCAGCGGGTGCCGACGTTGACACCGTCCAGTTCCAACCGGGACAACAACGACGTCGCGTTCGAGATGTCGCGGTAATCATCGGTCTTGTCGGCCCGGATTTCGTGATCATACAACGCCAGCGCCTCGTCCGTGCGCCCCAGATCCAGCAGCATCAAGGCCTTGTGCCACCAGACGTGAAAGCGGAAGTTGTTGCAGTGCGCCCAGGCCTGTTCCCGACCGGAAAGCCAGTCCAGCCCCCCGACGGCGTCGCCCGTCATGTCGTGGACATGCGCCACCGCATGCAGGCCCCAGGCATCGTCGGGTGCCAGCGTCAGCGCGGCGCGCCCGGTCAGCGCGGCCGAGGCGTAGTCGCCCGTCTCTTCCAGCGCGAAGGCGTGACATCCCAGCAGATACCCGCGTCCCGCGTGATCGTCCCCATGGGCCCCCATCACCTGTTCCACCGACTGCCGCATGCCCGTCGCGTCGCCGATGACAAAGCGCAGCGCATGGCTCAGCTTCATCGCCAGGGTATCCGACGGCGCGTCGGTCAGGATCGTCTCCAACGCCATGATCGCGCGGGACGGCGAGCGGGCGAGGACCGCCTTGAGCGCATCCAGCAAGGCCCGTTCGCGGGCGTTGCCCCCCTCGAGCGAGATCGCCTTGGCGCAGGCGGCCTCTGCCTCGGCCAACAGCTCCTTTCGGCCCAGCAGGGCATAGAACAGACCCTTGATCGCGTAGGCAGCGGCGTAGTCGGGTGCCAGTTCCAGTAACTTGCCCAGATGCACCGGCGTTGCCGCGCCATGGGCGAGGAAGGCCAGGCACATCGCGTCCCATTCCGCGACCGCGGCCGGATCCGTCAAAGTGACCGGCTGGTCGAAGGTGTCAGTGCGGCTCATGATGCGACCTCGGCAAAACAGGGTTGTTGGACTTGGCTTAACCGGCCCACCCGGCTGTGCCTATCCGCACAGGCCCGACGTCACGGACACGTGACGGGTTGTCAGGGCGAGGTGATCGAGAATCCGCGCAAACGCCTGCCAATCCGGCAGATAGCCGCCGTGATCCGCGTCTCAGACGTCGTCGAACGGATCGGCGGCGGCCAGCCGCGCACTGTCGGCCCCGAACCGGGGCGGCGCGTGGCGATAGCTGACCGGCGTGCGCGACAGCTTCAGCGGGTTGCCGATCAACGGCAGGCGCAGGCCCGCATCGTCCATATCCAGCACCATGTCGCGCGCCTGCGCCTGATCGGACGCAAAGACCTGCGGCAGGGTCTGGACCGGACCGACGGGGACGCGCGCGCCCTCCATCAGGGAAATGACCTCGTCGGTTGGCACCCGGCGCAGGGCCGGAACCAGATGCGCGGCCAAGGCGTCGCGATGGACCAGCCGCGCGGGGTTCGTGGCAAAGCGGGCGTCCTCGGCCAAGGCGTCCATACCAAAGAGCGCGACGAACCGACGAAACTGGCTATCGTTTCCAACCGCGACGATGACATGGCCGTCAGACGTCTCGTAGACGCCGTAGGGCACGATATTGGGATGACCGTTGCCGCGCCGGATCGGGGCCTGCCCCGACAGACGCGTATTGACGCCTTCGTTGATCGTCCAGGCGATCTGACTGTCGACCAGCGCGATGTCGATATGTTGCCCCTGCCCCGTCGCCTCGGCGTGGCGCAGCGCGGCCAGAATGCCGACGGTCGCATACATCCCGCACATGACGTCCGCGATGCCCACGCCGACCTTCATAGGCTCGCCTTCCGGCGCACCTGTGATCGACATGATCCCGCCATAGCCCTGCGCCATCAGGTCATAGCCGGGCTTTGACGCGTTTGGACCGGTCTGGCCGTAACCGGAGATGGAGCAGTAAACCAGCTTTGGCGCGATCTGGCTGAGGCTGGCGTGGTCCAGTCCGTATTTCGCCAGACCGCCCGGCTTGAAATTCTCGATCAGGATATCGGCCAGACCCGCCAGACGCCGCACCTGGGCCTGGCCTTCGGGCGTGGCGATGTCGATGGCGACCGACAATTTGTTGCGGTTTGCACACAAGAAATAGGCTGATAAATCCGTGTCTTCTGCGCCGTCCTTAACGTAGGGCGGCCCCCATTGGCGGGTGTCGTCGCCGCCCGTGGCCGGGTTTTCGACCTTCAGGACCGTGGCCCCCAAATCGCCCAGGAGCTGCGTTGCAGTGGGCCCGGCCAGAATGCGGCTCAGGTCCAGTACGCGAACACCGGCAAGCGGTCCGGGATTAGATGCGTCCGTCATAGGCCTGCCTGTCGATTTCGGCGGCGATCACGGTGAAAGTGTTGGCCGTCAGCGCCGTCTCCAGCGCGGTGCGCAGCCCCTCACGGTCAGACACGGTCGCCCCCTGCCCGCCGAAGCCGCGCGCGATGGCGGCGAAATCGAACCGCCCGAAATCCACGCCCGCGTTCTTCATCTGCCTTTGGCGTTGCTTCAGCTCGATCAGGGACAGCGATCTGTCGACGAAGACCACGAAGACCACGGGCAGAGCCAGCGCAGCGGCAGAGGCCAGCTCGCCCGCGACCATAAGGAAGCCCGCGTCGCCCATGAAACCCACGACCGCCCGATCCGGGGCAGCGCGTTTCGCCCCGATGGCCAACGGCAAGGCACAGCCCATGGTGCACAAGGCGGAGGATTGCAGCAGGGTGCGCGGCAGATCGCAGGCCCATTGCTGGCTCAGCAGGATGCGGTGCGCGCCGCTGTCCGCAGTGGCGATGGTGCCCGGAGGGCAGACCGCGCGGCAGACCTCGACCACGGCATCGGGGCCCCAGTCGCGCGCAGCGAAAGCGCCATGCAGGGCGCTTCGGGTGTCGGACAGGTCCCAGACCTCACGCCGGGGGATCCCATCGCTGAGGGCCTGCAAGGTCGTGTCCACCGGCGCGACCACCTCCAGCGTGGCGCGGTGCATGCCGTGGGTATTGGCTTCGTGCGCGATGTCGAGGACATGCTGGCTGGCCGGGTCCCAGACCTCGCGCCAGCCGGTGCGCATTTCGATCGGATCGTAGCCCGCCAGGATGATCAGATCCGCATCGCGGAACAGCGGCAAAAGGTGCGTGTCCGCCAAGGGCGACAGACCCGCCCCGCCCAAGGCAAGCGGATGTGTTTCGTCCAGCAGACCCTTGGCCTTGTAGGTCGTGACCAGCGGCACTCCGTGAGCCTCGCAGAAGGCGCGGATGGCAGGGCCGGCGTCGTCGCGGACGGCGTCCAGACCGGCAAGCATGATGGGACGTTCAGCATTGGCCAGCCAGCCACGTGCCGTGTCTTGCGCCGCAGGGCCCATGGCGGCGGGCGCGGAATCGGGCAGTTGCACCATCGCATCCGCGACGGGCGCATCGGCAACCGAGATCGGCACGTCGATATGCACTGGCCCGGCGCGCCCGCCCGCCCCGCCGGTGGCGATCCGCACGGCCTTGTCGGCCTGCACGGCCGCGGCCTTGGGGGTCAGGGTGAACGTTGCCTTGGTAATCGGCGCAAAGACCGCGCGATGATCCAGCACCTGGTGGGTATAGGTTTCCGCCTCGTCGGGGTCGACGCACCCGGTCAGCACGATCATCGGCACCCGGTCCTGATCGGCGTTGGCCACCACGTTGACGCCGTTCATGGCCCCGGGTCCCACGGTCGCAACCAGAATGGCGGGCGCGCCGTCCACGTGGTGCGCGCCCTCGGCCATGAAACCAGCGGCATTTTCGTGGTGGCACAGGATGAATTCGATCCCCGCCGCCTCGAGTGCGTCAACGAGGGTCAGAACCTCGCCGCCAGGCATCCCGAAGGCGCGGCGGCAACCGGCGGCGAAGAGGCGACGGGCAAGGGCGTCGGCGGCGCGAATGGTGCTCATTCAGCGGCCATATCACTCCGGTGGGGGGCGTCAAAGGGCGTCCGGCCCTGTGGCAGCTTCCTCCCGAGAACGTGACCGGCGATCTGATTGCGCAGGACCTGGGCCGTGCCCCCGCCGATGGTGAACATGCGCACGTCGCGATACATCCGTTCCAACGGGGTTTCCGCGCCGTAGCCGCGTGCGCCGTGCATCTGCAACGCCCTGTCCACGACCCGGACGGCGGTCTCGGAGGTCAGCAGTTTGGCGCGCGCCGCGCGGGTCCGGTCCGGAAAAGGATCGGCACTGGCGGCGGCGTCGCGGATCATCAGACGCGCGGCCTCCAGTTCTGTGTCCATGTCGGCCAACATCCATTGCAGGCCCTGAAACTCCGCGAGGGGCTGACCGAACTGTTCGCGGCTGGACAGATAGTCGCGCGCCAGGCGCGCGGCCTCGGCGGCCACGCCCAGGGCAATCGTCGCGGCCCCGACCCGCTGCGTGTTGTAGGCGTCGATGAGGTGGCCGAAGGTCGCCTCTGGCAGGGCCATGTCAGCGGGTACGAAGTGGTTCTCAAACCGTAGCTCCGCCTCGGGCATGCCACACAGACCCATCGTGCGTTCCAGCCGCGCAACCCGCAAACCCGGGCCCGGCAGCGCCAGAAAGCCACGGATGCCGTCGCGGGTCCGGGCAAAGACCAGATGCAGTTGCGAGACCCCGCCCCCGGTGATCCAGTGCTTGATCCCGTCCAGCCGCCAGCCGCCGGGCACCGGCGTGGCACGGGTCACCATGGCCTGCGCATCGGATCCGGCACCCGGTTCGGTGATGCAGATCGCAGGCTTGTCGCCCGCCAGAACCAGATCGGCGGCGCGCGTCTTTTGCACCTGGGTGCCGTAGGCCATGATCGCGCTCAGCGCGCCCATGTTGCCCTCGACCAGGACCCGCCCCGTCAGGGTACAGGCCCCCGACACGGCCTCTATGATCGGCACGATCTGCGACAGGGACAGGCCCGGCCCGCCGTGGGCTTTCGGGACGGACATCCCCATCAGCCCCGCATCCACCAGGTCCGACACGTTGTCGTGGCAATAGCGCCGCTCTCGATCCCAGACAGCAGCGCGGTCGCGGAACCGGGGGAGCAGCGCCTGCGCGCGGGTCAGATGATCGGTCATTGGGGCCTCCGTCATTGCAGACAGGATGGGCCCGCCGTTATTACAGAACAATCGAATTTAATTGCAGTTGATCTACAGGAAACCTGAAGATGCAGAACCGAGACCTGCGCACCCTGCGCGAAATTGCCCGGCTTGGGTCCTTTGGCGAGGCGGCAGAGCGTCTGCACATGACCTTGTCTGCCGTGTCGATGCAGATGAAGGCGCTGGAAGAGGGGTTGGGCGGCGCGCTGTTCGACCGGTCAGTGCGTCCACCCCGCCTGACGCCCTTGGGGCGGCGCGTGGCGGACGCGGCAGAGGACGTCATCTCGGCGGAGACCGCCTTGCGCGCGCTGACCAACCCCGACGCGGTGCTGGCTGGGCGGTTCAAACTGGGCCTGGTGGCCAGTGCCGGGGCCCGGTTGTTGCCACGGTTCCTGCGCACGGCACCGAACGCCCTGCCCCACGCCCGGTTCGACCTGCGCACCGGACTGTCGGAATGGTTGGAAAGTCAGGTCGCCAGCGGCGCGTTGGACGGGGCCGTGGTGACCGCGACCGGCGTGCCGCCCGGCGGTCTGCGGCACACCCGCCTGTCGCGCGACCGCTTTGCCCGTGCCTGCCCAGGGGCGCGCGACCTGCCGTTCCTGCATTTCGCACCAGGCACAGGCATCGGGCGCTTGATCGCCGCCGAGGTGTCCGACGCCCAGGACCACCCCCGTATCGTTCTGGACCACGTGGAGACGATTCTATCCTGCCTCGACGAAGGCGTCGGCTGGACGATCCTGCCAGAGGTTGATCTGGCCCGCGCGCGGCAGCCAGTGGACCTGACGCCCCTGCCGCTGTGGCGTGATCTTGTTCTGGTCACCCGAAGCGGCACGCCCCTGGATGTCGAAGCCGGGCGGCTTGCCGAATTGCTGCGCTAGCGCGTCGCGGCCAGAGCCACGGCGGCAAAAGCCAGGTCCAGTTCGGCTGCAACCTCGGCCAAGGCGGGGGCATCGGCAATGTAGGGGGCCAGAACCTCGGACGGCAATTTGTAGCTAAGCGTTGCGGTTCCGTCGGCGTTCTCTGTGACATAGACCCGGATCGGGGCCTCGATCATCGCGGGCGTCGAAAGGCGCAGGACACGGACGGCAAAATCATTGTTGTAGAGGCCGATCACCCGATTTCCGGGGATCTCGATCCCACGGCTCGCCGCCGCCCCGGTGGGCCCGGCCATCGTGACGACGGCCAGTTTGCCTGCCCCGGCAGCCCCCCGCGTCGCAGCCACCAGATCATCGAAGGATTTGGCCGTGGGCGTAACAGACCAGCCGGCCCGCGGGGCCATGTCGGCGACGTCTTGCGCGGCAGCCGGCAGGGCCAGGGCAGCGGACAGGAACACGGCTTTCAGCAACATCAGAGCCTCCGGAGGTTGGACGCCGCACCCTGCACGGCACCCATGCGGGACGACAAGGGCGCTGCGTTCACAAAAGCGCAATCAGGGTCTTGCACCCCCCTCCCCCTCTATCATAGACCCGCCAACGGACAGGTGGCCGAGTGGTCGAAGGCGCGCGCCTGGAAAGTGCGTAGGCGGGAGACCGTCTCGAGGGTTCGAATCCCTTCCTGTCCGCCACTTGCCCCCGCGAAAGCGTTCTCCCGACCAAGCTGCGGCCGGATTTTTCCGTTGTTTTCGAGGGTTATGCGGGAGGGGATGTTCACCAGCCTCCGTGCCATGTGAGCCTAAAGCGTTCTCTCCGGGCCGATAGTCTCTGGAGCTGTTGCCTGCGTCGGTTTAGTGTTCAGCTGGCGTCGTTGCACAAGCCTCACGACGAAGGATTCACTTCGCGAATCCATGGCGTTAGACGCAGTGCATGAGCAAGCTGTCTCCAGCCTGCTATCACACCACGAACTGGTCCAGCTACAACGCGTCGCTGCGCAAGCGGGGATCGCTGCTGATCTGGATCGACAAGGACATGACCCGGCGCGCGCCGCATGGCGGTCGGCCGGGACGCCCGCCAGTGTTTTCCGATGCGGCTATCCAGTTCTGCCTGTCGATCAAAGTGCTGTTCAAACTGCCGCTTCGCCAGACCGTCGGGATGGTCGGGAGCCTGCTGAAGCTGGCAGGGCTGGACTGGCCGGTGCCGGACTTCTCGACGCTGTGCCGCAGGCAAAAGACCCTGGCCGTGCAGGTTCCCTATCGCCGCGCGGACGGCCCGCTAAACCTGCTCGTGGACAGCACCGGGATCAAGTTCCTCGGCGACGGCGAATGGCAGGCGCGCAAGCATGGAGTGCAAGGCCGACGCCAATGGCGTAAGGTCCATCTGGCCATGGACCCGGCCACATCCGACATCCGCGCCGTGGAATTCACCCCCAGCCGCGACGGTGACAGTCCCGTGCTGCCCGATCTGCTCGGCCAGATCCCAGAAGCAGAGCAGATCGGCAACGTGACCGCCGATGGCGCATACGACACGCGCCGCTGCCACACGGCCATCATCAAGCGTGGAGCCGTTCCCATCATCCCGATCCGCAAGAACGGACGCTTGTGGAAAGAGAACTGTTCTGCGGCACGCGCCCGGAACGAGACCCTGCGTGCAACACGATACTACGGGCGCGCATTCTGGAAGCGCTGGACTGGATACCATGCCCGCAGCAGGATCGAGGCGAGGATGCGCTGCCTGAAAGCCTTCGGCGAGCGCATCATGGCAAGAGACCCCGACCGCCAAACCGCCGAAATCCACATCCGCATCGCCCTTATGAATAGCTTCAACGCTCTCGGCACCGCCGAGAGCGTGCGCGGGGCATGACGTCAGTGGGGTAAGGGGCAATCACGCCTCAAGCGAGGGTAATGCAACACCGCCCTGGCAAGGCAGGGCTGTGGTTCCGTCTGGGTCGTCATGTCGTCTTCGCTCCTTCGTCCTGACAAAGCTGCCGGATTGGAAGCAGAAAATCCACCTGACTCATCTGTTCAGATTTGCCTGGCCACCTCTCCCTGGCGCTGCCTTGCCTATCGCGACGGCTCGACAGCGGGCATCGTGTCGCTCACGGACGAGGGATCGCTGTAGATGCTTCGCTGGGAACGTGGCCGGTCTTCGGCCACGGAAATCTCACGGAAGCCAAAAGATTTGCCGCACGGAGAGGACAGGGCATCGGAACACCACTAACGTACGCGATCGTCGGAGCTGTTGCCGTGACCGCGCGTTTCTTTTTGTCACGGATGCTTGGGCTGGAAATGGCTGCGTCTTTGTGGATGCTTGTTCCTGCAGGTGCCATCGGCGGTTACGTCGGTGGCTGGCTCAAGGATCGAAGGGGCAGTTGAACCGCCGACTCCTTGATCTCAGCCGAGGCCGATATGGCGCTGGCAAAGGGTGGCATGCCCTTCGTCGCGCGGGCAATGGGATAGCGGGCTGCAGGGGGGACGCTTGAATTGGCAAAACGATCTGACAGCTGGCCTCAAAACGACTAAGATCGTCAGACCACCTGAGCCGGAGAAAGCAACCCCTTGACTCGCCTCGCTAATCTAATTGGCCTGATGTTCATTTGCATCTCGGGCGTTGCGCTGGCTCAGGATGCCGACGACTGGACCGGCAACTGGAATACATACTGGCGGGACGGCGAGGCACGGATGACCCTGCATCAAGATGCAGACCGTGTGACCGGAACCTATACACCCGGCGATGGCCAGATCGAGGGCCAGATCGAAGGGCATCTGTTGCGGGGCGTGTGGCGCCAGGACGGAACAGAGGGGCCTGCGGTCTTCGCGCTCTCCGCAGATGGGCAGACTTTCACGGGGCGGTTTACCGGTGGCGAGTACTGGAATGGCCGTCGGGTCACTGAGGCAGCGTCCCAGGCCGAAGCCGATGTGCCTCCGACCAACCCGAGAGAGCTTCTGCGGCGGCTGGTCGACCTCGGCAATGCCACATCCTACGGCGGTGACATCGCTGCTGTCAGCTCGTTCAATCAATTGCTGCTCTACGCCGGGGATCCCACGGATTCGCGTGAGGAACGTCGCCGCAGGCAATTGCTCTGGACATTGATCGATCTTTCCACGTTCCGAATATACGACGCACCAAGGGTCGTCGAAGGCGAGACGGCCGAGTTCGGGATTGGTCCGGCAGCGGCGGACTACGAATTTGTGTTGCAGTTCGAAATGGTTGGTCAGGCCTGGTATGCCGTCGTGCCGACAGAAGCCGATCTGCAACGAAATCTGGACCGGATGATCTCGTCCCTCGGATACCCTACTCTCACTGCGCTCAACGCAGCGAGATCCGACAGCCCGCGCGCCGCTATCAGGGATTTCCTTATGGGGGCAAGAACCTGGGATCAGGGCGGCGCGGCAACAGCGCTGGCAAGGCTCGACCTCTCGTTTGTCCCGGAACGGTTCTACAGTTTTGAAGCCCCTCTGCTTGCACAATACCTCAAGCAGGTCATCGACAGAGCGGGTTTTGTGACCTGGCAGGAAATATCGGACGACCCAGGGCGATCTGCGCCTTTTGTCTTTTACCGGCACCCCGTCGGATTGGTCGTCATCGACCGCGTTGCCCGACCAGATGGCGAGGGGGAGATCTGGGCATTCACGGCCGAGACGATGCGTACGGCACCCGATCTGTTCGCAGCCATGCAGGATTTGCCGATCTCCGACGCTATTCCCGACGCCCAACCGATCACCCATTTCTTCGAACTGCGCGAACGGATCCGCACGTTCTCTCCCGGTCTGTTGCACCGGATTGGCCCGCTCGATCTTTGGCAATGGCTTAGCCTGCCCGTCATCCTATTGGTATCAATCCTGCTTGGCTCGTTTGCGGGAACTCTCCTCTCCCGGGTGTTGAGCGTTGCGCTGCGCCGCGCCGAGCGTGGCGTTCGGGTTGCCGCCGCAAGGCGTCTTGGCCAACCCACCGGGCTTGCGGTTGGAAGCGGCCTGGCGATCATCGCCCTGCTCTGGGTCGGTTTGGCCCAAACACTCCTTGGACCTTTCACCGTATTTTTGGCCGTGATCACAACGGGTGCAATTGGTTGGCTGGTCTACATCCTGATCGAAATCATCGGTGGATACTTCCTGCGCCGTGCCGAGGGGACACCGGGCTTTGTGGACGAAATCGCGACATCTCTGATCTTTGGCGTTTTGAAGGTTGTCGTCGTAGGAACGAGCATCGTTGCAATCGCGGATGTCTCGGGCCTGCCCTACGAGGGTGTGATCGCAGGTTTGGGGATTGGCGGCGTCGCGCTTGCATTTGCGGCGCGCGAAACGGTTTCCAATCTCATCAGCGGCGCAATCCTCATGAGCGACCGCCCCTTTCGCCGGGGTGACCTGATCGAGGCTGATGGCAACCTCGCAAACGTCGAACGCGTGGGCTTACGCTCAACACGGCTGAGAACACTGGGCGATGAGGGCCTGATCATTCCGAATTCGCAGTTGACGGACAAAGCCATCGTCAACCTGGGTCAAAGGCGAAAACGGCGTATTCTGCTTGAAATTGGTCTGACCTATGACACGCCGCGCGAAAAACTCGACGCCTTCGTGGAGAGGTTGCGCGCCTTGTATCTCGAACACCCGAACGCGGACCAGAGCACGGCCTATGTCGGGCTGAAGTCGTTTGGCTCATCTTCGCTGGATATTGAATTATCGGGATACTTCAACGTGCCTGACTACCCCGCCCAGGTCGAAGCGCAACATCGGTTGATCGCAGATATTGTCGATCTGGCGCGCGATCTCGGCGTGGAATTTGCGTTCCCAACGAGGACGGTTATTTTTGCACCCAGCGTTTCAGCCCACAATGACACTGCCGACAAACCTGCGGGTCTGTTCGAGGGGCCGTGATATTCTCCAAGTAGTCACTTAGGGCTGCGGATGAAACCGAAGTGGCTCATTGATGACCTGTTGGTGAGGCAATCACTCTGATCTTGAACTACATTCATATTGGAATTCTTCGGTATCAACGTTTGCATTCTGACCGTCACCCACGGCCGGCAAGACATCGGTGTTCATTTCGCGCAAATGAATGCCGAGAAGCACGAGACCCGGCCAGAGCATGTATGCCTCGATCTCGAGGTTCTCGCCGAATGACAACAGGATGATTGTCATCAATATACCCAGTGGAAGCCGCCCCCGCGGGTGCCGGGCGGCATCGATCATTGCCAGACTGGTGTGCCACAACATCGGAACCAGCAGGGCCGCAAACCCGACCAGACCCTTGACGAACAACAAGCCGTACCACGTGTGATGGCTGCCGATCGGCATGTATTCCACGGCGTGCGATCCCGGGTGAACCGTTCCGTGACCAAACCAGAGGGCCTCGTTCTGCCAGCGTTCGCTTGCAATCCGCTGTAGCGTTTCACGAACACGGGTGCTGTCGGCGCGTGCGCCTTTGAACGTGGACACCGCGTCCTGGGCGAGGGTCACCAAAGCCGTTCCCAGAACTGCCATCGAGGCAGTCAGCGCGGCCGTCATATGCCACGCCCACCCACGCAGGATCAGCGGCATCATGCGCGGCGCAATCGTGCAGGCCACCAACCCGACCAGGCCCATGCGGGATTTCGAGGCTAGGATCATCAGGACCCCCGCGCCAATACCCGCAAACATCCATTTACGATCAGTTTCTTCCAAGGCGAACAAAACCATGAGGACACCCAGCAGAGCCGCAAAAGGTGACCAGGGGGCGTAGAACTGCCACCGGGGTGTCCAGCTTGCGGGATCGAATGTGTAGAGAAAGACGCTGAAATACTCAGGCCCCGGCCCGCCCACCGCCTTGAGAGGCGAGGTAAAGATGCGTTCCGGCAACCCGATGTAAGGTGCCACAAGCAAAAGCGGTGCCAGAGCCAGCGTCCAGGCACCGACAACACATTGACCCCGGATCAAGACAGACCGCCGGATGGGCAAGACTGCCCCGGCGAGGGGAAACAACACCAGCAGGGCCCAGCCCTTGGCCCAACCGATAGACGACTTGATCGTCTGCTTCAGGCCAAGCCCCCAGTCCAGATGCCCGACCCAAAGCGCCACCAGCATCACGCACATCGCGGCAGTCCACATCCAGACAAGCGGTGGCACAGGACCCGTCGCGCGCAGGTCTTGCCGTATCGCAGGCCCGAGATAGAGCGAGAGCACAGCAAGCCCGCCAAGGATCCAGGCCAGCACGGGGCCGACTACGTACAGTGCGCCAACAGCATAGAACGGCCAGGTGAGGGTCATGGCCTTGTAGACCATGCGCTCGGCCAGGTTGCCCAGTGTCACGCCGTGGCCTGGCGTGCGTCGCGCGCCAAAGGTGCGACGGGCGTACCAACCAACCGTCCGATGATTACAGAGCGCATCCATCCCAGAAGCAATCCGAGCAACATCATCAAGGTCGCCGCCAGACCGGCGGCAATCGCCAGTTTGCGGTTTGGTGACGACGCGCGATCCGGCAAGGATGGGTTTTCCAGCACCTGGACCAGCGGGTATGACGCATAGACATCGGATTTCGTCGATTGGGTGCGCGCGATCGCAGTGGCAAAAACTGCCTCGGCGACAGAAAAGTCGCGCTGCAGATCCTGAAGGCGCGCAGCGGCGGCAGCGAGGTTTTCCTGCCGCGTCTGCTCCCGCGTCAGCCTCATCGACAGCGTGGCATGTTCCCGCACCGCGCCAGAGCGTTCTGCTTCCATGCGGACCAGTTGCGCAAGCAGGTCAGCACGTGCACCAGCAGGCGCAAGGTCCAGCGTTTCAAGCTGCGCCGCGTCCAACCCTGTGACAGCCACCGCCTGACGCAGCACGGCGGCGGTCGCGGCACGGTGTGCCGCGCTCGCGCTTTGAACGGTCGGATGGCCTTCGCCAAACTGCGAGCGCGCCTTGGCCAGTGCCGCAGCCTGGACGCCAACCTCGTTGGTAAGCGCATTGAATTCGGCATCTGCAAACAGCTTGAGTGTAGCGGCGGCGGCCTTTGCCGGAATGCCGAGGCTGGCCTCGAGCGCGGCGACACTTTGCGTTTTCTCGTCGAGTGTCGCGGAAAGGTCCTGAACCCGGTTTTCCAGACGCCGGGTCGATTCCACGATGGCATCGTAGTGTTCGGCAGAGATCAGCCCGGTTTCCTGCTGCAACCTGGAGATATCTTCCCGGGTGGCAGCAACCGAAGACCGATAGTCGTCGATAGCCGCAAGGCCGCTGTCTTCACGGGTCATCTGTTCGTCAGACCGAAGGGCATCGAGCTCTGCAAAAAATGCGGTCAGCAGGGCATCGCCACGCGCCTGTGCGTCCTCGGCGCTGCCACCGATGATTTCCACATGGATCAGGCTCGTCTGGTCGACGAGGTTGATGCGAGGCTTGCCAAACGCCTGTCGGGTGAACCCCATCGACTGTGCCGCGGCCTCCAAAATCCGATCTGCGCCGATCAGCCGCTTGTAGGTTTCCGTCGGGCTGACCGAATTGCTGGAGAAAGCCGAGTTCGCATAGGACGACGCCTGACCGATACCGTTGAGATTCATCGACGCGGATGCGCCGGAGCCGGGCAGGATCAGCGAGGTGCTTGACTTGAAGGTCAGGGGTGCCGTGCGAAGATAGCCGGTGATCGGTGCCCAAATCAGCGTGCCACCCAAAAGGGCAAACGCGAGATAGCGTGGGAAACGTCCAAGGTCGCCAATGCGTCCGCCCACCAGAAACCGGCGCAGCGAAAGGCGGCGTTTTCTTGGTGGGTGGACTGTTGAACCGGCATTGGTGTCCTGCAACGTCATCGGGCATCTCCTTTGCCGATGACCCTAACCGTCTGGATACGGCTTGGCGTGTGCTCGCAAGTGTGGTGACCGAGGACATTGGAGCGTCTGCCTATCCATCGGGATAGGTCAGAACAGCCCTGCTTCTCTGGCGATCAATGCGGCCTGAGTCCGGTTTGCGGCACCCACCTTCCGGTACAAGGTCTTCATGTGGAGCTTGACCGTGGGCTCCGTGATTTCCAGATCTCGGGCGATCTCCTTGTTCGACTTGCCCTCGGTCAATCCCTTGAGCACCTGAAGCTCGCGCGGGGTCAGCTTGTCAGCCAACGGGTGCGAAGGCGACTCTTCTGCGGCGGTCATGAAATCGATGGGCGCATATTGCTCGCCCATGGCCATGAACTTCACAGCATTTACCATGGATTTTGCGGGCAATGTCTTGGGCACGAATCCAGCCGCCCCTGCCTCTAGCGCCTGCTCGACGATCTCGCGCGTTGCCTCCCCGGAAAGCAGGGCCACGCGCTGTCCGTCCCCCAGTGCGAGCGCGCGCCTCAACCCCTCAAGCCCGTTCATTCCGGGCATGTTGAGGTCAAGCAGAACCAGGTCATACGGTTCTCCTGTTTCGATCAGCTTGCATGCACCAGCCAGATCGGCGGCGGTGCTGGTCTGGATGTCGCCCTGAGACTGCAGAAAGAGAACCAAGGTGTCGCGAAGCAGATCGTGGTCGTCGGCAATCAGTACGCGCATCGAAGTGTCCTTTTCCTTACATCTAGACCCTGGTCCGAAACGTTGCACGGAAAAACACTGTCGTTTCCCTGATGCAAGGCACGACGCATTCGGAGGCGAACCTGTTCATTGGGATAGGTCGCCAAGCCACAAGGAAAGCATCGTTCACCAAAGGCCTGTCGGCCTGTCCGTTCGATTCGTTGAGCCAGGACGCGGCTTTCGTCAGCTTGAGGGTAACTTCAAAACCTCAGGGACTTACGCCATGAAACACACGTCCTTTTCCGACCAGGTCGACCTCGCAACCGCCGTTACGATGCCACGTCTTGCGACGGCGCATCTTGCCGCCTTGGGGTTGGATCTGGTCGACGCCACCACCGGAACGACGACCGAATACCTGCTTTCCCCCGGCAAACGCCGAGCGTTCTTCATGAACGCACATTGCTGCAATATCCGCCGTCGGAACGCCGAGTACAAACGCGCCGTCGCTGCAGCCGATGTCCTGCTACCCGACGGCATCGGGATCGAATTGGCGGCCAGGATGACGGGTCAGAAACTGACCGAAAACCTGAACGGAACGGACTTTGTTCCCGCCCTGCTGAAGCGCGCCGCACAGATGGGTAAATCGGTTTACCTGTTCGGTGGCAGGCCCGGCACGGCGGACGCGGCTGCCAGTCAACTGATCCACACGATCCCCGGCCTGCGCATCGCAGGAACGCGCGACGGTTTTGCCGGAGCCGCGGACCCTGAGGCCGTGATCGCGGACATCAACGAAAGCGGGGCTGACATCGTTCTCGTCGCGCTTGGCGTACCGATGCAGGAAATCTGGCTGCACAGACACGCCCATCGCCTCAACGCCTCGCTGACTTTGGCGGTCGGCGCGTTGTTTGACTTCCTCGCGGGGACGGTCGTGCGGGCACCGAAACCGGTGCGGCGCGCCAAGATGGAATGGGTCTGGCGTCTGGCGCAAGAGCCGCGCCGTCTGGCCAATCGGTATCTGGCAGGCAATTTCGCCTTCCTGGCCCATGCGGCCAGGACTGTCGTCGTGCCCGCCCCTGCCGCGGACATGCGGCGTCGGCTGCTGGATATCACATTGTCTGCCAGCGCCCTGCTGGTTCTGTCCCCCGTGCTCTTCTTGACCGCGATCGCAATCAAGCTGGACAGCCGGGGCCCGGTTCTGTTCCGGCAGACCCGTGTCGGCCAGGATGGCAAGGATTTCACCATCTTCAAGTTCCGCTCGATGACCACCGACGCGGAAACGCGCCGGGATGAATTGCTCGCCAGTTCGGACCGGAAAGGTGTGTGCTTCAAATCCCGCAACGACCCACGGGTCACGCGTATTGGCCGCTTTATCCGCCGATACTCGATCGATGAATTGCCACAGATTCTCAATGTCCTGCGCGGCGACATGGCCATTGTCGGTCCGCGCCCTGCATTGCCCAGCGAAGTGGCCGCCTACCCCAAACGGGCCATTGGACGGCTTGCCATCAAACCTGGCATCACCGGCGTCTGGCAGGTATCCGGCCGCGCGAATATCGGTTTCGATCAGATGGTCGAAATGGACATTTCTTATGCCGTATCCCGGACGTTGCTTGTGGACCTTGTTCTCATCCTGCGCACATTCGGGGCCGTTGCATCCGGTCGGGGGGCGTACTGACCCGGGGCGGTCAAGGCGGAACAAGACCATGGCCCCGCCCCCCCCACGAACCCCTCCACCCCCAAGGATACAGGGTGCCCAATCCCCCTACCCTATCCGAAAGGATAGGGTGCTATCCGTCTGACCCGTTGGGAACGGACCCGGTTTCATGTCATGTCAGGAGGATCAGCAAAGGATAGCCAATGCCTCGCGCAGTTTTTCACGCCATGGCGTTCGTCGCCATATCCGCCGTGCCTGTTTGGGCCAACGACCTTGCCGCGCCCGAGGGCGACGTGATCCTGACCGTCACCGGATTGGTCGACGTGGTGAACGTCGACCAAAGCGCCGTGTTCGACTTGGCCATGCTTGAAGCGCTGGACAGCTCGGTCATCGAAACCTCGACAATCTGGACCGAAGGCGAAAACGTCTTTCAGGGAGTGTCTCTGGCCATTCTGGCAGAGCGTCTGGGCCTCGACGGAACGACCCTGAAGGCCACGGCAATCAATGACTACACCGTCGAAATCCCCCTGTCCGATGCCGTGGAGGGTGGGCCGATCATTGCCTACAGGATGGACGGCAACACGATGTCGGTGCGCGACAAGGGTCCGCTTTGGGTCATCTACCCCTACGACAGCACGTCCGAATACCGTAGCGAAGTGATCTATTCTCGAAGCATCTGGCAGCTCGACCGCATCGAGGCGGTCGAGTAGGCGTTGTCCAAGACGGCGCGTGCCGCCCGGACGGAAAGGTGGAAAGGAGCGTAATGCGACTTGGCAAAGGTCTGGCGGGTCGCACCCGGCTCATGATCTGGCTGGCGCTGGCGGTGACGTCCTTTGCGGCAATCGTTTTCATGTCGGTGAACGTGGCGCGTGATTTGCGCCTGTTGAATTCGGCCAGTTCGGACAATGTACAGTGGACCCTGTCGCAGGCCGAGGTGGAATTTCTCGAATATGAACTCAACCTTCTGCTTGCCCTGCAAGAGGACCGACCGGACCTGAAGACCGTCCGGCAGGAATTCGATATATTCTACAGCCGCGTCAAGACACTGCGGGAATCGTCTTTGTATGCGTCACTGCGCAACGACGGGAAATTCTCGGAAAACCTTGGTATTGTGCAATCTTTCCTCGCTAATGCAGTCCCGACAATTGATGCCAGCGATCCGGAGCTGATTGCCGCGCTGCCCGCGCTTTTGCAATTGTCTCAGGACGTGCGCTCTAACGTTCGGTCAATGTCCAATTCGGGACTGAACTATTTCGCCCGGAATTCAGATCTGCGCCGGACCAACATTGCGGTGACATTGACCCAATTGGCCGTTGGCGTGACCTTTCTATTGCTGGCGCTGCTGCTTCTGGCGGTATATCTGACCCGTCTCAATAATCTGAACGTTCGACGGCGGTCCGAGGCGATCGAGGCCAGCAAGCGCATGAACATCGTCACCGGCACGGCGCTGGATGCCGTTGTGGTCAGCGATGCAAAGGGGCTTGTTCTGGATTTCAACGCCGCCGCCGAGCAGATCTTTGGCTACGCCGCAGAAGATGCGATTGGCCAGACCATGAGCGATCTGATCGTTCCCGACCATCATCGCGCAGCCCATGAGGCCGGGATGGAACGCATGCGTGTCGGCGGTGAGAAACGGGTGGTCGGCAAGGGCCGGGTCAAGCTGGAGGCCAAACGAGCGGACGGAGATGTGTTTCCCGTCGAACTTGCCATTCAGTCCGCCGAGACCGACGAGGGCGAGATCTTCATCGCCTTCCTGCGGGATATCTCGCATCGTGTCCGCGCAGAGGAAGACCTAGTCGCGGCGCGCGATCGCGCATTGGCCGGAGAAAAGGCCAAGACTGATTTTCTGGCGACCATGAGCCACGAAATCCGCACGCCACTCAATGGGCTGCTGGGCAATCTCGCGCTTTTGCGGGACACGCGGCTGAGTTCAAAGCAGAACCGCTACATCAAGAATATGGACACCTCTGGCAAGCTGCTGATGAGCCATATTTCGGATGTCCTAGACATTACCAAGTACGATGCGGGCAAGCTTCGGCTGCGGCCCGTCGCGATGAACATGAGCACCCTGTTGCAGGATATCGTGGACAATCAAAGCGGCGCGGCATCGGCAAATGACACGACGCTGCAATGGGGGTGGAATGGCAAGCCTGCGGAGTGGATTCACGCAGATCGTGACCGCATTCAGCACATCTTGATGAATGTCATCGGGAACGCGGTGAAATTCACCAAGGACGGAAGCATCACGGTGACCGCCGAGGTGACTGAGGGGCAGCCGTCAGACACCAACCTGTCGATCACTGTCCGCGACACGGGCATAGGAATGGACAGCGCGCTTCAGTCTCAGATTTTCGACGATTTCATGACCGGTGACAGTTCCTATGACCGCGACGTGGGGGGCACCGGGTTGGGTCTTGGCATCGCAAAGAGATTTGTCAAAGCGCTCGGCGGGACAATCTCTGTCGAAAGCGACCTGGGCAAAGGAAGCACTTTCCTCATCCAGTTTCCGATAGATCCCATCGCGCCACCAAAGCCCGCTGCAGAAAGAAATCAGCGTGTCAGAGCGGACCGAGCCTGCCGGATTCTGCTGGTCGAAGACAACGAGATCAATCGTGTTGTCGCGCGCGAGATGCTGCTTGCAGCCGGGCATTCCGTCGCCGAAGCCACAAACGGGCAGATCGCCATAGACCTGGCCCAGGCCCAGCGCTTCGATTTGATCCTCATGGATATCAGCATGCCGATAATGGACGGCCGCGCGGCGACACGGGCCATCCGCGCAGGAACCGGCGCTTCCTCAAGGACGCCGATTGTGGCGCTGACCGCCAATGCAATGGCAGAGGAACAGCAGGCGTTCCTGTCGGATGGCATGAACGAAATCCTGACAAAGCCTCTGACGCGCGAGGCGCTGTTGCGGGTCATTTCCGAACAGGTCGGGCCCGGTGACGCGGTGGTAACGGCACGGGCCACGCCATCGAAGGCTGTGCTGCCCGGTCATATCCAGGAACTCCGGGACACTGTCGGGGCCGAGGTCGCGCAATCGCTGTTGGACCGTTTTGTCGCCGAAATCGACGATACCCTGGACTATCTGCAAAGCTTTGAGACGCAGGATTTTTCACAAACGGCAGAGCGTGCGCATCGCGTCGCAGGAAGCGCAGCCACGATGGGCGCAGTCGCCCTCAGGCTGGCCTTGATCGAGGTTGAGCAGGCCATGAAAGACAAGGACATCACGGCAACACGAACCGCAATCGACGCCCTGCCAGGGATCTGGGCCGAGACGCGACCGCATATGACGACGGACCCCTGAGGTGCCGCGCTGACGCCGCCCGCCCCTAAAGCGCGGCGGCGATGCCCAATATACCAAGGACCCTGCCGACCTCGCCGATATTCGTGACCGTGCTGTCATAGCAGGCGATTGAATCGCCGGGCAGCAGGAACGGATCGTAGTCGTCGCGATCCGCACGGCGCAGCAGATCTTCGATGTCACGCTCGATCACGACGGACACGCCCGTCACTGGATTGCGCGAAAACAGGGCCGCGGAGCGATCGGCACTCGTGGCCCGCGCGCCACCGACGCAGTTCGTATCGATCACAGCCTGCAGATAGCGCGTGCCATAAGGCATTTCGCGGACGTCCCGCCCAACGGCGGACACCGCGTTTCCAGTGGCGGGCTGCGTCAGGTTCGACAGGAACATCGAAACCCCCGGCGGGCTGATCGGGCTTGGCCGCATCAGATCTTCCTGAAAACACTGCCGACTGGGAACGGACACCTCGTCACCGGTCAAGAGCATGATATCGACGGCATTGCGCCCTTCGAAGACGCCCCGCATATCAAGCCGGTAAAGCGTCCCGTTCCGCCGGACCTCGACCGCCGAAATGTCCGCGTCCGGCCGCACACCACCTGCCGCGCGCAGGGCAGCAGACAGGTTGCGCCCCTCGCTCGATGCGCCAAGCGCAGCTTGTCTGCGGCTGTCGACCTGATCTCCCGGAGTGCCTCCGATTTCGACCGCGCGAGGCTCGAAAACCGCGCCGGAAACGCCAATCGTGACAGAGGCAAGATCGGCAACCCGCACGGAAATGCGCGGGCGTTCGGAAAAGAAGTCACCTGCAATCAACAGACCGGCGATGTCATTTTCGACATCGCTGGTCAGACGCCCCTGGGCGCGGACCGGAGCCAGAAAAGGAAGTTTGAGCGTGCCATCCCGCGAAACGACATAGTCGCCGTTGAACGTCTCGTCGTCACCGATCCGGATATCGACCAGATCGTTCCGCGACAGGCGCTCTCCCCTCAGGGCCGCCGCCGCAAGACCGCTGCCTTTGCCGACGGCACCGCCGGCGGGCGGCGCACATTTGTTGGCGTTCAAGGCGGCCGAGCGCAGAAACTGGGCGTCCCTGCGGCTTACGTCTGGCGCGCGGTACTGCGCCTGATAGCCGTCGCCAGCTGCAATGCCTTCAAGGTTGTCGGGTGTATCGAACGCAGTGCAGTTGTTCAAAGCAAGAGCGGCAACAAGAACCGAGCCGAATCTGAGTGTCTTGGACATTCCTGCTCTCTTTGAATTGGCGTGCATTTTTGACCACTGATAGGCAATTACCCGATATCGGTCGACAGGACGATGGCGTCGCAGGCCTATCCGTTTGGATATGATGCAATTCCGTTGCGCCCCGCGCCTCTCCGGTGGCGTCCGGGACAGCATCTTCGGCAATATTCTAAAACGGGTCCAACACATCTGATTGGACCGAATATCATGTCTGCCGCCTTCAAGACATCTCGTTTTGCGCAACACCTCTTCGCTTACGGTGCATCCGAAGTGGCGGCCAAGGTTTCGCGTCTTCTTGTGGTCGTTGTGGTGGCACGGTCCCTGGATCTGACGCAGATCGGTGTGGCGGCCGGTGCCCTCGCAGCGGCCGATATCCTGAAGGCCTTTACGGAAAACGGGGTGGGCCAACGGATCATCTCGGCCTCTGAGGACAAGCTGCAACAGACCTGCGCCGCCGCGCATCGCATCTTCTGGATCTGGTGTGTGGGCCTGTTCCTCGTGCAAGCCGCCGTCGGCTTCGCGCTCTATGCTGCCGGAGGCAGCCTGGAGCTGCTGTGCCTGATCCTGCTGTTGGCAGGAGAGTACCTGTTCATGCCCGCGGGCCTGGTACAGGCCGCACTGGCGATGCGCGCGGGCAAACTGCGTCAGACAGCGGCCATTTCAGGCGCACAGAATGTCGGCGCGAACTTGCTTTCGGCCGCGCTTGCAATGCTGTGGCCGTCAGCCCTCGCGCTGATCCTGCCGCGCTTGCTGACGGCGCCGTTTTGGCTTGTCGCGATGCGCAGGCTTCATCCGTGGACCATCGACCTCAGCCAGGGGCGCGCACCGCTTCGCCCCTTCGTACGTTTTGGCTGGGCGGTGCTTGGGGTCGAACTGGTAAAGGCGATGCGCCTGCAGGCAGACAAACTCATCGTTGGAACCTTGATGGGGGCCGAGGCCCTGGGCCTTTACTTCATGGCGTTCAATGCCGGTCTGAGCCTTGCAAACTCCTTTACGGTCGCCTTTTCGACGGTTCTGTTTCCCCATCTCTGCAATCATGAAGACAAGTCCATGGCGCTGCGTCAAAGCACGCTGCTCGCCATGGCGATGATAACGCCGGTTGTCATCCTTCAGGCGCTTCTGGCACCGTATTACGTGCCGGTTCTGTTGGGCGATGGTTGGACGGGACTGGAGGATATCGTGTCCATCCTGTGCCTCGTCGCCATTCCCGGAACGCTTTGGTCGGCAACGTCAGGCTGGCTTCGGGCGACGGACCAGGCCGCCCGCGAATTCTGGGTGACGGCGGCGATGACCGCAGCCCTCATGGCGAACACCGTCCTGCTCAGCGGACACGGCCTCGTCGCAGTCGCCTCCGGCTACGCCCTCGTTTCGACCGCAGTGATGCTCAGCGCCTCTCTTCCCGCCCTGTACTCGGCCTCTGGCCGCTCTCTCGCAAGGATCTGACCCATGCCCATGTTTTCGATCATCCTGCCCTGTTACAACGCCCAAGCCACGATCGGTCAGACACTGGACAGCCTGCGCGCCCAGAGCTTCGAGGACTGGGAAGCCATCTGCGTCGATGACGGTTCCACCGACAGAACTGTCGATCTGGTCCTGGATGCCGCCATGTGCGACGCCCGTATCCGGATCGGCCCGAACCCCGGCAAAGGACCCAGCCAGGCGCGCAATTTCGGTGCGATGATTGCAAGTGGCGAAGTCCTCGCCTTTTGCGACGCCGATGACATCTGGCTGCCCGGCAAGCTGGCCGAACTGGCCGAAACCTTTACCGACCCTGACATCGACGGCGCCTACGGCCAGATCGGCTTTTTCCAGGATGTCATCTCTGACGCCTCCGTCTTTTCGACAGTGCCCGGCGGTGATCTGACCATCCCGATGCTTCTTGGCGAAAACCCGGTGTGCACGATGTCGAACATCGCACTGCGCCGTGAAGCGTTTGCACGGGCGGGCGGCTTTGATGTCACGATGGTGCACAGCGAGGATCTGGAATGGCTGATCCGGCTGGTTGGCGCGGGCGCCAGGATCACCGGCCTGCCGACATTGCAGACGATGTACCGAACCTCTGTCGGCGGGCTTTCGACCGATCTGGACGCGATGCTTGCCGGACGCACCCGCGCCATCGAAACCGCCGCACGGTTTGGCATCCATCCTACCGCGCAAGATCATGCAATCCACCACCGATATCTTGCCCGTCGCGCGCTCCGACTTGGCGATGCCCGGACCCGGGCCTTGCGCCATGCGATGACGGGATTGCGCCATAGCCCGGCCGGGTTTTTCAAACCCTTCCGCCGCGGTGCCTTGACGCTTGCGGGGGCTTGCGGGGCGCTCGCACTGCCACGGGCCACCTGCCAATCGCTGTTTTCCTGACCATATCGAAAGACCACCTGCCATGACCCTTGCCTCGATCATCGTCCCAGCCTTCAACGTTGCGCGCACGATCAGCGAAACGCTGGATGCCCTTCTGGCGCAGTCTTACTCCGACTTTGAAGTCATCATCGTCGATGACGGCTCCACCGACGAGACGCCGCGCATCGCGGCCGAATTTGCACGGCACCCACGGGTGCGCATGGTTCGCCAGGCCAATCGCGGCCTTGCTGGCGCACGCAACACCGGGATCGCCGCTTCGCGCGGGGAAATCATCGGGTTTTGCGACGCCGATGACCTTTGGGAGCCGGAGAAGCTTGCGGTCCATATGGCCCACCTGAATGCCAATCCAGACGTCGGGATCAGCTATTCCGGTTCCGCCCTGATCAACGACGCGGGTGACCTGCTGAGGCAGGCTCAGCGTCCCCGACTGCACAATGTGGACGCCGCCCTGATATTCAAGCGCAATCCTATTGGCAACGGGTCGGCCGTCGTCCTGCGGCGGGACGTGCTCGAGGCCATTGCCTGGCGCCCACGTCATGAACAGGTGCGCGATTGGTATTTCGACGAAACCTTTCGCCAGTCGGAGGATATCGAATGCTGGCTCCGGATCGCGCTAAGCACCGAATGGAAATTCGAAGGCGTCGAAGGCCTGCTGACGCGGTACCGGATCAACGCCGAGGGGCTATCCGCCGCGACGGACCGACAGCTGGCCGCATGGGAGCGGATGGTGATCAAGCTGACACCCCTCAATCCAGCCTTCTTCCTTGTGAACACCGGCGACGCGCGGGCCTACCAACTGCGCTATCTCAACCGCCGCGCGATCAGCGACCTTGACGCAATCCGCGCCGTCGCGCTGAGCCGCGCCTGGATGGCACAATCCCGCGCGCCCCTGTTCGAAGAACCGGCCAAATCCGTTGTCACACTTGCGGCCACTGCCGGTCTGTCGGTTTTCGGCGCAGCGGTCATCCGTCGTATCATGGCGTTTGGCCAACGTCGCCAGGACACGGCGGCGCTGTCATGACCTTGCCGCGCATTGTTCATCTGGTCGATGACACCACCGCGGGCGGGGTGATGCGCGTTCTGGACCACATCCTGACCGCGCCAGCGATGGCTCAGACCGCGGACCACAGCCTTGTGGTCATCGATCCGGGTCGCATATCGCTTGGCCGAATTGAGGCTGATGTCATCGTCTCGCATCTGGCCATCAGTTGGCGCGCGATGCCGATGCTGGTGTCTTTGCGTGGCAAACACCCAAAGACACCCCTCATCCATGTCGAACACAGCTATACCAAGGCCTTCGTGGCCAGAAATGTCATCCATAAACGGCGTTTCTCGACCCTTCTGCGTGTCGCTTATCGCCTGTTCGACCGTGTCGTCGCCGTCAGCCAGGCGCAGGGCCAATGGTTGGCGCAAAGCGGTGCCGTGCGCGCGTCCGTGCTTTCGGTCATTCCGTCCTGCGTTGACCTGTCTGCCTTTCGTGCCGTCGTTCCGGCGAAATCGCCTGCGCGGGTCATCGGCGCAATCGGACGACTTGATCGGCAAAAGGGGTTCGACACCCTGATCAAGGCGTTTCGACAGACAACCCGTCCGGACATGTTCCTGCATGTCTACGGACAGGGCCCCGAAGAAGACGCCCTCCGAAGTCTTGCAGCAGACGATCCACGTATTCGATTCATGGGCTTCAGCCCTGATCCAGCGACTGCGATGGCGGCGGTCGATGTCGTGGCCATGCCTTCGAACTGGGAGGCATACGGCCTCGTTGCGATCGAAGCACTCGCTGCTGGCCGCAGCCTTCTTGTCAATGACATCGACGGTTTGATCGACCACGTGCCCCAAGGTGCGCAGGTCGTCTTCGATAGGTCCGTCGCAGGATGGCAAGATGCGCTCGAAGGGGTCGTGGCGGGCGAACGTCAAACTCAGGACACGCGCAATGCCAACGGGCCCTATCCGGAGGTTTCATTTTCCAAGAACTGGCAGGAATTGCTGGCAGCTGTGCTGGGCGCCCATTCATCCGGCGCTGCTTCGCTTGCAGCCAAGCCGTCCGGGATGAAACATGTATAAGGAAACTAGCTGGTGAGGCGTCTGGCAAGGCTACAAGCGCCCTTTCCTACGCGCTTTCCCTGTTGAACTCGACCTCTCCAACTGACGCTGACACGGTTCCGAAACGCGAGGTGATGGCAGCAACCGCGCGCCGAGCCCCCAGAACGGCAATTGGGACAAAAAGGGAGGTCCCCCTGCCATGCGGCGTTTCTTCAGATCGCAGCATTGAGAAAGACGTGGGTCACGGCAACGGCATCGCGAGGGTTGTCTCAGATGACATCGTGGCCGGTTTTTGGAATGATCTCAAGCCTTGCATCCGCAACCCGCGCCGTATGAAGCGATTAGGGTCGTGGTCCGGTCCAATCATTGCAGCCTACGGCCATGAACAGAATGGGTCCCGTTGATCGTAGGAAACGACGCGGTCGTGCGTGTCGGACAGGGTCGAAAGCCCGAGCAGAGACCGGAAATCGCCGCCTGCCCCGCCCTGCAGAACCACGATGGTCTGCGCGTCGGGCGGGCCGTCCTTGATCCGCATGTGAGGTCGCACCATGGAAGTCTGTCGCGATGGCAACGCGTTGTCTTGCGTCACCAAGTCAGCAACCGGGAAAGCCCCGCTCGTCCCCCAAAACAGGGTGAGCGTCAGGCCAACCAAGATCGCGCCGCGCCATGTCACGACCACCCTCAAACCATGTCCTCATGGCGTTGGATGATCTTGAGAACCTCCAGCATGAAGCTGAAGGGGCGTTTTGGCGCATCGGTCTGGTTGAATGTGCCGACAAGGAAAACGTCCGCTTTCGGCGCGTGATAGGCAAAGGTTCCGCTGGCCCCGGAATGGCCGATCAGTTCCGGCGAAGGCCGCCAGAGTGTCATCCAACCAGGCAGCTTGAACCGCATCAACCCACCGCCATACTGCAACGGAAAGGAAAGAGGCCGCCACTGGCACATGGCAGGCAGGTTCTGGCGTTGAAACAGGTGCCCGGCCATCACCCTGCGCAGAACGGTGATCAGGTCGTCGGTGTCCGACACGATGCCGCCGTCCGGACCCATGCTGGACAGGATGCGCGGAATGCCAAGCCTCAGATCCTTGTGATAGACCGGAAGCGTCTGATCGTTTCCGTCATGGACCGGGTCGAAGACAGCGGTTCGGCGCAGATCAAGGCGTGCGCAGATCCGGCTTTGCAACGCATCCCCGAACGACAGGCCCGTCGCCGTCTCGATGATCCCGCCAAGAAGCTGGAAGTTGGTGTCGGAATAATGCGCCCTGCCGCTGTCCGGCACCGCCTGGGGCGTCCCCTCCTTCGTCCAGCGCAGGACACGGCCGAGGTCATAGGCATAATCCTTGCTGCGGATCACGTCTGCGGCCACGCCGCCTTCGTAATAGTCGGCCAATCCAGAGGTCTGAAAGACTAGCTGGCGGATCGTAAGACAGGGTCCATAGTCGACGCCTTTCACCACATGCAGACCGGTCAGGTCGACGTCTGGCAAGGCGCTTTGTACCGTTTGATCCAGGCAAAGCCGCCCCTCGTCGACCAGCTGATGGATGATCGCGGCGGTATAGACCTTTGAGATGCTGGCAATGGGAAACCGGCTGTCCGGGGTGGCGTTCCCCGCGCTGCCTCGAAAATCGACCTTGCCATCCCCCGACTGCACCCGAAGCAGCAAACCATGGGCTGTGCTATGCGCCAATGTTGCCTGAAGCAGGTCCTGAAGAGCTGCGTTGGTCTTTTTCATCTCATATCCCCTTCGACTCGCGTGCCCCGAACAGCTGAAAACCAATGGCGAGGAACCAGGCGATGGCCCCAAGGCCGAACACCGCCCCGGCGGCGTCTCCAAACGCCGGGACAACGGTCAACAGACCGCCCAGACCTGTCAAAAGACCCAGATAAATGACCAACCGTCCGAGGCTTTCCCCGACACGCCCTGCAAGACTGACGCAGCCGATCCAGACAGCGCCCGCAATCTCGTTTCCACCGCCGAGCCCAAGTTCAACCGCATGTAACGTCGTCCAAAGCACCTCCGCCGCCGCAGGATCCGCCGCATGGAGATGTGCCGCCCGCACAAGCGCGACATTCGCGATCATGCCGGCGCCCAGGACCAGCGCCGCCCAGACAAGTCCGATCTCGCGGGTCACCGACGCCCAACCCGGTGTCTGGCTGGCCAACCATTCAGACAGGGCGACCACCAGAACGATCAGGGCAAGGGCATTCAGGACATAGATCGTGCTGTTCCACGCAGTCAGGACGCCGGGCCGCACGGCGTTGAAGCCGAGCACGGCAGATGCATCGATATCGGTCGTGCCATAGCCCAGCGGGGCAAGCAGCGTCATCAGCAAGACGAACCCCACCAGATAGGTGGCGGCGCAGATCAAGGCGGCCACCCCGCCGATACGGATCAGGGTCATCTTTCGCCCTCCGGGGCACGGTCATGGGCCGCGGCACGGGTCAAAGCCTGGAAATGCTCGGACAGCCGACGGGTCCCGTGGGTCTGACCGACCATGTCGATCGCCAAGGCCGTCAGAAAGAACTGCGCCGGACCGTGTATTTTCCGAGGCGTCACCCAGGGCAGCACAGCAAGCGCGGCCTTGCGCGACGCGTCGGGCAGACGCGTGATCCGTACGGGTCGATCCAGCGCGGCAAAGGCCATCTGCGCAATTTCGACCTGTGTGAAAACCTCTGGCCCGCCCACGTCCAGCCAGGCGCGCCCCGCCTCGGTCGCCTCAACGACGGCTTCTGCCAGGTCCGCACCATGGATCGGATTGATGCGGGCCTCCCCTGTGCCAAACAGCCAGATCCGTCCGGTCCGCGCCATGGACAGGAACTCTCCCATGTCGGAAAAATAGCCTGACGGCGCGATGATGGTCGATGCCACCCGCGAGGCTTGCAGCGCATCGACGAAATCTGCCTTGGCAGAGACCAGCGGCACATCGCGCATGGCCGCAGCGTGCAGGACATGGACATAGCCAAAGCGCCCGACACCGGCCCGTTCCGCCGCCTGCAACAGGTTGAGATTGGCACCGTAATCGACATCCCGATAGCTTAGCCCGTCTGCCTGCCGTGTGATCCCCAGGGCAGACACGACCAGATCGATCCCGTCCATCACGCCTGACAGGGTGTCGGGGCGGGTCGCCTCCGCCTCGACAAGTGTGTCAGCGTCGAGGTCGCCGGCGCGGGCCCGGTCGCGCACCAAGGCCGTGACGTGATGACCGCGCGCCCGATACGCCGCACAAAGGAAACGGCCAAGATAGCCGGTCGCACCAGCGATGAGGATGGACTGCATGGTTTTCGTCCTGCTCGATCAGTTGCAATTTCGGCGATGCAGGGTCGCAGGCGATGTTGGATCGTTCTCGATCCCTGGCAGGTCGAGATCACGCCTCAGCAGCGTCGAGGTCGGGGTTCGGGGCGTGGCAGGGCCAAGTGAGCAGGATCTGAACGCCAGTTCGAACAGCGAGATGATATCGGCAAGGTGGCTGTGACGGCGCCGCAGGACAGTGTGCATTGGATCATCCTTTTCGATGTTTTCGGTTGAAGCCGGTCAGCCGACCACGCGGTGCCCGCGCCCGCGCACGCATTCCACGACGATGGCTTCCCGCCGCTCGCGCGCAGTGACGGCACCTGCGACCCCTCCGGCCAGCGCCCCCACGATTGCCCCGCCCGCCGCCTCCGCATCGTCATCCGCAGCACCGAGCAGCGCCCCCGCACCGGCCCCCAGGACCGCGGCGCCCGCGGTCTCCTGGTCGAATTGGCGCTGATTGCGGGCAAGGGACTGACAGGCGGCGAGGTCGGCCCGAAAGGCGGGCGTGGGCGGGCCGTCCAGAATCGGGCCATAGTCTGCACCGCTGTCGTCACAGGCCGCGACAAGAACGAGCAAAAGGCAGAGAGCGAATTTTGCGATTTTCATGAGTATATCCTGATGAACGAGGGGCAGCGGCGCGCAAACGCGATCTGCGCGGTCTTGGTGTCGTTGGTGGTTTTCGGTCTATCAGTCAGCCGGGCTTGGCGGGACCGTCCCGGATCTACGGCTGCGCCTCGTGCGATCCGCGAAACCGGTCGCGATACTCTGACGCGGATACGCCCAATTGCCGCTGAAAGGCCCGGCGCATCCGTTCACCGTTCTGAAAACCCGTTTCCATCGCGATCAGCTCGACGCCACGGGATGTCGTCTCCAGGGCGACCCGCGCCGCCTGGATCCGGGCGGTTTCGACGTAGGCCGCCGGGGTCATACCGGTTTCATCCTTGAAACGGCGCGCAAAGGTCCGCTCGGACAGACCGACTTGCGCGGCCAGCCCGGTGACCGTCAGCGGGTGGCCGGGATTGCCCAGGATGAATTCCAGCGTCGCGTTGATCGCCGGGTCCTCGGCGCGTTGCGCGACAAGATGCGCACTGAACTGCGACTGACCGCCCGGCCGCATCATGTACATGACGCTGAAGCGGGCGACCTGAAGGGCGGCCTCATGACCCAGGTCGTCCTCGACCAGCGCAAGGGCCAGGTCCATCCCCGAGGTCACACCGGCCGAGGTCCAGACATTCCCGTCGCGCACGAAGATCGCGTCCCGGTCCACCTCGACCGCCGGGTAATCGGTTTCCATCTTCGGGCACCAGAACCAATGCGTGCTGGCACGCCTGCCGTCCAGCAGGCCAGCCTCGGCAAGCACAAGCGCCCCGGTGCAGATCGACGCGATGCGCCGTGTCCGTGGTGCAGCGGCGCGCAGGAATTCGACCAGGACCCGGTCTTTCATGGCCGACGAACTGCCATGCCCCCCCGCAATCATCAGGGTGTCGATCTCTCCAACTCCGCCCAACACATCCTCGAACGACAACGCGGCGGTGATCGTCAGGCCAGAGCTTGCCTCGATGGGTCCGGCTTTCTCTGCAACGATGGCGATGTCGTAGGGACGGATGTTGTCAGCCGCGAAATGGGCTGTCGTCGCAAGTATCTCGAGCGGTCCCACCACGTCGAGGTTGTGAGCACCGGGATAGGCGACCATGAGAACGCGCCTAGGCCCCGGTAATTTCTTATGATGCTTGTTGCGTGCCATGTTCTGACAATAGCGCCTTTGGCCAGTTGACCGTTAGGACAAAGACCCCTCGTTTTCCGCCAAGCAGTCATGTTGCCATGATCTCCCTGTCCAAAGAGGCGGCGGGCGACCCCGCCTCGCCTGACGCGCTCGATGGCGCAGGACAGGTCCGACGCCGTCGCGCGAGATGACCAGGAGAGCGGAAACGTCGGCGTATGATCCGCTCCGCTCCCGCCTCGCACGAATGGCCTGCGATCCGTATTGCTGCGGGATAGTCCGTTGTCTTGGGCGCCATGAGGCCCAAGTCGACGCCCAACGCTGCTATCATGGGCCCGCCCCGCACTAGGGCGTCACGGACCTCCGGAGGGTGGCCTACGCCGCAAGTCAGAGCCAGCCGCCTGACGGTTCGCCCTTGAGGTCACCCGCGCCCTGTGGCATCACCCGCGCGAGCCGCCGAAAGGTGCGCTGCGGGTATGGTGAAAAGGTATCACGCGAGCTTCCCAAGCTTAAGTTACGGGTTCAATTCCCGTTACCCGCTCCAAAGGCTACCAACGCCCTACGGCACGTAACTTTACGGATTTCACACCATGACCCTGCCCTTCCTGATCCCCCTGGAAGGCACGGCGCTGCGCGACGCTGGCGTGCCCGCGCCCTACGCGCTCGGCCTCGCCAACAAGGTGACCTTCAGCGAGTTGGACGCCTTCAACCACGTCAACAACGCCCGTTATCTCAGCTGGTTCGAAACCTTTCGGATCGCCTACTTCAAGGCGCGCGGATTGGGCGACTACAGCGATCCCGACGACAAACCCATCGTCGTGCTCAAACAGGTCGGCATCGATTATCGCGCCCCGCTCTATATCGAGGACAGCTATGTCGTCGCCGGTCGCACACGCGCATTTCGGCGGCGGTCCTTCACGATGGAATACGGTGTGTGGCGCGATGGTACGCTTTGCGCCACGTCGCACGCGGTGATCTGCCTGATGGAGCAGGATTTCGTCACCATGCGCGCCCTGCCCGCGAAATTCACAACCACATTCGAGACGATGGACGGCGCGGTCTTCGAAGGCTGACTTGCGGTGGAATGGTGGGTGGTGAGGGGCTCGAACCCCCGACATCTTCGGTGTAAACGAAGCGCTCTACCAACTGAGCTAACCACCCTGCGCGGGCCTCCTACCGCAGGGTCGATGTGCCCGCAAGCCTATCGCAGGATTCGGGACTCGCCGGCGTCCACGACCAGGACAACGCCCTGCGGATCGTGCATCCAGTCCCAATCCTCCAACGCGCGCCCGGTCAGCACGGCTTCCAGCGCGATCAGGATGACACCGTGGGTGACAACGATCGTCGGCCCCGACAAACTGTCCAGAAAGGCGTCGATCCGGTTCAGCAGGGCGGCCTGCGTCTCGCCCCCCGGCGCGGCGAATTTCCACGACACGCCGGGCGCATGCCGCGCCTGTGTCGTCCCCTCCCAGTCGCCCATGGAAATCTCGGCCAGCCGGTCGTCGATCTTGGGGGCCAGCCCCGCCAGGGCGGCGGTCGTTCGCGCGCGGCCTCTGGGACTGGTGCGCGCTGGAAAGGCCGCGCCGTTGGCCCGCAGGATCGCGCCCTGTCGTGCGGCCTGTACCTGTCCCAAGGGGGTCAGCGGGCTGTCCAGTCGGCCCTGCATCCGGCCTTCCCGGTTCCAGACCGTCTGACCATGACGCAGCAAGAAAAGCGGCGGCATCGCGTTACCTCACCTGATCCGGCAGCAAAAAGCCCCCTCGAAATCGAAGGGGCCGACACCCCGAAAGGGGAATGGTGGGTGATAAGGGATTTGAACCCCTGACATCTTCGATGTGAACGAAGCGCTCTACCACTGAGCTAATCACCCATCCTGCCGGGTCTTTAGACAAGGACCGCGAGGGGTTCAAGGGGGCTTGGACACCCGCATTCGCCCGTCGCAAAGCTGGCCCGCATCATTGACTCGGTCGTCCCGAACAGTCAGCTTCGAGCGACCTCGAACGGACTGCCAGGAGTTATCATGAAGCGTTCCCTCGTTCTGTCCGCCGCCCTTTTGGTGGCAGCCCTGGGCCCCGCGGCAGCGGATGGCCTGACCCCGCCGCCGCCCGACCCGGTTGTGATCGTCGAGGATACATCGTCCAGCGCCGGCGGCCTGCTCGTGCCGATCCTGGCCCTTATCTTCATGGCAGCCACGGTTCCGAACTGACGACCAGACGGCGCGATACCCCGGCAACTTCGCCGTTAAAGCTCCCAATCTGATCAGAACGATTGCCCGCCAAAGGCCCCTTTGGCGGGTTTCTTACCCATCCCCCGCAAGCCCGCCAACGTTGGCGTCGCTGGAACCTTCGGGCATCCTGACATCAGCCACCAGGCCGAACCAGGAGGACCTCAGGAAACGCATTCTGATCTCATCGACAGCACTGACCCTTGGCGCCCTGCCCCCTGTTTTTACAGATGGCCTCAGCCCGTCTTCGGTGGACCCTGTCGAGATCGTGGTCGATACCTCCTCCTCTACCGGGACGTGATCGTTCAGCTGCCTGCCCTGATCGTGATCGCCGCCGCCGTTTCCAGCGGGAAGGAGTATGGCCCACGACGTTGAAGTCCCCCACCCCGCTGCGGTCGTCACGCTTCTGACCAGGGTCACAAGCGTCGACTGCACCGCGACTGGGCTGGAACCGCACGTCGTCTAGGTCCGGCACAATCTTGGCCGGGTTCGGGCGTGCGCCGAAAACGACTCGCACCCGGATCGGTCGACGATCGTGCCCGGCATTGACAGACCCGCCTGCCCGCCGCCAAGTGCCGCCGACCCATCGTCGGAGGCCCGCTCCATGGACCTACAGGAAATTCTCGACCGGATCGCAGCCGACATGGCCGCGACACAGGATCGAGGTCGCGTGGCCGGCTACATCCCGGAGCTGGCCTGCGTAGACCCGACGCAATTCGCCATCGCCGTGGCCACCGCCGACGGCCAACTGCTTAGCGCGGGCGACGCCGATGTGCCGTTCTCGATCCAGTCGATCTCCAAGGCGTTCACCTTGGCGCTGGCGCTTGGCCGGTTGGGCGATCAGCTTTGGCACCGCGTCGGTCGAGAACCGTCGGGCAATGCCTTCAACTCCATCACCCAGTTGGAACGCGAGGCGGGCATCCCCCGCAACCCCTTCATCAACGCGGGCGCGCTGGTGGTCACCGACAGCCTGCTGGAGGCGCGCGTTCGGTCCGAAGTTCTGGCCGAACTTCTCCGCTTTCTGCGCCATGCCGCAGATGACGACGATATCCACATCAACAAACGCGTTGCCGCGTCAGAGGAGGCGACGGGCCACCGCAACCGCGCCCTGGCCGAATTCATGGCGGCCCACGGCAATATCCACAACGATCCCGCTCAGACGTGCTGGACCTATTTCCACCAATGCGCCGTCGAGATGTCGTGTCGTCAGATGGCGCTCGCGGGGCGGTTCCTGATGGGCGGTGCCTCGGGTCCGACCATGCTGGCCCCGGCACGGATGCAACGGATCCTGGCGTTGATGTTGACCTGTGGGCACTATGACGCTTCGGGCGACTTCGCCTTTCACGTTGGTTTGCCGGGCAAAAGCGGGGTCGGCGGCGGCATCCTGGTCATCGCACCCGGTCGTGCCTCGATCGCGGTCTGGTCGCCGGGGCTGAACGCCAATGGGAATTCGCAGCTGGGCACGCGCGCCATGATGCAGCTTGCAGCAAAAACCGGGTGGTCCGTCTTCCAATGAAAAAGGGCCCCCGAAGGGGCCCTTTGCCATACTGTGTCGGACGTCAGTGGGCGACAGCCCCCGCCGCACCCTGCCCTGCCGCGCGGGCAGCAAGGGCGGCGGCCTCTTCGGCGGCTTCGTCCCATTCGATGCCTTCCGGCCGCGCCACCAACGCACGGTCCAGAACCTCGGACACATGCTTGACCGGTACGATTTCCAGGCCTTCCTTCACGCTGTCAGGCAGCTCGGCCAGATCCTTCTCGTTCTCTTCGGGGATGAGAACGGTCTTGATCCCCCCGCGCAGCGCAGCCAGCAGCTTTTCCTTGAGCCCGCCAATGGGCATGGCGTTGCCGCGCAGGCTGACCTCACCGGTCATCGCCAGATCCCGGCGCACCGGAATGCCGGTCAGCGCCGAGACGATCGAAGTGACCATCGCCAGACCCGCAGACGGCCCGTCCTTGGGTGTGGCCCCGTCGGGCACGTGGACGTGGATGTCCATCGTGTCGAACTTGGGCGGTTTCACCCCGATCTCGGGCGCGATGCTGCGAACATAGCTGGAGGCGGCGTCGATCGACTCCTTCATGACATCGCCCAGCTTGCCGGTGGTCTTCATGCGGCCCTTGCCCGGCAGCTTGATCGCCTCGATGTGCAAAAGATCGCCGCCCACGCTGGTGTAGGCCAGGCCGGTGACGACACCGACCTGATCCTCCATCTCCGCCAGGCCGTAGCGGTATTTCTTCACACCCAGGTAATCATCGAGGTTGTCCTCGGTGACGGAGATCGCCTTTTCCTTCTTGCCGACGATCCGGGTGACGGCCTTGCGCGCGACCTTGGCGATTTCCCGCTCCAGGTTTCGCACGCCCGCCTCGCGGGTGTAGACGCGCACCATGGCGGTCAGCGCCCCGTCGGAGATCTCGAACTCGCCCTTGCGCAGGCCGTGGTTCTTGACCTGTTTGGGCAGCAGATGCGCCTTGGCAATCTCGACCTTTTCCTCCTCCGTGTAACCGGCAAGCGGAATGATCTCCATCCGGTCCAGAAGCGGGCCGGGCATGTTGTAGGAGTTCGAGGTCGTCAGGAACATCACGTCCGACAGGTCGTATTCGACCTCCAGATAGTGATCGACGAAGGTGCTGTTCTGCTCGGGATCCAGAACCTCCAGCATGGCCGAGGCAGGATCGCCGCGCATGTCCTGACCCATCTTGTCGATCTCATCGAGCAGGATCAGCGGGTTCGTCGTCTTGGCCTTTTTCAGCGCCTGGATGATCTTGCCCGGCATGGACCCGATGTAGGTCCGGCGGTGGCCGCGGATCTCGGACTCGTCGCGCACGCCGCCGAGGCTGATGCGAATGAATTCGCGCCCCGTGGCCTTGGCAACCGATTTGCCCAGGCTGGTCTTACCCACGCCCGGCGGGCCGACAAGGCACAGGATCGGCCCCTTCAACTTGGCAGACCGGGCCTGAACGGCCAGATACTCGACGATCCGTTCCTTGACCTTTTCCAGGCCATAGTGATCCTTATCAAGGACTTGCTGGGCTTTGTTAATGTCCTTCTTGACGCGCGACCTGGTGCCCCACGGGATCGACAGCATCCAGTCGAGATAGTTGCGCACGACGGTCGCCTCGGCGGACATCGGCGACATGTTCTTGAGCTTCTTCAGCTCGCCTTCGGCCTTGTCGCGGGCCTCTTTCGACAGCTTCGTCTCGGCGATGCGCTTTTCCAGCTCGGCCACTTCGCCTTCGCCATCCTCGCCGTCGCCCAGCTCCTTCTGAATGGCCTTCATCTGCTCATTCAGGTAATATTCGCGCTGCGTCTTTTCCATCTGCGACTTGACGCGCGACTTGATGCGCTTCTCTACCTGCAGGACGGACATCTCGCCCTGCATCATGCCGAACACCTTTTCCAGCCGATCGGACACGGTCAGCATCTCCAGAAGCTCCTGCTTCTGCGCGACCTCGATGCCCAGGTGGCCGGACACCAGATCGACCAGCTTGGCCGGGTCATGGGCCTCGGCGACGGTTCCCATCGCCTCTTCGGGGATGTTCTTTTTGACCTTGGCGTAGCGCTGGAACTCGTCTGCGACGGATTTCATCAGCGCTTCGATGGTCGCCTCGTCGCCGCGTTCCTCTGGCAGGATCTCGGCAGAGGCTTCGAAATACTCAAAGTTTTCGACGAACCCGGTGATCTGCACGCGCTTGCGCCCCTCGACCAGGACCTTGACGGTGCCATCGGGCAGTTTCAGCAATTGCAGCACGTTGGCCAGCACGCCCACGCGGTAAATGCCCTCCGCTTCGGGTTCATCGACGGCGGGGTCCATCTGGCTCGACAGCAGGATCTGCTTGTCATCGCCCATGACCTCTTCGAGGGCCCGGACCGATTTTTCCCGACCGACGAACAGCGGGACGATCATGTGCGGGAACACCACGATATCGCGCAACGGCAGGACGGGATGGGTGGAACTTGTCATGTCTGTCTTTCCTTTCGCAAAGGTCCCCTGCCCCTGATGCGGCAGCCTGAGGACCTTCCGTTCTGGGCGATACAGGTGGGGACGCCTGAGCTTCGCGTCAATGTGCGGGTTTCGTTCCCGTCTCTTGCAGCAGTTTGCCCGTCCGCCCCGGCAGGCACAAGAGAGCGCGCGCAGCCAAGGTTACATTCACCAAAAATCCAGAGTTTCCGACCATATTGATGCCCAATTCCCGCGCCAGACTGTCTTCAATCCAACGCTATCGTGACCAGTGACCCCAAGGCCAGAACAATGACCCAGCAGACCACCTTTGACCGCGAGATGGCGGCATCGACACCGGTAACCCTGTCGAATTCGGACTATCTGTCCCACGCCGCGCGGGCCTCGGGCCGGTCGGTTCTGGACGTCACGATGGAATTCAAGAAGCTGGAACGCGGCCCCGGTCGCCTCGCCCTTCCCGAATACGTCTTTTACGGTCTGCACCACGCGGACCGGTTCGATGCCGATGATCGCGCAGCCTTCGTGTCCGAAGCGCTGCACTGGCCCATGGTCCATGCCGTCAACCCGCGCGGTTGGAACGCAGCGGCCGAGGAAAAGACGCTGGCCGGCCTGATCCTGGCGGCAGGTGGCGTGCCCGTGCCGGAGACATTGGCCGTCTTCGACCGGTCCGCCCGCCTGCACCCCGGCCTGCCCTCGGTCACGTCGGCCGACGGGCTGCGCGACCTCGTCCTGGCCGAAGGCGGCAAGGGCCTTTTCGGCAAGGACCTGTCGGGCATGTCCAGCGCCGGGGCCTTCCGGATCGACGCTGCCGACCGCGATGGCGTCACCCGCAGCGGGGCCCCCGCGACGGACTGGGACCGTTTCGTGGCCGACGCAATCGGAGACCGCGCCTACCTGCTGCAACGGCAGGTGCACAACCACGCCGCGATCACCCCCTACGCAACGGCACTGGCCACCGTCCGCGTCGCGATCTTCATGATGCACAACGGGCCGTGCGTCCGTCATGCCGTGATCAAACTGCCCCAGGGCCGCAACATCGCCGACAACTTCTGGCGCGCTGGCAATCTGGCCTGCGGCATCGACATCGACAGCGGTCGCGTCATCCGCATCGCCCGCGATGGCGGGTCGGAGCTGGAATACCTCGCCGATCATCCCGAAGTGCCGGGCCTGATGGGTCTGGACCTGCCGGACTGGGACCATCTGCACGACGTCGTGTCCCGCGCGGCGCGTCTGTTTGCCCCGCTGAAATATCAGACGATGGACGTGGCCCTGACGCCGGACGGGCCCGTGGTGGTGGAACTCAACGATGGCGGGTCGTTCAAATTGTTGCAGACCGGGCTCGGCTGCGGAATCGGGACCGAGGATTTCCATCGGTTCTTCGCGCCCGCCGCCGCCCGGCAGGACCCACCCAAGCGCGGTCTCGGTGCCCTGCTGCGACGCGCCCGCGGCTGAGGCCCCCGCCCCGACTAAAGCCGGTCGATATCTCCATCGGCCCTTTGCGCATGGAATGCGGCCTGCCAATCGGCAAAGGTCCCCGCTTCGATGGCGTCGCGCATGCCCTGCATGATTTCCTGAAAATAATGCAGGTTGTGCCAAGTCAGCAGCATCCCCGCGATCATCTCCTTGGCGCGTGTGACGTGGTGCAGGTAAGCACGCGAATAGCCACGACAGGCGGGACAGGTGCAGGTTTCGTCCAGCGGACGCGGATCGTCTGCGTGGCGCGCATTGCGGATGTTGACCTGTCCGCGCCGGGTCCAGGCCTGGCCCGTGCGCCCGGACCGCGACGGCAGGACGCAATCCATCATGTCGACGCCCCGCGCCACCGCCCCCACGATGTCGTCGGGCTTGCCCACCCCCATGAGATAGCGAGGCTTGTCCGTCGGCAGCTGGTCGGGCGCATAGTCGAGGACGTCGAACATCGCCTCCTGCCCCTCGCCCACGGCCAACCCGCCAATCGCGTAGCCATCGAATCCGATGCCGCGCAGGGCTTCGGCGCTTTCGGCGCGCAAATCCTGTTCCAGCCCGCCCTGTTGGATCCCGAACAGCGCGTGCCCGGGCCGGTCGCCAAAGGCGTCCCTGGACCGCGCGGCCCAGCGCATCGACAGGCGCATCGATTCGGCAATGCGGTCCCGGTCGGCCGGAAGGGCGGGACATTCATCGAAACACATCACGATGTCGGACCCCAGCAATTGCTGAATCTCCATCGAGCGCTCGGGCGTAAGGCTGTGTTTCGACCCGTCGATATGGCTTTTGAAGGTCACCCCGTCTTCGGTCAACTTGCGCAGCGCGCCCAGGCTCATGACCTGAAATCCACCCGAATCCGTCAGAATGGGGCGATCCCAGTTCATGAACTGATGCAACCCGCCCAGCCGGTCGATCCGTTCCGCCGTCGGCCGCAGCATCAGGTGATAGGTATTGCCCAACAGGATATCGGCCCCGGTTTCGCGCACCGATCCCGGCAGCATTGCCTTGACCGTGGCGGCGGTGCCGACTGGCATGAAGGCGGGCGTTCTGATTTCGCCGCGTGGGGTATGGATGGTGCCCCGGCGCGCCTTTCCATCGGTGGCAGAGACCGCGAAACTGAATGACTTGTCCATGATCCCTCCTGACGGATGCGCAGGATGGGGGCCGTAGCACGGCACAAAGGCAGGGAAAAGCGCAGCAGCAGACGGGCGAAAGGGGCGCGGCACTCACTCCACGCCCCTCAGCCGTTCAGGCAACCGCCCGATCGAAAGGAAAAATTCTACGTGCTGAAGTGTGGTTTCAGTAGCGCAAATGCTGCGACGCCGCATCCCCCTTGTTTGGGGGGGGCAATCCCTTGGGCCCCTGCCCTTTACCCCGCCACGCGCAATCCTTATGTTTTCAGTCAAGAAAGCCCGCGCGCGGGCCTCAGCCCCACCGGAGACAGCCATGAGCCCCGACACGACCCCTGCCGATGCCCCGCTGGAAGGCGCGCCCCTGATCGCGCCGTCGACGACGGATCACCCCCTGCACGAGCCGATCGTCGACGCCTGCCGCAGCGTCTTTGACCCGGAAATTCCGGTAAATATCTTCGACCTCGGTCTCGTCTATACCATCGACATCAATCCCGAGAATGATGCCCGCATCATCATGACCCTGACTGCCCCCGGCTGCCCCGTCGCCGGTGAGATGCCGGGTTGGGTCGCGGATGCCGTGGCCGCCGTGCCGGGCGTGCGCACCGTCGATGTCGATCTGACGTGGGAGCCGCCCTGGGGCATGGAAATGATGTCTGACGAGGCACGTCTGGAACTGGGGTTCATGTAACCCCGGCCCCGGTCTTGCGGAACAACGCCCGGTTCCGGGCGTTGCAACCGTATGACCAGCACCCGTCTTCGCCGCTTTTTCGCTACCTGCATCCTGTGTCTCGGGATCCTGCAGGCCCTGACCGTCGGCCCCGCCCGGGCCGAGGATCCCTGGTTTACCGTCGACAGTCTGAATACCGGGCTGGCCGCGCCGCTGCCTGCATCTGACCTGCGCACGCCCCGCGCCGTGATGCAGACCTTTCTGGACGCCGCCGCCAAGAAAGACTGGAACCGCGCGGCCCGCACCCTTGATCTGGCCGATGTCGTCCCCGAGGCGCAAGCCGCGCGCGGGCCGCTGTTGGCGCAGCAATTGTATTCCGTCATCGACCGCAAGGCGGTGCTGGATTGGTCCGCGCTCAACGGGCGCCCGGACGGCCTGCAAGTGCTGGGCAGCCAGCAAGAGGTCCAGGCCGGAGAGCCGCGCCGCTCGCTCCTGCTCCGAGAGCTGGATCTGGACCCCGTGCCGTCCGCTATCCGACTGACCCGCGTGAAGGCGGGCGAAGATGGCGATCCGGTCTGGATGTTCGACCGGGGCACCGTGGCCGATGTGCCCGCGCTCTTTGCGCGCTACGGCCCCTCCGAGTTCGAATCCAGCCTGCCGCCCGTCCTGCTGGGCGACGCATTCTGGGGCCTGATGTGGTGGGAACTGATCGGCCTGCCGGTTCTGGTCCTGGTGGCGGGCCTGGTCTGGGTCGGCCTGTCCCGCGCGGTCACCACCCTCGCGGCCCGTGCCGATCGCCCGATCACCTCGCGGATCATCTCGGCGGTCAACACCCCGCTGCGGATCGCCATCGTCACCTGGCTCGTCTGGCTGTTCACCAACGATGTCTTTGTCTTTTCTGGCCAGATCGACATCTTCCTGGCACCCGCAATCGCAATCGGCTTCGTCACCGCCGCGCTTTTGCTGATCGTCAACGTGATCGAGGCGGCGCTGGATCACCTGGTGGCACCCGGTGACGATATCGACCTGACCATGTCCGAACGCCAGGATGCCCGGACCATGGCGACCAAACTGAACGCGGCCAAACGTATCCTGGTCATCGTGGTTTTCCTGTTGGGCGCAGGGGTGGTGCTGTCGACCGCCGACCTGTTCCGCAGCTTCGGCATTTCACTGCTGGCCTCCGCCGGCGCGCTGACCCTCGTGCTGGGGTTCGCGGCGCGCGACGTGCTGAGCAACATCATGGCCTCGCTTCAGATCGCGATGAACCAGTCGGCCCGCGTGGGCGACCGCATCGTCTACAAAGGAGAGCTGTGCCACGTCGAACGCATCCACATGACCTATGTGCAGCTGCGCGATTGGGACGGCACCCGCGTCATCGTGCCGGTCGAGCAATTCGTCTCCGAGACCTTTTCCAACTGGTCGTTGCAGGACCCCGCCATGCTGCGCATCCTCAAATTCAAACTGGCCCCGACCGCCGATGTCTCGAAACTGAGGGACGTGTTCATGGCGATCCTGGACGAGGTGTCCGACACCGATCTGGGCGAGGAGCTGGGCGAGAGGGAAGCCGCCTCGGTCAACGTGGCCGGTCAGGACGTGTTCGGTGTCGATGTCTGGTTCTCGGTGCCCTGCGCCGACCCCAACACCTCGTGGGAGGTGGCCTGCACGATCCGCGAACGTCTGATCGTCGAGGCGCGCAAGATCGAAGAGGCAAGCGATGCGCCCGTCTTCCCCGATGTGACACCCGCCGAAGCCGCATGACCGCCGCCCCTTGAGCCGCCCGGCCAGCGCCCTTAAGTTGTGGGCGAAGGAGTGCCGCCCATGTTCGCCATCCCCGGCCAGTCCCCCGTCACGGTGACCCCCGCCGCCGCAAAACAGATCGCCCGCCTCATGCAAAAGCAGGAGGCAGCGGGCCTGCGCATCGGCGTCAAGAAAGGCGGCTGTGCGGGCATGGAATACACCATGGACTACGTGTCCCAGGTCGAAACCCACGACGAGGTCGTCGAGGTCGAGGGCGGGGCCCGCGTTCTGATCGCCCCCATGGCGCAGATGTTCCTGTTCGGCACCGAGATCGACTACGAAACCTCGTTGCTGGAATCAGGCTTCAAGTTCCGCAACCCGAACGTCGTCGACGCCTGCGGTTGCGGTGAATCGATCAAGTTCGACGAAAGCCTGACGCAGAACGGCTGACCGCCCGTCGCGTGAAATTCATCGCTTTGTCATCGGGCCGTCATCGGTGCCGAGGATTGCAGCCAGGTCTTAACAAACCGAGGCTGACATGCTCCGCACCCTTTCCGCCGCGCTCCTGATCACTGGCGCCGCCCTGCCCGTTCTCGCTCAGGACACGCTGACCTATGGTCCGCGCCCTGCCTACCTGATCGACAAGCTGGATGATGGCGCGCTGAAGACCAAGCTTCAGTCCTGCCTGGGCCAGATGCCCCAGACCTCCAAGTTTTCGATCGGGCATCGTGGCGCACCGCTGATGTTCCCAGAGCACACCGTGGAATCCAACGTCGCCGCCGCGCGCATGGGGGCGGGCATCCTGGAATGCGACGTGACCTTTACCAAGGATCATGAGCTGGTCTGCCGCCACGCGCAGAACGACCTGCACACCACCACCAACATCCTGACCACCGATCTGGCCGAAACCTGCAACGTGCCGTTTACCGCCGCAGACGGTGAAACGGGTGCCAAGGCCGAATGCCGCACCTCGGAAATCACCCTGGCCGAGTTCCGCACGCTCGCCCCCAAGATGGACGCCTCCGACAGCCGCGCGACCACGCCCGAAGCCTATCAGGGCGGCACCGCCGATTACCGCACCGACCTGTTCGTGGATGGTGCGACCCTGATGACCCATGCCGAAAGCATCGCGCTGTTCGACAAGCTGGGCGCGGATTTCACGCCCGAGCTGAAGACCCCCTCGGTCGAGATGCCGCACAACGGCTTCTCTCAGGCCGACTATGCGCAGAAGATGGTCGATGAATACGTGGCCGCGGGCATCGATCCGTCGCGCGTCTGGCTGCAAAGCTTCCTCAAGGAAGACATTCTCTACTGGATCGAGAGCGCGCCGGAATTCGGGCGTCAGGCCGTCTATCTGATGGATGAATACGACATCGAAGGCTATTCGCCCCACGATCCGGCCACCTGGCCCGACACCATGCAAGAGCTGAAGGCGCAGGGCATCAACTACATCGCCCCCCCGATGTGGATGCTGGTGACCACCGAAAACGGTGCCATCATTCCCTCGGCCCTGGCCAAGGCTGCGAAAGAGGCCGATCTGGGCATGATCACCTGGACGCTGGAACGGTCCGGCCCGCTGGCCGGTGGCGGCGGCTGGTATTTCCAGTCGATCGAAGAGGTCACCGACAACGACGCCGTCACCTACGAAGTGCTGGACGTGCTGGCGCAGGACGTGGGCGTCGTCGGCGTCTTCTCGGACTGGCCTGCGACCACGACATTCTACGCGAACTGCATGGGTCTCTGACGCGGGCCAACGCCCAACTTGCGCCGGAATACGCGCGCCCCTCGCGGGGCGCGCGTATTTTGCTTCGGGGCTACGCAATCGCTGCCTGCATGCTAGAGACGGGAAAATCGCCAACGGAAGGACCCGACCGATGCCCACCAAGTACGCCGCCGGAAACTGGAAAATGAACGGAACGCGCGCCGCCCTGGCCGAAGCCGAGGCGATTGCCAAAGGCGCACCGGACGGCGCGGTCACCCTGATCTGCCCGCCCGCGACCCTGCTGGCGGCGATGCCCGAAAGCTTGGCCTCCGGCGGTCAATATTGCCACCCGAACACGTCGGGGGCCCATACCGGTGACCTCTCGCCCGAGATGCTGGCCGACGCCGGGGCCACGTTCTGCATCACCGGCCACTCCGAGCGCCGCACCGACCACGGCGAAACCGACGCCCATGTCCGTGCCCAGACCGAAGCCGCCTGGCGCGCCGGTCTGACCGCGATCCTGTGCATCGGCGAAACCCTGGATCAGCGCGAGGCCGAGCAGACCATCGCCGTTCTGACCGAACAACTCGACGGCTCGCTGCCCGATGGGGCCACGCCCGAAAACACCGTCATCGCCTATGAGCCGGTCTGGGCCATCGGCACCGGCCGCGTCGCCACGCCAGACCAGGTGGCCGAGGTGCACGATTTCCTGCGCGGCAAGCTGGGCGCGGATTTCGCGCTGCTCTACGGCGGATCGGTCAAGGCGGCCAATGCGGCCGAGCTGTTTGCATTGACCAATGTGAACGGTGCCCTGGTCGGCGGGGCCAGCCTCAAGGCTGCGGATTTCCTGCCCATCGCCGAGGCGCTCGCCGCGTCCTGACGGAAACGACGCAGGGCGGGGAAATCCCCGCCCTGCACCCCAATCCTGCGATAGCTGCCGCCCTTACCGCGCCGCGCGCGCCTCGCAGAACGCCAGGTCCAGCGAATTCGCGCCCCCATTCGCGCAGTTGATCTGCGGTCCCATCACCGAGTTCGGCAAATAGGTCGAGATCGCGGGGATGTAGGTCACCAGGATCAGGAACACGAACAACACCGCCAGGAACGGGGCCGCCGCGCGGACGACCGACATCATCGACATCCCCGCCACGCCCGACGTCACGAAGAGGTTCAGACCCACCGGCGGCGTGATCATCCCGATCTCCATGTTGACCACCATGATGATGCCCAGGTGGATCGGGTCGATGCCCAGTTGCAGCCCGATCGGGAACACCAGTGGTGCCACGATGACCAACAGGCCCGACGGCTCCATGAATTGACCGCCGATCAGCAGGATGACGTTGACCACGATCAGAAAGGTGATTGGCCCCAGACCCGCCGACAACATGGCCGCCGCGATGGACTGCGGGATCTGCTCGTCGGTCAGCACGTGCTTGAGGATCAGCGCGTTGGCGATGATGAACATCAAGGTCACGGTCAGCTTGCCGGCGTCCAGCAAGGTGTGCCGCGTGTCCTTGTGCCACAGGGCCGTCACCAGGGCCCAGGGGGCCTGCAGCAGCGACTTGGGCGTGCCCTGAACCGGACCTGCGACTGCGGCGGACAAGCTCTGGGTTTCCTTCGCGGCCAGCGGGCCGATGTCGCGATAGACAAAGACCGCCACGATGAAGGCATAGACAGAGGCCACGGCCGCCGCTTCGGTCGGCGTAAAGATCGCCTTGGTGATGCCCGGCACACCATAGATCCCGACCATGATGATGACGATCAGCATCAGACCCCAGAAGGCCTCGCGGAACGACGCCCAGATCTCTCCCCAACCGGCGAACTGCCCCTTGGGCATGTTCTTGATACGGGCAAAGACGTAGATCGTGATCATCAGCATCAGACCCGCCATCAGGCCCGGAATGACGCCTGCCAGGAACATCCGCCCGACCGACACATCGGTGGCCGAGGCATAAACGACCATGACAATCGACGGCGGGATCAGGATGCCCAGCGTGCCCGCGTTACAGATAACGCCTGCGGCGAATTCCTTGGTATAGCCCGCCTGCTTCATCGCCGTGATGACGATCGTGCCAATGGCGACCACGGTGGCGGGCGACGACCCGGACAGGGCCGCGAACATCATGCAGGCAAAGACACCCGCAATCGCCAGACCGCCCCGCAGGTGCCCCACGCAGGCCACCGAGAACCGGATGATCCGCCGCGCCACACCGCCCGTCGACATGAAGGACGAGGCCAGGATGAAGAACGGGATCGCCAGCAGCGTGTAATGCCCGGCCATCGCTTGATAAAAACTCTGGGCGATGGACCCCAGGGAGGTGTCGGAAAAGGCCAGCAGGAAAAAGATCGAGCTGAAGCCGAGCGAGACGGCAATCGGCACACCGATCAGCAAAAGCCCCACGATCATGACGAAAAGAAGGATGACTTCCATGGTTCAGGCCCTCCCGGCCTGGGGCGCGTTGGCTTCGGCCTCGGCGCGGTGCTGGGCGGCGACTTCCTCGACGGCGTCTTCTGCCTCGTGGCTGACGATCAGCCCGCTGCGCAGACCGCGCGCGACTTCGATGACGGCCTGCACGACCCGGAACAGGATCAGGCCACAGCCGAACGGCAGAATGACGTAGGGAATGACGCGGGGCAGCTTTTCATATTCTTCGCCCTGGTTGATCAGCGGCTCCAGCCAGCCAAACAGCCAACGCATCGGCGGCACCTGATCGGTCACGAACCAGGCCTGATCGCGGGTCTGCTCGAACCCGGTGGGCAACCAGCGGCCCGAGGTCCGCTCCAGCGCGGCGAAGGGCGCCCAGTAATCCCAGGCGCCTTTCATCAGGAACACCGCATAGGCGATGGTGACGGCCCCGGCCAGCAGCGCGCAGATGCGCTTGCCCCGGCTGGGCAAAACATTGGTCAGGGCATCGACGCCCAGGTGCGCCGTCACCTTGAAACCGTAGCTGACCCCGAAAATCACGAGCCATGCAAAGAGGATCAGGATCACCTCCAGCGACCAGATCAACTGGCTGTTGAAGACATAGCGCAGCACGACGGCCAGAAAGGTCAACAACGTCATCACCCCCAGCAGGAGCGCGATCGCGGTTTCTTCCAATGTGTGAATGGCGCGGCCCAGACGGCCCTTGGGTTCATAGCGCTCGGCCATGGACGTCCCCTCCCCTCGAACGGAGGTCCGGGGCCATCGCGGCCCCGGACGATATCATCAATCGCGGACGATCAGTTGTTGTAGCTGACCGCGGCGTCGATGTTTTCCTGACCGATGCTGTCGGCGAACTGCGCCCAGACCGGCTTCATCGCTTCGACCCAGGCGGTCCGCGATTCCGGCGTCAGTTGACGCACGACGCCACCGGCGGCGATGATCGCTTCCTTGGCCTCTTCGTTGACGCGGGTGGACTCGGCGTTCCGGGCCTCGGTCACTTCGGACAGGATGGTGGTGAACTGGTCGCGCACCTCCGGCTCAAGGCTGTCGAGCCAGTCGACCGAGGACACCACCAGATAGTCGATGATGCCGTGGTTGGTCTCGGTCACGCCGTCCTGCACCTCAAAGAATTTCTGCCCGTAGATGTTGGACCAGGTGTTTTCCTGCCCGTCGACAACACCGGTCTGCAACGCGCCGTAGACTTCGGAGAAGGCCATCGGCTGCGGGCTGACGCCGATTGCTTCCATCTGGGCCACGATCACGTCGGACGGCTGGACGCGGAACTTGAGTCCGGCGGCATCGCCGGGCATTTCCAGCGGCTTGTTGGCCGACATCTGCTTCATGCCATTGTGCCAGAACGCCATGCCCTGAAGGCCGCGACGCTGCATGGAGTTGAGCATCGACTGGCCATCCTCGGACAGCTGGAAACGGTCGACGGCGTTGATGTCCTCGAACACGAACGGCAGGTCGAACACTTGGAAAACCTTGGTAAAGGCCTCGAACTTGGACAGTGACGGCGCGGCCAGCTGGACGTCGCCCTGCAGCATCGCCTCAAGCACCTGATCATCGTTGTACAGGGTCGAGTTCGGGAACACCTCGACGCACATCACGCCGTTCATCTCTTCGTTGACCCGCTCTTGCAGCAGGCTGGCAGCGATGCCCTTGGGGTGGCGGTCGGTGTTGGTGACGTGGGCAAACTTGGCCACGATCTCACCGTCGTCGCAGGCGGCAAAAGCGGCCTGGCCGGTCATCGTCAGGGCCAGCGCGGTGGCGGCAGTCGTCAGATATTTCATGTCTCTTCTCCCTATACGCGCCCCTCCGGCGCGCTCACGGGTGTAAGGTAACAGGGTCGTGAAAGCACGAAAGCGCCTCGTTTCCCGGCGATGTAAAATCAGAAAAAACAGATGCTTGAACGACGGGCTGGGAATAGTTCCCTGGACGCGTGCGGATTTCCGCTCGCCCCGTTGCCGCTAACTGTGCGGATTCCCGCACACCGTGGGACGGGTCAGTCAGGCCGATAGTCTTCGGCCTTCACCCCGTGGCGCGCCAGTTTGTCGTAGAATGTCTTGCGCGGCAGGTCGAGGTCGCGCGCCGCAGCGCTGGCCGCACCGCGATGGCGGGTCAAGGTCTCGATCAGGATCGCGCGTTCAACGGCGCGCATCCGGTCGGCAAGCCCCGCAGTGCCGCGCGGTGCCTCCTGCTCCATCCCCATGGCAAAGCGCATGGCGTGGTTCATCAACGCCCGCGCATTGCCGGGCCAATCCCGCGCCATCAACCGCGCCTGAAAATCAGGGGGAACCGACGGCACCGGCAGATCCGCCTGTTCGCAGGCCTGCGCCAGATAGTGACGAAACATGACCGGAATGTCGCTCGGCCGTTCGCGCAGGCTGGGGATGCGCACCTGCAACCCCTCCAACCGGTAATAGAGGTCACCATCCAACACCGACAACAGCCCCGCCGGATCGGTGTTCGTCGCGGCCAGCAACCGCGCGGCCTGCCCGTCTTCGATCAGGTCCGACAGGATGAATTGCAGCTCGCGCGGCAGGGCCTCTATCTTGTCCAGAAACAGGCTGCCCCCCTGGGCCAGATGCAACGCTTCGCTCAGCGCCTCGCGGTCCAGCGCCGGCGCGCTGCGTTTCACAAAGGGCCCGGCACCGCGCGGGGACAGCAGGTGAATGACCTCGGCCACCTTGGACGTGCCCACGCCCGCCTCACCATGGATCAGGACGGCCCCGGTGCCACGGGCCACGGCGCGGGCCGTTTCCCGCAGATGCTCCGCCTCGGGCGACACACCGTACAGAATCCGCGCCGCCGCATCGCCCCCCTCCAGGGCACCGCGTGCCTTGCGGGCCGCCAGGGTCGAGGCCCGCAAGCCCAGCGCCCGGCGCAACACATCCAGCAGATCGTCCGGCTCGCAAGGCTTTTCCAGAAAGGCAAACGCCCCCTCGGTCATGCCCCGCACCGCCGAGGGCACGTCCCCCTCGCCGGTCAACAGGATCACCGGCAGGTCCGGATCGACCCCGCGCGCGTAACTGAGCAGGTGAAACCCGTCGCGTCCGGGCATCCGCACGTCCGACAGGATCACGCCAGGCAAGGACCGCGTGATCCGGTCCTTGGCTGCCACAAAGCTGTTCACCGCCGTCACCGACAGGTCCGCCAGCTCCAGCGTCTGTTCCAGCGCCTCGCGCACATGGGCGTCGTCTTCTACCAGCAGGATGTCGGTCACGCGGCTTCCTCCACAGGATCGGCGGCGATCAACTCGACGGTGAATTCCGCGCCGCCGTCCGGCGCGTTGCGCCCCGCGATCCGTCCGCCAAAGCCGGACACGATGCCGTAGCTGATCGACAGTCCCAGGCCCAGACCCTGCCCCACCTCCTTGGTTGAATAGAACGGGTCGAAGATGCTGGCCGGGTCGGCCAGTCCGCGGCCGCTGTCACGTACGGTGAACCGGGGCGGGGCTTCGGTCAGGGTGACTTCGACGCGCCTTTCTGCCTGATCCTCGGTCGCGTCGACGGCATTGGTCAACAGGTTGACCAGAACCTGCGCCAATCGCACCTCGCCGCCCATTGCCCAGACCGGGCCCGTGGGCGCGGTCACCCGCGTCTCGACCCCTTCGCCCGCGCGCCGTGCTTCGGTGATTTCCAACGCCGAGGCCAGAACCGCGCACAGGTCCGTCGGCACCGCCGGCTCTGGCTCTGCGCGGGCGAACGCGCGCAGGTTCCGGATGATCCGCCCCATGCGCCGCGCCAGATCCGCGATCCGCGACAGGTTGCGCGCGGCCGCCTCTGTGTTGCCGCGTTCCAGAAAGGTCTCTGCGTTGCCCGCGAACGATCGCAGCGCCATCAGGGGCTGGTTCAGCTCGTGACTGATCCCCGCCGACATCTGCCCCAGGGCCGACAGCTTGGACGCCTGCACCAATTCGGCCTGCGCCCGCGTCAACGCGGCCTCTGCCTCGCGCCGCTCGCGCACTTCGCCCTTCAGGCGGGCGTTGGCGGTCGACAGCTCTGCGGTGCGCTCGGCCACGCGCGCTTCCAGCTGGGCGTTGGCCAATGCCAGCGTCCGACGTCGCGCCCAAAGAAAGGCCAGTGCCGCCCCCACGACCATAAGGACCGCACCAACCGCCACGGCCTGCGCCAGCGCCAGGCGCTGCGCGGGGTCGATATCAACCAGGATTTCCGCCGTCAGCCCGATCACCGGCAAGGGCAGCTCCAGATGCAGCGCGTTGCGGGGGACATAGCGCCCTGCCTCCAGCCGGCGTAGATCCAGACCCCGCATCGGCACACGCACGCCCTCAGGCGCCTGGCCGCGCAGCTCCTCGCGGTTGGTGACCAGCACCCGGCCCGAGGGATCGCTGAAATAGATCGCCTGCGGTTGGCCGCGCCAGGACCGCTCGATCGTGGGCAACGACCTGTTGACGACCACCGCGCCCGCGACCTGCCCGTCGCGGGCGAAAACAGGGGCGGCGTTGATGAATTCCCGCCCGTCCGGCGACGGCCCATAGCCAAGCGCGCCGTGGGTGGCACGTTCCAGCCAGATGGCGGTGGGGGCCGCCTCGGCAGAGCCGCTGGCCGACGCGCTGACCCGCCCGTCCGGCCGCATCAGGACGATATCCGAGGCCCCCGCCCGATCCGCCGTTGCCCGCAACAGCGATGCGACCTGCGATGCCTCGGCCTGCCCGGTCAGGCTGTCCAACACGCGGGGGTCATCGGCCAGGTGCACCGACAGATCGCGCGCGCGCTGCAATTCCAACACCAGCCGGTCCGCGGCAAGGCTCAGGTCCGACCGCCCCTTGGCCGCCGCTGCGTCCAGCCCGGCCCCCAGTGTCGTCCACCAGACGACAGCAGCCACGCCGAAGACGGACGCCAGAAACCCGGTTATGATCGCCAACCTGTACATGACCCCACGATAACAGGCACGCTGTCCGGGGAAAGCCCGCTTGACCCCGCCCCGCGGGACGGGCCACCTCGGCGGATGCAACGCCTTGACCAATCCCCGACCGATCCGGCCTTTGTGCAGGACCCCTATCCGTTCTACGATCGTTTGCGCGCCGCCGGGCCGCTGGCCTTCTGGACGGAGTACGACATGCCCGTCGCTGCGGGCCACGCGGCGGTCAGCCAGTTGTTGCGGGATCGCCGGTTCGGGCGCGAGAATCCCTTCCCGCCGCCCCGCCCACCGCATCAGGCCGCCTTTTGGGCGGTCGAGGATCACTCCATGCTGGAGCTGGAGCCGCCGCGCCATACCCGCCTGCGCGCCCAGGTTCTGCGCGCCTTTACCTCGCGGCGGATCGCGGCGCTGGCCCCAGAAATCGACGCGTTGTCCCATGCCTTGATCGACGCCTTCCCGGCAGGCGATTTCGACTTGCTGGACGCTTTTGCGCGGCCCCTGCCGGTCCGTGTCATCGCGCGCTTGCTGGGCGTGCCCGAGACGGACGCGCCGGATCTATTGCGATGGTCCAACGCCATGGTCGGGATGTATCAGGCCCGCCGCACCCTTGCCGACGAACGCGCCGCTGCAACCGCCGCCGCCGAGTTCACCGCCTATCTGCTCGACATTTTCGCCGCCAAGCGCCGGGCACCGAGCGACGACCTGATTTCGCAACTGCTGCGCGTCAGCGACGACGGCAAGCTGTCACCAGAAGAGGTGACGACGACCTGCATCCTGCTGCTCAACGCGGGTCACGAGGCCACGGTCCACACCCTGGGCAACGGGATTGCCGGGCTTTGCGCCGCCGGGCTGTGGGGCAGCCAGATCTCGGAGCCGGTGGTCGAAGAAGTGCTGCGCCACGACGCGCCGCTTCATATGTTCACCCGCTACGCGCTGGAGGACATCGACATCATGGGCCATCGGTTCGCCAGGGGGCAGCAGGTCGGTCTGTTGCTGGGCGCCGCCAATCGCGACCCCGAAGTCTATGAGACGCCCGCCCGTTTCGATCCGAGCCGGTTCCCCGGCCCGCCTGCGTCGACGTCCTTTGGCGCGGGTCTGCATTTTTGCATCGGCGCCCCGCTTGCGCGTCTGGAGCTGCTGGGCGGGTTGCGCGCCCTGTCCGAACGCTGTCCGAGCCTGACTGTCTCGGAGCCGCCGCGCTACGCGGACATCTATCACTTTCACGGGCTGGGTGCGCTGAAGGTACGCCTGCCGTAAATAACATCAGACACAGCCAATTTTCTGAAATTTGCCACATTCTCGAACTTAATTTGCCTAGCCGCACTTCGACACAGGTGCCAACGCAAATTCAAACCCGAGATTCGCATGTTTTGGACACCTTGGACGCCCCCTCCGATCAATATTCAGATCCCCGACTGGCTGCTGAACCCTGTCCCACGCGGGCCGGTAATCGTTCCCTCGCCCCCCGAAGAGGGACGTGATCAGCCGGCCCAGAACGGGCCGCCCGATCATGCAAATGCACATGGCCGACGCAACGATGACGAAGATCGGCAGGATCAGCACCAAGAAGGTGGCGACGAACAGCCCGCCGCGGGCCCCGACCAGGCACCGCACGCCGGTGGCGATGAACAGGACGCCGGGCCCGACGAACAGCCGCCTGCCGGTGGCGAGGTGCCTGCACCGCCGGTGCCCCTGCCCGCGCCCCTGCCGGGTCTACGCGGCACCGCAAATCGTGACCTGATGACGGGCACCTCCGCGGGCGATCTGATCTTTGGCCTTGCCGGCAACGACCGCATCGACGGAGAGTCGGGTGCCGACACGCTGCATGGCGGAGCGGGCGATGACCAGTTGCGCGGCGACGACGGCAACGACAGCATCATCGGCGGCGACGGGGCCGACAATATCGACGGCGACCGTGGCAACGATCGGCTGTTCGGCAACAACGACAACGACACCATCGACGGCGGCAAGGGCCACGACAGCCTTTGGGGCGGTGCCGGAAGCGACAGCCTCGATGGTGGCGACCACAACGATTTCCTCGACGGTGGCGCGGGGGCCGACACCCTGCGCGGCGGCGATGGGGCCGATACCCTGCGCGGCGGTGCCGATGCCGATTTCCTCGACGGAGAGGACGGCCACGACACGCTTCACGGTGGCTCCGGCGACGACAGCCTGCGGGGAGGCGATGGCCATGACGCCATCCACGGCAACAACGGCAACGACACCATGGACGGAGAGCGGGGCAATGACCGGCTGTTCGGTGGCCAGGGCGCGGACGTGATGACCGGTGGGTCCGGTCACGACAAGATGTTCGGCCAGACCGGGAACGACACCATCGACGGCGAGGCCGACAACGACTCCATCTGGGGCGGCGCGGGCGAAGACTCGCTTTCGGGTTCGGGCGGTCATGACAATATCTATGGCGGGGCCGACGATGACCTGCTGGACGGCGGTCATGGCAACGACAAGCTCTGGGGTGACAACGGCAACGACATGATCGTCGGTGGCCTGGGCCGCGACATGGCCTGGGGCGGTCACGGGACAGATACGCTTTATGGCGGGCGCGAAAACGACACGCTGATGGGCGGGGACGACAACGACCTGCTGTTCGGCGAACACGGCAACGACCACCTGCATGGCGGGTCCGGCGCAGATACCATCACCGGCGACGTGGGTCACGACCGCATCACCGGTGGGGCTGGCGGCGATCATCTGGACGGAGGCAAGCACAACGACACCATTCTGGGCGACGTGGGTGACGACACCATCCTTGGTGGCGACGGCAACGACAACCTTCTGGGTGGTGGCGGTGCCGACGTGATCACCGACGGTCGTGGCAAGGACAAGATGTGGGGCGGGGCCGACGCCGATACCTTTGTCTTTGTCGCCGACGGCACCCGTGATCGGGTCCAGGATTTTCAGGCAGGCCTTGACGATATCCACATCGAGGGCGGCAGCTATTCGGACCTCACGATCATCGACACGGCCGGAGGCCACGTCCTGATCACCGGCCTAGCCGGGGACGAGATCCTGCTGCTCGACACCAACAACCGACTAGAGGCGGCAGAGCTGACCGAAGACGTCTTCACCTTCTTCTAGTCCCGTCCGGACCCTCGTAAATCGCCGCCTACTCGGCGGCGATTTCGCGTTTGGCCAGCAAGGGCCGCAGGTAATGACCGGTATGGCTGCCCTCGGCTTCGGCGATCTGTTCGGGTGTGCCGGTGGCCACGATCTGCCCACCGCCATCGCCGCCTTCGGGACCGATGTCGATCACGTGATCGGCGGTCTTCACCACGTCCAGATTGTGCTCGATCACCACGACGGAATTGCCGCCGTCGACCAATTCGTGCAACACCTCTAGCAGTTTTCGAACATCTTCGAAGTGCAAACCGGTCGTAGGCTCGTCCAGAATGTACAAAGTCCGACCTGTGGACCGTTTGGACAATTCCTTCGACAGTTTCACGCGCTGCGCCTCGCCGCCCGACAAGGTCGTCGCCTGCTGCCCCACCTTGATGTATCCCAGACCGACGCGCATCAGCGCGTCCATCTTCTCGCGGATCGACGGCACCGCCTTGAAAAACTCCTGCGCGTCCTCGACCGTCATATCCAGGACGTCGGCAATCGACTTGCCCTTGAAGTGGATCTCCAGCGTCTCGCGGTTGTAGCGTTTGCCCTTGCAGGTCTCGCATTCGACATAGACGTCGGGCAGGAAGTGCATCTCGATCTTGATGACCCCGTCGCCCTGACAGGCCTCACACCGCCCGCCCTTGACGTTGAAGCTGAAGCGGCCCGGCTTGTAGCCGCGCGCCTTAGACTCGGGCAGACCCGCGAACCAGTCGCGGATCGGGGTGAAGGCCCCCACATAGGTCGCCGGGTTCGACCGGGGCGTGCGCCCGATGGGCCGCTGGTCGATGTCGATCACCTTGTCGAGGTGTTCCAACCCCTTCACCGTCTCACAGGGTGCGGGCGTCTGGCGTGCCCCGTTCAGTTTCATCGACGCGGTCTTGAACAGCGTTTCGATCGTCAGGGTCGACTTGCCCCCGCCCGACACACCGGTGACGGCCACGAATTGGCCCAACGGATATTCGGCCGTCACACCCTTCAGGTTGTTTCCGGTCGCCTTCACGACCGTCAGCTTTTTCTTGTTGCCCTTGCGTCGTTTGGCGGGCACCGCGATTTCGCGCCGTCCGGCCAGGTAGTCACCGGTGATCGAGGCCGGATTGGCCTGCAGCTCCTCCGGCTTGCCGTGGGCCACGACGGTTCCGCCATGAACCCCGGCCCCCGGCCCGATGTCATAGACGTAATCCGCTTCGCGAATGGCTTCTTCGTCGTGTTCCACGACGATGACCGTGTTGCCCTGATCCCGCAGGTTTTTCAGCGTCGTCAGCAACCGGTCGTTGTCGCGCTGGTGCAAACCGATCGACGGCTCGTCCAGCACATAAAGCACGCCGGTCAACCCGCTGCCGATCTGCGACGCCAGGCGAATGCGCTGACTCTCGCCCCCCGACAGGGTGCCCGCGTTGCGGCTCAGCGTCAGGTATTGCAGGCCCACGTTGTTCAAGAACCCCAACCGCTCCCGGATCTCCTTCAGGATGGCACGGGCGATCTCGTTGTTCTGTTTGGACAATTGCCCCGGCACCGCCTCGCACCAGGCAAGCGCCTCGGCGATGGACATCTGGACCACCTGCCCCACGTGCAGCCGATCCTCTGCCGGGCCGTCGACAGGTCCGATCTTGACCGCCAGCGCCTCGGGCCGCAGGCGATAGCCGCCGCAGGCCGCGCAGGCGCGGTTGTTCTGATAGCGTTCGAATTCTTCGCGCACCCAATTCGAATCTGTCTCGCGATAGCGGCGTTCCATGTTGGGGATCACCCCTTCGAACACGCGCGTCACCTCATAGATGCGCCCGCCTTCGTCATAGCGGAACTTGATCTTTTCCTTGCCGGATCCACGCAGGAACACCTGCTGGACCTTTTCGGGCAGGTCCTTCCACGCCAGCTTCTGATCGAACTCATAATGCTTGGCGATAGAGTTGATGGTCTGCGTGAAATACGGGCTCTTGCCTTTGTTCCAAGGCGCCAACGCGCCCTTGGGCAGGGTCAGCGTGACGTCGGGCACCACCAGCCGCTCGTCAAAGAACAGCTCCATCCCCAACCCATCGCAGGTCGGACAGGCCCCAAAGGGCGCGTTGAACGAAAACAGCCGCGGCTCGATCTCGGGGATGGTGAAGCCACTGACGGGACAGGCGAATTTCTCGCTGAAGGTGATCCGCTCAGCCTCGCCTTCCTTGGGCGCGGTTTCCAGAATGGCGATGCCATCTGCCAGGTCCAGCGCGGTACGGAACGAATCCGCCAGCCGTGTCTCCAACCCCTCGCGTACGACGATGCGGTCGACGACCACGTCGATGTCATGGCGGAATTTCTTGTCCAGCTCGGGCGGGGAATCCAGGTCATGAAAGTCGCCGTCCACTTTCACCCGCTGGAAACCCTGCTTGCGCAGCTCCAGCATCTCCTTGCGATACTCGCCCTTGCGGTCGCGCACGATGGGGGCCAGCAGATACCCGCGCGTCCCCTCCTCCATCGTCATGACCCGGTCGACCATGTCCTGCACCTGCTGCGCCGTGATCGGCTGTCCGGTGGCCGGCGAATAGGGCGTGCCCGCGCGCGCGAACAGCAGACGCATGTAGTCGTAGATCTCGGTCACCGTCCCGACGGTGGACCGGGGATTCTTGGACGTGGTTTTCTGCTCGATGGAAATCGCAGGGGACAGGCCGCTGATGTGATCCACATCCGGTTTTTGCATCATGTCCAGGAACTGCCGCGCATAGGCCGACAGCGATTCGACATAGCGGCGCTGTCCCTCGGCATAGATCGTATCGAAGGCCAGCGACGATTTCCCCGACCCCGACAGACCGGTGATCACCACCAGCTGATCGCGCGGAATATCGACGTCGACGCCCTTGAGGTTATGTTCGCGCGCACCGCGCACCTCGATGAACTTCTGCTCGGCCATGCCTGCCCCCGGAATACGTCAGACTTGATGACATAGGCAGGCGGTCCGCGCTTGCAATGCAGAACGGGCGACTCCTATGAGAACATTTAAGGAACGCTTACCACGTCACCGCATCAGGGGCCAGCGCTGGCCCGCGCCCCGGACCAGAGCGCCAGAAACGCGCCCAGCGCCGAGGCCCCGATCAACAGCCACAGCAATCCGCCCTGCCCCGCCACCGTCCAGACCAGCGCGAAAATCGGCGTGCCGCTGACCGTGCCCAGGTTGCCCAGTTGCGCGACGGCCCCGGTCGCGCGCGCGCGGTCGCCGGGGCTGATGTTCCAGGCAGGGATGGCGGCGAAACTCGCGCCGGGGATCAGCCCCATGAACAGAAAACCGGTCTCGATCCCGCCGGGCACACCCACCAGGTGCGCCAGAACACCCGCGATGGTCCCCAGGTAGCCGACCGCGGCCACGTGGTGCGGGGCGGCCCGCCGACACAGCGCCCCGCCCGCCAGCGTCGATACCAGGGTGATGACCGGCAGGATCGTGCCCAGGGCCGGACGGTCCAACGCTTCGGGCAGAAAGGCAATCGCCGCGATGAACAGGAACGTATAGCAGACGAACCCCAGACCCGGTGCCATGGTGCGGATCTTGCCATAGATTTCTCGGTGAACGGTCACGGGGTTCAGCTGGACCGGCGCGCGGGGCACCCGTGGCACCCGATGCCACAACACCGCCGCCAGGCCGATCAACAATCCGCCATGCAACGCGAACAACAGCGGCAGCCCCCCTGCGGCCAGAAGCCCGGGAAAGATCTGTGCTGAAATCGCCAGCGACGCGCCGAAGAACACGGCCCAAAGCCCCATGACCAAAGGCCGGTCGTTGTCCGCCGCCGCCGCCGCCATCAAGGGCGGTCCCCCCACGACCAGCGCCAGATGCGCCAGCCCCTCGACCCCGCGCGACAGCGCGAACAACCAAAACGGCGGCATCAGCGCCTGTACCAGCGACATAGCCCCGCCCAGCACCAGCCCGGCCAGGAACGTCCGCCCAGGCCCGAACCCGGCGGTAATTCCGCCCGCCATCGGCCCCAGCACCAGCCCCATGATCCCCACAAGCGACACAAGAAACGCCACGGAGGTCACGGGCCGCGCAAAGGCACCGGCCACCTCGACCAGGGTCAGGCTGATCTTGCCGAACTGGGCCGCTGCCAGCAGCCCGCCAAAGAAGACGAGGGCCACCAGCCCCCAATGTGTACGTTCCATGGCGCCTGCCTGACAGGTTGCCGCGCCGAAGACGAGGGGGGCTAGCGTGCGCCCAGGAACATCGGCTTGCGCGCCTCGAAAAAGGCGGTCAGCTGCGCCATCAGGGCGGCGACCGGCGCGCTGCGACGCAGGTCCGGATGGGTCAGCAACCAGATCGGCGCATAGGGCACGCGCGGCGTGCCGGGCACGGGCACCAGCCCCGCCGCCTCTGCCCCGACAGAACAGGACGCCCGCAGAACACCGACCCCGGCCTGCGCCAGGGCGATCGCCACCGGCATGTCGTCGCAGGTCATTGCAACCTCGGCGCTTGGAAACACCTCCGTCAGGCCTGCGGGCCAGGTGCGCGCCCAGGCGGTAAAGCGCAGGACCGGCAACGGGGCCTCACCACGCAAACCATCTGCGTGATTCTGCAGAAAGCCGGGGCTGGCAAAGAACCCGGCGTTCTGCTCGACCAATTTGCGGCCCCACAGGCTTTCGGGCGGGGTGCGGCTGACGCGCAGGGCGACGTCGGCCTCGCGTCGGTGCAGGTCCAGCGGCGTGTTGTCCCCCAGCAGACGCAGCGCGATGCCCGGATGTCGCCGGGCAAATCCGCGTATGTCCTCGGCCAGGGCCACACTGGCCAACAACGGCGGCAGCGTCAGGGTCAGCGGTCCCTGCAACCCGTCCACGCGACCCGCCAACCGCCGGTCCAGCGCCAGTGCCTCCGCCTCCATCCGGTCGGCATGGCGGGCCATCATCGCCCCGTCGTCGGTTATGCGCAGCCCCTCGGGCACGCGATCGAACAGCCGCCGCCCGACCTGCGCCTCGGCCCGCGCCAATTGCCGCGACAGGGTCGCCGCACTGGCCCCCGTGGCCCGCGCCGCTGCCGCCAGACTGCCCCCCCGTTCCAGATCGAGGATCAATTTCAGGGTATTCCAGTCAGCAGCCATACCATGCAGATTTGCACGGGCGGCTTGCACCTTCAATCAATTCCGCAATGGCCCCTGTTCGGATATCCCTGGATCACCCAACCAGAGGACCGCTCACATGACCGCCTACATCACCGTCCAACTCGTCCTGAAAGACGCAGACGTCTTCGCTGACTACCGCAGCCAGGCCAGCGCCGCCCTTGCCAAGCACGGCGGCAAGATCCTCGCCGGAGGCCCCGGCAGCGAGGTGCTGGAGGACACGGGCGCCGGCCCCGCGACCGCCGTCATGGCGGCCTTCCCCGATGCCGAAGCAGCCCGCGCCTGGATCAACGACCCGGATCTGGCGGACGTACATGCCCTGCGCAAGCGCGGGGCGCAGACGATGATCACCCTGCTAGGCGATCTCTGACGTCTAGCCGGCGCCGTTCTCGTAGGTCACGAACTGGATCCGGCCGGGGCGGCCCCAGATCTGAACCCGAACCAACGGAGAGGTCCCGTTCAGAATCAGCCGCTGAATGTTCTTGTCGCCCGGATAGACCGGGCGGCAATCCTGACTGATGATCCCACGGGCAGCCCGGTCGCCGAAGAACGGGTCGATTTCATCGCTCCGATCCCGCCGCCCGAACCGATGCACATTGGCGCGGTCCTGCTGCAGGATCGCGCAGACAGACCCCAGGCGCGCGCCCCGGGAATTGACCACGTCCTGCGGCCCGATCTCCGCGAAATAGTATCCCAACTGCTGCTGCGCCTGGGCGGGTGCCGCGAGGGACAGGGCGGTCAGGGCGATGGCTAACACGGCTTTCATGGCAAACTCCGGTCGGTGACTGCCCCGAACCCTACCGCCCCGCCCCGCAAACGCAAACGGGCCGCCCAAGGGCGACCCGTCCTGCGCAATCCTGCACCGGATCAGAAGTGGATGGCCCGCCCGTCGGCGTCCAGCACGGCCTCGTGCATCATTTCCGACAGGGTCGGATGCGGGAACACGGTATGCGCCAGATCCTCGTCCGTCGTCTCCAGCTGACGGCCGATGACATAGCCCTGGATCAGCTCGGTCACCTCGGCCCCGACCATGTGCGCCCCCAGCAGCTCGCCCGTCTTCTTGTCGAAAACGGTCTTGATCATGCCCTCCGGCTCGCCCAGGGCAATCGCCTTGCCGTTGCCGATAAAGGGGAAACGACCGACCTTGATGTCATAGCCCGCTTCCTTGGCCTTCGCCTCGGTCAGACCGACGCTGGCCACCTGCGGATGGCAATAGGTGCAGCCTGCGATGCTTTCGGGGCGGATCGGATGCACCGACTTGCCCGCGATCTTTTCGGCCACCATGACCCCCTCGTGGCTGGCCTTGTGCGCCAGCCAGGGCGCGCCCGCGATGTCGCCGATGGCATACAGCCCCTCGACCCCGGTGCCGCAGTATTCGTCCACGACCACATGGGTCCGGTCGATTTTCACGCCCAGCTCTTCGAGGCCCAGGTTCTCGACGTTGCCGACGATGCCCACGGCGGAAATCACGGTGTCGAATTCATGCGTGTCGGACTTGCCGCCGGACTCGATGGTGGCGATCACCTTGTCGGCCTTGCGGTCCAGCGACTTGACGGTCGATTTCTGCAGGATCTTCATTCCCTGCTTCTCGAACTGCTTCTTGGCGAACTTGGAAATCTCCTCGTCCTCCACCGGCAGCACGCGATCCATCACCTCGACCACCGTCGTGTCAGCCCCCAACGTGTTGTAGAAGCTGGCGAATTCGATGCCGATGGCGCCCGATCCGATGACCAGCAGCTTCTTGGGCATATGCGGCGGCATCAGCGCGGTCTTGTAGTTCCAGACGCGCTTGCCGTCCGCCTCCAGCCCCGGCAGGTTGCGGGCCCGCGCGCCGGTGGCGACGATCACGTTCTTCGCCGTCAGCTCTTCGGTGCCCTTGTCGGTCTTGACCGAAACCTTGCCCTTGCCTGCCAGCTTGGCCTCGCCCATGACGACGGTGACCTTGTTCTTCTTGAACAGGTGGCCGATCCCGCCCGACAGCTGTTTGGCCACGCCGCGCGACCGCTGGACCACGGCGTCCAGATCATAGTCGATCTTTTCCGCCTTCAGCCCGAATTCCTTGGCGCGGTGCATCAGGTGGAACACCTCGGACGACCGCAGCATCGCCTTGGTCGGGATACAGCCCCAGTTCAGGCAGATACCGCCCAGATGCTCCCGCTCGACGCAGGCGACCTTCAGCCCCAGCTGCGCCGCGCGTATGGCGGCCACATAGCCACCAGGGCCGGAGCCGATCACGATAAGGTCGAAGGAATTGGCCATGTCATGCCCCTTGCGTCGAATTTGTTTAACGTTGAACTAACTGGTCCATGCCAAAAGGTGAAGTGCCCCTTCGATGGCCCAGCCATGCACACAGTGCATAACTCAGGCTGCATTCTGCAACTCTCGCAGAACACCGCCATAGGCGCCGCCCTCCAGAAAAGACAGCTCGGCGCGGCTGCTCTGGCGGCCCAGCGCGGTGTTGCGGAACGGGAACCGTCCGAAATCACGGATGACCTGTCGATGGGCGCGCGCATGCAGCAGGCTGTCGGGGGCCTCCATCCGCAACAGGATCAGGCGCACGGCCCGTTCCTGATCTGTCAGGCTTTCGGAATGTTCGAACGGCAGATAGAAAAACTGCTGCGCCTTACCACCGATGTCCCGGTCCATGTTGCGACTGATCCCGACGCTCGCCACCCGCCGCGCATAGGCGTCGGTGGCAAAGGCCTTGGGCTGACCGCGGAACATGTTTCGCGGAAACTGGTCGCACAGGATCAGCAGGGCCAGCGTGCCGCGCGCAGTACAGCGCCAGCCTTCCAACTTGCGATCGCGTGCCGCTTCCCAGACTGCGGCAAAGCGGTCCCGGATCCTGGCATCCAGGGCGTCGCCCCCCGCATACCATTCCTGTGGTCCACATTCCTCCAGCCAGAAATGCAGAACCTCTTCAGGATCATGCACCATTGAAACTCCTCCCGTTTCCCCTGGCTGCAATTCACGCAGTCTCCTCGTCCTGCGTCAACTGTTCTTCCCATTCATCGACCATTGCGGTGATGGTCACGGGCGTCGTGGCACCCGGTGACATAGCCACGTAGGCCGCTGTCTCGTCGGTTTCCACTGCCGGGCGCTGGGTCATCCGCCAGATGGCATAGCCCGCCAGCGCGGCCATCAGGACGCCGATGAACAGAAAGAACCCCGCAGGGCCCGTCCGCTCCATCAGCCAACCGGTGACAAGCGGCCCGCCGATTGCCCCCAAGCCGTTGACAAACAACAACCTGCCAGAGGCCGAGGCCATATCTTCGGGCGCGAGGAAGTCATTGGTATAGGCCAGCAGCAGGCCATACAGCGGGTTTGCCATGCCGCCGATCAGAAAGGCGGCGCTCAAGGCTCCGGTGAAGCCACCGATCCCCGACATGCCCAGCAGGCACCCCGCCAACCCGACCAGTGCCCCGACGACGACCATCTGGCGGCGGTCGATCTTGTCCGAAAGCCAGCCGATCGGGTACTGAAACACCATACCGCCCAGATAGATGGCCGACACGAACAGCGCGATCTGCGCCGACGTCAGCTTTGCCAAGGCACCGTAAACACCCGCCATACCGAACAACGCCGAAAACACGGCCCCCAGCAACAGGATGCCGATGAACCCCAGCGGGGACACCCGGTACAGTTCCCGGAACGACATCGGCTTTGTCGTCTCGAACGGGGGCACCGGCGTGGCCGACAAAAGGATCGGCGCAAAGGCCAGCGACACCAGAACCGAGACGGTGATGAACAGATAGAACTCGCTCGCGTCGCCCAGGGTGAACAAGGCCTGCGCGGCGACGATCCCGACCATCTGCGCGATCAGGTAAAGCGACAGCGCGCGCCCCCGCGTCTCGTTCGTAGTTGTATTGTTCAGCCAGCTTTCCGCGACGATATAAACACCGCAGAAACAAAAGCCGAGCAGCAGGCGAAGCGCCGTCCAGGCGATCGGATCCACCAACGCCGGATAGAGAATCAGACCCGCACTCGCCAAGGACCCCAGGGCCGCGAACACGCGCACATGACCGACCTTTCGAATCAGATCGGGCACCAATTGCGACCCCAAAAGGAAGCCGGCAAAATAGCTGGCCATCACGATGGACATCGCCCCGGTCGAGAAGCCCTCGATCTCGCCGCGCACACCTAGCAGAGTGCCCTGAATCCCGTTGCCCAGCATCAGCAGGGTAATCCCCAGGAGCAGCGCCCAGGAGTTTCGTAACACGATGAGCATGGCCGACCTCTGAGACACGATTGCTGGGCCGCGCCTACGCCTCGATTCGCGTCAGGTCTAGCACCAAGCCGACACCCCGCGTCTTGCCGCTCAGGTTTTCCCCCAAATTGTGAAAGTCACCTGACAGACTACCCCCAAAACGTGAAAAATCCGTTATGGCAGCAGCAGCGAGGCGTCCCCGTAGCTGAAGAACCGATAGCGGTCCTGAACCGCATGGGCATAGGCCTCCATCATCCGATCTCGCCCCATCAAGGCACTGACCAGCATCAACAACGTGCTCTGCGGCAGGTGGAAATTGGTCATCAACCCATCCGCGACCTGAAAGCGGAAGCCTGGGTAGATGAAGATGTCCGTCTCGCCCCGGAATTCTGTGATCACACCCCCGCGCGCCGCGCTCTCGATCAGCCGTAAGGCAGTCGTCCCTACCGGGATCACCCGTCCCCCATCAGATTTGGTTTTACGAATATCTTCAACCGCTTGGGAGGTGACCTCTCCCCATTCCGCATGCATCTTGTGCGTGGTCACATCCTCTACCTTGACCGGTAGGAACGTCCCTGCCCCGACGTGCAACGTCACCTCGGTAAAGCCCACGCCCCGTGCCCGCAGTGCCTCCAACAGGGGCGCGTCGAAGTGGAGCGAGGCCGTCGGTGCCGCGACCGCCCCGGAATGCCGCGCCCAGATCGTCTGATAATCATCGTTGTCCTGCGCATCGGGCGGACGCTTGGCGGCGATGTAGGGCGGCAGCGGCATCTGCCCCGCAACCTGAAGAACATCATCCAAATCCTTGTCTTCAGTATCAAAAGACAAGGTAACATCCGTCTCTGACTTTGCCAGGACCTGAGCGGTCAACCCGGCGGCGAACACGATATGATCGCCCGCGCGCAGTTTCCGCAGCGGCTTGCCCAAGGCGCGCCAGCTGCCATCCGGCTGCGCCTCCGTCAGGGTGAATTCACACTTGGCGCGGCCCGATCCATCCGTGGTCTGACGCACCCGCTCACCGGTCAGCCGAGCAGGTATCACCTTGGTATCATTCAGGATCAACCGATCCCCAGGCCGCAGCCAGTCGGTCAGATCCGTGACACGCGCGTCTGTGATCACATCCGGTTGCACGACCATCATCCGCGCAGACGACCGTGGTCGCGCCGGGCGGGTCGCAATCAAGTCTTCGGGCAGGTCAAAATCGAAATCGCTGAGTTTCATGCCCTGCCCTTACCCCTCGGGCGGGGGGCTGCGAAAGATGTCGCGAAAAATTCCCGGCGTCAGAATCGACAGGGGATTGACCGAAACCTGCGGCGCTGCAGCCGACCCGTCCAACCGATAGGTGAACCCGAACAACCCCTCATCCCGCCGCGAGAAAAGCGCCCCGAACAGCCCGTTCACCAGATAGATCGGAGAGATGACGCCCTGCATATTCAAAGACTTGTCCCCCAAGTCGTAGGTTCCATCCGCGGTGATCGACATCGACGGACCGACAGCAGATGCGCGGCGAACGGCGATGGATCCGGGGCGCAGGGTGAAGTCGCTTTCGACGGTTTGGAAAAACAGCCCCTCGCCAGTCAGTTGTTCAAGGATTCCCACAACGGAAAGCGCCTGGAGCAGAGAGGCCAACGCGGGGGCATTGCGAACCCGCAGCTCCGACAGACGCAGGGCCCCGTCGTAGGTGCCCGTCTCGCCGGTGGGGCGCAGCGTCATCTGCAAGGCCCCGCCCCGCGCCTCTTGGAACAGTCCGGCAGAGCGCAGAACACCGCCCGCATCCGCCCCGCGAATCTGCACCGTGGCCCCCTGCGGCCCCCCGGCCACAACGCCTTCGATCGGGGTCCCGCCATTGATCTGTCCGGTGAACGATCCCGCACCGCCACGCAACGTCGCGCGCAAATCGGTCAGCGCGATACCTTCGGTAACCGTCAGTCGTGACAGGGAAATGTTGAGCGGGCTACCCTGTCCGCCGCCACCGCCGGCACCGCCCCCCCGCAACAGCGCGCGACGCAGATCGGCACGACCACCGGTGATGTCGATGGCGGGCGGCACCCCCTTGCCCTGCCCGCGCAGAGTCAACGGCCCGGCGAACCAGCCGGTATCGATCTCGGAGAACCGCGCCAGATCCAGGCCGCCCTCCGGCCGGAGGGTTATTGCGCCCTGCGCGCGCAGTCCGGGGGCCGAAAGCGACAGCGCCGTCACCTCCGGCACGGGGCCGAGGACAGCGCCCAGGGCGAACTCCGCGCGCGTTTCGGCGGGTTTGGTCCAGGCGATGGCGGGCAGGCCCACGCGCATGCCCTGCAACGCACTGGTGATGGAGAGTTGCGGGGCCCGACCCTGTGGCAAGATCACGGTGACAGCCACATCCGTCCGACCGCCCAGGTCCAGCGCCGCCAGCGAAATGCCAAGGCGTGTCAGGTCTTCGGGCGCGACACGCGCGGTGCCGGTCACGGACCCCGGCTCCGGCAGGGGGACGGGGGGTGGCAGGGGGGCCTCCGGATCCCGCGCCTCGGTTGCGCGGGGCGGCAGGGCCTGTCGCCAGCGGCCCTCAAAGGGTACTCCGTCGAAGGTAAGGGGCCCAGCCACGGACACCGCCTCGGGCGTGGCGGCAAAGCTGAGGCGATCGGCACGCAGGCTGCGGCCCGGCACGATGCCCGCGCTGGTCACATCGCGCAACGTCGCCTCGACGGCCCAGTCGATATCGGCGGGCGCGTTGCCACGTCTGAGCGGCAGGGTCACACGCACCAACGCATCCGCCTGCCCCTGGGCCACGTCGCGCGATCTCTTCAACCGATCCAACAGGCGCAGAGGGCGATTGTTGGTCAGGGTGAGGATGTCACCTATTTCGCCCGAGGCCCGCAGGGTCAGCTGCCCCGTCGCGGGGCGTTGCGTCGCGTCAAGGATCACGAACGTCGAGGGGCCGACAGCAAGACGCGGCGTGTCTGCCGAAAGGTCATCGTCCGGGCCAAGCGCGGGCACCTGTGCCACATCAATGCGGAGCGCCAGACGTCGGCCATCAAATTGCGCGGCGCCACTGGCCGCTTCGGCGGGCGGCATGAAACGCATGTACCTGACCCGACCCTCTGAAAAGAGGAAATTCGCAAGCACCTCAGGCGGTTGTCCCGGTTCCAGCCGCAACACGCCGGACGCCTGTCGCGCGGTGCCACCCAGCATGTTGGTGGTGAACCAGCGGCGGGCCTGAACCTGAACCGACGGCGGCCAGAGCGCGGTCAACTGCCCCACCGCCATCTCAGGCACGAATAGCGAGAGACTGCCCTGCGGGCCGGTGGGCGTGATCGCGACCTTGCCAGACAGGCGCGCCATGCCAGAAGGGCCGGTGACCATGCCTTGCCCCAAATGCAACGTCAGCGGCGACTGGGTGACGCGCGCCTCCAGGAGGCCGCGATCAAAGGCGACACGGGTTTCGAACATCGCCTCCGGGTCGAGAACCGTCTCGCCCAGGCGAAGTTGCAGGGTGATCGGGCCGGTCACCCCCTGCTCCAGCAGGACCTGCCCCTCGGCCCGTGTGGAAACGGCGTCGGAGCTGGCGACGAGTTCGGTCACCTCTATGCGGTCCGCGCCGGGTCGCCAGGCAAAGGCCAGGGTCGTGCGGTCCAGCGCCAGTGCGGGGCGGTCGATCATCACGGCGTCCCGCGCCTCCAACCGGCCCGTCAGCGGACTGAGCGTCCCCCCCTCGGAGAGGGTCACCTGCGCCGTGGCCGACAACCGCGCCCGCGCCAGGGACAGGGCCGGCACCCCCGGAACCAGCGCAGCAAGCGCCGACAACGGAAGATCGACAAGCGCAATCCGCGCCTGCGCCCCGCCGCCAGCCGCCGCCCGGTTCACCGTCAACGCCAGGTCGGATGTCCGGCCCGGCCCCGCCGGAAGGCGCAGCGTAAGCGTGGCGCGCAGGCCACCGGCCTGACGGCGCAGAACCAATGCCCCCCCGGTCAGACGCTGTGCGATCCCGGTAATGTCGTCGCGCAGGGCAAGGTCGATGTCGGTCAGGCGCACATCGGTCAACTGCGTCAGAACCGGCGTCGCCAGAACCCGGTCCAGCAACGCCAGCGCCGCGCCGGGACTATCCGGCAGGGCACCGCCGCCCCCGGCACCAAGCGACAGGCTGAACCGTCCTTCGGCATCGCGGGCGGCGTTCAGGCCCAACCCCTCGAAGTCGATCACCTGCGGGCGCAGGTCGCCCGCCAGCAGGCTGCGTCCATCCAGGGTGACACGGGCAACCGGCAACGCAAGGACATCGGTGTCATCGCGGCGAAGGACGGCGTTGCGGATCCGCAGGCGCAGCGCCTGAGCCTGCAGATCGTAGGCCAGCGCCACGTCACCGATCGTCAAACGCGCGTCGATCAGATCCCGGTTCAGGCGATCCTCGATCCGCTCGACCGCCCATACCGGAAAGGCCACTGGCCCACGCGTCAGCCGGTAGGCCGTGCCGATCGCCAGCCCCAGCAGGATAAGCCCAAGATACAGCCCGCCCCTGAGAAGGACGCGCGTCTTGCGGGGTTTGGCGGGCAACTCGGTCATGCGGGTCCTGGGGGCAATGGGCAGGTTTACCTTGACCTGACGGGGTGCCGGTTCCAAGTCCTTCGCCAACGCACCCCTTGCAGGAGCCTTTGCAGATGTCCGAAGAAATCACCGCCGGAACCACCGCCCCAGATTTCACCCTGCCCCGCGATGGCGGCGGTGAGGTCAGCCTGTCCGCGTTGCGCGGCCAGCAAGTCGTTCTCTATTTCTACCCGCGCGACGACACGCCGGGCTGCACCACAGAGGCGATTGGATTCACCGAACATGGGGCCGCCTTTGCCGAGGCGGGGGCCGTGGTCGTCGGCCTGTCCAAGGACACGGTGGCCAAGCATGACAAGTTCATCGCCAAGCACGACCTGGGCGTGATCCTGGCTTCGGACGCCGAAAGCACCACCTGCGAGGATTATGGCGTCTGGGTCGAAAAGAACATGTACGGCAAGAAAAGCATGGGCATCGAACGCGCTACCTTCCTGATCGACGCCGAAGGCGTCGTGAAACAGGTGTGGCGCAAGGTGAAGGTGCCGGGCCACGTCGAGGCCGTGCTGGACGCGGTCAAAGCCTAGACGCGGTTGCAAGGGGATGCTGCCACTCGCCCAGATGGCCGACGAGGTGCTGCGCTGTGCGGACGGGCGTGACAAGACGGCCCTGTCACGGCGCCATGCCGCGGCATGGCAAGCGGCGCGTGCCGCCGGGGACACGCCCGAGGTCGGTCGCGCCGCGCCCCCGGACCGTCCGGCCCGGCCCAGTTCACCCGAACTTCTGGATCCGCGCGATGTGCCCCGCCGCAAACCGGGCACGCCCGAAGGCCGCATCGCCCTGCTGCACGCCGTCGCGCACATCGAGTTGAACGCCGTCGACCTGCACTGGGACATCATCGCGCGGTTTTCCGATGTCCCGATGCCGATGGGGTTCTTCGACGATTGGGTCAAGGCGGCGGACGAGGAATCGAAGCACTTCAACCTGATGGCCGACTGCCTGGAGGAGCTGGGCAGCCACTACGGTGCGCTGCCCGCACATGCCGGCATGTGGCGTGCCGCCGAGGATACGGCAGACGACCTGATGGGGCGTCTCGCTGTCGTGCCCATGGTCCTGGAGGCGCGGGGCCTGGACGTGACGCCCGGCATGATCGAGATCTTCCGCCGCGCCCGCGCCGATAGCGCTGTCGCCGCGTTGGAGGTGATCTATTCCGAAGAGGTCGCGCATGTGGCCTATGGGTCGAAGTGGTTCCATTTCCTCTGCGGTCGCCACGATCTGGACCCCAAGGTCGTCTTCCACGATCTTGTGCGCCGGTATTTCCACGGCCCGTTGAAGCCACCCTTCAACGAGGAAAAACGCGCAGAGGCCGGGATTCCGCCCGATTTCTACTGGCCGCTGACGGAACGCGATTGAGACGAACCGAACCACTCGGCAAGAATCTGCGCAAACGGGCCCCACCCAAGGGCATTTGGGTCAGGAAGGTTGCCCCGTTGCAACGGTATGCATAAAAGCGCGTCAAGTTTGACCCAGGACGAAACCTGGGCAGGGGTACGGAAACGCGGCGTCGATGACTCACCATCGGCTGTTATCAATGGGGGGACGCGCGTGAAGCAACGCCTGTCTGACAAGGTAAATGCTCGCCTGGAGCAGCATTTGCCGGAACAACGACTGTTTCTGAAATCCGAAGAAGGCACGCGTTTTGTGCGCATGCGACCGGCAACGCAGGCCGGTATCCTTCTGGGCGGGGCCGTGTTGTTGGGCTGGACGGTGATCGTCACCTCGTTCTTCCTGATCGGGGCCATCAGCTCCAATTCGTCGCGCGAACAGACCGCGCGCGCGCAACTGGCCTATGAAACCCGTCTTGATGCGCTGTCCGGCGAACGCGATGCTCGGACCCGCGAGGCGGAGCAAGCGTTGGAGCGGTTCTATGCCGCGCTCGACGAAGTTTCCAAGATGCAGGAACAGCTGCTCGGGTCCGAGCAGCGCGTCCGCGAGCTGGAAACCGGCGTCGAAGTGATCCAGCGCACCCTGCGCCGCACCGTGGCCGAACGCGACGCTGCCCGCGAAGAGGTGGATATCGCGCAAGCCAAATTGGAAAACGCGCCCGAGGCCGCGGCCCGCGCGGAACGTCTGCACGCCGACGCTGCCGCCACTGCTTCTGCCTTGGCCGAGGTGCTGGATGCCACCGCGTTGCAGCGCGACGAAGCCGTGATCGTCGCCTCCTCCGCCGATAGTGAAATCGGGCGGATGGAAGCCATGGCCGAGGTCGTCGCCGACCGCAACGACCGCATCTTCTCGCGCCTCGAAGAAGCCGTCGAGGTCTCGCTGGAGCCGCTGGAAAAGGTGTTCGCCCGGTCCGGCATCTCGACCGATGCCATCCTGGAGCAGGTGCGCCGTGGCTATTCCGGCCAGGGCGGCCCGTTGGAGCCGATGATCCTGTCCACCCGTGGCAACCCGGAGGGTCTGCCGGATCTGGATACGCAGCGCGCCAATCGCCTGCTGAGCAAGCTGGAGGAGGTCGAGCTGTATCGCATCGCCGCCGAAAGCCTGCCGCTGGCCCATCCGGTGCCCGGCCCGCACCGCCGCACCTCGGGCTATGGCCCGCGTTGGGGCCGGATGCATTCGGGCCTGGACTTCGCGGGCCCTCGTGGGTCCGAGATTCGCGCAACGGCCGCGGGCACCGTGGTCCACGCCGGCTGGCAGTCGGGCTATGGCAAACTGGTCAAGATCCAGCACCCCCTTGGTTTCGAGACCCGCTATGCCCATCTCAACTCGATCAACGTGTCCGTCGGCCAAAGGGTCTCGCGCGGGGAACGTATCGGTGGTATGGGAACCACCGGACGCTCGACCGGGGTGCATCTGCACTATGAGATCCGTCGGGGCGGTCGTGCCTTGAACCCAGCCACTTTCCTAAATGCAGGTCAGGATGTTTTCTAAATCGAAGCTGAACCAGCCCGGCGGCGACGCCGACAAGCCCACCGCCCCCGGCGCAGCCGCGCCGGCCAAACCCGCCACGCCACCATCCAAGCCCGCCGGGCTTGAGCTGGGGGCCGGGTCCTCGGCGATGAAGCCCAAGGTCGCGCCGTCGACCCTGTCTTCGGACCTTGTGATCAAAGGCGACATCAAGACCACCGGCGACATCCAGGTCGAAGGCGAGATCGAGGGCAACATCCAGGCCCACCTGCTGACCGTCGGCGAAGGTGCCACGATTCGCGGAGAGGTCATCGCCGACGACATCGTCGTGAATGGCCGCGTCGTGGGCCGCGTGCGCGGTCTGAAGGTACGCCTGACGTCGACCGCACGCGTCGAGGGCGACATCATCCACAAGACCATCGCCATCGAATCGGGTGCCCATTTCGAAGGTGCCGTACAGCGCCAGGACGACCCGCTGGGCGGAGCCGCCAAGCCAAAAGCCGACGCGCCCAAGGCCTGATCCGCCGCACAAGATGTCGAAGATTTCCTTGACCCCGCCCCCGCAATGGAGCGGGGTCAAACGTTTGCCGGGCCTGACCGGCCGCATTCCCAGGCCGCGTAACCGCGCCGTCGTCCTCTCTTCCTTGGGATCATTGGGCGACCTCTACCCCGTGTTGTCGCTGGCCCGCGCGTTAGAGGCGCGCGGGGTCGAGCCGCGCCTCGCCCTGTCCCCGGATGACTGTGAACGGGCCCGCGACTGGGGCTTGCTCGCGTCCCCGGTCGGCCCCTCGGAGGCGGACGTCTGCCGCGCGTTGCAGATGACGCGAGAAGAAATTGCCGCCGCGGTCCTGCGCGACCCCAGCCGGATGATGTCCCACGCGATGATGCCCCTGCTGCCGGGGATCGCGCGGCAGGTAGCTGACCTTTGTTCCGGCGCGGGCTGTGTCACCGGAACGACGTTTGCTTTGGGCGCATCGCTCGCGGCAGAGATGACAGGCACGGCCTACGTGCCCCTGCTTTTGCAACCGATGATGACGTTCTCCGCCGACGACCCGCCAGTCGGCCCGGCCTTCCGGCTTGCGATCAAAAAACCGCGCACGCGCCTGGGCGTCGGATGGAACAAGGGCCTGCTGTCGGCGGCCCGGTGGGTCCTGCGGCAACGGCACAGCGCGGAGCTTACGCGCCTGCGCGCCGACCTGGGCCTGGGTCCGCAACCGGGCACACCGTTGTTCGATCACGGGGCCACGGTGCCCCTGCGTCTGGGACTTTGGTCGCCGCGCTTTGCCCCCCTGGCGCAAGACGCCCCCGCTGGCCTGCAGATCGCGGGCTTTCCGCCTGCCCCCGAAGGCGACTTGCCCCGTGCTGTCCTTGACTGGATCGGCGCGGGACCACCGCCGTTGATCGTGACCCGTGGATCCATCGCCCATGACCTCGAGCCCGAAACCTTCTGGCAGGAGGCGATCGCCATGGCGCGGACACTGGGCCTGCGCGCCGTGTTGTTGCACGGCAAGGCCACGGTCCCCGAAGGTCCGGATCTCTTGCCGCTACGCTATGCGGCCCATGCACCGTTGTTTCCGTTAGGTGCCGCCGTCCTGCACCATGGCGGCATCGGCACCACGGCCGAGGCTTTGCGCGCGGGGCGACCGCAACTGGTCGTGCCGGTGGGTGGTGACCAACCAGACAATGCCGCGCGGCTGGAACGGCTGGGTGTGGCACGCAGCCTGTCGGCCAAACGTTTCTCGGGCGCGCGCGGGGCCGCCGCTCTGACAGAGCTGTTGGAGCGGTTCGACTATAACGCCGTCGCGGCACTGGCCCGGACCATCACCGAAGAAGACGGGGCCGCCTTTGCAGCCCGCCTGTTGGAACGGATCGTCATCGAGGGGTGACGCGAAGTCTCACGCAAGCCTGTGCTCAGAACACGCCAAACCGCAGATTACGCGTTGCCCGCGTCTGCCCGGCTCTTGCCCGAGGCGTCCGAGGCCAGCACCGACGCCATGATCCCGTCCAGGGCCCCGTCCAGCACGCCCGAGGTGTCAGACGTCTCGTAGCCGGTGCGCAGATCCTTTACCATCTGGTAGGGTTGCAGGACGTAGGACCGGATCTGATTGCCCCAGCCCGCATCCCCCTTGGCCTCGTGCGCCGCGTTGATGTCGGCGTTCCTGCGGTCCAGCTCCAACTGATAGAGCCGCGATTTCAGGGCCTTCATCGCGATATCGCGGTTCTGGTGCTGCGATTTCTCCGACGAGGTCACGACGATATTGGTCGGAATATGGGTGATCCGAACGGCGGAGTCGGTGGTATTCACGTGCTGCCCGCCGGCACCCGACGACCGATAGGTGTCGATACGGATGTCCGAGGGGTTTACCTCGATCTCGATATTGTCATCCACCACCGGATAGACCCAGACCGAGGCAAAAGACGTCTCGCGCGTGCCCTTGCCGAAGGGCGAGATACGCACCAGCCGGTGCACGCCCGACTCGGATTTCAGCCATCCGTACGCGTTCTTGCCGCTGATCTTGTAAACCGCAGACTTGATCCCCGCCTCACCGCCGGCTTCCTGGCTTTGCAGTTCCGCGTCGAAACCGCGTTTGCCAGCCCAGCGAACATACATCCGCTGCAACATCTCGGCCCAATCGCAGGCCTCTGTCCCGCCGGCACCCGCGTTGATCTCCAGAAAGCTGTCGTTGCCGTCGGCCTCTCCGTCCAGCAGGGCCTCCAGCTCCTTTTCGGCGGAGGTTTCGACCAACTTGGCAATCGCGGCTTCGGCTTCGGCGATGACTTCCTGGTCGTCTTCCATCTCGCCCAGCTCGATCATCTCGACGTTGTCGGCGGTGTCACGCTCCAGGCTTTCGATGCTTTCGATCCCGTCCATCAGGGCCTGACGGTCACGCATCAACTTTTGCGCGCGCGCCTGGTCGTCCCAAAGGGTCGGGTCCTCGATCATCGCATTGAATTCCTCCAGGCGATGGGCGGCCGTCTCCCAGTCCAGTCTGCGCTTGAGCAGGGACACGGATTTGGCGATGGCCTCGACGTTGTTCTGGACTTCTGCGCGCATCTCTCGCTCCGGCGGTTCTGGTCGCTTCACCTAAACCGCCACCCGCGGGGCGGCAAGCAGGCAGCGCGCTCAGGGCCCCTCAGGGCGCCGTTTCACCGCGCCCTGCCCGCCCGTGTCAGTAAAGACCGCCTGACGACAGCGCACCAAAGGTCGCGCGTTTCGGCACGACAACCTTGCGTCCCGTAGAGGTCTGTACCTCGCGCGCGGCACTGCTCTCGCCATCGTCGGTCTCGCCCCGCCCGAACAGCGGCAGATCGCCTGCCATGGCAAAGCCGCCGTCGATGATGGCACCGCCGCCGATGCCCAGGAACGGATCCGCGCCATCGCGGAAATACTCGGCCACGACGTGCTCTCCCGATGCGTTGTCTGGCAGGCGGGCACCGGTGTAGCGGTCGATCTTGACGAAGTAGCCGCCCGGCGGCACCTCGAACGGTCCGCCGCCATATTTCTTGATCGCCTCGCGCATGAAGGTGTTGAACACCGGTCCGCACATGCCGCCGCCCGACGCGCCGCGCCCCAGCGACCGGGGCCGGTCATGACCAATGTAGCAGCCTGCCGCGATCGAGGAAGAGAACCCCACGAACCACACATCCTTGGCGTCGTTCGTCGTGCCGGTCTTGCCCGCGATCGGAACCGGCAGATTGATCGTGCGCGAGGCGGTGCCGCGATCGACAACCCCCTTCATCATCGAGGTCAGCTGATAGGCCGTGATCGGATCCATGACCTGTTCGCGGTTGGACACGATCCGGGGACCAAAGCCTTCGGACAGGGCGGCGAACTGCTCGCAATCGCGGCATTCCCGCTGATCGTGACGATAGACAGTGCGTCCATACCGGTCCTGGATACGGTCGACCAAGGTCGGCTCGACCCGCTCGCCGCCATTGGCGAACATGGCGTAGGCAGACACCATCTTGTAGAGCGTCGTTTCCTGCGAGCCGAGCGAGTTTGCCAGCAGTTCCGGCATGTCGTCATAGACGCCGAAACGTTCGGCATAGCGCCCGACGACATCCATGCCGACATCTTGCGCCAGACGCACGGTCATCAGGTTGCGCGACCGCTCGATCCCGGTGCGCAGGGGCGACGGGCCGTAGAACCGGTTCGAGGCGTTGGTCGGTCGCCAGATTTCCCCGCCAGAGACGATCTCGATGGGGGCATCGACGACGATGGTGTTGGGTTGATAGCCGCTGTCGAGGGCGGCGGCATAGACGAATGGCTTGAAGGACGATCCGGGCTGCCGCGTCGCCTGGGTCGCGCGGTTGAACACCGAATCCTGGTACGAGAAGCCGCCCTGCATCGCGATGACGCGCCCGGTGTTGACGTCCATCGCCATGAAGCCGCCCTGCACCTCGGGCACCTGACGCAGGGACCAGCGGATCAGCTCGCCGCTCGAATCCTCGGTCATGCGGCGCACGTGAACCACCTGCCCCGGCTCGAAATTGTCAAAGAAGTCGCCGCGCATCCAAGAGATGTCCGCGCGGGGCACTGACACCGCACCGTCCACGTCCTCTGCGCCCAGCGTCAGGCTTTGATCAGCCACCTCAAGCACGACGGCAGGGTGCCAGCGGCTGTCGAGTTCCACGTCGCGGCTGACCTCCACGTCGGCCAGGGCCGCCCGCCACGCCGCCTCGTCGCCCAGCGTTTCCACCGGGACGGTCTTGCCCGTCCCACGCCAGATGCCCTGTGACCGATCATAGCTTTCCAGAGCGTCCTGGAGAGCCTTGGCCGCGATTTCCTGCATTTCCTTGTCGACCGTGGCACGGACGGTGAACCCTTGGGTAAAGAACTCCTCCTCGCCAAAATCGCGGCTGAGCTGGCGGCGGATTTCATCTGTGAAATAGTCCCGCGGCGGCAGCGCGGCGCGGAACGGCGGGTAGTGACCGGACTGCACCGTCAACAGCGGCTTCGCCTGGGCCGATTGCATTTCGGCGCGGGTGATATAGCCATTCTCGAACATCTCGCGCAGAACGAAATTGCGCCGATCAATGGCGCGTTCGGCCTGACGCACCGGGTGATAATCCGACGGCGCCTTGGGCAGGATAGCCAGATAAGCGGCCTCTTCCAGGGTCAGCAGCGATAGTGGTTTGTTGAAATAGGTCTGGGCGGCGGCGGACACACCGTAGGAATTCTGGCCCAGAAAGATCTCGTTGAGATAAAGCTCCAGGATGCCTTCTTTATCCAGCGTCTCTTCGATGCGGGAGGCGAGGATGATTTCCTTTACCTTCCGCTCCGCGCTGCGGTCGGACGACAGCAGGAAGTTCTTCATCACCTGCTGCGTGATCGTCGACGCCCCGCGCAGCCGCCCGCCCCGCGCCGCATCGACGGCGGCGGCGACCATGCCCACGGGGTCATACCCGGCGTGCAGGTAGAAATTCTTGTCCTCGGCCGAGATGAACGCCTGTTTGACCAGATCGGGAATATCCTCCGCCGGGGTGAAAAGACGCCGTTCGCGGGCGAATTCGTCCATCAACCGCCCCTCGCTGGAATAGATCCGGCTGATCGTGGGCGGAGTGTATTGCGCCAGCTGTTCGTGGTTCGGCAGGTCGCGACCATACATCCACAAGATCGCGCCGACCGTCAGCGCGCCTGCGATGACGCCCAGCGTGATGGCCGAAAACAGGCCGCCGACGGTCGACAGCACGAACATCACAATGCCCTGCCCGCCCGACCAAAGGCCATGACCGGCCAGCTTGCCCAGTGATTTCACATTCATAACGGATATCCTGCCCGCAAAAGGGTTACCGAAGATATAAGGACCCGTCCCCCCGGCGTCAAAGCGCCTGAGCGGGTTCTCGCGGGGTCGTGTGTGGTGTCATTGCCGCAGGCGCAGGGCGGCAGCGGCATCATCAATGGCCCAGACCTCGATGGCGTCGGCGATGGCCTGTGCCATGCGCGCGCGCCAGTCCGGGGACGTCAGGTTGCGCAGGTCCGCCTCGCTGGACAGAAATCCCAGCTCCAAAAGGACGGACGGGATGTCCGGTGCCTTGAGAACCGTAAACGCCGCCTCCAGCCGGGGCCGTTTGTGCAGGCGCAGCCCGGCGGCACGTACCCGCGTCACCAGCGCATCGGCAAGCGCATCGGAACGCGGGGCGGTTTCGGCGCGGGCAAGGTCGATCAGCACACGCGCCACCTCGTCGCCGCTATCCTCCAGCTCCAGCCCCAAAAGCAGGTCATCGCGCGCCAGACGCGCCGCCAGTTCAGCCGACATCGCGTCCGAGGCGGCATCCGACAGGGTATAGACCGTTGCCCCTGATGCGCCGCCGCCCTCGACCGCATCCGCATGCAGCGAGATCATCAGGTCCGCACCGGCGGCGCGCGCGACCGAGGCCCGACCGCGCAGCGCAAGAAAGGAGTCGCTGTCTCGCGTCAGAATGACCCCATGTCCCGCGCGGCGCAGCACCTCGGCCAATTCGCGCGCGAACCCAAGCATCAGGTTCGCTTCGGTCAGGCCGCCCCGCTCTGCCCCCGGATCGACACCGCCGTGACCGGGGTCGAGCGCGATGACCAGCGGGCGGTCGCCGGTCTGGCGTCGCCGCTCCGGCGCGACCGAAAGGGGTGTGACCGCGTCCCAATCCTGGGCCATCAGCGGGCCGCCCGGACCCGCCCCGTCGACGACCTCTATGCGGATGCGCGTGGCTGTGTCCGTGTCCATCCAGGCGCGGCTGATCTGCATCGGCCCGGCCAGATCCACCACCAGCCGCGACCAACCGGGGGCCACGCGCCCGGTTCGCAGACCTGTCACCCGCTCGGCATCGACCAGGCTGGGATCCAGGCGGGACCAGTCCACCTCCGAAGTATCGAGAACCAATCGCCAAGGGTCATCCTGCACGAACACACGCCAGGGCACCGGCTGGCTGAGCGCCAACTCCACAGACAGCCCGCGCCGGGTTTCCTCCAGTCGGGTGGCGGCGGGGTCGGGCACGGCAAGGGCGCGAAAATCCTGCGACAGCGCGGGCGCGGACAACAGCAACAGCAACAGCAGACACAGCGCCCGGATCATCGCGCCGCCATGAACCGAGTCAGCCGATCCAGCCCCTCGGCGATATCGGCAGTGCCACGGGCATAACTGAACCGCAGGGTCCCGGCCCCGCGTCCGGCATCGAAGTCCAGCCCCGGCGTCACGGCAACCCCCGCCTTATCAAGGATTTCGGACGCGAAGCTCAGCGAATCCGACGTCATTTCGGACACGTCCGCATAGATATAGAACGCTCCGTCCGGCGGTGCGATCCGGGTAAAACCTGCGCGCGGTAGCCCGTCCAGCATCAGACGACGGTTTTCGGCATAGACCGCCAGATTGGCCTGAAGCTCCGCCTCGGCATCCAGCGCGCCCAGGGCGGCAATCTGGCTGGCATGGGGGGCGCAGATGAACATGTTCTGGGCCAGCCGCTCGATCGTGCGGACATGCGCCTCGGGCACGACCATCCAGCCGATCCGCCAGCCGGTCATCGAGAAATACTTGGAGAAGGAGTTGATGACATAGACGTCGTCGGACACCTCCAGCGCGCTGACGGCCCGGCCCTCGTATTGGACGCCGTGATAGATCTCATCGCTGACAAAGGCCGTGCCCTGCGCGTGGCAGGCCTCGATCAGGCGGGCCATGGCGGCGCGGTCCAGCATGGTGCCGGTGGGGTTCGACGGCGAGGCGACGATCAGGCCCGCAAGGTCCGGCAGGTCGCCCGCGACGGGTTGGAATCGATCCTCGGCACGGGTCTGGATGCCCACGGCTTCAAGGCTCAGCGCCTTGAGGATCTGCCGGTAGGACGGATACCCCGGCAGGCCCAGCCCGACCCGGTCGCCCGCATCGAACAGCGCCGTGAACGCCAGCAGGAACGCCGCCGACGATCCCGCCGTCACGACCACCCGGTTCGGATCCAGGTCGATGCCATACCAATCGCGGTACAGCCGCGCGATCCGCGCCCGCAGCTCCGGCAGGCCCAGGGCGACGGTGTAGCCCAGGGCGTCGCCTTCCATCGCGCGGGCCAGGGCGGCACGGGCGGCGACCGGCGCCGGGGTGCCCGGCTGGCCGACCTCCATATGGATAATCGAGCGGCCCGCCGCCTCTGCGGCGCGGGCACGTTCCATCACGTCCATCACGATGAAGGGATCAACCTGGCTGCGCGCCGATACCTGCCTTGCGCTTGTCATCGCCTGCTCCATACTCCGACCTCGGGCGACAGATGGACCGGTCGGAGGGGCCGGGTCAACGGCCCCGACCCCGGAGAGACCCATGATCCGTATCCTTGCCGCGCTGCTTACCACCTTTGCGCTCGCGCTCGGTCCCGCCAAGGCGCAGGGCCTGATCCGCGACGCAGAGATCGAATACGCCCTGCGCCAGGTTGCCCAACCGATCCTGCAGGCGGCGGGCCTGCCGGGGTCGATCCGCATCTATGTGATCGACGATGACCGCATGAATGCCTTCGTCGGCAATTCGCGGGCGATCTTCATCCACTCGGGCCTGATCTTGCGCGTCGCGTCCTCGGACGAACTGCAAGCGGTGATCGCCCATGAGGCGGCGCATATCGCAAACGGGCACCTGACCCGCCGCCCCCAGGCCGCACGCGGTGCCGCGACCGCAGCCAAGCTGGGCCTGATCCTTGCAGCCGCCGCAGCAGCCGCGGGTGGGCCAAAGGCAGGTTTGGGCATTGCTGCCGGGACGTCCTCGGCGGCGCAGCGTGCGCTCTTTGCCCATACCCGGTCCGAAGAGGCGAGCGCCGATCAATCCTCGTTGCGCTACATGGCCGCTGCCGGCACTGACCCACAGGCCGCGGCGCGCGTGCTGAAGCTGTTCGAGGGGCAGGAATTTCTGTCTGCCGGGCGCCAGGACCCCTACGCCCGCACCCATCCGCTGACCCGTGACCGGATCCGCGCGGTCGAGGCCTTTGGCCAATCGGTCGAGCCCCGCGCCCGCGATCGCCGGTCCGTCGACTATTGGTTCGCGCGGGCGTCGGGAAAGCTGTCGGCCTTTACCCGCGCGCCGTCCTGGACCTTGCGGCGCGTGCGGGCCGAAACCGGAGAGATCGCGGCCCTGCGTCGCGCCATCGCCCATCACCGCAAACCCGACGCGCGCCGCGCGTTGGCCGGGATAGATGCGCTGATTGCCGCGCGCCCGAACGACGCCTTTTATCACGAACTGCGCGGTCAATTCCTGTTGGAAAGCCGACAGCCCGGACCAGCGGCGCAGGCCTACAGCCGTGCCGCCCAGCTGGCTCCGAACCAGCCTTTGATCCAGGCCGGATTGGGCCGCGCCTTGCTGGCGGCAGGCCGCGACCCAGAGGCATTGCGCGTGCTGACCGCCGCGCGCGCGCGCGACCCTTCGGACCCCCGGCTGCTGCGCGATCTGGCCACGGCCCATGCCCGCGCCGGGCAGAACGGCATGGCCTCGGTCGCGGTGGCGGAACGCTATGCGGTGCTGGGGCGTCTGGACGACGCCAAGATCCATGCGGAACGGGCCAGTGGGCTGCTGCCCTCCGGTTCCGGTGGCTGGTTGCGGGCGCAGGACGTGTTGGCGGTGACGCGCTAGCCCAAAGCAAAACGCGCGACCCCGGGGGGCCGCGCGTTCAGTCGTTCGTGTAAATCCGGATCAGCTGCCGAAAGACCACCAACCGCGTTTCTTCGGCTTTGCATCGGCCTCGGTGTCGTCGGATGCGGTCTCAGGCTCCGGTGTCGCCTCTGCTGCGGCCTCCTGCTGCGGCGCGGGCGTTTCCACCGGGGCATCCGTGGTGACCGTCTCCACAACCTCGGCGACCGCTTCGACCTCTGCCGAGGGCTCCGGCGCAGGTGCGGGGGCCTTGGCACGGACGCGGGTGCGCCGCTTCTTGGGGGCAGCAGCCTCCGGCGCGGGGTCGGCCGGGGCTTCCGGCGCAGGATCGACCGGGGCTTCGGACGCAGGCGCCTCTGCCGGGGTCTCTTGTGCCGGTGCTTCCTGAACAGCCGCCTCTGGCGCGGCCGCCTCCGGCGCATTGGCCTCGACCGCAGGCTCCTCCGCCGAGGTTTCAGCAGCCTCGTCGGTTACCGTTTCCACCGGCTTTTTGGACCGCGAGCGGCTGCGGGACCGGCTGCGCTTTGGCTTTTCGGCCACTGGCGCGGTCTCTTCGGCCACTGCTTCGGTCTGGGCATCGCCCTCGACCGTGGTCGCGGGGGCCCCGTCCTGGGGCGGGACGTCGGCGGCAGCGGCCCCTTCGGGTGCCGTATCGGGTTGCGGCGTGTCCTGCGACTGATCCTCGCCCTCACCGTTGCCGGTCTTGCGGCGGCGCGACCGGCGGCGACGCTTCTTCTTGGGTTGCTCTTCCCCGTCCGAAGCTTCTTCGCGGGGCGCAGCCTCCTGCGGTGCCTCGACGACCGGGGCCTCGTCCGAGACCTCCTCGGCCTCAGCCTCGACCACGTCGTCTTCCTCTTCGACCGACGAGGTCCAGGACGTATCCATCGCCACGACCTGCGGCTTGGGCACGATGCGGGTCGCAGTCTTGAACTTTTCGATGTGGAAATCGGGGGCGACCATGGACGGATCGGCGATCACGCGCACGGCCATGCCATAGCGCATCTCGATCGTGGCCAGATGCTCCCGCTTTTCGTTCATCAGATAGTTGCAGATATCGACCGGCACCTTCAGCAGGACCTCACGCGACCGCTTGCGCGTCCCCTCTTCCTCCAGGGCGCGCAGGATCGACAGCGCGACGGAATCGTCCGACCGGATCAGACCCGTGCCATGGCAATGCGGGCAGTCCTGGGTCGTCGCCTCCAACATGCCGGGACGCAGCCGCTGGCGGCTCATCTCCAACAGGCCAAAGCCGGAAATCCGCCCGACCTGGATGCGCGCCCGGTCGTTCTTGAGCGCGTCTTTCAGACGCTTCTCCACGGCGAGGTTGTTCTTGCGCTCATCCATGTCGATGAAGTCGATGACGATCAGACCCGCCAGATCGCGCAGCTTGGCCTGACGCGCCACCTCTTCGGCGGCCTCCAGGTTGGTCTTGACGGCGGTGTCCTCGATGGACCCCTCCTTCGTCGACTTGCCCGAGTTGACGTCGACCGCAACCAGCGCCTCGGTGATGCCGATGACGATATAGCCACCCGACTTCAACTGAACCGTCGGATTGAACATCGAGGCCAGATACTGCTCCACCCCATGTTTGGCGAACAGCGGCTGTCCCCCCTCGGGGTGGTGCTTCACGTTCTTGGCGTGGGACGGCATGATCAGTTTCATGTAGTCCTTGGCGTGGCGATAACCGGCCTCGCCCTCGACGATCACCTCGTCGATGTCGCGCGAATACAGATCGCGGATCGAGCGGTGGATGAGGTTGCCCTCTTCGTAGATCGGCGCGGGCGCGATGGACTTGAGCGTCAGCTCGCGCACCTGCTCCCACTGGCGCTGAAGGTACTCGTAGTCACGCTTGATCTCGGTCTTGGTGCGCTTGGCCCCCGCCGTGCGTACGATCAGCCCTGCCCCCTGCGGCACGTCGATCTCCGAGGCGATCTCTTTCAGCTTCTTGCGGTCGACCGCGTTGGTGATCTTGCGGGAAATGCCGCCACCGCGCGCGGTATTCGGCATCAGGACGCAATAGCGACCCGCCAGAGACAGATAGGTCGTCAGAGCCGCGCCCTTGTTGCCACGCTCCTCCTTGACGACCTGGACCAGCATGATCTGGCGAACCTTTACGACCTCCTGGATCTTGTACTTGCGCGCGCGGGGCTTGCGCACGGGACGCACGTCTTCGCGAATGTCCTCGGCTTCGTCGTCGTCGGCCACGGTCTCGACGGTTTCGTCCTTCTCCGGTGCCGCCTTCTTGCGGGACCGGCTGCGGCTGCGCCTGGGCTTTTCGGGGGCCGCTGGCTCCTCGACCAAGACGTCGTCTTCGGCGCTGTCGTCAGAGGTTTCGATCGTCTCCATGCCCATCGGCTCCGAGGCCGGTGTTTCGGGCGCGGCGGCAGGGATTTCGGCAACCGGGGTGTCGGCCTCGGGCGAGTCGACAGCGGTTTCCTCGGTCGGGGTGGGATCACCCGCGCTGACGGTCTCGTCTTCCAGGCCGGTGTCCTCGGCGATGGTCGTGACCGGGCCGTCATCGTCCCCCTCGGACGGGGCGTCCGGGGCGTCGGCCTCGGCGGAGATCTGTTCCGCAGCCTCTGACAGCTCGGCTCCGGTGCCCGACACCACTTCGGCGGCTTCGGCCGCCTGCGCCTGAACCTCTGCCGCAGCAGGAGCCGGGGCGTCTTCCGTCGCGGGGGCCTCTGCGGGGGTATCTTCGACCGGCGCAGGCTCCGCGATCGCTTCGGGCGCAGGCTCTGCTGCGGTTTCGGGCGCAGTTTCGGGCGCAGACACGGCGGCGTCAGCGTCAGCTGCCGCATCGGCGGCGTCGGTCTCGGATGCCTCTACCGGCGTATCCTCGACCTTTTTCTTGCGGCTGCGCGACCGGGAACGGGACCGGCTTTTCTTTGGCTTTTCCTCACCATCGGCAGGCACGTCGCCCTCGGACGTGTCCGCGGCCTCGGCTGCATCGGCCGCATCGCGCTTGGCGTCGGCGGCTTCGTCGGCGGCGGCCTGCGCCTCGGCATAGGCGCGTTCCTCGGCCAGCAACGCATCGCGGTCGGCCTTGGGGATCTGATAGTAATCGGGATGAATTTCCGAAAACGCGAGGAACCCATGGCGGTTGCCGCCATAGTCCACGAACGCCGCCTGCAGCGACGGCTCGACCCGCGTCACCTTTGCCAGGTAGATGTTGCCTGCAAGCTGACGCTTGTTCAGGCTCTCGAAATCAAATTCCTCGACTTTGTTTCCGTCTGCCACCACGACCCGGGTCTCTTCCGGGTGGGTGGCGTCGATCAGCATTTTCTTCGCCATTGTGCTTTCCGCAGCCCGCGCGTCTTCGGGCCCCGGGGGGACCGAGCGATCGGGAGAGCTGTCTTGATTTAGCGAGGCAGGCGACCACGTCGGCGGGGCGGCTGTGCCGCGTCCCACCCGTCGCTGTCATATCCTGCGTCATCGCGCTTCCATATCCGGCCCGCGCCACCCTTGGGGGCTGCGAACCCGTTCACTGCCCGGCATTGTAGCGCCGAGCGTCATTGCCAGAGCGGGCAACGGCCCGTCCCTGCAAACTTCCCCCGCTGCGCGAGCCTGTATTGACGGCCCTTGATGCGCACGGAAAAGAATCCTACCGGTTCCGACCGCCGTCCAATCGGCGGCACAACCGTCCTTGCTGCATATCGGCAAGGTGACCGTCACGCAACTGCAATACTCTGCCGTGATTGACATCATACGATTGACTGGCCCAGCGGATCGCGTGATTTCCTCGTCCCAAATCTGGCGACGCCAAGAAGCAGGAGCGCAGGTGCCCCCCGACAGCCCTCTTACAGATCGACAGGTTGTCATCGTCGGCGGACCGCCCCGGTCAGGCACCCGGTTCATGACCAACGCATTGAATAAACACGCAGAGGTCGCTCTCGAAGGGGAACCTTACCAGCCTGTGTTCGTCAACACGCTCCGCTTCTTCGAACAGGTATCTCAGTCGCTCGCCACGCAAACTCCGCCGTTTTGGAACGATCAGAGGCCCATGCTGTTTCTCAACATGATTCGCGCGGGCCAAAAGCATGAGCAGCATCCTGGCTTCTCTGTGGCGCATCATGTCGGTTTCAAGTTGCCGCGCCTCGAGCAGCATTGGGAACCCCTGCAAGCCATTCTCGGGCCATATACCTTTGTCTACTGTCTGCGTCCCTTCCCTTCCCACTGGTTGTCAGTGTGCAATCGCTGGCCGGGGCATTCGATTGCGGAAATGGCAGCGCTCTACCTGCAGTCGATCCGCGCAGCACAGGCAATGCAGGCGTCCGATCGCGTCAACCTGGTCGCCTTTGGCCTGGAACCGATGAGCAAGAGCCCGCGTGACCACCTGACAGACGTCGGTCAAGCCATCGGCCTTTCTGCCCCCGCGGACTGGGCCCGCAGGGTCAATGCCGCGAAAAAGGCGAATGCGACGGAAAAGTTCAACGATGCGCCACGTTTGGAGCTGAACGAAGCCGAAAGGGATTTCCTGAACCGGCATCCCAACATCCTGCGTGCCTATGACGACTTTTGGGGTGGGGTTCCGATTGCCTAGAACAACCGGAAACGGCACGCCCCTTCCCTGCCCTACAGGTAGTTCGACCGGCTCAACCCGTACTTGGCCATCTTCTCGTTCAATGTCCGGCGCGGCAGCGACAGCTCTTCCATGACGCCCGCGATCGACCCGCGATGACGGCGCATGGTGTTGTCGATCAGCATTCTCTCGAAGGCCTCGACATACTCCTTGAGAGGCTTGCCCTCGGTCGTGACCTGCGCGGTCTCACCCTGCTCCTGGGTATCGGACATCAAAAGCGAGGCGATGGACCCGGTGCCGCGCCGCTGCTGCAACACCGCCCGTTCGGCCAGGTTGATCAGCTGGCGCACGTTGCCCGGCCAGGGGGCCTGCAACAGCTGCGCCGCTTCCTGGGCGGACAGTTGCGGGGGCGCGGCCCCGTATTCGTCGCCGAAGGTTTCTGCGAAATGGGTGAACAGCGTCAGCACGTCTTCGCCCCGGTTCCGCAGGGGCGGCAGAACCAGTTTCATCGCCGCCAGCCGGAAAAACAGGTCCGAACGCAGCGCGTCCTCACAGGTCTTCTCCGGCTCTGATCCGTTGCAGATCGCGACGATCCGCGTCTCGGCAGGGGTGCCCTGATCGTTGATGAAGGTCAGCAACCGCGCCTGAAGCGCAAGCGGCAGGCTCTCGATATCCTCCAGGACAAGGGTACCGCCCCGCGCCTCTTCGACCAGCGGCAAGCCGCCTTCGGTCACCGGGCCGAACAGTTTCGCGCCCAATTCCGCCTCGCCCAGGGCCGCGCAGGACGTCAGGGCGAATGTCTTGCCCGCCCGCGGCCCCACCGCGTGCAACGCATGGGCCACCAGCGTCTTGCCGGTGCCGGTTTCGCCGTCGATCAACACATGGGTATCGGCCTGACCCAGGTCCAGAATGTCCTCGCGCAGACGCTCCATCGCCGGGCTGGTGCCGATCAGTTTGCGCATCAGAACGGTGCCGTCCGACAGCTCGCGCCGCAGGGCGCGGTTGTCCAGCGTCAGCTTGCGTGCCTGCGCCGCGCGCCGGGACAGATCGGTCAGACGGTCAGGGTTGAACGGTTTTTCCATGAAATCATAGGCGCCCAGCTGCATCGCCTCGACTGCCATGGGCACATCGCCGTGGCCGGTGATCATGATGACCGGCAGAGAGCTGTCGGCGCTCATCAGCTTTTTCAGGAACGCCATGCCATCCATTCCGGGCATGCGGATGTCGCTGATGACAACGCCCGGAAAATCGGGCGTAATCTTTTTCAACGCTTCTTCGGCCGAGGCATAGGTTTCCGTCGCGAACCCGGACAGGGCCAGCCACTGGGAAATCGACTGCCGCATGTCCTGTTCGTCGTCGACGATGGCAATCCGGGTTTGCTCGGCCATGGGGTTATCCTTATTCGGCGGCGTCGAGCCGCGTATCCAACGCCGGAAGGCGAACTTCAAACACAGCGCCACCGGTGTCGCCGTTTCGGGCGGTCAGCCGCCCACCCAGATCCGACACGATCCCGGACGAGATGGCGAGGCCAAGCCCCACGCCTTCGCCCGGCTTCTTGGTGGTGTAGAACGGCTCGAACAATTGCTCTGGCGCCTCGATCCCGGTGCCGCTGTCGCGCACGGCGATCACGACCTCCTCGCCCGCGGTGATCAGGATGTCGAGCTCCGGGTCGCGGGTGCCTTTCATCGCATCCAGCGCGTTGCGCACGAGGTTGATGATCACCTGTTCCAGCCGCAGACGGTCGGCCATGACCGGCACGGGCGTCTCCGGCATCAATTGGTTCAGGCGGACCTTTTCCTGGCGCAACTGCGGCTCCATCAGGGTCAGGGCGGCGCCCACCGCCTGGCGCACGTCCACCTCTTCGAAGGCTTCGCCGCCCTTTCGGGCATAGGATTTCAACTGCCGGGTGATCGCGCCCATCCGGTCGATCAGATCGTCGATCCGCTGAAACGAGGAGAGCGCCTCGTCCGGACGACGCCGTTGCAACAGCAGACGCGCGCCCGCCAGATAGGTCTTCATCGCGGCCAGAGGCTGGTTCAACTCATGACTGACCGCCGCCGACATCTCGCCCAAGGCGGCCAGTTTGGAGCTTTGCGCCAGGCTCTGCTCGGTTTCCTTCAACTCTTCCTGAACGCGCTTCCGCTCTGTGATCTCGCGGCTCAGGCGGTCGTTCAGGCGGCGTAGCTGGACCGATTCCCGTTGAAACAACAATGACCTGAGGGTGGATCGCTGGTTCAGGATATAGAACCCCGCAGCCAGGAACAGCGCGAACCCCATGATGATCAAGGCCAGGACGCCGTTGACCCGTTCGCGCACGCTTTCATAGCTGGTGAAGCTGACCAGACGCCACCCACGGAACGGCACCCGCGCCTCTAGCTGCATCAGGGCGGAGCCTGTGAAATAGCCGTCCTCGACGTCGGGCCCGAATGCCCCGGTCGAGGCCAGCGCGCGCTGCAGCGCCGTTGGAACCGACATCGTTTCCAGCGCTTCATCCAGAGGTTTCCCGCGCCAGCGCGGCTCGGTCGACAGGATCACGGTGCCTGCGGCGTCTGTCACGGCAACGGCCGCGGTGGTGCCCCGCCAGCGGCTTTCGAACTGGGCCAGATCGACCTGCACCTGCAGCACGCCCAGCGGACGCTGCCCATCGCGCACCTGCCGCGAAAAGCTGGCCACGTAGGCCCCCCGCGCATCGGGGGCGAGGGTAAAGACGGTGTCGGTGGTATCCACAGCCTCGGTAAAAAAGGGCGTTTCGCTGTAGGACGTGCCCAATTGTTCGCGATCGGTGGCGGCGACGGTGCGCCCGTCCATGTCCAGCAGCCGGATGGACGCGGCCCCGATCTCGTCCACATAGGAAATCAACCGCTGCGAAGAAGCCGAGAAATTCCGCGCGGTCAGCGCCGAAATCAGCGTCTGGTCCCGCGCAAGCAGCAGGGGCACGACCGAATTACGCTGCAATTCCGATAGGATAGCGCCGGAGTAAAGCTGTTGGCGCAGCTCGGCGCGCATGCGCGTTGTCTCGACGAAACGTTCGGTCAGGAAACTGTTGGCGACATAGACGACAGCCGTCGCGACGATGACCGTCACCACGACGATGACGCGCGCCATCATCGGCAGACGCGGCAAAACCCGGTCGGCCGCAGACGTGGGCCTCACGTCGCCGTTCTCGCTGGACTTTCGCCGCCACCACATGAGGCAGATCTATCGCGCGACCCCGCCCCGCTCAAGCCGGGCTGCACCGCTCGGCGGAGGCGCGCCACGCGCCGCTTCAGGCCGCCACCAGCGCCTGGGCCAACCCGGTGAACAACGCGGCCCCGTCGGTGTTGCCGTGGGCTGGTTCCGCGGCCCGTTCAGGGTGCGGCATCATGCCAAGCACGCGCTTGTTTTCGCTCAGGATTCCGGCAATCCCATCCATCGCGCCATTGGGCGTATCCACATACCGGAACGCCACGCGACCGTCCCCGTTCAGACGCTTGAGCGTCTCGGGCGAGGCGTTGTAGTTGCCTTCGTGGTGGGCGATCGGAATATCGATCACCTGCCCCTTGTCGTAGGCAGAGGTAAAGGCGCTGTCGGTTTCCTCTACCCGCAAGCCGACGGTGCGGCAGATGTATTTCAGCCCGGCATTGCGCAAGAGCGCCCCCGGAAGCATCCCCGCCTCGGTCAGGATCTGGAACCCGTTGCAGGGCGCGAAAACATAGCCGCCCCGATCTGCATGCGCCTTGAGCGCCGCCGCAACAGGAGAGCGGGCGGCGATGGCACCGCAACGCAGGTAGTCGCCATAGCTGAAGCCGCCGGGCACACCCACCAGGTCGGTGCCCTCCGGCAGGGCCGTTTCCTTGTGCCAGACCATCTCGGTCTGGAAACCAGCTGCCCGGAAGGCGACGGCAAGGTCCCGGTCGCAGTTCGAACCGGGGAAGACGAGGACGGCGGCTTTCATGGGCTTTTCACATTTTGGGGTCGGTTGCGCAGGCGTTTTTCACATTTTGTGGCAAGTTGCCAGACGCTCGTCCCCAATGGGGCGCGGACCCTTCCGAACCCGCCCCCCGGTTCGGAGGACCGCAGCAAGACCGCGCGTCAGCCGGCAAAATCGGTCACGATCGCAACCCCCGGCGGCGTCGGGCCATTGAAGGCCGCCAATTCGGCGGACACGTCCGACAGCCCCACTTCGCGCGCGATCATCGGAGACATGTCGACCCGCCCGGACGTGATCAACGACAGCAGGGACGGATAGCGCCAGGACGGCATGCCCCGCGTCCCGAAAAGCGCGAGGTTGCCCTGGTAGGCTGCGGACATGTTGATCTCCATCCGGGCGGTGTGGCCGACCGGCATCCCGACCTGCACGTGCCGCCCCAAGGGGCGCAGACATTCAAGCGACGCGTTGACCGTGGCGGGGATGCCCAGCGCCTCGACCGAAACATGGGCCCCGCCGCCCGTGATCTCCCGGATCTGTGCGGCCGTGTCTTCGCCCGCCAGAACCGCCGCGTCGATTCCGAGGCTCAGGGCGTGGTCCAGCTTTTCCTGCACGACGTCCACCACCACGACTTGTGCGCCCAGCGCCCGACCCAACAGCGCCGCCGACAGGCCGATGCCGCCGGTGCCATGAACGGCCAGCCACTCGCCCGCCTGCAAGGCCGCCCGCCCGGTCAGGGCATGCCAGGACGTCGTGACGCGACACCCCAGCCCCGCCGCGACCGTGGGCGACACGCGTTCGGGCAGGCGCGCGAGATTGAAATCCCGCGGAACGGCCACGTATTCGGCAAAGGCGCCTGGCTCGATGAACCCTGGCAGACGTTGATCAAGGCAGGTATTCGACGCGCCCGAGCGGCATTGCGGGCAGGCCCCGCAGCTGAGAATGAATGGCGCGACCAGCCTGTCACCCACCGCATACTGCGCCTCCGGGCCCGCGGCGACGACCTCTCCGCAGTATTCGTGGCCACCGATCTGGCCCGGCTTGACGCGCGGGTGTTCCCCTACCCAGCCGTGCCAGTCCGACCGGCAGACGCCACAGGCGATGACCTTCAGAACGACACCATCGGACGGGCACGACGGATCGGGCACATCTTCGATGGACAGGGGGGCGTTGTACTCTCTTAGAACGGCTGCGCGCATGGGACCTCCTCCGGGATGGCCGAAGGGTCGGGGGCGGCGGGGCGGTTGTAAAGCCCCGACAGCCGTCAGGGCGCGCGCGCCGCCTCTGGCTTGGTCGCGCTGGCCGTGGCCTTTGCGCAGAGTTTGTAGGGGATCGTCAGATCGGTCCCGAAGGCATGTGCACCGCCCAGGCCCACGCCGTACATCGGCGTCCTGAGCCGTACGCGCAGCTTGCCCACGCAATCATCCGAACCGGGTTCAACGGCGATACCCGCAATACGCTGCGCCGGGATCAGTTGCCCCGAAGGTTCCGACCAGAGCCCCCGCGCCGTGACGCGCGTGGACCTTGGCAGACGGGTGATCCGTTCGACGTAAAGCCACGCCAAGGGCGTCATGAGCAGGCCAATCCGGTCGATCGGCTGCAACGCGGAAATATGAAAATAAAGCGTAGTCGCGATGTAGCCTGCGAAAAAGACACGCAAGGCCCAGCGCGCGAGCGTCGCGCCACAGGGGCAGTTCGGCAAAACCCGGTCGGCGTTGTGGGCGTAGAATGTCTCGTAGCGCATTGGCCTGTTCCCCAATTCGGTCCAACAAGACCTGACGCAGGGAAAAGGCGGAACTTTGACGAGAGTTTGCGGAAAAACGGTATAAAAGGTTAACGCGCCCCGCCCGGCCCCGTTACATGTCGATGCGATAGCTTTCGATCACCGTGTTGGCCAACAGCTTTTCGCACATCTCGCGCACCTGATCTTCGGTCGTGCCATCGGCGACGTCCAGTTCGATCAGCTTGCCCTGGCGGACGCCCGAGACACCGTCGAAGCCCAACGCGCCAAGCGCATGGCGCACTGCTTCCCCCTGAGGGTCGAGCACACCGTCCTTGAGCATAACCGTCACCTGGACCTTCATGGTGCCCGTCCTTCCTTGTTTCACAAATATGCAAAGGCTGCGCCCGCCACCGGGCGCAGCGGATCAGTTGATCAGGGTCGGCCGCGTCACCGGGCCGGAGTTGGTGGGCATCACGCCCAGACGGCGCGCCACCTCGGTATAGGCATCCGTCAGAGAGCCCAGGTCGCGGCGGAACACATCCTTGTCCAGCTTCTGCCCGGTCTCGATGTCCCACAGGCGACACGAATCGGGGCTGATCTCATCGGCGAGGATCAGGCGTTGGAAATCGCCGTCCCAGACGCGACCGATCTCGATCTTGAAATCGACCAGCTTGATGCCGACCGCCATCATGCAACCGGACATGAAATCGTTGACCCGCAGCGCCAGCGCCACGATGTCGTCCAGGTCCTGCTGGCTGGCCCAGCCGAAGGCGATGATGTGTTCTTCGGCGACGAGCGGATCGCCCAGCTTGTCGTCCTTGTAGCAGAACTCGATGATCGGGCGCGGCAGGGGCGTTCCCTCTTCGATGCCCAGACGTTTGGACATGGATCCGGCGGCGACGTTGCGCACGATCACTTCCAGCGGCACGATCTCGCAGGCGCGGATCAGCTGTTCGCGCATGTTCAGGCGCTTGATGAAGTGGGTGGGCACGCCGACGTTGGCCAGACCGGTCATGAAGAATTCGGACAGGCGGTTGTTCAGCACGCCCTTGCCGTCGATCACGTCCTTTTTCTGGGCGTTGAAGGCGGTGGCGTCGTCCTTGAAATACTGGACGAGGGTGCCCGGCTCTGGGCCTTCGTACAGAATCTTGGCCTTGCCTTCGTAGACCTTCTTGCGTCTGGCCATGATCGTCCCCGGGTGCTGTGATTGAGGCCGCACATAAGGCCAATGTCGAGACACCGCAAGCAATCCGCTTGAAGCCCGGCGGATCGGCCCGCATATCTGTCCCCGTCAATGATCCAGCCCGAGGAGGGACCGATGTCCAACAGCTTCAGCGACCGCGAAAAGAGCTTCGAGAACAAGTTCGCCCATGACGCCGAACTTCAGTTCAAGGTCGAAGCACGGCGCAACCGCCTGCTGGGGGAATGGGCCGGGACCCTGCTGGGCAAATCTGGCGATGACCTGAAGGCCTATGCCGTCGCCGTCGTGAAGTCGGATTTCGAAGAGGCCGGCGACGAGGATGTGTTCCGCAAGGTATCAACCGACCTGGAGGGCAAGGCCGACGAAGCCACGATCCGCGCCAAGATGTCCGCGCTGAAGACCGAGGCCAAGCAGCAGGTCATGACCGAGCTCGACTGACACGGTTTCCACCGCACCGAAGGCCGAGGGCCGCTTCGGTGCGGTTGCTGGCGCCGCGCCCCTGGGGTGCGGTGTCGCTGCCCTGCAAGACACCGGCGGTGCCAGGCTGTGCCGGGCGGAACATGCGCACGGCTCATGATCTGCATGCCGAATATGAATTTGCACTCAGTGGCCGGCTTCGCCATACGCCCGGGACCTCGCCCCGGAGAAGTATGATGCCCGACGCCCTGACCGCCCTACTGAAAGACCGCGACTGGCTGCTGGCCGATGGGGCCACCGGAACGATCCTGTTCAACATGGGACTGACGGCGGGCGATGCGCCCGAGTTCTGGAACGAGACCGATGTCGACAAGGTGCGCGCGCTGTACCAGGGTTCGGTGGATGCCGGATCGGACCTGTTCCTGACCAACACCTTCGGCGGCAACGCGGCGCGGCTGAAACTGCACGACGCGGGCCACCGCGCCGGTGACCTGTCGCGTATGGGGGCCGAAATCGGGCGCGAGATCGCCGACAAGGCCGGTCGCCCCGTCATCGTCGCAGGGTCCATGGGCCCAACCGGAGAGATCATGGCCCCGATGGGTCCGCTGACCCACGAAAGCGCCGTCGAGATCTTTCACCAGCAAGCCGAAGGCCTGAAGGCAGGTGGGGCTGACGTTCTTTGGGTCGAAACGATTTCCGCCCCCGAAGAGTTGAAGGCCGCCGCCGAGGCCGCCGCCCTGGCAGACATGCCCTGGTGTGTAACCATGAGCTTTGACACCGCGGGCCGCACCATGATGGGCACCACGTCCGAGGCAATGACCCGCCTGGTCAGCAAGCTGCCGAACCCGCCGGTGGCCTATGGCGCGAACTGTGGCGTGGGCGCATCCGACCTGATCCGCACGGTCATGGGCTTTGGCCCCGGCCTGCCGGTGATCGCCAAGGGCAATGCGGGCATCCCCAAGTATCACGATGGCCACATCCACTATGACGGCACGCCGGAATTGATGGCGGAATATGCCGTCATGGCGCGCAACGCCGGGGCCACGATCATCGGCGGCTGCTGCGGCACAACGCCTGATCACCTGCGCGCCATGCGGGCGGCGCTGGAGACGACGGCTCGGGGCCCTGCCCCGGATCTGGCTGTTGTCGCGGATACGCTGGGCGGCTTCTCTTCCGACAGTGATGGCACGGACGGGCGCGGCCCGACGCGCGACCGGTCGAAATCGCGCCGCCGTTCTCGGGCCTGACCGGATGCGCCACGCGGGTCTGCTGTTGCTGTGCGGATTGGTCTTTGCCGCGTTGCTGCCCTATGCGGGCGGTGGATCCGCGCCTTTGGACAGTCTGGCGATTACACAGCCCTGGGTTGGTGGCCTGCTGATCCTGATCGGCCTGTTGGCGTTTTCGATGCGGATTTATTGGCGAGTCGGTGCCGTGGTTGCGGGCGCGGTGGCGCTTTTGCCCGTGACGGCCGTGCTGTCGCGGGATGCGGTGGTGTTCCAGGCCGACCTGAAGCTGTTGCAGCACAACATCCTGCACCGCAATGACGGCACCAATCTGGTTTCCCGACTGGGCGACTACGACGTGGTGACCGTGCAGGAGGTGGAGCAAGCCTGGCTGGCGCTGAACACCCTGCCGGCCCCGTGGACGTTGGTGGATTGCCCCGACGCACCGGGGATCGGCACGGCGGTGTTGTCGCGCCATCCGGTCATCGACCGGGGCTGCGCGCTGGAAGATACGGCCTGGGCCCGGATCGCGGCCCCCTCGGGCGAGGTAACGGTGATGTCCGTGCATCTGGGATGGCCCTGGCCGCGCGGCGGGGATGCGCAGGCGCAGCAGGTCGCCTGGTTGGCACAGGCCGTTGAGCAGTTGAACGAACCGGTCGTCATCGCGGGCGATTTCAACCAGATGCCCTGGTCGGCGGCCGTGCGAAAACTGGCGCGGGCGGCGGATGGCCTAGTGGCGCCGGGCTGGCGGTCCTCGTTCTGGCTGGGGCCTGTGCCGCTGCCCATCGACCACGTCATCGCGCCGTCCGACTGGCTGGTCGACGCCGACCTCGCGGGCCGCCACGGCAGCGACCACGAGGCCGTGCGCGCCCTGATCCAGCGGAGCGACTCGTGACCCTAAAGCAGCGACAGCTGATCGCCCGCGCGCGGTGGCAACCGGAACAGATCGTCCCGCAGGGGCGGCAGGTGCCGGGCCAATCCCAGACTGTCGCAGGCGCGACGAAAGCGGCGTTGCAGCAGGCTGGCATGAACCCCCTGCCCCCGCATCCGCGTACCGAACCCGGACCGGTACAGGTCTCCGCCATGAAACTCCCGCAGGCGGCGCAGAACCTTTTCGGCGCGCAGGGGCGCGTGTTCGTGCAGCCATTCCTCGAACAGGGGCGCAACCTCCAGCGGCAGGCGCAGGGGGATCATGCTGGCGGCCCGCGCGCCTGCGTCGCGGGCCGCGGTCAGCACGGCCTCGACCTCGTGATCGGTCAGACCGGGAATGATCGGCGAGACCATGACGCGCACCACGACACCGGCCCGCGCCAGGCGTTCGATCGCGGCCAGACGGCGCGCGGGGCTGGGCACGCGCGGTTCCAGGCGGCGCGCCAGATCGGCGTCCAGCGTGGTGACGGACAGGCCGACGCGGCACAGCTCCGGTCCCATGTCTTGCAGGATGTCGATGTCACGCTCGACCAGGGTTCCCTTGGTGGTGATGCCGACGGGGTGGCGGTGATCGCGCAGAACCTCCAGCAGCCCACGCATGATGCGGCGGTCGCGTTCGATCGGCTGGTAGGGATCAGTATTGGTGCCCAGCGCCAGCATCGCGGGGGCGTAGCCCCGTTGCCGCAGCGCGCGCGCCAAGGCATCGGGCGCGGTCGGGCGGGCGATCAGCCGGGTCTCGAAATCGAGCCCCGGCGACAGGCCGAGATAGGCATGGCTGGGCCGCGCAAAGCAATAGATGCAGCCGTGCTCGCACCCGCGGTACGGGTTGACCGACCGGTCAAAGCCCAGATCGGGCGAGCTGTTGTAGCTGATGACGCGGGTGATCGGCTCGTCGCGCACCTCGGTACGGGGGCGGTCGGCGACGGGCACCTCGCGCAGGTAGGGATCGAACCGGCTGCCCGCATTCGACAGCGCCCCGCGCGTGGCCGCGCGTTTTGGAGCGATCTCGTCTTCGACGTGCTCAGAGTCCGTCCACATGCCCCGTTCCCCGCCCGATGGCTGAGAACAAAGTTAGAACATTCGCCATTTCACGGCAAGGGGGTCGCGGCGCGACCGCGCCATGTCGCTTTCCGTGTGGTCAGTTCCGTGAACTGGTCACAAATGCCTGTCAAAGATCAGAGGTAACCCATGTCCGACGAAGAAGACGACATCATCCTGTCCGAACTGAACGACGACGATCTCGTCCAACAGATGTTCGACGACCTCTATGATGGCCTCAAGGAGGAAATCGAAGAGGCGGTGAACATCCTGCTGGAACGCGACTGGCAGCCCTACGACATCCTGACCAAGGCCCTGGTCGGCGGCATGACGATCGTCGGCAACGATTTCCGCGACGGGATCCTGTTCGTCCCTGAGGTTCTGCTGGCCGCCAATGCGATGAAGGGCGGCATGGCCATCCTGAAACCGCTGCTGGCGGAAACCGGCGCGCCGCGTGTGGGCAAGATGGTGATCGGCACCGTCAAGGGCGACATCCACGACATCGGAAAGAACCTGGTGTCGATGATGATGGAGGGCGCGGGTTTCGAGGTGGTGGACCTGGGCATCAACAACGCCGTGGACGCCTATCTGGATGCCCTGGTGGCCGAGGATGCGGACATCCTGGGGATGTCGGCCCTGCTGACGACGACGATGCCCTACATGAAGGTCGTGATCGACACGATGATCGAAAAGGGCATGCGCGACGACTATACCGTGCTGGTCGGTGGTGCCCCCCTGAACGAAGAGTTCGGCCGCGCCATCGGGGCCGACGCCTATTGCCGCGATGCCGCCGTCGCGGTGGAGACGGCCAAGACCTTCATGGCGCGCAAGCACAACTCTGCCGCCGCCGGCTAGGACACGGCGGCCCGGTCGGGTGACCGCCTGTATATCGGCGGCGGTTTCGCGACCCTGCCGGGGGATTGGACCTTTCCGATTGCCCCGGCCCGGTCCATGGTCCGACCAGACGCCCCTCCTCCGAAGGAAGCCCCATGACCCCGGTTCTACACGTGTCCCCCAACAGCATCGGCCTGGCCGTGCACGCAGCCCTGGAAGAGGCGGGCGCGACCTATGAGGTGGTCTGGCTCGACCTGTCCAAGGGACAGCAGACCAGCGCCGATTATCTGGTCCTGAACCCCAAGGGTCGCGTCCCGGCCCTGGTGACCAAGGACGGCATCCTGACCGAAGCGCTGGCCTTGCTGGACTGGGTCGCCCAGACCCATCCAGAGGCCGGGCTGATGCCGACCGATCCCTGGCAGGCCGCCAAGGTGCGCGAGATGATGGCCTATCTGGCCAGCACCGTTCATATCGCCCATGCGCACAAGTTGCGCGGTCACCGCTGGGCCGACGATCCCGCCACCCACGACGCCATGCGCGCCAAGGTGGCCGAGAACATGGCCGCCAGCGCGGCCTACATGCAGGACCGGTTGCACGGCGATTGGGTCGGGCCGACCTTTTCGGTCGCGGATGTCTACCTCTGGACGATGATGCGCTGGATGGAGGGCGATGGCGTGCCTTTGGCCAACTATCCTGCGCTTGACGCCCACAGCGCGCGCGTCGCCGCGCGTCCGGCGGTGGCGCGGATCGCGGCGCTTCACGGCTGACCCTTGGATTGCGGCCGCCAGTCTGCGCCCCCATATCGGTCCTGACGCAAAGGAGACGCCCATGCCGCTCGACAAATTTGTCCTGATCCTTGTGATCGTCCTTGCGGCTGCGGGGGCGACCGTCTGGCTGGCGGTGGCCGTCGGTGCCGCCGTTTCGATCCCGATGGGCTGGTTGATCCTGCTGCCCATCGCGGCGCTTGCCGTGATCGCCTGGCGGGTGATTTCCGAGCGGCTCGCCAACCGCGAAGACGACCATTACGACCGGATGGAGTGACCCCATGACCGACATCATCATCACCACGACCGACGGCGTTCCAGGGCGAGAGATCGTGGCGACCCTGGGCCTGGTCAAAGGCTCCACCGTGCGGGCCAAGCATGTGGGGTCGGACATCGTGGCGTCCTTGCGCAACCTGGTTGGCGGCGAGATCAAGGAATACGCGGCCCTGCTGACCGGATCGCGGGAACAAGCGCTTGACCGGATGCTGTCGGAGGCGCGGCTTCTGGGGGCGGATGCGGTGATCGGCATGCGGCTGGAAACCTCGACCATCACCCAGGCCGCGTCCGAAGTGGTCGCCTACGGCACCGCTGTGCGGCTGAAGTGACCGGCTGGCCCCGACCGATCCCTGCCCTTGCGCAGGCGCCGGGCCCCGCGATCCGACAGGCAGGCGGGGGACGCGGGCGGTCTGGGGTCGGCCCGGGTCCGGCCCCCTGCCCACAGGCAAGCGCCCGGCGATGATCCCTGACGACACGACGCTGACCCAGGACGGGCTGACCGCGAAAGGCACGGGCCGCGTTCTGGTCGTCGCCTGCGGTGCCCTTGCACGAGAGGTTCTGGCCATTCGCGATATGAACGGCATGGATCATCTGGATCTGCATTGCCTGCCCGCCATTCTTCACAATCACCCTGATCGGATCGCCCCCGCCGTCGAGGCCGCTTTGGACGAACGCGCGGGTGCCTACGCCCGCGCCTTTGTCGCCTATGCCGATTGCGGCACCGGTGGCGCGCTGTCAGAGGTGTGCGCGCGGCTGGGCGTGGAGATGATCGCCGGGCCGCATTGCTATGCCTTTTTCGACGGTCTCGACCGGTTTGCCGCCCGCGACGAGATCGACGCCTTTTACCTGACCGATTTCCTCGCCCGGCAGTTCGACGCCTTTGTGGTCCGGCCTCTGGGCCTGGACCGACACCCGGAGCTGCGGGATATGTACTTTGGCAATTACAGGAAACTTGTCTATCTTGCACAGACCGATGACCCGGACCTGACCGCGCGGGCCGAGGCGGCCGCAACTGCGCTGGGCCTCTCATTTGAACGGCGGGCCACGGGATATGGCGAACTTCTGCCCGAAATACAGCGCCTTTGAGGGGCCTCCCTTGACTCAGCGCGGCAATGCGCTTTTGTCTAGCTCCAGCCGAGGGAGAGATCGAAAATGCGTTTCGCCATTGCGATTGCCCTGTTCTTGCTGCCCAGCTTTGCACAAGCCATGGACGACCTGCACCCCCTGCGGGTCGATGAGGCGCGCGCAGTGGTCGGCACCGATGTCCTGACCGCCGATGCGGTCCGACTGGGCCGGTTGGTCGCCGTCAACGAGATGTCCGATGGCCTGTTTTCCTGTGTTGTCATGCTGGACCGGGCATTGCGGGTGCAAACCTCGGCCCTGATGGTGGCGGGTCTGTCGCGGGCAAGCGACGGATCGTTGCGCCTGGCGGACGATGCTGCGACCTTGGCCGCGCGGATGAACCTGCCGCTGGACACGTCTCTGGTGCCCGTCACCCGCTAGACCCCCCCGTTGACCTGCCGTAAGAGGGGCCCGCAACCCACGCGAGGCCCTTCCCCATGGCATCCACGCCCCATTCCGATCCCGCCATCACCCCCGACCTGATTGCGGCCCATGGCCTGTCGGCTGACGAATACGACCGCATCCTGGAAATCATGGGCCGCGAACCGACGTTCACCGAACTCGGCATCTTTTCGGCGATGTGGAACGAACACTGTTCTTACAAGTCGTCGAAAAAGTGGCTGCGCACCCTGCCGGTCGATGGGCCTCAGGTGATCTGCGGCCCCGGTGAAAACGCGGGCGTGGTGGATATCGGCGATGGCCAGGCCGTCGTCTTCAAGATGGAAAGCCACAACCACCCCTCGTATATCGAGCCCTATCAGGGGGCCGCGACCGGCGTGGGCGGCATCCTGCGCGATGTGTTCACCATGGGCGCCCGGCCCGTGGCCGCGATGAACGCATTGTCGTTCGGCGAACCCGCGCACCCCAAGACGCGACAGTTGGTGCACGGCGTGGTCGAAGGTGTCGGCGGCTACGGCAATTGCTTTGGCGTGCCGACCGTAGGTGGCGAGGTCCGCTTTGACGCCAGCTACAACGGCAACTGTCTGGTGAATGCCTTTGCCGCAGGCCTGGCCGATGCCGATGCGATCTTTTACTCGGCGGCGTCGGGCGTCGGGCGTCCCGTGGTCTATCTGGGTGCCAAGACGGGCCGCGACGGCGTCGGCGGGGCCACCATGGCCAGCGCGGAATTCGACGACACCATCGAGGAGAAGCGCCCGACCGTGCAGGTCGGCGATCCCTTCACCGAAAAGCGCCTGATGGAAGCCACGTTGGAGCTGATGGCGACCGGCGCGGTCGTGTCGATCCAGGACATGGGGGCCGCGGGCCTGACCTGTTCGGCCGTTGAGATGGGCGACAAGGGCGGCCTTGGCATCCGGCTTGACCTGGACCGTGTGCCGGTCCGCGAAGTCGCCATGACCGCCTATGAGATGATGCTGTCCGAAAGCCAGGAACGTATGCTGATGGTGCTGGACAGCGCCAAGGAAGACGTGGCCCGCGCCGTGTTCGAGAAATGGGACCTGGATTTCGCCATCGTGGGCGAAACCATTGCCGAGGACCGTTTTGTGATCGTCCACGGCGGCGAGGTGCGCGCCGATCTGCCGCTGTCGACGCTGGCCTCTTCCGCCCCGGAATACGACCGCCCCTGGGTCGAAACGCCGCCTGCCGCCCCGCTGGGCGACGTCCCCGCAATCGACGCGATGGCGGGGCTTCGGTCCCTGATCGGCAGCGCCAACTATTGCGCCCGCGATTGGGTGGTGGAGCAGTATGACACGCAGGTCATGGGCGACTCGGTCGTCTTGCCGGGCCTCGACGGCGGTGTCATCCGCGTCCACGGGACCCCAAAGGCGCTGGCCTTCACCTCTGACGTGACCCCGCGCTACGTCAAGGCGAACCCGCTGCAAGGGGGGCGCCAGGCCGTGGCAGAGGCCTATCGCAACCTGATCGCCAAGGGCGCACGCCCGTTGGCGACGACCGACAACCTGAACTTTGGCAACCCCGAAAAGCCCGAGATCATGGGCCAGTTCGTCAAGGCGTTGGAAGGCATTGGCGAAGCCTGCACCGCGTTGGATATGCCGATCGTATCGGGCAACGTCTCGCTTTATAACGAAACCGATGGCACCGGGATCGACCCGACACCGACCATCGGCGCGGTGGGTCTGATCGAGGATCTGGACGATCGGATCGCGGGTGCCATTCAACCCGGCATGATCGCCCTGCTGCTGGGCGGCGAAGGCACGCATCTGGGACAATCGGCCCTGTTGGCCGAGCATCTGGGATGGCGGTCCGGCGATGCCCCCGCCGTGGATCTGACCGCCGAGCGGGCCCATGGCGATTTCATCCTGGACAACCGCGCCTGGATCACCGCCTGCACCGACCTCAGCGATGGCGGGCTGGCCCTGGCGGCCTTCTCCTTGGCCGAGGCACAGGGCATGGGCGTCACGCTGGACGTCTCGGGCACCGAGGCGTTGTTCGGAGAGGACCAGGCCCGCTATCTGCTGGCCGTGACCTTCGACTGCGCCGAGGCGCTGATGGTGGCGGCAGGCCAGGCGGGCGTGCCATTGGTCATGGTGGGCCAGTTCGGCGGCGACATGGTCAAGCTGGGCGCGTCCAGCGCGCCCTTGGCCGAGCTGTCGAATATCTATCGTGGCCGCTTCGCCGAGATCTTCGCCTAGCGCCGGGGGCCAGCCCCCGGCCCCCCGGGATATTTGAGAAGCAGAGAAGACGCCCGCGCCTTGGTCTTGCCCTCGGGCGGGGGGGCGCTTAGCTAAATGCGGACCAGACAGGAGACCCGGCAATGGCGATGCAGGCACAGGAAATCGAGGATCTGATCCGCGAGACATTTCCGCAGGCAAAGATCACGATCACCGATCTGGCCGGTGACGGAAACCACTATGCCGCCGAGGTCGAGGACGAGAGTTTTCGCGGCAAGTCCCGCGTGAACCAGCAACGCGCCGTTTACGCCGCGCTCAAGGGCAAGATGGACGGTGCCCATGGTGAACTGCATGCGCTGGCCCTGACGACCCGCGTGCCGGGATGACCTTTCTGACCGCGATCCTGTCGGCGCTGATCCTGGCGATCCTGCTGGGTCGCGCCATCTGGATCCTGCGCAAGGAAGCGGGTCAGGAAGACGGTGGGCGGCCGCGCGGGATCGACCCCGGCACGGGCTATACCGAGATCGAAAGCGACTATTCCTCGGGCGTGGGGGGCGGCAATCAGTTGACCAGCCGCGTGCCGAGGGACCCTCAGGAATATGCGCGTGCCTTCGTGCCGCGCCGTGACAGACAGGAGTGAGACCATGACCGACGCCAAGACGCAGATCGACGAAATGGTGAAGGGCACCGATGTGGTGCTGTTCATGAAGGGCACGAAATCCATGCCGCAGTGCGGATTTTCCGCCAAGGTGGCCGGCGTCCTGAACTACATGGGGGTCGAGTATTCGGACGTGAACGTGCTGGCCGATGATGGCGTGCGCCAGGGCATCAAGGATTACTCCGACTGGCCGACGATCCCCCAGCTTTATGTGAAGGGCGAATTCGTGGGCGGATGCGACATCATCACCGAAATGACCCTGTCGGGCGAATTGGACACGATGCTGGCCGAGAACGGCGTCGGGTTCGACAAGGACGCCGCAGACAAGATCCGCGAAGCCAACGCCTGATCCCCTTTCGGGGCGGTCCCGGCCGCCCCGTCAGAAGCTTGTCTTGACGGTCGTGCCGTTGATGCCTGTCTGAATGGACGTGGTCTGATTGGTGAAGCCGCTGGAAAACAGCCCCACGATCGCCAGCCCCAGTCCGACGACCGCAGCCGTCAGAACCACCCAATCAACCGTGACGGCCCCGGATTCGGACTGTCTGAACCTTGCTACCATTGACGCCATCGCGTGCACCTTCCCCTGTTGGACAGGCCAAGGAATGCACACCGCGGCGGATCATGGGGACGGCTGAAAGCGGGCAGAAATGCGCGCTTTAGCAACAATTCTTGCGGTTCCTGCGCCCGTCAATCCGGGCGGCGGCCATCCGTATGCTTGCGCAGGCGCGAGGCCTGAATCCGCTTTTTGCCCTTGTAGGGGTTCGCATCGCCCTGCCCGCGCATGTGCAGACGGATCGGAGTGCCCGGCATGTCGAAATCTTCGCGCAGGCCGTTCACCAGATAGCGCGTATAGCTGTCGGGGATCGAATCGGGGTGAGAACACATCACGACGAACCCGGGCGGACGGGTCTTTACCTGGGTCATGTAGCGCATCTTGATGCGGCGCCCCTGCGGTGCGGGGGGCGGGTGCTGTTCCAGCATTCCGGTCAGCCAGCGGTTCAGCTGGGCCGTCGGAATGCGGCGGTTCCAGACCTCGTGCGCCTTCAGGATGGCCTCGCGCAGGCGCTCCATCCCGCGGCCGGTCTTGGCGGAAACCGTGACCAGAGGCGCACCGCGCAGCTGCGGCAGCAAACGCTCGAACGCTTCCTTGAGTTCGGCCAGCTTTTCCTGGCGGTTCTCTTCCAGGTCCCACTTGTTGACAGCGACCACCACGGCCCGCCCCTCGCGGGACGCGAGGTCGGCGATGCGCAGGTCCTGCTGTTCAAAGGAACTGTCGGTGTCGAGCAGAACAACCACGACCTCGGCGAATTTCACCGCCCGCAGTCCATCGGAAACCGACAGTTTTTCCAGCTTTTCGGTGATCTTGGCGCGCTTGCGCATGCCGGCCGTGTCGAAAATGCGGGTCGGCGTGCCTTCCCAGTCGAAGGTCAGCGCGATGGAATCGCGGGTGATCCCGGCCTCTGGCCCGGTCAGCAGCCGGTCTTCCTTGATGATCTGGTTGATCAGCGTGGACTTGCCCGCGTTGGGGCGCCCCACGACGGCAATCTTCAGCGGACGCTTGGCCGTCGGGGCCCAGTCGGCCTCCTCCCCCAGGTCGTCCTCGTCGATCTCGACTTCGGCCTCGGCCTCTTCGCTGGGCTCCTCGGCCTTGGCTTCGATCAGGGGGCGCAGCAAGGCGGCCAGGTCGGCCATGCCTTCGCCGTGCTCGGCGGAGATGCCGACCGGCTCGCCCAGACCCAGCGAAAAGGCCTCGAACATGCCGGCCTCGCCCAGGCGGCCCTCGGCCTTGTTGGCGGCGACAAGGACCGGGTGGCCCTTGCGACGCAGGATATCGGCAAAGATCTCATCGGCGGGGGTCACGCCCACCCGCGCGTCGATCACGAAAAGCGCGGCGTCCGCCACGTCGACGGCCCGTTCGGTCAGTCGGCGCATCCGGCCCTGCAGGGAATCGTCGGTCGCCTGTTCCAGACCGGCGGTATCGACCACGGTGAACTTCAGGTCGCCCAGACGTGCGGCCCCCTCGCGCAGGTCGCGGGTCACGCCCGGCTGGTCGTCGACCAACGCCAGGCGTTTGCCAACCAGACGGTTGAACAGGGTGGATTTGCCGACATTGGGTCGGCCAACAATGGCGAGCGTGAACATGGGGCGCGGGTCCCGAAGAAGGGCGAGGTCAGGCGCGGGCCTTAGCGCACCTGACGGCGCAGGGAAAGCCCGACGTCAGATCGGGCCCAGAACGCGGGCATAGCGGTCCACCGCCGCGAGGCCAAAGTCGGTCGGGATCTGCGCCGGGGCCCGGTCGTGAATGGTCAGTCCCGCGCGCGCGGCGAACAGGCGTTTGCCGTAACAGATAAGATGTTCGATCGACTGCATGCAAAAGGTGATGGCGGGAAGGATCGCGGCGTATTCGGCCTCTGCCTCCTGCGTCCGGCCCGCTTGCCAAAGGGTCATGGCCTGCTGCGCCCGGTCGGCGATGTCGGGGGCCAGGATGAACCCGCAGGCCCCCGCGCGCAGACAGTCCAGCAGCTCCAGCCCGCCGCGCCCGTTCAGGATGTCGATACGGTCGCCTGCCGCCTGGGCCAGGCGGGCCAGATCGACGGAGGGTGCCTCGGCCTTGATCACGTCGAAATTCGGATTCCTGTCACGCAAGAGCAGGATGTCGTCCCGGCTGAGACCCCGGCCCAGGTATTGCGGCGCATTTTGAACGGCGACGCGCAGGTCGAAGCCCTCGGCCACGGCCAAAAAGAATTCCAGGTAGGTCGCACCTGGATAGGTGCCGACAGCAGGAGGTTGCAGGATCAGCCAGCGCGCCCCGTGGTCGAGCGCAACGCGCGCCATCTCTCGCTGGGCGGTGACGCTGCCCCCGGTGAGGGTGACAGACAGCGGCAGGTCGCCTGTTTCGGGGGCGACGATCTCGATCAGGTGACGCTGCTCGGCGGGCGACAGTTTCTGCACTTCGGTGGCAAGGCCCAGGACCGTAATCCCCTTGACGCCACTGTCCCGCACGGCCTGCACCTGCGCGCGCATCGCACCCGTGTCCAGCGTGCCATCCCCGGAGAACAGCGCATAGAGAACCGTATGCACGCCATCGACACAGGGGCGTGCGACCGGCATCCCCTAGCGGTACGCGTGCAGATCGCCGTCGCGACCGACGACATAAAGCGCATCACCAAAGGCGATAGGACGAGAGGCGGCACCGCCGGGAACCTCGACCTGTGTCGCCAGGGCCCCCGTCTCGGGGGTAAAGCCGCGCAGCACCCCGTCAGAGGACGCGACCCAAAGCCGCCCACCCGCCAGGACAGGGCCATAATGCGCAAAGACACCGCGCCGCCGCGTCACGCGGCTGTTCTGATAGAACGGCAGGTCGGCGCGCCAGATGACATCGCCCGTTTCCGCGTCGAGCCGCAGCAACTGCGCCCGGTCCGACACCGCAAAAAGCGAGCCGCCCGCGACGACCAGGGGGCTGACGGCCCCTTCGTCGGCGGTCCAGATCCGGCTGCCGGAGGATTGTTCCAGCGCCACCATCCGGCCCGCCGATGTGCCAGCATAGATCACGCCGTCCTGCGCGACCGGATCGCCGGTGATATCCCCGATGAAATTGGACGCGACGCCCCGGCGCTTGCCCGAGACAGAGCTGCCCCAGACACGAATGCCCGATTGCTGCAACGTGGCCAGGATTTCGCCGCTGCCGAACGGGAAGACGGCCAGACGTCCAACGATGGCCGGTGCCGGTGCGGTTGCCATGGCGGCGGCGGCCGGGGCGGCCGGCAGCTCCCACTGGATGCGACCGGTGTCGGCGGCGATCGCCCAGGCGCGATTGTCGCGGCTGACCACGTACACCAGCCCGCCCGCCACCTTGGGCGAGGTGACCGGCGCGTCCAGCCGCTGCACCCACCGCTCCGCCCCCGATGTGGCGTCCAGCGCGTGCAGGCGGCCAAAGCCGGTGGTCACATAAACCGTATCGCCCACAACCGCGACGCCCCCGCCCGAGGCGTCGGTGTCCTTGTCGGCGGGCGGCACCAGGCTGCGCGACCAGGCGGTCCCGCCGCCGGTCGTCGTCGCGGTGATCGTCGCCTTGGCGTCCAGCGTATAGATGCGCGCCCCGTCCGATACCGGGTCTGCTGTGATCCGCTGCCGGCGGCTGTCGCCCGCACCGATACCCGCCGTCCAGCCCCGGACAGGGGCCGTCGACAGCGATGCATGACCGGGGTCATTCGACGCGGTGCCGACACGCATCGGCCAATCGGCCAGACGGCGCGCAGGCGGCAGGGTCAGCGCGACGGCATCCGTGGCGACATCGGGGGCCACCTCTGCCAGGACGGCGGCGGTATTGTCGCCGGGGCGCACCGATAGACGCTGCCCAGGCAAAATTTCCTCTTTTTCGGTGCAGGCTGCGAGGGTCAGAAGACTGACGCCAAGCGCCAAGAGAAGCTGTGATTTCATTGGTCTGGCCTCGTGTCCCTGCCCCGTCGCGTTCCGTGCCCCGCTCACGCGGGGTCCGGCGACGCCCCCAGCGCCACCATCAACTGCAGGGCGCGGCGGCGCAAGCTCTCCGTCACACCGGCCTCTTCGCTCAACACGCGCAGCAGGGTGACGGCGGTGGCGGTATCGCCCGCGCGCACGGCCGTGATCGCCTGTTGTTCGATCGCCAGCGGCCGGTACGGCGCACCGGGGGTGGCCAATTCTTCCAGAAAGGCACCGTCGCGGGCGGCGTCGCCGGTGCCCCCATCCAGCATCACCTTCAACAGGGCCAGGTGCCGGTAGGTGGGCGACAGCCCCTCGGTTTCGGCCAGGGCAAGCAATTCGTCGCGGGCCGCATCCGTGGATCCGCCATCGCCGTTGCGCAGCGCCGTGGCCCGGATCAACCCCAGAATGGCGGCCTGTTCGGGAACCTCGGGCGTCACCGTTTGCAAGGCGGCGCGGCGGGCGTCCATGTCGTCGGCACCCAGCGCCTGCAGCAGGGAATCACCAAAGGCCTGGGCCCGCGTCTCGGCGGTGGACTTCTGCCATTCCGACCAGGCGGCCCCGCCGACAACCACGATCACGACCAGCGCCGCCACCCAGCCCCAGCGACGCAGCGTCGCATACAGACGGTCACGACGGACCTCTTCGGTCACCTCGTCGATGAAACTTTCCGGGTTGGACATCGGCCCCTCCTTGGTGTCGCGGCTGTCCTACCGTCTCGGACGGCGGGGGCCAAGCGGCAATGATACGTCCTGCATTTGCGCAGAACACCCCTGCGTCAATTTCTCTTGCGTGAAGGGGTTGTCGGGCGTAGGGGAACCCCTAAATCTGAACCGAACGGTTTAGCGCGTGCGGCAGCACCCGATACCGCGGTTATTCGACACTCAGAGGATTATCATGCGTTTCTTTCCCCTGCTGACCGCTGTGCTGGTTTCCGTGGCCTTGTTCTATGTCGTGCTTGAGCGGGAGGCGCTGCTGCAGTTTGCCCGCAGCTTCGGCACCGAAGAGACCACCGAGGTCGCGGCCCCGGTGACGGAAGAGGCGGCTGAATTGCCAGTCGCAATTGCCACCACGGAGGCCGCCGAAGCCGGTGAGGCCGTGCATGTCATCGCGCTTCGCTCCGTCGCAAGCGATGTGCCCGACGCGGTTATGGTGCGGGGTCAGTCCGAGGCCGCGCGCGAGGTGACCGTTCAGGCGGAAACCTCGGGCATCGTCATCTCGGAGCCGCTGCGCAAGGGGCAGTTCGTCGAAGCCGGGCAAATGCTGTGTGAACTGGATCCCGGCACGCGCCAAGCCCGCGTTGCCGAAGCCGAAGCAAGATTGGCCGAAGCCCGCGCGCGCCTGCCCGAAGCGCGCGCCCGCATCGCCGAAGCCGCCGCCCGTGGCCCCGAGGCAGAGGCCCGCCTGCGCGAGGCCCGCGCCCGGCTGCCCGAAGTGCAGTCGCGTGTCACCGTCGCCGAAGCCGGCCGCGCCGATACCACCGCGCGCATCGCAGAAGCAGAAGCCCGCCTGGAAGAGGCGCGGATCAACCAGAACGCCGCACAACAGCTGTCCGAAGGCGGCTTCGCCTCGCAGACGCGCGTGGCAAATGCGGACGCCACGCTGCGCACCGCCGAAGCCGGTCTGGTCGCCGCGCAAACGGGTCTTGAGGCCACCGAAGCCGACATCGAAAGCGCCCGCGCCAGCGTCGAGGGTGCCCGCGCCCAGATCGAAAGCGCGCAGGCTAGCGTCGCCGCCGCAGAGGCAGGGGTTGAAAACGCCCGCGCCGGTGTCGCCGGGGCAGAGGCCGCCATCGAAAGCGCCGAGGCCGGCGTCGAAGCCGCCCGACTGGAAATCGACAAGCTGACGATCGAGGCGCCCTTTGCCGGTCTGCTGGAATCGGATACCGCTGAGTTGGGGGCCCTGCTGCAGGCGGGTGCACCGGGATCGGGCGATTGTGCCGTGATCGTGCAGCTGGATCCGATGAAACTGGTCGGGTTCCTGCCCGAAGCGCAGGTGGATCGGATCGAGGTCGGCGCGCAAGCAGGCGCACGCCTTGCCTCTGGCGCAGAGGTCGTGGGTCAGGTGACGTTCCTGTCGCGGTCCGCTGACGATCTGACGCGGACCTTCCGCGTGGAGGTCACGGTGCCCAACGCCGATCTGACGATCCGCGACGGCCAGACCGCCGAAATTCTGATCGGCACCGATCCGACGCGCGCCCACATGATCCCGGCCTCGGCGCTGACGCTCAACGATATGGGCGCGCTGGGCCTGCGGGTGATCGAGGACGGCGTGACCGGCTTTGCACCTGTCACCCTGATCCGCGACACGCCCCAGGGCGTCCTGCTGGGGGGCTTGCCCGACGCGGTCGATGTGATCATCGTCGGACAGGAATACGTCACCGAAGGCGTGCCGGTCCGGGCAACCTATGAGACGCCCGAAAGCCTGCGCGCCAGCCAGGAGGCCACGCAATGATCGGCATCGTCGACTGGGCCGCCGAACGGGCCCGCATGGTCCTGGCCTTTGTGGTCCTGTCGGTTCTGGCCGGCACGATCGCCTATGTCTCGCTGCCCAAAGAGGGCGAGCCGGACATCGACATCCCCGGCATCTTCGTCAACGTCCCCTTCCCCGGCATCAGCGCGTCCGACGCCGAAAAGTTGTTGGTCAAACCGATGGAGACCGAGCTGAAGGAAGTCGACGGGCTGAAATCCATGTCGGCCACCGCCGCCGAGGGATTCGCAGGGATCTTTCTGGAATTCGAGTTCGGCTGGGACAAGGCCGCCACCATCGCCGACGTCCGCGACAAGATGAACAACGCCGAGGCGAACTTCCCCTCGGGGGCGGATCAATATGCCATCGACGAGATCAACTTCTCCGAATTTCCGATCCTGATCGTCTCGCTGTCCGGGCAGGCACCGGAACGCACCCTGCTGCGGCTGGCCAATGAATTGCAGGACACGCTGGAAGGCATGCCCGCAATCCTGGAGGCTGGTCTGGCCGGTCACCGTGACGAAATGCTGGAGGTGCTGATCGATCCCCTCGCGCTGGAGGCGTATAACGTCACCGCGGGCGAGCTGATCAACGTCGTCACCAACAACAACCTGCTGGTGGCCACCGGGTCGGTCGAGACGGCCACCGGGGCCTTTCCGGTCAAGATCCCCGGATCGTTCGAGGACCCGCAGGACGTCTACAACCTGCCGGTCAAGACCAACGGCGACCGCATCATCAGCCTGGGCGACCTGGCCCAGATCAACCTGACGTTCGAGGACCGCGAGGGCACCGCCCGCTACAACGGCGACACCACTGTCGCGCTTCAGGTGGTCAAGCGGAAGGGTTTCAACATCATCGACACCGCCGCCGAGGTCCGCGCGGTCATCGACGCCAGCGTCGCGTCCTGGCCCGAGGAACTGCAACAGGCGGTTCAGGTCGAGGTGACGCTGGACCAGTCGCGCACGGTCAAATCCATGGTCTCGCAGCTGGAAGGCTCGGTCCTGACGGCCATCGCGCTGGTGATGATCGTGGTGCTGGCGGCGCTTGGCACCCGGTCTGCCCTGCTCGTGGGCTTCGCGATTCCGACGTCGTTCCTGCTGGCGTTTGCTCTGATGGGGGCGATGGGGCTGACGATCTCCAACATCGTCATGTTCGGCCTGATCCTGGCCGTGGGCATGCTGGTCGATGGGGCCATCGTGGTGGTCGAATACGCGGACAAGCGCATATCCGAAGGCTCCGGCCCGATGCACGCCTTTACCGAGGCCGCGAAACGGATGTTCTGGCCGGTGGTGTCATCCACGGCGACGACGCTTTGCGCCTTTCTGCCGATGCTGTTCTGGCCGGGCGTGCCGGGCGAATTCATGGGCATGTTGCCCGTGACGCTGATCTTCGTGCTGTCGGCCTCGCTGATCGTGGCGCTTGTCTACCTGCCGGTTCTGGGCGGCGTCTCGGGCCGGGTCAGCCGTATGATCGAGCGTCTGTCGGGCGCCCTGCGCCGCACCCTGCCCTGGGTCGCGCGCCTTGTTCTGACGATCGGGGCCGCCTGGCTGATGGTCGTGGCAATCCTGCAGACATTGAACCCGCAGCTTTTGCTGCCCGAGGCCCCCTTGGGCGTCTGGACCTGGTCGATCCCCGGTGCGCTGGCTTTCGTCTTCTCGGCGATGCTGCTGTCGGCCAGCCTCGGATCCGTCACGTTCCAGCGTCGCCAGAAGGCCGTGAAATTCGGCTATCGGCGCAGCCCCTTTGGCTGGTTCGTCCACATGATTGTCGGCAACCCCCTGGGTCCCATCGTGGCGGTTGGGGTCGTCGGCTTTGCGGTGGTGTCGACCTTCACCTACTTTGGCGCGAACAACAAAGGCGTGGAATTCTTCGTCGTAAGCGAGCTGGAGCAGGCCAACATCTACGTCCGCGCGCGGGGGAACCTGTCGCTGGACGAAAAGGACGCTCTGCTCAAGCGGGCCGAACAGATGGTGCTGGAAACACCGGGCATCCAGTCGGCCTTTGCCTTTGCGGGCGACGGTGGCCTGAATTCCGGCGGCCCCGGTGCTGCGGGTGGTCCGGGCGACACCATCGGCCAGATCCAGATCGAGATGGTCCCCTGGGAAGACCGCCCCACCGTGTCGGAGCCCTGGTTCACCATCGCCGGCTTCACCGTGAACACGCAGGTCGTGGACCCCGCTTTTGACGGTGATGCCATTGCCGACGAACTGCTGGCACGTCTGCGCGCATTGCCGGGCATCAAGGTCGATCTGTCGGCCAATGATCGCGGCCCCGCACAGGGCAAGCCTGTGCACCTGCGCCTGACCGGCGGCGACTACGGCGTGTTGCGCCAGACCACCGCCGATGTGTCCGCCTTTTTCGAAGACACCCCCGGCCTGATCGACATCGAAGACACTCTGCCCCTGCCCGGCATCGACTGGGAGATCAATGTGGACGTCGAAAAGGCGGGGCGCTTTGGGGCGGATGTCGCCACCGTCGGTGCCATGGTGCAGCTGGTCACGCGCGGCATCCTGCTGGACACGATGCGCGTGGATTCCTCGGACGACGAGATCGAGATCCGCGTCCGTCTGCCCGAAGAAGACCGGGTTCTGTCCACCCTCGACAACCTGAAGGTGCGCACCGCCGACGGCCTGGTCCCGCTGGCCAACTTCATCACCCGCAAACCGGTGCCGCAACTGGCCCAGATCGACCGCTACGACGGCGAGCGTTATTTCGACGTCAAGGCGGACGTGGCCCCCGGCCTCGTCAAGCTGGTCGACGACGCGGGCACCGTGCAGGGCATCGTCCCCGCCGCCGACGCCGAGGGCAGCGACCTGACCGTGGTGCCGGTCACCGCCAACGAACGCATCGTCATGCTGACCGAATTGTTCGACGCCGGAGAGGTCCTGCCCGCCTCCGTGTCCTACGAATGGACCGGCGATCAGGAGGAGCAGGCCGAGAGCCAGGCCTTCCTCGGCCAAGCCTTCATCGGGGCACTGGGCCTGATGTTCGTGATCCTGCTGGCGCAGTTCAACTCCATCTACAACTCGATCCTGGTGCTGTTGGCGGTGGTCCTGTCCACGACGGGTGTGCTCATCGGGATGCTGGTGATGGATCAGGCCTTTTCGATCATCATGACCGGCACGGGGATCGTTGCACTGGCGGGGATCGTGGTGAACAACAACATCGTGTTGATCGACACCTATCAGGAATACAGCCGCTACATGCCCCGGATCGAGGCGATCACCCGCACCGCCGAGGATCGGATCCGCCCCGTTCTGCTGACCACGCTGACGACCATGGCGGGCCTGGCACCGATGATGTTCGGCCTGTCGTTCGACTTCATCGGCGGCGGCTATTCGATCGGGTCGCCCACGTCCCTGTGGTGGATCCAGCTGGCGACGGCGGTGGTCTGGGGTCTGGGGGTCGCCACGGTTCTGACGCTGCTGTTCACGCCTGCGATGCTGGCGGCGCGGGTCTGGGCCGTGACCTACGCGATCGGATTGTTCCGCATGATCGGGCGCGTGGGCTTTGGCCGCACCAGCCGGTCGGGCCAGGACTGGGCGCTGCGCCGCGCGGCCAAGCGGGTGAAGGCCCCGACCCTGCTCTGGGCGGAGGAAGATGCCGACCTCCCGGAAGCCGTGCAGATCCCCGGCGAGGCGGTGCCGGCCCGCCCGGTTGCGGTGGTCACGGCGCGGGACGACAGCGACGATGCGGCGCCGCGCGGCGCGACCCCGATCCGCGCGGCGGAATGACAGAAAGCCCCCTTTTCGGGGGCTTTTTGCTGCGCCTTGACGCAGGCGTTCATCGGCTTACTTGAGAATGGTTCGCAGGGGCATTGACTTCCTGCGAATCGTTCTCAATCTATATCCGACACCTGCTCACCATAGGATGATCCGATGATCCGGCCCTTCGTCGCCCTCGCCGCCCTGCTGCTGGCCGCCCTGCCCGTGCGGGCCGAACCTGATTTCAAGGTGGCGACCACCTTTACCGTGATCGCCGACATGGTCCGCAACGTGGCCGGGGACGCCGCCGAGGTCGTTTCGATCACCAAGCCGGGGGCAGAAATCCACGGCTATCAGCCGACCCCTCGCGACATCATCGGCACACGCGACGCCGATCTGATCCTGTGGAACGGCATGAACCTGGAACTGTGGTTCGAACAATTCTTCCGCAATCTGGGCGACACGCCGCAGGCGGTTCTGACCGATGGGATCGACCCGATTTCGATCACCGGCGGCAGCTATGACGGCAAGCCCAATCCGCACGCCTGGATGGGCCTCGATTCCGCATTGATCTACGTCGACAACATCGCCACCGCGCTGTCGGCGCATGATCCTGCCAACGCCGCGACCTATGCCGCCAACGCCGAGACCTACAAGGCCGAGATTGCCGCCACCATCGGCCCGCTGCGCGACGCCATCCGCGCCCTGCCCGAGGCCGATCGCTGGCTTGTCACCTCTGAGGGAGCGTTCAGCTATCTGGCCCGCGATTTCGCCCTGCGGGAGCTGTATCTCTGGCCCATGAACTCGGACCAGCAAGGCACACCCCAACAGGTCCGCGCGGTCATCGACGCCGTCCGCGACAATGATATTCGCGCCGTCTTTTCCGAATCCACCGTTTCCGCCGACCCCGCCCAGCAGGTGTCGCGCGAGACGGGGGCCGCATACGCCGGTGTTCTCTACGTCGACAGCCTGTCGGGCGAGGACGGGCCGGTCCCGACCTATCTGGACCTGCTGCGCGTCACCTCCGAGACGATCCTGAACGGCCTGACCCGATGAAGGACATCTCCGTTCAGGAAGGCATCGCCGCCGAGGGCCTGTCGGTGACCTATGCAGGCGGCGTGACCGCCCTGCGCGACGCGTCCTTCACCTTGCCGACGGGCACCATTGCCGGGCTGGTGGGGGTGAATGGCGCGGGCAAGTCAACACTGTTCAAGGCGTTGATGGGGTTCCTGCCCGTACGCGCGGAACGGATTTCCCTGCTCGGCCATTCCATCGAAGACGCGCTGCGCCTGAACCTGGTGGCCTACGTCCCCCAGGCCGAGGAGGTCGACTGGACCTTCCCCGTCCTGGTCCGCGACGTGGTGATGATGGGCCGCTACGGGCACATGGGCTTTCTGCGCCGCCCGGCCGCCACGGACCATGCCGCCGTCGATGACGCGCTGGCCCGTGTCGACATGGCGGCCTTCGCGGATCGCCAGATCGGCGCCCTGTCCGGCGGACAGAAGAAACGCGTCTTCCTGGCCCGCGCGCTGGCCCAGGACGCCCGTGTCATCCTGCTGGATGAGCCGTTCACCGGCGTTGACGTCAAGACCGAGGACGCGATCATCGCGCTCCTGCGCGAAATGCGCGACGAGGGGCGGGTGATGCTGGTCTCTACCCACAACCTCGGCTCCGTGCCGCAGTTCTGCGACCGGGCGATCTTCATCAAGGGAACCGTGCTGGACTACGGCCTGACCTCAGAGGTCTTTACCCACGCCAACCTGCAACGTGCCTTTGGCGGTGTGCTCCGGCGCTATGACCTGGGCGGGGACGATCTGCACGACGACGAGGACAAGCGCCGCGTGACCGTCTTGACCGACGATGAGCGGCCGTTCGTCATATATGGCGACGACCATGACTGAGCCCTCCAGTTTAAAATTCGTTAAGGTTAACGCGCTCGCCCCCTCCTTCCTCTGGCCGAAAATACCGCGGGGGGGGGCGCCCTCGGCGTCGGGGGGCAGAGCCCCCCAGCCCCACGCGCCCCAAGCGACCCCGCCCCGATGAGCACGCTGCTGGACCCCTTCGCCTACGGCTACATGGTCAACGCCATCTGGGTATCCGCCCTGGTCGGCGGCACCTGCGCCTTCCTGTCGGCCTTCCTCATGCTCAAGGGCTGGAGCCTGATCGGTGACGCCTTGTCCCATTCCGTCGTGCCGGGCGTGGCCGGCGCCTATATGCTGGGCCTGCCCTTTGCCTTGGGCGCGTTCCTGTCGGGCGGATTGGCGGCTGCCGCGATGCTGCTGCTGACGGAACGAACGGGGTTGAAGACCGACACGGTAATCGGCGTCATCTTTACCGGGTTCTTTGGACTCGGGCTATTCATGGTGTCGCTCTCGCCCGCATCAGTCGACTTGCAGACGATCGTCCTGGGCAACATCCTGGCCATCACCCCTCAGGATACGGTGCAGGTGGTTCTGATCTCTGCCGTAACCTTGACGGTGCTCACGCTGAAATGGCGCGATCTTTTGGTGGTCTTTTTCGACGAGGCGCATGCCCGCGCCATCGGCTTGAACCCGCGCTTCTGGAAGGCGGTGCTGTTCACGCTGTTGTCGGCCTGCGCGGTGGCGGCGATGCAGACGGTCGGCGCGTTCCTGGTGATCGCGATGGTCGTGACGCCCGGTGCCACCGCCTATCTGCTGACCGACCGGTTCGGCCTGCTGCTGATCCTTGCGGTGACGTTGGGCACGGTCTCCTGCGCCCTTGGGGCGTACCTCAGCTATTTTCTGGACGGGGCCACCGGCGGCGTCATCGTCATGCTGCAGACCCTGATCTTTGCGCTCGCCTTTACCTTTGCACCGACCCATGGCTGGCTGGCCACCCGGCGGAGGGCGCGCGCGTGATCGAGACACTGCTGCTGCCTTTCCAGCTGCCCTTTCTGCGCGACGCCATGCTGACGGCGCTTCTGGTGGCGGCACCTTGCGGGCTGCTCTCCGCCTTTCTGGTCCTCAAGGGCTGGAGCCTGATCGGGGATGCCATCAGCCACGCGGTCCTGCCGGGCGTCGTGGCCGCCTACCTGCTTGGCCTGCCTCTCATCGTGGGGGCCTTTGTTGCCGGGATGGGGTCGGCATTGCTGACCGGATGGTTGGACACACACAGCCGGGTCAAGCGTGACACCCTGATGGGGGTCGTCTTTTCCGGCATGTTCGCGACCGGCATCGTCGCAATCACCTGGATCGCGCCAGAGGTGCATCTGGATCACATCCTTTTCGGCAATCTGCTGGGCGTCGAAGCCTTCGAAATCTGGACGGCGGCGGTCATCGCCATCATCATCCTGGCCGTCATGGCGCTGCGTTGGCGCGATTTTCTGCTGCATGCGTTCGACCCGACGCAAGCGCGGGCTGCGGGATTGCGGGTCGGGTTGCTGCACAACGGGTTGCTGGCCATGATCTCTGCTGCGGTCGTGTCGGCCCTGGGGGCGGTGGGAATCATCCTGGTGATCGCGCTGTTGGTCACACCGGGGGCGATTGCCTTCCTGCTCGTGCGGCGATTCGGACCGATGTTGCTGTTGAGCATGGGGGTGGCCTGCGGATCTGCAATTGCCGGTCTTTATCTGTCGATCTACCTCGACAGCGCACCGGCGGCGACGATCGTTGTGGTTCTGACAGCCCTCTTTCTGATGGCGCTGGCTTGGCGGGGCAGCCGCAGAGCGTTGCAACCAGGACACGAATGATCAAAGGTCGGACGCTCTGCTGTATTCATATGCGTTCGGAAAACAGCCTTTGTTTCAGTGGGATGCCGCAATACGAAATGTTCCGTCTTTCGCGCGGAAATCGTATATTTGCTGCGGATGCAGCATTGACCTTTCTGCGTTGCAGCTTAAATTCTTAATTATCGAGACGGTGAACCTCTCCTCCTCCCTGGTTTCACCATCTTGGGGAACTTTGCGGCCCTGTCCCCCTCCTCCTCCCTGGACGGGGCCGCATTTCCGCCACGGCTCGGTCTTTCTGCTTTCATTGTTTCCGCTTTCCCTGAACGACGGGACCCATTCCGGGTCTGAGGACGTTGAGACATCATGCAGAGACAACCAACACCCCCCGTCGCCCCAGTGACCGTTCCCGCCAAGCGGACCCGCGTGCCCGCTCCGTTCAAATTCACGGACTGGGCCTCGATCTAAGGCACTGGACAGCCGAGACCAGGCGCGTATCACTCCGGTTCATGACCGATGATGCCCCCGTATCTTCGCTGAGAAACCTCGGCCCCGCCGTCGAGGAGGCCTGCGCCCGCGCCGGGATCCATTCCGCCGCAGCGTTGCGCGCCCTGGGCACGGACGAAGCCTATGCCCGCATGATCGCGGCCGGGACCCGTCCCCACTTCATCGGGTTCTACGTTCTGGAAATGGCGCTTCAGGGGCGGCCCTGGAACGACTGCAAGGGCGACGAAAAGAAAGCCCTGCGCGTCCGTTTCGATGCAGTCAAATCCCGCACCGTGGATACGGAACGGGACGCCTTTGAGGCGATGATGGACGCAATCGGCGTCATCGATCGGCCCTGAGGCCGGCCCCACACCTACTGACGGACGAGGATCACGGGACGCAGCCGGCGCGGCGTCTCGTTGGTCCAGATCGCTTGCGACTGGTAGTCCCCCTGCAGGGTCCGCGGACCCCGGTGCGGGTTGAGACGACCATCGGTCCATGCCGCCCGATATCCGGCAGGCGGTTGCGTGACGTCGAACGTCGTGCGCGCGGCGGGTACGATGACGACCCGTTGCTCGCGACCAGAGCGCGTCGTGGACAAACCCGGAGCAGCGTCCAGGGACGACCGCCGACCTGGCGTCCAACCTGAATCACCGCCGCACCGGTTCGCTCCCTGCAAATACCGGTTCGACAGATCCGAAGCGCCCTGACACCCGCCAGCCCGCACACCCGGTCGCGCCCCGGTGCCGACGTTGCGGCGCGGGGACGGCGTGGCGGGGTTCACCCTCTGGGCGGTCGCGGGTGGCGTGACGGAAACGATGACCTGCTCGTTCGCGCGGCGCGTGACAGGCGCGGGTGCCACGACACGGGCGCGTGGCTGCGCGGGCGCGGTCGCGACGCGCGGGGCCGCCGTCGTTACCACGCGCGTGGGCTGTGCCGTCGTCGTGCCGACCCGACAGCCGGGCAAATACCGTGCCGACAACGCCGAGGCCCCGCAGCCGGGCGGCAAGGCCACCGGAGCGGAGACGACCGGCGCTTGTACGACTTGTGGCATCGGGCGCGGTGCCGCGCGGCGCGGTGCCGGGGCGGTCGCCCGGCGGGGGGCGGCGGCGACCACGCGGGGGGCTACGGCACGCGGACGCGGCGCGGCTTCGACGATGCGGCGGGGGGCGGCGGCAGCTGGGGCGCGGCGGATCACCGGCTCGGCCGTGCGAACCGGCGCGGGTGTCGGCGTCGCGACGGGTTCGATAACCGTCACACGCGGCGTAGGTGCGGGGGCCGCGGCTGGGGCGGTGGCGGCGCCTGCGGTCCGTGTCGGGCTGGCCCCGCACACGGGCGTGCGGTCGCGATTTACGCGCGGCACCCAACGGGTCGCCCCGTCGACACCCGCGCGAATGAACACACAGCCGGTGCTGTCCACATACTGCGATCCGGCAAAGCTGCCGGGAGGCACTTCGGCGGGGCCGCTGGACGCCCGCTGTGCGCCAACCTCACTGGCCGCAAGCAGCGCGCTGACTGCAACCAAACTCAATCCGAACGTTCTGAACGCGCCCATGTCACCCTCCGTCAATGGCCCCCGCAGGTCCGCCGCGACTGTGCACGACGCCTTGGGGTCAAGTAAAGCGCGGAGGCCGTTCAAACTGCTCTATTTTGTGCCAAACATCCGATCACCCGCATCCCCTAGTCCCGGAACGATGTAGCCGTTCTCGTCCAGCTGGGTGTCGACGGCGGCGGTGACGATGGGCACATCCGGGTGCGCTTCCTTCATGCGGGCGACGCCTTCGGGGGCCGCCAAAAGGCACAGGAACCGAATATCCGTCGCCCCCTGCTCCTTGAGCAGATCAATGGCCGCGACCGAGGAATTGCCCGTGGCCAGCATCGGATCGACGGCGATCACCAGCCGTTCGCTCAACAGTTCCGGGGCCTTGTAATAGTATTGCACCGGCTTGAGCGTTTCTTCGTCACGGTAAAGACCGACGAACCCCACGCGGGCCGAGGGCACCAGTTCGAGAATCCCGTCCAAAAGACCGTTCCCGGCCCGCAAGATAGAGACCAGCGCAAGCTTGCGACCGGCCAGCGTCGGCGCATCCATGGTCTGGATCGGCGTTTCGATCGTCTTGGTCGTCATCGGCAGTTCGCGCGTGATCTCATAGGCCAGCAACTGGCTGATTTCACGCAACAACTGCCGGAAAACAGCGGTCGATGTGTCCTTTTCCCGCATCAGCGTCAGCTTGTGCTGCACCAGCGGATGTCTGACGACGGTAAGGTGTTCCATGGGTTACTCCAATCGGGCAAGCAGACGGGCGCGGGTCGCCGCGTCGCAAAAAGCGGCCTGGGCCGCGGTGCGATAGACCGCGGCAAAGGTCGCGCCGGTCCATCCGAAGGTGTCGGTCAGCGCCGTGTGTTCAGCGCGCAAATCCGTGTGAAAGAACGGGGGATCGTCGGTCGAGACGGTGACCTTTACGCCCGCCTTGCGCATCTTATCAATAGGATGCGCGGCGATGTTCGGGTAAAGTCCAAGGACAACGTTGGATCCCGGACACACCTCCAGGACGATGCCTTCTTCGACCAGACGCGAGATCAAGGCCGGGTCCTCGCTGGCGCGCACCCCATGGCCGATCCGACTGACCCGAAGGTCGTCGAGCGCTTGCCGCACGCTTTCGGGGCCACCGAATTCGCCTGCATGCGTGGTCAGGCCCAGCCCGGCCTCGCGGGCGGCGTCATAGGCGGGCGCAAAATCGCCCTGGGTAAAGACGCCCTCATTGCCACCCATGCCAAAGCCGGTGATGAAATCCCCCGCCGTCTCGACTGCGCAAACGGCTGTTTCACGGGCCTTTTCCGGGCCGAAATGCCGAATACAGGTGACGATCCCACGCATCTCGATCCCGGATACGGAGGCGGCGGCCTCCTCGATGGCGGCAAGGTATTCGCGCCAGGCCCCCAGGTCGCGGTTGCCACAGAAATCCGGGCTCAGGAACGCTTCGGTATAGACGACGCCGTTGGCCTTTGACTGTTCCAGCACCGCGCGGGTCAGGCGGCCGAAATCTTCCGGCGTCTGCAAGACGGTGACTGCGGCTTCGTAGACTTGAAGAAAGTGTTCGAAGTCATTGAAAGCATAGGATCCACTTGCATCAAAAACACCGTCCAGGGTCACGCCTTTTTCCGCGGCCAACTGTCGGATGAAATCAGGCGGCGCGGCCCCTTCGAGGTGAAGATGCAGCTCGATCTTGGGTTGATCGGTCATAGAAAACTCCTCCCCGGTCCGACTTTGGGCACGCCCAGATGGGCGCAGATGCTGGCCGCGACGTCGACAAAGCCAAGCTGCCCCAGCTCTCCCATGATGCCGGCGCAGACGACGGGGACCCGTTCGCGGGTGTGATCCGTCCCGCGCCAGGTCGGGTCATTGCCATGGTCCGCCGTAAAGATCATCACGTCATCGGGCCGCAGCGCCGACAGGATCGGTGGCAGGCAGGCGTCGAACCATTCCAGATGTTCGGCATAGCCCAGCGGATCACGTCGGTGGCCATAAAGACTGTCGAATTCGACGAAATTCGCGAAGGTGAGCGAGCCATCGGGCATGTCGCGGACGGCTGCGGCCAGATGGGCCATCAGATCCGCATCCGACCCTTTGACCACGCTGTCGATGCCCCGCATGGAAAAGATGTCGCCGATCTTGCCGATCGCATGCACCCGGCGTCCCGCCCGTTGCACAACATCGCATAGCGTGTCTGCCGGCGGCAAGATTGCGAAATCCTTGCGGTTGGACGTGCGCTGCCACGGCCCGTCCCCCGTGAAAGGCCGCGCGATCACGCGGCCGACCCGCATCTCATGCAGACGCGGGGCCAGCGCGGCGCAAAGGTCCAGCAGGCGTTGCAAGCCAAAATGCTCTTCGTGGGCCGCAATCTGGAACACGCTGTCGACGGACGTATAGCAGATCGGCCAACCCGTGCGGATATGCGCCTCTGCCTCTTCCTCGATGATGTTGGTGCCCGAGGCATGGCGGTTGCCTAGGATGCCGTCGGTCCCCGCCAGCCGCGCCACCTCTGCCACGAGGTCCGGCGCAAAGCAGGGATCGGTGTCGGGAAAATAGGTCCAGTCCCAGGGAACAGGCAGGCCCGACAATTCCCAGTGCCCCGACGGCGTGTCCTTACCGGGGCTGATTTCGGTGGCGCACCCCCAGGCCCCCTCTGGCTCCGCATCCAGGCCCGGGGCCGCTTCACCAGAGGCGAGCGTTACGGCGCGACCAAGCCCCAGATTGTCCAGATTGGGCAAGTGGACTTGCCTGTTCCTGCGGTTTTGAGTGACCCATTGTGCGATATGGGCAAGTGTGTTTGCCCCCGCATCCCCGAATTCAACCGCATCTGGGGCCCCGCCACAGCCAACGGAATCCATGACAACAAGAAAGGCGCGGCTCATCGGATCGTCTCCTGGATCAGGGTTGGCGGGGTTACGGCACCCTGCGCCATTTCGATCGCCTGGGCCACCTGCGCCGCCGCATCCTCTGCCGCGTCGCTATCGGCGGCATGGATGCGGGCCAGGGGCTGCCCCTCGGTCACGACGGCGCCCAGTTGCGCCAGGTGGCTGATGCCGACGGTCGGGTCGATCCGATCATGTTCGCGCCTGCGTCCGCCGCCCAGGTCCACCACCGTCTCGCCCAAGGCGCGCGCGTCGATCCGGGCCACGACGCCGGGTCGGTCCGCGCGCAATTCCGCCACGACCGGGGCCGCAGGCAGCCGGTCGCGCCACCGCTCCAGAAAATCCGAAGGGCCGCCTTGCGCGGCGATCATCCGGCCAAACACCTCGGCCGCCGCGCCCGAGGTCAAGGCCACCTCGATCCGCGCGGCCCCATCGTCCGCATCTGCGACCAGCCCCCCCAGCGCCAGCGCCTCACCGCCCAACGCCTTGGTCAGGGCAACCAACCGTTGCGACCGGCGCATGGCCGGTTCGGTCAGCGCCTCCATCGCGGCAATCACCTCCAATGCGTTGCCGGCCGAGGTCGCCGCCGGTTGCGACATGTCGGTCACGATGGCCGAGGTCATGACCCCGTTGGCCTGACCCGTCTCGACCAGGGCCGCCGCCAACGCGCGCGCCGCGCCCGGATCGGCCATGAACGCGCCGGACCCGGTTTTCACATCAAGGACCAGCGCCTCCAACCCTTCAGCCAGCTTTTTGGAAAGGATCGACGCGACGATCAGATCCAGGCTTTCCACGGTCCCCGTGACGTCGCGCACGGCGTACAGACGCCGATCTGCGGGCGCGATGTCCGCCGTCGCCCCCACGATGGCGCAACCGACCCGGCGGACGATGTCCTGCAACTCATCGGCCTGCATTTCGACCCGCAGGCCCGGAATCGCTGCCAGCTTGTCCAGCGTGCCACCCGTGTGGCCTAATCCCCGGCCGGAAATCATCGGCACATAGGCCCCGCAGGCGGCCAACGCCGGGGCCAGGATCAGCGACACGCAATCGCCGACCCCGCCCGTCGAATGCTTGTCGATGACCGGTCCCGGCAGATCCCATTCCAGAACCTCGCCGCCGTCGCGCATCGCCCGCGTCAGGGCCGCGCGTGCAGGCGGCGACAAGGGCGCATGGCAAATACCCATGGCAAAGGCCCCGGCCTGGGCGTCAGACACGCGCCCGTCGGCCAATCCTTCGGCGAAATCAGCCAGAGCCTGCCCATCCAGGGCCGCCCCCCGGCGCAGCGCGGCAAGGGTCGCGCGAATGGTCAAGCCATGTGCCCCGCATCAAACGCGCCGGGCAACAAGGCGGCGACGGTCGTGCGTTGTTCGGCGCCGTCGACCGTGGCCAGGGTCACGGGCACGTCGCCCGCCCCGAATTCCGCCAGCTTCTGACGACAGCCACCGCAGGGCGGAACCGGCGTGGGGGATCCTGCGACGACATAAACCTCGACCACTTCGCGGTCGCCCGCCGCGCACATCGCGGCGATGGCCCCGGCCTCGGCACAGGTGCCTTCGGGGTAGGCCACGTTTTCGACATTGCAGCCGCGATAGACAGTGCCGGACGCGGTCCGGATGGCCGCGCCAACCTTGAACTGCGAATATGGAGCATGGGCGTTTTCGCGCACGGCGAGCGCGGCGTCGCGCAGCGTGTCGGACATCTTGGCCTCCGATCTTGTTTGTCCCCCGTGCTAGGCTCGGCGGGCGGCCCTGCGCAAGCCCCCGCGCGACGGCACCCGCCAGTCGCCGCTTAGGCGCAGCAAGCAGATGTGCTAGTCTTCGCCAGATGACTGACCGCACCCCACCCCTAATGCCCGCAACCCCCGAGGCATTTTTCCGGGCCCAATCCGCGCCCAGATCAGAGGAGTGCCGCACGCTCGACGCGCTTTTTCGACGATGCTCGGGGCTCGCGCCCGAACTCTGGCCAGGCAACAAGGTGGGCTATGGCCGCTACGATTACACCTATGCCACCGGCCGGTCCGGCACATACCTTGCCACAGGCTTCAGCCCCCGCAAGGCAGCGCTCAGCATCTACATCATGCCAGGCTATGCGGATTTCAGCGACATCCTCAGCCGCCTGGGCCCCCATCGCATGGGCAAATCCTGTCTCTACGTCACGCGGCTGAACCGGATCGACACATCCGTCCTGGGTGACCTGATCGCCGCCGGACTGAGCAACCTGCGCGACCATTGGCCGGTGCGCGCCTGACCCTGTCTTCTTCTCGGCGTAAATACTCCGGGGGGTGTGGGGGGCTGGCCCCCCACCTGGTCGGCCCGCGCCAGGCGGGCCGACACCGGATCACAGCATCATCTGATAGCTCTCGGGAACCCAGTGGAAGCCATCGCCCCGCGCTTCGACATAACCCACGGCAGGGAAAGGCATGTGATAGCCGATCATCGGCATCCGCTCGGCGGCCAGCATGCCCAGAACCTTGCGACGGGACGCGGCGGCGGCAGCCTTGTCCATGTCGAACCGGACTTCCCAGTCTGGGTTCGCCAGGGACCAGACATAATGGTTGGCCAGATCTGCCGCCACCAACAGCGACTTGTCGCCGGACGACAGGCGATAGGTCATGTGCCCCGGCGTGTGCCCAAAGGCCGCCATGGCCGTGATACCCGGCAGCGCGTCCTGCCCGTCGGCAAGGAACGTCATCCGATCCGCCAAGGGGGCCACGTTCGATTTGAACCCGTCGTTGTCCTGCGCGGCCCAGGCATCGTATTCGGCCTGACCCGTTACATAGGACGCGTTCTCGAATGTGGGGGATCCGTCGCGCATCAGACCGCCGATGTGGTCGCCGTGCATGTGGGTGATGATCACGGTGTCGACGTCACCCGTGGCATAGCCGGCCTCTTCGATGACCTTGGCGATGCCGTCGCCCGACTGGCCGGTGTCGAACAGAACCAGGTTGTCGCCCGTGTTCACAAGTGTCGGCGTAAAGAAGAACTGGTTGACGTCCGACGGGATGAACGCCGCCTCGGACGCCGCCAGGAACGTCTGTGCATCGACATTCATGCCAAAGATGGTCTGCGGATCGTTCGGGTTGGTGACCGTATTGGCCAGCAGGGTCGTCACCTCCAGGTCGCCCAGGCCGAAACGACGGACGTTCTGGATCATCGCGTCCTTCTTGGGGGCGGCGGCCAGTGCCGGCAGGGCTGCGGTGAACGGCAGGGCGGCGGTTGCACCAAGGGCGGCGCGGCGGGACAGGTTCATCGGGATCCTCCTAATACACGATTTCTCAAACCTAGCGCTGTCCCGGAGCGGAGCGAGAGCCTCGCGGTTTCGTGATCCGTGCACCCTGTAACGCCCGCCCTGCCCCAGCGCACATCAGAGCCCAGACTGGACAGCCCTCCGCCTGGGTGGCACATCGCCCTCAAAGGAGCCCTTCCATGTCCGAGACCGTCACCCGCTTTGCCCCCTCGCCCACGGGGCACATCCACGTAGGCAACCTGCGCACCGCGCTGATGAACTGGATGATCGCCCGCAAATCCGGCGGCACCTTCATCCTGCGCCTCGACGACACCGATCCGGAGCGGTCGAAGGACGAATATGCCGACGCCATCCGCGAAGACCTGGAATGGCTGGGCCTGACCTGGGACCGGGAGGAGCGGCAGTCGGCCCGCCTGGACCGCTACGCCGCCGCCGCCGAAGAGATGCGTGCCTCGGGCCGTCTGTACGAGGCGTTCGAAACCCCGGTCGAACTGGATCTGAAACGCAAGAAACAGCTGAACATGGGCAAGCCGCCGGTCTACGACCGTGCCGCGCTGGCCTTGTCGGACGCGGAAAAGGACCGCCTGCGCGCCGAACGTGGCGGCCACTGGCGGTTCAAACTGGACCAGGAACGCATCGAATGGACCGATGGCATCCTCGGCCCGCTCAGCATCGACGCGGCCTCGGTCTCGGATCCGGTGCTGATCCGGGGCGATGGGCAGGTTCTTTATACGATCGCATCGGTCGTCGATGACACCGATATGGGCGTGACCCACGTGGTGCGCGGGTCGGACCATGTGACCAACACGGCCACGCAGATTCAGATCATGGCCGCGCTTGGCCACGGCCACCCGACATTTGCCCACCATTCCCTGCTGACCGGCCCAAAGGGCGAGGCATTGTCCAAGCGGCTTGGCACGCTGTCCCTGCGCGACCTGCGCGCGGCTGGGATCGAACCGATGGCCCTGCTGTCGCAGATGGCCCGGCTTGGGTCGTCGCGCGCCGTCGAACTGGCGGAAACGCCCGACGAGCTGGCGGCGAATTTCGACCTGGACAGCTTTGGCGTGGCCCCCACCAAGTTCGACGAGGCCGACCTGCGCCCGCTGACGGCCAACTACCTGCAGCGGTTGCCGCTGTCGGCCGTTGCCGGACAGGTCAGCGCGATGGGTGTGCCCGACGCCCTGGCCGACCGGTTCTGGACCGTGGTGCGCGACAACATCGGAACCCGCGCGGAAATGGCCGATTGGTGGCGCGTCATCTCCGAAGGGGCCACGCCCGAGATCGACGCCGAGGATAGCGACTTCGTCCGGCAGGCGTTGAACCTGCTGCCCGAGGCCCCCTGGACCGAAGCGACCTGGGGTGAGTGGACCTCCGCCGTCAAGGAGGCGACAGGCCGCAAGGGCAAGGGCCTGTTCAAACCACTGCGCCTTGCGATGACGGGCACCGATCGGGGTCCCGATATGGCCAGCCTGATGCCCCTGCTGCAAAAGAAGCCAAACCTCTGAGGTCATAAACGTTACAGCCCGCCGGTTCGCCGGGGGGCGGGGTGCGTGGCAAAATGGTGGGACAAGGGGTGAAATCGCCCCCTCGTCCTGCCTGAGCGCAGGCCCGTCCCTGCGCCGATGCACGCGCGTCACAGCGCTGTGATCACGCGGCGGGCGGGCAATCACCCTTCCGTGACGCGGGGCCTGCATCGCTTGCCGGATCGGGGACCGCGGGGCAGTCTGCGGGCAACCGAAAGGACCCCTGATGCCGACCGAACGTTTCACATTTACCGGCCATGACGGCAGCCAACTGGCCGCCCGGCTGGACCTGCCCGAAGGCCCCACCGGCGCGACCGCGCTGATGGCCCACTGCTTTACCTGCGGCAAGGACATCCCCGCCGCGCGCCGCATCGCCACGCGCCTGGCCGCAATGGGGATCGCCGTCCTGCGGTTTGACTTTACCGGGCTTGGGCATTCGGAAGGAGAGTTCGAGAACACGTCCTTTACCTCCAACGTGGCCGACCTGACTGCCGCCGCCGCCGCCCTGGCCGCGCGGGGCATGCCACCCGCCATCCTGATCGGCCATTCGCTGGGCGGGGCCGCCGTTTTGCGTGCGGCGGGTTCCATCGACAGCCTGAAGGCCGTGGTGACCATCGGTGCCCCGTTTGACCCCGGCCACGTCACCCACAACTTTGGCGGAGCCCTGGACGACATTGCCCGCGACGGGGCCGCCGAGGTCAAACTGGGCGGGCGCAAGCTGCGCATCGGTCGCGGCTTTGTCGAGGACGTGGAAGGCCAGAACCTGACCGATGCCATCCGCACCATGAACCGCGCCCTGCTGGTCCTGCACGCCCCCCGAGATGAAATCGTCGGCATCGAGAACGCGACGCGCATCTTCATCGAGGCCAAGCACCCCAAAAGCTTCGTCACGCTCGACGATGCGGATCACCTGATCACCCGTGCCAAGGATGCGGAATATGCCGCCGATGTCATCGGGGCCTGGGTCACGAAATACGTCGACGTCACCCGCCCCGCCCCACCCATCGGTGCCCCCGAGGGTGTCACCCGCGTGTCCGAAGCAGACCCCAACGGCTATGCCCAGGACATCGTCGCGGGCGGCATTCATCACCTCAAGGCCGATGAACCGGCGGCCTACGGCGGCACCAATCTTGGCATGTCCCCCTATCAGCTGCTGGCCGCCTCGCTGGGGTCCTGCACGACGATGACGCTGCGGATGTATGCACGGCGCAAGAAATGGCCCCTGGAACACGTGTCGGTCGACGTCACGCATGACCGCATGCACGCCCAGGACGCGCCGTCCGCGTCCGAGCGGATCGATCGCTTCCGCCGCGAAATCACCATCAAGGGCAGGCTGGACGCCGACCAACGCGCGCGTTTGCTGGAAATCGCGGACAAATGCCCCGTCCACCGGACCCTGGAAACCGGGGCGCAGGTCGAAACGGTTCTGGTCGAGGCCCAGGCCGAGGAAATGGCCTGACGGTCACCCGGTGCGGCGCAACTCGTCGCGCAATTCGCTCAGGCGACCCAGACAGACTTTGACCGCGATGGCGATGGCCTCCATGTCGCCATCGCGGGCCAGGTGACCGACACGCCGCGCCGCCTCTTGCGTGGGCAAGGCCCCCACGGCCCCGGCCAGCGACAACAGCACGTGGGTCTGCGCCCGAATACCCGCCAGATCCTTGCCGTCTAACGCCGCCGAAAGATCCATGTCCACCAGCGCCAGATCCTGCTTGAGCCGGGTCAGCAGAACGTCACCCTGGTCCGGCCCGGCAGCGGCCATCAGTTCCGCAAGGGTGATCGCGCTTAGCGCCGGGGCACGCTCGGGCGCCCAATCGTCCGGGTCCGGGGCGTCTTCCAGGAATTGGTGCAGGATCTTGGCCACGGTTTCGATCCCGGCCAGGGGTTTGGCCAGAATGCCGTCCGCCCCCGCCTCCAGGATCGCTTCGCGGTTGTCGCGCAGGACGTAGGCTGTCATCGCGACCATCAACATCGGCGGCGCAATGCCGCGCGCCTGCCGCTCCCTCTCGGAGCGGATGACGTCCAGGCCGCCCAGGCGCGGCATCTCCAGATCGACCAGCGCCATGTCGAACCGTTCCCGCGACAGCCAGTTCAGCGCCTCGATCCCGTCGCCCGCAGTTTCGCATTCGGCCCCCAGGCGCGCCAGAATGCCGCGCAGCAGGGTCTGATTGGTGGCGCTGTCGTCGGCGACAAGAACCCGCCGACCGGTGAGATCGGGCAGATCACCTGGCGCAGGCTCCACCTCCCGCTCCCAGATGTGGGCGGGGATGGTCAGGGTGACCTGCGCGCCGCCCGTGGCCAGATTGCGCGCGGCAAGTTTCCCGCCCAGCCCCTCTGCATGGGCGGACGCAATGTGCAGCCCCATTCCGGTGCCGGGGGCAGATCCACCGCGTGTTTCCGGGTCGAACAGCCGGGGCAGAAGATCAATGGGAAAGCCCGGCCCGTCATCGCTGACGCAAATGCTGAGCGTTCGGTCGCGGTACAGCTCCGCCCCAAGGGTGACAGAGCCGCCGGGCGCGTGGCGCAGGGCATTGCCCATCAGGTTCGCGATGACCCGGCGCAGGTGCAGGCCGTTCAGACGCACGACCTCTGGCAGGTCCGGGTCCCTGTCAAAGCTGACGCGGGTGCCGGTGGGACGCGCCGCGCCATGCCAGCGCCGCAGCTCATCATCGAGGAACCGGTGCAGGTTGAGAATGCCGACCTCGGCATCCTCAGCATCGCCGGGGGCCCCCAGCAACATTTCCTCGACCAGACGTGCCAGCAATTCGGACGCCACATGAACGCGGCCCAATTGTTCGCGGGTCGCCTCCGGCAGGTCTTCGGGTTCGATCAGGCGCAGACCGCCGATGACGTCGGACACGGCGGCGCGGATGTCGTGGGCCAACAGGTCCACCGGATCCGGGGTGAACCCGGGTCCGGCACGGGATCCGCGCCGCCGGTCGGTCAATCGGCCCCGGCCGGATAGCCCAGCGTGCGCGTCGCGGTCCCGATTTCATCCATGATGGCCGGGTCGTCGATGGTCGCGGGCATCTTCCAGTCGGCACCGTCGGCGATCTGCGCCATGACCTTGCGCAGGATCTTGCCTGACCGGGTTTTCGGCAGACGGTCCACCACCACGGCAAGCTTGAAGGCCGCGACCGGGCCGATCTTTTCGCGCACCAGTTTCACGCATTCCTGCGCGATGTCCCCGTGTGGCCGGTCGACGCCCTTGGTCAGGCACAGGAATCCCATCGGCAACTGCCCTTTCAGATCATCGGCCACGCCGATGACGGCACATTCGGCGACGTCGGGATGGGTGGCCAGCACCTCTTCCATGGCACCGGTGGACAGGCGGTGGCCGGCCACGTTGATGACATCGTCCGTGCGCGACATGATCCACAGATAGCCGTCTTCGTCCAGCATCCCCGCGTCCCCCGTCTCGTAATAGCCCGGAAAGGTATCGAGATAGCTCGACTGGAAGCGGTCTGCCGCGTTCCAAAGCGTCGGAAGGGTGCCGGGCGGCAATGGCAGCTTGACGGCTATGGCCCCCAGTTCGCCGGGCGCGACGGGGTGGCCGCCTTCGTCCAGGACCTCGACGGTATAGCCGGGCATCGGGACCGAAGGGCTGCCGGATTTGATCGGCAGTTGTTCCAGCCCCAGGGGGTTGGCCGCGATGGCCCAACCGGTTTCGGTCTGCCACCAATGGTCGATGACGGGCACGCCCGTGCGCGTCTCGATCCATTTCACGGTGTCGGGGTCGGCGCGTTCCCCGGCCAGGAACACGGCCCGCAGCGACGACAGGTCATGGCCCGCCATCAGCGCGCCGGCAGGATCGTCCCGCTTGACCGCGCGAAACGCGGTCGGCGCCGTGAAGAAGACCGAAACGTCATGATCCGAAATCACCCGCCAAAAGGTCGAGGCATCCGGGGTGCCGACTGGCTTGCCCTCGAACACGATGGTGGTGCAGCCATGGATCAGAGGCGCATAGCAGATATAGCTGTGCCCTACGACCCAGCCCACGTCAGAGGCGGCCCAGTAGACCTCTCCGGGTTGAACGCCGTAGATGTTGGTCATTGACCAGTCGAGCGCGACCAGATGCCCGCCGGTCGCGCGGACCACACCCTTGGGTGCCCCCGTCGTGCCGGAAGTGTAAAGGATATAGGCAGGGTGATCGCCGCGCACAGGCACGCAGGGGTGCGGGTCGGCGGCGGACACGGCGGCGGCCCAATCCACGTCGCGCGGGCCCAGGTCGACCTCCAGGCCCGGACGTTCCAGGATGATGCAGGCATCCGGTTTGTGCGCAGCCATGTCGATCGCCCCGTCCAGCAGCGGCTTGTAGGGCACGACGCGGTTCGGCTCGATCCCGCCCGAGGCGGCGAGGATGGCCTTTGGCTTTGCATCGTCGATCCGCACGGCCAGTTCAGCCGCCGCGAAACCACCGAAGACGACCGAATGGATCGCGCCAAGCCGGGCACAGGCCAGCATCGCCTCCAGGGCTTCGGGCACCATCGGCATGTAGATCAGAACCCGGTCGCCCGTGCCCACGCCGCGCGCGGCCAGGGCCCCGGCCAGGCGGGCGACACGGTCCTGCAAGTCTGCGTAGGTGACCTTGGTGACGCTGTCGGTCACCGGGCTGTCATGGATGATCGCCACCCGGTCGCCGTGGCCCGCCGCCACGTGGCGATCGACCGCGTTGTGACAGGCGTTGACCATGCCGTCAGCGAACCATTCGGGCACCGGCCCGCCCAGATCGTGCAGCGCCCTGGACGGGGCCTTGGCCCAGTCGATGGCCCGCGCGGCGTCCATCCAGAACCCTTCCGGGTCGCTGTGCGCCCGGTCCCATTCGCTTTTCCAGCTCATTCCCATGTCCTCCGGTCCCCTTTGGCCCATGTTTACGGCCTGCTTCTGCCGTCACGCAAGGGCGGCGCAGGCATGGTTGCGCGAACATAGACCTTAGCAATCAATCAATTAGCGCTAACAACACTGACAATGCTTATGGAATTGTATGCCGGGGCATGCTGCCGCACCCCGACACCCGACGCAGGGTAGCGCTTGACGCGGGGCCAGCGGTGGCGCGACCCTTCCGCAGGGAGGACCGAATATGACCGATACACCACAGGTCGAAGGCTTCTTCGACAGCGGGACCAACACCATCAGCTACCTTATGGACGATGGGACCACCTGCGCCGTGATCGACCCGGTGCTGGACTTCGACATGGCTGCGGGCCGCACCGGCACCGACAGCGCGGATCGCCTGATCGCCGCGATCCGCGACCGGGGGCTGACGGTGGACTGGCTGTTGGAAACCCATGTCCACGCCGACCACCTTTCTGCTGCGCCCTACATTCAAGAAAAACTGGGCGGCAAGATCGGCATCGGGGCGGAAATCGTCACGGTGCAGGAAACCTTTGGCAAGATATTCAACGAGGGCACACGGTTTCAGCGCGACGGCAGCCAGTTCGACGCCCTGTTTCGCGAAGGCAGCGTGTTCCAGATCGGCACCCTGCCCGTCCATGTCCTGCACACGCCCGGCCACACGCCTGCCTGCCTGACCTATGTCGTGGGCAAAGGCCAAGGGGGCGCGGCCTTTGTGGGCGACACGATGTTCATGCCCGATTTCGGCACCGCGCGTTGCGACTTCCCCGGCGGCTCTGCCGAGGTCCTTTGGGAGTCGATCCAGAAGATCCTGGCCTTGCCCGACGACACCCGCATTTTCGTGGGCCATGACTACAAGGCACCGGGACGAGACGACTTTGCCTGGGAAACCACCGTCGCCGCCGAAAAGCGGAACAAGCATCTGGCCGATGGGCGCGACGCCTTTCTCAAGATGCGCACCGAACGCGATGCGACCCTGGGCGCGCCCAAGCTGATCCTGCCGTCGCTGCAGGTCAACATGCGCGGTGGCCGGATGCCCGAGCCGGACGCCGAAGGCAACGTTTCCTTGAAGTTGCCCGTCAACCGGTTGTAGGCGCCCCTCCGCAGGGCCGGGTGCGAGCCCGCCCTGCGGGCACGAAACGAAGGTTGTGGAAAGGGTCACCATGGAAGGGATTATCTGGGATTTGCCCGCCGTTGTGCGGGCATTGGTCGGAGGGCTGATGATCGGCGGCGCGGCGGCGCTGATGCTGTTGGTCAACGGGCGCGTCATGGGGGCGTCGGGCATTCTGGGTGGGCTGGTCGATGGGACCGGCGATGCGCGCACGGAACGTCTGGCCTTTCTGGCCGGGCTGATCGGGGTGCCGTTGCTGATCGTGCTCGCCACGGGCGACCGGCCCACCAACATCGTCGCGGGTTGGCCCACGCTGCTGATTGCCGGGCTGTTGGTCGGGATCGGCACACGACTGGGCGCGGGCTGCACCTCGGGGCACGGGGTCTGCGGGATATCGCGCCTGTCGCCACGGTCGCTGGCCGCCACGGTCACCTTTATCGCCGCAGGCGTGCTGACCGTGCGGGTCTTCGCATGAGACCCCTGGTCGCCGCCGCCGCCGGTGCCCTGTTCGGCGGCGGATTGCTCGTCTCCGGGATGACGGACACGGCCAGGGTCCGGGGGTTCCTGGCGCTACTGGGTCCCGGTCCGTGGGATCCGACGCTGGCCTTCGTGATGGGGGGCGCGATCCTGCCGATGCTGTTTGCCTGGCGCGTCACCCCGCGCCGCGCGCCGGTGCTGGCGCAAAGCTGGCCAGAACGGGTCACCGGCCTCGACGGGCCGCTGATCGCGGGATCGGTCCTGTTCGGAATTGGCTGGGGCCTGGTCGGGCTATGCCCGGGACCGGCGCTGGCCTCGCTGCTTTGGGGGGGGCCGAAGGTGGCGGGCTTTGCCGCCGCGATGGTGCTGGGCATGGTGGCCCTGCCGCGCCTGCGCGCCCTGCGCGCGGCCTGATCCGACGCGGTCGCACCCGCGCGACCGCGTCTCTTTACCTCCTGCGCGCCTGCGGGCATCCTGCGGCGCAACCGGACCCAACCGAAAGCCCGCCATGGACCTGCGCCCCCTGGACGAGACGACCTCCGTCACGCCGCAACTCGACCCTGCCGACATGGCCGTTCTGGCCGCCGATGGGGTCACCGCAATCATCTGCAACCGCCCGGATGCAGAGGTCCCGCCCTCTCATCAGGCTGGTGCCATGCAGGCCGCCGCCGAAGCGGCGGGCCTGTCGTTTACCTTCAACCCGATCGCCATGCCGAACCTGACGCTCGACGCCGTCGAGGAACAGGCCGATGCTATCGCCGGGGCCGAAGGCCGCGTCGTCGCCTACTGCGCGTCTGGCACACGGTCCGCCGTTCTTTGGGCGCTGGCCATGGCCGGGCAACGTCCGACGCAGGACATCCTGGCCGCCACGCGCAACGCGGGCTACGCGCTCGATGGGTTGGCACCGCAGATCGACCAGCTGGCGGGTCAGGCATGACCGCCGGCGAAGCCTTTGCAGGCAAGCGGTGGCACGACATGGGCGGTGAACTGGCCGGTCCCGTGCCCGACGCCGACCACGATTTCGCGCTGTGGGAAAAGCGGGTCGATGCCTTGGTGATGCTGGCCAACATGAAGGGCATCTTCACCGTCGACGGGTTGCGCCGTGTTCTGGAAGACATGGGCGAAGACGCCTTCGAGACGCTCGGCTACTACGAACGCTGGGTCGGGTCGTTGAACCAGAACCTGCTGGAACAAGGGATCTATTCCGTGGCCGAACTGGCGGACAAGATGGCCGAGGTCGAGGCACGCGGCACCACCTATGGCACGGCGAGCGATGCCGGTGCCTGACACGTTTGCCCCCGGCACGCCCGTCCGTGTCCGCACCCTGATGCCACCGGGCCACGTGCGCACACCTGCCTACCTGCGCGGCAAGACAGGCGCCGTCGAACGGGTGCTGGGCCCCTTCGCCAACCCCGAACAGCTGGCCTATGGGCACCCCGCCCAGGCCCTGCCCCTCTACCGCGTCCGCTTTCGCCTGGGCGAAGTCTGGCCCGACAGCCAGACCCCCAACGACACCATCGACGCCGAAATCTACGCCCATTGGCTGGAGCCGCTCTGATGCCCCACGATCACCCGCACCACAGCCACGAGGGCATGTCCCCATCCGGCCACCCTTACCGCGCAGATCAGGACGGGCCGCTGACCTATTGGCAGGTGATGGAGATCGCCATTCGCGAGCTGATGATCGCCAAGGGCGTCGTCACCGAGGCCGAGGTCGCCCGCCAGATCGAGGCGATGGACGCCCGCTCTCCTGCGCAGGGGGCCGCCGTCGTGGCCCGCGCCTGGGTTGACCCCGATTTTCGCGACCGCCTGCTGACCGATGCCTCGGCAGCGGCGACCGAAATGGGTTTCGACATCGGGCCGCTGAAGCTGATCGCAGTCGAAAACACGGACACGGTACACAACGTGGTCGTCTGCACGCTCTGCTCCTGCTATCCGCGCAACCTGTTGGGCCTGCCGCCCGATTGGTACAAAAGCCGGGCCTACCGATCGCGCACAGTCCGCGAACCGCGCCGCGTGCTGGCCGAGTTCGGCGTGACCCTGTCAGATGACACCACGGTCCGGGTCCACGATTCCACCGCCGACATGCGCTATGTGGTGATCCCTGCGCGCCCCGCAGGCACCGAGACGATGGATGAGGCGGCGCTGGCCGCGCTGGTCACCCGTGACAGCATGATCGGGGTGGGTCTGGCGCGGATGCCCGGATGATCTCTCACATCTGCCTCGGCTGCGCCGATCTGGATCGTGCCGGGGCCTTTTACCGCGCGGTGTTGGCCCCCCTCGGACTGGTGGAACGCGCGGTCGAGGACGACGGCGGCCCCGTGATGTTCTGTTGGCACCTGCCCGGTTGCGTGGCACCGCGCCTCTACATCACGACCCCCTACGATGACAGCGCGGCCACGGCGGGCAACGGAACGATGGTGGCCTTGATCGCGCCCGACCGGGCCGCCGTGGACGCGGCCCACGCGGCGGGCCTGTCCATGGGGGGCAGCGATGCGGGCGCGCCGGGCCTGCGCCCCAACTATGCCCCCGACTACTATGGTGCCTACCTGCGCGACCCGGACGGCAACAAGCTGCACCTAGTGCACCGGGCTGACCTGCTGGCGGCGCGCTGAGCAGCGCCGAAAACGCACCAGGAAAGGCACGCCGACGGATCTCGCAATAGGTGCCCGGTTCCGTTTGTCCGGCGCGCGCCGGTTTTCGTCTGCCTGCCGGAGGCACGCCGCCCGCAACTCGGTCATCTTGCCTCTGAACAGCCAGAGACCCGCGATGACCGATCAAACCCTGGACCCCTACGCCACAGCCGCCCCCTGGTGGGCCGATCGCATGCGCGGTCTGGGGTATGAGGCCGCTTATGGCGAAATGCTGGACCAACTGGTCCCGACCCGGCCAGGTGCCGTCTGCGACATGGGCGCGGGCACCGGTACGCTGGCCGCCGCACTGGTGGCGCGTCTGGGCTGGCCCGACCGTCTGACCCTCGTGGACCGATCTGCCGCCATGCTGGCGCAGGCGCGCGCGGTCCTGCCGGGGGCCGAATGCGTGGCCAGCACGCTGGACGGTTACGGCACGCAAGGTGCCTTCGACCTGGTGATCAGCGCGCATCTGATCGAACATCTGGACGACCCGGTCGCGGGGTTGCGGGCCATGACGCGGCTGCTGACACCTGGCGGTCGCCTGCTGCTGATCGTCAGCCGTCCGCATTGGTGCCAATGGGTGATCTGGCTGCGCTGGCGACACCGTTGGTTTGCATCAGACACCGTCCAGTCCATGGCCCGCGCGGCGGATCTGCGCCCCCTTGCCACCACCGGCTTTGCCAGTGGCCCGCCCCGCCGCACCAGCCGCGCCTACCTCTTTACCCTAGCAACGGAGACCCAAGCATGACCCAGATTCTTGCCCTCATCGACGTGACCGTCGCCCCTGACAAGCGTGCCGAAGCGCAGGCCATTCTGGATATCGACGCAGCCGAGGCACGCGAAATGCCGGGCAACGTCGCCTTTGACGTGCTGACCGATCCCCATGCGCCCGACCGCCTGCGGCTGGAACACGGCTGGTCGGATGCGGCCAGCTTCGAAGGCTACCTCGCCTCCGACGCGTTTGCCCGCGCGTTGGCGGGGCTGAAGCCCCTGATGATCGCACCGCCGATCAGCCAACGCCTCGTCACGACCCTTTACGCGCCCGACGCCTAGGGCCACCCTGCGCCCATGAATGCCCCGCACAGCGCCTATTGCGTCAACGCTGACTTTCCGGCGGGCCCGCCACGCCCGTTCCGGATGGACCGGCATTACCTGCTCTATGCGCTGGCGGGGTCGATGACATTGACCTACGAAAGCCAGCGCTGGACCCTGCCGCCTGCGCGTGCCGCGCTGGTGGCCGCCGACACGCCGATCGAGGTCGCGATCACCCATCCGCTGCGCTGCTGTTCCGTCCTGCTGGACGCGGACACGCACCCGGCTCCGCCCGCGCTGCTGTCGGTGTTCGAGGTGACGCCGCTTTTGCGGGAGCTGCTGACCACCTGCCGCCCCTGGGACACCCCAGACGGGCCGCGTCCGGACCTGGCCGAAACGCTGTTCGGCACGCTGGCCGCGCTGGCCTGGTCCCTGTCCGCCCGGACCAGTCCCGCTGTCCTGCCCGTTGCCCGCAGCCCCGCCATCGCCCAGGCGTTGGAATATACCCAGTCGCGACTGGATGCCGAGCTGACGCAACAGGACGTGGCCGCCGCCGTCGCCCTGACGCCCCGCACCTTCGCCCGCCGCTGCACGGCGGAGTTGGGGATGTCCTGGGGCCAGGTGCAACGACGCATGCGGATGATCCGCGCCGCCGAGCGGCTGACCCTGAGCGATGCGCAGGTGTCGCAGATCGCGTTGGAGGTGGGCTACGCCTCCCTCTCGGGGTTCAACGCGGCGTTTCTGGCCTTTTACGGCCGTACGCCCAGCGCCTACCGCGCTGAGGGGCGTTAGCGCCCCCGGATCCGCGGATCCAGCGCGTCGCGGAGCCCATCGCCGACGTAGTTGATCGACAGGACAACCAGCGAGATCGCAATCCCCGGCCAGAAGGCCAGCCCCGGGTTCAGCTCCAGGAACGGCACCCCGTCGTTGAGCAGACGCCCCCAGGTCGGGAAGTCGGGCGGAAAGCCCAGGCCAAGAAAGGACAGCGCCGATTCCGTGATGATCGCGGTCGCGATGCCCAAGGTGGCCGAGACCATGATCGGCGACAGCACGTTGGGCAGAACGTGGCGCGTGATCACCCGTCGCGGCGGCGTGCCGATGGACCGGGCGGCCAGAACGAACTCCCGCTCCTTCAGGGCCAGCACGTCGCCCCGCACGATCCGCGCGGTCTGCATCCAGGACGTGATGCCGATGGCCGCCACGATCAGGATGAAAATTCCGGTCTCGATCCCGAAGGCCGCCGTCAACGGCTCCCGGAAGAGCAGAACCATGACCAGCAAGAGCGGCAGCAGCGGCAGCGCCAGGAACAAGTCGGTAAAGCGCATCAGCGGCCCGTCCAGCGCCCGGAAATACCCTGCCAGAACCCCGATCAACGTGCCCAGCAGCAGGCTGAGCAGCATGGCCGCCCCGCCAACCGCAAGACTGACCTGACCGCCCGCGATCATCCGCGCGAACATGTCCCGGCCCAGACGGTCGGTGCCAAAGGGATGGGCCAGGCTCATGCCTTCGTTGCGGGCGCGCATGTTGGTCTTGATCCCGGTTTCCAGATCCCAGAACAGCGGGCCAAGCACCACCAGTCCGACGATCAGCAGGAACACGAGGGCCCCGAACATCGCGCCCTTGTGGGTGCGGAACTGGTCCCAGACATCCCACCATTGGCTGCGCGAGGTGGTGTTGGACAGGACCGGGTCGGTCCCGGCCACGGCTGCGGAATTGGCGACGACGCCTTGATCGGTGCCGATATTGGTCTGCGGCTCAGTCATAGCGGATCCGGGGGTCGAGGATGCCATAGAGGACATCGGCGATAAGGTTGAACAGCACGATCAGCACCGCAAAGATGAAGGTCAGCGTCTGCACCATCGGCAGGTCGTTGGCCTGGATCGCGGTGATCAGCAACTGGCCGATCCCGTTCACCTTGAACACCTGCTCGGTGATGATCGCCCCGCCAAAGATCGACGGGATGCCCAGGGCGATGACGGTCACCACCGGGATCATCGAGTTGCGCAGGACGTGGACCAGAACCACCGTCCGTTCCCGCAGTCCCTTGGCGCGGGCGGTGCGGACGTAATCCTGGTTGAGATTGTCCAGCATCGACGCCCGCATGAACCGCGACAGCTGCGAGGTGATCTGCAGGGCCAGCACCATGACCGGCAACACCATCTGCATCACCTGCTGCTTGAAGGCGGCCCAACTGTCGACGACCAGCGTGGTGTCATAGATCGACGGGAACCATTTCAGCTGCACCGCGAAGATCACGATCACCAGTACGCCGGAAAAGAACGGCGGGACCGAAAAGCCCACCATGGTGACAAAGGTGCCCGCCTGGTCGAAGACCGAATACTGCTTGTAGGCGGAATAGATGCCCACCGGGATCGCGATCACGATGGCGATGATATAGGCGGTGCCGACCACCCACAGGGTCTGGGGAATACGCTCGGCGATGGCGATGAAGACCGGTGCGCGGTTCTGCCAGGAAATGATGCGCAGCTTGTCTTCGGCAAAGCCGGTGCCGAACAAGGCATCGACCACGTTCAAGGGCTCGATCCAGAAGAACTGTACCAGCCATTTCCAGAACCGGATCGGGGCCGGCTCTCCCAGGCCCAGGGCCTGCCGCATCTGTTCCTTGACCTCGGACGGCACGGTCAGTGGCACGTTCGCCATGGGGTCGCCGGGCGCAAGCTCCAGCAACATGAAGATGACGAGCGCGATGAACAGCAGCGTCGGTATCGCGAAGAGCAATCTTCGAATGGTGAAGGTCAGCATGGGCCATCCTGTGCGAAGGGCGGGGTCGGTGGGTTTTACCCACCCTACGCAGGCCACGGCGTAGGGTGGGTGAAACCCACCGCGCAATGGGCGCGGCAGGGTGGGCGGGCCGCGAACGGCCCGCCCGGTTCAGGTCATTCGCCGATGCGGTACCAATCGGCGATGTTCCAAATCTCGCTGTCCCAGACGTTCAGCTTGACGCCGCCCAGGGTGTTGGCGTGCGCTGACAGACGACCACGGTGCACCAGCGGGATCATACCGCCACGCTCGATGATCATGTCGTTGAGCTGCTTGGCGATCTCGGCGCGGGCCTCGATGCCGGAGGTTTTGGACAGCTCGCTCCAGAGGGCGTCGAACTCGGGATCGCAGAAGCGCGAGATGTTCTCACCCTGCCACTGGGTCGCGGGGCTGGGGGCCTTGTCGCACAACCCGTTGCCCAGATAGGCCTGCGGGTCGGTGCCGTTGAAGGTGTTGGCGTACATCTCCACGTCGGCATAGAACTTCTGGAAGGTGTCGGGCGACCCCGCATCCCCACCGAAGAAGACCGATGCGTTGACGTTGCGCAGCTCGACCGAGATGCCGATTTCTTCCCACCATTCCTTGATCAGCGCCTGGAAATCCTGGCGCACGGCGTTAGTCGACGTCTGGTAGAGAACCGACATCGGCTTGCCGTCCGCTTCGCGGATGCCGTCGCCATCGCTGTCGACGTAGCCCGCGTCTTCCAGCATGGCCTTGGCGCCTTCCAGGTCCTGCACGTCGCACTTGATCGAGGTGGAGGCGAAGACTGCGGGTGCCGGCACCCAGTTGCAGCCGACCTTGCCGGCCTGACCGTAACCGATTTCCACCAGCAGCGGGCGGTCGATGGCCATGGACAGGGCTTTGTAGACCGCCGGGTCACCCAGGAACGGGTGCGGGCGGATCACCGACCGCTCATCCGGGCCCAGCGCCGGATCGGGGTTGGTGTTGTTGAGCATGATCCGCTCGACCAGCGGGCCGAAACCCGCGACCGGGGTGCCCAGGCCGCCTGCTTCCATCGAGGCGATGACCTCGGGGGCCAGCTGCAGGTTCCAGGCATAGTCGAACTCGCCGGTCTGCATCACGGCACGACCGGCCGCATCGGCGTCGCCGCCACCCTTGAAGTTGACGCTGGCGAAGGCGGGCTTGCCCTCGACGCGGTAATTCGGGTTGGCCGAAAAGGCGATGACGTCATTGGTGCGGAAATCATCCACGACAAAGGGGCCGGTGCCGATCGGGCCAAAGTTCTGATCGGTGCACGACGATGCCGCCGCGCCGACGCAGGATTCGAACTGCGCCTTCTGCAGGATCGGGCTCTCGCCACCCACGAAGGCGGTATAGGGATAGGGGTTCGGGTCCGCGAACGACACCACGACGGTCAGCGCGTCGGGGGTTTCGACCCCGGTGACGCCCTCGAACTTGGTGACCTGGGCGCAGCCGCCTTCGGGGTTGGTGCAGTATTCCCAGGTGAATTTCACGTCCTCAGAGGTGAACGGCGTGCCGTCCGACCACAGGATGCCCTCTTTCAGCTTCCAGGTGATCGTCTTGAGGTCTTCGGAGATGCCGCCGTTGTCGACCGTCGGGATCTCGGTCGCCAGCCAGGGCTGGATCGAGCCGGTTTCATCGAAACGGGCCAGCGGCTCCACCACCAGCGAGGCGGCCTCGACGTCCTTGGTGCCGCCCGACAGGAACGGGTTCAGGGTCGACGGGGCCTGCCAGTAGATGATGTTGACCTGGCCGTCGCGACCGCGCTCACCTTCGTGGCCATCGGCCATGGCCATCGGCGCAAGCGCGAAGCTCGCGGCGGCGCACAGCAGGGCTGATTTCATTTTCATTCGGGGTTCTCCTTGTTGGCGCGCCCTCTCCCGGACGCGTTGCGCTCGAATCCGAGCCTCGGCGCGCGCTCTCTCGGCGCGTCGCCCACCGGGTTTTCCGTGGAAAAACCGGGATTTCATGCCGCTCCGCCCTGGGCCGGGTCGTGCAGGTGACACGCCGCCCAGTGGCCGGGCGCCACCTCGCGGAAGTCAGGATCGATCCGGCGACAGACGTCCATCACCTTGGGGCAACGGGTGCAGAAGTTGCATCCATCCGGCGGGTTCGCCGGGCTGGGCACGTCGCCCTGCAACACGATGCGGTCCTTTTTCTGACCCGCCTTGGCCGGGTCCGGCTCCGGCACGGCAGAAAGCAGAGCCTGCGTGTAAGGATGCAGGGGGGCATCATACAGATCGTCACGCGGGGCCAATTCGACCACCTTGCCCAGATACATCACCGCTACGCGGTCGGCGATATGGCGCACCATCGACAGGTCGTGGCTGATGAACAGGTAAGTCAGGCCTAACTCGTCCTGCAGCTCTTCCAGCAGGTTGACGACCTGCGCCTGGATCGACACGTCCAGCGCGGCGATGGGTTCGTCGCAGACGATGAACTTGGGCTTGAGCGCCAGTGCGCGGGCAATCCCGATCCGCTGCCGTTGTCCCCCCGAGAATTCGTGCGGATAGCGATTGATGAAGGCGTCGTTCAGACCGACCTGATCCATCAACTCGCGCACCCGCGCGCGCTTCTCTGTGGTGGAGAGCGTCGTATGTTCGTCCAGCGGCTCTCCGATGATGCTGCCCACGGTCATGCGCGGGTTGAGCGAGGCCTGCGGGTCCTGAAACACCATCTGCATCGTCGGCCGCATCGACCGCAGGCTGCCCTGGCTGTCGGATCCGATGGCCCGCCCATCGATCACGATTTCACCGTCGGTAATGTCATAAAGCCGCAGCACCGCGCGCCCGCAGGTCGACTTGCCGCAGCCGGACTCGCCCACCAGGCCCAGCGTTTCGCCTTCCATGATCGAAAACGTCACCCCGTCCACGGCCTTTACCGCGCCCACCTGACGGCGCAGCAACCCGGCATAGATCGGGAAGTGCATCTTCAGGTCGCGTACCTCGACAAGCGGCTTCATGCGGGGGCCCCTTCCAGAGAGTCGCGCCCGGTCCGGGCCAGAGGGTGGAAACAGGCGACGTCATGGCCCTCGGCCACGATTTCGCGATGTGGGTTTTCCGCGTGGCACCTCTCGAAGGCAAGCGGACACCGATCGCGGAACGGGCAGGCCGTGGGCGCGCCGGCCAGGATCGGCGGCTGCCCTTCGATCACCTGCAATTTTTCGGCGCGTGCGCCCGATACGGACGGGATCGTTTTCAAAAGGGCGCGCGTGTAGGGGTGGCGCGCGTCGTTGAATAGCGGGAACACCGGGGCCTGTTCGACCACCTGCCCGCCGTACATCACCAGCACCCGGTCCGCGATGCCCGCTACCACGCCCAGATCATGGGTGATCCAGATGATCGCCATGCCCAGTTTCTTGCGCAGGTCCTCGACGATCTCCAGGATTTGCGCCTGAATGGTCACGTCCAGCGCGGTCGTCGGTTCATCTGCAATCAGAACCTTGGGATCGCAGGCCAACGCGATGGCGATCATCACCCGCTGCCGCATCCCGCCCGAAAACTGGTGCGGATAGTCCGACAGACGCCCCCGCGCACCGGGAATGCCCACCAGTTCCAGCAACTCGACCGCGCGTTCACGGGCCTGCGCCTTGTTCATCCCCATGTGCCGCCGCAGCGGTTCCATGATCTGAAAGCCGACGTTGAAGACCGGATTCAACGAAGTCATCGGATCCTGAAAGATGAACCCGACCTCGCCGCCACGGACCTCGCGCAGGCGGGCGGGGCTGACCTTCAACAGGTCTTCTCCGTCCAGCAAAACCTGGCCTTCGCGGACTTCGGCAGGGGGGCTGGGCAGCAGGCCGATCAACGACATCATCGTGACCGACTTGCCGGACCCGGATTCCCCGACGACACCCAGCAGCTCGCCTGGCTTTACCTCGAAGCTGACCGAATTGACCGCGTGAACCTCGCCCCCGCGTGTCCCGAAAACGGTACACAAGCCCCTGACTTCCAGCACATTTTGAGCATCACCGGGGACCCACCCCTCGCGCGCATTGCCGTCTGGCATACACTATTCCCTGACTGTTTCGGCGCGCTCTGACGGCACGTCTTCGGATCAGGCTAACAGATGATCGCGCCCCCGCAAGTGTCGTGCCCGTTTTCCGTGCATCACGTGGGGTCGGTCTGTGCACAGGGTCAGAAAACGGGCAAGCGGCCCGATCATCGGGCATACTCCGCCCAAGGACCGCACACCCCTTGACCACGCCGCCCTGTCGCGCCACCCCTTGCGCCGGAGGTACCCATGGCCAATTCCCCGACCGCACGCGAAATTCTGGACCGCCTCGTGTCCTTCCCGACCGTCAGCCGCGATTCGAACCTCGAGCTGATTTCCTGGGTTGAAACCTATCTGGCCGGGTTCGGTGTCGCGTCGCGCCGCGTCTATGACGCAACCGGAAAGAAGGCCGCGCTTTATGCAAATGTCGGGCCCGAGGTGGCCGGGGGCGTCGTGCTGTCGGGGCATACGGATGTCGTGCCGGTGGATGGGCAGGCCTGGACCACCGATCCCTGGACGGTCACCGAAAAGGATGGGCGCCTCTATGGGCGCGGCACCTGCGACATGAAGGGCTTCGACGCGCTGGCGCTGGCCATGGTGCCCTATGCGCTGGAACGTGGCGTGTCGCGCCCCCTGCAACTGGCGTTCAGCTACGACGAAGAGATCGGCTGCATCGGCGCGCCGCCGATGATCGACGACATGGTGGCCCACCTGCCCCGCGCCGCCGCAGCCCTGATCGGAGAGCCGTCGATGCTGCGCCCGGTGACGGGCCACAACGCCTCGACCATCCACGAGGTTCACGTTCACGGGTTCGAGGTGCATTCGTCCAAACTGCCGCAGGGCGTCAGCGCGATCCACGAAGCCGGGCGCATCCTGCAATGGGTCAACGACCGCAACGCCATGCTGATGGCCGAGACGCCTTCGCCCATCTCTGCCACCTTCGACCCGCCCCATACCACGGTGCATGTCGGCATGATCCAGGGGGGCACGGCGCACAATATCACGGCCAGGGATTGCACCTTCAAGCTGGGTTTCCGCGTCCCTGCGGGCGACGATATGGCCCGCCATTCGAAGGCATTGGAAACCTTCCTGACCGACCTCGATGCCGAGTTGAAGACGCGCCACCCCGAGGCAGGCGTGTCCTGGGTCTGCAACCACGGGGTGCCCGCCCTGACCCCCGAAACGGACGGCACCGCCGAGACGCTGATCCGCCGCCTGACAGGGGACAACGGCACCCACGTCGTCACCTACGGGACCGAGGCGGGACAGTTTCAGGAACGCGGCTATTCGGCAGTGGTCTGCGGCCCGGGCGACATCGCCCAGGCCCACCAGCCCGATGAATGGATCGCGGTCGACCAGTTCCAGAAGGGCGAGGCCCTGTTGCGGCGCCTGGTCGACACGCTGGTCTAGCGCGGGTTCAGGCCCGCGCGGGGCCGACGCCGTTGCGCAATACGGTCACGACGAAGACGACCATCGACAGAACCCAGACGACCGACCCCACCTTGGCCAGCGCCTCGCCGCTGCCGGAAATCGCCATTGCGATGCCTGGCACCAAGATGATCAGGCCCAGCAGGCTCAGCCCGAAATGCCCCATCACCCAGCCACGCCCGACCTGCGGGGTCAGGGCGTAATAGACACCGTAGATCGCCATCGACACCCAACCCAGTAGGTTCAGGTGCCCATGTGCGGGCGAAAGCGTGTGATCGCCCGTGGCCGACATCTGGATGCCCCACCCCATTCCGATCAATGCCGCCACCGCCCCGGTGGCCAGAAACAGCTTTCCGTAATCCATGACCCTACTCCATCCCCAGGGGCGGTCCGGTGAACCGCAGGTTGTGACGCCCCGCCGAAGCCTCGATCGCGGGCATGTCGTCGGGAATGCGGAACTGACCCTTCGCCATGTCGGCGAAAAAGCCTTCGAACCCGCCGGGCGTCAGTATTACCAGATGGCGACAAGGCGCGTCATCGGTGACGCGAAACGTGTGCTCGGTGCCGCGCGGCACAAAGATCGTCTCGCCGGGGCCTTTGACGACGGTTTCCCCAGCGACCCAGAATGCGCAGGTCCCGCTGAGAATGACGAAGGTCTCGTCCTCCGCATCGTGCACATGGCGCGGCGGCCCGGACCCTTCGGGTGAGACGGAATCGACGATGGACATGGCCCCACCGCTCGCGTCGGTTGTCAGGATCGGTTTGTACCAGGTTCCGGCCCATTCATAGGCTTCGGGTCCAAGGATGGAATGTGACATCGGCTCCCCCTGTTTCGGGACTGAAAGGATCCGAAAGCGCTTTCACATAACTGGTACCATGAACTGCAAAATCATATAAATGGATTGATTGTATAGTTGGTATCCAGATTATGAATTTCTCAACCCTCGATCTGAACCTGCTGCGCGTGCTGGATGCGCTGTTGCAGACCCATTCCACCGTCGCCGCCGGACAAAAGATCGGCCTGTCGCAACCCGCCGTCTCGGCTGCTCTGGGCCGTCTGCGCCACACGCTCGAGGATGACCTGTTCGTGCGACGGGGCCGCGGGCTGGAACCGACGGACTATGCCCGCGCCCTGGCCGATCCCCTGCGTGATGCCTTGATCGAAATCGAGCGGGCCCTGACCGCGCCCAAGACATTCGACCCCCGCGCCGCCACGCAATCCTTTCGCCTGTCCGGCAGCGATTTCTTCGCCGAATGCCTGATGCCGGACCTGGCCGCCGATCTTGCCCGCCTGGCCCCCGGCATGCGCGTCCAACTCGTCGATCTCGTCCCGGACAATTACGTCAACACCCTGGAACGCTACGAAGTCGACGTCGCGCTGATCCCGGAAACCGAGCTGCCCCCCTGGGCAGATCGGCAACGTGTCTTTCAGTCGCCATTCGTGGCGATCGCCCGCGCGGACAATCCGCGCCTGACCGCCCTGGATCCGGGTGACACCGTGCCCATCGACCTGTTTTGCGACATGGGCCACGTGCTGTTCTCGCCCGAGGGCCGCTTGCAGGCCATGGGGGATGCCGCCCTCGCCCGCGTGGGGCGCAAACGCAAGGTGGCGATGACCCTGCCGTTCTTCTTTGGTGTGGCCCGCGCGGTAGAGGTCAGCGACCTTATCGCGCTGGTCCCGGCACAGTTCGCGGCGCGCATCGCCCCTCGGCTTGGCCTGTCGATCTACACGCCGCCGATTCCCATCCCGCAGGCGCAGATCATCATGGTCTGGCACCGACGTTCAAACGGCAATCCGGCCCACAGATGGCTCCGGGACACGATTGCCAACCGTCTGGCGGCGCTCGATACCCACCCGTCACCCCCGCGCTGACGACGGACTGCGCGAGGCATCCTCGCGCTCTCCATCCGGCCCGGCGTTGCGGCGGCTGGCCTTTCCGATCCTGCCGTTTCGCATCGAGGGTGCGCTGACGCAGGGGCAGCCTGCCGACGCCGCCTGCCCCCTTGCAGCCCGCCGCGACGCGCGGCAGGCTCTGCCGTCAAAGGAGACCCTCATGCCCGTCAAGAACCGCTTTGCAGAACTGCTCCCCGAGATCACCGAATGGCGTCGGGACCTTCATGAAAACCCCGAGATCCTGTTCGACACGCACCGCACGTCCAAGGTTGTGGCCGACAAGCTGCGCGCCTTCGGCTGCGACGAGGTGGTCGAAGGCATTGGCCGCACCGGCGTCGTTGGCGTCATCAAGGGCAAGTCCAGCGGCTCGGGCAAGGTGATCGGCCTGCGCGCCGATATGGATGCCCTGCCGATCCACGAACAGACCGGGCTGGACTACGCCTCCAAGACCGATGGCGCGATGCATGCCTGTGGCCACGACGGTCATACCGCCATGCTGCTGGGCGCGGCGAAATACCTGTCGGAGACGCGTAATTTCGACGGCACCGTCGTGGTGATCTTCCAGCCCGCCGAAGAAGGCGGCGGCGGCGGCAAGGAAATGTGCGACGACGGCATGATGGACCGCTGGAACATCCAGGAGGTGTACGGCATGCACAACTGGCCCGGCAATCCGGTCGGCAGTTTTGCGATCCGCCCCGGCGCGTTCTTTGCAGCCACCGATGTGTTCACCATCACGCTCGAGGGCAAGGGCGGCCACGCGGCCAAACCGCAAGAGGTCATCGACACGACCCTGATGGCCGCCCATTTCGTCACCTCGGTGCAAAGCATCGTCTCGCGCAATGCCGATCCGGTGAAACAGATCGTGGTTTCCGTCACCTCGTTCGAGACCTCCTCCAAGGCCTTCAACGTCATCCCCCAAAGGGTTGAAATCAAGGGAACCGTCCGCACCATGGCCGAGGATCAGCGCGATCTGGCCGAGCGACGGATCAAGGACATCGCCGCGGGCGTCTGCGCCACCTTCGGCGGCACGGCCGACGTAGAGTATCAGCGCGGCTATCCGGTCATGGTCAATCACGAAGAACAGACCGACTTCGCAGCCGACGTCGCCCGCTCCGTGTCAGGGTCCTGCGACGACGCCCCGCTCGTCATGGGCGGCGAAGACTTTGCCTTCATGTTGGAGGAACGCCCGGGGGCCTACATCCTGGTCGGCAACGGCGAAACGGCCCCGGTGCACCACCCTGAATACAACTTCACCGACGAAGCCATCCCCGCAGGCTGTTCCTGGTGGGCCGAGATCGTCGAGAAACGCATGCCCGCCGCCTGACACCCCGCCTGCGCTGACCCCCAAAAACGAAGAGACCCCCGCCGAGCGAATGCTCTGACGGGGGTCTCGTGCGTGCGAGGCACTTCGGGATGGGGAACAGGCGCGGTCCGGGCGGGGGAGAAGCACCCGGACCGCGAGGGGGTGGCTAGTTGATCAGTCGTCCAGCTCGCGCTGACGCTCGATCTCGGCGAAGATGTCGGCGTCGTAGGCCGGGGTGCCCGACACCAGCGTCGCGCCGTTTTGACCGGTGAAATCGTTGGCCGTGTCCGCGTCCGAGTTGAACAGCGCGAAGACCGCGCCCAGACCGCCCGAGCGGCTGGAGACCACGACCCGGTCGCCGTCCAGGTTGATCAGCGAAACGGCGTCGTTCGCGACGTCCACGTCCTGGTTGAAGTGCGCGATGGCGGCGGCAGCGCCCGATCCGACTTGGGCAGAAGCGGCACCGGTCAGAGCGGCGGAAGCGACGAGGGCGGAGATGATGAGGTTTTTCATAACGTTAGTCCTTTTGCGGTGGACCCTGTGGTTGCGGCGGGCCCGTTTGGGTTTGGTGCGGGGCGGTGTGTGTTGCCCTGCTGATGAACCCTATTTGCGCCTTGCGGATCTGACATTCAACAAACGAACCCGTGAGTATCACGCGATAAACGTGCACCTATGCACAGACACCTCTCCGCCCCGCACCCCCCTCACGCCCGCGCGACGAGGCCTCACGCGGGCGTTATCGAACCCTGCGAAACCGCAACAAAGGTGAGGGGGCAGGTCGCTATGACGGGGTGAGTCGGACGCTCGGGGACGGCGGGCGACATACGCAGATGGGGAAAAAACGTCGACGCGGGCCGCCAGACGAAGCCCCCCTCAATCCCCGCGCAACGCCCGCCGCTGGATCTTGCCCGTCGCGGTCATCGGCAAGGCTTCGACAAATCGCACGGCGCGGGGGGCCATGTGGGGGGACAGGCGGGCGCGGACCCAGGCGATCAGCTCCGCCTCCAGGTCTTCGGCCCGGTCGGGGGCCACGACGAAGGCGGTCACCGCCTCGCCTCGCACGGCGTCCGGCAGCCCCACGACCGCGCAGAGGACCACCGCCGGGTGCGCCGTCAGGCAGGTCTCTATCTCGGTCGGCCCGATCCGGTAACCGGCTGAGTTGATCACATCGTCATCGCGGGACACATAGGCGATGACGGCGCCCTCGACCCGCCCCAGATCGCCCGTCCGCAACCAGCCATCGCGCCACTTCGCCGCCGTCTCGTCCGGCTTGTTCCAATACCGCAGGAAAGCGGCGGGCGATCCGTGGGTACAGATTTCGCCAACCTCGCCCGCGCCCAGGACCTGCCCCGCGCCATCCATAACGGCGATCTCCACCCCCGGAACCGCGCGGCCCAAGGTGCCCGGCACGACATCCTGCGTGCCCGCGCAGGACGCCATGACCAGGTTGCATTCCGTCTGGCCGTAGATCTCGTTGATCCGTACCCCCAGCCCCCCCACGCCCCAGTCCAGCAGCCCCGCGCCCAACGCCTCGCCCCCCGACAGGACCGCCCGCAGGGTCAGGCCCTCCGGCGGATCCGACCGGCGCAGCATCTTCAACGCCGTGGGTGGCAGGAAGGACACCGTGACGCCCTCGTCGCGCATCAAGGCCCAGGCGGCGTCCGCATCGAACTTGGCAAACCGCTTGGCCACCAGTGGCCCGCCGAACCACAGCGCCGGCATCGCCAGGTCCATCAGACCGCCGATCCAGGCCCAGTCGGCCGGGGTCCATGCCACGTCGCCGGGTTGGGGATAGCCCTCCAGCGCCAATTCCACACAAGGCAGATGCCCGATCAGAAACCGGTGCGCGTGCAGCACCCCCTTGGGCGTGCCCGTCGTGCCCGAGGTATAGATCATCATCGCCGGATCGTCGGGCCCGGTACGAACTGGCGCAACGGGTGCCTCTGCCAGCAATCCGTCCCAGTGATCGGCGTCGATCCGCAGGGCCAGATCGGGCAGGTCCAGGTCCGCAAGTTTGGCCAACCCCTCCGCGTCCGAAATCACCACCCGCGCGCCCGAATCCCGCAACCGGTAATTCAGCGCCTCTGGCCCGAACAGGGTGAACAGCGGGATGGATACGGCCCCCAGCTTCATCGCCGCGAAATGCGCGACCATGACCTCGGCACGCTGCGGCAACAGGATCGCGACCCGGTCGCCGCGCACCACGCCACGCCGCGACAACGCCCCGGCCAATCGGTCCGACGCGTCCTTCAGCGCGCCATAGGTCCAGACCCGCCGCCCGTCGGACAGATCGACGATGGCCACACGCTCCGGCTCCGCCTCGGCCCAGTGGTCGCAGCAGGCGGTGGCGATGTTGAACGGATCGGGAATGTCCCAGGCGAACCCCGCACGCATCTCCTCCCAGGGGGCGAGACGCGGGATCGTCCGTCTCATGACGCGGCCAGGGTCACCGAGTGCAGCCCGGTCAACGGCAGGCCCAAAGCCCGCATCGCCGCCAGAGAAATCTGCGGCCCGCCTGCCCCGCCCAAGGGTTTCAGGGTGACGGCAATGGCCTCACCGCCCCCGGTGCGCACCGTGCCCGGTTGCTCGGCAGTGACCAGCGCGGACTTGACCCAAAGGCCGGGCTCCACCGGATCACCCAGCGCGACGGTCACCGTGCCTAATGCACCGCCCGCGGGTGCGGCGGCGGCGGTGGCGCGGGCGGCGTCTTTCTCGGCCTCGCTGACGGTGTCCAATGCGGCGGGCGCGGCGGCGACCTGTGGCACGGGCACCGGGGCCTGCGCCGCCTCCGGCAGGGCGGCGGGGGCCTCGTCCGTCACCTCCGGCTCCGGGGTGGGTGCGGCGCGCATCCGGTCCAGGACGGGGATCTGCGCGCAGGCCCCCAGCAGGCAGGTGGCGATCAGGGCGGCGGCGAGGCGAGGCATGAGAACGACTTCCGTTTGCAAGTATCCCGCGCAGACTAGCGCGGCCCCGCGCGCTGTCACCCCTTGTCGATCCCACAGGTCACCGTACCCGACGTACGCTGTCGCGTGATCCCAACGTATCGCGCGCCCTGATCCGACCTGCGAGAACACGGTTTGAGCCCGAATTTTGCGACACGCAGGGCAATTGTGCTCGCTTGGGAAACACCACGCTTCCTCTACGTCACCTGACGTTCCCTAATTGCTCGCGATGACCTTGCACCGCCGTTCCCCCGAGACTAGCTTTCGCCCATGACCGCACCCCTTATCGACCCCTTCGCCCGCACGATTGACTACCTGCGGGTGTCAGTGACCGACCGTTGCGATTTTCGCTGCACCTACTGCATGTCGGAACATATGACGTTCCTTCCCAAGAAGGATCTTTTGACACTGGAGGAGTTGGACCGGCTTTGCTCCGCGTTCGTGCGCATGGGGGTGCGCAAGCTGCGCATCACCGGGGGCGAACCCTTGGTGCGGCGGGGCATCATGACCTTCTTCGACGGCATGTCGCGGCATCTGGGCGCGGGCCTCGATGAGCTGACGCTGACCACCAACGGCAGCCAGCTCGACCGCTTTGCGCGCCCATTGGCTGACGCAGGGGTGCGCAGAATCAATGTGTCACTCGACACTCTGGATGCAGCAAAGTTCAAAGAGATCACCCGCTGGGGATCGCTCGACAAGGTGCGCCGTGGGATCGCGGCGGCTCAGGAAGCGGGCCTGCGGGTCAAGATCAACACCGTCGCGCTCAAGGGCTTCAACGAAGCGGAATTGTTCGAGATCGTCGACTGGTGCCGCGCGGGCGACATGGACCTCACCTTTATCGAGGTCATGCCCATGGGCGACATGGGCGATGGCACCGACGGCACGCTGCGACTGGACCAATACTGGCCACTCCGCGACCTGCGCGCCCGTCTTGCCGAACGCTTCACCCTCACCGAGCTCGCCCACCGCACCGGCGGCCCCGCCAGATACGTGCGGCTGGAGGAGACGGGCCAGCAGATCGGTTTCATCACACCGCTCACCCACAATTTCTGCGAAAGCTGCAACCGCGTGCGCCTGACCTGCACCGGTGAACTCTACATGTGCCTGGGGCAGGAGGACATGGCCGACCTGCGCGCACCGATGCGCGCCTCCGGCGACGAGACCCCGCTGGAGGATGCCATTCGCGCCGCAATCGCCCGCAAGCCCCGCGGCCACGATTTCGACTATTCCCGCCAACGCGCCGGCGGCCAGATGTCCCGCCACATGAGCCACACCGGCGGATGAAACTCATCCTCATGCGCCATGCGAAATCCGACTGGCACGACCCCCTCCAAGACGATCATGACCGCCCGCTCAACCGCCGCGGGCGCGAGTCCGCACCCAAGATCGGCCGCTGGCTGCGCGACATGGGGCATACGCCCGATCTGATCCTCTGCTCGACCGCCAAACGCACCCGCGAGACGCGCGCGCTTCTGGGCTTCGACGACACGCCGACGGTGGATCTGGACGCGCTCTATCTGGCGGATGCGAATATGATCCTGGCGCAGGCCACGGGCGCAGGCGCGCAGACCGTGATGGTCGTCGGCCATAACCCCGGCATGGCCGAAGCCGCCAGCCTTGCGGTCGCCACCCCCCCGGTTCACCCCGACTTCCACCGCTATCCCACGGCGGCCTGCACGGTCATCGACGCCCCCGGCCCCCTGCCCGGCCGCGCGCTCGCCTTCCTGGTGCCCCGCGACCTGTAGGGCCTTTTCGCTCCGCGCCGAATCGCCCATGGTGCAGCGATGAGCGACCAACAGACGATTGCCGAACATGGCGTGGCCATCACCTTGGCGGCCTTTGGCTTGGCCGGCGCGGCGGCGACCGTGTCGGTCAGCTGCGCAGTTCTGGCCGCCGTCGGATTCCAAAGCTTTCGCGACAGCCGCAAAGCCTGTGAAACTGCCGTAACCACGGTCCTGAACAAGATGAAGGCTTCCGAATCTCCCGCCGTCCTGGCCGAAGTCCGGCAGACCCTGACCAAATCCGGGCGGCAGGTCACGCTCGGCCCCGGCGACATGCCGGAACCGCGTGACCGAGAGACGCTCGACGCTGCTTTCGTGACCCAGATCATGACAGTCGTTCCGCCAGAAACCGGCCCCGATGCCACCGCGCTCATTCGGGTCCTGTTCCAACATGCCGTTGCCGCCTGCCGCTACACGCCTGAAATACATCGCGTGATCGAACAAGACGTCCTCTGGTCGATCTTCACCGACGTTCGGGCGATGCGCCGCAGCCTCGACTCTCTCGCCACCGCCAACCGCGACCAACTCGAAGCCCTTGCCGCCCGCTTTCAGATCGAGCGCGCCTGGACCCTCACCGACACCCAACTCCGCGCCGAACTCGACGACCGCGCCGCCGAGTACGAGGCGTTGCGCAGACAGGTCGCCGCCCTGGACGATCGCACCGCAGGCCTCGCCAATCTCAAGGCCGGCGCGCAGGACGCCGTCGATCGCCTGGATTTTGAAGAGGTGGAGACCCTCTTCGCCCACATCCACGCCACCGAACGCGCCATCGCCACCGAAACCGCGATGACCCGCGCCGACAACCTCCTGCTCCTCGACCGCCAGGACGCGGCCCGCGACGTCCTGCTGGATGCGGCGGATGCCTGTCGCCGGACCGATCGGGACGAGTGGCTGCGGCTGATGCAGGTGGCGGCCAAACGCCTCCATGACCACGGGCTGAAACGCAGCGGCCCGGCCATGGCCTCCGCGGCGGCCATCTTATCCGACCTTGCGCAGGCGCGGGACCGAGTGAGAGAGGCGCAGGCCTGGGCAGCCGACCAGAACAACCTCGGCCTTGCCCTCCTGACCCTCGGCGAACGCGGCGCCGACACCGCCCTGCGCGACGCTGTCACCGCCTACCGCGCCGCGTTGCAGGTCCGCACTCGCGACGCCCTGCCGGTGGCTTGGGCAGCCACACAGAACAACCTCGGCACTGCCCTCGCAACCCTCGGCGAACGCGGCGACGACGCCGCCCTGCGCGACGCCGTCACCGCCTACCGCGCCGCGTTGCAGGTCCACACCCGCGACGCCCTGCCGGTGCAATGGGCTACGACACAGAACAACCTCGGAAACGCCCTCCGGACCCTCGGCGAACGCGGCGACGACACCGCCCTGCGCGATGCCGTCACCGCCTTCCGCGCCGCGTTGCAGGTCCACACCCGCGACGCCCTGCCGGTGCAATGGGCCATGACGCAGAACAACCTCGGCAACGCCCTCCGGACCCTTGGCGAACGCGGCGACGAGACCGCCCTGCGCGACGCCGTCACCGCCTTCCGCGCCGCGTTGCAGGTCCGCACCCGCGACGCCCTGCCGGTGCAATGGGCCATGACGCAGAACAACCTCGGCAACGCCCTCCTGACCCTCGGCCAACGCGGCGACGACACCGCCCTGCGCGATGCTGTCACCGCCTACCGCGCCGCGTTGCAGGTCCGCACCCGCGACGCCCTGCCGGTGGATTGGGCCATGACCCGCGAAAACATGGCGCTTTGCTTTGAAGCGATGATCACCGCCTTCCCGGAGGAATCAACGGAACATCTCGCCGCCGCCCGCGCGGCGGTCGCGGACGCTCTGACGGTCTATGACCCGGAGACGATGCCTTACTACCACGAAGGGGCCAGCCGCCTGCGCGACCATCTCGCCGTCCTCTGAGCAGGCCACCCGTCAAGCGCCCCCGCCGCACAGACCGCCCCGGACCTGTGCAAAGCGGACGTATGACCGGGATCACCCCTGGATCACCCCCGCGTCCGCCCTTCGATGAAAATCGCAAACGGCCCGATATCAGGGAAGACTTCCCGCCCGCTCTGCCCATCCGCCCCCGGGCCGACTCCCATGCCGAACGCGGCACATCAAACCGGCAGCGCCACCTCCGATTTCAACTCCTCCATCGACAAAAGCGCCGTGACGTTGAACACCCGCACCTCGGAAATCAGCGCCTGATAGAAGGCGTCATAGGCCCGCGCGTTGGCCACCCGCACCTTCAGGATGTAGTCGATATCCCCCGCCAAGCGGTGCGCCTCCTGCACTTCGGGGCGGGCGCGCAACGTGGCGAGGAAGCGTTGCTGCCAGTCGGCCTCATGCTCGGACGTGCGGATCAGAACGAAGAAACAGGCTTCAAGACCAAGGGCTTCGGGGTCGAGCACCACAACCGGCGGCCCCATCACGCCCGCCTCGCGCATCTTGCGAATCCGGTTCCACACCGGCGTCTTCGACGACCCCACCTGACGGGCGATTTCATCCAGGCTCTGCCCCGCATCCGTCTGCAACGCCCGGAGGATTTTCCGGTCCAACTCATCCAACCGCACCTGCGTTTGCGTATTCTCCGCCATCCGGAATATCCTCCCACCTCAGTCGTCATAATGCGTCCCACGTTCCTGTTATGCGGCCCCCTCTCCCCAAATACCAGAACAATGTTCTATATAAGGGGCACATCACCAAGGTCGCCTCGCCATGAACCACTTCCCCATCTTCGTCGCCCTAGAAGGCCGCCGTGTGCTTGTGGTGGGTGGTGGCGACGCTGCTGTCGCAAAGCTTCGGCTGCTGTTGAAGACCACGGCGAACATCAACGTTGTCGCCGAAACCTTTGACCCGGTGATCGAAACCTGGGCTGCCGAGGGACGCGTGACATTGATCCGCCGCGCGCAGGAACCCGGCGATGCGCTGTGCTGCGTGCTGGCCTATGCGGCATCGGAAGACGCCGCCCTTGATGCCCGGACCGTGCGCCTTGCCTCCGCCGATGGTGCGCTGGTGAATGTCGTCGACAATCTGGAGGCGTCGCAGTTCATCACACCCGCCATCGTCGACCGTGACCCGGTCGTCGTCGCCATCGGCACCGAAGGCGCGGCCCCGGTTCTCGCCCGCAAGATCAAGGCCGAGCTGGAGGCAAAGCTGCCCGCGCAACTGGGCCTGTTGGCGCGGATCGGGAAAACGTTCCGAAAAGCCGCCGACGTGCTGCCCATGGGCGCCGTTCGCCGCCGCTTCTGGGCCGACTACTACGACCACGCCGGCCCCCGCGCGGCCGATGCCGGGGAAGATGCCATTCGCGACACGTTGGGTGACCTGCTGGCCAGCCATGTCGCCGCCGAAGACCGGCCCGGCCACGTCGATCTGGTGGGCGCAGGCCCCGGTGATCCGGAGCTTCTGACGCTGAAGGCGCGCACGGCGCTGGACCGGGCCGACGTGGTGATCCACGACCGTCTGGTCGCGCCAGAGATCCTGGAGCTGGCCCGCCGCGAAGCTTTGATCATCGACGCGGGCAAGGAAGGCTTTGGCCCCTCTACCGCGCAGGGCGACATCAATGACCTGATGGTCGCGCACGGGCTGAAGGGGGCGCATGTCGTGCGCCTGAAGGCGGGGGATCCGACCGTGTTCGGGCGGCTCGACGAAGAAATCGAAGCGCTGGACGCCGCGGGCCTGGCCTGGTCCATCGTGCCCGGCATCACCGCCGCCAGCGCCTCTGTCGCGTCGATCGGGCAGTCGCTGACCAAGCGGGGGCGGAACGGGTCGGTTCGGTTCCTGACCGGTCACGACATGAAAGGCTTCGCCGATCAGGATTGGCGCGCGTTGGCGCAGCCCGGTGAGGTCGCCGCCATCTACATGGGCAAGCGGGCCGCACGTTGGATGCAGGGCCGGATGCTGATGCACGGGGCCGCCCCCGCCACGCCCGTCACCATTATCGAAAACGCATCGCGTGCCGATCAACGCACCATTGCCGCCACCCTTGCCACCTTGCCCGAGGCCGTCGCCGATGTGACTGGTCCCGCCCTCCTCCTCCATGGTCTTGCCCCGCGCCGCGCGGCCCAGGCCCTCGCACAAACGGAGATCGCGCTATGAGCCGTCGCCCTTTCACCCCCAAGGTCGTCACCGCCAATCGCCTGCTGGAAGGCGACGTGGTCTATCTGGCCGCAGACGATACCTGGGCCACCGCCCTGACCGATGCCGAAGTCTACGAGGACGAGGCGATCGCCGAGGCCCGCCTGATCGACGCCAGCCAACAACACGACACCGTGGTCGGTGTCTATCTGGCCGACGTGAAGCTGAGCGCGTCCGGTCCCGAGCCGGTGCATTTCCGCGAAGCGTTCCGCGCCTCCGGCCCCACCAATTACGCCCACGGCAAAGCACACGAGGCCGTCTGATGTATCACTACAACGATTTCGACCGCGCCTTTCTGGCCGAGCGCAACGCCCAGTTCCGCGCGCAGGTGGACCGCCGTATCGACGGCTCCCTGACCGAGGATGAATTCAAGCCGCTGCGCCTGATGAACGGCGTCTATCTGCAACTGCACGCCTACATGCTGCGCGTGGCGATCCCCTATGGCACGTTGTCGGGGGATCAGATGCGGGTGCTGGCGGATCTGGCGGCTGAGTTCGACAAGGGCTACGGCCATTTCACCACGCGGCAGAACATCCAGTACAACTGGCCCAAGCTGCGCGACATTCCCGACATGCTGGACCGGCTGGGCACCGTGGGGATGCATGCCATCCAGACCTCGGGCAACACGATCCGCAACGTGACCGCCGACCATTTCGCGGGTGCCGCCGCCGATGAGATCATCGATCCGCGTCCGGTCGCCGAATTGTTGCGCCAATGGTCCACGGACCACCCGGAGTTTCAGTTCCTGCCGCGCAAGTTCAAGATCGCCGTCACCGGATCCCCCAATGATCGCGCCGTGACCCGTGCGCATGATATCGGGCTGGTCGCCGTCGAACGCGACGGTCAGGTCGGGTTCGAGGTCATCGTGGGCGGCGGTTTGGGCCGGACGCCGATGATCGGCAAGACCCTGCGCGACTTCGTTCCGACCGAAGACCTGCTGCCCTATTGCGAGGCCATCGTCAGCGTCTACAACCGGCTGGGTCGCCGCGATAACAAGTACAAGGCGCGCATCAAGATCACCGTGCACGAAAACGGCGTGGACACGATCCGTGACCTGGTCGAGGCGCGGTTTGCCGAGCTGAAGCCGCTGTTCGACGGGGTCGATCAGGAAATGCTGCGCGGGATCGAGGCGCAGTTCGCCTTACCCGACTTCCGCGACAGCTCGGACCTGCCGCCGATCGTGGACCCGATCCTGCAAAGCTGGATCGACACCAACACCGTCGCCCACAAACGCGCCGATCATGCCATCGTCACCGTCTCGCTGAAGGCCCACGGCCAGACGCCGGGCGACGCCACCGCCGAGCAGATGCGCCTGCTGGCCGATATCGCGGACCGCCATGCCTATGGCGAGCTGCGGATCAGCCATGAGCAGAACGTCATCCTGCCCCACGTGCGCCGCGCCGACCTGCCCGCCATCCACGCCAGCCTGCGGAACGCGGGCCTGGGGACGGCGAATGTCGGGCTGGCCTCGGACATCATCGCCTGCCCCGGCATGGACTATTGCGCGCTGGCCACCGCGCGCAGCATCCCGGTCGCGCAAAAGATCGCCACCCGCATCGAAGAGCTGGGGATCGAGCACGACATCGGCGCGCTGAAGATCAAGATCTCGGGCTGCATCAACGCCTGCGGTCATCACCACGTCGGCCATATCGGCATTCTGGGGCTGGATCGCGCAGGGGTGGAAAACTACCAGATCACCCTTGGTGGTGACGGGACCGAGACGGCCTCCATCGGGGAACGGGCCGGTCCCGGCTTTGCCTACGATCAGGTCGTGCCCGCCATCGAACGCCTCGTGACTGCCTATCTGGAATTGCGCGATGCGCCCGAGGAAACCTTCCTCGACGCCTATCGCCGCCTCGGTGCCGCCCCCTTCAAGGCCGCGCTCTACCCGCAGGAGAACGCCAATGCCGCTTGATGCCCACGCCTTGTTGAAGGCCCGCGCCGACGGATTGAACGACGCCTATGCCAATCACTCCGCCTTCGCGGTGATGAGCCGGGCGCTTGACGACGATCTGGTCGGGGACATCGCGCTGGTGTCGTCCTTCGGCGCGGAATCGGTCGTGCTGTTGCACATGCTGTCGGTCATGGACCGGACGCGGCCGGTGTTGTTTCTGGAAACCGGCATGCTGTTCCCCGAGACGCTGACGTACCAGCGGGAGGTGGCCGACCGGCTGGGCCTGTCCGACGTCCGCGTCATCCGCCCCGACACAGAGGCGTTGTTCGCCGACGACCCGGAAGGCGACCTGCATCAGCGCGACACCGATGCCTGCTGCGCCCTGCGCAAGACGGCCCCGCTGGAACGGGCGCTTGGCGGCTTCGATGCCTGGATCACCGGGCGCAAGCGGTATCAGGGCGGCAAGCGCGCCGAATTGCAGTTCTTCGAAGCCGAAGCCGGCAAACTGAAGGTCAACCCGCTGGCCCATTGGGAGCCGTCGGACATCGCCGATTACATGACCAACAACCGCCTGCCCCGGCACCCGTTGGTGGCGCAAGGCTATCCGTCGATCGGTTGCGGCCCCTGCACATCCAAGGTCGCCCCGGGCGAGGACCCGCGCGCCGGGCGCTGGCGTGGCGACGAAAAGACCGAGTGCGGCATCCACTTCGCCGGTGGCGTCGTCGTCCGTGGCAACGGCGCTGTTGTGGCGGGATAATTCCCGCCCGACAGGCAGAACAGATCAGGCCCGCCGGGCCGCAAGACTATCGGAGGCTGACATGCCCATCGTGACCGACACCGGCTTTCGGGCCGACGACCTCAACCACGGGTTTTGCCCGCTGGACGACCTGCCTGCCAACGGCCCGCTGGCCGTTGACGTCCCGTCCGACGCGGACCTGGCCCCGTTGATCGCGCGCCTGCCCGAGGTGAGCGCCATTCGCGTGGCCTTCCCCTCGTCCGCCGACGGGCGCGGGTTTTCCATCGCGCGCGAGCTGCGCCGCGCTGGCTATACCGGGCGCCTGCGGGCCCAGGGTCATGTCCTGGCCGACCAATACGCGATGGCCCGTCGCTGCGGCTTCGACGAGGTAGAGATCGACGACACCCTCGCCGCCCGCCAGCCAGAACCACAATGGCTGGCCCGCGCCGACTGGCAGGCCCACGATTATCAGCATCACCTGGGGCGTCGCCGCACCGGCTGAGGCACCCTGCCGCCTTCCCCTGATCCAGATCAACGACTAGACCCCCCGGAGGGGCGCATTCCCGCGCCCATGACTGACATGACCGAGCATTCCCCCGTGACCGACGCCACAGCCGCCCCCGTAGCCCCCGCCCAGCCCGTTCTGCCGGACGCGCAGACGGTGACAGCCGTGACCCATTGGACGGACCGGTTGTTCTCGTTCCGCGTGACCCGGCCCGCCAGCCTGCGCTTCCGCTCCGGCGAATTCGTGATGATCGGGCTGATGGGCGATGTGAACCCCAAGACCGGCAAGCAACAGCCATTGCTGCGCGCCTATTCCATTGCCTCGCCGTCCTGGGACGAAGAGCTGGAGTTCTATTCGATCAAGGTCCAGGACGGGCCGCTGACCTCCAGGCTGCAGCACATCAAGCCGGGCGATCAGATCATCCTGCGGCCCAAGCCCGTCGGCACTCTGGTCCATGACGCCCTGCTGCCGGGCAAGCGCCTGTGGTTCTTTGCCACCGGCACCGGCTTCGCCCCCTTCGCGTCCCTGCTGCGCGACCCGCAGACCTTTGAGGATTACGATCAGGTCATCATCACCCATACCGTCCGCGACGTGGCAGAGCTGGACTACGGCCGCCAACTGATCGACAGCCTGCGCACCGATGAACTCATGCAGGAACTGCTGGGCGAAGAGGCCCTGGCCAAGCTGACCTACTACCCGACAACCACCCGCGAACAGAGCCCGAAGATGGGCCGGATCACCGATCTGCTGACCGATGGCACCGTGTTCAGGGATCTGGGGATCGACGGCATCTCGCCCGAGACCGACCGCGCGATGGTCTGCGGCTCGCTGGGGCTCAACACCGACATCAAGGCGATCCTCGAAGGCTTCGGCCTGGAAGAAGGCGCGAACAGCGACCCCAAACACTACGTGGTCGAAAAGGCCTTCGTCGGCTGACGACCGCAGCCTCACCGTCCAGAACGCCCGCGTGGAGAGATCCGCGCGGGCGTTTTCGTTTGCGGGACGGCGGGCGGGGCGAGGCTCCGACAGGAGCGAGCGGCGCATCGCCGGGCCGAAACAAAAAAGGCCGCGCCAGGTTTCCCCGGCGCGGCCCGTTGGTAACAGGTAACTCGTAACTTACTCGACGCCGAACTGAGCCTTGAGCGCCTCGATGGCGGCGGGGACCAGATCGGGATTGTTGCGCGCCTGCTCGATCGCGGTCGACAGCGCGGTCTTCGCGATGACGTTCAGGTCAGACTGTTCCACGTACCCCAGCAGAGCATCGGCAGAGAACGTCTCCGGAGAGAGCAGCTCAGCCAGGCCTGCCTCGGTCGAGGGAACCTCAACAGCCTCGGTGGTGTCGGCGGCCTCTTCGACAGCGGCGTCCGTTGCGGCAGCGGCTTCGCTGGCTTCCTCGGTCACCTCGGCGGCAGCTTCTTCAGCGGCGGCCTCGGTCGCCTCAACGGCCTCTGCGGCTTCCTCGGTGGCTTCTTCGGCAGCGGCGTCCGTTGCGGCAGCGGCTTCGCCGGCCTCCTCGGCGGCGGCCTCTTCAGCGGCGGCCTCGGTCGCCTCAACGGCCTCTGCGGCTTCTTCGGTGGCTTCGTCGGCAACGACCTCGGTCGCGGCAGCGGCTTCGCTGGCCTCCTCGGTCACCTCGGCGGCAGCTTCTTCAGCGGCGGCTTCGGTCGCCTCAACGGCCTCTGCGGCTTCCTCGGTGGCTTCTTCGGCAACAGCCTCGGTCGCGGCAGCGGCTTCGCTGGCTTCCTCGGTCACGGCTGCGGCGGCTTCTTCGGTCGCTTCGACCGCGTCGGTCGCCACCTCTTCTGCGGCTTCTTCCGTCACCTGAAGGGCGTCGCCGGCCTCTTCGGTGGCACCAGCCAGGGCATCGCCGACGGCGTTGGCCGCGTCTGCGGCAGCGGCTTCGGCGTCCTCAAGCAGGGCGGCGGCCCCCTCAGCGGCTTCGGCCACGGCGCCTTCGACGGCCTCGGTGGCGTCGGTCACGGCCTCACCAACTGCAGCGGCGGCATCGGAGGCGGCCTCCTCCACGGTCGCGGCAGCATCGGTCGCGGCCTCTTCGACGGCCTCTGCGGTGGCAGTGGTGTCGGCTTCGATTTCCGCGACGGCGGCTTCGGCTTCGGTCTCGATGACCTCTTCGGCCGGAGCCGGGGTCTGGACGACCTCGTCCGGGACGGTTGTGCGGCCAATGACGATCCAGGCCAGGGCGGCCACGACCAGGACGGCGAGTCCGACGATCACGTTACGGGACATCTGCGGGTCTCCTCGGCAGCGATTCTCATATGTAGGCGTCTTGACCTAACGCCTGTGCCGCTTCAACGCGAAAGCTGCGTGAAAGGTCCCTGAATCCGGCAAGCAGCCGCCGTTCGCGACTTGAAGAACGGGCGTATCAAAGCTAAGTTGCGGGCCTCATACGAATAGTCAAAGGACCACGACCATCGCCCGCAGACCCCACAATGCGCCCCCGCAGCGCGACACCGGCCCCCGTGTCAACGATCGTATCCGTGCCGTCGAAATTCGCCTGATCGGCGCCGAAGGCGAGAACGTGGGCGTCGTCAGCCCTGCCCGCGCCCGCCAGATGGCAGAAGACGCCGGCCTCGACCTGGTCGAGATCAGCCCCAACGCCAATCCGCCCGTGTGTAAGATCATGGACTTCGGCAAGTTCAAATATGAACAGCAGAAGAAGGAAGCCGAGGCGCGCAAAAAGCAGAAGACCATCGAGGTGAAGGAGGTGAAGTTCCGCCCCAACACCGACACGCACGATTACGGCGTCAAGATGCGCAACGTGGTCAAGTTCCTGGAAAACGGGGACAAGGTGAAGGTCACACTGCGGTTCCGCGGCCGCGAGATGGCGCACCAGAACCTGGGACGCGAACTGCTGGAACGGGTTGCCGACGACACCAAGGAAATCGGCAAGGTGGAGAACTTCCCCAAAATGGAAGGCCGCCAGATGGTCATGATGATCGGCCCGTCGCAACGCTAGGCGCCGCCAGATCAGTATCAGGAAAGGGCACCCTTTGCGGTGCCCTTTTTCATTGCCCCCCTGCCGACACGACCGCGCGCCGGGTCATCACGCCCACAAGATGCGCGCGGTAGCTGCCGTCCCCATGGAGGTCCGACAACATGTCGCCCGCATCCGGCAGCGCCACACCGTCCAATGCGCCGGGCGCGAATTGCGTTGTCAGCGCCGTCTCTGCCGCGGTCCAGCGAAACACACCGTCGGCGGCGGCCCCGGTCACGGCCACGCGCACGGCATCATCGAACTGCGCTACAAAGACAGCCACCAGCGGAAAGCGCGAGGCAGGCTGGATGAATTTCTCATAGGCCGCCCGGACAGGTACCGGAAAGCAGACCTCGGTGATGATCTCTGCATCATCGAGAGCCGTGGCGAACATGCCTTGGAAATAATCTTCTGCCGCGATCTTTCGCAGGTGGGTCACCACCGTCGCCCCCGACGCCAGCGCCGCCGCAGGCCAGCACGCAGAGGGGTCGTTGTTGGCAAGCGACCCGCCGATCGTGCCTCGCGTGCGCACAGCCGGGTCCCCGATCCGACCCGCCAGAGATGCGAGGGCCGGATAGCTGTCGGCGCAGGCGCGGGCCACCGCCGCGTGGGTCGTGCCACCGCCGATGCAGACCCGGCCCGCATCGTCGCGACACACGCCCTTGATGTCCTCGATCCCGGACAGCGCCACAAGGGTTTCGGTCATGGACAGCCGCGCCTTCATCGTCGGAATCAGCGTCTGCCCCCCGCCCAGGATCTGCGCGTCCTCGGCGGCCAACGCCTGCAAGGCGTCCGTCATATTGCGCGGTCTCTTGAGTTCGAATTCGTACATCTGGTCCTCGCCCGTCTCCGACTGCGGGCATCTTGACCCGATGACGGGCCCTGGTCGAGCCCCAACGACCTTGCGGGAAAGATACAGGGGCGCGGCTCCTCCCTTCCGCGCCCCCGGGGGCTGCAGCCGTGCGAGCGACCGGCCCCTACCCTGCGACCGCGCCTACGCAGCAGCCACCGGTGTCACCGCCTGGCCAGAGGCCGCGAGGACCGCCTTGACGATGTTGTGGTATCCCGTGCAGCGGCAGATATTGCCTTCCAGCGCGTGACGCACCTGAGCCTCGGTCGGTTTTGGCGTCTCTTTGAGCAGGGCCACGGCGGACATGACCATGCCGGGCGTGCAAAAGCCGCATTGCAGACCGTGGTACTGCCGAAATGCGTCCTGAACCGCGTGCAGCGTGCCATCGGGGTTTGCCAAACCCTCGATCGTGGTGATCTCGCTGCCGTCGAATTCCGCCGCGAAGGCGGTGCAGGCCTTGACCGGCGCGCCATCCACGTGGACGATGCAGGCACCGCATTGCGAGGTGTCGCAGCCCACATGCGTGCCCGTCAGGCCCAGCCCGTCGCGCAGCCAATCCACCAACAAAGTGCGTCCCTCCGCCTCTGCGGTCCGGGTTTCTCCGTTGACGGTCATCGTGACTGGCTGCATGCGGCCCTCTGAATTTGCTGCGGCACAAAAGCACAGCTTTCCATCCGTGAGAACAGGTATTTTATCCATTTCGAACTGCCAAGTAAAAACCCGGATCTTTGCAGGATCACCTCGGGTTACGCCGTGAATGGAACCGATGGTCTCAGGTTCCGCGCCCATCGCTTGGGCGGCGCCCGTTTCGGCGGCAGGTTAACCCTGTCGCAGGGTCGCGGTCATACCGGCAAGGACCGAGACCGCGATCTCGGCCGGGCTGCGCGCGCCGATGGACAGGCCGACGGGCGCGTCGATGCGCGCGATCTGGTCGGGGGACAGACCGGCCACCTGCAGCCGCTCCACCCGCTTGGCGTGGGTCCGCCGAGAGCCGAGCGCGCCGACGTAGAACGCCTGGCTGGCAAGCGCGACCATCAGGGCCGGATCGTCCAGCTTGGGGTCGTGGGTCAACAGGACGATGGCGCTGCGGGGGTCCGGGGCGAAGGCCTGCATCGCCACGTCGGGCCAGTCGTGGACCAGCGTCGTGTCCGGAAATCGGGCGGCCGAGGCAAAGGCCTCGCGCGGGTCGATGACCGTCACCGCGTAGCCCGCGATCCGCGCCATGGGCACCAGTGCCTGGGCAATGTGCACGCCCCCCACGACGGCCAATCGCAGGGGCGGCGCGTGCAGGGTGACAAAATGGTGGCCATCGGCCTCGAAGTCGCTGCGATCGGTGCGCAACCGGTCGGACACATCGTCGGTCAGGCGGGTCGCCCCGGTGTCCACGTCGACCACCTGCCCCACGGCCTGACCTGCCGCCCGGCGGGCCACGAGATCGGACAGCAACGCCTCGGACAGGCTGCCGCCCACCGGTTGCAGCAAGATTCGAATGCGCCCCCCACAGGCGAGCCCAACGGAAAAGGCGTCGTCGTCGCTGACACCAAATTCTAGCACCCGGTGCCGCCCGCTGGACAGAACGTCCATCGCTTCGGCCACGACCGCCCCCTCGACGCAGCCCCCAGAGACGGAGCCGACCAGCTCTGCCTGGCCCGAAACGGCCAGTTGCGCGCCGCGCGGACGCGGGGCGCTGCCCCAGGTGTCGATGACGGTGGCCAGCACAGCGCCATGCCCGGCCCTGTGCCAATCCAGGGCGGCGCGCGGCGCGTCGTCGATGATGGTCGTCTGCATGAAAAACCCCTCCGCCATGCGAGGATGGCGGAGGGGTCCGGGGGCCACAAGGGCCGATGCGCCGCAGATCAGTTGGCGGCAGCGGTCTGCAGCAAACCGGTGATCTGGCGCACGGTCGCGCGGCGGTTGGCGCGCTCATCCTCCAGGGTCGGGATCAGCAGGAATTCCTCTCCGTAGCCTTGCACGACCATGTTCTCGACCGGCACGCCGAAGTATTCGTTCAGCGCCAGGGCCAAGGTCTCTGCCCGGCGGTCCGACAAGGCCAGGTTATAGGCGGCGTCGCCCACGGCATCGGTGTGCCCCTCGACCAGGAAGACCTCGCGCGGGTTGTCACGGATCAGGTCCAGCACCTCGCGCGCCAGCCCGGTCAGATTGCCCGCCTGTTCCGGCGTGATCGCCGCAGAGCCGCTGGCGAAGGTCACGCTTTCCACCTCGAACGCAGGGGCCAGGGCCCGGACCTGGGCGATGTTGCGCACCTGGCTGAGGCTGAAGCGACGGTCGATCCCGGCTTCGCGGCGCAGCGCCTCGCGCAGGGGATCATCACCGGCACGGGTCGACGGCCGGGTCGATACCAGCGGCGCGGCAGGCAGCTGTGAAACGTCGACCGGTGCCACCTCGGCGGTGTCATCGATCAGCGTATATTCCGAGCCGTCGGTCTGGATCAGCACCCGGCGCAGCACCCGCAGGGATGCGTCGCGAATGGTGATGACCTGGCTGCCATCGTCGCGCGTGACGATCGTCCGGGTAGAGCCGTCGTCGAAGCTTTCGGTGCGGACATTGGCCCCTTCCTGACGCAGCAGGGTATCGTCATCCTTCAGGATCTGAAGATCGCCGTCTTCGCGCTGCACCACCACACGATCGCCGGAATTGGACACAACGCGGTTGCGGTTGTTCAGGATGGTCCCGACAGCCAGTGCGCCAAGTGCCCCCAGCGCGAATTTCTCGACGTTCGACAGGCCACCCTCGTCGGTCACCACGGCCCCGGTGCGGAAGTCTTCGGCAGAAGACCGGACGTCGCCCGAATCCACCGTCTGTTCGGAAACGCTGCCGCCGCCGCGCCGGGTCGCGGCCTCGACGTTGCGACCGTCCAGCGCATCACCAGCCTGTCGGGCAGCCCGGCGTTGTTCTTCGGTAAGCTCCGGCACGCCACGGCGCGCCACTTCTTCGGCGATGCGGCTGTCGGGTGCGCCGTCGGCCGTGCGCGCGGCCAACACGCCGCGCAATGCATTGGCGCGGTCGACGGCATCGGCGCGCGGCACGCCCGCAGCCTGCAGCCGAGCGTTGGCACAATCGATGACCGTCTGGGTGTTCCCTGCCCCATGCCGCGCCGCGCAATTGTCCAGGATCGCGACATCGTCGGGACCACGCGCCGCTTCGGCGGCGGCATTCGCGGCGGCACGGTCCTGCAAGGTGGAGCGCAGGCCATTGGCACGCTCGACCGCAGTGGCGCGGGCCACACCCAGCGTTTGCAACCGGCCATTGACGCAATCGATCACGACCTGGGTGTTATCCAGCCCGTGCCGGTCTTCGCACAGGTCAAGCGCCTGCATATCCGCGTCGCGCGCGGCGACGGCCTGGCGCTGACGCTCTGCCTCGGCGTCTTGTTGCCGGGCGGCTTCGGCTTGACGCTGGCGTTCGGCATCGGCCTCTTGTTGGCGTCGCGCTTCGGCTTGGCGTTGACGCTCCGCTTCGGCGGCGCGCTGCGCTTCGGCGGCCTGGCGGGCTTCTTCCTGACGGCGCACCTCGGCCGCACGGGCGTCGACGCGGGCTTGCAGGTCGTCTCGCAGGCCATTCGCCCGCTCTACTGCTTCGTCCCGTGGAATGCCCGCCCCCTGAAGCCGCCCGTTCACGCAATCGATCACCGCCTGCGTGTTGGCTCCGTTTTCGCCCTCGCAACGGTCCAGAACCGCCAGATCGTCGATCTGCGGGCGCGCAGCCGGCTGACCCCGGCGGGTGTTGATCTCTGCGCGTAGGGCATTGGCGCGATCGACCGCTTGCTGGCGGGGCACGCCGGTGCCCTGCAGCCGGGCGTTCACACAATCGAGGAGGGTCTGCGTGTTGTCAGGACCGTGCTGCATCTCGCATTGATCAAGAACGCCCACATCGGTGGGCTGCTGCGCCGCGACCGGCAGGCTGAGCGGTGGCAGGGCCAAAGCCACGCTGGCCATCAATGCCGGAATGTTGCGGAGAGTGCGGGTCATGGACGACCTCCTTAGTCTTGACTCGAATGGCGGTGGTTCGCCATCCGCTCATGTGGAAGGGATCGCCAGGATATCCAATATCTGCCCCTCGTACGCGAATAACGCTGCAGATGCGCCCCTGTTCCCTGCCAGGTCAGCTTTCCGAGACCGCGCGGGCCTGAAAGCAGTTGTTCCGCGACGACCGGATGTCGACAAAAGCCACCTCTGGCCGGGCCAGTCGGGCCGCTATGTCCTGCGCGAGCGTGGCGGCAGGGACCACCGCACCGGTGCCATAGCGAATGCGGTGATCCTGGGTGTAGCCCTTGATCAAGTAGTCCGGCGACGTTGTGAAGATCGGCGGCAGACCGTCGGCGTCCCAGGGGGGCAGTCAGCGGCATGCAGGAAGATCGGACCGGTTTCCGCATAGGGCTGCATCGCCGGAAAGGGGCACAGCGCGCAGATCAGCATCTCTTCCCCCGCCGCAATGTCTTGCAGACAGGATCGGCAGGGCGCGCCCGACCCGTCCGAATGGTGCCGCTCGGCGGATTGGCCGTTGGCATCAGGACCACCAGCGCGCAGGTGGCGGGTCAGGGCGGGATCGAGGGGCAGGATTCTCATCGGGGGTCTCCGGTTGCTGTGCCCCGCTGATGGCGCGGCAGGCCCCGTGCCCGCGACCCGGAACCTGCGATTACACCCGCGCACCCGCGTCCGGGACGTATCCCGACAGGACCACCGACCGCCGGGCCAGCCCGCCGATGGCCGGTGCCGCGCGACTGGTGACCCGGGTCAGCCCGGCCTGCCGCATTATCGCGCGTCCCATGTCCGGGGTCACCACATGGGTCGCCCAGCGGGCCTGGATCAGTCGCCCGGCCAGGCCGTCGCGGGTCATCACGACCAGGACCTGTCCACCGGGGCGGGTGACGCGGGCCATTTCTGCCAGAGCGTCCACCGGATCGGGCAGGTGTTCGCACACATGCGCGGCCATGGTCAGGGCAAAGCGATCGTCTGCATAGGGCAAGGCCGTGATATCGCCCGCGTCGACCCCAATCCGCGCGCCATGGGCCCGAAAGGCGGCGCGGGCCGCGTCGCGCATGGCCGCAGACAGATCGCAGGCCACCTGGCCCTGCGGCCCACCCCGTATCTTCCACAGCGCAAGCGACAGCGCCCCCGTCCCCGCCCCGCAATCCAGGACGGGCGCATCAGACGGCAAACGCGCCACCCCGACATCCGCCGCCAGCAGGGCGCGATAGGCGGCGCGACTGTCGGTGCGGCGCATGATCCGGTCCCACCGGGGGGCGACGGCGTCATAGCTTTGCTTGAGGTGTTGCACAGGCGGCGCGGCGCGGGTGATCGACACGTGCCACCCGCCGAAACGGCGCGCGACAATGCGAATGGGAAGCGGGGGGATCGGGTCGTAGACTGTCATGAGCTCTGGCATCAGGTTGGTTGACCACCAGGTACCCATGCATTCCTGAGGGGGAAATTGCCGAAATGCGCATGCCGCCCCTCGAAAAATGCAGAAGGGCCACCCGAATGGGCCGCCCTTTGCCAGACGCAGACGGGGGATCAGCCCTCGACTTTTTGGGCCTCGATCGAAATCCGCACCTCGACTTCGTCAGATACGAAGGGCGCAAAGGCGCCGGCATCGAAGTCGGAGCGCAGCAGCGTCGTCGTCGCATCAAAGCCGATCCACGGGGCGTTGGCCTGGGGATGGTTGGCGGCCTGGTTCAGCTTGGCGTCCAGAACGACCGGCTTGGTCACGCCGCCCAGCGTCAGGTCGCCGGTGATCAGCGCGGTATATTCGCCGGTGACTTCGATCCCGGTCGAGGTGAAGGTGACCGTGTCGTTGGCGGCTGCATCCAGAAAGTCGGGCGAGGTGAAATGCGCGTCGCGCTGTTCCCAACCGGTGAACATCGACAGCGTCGGCATGGAGACGATTACCGACGAATTTTCGGGGGTGGCGGCATCGTAGTCGATGGTACCCTCAAAACCCGAGAACATGCCGAAGGTCGTCGAAAACCCCAGGTGGCTGTAGCTGAACACGATCTGGCTGTGGCTGGGGTCCAGCGTGTAGCTGCCGCCCACATCGCTGGCGAGAGCGGGCGAGGAGAGCAGGGCTGCGGCGAGGGTCAGCGCGGGAAAACGGGTCATGGAAGGCTCCGGTGGGGTGGGTTACGATGGGTGACAGATTGACCGTGCAGCAAAAAAGACCAAGACCGATCCGCAAACAGGTTCTGTGCGTAAGCGCGCCGCGACGTGATGCAGGGCACCGTTGGCCTGACCGCCGCCACGCCCCTGCCTGTCGCCCCCGCCGGGCCCGTCGATGGATGCCTGCTCCAAACCGGTCTGCGCCCCCTTGCGCCCTTCCCCCGGATCGCTATACCCCGCCCATCCCGCCAGACGAATGTTCTGCGTGGCCTCTCGTGTCCGGGCGGCGGGTTCTAGTCCGGACTATGAAACACGCGATAGAAAAACAGGAGCTCACATGCCGCTCTATGAGCATGTCATGATCGCGCGTCAGGATCTGTCCAACGCGCAGGCCGAAGGCCTTGTCGAACACTTCAGCACCGTTCTCGCGGACAACGGCGGCACCGTCGTCGAAAGCGAGTATTGGGGCGTGAAGACCATGGCCTACAAGATCAACAAGAATCGCAAGGGCCACTACGCCTTCCTGCGCACCGACGCCCCTTCGGCCGCCGTGCAGGAGATGGAGCGTCTGGCCCGTCTGCACGACGACGTGATGCGCGTCCTGACCGTCAAGGTCGACGCCCACGAAGAGGGCCCCTCGGTCCAGATGCAGAAACGTGACGAGCGCTCCGAGCGCCGCGAACGTCGATAAGGAGACCGGACAATGGCTGCCAAACCCTTCTTCCGCCGTCGCAAGACCGATCCCTTCGATGGCCCCAACGCCCCGAAGATCGACTACAAGGACACGCGCCTGCTTCAGCGTTACATCTCTGAGCGTGGCAAGATCGTCCCGGCCCGTATCACCGCCGTTTCGGCCAAGAACCAGCGTCGCCTCGCCCGTGCGATCAAGCGCGCCCGGTTCCTCGCCCTGCTGCCCTACGCCGTGAAATAAGGAGACGAGCACATGCAACTGATCCTTCTGGAACGCGTGGCCAAGCTGGGCCAGATGGGCGACGTCGTCGACGTCAAGCCCGGCTATGCGCGCAACTTCCTGCTGCCGCAGGGCAAGGCGCTGACCGCGTCCGAGGCGAATGTCGCCGCTTTCGAGGGGCGCAAGTCCCAGCTGGAAGCCGACAACCTGGAAACCAAAAAAGAGGCCGAGGCGCTGGGCGCCAAGCTGGACGGCGAGCAGTTCGTCATCATCCGGCAGGCCTCCGACTCGGGCGCGCTCTATGGCTCTGTCACCACCCGTGACGCCGCCGAAGCCGCGACCGATGGCGGGTTCACCGTCAGCCGCGCTCAGGTCGCCCTTCAGGCCCCGATCAAGGACCTGGGCCTGCACAAGGTCACCGTGATCCTGCACCCCGAAGTCGAGGTCGAGATCGAGCTGAACGTCGCGCGTTCCGCCGAAGAGGCCGAGCTTCAGGCCGCGGGCAAGTCCATCCAGGAACTGGCCGCCGAAGAAGAGGCTGCCGCCGAGTTCGAGATTTCGAACCTGTTCGACGACATCGGCGGCGCTGCCGATGAATTCGACGACGCCGGCCCGGTCGACACGCCCGAAGGCAACAGCGGCGACGATCAGCCCGTCTGATCGCCTCCGACGACTAAGATTAAAGGCCGCCCTTCGGGGCGGCCTTTTTCGTATGCGCGCAGAAGATCCGCATTTGTGGTACGCTGACAGTTCGGACCCAAAGGGGGGCCAACGATGCTGACCTTCGACGCGGACACGGCGCGATTATTGGATACGGCCTATCAGGGGGCCGACATGACCCGGCGCAGACGCGCCTCTTTCGACGCGCTGACACCTCTCCCGGGCGAGACGCTGTTGGACATCGGATGCGGCAGCGGTTTGCTGGCCGAAGAACTGGCCCGTGCCGTAGGGACAGAAGGACGGATCATCGGGATCGATCCAAGCGACGACATGCGAAGCCTGGCGCGCGCGCGTAATGCCGATACGCCGCAGATCGAGATCCTCGCGGGACGCGCCGATGCCCTACCGGTGCCAGACGGCGTCGCGGACGGGGCCGTTTCGGTTCAGGTTTTCGAGTATCTGGACGATCTGGATGCCGCAGTGGCCGACGCGCTGCGCTGCATCCGACCGGGTGGCCGGCTCGTCATCGCTGACCTGCATTTCGGCACCTTTTCCTGGCACAGCGACGATCATGAACGGATGTCGCGGGTACGTAGCGCCTGGGATGGCCATTTCACCTGCGGCGAGGTGCCCGCCCTACTGCCCGGATTGATCCGCGCGCAGGGACATGAGGTAACGTCTCAGGTGCCGGTACCTTTTGTGGACCATCGGCTAAAGCCGGATGGACTGGCGATGACGATGCTGCATCTCATGCGCGCCTTTGCCGTCAGCAGCGGCGAGGTCCCCGAGAAGGTGGCGCAGGCCTGGTTCGATGAGCAGTTTGCGCTGGACCGTGACGGACGGTTTTTCTTCACCATTACGCAAGTTGTCACCGTGGCGCGCAAGCGCGAGGCGTAGCAGTCGGCCGGACCAGACCGGTCCGCAAGGCCACCGGACTACGAAAGTCGCGCGTATTAAGGACGTAATACCCGTTGCGCCCGCAGGCCTGCTATCCAGGCGATGAGGGAGGACAGAATGACCAAACTAGCTCACAGCATGATCCGGGTCCTCGAAGAAGCGCGCTCCGTCGCGTTCTACGAGGCGGCGTTCGGGTTGAAGATCGTCGGGCGGTTTCCGTTCGACGGTTTCACGCTGATCTACATGGCGTCAGAACCCGGCGGGTTCGAGTTGGAGTTGACGATCAACGACAGCCAGACGGAACCCTATGATCTGGGCGACGGCTACGGCCACCTGGCCCTTGTCGTCGACGATCTGGAAGACACGCACGCGCGGCTGACCGACATGGGGGCCGCCCCGCGCAAGATCGTCGATTTTGACCGCGACGGCGCCCCCTTTGCCCGGTTCTTTTTCGTTGCCGACCCCGATGGCTATCAGATCGAGGTCATGGCCCGCCTGGGCCGCTTTACCTGACATCACCACATCCTTGGGAGGGGATAAGATGCTCTATAGACTTGATTTCACCGTTGAATACGATTCCACCATGGCACAGCAGGGCCTGCTGGGCGTCTGGGCCGAAGAGGCGGACGCCGCCCTTGGGGCCAAATCCGCAGGCGTCGTGCGCGACCTGTGGAAGGTGGTGGGCGAGCGCAAGGTTCTGGCCATCGTGGACGTCGAGACGCCGGACGATCTGGACCGGATTCTGTTCGACCTGCCGATCATGCAGAAGATGGGCAACCACGTTCAGGTAGAGGTCAAGAGCCTGCGCCGCTACGAAGACTTTGCCGCCGACGTAAAGGAACGTCTCGGCCGCTAAGGGGGCCTTGCCATGTGCCAGCTGTTCATCGACGCCGATCCCGCGCAGTGGACACCGCAAACGCGGTCGTTTCGCATGGACGGCATGGTCACCTCCGTCCGGTTGGAGGCGCTGTTCTGGCAGGTGTTGGAGGCCATCGGCGCGCGGGACGACCTGAGCGTCCCGCAACTCCTCCACCGGCTCTACAACGAGAGCCTGGATGCCGGGCATGACATCGGCAATTTCACGTCCTTCCTGCGGGTTTGCTGTCTGCGGTATCTGGATCTGCAATTGCGCGGGCTGATCCCGGCCGAGACGCGGGTCCGCCTGTCGCAGTTGCCTGCGACGGACATCCTGGCATTGGAGGCAGCGGCCCGACCACGGACTTGACCCGCGGCGCGCTCTGATTGGGCTGACGCAAGGAAATGTCGTGCGCACGTCATCTTAGGGCGTAACATGGCGGCGGAATCACCTTGCCGGAGACCTGCCATGCCCCTTACACGCCGCGACTTTCTCGCCAGCACCGCCGCCACCGGTCTGGTCATTGTCCATCCCTTTGCCGCCCGCGCCCAGGCCGGTCAGGCGCATCTGCGGATCTGCGAAACGACCGACCTGCACGTCCACGTCTGGCCCTACGACTATTATGGCGACCGGGAGGTGGACACCGTCGGCCTGGCCCGCACCGCCGCCCTGATCGAAAACGTGCGCGCCGAAAGCGGCAATGCGCTGGTGCTCGACAATGGCGATTTTCTGCAGGGCAACCCGATGGGCGACTACATCGCTTACGAACGGGGCATGAAAGAAGGCGACCTGCACCCGGTCATTGCCGCCATGAACACCGTTGGTTTCGACGGGGCCACCGTGGGCAACCATGAATTCAACTACGGTCTTGATTTCCTGATGAAATCCCTGGCCGGTGCCGGGTTCCCCGTTGTTCTTGCCAACGTCGTGAAGGAGGCGGGCGCGTCGATCACCGACGACACCACCCTGGTCCCACCCTATGCCATTCTGGACCGCACCCTGACCGACGGCGCAGGGGCCGAGCATCCGATCAAGATCGGGATCATCGGCTTTACGCCCCCGCAGATCATGCAGTGGGACCGCCGCCATCTGGAAGGCAACGTCACCGTGCGCGACATCGTCGCCGCCGCCGAAGCCTATGTCCCCCAGATGAAGGAACAGGGGGCCGACATTGTCATCGCTTTGTCGCACTCGGGCATCGGCGCGGCGCAGCACGAGGACATGATGGAAAACGCCTCGATCCCGCTGGCCGCTGTGCCCGGTATCGACGTCGTCCTGACCGGCCACCACCACCGCGAATTCCCCGGCAGCGCCTATGAGGGGATCGAGGGCGTCGATGCCGCCGCCGGCACGATCCACGGCAAGCCCGCTGTGATGCCCGGTTTCTGGGGGTCTCACATGGGGCTGATCGACCTGATGCTGGAACGCGATGGCAGCGGCTGGCGTATTGCCGCCTCCGAGCAGGAGCTGCGGCCCATCGCCATCCGGCAGGAGGATCGGTCCTGGCAGCCGCAGGTCGAAAGCAACGCGGAGGTTCTGGCCGCCACGCAGAAAGATCACGACGACACGCTGGCCTACGTCCGCCGCGCCGTGGGCAAGACCGACGCGCCGTTGCATTCCTATTTCGCGCTGGTGGCCGATGACCCCTCGGTCCAGATCGTATCCATCGCGCAGAAATGGTACGTCGAGCAGCTGCTGGCCGGCACCGAACACGCGGGCCTGCCGATCCTGTCGGCGGCCGCACCGTTCAAGGCCGGTGGCCGGGGCGGGCCGGAGTATTTCACCGACGTCCCGGCAGGCGACGTGGCGATCCGCAACGTGGCGGACCTGTACCTGTATCCGAACACGGTGCGCGCCGTGAAGGTCACGGGCCAGCAGGTCAAGGATTGGCTGGAACGTTCGGCTGGCATGTTCAACCAGGTCGAGGCCGGGGCCCAGGACGCGATCCTGCTGAACCCGGATTTCCCCAGCTACAACTTCGACGTCATCGACGGGGTCAGCTATCGCATCGACCTGTCGCAGCCTGCCCGCTTCGACCGTGACGGGGCGGTGGTGAACGCGGGGGCAAACCGCATCGTGGATCTGACTTACGACGGCGCGCCGCTGGACATGACCGCAGAATTCGTGATCGCCACCAACAACTACCGCGCCTCTGGCGGTGGATCTTTCCCCGGAGCCGACGGATCGACGATCATCCTGGAGGCGCCGGACACCAACCGCGACGTGATCGTCCGCTACATCGTCGAACAGGGCACCATCAGCCCCTCGGCGGACGGCAACTGGTCCTTTGTCCCGATGGAGGGCACGACCGCGATCTTCGAAACTGGACCGGGCGGGGCCTCCTATGCTGACGGCGTGCCGGGTGTCTCTCTGGAAGAGGCCGGCGTCTCTGACGCGGGGTTCTTGCGGTTCCGCATGACGATGTAAGGTGTCGGCCCTGCGGGCCGATCCGCCGGGGGCACGGCCCCCGGCCCCCCGCAGGCAATGTTGGTCCCCCTGTCGAAGGGCAGGCGCTTGGCCCTCAAGGGGCACCAAACTCAACCCGATACTGTCTGGGCAGCCCCCTAGCCCGTCAGCGCCGCGCGGTAGCGGTCGCGCAATGCGGCCTTCTGGACCTTGCCCATGGTGTTGCGCGGCAGCTCGCTCACGACCTCGTAGCGGGCGGGGTGCTTGTAGCGGGCAAGGCGCCGTCCAACCTCTGCCGCGATCTGCTCCAGGTTCAGGGTGGCGCCCGGTTCAGCGACCAGCACCCCGATCGGAGCTTCTCCGAAATCGGGGTGAGGCGCGCCGATGACAGCGGATTCAAGGACACCGGGCTGGACGTCCAGCAGCAGCTCCAGCTCTTTCGGGTAGATGTTGAACCCGCCGGAGATGATCAGATCCTTGCCACGCCCGACGATGGTGACGTAGCCATCCGGCTCTTGCGTGGCCAGGTCGCCGGTCACGAACCAACCGTCGGGCCGCAACTCCTCCGCCGTCTTTTCCGGCATGTTCCAATACCCCTTGAAGACGTTCGGCCCGCGCACCTCGATCGTTCCCGTTTCACCCGGTGGGACCGGTGCCCCATCCGCCATGATCCGCAGCTCTACCCCCGGCAAGGGCAGACCCACGGTGCCGGGGCGGCGGTCGCCGTCGTAGGGGTTCGATGTCGACATGTTCGTTTCGGTCATGCCGTAACGTTCCAGGATACGGTGGCCTGTCCGGTCGGTGAACTGGCGATGCGTCTCGGCCAGCATCGGCGCAGAGCCGGAGGTGAACAGCCGCATATGCGCGACCAGATCCCCGGTGAATCGCGGGTCGTCCAGCAACCGGGTATAAAAGGTCGGCACCCCCATCAAGGCGGTCGCACGGGGCATCGCGTCGATCAGGGCCCCCGCGTCGAATTTCGGCAGCAGGATCATCGCGCCACCCGTGGCCAGAACCACATTGGTCGCCACGAACAGACCATGGGTGTGAAAGATCGGCAGCGCATGCAGCAGCGTGTCGTCTGAGGTGAAACGCCAGGCCCGGGCCAGGGTCAACGCGTTCGACAGCAGGTTTTCCTGGCTCAGCATCGCGCCCTTGGATCGGCCCGTCGTGCCCGACGTGTAAAGGATCGCCGCCAGGTCGTCCGAGGTTCGGTCGAGAGTGTCGAAGCCCGGATTTGCGCCCGCTGCGGCCAGAGCCAGGGTGCCTTTGCCATCGCCCGACAGGGTTTCCAGGCGTGGCGCATTCAGCGCGGACAGGGCCGCCGCCCGACCCGGATCGCACACCAAAAGCGCCGCGCCGGAATCGCGGACGAAGTACCCCAATTCCTCCGGCGTATAGGCGGTATTCAGCGGCAGAAACACCAACCCCGCGCGGACGCAGGCCGCATAGAGCGCCAGCGCCTCCACGGATTTTTCGATCTGCACGGCGACCCGGTCGCCGGGGTTCAAACCCATCGCCGTCAGCGCCGACGCAAAGCGCCCGGCCATCGTATGGAAATCCGCATAGCTGATGCGGCGCTCGTCCGACAAATGCACAAAGGGGGCGTCCCGCCCGGCGTGTCGGCCGAAAAGTCGGTCGTAGAGAGGGTTGGCCATCGGCACCTCCGGGGATCTTGCGGGCGGATCCTGTTTGCCCCCTGCAGGTCCTCAGGTCCAGCACTGACGCAGAGGTGAGGTGACCGGTGCGATGCCTGCACTAGCTATGTGTCATGCCCTGCAACCGGAGATTGCCGATGCGCCCCATAGCCATGCCCCCTGCCCTGATCCTCGCGCTCGCCCCTATGGGGGTCGCGGCGCAGGACTTTGACTGGGGCCCACAAAACACCGATTTCCCGCCCGCCTTCCGCGAGCAGTTCCGCGCACCGCTGACCCCGTCCGACGTGACACTGAACATGGAGCGTCTGGCGGGCGGGCTGGAACATCCCTGGGGCATTGCGACCCTGCCGGGGGACGCGGGTTGGTTGGTGACGGAACGCCCAGGACGGCTGCGCCATCTGGCACCCGACGGCACGCTATCGCCCCCCCTGTCCGGCACCCCCGAGGTGCTGGCCGCGCGGCAAGGCGGCCTGTTGGACGTGGCCCTGGCGCCCGATTTTGCGTCGACGCGCGAGGTCTATCTGACCTATGCCAAACCTGTCGAAGGCGGCAGCGCCACCGCCGCGGCACGGGGTGTCCTGGCCAAGGATCTGAGTGGTCTCGCCGACGTCAAGGACATCTTCGTCCAGGCCCCCGCCTCGCGCAATCCGATGCATTTTGGCAGCCGCGTCGTCTTTCTGGCCGACGGCACCGTCGCGGTGACCACGGGCGAGCATTCATCGGAGCAGGAGCGGCTGTTCGCGCAGGACCTGGACAAGACCTATGGAAAGGTGATCCGCGTCAACCGCGATGGGTCGGTGCCTGCCGACAATCCGTTCGTCGGGGTGGCGGGGGCGATCGATACGATCTGGTCCTTGGGACATCGCAACATTCAGGGCGCGGCTGTGGATGCCGATGGCACGCTCTGGACCATCGAACACGGACCCAAGGGTGGGGATGAGTTGAACCGACCGGAACCGGGCCTGAACTACGGCTGGCCGGTCATCAGTTACGGCGAACGGTATCGCGGTGGGGCCATCGGGTCCGGCGACGCCGTCCGCGAGGGGTTGGAGCAACCGGTCTATTTCTGGGACCCCGTGATCGCACCGGGGGGCATGGCCTTTCACGCGGGCGCGGCGTTCGGCGATTGGAACGGCGACATCCTGGCATCCTCGCTGAACCCCGGCGGCGTGGTGAGGTTGTCGCTGGACGACGGCGTGGTCGTGGAGGAGGAGCGCCTGCTGCGCGACGTGGGCCGGGTGCGGGACATCGAAGTCCTGGCGGACGGCAGTTTTCTGGTGCTGATCGACTCTGGCAATGGGTCGGTCCTGCATGTGACACCGGGCGGCTGATACGAAAAAGGGCACCCGTCCGGGTGCCCTTCATCTTCTCCGCAGCGGCCTTGCGCCGCGCGATACGTCTTATGCGTCTTCGAGCTTCTCGACCTCGGCCTGCAGCTCTTCCTTGGTGACCGACTTGTCGGTGACTTCGGCCCGCTCCAGGATCAGGTCAATGACCTTGTCCTCGAACAGCGGGGCGCGCAGCTGCTGCTGAGCCTGCTGGTTCTGCTGGATGAACTGAAAGAACTCCCGCTCCTGACCCGGATACTGACGGGCCTGGTTCATGATCGCCTGGGTCATCTCGGCATCGGTCACTTCGACGCCTTCCTTCTGGCCGAGTTCGGCAAGCAGAAGGCCAAGGCGCACGCGGCGTTGGGCCAAGGCGTTATGCTCGTCGGTGGGTTCGATCTTGGCGTGGTCGTGACCCTGGACGTCGGGGTTTTCCTCGTGCCACAGTTGGTGCGCGATCTGGCTTGCCTCGGCCTCGACCAACGAGGGCGGCAGGTCAAAGGTCACCAGACCGTCCAGTTGATCGAGCAGTTGGCGCTTGATCACCTGTCGCGCGGCACCCTGATATTCCTGACCCAGACGCTCCGAGATCTGGCCGGTCAACGCGGCCAGATCCTCGGCACCGAACTGCTTGGCCAGCTCATCGTCGATCTTGGCTTCGGCGGGGGCCTTCACCTCTTTGATGGTGCACTCGAAAACGGCGGCTTTGCCCGCCAGATGCTCGGCCTGGTATTCCTCCGGGAAGGACACCTCGACATCCTTGCTGTCACCGGCCTTGGTGCCGACCAGTTGCTCTTCGAAGCCCGGGATGAAGGAGTTGGAACCGAGCACGAGGGGGTAATCCTCGGCGGCACCGCCCTCGAAGGGTTCGCCGTCGACGCGGCCCAGGAAGTCGATGACAACCTGATCCCCATCGGCGGCTTCGCCGTCTTTGGCCTCAAAAGTCTGCGCGCTGCCGGCAAGGCTTTCGAGCGCTTCGTTGACGTCGGCCTCGGCGGGCTCGACGACCAGACGCTCGATCTTCACGCCGGAGAAATCGACCTCGGGCACATCGGGAAGCGCCTCATAGGACAGCGCGACCTCGACGTCGTCGCCTTCCTTCCAGTCTTCGTTGGTCATCTCGATCTTGGGCTGCATGGCAGGGCGGTCGCCCGACTCCTCGAAGTGCTTCGACATGGCGCCGTCGATGCTCTCCTGCATGGCTTCGCCCATCAGACGCTGACCGAACTGCTTCTTGAGCAGGGCCATCGGGACCTTGCCCTTGCGGAAGCCCTTCATCTCGACTTCTGGCTGCGCTTCGACCAGCTTTTCGTTGACCTTCGCGTCCAGGTCGGCCGCGGGGACCTTGATGGTATAGCCGCGCTTGAGGCCTTCGTTCAGGGTCTCGGTCACCTGCATGTGTCTCGTCCTTATCTGTCCTGCCAGGGCCATCGCGGCCCCCCATATGCGAAAACCCCGCCGGGTGTGGCGGGTGCAAATCGACGGCCTGTCTAGGGAGGCGATGGCAGGGGTGCAAGGAGATTCAGAGGCGGCGGTCTTGAGGGCGACACCGGAGCCTGAAACCGCAGGATGCCCCCCGGGCGCAGTCAGTTTCTTGCAAGAAACTGATCAGAATTTTGCAAAATTCTGATCGCCCGGACGCGGGTGTCTCGCGGATCAGTAGATATAGCGAATCTGATCGCTCCAGTAACGCTCCACCCGGCGCAGGGTGCTGACGATTTCGATCAGGCCTGCATCCGACAACACGCCGGTGTGGCGAATGCCGTCAGCGTGACGCCCGAACAGCGCTTCGACGGCGTTGCGCACCTCCCGCCCCTTTTCGGTCAGGCGGACACGCACCGCGCGGCGGTCGATCTCGCAACGCTGGTGATGCATGTAGCCCATTTCCACCAGTTTCTTGAGATTATAGCTGACATTGGATCCCTGATAGTAACCGCGCGTCTTCAATTCGCCCGCAGTGACCTCGTGGTCGCCGATATTGAACAGGAGCAAACCTTGCACGGCGTTGATTTCCAGGATGTTGAGCCGCTCGAACTCATCCTTGATGACATCGAGTAGAAGCCTGTGCAGCCGTTCCACCAATGTCAGCGCGTCGAGGTATCCGGACATGAAGTCCGGAGCGTTGCGCGGCTGGAAATTCTCTAGTCGGCTCATCTCTGGCACCCTGGTCTGCTCTCAACTGAGAGGGTTTTGCCCCGAAAAGTCCTAGTATTCCGTTAAAACCTGAAAAGTTATCCACCGGACGAGGCGATGGCCGCGCGTGACGACAGGATCGCGATCAGCGGGGCAAACCGTGGCGGAGCCGCGACCTGACCGGTGACCCATTGGAACAGGTCGTGATCGTTTTCACCCAGCAATGCCTCGAACAGCGCGATCTCATCCGCCTCCATCCCGGCCAGCATTTCATCGGCATAGCCACCAAGGATCAGGTCCATCTCCTTGATACCACGGCGCCAGGCCCGGATGCGCAGACGCTTGCGGCGGGTCTCCAGATCGGCGCTCATGCGTCCACCGCCAGACGGGCGCGCAGGCGCGTCTCCAGTAGGGCGATTCGCTCGGCCAGACTGGCGGCCTTGCGGTGCAGGTCCGCGATTTCCTGCAACAGGTCGCTGTCCTCTTCTTCGGCGCTGATCTGTGGATCTTCCAGGCCTTGCCCCTGCCCGGTCAGCAACCAGACCAGCGACACGTTCAGGATGCCCGACAACATCTGCACACGGTTGGCGCGGGGCTCCGACTGGTCCGCTTCCCAGTTGCGCAGCGACTTGACCTTGACCCCCAACCGACGCGCCAATTCCGGCTGTGACAGACCGGCGGCCTCGCGGGCCCCGGCCAGGCGATCACCCAGGGTCGTGGTTTCGGGGTGGAACCAGTCGCGCGGACTCTCGCCGCTGTCTTCGTCCAGTGTCATTCTACCGCTCCTTGCTTGCAGGTCCCGTGCAACCTAGGACGGGAATTGAGTTACCGCAAACCGGAGACGACCCAATGGCCTTCTTGTCCGACACCCTTGCCCGCGTCAAACCGTCGCCCACCATCGCGGTCACGACCAAGGCGGCCGAGCTCAAGGCCGCTGGACGAGACGTCATCGGCCTCGGTGCCGGAGAGCCCGACTTCGACACGCCCGAAAACATCAAGGCGGCCGGTGCCCGTGCCATCGCCGAGGGCAAGACCAAATACACCGCCGTCGACGGCATCCCCGAGTTGAAGGCCGCGATCTGCGCCAAGTTCAAACGCGACAACAAACTCGACTACACCCCCGCACAGGTCACCGTCGGATCCGGCGGAAAGCAGGTGCTGTACAACGCCCTGGTCGCCACGCTGAACCCCGGCGACGAGGTGATCATCCCGGCCCCCTATTGGGTCAGCTATCCCGACATGGTGCTGCTGGCGGGGGGCGAACCCGTGGTGGTCGAGGCCGGGATCGAAACCAGTTTCAAGATGACACCCGAGGCCTTGGAGGCGGCGATCACGCCCAAGACGAAATGGCTGATCTTCAACTCCCCGTCCAATCCGACGGGGGCCGCCTATTCGGCTGCGGAGTTGAAGGGCCTGACAGATGTCCTGATGCGTCATCCCCATGTCTGGATCCTGACCGACGACATGTACGAGCATCTGGTGTTCGACAATTTCGTCTTTGCCACGCCCGCCGAGGTGGAGCCCGCCCTGTATGATCGGACGCTGACCATGAACGGCGTGTCCAAGGCCTATTCCATGACCGGCTGGCGGATCGGCTATGCCGCAGGTCCGGAAGAGTTGATCCGCGCGATGCGCAAGGTGCAGTCACAATCGACGTCGAACCCCTGCTCGATCTCGCAATATGCGGCGGTCGAGGCGCTGGAGGGGACGCAGAACTTCATCCGTCCCAACCAGGCGCTGTTCAAAGGTCGCAGGGACCTGGTCGTCGCCGGGCTGAACGCCTGTCCCGGCATCACCTGTCCCGTGCCGGAGGGGGCGTTCTACGTCTATCCCTCGGTCGCGGGGTGCATCGGCAAGACCAGCGCGGGCGGGGCCGAGATCACCGACGACGAAGCCTTTGCAACGGCCCTGCTGGAGGAAGAAGGCGTGGCCGTCGTCTTTGGCGCGGCCTTCGGGCTCAGCCCGCATTTCCGCGTGTCCTACGCCACATCCAACGCGCAACTGACCGAGGCCTGTGCCCGTATCAAACGCTTCTGCGAGGGACTGTCGTGAAGGCAGCGGCGCTTCTTCTTCTCTCGGCCTTGCCGGTTGCGGCACAGGACCTGTCGCAGCAGGAAGAGGCCTTTGTCGAGGCCAACATCCTCAGCGTCTTCTATCACGAACTCGGCCACGCCCTGATCGATGTCGAGGACGTTCCGATCTTCGGCCAGGAAGAAGACGCCGCCGATGTTTTCGCCGTTGTCCTGACCGAAGCCGTCTTCGAGCCGGAGGTCGCGCTGGATCTGGCCTACGACTATGCGCTGGGCTTCGATGCCGAGGCCCGCGCCCGAGCGGAAAGGGGCGAGGATCATCCCTGGTGGGATGTCCACGGCCCAGATGAGCAGCGGTTTTATAATACGGTATGCCTGTTCTACGGTGCCGATCCACAGGGCCGATCCGACTACGCCGAGGATATGGGCCTCCCGGAGGAGCGGGCCGATTATTGCCCCGGAGAATACGAGCAAGCGGAGGTGGCCTGGGGCGAAGTGCTGGATGCGATGCTCGACCGCGGCGGCGGCGACAGCCTACGGTTGAGCGGCGCAGAGGTCGGTCGGATCGGTGCGGTCCTTGCGGAAGAGGTGGCCGCGTTGAACGCGGAATTGCAGCTGGCCGAGAACGTCGATGTGCGCGTGGCCCCCTGCGACGAGGCGAACGCCTTCTATGACCCCTCTGACCGCTCCATCACCTTCTGCACCGAATACGAAGCCGAGTTGATCGAGGCGGCGCAGGGGATCGTGAATTGACCGGCCTGCCCCCTTATTACTTTCGCGTGAAGGACAACGGCGCGCTGGTCTTCCGTGTGGACAGCGAAAACCGCCAACGGCGGCTGGAGCTGGACCACATCGCGACGGTCAACGTCAACAACGGGTCGGTGAAACCTCAGGGCGATACGGTGCTGAGCGCCGAGGACGAGGCCGCGATTTCTGACTGGATGACCGCACGGCGGGCGGAACTTGACGCGCGGATCGTGGACGACATCCAGCGGGCCGTCGACCACCTGAACCTGACCGCCCATTGGGCGCAAAGCCAGGCCAGCGAGGCGGAATTGGAGGCGGTAACCGACCGTCTTTTGTTGGCCATGCACGACCTGCGGACGGTGCTGGTGCGCAAACGCGCAGATCGGGTTCTGAGGGACTGACGGTGTGGTTGCCGCCGGGATCGGGGCCTGCGGCCCCGATCCGGGGGCTCTGCCCCCGTCCCTGCGGGACTCCCCCGAGGTATTTGCGGCCTTAGGCAGCAAACGCACCAACACTTGTGAATCCCTCCCTGCTACTTATCCGCCATGCAGGACAAGAGTATCAACGGGGCGCTACTGGCCCTTCGCAAGCAAATCATCCGCGAAGATGGCGACGGCTTACGGCATGTCGAAGCGCTGCTAGCAATGCGATGCGTTCCCATGCCATCTGTCCTGCCCGTGAAGAAGCCAGACGCAGCACGGAGGGGGCACATGGCCCGGCTTGTCATGGAAGCGCTGAGGGACGGCCCCAAGCCGTTGCGCGAGATCGTGGCGCATGTGGCGGCTAACAGGCCGGAGATAGGCGAGAGAGCCTGCTATGTTCGGACAACGCAGGCACTGGATAAGTTGAAGCGGCGCGGGGCTGTGCGGCATGAGGGGGTCGTTTGGCGAATATGACTCTCTCTTAATCACTTTTCGCTACAGGGATTCCTCATGCGCAAATTTCAAGCTACGTAAGGAATATGGATCATCTTCTGCACCCCTGCGACCACCCCGACGCATCAGCTAGGCTTGCGGACTTTCTCATCGTAGAAAGTCGCGAGAGGGGCGACCTGTTGACGCCTCTCAAGCTACAGAAGCTTATGTTTTATGCCGACGCATGGCACATGGCACTGTATGGCTCCGAAATAACTTCCGAAAGATTCCAAGCTTGGGTGCATGGCCCTGTTGCGCTGTCGCAATATCATCGATTCAAGGAGTACCGCTGGAGACCTATTCTCGATGACATAGAGCGGCCCGACTTTTCACAGGCGACCGCCCAGCACCTTTGTGAGATCGTTGACGTGTTTGGTGTAGAGACGGGTCCGGCGCTTGAGGTCATGACCCATCAAGAACAGCCTTGGATCGAAGCAAGAGGCGGTATCCCCGATGATCAGCCATCAAATGCTTTCATAGACAAGACCACGACCAAAGAGTTTTACGCCTCTCTTGCCGACAAAGATTAAGAAATCCAAGAAGGCGAAAACGTCTCCATCTGGCGTTACTCAGGGATCGAAAGCCTCTGATAAGCTTACCTTTTCTTTCAACTTTTTCGACAGCGACGATCACGAGGTATGCCCGCCAACATTTGCCGATGGATACACGCGGGCGCTTATGGAGCGGCTAAGAGATCTTTCTAGCTGGACCATGGCCGAATTTTGCGGGTCTAGGAGCAAATCAATCCGTAGCCACGGCGTTGACTGGGACCGGACGGCCCGTCCGGCGGGTTTCGCTCATCTGAATGAGCAGTTTGAATCTTACCAGCCTTGGCAGTTCTCAATCTCGTCCAACTCGCATGGAAGAGTGTTTGGCTTGATTATCGGAAGTTGCTTCCATGTGATCTGGCTAGACTGCAACCATGCCGTCTATCCCTAAATTCAAGCCGCCCGCTGCCAATAACCCTTCCAGCTACGCGAGACAGGCGCACCCATGGCGTTGCTGACGACGATCTGGGCCAGCGTCCCGTTGTCGGTGCGGCGGTTGTCTTCCAGCCATGCAGCGTGGTTCGCGTACTGGTGCAGGTACTGAGGGCTCACGCCGTGGTGCTGGCCTTCAACCATGCGGCGCAGGCGCGAGAAGAAAGATTCCACCATGTTGGTGTGCTTGCCGTGGTCGCTGTAGATTTCCGAATGGTTCACGCGGTCAACGTCCCAGCCAGCGTGGAGCATGTCCCAGTGGCTTGCTTCATCGGCGGAGATAGTCGCCATGCGGCTGATGTTCTCGTTTGCCAGCGCCACGCCTTCGCCCTCAGTCATGGCGACGAAAGGCAGGGTGCGGCCCGTGCGCTCCCGTAGGGCGACGACGACGCGGCGTTTGCCCGTCTGGTGGCGCTTGAGGCGACGGTCAACGCGGTCTGCCTTGACGTTGGCGGGGCGGATATGGCCCCCGAAATACGCGCCGTCGATTTCAACGTGACCTTCCAGAACTTCGCCCGTCTGGACCTCTTGCGCCATGGCTTCACGCAGCTTGTGTGCCAGAACGAAGGCCGTCTTGTACTGGCAGTCCAGATCGCGGGAAAGCTGCACCATGGAGAGGCCCTTGGAGGCGTTCACGATAATGAAGATCGCGGCCAACAGGTCAACGAAGTCCATCTTGCGGGATGCGAAGATGGTGCCGGACGTGACCGAAAACTGGTGGTGGCAGTTCTTGCACTTGAACTTGCGGCGCGTGGTGATCTTGTACGTCTCGCCATGGCTACAAACGGGGCACACGGCTTCGCCGTCCGTCTCCGGCCAGCGCATTTGGCAGAACGTGGCATAGGCCGCATCTTCACCAGCCTTGTAGATCGCACGAAGGGACGTGGTGCGCGATGCTGCTGAGAGAAGGAAGTGCTGTGCCATGATCTACCGTATCCGTTATTTTCATATCGAATATAGTATAGTGACATACTGTTTGCAATCGGGTATCTACTGCATGCGTTATATTTTACATCATGGGTGATAGATGCCAGATCAGAATACATGGGAATCCAAGGCTGCAAACCTCCTCAAGGCAGAGTTGAAGCGTAAAGGCGTGACTTACGCTCAACTTGTTGAGAAGTTGGCCGAAGTCGGAATCAGTGAGAAAGAGGTGAACGTCGCTAACAAGCTGTCCCGTGGGAAGTTTTCAGCCGCGTTTATGTTGCAATGTCTATCAGCCGTTGGATCATCGCAGTTGCACTTGGACTAACTTTAGTTACGTCAGGGACGGCTCAAGAACAGCCCGCTACCGAAGATCAACCAAGGCAAGAAGACAGCGCTACTGATGGCCAGGATCGCCCCGAACAGCCAGAATTTGACCCCGTTCAAGCGGTCATTGCGCTCGAAGCCATCGAAGCCGCGATCAACAAACTTAAATCCGAAGTAGATCAGAACGAAACAAACCGCGCCCGAGAGAACGCCGCCCGCGATCTTGATGCTCAAGAGGGTATGGCTTGGTGGGCGGAACTTATGTTCTACGCCACCGCTGGAACCGTTATTCTGACGTTTGCCGCCCTGATCGCAATTATACGAACTCTGCACCATACGAGACGAGCAGCCGATACCGCTGAGCGAATGGCTGATGACACTAGGGCCATTGGACGAGCTCAAGTTAGGGCGTACTTGCATTGCAAAAGTGCCAAATTTGAAATCAAAAGTGATCTTTCTCGCGCTGTCTTGGAGGTTTCCAACACTGGGCAATCGCCCGCAAAAGATGTCTCGCTCTCTGGCACTTGCGTTTTTGAAAAAGTGGGCGGCATCCCTGTTATGCCGAGAGTTCTGGAAAATGCTAGTAGTGTTAATGCTGAATGGAGCAACGACCCCATTTCGGCGCAAGGGGATGGGGTTTGCGAAATTTTTTTTGACGCTGCTCATTTCTCTGAATCTGTTGGCGCGGTTTACATGGGCTTTGAAGGTGAAAAGGGCAACGTTCTTGCAATCGCAAAAACGGCAAATGTCATTGAGTTTAGCTTGGTCGTTTCTTGGTCTGATGTCTTCGGAGACAATCACAGTGAGAGAATTGTTCTTCGCGCAGGGATAGCTAAGGGTCCGTTCTATCCGGCAGTGAAAAGTCGGCGAACTTCTGGAGAACTCATACTCCAAGCTGAAGATTAGTATCGCCAATACCAGCGCATTAATCACCGCTCAACCCCTTGGTGCGTTTGATACATAAGGCCGGGTATTTGAGGCCAGAGGAAGACAGGGCCCGTGTGGGTGACAATGCCCACACGCTGACCTAGACCGGTGCGAGACCCGAAGGAGCCGTCATGAAGATCGCCACCTACAACGTCAACGGCATCAAGGCGCGCTATGAAACGGTGGCCGCCTGGCTGCGCGAGGATGCGCCGGACGTGGCCGTATTGCAGGAAATCAAGTCGCTGGACGACGCCTTTCCGCGCGAAGTCGTCGAGGATGCGGGCTATGAATTGCACACCCATGGTCAAAAGGGGTTCAACGGCGTCGCACTGTTGTCGAAGACCCCGCTGGAGGACGTGACGCGGGGCCTGCCGGGCGACGCAGACGACGAACAGGCGCGCTATATCGAGGGCACGGTGATCGGCGACGGCGGCGCGGTGCGGGTTTGCGGGCTGTACCTGCCGAACGGCAACCCGGCACCGGGGCCGAAATACGACTACAAACTGGCCTGGATGGCCCGGTTGGAGGCGCGGGCGCGCGAACTGCTGGCCGCCGAAGAGCCGTTTCTGATGACCGGAGACTTCAACGTGATCCCCGACGCGCGGGATGCCAAGCGGCCCGAGGCCTGGACCGAAGACGCCCTGGCCCGGCCCGAAACCCGCGCCGCCTGGCGACGTCTGCTGAACCTGGGCCTGACCGAGGCGTTCCGCACCCGCACCCCCGCCGGTGGGCATTATTCGTTCTGGGACTACCAGGCCGGCGCCTGGAACCGGAACGACGGCATTCGCATCGACCACTTTCTGCTGTCGCCCGCCGTGGCCGACCGCATGACCGATTGTACGATCCAGACAGACATGCGCGGACGCGACAAGCCGTCCGACCATGTGCCGGTCTGGCTGACCCTCGACCTGTAGGACGGCCCGCGCCGCCCCCCCCTCACCTACCCGGAGACGCACCATGCGCAGCATCCCCCTTGGCCGCAACGACACCATTTCCGAGATCATGCTTGGCACCATGACCTACGGCACGCAGACGCCCGAAGCCGATGCCCACAACCAGATCGACATGGCCGTCGACGCGGGTGTCACCTGGCTCGATACCGCCGAGGTCTATCCCGTCAATCCGATGACCAAGGAAGGTGCCGGTCGCACCGAAGAGATCGTCGGCACCTGGATCGCCAAGGGCAACTCCGGGCGCATCAAGATCGCCACGAAGCACGGTGGAGAAGGGGGCGTCGTCCATGACGGGGCCGAAATCACCCCCGAGAGCATTCCGCGCGCCATCGAAGGATCGCTCAAGCGGCTTCAGTCAGAGGTCATCGACCTCTATCAGTTCCACTGGCCGAACCGGGGCAGCTACTGCTTTCGACAGTATTGGCATTATCGCCCCAAGGGAGACCGCGCCGCCATCGTGCAGAACCTGTCCGATTGCATCGGCGCCCTGGAGCGGGAGATCGAGCGCGGCACGATCCGGGCGCATGGCCCCTCGAATGAGAGCGCGTGGGGCCTGTCGCAGATGGTGGCCGCCGCAGGCGACGGACCGGGGCGGCCTGTATCGCTGCAGAACGACTACAATTTGACTCAGCGCCAGCCGGATACCGACGTGGCCGAGGTGCTGCGCTACGAAGACATCACCATGCTGGCCTATTCACCTCTGGCGGCGGGCCTGTTGACCGGGAAATACCAGGGCGGCGCGTTGCCCGAAGAATCCCGCATGTCGATCAACGGCAACCTCGGCGGTCGCTGGAACGATCGGGCCGAGGCCGCGGTGCAGGCCTATCTGGATCTGGCCGCAAAGTATGACATCGACCCCGTGCACATGTCGCTGGCCTGGCTGCAAACGCGGCCGTTCCATTGCTCGGCGATCCTGGGGGCGACCACGTCAGAGCAGTTGGCACATGGGTTGAAGTCACAGGACATGACCCTGCCCGACGATCTGGTGGCGGAAATCGACGCCACGCACAAGCAGCACCCGCTGCCTTACTGAACGGGGTTCGGGTGGCCCGTCCGGGCCTCCCGAAAACCTAGCGCCAGGCGAGCAGCTGGGTCAGCAGTGCCTGGGTGGAGCTGTCCTTGCCCGTGGCATCCGCGCCTTCGACCAGCGGGCCAAGCGATGTTGCCAATTCCTTGCCCAGCTCTACCCCCCATTGGTCAAAGCTGTTGATGCCCAGCATCACGCCTTCGACAAAAACGCGGTGTTCGTACATCGCGACGATCCCGCCCAGAACCTCAGGCGTGAGTTTCGGATAGATCAGGGTCGTCGACGGGCGATTGCCCTCGAACACGCGGTGGGCGGCCTGGCGGTCCAGCTCGGCACCTTCGAACTTGTCGGCGACCTTTGCGCGGGCCTCCTCCAGTGTGCGGCCTTTCAGCAGGGCTTCGGATTGGGCCAGGCAATTGGCGATCAGCAGTTTGTGGTGATGGTCCAGCGACGGCTCATGCCCCAAGGCGGCAACCATGAATTCACACGGCACGGGCGTCTTTCCCTGGTGGATCAACTGGTAAAACGCGTGCTGGCCATTGGTGCCCGGCTCACCCCAGACGACCGGACCCGCGGGGCCCTGCAGCGCCTCGCCCGACATGGTGACGCCCTTGCCGTTGCTCTCCATCTCCAACTGTTGAAGGTAGGCAGGCAGGCGCGACAGGCGGTTGTCATAGGGCAGAACCGCGCGGGTCGGGTAGCCGCAGACCTGGTGGTTCCAGATCCCGATCAGCGCCAGCAGGACCGGCAGGTTCCGATCCAGCGGCGCCGTGCGGAAATGGTCGTCCATCGCGCGCGCGCCGCGCAGAAATGCGTCAAAGTTCGCCGCCCCTATGGCCAGCATCAGCGACAGACCGATCGGCCCCCACATGGAATAGCGTCCACCGACCCAATCCTCGAACCCAAAGACGCGGGCGGGGTCGATCCCGAAGTCGGAGGTCTTGTCCAGCGCCGTCGACAGCGCGGCGAATTGCGCAGTCGGATCGTCCAGCGCCTCGGCCATCCAGTCGCGCACGGTGCGCGCGTTGGTCAGGGTCTCGATCGTGGTGAAGGTCTTGGAGGCGACGATGACCAGCGTGGTCGCGGGGTTCAGACCCTTGGCGGTATCGGCCCAGTCCGCGCCGTCCACGTTGGACACGAAATGGCACCGCGGCCCATCGTGATAGGGAGCAAGCGCCAGCGTCGCCATCGCCGGACCCAGGTCAGAGCCGCCGATGCCGATGTTCACTACATCGGTGATCCGCCCGCCGGGGCCCTGAAACGTCCCGTCGCGCACGTCGGACGCAAACGCCCGCATCCGCGCCAGCGTGTCCATGACGCCGGGCATCACATCCGCCCCGTCCACCGTCACGGGCCGTTCACCGCGCAGCGCGGTGTGCAAAACGGCGCGACCTTCGGTTTCGTTGATGGCAGCGCCGTCGAACATGGCATCACGGCGCGCAGGGACCCCGGCGGCCATCTCCAACAGGATATCGAGCGCCTCGGATGTCAGCGACGTCTTAGACATATCGAACAAAAAGGGCCCCTCTTGGGCCCGCATCCGCGCGGTTCGATTATCATTTCGCAGCAAATCACCAATCTGCGCGCCGCATTGACCCTTTAGCGTTTCGATACCGGTCCAGAAGTCCATGATACTCTCCGTCAGGCCGCCCAGTGGACGGTTGCGTTACTCAGAAAGGCCGCGATCGGGGCCTCCATCGGGTCCATAGCACCCGCCTGGTCAAGTACCGCGCGTTTCTCGTCGCCCATGATCAGGATGTGGGTTTCCATCGCGTCCGCCAACACCCGGCGCGACAGCGTCACGCGCGGCTCTCCGGCACCCTCGGCCCGCATCGGCAGCAGGATCGGCGCGTCGGGGGCCATGGCCTCTGTCAGACGGTCTGCGCCCGGGAACAGGCTGGCGGTGTGCATGTCTGCCCCCATGCCCAGCAGCAGCAGGGCAATCGGCAACTTGCCGTCGAACCCTTTCTCCAACGCGGGGATCCCCTCCTCCGGTGTTGCGGCATCGTTGACAAGGGGCACGTGCACGGCCTGCGAAGCCTTGTCCGTCAGCAGCGTCCGCTTCAGCAGGCTGGTGTTCGACCGGGCGTGCCCCTCTGGCACCCAGCGTTCGTCGTTGAGGAAAACATGCACCCGATCCCAGTCCAACCGCGTGCCGGACAGCGCCGAGAATGTCTCACCCGGGGACGTGCCGCCGGGCACGCAGAAACTGGCGTGGTCGTGAACCATAAGGCAGTTCTTCAATGCGGACGCCAAGGCATCGGCCAGCGACATCGCCAGCAGTTCCCGATCGGGGTATTCAATCAGCTGCATTCATTCCTCCCCAAGGTCGCGCCAGCGGCGGCCATCGCGGTGCATGAGCGCCAGCGCCTCCTCCGGGCCGCTGGACCCCTGCGTGTAAGGATGTGGCCTGTCACCGCGTTCGGTCCAGGCCTCGATGATGGGATCGGTCCAGGCCCAGGCCGCCTCGACCTCGTCACCGCGCATGAACAGCGTCTGATTGCCCCGGATCACGTCCATGATCAGACGCTCATAGGCATCGGGGATCTCTTCGCCGTTGGGGCCAAGAGCATCGGCAAAGGTCATGTCCAGGGGCACGTTCACCAGTCGCATGCCGCCGGGCCCCGGCTCCTTGATGGTGACAGACAGGTCCATGCCTTCGTCGGGCTGCAGACGGATCGTCAGAGTATTCGCCTTCGACTCCTCGTCGCGCTCAAAGATGGAATGCGGGGTTTCCTTGAACTGCACGACGATCTCGGACAGGCGCTTGGTCATCCGCTTGCCGGTGCGCAGATAAAAGGGCGTATGCTTCCATCGCCAGTTGGAAATCCCGATCTTCATCGCGACGAAGCTTTCCGTCTTGCTGTCGGGGTTCTCGGCATCCTCGATGTAAGAGGGGGCCGTGTCCGTGGCCTTGTACTGCCCGCGCACGATGTCTTTTGGCCCAATCGGATCCAACGCGCGAATGACCTTCAGCTTTTCATCGCGCAAACGGTCAGGATCGAACGTCGCCGGCGGCTCCATCGCGGTCAGGCACAGCAGTTGCATCAGGTGGTTCTGCACCATGTCGCGCATCGCGCCCGAGGTGTCATAATACCCCCCACGCCCACCGACCCCCATGGGTTCTGCCACTGTGATCTGGACATGGTCGATATACCGCTCGTTCCAGAGCGGCTCGAACAGCACGTTGGAAAAGCGAACCGCCATCAGGTTCTGGACGGTTTCCTTGCCCAGAAAATGATCGATCCGGTAGATCTGCGTCTCGTCAAAGCTGGCGGCCAGATCCGCGTTCAGCTTTTTGGCGGTGGCCAGGTCGGTGCCAAAGGGTTTTTCGACCACAAGGCGGGAATTCTCGCAGGCAATGCCGTTGGACCGAAGGCGTTCGGCGAGAGGGCCGAACAGGCTGGGTGCGACAGAGAAATAGAATGCCTTGACCACCTCATCGCGCACGCTGGCCTTCAGCTCTGCCCAGCCGCCGTCGCCCATGGCGTCCACGGCGATATAGCTGCACTGCGCCAGAAAGGCGTCGATCGTTTTCTTGTCGCGCTTGGACTCCGCCACATACGTCGACAGGGCCTTGGCCACCAATTTGCGAAAGGCCTTGTCGTCCATGTCGGACCGGGCCGCACCGATGACCCGCGCATCGTCCGGCATCTGCCCCGCGACAAAGCGTCGATAGAGCGACGGCAGAATCTTGCGCGCCGCAAGGTCCCCCGTTGCCCCAAAGAGAATGAGGTCAAAGGTGTCCACAGGGATCGTTCTGGAGACCATGTCGAGTCCTTCCAATAGCCCGATGTTAGCGCTAACGGGGGTGTCTTACCCGGCGTCTCGGGTCCTGTCTAGCGCCTGAGACGAAGCTGTCCAGCGCTGTGCGGTCCCCACTGACCTGACCACCCCCGACCTGCGCCGCTACGCCGGTGGTGCCGGGAAACGATGTCGGCAATCCGCGCAGCACGCGAACGGCGAGATAGGCAAAGGCCTGCGCCTCGAGCATGTCGCCGTTCAATCCGACGGCCTCGACCGGGGCCACATCGCAGGGCAACGCCTGGGACAGCGCGGCCATGATCGCCGGATTGTGCCGCCCACCACCGCACACCAACAGGCGGTCGGGCCGGGTCGGCACCTGCGCCAACCCATGGGCGACAGAGGCTGCAATCACCGCAACCCAGGTCGCCGCCGCATGACTGGGCGGCAGCGCGTCGAACTCCGCCACGACCCCGCTGAAGGCATCCCGGTCCAGCGATTTTGGCGGCATGCGGAAGAAATAGGGATGCTGCATGACCTGGGCCACCAGGTCCCCGTGCACCGCGCCCTCGCGGGCCAGTTCTCCGTCCCGGTCGAACGGCTGTCCAAGCCAGTCCATGCAGAGATCGTTGATCGGCGCATTCGCGGGCCCGGTGTCAAAGGCCAAAAGGGCACCTGCCTCGTCCGGCGCGCGGGTCGGATCGGCCCAGGTCAGGTTGCCGACGCCTCCGAGGTTGAGAAAGGCCACGGGTGCCGTGGCCCCCATCCACCGCGCGCAGGCGTGGTGGAAAATCGGGGCGAGCGGGGCGCCTTCGCCGCCCAAGCGCACATCGGCAGTCCGGAAATCCCAGACGACCGGTTTGCCCAGGACCTCGGCCAGCAGATCGCCGTCGCCGGCCTGATGGGTGCGTCGGTTTGCCGGATCATGGGCCAACGTCTGCCCGTGAAAACCGATCACCTGCGCCTTGTCGAACCGGGCCAGCAGGCGGGCGTGGGCCGTCTCGACGATTTCGGCGGCCTCGGCGACGTCCGGTTCACCTTGCCAACGGCCCAAAGCGGTACGGATCGTCGCCTGCTCTGCGTCGGAATAGGGGCGATAGTCGTTGTCGCCGAACCCGTCGATGGTCACGCCATCGGTCCAGATCTCGGCGGCGTCCACACCATCCAGAGAGGTGCCGGACATGGCACCCAAGGCACGGATCGGCTGCATGTCCCTTCCCCTTCGCAAGTGCATCCTCTATGGCGGGTGCGCTGATAGATGGACCGGAAAACCGATGACCTACCACCCCAAATCCGACTTTCTGCGTGTGATGATGGAGCGCGGCTTCCTGGCCGACTGCACCGATTATCAGTCGCTGGACGATGCCCTGCTGGCCGGAGTGGTCCCCGCCTATATCGGGTATGACGCGACGGCCAAGTCGTTGCACGTCGGTCATCTGATGAACATCATGGTCCTGCGCTGGTTCCAGAAGACCGGCGGCAAGCCGATCACCCTGATGGGCGGCGGCACGACCAAGGTCGGGGACCCGTCCTTTCGATCCGATGAACGCCCCCTGCTGAATGCGGCAGCGATCGATGCCAACATCAACGGGATGCAGCAGGTCTTTGCCAAATACCTCAGCTATGGTGATGGCGCGACCGATGCGATCATGCTCAATAACGCGGAATGGCTGGACGGCCTGAACTACCTCGACTTTCTGAGGGACATCGGGCGGCATTTCAGCGTCAATCGGATGCTGTCCTTTGAATCCGTCAAGTCGCGTCTGGACCGGGAACAATCGCTGAGCTTCCTGGAATTCAACTACATGATCCTTCAGGCCTATGACTTCCTGGAGCTGAACCGCCGCTACGGCTGCCTGCTGCAAATGGGCGGGTCGGATCAATGGGGCAACATCGTCAACGGGATCGACCTGACCCGGCGCGTTTTGGATCATGAGATCTACGGCCTGACCACCCCGCTGCTGACCACATCTGACGGCCGCAAGATGGGCAAGAGCGCGAACGGTGCCGTCTGGCTGAACGGCGACATGCTGTCACCTTACGAATTCTGGCAGTTCTGGCGCAACACCACGGATGCCGACACGGGCAAGTTCCTGAAACTCTTTACCGAGCTGTCCATCGACGAATGCGACCGTCTGGGTGCGTTGGAAGGGTCTGAAATCAACGCCGCCAAGATCCTGCTGGCCAACGAGGTGACCACCCTGCTGCATGGTGCCGACGCCGCCGCAGCAGCAGAGGCAACGGCACGCGAAGTGTTCGAGAAGGGCGGCGCAGGCGACGATCTGCCCACCGCGACGATCACCGCGGCAGAAGCAGCCGAAGGCGTATCCATCGTTCAGCTGTTCGTGCGCGCGGGCCTGGCCAAATCCGGCAAAGAGGCCAAGCGCCTGATCGCCGAGGGGGGCGCGCGGCGCGATGATGAGGCGGTGACCGATCCTGGCCTTGTGCTGCGCGACGGTGACTTTGCCGCGCCGGTCAAATTGTCGGCCGGTCGAAAACGCCATGCTCTCATTCGGTTGGATGACTGACGGAACCGACTGCGGAGGGTGCGGGTTGTTCCCCTGAAGAGAAACACCGCACCAACCACAGGAGGACCGCCATGAGCGCTCCCGACACCAACCTTGACCGCCAGAAAAAACGCCACGCCGGACCCCTTATCGGGATCGGTGCCGGTGTTGTTTTCGCAGGCATTCTGATTTTCGTCTACGTCACCTCGCTGGCCGAACCGGTCGGAACGGGCGAGGCCGACGTGGTCGAAAGCCCCTCGATCACCGCGCCTGCAGTTTCTGACTGACGCGGTCCAGCTAGACGATACAGGCCGTCCCGACCGGGGCGGCCTTTCTCGTTTCAGTCGATCATCCAGGTCCCATCTGGATGGAAGGCATGGAAGGCAAAGGCGAACATCACATCGTGCACGACGTCGCGCCCGTCCGCGTCCCGCACGCGAATATGGCCGATATCGCGCCCGGCGCCAATTTCCGCGCGATCCAATGCGGACGACTGCCCAGACGCCCAGTGGATCGTCAGTCCAGCCTCATTCAATTGCCCTGCCACTGCCAACCGGGCAAGCGGCCAGGCGCGGTCGCCCACGCGCACGATCCGAGCCAGCGGTTCAATATTATGGGGCGGCGTTTCCCCCCGATAGAGAAACGGCCAGCGGCTGCTGTCGTAATTCACATAGGGATTGCGCCCGTAGTCGCGTCGCAACGGCGGCTGATCCATCACCAGCCCATCGGGATTTCGCGCGGCGAAGGCAGACCAAGGCTCCATCCACGAAGGCAGCATGGTCAACTCGGCGCCCATCAACTCGCCCACGATCCCCTGACCCACAGCTTGCTGCCACCAGCTTTCGGTCTGACGATCGTACATGATCATATCCGAGTGGCGCAGTTTGCCAGAAACCCCGAACGACAGAACGCGCCCATCCACGCGCCTGTCAAAGGTGATCGCGGAATTGCACAACGGGCAGAAAGTCACCGCCACGGGCAGGCCGCCGACGTCGTCGTTCACGATTTCATGCCAGGTCAGGTAGCGGATCGGATAGGCGCGCGGTGTCGCGCCAGACAACTCGAGTGCGATGACCGGTTCACGTGGGTCGAGGCCGCGCTTGCCCGCGACCGGACCGAAAGTGGGGCCGTCGATGGCCGGGATGCCATCCTTGGGCGGACCGCCGGACAGGACTTCGGCATAGTCGACACTTGAGCGACTGAAATCGGTGTTCGGCCATTCCACACGCCAAAAGGTCGGATCAGCGAGTGCGAGTGTCGGCACAAGGGCAAGGGTCAGGGCAAGAAAAAGGGCGCGCATGGCCAAGCTTAGCGCACCCTTTGGATCACGTCCGAGTCACATCGGCGCGAGCGGTCAGTCCGTCACGCGCACATCCTGCATGAGGTCGGGCTGCCCGACGACGGCACCATTGCCACCGGTACCCAGCTTGATCGCATCCAGCACGTCCAGCCCGTCAGTCACCCGGCCAACGACCGTGTACTGGCCGTTCAGGTGGGGGGCCGGGGCGAACATGATGAAGAACTGGCTGTTGGCCGAGTTCGGGTTCGAAGACCGGGCCATGCCGACCACGCCCCGGTCGAACGAAACGTCCGAGAATTCCGCCGCCAGGTCATCGCGATCGCTGCCGCCGGTCCCGGCGAGCGACATGTTGCCACCGACCCGGCCGTGCTGCACGTCCCCCGTCTGCGCCATGAAGCCGTCGATCACACGGTGGAAGACGACGCCATCATAGGCTCCGGCCTCCGCCAGGGCGGTGATCTGCTCCACATGCCTGGGGGCCACGTCTTCCAGCAAGTCGATGGTGATCGTGCCGTTGGCCTCACCGGCGACGTCGATTTCCAGACCCGTGGCTTGTGCGGATCCGCCCGCAGCCAACAGGGCGAACGTCAGGGCCGCCTTACGCATCGGCAGCCACTTTGACGGAGATCATCTTGTCCGGGTTTGCAGGCGGCTCGCCACGGGTGATCTTGTCGACGTGCTCCATCCCCGAAATGACGCGGCCATAGACCGTGTACTGGCGGTTCAGGAAATGATTGTCGGCAAAGTTGATGAAGAACTGGCTGTTGGCTGAATCGGGGTTGGCCGACCGGGCCGCGCCCAGGGTGCCGCGGTCGTGCGGCACGCCGGAAAACTCGGCTTTCAGGTCAGGCTTGTCAGAACCACCGGTGCCAGCGCGGGCAGTGTTCCCGCCATCTTTGCCGTGCTCCACATCGCCGGTCTGCGCCATGAAACCTTCGATCACGCGGTGGAAGACGACGCCGTCATAGGCACCTTCGCGTGCCAGTTCTTTCATGCGGTCTGCGTGGCCCGGGGCCACATCGGCCAGCAACTCGATGGCCACTGTGCCGTCCTTGAGTTCGATGAGAATGGTGTTCTCGGGGTCCTTGATGTCGGCCATTGCCGCTCTCCCTACTGTCTGTTCCGGGTCTACCTAGACCGCCAAACCGCAGAGGGGAAGGACCGCGACGCCTTGAAAGGCGTCGGACGGGCTATCAGCCGGCCTGAGCGTGCAGACCGTGATCGTCATCTTCGAACTGGCCGCGCATCACCATCGGCAGAACCATCGCCAGAGCCATGGACCCGACTGCAACCATCGCCCAGCCGAAACCGCCACCGATGATCAGGCCGTTGACAGCGAAGCCCATGATCAGAAGCAGCATCGGACGGCTGCGCAGTCCGGTGAAAATCGCAAGCGCGGCATTGAGCATCCAGAAGCCGTAGAGGAAGGACCCTTCGGACGTCAGGCCAAGTCCAGTGCCGAAGAACGGCCCGTTGCCGACGTTTGCCATGGCAGCGCCTGTTCCCAAAGCCTCGGAGATGAGAACGGAAGCGACGACCATCTTGATGACGAGGGTGGTTTTCTGGGTCATGGCTCTTCTCTCCGCAACTTGGTGACAAACACCTTATCCACCCGGATCGGGACCGAAGTTGGGCCAACCTGCCACATTTCCGTCCGAAATCACGAAAACTTTGGCCTGAACCCATTTCGAGGGACCGACTGATGTCCCGCAAAGATCCGAACTGACCCGAACATCCCCATGAATCCTTAAGAAATCGTTAGTAAGCGGGGCTGACGCAAGAAACCGCGAATTTTCTGCATTGGCACGGCGGGACACGACCTTTTTGCCTGCTGCCGATGTGGAAACGGCCCCGATTCCAAAGAACCAGGGCCGTTTCATCGGGTCCGAATAACGCTGCGACGCCGTCAGGGCAGCAAATTGGGCACGATCGTCACAATTGAGGGCACCCACCACAGCAAGGCCAAACCGGCGACCTGAATCAGAACGAAGGGAATGACCCCGCGGTAGATGTGCCCGGTCGTGACCTCCTTCGGGGCGACGCCGCGCAGGTAGAAAAGCGCAAAGCCAAAGGGCGGCGTCAGGAAGGAGGTCTGCAGGTTCACCGCGATCATGATCGTCACCCACTTCGGATCGAAGGTGCCGCCGTAGATGACCGGACCCACGATCGGGATGACGATGTAGATGATCTCCAGGAAGTCGAGGACGAAGCCCAGGATGAACAGCACGAGCATCACGATCAGGAAAACCTTCAGCTCATTGTCGAAGCTGCGCAGGAAATCCTGAATGTAGTGTTCGCCGCCAAACGAAATCAGCACCAGGTTCAACAGCTGCGATCCGATGAGGATGGTAAAGACCATCGATGTCACCTTGGCCGTTTCCCGCACGACGGGGCCCAGAACGCCAGTGCGGAACAGCACCCAGCAGCCATAGAGCAGTCCGATGAAGGCAAAGTGATAGGCTGCCTGGGCGATCAAATTGGCGATGACATCGGCTGCGGTCGTCGTCTCCAATCCAGTGCGCAGATCGAAGTTGATCCCGAACAGCAACATCACCACCAAAGCCAGCGAGGCGAGCAGGATGATCGAGCCCTTCTTGCCGTCCTCTTCCGCCAGCTTGCGATAGGCGGCCAGCATGATGGCCCCGCCGGCCCCCAGGGCCGCGGCGGGCGTCGGGTTGGTGATGCCGCCCAGGATCGACCCCAGAACGGCGACGATCAAGACCAGCGGCGGGAACACCACGCGCAGCAGCTCGTTCTGCGCGAGCCTCTCGAAGGCGGGCCAGACGCCGTACAGCGTGATCGCCAACGGAATGGCCATCAGAACGAAGGTCACGCCGGAGGAGGTGGTGGGCGCGATCAAGAGCCAGTCGATGACAAAGGCCAGCAACACGCCCCCTGCCCCGATCAGCAACGGCTTCTCATCGGCCAGCGGGTTGACCCCGCGGGCGGTCGCCAGAACCAGCGCCAGACCGACAAAGAGAATGGCAATGCCGGTCCCGATGGGTGCCGCGTTGGCAAGCGCCTCGGCACGGGCGACGTCCAGCTGCTCTGCCGTTCGTTCCTGCGCCAGTTGCACGCCACCGGCATCGTCGATAGCAGCCTGTTCGCTGACGGCCGTGTCCCAGGCCTCCTGGCCATGCAGGTCGATCATCGCCGCCTGACAGTCAGGCGAAACACTGGTCCGCAAGGAGGCCGTGGCCCCGGCATCGGAATAGCTGCTGACCTGAACGTTCTGCGACCCGATGACGCCCAGCTGCCCCAGCATGACCGCACCGACGATCAAGGCGACGGGCACGCCCAGGAACCAGGTCAGGGCGTCGCCCTTGGTGGTGACCGATCCGCTGCCCTCGGCGAACTGAACCGGCGGCGCCTTGGCCGGGTTCAACAACGCGAAGCCGAACGCATAGGCCCCGTAAAGGAACGCGAGCAGGATACCGGGCAGCAACGCGGCCTGGAACAACGTGCCGACAGACACCACGGCAGGCTCGCCCAGATAGGTCAACGCGTCGGAGCATCCGACAAGTTGCGCACGGTTCTCCTGAGCGGTGGAATAGATGTCGCCCGCCAAGGTTCCCAAAAGCACGATGACGATCGACGGCGGGATGATCTGCCCCAGGGTACCGGAGGCCGCGATCACGCCGGTCGACAGCTCGGGCGAATAGCCGTTGCGCAACATCGTCGGCAACGCCAGCAGGCCCATGGTTACAACGGTTGCGCCCACGATCCCGGTCGAGGCGGCCAGGAAAGCGCCCACAATCACGATGGACACGGCCAGGCCGCCCGGCAGCGGGCCGAACACCCTTGCCATGGTGGTCAGCAGATCGTTGGCGATCTTGGACCGCTCCAGCGTGATCCCCATCATCACGAACATCAGAACGGCCAGCAGCGTCTCGATGGAGGCACCCGCGATGACGCGCTCGTTCATGCGGTTCACGATGAAGGAGATATTGCGATCCAGCGCCTGTTCCCAGCCACCGGGGAAGAGCGGCTCGGTGATGCGCGGAAGGTCCGGGTAGCGGAAGATGGAGATGGCGTCGCGTCGCACGCCCTCGGCGATCAACCCGGCGTAATCCGCCGATGCTGTGTCGATGGCCGCATGCAGCAAGATGCCCGCACTGTCGAGCGCGGCGATGATGCCAAAGCTGATGACCCCTGCCCCGGCAATGGCGAACGCCACCGGAAAGCCCGACATGATCCCGCCGAACAGGCAAAGGAAAACGATGATCAGGCCGACTTCGACCCCGTCCAAACCAAATGGCATCTGCGCGTCCCCCACGCTGGGGCCTCGGGGCCCCGGTTAGTTATCAAGTCAGTGGATTTCGGCGACGCGTTCCGCGTCTTCGTCGCCCAGGATATCTTTGTCGAGGTAGCGGCCTGCGCTGATCTCGCCTTCCCGCAGTTCCAGCCAGCTGCGCCAGAAGAAGGCACAGGCCTGTATCAGGGCGGTGGCCGCGAACAGCAGGATCAGGACCTTGAACAGGAAGTAGGCGTCAAAGCCGTTCGGGCTGAAGCCGATGGTCTCGACGTTCCAGCGCACCGCGCGCGCCTTGAGCATCAGGCGGTCCAACTGATCGGAGGCGGAGGTCGCGGGCGTGATCATCGAACGCCAGAAGAAGAACCAGCTGAACAGCCAGATCAGAACCAGCGACGGCACCATGAACAGCAGCGCCCCGGCCATGTCGATGGCCCGCTTGGTGCGATGCCCGACGGCGGAATAGACCAGATCGACCCGCACGTGCCCGCCCTGGATAAAGGTCCAGGACACGCAAAGACAGACGATCATCGCGTTATACAGCTTCAGCTCTTCGGAATACCACGACAGGTCGCGGGTAAAGACGGTGCCGAACGGCCCGATGGAGATTTCCGAGACCCGGAAGATGCGCTGCAGGAACACGATCATGATCTGCTGCAGAACCATGAACAACCCGGCCCAGGCGGCGATCCGGCCCAACCAGTTCATCGCGCCTTCCAGCACGCGAACGACCCCCCAGAGGAAGTCGCGGAAGAACCAGCCTGCAAGTGTGATGCCCAGGAATATGACCAGCAGAACGAAGAACAGCTCTTTGCTGGCCCCATAGTAGACGAGCCGCATGAGGCTTTGCTTGTCTTCCACCGTTTCCCAGGACGTGGTCCAGGCAAGCCAGGACCCCGGATGGGTCACCGCATAGCCCAGATTGTAGAAAGCGAGCGCGAGGTTCGTGAAGAACCCTGAAATGGCTTCGAGCATGGCGTCCCCCGGCTTGCTCGGACAGGTGGGGCACGGCGGTGCCCCTTATCGAATGGCCCGCCCCCGGATAGGGGACGGGCCAAAGGCATCAGCCGCGCACGCGGTCGCGCTGCGTGCGGTAGGTGCCTTCCGAACGGGTGATCCAGTTCGACGAGGCGGACATCGAAGCCATCGCGGAGTTGTGGATCTTGGCGAACAGCTCGTCGCCCATGTTCTCGTCCACGACGGCCTGGCTGGCGGCACCCATGGCATCCCAGACGCTGTCGGGGAATTCGCGGATGGTCACGCCGCCGGACTGCAGACGCTGCAGCGCGGTACCGTTGTTGGCCAGGAACTGTGCCAGGTTCCACTGGTGCGCTTCGGCCGAGGCGATCTCGATGATCTTCTGGTGCGCGGGGGACAGGCCCTCGAAGACGTCGCGGTTGGTGGCCACCGACAGACCGGCACCCGGCTCATGGAAGCCAGCGGTGTAGTAGGTCTTGGTGATTTCCTGGAAACCGGCCTTTTCGTCGGCCCAGGGACCGATCCACTCGGTGCCGTCGATCGCGCCGGAGGCCAGCGCCTGGTACACTTCGGAACCGGGAAGGTTCTGGACCGAAGCACCCATCTTGCCCAGCGCCTGACCGCCAAGGCCGGGCATACGGAACTTCAGACCCTGGAAATCCTCGGGACCGTTGATTTCCTGACGGAACCAGCCACCGGCCTGAGCGCCGGTGTTGCCGCCGAGGAAGGACTTCAGACCGAAGATCTGGCCCAGCTCGTCGTGCAGCTCCATGCCGCCGGCGTGGTAGTACCAGTTGGCCAGTTCCTGCGCCGTCATGCCAAACGGCACGGCGGTGAAATAGGCATAGGCAGGATGCTGACCGACGAAATAGTAGTCGGCGCCGTGGTACATGTCGGCCTGACCAGAGGTCACGGCGTCGAACACCTCGAACGCACCGACGAGCTCGCCCGCGGCCTTGAGGTCCACGGTCAGGGCACCGTCGGACATGGCGGTGATGCTGTCTGCGACGCGCTGGGCGCTGTCGTGCACACCGGCAAGGCCACGGCCCCAGGTGGTCACCATCGTCAGCGTGCGGTTGCCCTGCGCATATGCGGGTGCGGCCAGAGCGGCGGCACCGGCGGCGGCACCGGCACCGAGGGTCGAATTCTTAAGGAATGAACGGCGGTCCATTGCTTCCTCCCATTGGATTTCGTGCTGCCACGCCCTCCCGGCGTGAACAGCTGTCCCTTTTCGGAACGTGAGCCGACCCTAGGGATTGGCGGGGGGGAGTCAAATACCCGAAAACACGTAGACGGCCCGAAAACCTGTATGTCGGGGGGCTAGGTCCGCAACGGGGCCACCTCGATCCGGGCGCTGTAGGTGCTTTGGCCTACCGAAAAGGGAAATGCGGCCAGCGCTGTGTCCGGCAAAACCGCCGCGCTGGCGGTCAGGGTATTCTGGCCCGGCCAGCCATCGCGCATCCAGACCGTCCCGTCGGGGATGCGCGGCGTGACCTTGGCCCGTGCCCGAAACCGGCCGCGTGCGTTCGACAACTCGATCGCGGCACCATCCGCCACGCCCCGCGCCTGCGCATCGGCGGGCGAAATCCACAGGTCGGAGGCGTCTTCGCGGGCGGCCAGCGTCGGAAGGGCGCGGGCGTGGTCGTAGAAGGAATGGAAATGGGCAAAGGTCCGGCCATGGGCCAGGATCAACCCCGTGCCTGCGTCCGGGGTGCTGGGCATCGGCAGGGTCGGCAATCCCATGTCCCCTGCCCGCTGCGACAGGAACTCGACCTTGCCCGACGGCGTAGTGAACTGATGGGTCGGATAGGCGACGTGCGACACGGCCAAAGGCACGCGCCCACCTGCCGCACGGATCGAGGCAACCGTGGCATGGCCCGTCGCCGGATGGTCCAGCGCCGCATCCATTGCAGCCGTCTGATCCGGCCAGGGGTAGACGTCGGCGACCCCCAAACGCGCAGCAAGGCCCTTGTAGACCTCGTGAACCGGGCGGGCCTCGCCTGCGGCAGGCAGAACCTGGTCGCACAGATGCAGATGCGTATTGGTCGACTTGCCGCCGATTTCTTCCAGCCAGATCGTCCCGGGCAGGACGATGTCCGCGACCTCTCGGATCATCTGGTTTGGAAAGATGTCGTAGGCGATCACAAGCTCCGCGCGTCGCAGGGCCGCGCGCACCCGCGCCGTGTCGGGAAAGGACGACAGCATGTTCGACCCGACAGAGACAAACACCTTGACCGCGCCGCTTTCCAAAGCCTGCAGGATCGCTTCCATCTGGTTGGGAATGTAGTGCCCCGGTGGGCGTTGGTCGGCGGCAGACAGATCCTGAAATCCCACGCCGTGACTGCGCCCCCCGTGGCGCGGGCCAAGCCCGCCGCCCGCGCGCCCATAGTTGCCCGTGACAGCCGGCAGGCACGAAATCGCGCGCGCCGCGGCCCACCCGTTGGCCCCCTTGTGCAGGGACGAGCCGCCCATGACGATCATCGCCGGCCCGGCCTGCGCATAGCTGCGCGCAAGATCACGGATACGGTCGGCGGCAACACCGGTGCGGTCCTCGGCCCAGGCCGGGGTCATCCCGCGCAGATGCACGCGCAAGGCGTCGAAACCGATCGTATGCGCCTCGACGAACTGCCTGTCCCACAGATCCTCGTCCAGAATCACGTGCATCATCGCCAGCGCCAGGTCTGCATCGGTTCCGGGCCGCACGAGGACCGTCTCATCGGCCAGCGCCGAGGCTTCGGTGCGGCGGACGTCGATAACCACGATCCGCGCCCCGCGCCGCTTGGCCCGCTCCACGTGGCGGAGCGTGTTGGCCTGACTGACCGTGTTGGCCGCCCAGAGGATCACCAGGTTCGAATTGGCGCTCAGATCTTCCTTGGTGGAGGTCTCGATTGCCCCCGTGATCCCGGCTCCGAACGCGCCCAGGCCCCAGCAGATCATCGCGGGGTTCCACACCTGGCACCCATAGAGATTGGCGAACCGGTCCATCTGCGACCGTTTCAACCCAAAGGCATAATCGTTGGCCCAGTTGCCATGGCCCTGCCAGAACCCGACTGCCTCGCGCCCGACGGACTGCATGTGGTCGGCCATTCGGTCCAGAACCGCATCCCAGGACGTGCGCGCGAACGGGCCGTCGCGTGTGGCGCGGACCATCGGGTGCAAAAGCCGCGCGGTGTTGTCCAGGATCTCGTGGGCGGCCTTGCCCCGCATGCAAAGATAGCCCTCGCTGTCGGGGTTGCTGGCATCGCCCGTGATCGTCACCTGATCGCCGTCCACCGTGACCTCCATCCCGCAGAGCGTCGGATGGCAGTTCATCGGACACATCGTCCGGAGTGTGCGTGGCATGGCGTCCTCCTGCGCGATGGGGCGAGCCTAGCCGCGCCCCGACCTTCTGTCACGCGGACCCTATGCTGACTGAGCGTCTGAACCCTGGCCCAGGGCGCGGCGCATGAACCATCTGCGGTGCCCCAGGGGCCGTGCATCGCCCGTGTTTTCCAGAACGCCGAAATCCTCGTAGCCGAGGCCTTGATAGAACTCGTGCGCCATCTCGCTGGAGGTATCGAGCCAGCTGCCATGGCAGCCCACCGCGCGGCCCGCAGCCTCCAGCCGGGCGATCAGGGCGCGACCGGTGCCTTGCCCGCGCTGCGCCGGGGCCACCCAGATCGTCTTGATCAGCAACCACCCATAGGATGTTCCTCCTGTCGCCCCGCCCACCAGACGGCCCGCGCCGTCGCGCGCGGCAAGGACCAGTGACCGGTTGACCGCCTGCGGCTGGCTGTGCGCCAGATCGGCAAGCAGGTTGTGTTCGACCAAGGCGGCAACCTCTGTCGCATCGGTCGGGGTGCAGCAGGAAATCGTGATCTGATCCATGCGAAAGGTGTCAGCCCCGAAACCGGTTTTCGCAAGCTGCCTCTGGCCCCCCGCGTCACGATCCGGTCTAATCCGCTTCATGCGCCTGCCCCGCCTTTCCTATGGCCAACGGCTTTTGCTGCTGGCGGCCCTGCCGCTGATCCTGGCGGTCAGCGGTATTTCCGTGCTGGTCGCCATCCAATCGGAACGGACCGCCGAGCGCGAAATCGCGGCCCTCGAAGAGGCGATGATCCAGGCCAAACGAAGGGAGTTGCGCAATTACCTGCAGCTCGCGCGGACGTCCTTTATCACGATCTACGGCAATGCCGCCCCGGATGATGCGGCGGCCAAGCTGCGGGTGACCCAGATCCTGTCGGCCATGGTCTATGGCAGCGATGGTTTCTTTTTCGTCTACGACTACGACGGCACCAACCTTGTGGCGCCGCGCCAAACCTGGCTGATCGGGCGCGATTGGTCAGGCATGGCAGATGCAGACGGCGTGCCTGTGACGGACCAGTTGATCGAACTGGCGCGCTCCGGCTCCGGCTATCACACCTATCAATGGCGCAAACCGTCGACGGGGCAGGAAAGCACGATCATGACCTACGTGATCGGCTTGCAGGACTGGAAATGGGCGATCGGCACGGGGGTCTTTCTGGACGACGTGCTGGCCCAGGCTGCCAGCGCCCGCGCGGATGTGCGCGCCCAAGTGCAGGAACAGTTTCTCTGGATCGGCGCGATTGCCTTGGCGGCGCTGCTGGTGGTCTTCGTCAGCGGGTTTACCATCACCGTGCGCGAACGCCGCCTGGCGGACGTGAAGCTGAAACAGCTGACCCAGCGCATCCTGGACACCCAGGAGGAGGAGCGCGGCCGCGTGGCGCGCGAATTGCACGACAGCATCAGCCAGATTCTGGTCGGCATCCGGTTTCGCCTGGAACTGGCGCGCCGCCTGACCGCCAAGGGCGATCCAAAGGCCGAGGGCGCGGTGGACAGTGCCATCGAAGGGTTGCAGGGGGCCATCACGGAGGTCCGCCGGATCAGCCACGATCTGCGCCCTGGTGTGCTGGATGATCTGGGACTGGGGCCCGCGCTGAAATCCCTGTGCGAGGCGTTCGCCGCGCGCACGGGCCTGCCGGTCGAATTCCGGACCGTCGTGTTCCGTAATCGCCTCGATATCGAATCGAAGACCGCGCTCTACCGCATCGCGCAAGAGGCGCTGACCAACGTGGAACGGCACGCCCAGGCCAGCCGGGTGTCCGTCCAGGTTTTCGGCCATCGCAACGGGGCCAGCCTGCGGGTCGAAGACGACGGGCGTGGCATTTCACAGGCAGGCGCCGGATTGGGCCTGCGCAACATGGCCGAGCGGATCGAGCAGTTGGACGGAACGCTCACGATTTCCGCAGGCACGCAAGGCCAGGGCACGGTCGTCGAGGCGACCGTCCCCCTGAGCCACCTGCTGAAGCCCAGCAGTGACAGCAACCTGCCGACGGCGGCCGAATAATCCGCGCAATCCATATCTAATGTGACATGATTTCCGACTGTTGAACGGAATTGTCTCGAATTTCGAAAGGATCCCGAAAGAGTCGCTGACTAGACGTCGAACCTCCCCTCCCGGAGGTCAGCGATGCCCTTGGTCAATACCCCACGTGTTGAAGGCGAGACGATCGAAGCCGGACTGTTCGGCGGCAATTTCCTTGCCGACCGCTATCACGCCAATCGCGACGACAATGCCAAGGAGGTGATCGACCGGCTGGGGGTCGAGGGTTTGCGCTATCCCGGCGGATCCCTGACGGAACGCTTGTTCGATATCGGCAACCCGGATGCGGCGCGGGTCACCAACGACGACGGGTCCGAGCGCGATTTCGTCCCCTTGTCGGAGTTCATGAACTACGCCCGCGACAGCGACCACCCCGCGACCATCGTGATCCCGACCCGTGACGCCCTGTCCCGGCAATCGGACCAGAACGGCGACCGCTTTCCGGCCTTCGACGAGGCGGAACTGCGCGGTTTCGTGCGCGACGTGGCGACAGGCAAATACGGCGATGCCGAGGTCGCCGCATTCGAGATCGGCAACGAATACTGGGGCAGCGGCCAGATGACGGCGGTGGAATACGGTCGCCTGTCGTCGCGCATGGCCGAGATCATCGACGATGAGCTGACCCTTGTCGCAGGCCAGACAGGCGAAGATCCGGGCATCGACGTCATCGTGCAGGCAGGCACGAACTTTGCCTTTTCCAACCTCAGCAACGACTACGCGGGTCAGCCCCCGGACGAGGTTCTCGAGGACCTGAACGACCGGTTCGGCGCGGACATGGGCCGCGACGTCACCTTTGCCAATGGGCGCATCAACTGGCGCGCCGTGTCCGACCACCTGATCCTGCGGGAATACAGCGCAGCAGAGGCCGAGGCCGTGGATGGCGTGGTGACGCACCTCTATTCCAAGGACTCCGTGTCGCCGGGCCAACGCGATTTCGGCCTCAAACAGATAGAGCGCAGCTGGGAGGAAGAATTCCCCGGCATCGACATCCACGTCACCGAATGGAACGTCTCTGCCTCGGACCCCCGGTTGAGCGAGGACTCTGACTTTGGCCTCTATCAGGCCAAAGAGGTCCTGGACGTCTTTGAAACCATGGTCGAATCCGGCGTCGATCAGGCCCATATCTGGCCGCTGCTGCAAAATACGAAAAACGCGCTTAGCCCGGATGACGCAGACGGCGGGTTCAGCCCCGCAGGCCAGATGTTCGCGATGATGTCCGACGCACTGCCGGGCAAGACCATGCTGGATTTCACAAGAACCGGAGACAGGCAGACCGAGTTTCAGGGCCGCTTCGCTGAACTACACGGCTTCTACGGTGACAACGAACTGGTGTTCTACCTCGCCTCGACCAGCGACAAGACCGAAACGCTGTCCTTCGATCTGTCGCGTATCGTCGATGAGGGCGGGCGGGCCAAGGCCAGCATCCTGGGCGTCGCCGGGCAACAGGGCCCCGGATCCATCGAGTCGCGTCCGGAGGTGGAAAACGTCCCTGCCGAAGAAATCTACGACAACAACACCATCGTGACCGCGCTCGACCCCGGAGAGATTCTGGAACTGCGTCTGACCGACTTTCGCCCCACGCAGGAATTCGCGCCCGTGATGCGCCAGATCGACCAGGGTGGGGTGGCTCCTTCCCCGACGGCTCCGACGGCCCCACCGCAGGACCAACAGGACGACGATGCAGAAGCGCCGGATCCGCTGCCGGGCTTCGCGCAAGAGGACTCTCCCCTGCCCTTCACCGCCCCGCCCTCGGTCGAAGAGATCGAGGAACAGGATCGCGACGCCGAAGCCCAGGCGGCAGAGGACGAGGACACCGGCTTCCTCGACGTGCTGGGATGGCTGCTGGGACTGCTACCCTTGCTGGCCCTGGCGGGGATCGGCGGCTAGCCTCGCTTGCCCAGACGCCCCCCCTGCGCTACCCCAAAGGTATGACGGGGAGGAGACAGCCGTGACCACCATGCCGGACCGCCCGGTCCGCGTGTTGATCGTCGATGACCATGCGATGGTTGCCGACGGCATCCGCGCCCTGCTGGAAAGCTACGAGGACATCGAGGTCGTCGGCCTGTTTCGCGACGGGCAAGAGGCGATCGACAATTGCGGTGCCCTTGGCCCCGACGTGATCTTGCTGGATCTGAACATGCCGCGTCTGAACGGCCTGCAGGCGACCGAGATCCTGAGGGAACGGTATCCCGACATCGCCGTTCTGATCCTGTCGATGCACGACGCACCCGAATACGTCGCAACGGCGATGCGTCACGGCGCTGCGGGGTATTGCCTGAAGGATCAGCCGACCGAGGAAATCCGCCGCGCCATCGACGTCGTCTGCGCGGGCGGCCGTTACCTGTGCCCCGGCGCAGAAGAGGCGTTGGAGCCGTCGCAGGACGGAACCGAACCGCTGACATCGCGCGAACAGACGATTCTGCTGCTGTTGGCGCAGGGGCAGTCGAACAAGGCGGTTGCCCACAAGCTCGATATCTCTGTGCGCACGGTCGAGACGCACCGCAAGAATCTGAAGCGTAAGCTGGGCATTTCGACGACGGCCGGGCTGACCCGCTACGCGATGGAACATGGCGTGTTGCAGGGAACCGGGCTCAACGGTTGATCGCGCCGGTCAGCCGCGCCCCATGATGACGCGAACGTAATTGCGCGTCTCTCGGTAGGGTGGAATGCCGCCGTGCTTTTCAACCGCCCCCGGCCCGGCATTGTAGGCGGCCAGGGCCAGACGCCAGGATCCGAACTTGCGGTATTGCTGCGCCAGGTAGCGGGCACCACCTTCCAGGTTCTGCTTGGGATCGGCGGGGTTCACGCCCAGCGCCCGTGCCGTCCCCGGCATCAATTGCGCCAGACCCATCGCGCCCTTTACCGACCGTGCGTTCGGGTTCCAGCCCGATTCCTGGCGCACAAGACGCAGGAACAAATCCTCCGGCACGCCATGGCGACGCGCGGCGGCACGGGCGTCGGGCAGGAACCGCGACCGTTGCGACCCGGTGTAGCGCGGAATCGCTTCGCGCGAGGGGATGTTGATTTCCGGCGAGGTAGGCAGCAAGCGATTGGAATGTGCGTATTGCGAGGCCAGACGACGGTCCATCAGGGCGGTCTGGCTGGAAAACAACTCGACCCGGTTGCGCGTCGACAACGTTCCCTGCGCTTCGGCCAAGCCACCCGCGCCCAGCGCCAGCAGCGCCACCCCCCAAGCCATCGTCCGCATCCGACCATCCCGTCTGTCACAGATCCGGCACGCGTCCCATCTGTCGGGGCCATCGCGCCTGACGCGGACCCTAGCGGAAAGAGCCTCGATTTGAAAGCCTACGCCCTTTCCCCTCCGGGTCTTCACGGGTAGTTAACCAATCTGGCGTCATCTGCCGCCACCGGATTCGAGCATTCAGGGGGGCCCCATGGCCGGAAGCGTCAACAAAGTCATTCTCATCGGCAACCTTGGCCGCGATCCCGAGGTGCGGACCTTCGGCAACGGCGGCAAGGTTTGCAACCTGCGCATCGCGACCTCCGAGACGTGGCGTGACAAGAATTCCGGCGAGCGGCGCGAAAAGACCGAATGGCATTCGGTGGCGATCTTCAACGAAGGTCTGGTGCGCGTGGCGGAACAATATCTGCGCAAGGGCTCCAAGGTGTATATCGAGGGCGCGCTTCAGACCCGGAAATGGCAGGATCAGTCCGGTGCCGATCGCTACTCGACCGAGGTCGTGCTTCAGGGCTTCGGCAGCACGCTGACCATGCTTGACGGTCGCGGCGAAGGCGGCGGGTCCGGCGGCGGTGGCGGCAACTATGGTGGTGGCTCCGGCGGCGGCGGTGGATATGGCGGCGGGTCCAGCGGTGGCTACGATGATCGCGGCGGGTCCTCTGGCGGAAACGGCGGCGGCAGCCAGGGCGGCGGTTACGGCGGTCCCTCGGACATGGACGACGAAATCCCGTTCTGATGCGATTCGGCCTCCGGGCCGTCATTCCGCACCCCGGAGGTCCCAATGACGACGTTCAATCCCGCCCTTCTTGCCACTGACCCGCCCCCGGTGATGGAGGCGCGGCGTTGGATCGAACACGCGCAGTTCCCAGCCGACCGCCCCCTGCTGAACCTCAGCCAGGCGGCCCCCGCCGACCCACCTCCGCAACCGTTGCGGCAGGCCATGGCGGATATCGTTCTGACGGACACGGCCGCGCATCTCTATGGCCCGGTCCTGGGCCTGCCAGAGCTGCGCGCACGGGTCGCAACCGATTGGTCACACGCCTATGTCGGCACGGTGCGCCCCGATCAGGTGGCGATCACCTCGGGCTGCAATCAGGCGTTCACGGCCACGATTTCGGTCCTGGCCGGCGCGGGCGACAATGTGATCCTGCCGATCCCGTTCTATTTCAATCACAAGATGTGGTTGGACATGGCCGGGATCGACGCCCGCCTGCTGGAGACGGACGCCGCCCTGCTGCCCGATCCAGAGGCCGCCGCCGCACTGATCGATGACCGCACTCGCGCCATCGTGCTGGTCAGCCCGAACAACCCCGGCGGCGTGGAATACCCCGCCGAAATTCTGGCCGCGTTTCGTGATCTGGCGCGTGCTCGCGGGCTGGCCCTGATCGTGGATGAAACCTACCGCGACTTTGACGCGCGGGACGGTGCCCCCCATGATCTGTTCACCGATCCCGACTGGGACGACGTGCTGATCCAGCTCTACTCCTTTTCCAAGGCCTACCGTCTGACGGGTCACCGCGTCGGTGCAATCTGCGCTTCGCCCGCGCATCTGGCGCAGGTGGAAAAGTGGCTGGACTCGGTCACCATCTGCCCCAATGGCCTGGGCCAGCGCGCCGCGCTGTGGGGGATGGAAAACCTGGGCGACTGGCTTGCCGGTGAACGACGGGAAATCCTGGCGCGCCGGGCGGCCATGGACGCGGGCTTTGCCGCGCAGTCCGATTGGAAGGTGCTGGGCTGCGGCGCCTATTTCGCCTATGTGCAGCACCCGTTCGACGCGCCATCCGATGTGGTGGCCAAGGCGCTGGTGGACCGCGCGTCCCTGCTGCTGCTGCCGGGGACGATGTTCGGGCCGACTGTGGCACAGGGCGGATCGGGCCGCGCCGAGGCCACGCTTCGGATCGCCTATGCCAACGCCGATGCCGCCGGGATTGCCACCCTCTTTGATCGTCTGGCCGCTGTGACTGAAACCGGTCTCTGATCCGCTTGTCCCCGCCCCCCGCGCCGCCTATGCAAGGCGGGCAAAACGCCCGGGGGGATCGACATGGCCGAGAAGAAGAAAACCAAAGCGTCCAACGTCATCGTCTGGGCCGTTCTGGGCCTGTTGATCCTGGCACTGGGCGGCTTTGGCGTGGGCCAGTTCGGCGGCAGCCTGTCGTCGGTCGCCTCGGTCGGGGACCGGGAAATCACGGTTCAGGACTATGCCACCGCGATCCAGGGCGAACAGCGCCGCCTGCAGCAACAGACCGGCCAGGCCCTGACCCTGCAGCAGATGCAGGTGTTCGGCCTCGACCGCGCCGTGATGGAACGCCTTCTTGCCACCGCCGCGTTGGAAGAAGAGGCCGAGACCATGGGCCTGTCCGTGGGCGACGCCGAGGTGGCGGAACGGATTCGCAACAACCCCGCCTTTGGGGGCATCGCCGGCGGGTTCGATCGCGAAGGATATACCTTTGCGCTGCGCAATGCCGGCCTGAACGAGGCGCGCTTTGAACGTCAGGTTCGCGACGAAGCCGCGCGCGAACTGTTGCAGGTCGCCGTCGCTGGGGGCGTGCAGGTGCCCGACACCTACAGCGCGACCATCGCCAGCTGGCTGGCCGAGACCCGCGACGCGACCTTTGCCATCGTCTCGGTTGCGGATCTGGACGGCGGCGCACTGGCCCCCTCGCCCGAAGAGGTGCAGGCATTCTACGACGCCAACCAGGCGCTGTTCCAGACGCCCGAGATCCGCAACATCACCTATGCCTGGATCACGCCGACCGATCTGGCCGACGCGGTCGAGGTCGACGAAGACCGTATCCTGGCCCGCTACGAAGAGCTGGCCTCCGAATTCCGCCAACCCGCCCGCGTGCTGGCCGAGCGCCTGAACTTTCGCGATCAGGCCACAGCCGAGGCCGCGTTGACCTCGATTGCGGCGGGCGAAACCGACTTCGACACGCTGGTCGAGGACCGCGGCCTGACCCTCGACGACGTGGATCAGGGGGAAATCGCCGCAGCGGACGTGGATGAGGCCGTGGCCTCAGCGCTTTTTGCGCTGGAGGAGCCGGGGATCGCCGGGCCGGTGGCCACGGATCTGGGCCCTGCCCTGTACCGTGTGAACGCCATTCTGGATGCGACCGAGACACCCTTGGAAGATGTGCGCGACGATATTCTGGCCGAACTGGCCCGTGACGCCGCCACACGCCGTATCGATGCGGCCCGCGATGATATCGATGACCTGCTGGCCGGGGGCGCCACCCTGGAGGAAATCGCCGCCGAGACCGACATGATCCTGGGCACGATCGCGTTCTCGGATCAAAGCGAGCAGCCCATCGCGGGCTACGACGCCTTCCGCGCCGTTGCCGCCACCGTGGCCGAAGGCGACTTTCCCGAATTGGAAAGCCTGTCGGACGGGGGGCTCTTTGCCCTGCGCCTGGACGGGATCGACCCGCCCGCCACCCCCCCGCTGGCGCGGATCCGCGCCGCCGTGGAACAGGCCTGGCAAGAGGACACGACCGCCCGCCGCCTGAGCGAAGCCGCGGACGCGCTTGCCGCGCGGATCGAAGCCGGGGAAACCTTTGCCGAGGCCGGTCTGACCGCCGAGACCGTGACCGGTATTGCCCGTGACGGCCGGGTCGAAGGGATCTCTGCGGATTTGCTGTCGCGCCTGTTCGAGGCCGAAGCAGGCCGCGTTCTGGCGGCGCCGGGCAACGCAAACCGCGCCTATGTCCTGCGGCTGGATGCGGTCAACGCCGCCGACCCGGAGGCACCGGACACCGCCGAGCTGCTGACTGCGATCGAGACACAGCTGCGGGGCGATCTGACCAGCGATCTGTTCGACGCCTACGGCCAGGCGGTGCGCGCCGACATCGGTTTCGAGGTCGATCAGCAAGCGGTCCAGGCCGTCCAGTCCCAGCTGCTTGGAGGCCATTGAGACGATGATCGAACCGAGCTATTCAGACTTTGAGCCCGGATTTACGGCGGGCGCGAACCAGGTTCTTTGGACACGCCTGCCCGCCGATCTGGACACGCCCGTTTCGCTGATGCTGAAACTGGCCGAGGCGCAGCCCTTCTCTTTCGTGCTGGAATCCGTGACCGGAGGCGAGGTGCGGGGCCGCTATTCCATCGTCGGGATGAAGCCTGACCTGATCTGGGAATGCCGCGGCACCGGCAGTCGCGTCAACCGCGCCGCCCGCTATGACCCGGACGCCTGGGAAGACGCGGGCGAACCGCTTGCGGCGATCCGTGCCCTGCTGGACGAAAGCCGCATCGAATTGCCGCGCGGCCTGCCGGCTGCCAGCGCCGGTCTGTTTGGGTTCCTGGGCTACGACATGATCCGGCTGGTGGAACATCTGCCCGATGTGAACCCCGACACGCTGAACCTGCCTGATGCGATGCTGATGCGGCCTTCGGTCGTGGCCGTCCTGGACGGGGTCAAGGGCGAGGTCATTCTGGTCGCCCCCGCCTGGGCCGGTTCGGGCACCACGGCCCGCGCCGCCTATGCCCAGGCCGCCGAGAGGTTGCAGGACGCGCTCGCCTCTCTCAGCCGTGCGGTGACCGAGCCGCGCGACATGGCGGAGCCGTTCGACCTGGCGGAGCCGACATCCAACTTCACCCGCGCTGGGTACGAGGCGGCGGTGGAAAAGGCACGCGACTACATCGCGGCGGGCGACATCTTTCAGGTGGTCCCGTCGCAGCGCTGGACCTACGATTTCCCGCTGCCGCCTTTCTCGCTCTACCGCGCGCTGCGCCGCACCAATCCTTCGCCCTTTATGTTCCACTTCGACATGGGCGATTTTCAGATCATCGGGGCCAGCCCCGAAATTCTGGTCCGTGTGTTCGGAAACGAGGTGACGATCCGCCCCATCGCCGGCACCCGGCCCCGCGGTGCAACGCCGGCAGAGGATGCCGCATTGGAAGCGGACCTGATGTCCGACGAAAAGGAACTGGCCGAGCATCTGATGCTGCTGGACCTAGGTCGCAACGACACCGGCCGGGTGTCCAAGACCGGCACCGTGCGCCCGACCGAGAAGTTCATCGTCGAACGCTACAGCCACGTGATGCACATCGTGTCGAACGTTGTGGGCGAGCTGTCGGAGGATCACGACGCCCTGTCCGCCCTGCTGGCCGGTCTGCCTGCGGGCACCGTGTCGGGGGCCCCCAAGGTACGCGCGATGGAGATCATCGACGAGTTGGAGCCGGAGAAGCGCGGCGTTTATGGCGGCGGCGTCGGCTATTTCAGCGCGGGCGGCGACATGGACATGTGCATCGCCCTGCGCACCGGAGTGGTCAAGGACGGCAAGCTTTATGTGCAGGCCGGGGGCGGCGTGGTCCACGATTCGGTGCCCGCGGATGAGTTTCAGGAAACCGTGAACAAGTCCCGCGCCCTGAAGATGGCCGCGCGCGAGGCGGGACGCTTCGTGCCACGGGGCAACCGGTAGAGGGGGCGCTGCCCCCACTGCCATCGGTCCCCTCCCCGGGAGTATTCTCGCAGGGAAAAGAACCAGGCCTGCGTCAGCCGTGTTGCACGATCACGGACAGGAAATCCTCGTCGCCCATGACGGCGGTATGGTGACCTTTGCCGTGGGTATCCTCCATGTGCCAGACGTCTCCGGGCCCGATCACCCGCGCCGCGCCGTCGCTGGCGGTGACGCGCAGCTGACCGCGCAGGCAGATCAGCTTCTGTGCCAGGGGCGTCGGATGCGCAGGCTCGTCCCAGCCCGCGCGCAAACGCAGGAACAGCATCTGGGTGGCGGGCACAGGGTCCGAAATCTCGATCGCCTGGGCCGGAGGCGCAAAACTGCGCTGCTCCAGCGGGACGTCAATATCGGTCCAGTGGCTTTCGCCCGCGGCGTCGGCATAGAGTTTATTGTATCGCATGGCCCCTCCGCCCCTCATGGTGCAGGCCCGGCGGTCACTGTCCAGTCCCGCGACGTCTAGCCCACGCGCGCGATCCGCGTCAGCACCCGGTCCAGGGCGTTCTTGAACGCGGCCCGGTCGCGGGCGTTGTAGGGGGCGGGGCCGCTGGACTGTCCCCCCGCCTGCCCCATCATACCGGGCCGCAGTTCCGCCATCAGATCGCGGGTCGCCACCGTCTCGCCGATCGAGGCCTCGGTGTATTCGCGCCCGCGCGGGTCCAATGCGGCCCCCCCGACCTTGAGCACCCGTTCCGCCAGCAGGATGTCTGCGGTGATCGTCACGGTTCCGGGCCGCGCCACCTGCGCGATGGCGTCATCGGCGGCGTCAAAGGCATCGCCCGCCACGAAAAGCTTGATCAGCGGATGATCTGTCAGGCGCAAGAAACTGCCTGCGACGAAAATCGCCTGCATGTTGCGGCGCAGCGCGACCTCGGTGATCTCTGCCTTCACGGGGCAGGCATCGGCGTCGATCAAGATCATGCGAAATGCTCCGTGGCGAAGGGCACCGAGATCGGGCCGTCATCGGTCATGATACGCAGGCCTGCGTCCGGCGTCACGTCGCGCACCAGATGACAGCCCGCCAGCCGCACGATGGCATGGGGGATCACGTGGCGTCCGGGCGGCAGATGCTGCGGGATGCCTTCGCCCTTGAAACGGCTGTTGCCCGACAGCGCGGCGGCAAACCCGTCGGCCCCGGCGCAAATCGCATCCTCGACCCCCAGAACGCGGCGATAGCGCCCGTTCCACGGCGCATAGTCCCGCCCGCCGTTGGACATCCACAGACAGGTCAGCGGCAATTGCTCGGCGCGTTTCAGAAACAGGATCGTGTCACCCTCGGCCCGGCGCTGTACGGCCGTCCAGGACAGACCGGTCCGGGCGTGTGTGACCAGCGCAAGAAAGTCCTCCCCCTCCGGGCCTGGATAGTCGCGCCAATTGCGCGGGCCGGTCGGCGTGGGCATCCAGTCATCCTCTGACCGGGCATCGCGCGACCAGAGCGGGCGAACCGTGCCGTCATCCTGTCCCCCGATGGAATGGACTGCGCGCAAGGGGGCAGTCGCGATATGGCCGTCGCCCGCAAGGTGCAGCATCGGGTGATGGGCAAAGGTCGCAGGCGCGCTCAGGTCCAGCACATGGGTCTGATACAGCACCGGATGATCGTCGCGCAGAACGATCCGCGCCTCCATCCGGCCACGCGACAGGGCGCAGCGCGCCGTCAGGGCAGAGGGCGCGGCCCGCGCGACCGTCCAGGGCCCGTTCGCGGCCTGCCCATGAATCGGCCCGCCATCCACATCGTCGCCGCCAAAGGGACAACAGGCAAAGGTGCCGCCCAGCCGACGCTCTACCGGGGCGATGGCGGGGTCGGTCTGGATGCCGGCCTCGTCCCGCCATGGCGCGGCATAAAGGACGGGTGCGCCATCGATCACCAGCTCCGGCAGGTGACCTACCCCTGGCTCCCACAGGGCGCGGATGCCCTGGGCGGACAAGGTGATCACAGCAACTCCGCCAGGCCACGTGCCAGAACGCTGCCGTCTGATCCCATCGACACGGCGCGTGCACCCTTGGCCAACCAGCCTTCGGGGTCGGCGGCAAAGATACCCGGTGCCAGGCCCGCGGCCGCGATGCGCGTCACGGCATCCGCCAAGGCGTCCATTACCTCCGGAGCATCGGGACGCAGGCCCATGTCCCACGCCAGATCGGCGGGCCCGAGGAACACGCAATCCACCCCCGGCACGGCACAGATGTCTTCGAGGTTCTCAAGCGCGGCGCGGCTTTCGGCCTGAACCCAGACCGAAACCTCGGCATTGGCCCGGTCAAGGTAACCGGTGTCCCTGCCCCAGCCCCCGGCCCGCGCCACCATGGCCCCCACGCCCCGCACGCCATCAGGCGGATAGCGACAGGCGCGCACGGCCTTGGCCGCAGCCTCCGCCGTCTCGACCATGGGGATCAGGACCGTGCGTGCGCCCAGGTCCAGCGCCTGTTTCAACAGCCAATCCTCATTGACTGGCACCCGGACCACGGCGTCTGGCGCGGCGATCAGGCGGTGACGGATATCGGTAGGATCCCAGGGCCCGTGTTCCCCGTCGATCACGAGGAAATCGAACCCGGCGTTTGCCGCGATTTCGGCGGCTTCGGGGCCCGGCAGGTTCTGCCACAACCCGCGCAGCGCGCGGCCAGAGCGGAGGGCGTCTTGCAATGCGTTCATCCTTTCGGGGTGGCATGGGGCGCGAGGCTTGGCAAGACGGGTGCGCGCACCTAGCCTGACCGCGCTAAAGGCAGTCAAACCCAAGGTCGATGCTACGATGACGTTCGAAATCTGGGCCACATATGCGATTGCCTACACTCTGCTTTGCCTCGTTCCAGGGCCAAGCGTCTTCATGGTGCTGAGTCAGGCCTTGTCACGGGGGATGCCCGCCGCCCTATGCTGCATCTTAGGTGACATGGCGGGCGGGCTGGTTGTTATTGCGGTAGCACAATTGGGTCTGGGGTTTGTTCTGGCGCAATCTGCGTTGGCCTTCGCGATGCTCAAATGGGCCGGTGTGGTCTATCTGGTCTGGCTCGGACTCGCCCAGATCCGAGCGGCGCGGGCACCCGAGCCTGACGAGCTGCGCGCGCACGCGGGGGACAGCATGCGCGCAGGGTTCCTGACTGGCGTGCTGAACCCCAAGGCAATCCTGTTCTATGGGGCGTTTTTGGCGCAGTTCATCGACCCGTCGGCTCCGGTCGGGCCGCAGCTGGCGCTGCTGATGGCGACCTCGACCGGGATCGTGGGGGGAGTGCTGGGCGTATACGCCCTGGCAGCGGCCCGTGCCCGGCGGCTCTTGCACAGCGCAGCGGCGCGCAGGCGCATGGCCTACGCCAGCGGCGGATTCCTCATTGGGGGCGGTGCCCTGCTCGCGACGCGTTAACCGCTGGCCTGTGCGGCCAGCAGGTCCGCCAATGCCGGATGCGGGAAGCGGCGGCGGATCGTGACGGCATAGAACCGGGTGCGAATCGGCAGATCAAAGGGCGCGGAGGCGAGGCGACCCGACGCGATCTCATCGGCCAGAACCACCGCAGGGGCCACGGCCAGGCCCACGCCTTCGCGCGCCAACAGGCGCACCATGGCCATGTCGTCCACATCGGCCACCACGCGGGGCACCACGTCCAGCCGCTGTGCCAGCGCCTGCAGCCCGGCCCGGATCGCGCCGTCGGTCGGCAAGATCAGCGGCTCACTGGCCAGGGTATCGCGCAGGCTGCTGTGGCTCAGACGGGCCGGTGCCCCATGCAGGCCCACCGCCTGTTCGGCGACGCGCTGCGCGGCCAGATCGTCCGCCTCGGCCCCCTGTGGGACATCCGTCGTCAGCACCACGTCCAGCGTCAGCGCCCGGAGAGCGTCCAGCAGAACGCTCATGTTCCCGCTCTTCAATTCGATGTCGCAGGCCCCATCGACCAGAAGAGGCCGAAGGAACTGCATCTGGAAGTTGCGCGACAGGGTCGACAGCGCCCCGACCCGCAGCGGCTGCGCCGTCGATTCGCCGCGCAAGGAGGCCAGCAACTCTTCGCCCGCGCCAAAGATCCGGTCGGCATGGTCCAGCGCGATGCGCCCCGCTTCCGTCAGGACCAGTCTTCGGCCAACGCGATCAAAGAGAGGATGGCCCAGCCGTTCCTCCAACTGTTTGACCTGAATGGACAAGGCGGATTGGGACACGTTCATACGGTCCGCTGCGCGGCCCAGGTGCCCCTCGCGCGCGACTTCGTGGAAGTAGCGTAGGTGATGATAATTCAGCGGTCCCATTCGTTCACCTATATAGAACACTTATGATCATAAGTTATATTTTTATTCATAATATCCCGCAGCTACATCCCCCCTCAGCAACAAGGGGTCCGCACCATGGATATCGTCTTTGGCATTTTCGCCACCGTTCTGGACCAGGTCCAGAAACCGACACTCGCCTTTCTGATCGGGGGGATGCTGCTGGCTGCGATGGGCAGCAAGCTGGAGGTGCCCGATCCGGTCTACAAGTTCGTCGTCATGCTGCTCTTGCTCAAGGTTGGGCTGGGGGCCGGGATTTCCGTGCGCGAGGCGAATCTGGCGGAACTGGCCGTGCCGGCGGTGCTGGCGGCGGTCGTGGGCGTGGGCATCGTTCTGTTGGGTGCGGGCACGCTGGCGCGGTGGCGGGGCGTTTCGCGGGTCGACGGGTTGGCGACAGCGGGGTTGTTCGGAGCGGTTTCCGCCTCGACGCTGGCGGCTGGCATGGCGGTGCTGGACGACGAAGGCGTGGCCTATGAGGGGTTCATCGGCGCGCTTTACCCGTTCATGGATATCGCAGCGCTGGTCACGGCCATCGTTCTGGCCAAGGTCAGCGTGGCCCGGCGGGCGGCGGCCTCTGGCGGCGGCACCCTGACGCTGGGCGGCGCCCCCCCTCGGGTCGAGGGGCTGGGCGGCGGTCTGCTGTCCGGCATCCTGTCGGACACGTTCAAAAGCCCCGCCATCTCGGCCCTGCTGATCGGCCTGGCCATCGGCATCTTCGCCGAGCCCGACTCGGTCTACAAAAGCTTCTACGAGCCGCTGTTCCGGGGTCTGCTGTCGATCCTGATGCTGATCATGGGGATGGAGGCCTGGTCCCGGCTGTCCGAGTTGCGCAAGGTCGCCCATGCCTATCTGGCCTATGGTCTGCTGGCCCCGCTGGCGCACGGCGCGCTGGGCTTTGGCGCGGGCCTGCTGGCGCACCACCTGACCGGCTTTTCCGAAGGGGGCGTCGTGTTGCTGGCGGTGATGGCGGCCTCGTCCTCGGACATCTCGGGCCCTCCGACGATGCGCGGTGCCCTGCCCGAAGCGAACCCCTCGGCCTATGTCGGTACATCGACCGGCCTGGGCACCCCGGTTGCGATCCTGTCGATCCCGCTGTGGATGGCGCTGGCCGGTCTGGCGATCGGCTGAGACACCGGCGACCGCCGTTAGACAGGGCGGCGGTCGCATGTCCCAGCGCGCGTCAGAGGGATAAACGCATATCCAGCAAGTCGAGCACGACCATGGCACAGGCCCATACCGAGGCCTGGAATCCGGCGCGACCGAGGCGATCGCCGCCCATTACACCGAAGACAGCAGCATCATCAGCAACCAAGGCGAACCATGGGACGGCCGCGCCCAAGTGGCCGAGTTGGCCAGCCATGCCGAGGACGATGCCCGGCAGATCGGGCCCACCTGACCCCGCCTCACGCAACAAACGACAAGAAAAATACCAACGACCGCAATTTTCTCCAACAACCCCGGTTGACCCCCGGTGCTGCATCGGTATGGATACCGTCAGGACAAGGAACCACGAATGAACACGCTTCTCGTAATTGTCGGAACAGGGTGCATGGGCTGATTTGATCAGCGACCATAATGGTAACCATGCGCCCCCGGAGACACCCTCTCCGGGGGTTTTTCGTCAGAGGCGGGATAAAAGGAATGGAACGATGAGCAAACAGATGACCGGCGCACAGATGGTCGTGAAAGCCCTGAAGGATCAGGGCGTCGACACCGTGTTCGGCTATCCCGGCGGCGCCGTCCTGCCGATCTATGACGAGATCTTTCAGCAGAACGACATCCGCCACTTCCTCGTCCGCCACGAACAGGCCGCCGTACACGCCGCCGAGGGCTATGCCCGGTCGACCGGCAAGCCGGGCGTGGCGCTGGTCACCTCGGGGCCCGGTGCGACGAATGCCGTCACCGGCCTGACCGACGCGCTGATGGATTCGATCCCGATCGTGGTTCTGACCGGTCAGGTGCCGACCTTCATGATCGGCTCGGACGCGTTCCAGGAGGCGGATACCGTCGGCATCACCCGCCCTTGCACCAAGCACAACTGGCTGGTCAAGGAAACGGACGACCTGCCCAAGGTTCTGCACGAGGCGTTTCATGTCGCCACCTCCGGCCGCCCCGGCCCGGTGCTGATCGACATTCCCAAGGATATCCAGTTCGCCTCGGGCAACTATACCGGTCCCAAACAGGCCAAGACCTCGCACTACCAGCCCAAGCTGAAGGGCGACGCCGAGGCCATCGCGCAGCTGGTCGATCTGATCGAAACAGCCGAGCGGCCCGTGTTCTACACCGGCGGCGGTGTCATCAACTCCGGCCCGGCAGCCAGCCAGCTGCTGCGCGAACTGGTCGAGGCGACAGGCTTTCCGATCACCTCGACCCTGATGGGTCTGGGGGCCTATCCGGCGTCCGGCGACAAGTGGCTGGGCATGCTGGGGATGCACGGCCTCTATGAGGCGAACATGGCGATGCATGGCTGCGATCTGATGATCAACGTCGGGGCCCGTTTTGACGACCGCATCACCGGCACCCTGCCGCATTTCTCGCCCAAGTCGCAGAAGGTCCATATCGACATCGACCCCTCGTCCATCAACAAGGTGGTCAAGGCCGACGTGCCGATCCTGGGCGACGTGGGTCACGTTCTGGAGGACGCGCTGCGCGTCTGGAAAGCACGGGGCCGCAAGGTCAACACGGCTGGCCTGCAAAAGTGGTGGGCCCAGATCGAACAGTGGCGCACGGTCGATTGCCTGTCCTTCAAGCAGGAAGGCAAGATCATCCGCCCGCAATACGCTCTGTCCCGGCTGGAGGCGCTGACCAAGGATCACGACCGCTACATCACCACCGAGGTCGGTCAGCACCAGATGTGGGCCGCGCAATACCTGGGGTTCGAGGCTCCGAACCGCTGGATGACGTCCGGCGGCCTGGGCACCATGGGCTATGGCCAACCTGCGGCCATGGGCGTGCAGGTCGCGCACCCCGACAGCCTGGTCATCAACGTGGCGGGCGAGGCATCCTGGCTGATGAACATGCAGGAAATGGGCACGATGGTGCAATACCACCTGCCGGTGAAGCAGTTCATCCTGAACAACGAACGCCTCGGCATGGTGCGTCAGTGGCAGGAGTTGCTGCACGGGGAGCGCTATTCGTCGAGCTGGTCCGAGGCCCTGCCCGATTTCGTCAAACTGGCCGAGGCGTTCGGTGCCAAGGGCATCATGTGTTCCGATCCCGACGATCTGGACGACGCCATCATGGAGATGTTGAACCACGACGGCCCGGTGATCTTCGACTGCCTGGTCGCCAAGCATGAAAACTGCTTCCCCATGATCCCCTCGGGCAAGGCCCACAACGAAATGTTGCTGGGAGACGCGGAAACCCAAGGGGTCATCGACGCCAAGGGGTCGGTGCTGGTGTGACCCAGACCTCGCCAGAGGTGGCGCAGGCCATGTGCCTGCGCCCACCCGGCCCGCCCGCCACCGCCCTTGCCAAGGAAAAGGCGGTTCGCAATCCGGACCCGGGTATGATGCGCGGTGGCCAACATCCCATGTCTTGCGACCTTGGACCGATCGCCGGTTCCATGCCCCCGCGACTGCGGACGAGGACCGGGCCCATGCGCCCTGACGGCCCCCGCCCGGGCGCGAACCTACTGCGCCAGCAACCCGCCTGCGGCCAGATCCGCGTCCAGTGCGCCGATCTCGGTCGCGTCGATGGTGGCGGACCCGTCGGTGTCGTAGCGGTTGAACAGAACCGCCCCGAACTCAGCGGAATCGACGCCGCCGTCGCCGTTGAGGTCCATGTTGACGTGGTCCCCTATTTCGGCCAGCGGGTCCCACTCGGCTTCGCCCAAAAGGCCGCTGCCATCGGCGTCGAAGCCGCCGTGGACGCCCAGGCCGTCGACGCCCATGCGGAACTCGACCGGGGACAGCGCACCGTCGCCATCGGTGTCCCAGGTGGCATGGCCCATGGCCAATGCGGCGCCTGCGCCCAGAACGGCCCACAGGGTCGCGGTCATGATCTTGGTCATTTCTCGATCTCCTCTTCTCGGACGACGCGTGCTGCGCCGCCTCGGCACAATCACTGGGTCCTGCCCGCCCCCACGCGCCAGCGCACCGTCCGGGACGCGTCAAACCTGGCCAGCCTCCGCCCCGGATCGGCAGCCAGTCGCCCGCGGGCTGGCGGGAATTCCGCCGAGCATAGGGCCACCGGCCAATCGATGCCGACCAAAGGCCGCGCCCGGCAATCCGCCGCTTTCCATTCCCATCCGGTCGCGCCACAAGACCGCCAGCAACCGAAAGGTCCGACATGTCCCCGCTGAAACTCAAAAAGGGCTCTACCAGCCATTCTGCCTACAACCTCCGCCCGACCTTCTCGGACGTGCAGGAACGTCACACGCTGGCCGTTCTCGTCGATAACGAAGCGGGGGTCCTTGCGCGTGTCATCGGGCTGTTCTCGGGGCGCGGCTACAACATCGAAAGCCTGACCGTGGCCGAGGTCGACCACGCCGGGCACCTGTCGCGGATCACGGTCGTCACCACCGGCACGCCCCAGGTGATCGAACAGATCAAGGCGCAGCTGGGCCGCATCGTGCCAGTCCACGATGTCCATGACCTCACGGTCGAGGGCAATCCGGTCGAACGGGAACTGGCGCTGTTCAAGGTTCAGGGCGCGGGCGAGCACCGGATCGAGGCGCTGCGGCTGGCCGAGATCTTCCGCGCCAACGTCGTGGATTCGACGCTCGACAGCTTTGTCTTCGAAATCACGGGTGACGTGGGCAAGATCGACGCCTTCGCTGACCTGATGCGCCCGATTGGCCTGGTTGAGATGGCCCGCACCGGTGTCGCCGCCCTGTCGCGCGGCGCGACCAGCTAGATCGCATTCCGGCGCGCAGTGGTCGCTGCCGCCGGTCTTCTTCTCGGCAAAAATACCTCCGGGGGGATGCCAAAGGCATCGGGGGCAGCGCCCCCTCCACATGCGCCAAACGCGCGTTCGGCTGCGGTCGGTGTCAAATCCTTATCTAAGGATTTGAGCCCCCGCCGCGGGCCTACCGCGCAAATCGCTCCGACAGGGCCTGATTTACCGCGGGCGTCACAAAGGCGGAAACATCGCCGCCCAGGCGCGCGATTTCCTTGACCAGCTTGGACGCAATCGCCTGATGCTGGGCCTCGGCCATCAGAAAGACCGTTTCGATCTGGTCGTCAAGCACGCGGTTCATGCCCACCATCTGATACTCGTATTCGAAGTCCGCCACCGCGCGCAGGCCGCGCACGATCATCTGGGCACCGACCTCGCGGGCGCAATTGATCAGCAGGTTCTCGAACGGATGGGCGACGATTTCGGTCCCGGTGCGGTCCGACCAATAGGCGGCTTCTGCCTCGACCATGGCCACGCGTTCTTCCAGGGTGAACATCGGCCCCTTGTCGCGATTGATCGCCACGCCGATCACCAGCCGGTCGACCAAGGTGCAGGCCCGCTTGATGATATCGATGTGACCCTTGGTGATCGGGTCAAACGTCCCGGGATAGAGGGCTGTGCGCATGGGACGTCTCCCGCAAGATTGTTGCGCAAGGGGTGACACGCCCGGGCCGCCGGATCAAGTCACCTGCGTGACGCGCAGATATCACGGGGGGGCACGGGTCGCGGTCAGGTCCTCCTGCGAGGCTGACACGCTCCCCCTCTTGTCGGGTCCGTAGACAGAGCGGACAGCGACTGCCCCCGTCGCTCAGGTGTGGCCGCCGATCATGGCTTCCAGCGCATCCTTTTCCATCGAGACCTCGGACAGCCGTGCCTTGACCACATCCCCCAGCGAAATCAGGCCGACCAGCAGCCCGTCCTCCTCCACCGGCATGTGGCGGAACCGGCCATCGGTCATCCGTGCCAGCACGCCGTCGGACCGTTCGCCGGGCGCACATGTCTGAAGGTTCCTGGTCATCAGGTCGCCGACCGTCCGCTTCAGAACCTCGCCGCCGGATTTGCCCAGTTCCCGGACGATATCGCGCTCCGACAGAATGCCCTGGGCGCGGCGGCCATCCCCGCTGACGACCAACGCCCCGATCCGGCGCGCCGACAATTCGGCGACGGCATCTGCGATGGTCGCCGTCGGGTCGATGGTCAGCACGCCCTTGGTGGCTTTCTGCGCCAGGATTTGCGTCACAAACATGGTGTCCTCCTCGATGTCTCCCACGTCCAGCGTCGGCCTGCCTTGGCGTCAAGTCAAGCGCGCGTGACATTCCCGAACCCCGGCGGCACAACAGAGGAATGGACCGATTGACCAATTCCGACCTTTCCGACCTGATTGCCCTGCGTCGCGACCTTCACCGCCGTCCCGAGATTTCTGGCGAGGAGCGGGAGACCGCCGCCTGCATCGCCGGGGCCCTGCGCGCCCTGCCCGTCGACCGCGTGATCACGGGCCTGGGCGGTCACGGCGTCGCCGGCGTGATCGAGGGCGCGGCCCCCGGCCCCACGGTTCTGCTGCGCTGCGAACTCGACGCGCTGCCGATCCATGAAACGGGCACCCCCGACTGGCAAAGCGAGATCCCCGGCAAGGGGCACCTCTGCGGTCACGACGGGCATATGGTCACGGTGTTGGGCGTCGGGCGGATTCTCTGCCGGACGCGCCCGGCCCGCGGTCGGGTCGTCTTGATGTTCCAACCGGCAGAGGAAGACGGGACCGGTGCCATCGCGGTCTGCGAGGATTCTGGTTTTGCGCCGCTCGCCCCGGACTGGGCCTTTGCGCTGCACAACGAACCCGATGTTCCACGCGGCGTGGCCCATGTACCCGACGGTCTGGCCAGCCCGCCTTCGGTCGGGCTGCGTCTTGCCTTCACCGGAACCGAAGCCCATGCCTGCGCGCCGGAAACCGGCACCTCGCCCGGTGATGCCATGGCGGCGCTGATGACCGCCCTGCCCGCATTGTCGGGCGGCACCTTCCCACAGGACGGCTACCGGCTGGTCACCCTGACCCACGCCGTCCTTGGTGCCCCCGCGTTTGGCATCGCGCCTGGCCGAGGCGAGGTCTGGATCACCTGTCGCACCACCTCTGACGCCAGCCTCGCCGAGCTGGAGGCTATGATCCGCGACCAAGCCGCCCGTGCGGCCGAAGCCGCCGGCCTGACGTTGGAGGTCACCGAACACGACCGGTTCCTTGCAGGGATCAACACACCCGAAGCAGCGGCGCTTTTGCGCGCAGCCGCCAGCGAGGCAGGGCTGGACGCCGTTCCGGGCGTGCCGCTGCGCGCCTCGGAGGATTTCGGTCGCTTTGGCCACGACTGCCCATCGGCGATGCTGCTGCTGGGGGCCGGACCGGGTCCGGCGCTGCACAATCCAGACTTCGATTTCGACGATGATCTGATCGCGCCGGGGGCGGCGTTGCTGGTTGGGGCGGTCAGACGGGTGACGGGCTGATCCCTCGCCCCGATCAAGGCCCCACTGGCAGGCATCTGCCAGCAGGAAACTCTAGCCTGCCAGCCGCTCCAAGCGGGTGACCTCTGCGCGGACCCCGTCGGTCAGCAGATCCGCCGTACGCGACAGCAGCGGCCCACCCGCATCCGAATGCCGAACCAGGTGAAAGGCGCGGGTCAGGCCCACATCCTGCGGCAAAACACGCCGCAGCCTGGCATCGGTCGGCAACATGAAATCATGCACCACACCGACGCCCGCACCCGCGCGGATCAGGCCCAGTTGAACCGCCGCCGAATTGGACGCAAGGCCGGGGGCCGAAACGCCGACCTCGCCCAGATAGTCCAGATCGGCGTCGAAAATCATGTCGGGGATATAGCCTACAATCGCATGGGCCCGCAGGTCGGCCACTGTCGCCAGTGGCGGAGCGTTCGACAGATAGCTGTCGTGGGCCGCCAGGCTTAGCCGATAGCTGCAGATCCGCCGCACCCGCAGCCGCCCGGATTTGGGCGCGGACACCGTGACCGCCAGATCCGCCTCTCGGCGGCCCAGATCAAAAACCCGTGGCAGGGCGACAAGGTCCAGCTCCAGGGCGGGGTGGGCCCGTTTCAATGCGGTCAGGACCTGCGGCAGGACGTGGTTCGCGACACCGTCCGGTGCGCCGATCCGCACCCGCCCGCGCAACGCCTGCCCCCCGGCCAGCGCCGCCCCACCGGCGCGGGCCTGATCCTCCATCGCCTCGGCATGGGGCAGCAGACGGTGCCCCGCTTCGGTCAGCGCATAGCCGCGTTGGGATTTCAGAAACAGGGCGGCACCCGCCCCGGATTCAAGCCGCGCCATCCGACGGCTCAGCGTGGCGGGGTCCAGCCGCAACGCCTTGGCCGCCTCGGCCAACGACCCGCCGCGTGCCACGCCCAGAAACAGCCGCAGGTCATCCCAATCCATCGCTTCCCCCCTGCGAGACGTCGCCAACGCACCGAGTGCGAATCTCTGATGTCAAACCCGATGGCGTGCATCGCCGCCAGACAGAAGTCTGTCTTGCAAAAATGCAAGATTACCGTGAAGGTATATCTCTGTTCGCGCAAGGCCCCTGCGGCTAGGATGCCCCCAAATCATCGGGAGGGTTCCATGCAACAGATCGGACATTGGCTTGACGGCGCAGAGGTCGCGGGCGGCGAGCGAAAGGCAGAGGTTTTCAACCCCGCCACCGGCGAAGTGCAGGCGCAACTGGCCCTCGCCTCCAAGGCGGAACTGGACCGCGCGGTCGAGATCGCCGCCGCGGCACAGCCCAAGTGGGAGGCGACAAACCCCCAGCGCCGTGCCCGCGTTCTGATGAAATTCGTGGATCTGCTGAACCGCGACATGGACAAGCTGGCCGAGGCGTTGTCGCGCGAACATGGCAAGACCTTTGTGGATGCCAAGGGCGACGTGCAGCGCGGGCTGGAAGTTGTCGAGTTCTGCATCGGTGCCCCCCATCACCTGAAAGGGGACTTCACCGACAGCGCGGGCCCGGGCATCGACATGTATTCCATGCGCCAGGCCCTGGGCGTCACGGCGGGCATCACGCCCTTCAACTTCCCGGCCATGATCCCGATGTGGATGTTCGCGCCCGCCATCGCCTGCGGCAACGCCTTTATCCTGAAGCCATCAGAGCGGGACCCGAGCGTTCCGATGATGCTGGCGGCCCTGATGGAAGAGGCGGGCCTGCCCAAAGGCATCCTGCAGGTGGTCAACGGCGACAAGGAAGCGGTCGATGCGATCCTGGACAACCCGGTTATCCAATCCGTTGGTTTCGTCGGGTCCACGCCCATCGCGGCCTACATCTATGAACGGGCCTCGGCCAACGGCAAGCGGGCCCAATGTTTCGGCGGTGCCAAGAACCACATGATCATCATGCCCGACGCGGACATGGATCAGGCGGCCGATGCGCTGGTCGGCGCCGGCTATGGCGCGGCTGGCGAACGCTGCATGGCGATTTCCGTGGCGGTCCCCGTGGGCGAAGACACCGCAGACCGTCTGATCGAAAAGCTCGCCCCGCGGGTCGAGGCGCTCAAGGTTGGCCCCTATACCTCTGGCGACGACGTGGACTTTGGCCCCGTTGTCACCGAGGCCGCCAAGGCAAACATCCTGCGTCTGATCCAATCCGGCAAGGACGCCGGTGCCAAGGCAGTCGTGGACGGCAGCGACATGAAGGTTCAGGGCTATGAAAACGGCTTCTTCGTCGGCCCCGTCCTGTTCGACAACGTCACCAAGGACATGGAGATCTACCAAAAGGAGATCTTCGGCCCGGTCCTGTCCTGCGTGCGCGCCCAGACTTACGAAGAGGCCCTGGGCCTGGCCATGGATCACGAATACGGCAATGGCACCGCGATCTTTACCCGCGACGGCGACGCGGCGCGCGATTTTGCCAAGCGTGTGAATGTGGGCATGGTGGGCGTCAACGTGCCGATCCCGGTGCCGCTGGCCTATCACACCTTTGGCGGCTGGAAGAAATCCATGTTCGGGGATTTGAACCAGCACGGGCCCGACAGCTTCAAGTTCTACACCCGCACCAAGACGGTCACGGCTCGCTGGCCGTCGGGGATCAAGGAAGGTGGCGAATTTTCCATCCCGGTGATGGAATAGACGACCCCGGATCGGCCCTGCGGGGCCGGTTGCGGTCGGGTGTCATGTCTGGAATTGGATCGGGTGCCTTGGCACCCCGGCAAGCGTCCCTTCGGGGGCGCTTCGATCGTTTCGCAGGGAACTGGCCCAGCGAGGAAAGCGTCAGTCGCGGGCCGTCAGGAAGGTCTCGCACAGGACGGTGACGGTAATTACGGTGGAGATGATGATGCCGGTAACCATGGTGTCTTCCTTCGTCATTTTCGTTGCCCCATTCCGGTCACAATCTCGACCGGCCCATGCCTTACTCTAGCCCCCGACAGGCCGGAAAGATGCCATGTCGCGGCCTGAAATGGCCGGAATTCAGGCCGAAAGCGGTCAGACTGTTGCGCCCCCAGGAACGGTCCTCTGACACCCCTTGCATTGTCGCAACCCGGGCCGTTTCGGACGCTCTGAACCGGAACCGGAGCGTCACGATTCCGCCCGGCTTGCCCGAATCGTGCCGCATTTTGGCCATGCCATTGTCGCGGGTGGGCAAGAACGGCGAAAAAACCGGCAAGTCTTCGCCGAAAGGCCGCGGGTTTACGTCGGTCGCCGACGAACATGTGAACTTTGCCCCTCTTTCGAGCGTTTGGTCGCTTTGATAGATACCGGTCATCCGAGAAGGAGTGATCTCATGGGTAGTTCGACACGCCGATCTCTGCTGCTGGGGGCCGCCGCGACCCTCGCCACACCCAGCCTGCTGCGCGCGCAGCAGGCGGATTATTCGCCGCGCGCCGTGCCGGATCCGGTCGAGACGCGCCGCAACCTGTCCAGTTTCGAACGGATCGACTGGCGCGAGCATTTCGAGTCGCTGGGGGTCGCAACGATCATCTGCGACACGACAAGCCGTGCGCTGCATTTCTGGAACGGGACGGGCACCGATTACCGGCTCTACCCGACGTCCGTTCCGATGACCGATGAATTGACCCGCCGTGGCTACACGGAGATCGTGCGCAAACGCGTCGGCCCCACCTGGACGCCGACTCAGGCCATGCGCGAACGCGATCCGACCTTGCCGGACTTCATGGAGGCCGGGCCAGGCAATCCCCTGGGCACGCATGCCATGTATCTCAGCTGGCCAGCCTATCTGATCCATGGAACCCACGACACGCGCAAGATCGGCCGCCGGTCGTCGTCTGGCTGCATCGGGCTCTATAACGAAAAGATTGCCGAGCTGTTTGCGATCACGCCCGTTGGGACCCAGGTCCGCGTGATCTGATTCAGGTCGCCGGGGGCTAGGCTGCCCCCGGTGCCATTCAAAATTTTGAAAAATTTTGATCAAATCCTTCGAAGGATTTGACCTCAGCAAAGCTGACCTTCGCGCTTGCCAAACAGGCGTATCTGGCGCAGTAATTGAACAGACGTTCGATTAATGACCGGAGGAGGGTCAAAGATGGACTTCGCGCTTTCCGAGGAATCGCAGGCGATCTTCGACATGTCCCGCGATTTCGGTCAGGCCGAGATCGCCCCCCATGCGCAAACCTGGGAAGCGGACGGCACCATCCCCCGCGACCTGTGGCCACGTATCGCAGACCTGGGCTTTGGCGGTCTCTACGTCTCGGAGGACTCGGGCGGGGCCGGCCTCAGCCGCCTTGACGCTACGCTGGTGTTCGAAGCCCTGTCGATGGCCTGCCCTTCTGTTGCGGCGTTCCTGTCGATTCACAACATGTGCGCCAAGATGATCGACATGTTCGGCTCCGATGCATTGAAGGCCCAGATCCTGCCCGACGCCCTGACCATGAAAACCGTCCTGGCCTATTGTCTGACCGAACCCGGCAGCGGGTCCGACGCGGCGGCGCTGAAAACCCGCGCCGTGCAGACGAACGACGCTTGGCGTCTGACCGGGACCAAGGCCTTCATCTCGGGCGGCGGCTATGCCGATGCCTATATCGTCATGTCCCGCACCGGAGAGGACGGCCCGCGCGGCGTCTCTGCCATCGTCGTGCCCGACGGCGCGGACGGCCTGTCCTTTGGCGGCCTGGAACAGAAGATGGGCTGGAAATCGCAGCCCACCCGCCAGGTCCAACTGGACGATTGCGCGGTTCCCTTGGGCAACCTGCTGGGCGAGGAAGGTCAGGGTTTCCGCTATGCGATGAAGGGCCTCGACGGGGGCCGTCTCAACATCGCTGCCTGTTCCCTGGGGGCTGCGCAGCAAGCGCTGGACATGACGCTGGGCTACATGGCCGAACGAAAGGCCTTCGGCAAATCCATCGACCAGTTCCAGGCGCTGCAGTTCCGCCTTGCCGATATGGAGATCGAGCTGCAGGCCGCCCGCGTTTTCCTGCGCCAGGCCGCGTGGAAACTGGACCAGGGCGCGCCGGATGCAACCAAGCATTGCGCCATGGCCAAGAAATTCGTGACCGAAGCCGGCAGCCGTATTGTCGATCAATGTCTGCAACTACACGGCGGCTACGGGTATCTGGCGGACTATGGCATCGAAAAACTGGTCCGCGACCTGCGCGTGCACCAGATCCTGGAAGGCACGAACGAGATCATGCGCTTGATCGTCGCGCGCGACATGCTGGCCGCGTGATCCGCGCCAGGCCGCTTCGGAGACCCTGATATGACCGACGTCCAGATCCGCACCGAGGGCCGCGCAGGGCGCATCACCCTGAACCGGCCCGAAGTGCTCAATGCGCTGTCCTGGGACATGTGCCTGGCGATCGAGGTTGCGGTGGATGCCTGGGCCACGGATCCCGCCATCGACCTGATCCTGCTCGACGCTGCGCCGGGCCGCGCCTTTTGCGCAGGGGGCGACATTCTGGACATGCACAAGGCGGGCACCGAGGGGCGCTACGACTACGGGCAAAGGTTCTGGCGCGACGAATACCGACTGAACGCAAAGCTCTTCCGTTTTCCGAAGCCAGTGGTGTCGTTCCTGCATGGTTTCACGATGGGCGGTGGTGTCGGCCTTGGCTGTCATGCCAGCCACCGGATCGTGGATGACAGCAGCCGGATTGCCATGCCCGAATGCGCCATCGGACTGGTTCCCGACGTGGGTGGCAGCCTGATCCTGGCGCGCGCGCCCGGTCGGTTGGGCGAGTATCTGGGCACGACCGGCGCCCGCATGGGCCCCGGAGACGCGATCCACGCAGGGTTTGCCGATCTCTATCTTCCCGACGGCTGGGACAAGCTGAAGGCTGCGCTTTGCGCCTCTGGCGACGCCACCCTGGCCGATGCCGCGGGCCAGCCGCCGCCAAAGGCCCCCCTTGCAGACCAGCAGGACGAAATCGACGCGCTGTTCTCAGGCGAACGTCTGGCGGACATCGTAGCCGCCCTTGCGGCATCCACCACGCCGTTCGCCGCCGACGCGCGCGCCGCCCTTGCGCGCAATGCGCCGCTGCCGATGGCCTGCACGGTAGAGATACTGCACAGGTTGGGCGACGACCCGAGCATCGACCAGGCGCTGCTGATGGAATACCGTTTCACGCACCGCGCCCTTGAACAGGGCGATTTCGTCGAGGGCATCCGCGCCCAGGTCGTCGACAAGGACCGCAATCCGCGCTGGCGACATGGCGCCCCCGGCGATGTGCCCGCCGTCGACGTCGCCAACATGCTCGCCCCCTTGCCCAAAGGCACACCCCTACCGGAGGTCACCCCATGAACATCGCCTTTATCGGCCTGGGCAACATGGGCGCGCCCATGGCCCGCAACCTGGCCCGCGCGGGCCATACCGTCGCTGGCTATGACAAGATGGCCCCCGCCCCCGAGGGCGTCACCGCCGCCGCCTCTGCGACCGAGGCCGTTGCCGGGGCCGAGGTCGTCATCACCATGCTGCCCAACGGCGCGATCCTGCGCACCGTCGCAGATGAGGTGATCCCGGCCATGGCCAAGGGCGCGGTTCTGCTCGATTGTTCCACGGTGGATGTCGACAGCGCCCGCGCGGTTGCGGATCAGGCGCTAGCCGCCGGGCTTGGGGCCCTAGACGCGCCTGTCTCTGGCGGGATCGGTGGTGCGGACGCGGGCACGCTGACCTTTATGGTCGGCGGCAGTGACAGCGCCCTTGCCACGGCTGCACCGCTTCTGGACATCATGGGCGGCAAGACCGTCCACTGCGGCCCGTCAGGCAATGGCCAGGCGGCCAAGATCTGCAACAACATGATTTTGGGCGCGACCATGGCCGTCACCTGCGAGGCCTTTGCCCTTGCCGACAAACTGGGCCTCGATCGCCAGGCGATGTATGATGTCGCTTCGATGTCATCGGGGCAAAGCTGGTCGCTGACCAGTTACTGCCCGGCACCGGGCGTCGGCCCGACGTCGCCGTCTGACAACGCCTACAAACCGGGGTTTGCCGCAGAACTGATGCTCAAGGATCTGGACCTGGCGCTTCAAGCGGCGCAGATCGCCGACAGCCCGACGCCCCTTGGGACCGAGGCTCTGGCCCAGTATCGCGCCTTCGTCGAGGCCGGTGGCAAGGGCAGGGATTTCTCGGCCTTGCTGCCGCACTTCGCCTCGAAATCGCGCGACTGACACCAGATAGCGCGGCCGCGCGGCCGCCACGCTCCTGACACCTCTACCGTTGCGGGCAACCTGCCCGCAAACGGCACCCATGCGCATGCATGTCGCATCGGCGACGGCCCCGTGCGGGGCCAGAGCCGAGGCGAGGTCGGCAGGAAAATCCTGCAAAAAGAATGAAATGGCGCGGTTGACGGGGCTCGAACCCGCGACCCCCGGCGTGACAGGCCGGTACTCTAACCAACTGAGCTACAACCGCGCGTGAGGGGCGGGATAGCCGGGGGTTGCGGGGGGGTCAATGGCCTTCTGCCCCCTTGGAGCACAGAAAATGCCCCGACCGCACATTGCCCCCCGAACGTCAGCCAAAGGTGCCCCGCGCGCTGTCCTCCCGCGCGCGTTTCAGACGCCGGGGCGACGGCTTCAACCCGGCGCGTAGCTGCGCGTCCGTGGTCAGCGGCTCCATCGGCAAGGGATTCTTCGACAACAGGATGGTGCGTGCGCCATCCGTGCCGTCGAAGCGGTAGACGTGCAGCGAGTCCCAGGCGAAATGCCCCCCCGCGTGCAGGTTGCCGATATCCTCGACAAAGTTGTGGCACTGCTGGTTCTCCATCAGCAGGACATAGCGTTCGGCCAGGGCCACCATGTTGGACAGGGCCACGAAATGACTGACAGCCGTATGGATATGCATCAGCACCGTCTGGCTGTAGACGAGATCGGACTGGACCCAGTTTCGCGAGAACGGCATCGTCAGATCGCGCTGGACGAGGCGATCGGCCAAGGTCGGGTGTCGCTTCCGCGCCAGCGCCAGTTGTCCGTCCGACCGGTCCGAACCGCTAAAGGCTATGTCGGGGTAGAGCAGTTGACCGTTGGCCAGATGATCGCCGCCGCCACATCCAACCTCGTGCACGGACCGGGGCCGCAGCCTGCCGATGACCTCCAGAATCGCCTGTTGGTTCGGGTGGATCGGTCGGCTGTTGGAGGTGACGGACCCGGTCGCCGGATCGAACGTCAGATCACCGGGGGCCGCCGCAGCCAGGTTTTCACGCTCGACAACGGACACAAGGCGCCGCTCATAGCTGTCCTCGGTGTAACTGTCCCAGTCGAAATCATCGTCATAAAACTTGCGTGACTTGTACAGGAACCGGCCCAATATCGACATTCTGCCCTCCTCAGAGACGCGCCAAGATGGGCGGAGGCGGCAGGCCAAAGTCAACAGCTTTGATCCGGTCATACCAAGGCGACCAGAAGCATCGATATCGTAAGGGGGGAAAGTGGCGCGGTTGACGGGGCTCGAACCCGCGACCCCCGGCGTGACAGGCCGGTACTCTAACCAACTGAGCTACAACCGCGCGTGAGGGGGTCTCTAGAAGGCCGTGCAACCGGCGTCAAGCGCCTGTGATGGAATTCTTGAACAACGGCGGCAGCGCCTCTGTCAGGTAGTCGAACACGGCCCGGACGCGCGCGCTGGTCCGCAATTCTTTCGCGGCGCACAGCCAGATGGGAAAGGGATAGATCGGCGGGTCGGGCAGAACCGGGACCAGCAAGGGGTCGGCCATGCCGACAGCAATGGGGCCGAACCCGATACCAAGCCCCGCGCGGGTGAAATGCCAATGCACCATATGGCTTTCCCCGGTCGACAGCATGAAATTACGATCCGTCAGCCGAAACCCCACACTGCTCAGCGCGCGGCTGATCTCCGTGTTGTCGCCAAGGCTCAGGAATTGCGCATCGGCAAAATCCTCGGGTCCGTTCAGCGACCCCAGGGACGCCAGATAGTCGGGCGTGGCGAACAAGGTCGCGCCGTCCTGGCCCAGCTTGCGACCGATCAGATCCGGGTCCTGGGGTTCGGCGTTCCGAATGGCGATGTCCGCCTCTCTGCGGCGCAGGTCGGACAGGCTGTTGGTGACCAGAATGTCGACCTTCAGGTCCGGGTGCCGCTGGCGCAGACCGGCGGCGATGGCGGGCATTATCAGACCGGCATAAAGTTCCGACACGGAAATGCGGATCATCCCCTCGATCGTCTGCGCCTGCCCGCTTGCCGTCAACGAAACCCGTTCCGCCGCCTGCCCCATCAGGCGCACCTGTTCGATCAGCTCGGTCCCCGCCTGCGTCAGTTCAAGGGCGTTGCCGATCCGGTCGAACAGCGCCACGCCCAGTTCTGCCTCCAACGCGGCGACTTGACGCCCGACGGTTGGCTGGGTCTGGCGCAGGGCGCGGGCTGCTGCCGACAAGGACCCCTGTTCGACGGTCACCAGAAAGGCGCGAACATGGTTCCAGTCGAAATCGAGGGCATTCCAGGTCATGCACGGATGCATAGCTGCCCCGGAAATTTCCGCAATACCCATACGCAGAACCGCCAGATAATCTGCCCTCAACACAGGAGACAAAGATGACACAGGACGCCTTGATGACACAGGACACCGCCTTTTGGACCCGGATCGCGCGCCGCTATGCCGCGCGCCCCATCGCAGACATTCCCGCCTACGAGGAAACCTTGCTGCGCACCGCCCACTATCTGCGCGACACCGACCGCGTGCTGGAATTGGGCTGCGGCACGGGGACCACGGCGTTGAAGCTGCGCGACAAGGTGGCGCGCTATACCGGGACCGACTTTTCCGAGGGGATGATCGAGGTTGCGCGCGAAAAGGCCTGGGAAGACAGCCCGCGAAACCTGGATTTCCAGGTCGCGGCACCGGGCGACGATGTGCTGGCTGGGCGGCGGTTCGACGTGGTTCTGGGGTTCAACCTGTTCCACCTGATCGCCGACCCACAGGCGGCCTTGGCCCATGTGGCGCGCGGCCTGGAACCGGGGGGTGTCTTCATTTCCAAGACGCCTTGCCTGGGTGGACAGGGGGCCAAGACGCTGATGTATCGCACGGTGGTCGGGGCCATGCGCCTGCTGGGCAAGGCACCCGCGGTCACCTTCCTGTCGACCGAACAATGGGTCGGAATGGTTCGGGCCGCAGGCTTCGAGATCGTGGAGCGCGGCACCTACCCCAGCGGATCGACCAGCCGGTTTCTGGTCGCGCGCAAGGCCACCTTGTCCTAGCGCGGCGGCAGCGGGATGTGTTCCGCGTCGTCGCCCGGCGGCAGTTGGAACCGCCCGTGGCGCCAGTCGCCCGCGCGCCAGGCCTCCTTCGCGGCCTCGATCTTGTCCTTGGACGAGGCCACGAAGTTCCACCAGATATGGCGTGGTCCGCCCATGGTATCGCCGCCCAGCAACATCAGCCGCGCGCCCCGCTCCCCGGCGCGGAGCGAGATCGGATCGCCGGGCCGGAAGACCATCATCTGCCCCGTCTCGAAGTCCTGGCCCGCGACGGTCACGGATCCGTCCAAAACGTAGACGCCCCGATCCTCGTGATCGTCCGGTAGCGGGATCGCGGCACCGGGATCAAGGATCGCATCGGCATAGAACATGCGGCTGGCGGTCTCGACCGGTGCCTTTTCGCCCCAGCCGTCGCCCAGCACCAGGCGCAGCTGCTTGCCCTCGGCCTGCAGGACGGGCAAGGCCGCCTTCGGTGCATGGCTGAAATCGGCTGGATCATCCTCCCGATCCTCGGGCAAGGCGACCCATGTCTGAATGCCGAACAGCGACTTGTCTTGCTGACGATAGTCGCCATCCATCCGTTCCGAATGGGTAATACCATGGCCCGCGACCATCCAGTTGACCGCGCCGGGTTCGATCCACTGGTCGGTCCCCAGACTGTCGCGGTGGTGGATCTTGCCCTTGAGCAGGTAGGTCACCGTGGCCAGGCCGATATGCGGGTGCGGGCGCACGTCGATGCCCTGCCCCGTCAGAAACTCCGCCGGGCCCATTTGATCGAAAAAGATGAAGGGGCCGACCATCTGCCGTTTCGGCGCCGGCAAGGCACGGCGCACCTCGAACCCGCCCAGATCGCGGGCGCGGGGTACGATGACCGTTTCGATGGCGTCGATGTCGTTGCCCATGGGGACCTGCGGGTCCAGAACCGGGTTCCAGCTCATGTCGTCCTCCTGTGTTACTCCGAACGTATATGACGCATCACACCACAACAATACGCACCAGCGCACCGATCACCTGCGGAAGCGGTAAGGGATTGCATCCCGGCGGCGAAGCCTGAACCCTGCGTAAAACACGAGGGACTGAACACATGGTAAAGACAGCAGTTGTGACCGGCGCGGCGCGCGGCATCGGATTGGCCACGACGAAACTGTTCCTGGACGCGGGGCTGCACGTCGTCATGGTCGACAACGACGGGGCTGAATTGGCAGTCGTGGCAGAATCGCTGGAAAACGTGACCCCGCACGATTGCGACGTCTCCGATCCCGCCTCGGTCGCACGGCTGGCGGCGGATGTGGCCGAGTTGGAGATCGTGGCCCTTGTCAATAATGCCGGCCTCGCGGATTTCGGCCCCATCGAAGAGACCACGTATGAAAGATGGCGCGCGGTCATGGCGACCAATCTCGACGGCGTCTTTCTGATGACGCAGGCTTTTACCCCCGCGTTGAAGGCCGCCAAAGGCGCCGTGGTAAACATCGCCTCGATCAGCGCCCTGCGCGCCTCCACCCTGCGTGTGGCTTATGGCACATCCAAGGCCGGGGTCGCCCACCTGACGCAGCAACAGGCGGTGGAGCTGGGCGAACACGGCATCCGCGTGAACTGCGTCTGCCCCGGCCCGGTGCGCACCAAACTGGCGATGGCGGTCCACACGCAGGACATCATCGACGCCTACCACGACGCGATTCCGTTGAACCGCTATGGCCAGGAAAGCGAGATCGCCGAAGCAATCGTCTGGCTGTGCTCGGACAAGGCCAGCTTCGTGACCGGTCAGCGGCTGTCCGTCGACGGCGGGTTCGAGGCCACGGGAATCGGCTTGGCCGCGCTGCGGTCCTAGAGGGACTGCCCCGACGGGCGGCGGCCCCTGACTTGTGGGACGCTGTTTTGGTGCGGGTGAAGGGACTCGAACCCCCACGCCTCGCGGCGCCAGAACCTAAATCTGGTGCGTCTACCAATTCCGCCACACCCGCATCGGCGGCCTGATAGCATCCTCTTTGATGCTCGGAAAGGGCCGCGAAGACTCCCCAAGCGTGCCCAAGCTCCGCCGCAATTCAAGTCGATCCTGAACCCGTCCGCCTGATGAAATTAAAGAACGGGATCACTGCCATGACCGTCCAGCTCCGCATGAATGCCGATCAACTTCGCGCCACCTCCTGCCTGAGGGTCGATGTCATTTCCGACATGCCCCGCACGGGTGGTCTGGCACGTGGAACGAAGGTGGAAACGGATGCAGGACCGGTCGCGGTCCAGGATTTGCGCCCCGGCGACATGATACAGACGCACGAGCGGGGCTTTTGCCTGCTCCTGTCGGTCAGTCGACGACACGCACCCGTTTGCCGCATCCGGACCGACAGTCTGGGCCTGGCGCGGCCCGCGCGCGACATCCTTGTCGCCAGCGATCAGCACATCGTGCTGAGCGATTGGCGGGCCGAGGCCCTGTTCGACATGGGCGCGGCACTGGTCCCGACCGCCCGACTGGCGGATGGCCACCAGATCGCGACGCTCTCGGAAGCCGAAGTCTATCAACTGGACCTCGGCTCCGCCTTGACGATCCAGGCCAACGGGTTGGACCTGCCCGTCGGGCGCAGCGAAACGGGCGTGGTCGACGCCATCCCGGACGCCTGACCCCCGCCTTCAGAGAGTCCCAGTTTTTTCGCGGCAGTTAACCGCACAGCAACACCGGCATGCGACACCGTCGCAAGCAGGACTGCTCAGGTGTGCCATGATGCAAGGAAAACGGCAGATGCCACAGAAAGCGACCCATAGCGCGCGCCCCCATGGGCGTCGCTCCTCTCGGGCCCTGCCCGCGGGCATCGGTGTGCCGATCGTGGCAAACCACAGTGTACGGCATGCCCTGCCGGCCGGCAGCCTGGTGTTGACCACGCGGGGGGAACGGCTGGTCGAGGGCCTGCGCCCTGGCGACGAGGTCATTACCCGCGACCATGGCAAGGCCACCGTGCGCGAAATTGTCGTCGCATCGACCACCACGCGCGACCGCATGGTCCACATCACCCAAGGCTGTCTTGGCAACCATAGGCCTGATCGCGATCTCCGCCTGCCGCCGGATCAGCCCGTCGTCCTGCGGGATTGGCGCGCGCTGACGCTTTTCGGTGCGAAAGAGGCGCGGGTTGCCGTCGGACGCCTGATTGATGGTCAACTGATCCGCATGGGCGACTCGGCAGAAGCCACGGTCTATTCCATCGTGCTCGACTGGCCTGCGGCGCTGTTCGTGGACGGGCTTGAGATCGTCTCCGGCTCGGTCGGCGCAATCGAGGCCTTGCGATCGGCATGATGCGCCTGCCCCTGGCTTGATCCAGGGGCCGTGCCGGCACAGGCATTGGCGGCCGACGGGGATTTCGCCCACAGGGCCCGGGGCACCCGGTTGAGCGCGCCGACCTGGGCCTGACCTATTCCCGCCCCACGCCCTCCCTAGGTCACGTTTCCATCCGACAGATCGCGCAAGACCGCGGGGATCGCACCCGGCAGATCTTCTGCGATCAGGCCCGGTCCAAAGTTGCGCGCCGCTGCGGCATGCAGCCAGGCCGCTGTACGGGCCGCGTCGATGCCGTCGACGCCCATGGCCAGCAGACCCGTAATCAGCCCTGCCAGAACATCTCCGGATCCGGCTGTCGCGAGCCAGGGTGCGGCATCGGGCCCGACGGCCGCGTGTAGATGCGCGGCCCCGTCCGGTCCTGCAATCACCGTGTCGCGCCCCTTCAGCAGCACCGTGCAGCCTGCCCGCCTGGCGGCCTGCTGTACTGCCTCGATCCGGGAAAATGCCGGGCCGGCAACGGCCGGGTCCTGCAAATCGGCGGCGAGGTCGGGAAACAGGCGGGCGAACTCTCCACCGTGCGGGGTCAGCAGACAGCCGGCGTGCAGGCCGTCGAAGAGAGAGGGCCGCGCGGCAATCATCGTCAACGCATCCGCATCCAGCACAAGCGGACGGCCCGATTGCAGGGTTGCCTCAAGCAACCCTTCGGCCCGCGCGCCCAGCCCGAGGCCGGGCCCCAAGCAGATCGCCGAGAGACGCGCATCGGTCAGCAGGTCCGTCAAGGCGGCCCCGTCATCGCACCGCCGCAGCATCACTGCGGTCAGCTGTGCCGCGCATTCCATCAGCGCGCTGCCAGGTGCGCCCAGCGTGACCAGCCCCGCGCCCACACGCAGGGCTGCCTGTGCGCTGAGCCGTGCGGCACCGGTGCGCCCGACTCCGCCCGACAGGACAAGGGCGTGGCCATGGCCGAACTTATGGTCCCCACCCTGCCCGCGCCGCAGCAACCGATCCAACAGCGCCCCGTCCGGCGCACGGACCCGCTGCACGATCGCGGCGTCCGATAGGTCCCGCACACCGATATCGGCCACGACCAGCACGCCGCAAAGGTCCGGCCCCTCGGCCAACAGATGCCCCAGCTTTGGCGCATGGAACGTCACCGTCAGATCCGCCGGTGGCGGGCGATGACCGGTCAGCCCAGCGGACAGCCAGCGCCCGGAATCGGCGCACAGACCGCTGGGGATGTCCACCGCCGCCCGATGCTGCGCGCCTTCGGCCAAGGCAGTGGCCCAGATCCGGGCGAGTCCCTCGAGCGGTCGCGTCAATCCGATCCCGAACAGCGCATCGACATAGAGGTCACAGCCTGCAACGGGCACCTCAGTTTCCTGTGTCAGCGTGAGGATCGGCACCGGACAGGCCGCGCGCGCCTGACCTGCGGCACCGGCTGCATCCCGCGTGTGCCCCAGGGCGAACACCTCGACAGACCAGCCCCGTTCCACCAACAGGCGCGCGACAACAAAGCCGTCGCCGCCGTTGTTGCCCGGCCCGCAAAGCACCCGCGCGCGCCCCGGTGCGGCCGCGAATGCGGGCCAGTGCCCCTCGATCGCCGCAATCGTCGCCTGCGCTGCACGGGCCATGGCCCGCGCGGCCGTGATGTGGCCCGACTCGAAGGACGCGGCCTCGACCGCGCGCATCTGGCCAGAGGACAACGGGCCCCTCGATCCCGATTCCCTATTTGCCCATTTTTTAAACACGTCGATCAAAGTTTAGTCACACCCCCGAATTTCCACAGCCCCCTTGCCTCGCGTCCAAGGCTAGCCGATTGTCCCTTCGGTCCAACCCATGTTGTGACCCCTTCGACGCCCCCTGGGAGGAACCCCGCATGAAGAAGATCGAGGCCATCATCAAGCCGTTCAAGCTGGATGAAGTCAAAGAGGCCCTGCAGGAAATTGGCATCCAGGGCCTGTCTGTCACCGAAGTCAAAGGCTTTGGACGGCAGAAAGGCCATACGGAGCTCTATCGTGGGGCCGAATATGTCGTGGACTTCCTGCCCAAGGTGAAAATCGAGGTCGTCCTGGCCGACGACATGGTCGAAGGGGCCATCGACGCCATCGTCGACGCCGCCAAGACCGACAAGATCGGTGACGGAAAGATCTTCGTCACGCCGGTCGAGCAAGCCATCCGTATCCGCACCGGAGAGAGTGGCGACGACGCCATCTGACCGGTCCAAAACCTACAACCTATCAAGACCCCGGATCGGCTCCGGGGTGGACTTCTAGAGAAGGGGAATCTCATGAGCACGGACGCAGTCCTCAAGCTGATCAAGGACGAGGAAATCGAGTACGTCGATATCCGCTTCACCGACCCGCGCGGCAAGTTGCAGCACGTCACGGTGATGAGCGATCAGGTCGACGCTGACTTCATCGAAGAAGGTTTCATGTTCGACGGCTCCTCCATCGCTGGTTGGAAGGGCATCGAAGCCTCCGACATGAAGCTGATGCTGGACACCGAGTCGGTCTACATCGACCCGTTCTATGCCGAAAAGACGCTCTGCGTGCATTGCTCGGTCGTGGAGCCGGACACCGGTGAATCTTATGCCCGCGACCCGCGCGGCACCGCCGAAAAGGCCGAAGCCTACCTGGTTTCGTCCGGCATCGGTGACGCGGCCTACATGGGCCCCGAAGCTGAATTCTTCCTGTTCGACGACGTTCGTTTCTCGAACACGATGAACAAGGTCGGCTATGAGGTCGACGCGGCCGATGCCGCCTGGAACACCGGCACCGAATACGAAATGGGCAACATGGGCCACCGGCCCGGCGTCAAGGGCGGCTACTTCCCGGTCAACCCGACCGACGCGGCACAGGACCTGCGGTCCGAGATGCTGTCGACGATGAAGCGCATCGGCATGAAGGTCGACAAGCACCACCACGAAGTGGCGTCCTGTCAGCACGAGCTGGGCCTGATCTTCGGAACGGTCACCAAGCAGGCCGACGAGCTGCAGAAGTACAAGTACATCGTGCACAACGTCGCCCACGCCTACGGCAAATCGGCCACCTTCATGCCCAAGCCCATCGCGGGCGACAACGGCACCGGCATGCACGTGAACATGTCGATCTGGAAAGACGGCAAGCCGCTGTTCGCAGGCGACCAGTACGCTGACCTGTCGATGGAAGCGCTGTATTTCATCGGTGGCATCCTGAAGCACGCGAAGGCCCTGAACGCCTTCACGAACCCGTCCACCAACTCCTACAAGCGTCTGATCCCCGGCTTCGAAGCCCCGGTTCTGCGGGCCTATTCCGCCAGCAACCGGTCCGGCTGCGTCCGCATCCCGTGGACCGAAAGCCCCAAGGCCAAGCGCGTCGAGGCCCGTTTCCCGGATCCGTCCGCGAACCCGTACCTGTGCTTCGCCGCGCTGCTGATGGCCGGCCTGGACGGCATCAAGAACAAGATCCACCCCGGCGAGCCGTCGGACAAGGATCTCTACGATCTGCCGCCCGAAGAGCTGGCCGAAATCCCGACCGTCTGCGCCTCCCTGCGGGAAGCTCTGGACGAGCTGGAGAAGGATCACGAGTTCCTGCTGGCCGGTGACGTCTTCACCCGCGACCAGATCGAGGGCTACATGGCCCTGAAATGGGACGAGGTTTACACCTACGAGCACACGCCCCACCCGGTCGAATATCAGATGTACTACAGCTGCTGATCACCGGCCTACGGGCACGGATCGGGGCGCCCTTCGGGGCGCCCTTTTTCGTTGGTCGAACCGTTCAATGTCGCGCCGCATAGGCACGCAGCAACGGCACACGACGGGGGCGGAAACTGCGACCGTTCAATTCAGCGGCTTCGATCCCGCTGGCGTGGAAATGTCGCCAATCCTGCCGCAAGCAGCACCAGACCAGTACCATCAGCCTGCCGTGCGAATAGCTCATGCCCAGCGGCCAGACTTCGCGCTCCGTCACCCGCCCGGCCAGATCGCGATACCGCAGGGTCAGCGCGCGTTCCTCCCAACAGGCGCGCCGCAGCAAGGCAAGATCGGCGGTGATCGTCGCGGGCGCGCCGGACGGGTGGAAACTGCGCAGGACGGTATGCATCGCTTGCTGCGCCTGCCGATCCGGCAGCGTCGCGATGATCCGCGCCAGCGCCGATTGCCCGGCCTTCTCCAGGTCGCTGTCCCCCATCTGGCGCAGCTCCCCCACGGCCAGAACCAGGGCCTCGATCTCCAACTGAGAGAAACTTTGTGGTGGCAGGGCGGTGTCTTCGGTCAACCGATATCCCACGCCCGCCTCGCCGTCGATCAGGGCCCCACCGGCGCGCAACGTTGCAATATCGCGATACAACTGGCGGCGCGAAACGCCTGTTTCCACCGCCAGCCGCGCGGCGGTCAACGGCGCGGGCAAGCGGCGCAGCGCGTCCATCAAACGCATGAGTCTGTCTGCACGGGCCATAGTGACGGAATATGTCAGCAGTGGGCTGCTAGGGCGAGGTACAATCAACCCAGAGGACCGACCATGCCCACGCTTTTTCACGCCCCGAATTCCCGCTCCACCTCCATCCTCGTCCTGTTGGAGGAGATGGGCGTGGCCGATCAGATCGACGTGGTCGAGGTATCGGTGATCCGCAACGACGGCAGCGGTGCCCCGGACCCACGCAATCCGCACCCCGAAGGCAAGGTGCCCTATCTGGTCGACGGCACCGATCGGGTGCGGGAACGGGGGGCCATCGTCGCCTACCTGACCGACATGTTCCCGGATACGGGCCTTGGTCGCCCCGTCGGACACCCGCAGCGCGGCGCGTTCCTCAGCTGGCTGTTCTATTATCAAGGCGTGATGGAGCCGGTTCTCGTGCTGGACTGGGCCAAGATCGACCATCCCGCCGTGACGGGCACGTTCCGCACGCTCGACACCGTCTTCGCCCGCCTGTCAGAGACGCTGGACGCACAACCCTATCTGCTGGGCGACGACTACTCTGCCGTCGATCTGCTGCTGTCGAGCCCGTTTCAATGGATCCCCGATGCCGTGCCGGACCAGCCGTCGGTCCGGGCCTGGATCGACCGCTGCGCCAACAGACCGGCCCTGAAGGCCATCGTGCAAAAGGAACTGGCCCAGGCCACAGCCGTCACATCAGCCTGACCTGCTGCACGAACAGCGATCTTGCGGGCGGGCGCGCGGTTGGAACCCGCCGTCCACTCCGCTAGACAAGGCCAGCAACCAAGGTGTCGTCATGTCCAAGATCCTGATCCTCAACGGTCCGAACCTGAACCTTCTGGGCCAGAGAGAGCCGCATATCTACGGCTCCGATACGCTGGCCGACGTCGAGGCGCAGGCCCGCGCGCTGAACCTGGGCGATTTGACCTTTGCCCAATCCAATCACGAAGGCGCACTGGTCGACCTGATCCAGCAGGCGCGCGGCACGCAGGACGCAATCGTCATCAATCCGGGCGCCTACAGCCACACTTCGGTGGCGATCCTCGATGCGTTGTCGGCCTTCGAAGGCCCGGTGGTGGAGGTGCACATCTCCAACATCCACAAGCGCGAAGCGTTTCGCCACCATTCCTACGTCAGTGCCCGCGCCGAGGCGGTGATCGCCGGACTGGGGATCGAAGGCTATTTCGCCGCGCTCCGCTGGCTTGCGGCCCGGCTCTGACCCGTTGACGCCGGGCGGAAAACCGGGTCCACCCGCGCCATGGCCTATACCCTGACAACCCTGCCCGACGCCGCCCTGCCCTTCGATCAGGTGATCGATGTGCGCGCGCCGTCTGAATTCGCCGTCGACCACGTGCCCGGCGCGATCAACCTGCCGGTTCTGTCTGACGCGGAACGGGCCAAGGTCGGCACCGTCTATGTTCAGCAGGACCGCTTTCTTGCGCGCAAGATCGGGGCCGCGCTGGTCGCGCGCAACGCCGCCGCCCATATCGAGGGCCCACTGGCGGACCGCGACGGGGGCTGGCGACCGCTGGTCTATTGCTGGCGCGGGGGCCAACGCTCCGGCTCGTTCGCGTCGATCCTGGCGCAGATCGGCTGGCGGGTAGAGCTGATCGAAGGCGGCTATCGCAGCTACCGGCGGTTGGTGTCCCGCCTGTTGTATGACGATCCGCTGCCGGTCCGCCCGATCCTGATCGACGGTGGCACCGGCACCGGCAAGACGCAGCTGCTGGATCATCTGGCCCGCGACGGCGCGCAGGTCATCGACCTGGAGGGGCTGGCCAATCACCGTGGGTCCAACTTTGGTGGCTGGGCCGACGGTCAGCCCGCCCAGAAGATGTTCGAATCGCGACTGGCACAGGCGATCCACGCGCTAGACCCCGCGCGGCCCGTGTTCCTGGAGGCCGAGAGCAACGCAATCGGCACCTTGCTGATACCCCCCTCGGTCTGGCAGGCGATGAAGACGGCACCGGTTGTGCGCGTCACCGCCCCCGTGGCGGCCCGCGCGCGCTTCCTGACGACGACCTATCCTGATCTGACCGCAGATGCGGACCTGCTGGCGCGCCGCATCGATGCGCTGCGCCCTTATCAGCCGGGCGACATGATCGACGGCTGGCACGGTCTGGCCCGCGCGGGCGACTTTACCGCGCTGGCCGAAGGCTTGATCCAACACCACTACGACCCGCGCTATGCCCGGCCAGGCAAGGAAACCCGCCCGGACCTGGGCCTGATCGAGATGCCCGGCCTGACGGACGCCGACCTTGCCCAGGCCGCCGAACGCCTGCGCGACCTTGTGGGCGACGGATCGCGCTAGACGGCGCGCAGCATGGGCGGGCCCGCGCGAAAGGTTCCGATCCGCGCGGCTTGATGCCCCGCCGCGCGCAGTTGCTGCACCAATTGGTCGGCCCGGTCCGGTGGCACCGCCGCCAGCAAACCGCCCGCCGTCTGTGGATCGTGCAACAGCGGCACCGCCGGATGATCCGGCCCCACGACCGGGGCCGCGGCAACATTGGCTGGGTGCAGGGTCGACAGATGGCCGTCCTGTGCCGCCGTCAGCGCCCCGTCATAGATGGGCAGGCTGTCCAACGTCAGATCTGCCGCCACATCGCTGGCCCGGCAGATCGCCATCAGGTGCCCGGCCAGACCAAAGCCCGTCACATCGGTCATCGCACGGGCCCCGTGCAACAACTCTGCCGCGTCCCCCTGCGGGCGCGCCATCGCTTGCAGCATGTCCAAAACCTGTGCCCCCCGCGCGCGTCCGGCCATCTCGGCGACCAGCATCGTTCCGGTTCCCAAGGGCCGCGTCAGCAGGATCGCATCGCCTGCACGCGCACCAGAATGGGTGATCGGTGCCTCGGTCAGGCCGGTCAACGTAACGCCCAGCGTCATCTCGGCCCCCATGGTCGAATGTCCGCCAACCACGTCGGCCCCCGCCCCGCGCAGCACCTCTGACGCCGCGCTCAGGATCTGCTCCAATGTCCGGGCCTGCAAGGTTTCGGACATGCGCGGCAGGATCGCGTTGATCAACGCCGCCTGGGGCCGCGCGCCCATGGACCAGACGTCGCCCAGCGCGTGCACGGCCGTGATGCGGGCGAACAACTCCGTGTCGGCGGTAAAGGCCCGCAGGTGATCGGTCGTCAGAACCTGCCGCCCTGCCCCATGGGTCAGGATCGCCGCATCGTCACCGGGTGCCGACAGAATATCATCCCGCGCGGCGGCCGGCACCTGCGCCAGCGCGGCCGCCAAGGCCCCGCCCGTCACCTTTGACCCGCATCCACCGCAAAGCGGCTTTCCCATCTCGCGCACCCCGCGCGCCGTCTCCGTGGGATAGTCGGGGGTGGGCATCGCGGGCAGAGTGTTCAGCTTGTCCATGAAACTGCGGTCGATGTGGTCCTTCCACCGCCAAAGCCATGGTCCGGCAAACGCCGCCCCGCCCTTTTCCGCCAGAGCGGACTTTCCGCCCAGCGAAATCAACTTCAGATAGGATGTCTGGGGATGAAACGGCTTGACCCCGCCCATGCCCCGAAGGGTCGCGCGCAGGTTGTCGTGCAGCACCGGGGCCTGCCGCACCGCAAAGACACCGGCCTTGGGGCGCGGGGCGTGGGTCATGTGGGCGCAATCGCCGACCGCGAACAGATCGTCGTATCCCTCGACCCGCAGGCGGCTGTCGACGCGAATGAACCCGTCCTTCAACGGCAGGCCCGTGTCCGACAGCCAGGCGTGCGGACGGGCCCCTGCGGCACCGGTGACAAAGGCGGCCGGGACACTTTCACCGTCCTCCAACGCGACGTGATCCGCCGTCAGACGCGCCACACGCGCGCCCCCGCGAAAGGTGACCCCCTGATCGCGCAGCGCCTCTGTCAGGCGACGTCGCGTCGCCTCGCCCACACCCGTCAGGCGCGGCTCGGCTTCCAGCAGGGTGACCTGCGGATCGGACCCGTCGCGACGCAGCGCGTGGGCCATGGCCATCGCCAGCTCTGCCCCCGCGACGCCGCCGCCGATGACGGCGACATGCGGCGGCGCGTCACCCGCCGCCACATCGGCCCGAAAGGCACGCCAGCGGCGGGCGAACAGATCCAGCGGTTTGGCCCCCGTGCCATGGTCCGCAAAGCCCTCGATCTCGGGCATTTCGGCATGGATGCCCACGTCGATCGAGGCCACGTCATACCGCAATGGCCCGCGTCCCGGCACCGTCGCCACCCGCGCCCGTGCGTCCAGTGCGGTCACCGCCCCGTCGATCAGGGCCGCGCCCGCGAACCGGGTCAGCCGAACCAGATCAATGTCCAGATCATCGCGGCCATAGTGCCCCGCGACATGTCCTGGCAACATCCCCGTGTAGGGGGCCGTGGGCCCTGGATTGACGACCGTCACACGCACCCCCGGCAAGGGGTTCATGCCCCATCTGCGCAGCACAAGCGCATGGGCATGCCCCCCGCCGATCAACAACAGGTCGCGCGTCAGGGGCAGATCGGGGGGCATGGCGTCTCTCGGCGTGGGGGCTTTCGCACCGGTCTATCATGCCGACACCCGCGCGCCAGCGGCCGCACGGGGACGTGATGGTGGCTCAGTTGGTGTGCGCCAGCTTTGCAAAGCCCGGCGAGGCGACGATCAGATCAGCCGTCGCCGCGTTGCAGGCCATGGGAATGTCATGGACGATGGCAAGCCGGGTCAGCGCCTTGACGTCAACGTCATGGGGATGCGGGGACAGCGGGTCGGTAAAGAACACCAGCAGGTCGATCCGCCCCTCGACGATCAGGGCTCCGATCTGTTGGTCGCCGCCCAACGGCCCGCTTTCGACCAGATGCAGGTCCAGCGTGGGGCACCGTTCCTTCAGGACGCCGCCGGTGGTTTTCGTGGCGACGCAGCGATGATCCGAAAGCGCGGCCTCGTTGGCGGCGATCCAGGTGGCAAGGTCGGGTTTCTTGCGGTCGTGTGCGATAAGAGCAATCATACCCGCGACCCTAGCAGGCCCCGCGCCGGTGTCACCCCGCCGACGCACGCGCAGCGACCGCAACGCCCGCCGCATGGCCCGACGCCCAGGCCCATTGAAAGTTGTAGCCACCCAGCCAGCCGGTCACATCCACCGCCTCGCCGATCACATAAAGGCCCGGCACCGCCCGCGCCTCCAGCGTCTTGGAGGACAGCGTGTCGGTGTCGATACCGCCCGCCGTTACCTCGGCCTTGGCATATCCCTCGGTTCCCGTGGGTCGAAACGTCAGCCCGGTCAGCACCTCTGCCGCGCTGTCCAGATCCTTGTCGGAGGCATTGGCCAACTGCTTGGTCAAGCCGATCCGTTCGGCCAATGCCTCGGCCAGGCGACTGGGCAGATGATCGGACAAGGCGGCCTTCAGGTGCGCGCGCGGCATGGCGCGGCGGGCGGCGCGCAACTTGTCGCCCGCGCCCGGCAGGACGTTCAGCGACAGGCTGCCGCCGGGCCGCCAATAGGACGACACCTGCAGGATCGCGGGGCCGGACAGACCACGGTGGGTGAACAACGTCGCCTCTTCGAAGCTGGCCCCGCCCGCCTGCGCAACCGACGGACAGGACACGCCTGAAATGGTGCGGAACAACATCTGATCCTCGCCCAGGGTCAGCGGCACCAGCGCGGGCCGTGGCGGCACCACGGCCAAGCCGAACTGTCGCGCCAGATCATAGGCCACGCCGGTCGCGCCCATCTTGGGGATCGACGGCCCGCCGGTGGCAATCACCAACTGCGGCGCGCGGGCCCCCGCGACATGGAACTGGCCGCCGTCGTGACGCACCTCGCCCAAAGGCGTGTTCAGTCGCAGATCCACCGCACCCTTTTGACATTCATCCAACAGCATGGCCACGATTTGCCGGGCCGAGCCGTCGCAGAACAATTGCCCCAGCGTCTTTTCATGCCAGGCAATGCCGTAGGCCTCGACCAGTGCCAGGAAATCCCACTGGGTATACCGGCTGAGCGCGGATTTCACGAAATGAGGATTTTCCGACAGAAAACACCCCGGCTCCACCCCCATGTTGGTGAAGTTACAGCGCCCGCCGCCGGATATCAGGATCTTCTTGCCGGCCTTCTCGGCGTGGTCCATCAGCAGGACGCGCGCACCCCTTTGCCCGGCGGTGGCCGCCGCCATCAGGCCCGCGCCCCCGGCCCCCAGAATGATCACGTCATAGGTCACGCGCGCGGTCTACGCCGCGCCGCCGTCGCCCGCAATCGCCCGATCCTCGCGGTCGGGACCACGCAGAAGGACGCGGCGCACGTCGACCAGATGCGCCTGCATGCGCGCCCGCGCCACGGCCCCGTCCCGCGCCGCCAGCGCGTCCAGAATGGCGCGGTGATGGGTCAGGGCGGTGTCGTCGTCACCACCAAACAAGCCAGTCAGGGTACCCATGCGTTCGAACATCGGGCCGAACATCTGAGACCAGAGATCGTCGACGATCCGCACCAGGGGGTCGATGCCGGTCGCCTCGGCCAGGGCCAGATGAAAGGCGCGGTCGGCGGCGCGGTGGCTATCGCGGTCGGTGGCCTGGGCCATGGCCGCGACCGTGGTTTCGATGGCGCGCAGGCGCGCGGCGTCCATGGCCTGTGCCGCGCGGGCCGCGACCTCTCCCTCGATCAACTCGCGCGCGTCCAGCAGCTCCAGCGGGCCTGCCCCCAGATCGGCTGGGTCGGGCATCGCGCCCTCGGCGACATAAATGCCAGAGCCGGTGCGGATCACCACCTGACCTGCGATTTCCAGTGCGATCATCGCCTCGCGCAGGGTGGACCGCGCGACACCAAGGCGCAGCGCCAGTTCCCGCTCGGGTGGCAGACGGGTGCCGGTGGTCAGCCCCTCGGACAGGATCATGGCCACCACACGGTCGGCCACCTGTCGATACAAGCGCGGCGGGAGGGGGCTGACTGATGACATAAGGGGGCCTGCGGGATCGGGTGGACACAGCATAGCAGGGAAATTGGTCTTGCCAATTATTCAAGGCTTGACCAATGTCGGCAAAATTGGACGGACCAATTCCGCAGGAGCTTCCATGACCCTCCGCATCGCCGCGCTCGGGCTCGATCACAGACACATCTATGGCATGTCGCAGGGCATGCTGGACGCCGGGGCCACATGGCGCGGCTATTGGACCGACGGCGCGCCCGCGCCGCTGGCGGGGTTCGTGGAACGGCATCCCGACGTGCCGCGCTGCGCCACGGTGGCAGAGGCGCTGGACGGCACCGACCTCGCCCTGATCGCGGCGGCCCCCGCCGATCGCGCCCGCCTGTCGATTGACGCCATGGAGGCAGGCTGCGACGTGATGCTGGACAAGCCCGGCTGCCTGACCGCGGCTGAACTGGCCGAGGTCCGCGCCGTGCAGGCCCGCACCGGACGCATCTGGTCCGTGAATTTCTCGGAGCGGTTCGAGGTGCCCTCCACCACTCTCGCCGATCGTCTGCTGGCCCAGGGTGCCATCGGGCGGCTGATCGCGTTGACCTCGCAGGCCCCGCATCGCCTGAACGCCCACATGCGCCCTGACTGGTTCTGGGACGCCCCGCGCTATGGCGGCATCATCGGCGACATCGGCACCCATCAGATCGACCAGTTCCTGCACTATGCCGGGACGCTCGACGCGAAGATCGTCCACGCCAGCGCCACGAACCTGGCCACCCCGGACCGCCCGCGTTTTCAGGATTTCGGAGAGATCCTGCTGCAGGCCGGTGATGTGCGCGGCTATGCGCGGCTGGATTGGTTCACGCCCGATGCCCTGCCGACCTGGGGCGATGGTCGGCTGACGCTGCTGGGCACCGAAGGCTACATCGAACTGCGCAAATACGTGGATGTGGGCCGCGCGGGAACCGACCATGTCGTGCTGGTCAACAAGGACACCTGCGAGACGATGGATGCCGCGGACGCGGGGCTTCCCTATTTCACCCGTCTGGCGGCGGATGTGCGCGACCGGACGGAAACAGCGGTCGCGCAGACCCACACCTTCCGCGTGATGGAGCTTGCCATAGAGGCACAGCGCCTGGCCGACGCAGGACGCGGGTCGTGACGTTTCGTTTCGGTCTGATCGGGGCGGGCATGGTGGCCGGGGCGTTTCACCGGGCGGCTGCCGCCTCGGATACCGTCGCCATCGCGGGCGTCTATGCCCGCAGGCAGGCGGCACGTGACACTGTTGCCGCCGAGCAGGGATGCAAGACATACGACAGTCTCGACGCGCTGATCGCGGACGCCCCCGATGCCGTGATCGCGACGACGCCGCCAAATGCCCGTGCCCAGATCGTCGCGGCCTGTGCCGCCGCAGGCGTCCCGCTGCTGACCGAAAAGCCGTTGGAACGGGACAGCGCCTCGGCCGAGATCCTGATCGCGCAGATGGGCGACGTCCCGTTCGGCGTGGTCCTGCAACACCGGATGCGTCCCGCCAGTCAGGCGGCAAGGCGTCTGATCGCGGACGGCGTGGTCGGGGCCGTGCGGATGCTGCGCGTGGATGTGCCCTGGTGGCGGGATCCTGGCTACTATGCGGCACCGGGGCGCGGCACCTTTGCCCGCGACGGCGGTGGCGTGATGCTGACCCAGGCCATCCATGCGCTGGACCTCGGGCTTTGGCTGGCGGGCGACGCGGTCGCCTCGGTCCAGGGCCAGACCAGCCGCGCCGTCCACGACCTGGAGGCCGAGGATACCGCTGTCGCAGGGATGACCTTTGCCGGGGGGGCCACCGGCGTCTTTACCGCGACCACCGCCGCCTTTCCGGGTCACCCCGAAACCATCGAAGTGACCTGCGATGCGGCGACCCTGCGGCTGGCGTCTGGCCAGTTGACGGTTCTGCACCGGGACGGGCGCGTGGATCATGTGGGGGAAAAGGGCGGCACCGGGTCCGGGGCGGATCCCATGGCCTTTCCCCACGACTGGCATCAGGCGGTCATGGAAGACTTCGCCAGCGCCGTGCGCCAGGGTCGCCCCCCCGCCATCCCCGCGCAGGCCGCGATGGCGGTGCACCGCACAATCGATGCCATCGCCAGGTCGGCGCGCGACGGCACGCGCGTCACCTTGCCCGCCCCGACAGACCCACAAGCAGGAACCTGACGATGCTGTACGAGACAATCCGCGACCTGCCCATCCTGTCCCCGCATGGCCATACCGTGCCGGAGTGGTTTTCCCAGGACCGCGCCTTCAGCGACCCGGCCGACCTGCTGATCGTGCCGGATCATTACGTGTTTCGCATGCTCTATTCGCAAGGCATCGGGTTGGATCGCCTGGGCATCGGACAACCGCCCGAGGCGCGCGACCCCCGCGCCATCTTTCGCCTGCTGGCCGAAAACTGGCACCTGTTTCTGGGCACCCCGTCGCGGGGTTGGCTGGACCATACGCTGCGCGAGGTTTTCGGCATCCGGGAAACGCTGTCGGGCGCAACCTCCGATGCGATCTACGACGCCATCGACGCGGCGCTGGCGACCGAGGCCTTTCGCCCCCGCGCCCTGCTGGACCGGTTCGGGATCGAAGTTCTGGCGACGACCGACGCCGCGCTGGACGACCTGTCGGCGCACGCCGCCTTTGCAGCGTCCGGACAGCGGTGCCGGCTTTTGCCGACCTTCCGGCCCGATGCCGTTCTGAACCCCGCGGCGGCGGCCTGGGCCGAGAACATGACCCGGCTGGGTGCCATGACCGGCGAAGACACGGCGACCCTGTCGGGCTATCGCGCGGCCTTACGGGCGCGGCGTCAGCACTTCATCGCCCACGGGGCCACGGCCACGGACCACGCCATCGACCGGCTGGAAACGGTGTGGCTGGATGACAGCGTCGCGCAGGCGTTGCTGGATCAGTGCCTGACCGGGCGGGCCGACGAGGCGGCGCAGCGGCAGTTGCACAACCACATGCTGATCGAAATGGCGCAGATGTCGGTGGACGATGGCCTTGTCATGCAGCTGCACGCCGGATCGCGGCGCGGCACGAACGCGGCGCTGGCCGACCGCTATGGCCCGGACATGGGGGCCGACATTCCCCTGCCCCAGAACTGGGTCGAGGGGGCGCACGGCCTGTTGAACCGTGTCGGCAACGATCCCCGCCTGACCCTGATCGCCTTTACCCTGGACGAGAGCGTCTATGCCCGCGAACTGGCCCCCATGGCCGGACATTGGCCGGCCCTGCGCCTTGGTCCGCCCTGGTGGTTCCACGACAGCCCGAACGGCGTGCGCCGCTATCTGGACCAGGTGGTCGAAACGGCGGGATACTACAATCTGGCCGGGTTCAACGACGACACGCGCGCCCTGATGTCGATCCCGGCCCGCCACGACATGTGGCGCCGCGCCGTCGCCGCGCATCTGGAGGATCAGATGCGGGCCGGTTACTTTGGCCATGCCGATGCGGAACGGCTGGCCATGTGGCTGGCGACCGGCGCAGCACAGGAGGCGTACCGCCTATGAGGATCGTGCACCTGGGCCTTGGGGCCTTTCACCGTGCCCATCAGGCCTGGCACATCGCGCAGGCCAACGCGGCAACCGGCAGCGCGTGGCGCATCGACGGCGTGTCCCTGCGTTCCGCCAGCGTGCGCGACGCGCTGGCCGCAGACGGCAACCGCTACGCCCTGGAAATCGCGGACGCGGACGGGCGGCGTGTCGAGGTTCTGGACCTGATCGACAGCATCACCGTCGCGCCCGAGGCACCGGATCGCGTGGCCACCTTGATCGCGCGACCAGTGACGACGGTGGTCACCCTGACCGTCACCGAAAAGGCCTATGCCCTGCGCGCCGACGGCACACCGGATGCCGCAGCCCTGGCCGCAGACGCCGATGCCCTGCGCGCGGGCGGCACCCCGGCCACGATGGCCGGACACCTGCTGGCGGGGCTGGTCCTGCGCGACGCCCCGATGACGGTGATGAGCTGCGACAACCTGCCGGACAACGGGGCCAAGCTGCGTGCCGTGCTGCTGCACCTGGCGGCGGCTGCGGGCCTTCCGGCAGACACCGTCACGCGCCACGCGTTTCCCTCTTCCATGGTTGACCGGATCACACCCCGCGCCGATGCGGCACTGCGCGACCGAATGCAGGCAGCGGGGCACCCGGCCTCAGCCCCGGTCGCGACCGAAGCCTTTTCCGAGTGGGTAATCGAAGACACCTTTGCCGGACCCGTTCCCGATTTCGCTGCCGGCGGCGCGCAGGTCGTGGGCGATGTGCGTCCGCACGAGTTGCGCAAGCTGCGGATGCTGAACGGGGCGCATTCGACCCTGGCCTATGCGGGCCTCAACAAGGGGCTGACCTATGTGCACGAGGCGGTGGCCGACCCCGATCTGGCGGCGCTGGCCCGCGCCGTCATGCAAGAGGCGGCAAGCACCCTGCCCGACCCCGTGCGCGCACAGGCCCCGGCCTATGCCGATGCCTTGATGACGCGCTTTGCCAATCCGCATCTGCACCACGCTCTGGCTCAGATCGCGATGGACGGGTCTGAAAAGCTGCCGATCCGGATCCTGCCCACGATGGCCGCCCGCACCGATAGCCCCGCCTGCGCGCGCGCGCTGCTGGAATGGACCGGCTGGCTGGACGGCGAATTCGCCGCAGGACGCAGCCCGGACGATCCCGCCGCAGATCGGCTGCGCGCGGGCCGTGCCGCAGGAGACGATGCCGAAACCTTGCTGGAGGCGACATGAAAGCGACTTGGAGATGGTTCGGCCCCCACGACAGCGTGCCGGTCGAATGGATGGAACAGGCCGGCGCGCGGGGCGTGGTCAGCGCCCTGCATCACATCCCGCCGGGCACCGTATGGACCGACGCAGAGATCGCAAAACGCAAGCAGGACATCGCGACCCGAATCGACGGCGCGCCGTCCCGGCTGCGCTGGGACGTGGTCGAAAGCCTGCCGGTTTCCGAAAGGATCAAGACCCAGACGACCGGCTGGCGGGACCATATCGACGCCTATCGTCACAGCCTGGAGGCCATCGCCCGCGCCGGGATCAAGGTGGTCTGCTACAACTTCATGCCGGTGTTGGACTGGACCCGCACCGATCTGGCCTGGCGGTTGGACCACGGCGGTACCGCCATGCGTTTCGCCGCGGCGGATTTCGCGGCCTTCGATCTGCATGTCTTGAAACGCCCCGCGGCGGTGGACGACACCCCTGCCCCCCTGCGCGCGGCAGCGGCGGAACGGATTGCGTCCATGGACGACACCGCGCAGGCGCGGCTGGCCGCGAACCTTGTGATGGGCCTGCCCGGCGGGCAACCCGGCCTGACGCTGGACGAATTGCGCAGCCATCTGGCCACCTACGATTCGATCTCGGCCGAGCAGCTGCGCCGCAACCTTGCCGATTTCCTGGCCGAAGTCGTGCCGACCGCCGAACGATTGGGTCTGCGGCTGTGCTGCCATCCGGATGATCCGCCCTGGCCGCTGCTGGGCCTGCCCCGCATCGTCTCGACGCTGGACGATTATGTCGCTCTGACGGACGCAGTCGACAGCCCGGCCAACGGGGTCACCCTGTGCTCGGGGTCGCTGGGCGCGCGGGCCGACAATGACCTGCCCGCGATGATGCGGCGGCTGGGCTGCAAGGTTCATTTCATCCACCTGCGCAACACCACCCGCGAGGATGGATTGGGCAGCTTTCACGAGGCCGAGCATCTGGGCGGTGACACCGACATGCCCGCGCTGATCAGCGAAATCCTGGCCGAGGAAACCCGCCGCCGCGCCGCCGGTCGAACCGACGCAGAAATTCCGTTCCGTCCTGACCACGGGCAGGACATCCTGGATGACCTGACCCGGCAGACGCAGCCCGGATATCCGGCCATCGGGCGGCTAAAGGGCCTGGCGGAGCTCAATGGCGTGATCGCCGGGCTGACCCACGCGCTCAGGTGAATTTGCGGAACAGGCGGGTGCGGTCAAAGGTTTCCTCCAACCGTTCCATGCGGACGCGGGTGTCGTCCCAGTTCACGTCCTGCACGGCAGAGATCAGCGTCTCGACCAGCAACAGGATCGCGGCGACGGAATCCCAGGCCGAGGGCACGACGATCGGGCTGGCAAAGGTGACGCCGGCCAGCTGCTGAACCGGCGATCGCCACTGATCTGTGAACAGCACGATCTCTGCCCCCTTTTCATGGGCCATCTCTGCCAGCTTTTGCGTGTTCGTCTCGTAGCGCCGGACATCGAAGATGACGACGACATCGCCTGCCTCAACCTCCAACATGTAGTGGGGCCAGGTGCTGGACGTGGATTGGATATGCGTCACCCGTGGGCGGATCACCTGCATGTGCAGGAACAGGTATTCCGCCAAAGTATGCGTAATCCGCCCCCCCACGATGAACAGCCGCCGCGTGGGGTCGGCCACCAACGCACAGGCCGCGTCAAACCGGTCCGGGTCGATCTGCGCCAGTGTGCCCCGGATGTTGTCGATCGCCGCCTCGGTAAAGCGGTTGAGGATATGACCGGACGGCGCGTTTTCGGCCCAGGTGTCATGCTTGGCGATGGGGTTCTTGGCAGTGGCACGCAACTCCTCGCGCAGCTCGGCCTGGAAATCCGCGTAGCCCGAAAACCCGAGCTTGCCGACCATCCGCGCCACCGTCGGCACCGAGACGTCTGCCGCCTTGGCAAGCGCGGCCAGGGGACCCAGGCCGGACGCAGGGTAACTGGCCAGGATCGAGGACGCCAATTGCCGTTCTGCCCGCGTCAGGGTGTCGAACTGCTTGTGGATCCTTTCGGCGATTGTCGGGCCCTGGGTCGCCATGCGTGCCTCCGTTTTGATCGACAATATATCAGAATCCACGTCCGTGATAGAAATTTATCAGAATCTGATTGACAGGACGGGCGCCGGACTGAAACCTGCCTTCGAAGGGGTAAAGATGGCTCAGGCAATCGGGAACATCGACAGCGTTGCGGTCACGCGGGCGGAGGGCACCTCCTGCGCTGTGGTGGTCTGCGAACATGCGGCCTGTGCGATCCCGGATGCCTACGGCGATCTGGGTCTGGATGCGGACGCGCGGCGCAGCCACATCGCCTGGGATCCCGGTGCCCTGCCGGTGGCCGAACGGTTGGCGGCGCGGCTGGACGCCGTGCTGGTCGCGGGCACCGTGTCGCGGCTGGTCTATGATCTGAACCGCCCCCCCGAGGCACCAGATGCCATGCCCGCCATCAGCGAAACGACCAGGATCCCCGCCAACGCGGCCCTGTCACAGGCAGACCGTCTTGCGCGAACCGCCCGCTGGTACGATCCGTTCGAGGCCGAACTCGCAACCCAGATCACCCGGCGTCAGGCCCCCCTGCTGGTGACGATCCACAGTTTTACGCCGGTCTACAAAGGCCGACCGCGCACGGTCGACATCGGCGTTTTGCACGGCGAGGACGCGCGACTGGCCGATGCCATGCTGGCCTGCGCCGCCGCTCACACCGGCGCCGACGTCCAGCGCAATGAACCGTATGGTCCCGGTGACGGCGTGCTGCACACCTTGCTGCGCCATGCCGTGCCACAGGGCCACCCGAACGTGATGATCGAAATCCGCAACGACCTGATCGCCACCCCCGAGGCGCAGACCGCCATGGGCGACATGCTGGCCGGATGGCTGACCGACGCCTTTGCCGCGACTGGCCTGCCCGGAGACGTCGCATGCTCGGCCTGATGCGCGGCTACATCCGCGTCGTGGACACCGTGAACCGCCGGATCGGACGGATCATGATGTACGGAATTTTCGTGCTGATGGGCATCCTGCTGTGGTCCTCGGTGTCGAAGACGTTCTTTCTGCCATCGCTCTGGACGTTGGAGGCGGCGCAGTTCGCCATGGTCGCCTATTACATCCTGGGCGGGCCCTATTCGATCCAGCTGGGGTCGAACGTGCGGATGGATCTGCTCTATGGTGGCTGGTCGGCGCGGCGAAAGGCCTGGTTCGACCTGCTGACCGTCTGTTTCCTGATCTTCTACCTTTGCGTGATGCTTTACGGCGGGGTGGCCTCGCTGGCCTACGGGCTGGGCTACTTCGGCTCCGCGCCGTTCTCCTTTCTGGGCGGGTTGGCAACCGGAGGCAGCGAGATCGGCTTCATGGAACGCTCCTCCACCGCCTGGCGGCCCTATCTCTGGCCGATCAAGGCGGTGATGGTGGCGGGCCTGCTGCTGATGCTGCTGCAATGCCTGTCTGAGCTGTTCAAAGACGTGCTGATCCTGCGCGGCGTCCCCCCAGAGCGAGAGTCCGCCTGATGCCCTATGAGTTGATCGCGACGCTCATGTTCTCGACCATGATGCTGATGCTGCTGACCGGGCAGCGCGTGTTCGGGGCCATCGGTTTCGTCGCCGTCATCGCGGCACTGCTGCTTTGGGGGGATCGAGGCGGGTTCGACATCGGGTTTTCGGCGGCGATGAAGCTGATGAAATGGTATCCGCTGCTGACCCTGCCGATGTTCATTTTCATGGGCTACGTGCTGTCGGAAAGCAAAATCGCGGACGATCTCTACAAGATGTTCCATGTCTGGATGGGCGGCCTGCGCGGCGGGTTGGCGATCGGGACGATCGGGTTGATGGTCCTGATTTCGGCGATGAACGGGCTGTCGGTGGCGGGCATGGCGATTGGCGCGACCATCGCCCTGCCGGAGTTGCTGAAACGGGGCTACGACAAACGCATGGTCACCGGTGTGGTCCAGGCAGGGTCATCGCTGGGCATTCTTGTGCCACCGTCCGTGGTGCTGGTGCTCTATGCGATGATCGCGCGGCAACCGGTGGGACAATTGTGGCTGGCGGGTGTGATCCCGGGTCTGATGATGGCCGCGATGTTCGTGATCTACATCGCTGTCCGCTGCCGGCTGCAACCGTCGCTGGGCCCCGCCCTGCCCGCCGAGGAGCGCGACCTGCCGCGCGCCGAAAAGATGCGCCTGCTGCGCGCGGGCCTTTTGCCGCTGATCATCTTTGCGACGATGATGGTGCCCTTCGTGCAGGGCTGGACCTCGCTGGTCGAAAGTTCCGCCATCGGTGCCCTGGCGGCGTTCATGGCCGCCGTCGTCAAGGGACGGATGACGCGGCAGGTGTTCGAGAATTCGGTCCGCAACACGCTGGGCATCACTTGCATGTTCATGTGGATCATCCTGGCGGCATTGGCCTTTGGCGCGGTCTTCGACGGGCTGGGCGCGGTCAAAGCAATCGAGAGCCTGTTTACGGAGCAGCTGAACCTGTCCCCCTGGATGATCCTCATCCTCATGCAGCTCAGCTTCATCCTGATGGGGACGTTCCTGGACGACACGGCCATGCTGGTGATCGTCGCGCCCCTTTACGTGCCGCTTGTCGGAGAGCTGGGCTTTGACCTGATCTGGTACGGAATCCTCTATACGATCACGACGCAGATCGCCTACATGACGCCGCCCTTCGGCTATAACCTGTTCCTGATGCGCGCGATGGCCCCGCCTGAAATCTCGCTGCGCGACATCTATGCGTCGATCACGCCTTTCGTGGCGGTGATGGTGGGGGCGCTGGCGCTGGTCATGATCTTCCCCGGTCTCGCGACGTGGTTGCCGGGGGTGATCTATGGAAACTGAGCGCCCCGCCACCCGGCCCGCACACCATCCACAGCAGATAATCGGGGCACCTGCCCCACTCCGGGCCCCTCCGAGGAGGGCCGAACAGACCGCAAAGGTCGATCCCGGCACCCCAACCGCAGCAAGGAGAGTGAAGACATGACCACCAGACGCAAGTTCATCGCGGGGGCCGCCACCGCGCCCGCCGCGCTCGCCGCGCCCGCCCTGGCACAGGGCACGATCACCTGGCGCATGCAGACCTATGCCGGCGCCGCCCTGGCCGCCGAGGTCATCGACCCGGCCATCAAAATGTTCAACAAGATCGCGGGCGACCGCATGCAGATCGAACTGTTCTACGCCGATCAGCTGGTCCCGACAGGCGAGCTGTTCCAGGCGATGCAGCGCGGCACCATCGACGCGGTGCAATCCGACGACGACTCCATGGCGTCGCCCACCGAGGTCACCGTCTTCGGCGGCTATTTCCCGTTTGCATCGCGCTACTCGCTGGATGTGCCGGTGCTGTTCAACCAGTACGGCCTGAACGAGATCTGGCAGGAGGAATACGCCAAGGTCGGGGTCAAACACATCTCGGCCGGGGCCTGGGACCCGTGCCATTTCGCCACCAAGGATCCGATCCGGTCGCTGGCCGACCTTCAGGGCAAGCGGATCTTCACCTTCCCGACCGCCGGTCGCTTCCTGTCGCAATTCGGCGTCGTGCCGGTCAACCTGCCGTGGGAAGACATCGAGGTCGCGGTCCAGACCGGCGAGCTCGACGGCATCGCCTGGTCGGGCATCACCGAGGATTACACCGTCGGCTGGGCGGATGTGACCAACTACTTCCTGACCAACAATATCTCGGGCGCCTGGGCCGGGTCGTTCTTTGCCAATATGGAACGGTGGAACGAACTGCCCGAGGATCTGCAAACCCTGTTCCGGGTCTGCACCGATCAGTCGCACTACTACCGTCAGTGGTGGTATTGGGGCGGCGAGGCCCGGCTGCGGACCCAGGGCGACAAGCTGCAGCTGACCTCCATCCCGGATGCGGAATGGGCCACGGTCGAAGCGGCAGCCAAGGATTTCTGGGAAGAGATCGCCGCCGAGTCGGAGACCAAGCGCAAGGTGGTCGACATCATCAAGCAGTACAATGCCGACATGGAAGCGGCAGGGCGCCCCTACCGCTACACCTGAGACCAGCGGGGGCGTGCGGCCTTTGCGCCGCCGCCCCCTTTCGGAGACGCCGATGCGCCCACCCAAACACGATGCGTTCGACGCCTTCAGCGACACGACGCCCTTCACGGTCGAGATCGAAGGTCTCGGCCGCCTCGCCTTTCGCGAGATCTCGGGCCTGGGGGCACCGGGTGGGCGCCCCCCCGACGAGATCACCTGCCAGTTCGGCACCACCCGCGACGGCGACGCGCTGCGCGCCTGGGTCGCCGACGTGGAAACGTTGCGCATCGCGCGCCGCGCCGTCACCGTGACCCTGCATGACGTGGCAGGCACGCCGGTGGCCACCTGGCACCTGCCCCATGCCTTCCCGCTGCGCGCGGGGCCGTTCACCACAGGACCAACGGGTACGACCGTCGAAATGCTGGATCTGGCCCACGACGGCATCAAGACCGACCAAGGCTGAAAGGACGCCACCATGACATTCGAAGAGCTGAAGGCCGCTGTTGCGGCGGGCGATATCGACACCGTCCTCGTCTGCTTCGTGGACATGCAGGGCCGCCTGACCGGCAAACGGTTCCACGCCGTCAACTTCGTCGAGACCTCTTACGAGGAAACCCACTGCTGCAACTACCTGCTGGCCACGGATCTGGAGATGGCGACCCCGCCCGGCTATGCGGCAAGCAGCTGGCAGGCGGGTTACGGCGACTACGTGATGAAGCCCGATCTGGACACCATCCGCCCCGTCCCCTGGTTGGACGGCACTGCGATGGTGTTGTGCGACATCCTGGACCACCACACACACGCCCCCGTGCCCCATTCCCCCCGTGCCATTCTCAAACGGCAGATCGCGCGTCTGGAAAAACTTGGCCTGACGCCGATGATGGCGACGGAGCTGGAGTTCTTTCTGTTCGAAAAGCCGCTGGATCAGATCCGCAAGGACGGCTTTCGCGACCTGACGCCGATTTCGGGCTACAACGAAGACTACCACATCTTTCAGACGACCAAGGAAGAGGCCGTGATGCGCCCGCTTCGTAACCACCTGTTCGCCGCGGGCATCCCCGTCGAGAACACCAAGGGCGAGGCCGAGGCAGGTCAGGAAGAGTTGAACATCCGCTACGCGGAGGCCTTGGCCTGCGCCGATCATCATTCCATCGCGAAACACGCGGTCAAGGAAATCGCCTGGCAGCAGGGCCACGCCGCGTCGTTCCTGCCGAAATGGGCCGCCGACCGGGTCGGCAGTTCCAGCCACGTGCACCAATCGCTCTGGCGGGACGGGACGCCCGCGTTCCACGATCCGGACGCGGACCTCGGCATGTCGGACCTGATGCGGCACTACATGGCCGGGTTGATCGCCTATTCGCCCGATTACACCTATTTTCTGGCCCCCTACGTCAACAGCTACAAACGGTTTGCCAAGGGGACCTTTGCGCCCACGAAAACGGTCTGGTCCATCGACAACCGCACCGCCGGGTTCCGGCTGTGCGGCGACGGGACCAAGGGGATCCGGGTCGAATGCCGGATCGGGGGATCTGACCTGAACCCCTATCTGGCGCAGGCCGCAATGCTGGCCGCCGGGATCAGGGGCATCGAGGACAAGATGGACCTGCAACCGGCGACGACCGGCGACGTCTACGAGGACGCGAAGGCCGCCGACATTCCCCAGACATTGCGCGCCGCGACCGAGACGCTGCGCAGCTCGGCGATGCTGCGCGCGGCGATGGGGGACGACGTGATCGACCACTACACCCGCGCCGCCGAGTGGGAGCAGGAGGAGTTCGACCGCGCCGTCACCGACTGGGAAATCGCGCGCGGCTTCGAGAGGGCATGACCCCTCTGGTTCGTGCGCCCACGCCATGAGATATTCACCTGCACCGACCCGCACCGGGCGGCCCTTCACGAAAGTTCTGTCATGATCCGCTGTATCTCTCCCATTGATGGGTCGGTCTTTGCCGAACGCCCCACGCTGACCCCGGCAGAGGCGCGCGCCGCTGTCGACCGGGCCCGCACCGCCCAGATCGCCTGGGCCGACCGCCCCCTGCAGGAACGGATCGACCTGGTGCTGGCAGGCGTTGCCCGCGTCGGTGAAATGAACGACGAAATCGTGCCCGAACTGGCGCATCAGATGGGCCGACCGGTCCGCTACGGCGGCGAATTCGGCGGCTTCACCGAGCGCGCGTCCTATATGGCGGGCATCGCGCACAGCTCTCTTGCCCCGATGGTGGTCGAGGACAGCGACCGGTTCCGCCGCATGATCAAGCGCGTCCCCCACGGCGTCGTTCTGGTCGTGGCCCCGTGGAATTACCCCTACATGACGGCAATCAACACGATTGCGCCCGCCTTGATGGCCGGAAACACGGTCGTTCTGAAACATGCCTCGCAAACGCCACTGGTGGGCGAACGGATGGTCCGCGCCTTCCACGAGGCGGGCGTGCCCGAAGACGTGTTCATGAACCTGTTTCTGGACCACGACACGACGTCGGACCTGATCGCGGGGCGGGCCTTTGGCTTTGTGAACTTCACCGGATCCGTCGCAGGCGGCCAGGCGATAGAGCGCGCGGCGGCGGGCACCTTTACCGGCGTCGGTCTGGAACTGGGCGGCAAGGATCCGGGCTATGTGATGGAAGACGCGGACCTGGATGCCGCCGTCGATACGCTGATGGACGGGGCGATGTTCAACTCCGGCCAGTGCTGCTGCGGGATCGAACGGATCTATGTCCACGAAAGCCTGTTCGATGCCTTCGTCGAAAAGGCGGTGGCCCTGGTCAAGGGTTACAAGCTGGGCAATCCCCTGGACCCCGAGACGACGATCGGCCCCATGGCGCAGGTCCGCTTTGCCGAAGGCGTGCGCGCCCAGGTGGCCGAGGCCGTGGCCGAGGGCGCAACCGCCCATATCGCCCCCGAGGATTTTCCCGAGGATGGCGGTGCCTATCTGGCCCCGCAGATCCTGACCAATGTCACCCACCAGATGCGGGTCATGCGCGAAGAAAGCTTTGGCCCCGTGGTCGGCATCATGCCGGTCAAGGACGACGCCGAGGCGATCGCGCTGATGAACGATTGTGCCTATGGGCTGACCGTTTCGCTGTGGACGCCCGACACCGACCGGGCGGAACGGATCGCGGATCGGCTGGAAACCGGCACCGTGTTCCAGAACCGCGCCGATTACCTGGACCCGGCGCTGTGCTGGACCGGGTGCAAGGACACCGGGCGCGGTGGCGGTCTGTCGGTCATCGGCTTTCACAACCTGACCCGTCCGAAATCCTACCACATGAAGAAGGCCTGACATGACGATCCGCGCAAACTGGTCCTATCCCACGTCCATCCGCTTCGGCGCGGGCCGCATCGCCGAAATCGCGGATGCCTGTGTCGCCGCGGGCATCACCCGTCCCTTGTTGGTCACCGACAAGGGGTTGGCCACGATGGAGATTACGACCCGCACCCTCGACCTGCTGGAAGCGGCGGGTCTGGGCCGGGCGATCTTTGCCGAGGTGGATCCCAACCCGAACGAGGTCAACGCCGAGGCTGGCGTACGGGCCTATCGCGACGGCGGCCATGACGGGGTCGTGGCCTTTGGCGGCGGCTCGGGTCTGGATCTGGGCAAGGTCGTGGCCTTCCTCGCCGGGCAAAGCCGCCCGATCTGGGACTTTGAAGACGTGGGCGACTGGTGGACCCGCGCCGACGCGGACGCCATCGCCCCCATCGTCGCCGTACCGACCACCGCAGGCACCGGGTCGGAGGTCGGGCGCGCGTCGATCATCACGAATTCCCGGACCGCCGAGAAAAAGATCATCTTCCACCCCAGGATGCTGCCGGCGGTCGTGATCTGCGACCCGGAACTGACGGTCGGCATGCCAAAGGCGATCACGGCGGGCACCGGCCTTGATGCCTTTGCCCATTGCGTCGAGGCCTTCTGCTCGCCGCACTACCACCCGATGTCCCAGGGCATCGCGCTGGAAGGCATGCGTCTGGTCAAGGACTACCTGCCGCGCGCCTACGCCGACGGCACCGACATAGAGGCGCGCGCGCAGATGATGTCCGCCGCCGCGATGGGGGCCACAGCGTTCCAAAAGGGGCTGGGCGCCATCCATGCGCTGTCTCATCCCATCGGCGCGATCCACCACACCCACCACGGCACGACGAACGCCGTCTGCATGCCTGCCGTGTTGCAGTTCAACCGCCCCGAGATTGCGGACCGGATGGCGCAGGCGGCCGCCTATCTGGGGATCGACGGCGGCTTTGACGGGTTTTGCGCCTATGTCGATGATCTCAACGCATCCATGGGCATCCCGAAGACATTGACCGCCTTGGGCGTCAGAGACCCGGACATTGACCGGATCGTGCAAGGTGCGCTGGCCGACCCCAGTACCGGCGGCAACCCGGTCGCGATGACCGAGGCGAATACCCGCGCGCTGCTGCTGCAGCTGCTCTGACAGGGGGGCTGCGGGGCGCGCCGACCCTGCGCTGGTCGGGGGCACCCCCGGTTCCCTCGACGCAAAAAGGGCCGCCTTCTCGGGCGGCCCTTTCGCGTGATCGAAGGCGTCGCGTCAGACGCCCAGCAAGCGAGGCAGCCACATCACGATGCCGGGGAATGCCACCAGTGCCGCGATCGTCAGCGCATCCGCGATAAAGAACGGGGTCACGCCGCGGAACACATCCTGCACCGAAAGATCGTCCCGCACGCCCGCCACGACAAAGCAGTTGAGGCCGATGGGCGGCGTGATCAGACAGAACTCCGCCATCTTGACCACAAGGATGCCAAACCAGATCCCCACCTCGGTAGAGGACAGGCCGAACGGGCTTTCGGCGGCGGTCACACCCGCCCCGCCGTTCAGCGCGATGACCGCCGGAAAGACGATGGGCAAGGTCAGCAGCAGCATGCCGATGGCATCCATGAACATCCCCAGCACCGCATAGGCCAGCAGGATGAACACCAAGGTCAGCATCGGCGATTGATCCAGCCCCGCGATCCAGTCGGAAAATGCGCCAGGCAGATCCGCGAACCCAAGGAAACGGACGTAGATCAGCACACCCCAGATGATCGTGAAGATCATCGCGGTCAGCTTCGCCGTTTCCATCAAGGCACCCTTCAGCTCGGTCCAGCGGGTGCCTTTCCACAGCGCGATGGCCAGGATCAACGCAGCCGACAGGGCCCCACCCTCGGTCGGGGTGCCAAAAGCCTCGCCAAAGGGATTGTAGACGAACAGGATGATCAGCGCGATCACCGCGAAGATCGGCAAAGCCCCCGGCAACGCCTGAAACCGCTGCTTCCAGCTGTAGCCGCCGACCGGCGGGCCCAGCTGCTTCCAGACCAACGCCAGCCCTACGACAAGCCCACCGTAGACCAGGGCAGAAAACGCGCCCGGCAGGAAACCCGCCAGCAACAGCGCGCCCACGTCCTGTTCCACGATGATCGCATAGATCACCAGAATGGCCGAGGGCGGGATCAGGGACGCCAATGTCCCCGCCGCCGCCACGACGCCTGCCGCAAAGCGTTTGTCGTAGCCCACGGCCAGCATCTCGGGGATGGCGATGCGTGCGAAGACGGCAGAGGTGGCGACCGACGCGCCCGACACCGCCGAGAACCCCGCCGTCGCAAACACGGAGGCCACGCCCATCCCGCCCGGCAACCAGCCGACCCAACGTTTCGCCGCCTCGAACAGCGCGCGCGTGAGGCCAGCCTGATAGGCAAGATAGCCGATCAGGATGAAGATCGGGATCAGCGACAGCGCCTGACTGGCGACCTTGGAATGGGGCACCTGCCCCGCCGTCTTCACCGCAACGCCCAGCGCCCAGGTGAATTCGTCCAGCGCGTAATCCTTCTTTTCCCAGAAAATCCAGATCAGCCCCACGACGCCGGCCAAGGCGGCGGCAAGTCCCACGCGCATGCCCAGCACAACCAGCAGGACCAGCCCGCCGGTGACCCACATGCCAATATCGAGCGGGGTCATTTCTGGCCTCCTTCCATCGCGGCGGCCTCGGCGGCGGCCTGATCGGCCGCGCTTTCGACCAGGGGGACAGCAACCGGCGTTTCATCGCCGCGCAGACCCCGGCTGAAGCCGACCAACTGGATGCTCAGCCGCAGGGCCAGGACCATGAGCGCGACCGGCACGACCAGTTTCGCAGGCCAGATCGGCAGACCGATGTCGATGGAGCTATCGCGCGAGAACAGCGGCTGCCCCAGATCGAAGCTGCGCAGGAAATGCGACCAGGTGCCCCAGACCAGCAGCAAGGTCAGGATCAGCATGATCAGCGTCGTTACCCATTCCGCGATCCACAGCGGGCGCCCCTTCATGTTGCCGACGATCAGGTCCAGGCGAATATGGCTGCCGGTGCGTTGCGTATAGGCGATGCCCAAAAGAGCGATGGCGGGCATGATCTGTTCGATCCAGTCGACGTATCCCGGCAAGGGGATACCGACAAAGTTGCGTCCGCCCACCGACACGACGGCCAGCCCCATGAGCGACAGGATCGCCAGTCCGGCGATAAGCGCCAGCCAGCCTTCGATACGATAGAGAAATTGGTCGATGCGACTAAGACGTGAGTTATCCGTCCGCACATTTGCGGCTGTGGCCATGCCACCCTCCCCCGGTGTGTTGGGTGCGGCGCGGACCGTGTCTGGCCCGCGCCCTGTCGTTTACTGCTCGGCGGCGAGCTTCTTGACCATATCCAGAAGCTCCTGCGCGGGCAGGCCCTTGGCGGCATTCGCCTCGACCCAGGCCGCAGCGGCCGGGTCGGCCACGCGGGCGGCCAGATCGGCCAGGGCCGCATCGTCGAAGGTCACCTGCGTGATGCTCTTCTCGTCCAGCAGGGGGGCCCAGGCGGCCATCGTCTGCTCATCGTAGTAGGCCAGATAGTGGTCCAGCGCCTCGTCCACGCTGCCCAGCAGCGCCTCGCGGTGTTCGTCCGACAGGCTGTCCAGCGCGTCGGAATTCACCACCACGGGGCAGTTGACCGTGCCCGGGTTCAGGTTCGTCGTCCACCAGGTCGCGGCTTCGACGGTGCCAAAGGACATGTGCGCGTGGGGCGCGAAGGCCACCGCGTTCACGACGCCCGAGTCCATTGCCTGACGCACCTCGGAGGCGCTCATGGAGGTCGGCGTGGCGCCCAGCTCGGACATCGCGGCCCCGATGCCACCGGTGGCGCGCACCGACAGGCCGGACAAGCCGTCCAACGAGGTCGGCGCATCGCCCTTGCCCACCAGGTTGTACTGCGGCAGCGGCGACGGCATCAGCGCGACCGCGCTCCAACGGGCCAGGTCGTCCTTAACGGCATCGCTGGCGTAGACGGCCTGGCTGATCGACCGCTCTTCCTCCAGCGAGCCAACGCCCAGGAACGGCAGTTCCAGCACCGTCAGCGAGGGGTTCTTGTCGGGGTGATAGCCCGCGCAGAACTGAGCCATCTCAAAGGCCCCGATGGAGATCCCGTCAAGGTTCTCGCGAGAGCCGGACAGGCCACCGTAGCTGATGTTCAGCGTGAACTCGCCGCCGGTCTTTTCGGACACCAGTTCGGCCAGCTTCTCGACGTGCTCGGTGAAGGCGCGGCGCTTGCCCCAAAGGCTGACGTCCCATTCTTCGGCCATGGCCGGGGCGGCGATGGCAGCGGCGGTGGTGCACAGGATAATGGCTTTGATCATTGTCGGTCTTCCTCCCTGAATTGCGACATGGGTCAGACCTAGCCCGCGCGGCATGATCGGCGATATGAACAAATCCGCAGGGCATCGCGCAAAGACCTGCGGATTTCCGCAAGGCGCCCGTCGCGATCGACTGCTAGACTGGCCCCGAGGGAGGAGATCGTGGACCGCACCGTTGATCGGATGACCGGGCTGCCTGTGGCACGCCTGGGGGCCCTGATTGTGGGGCTGGCGCTGCTGGCGGCGGGCGTGGCCTTTGTTGCCACCTTGGGCGTGCTTAGCCGTATCGAGGCGGAACGGGCCGAGGGGCGTCTCGCGCTCTATGTGTCTGGCATCGAGGCAGAGCTGGGGCGCGTCACCCATTTGCCGCATATCCTGGCGCAGGATCCGGTCGTGCGCGCGGTGGCGGGCGGGGCGGCGCCGGGGCGGCTGAATGCGCGACTGGCCGACTATGCCCCCCGCGCAGAGGTCGACGCGATCTACCTGATGAACCGCGCGGGCCTGACCCTTGCCGCGTCGAACGCGGGCACCGACGGCAGTTTTGTGGGCCAATCCTACGCCTTTCGCCCCTATTTCACCGAAGCTTTGGCCGGCCGGACCGGCACGTTTTTCGGCGTTGGCGCAACCACCCGGCGGCCTGGGTATTTCATCGCCGAAGCGGTGCGTGATGGCACGGGCGCGGTTTTGGGCGTGCTTGCCATCAAGCTGGATCTGTCGCGGCTGGAACGCGACTGGGCGGGGGCGGACGAAGCGGTGCGCGTTCTCAACGGCGACGGCGTGACGATCCTGACCTCTCGCGATGACTGGCGCTATCGGTCGACGGCCCCGCTTGATGGCGAACAGATCCGGCGCATGCGGGACAGTCGGCAGTTCGGGGCCGAGGCGCTGTCGCCCGTGCCGTTGCCGCGCGACATGATTCTGCGCGACATGGACGCGGCCCCCTGGCGGGTCGGATATGCCCCCGCGACCGGGACTGCGGCGCTTTGGGCGTTTATCGCCGCGGGGGCGGTTGCGGTGTCGATGATCCTGGCCTCTTTGGTCTGGACCGGTCGGCAGGCAGTGCGCGCCACAGGCGACCTGCGCAAGGCCGCCGCCAAGGAAGCCGCGCTGCGCCGCATGAACCGCCGCCTGACCGAAGAAATCAGCGAACGACAGTTGGTCGAAACGCGCCTGCGCGAGGCTCAGGCGGAATTGGTCCGCACCGGGCGGCTGGCCGTTCTGGGACGGCTGGCGGCGTCGGTCTGTCATGAGCTGGGCCAACCCATCGCGGCGATGCGCAACCATCTGTATGCCGACACCTTGGGGCCGGAAACGGACAGCGGGCTGGCCGGGCGGATTGGCGGCCTGGTGGATCGCCTTGACGGAATCACCCGGCAGTTGAAGTTCTTCGCCCGCTCTGACGGGCCGGTCATGGCCTCGGTCCCCCTGAGCGAGGTGACGCGTTACGCGCAGGAGGTCCTGGCAGACCGCATCTCGGGCGTGACCCTGCACGGCCCGCGCACCGATGCGCAGGTGCGGGGCGACCGGCACCGTCTGGAACAGGTGGCCGTCAACCTGCTGCGCAACGCCATCGACGCGGTCGAGGGCCTGCCGGAACCGATCGTACGGATCGAGATAGACCAGGACGGCGACCATGCCCGGCTGACCATCTCCGACAACGGGCCGGGGTTGTCGGTGCCGCTGGATCAAGCGGTCGAGCCGTTCTTCACCACCCGCGCCTCGGGCGAGGGCACGGGCCTTGGCCTGGCCATATCTGCCGAGATCGTCCACGAACACGGCGGCACCCTGACCGCAGGCGACAGCGATCTGGGCGGCGCGGCCTTTGCCATTCGGCTACCGCTGTCATGACCGACCCGTTCCACGTTCTGGTCGTCGACGACGACGCGGCGATGCGCGATTCGCTGCGCCATCTGTTGACGCGCGGCGGCTGGCGCGTGGACACGGCGGCCCGCGCACAGGATGCAGTGGCGCGATTGCACGGTCTGGCCCCCGATGTGGTGCTTTGCGATCTGAAAATGCCGGGCATGTCGGGGCTGGATTTCGTGCGCGCGGTTGCGGGACCGCATTGCCCTCCGATCCTGATGCTGTCGGCCCATGGCGACATTTCCACAGCGGTCGAGGCCGTTCAGGCAGGAGCGCGCGGCTTTCTGGAGAAACCGCACGACCCCCCAAAGTTGATCGAAGCATTGCGCAGCGCCGCGCAGGATCGCCGTCAGGCCGAACAGCAGATGCGCATCGCCGCTCGTGTGGCCCAGGGCACCGACCTCGACCGGGTGGCCGCCGGGCACAGCGCCGCCGCCGCACAGTTGCGCATCGCCATCCTGGACGCCGCCGGATCGCTGGCACCGGTCCTGATCGAGGGGGCCGTGGGCACCGGCCGGTCAGCCATCGCACGGGTGGTCCACGACCTCTCCCCCCGTGCCGGGACACCCTTTGTCGCGCGTGCCGCCGGGCTGGACCCCGGCCCGATACCGACCGGAGGGACGCTCTTTCTGGAAGGGCTGGACCGTTGCGATGACGCGACCCAGGCACAGCTGGCGCTGGCCCTGCCGGACGGCCCGCGCCTGATCGCGGCGCTTGACGAGGATCGCGCGGACCGGGTGATGCCGGATCTGCGTTGGCGGCTGGCGACCCATGTGATCCGTGTGCCCGCCCTGCGCGAGCGGCCCGACGACATCGCCGAGCTGTTTCTGGCGGAGCTCGACCCCGCTGCGACACGGATGCAGATCGACATGCCCACCCTGTCGGCGGACGATCTGGCCCTGTTGATCGCCCACAGCTGGCCTGGCAACCTGCGCGAGCTGCGCGCCGTGGCCGAACGATTTGCGATGCGGGCGCGGCATGGCACGGCGCGCATCGGTCACTGTCTGATGTCCGACGAAGATCGCCCTCCGGTGCCCCCGACCCTGCGCGAGGCTGTCGCCGCGTTCGAACGCAAGCTGATTGCCCGTGCCTTGACCGATCACGAGGGCCGGATGGAGGACGCGGCCGACGGGTTGGGCATCGGTCGGCGCACGCTGAACGAAAAGATCGTCAAACTGGGCATCGACAAGGAGGCGCTGCTGCGGACGGGGCGCTAGACCCTGCTGCTGCGTCTCGATCTGGCCCGGCCTTGCGGAGGTGCCATCGGGTGACACAAAACCCCATGGGACGCACGCGCCCCGGCGATCTCGACCCCGACGCAGATCCTGGTCGAATACACCGGCGCGTTACAAATGCCTCTCAAACGGCAATCCATGCCGGATCAGATAATCGACATCGCGGGTCCCGGGGACGGGTAGAAACGCACCGCTCAGCCGCCAGCCTGTCGACGGTACGGGCTTGCGTCCGACCCGTTCGCGGGCGAATCTGCGGCATTGCCAGACAGGAGCCACCATGCGCATCGCCGCCCTTATCCTCGCCCTGATCGTCGCGCCGAGTCTGGCGCTGGCGCAGACGCTTTATGTGGGACAATCAGACGATGGCTACCTGAACCTGCGCATTGGCCCGGGAACGCGCCATGAGGTGTTGCAAAGGCTGGACGTGGGTGCGCGGGTCCAGGTCGAGGAGACGATGGGCCGCTGGGCGCGCGTGCGCCTGCCATCGGGGGCAACGGGTTGGGCGTCCCTGACCTATCTCGAAAAGGCCGCGCCCGTGGTCGGTCCGCCGCTGTTCGTGGCGCAGACGGGGGACGGCTATCTGAATTTGCGGTCGGGGCCGGGCACCGATCACGCGATCTTGCGGCGAATGTACCCCGGTGACCGTTTGGAACCTCTGGGCCGGGAAGGCCGCTGGCTGCATGTGCGCCATGTCTCGGGGGCGCAGGGTTGGGCCTTTGACGCCTATGTCACGGATTAGACGTCAGATCCTTAGAAGGATCTGATCAAGATCCCCGACCTCAGAGCGGGATGATCTTGACGGTCTGCCCCTGACAGGCGAGCGCGATGCTGCCTTCGCAAAGCCGCAGCGCGTCCTGGCCAAAGACCTCGCCCCGCCACCCTTTCGCCCAGGCCCCGCTACGGGTGCCCGCCGCGATGTCATCAAGGTCGGACGCCGTCGCAATCAGCTTCTGGGCCACGCCCGCCTGCTCCGCCTTGGCCTTCAGCAGCACCCGCAGCAGATCCGCCAGCGCGCCGTTGATCTGGTCACGCGCCTTGGCACAGGGCGCCGGGGGCATCTGTTCGCGCGGCACCTCTTGACCGGCGGCGATGGCGGCCAGGATGCCGTCGGCAATCGCGCCCTTGCGGGCCTCGCGCAGCAACAGGCGGGCCTTGCTCAGCTCGCCCAGGTCCTTGGGCTTGTTCGCCACCAGCTCCAACAGGGCATCATCCTTGAAAACCCGATTGCGGGGGACGTTCTGTTCCTGGGCATAGCGTTCGCGGAAGGCGGCCAACTCGCGCGCGATGGCAAGATAGCGGGGCGACGGGTTGCGCATCTTCAACCGCATGTAGGCATCGCGCGGTTCCACCCGGTAGGTGGCGGGGTCGCGCAGCACATCCAGCTCTTCCTCGACCCAAGGCTGGCGACCGGACTTGGCGATTTCGGCGGCGAGATATTCATACACGACCCGCAGGTGGGTCACATCGGCCAGAGCATAGATTTTCTGGGCATCCGACAGCGGGCGGCGGGACCAGTCGGTGAACCGCGAGGACTTGTCGACGCTGCCCTTGGCGATCTTGCGCACGAGGGTTTCATAGCCAACCTGCTCTCCGAAGCCGCAGACCATGGCCGCGACCTGGGTATCGAACAGGGGGCTGGGAATGACATCGCCTTCGATGGCAAAGATCTCCAGATCCTGGCGGGCGGCGTGAAACACCTTCACAATGCCGGTATCCCGGAAAAGATCATACAGCGGGGCCAGATCCAGCCCGTCTACCAGCGGATCGACAAGGACGGCATCGTCGGTGCCGTTCCCCGGATAGGCCAGCTGAATCAGACAAAGCTTCGAATAATAGGTCCGTTCCCGCAGGAACTCCGTATCGACGGTCACATAGGGGGCTTGGGCGGCTTCGGCGCAGAATTTGGCGAGGTCTTCGGTCGTGCGCAGCGTCTTGATGTCGGCGGGAATGGCTCTGCCCTTTCGTCCGTTTTCCCTGATCTAGCCGATTGCCAAACGGAGGGAAAGCGCTGGCCTCACGGAAGCGTGATCGCAGTCCGGTCGCCGGACGCAAACCGGCGCAGGACAGCCGGGTAAAGCTTGTGTTCCTGCGCCAACACCCGCGCGGCCAGACTGTCGGGTGTATCACCCGGCAGGATCGGCACGCGCGCCTGCCCCAGGATGGGGCCGTCGTCCAACTCGGCGGTGACCTCGTGGACCGAGCAGCCGGCTTGCGTATCGCCCGCCTCGATGGCCCGTGCGTGGGTGTGCAGGCCGCGATACTTGGGCAGAAGCGACGGATGGATATTCAGCATCCGCCCGGCCCAGCGCGCCGTGAAAGCAGGCGTCAGGATCCGCATGAACCCCGCCAGCGCCAGGATGTCGGGCTGCGCCGCCTCGATCCGGTCGCCCAGCGCCGCCTCGAACGCGGCACGGTCGCCGTTGAAGGGGCGGTGATCGACCGCTGCCGTCTCGATCCCCAGGGCCGCTGCGCGGGCCAGCCCCCCCGCTCCCGGATCGTTGGAGGCCACAAGCACGGGCCGCGCCGGGTGGTCGCCGGTCATCGACTCCACCAGCTTCAGCATGTTGGAGCCGCCGCCCGAAATCAGGATCGCGACACGTTTCACCAGTTGGGCGTTCCGGTATAGCTGACGCCCGTGCCCTCGGTCACGGTGCCCAGGCGAGACACGGTTTCGCCCTGCTCTGTCAGCAACGTTTCCAGCGTATCGGCGTGGTCGGGGTTGCAGACCATCACCATGCCGATGCCGCAGTTGAAGGTCTTGAGCATCTCTGCCGTGGCCACCCCACCCGCCTGCGCCAGCCAACCAAAGACCGGTGCGGGATGCCAGGACGACAGGTCGATCGTCGCACCCAGACCGTTGGGCAGGACACGCGGCAGGTTCTCGGTCAGGCCGCCGCCGGTGATATGGGCCAGCGCATGCACGCCCCCTGCCCGCACCGCGGCCAGCAACGGCAGAACATAAAGCCGCGTGGGCGTCAGCAAAGCCGCGCCCAGCGTGCCTTCGGCAAAGGGGGCGGCATCGGCCCAGGTCAGACCCGCATGATCCGCCACGCGGCGCACCAGCGAAAAGCCGTTTGAATGCACACCGTCCGAAGACAGGCCCAGCAGGACATCGCCCTTGGCCACATTCGCCGGCAGATGCGTGCCGCGTTCCATCGCGCCCACGGCGAACCCGGCCAGATCGAAATCACCCGCCCCGTACATGCCGGGCATTTCCGCCGTCTCACCGCCGATCAACGCACAGCCCGATGCCTTGCAGCCCGCGGCGATGCCCTCGATCACCTGGGCTGCGGCCTCTGTCTCCAACTTGCCAGTGGCGAAGTAATCGAGGAAGAAAAGCGGCTCCGCCCCCTGACATACCAGGTCGTTGACGCACATCGCGACCAGATCGATGCCAACGGTGTCAAGCTTGCCGGTGTCGATCGCCAGGCGCAGCTTGGTGCCCACGCCATCGGTCGCCCCGACCAGGATCGGATCGCGAAAGCCCGCCGCCTTGAGGTCGAACAGCGCGCCGAAACCGCCCAGGCCCGCCATGGTGCCGGACCGTTCGGTCGACTTGGCCGCCGGTTTGATCCGCTCGACCAGCGCGTTGCCCGCGTCGATGTCGACGCCCGCATCCGCATAGGTAAGCCCGTTCTTGCCCTCGGTCATATCTGCCCCCGCGTCAGTTGCGCGCCGCCTAGCATCACCCTTTGGGGCGGGCAACAGCTCCCTTGGCACCCATCACCAGGAACAGGCGATGCACCAGCACCGCCATGATCGTGGTTCCAGCCACCAACCCCGCGATCAACCCCATCATCTGCCCGGTAATCGCACCCGCACCCGCCAGCATCACGGGCATCAGCAACAGCTGCACCGCCAAAAACACCAGCCCCGCGACCGCAGCCCAGCGCCAGGCGACGGCGCTTTCGGGGACGGCACCGCGTTCCTTGCCCCAGACCTGTCCGACATGCAGGGCGGCAATCATCGGAGGCAGAATCGCCACCGCACCACCGGGCAACAGAATACCGGTCAGACGCGCCACGAGGTTCACGAAGACCATGAACCCGATGGTCAGGGCCAGCACGGCAATCAGGTAACGGCCCAGATAGGGGGTGCGGGGGGTATCACTCATGTCGCAGCCTCTCACTTGACCGCCCCGGGCGGTCTGTTATCGAGCCTGTTACGTGACGGGACGCGGCTGCACAATCGGCCTGGCCTGTCAGGGATCGGGGGCCTGTAGCTCAATTGGTTAGAGCAGAGCGCTCATAACGCTTTGGTTGCGGGTTCAAGTCCTGCCGGGCCTACCAAAACTCCGATTTCCCCTTTGTTTTCAATGCCAATGTGCCCCACGGGCAAGCGGCGTGGTCCTATGCGTTTCAATGACTTGCAGGCGGTGTGCCCCACGAGTTTCCGTATCAGGCCCCCTCCGAATCCACCCGGCTGCCACCCCGTCCACCGCGGTCATTCCGGGCAGCCCTGCCGGTTGCCTCTCTCCGATTCTGTCCCGCTGGAGAACCGCCCTGCGGATACACTCCCGCGCCTCCTGAGTTGTGCTGGCCAGCTAACCGTTTGGTTCGACTCTGATTGTCCATAAGAAACTGTCGTCAATGCCCGGGCCTGCCCTGCACCCGCTGACGATCTCGCCATCGTCGAGCAACTCGATGGCCCCCGGTCCTGCCGACTGGAGGCGGTAGCTAGTTAGATATTAAGGCGCGGATCTTGGCATTTACTTCCACAGCAATCGTTGCTCCGGCCCAGACCTGCCTTTACGACCCCACACAAATGCTGCGATGCAGCTTCCCGACAGCGGACATTGACGATAGTGTGTTCCAAAGCGAAGGAGCAGATATGAAAAGTAGAGTAATTGGCGGCCTTGTTGGAGGCACAAAGGGCTTCGTTGCCGGTGCTGGCACTGGCATCGTCGGCTGAGTGTTTAGCAGGCCGCTGAAAAAGAATTTTGTGGAGCACCTCTCGTCGATTTCGTCGATGCGGGACCCGAGTGCTTTTCCTCAGCTCGACGAGAGCGCCCGAAGAACCAGGCTGTTCAGGCACGAGCGTCAGGATGGCCGACTTTTTCAGCAGCCTGTTAGAGCGAACGCAGGAGTGTTGGTCTTTACAGCAATCGGTATGGTTTGGGGATGGAGTGCGAGTCCTGACCTTTTCCACACCGTCCAACGTTGGCGAGGAAAGAAACAGCCCTTCCATGACCTTCGTGCATAGTGCAGCATGAGGTGTCGTGCTGACAGGAGCGGCAGAAGGCAACCCTTCGCTGCAAGTACAGCGTCGGGCCTACAGCTTTCTTTACACAAGCATTCATCGTGCTAACAATGAGTGGCTCACCGAAGGTGCTAGCCCCGATTGAGGTTCTAGCCCGGATTGATAAAACTACTTCGGCATCGGAATTCCGATTCAAATTCGGCATGGTACACAAACGGAGCGTCTGTGCGACCCTTCACATCAAACTCACGAGTGAGCGTGCGGCCTACTCGGCTTGCAGGAGCCTGCGACGGATGTCTTTCGTGACTTCTTCCAAGAAGTCGGCGGACCGACGCACTTCGCCACCAACCCGACGTGAGGCTGCCGCCAGATATGCCTGATAAGACTGGCCCATATGGTCTACTCCGTGCGATACAGCCAAGTCGGCCCCATCCCGTTCCAGAGACCTTAACTGTTCCGACTCTTCCCTTGGCATCAACTACTTCCTTCCCCTAGGCGCCACAAATCTGCGCGTTGAACGTGCATTTGTAACTCGCCACGTGTGACTCTGTTCCATCACAAATTGCGTCACAAATCAACGTTTTCGTCATCAACAGAACGTAAGGTGGGGGCTTTGCTTACCCACCACAATCCTCGCCGCGACCCCAAATGTTCAAATATTCGCGAATTTTCCGCGACTGTCGACTCATGAAGTAGCTTGAGGTTGGAAAATGACATCTTTGAGTTGACCGAGTGTTAAAACTAAGCTTCTTTCGTTGGACTGGTTAGAAGCATGCAGGAAATTGATTTTGTTAGAAAGACGTTACTGTGTCGGCGACTGCTTGAAAGCTGTTCTACCCGAAGGAACGAACCCGAAACCGCTCTGGCAGGAGGTTGCAGAACATTGGGACGCGAACGATCAAACTGCAGAAAGAGATCGAAAACTTGATCCTTGGCGGTTGGCACCGATGGTGCCCACCGATCTCTTCGCAGCAGTTGGATATCTCTCTAAAGTAAGTGGTTTGATCGGATTTTTTGATCCTTCGCCATATCGAACTGACAATGAACAATGTGAATTCACGCTGACAAAGGAACAGCGAAAAGCGGCCGATCAGGCAGCGTCTGCGTGGCGAGAAGAAAGCGCCCAGGGTGTCCCACCCGAATTCGTACAGGAGCTTTGGGAGTGTTTGTTAGATTGCTGGGGAAAAGATATCACTTCAGGAAGCTATTTGGAGACAGGTGAAGGGCCACCCGATTGGTGGCGTACGGCTCTGTTGTTAGTCATGATCGCTGATATGGCTTGCAATCGAATTTTACGAGACCCACTACGAGTCTACGGCGTGGGTCCATTCGAGGACTGGATGAAGCTCCTCTACCAAACCACTCTAAATCGTTCCGATGTGACCGGTTCTGGCGAGCACCATGATCGTCCCCCTCCGTCTCTTGGAATTATGGCCGATAGTAGTGTAGTTTGCGTTCTGCCAAAGGTTCGGGTTTCACCTGTCGGTGCGACTATGCGGAATGTATCAAGGAATCTTTCTTTGCTGCCTGGGCGGTCAGAGGTCCGTTGTTTTTGGGAAACGCCGATAAACGTTGCTCCGGCAGAATCGAGCGACTCGCTTGACATTTTATTGATCCCAGAGCCGAGAAAGATCAGTGCTGCTGACTTTATTGAGAGTGGTTTCACTGAAAACCAAGATCCTGACCGTCACTATTGGATGAAGGACTGGAGCACCTTTAGAATAAATCAGACATGGATCACGAAAGGTGCGGCAAGGGATCGTTTTCTGAACCTGTGTGAGCTTCTCATTACGCGAGCCAAAAAAGAATCTAGGACAATCAATGGGGTAATACTACCGGAGTACGCTCTTGATTGGGATACCTTTCAAAAGCTATGTGAACGGCTGAAAGAAAAAGAGCCAAGCCTCGATTTCGTCATCTCGGGTACTAGTGAAGACTGCAACCACCGTCACGGGAATCACGTGATGACTCGCATATGGTATATCGGCGAAGACGTTGAACTCACTCAAAGCCGCAGGAAGCATCATCGGTGGCGGATGGATCGATCTCAGGTAGAAAACTACGCTCTAACTGGGGCTCTCAATCCACGTATCAAGAACTGGTGGGAAGATACGCCTCTTACGCAACGGCAGGTTCACTTTCAGCGATTCAGGGAGAGATCGGTTTTTGCGGTGCTCATTTGTGAAGAGCTAGCTAGATCCGAACCGTGTCACGATATTCTTCGTTCAGTTGCGCCGAACCTTATCTTCGCTCTTCTGCTCGACGGCCCTCAAATAAAACAGCGTTGGCCGGCGCAGTATGCATCTAATCTCGCCGACGACCCAGGTTCAGCGGTTCTAACATTTACTTCTTATGGGCTGATTGACAGGGCAAACGAGCAGGGCCACCACACTGCCAACAGATCAATAGCGCTTTGGAAGGATGATACCGGTAGGGTAGTGGAGATAGGCATGCCCCAAGGCGGTGAGATGGCAGGCGTAGTTCTATCGCTTTGGTCAGATCAGGTCATCGATAGGACAATCACAGGCAAACAATCGGAGGCGCTATCTTGGAGATACGCGAGCCATGTTCCTGTGACCGTTAGCTTGGGAAGCTGACATGCCACAATAGAGCCCACTAATTTGGGTTAGCTTTGATCAAGATCTGGTTTTACTTTGACTGGGTAGCTGTTCCATCCCAGATGTTTATGTTTCTGCTCAGAGATCAGCCCTATTCGCCGCTATAGGTCACAGCAAAATGATATAACCCGAATGGCCACTTGAGGCCGATCATGCCTGTCGTTCTGTTCGCTGTCCACGAATTTGCAAAGGGCGCTAACCGCGCATAGCCGACCTTGGTGGGTAGAGCAGCATGAGGGCTTCGGTCTGCTCGGGCTTGAATGGCCGCTTCTGCTTATTGCTCCCTTTGTTGATCGGCGCAGCGAATGTCCGGTGTCCGCCCCTCGTGTCGGGGTGCATGGACGGCCCATTTCGGTCATTCCTGCGTAGACTGGGATGCTGCAGTCGCAACCCGCTTTCCGGACATCCGCGCAGACCTTGAGCCCTTGGATAACCGGGCGGCTCACAAGGAGGAAGACTGTCTTTATCTCTAATACCAAAAAAGGAAACGCGCCCCGTAGGACGCGTTTCAATGTGGTGCTACTTCGAGCTTGTTAACGGCTCGACCGCAAATTCTGAACGCTTCTGTTTTGGCACAAGGCAACAGCGTTTTCAAGTTGCATCCTGTTCGATCGTCCGGAATCCTTTGCAGGACTGCAACTTGGGTGGTGAATATGCGTTTGGGTCTCGATATCGGCACGAACTCCATCGGCTGGTGGCTGTACGAAACCGACGGAGCCGGGAGTGCCGCCCGGATCACGGGTGTGATGGGCGGCGGTGTTCGGGTCTTCCCTGACGGTCGAGAACCTGCCCCCGAAGGAAAGACCGGTCTGCCTTTGGCGGTTAAGAGACGGGCCGCCCGCGCTATGCGTCGCCGCCGTGACCGCTACCTCCGTCGCCGCGCTACGTTGATGAAGGTCTTGGCCAATGCGGGGCTGATGCCCGCCGATCCAACCGAGGCAAAATCGTTAGAGACGTTGGATCCTTACGCTTTACGGGCAACCGGACTAGATGCGGCGCTGCCGCTGACGCATCTGGGCCGGGCGCTGTTTCACATCAACCAGCGTCGTGGCTTCAAATCCAACCGCAAGACAGATCGCGGCGTTAACGAAAGCGGTATAATCAAGGACGCTACCGCGCGGCTTGAGCAGGCGATGATGGCCAGCGGTGCCCGCACCTATGGCGAATTCCTGCACACGCGGTGCCAGCGCTTGAAGGAAAAGCCCAGCACGGAACCCAACATAAACAAGGATGGCACACGGCTGGACTACCGTAATGTGCCATCCGTGCGAACCCGTCTGTCTATCGCCAAGCGGGATGGTCCAGAAAGCAAAGAAGAAGCCGGGTATGATTTCTACCCCGACCGCAAACACCTAGAGGAAGAATTTCACAAACTCTGGACGGCGCAGGCGGGCCACCACCCTGAGCTGACCGAGGATCTGCGCGGCCTCGTGTTCGAGAAAATCTTCTTTCAACGCCCCCTGAAAGAGCCAAAGGTCGGGCTGTGTCTGTTTACAGCGGAACAGCGTCTGCCCAAGGCCCACCCCCTGACGCAGCGGCGTGTGCTGTGCGAAACTGTCAATCAATTGCGCGTGACGGCCGACGGGCGGGAAACACGTCCGCTGACCTTGGCGGAACGCGACCAGATCATCCACGCGCTGGACAACAAGAAGCCCACGGCGTCGTTGAAATCAATGTCCATGAAATTGCCCACACTGGCAAAAGTGCTGAACCTGCGCGAAGGTGAGCGGTTCACCTTGGAAACCGGCGTGCGCGACGCAATCGCCTGCGACCCGGTCCGCGCCAGTCTCTCGCATCCTGATCGTTTCGGCCCGCGCTGGTCTGTCCTGGATTTCGACGCGCAATGGGAGGTGATCTCGCGCATCCGAAAGGTGCAAAGCGATGCCGATCACGCTGCGTTGATAGACTGGCTGATGCACGAGCATGGGCTCGACCGCAAACACGCCGAAGAGACCGCCAAGGCGCGACTTCCCGAGGGCTATGGGCGGTTGGGGCTGACGGCCACCACGCACATCCTCGAAAACCTCCAAGCCGATGTAATAACCTATGCGGACGCTGTAAGCGCCTGCGGCTGGCACCATTCGGACCGGCGGACAGGCGAATGCCTCGACCGCCTGCCATATTATGGCGAGGTGCTCGACCGGCATGTCATTCCGGGAACCTATGATGAAAACGACGACGATATCACCCGCTTTGGCCGCATCACCAATCCGACCGTGCATATCGGGCTCAATCAGCTGCGGCGGTTGGTGAACAGGATCATCGAGGTTTACGGCAAACCCGATCAGATCGTTATCGAACTGGCACGGGAACTGAAGCAATCCGAACAGCAGAAAGCTGACGCAATGAAGCGCATCCGCGACACGACCGCGGCCGCGAAGAAGAGAAGCGAGAAGCTCGAAGAACTCGGCATCGAAGACAATGGCCGAAACCGGATGCTCCTGCGGTTGTGGGAGGATCTGAACCCCGACGATGCGATGCGGCGGTTCTGCCCCTACACGGGCGAACGCATCTCGGCCGCGATGATCTTTGACGGCAGCTGCGACGTCGATCACATCCTGCCCTACTCACGCACCCTGGATGACGGTTTCGCCAACCGCACGCTTTGCCTGCGCGAAGCCAACCGCGAAAAGCGCAATAAGACCCCATGGGAAGCGTTCGGCGACACCCCGAAATGGGACGCCATCGAAGCCAACCTGAAGAACCTGCCCGACAATAAACGCTGGCGCTTTGCCCCGGACGCGATGGAGCGGTTCGAGGGCGAGAACGATTTTCTCGACCGTGCACTGGTCGATACGCAATATCTCTCCCGGATATCGCGCACCTATCTGGATACGCTTTTCACCGAGGGCGGTCACGTCTGGGCTGTGCCCGGTCGTCTGACCGAAATGCTGCGGCGGCACTGGGGGCTGAACTCCCTTTTGAGCGATAAGGATCGCGGGGCCGTCAAGGCCAAGAACCGCACCGATCACCGCCACCACGCCATCGACGCCGCCGTGGTCGCCGCGACGGATCGCAGTTTGCTGAACCGGATCAGCCGCGCTGCCGGGCGAGGCGAACAGGACGGCCAATCGGCCGAACTCATCGCACGCGACACTCCACCGCCTTGGGAGGTTTTTCGCGGTGATCTCGAAGTTCAGCTCGGCAAGATCGTGGTCAGTCATCGCCCCGACCATGGCAGGATCGACAAGGAGGCGCGCAAGCTGGGACGGGACAACACCGCCGGACAGCTGCATCAGGAAACAGCCTATTCCATTGTCGATGATATGCATGTTGCCAGCCGGACCGATCTGCTTAGCGTGAAGCCCGCGCAATTGCTGGACGAGCCCGGTCGAAGCGGCCAGGTACGAGACCCGCAGTTGCGCAAGGCGCTGCGCGTGGCGACCAGCGACAAGACCGGCAAGGACTTTGAGAAGGCCCTGCGTGATTTCGCGGCCAAGACCGGCCCATATCAAGGCATCCGCCGGGTGCGCATCATCAAGCCCTTGCAAAAGCAGGCGCGCGTTCCTGTGCCGGCGCAGGACCCGATCAAGGCCTACCAGGGCGGCAGCAACCACGTGTTCGAGATCTGGCGGGAGCCCAATGGCAAGATCCAGCCTCGCGTCATCACCACTTTCGAGGCTCATGCGGAGGAAAGCCCGAAACACAAGCGCCATCCCGCCGCCAAGCGTCTATTGCGTGTGCACAAAGGCGACATGGTTGCGCTGGAACGGGACGGTCGAACAATCATCGGACATGTTCAGAAAATGGACATTGCGAATGGCTTGTTCATCACGCCGCATAACGAAGCGAACGCAGCGGAGCGCAAATGCTGGATTCAGATCGCCGCACGCCCCGCAGTTGCATCCGGGATTCGCAGTGTATCTGTCGATGAAATTGGCCGTCTTCGCGACGGAGGCGTGAAGCCCACATAGGCCGGATTCGCCCGAATCGACAAAACGTGTCAATCTTCCAATGGCTTGGAGGGTGAAGGCATGGATCAGATCGTGGATATCTCGACCGACGGGCGGCATCTCTCGCGCGACCGGGGCTTTCTGAAGGTTAGCGAGGGCGCACAAGAAATCGGCCGCATCCCGCTCGACCAGATCGCGGGGGTGATAGTGCACGCCCATGGAACCACGTGGTCCACCTCACTTTTGACCGAACTCGCCGATCGCGGCGCTCCGGTCGTTTTGTGCGGGGCGAACCATGCCCCTCGGTCAGTCCTCCTCCCGCTTGAGGGACACCACGCGCAGGGCGCCCGATTGCGCTCCCAATGGCAGGCGAAGGCCCCACTGATCAAGCAAGCCTGGAAACAGGTGGTGATCTGCAAGATCGCCATGCAAGCCGCCGCGCTGGATGCCATGGGTGAGCCTTACGCGCCCGTCGCCATGCTCATGCGCAAGGTAACCAGCGGTGACAGCACAAACGTCGAAGCTCAGGCCGCCCGCTATTACTGGCCACGCATGATGGGGGAAGAGTTTCGGCGGGACCGCGCGGCCCCCGATCTCAATGCGCTGTTGAACTATGGATATACCGTCCTGCGGGCAGCAACCGCCCGCGCCGTCGTGGCCGCCGGATTGCACCCCACCATCGGACTGCACCATTCCAACAGAGGCAACGCTTTTGCCCTGGCAGATGACCTGATGGAACCGTTCCGTCCCCTGGTGGATTGCTGCGTTCGCAGGCTTTCGGAGCGAAATGGGCCTAAGGTGGATACCGAAGCCAAAACGACATTGGCCCGGCTTATCGCACTCGATCTGCCCTTGGGCGGCGGCATGACACCAGTGTCCGTAGCGCTTGGAAAACTGGCTGTTTCACTGGGTCAGAGCTTCGAGACCAGACGCCTGAACCTTGCTCTGCCTTCGCCGCCCGATGCTCTTACCCTCGCAGGGTTGGGGTCATGACCACAGCACCTGTCTACCTGTCTGGATACCGGATCATGTGGATTCTCGTGATGTTTGATTTACCAACCGACACCAAGCCGCAGCGGAAGGCGGCGACGGACTTTCGGAACTTCTTGCTGGATGAAGGGTTCGAGCGCAGCCAGTTCTCGGTCTATGCCCGCTTCGTCAACGGCAAGGAGGCGTTCCAGACGCGCGTGAACCGTATAGAGCGACATCTGCCCGACAAGGGCGACATCCAGATCCTAAACTTCACCGACCGGCAATATCGTGATATCGTTCACTTTTCGGATCAGGGCCGCAGGGCGGCCCGGAAGAATCCGGAGCAACTGGCGCTGTTTTGATGAAGATTCTTCGGTTTGCCTCAACCGTCCCATCTCAAGAGTCCTGTGATTTCAGGAGCTTGGGAGAGGACGGAGTTTAGCTGTTCAGAATTCGAGGTCCAGCCGCAACTGCCTCAGCCCGTGGGGACCGGCCACTGAAGTTTAGCTGTTCAGAATTCGAGGTCCAGCCGCAACAGGCCAGCGACGTTGTGAAATACTGGCAGGAGTTTAGCTGTTCAGAATTCGAGGTCCAGCCGCAACGTGTCGATCGTCAGGGGCCGGGTGATCGCCAGTTTAGCTGTTCAGAATTCGAGGTCCAGCCGCAACTCGCAAGGCTGTTTCCCCACCCAAGCCTACAGTTTAGCTGTTCAGAATTCGAGGTCCAGCCGCAACCTCCGACACGTTGTAGAAGCTGGAGAGGTCAGTTTAGCTGTTCAGAATTCGAGGTCCAGCCGCAACATCATCCGGCACGGCACCTATGTCGAGTGAAGTTTAGCTGTTCAGAATTCGAGGTCCAGCCGCAACCCGTCAGTCGTGAGGAAGTAGCCATCGACCAGTTTAGCTGTTCAGAATTCGAGGTCCAGCCGCAACCCTGCACCGAATGACGCGGCGTTCTGCCTCAGTTTAGCTGTTCAGAATTCGAGGTCCAGCCGCAACGCCAGTCGGGCTGCTCCGATCTGGTCAAGAGTTTAGCTGTTCAGAATTCGAGGTCCAGCCGCAACTCGAGCAGTGCAGTGTCGCTCCCGGCGTAGAGTTTAGCTGTTCAGAATTCGAGGTCCAGCCGCAACTAACCAGTCTTTGATTTGATCTGGACTATTAGTTTAGCTGTTCAGAATTCGAGGTCCAGCCGCAACCCCGGCCCAACGCGGCCCATGATCCAAGCGAGTTTAGCTGTTCAGAATTCGAGGTCCAGCCGCAACCGTCGTTGGCGTCGCCACATATAGCCACGCAGTTTAGCTGTTCAGAATTCGAGGTCCAGCCGCAACCGCACCGGCGTCATCACGCGGGACCCGGTGAGTTTAGCTGTTCAGAATTCGAGGTCCAGCCGCAACGATCGTAGCGGAGGGGGCATTATCAAACGGAGTTTAGCTGTTCAGAATTCGAGGTCCAGCCGCAACGTAGGCTGGAAGGTGGACAGCGTTCGCATAAGTTTAGCTGTTCAGAATTCGAGGTCCAGCCGCAACGGCGGGGCGCGATGCCCTAGAAGCCTGCGCAGTTTAGCTGTTCAGAATTCGAGGTCCAGCCGCAACCAAGGCCGACTGTGAACAGCGCTAGCGGAAAGTTTAGCTGTTCAGAATTCGAGGTCCAGCCGCAACACGTGCTTCGTGATGTCAATGCCAGCGGCAAGTTTAGCTGTTCAGAATTCGAGGTCCAGCCGCAACCTCGCGGAGCCGATGGACACGGTCTGCATCAGTTTAGCTGTTCAGAATTCGAGGTCCAGCCGCAACCCAAGGAGTTGCCCCCCAAGCCGGATCGCAAGTTTAGCTGTTCAGAATTCGAGGTCCAGCCGCAACTCGGCGGACTACATTCGCGACCTTGAGGCCAGTTTAGCTGTTCAGAATTCGAGGTCCAGCCGCAACTCCGGTTGGCAAGCCCTCGCCATCACCGGCAGTTTAGCTGTTCAGAATTCGAGGTCCAGCCGCAACAGTCCCCAAAAACATGGCCGACTGCCCGCAGTTTAGCTGTTCAGAATTCGAGGTCCAGCCGCAACGCAGCCACGCAAGAACTGGCTGACAAAGTTAGTTTAGCTGTTCAGAATTCGAGGTCCAGCCGCAACCTGAACCGCCATGTTCAGTTTTGAACGTGCAGTTTAGCTGTTCAGAATTCGAGGTCCAGCCGCAACCCTAACGGTCAGTCGTTTGTCGGACAGCTTAGTTTAGCTGTTCAGAATTCGAGGTCCAGCCGCAACCATCAAGCGAGCGCAGAAAAATACTCATTGAGTTTAGCTGTTCAGAATTCGAGGTCCAGCCGCAACCGGCGCCTGCGTTGGCAGGCCTCGTCGAGAGTTTAGCTGTTCAGAATTCGAGGTCCAGCCGCAACGGGATCTTCAAGGAAGTCATGCGCCTGGAAAGTTTAGCTGTTCAGAATTCGAGGTCCAGCCGCAACGTCTGATGCAAATACACCTCCCGGGTGATCAGTTTAGCTGTTCAGAATTCGAGGTCCAGCCGCAACTTTACGACCTTGGCGTCCTACATGATCGCGAAGTTTAGCTGTTCAGAATTCGAGGTCCAGCCGCAACGTGCCGTCGAACACAGGCTGAGAGGCGAATAGTTTAGCTGTTCAGAATTCGAGGTCCAGCCGCAACTGCGCGGGTCGGGGCAATCCTTGACCTTAAGTTTAGCTGTTCAGAATTCGAGGTCCAGCCGCCGTTCCGAATGGCTGTTATTTATGAGTTCGACTCGTGCATTCGCATGTGCAGCGAATATCCAGATTCCGCCCTTTCCGACAACATTGCACGATAGACAACTCATATGCGGCTAGGGTTTTAGCTGCTTCGCCACCCTCGCCCCAAAATGCCCTCGGCCCTGCCCTGACGCCGCCCCGGCGGGCTGAGATGCCCGAACCGGGCAACTGCTATCCGCTCCAAGAGAAGCGTCAAGGCCCTCCGCCGCTGACGAGACAGCGCGCGCGGTCTATGCTGGACGCTGTTAGCCACCCCGCCCCATCCGCGCGGCCGACGCGGCGGTGATCGACGTGGTGAACCAGGTGCGCAGGATCCAAGTGGCGATGGCCTGCCCCGAGCCGATCATAACGACGATCTCCGCCTGGATGTCCGCCGGCACGTCCAGGCCGAAGAACGCGACGACCTGCGCCGCGATGCCGATGGCCTGGGTCCAGTTGATCTTGGACCGCAGGGCCGACTTGATTCTGGTGGTGACTTGCATGGGGGCCTCCTTCAGGCTTCGTTGGTAGACAGGGGCTGACCCGCGCGGGACAGCCGGATGATCGTCCCGGGCGCGGCTTGGCCATGGGGCCAGCGCGCGCGCAGCAGGCGGGTCTTCGCGATGCGGGTGACGGTGACGGCGTCCGATTGGTTTCCGCCAAGGACATGGAACGCGGTTGCATCCTCGCCCCAGTAGAACCCGACGTGTCCCTTCCAGCCTGACGGCGCGCCCCTCCAAAAGGTCAGGACCGCCCCGAACTGCGGCGCGACCTCGTTGCCGAACCGGCCCCAGTTGCGCGCGCCCAACGGGTTGTCCGGCAGGGCGATGCCAGGTTCCCAGCGGCGCATGACGGTCGCGACAAAAGCCCCGCACCAGGGGATCTCGCGCGGGTCGATCCAGGCCACGGACCGGTCGAACCAGGCGCGCAGGCGGGCCGTGTCGCGCGCTTCGTGCAGGCCCTTGATCCGTGCGGCCTCGGCCATCCAGGGAATCGCCTGCCGGGCGTCCAGCGCCCCGTTCCCGATCGGCACCGCGCCGGTCAGCGCCTCCCAGGTCAGGGGCCCGACGTAAGGTCGCGCCCGGAATCCGACGGATCGCTTGAAGACGACCACGGCGGCATCCGTCCGGGGCCCCTTGATGCCGTCCTCGACCAGCGGGCCAAAGCCCAGGCGGTTCAGACGGCGCTGCAGCGTCAGCACATCATATGGCATGGCAAATCACCCCGCTGGCGGGGCCTCCTGTTGCATTGTGGGTTGATCACTCGTGCCGGGCGGCGGACCGCACCCGCACCTCGAAACACTCTTCGTCGGGGGCAATCGCCCCGTCTTCGGGCAACTGGCCGGGGCAGTTCAGATAGGCCGGGCGGACGCAGAGCTCCGCGTCAGGTTCCAGCGAGAATGGCGTCGACAGGGTAAAGGTCAGGTTGATCCAGGTCGTGTCGACATCCCGGGGCCGCCCGCTGACAATGGTGACGTCGTGGGTCTCGTTGTCGCGGGGGTTGCGATAGTAGTAATCGGCCGAGCCTGGGATGATCTCGCAGGGCATCGCGTCGGGCAGTCGCCGGACCCGGACCTTGACCACGCAATTCACCCCGCTCACGCAGTGGCCGCGCACCGGCCCCGAACGGGGGCTGACCTCGAAGATGTTGGACGGCAGGCGCAGCCGATCGATGGCGCGGGCGTTGGCTGCGGTCGCGCGCGCGTTCTCGGCCACGCTTTCGGGCAGATGGATCATCGACACGGCCCAGGTGCGGAACGGCTCCCACGCGACGGCCACCACGATCGACAGCAGGCCCGCCGCGATCGCGCCATAGATCATCTTGCGGGCGACAGCGACGAAGGCCGCGCCCTCCTGGGCAAGTCGGTTCGTCATAGAACGACCCGACCGGCTATTGCGGCCAGTGCCGGTCGTCGGTGAAGTCGGCGGGCACGTCGCCGCCGTCCTTCATGCGCCAGGACGCACCATAGACGGCCTCCACCCAGGTCGCGCCCATGACGTAAAGCGCGATCATCTGATCGGGCGTCAGGCGGTGAACAACGTTTTCCGCATCACGAAACACGATGCCAGCCGACGTGTCGCCGCGCGCCTTGCGCAGGTTGGCCGCATTGAACAGCGCGAGCAGGTTCTGCATGTCCCCGATCCGTCCCTGCATCGGGACCGGTCCAAGGCCTGGAACGAAGACGGTCTGCCCCGCCGCGATCCGGCGGTCCCGCTCCGCGTTGACTGCCGCGCTCAGTCGCGCCCTGTCCGCTGTGGCCTTGTCTTCGGCGGTGATGATCTGCGTGAAATCGATGTTCATGCCGAGACCTCCGCATCGAAAGGCGGCAGGGTTACTGGCCCGTTCTCGGTCAGGGTGAGTGGTTGAGCAAACCGTGTCTCATCGGGCCCGGCAGGCCCATGTGGCAAGATCAGAGGGATCGTCAGGACCCCTCCTTCGCGCGTCACATCTCCAGCTACCCAAAGGGTGACGATGGCCGATCGAGGCAGGATAGCCCCCTCGGGAAGGGCCGAAAAATCAAACGCCTCTCCGTTCAGGATCAGCGTATCGCCCTGCCGGTCAACGGACAGGCTGTCGTCCCGGCGCACCGGGGAAAAGGTCAGTCTCATTTCGGGATTCCTTCAGAACCAGCGGCCAACGGCCGTCGCGACATATGTCCATGCGGTCGCCTGGGGGCCCGCGGCCGCCCATCCGCGCAGAACGGCCTCCGTCGTATTGCCACCAGAGATCGGTCTGACGGTCGCCCAATGGTTGACCTCCGATCGACAGCTGGCCGACAGGCGAGGCTCCCCGACGAACGAAGCGGGGTAGATCCAGTTCATGTCGGCGGTGCGGTAGTTCGTGGAAACGGCGATGTTGGCCGCGGTGCCATACAAGGCGTTGGAGGTGCAGATCTGCGTTCCGTCGGCGAACCGCACGTATGCGCCATTGGAATTGCTTCCGGGCTCGAAAAGCGACCCGGTGGGCGATCCCGACGATTGGCGCACGGTGCCCAGGATCGACGCATTGGACAGCCCACCGTTGATCTCATCGATCATCGAATTGATGCTGGATCGGAACGACGCCAGCGCCCCGACGAATGTCGCCGCATCGTCCTGAAAGTTTGCCGGATCAGCTAGGTTCGGCGCTTTCGGCAACGACGATATGGCAGTCAGCGGTAGTGCCATCACAGGGCCCCCTCTATTTCGAGTGTATAAAACGTCGTTCCGTCGGAACTGAGCGGGGCATCGTAGTTCGATGGGTATCCGTAGATCTGCACCCCGAACGCCTCCATGGCCTCGCCCGCAAACCAGACGGCCGGAACTGCATCCAGTTCAGTCACGACCCGCTTGATCTGCCTTTGTTTCTCGGTGGGCGCGGCAAACCTGAACGTGACGGTATCCGCAAAATCGCGCCGCACCAGGTTGGCACGACCAAAGTCGTCGCGCGATTTCACCGAGTAGCTGACGAAGTCCGGCTGCGTCCCGTCCAGCGTCGTCCCCAGATTCACAATGCGCCCCAGCACGATCTGGCCGACCCGCGCGGTGCCCGACCCGGCATCGACCGTGATCTCGATCGACGTGCCGTAACAGGCCACGTCGGCCAACAGCGCCTCGCTGTCGTACTTGATCGGTTCGGAGAAGAAATCGAACCAGTCCGAAACCTCGGTCCCGTCGACCAGGTCGACGGTGCGGTCGTATCCGGTTGCCGCGACCCGCACCCGCACGGAAAGACCCGCCAACCCAAAAAGCGCGATTCCCCGAACGACGCCGCTTGGCGTCAGCGTGTAGGTAATGCTGCCAGAACCCTCGGCCGCGTCCGTCAGGTAACCGTCGAACGGCTTCCAGCGATTTGTGGCACCGATCCTGATCCAGTTTGTGCCGTCGTCGTCCAGGGGGGCGTTGCCCAGATTATCAACCACCGCTTCATGGACGCCATGGTCCGCCGAAATGATGACACGGTCCCCCGCCGTATAGGAGGTGCCGGAATTCCATTCCGGATGATCGTTCTCCGGCAAATTGCTTGTCGACAGGATGCCGTCATTCACGACGATTGGATAAATCACGCGCATCCTACGCCCCTTCCGTCTGCAATTTCGTGCCATCGCCCGGGTTGGTCACGGCGATACCGATGCGGCGTTCGCGGTCGGCCATGCGGCCCAGCTTCTGCAGGTTCTCGCTATTCCTGAGACCGAACTGACGCTCTTGTGCGCGCAACTCGGAAATCTCGCGGCGCAGTTCCCGCACCTCGCGAATGAGCGCTTCGTTCCCGCCACCCATCATCGCCCGGGTCTGCAGCGCCGTATTGACGCGCGCGCCCCTGGGCAGCTCGACCAGTTCGGGGCCTCGCTCGCCAACCATTGCTACGCCACCCGGTGCGAAGTTGATGCCAGTTGCGTAGCCGGGGATCTTTACCCCCATGCTGGCCCAGTCAAAGGCAGACCTGGCCAGCTGGCGCTGGCCGCTCGCGATCTCCCCCCGCCCGTGCCGCTGGAAATGAAACTCCGGGGAACTCTTCACGTCGGAATAGGCGGCAAGATACGCATCGGGGCGGATATCCACCATGTTCGCCCCTACCAGCGACCGCAGGTAGGCGTTCAGCCGGTGCCCGCCGTTATCCATGACGATGGACGCCAGGTCATCGGCGTCGGAGAACTCGGCCACGCGGGCGGCAACAGCATTGCCGTGCCCTGCCGTACTGACACCCGCGATCTGTGCCATGTGCCGGATCTGGGCGTCCGTCGCATAGTGCTGGCCGCTACGGTTGCGCGCCAGGCCGTCTGCATAGTCTGTCAGCGCCGAGGATCGCGTCGCCGCTTCCTGCCTCAGGCGATCCGCGGCGAGCTGCGCTTCCCGCCCCGCTCCTTCGTCCCGGATCGTTTCGGCGAGTTGGCCGAGCGACTGCCGCAGGTTCCAGATGGGGCTCGATATGGCGGAGCGCGTCGTGGCGTCATACCACGTTCTGAAGGACGCGGACGGATCGAACGAAAACGACCCGCCGAGCGTCAGTCGACCGTTGCTGGAACCGTGGACGGCCGCAAGCAGCGCCGATTGCTGCGGGGTCATGTTCGACAGGACAACCGACCCCTTGAGGATCCGCTTGATGCTGTCGCTGTTCATCCGCAGAAGACTGATGCCGTCCGCGCTGACCTTCCCCTGCTCAAGCCACGCGCCACCACGCATCCGCTTGACGACGCTAGCGTCCGTCATGCGAAGAAGGTTGACACCATCGGCGCTGACCTTTGCGCTATCCAGCCACGCGCCACCGAGCATCCGCTTGACGATCCTGCCGTCGGTCATGCGAAGAAGGTTCACGCCATCGGTGCTGATCTTTCCTTTGTCGAGCCATGCCCCGCCGTGCATCCGCTTGACGACACTCTGGTGGCCCATCCGCAGCAGCGCCATTCCATCGGCGCTAATCTTCGCCTTGTCCATCCAGGCGCCACCGTACATGCGCTTGACGACACTGCTATCGGCCATGCGCAGGAGGCTGATGCCATCCGCGCTGATCATGCCCTGCCCCATCCACGCGCCGCCGCGCATGCGCTTGACGACGCTGCTATCCGTCAGCCGCAGAAGCAGGGCCGCATCGATGCTAGGGCGGACAAGATCCAGCCGACCGTCCATCCGCCGGGTGACGACCCCGGCGTCGGACAGCGCCCGAAGGAACAAAACACCATCGGGCGTCCACCCCGCCGGGTTCACGATGGCCTCGATGCGGCGCAAGGTCGTCACGCCCGCATCGAGCAACAGGCCCCGCTCTGCGGCCGACACGCTGCGCGCGAATGCCATCGCAACGGTCACCCCGCGCAGTGCGGCGGTATTCGCCTCCAGCAGCAACCGGCGGTGCGCCTGCGACAGACCAGACGACAGGACGCCCGTGATGTTCACGATCATCTGCCCCTGCCGTCCCAGCAGGACAGCGCGCGCCCAGGGCGCGATATCCGCCGCAAGGGCCGCAGTCACCGCCGCCGCGTATGTCCCGACCTCCCCGAAGACGATCTTGCGAACGTCGTCGTTGGTCGATCGGTGCAACGCGGCGCGGACGGCCACGTCATAGGCCCCGATATTGCTGAACGCCAAATGGATCGCGCGCGTGTCGGCCTGCGACGACAGCACCGCGTTCACAGTGCGCGACAACTCGGACGACCCCGTCAGCGCAAGCCGCATGGTGTCGCGGGGCAACTTGGTCCCGACGACCAGGTTGACGGTCTTGCGCAGGTCCGAAACCGACGCAAGCGCCAGGCGGTTCGTATCTGCGGGCAGCTTTGCACCCACCAGGAAATCGACGGTCTTGATGTGCTCGGACGCGCCGGTCAGGGCGATCCACCGCAGGTCCGGCGTAAGACCCGGCGCACGCACGATGTAGTCGATGGACGAAGTGACGCCCCGGGCGGCATCCGCCAGCATCCTGCGCAGGTACGGGGGCACGTTCGCGTCGGCGATCAGATCCACGCTGACCGACAGCCGCTCCTTCAGGAAGGCATAGTTGATCATCTCCGCAGATTGCAGCGCAGCTTCAAGCGCGCCGATTTGCCCGCTGAGCGCGTCAATTTGCGCAGGGTCCAGAGCGCCGCCCCCCGTCAGGTAGTCCTTCACTTCGCCCAGCAGGCTGATCTGATCCCCATGCAGCCCGGCGATGACGTCGTGCCGTGCGCCCTCGACATCCGAGACACCCGCCGCAAGGTTCAGATCGGACAGCACCCGTGCTTCGATCCGCGCCAGATCCACCCGGCTGCTTGCCGTCGCAGCCGCGCTGTCCAGCAACGCCCGCGCCGCGCCCGTCAGGTCACCCGCAGCGCCGTTGTCGCCCGCGATCGCCCGCGACAGGGCCGTCTGGAAACGCGCCTCGTTATATGCCCGCGCCTGCGCACCCGACACCAGCGCACCAGAGGTCCCGCGCAGTTCGGCAATCAGCCCGCGCAACGTATCCGCCGCGCGATACCACGTGGTCGCCGCCGTCTGGTTTGCGCGCATCGCCGAATTGGCCGTCGACAAAAGGCCGTCTATGCCCGTCGCCGCATTCCCCAAAAGAGCACCGACTTCTGCGGACAGATCCATGACCCCCGGCAGCACCTCCGCAAGCGCGCCGGAAAGCCCGATCAACTCAGCATAAAGCATCCGACCCGCCGCGGTCGTCAGGTCCTGCGCCTCGATCATGGCGCGGAACTGCGCGCGTGTCTCGGGCATCGTCTGGCCCAGGTCCCCAAAGGCGGCGCGGACCCGGCCCAGGGCGATGTCGAACTGTTCGGCCTCGGTATAGAAGGCGGAGAAATATGCCGTGCTGGCTGCGTTCATCGCATCAATGCCGCCGAAAGCATCCACCAGCCCGGAAGCCATATCCGCCCCATGCAGCGACAGGGTGAACATCCGATGCCCTAGCGTCTCAAGGATCTCGTTCGCCGACTGTATGGCTCCGCCCAGGCGTGTCAGCGTGTCATAGCTTGTCTCGCCCACGTGCGAATACTCGTTCGTCGTCAGGACGAGATCGGACATGCCGACAGCCAGCCCATCCAACTGCGCTTGCAGCTTCGCAGCCACTTCTTCTCCGGACTTTGCGTTCGGACCGCTGATCCAGACGGTAAACTGGTCGGTGGCGAAGTCCGCCGTCGCGTCGGACGCGAGGCCAAGGTTCGCGGCCATGTCGCGCACGTTGTCGCGGATCGCCTTGGCGGTGCCGTCCAGCATGGCCTGCGTCTCCGCCTCGATCGGCACCCGGACTTCCTTGTCGCCCCGGATCCAGCCACCGTCCCAGAAATCGGCGGAATGCCCGTCGAACCCCTCGCCAGACAGGCTGCCGCGCAGGAACCGACCGTCATACTCCTTCTTGAAGCCGCTCACGATGGCAGCGACGCCCGCCGCGATGATGCCCGCCGCAGGAAGCGCCGCACCGATTGCGCCCGCCCCGCCGACCTTGCCGGTGACAAGACCGCCAAGGTTCGCGAACGACGATCCAAGGCCGCCCCCCGTCAGGACACCGGACAGACCCGTCCAGGCCCCGGATATGGCCCCGCCGATGTTCGAAAGGATGCCGCCCTGCCCCAAAAGGCCGGCACCGCCCAACAGGTTGCCCAGGATACCCCCGCCGCCACCCGTGCCACCGCCCCCGACCGATGCGGAGGCCGCCCCGCCTGTAAACAGCGATGTGATCCCGCCCGACACGATGGACGTCAGGGACGACTTGGCCAGGCTCGCGAGGTCGGCAAACGCGCCCGACAGACCGCCGTTGGCCAGCCCGCCCGCGATCGCATCCCCCAGCTTGCGGGGTAGATCGGCCAGCCCGTTGCGCATCGTGTCGCTGACGCCCTCGGCCAGCGACCGGGCGGCATCCTCGACCCGTCCCTGCCCGTCCTCGATCCCGATGCCCAGACCGTCCGACAGGTCGCGCCCGATCTCCATCCATTCGCGCGATGGCGACCGGGTTCGGGTGGCCCGCCGGATGCTGGACCCGGCGCTGCGCGCGACCTCTGCCGCCGCGCCCTCGACTTCGGATTTACCGCCCAGAATCCCCAGGGTCAGACCGCTGATGGCATCCCGACCGATGTCGCGCAGATCATCCTTCCAGCCGACGACGGCACCGCGCAGCTGCGTCCAGATGCCCGCAATGGCGTCCAGAACCTCACCGACCTCGGCCGCGATGCCGTCGGCCAACCCCGCCACCAACTCCGCACCGACGGCAGGCAGGGACGCCACCCAATTCGCCAGCTCGGCCCCGGCGTCGACCACCAACCCCAGGACCGACGCGGTGACCGGGCCAAAATCGATCCCGCCCGTGATCCAGGGGGCAAGCTGGATCTCCCCCGTGATGTAATCGAAGAACCCGCGCAGCGATGCCCAGGCCGCGCCGAAATCGCTCTGCAGGACACCGGCAACCACGCCGGTTACGGCCTTGATCCCCTCGGTCAGCAGGCCCAGCGAATTAGCCACGCCCTCCAGCGCAAGCCCGGCGATGGCCCCCAGAACAGTCCCGATCTCGCGCATGCCCGTCGTGGCGGCATCCCCATCCTCACCCGCGAATACCCCCATGATCACACCGAAGGCGGCGGACAGGTTGTCCAGGATCGGCCCCAGATCATCTGCCGCGCCCTGCAACTTGTCACGGATCGGCCCGACGAACCCGTCGACCCCTTCCCGAAACCCGGCGAGCCCGGCTGTCAGGGACGCGGCGGCCCCGGCCGCCACGGACCCAATGGTATCGAATGCCCCGCGCATCAGGCCGATGCCGCCGGAAATCGCGCCGGTCACGCGCGGAAACCGGTCCTGCAGGCTTCCCCAGTTGCCGACGATATAAGCGATGGCACCGGCGCTGACCGCGCCGATGGCCGCGATCGGAAAGACCAGCGCACCCAGACCGGCGGCCAGCGCGGCGGCGGACATAGCCACCTCATCCAGCAGGTCCCAACCAGACAGGGCGCGCACGAAACCGGTCGCTGTCTGAACGGCCTGGCGGATCACTTCGGTCAGGCCACCCTCGCCAAGGGACAGCGTCAGACCCTCGACCGCCGAGGACAGTGATTTGAAATCGCCGTCCAACTGGTCGCGCATCGTCCTGGCCATATCGCCCGCCGCGCCCTCGGCTGCGTTCAGCGATCCGGTATAATCGCGCAGCTTGCCGATCCCCTCGATCAGGACCGCGCCGGACTTGGCATGTTCGGCCCCGAAGATCTGGGCCGCCTCGCCTGCTGTCAGCTCGGCATCGTGCAGCCGCTCCAACACACCGGTCAGGCCAAGCGCCTCGATGTCGACATCGGCCAGGGTCAGACCCGCCGACGCCAGACCGCGTTCGACGTCTTTCGTCGGCTTGATCATCCGGTTCATGACACCGGCCAGACCGACGCCCGATTGCGATCCCTGAATACCGGCATCCGACAGCACACCAATGGCCGCCGCCGTCTCTTCGATCGAGATATCCAGCATGTTGGCCACCGGCGCGGCGGACCGCATGGCGTCTCCCAGCTGCTGGACGTTGGTGTTGGAAATGCTTGCCGATTTCGCCAGGACATCCGACACGCGGCCCACCTCGGCCACCGGCAGACTGAACCCCGACATCACATTGGATGCGATGTCCGCCGCCTCGGCCAACCCCAACGCCCCGGCGGTCGCCAGCTCCAGGGTGCGCGGCAGGGCGTCCGTCGCATCCTGCGCCGAGAACCCGGCCTGCGCCAGAAAGGCCAGGCCACCCGCCGCCGCGCTGGCGCTGAATTCGGTCGTCTCACCCATCTCGCGGGCGACATCCCGCATCCGGCCGAATTCCTGCTCGGTCGCACCGCTGATCGCCTTGACCCTGGCCATCGACGACTCAAATCCACGCAGGGTCTGAACCGCCTGGCCCAGGCCCAGACCGGCCCCGGCCATCGCGGCAACTCCGGCCAGCCCGACACGCAGGCCCCGCAGACCGGTTTTCGCCCGCCCCACGCCTCGCTCGAACGCCGCACTGTCGAGGCTGATGTTAACCCGCAGCGCACCGATAATCGTAGACATCGCGTCTCCAGTCGTGGGTAAGAGAACAAGGGGAATGCGGTGCCCGTCAGGAACGGGCACCGCGTGCCGAAACCCGCGCCATGGCTGTCAGGCGACCGCGCACCTCCGCCGCCTCTCGGGCGCGACGGCGCGGGTCGTCGTCCGCCGGACCGTCCTGAGACAGCGGCGCATAACGCGGGATGTTTTTCGGATCGTGGTAGGCATGGGCCGTCAGGACGGCGGCCTCGTAGGCGACCGCGCGGGCCGCCTCATGTTGCCGCAGCAGGAACGCTTCGCGCCCCTTCAGGATACAGGCGGCTTCCACCGGACTCAGATCCCAGAACGGCTCATAGTCCAGACCGACGGCAAGCCACCGGTCGCGCAGGTCTTCGATCAGGCGGCCTTCGGGGCCGCCTTCGCTTTTCCCGACGCGGTCTTCGACGGGACCTCCGGGGCTGCGTCGCCCTGAACTTCCCCGGCTTCCTGATCGTTCTCCGCCTGCGGAAAGAACGCCTTGACCGCGGCCCCCAGGACCCGGCCCGCCTCGGCCACGTCCATCTCATCGACGATGGCGACGGCGGCGTCCGGATCGCAGCCCAGACCGCAGGCCAACATTTCGAACAACCGGGAAAAGTCGGTGCCGCCGCTGTCCTCGAAGGCACGCAACGCATCGATGAAGGATTCGTCGAGGCGCTTCTGGAAGGCAGCAAGGCGACTGATGGTCAGGCGGAACTCGTAGGTCTGGCCGCCCGCCTCGAACTCGACGGCGCCCCGCATCAGACGGTCGCCCCGGCGGTGTGCGACATGGCACCGCTGATCTTGATCATGACATCGAACATGATCTCCCCCTCGACGTCACCGTCCTGCATCGACGCAGTGGGATACCCCGACCACTCGAACACATCGCCGCCGGTCTGGTTGCCCATCGTGGGCAGCGTCGCGCGGTACTGGACCAGATCGCCGCTTTCGTCGTCGGCCAGCGCGTCGGCATAGCCGTCGGGCGTGTAGATGCAGGCAATGGTGACCTCGCCCGCATCCTTCAGACCCGGGATGAACTCGCGATAGCCATTCGGGCTGTCCAGGTTGGTGACATCCTTGAAGTCCTTGGACTTCTTCGGGATCCCGACACCTTTTGCCTTTGGGATGCTCTCCCAGGTCGTGCCAGCGTCGGTCGATTTCTCGATCGTGGCGCCATAGAGAATGCTCATTTCGGACATGTCTTATCTCCTGTAGTGGATACGAAAATCCGTGGATACGCGGAAGGGCCGGTCCGCAGTTACATCGCCCTCTCGCCCATCCCGTCTGCTGACGAGAAAGACGCCCATGATGGCACCGCCGCGATGACCGTTCAGAACGGCCTCGATCGCGCGGGACAGTAATTTCGCTTCGCCATAGGTCGCGGCATAGGCATCAACCTGCACCAACGCCGATCCCGTCCCGTTCGGGCCGTCCAGCGTGACACCCGACGTCCCGCCGACGACGTTCAGGACCACACCCGGAAACGGCACGCCCTGCGGATGCACGCCCCAATTCACTTCGGCGGTCAGGTCGGTGACGGTGGTCGCCCCGGTCAGCAGACCGATCAGAACCTCTTCCACGTCAGCGCCGCGCCCGTGCGGCGACGCGCGCAAGCGTCTTTGCGATTTCAATTCGCAACGCGTCGCCGATCCGGTCCAGCATGGCCCCCCGTTCGGATTCCCAGGCCGGACGCAGAAACGGCTGAGGTGCCTGTTTCGAGGATCCGAATTCCTGAAAGATTGCCTGCGGGTAGGGATAACCCTGACGCCCCCTGACGGCGGGTCCGATGAACATCTCCACGGTGCCCGACGACGGCTCCGGGTGACGCAACTTGTCGCGCCGAGACAGCCGGTGCGACACCGCCAAACCGGCCTCCAGGTCGCCCTCATCATAGGGCGACAAATCTGCCGCCAGTTGCGCCACAGGCTCTGCCGCCTTCTTCAGGACGCGGCGGCCCACGGCCTTCCGTGTGCTGCGCTTCAGCCGCTCCAGGTTGCGCTCCAGCTCGCGCATGCCTGTCATCTGCACCCTCATCGTCATCGGTCGGTCCGCGCCGTGGCCTCGAACACCAGGGCGACACGGCGACCCGCGCCCTCCCGAATGCCCGTGATTTCGTAGGTCACCCCGTCGCACAGGATACGGTCCTTCGATGTCACGTCTCGGGCCGCCGTGGACCAGCGCACGATGAATTCCGTCACCACCGTCGCGGCGATCCCGGCGGCAGACAGGCCTCCCTGCTGACCCATGCGCTCGCTTACCCGCAGATCCCGCTTGGCCGCCCAGATCGGATCACCCTGCACCACGAACGACCCGGACGCGTCGGACGTGCCAAAGGCATTCCCCCCGGCGGCCCGCCGCAGGATCTGAATCCTGCGGTCCAACTGGCCCGCGCCGATCACCCGAACCACCGATACGGGGCCAGCAGGGACGACACGCCCACGGGCAGGACGGCCAACCGGCTGTCGGCCACAGCTTCGCGGCGGGCATACATGTGCCCCACGATCAATCGGATGGCCTGCACGATGGGGGCCGGGACGTCCGCCGCGCTGCCGAACCCGAAGGTCACGTCCAGTTGCACGGGGTGATCCACATCGCCTGGCAAATCCGGCCCTGCCCCCGACAGCGTCAGGACCGCGCCGGTCACGCCTTCCTGCAAGGCCAGCGTGGCGGGATCGATGGCCGTCGTGCTTCCGTCCGCGCCGATGACCGATGCGGCGACCGCTTGGGCGTCCGGCATGACCAGCGACGTGCGCGCCGTCAGGCACGGCAACCGATAACGCCACACCTGCGTGACCATGCACCTACCCAGCGTCCCGGCCCACCCATCCAGGTGCCCGGTGGCCGCCGCGATCATCGATCCGATAACGGCATCCTGGTCGTCGCTTTCCTCGCGCAGGGCGGACTTGGCGTCCGACAGCGACAGCGGTGTTTCGGCTGGTGGCGCGATGCGGACCGGGCGCAGCATGTCAGCCCGCCTTGTTCTTCGGGGCCGCCTTCACGGCCTTGTTGGCGGCGGCCTGCGCTGCCTTGCCAGCAGGCCGCAGCACACCGGACGCAACCAGATGGGCCACGTCGCCCTCTTGTGCGTCGCGCAGGTCACCGGGCACGTAGGATCGATCACCTTCGTGGTGACGCAGAACTTCGAATTTCATGTCCGTCTCTCCGGAAATCGCCATGGAAAAAGGGGCGGGAAATCCCGCCCCTTTCAGGTCTTGCAATCCCGTCCGGGATCAGGCGGCCACAACCGCCAAGTCACCGTAAATGAAGGCTTCCGGGCGGTAGACCGCCAGGGCCAGCCGCTCTTCACACAGGATCGTCACCAGGTTCTTGACGAAATCGTCTTCGTTTTCCGTGGCCACTTCGATGCGCGCCTGCCAGCGGTCGAACACCTGCGCACCCAGCTGGAACGCGCCGGTCAGGAATTTGCCTGCCGCCATGGCCTGCGTAGCCACGACAGGCAGGCCCCACATGCTCGGCGCTGCATTGCCTTGCGGCTGTCCGATGATGTAGTTGCCGTCGTTGTCCTTCAGCATTTCCAGCTTGGACCAGTCGATGGGGTTCAGGACGTGGCCCGTCGCGGGGTATTCCGCCAGCACCGCCTGCAACTGCGCCAGGCGCAGGGTGTCCAGGATATTGGCAGCGTCCGGCACGAAGGCCGCGCTGAAGGCGGTAGCCTGCGGCACGATCCCCAACAGATTTTGCCCCGTGCCGTCCCCGTTGAGCAGCTGCAGCTCCTCCTTGTAGGCCAGACCATAGCGCAGGCGGCCATCGATATAGGTGCGCAGCATCGCCGCATCGTCCAGGATCTGCCGCGACGCCTTGGCATAATGCGCGATGACCTTGGCCGAGGTGCTGACCAGCTCCAGCTGGATGTCGGACTGGGGCTTTGCGGCCCCCTCCGCCACCGGGGCGGCATTGTTCGTGAACCCGGTTTCGCGCACATATTCCAGCGCCGATCCGTCCATCTGACCGGGCATGATCAGGTCGCGGATCGTCAGGCGGCGGTCCGGCGGGGTGATGATACCCGGCAGGCGCGTCGCATCGACCGCATCGCCCGCCGATCCGGCCGCATCCGTGGTGGCCGAGGTGATCGTGGCCTTCATGTGCAGCGACGCCTTGCCCCGGAAATCACCGCCTTTTTCCAGCAGCTCCTTGCCCTGATCGCTGTCGACAAACTGGAGCCCCAGCGTTTTCGCGCGCGCCGCAGCGGCTTCATGCCCCTGCGCCCGCGCCATCTTCTGGCCCAGCGTCGCGACCTGCTCCACGACTTCGTTCAGCTTGGTCAGCGCCTCATCCGCCGCCTGCTTCTGCGCGGCGGACAGCTGCTCCGACTTCTTGGCCCGGCCAAGGGCATCCTCGGCCAGCTCCTTCGCCTGATCCGCCGTCTTCGCGGCGATTTCCTGCGACTTCTTCAGCTCCGCGCCGATCTCGGCGGCGGTTTTCGGTTCATCCTGGGGCATCTTGCCCTCCTGTCTTTAGGGGTGTTCGACCGTCAGGCCACAAAGGCGCGCCAAAGCTGCGCCAGTTCACTGTCCGCCGCGACCGGATCCCCCGGTCCTTTCAGGTGGATGCGCGCGGCACGCTCCGCCTGTGAATTCGACAGCCCCAAGCTCCCCTTGAGCAACTGCTCGAATTCCCGTTCCGTCAGCCGCTCCCCGGCTGCCAGACGATCCTTCAATTCCAGCGCCGCGCGCGCGGCCTTGATGTTGGTGATTGTCGCGTTGTCGTTCGCGGGCACCGACACGACCGACACTTCGATCAGGTCCAGCTTTTCCAGCAGCCAGGTGTCGTCGTCCGTGTTGCGGGTGTATTCGACGATGCGATACCCGATCGACAGCCCGTCGATGTCGCCCGCCTTCAAAAGCTCATAGGCCTCCCGTCCACGCTGAACCTGCGTGTTAAGACGACCTTTGAGCAGCAGGCCCTTGCCGTCCTCTGCCGCTTCGGTCCAGCGACCGATCGGTTCCCGGCTGTCGTGCTGCCAGAACATTTTCGGCATCTTCCCGGACGCCAGGCTGTCGGCGTACGCCCCGGGGGCGATGATGTCTCCATGGGAATCCGGCTCCCCGCCGAATGTCGAACCATAGCCCTCGAACTCGCCGTTCTCCGACAGCTCCTTTACGTCCCAGATCGCCGGGGCATGTTTAAGCACTGCCTTCATTTTCAGGCTCCTGTGATTGCGAAATCGGGACGTTCTGGCTTTGCATCCGGGGCAGATCGCCGCCGGGCACCGGGGGCAGGCCTTCCAGGGCGCGCACCTCGTTGATGGTCATCGCACCGATCTGCGTCATCGTCTGATAGTAGGATGCGCGCCCGGCACTGTCGCCGCGCAGCAGCCCCTCGATGTTGAATTGGACCTTGATGCCCTGCGCCCGGTCCGCGTCGGTCAACAGCTGCTTGGCCACCGCCTGCTCGATCCGCTTCAGTCGGCGGCGCAGCGTGAATTTTTGAAAGCCCAGGGTCTGCTGTTCGATTCCGCTGCCCCAGCTGGTCGTCTTCTCGGTGTGACCCACCATGAACGGCGGCACCCCAAAGAACCGGCAGATTTCCTCGACGGAAAAACCGCGGCTTTCCAGCATCTGGGCATCTTCCGGCTTGATCGTCAGCGGCGTCCAGGTCGTGCCACCCTCCAGGATCAGGGGGCGGCCCGTGTTCATCGCACCCATGTATTTCTCGGTCATGCGCGTTTCCGCGAGCATCCGGTTTTCCTGCGAAAGCCACTCCGGGAAAACCAGCGCCCCGCTGGGCTGCATCCCGTTCTTGAACGTGGCCGCTGCCGTCCGGTCTACCGCGCGCGCAAGACCAAATACGCCCCGCGCATGGTGCAGCGTGGACAACCCGCCCAAGGGGTCGCCGCCAAAGCCGCGAACATGCAGTATCTCGCGGTCCGTCACGACCCGCTGCTTGCCGTGGTCGACCCAACGATATTCCAGCTCCCCATCCGTCCGCCGACGCACCTCCATCAGTTCCGGCGAAACGGGGTGGATCGCCACGATCCTTCCCGCGTCGCGGGTGACGACGGCATAGGCGTTCCCCCAAAGCTCCAGGCTGGCGGCGATGAACTCCCAAAAATCCAGGGCGGTCTGGTCGTAATTTGGGCTTTCGTGCAGCAGCCGATGCAGCGGGTGCCCTTTCAGGACCTCCACCCCCGACGCACCCCGTTTCTGGACTTGGAACGGCAGCGACGCGATCGTCCCCGCCAGTAGATTGACACAGGCCCAGACCGCCGAAAGGCCCAGGGCCGAGGCGGCGGGCACCGCCCGCCCGACCCCCCCATCGCCATCCGTGGCGCGGGCATTGTTCACGGTGATGTTCCCGCCGCTCGGCACGACGACAGATGTGCCCGCAAGGCCGATCAGCGACTTGAACCGCTCAACCACCCCCATCAGGATGCCGCCAGCGCCGCAAAGTATTCGTCGATGGTGCCCACCGCTTCGGCGACGGGGTTTTTATCCATCAGAATTGCCGCGTTGAACATCGCGATCAGGGGGTCGATCTTGCTCACGCCCGCGCGCTCCTTGGTGATCATGACGTTGTTTCCCCGTGCAATCGCTTTGGCATTGCCCATGCACCATTTCATCATCGGCTGATCCGCATGGCGCAGGGTGCGGTTCAGCGTCCGCCGCTCGATGCCCTTGATCGCGCCATTCAACTTGAACCCTTGCCCGACCGCTCCGACGCGCCCTTCGGGCATCCCCTCCAGGTCCAGTCGGTCCAGCAGGGCCGCGACACCCCAGTCGTCCAGCCCGATCGCTTCCTGCGCCGGAAACAGGCGCGCCGCCTCGATCCGCATGCAGATTTTGGCCATGTCGGCCACGTGCTTATCGACGTCCGCGTCGATGATCAGATCCCCGACCTCTGCCAGGTCCAGAAGGCGCGGCGCGATTTCCTGCCGGTTCTTCAGGACGTCGGGATGCACCCAGGCACAGCCCCAGACCAACCTGTCCCGCGTCTTCCGGTCGCGCCCCATGACGACCAGCGACGCCAGATCGTCCGCCCCGCCCAGATCGCCGCCCACGACGCAGACGTCCGACCGCGCCATCAGCCCATCAAGGTCATAGGTCAGGCCGCCGCAGCTCTCCCAATAGTCCGCCGCGACCCATCGTTCGCTGTGCAGCCCCAGACCGATCTCGACGTTCAGATGCTGGGACGCGAACGTTGCCAGCTTGTCCGGACCGTCTCGCTCCGCCTCGACCATCTTGTCGCGCAGATAGTCCAGGCTGACCGACCGCTCCAGGTTCGGATTGACCAAGCCCCATGTTTCGGGGTTTCGCCAGTCTTCCGCCTTTTGCATCGGGCGCGGGAACTCATACATCACCGGCAGGATGGGCAGCGACAGCGTGCCGTCGCGGACCTCGCGATAGCGGGTCAGCCGACGCTTGAACTCGCCGTGCGGCTCAACCTTCGATTGCGTCGTGATTTCCAGGAAGAAGCCTTCCGGGTTCGACGCAAGCCCGCCGGTCAACTCGATATACAGATCCCCGGCCTTCGGCTTGTGCGCCAGCACATGGGTTTCGTCGACCAGGATATACGCCGCCTTGGACCCGGTCACGATATCGCCATCCGCCGACAGGATGCGGATGATGGCACCCGTGGTCAGGTGGGTGATCATCTTGCGATGATCGGTGACATGAAAAATGGCCCGTAGACCTTCGTCCAGCGCGATTATCCCCCGACACTGCTTGAAGCTGATCCCGGCAATCGCCTGCGTTTCCGCGATCAGGATCAGCTCCGCCTCCGGACGTTCGTTCAGGATCGCGGCCACCAGGATGATGGCCGCCGAGATAGCCGACTTGCCGTTCTTTTTGGGGATCATCAGGAAGTATTCCCGGATCATCCTCCGTTTCGTCTCAGGGTCGTAGGCTCCGAATACGGCGCGCACAAAGTCGAAAACCCACGCCTCGCAGACCTCTCCGTAAGTCGGCGTTCCGATCAGATCCGGAACCCGCAACCGCTTGAAGATCTTGAGCGCCCGCTCCGCCGCCAGATCATGCAGCGGCAGGTCGGGTATCGGCGGACGTCCGGCCATGATCCGCGCTTCCCAATCCGGGCAGGCGGTCGACCAGTTGCGGCTATGGGCAGTCATGTCAGTGGGTCCATAGACCGGGTGTCAGATCGGGATCTTCGATGGCCTGTTCGGCATCGCGACGCGCCTGCTCTTTCTTGCCGACGGGCATAGAGGGCGCCTCGTCTTCGCTCTGCTTCAAGGCCCGTTCCGCCAGGACGCGATCCCGTGCCGCCATCTGTTTCTTCATCTCCTTCATTGCGCCGACGTTGCCCGCGTTCACCTGCTCCGCCAGCCGCGCCAGCAACCACAACTCCTGCCGCGTCCGCTGCATGTCCCGCATCTTGAGCGTAGAAAAATAATACTTCCGCAGGGTGGGGAGGCTGATCCCCAAGGCTCGCGCCGCCTCCGCGTCGCTGTAACCCTGTGCCAAAGCCAAGATCACAATGTTTTCGTTTTCTTGCGACCAACAATGAGCAGGCCGCCCACGCCGCCCGCTCGGCAACGTCCGAAGCCCCCCAAAAAGGTCTTCCGTCAGAATTTCATGCCCCAAGAAAAAAATCCCCCGCTAGCTGTGTGGCGGGTCTGGCAGACAGCCGGTTGCGAGGTTTCCACCGCCCCCCGGACTCACCAATCGCCGCGTGCTTCGATCCGCTGCTTTTCGGCGTCGTGCCACGCCTTCGTCACCGACTGCAGGTTGCCAAGATCCCAGAACAGCTCGGGATCCCAGCGGTGTGGCCGGATGTGGTCGACTGTCGGGCTGTTCGGCGCGGGATACGTCCCGATCAGCAGGGCACCCGTCTGGCGGCACACCCAATTGTCCCGATCCAAAGCCAACCGGCGCAGCCTTTGCCAGCGCGCGGTCGAGTACCAATTCGGTCGCGTGGCATTGCGCGCCTTCAGCCGTTCCTGCTCCGTGGCAGGCCGGGCCAACCGCGCCGGCACCCGTGCGAGACGCGGCTTGATCGTCTTCAACCGCGCCATGCCGACCTCCGAAAACGCAACGCGCCCGGCAGGGATGTTCCCTCCGGGCGCGGCTGTGTTGCTGGCACTTTGTCTAGATCGGTTCACTTTCCCAAAGCAAGCCCCTTTCGGATCGCAGGCCCGGCAGCCATCCACGGCGCGCCAGGCGGCATCTGCCGCGTGACCGTCAGACGCTCCAGCGCGCCATAGGCGATGACCTCCTTCTGGACGTGCAGCAGCGCATGCCACCAGGCGCGGTAGATCCGACGCGCCGCCGCGATGTGATCGGCGCTCGGCTCGAAGGTCACGGGCGTCATGCGAACCTCGACCGTGCGCTCGAACCACCGGGCCGCGCGCCCTGCCCGCTTCCACTCGCGAACGACAGCGTGGTCGACGACGACGGATCGCGCCTTGCGCGCGCCGAACCTATGCCCGCCCTTCCAGTCGCGGGGCACGCATCGCGGAACGACGCCGACCATCGCGTCCGGGATCAGGCCGGAACGGGCCGTCTCGGCGACGGCCAGCGCCTGGCGCAATCCGCCCAACCGGTTCGGCAGACGCGACAGCGCGGCCACCAGCACCTCGGCATCCATAGGCACGGTGTCGCGACGATACCCACCGCCGTCGATGGCACAGCCAACCCGCCCGCGCTCGATCATGACATGCTCCATGCCGTAGCTGGGCCGCCGGGCAAGGTCGAGGTGATCGCCCGGCAGTTCCAGCCGCGCACCTTCGTCGCGAATGGCCCATTGCAAGGCATCCCAGATGCCCATGACCCGATGCCGCACCGGCGCTGGCCGCGAAGGGGCCCGGGCAACGAGGCCACCGACGGGATCGGGCGCGGCGGATGCGCCGGGGGCCACCCGGCGGACAACCGGATCCACCCGCCTCACGCGATCGACAGGAAAGACAGCGATGGCTGCGATCTCGGCGGGCGTCAGCCGTCCCATCACACCGCCCCGCCCATCGCGGCGATGTCGCGGCACTCGGCCTCGGCCGCGATGCGCCGGTCCAGCCAGGCGCGGTCGTCGGGGGCCAGATCCTCGCCGTCCGCCAGCGCGGTTTCCAACGCTTCGCGGCGCAGGATCTCGGGGCGGGCCTGATCGCGCAGCTGGCTCAGGGCGAACGGCTTGGGCCAGACGCGCACCCGGCGCAGATGGATCTGCACCTCGGGGGCATAGCCCTCTTCGATCACCCGCGCGCCATCGGCATGGCCCCAGAAGGACATCATCAGGGGCGACGGCCCGACCTGCGGCGACTGGATGTCCGCCGCCCACCGCAGCAGGACGCGCGCGATTGGAAACCGATCCTTGTCGCGCCCGCCGGGCGATGCCTCGGCCTTCTCCAGCAGCGCCGCCAGATTGGGCGGGGTCATGTAGGCCAGCTTGGCGCGCAGCTCGGCCTGCATCGCTTCGAATTGCACCTTGGGCATGCCCACCGGTTTCGTCAGTCCCAGCCGCAGCAGAGGGGCGATCAACTGATCCTCCACCCGGCGCTCGCCTTCGTCCTGCGTTGTCCTGTCCATGTCCCTGCCTTTCTCTGCCTGCCCGACTTATCCACAGACGCGCCCGCTTCGACTGTCCGCGCGCGCTGCCTGTCTTTTCATGTTCCTGTCTATTTCCCTGTCGAAGCGGACTGTCCGGCGACTGTCCGCGACTGTCCCGGACAGTCCAAAACTGTCTTCGGGACACGTTTCGACAGATCGTCTGCCTATCTCCGGTCGCGCGACCCCCCGATATTCTGACGATGGCGCACCCAGGCGCGCACGCCTTTCTCGATCCAGCTGGCCACGCGCTTGACGCAGCCTTCTTCAATCAGCCACTCATCTATCCAGCGCACAGCGTGGTCGTTCTCGGCCAGCGCCTTGTCCAGTCCGGCCAAACTGATCCGCAGTCGCTGGATCCGCTTGGCAGAGTTGGCGGCATCGGTGCGCGCCCTGTTGTCCTCGCGCCGCGCAAAGCCTTCCGTCAGGGACCGAAGCACGGTGTCGTGCATCAACCGCACCTCGCCATCGCACCGGCAGGGATGCCACCGGTGCAGCGGCCCAAGCGGCAGCTTGACCAAATCTTCGAACTGGGTCCGGTCAGCCCGCAGAAGGCGCGCCAACGTGGCCATGTCCTGCGGCAAGGTCCCGATCGGCGATTGGTCATAAGCATGGTTGATAAGGTCGAAATACATCGCCTTGCAGACCCAGTCGCCGCGCAACCCCATGTCGCTATTCAACCACCTCCGGCGCTCCCACGGCATGAACCAGTGGCTATCCAGGCGATCCTCGATGCCGAACGGATATTCGGGCAGATCGTCGGTCGCCACTGGGGCCAGAAAAAGGGCTTTCACGTCGGTCATGCAGCGTCCTCCACCGAATTGATCACAACCGCGATCAGGGCTTTGACTTCCGGCGGGGCGTAGCCGCCCGCGCCCATGCTGGCCCGCACAGCCCGGGCCAGCCGCTGCAGGTATCCGCAGTCGCCCTTGGCCAGATACCTGCCATCGGCGAGGCGCAGGCCATCAATCCGTGCGTGGCGGGTCATGGCGCGCGCCCTCCGACGACGGCGCACCTGCGCCAGCAGCGGTCGAAAACCGTCGCACGGCCCAGCCGCACCAGGTCACGGCGCAGGGCAAAGGCGGCGAAATGCAGCCAGTGGCCCGGCACGGCCTGATGGCGGTCCGATGCCCGAATGGCGCGGTCGCAAGCGGCGGTCAGCGCGGCGTCGGACATCAACGCCAGCGCGATATCAGGCGCGGCGGCGCAGGTCGGCAGCGGCTCGAACGCCTCGCCCGCCGGATCCGCGTCGAAAGGCTGCGCGCGGATCATCGGTCGGCACCATAGACGGGGCGCGGGCCAGAAACCAAGGCAGACGGCCGCCCTGCCACCCAGACCCCGGTCACACCCCACCCCCCGATCAGCGCGCCACGATTTCCAACCGTTTCCCGCCTTTTATTGTATTTACAAATATTGCGCCTACCTGATTTTTCGTGCATACAATAAATATGGAAAAGATGATCACATGGGACGAACCGAAACGGCAGGCGAACATCGCCAAGCACGGCCTCGACTTTGCCGATCTGACCCCGGCCTTCTTTGCCGATGCCGACGTCCTGCCCGCCCATACGAACCGCCTGATGGCCGTAGGCACGTTTCAGGGACGCCGCGTGATCGTCGTCGTGTTCCGCCCGCTGGGGCAAGAGGCGCTCTCGGTCGTTTCCATGCGCCCCGCAAACTTCAAGGAAAGGTAGGCCCCGAATGACGAACAAATGGCCCCAGTTCATCACCCGCGACCTTGGCGACAGTGACGCCGACCGCGCCGAAATGGACCGCCGGTGGCGCGCGTACGACCGCGACATGCGCGCCTTGATCGCCAAGGGCGGCCTGCACCAGGACGATGACGGATGGTGGGTCGAAACCGCCACCGGAACGCTGGTCGGCCCGGATCCGGACATCGAACGTCCGCTCAGCGATACCGACTTGGCCCGGCTGCGCCCGATGGAACAGGTGGCACCCGAACTGGCGACACGCGCCAGGGGTCGGCCAAAGTCGGACAACCCGAAACAGCCTGTGACGATCCGGCTCGACGCCGATCTGGTGGAAACGCTGCGGGCGACCGGCAAAGGCTGGCAATCCCGCGTGAACGACATGCTGCGCACCGCCATGGATCTGTGACCGACCTCGCGCCTGTCACGGGGGGTCGCACACGGGCCGCGCATCGCGGTCGCGCCGGGCGCGATCTCCAGGGCCGCACCCTCACTCAATACGACCGCCCGGCGGCGAACCCCGGTCACTCCCCACCCCCGATCAGCACGACGCGCCGATTGGTGCGCAGCATGGCGGCGGCGGCGGTGGCGATGACATGGCACCGGTCCCAACCGTCGGTGACCCAGACGGCCATCGCATCGGCGCGATCCACGATCAGCCGCTCCACTTCGACCCAATCCGCGTCGTCGCGCGCGGGCGTCACCCCGTCGCAATGCAACAGCACCTCCGCCCGCGCGAGCGCCGGACAGACCGGCGACAAACCGGCCCCCAGCAACGCTTGAAACGCGGCGACGGACCGGCGTTCCAACAGGCGGCCGGGCGCGTCCAGCGCGTCCAGCCGGGGGCCACTGACCCGCGCCGTGACCCCCAGATAGACGACCTGCCCGCGCAGCAGCGGCACGGCGCAGCCCACCTCTGCCCGCGTCAGCAGCAGGCCCGCCGCGCGGTAATGATCCAGGTCGCATTCGCCCCACCAGCCGGTCACGTCAGCACCACCACCAGCCACAGCATAACCACGGCAACACCGGCACAGCGCGCCCAGCCGTCGCGGGCGCGGCGCAGCGCGGCTTCTTCGTCGCGGGCGAAACGGTAGGGGATGGGGCGGGTCATTGATGCCCCCTCTTGATCCGGCGGAAAAACTTTTCCGACCGGCTCGCGCGGGCCTGCCACAATGACCAATCCGACACGGTCGCGGCGCGGCGATGCACCCGCGATGCCATGCGTCGCCAGAACCGTCCCGCGATCCGCCATCCGGTGCGGCAGATCAGGCCCCCACGCGCGCTCACGATGCGTTCTCGTCGATAAGGTCGAACACCGCTTCGGCCCCCGCCAGGGACAGGACAGCCAGCATATAGCGAAAGTGCGGCGTGTTCTCGCCACGCAACCAATTGCGAACTGTGCGCGGATGGACGTCGCGGGCGTCGGTTGTCAGCAACTCCGCCACTAGGTCGGCCAGTTCGTTTTCCGACGTGGCCTCCGGGAACGCCCGCCAAAGCTGCCGCGCGAACCATGCCAGTCCGGCATCTTCGGACACGCGGACGCGCCGACGCGATTTTCTGAAAGACTTTTCCAAGGGGCGTGCTCCATGATGGTCCTGTGCAGGGACCTTCTTGGAAACAGACCGAAAGGAACGGGGGGCGGCGGCGGTCATGCTGCCGCCCCTTTGTTGTTGACCGGTTCTCTGACGTCGCGGAAGTTCGATGTCATTGATTCCACAGAAAGACTTGTTTCATGGCAAAATCCGCGACCAGCGACTGCCCGAGCTGCGGCAACACCATCTCGCGCAAGGCGTTCAACTGCCCGAGCTGTGGGCACCCTTTGAGGAAGGCGAAACGCGGCCTCTTCGGAAAGCTGTTCAAGTCGCTGCTGATACTCTTCAACATCCTGATGGTGCTCTTCTTCATTCTCTGGCTCGGAGTGGCCACGGACGGCGTCAACCAGATGTCGGATGCCAAGGCGGCGGGCACGGCGACCGGCACCGGAACTGTCGTCTCGTCCATTTTGGTGCTCTTGGTTCTGGGCAACGTCATCCTCGGGCTGCCCACCCTGCTGACCCGACCACGGAAGAAGGATGATAAGGGGCGACGGGCATGCCCCCGTGCCTTCGCTGGCGGGAACGATGCCCCTACGAGTGGCGGCGCGGGCGAGCTGCCCCCCCGATCCCGCGCCGACGCCACACCGAACCAGGATTTGACGATGCAGCAGTTCAACCAGATGAGTTTTCGATTCATCGCCGTCGACGTCGAAACGGCGAACGAAGACCCTGCCTCGATCTGCCAGATCGGACTTGCTGGCGTGCCAGAGCGGGGAGAAATCATCCAGACCGGGACGTTGATCAATCCGCGCGCCGACTTCGATCCCTACAACACCAACATCCACGGCATCACCGCGCAACATGTCCGAAAGGCCCCGACATTCGACCGCGCGCTCGAACACCTGCGCGGCGTGTTGGAACGACATACGCTTATCCAGCACAGCCATTTCGACGAACGCGCCATCGGCGCCGCTTGCGACGCGAACCGGATGCCCCGCCTCCTCACGACGTGGCGTGACAGCGTGAAAATCGCGCGCGGCGCATGGCCGGAACTGCGCGAGGACGGCGGACACGGGCTGGCCAACCTCAAGGCAAAGCTGGACCTGGGTGGCCGTCACCACGATGCAGAGGATGACGCCCTTGCCGCAGCGCAGGTGGTCCTGCTGGCGGAACAGCACACCGGGAAAAACTTCGAAGACATTCTCACAGCCCGAAAGCAGGCGGCGCGGGACTGGGCGAAACCCATTTCGATGGACGGCAATCCCGTCGGGCCGCTGCATGGACTGACGGCCTGCTTCACGGGTCAGATTTCGCTGACGCGCCGGGACGCGGCGAAGATCGCGGCTGATGCGGGGATAGAGATCAAGGCCGGAGTTTCGAAGAAAGTACACATCCTCGTCGTCGGCGATCAGGACCTGACCCTTCTCGCGGGCCATGAAAAGAGCAGCAAGCACCGCAAGGCCGAAGACCTGATCGCGGAGGGCCACGACATTCGGATCGTCGGAGAGACGGAATTCCTCGCGCTGGTCGGCAAAACGTGAGGCCGAGTGCCGATTGTCGGAGGCGGTCATGCTGCCGCTCCGGTTCGGTCTACCCCGACGCCCCGCTGCGACCGCTGGACCAGATCGGCCAATGGCATTGCGGCAATCGTCTCCATGGAAAGGGGCCAGCCACGGTCGGCGGCGGCCCGCTGGATTTCCAGCCATCGCTTGCTGGGAATACCCCGACCACCCCAAGAAACGACCGTTTGTGCCGGGCATTTCAAGTCTCTCGCCAGAGCCGCTGCACTGGGCCACGGCTTGGCCGAAATGATATTTTCGAGGTCACTCATAGTTGCGTTAAATGCAAAACGCATTTTCTCATGTCAATGCCTTTCGCATTTGTCGCGGGTGTAGCCGTTTCGACATGAACGATATCCACACCCGCTTGCGCGTCGCCCGCGAAACCGCTGGCTATGAAACCGCCGCCGATGCAGCCCGCCGCCTCGGCATGAAGGTGCCAACATATACCGGCCACGAAAACGGCTCCCGGGGCATCAAGGCCGACACCATCCGAAGCTACGCCAGGGCGTTCAAGGTTGACGAACAATGGCTTCTGTTCGGCAAAGGGCGCGGCCCTGGAGCGGTGCGTGGCTCAACGGCCGATGGGTTCTCGGAGCCTGCGCTCGTTCCGTTTGAGATTCGGGAAACCTCGAACCGACCCGCCTTCCTGGCCTCCGCGCTTGAGATAACAGAAAAAGGGAAAACTCTCTTTTTGCTGAACCGATCTTACCCTGAGCTACATCTGCTAGTCGGCGACATTCTCGTCGTGAATCTCAATCCGAGCCACACGACTGACACCCTCGCAATCATCAATTACGCGGATCCAAACACCGGTGAAGCTGAGACCGTAGTGCAACGGCTGCTGCAAGGTCGACCCATTCCGGCACTGGACCCCGGACAACAGCCCACCGTTCGCGGGCAGGGGGTTACCATGGGGTTAATTGAGGGCGTAATCCGCAGCTTCTGATCCACGCAAACACTACAGAACGAAGCGCACCCCCGCGAAAATTCGCGGCGATGCATTTTGCCTTGACGCGTCGCAATGCAAAATGCATTTACTCCATCAATGCGAATTGCATCTGACGGAGCCACCCATGCACCCTCAACGCCCCGAAGACCCCCGCCTGACCCGCGACGCCGCCATCGGCCACGACGCGCACATGGCCCTCCTCCTCGCCGCCGCCCAACTCCGCGCCACCATGACCGGGCGGGCGTCGTGATCTTTCAGACGATACTTGCAATCGCGGTCGGCCCATTCGCGACCGGTTGCCGCCTCGCCTGACCCCCCACACCCATCCGGTGCCGCCTTCCCTTCTCCCGGGCGGCATCGGCTTCCCGGACGCGACCCTCGCGTCCGGGGCCGAGCGGGGGACGGACCCGTCAGAGGTCCGCCCCCGCGACCTCCCCCAAAAAGGACACCCCCATGACCGCACAGATCGTCATCATCGCCGACCGCGTCCGCAACATCGTCGCCGATGTCACCTCCCAACCGCACGACCGCGTCATCGAAACGGCCCATCTGGTCCGCGACCTCGAACTGGACAGCCTCGACATGGTCGAACTGGCAATGGCGCTGGAGGAAGCTTTCGGCATCGACCTCGAGGATGCGAACCTCGAATCCGTCCCGACCGTCGGCGCGCTGATCGCCGTGATCGAGGCCCGGACATGACCGTCCCCGCCATCCGCACCCGCAAGCCCAGCCTGCCGGGCACCCACCTGCCCGCGTGGTGCCTGACACTCATGGCCGACCTGCACGCGAAATGGGCGCGCGAAGTCGAAGACGATGGGGACCACGACGCGGCAACTCACCACCGCCGGGCCGCGGCCCGGCTGCGCAGCGACATCCGCCGCACCAACGCCCGCCGCCCGGTGCAGATCACCGAAGGGACAGCGCCATGACCGCGCCCCTGCCCCTCACCCCGACGGACGATTGGCTGCGGCAGGCCCGGACGATCGTGTCCAGCCCGACCGCCGAACAATCGCCGACCCTGCGCGGCATCGCCTGGGCCACGTTGATGGCCGCGCGCGGGCATCGATGCCGCCAGCACCGCCCGCCCAGGCCGCCTGCCGCGCCCGGCGGCACGCCCTGCCTGATCCTCGTTTCCGGAGACTGACATGACCCGACCCGACATCCCGCCGCTGGACGCCGTGCAATGCGACGCGATCCGCACCGTCCTGTCGCGCCTGCAGACCCTGCACCGCGTCGAATGGCCGGCGATCATGGCCGCCGAGGTGCGGGCAGCTGGCGACCGCTACGCAGTCCCCGAGGATTATCCCCGCGGCGGCATATGCACGATGTCGCTGCACGGCGTGACCGCATTCGGCATCGACCCCGTGTCGATGGCCGAAACCTGGGCCACGACGGCGCGCACCGCGCTCAACGCCGCCGCCCTGTCCGCCCCCCTGCCCGGCACCGCCGCATGACCTGTGCAGCGGACTCGACTGCACAACCATTCACCCCGGCCCCGTGGATGCACGCCGCCAGGCCCGCCGAACTGGAACGCTTCGCCACCCTGACGGTCCGGATCGGCCATCGACAGCAGAGCATCGACGACATGCGCGCCGAACAGGACCGGATCAGGATGCGCTGCATCCGCCGCCGCCGCCGCGCATGCGGACTGACCTGACACCCCACCAGACACCCGCCGCGCCGGGTCACTCACAGGCAAGAACCGACCGGGGGCGCGGCCCCGGTCACACCAAGGGACCGAAGATGGACACGATACAGATTCTGACCGCGCACCTGGACCCCGCCCTTCGGCGAATTCCAGGCCCGCGCGAAATCCTCGACCGGGCACCCACGTTGCGCTGTGCCGACGGGTTCCAGCTGTCCGTCCAGGCAGGACGTCACAACTACTGCACACCGCGCGACAACACAGGCCCTTGGTCGGATGTCGAGGTCGGCGCGCCCTCTAGCCAGGTGGCCGATCTGGAGCCGTTTGCCGACGCACCGGGGCCATGGGCCGCGGTCTACGCATATGTCCCGCTGCACGTCGTGGCCGCGATCATCGACCAGCACGGCGGCGTCGCATCGCCGCCCGCTGTCGCAGCATGACCAACCACCCGCTCCGCGTCCTGATCGGCTGCGAAACGTCCGGCGTCGTCCGGCGGGCCTTTGCCGCGCGCGGGCATGACGCCTGGTCCTGCGACCTGCTGCCGGCCGAGGACGGATCGAACCGACACTACGTCGAAGATGTGCGCGACTGCATCGCGCGCGGCGGCTGGGATCTGCTGGCGGTCATGCACCCGCCCTGCACCCGCCTCTGCAACAGCGGGGTGCGCTGGCTGACGACGCCCCCGCCTGGGCGTACGCTGGACGAAATGTGGGACGACCTGCGCGCCGGGGCCGACCTGTTCAACGCCTGCTGGACCGCCGACATTCCCCGCGTCGCCGTTGAAAACCCCGTGATGCACAAACACGCCCGCGCGCTGATCGACGGACAGCCTCGGCCAACGCAGGTCGTGCAGCCGTGGTGGTTCGGCGATCCGGCTTTCAAGGGAACGGGGCTCTATCTGCGCGGCCTGCCCCCTTTGACACCGACGGCCCGCCTGACCCCGCCCACCAAGGGCACCGACGATCACAAGCAATGGTCCGCGATCCACCGCGCCCCGCCGGGCCCCGATCGCGGGCGGATCCGCAGTCGGACCTTTCCCGGCATCGCCGACGCCATGGCCGATCAGTGGGACGGTTCCGCGATGGAGGAGGCCGCATGACCACACCGGGCATTACCACCCATTCGGAGGACTGACATGACCGCCGCGCGGCCATCAATTGCCTTTCCCCCTCGCCTCCTGCCCGCGCCGCAGGCGGCGGCATACATCGGCGTGTCGGAAAGCAAGCTGCGCACCCTAAAAATCCCACGCCGCGTCCTCGACGGCAAACGGCTCTATGACGGGCTTGCCCTTGACGCCTTCGCCGATGACCTCGCAATAGAAGGGCAGGCCGATGACACAGGGTGGTAACATGCGCGTGGATTTCCCCGGTCTGACGGAGGAACGGCTACCATCCGGGAACAAGCGCTGGCGCGTTCGGGTCGAGGGCGCGCGGGCGCGGAAAATCACCTTGCCGTTCGGCCCGGAGCATCCCGATTTCGACAGCCACTATCGTGCCGCCCGCGCCGGGGAACGGCTGTCGGTCCCGCAGGACACCGGGCCAGATCGCGGGACGCTAGGCTGGCTCGCGACCGCCTACCTCAAGCACCTGGGCGCGATGGTCGAGGCCAAGGACGCCTCCTCCCTGACGCTAAAGGAACGGGTCAGTCTGACAACGTTCCTGCTTGGCCAGCAGAGCGAACAGCCCAAGTCGCGCGGCAAGGAATATCGCGGCCTGCCCGCCGTGATGCCCGCCGCCGAGCTTCACGCCCTCAAGGACCGGATGGCCGCGACGCCAGGCAAGGCCCGCAACGTCTGGAAGCTGCTTATCGCGCTCTACGACTTCGGGGTGGATCGGGGCTATTGCTCGATCAATCCTGCCCGCGCCGTGCCTCGCCCGACTTACCGCAGCGCCGGGGGCGCAACGCCGTGGACCGTCGAGGATCTGGATGCCTACCGCGAACGGCACCCGCCCGGAACGATGGCCCACCTCGCCCTGACGTTGTTCATGTTCACAGCCTGCCGGATCGGGGATGCCTACCGTCTGGGCCGACAGCACGAAACACGGCACGCGGGGCAGCTCTGGCTTGACTGGCAACCGGCGAAGAAGGGTTCGCGCCGGGTCACGATCCCCGTCCTTGCCCCGCTGGGGCGCGCCATCCGGGCGCAGACCATCGTTGGCCCCACCTACCTGCTGACGGAAGCGGGGAAGCCCTTCGCCAGCCCGGAGGCGCTGCGGAACTGGTTCAAGAAGCGATGCCGCGAAGCAGGCCTGGAGGATCGCTCATCGCACGGCATCCGCAAGGCGGCGGGTCACATTCTCGCGCTGAACGGGGCCACGCAATACGAGATCATGTCCGTGCACGGCCACGCCAACGCCTCGACCTCTCAGGTCTACACGGAGTCCGTGGAACGGATGCGATTGGGCGAGATGGCGGCGAGCCGTCTGGCCGCTATGGATTGGTAATGTGGACCACGGCACGTTTTTTCGTGGGGCACATTTGCCGTAAGTTTCTGTAAAAGCTACTGTATTCCAAACCGCTACAAGTCCTGCCGGGCCTACCATTCCTCCTCCCGACGTTGGCATCGTTAACGTCTTGGTAACCTTCTGGGGCCAGATTGTCGGCATGACACGTTTGCGCGCCCTCCTCCCGCTGTTGCTCTTGCTTGGCTGCGTCCCGACGGTGCCTGTCTCTGTTGCTTCCGCCCCGCTCAGCGCCGCCGACAAGACCGTTGCACAGGCTTATATCCGCGAAAGCCTGCGTGACCCGGACGGGGCCCGGTTCCGACGCGAAGAAGGGTTTCGAACCTCGCAAGGCGACACGATCATCTGCGGGGAATATAATGCGACCAATGGGTTCGGCGGCTACGTTGGCTATTCGACCTACTATATCCGCCTGCGGGACGGATTGGTGGACGCGGCCCAGTTCGGCAACAGCTTTGGGGCGATCGGCTGCCGCGATGCACGGGCGGGCACCATCGAGGTTCCGGCCTGAACACCGTGGGGTCAGACCGGGATCACGATCTCCGCCTTCAGGCCCCCCATGTCCGATTCGCCAAGGCGCAGGCTGCCACCGTGCGCGCGGGCGACGTCGCGCGCGATGGCCAGACCCAGACCCACGTTGCCAGCGGTGTTGCTGCGCGCAGCATCCAGGCGCGCAAAAGGTCGCACCGCCGCATCCCGTTGTTCCGCCGGAATGCCGGGGCCATCGTCTTCGATGACAAACGTCACCCAGTTCTCGCTGACCACCACCGAGGCGCGCACGCGCGCGCCGTAGCGCAGGGCATTGCTGACCAGATTCGCCAGCGCCCGCCGCATGCCGTCAGGAGACAGAACGACCTGCGCCCCCTGCCCCGCAACCGGCACATCCCGCCCCGGCGCTGCAAGATCGACCGCCCCGCGCAGCAAGGCCAGCGCATCGACCGTCTCTTTTGAATCGTTCGCCTCGTCCCGCGCGAAGTCGAGGAACGTGTTGATAATCCGCTCCATGGCCGCGACATCCTCCGCGAGGTCGGCGGCCTCCGGGGCGTCCATCATCGAAAGCTCCAGCTTCATCCGGGTCAAAGGCGTGCGCAAATCGTGACTGACACCGGACAACAGCAGGGTGCGCTGCTCCATATGGCGTTCGATCCGGGCGCGCATGGCCAGAAAAGCCGTCCCGGCCGCCCGCACCTCGGTCGCGCCCGAGGGCCAATAGCTCCTCGATTCGCCGCGCCCAAAGGCCTCGGCTGCGCGGGCGAGCCGTCGGATCGGGCGGATCTGTCCGCGCAGGAACAAGAATGAAATCGCCGTCATCAGCAGGGCCGTGGCCACCATGAACACTAGAAGCTGATGCGGGTTCGCGGCCGAGACATTGTTGCGCGAAAAGGTCATGCGCATCCCGGTCTCGAAGCCGACCTTCACGGTCTTGCGCTCGCTGACGGTGTCGACGGCGACGATGCCGGCCATGGCTTCTGTCAGTTGTTCCCGCATGGCCCGCGCCGACAGGTCCCAGAACCGGATGTGATCCTCGACCGGACCGACGTCCAGCCGGATGCCCAGCGGTGACGCAAGATCGGGCTGAGACCGGACAAGCTCCAACTCCCGCACCATGTTGGAGGTCATCTGGATCGTCACATCCTCGTAATGGCGTTGCAGGAACATGACCGCTACGGCAAGTTGAATGACGACGACAGGCAGGATCAGGATCAGCGCGGCGCGCGCGTAAAAGCTGCGTGGCAGCCAGCGCCGCGAGGTGGCGCGGCGGGCCAGCGCGGGGTGCGGATCAGTGGAAAGGTCAGATGACATGAGCAAAGGCTACTCCGCACACGAGGCGGACGAAAGCGGGCTGCTGCGCATCTTGGCCCCCAACCCGTCCCCCATGACCGAAGCCGGGACCAACAGCTATATCCTGGGCACCGAGGACCTGGTGATCATCGACCCAGGACCAGCGGACGCGGCCCATATGCACGCGATCGTGCAGGCCATCCGCAACCGGCCTGTCCAGGCAATCCTGGTCACCCATTCGCACCTGGATCATTCGCCCGCCGCACGGCCCCTGTCCGATCAGCTGGACGCCCCGGTTCTGGCCTTTGGCGCGTCCGACACCGGGCGCAGCGATCTGATGCGCCGTCTTTCGGACCGCGTTGGCGGCGGCGAAGGCGTGGACACCGGGTTTTGCCCCGACACCTTGATCGGTCAGGGCGACGTCCTGTCGGGTCAGGGATGGACCCTGCACGCGCATCATACGCCCGGACACATGGCCAATCACCTGAGTTTCGAATGGCCCGAGGGTGGCACGGTTTTCACAGGCGATACGGTGATGGGCTGGGCCAGCACGCTGATCTCGCCCCCGGACGGCGACCTCGGGCAGTTCATGACATCGCTGACCCGTCTGGAGCAGCTGCCTGCCACCCGTTTCCTGCCGGGCCACGGCCGCCCCTGCGCCCCTGCCCGATGTGCCGAGATGCGGTCTCATCGCCTGACACGAGAGGCCGCGATCCTGGCCACCCTCACCCATCCCCGCAGCATTGCCGAGGTCGTGGCCGAGGTCTATCGCGACACCCCCGCCGCGCTCCATGGTGCGGCTGCGCGCAACGTCCTGGCACACCTGGTTTATCTGGCAGAGGCAGGCCGCGTCACAGCACGACCGGGGATCGACCCGGACGCTCTTTGGCAAAGAAGTTGACCACCGCGCGGAAAAAAGCACCGCGCCCCCCTTGCATGCCCGCTGCGCCTTGGCTAATCCCGCCCACGTGTTCCGGCGTAGCTCAGCGGTAGAGCAGTTGACTGTTAATCAATTGGTCGTAGGTTCGATCCCTACCGCCGGAGCCATAAAATATATACAGAACAAGGCGTTGAGCAGACACCCTGCCCGACGCCTTTTCTTTTGCCTCTGCGCTTCCGCTTGGAAAACCGGGTGCGGTGCAATCGTAGGCGTGCGCTTTGGGCTGGCCTTGTTTCACTCATGCGGCAGCGGGGGCACGCGTGGATCAGGCCGACTTGCGGACAGACCTGGCAGGTCGGGAACCACGCAGCACCCAGGGGGCCTCGCGACTTGATCTGTTCGCAGCCTCGTTCCTCGGCGGGGTCCAATTTCTTGGCAGCAACCCAAGCGCGTTACCCAGCTGTCCGATTGTCCGGATCGGATCGGCGCGGAAAGTCTCGCTGACATCCGGCCGCGCAGCGAAGGTCGCGCTTGCTCCGGCTACATCGCGCCGGGATTGATAAGGTAGCGTCCGAGGTCGGCACGCGGTATCCCGCCAGTCGCCCCCTGCGCCGAACGGCGCCCGGACCGCATCGACCCAATGAAAGGCAACCACATGACCCTGCGAACTGCCGGGGGCCTCGCTGCCCTGACCTGCGCCGCGACCTATCTGGTCGGGTTCGCCCTCCTCCTGACGATACTCGCACCGCTCGGCTTTGGCAGCAGTGAGATCGACGCGGTTGCGGTCGTGGCCTTTGCGGCAGAAAACCCCGGCCTGCTCATTGCCTGGAACACCACGATCTATGTTGTGAACGCCCTCGCCCTGGCTGTTCTTGTCGTGGCGTTGCACGCGACGGCCGGACGCCACCCTGGCGGCCTGGCAGAGGTGGCACGCCTGATCGGAACGGTCTGGGTCGCACTTGTGCTGGGTGCCGGCATGATCGCGAATGTTGCGGTGGAACGGGCGCACGCCCTGGCGGCGGATCCGGACGTTGCCGCCGCCTTGTGGCAAACGCTCCATGCGGTTGAACTGGGTCTGGGCGGCGGCAACGAGATCGCGGGCGGGGCCTGGATCCTGTTGGCAAGCGGTGCGGGGCGGGCAAGCCGTGCGATGGGCCGGGCGACGGCCCTGATCGGCGGTGTCACCGGGGCGGCTGGCTTGGCCACGATCCTGCCTCCTTTGGGGGACGTGGCAGGGGCGGTTTTTGGCCTCGGCGCGATTCTGTGGTTTCTTGCGGTTGCCGCGACAATGCTCCGACCGTCCGCGACCCCAGTCAGGGCAGATGCCGACCCCGCCGAGTCCTGAAAACCGGATAGGAACGCGCAGGCCCCGACAGGGCCCAGGTCGACGCAAACCGCTGACGCCATGGTTTGTCGACCGGACGACCGGCAAGCACCTGTTCCCTGACGCGGCAAAGCTTTCCGCCAGGCCCGAACGCGCGGCCTGGCAGGGCCACTTGCTTACGCGCCAGAACGCCGCAAGCGACGTCGAATTCACGCAGAAACCTGAGAGAATTGGCTGGGGTGGTAGGATTCGAACCTACGACCTGCGGTACCAAAAACCGTTGCGCTACCACTGCGCCACACCCCAACCGTGCGGCGTGAGATAGTAGAGGCCTTGCGGGGCCGCAAGAGAAAATTCCCTCTCGCGGCCTGCTTTTCGATCTAGCCGCGGGCGGCGCGGATCAGACGCAGAATGTCCTGTGCCGCTGACGGGATGTTGGTGCCCGGACCAAAGATCGCCGCGACGCCCGCGTCGCGCAGAAAGGCATAGTCCTGCTGCGGAATGACGCCGCCGCAGATCACGATGATCTCGCCCGCGCCCTCTGCCTTCAGCGCGTCGATCAGTTTGGGGGCCAGCGTCTTGTGCCCCGCCGCCTGGGACGAGATGCCGATGACGTGGACGTCGTTGTCGATGGCATCCTGGGCCGCCTCTTCGGGCGTCTGGAACAAGGGGCCAACGTCCACGTCGAACCCGATATCGGCAAAGGCCGTGGCGATGACCTTGGCCCCCCGGTCGTGACCGTCCTGGCCCATCTTGACCACCAGCATGCGGGGGCGGCGACCCTCTTCCTCGGCGAAAGCTTCGACATCCGCCTGGATCGCGGCGAACCCTTCGTCGCCCTCGTAGGCGGCACCATAAACCCCGGCGAGCGTCTTTACCTCGGCGCGGTGACGCCCGAACACCTTTTCCATGGCCATGCTGATCTCTCCTACGGACGCGCGATGCCGGGCGGCCTCTACCGCCGCTTCCAGCAGGTTGCCGCCGTCGCGCGCGCGTCGCTCCAGCTCGGCCAGGGCGGCATCGCAGGCGGCCTGGTCACGGCTGGCCCGGATGCGGGTCAGGCGCGCCACCTGAGATTCGCGCACCGCGTCGTTGTCGATGTCCAGGATGTCGATCTCGTCCTCGGTCTCGCGCCGGTACTTGTTGACGCCAACGATGACGTCCTCGCCCCGGTCGATCAGGGCCTGCCGGGTAGCCGCCGATTCCTCGATCCGCAGCTTGGGCATGCCAGAGGCGACGGCCTTGGTCATGCCGCCCATCTCCTCGACCTCTTCGATCAACTGCCAGGCGGCTTCGGCCATGTCGTGGGTCAGCTTTTCAACGTAGTAGGACCCGGCCAGCGGATCGACGACGTTGGTCACGCCAGTCTCTTCCTGCAGGATCAGCTGCGTGTTGCGCGCGATCCGGGCCGAATTCTCGGTCGGCAGCGCAATCGCCTCGTCAAAGGAATTGGTGTGCAGCGACTGCGTCCCGCCCAGCACCGCCGACATCGCCTCGTAGGCGGTGCGTACGACGTTGTTGTAGGGGTCCTGTTCCTGCAACGACACGCCAGACGTCTGGCAATGGGTCCGCAACATCGAAGACTTGGGGTTCTTCGGCTCAAACTCCGCCATGATGCGATGCCACAGCAGGCGCGCGGCGCGCAGCTTGGCCGCCTCGGCGAAGAAGTTCATGCCGATGGCGAAAAAGAACGACAGCCGCCCGGCGAACCGGTCCACATCCATGCCCGCCGCGATGGCCGCACGCACGTATTCGCGCCCGTCCGCCAGGGTAAAGGCCAGCTCCTGCACCAGGTTCGCGCCCGCCTCCTGCATGTGATAGCCAGAGATGGAGATGGAGTTGAACTTCGGCATCTCGTTCGCGGTATATTCAATGATATCCGCGATGATCTTCATGCTGGGTTCAGGCGGATAGATATAGGTATTCCGGACCATGAATTCCTTGAGGATGTCGTTCTGAATGGTCCCCGACAGGGCCGCGCGGTCCACGCCCTGTTCCTCGCCCGCGACGATGAAATTTGCCAGGATCGGGATCACCGCGCCGTTCATGGTCATCGAGACACTGATCTTTTCCAACGGGATGCCGTCGAACAGGATCTTCATGTCCTCGACCGAGTCGATGGCCACGCCCGCCTTGCCCACGTCGCCCACGACGCGCGCATGGTCGCTGTCGTAGCCCCGATGCGTCGCCAGATCGAAGGCGACCGAGACGCCCTGCTGTCCGGCGGCCAATGCCTTGCGGTAGAAGGCATTCGATTCCTCGGCTGTCGAAAACCCCGCGTATTGCCGGATCGTCCAGGGCCGGCCCGCATACATCGTGGCCTTCACCCCGCGCGTATAGGGGGCCTGACCGGGAATGCCGCCCAGATGGTCGACGCCTGCCAGATCCTCGGCGGTGTACAGCGGCTGGACGGCGATCCCCTCCAGCGTCTGCCAGGTCAGGTCTTCCAACGGGCGGCCACGCAGCTCTTGTTCGGCAAGCTCGGTCCAGATTGCCCTCGGGTCAGTGTCTTGCACCATGGATGCGTCCTTTCCTGTCGTGCGCAGGACCGTCATCGGACCCCTGCGTCAGATATGTTGCCCGCCCATCGGCGCCCGCGCGCAGCCAGGCCAGATCATCGGCATAGGCCCCTTGCAGCGCCGCCGTTTCGTCGGGGGTAAAGGGGGCATAGCGGTCCCCCACCCCCGTAAGCCGGGTCGTGCAACCTTCGTCGCGCAACCGGTCGCGCAGCGCGCCAAGGCCGGGCGAGGCGTTCAACGCGGGCCGCCCCGGACGCGACGGCGCGCGCCCGGTCAACGCCTGAAATATGGTGTCAGGGCGGCTGCCGAATTCCTCGTGGGTCCAGACGGTCAACCGTACCTTGGGCAGGGCAAGGGCCAGATCCTCGATCACCTGTCGCCAGCCACGGCGCGCGCGCAGCACCGCCTCCAGAGTGGCTTGGTCCGGCGGGGCAAAGCCCGTCGCCATGGAGGCCGCAAACACGCTGCCCCACCATGCGTCCGGGCTGCGGATCGCAAGGCAGACCCGGTCGACCCCCGGTACGGCACGGCTCAGCCGCGCCATCCGCGCCGATATCGTCGGATAGAGACGCCCCAACAATACGTTTTCCCGCAAACTGCCCAGCAGCGCTTCGTCTGAAATCACAAGGCGCTGCACCCCGTCGCCGGTCAACGCGCCGCGCCGCATGGCCACGCGGCCCGCCGCGCGGTGCACCCGCTGATCGCGCCGCGCGTCCACCATGCCCGGGTCGCCCAGCAGCCCGCTCATCAACCCGGTGCGGGTCTGACGCGGGGTCCAGACGCCCAGATGCGCCGCCTCCAGCAGGGCCGCATCACGATCCAGCAGGCGATGCAGGCTGCCGTTCGCGGTACGATGGGCACCAACGTGCAGGGTGACGGGCGGGATGCGGGTCAGGGTCATGGGCGCAGCTTTGACAAGGGACGGGATGCCCGATGGCATGCGCCCAGGCCCGTTCGCAGGGGGTTAAAGGCGGAAATGACGTCAAATTGCAGGGTTATCGCGCCTAAACCCTTCGCGCGGACGCCCCGCCCACCTATATCCTGTGTCAGACAGGAGGACTGCCCCGAAATGACCCTGCCCCGCGCCCTCGCCCTGATTGCCAGCCTCGCCCTGGCCACACCCGCTCTCGCCGCCGAGGGGCAGTCGGTCGAAGACGCCTGGACCGAAGATCCGACGCGCGTCTTTGCCGCCGAAGAAATCGACCTGGACGCCTTGCAATGGGTTGCCCGTCCCGTGGTGATTTTCGCCAACTCGCCGCGTGATCCGGCGTTCATAGAACAGATGGACGCCTTGGAACGTGACATCGAACAGCTCGTCGAACGCGATGTGATCATCATCGTCGACACCGACCGCGACAGCGGGTCGGACCTGCGCCAGAAACTGCGGCCGCGCGGCTTCATGCTGGTGCTGATTGGCAAGGACGGAGAGGTGAAGCTGCGCAAACCCCTGCCCTGGACGGTGCGGGAACTGAACCGGTCCATCGACAAGATGCCGATGCGCCAGCGAGAAATCCGCGAGAACCGATAACGTAAGCCGCGGCTTTCCAATCGCAGGCCCTGCCCCGCGCCAAGGCGCGGAGCAAGGGGACAAGGGATCAGAAAGCCGCAGGTCAAGGGATCACTCGAATTCCAGGATCACGTCGTCCACCGCCAGGCTGTCGCCCGGCGCGGCGTTGACCTTGGACACGCGGCCCTTCTTCTCGGCGCGCAGGATGTTTTCCATCTTCATCGCCTCGACCACGGCCAACGCCTGCCCTTCCTGCACTTCGTCGCCCTCGGCCACGTCGATGCGCACGATCAGACCCGGCATCGGGCAAAGCAGGAACTTGGACGTATCAGGCGGCAGCTTCTCTGGCATCAGGGCCGCCAGCTCTGCCTGGCGCGGGGTGCGGACATGGACCTTCAGGTCGGCCCCCCGCGTGCGGATACGGAACCCGCCCGAGATCTTGCCCACCTTCATCACCACGCCTTCGCCGCCCACGACCATGCGCGCCAGCTGATCGCCGGGCGTCCAGTCGCCGCTCACCCGCAGGGTCATGTCACCGATGGTCACATCGGCCCCGTGGGGGTCGGCGGCAATGACGCAGTCGAACCGCGCGCCCCCCAGCGTCACCACCCAGTCGGACCCGACCTTGCGTTCGTGGTTGTCCATGCGTCCCGACACGCGGGTGCGCCGGATTTCGGCCACCCTGTGCATCGCCGCGGTGGCCGCCGCGATGCGGCGCAAGTGATCCTCCGGCAGATCCACGCCCTCGAACCCGTCGGGATATTCCTCGGCGATGAAGGCCGTGGTCATATCGCCAGAGACGAATTTCGGATGATCCATCACGGCGCTCAGGAACGGCAGGTTGTGGCCGATCCCCTCGACCTCGAACCCGTCCAGCGCGTCGCGCATGCCCTGGATAGAGGCCGCCCTGTCCGGGCCCCAGGTGCACAGCTTGGCGATCATCGGGTCGTAATACATACTGATCTCGCCACCCTCGAAGACGCCGGTGTCGTTGCGCACGACGGGGGCGTCTGGCGTGACGCCGGGGGCATAGCCCTCGGTCTCGGCAGGCGGGCGATAACGGGTCAGCCGTCCGATGGACGGCAGGAAGCCGCGATACGGATCCTCTGCATAAAGCCGCGATTCCATCGCCCAGCCGTTCAGCGTCACATCGTCCTGCGTCATCGACAGCGGCTCACCGGCCGCGACGCGGATCATCTGTTCCACCAGGTCCACGCCGGTGATCAGCTCGGTCACCGGGTGTTCCACCTGCAGACGGGTGTTCATCTCCAGGAAGTAGAAGTTGCGGTCGCCATCGACGATGAATTCCACCGTGCCCGCGCTGGCGTAGCCAACCGCATGGGCGAGCGCGAGCGACTGCTCGCCCATCGCCTTGCGCGTGGCCTCATCCAGGAACGGCGACGGGGCCTCTTCCACGACCTTCTGGTTGCGCCGCTGGATCGAACATTCACGCTCGCCCAGGTAGACGCCGTTGCCGTGCTGATCGCAGAGCACCTGGATCTCGATGTGACGCGGCTGGGTCACGAACTTTTCGATGAACATGCGGTCGTCGCCAAAGCTGCTGGCGGCCTCGTTCTTGGACGCCTGGAACCCTTCGGCGACCTCGCCCTCGTTCCAGGCAATCCGCATGCCCTTGCCGCCACCGCCCGCGGACGCCTTCAGCATCACCGGATAGCCGATCTGGCCGGAAATCTTGATCGCCTCTTCGGCGTCCTCGATCAGGCCCATGTGGCCCGGCACGGTGCTGACGCCCGCCTCCTGCGCGATCTTCTTGGAGGTTATCTTGTCCCCCATCGCCTCGATGGCCCGCTTGGGTGGCCCGATGAACGCGACGCCCGCCGCCTCCAGCGCCTCGGCGAACTTCGGGTTCTCGGACAGGAAGCCATAGCCCGGATGCACCGCCTGCGCGCCGGTCTGCTTGATGGCGTCCATGATCTTGTCGATCACGATATAGGACTGGTTGGCCTGCGGCGGGCCGATGTGCACGGCCTCGTCGGCCATCTTGACGTGCAGGGCGTTCCGGTCGGCGTCGGAATAGACGGCGACCGTCTTGATCCCCATTTTTCGCGCGCTCTTGATGACGCGACAGGCGATTTCGCCTCGGTTTGCGATCAGGATCTTGTCGAACATGGGTCCCCCTCAGGTCCGGCCCAGCGGCCGCCCCCCTGCGTTGTCGTTAGGCAAAAGAAAGGGCCGCCCGGTCACATGACCGGACAGCCCAGATGTATCTTGGGACGCCGTGGCGCCCGGAGCCGTCGGCTCAGATGTCGTTGGCCAGCGCCCCGCCGGCTGCGCCGATGGCAGCGCCGGTGACGCATTTGCCGTCGTCGACGATTTCGCCGACGGCACAGCCGATGACGGCGCCGACTGCGGCGCGCTCAAAATCGCTGCCTCCGTTGCAAGCGGACAAAAGGGTGACCAGGGCCAATGCCGGGAGGGCGAAGGTGCGGTACATGGACTATCTCCGGATAGGTTGGTGCAGGGGCGTAACGCCCGAACGCACCGTTTGGTTGCTTGTTTTCTGGATGTTATCCAATGACCACCGATGTCCACGGTGCCCTGCATGACAACGTTGGACCGCAACCGGATATCCGGCTCGCCCAAAGGCTGCATATGAACGTTGGTGCATGCAGATCCTGCCCCGTGGTGCGCCTGTGGCCGCTGGCCCCGCCCCGCCTTGACCCCGCGCGCCACTGCCTCCGGGCCCGCGTGAACAAAGGGACCGGACGGCACGCAGACCAACGGGTCGACGCACCGCCCGGCAGGGGAAGGGGTACGGTTCCACTTACGACCCGCCCCGGACCTCCGGGTACAAAGAGCCGGACCGCGTCGCACCTTGACCGTGCCCGTCTTTCCCCCGCCCGCAAAGGGCAGGTTGCGACGCGCGCGGCCATCGGCGGCGGTTGGCTCAAACCCGGGGGCGGTGGGCAGGATCATGCCGAATCCTCATCCCAGTCGTCGGCGTCGACCTCCGCGTCTTCGCCTGCGGCAAAGACCTCCGGGAAGCTGATCCGGGCCGCCGTTTCGTCGACCCGCAAGAGCGCGTCATAGCTGGTCGGATCAAACGGATCTTCGGCGGCCAGGACTTCGCGCCCGAACAGCCAGGACAAACGGCCCGCATCCAGGTTCCCACGCTCGAACGGCTCGTCGCCGAAATGGTCCCAAAGCGCCTTCAGGAACCCTGCATCGGCCTGCTTGTCGGGCGTGCGCCGGTCGCGATACCGCTCGCGCCGGGTGATGGGCGTGGCGCCCTTCGGATTGGCGCGGCGGACGGTGAATTGAAAATCTGTGCTGGGCAATCTGCCCGGAAAGCCGCGATGCTTCAGCATGGGCCCCTCCCCATGCTGGTCGTGTCAGATGTCAGGCCGGGCCCGTACACAGCCCGGAGTGTTGGGGCGAGGATCTCTCCCCGCCCCGAACCATTAGTGGTATTTGCCGGTCGGCTGCTCGATGACCACGGGCGCGGGTTCGACGATAACGATCTCTTCCGGCTCGGGGTTCCCGAGGAAGCAACCGCCCAGAGCCGACAAAGCGGCAAGGGCGACAACGGCCTTGAGTACGTGCGACATTCAAGTCTCCTGACGTTGACGGGCGGCGCGAGAGTTTTATCCCCCACGCCGCCCGCAGTTTGGATCGCCATGCGGCGACCTGTCGAAAGCTTAACGCGCAAAAATTCATCGCGATACGCCTGCCCCGAAAATGCCCCAGTTGCCCCAAGGGCTTGTGTCGCGGCGGCATCAAAGCCACCGCCAAACAGGGATTGTTTCGCGACCCGGCGCGTGGCGGGATCAGTATTTGGTGCTGACCGGATCCACTGTGACCGTGGGCACATAGACCACGTCCTCGTCCGAGCTGCCGCAGGCGGCCAGGGTTGCAGCGACGCCGACGACGGCGATGAATTTGATGGTCGTGCGCATGATAGTCTCCTTGCGTTGCGGACGGGGTGCCCTGCCAAAGGCACGGCGGGTCCGGGTATCCAACGCACAAGACGGGGCATCTGGTTCCGTGGGGTCTGTCGGCGGCACGGACAGGGCATCAGTAGTCCACCGCCGCGCAACGTCCGTCGGCAACACGGTATACGGCGAAATAGCGCGTCGCCTCGGGATCGGTCGCGCCCCGTGGCACGGCACGATCCATCAAGGTGATCACGATCTCGTCCGACCGCGCATAGGCCAATCCGGCCACCGGCAGGCCGTGGGTTTCGCACAGCCAGTTCATGTCGGTCTGTGCCGTCTCGAAATCGACCGAGCCGCCGTCCCGCGCAACCTCAGGCGCGATGAACCGCAGGATCGCCTGCGTCCCCTGCCCGTCGATCCGTTCCCACAACACCTGCCACAGAACGACCGCCTGCCCCGAAGGCACGCCCTGCGCCAGCGCGGGGCCGCACAGCCCGGCCAGGGCCAGCCCCAGCGCAAGCCGCCTCATGCCGCGCCCCGATGCGCAGCCGAGCGGACCCAGGCGGCGCGGTGCCCGGGATCTTCCAACAGCGCCTGAATGCGCGCGGGCAAATCGGATGGCCGCCTCCCGTCCACCCGTCCGCCCGCGCGCAAACGGCAGGTGGCCCCCGCACGCACCACCTCTACCGCAGGGGAAAACCCCCGCAGATCCTGCAACATCCGCCACATGTCCTGCCGCACCGCATGGGCCAGACGCCGCCGCCCCAGATCCGGCAAAACCGTTTCCGCCGCCACATCCCAGCGCAGCGGCAAGCGCCGCGTCAGGGAAAACCTGTCCCCATCGCGCCGGACGAACCAGCCCCGGCCGTCTGAGGTCCAATCATGCATCATCGAAACACACCCGCGATGACAAAAGAGAACGAGACAAACAGAGCGATACTACCGAACACCAAACCAGCGACGGCACGGGTCTCGCTTCCTTCGATCTCGCGTATGTACTGCTTGAGCGTAAGGGCCTTGTCGTCCGCGGCTGTGGGATAAAATCCCAAGACAAACGACGAGAAGCGCGTGACAACGCCCTTCGGATTCAACCTGTCTCTCTCCAACCAACGCGTGATCGGGTCACGGATCGGGTCATCTTCCAAAACGCCGATCCGATCTTCCAGATGCACACTTAGAAGCCGTCGCTTAACGCCCCGAACTCGGGCCCCGAACAATCCCCCACATGCGGTGCCGTAGCCGGCCATGATAACCGCGATCACCCCTGCGAGTTCCGCCCGCCAACCATGCGACGACAGCTCGAACCGAAGTAGAGCCAGCGCAGTTGCAGCAACGACTGCACAGCCCGCAGTCAGCGCGCGCGTCATGGCCAATTCCGCGTCAAAGTAGGCGATATGTCGATCAATCTCCAAGGCTTGACCTACAACGGAATCGTATCGTGCTTGCGCCAGGGCCGCTCCTGCCGCTTGTGGCGCAGCGAGGCGAAGGCGCGGGCGACGCGTTTGCGGGTGGAATGGGGCTGGATGACCTCGTCGATAAAGCCCTTCTCGGCGGCCACGAAGGGGTTCGCGAAACGGTCTTCGTAATCCTTGGTGCGGTCGGCGATTTTCGCGGCATCGGCCAGCTCGGACCGATACAGGATCTCCACCGCGCCCTTGGCCCCCATCACCGCGATCTCTGCGGTGGGCCAGGCGTAGTTGAAATCACCCTTCAGATGCTTGGATGCCATCACGTCATAGGCCCCGCCATAGGCCTTGCGGGTGATGACCGTGACCTTGGGCACCGTCGCCTCGCCGTAGGCGAACAACAGCTTGGCACCGTGCTTGATGACGCCGCCGTATTCCTGGCTGGTGCCGGGCAGAAAGCCAGGGACATCCACCAGGGTCAGGATCGGGATCTCATAGGCATCGCAGAACCGGACGAACTTGGCCGCCTTGCGGCTGCTGTCGATGTCCAGGCATCCTGCCAGAACCATGGGCTGATTGGCGACGACACCCACGGTGCGCCCCTCCAACCGGATAAAGCCCGTCAGGATGTTCTTGGCATAGTCCGCCTGCAACTCGAAGAAATCGCCTTCGTCCGCCAGCTTCCCGATCAACTCCTTCATGTCGTAGGGCGCATTGGCGTTGTCGGGGATCAGTGTGTCCAGGCTGCTCTCGATGCGGGCGGGATCGTCGAAGAACGGTCGGACCGGCGGCTTTTCACGGTTGGACAGAGGCAGGAAGTCGACCAGGCGGCGCACTTCGGCCAGGGCCTCCACGTCGTTCTCAAAGGCCCCGTCAGCCACGCCCGATTTCTTGGTGTGCGTGACGGCCCCGCCCAGCTCCTCGGCGGTGACGACCTCGTTGGTGACGGTCTTGACCACGTCGGGGCCGGTGACGAACATATAACTGGAATCCTTCACCATGAAGATGAAGTCGGTCATCGCGGGGCTATAGACGGCCCCCCCCGCGCAGGGCCCCATGATCACGCTGATCTGCGGGATCACGCCCGAGGCGTCGATGTTGCGCTGGAACACTTCGCCATAGGCCGCCAGCGACGCCACGCCTTCCTGAATCCGCGCCCCGCCCGAGTCGTTGAGCCCGATGACAGGCGCCCCATTCTGCAGCGCCATGTCCTGGATCTTGCAGATCTTCTGCCCGTGCGTCTCGGACACGGACCCGCCCATGACGGTGAAATCCTGACTGAAGACATAGACCAGACGCCCGTTGATGGTGCCCCAACCGGTCACGACCCCGTCGCCCGCAGGCCGATGCGCCTCCATGCCGAAATCGGTCGCACGGTGAGCGACGAACATGTCGAACTCCTCGAAGCTGTCGTCGTCGAGCAGCAGTTCGATCCGTTCCCGCGCGGTCAGCTTGCCCTTGGCATGCTGGGCGGCGACACGCTTCTCGCCTCCACCTTCGCGTGCCTGGGCACGGCGATCTTCCAGTTCGGCGAGAATGTCGGTCATGGCGTCCTCCGGTATGTCCCCCCCCTGATCTAGGCGATGCTGCGGCGCCGCGATAGTGTTCTTTGGCATATTTGCAAAGACCTGAATATAATGAATAGATTAATTGCAAATCAGCAAACCCTTGGCAGAGACCCCGGATCGCACAGTCATCTGTGCGGGAAAGAAAATGGACAGACTGGACGGCAGCGGATACCGCCCCACCATGGCCCTCATGACAGACACTTCCGCCGCGCCACGCCGCAGCCCCCCTCACATCCTGACACTCGTGGCCCTGGTCAGCCTGTCAACGATGTCCATGAACATCTTTCTGCCGTCCCTGCCGTCGATGGCGACCTGGTTTCAGACCGACTACGCCGTCGTCGCCCGCGCGGTCGTGCTTTTCCTGGCGGTCAACGCGCTGCTGCAGCTGGTGGTCGGCCCGATGTCGGATCGGTACGGCAGGCGCCCCGTTATCCTGGGCGGCCTGTCCGTGTTTCTGGTCGCGACGCTGGGGTGCATCTATGCGCCCAACGTTGAGGTTTTCCTGGCGTTCCGCATGGTGCAGGCCAGCGTCGTCGTCGCCATGGTGCTCAGCCGCGCGGTCGTGCGCGACCTGTTCTCACAGGACAAGGCGGCCTCGATGCTGGGCTATGTCACGATGGGCATGTCCGTTGTGCCCATGGTCGCGCCCGCCGTGGGCGGCTGGCTGGATGGTGCCTATGGCTGGCAGTCGAACTTCTGGGCGATGTTCATCGGCGGCGTCTTCATCCTGATCCTTACCTACATCGACCTGGGTGAGACGGCACCGACCTCGGCCAATGCGTCTTTCCGGGCGCAGGTCAAACAATACCCGGAGCTTCTGACCTCGCGCCGGTTCTGGGGCTATTGCCTGGCCTCTGCCTTTGCTTCGGGTACGTTCTTTGCCTACCTCGGCGGTGCCCCCTACGTCGGGTCCGAAGTCTACGGCATGACCCCCGAGGTTCTGGGCATCTTCTTTGGTGCGCCCGCGCTGGGCTATTTTGCCGGCAACGGGCTGTCTGGTCGGTTCTCCCAACGCGTGGGGATCGACATAATGATCCTGATCGGGGCGCTGGGTCAGGCGATGGGTCTGAGCCTGCTGCTGGTGCTGGCGCTGGCCGGGTTCGACTCGCACTGGGTCTTCTTCGGCCTCGTGACCTTTGTGGGCCTGGGCAATGGATTGGTGATCCCGAACGCGACGGCGGGCATGCTGTCTGTCCGGTCGCACCTGGCGGGCACGGCCTCGGGCCTGGGTGGGGCGATGATGATCGGCGGAGGCGCCGCCCTGGCCGAGTTGGCCGGCCACCTTCTGCATTGGTTCAGCGGTGCGCTGCCGCTGATCCTGCTGATGGTGGCATCCGGCCTCTGCTCGGTCGTGGCGATCGTGCTGACGATCCGGCGCAATCGCCAGCTGGCCGTGGCAGGGTGACGGCCACTCGCTAACCTGCTAATCCCCTTTGCAAAGGGGGCACCATGGCGGGTCAGAAACTTTATGCCGGTGGAAAACTGCGCGAAGTCCGCACGCGGATCGGCCTGACCCAGACCGAGTTCGCGGCCCGTCTGGGCGTGTCGCTGCCCTATCTGAACCAGATGGAAAACAACAACCGTCCGGTCAGCACCACGGTCGTTCTGGCCCTCGCGCGGGAATTCGGCTTTGACGTGACCGAACTGGGCGGCGGGGACGAGGCGCGGCTCGTGTCCGACATGCGCGAGGCGCTGGCCGACCCGGTGTTCGGGGACGCGGTGCCACTGGCGGATCTGCGGCTGGCGGCGGGCAATGCGCCGGCGCTGGCCCGCGCCTTTCTGGACCTGCACCGCGCCTACCGGGACGGCCACGAACGGCTCGCCTCGCTGGATGCGGCCCTTGGATCATCTGGCATGTCTGCACCGTCTCCATGGGAAGAAGTCCGGGATTTCTTTCACTATTGCGATAATTACATCGATGCGGTCGACCGCGCGGCGGAAACCTTTGCAGGTCGCCTCGACGACCTCGAAAGCGGTCTCGCCCGGTTCTGGAGAGAGAAGCGCATCGCCGTTGTCACCGAAGACAGCGACCGCCTGCGCCGTTTCGACAGCCGCGCGGGCGTGCTGACACTTTCCAGCCGGGCGGACCCCGCAACCTTGCGGTTCCAGCAGCTGCACCAGGTTGCCCTGATCTCGCGCGGAGAGTTGCTCGATGCGACGCTGGATCTGGCGCGCTTTACCTCGCCCGACGCACGGCGGATCGCGCGCACGGGTCTGGCCAATTACTTTGCCGGTGCCGCGTTGATGCCCTACGCGGCCTTTCGCGGTGCCGCCGACGCCTGCCGTCATGATCTGGAAACGCTGGCGCGGCAGTTCGGCGCCTCGCTGGAACAGGTCGGGCACCGGCTGTCCACGCTGCAACGATCCGGGGCCAAGGGGGTGCCGTTCTTTTTCGTGCGCGTCGATCCCGCAGGCCAGATCACCAAGCGCCATTCCGCCACCCGGCTGCAGTTCGCCCGTTTCGGCGGGGCCTGTCCGCTGTGGAACGTACACGCCGCCTTCGAGACGCCGGGCCGGTTCCTGCGGCAGGTGGCCGAAACCCCGGACGGCGTGCGCTATTTCTGCCTGGCGCGGGACGTGTCGCGGACCGGCGGGGCCTGGGGCGCGCCCGTGCGCCGCCACGCCATCGCGCTGGGCTGCGAAGTGCGCCACGCCGAACGTCTGGTCTATGCCGACGGTCTCGACCTGAACAGCGGCGTCGTCCCCATTGGCGTGTCCTGCCGGATCTGCGAACGGGTGAATTGCCACCAACGCGCGGTGCCGCCCCTGGAACGGCCGCTGCGGATTGACCCACATGACCGGGGCGTTCTGCCCTATGACCTCTGAAAGGATCGCACCATGGACCTGACCGGAACCCGCACCATTGCCGCCCCCCGTGACGTCGTCTGGGCGCATCTGAACGACGCCGACACCCTGCGCGCCTGCATCCCCGGCTGCGAAGAACTGACCGGCTCTCCGGAGGAGGGATTTCAGGCGGTGGTCAAGCAAAAGGTCGGCCCGGTGAAGGCCACCTTCAAGGGCGGCGTCACCCTGTCGGAGGTGGTCCCGCCCGCAAGCTATCGCATCGCGGGCGAAGGCAAGGGCGGCGTCGCGGGCTTTGCCAAGGGGGCGGCGGACGTGTGCCTGACCGAGGTGCCCGAGGGAACGGAGCTGACGTACGAGGTCGCGGCCAAGGTCGGCGGCAAGATCGCACAGCTGGGCAATCGCTTGATCGACAGTTTCGCGGCCAAGATGGCCGATGAGTTCTTTGAGCGATTTCAGGCGCGGGTCGAAGGGACGGACGCAGACTAGCCGCCCGCGCGCCGCCACCCCGCCGCCCGCGCCTCCGCTTCGGAACAGAACCAGCGTTCGCCCCGCTGCAGGTTGATGCGGGTGCGGTCGTAGGCAAAGCTGCCGGGCATGTGGTAAAGGCGGCCATTGGCCGAAATGTTGCCCTTGATGGGACAGCCTGCGGGGGCCGTGGCAGTGGGCCCAGTCGTCACGCGCCGCCGTTGTTCGGCCCGCCACACGGCCGGATCGACCATGTCATAGGCCCAAAGCCCGCGCTCGAACAGGATCGCGGCCTTTTCTTCCTCGGCATAGCGGGGATCGTCGCGGTAGCGTCTTGCCAGGCCGCGCGACACCAAGTCCGCGCCCAGGTCCACGCCCCCGATGGTGCAGGTCGCCAGACGGCGCCCATAGCGGTCCCTTTCGGAGCTGTCGCAGCGGGCCATCGCCCCGGCATACAGCCGCCGCACCGCCTCGGTCGCCATGGCCCCGCAGGGCAGAATCTCGCGGGTCTTTTCACGGCACGTCTGCGCGCCCTCGGCGGCGTCGATCCCCAGCAAGCGGATGTTGGTATCTGCCCCGATATCGATCGTATCCGCATCCACGACGCGGATCGGCCCCGAGAGGATCTCCGCCTGGGCCGCCCCCATCGAGAGCAGAAACAAAAGTGAACAAAGTTTGAACATTTCTGCCAGATGCCCGGCCCAAACCGGGAATTCCAGCGAAATCCTGACAGTTCGTTAACAGGTCAGTGCTTCGTGGCCATTGGGTTGGGCGTGACGGCCCGGCGCAGCCGCGCCTCGCGCCAGGCGATGAAGCTGACGGCGGAAATGATGATCGCGGCCCCCAGGATCACAAAGGCATCCGGCGGCTCGTCGAACAGCGCCCAACCCAGCAGCACCGCCCAGACCATCTGCAGGAACGTCACCGGCTGTGTCACCGACACCGGAGCCGCCGCAAAGGCCCGCGTCATTGCATAGTGGCCCGCCGTGGCGAAAAGCGCGACCAGGAACAGCCACCCCAGCTCCGCCAAGCTGGGCGTGACCCAGACGGCGATGGCAAAGGGGGCCAGCCCGATGGTCACCATGACCGACAGCATCCCGACAACCATCGATGCCGAATGCCGCCCGGCCAATGGTTTTGCCAGCAGATAGGATGCCCCAAAGCCCATGGCGGTGAACAGCATTGCCAGATGCCCTGTCTCGACCTCTCGAAAACCGGGGCGCAGGATGACCAGCACGCCGACCAACGCCGCCACGACCGCCAGGATGCGGCGCAGGGCCAGCTTTTCGCCCAGAAACAGCGCCGCGCCCAGGGTCACATAGACCGGGTTGAGATAGTTCATCGCCGTGACCTCGGCCAAGGGGATCTGGGTCATCGCAAAGAACCACAGGATCACCGAAAGCGCATGGACCAACCCGCGCAGGCCAAACAGCCCCAGATCCCGCGCCGACATCGGTGCCGCCAGCAGGGTCCGGGCCACCGGGATCAGGAACACAAGCCCCAGAAGATACCGCAGAAAGGCGGACACCGCCGCCGGCAGGTCCTGCGCCCCATGTTTCACCACCGCCGTCACCGCGATAAAGCACAGGCCCGTGGCGATCATCCACAAGATGGCTTGCAAGGGGCGAGAGGGGGCGGTCATGCGCCAGCCATGCGCCTTTGCACCGGACCTCGCAAGGGGGTCAGGCGAAAAGCAGGTTTGCGGCGATGGCCCACATCACAAGCGCCACAAAGCTGTCCAGGACCCGCCAGGCCCGGGGGCGCGCGAACAGGGGCCGCAGCAGGGCCGCGCCATAGGCGAGGCTTGCGAAAAACACCCAGGCCGCAGCGATACATCCCATCCCGAACAGCAACGGTGCCGGATATTGCGTCGAGATGGAGCCCAGCAGGATCACCGTATCCAGATAGACATGCGGGTTCAGCCAGGTGATCGCCAACGCCGCCGCCACTGTCTGCCAATGCCCCGCCCCCGTGCCAGCGGCCTGCAACACCCCCCCACCCCGCCAGGCCGACAGGGCCGCGCGCGCGCCATAGACGATCAGGAACGCCGCCCCGCCATAGCGAAAGGCGGGGACGACCCAGGGGGCTGCCTCGACCAGGGCCCCCAGACCCAGGACGCCGCCCGTGACCAGCAGGGTCTCGGACAGGGCGCAGGTCAAGAAGACGGAGGTCACATGCTCCCCCCGCAGCCCCTGGCGCAGAACAAAGGCGTTCTGAGCGCCAATGGCGAGGATGAGCGAGAGGCCGAGGCCGAAGCCGGAGATAAGGGAATACATGTCGGCCCTATGGACCTGCGGCGCGCCGCAACGCAACTTAGGATGAATAACCCAAGATAAGCATAACTAATGATTCCCGCACCGCTCCTCTCCACGCTGATCGCCGTCATCGAAACCGGCAGCTTTGATCTGGCCGCCGCCCGCCTGGGGGTGACGCCCCCCGCCATAAGCCAACGCATGCGCGCATTGGCCGAAACCGCGGGCGGGGCCGTGTTTGCGCGTTTGCAACCGGCGGAACCGACCGCCCTCGGGCGCCGTCTCCTGCGCCACGCCCGCGACGTCGCCACGCTGGAGGCAGAGCTGGCCGGCGACCTGGGCCAGGACGCGGGCCCGCGCCCCGTCTCCATCGCGCTGAACGCCGACAGCCTGGAGGTCTGGGCCGTCCCTGCCCTGGCCGCCTGCCCCGATTTCCGGTTCGACGTCCGCGTCATCGACCAGGATCACAGTGCGGGTCTGTTGCGGCGCGGCGAAGTCAGCGCCGCGCTCACCGCCGAGGCGGCGGCCTTGCCCGGCTGCGACGTGACGTCTCTGGGCGCGCTGCGCTACCGCGCCACCTGCACGCCTGCGCTGTTCGCGCGCCATTTCGCGGACGGCGTCACGGCCCGCGCGCTCAGCCGCGCGCCGACCCTGCGGTTCACGGCCCTCGACGGACTGCAGATGCGCTGGATGGCGCGACAGACGGGTCAGGCGGTGGACCCTCCGGCCCACCTGATCCCGGCACCCGGGCCTTTCGTTCAAGCCACCCGCGAGGGGCTGGGATGGGGCCTCAACCCCGATTCACTGGTGCAAGAAGACATCGCAGCAGGTCGCCTGGTGGAATTGGTCCCGGGCACGCACCTGGATACACCGCTTTTCTGGCAGGTGAACCGCACGATGGCTCCGGCCCTGGCCGCGGTGACCCGTGCCCTGCGCCAGGCCGCCCGCCACACCCTCGTGCGTCCCGCCTAGCGCCCTGCAATGGCCCGCGCGCGACCAACCAGCACAAGCCCCATGGGCACCACGAACAGAAAGGTCAGCAGGCCCAGCCCCCGTTCATAGAGACCATCCCAACCGTCCGGCAGGAAAAAGAACCACGGCGCGGCCCCCACCCAAAGCACGGCCGAAACCCGGAACAGCAGGGCCAGCCGCCGCGACACCCGCGCAGCCCCCGGTGCCATCAGCCAGGGGACCACGGCAAACAGCAAGCCCAGCGCGTAGACAAGATAGCGATGGATCACGACGCCGCCTTCGTGGCTGTCGCCATATTCGTTGCGCGCCCCCACGAGAAAGACGATCAGCCCCAGCAGGATAAGCCCGCCGATCCCCAGGCTCCAGCGCCGTCCCCCCAGATGCGCATGCGACGCGCCCACCGCACAGGCGATCAATCCGGCGGCGAAGGCGTAGATCCCGCTATCCGCGATCAGCTCATAGCGCCCGGCACCCAAGTCGCTGATGGTGTCGGCGATCCAGTCGTGATCGGGCACGACGATGTCGCCGATCACCACGGCCACCACGAAGACGACACACCCGAGTATCGCCACCCATCCCAGCGCGCGCAGCAGTCGGGGCACCTCGGGCAGGGCGGTGTCGGCGGTCGGTTCCAGTGGCATGGCAGCTCTCCTCCGGGGGAAAACCGCCAGACCCGCAAAGGGTTCCGTGTCTGCCCCGCGCCGGGGGCTGCCAAGGGGCACCGCGGTCCCCGACCGGGGGCCGCAAGGCAAAAGCAGCCGCCCGCAGGGCGACCGCCAGGTCACGCCCGGTCAGTCGAGCTGCGCCATGACCTCGTCGCTGGCTTCGAAATTGGCGGTGACGGACTGGACGTCGTCGTCGTCTTCCAGCGCGTCCAGCAACTTCATCAGCGACTGCATGCCATCCAGGTCCAGCTCCGTCGTGGTGGTGGGCCGCCAGACCAGCTTGGTGCTCTCGCTCTCGCCCAGCTGCTCTTCGAGGGCTGTCGAGACGGCGTTCAGATCCGTGTCGGCGCACCAGACCACGTGGCTGTCCTCGTCGCTTTCGACGTCCTCGGCACCGGCCTCGATCGCGGCCATCAGCACGTCGTCTGCGGACCCCACGGCGGCCGGATAGATCACCTGGCCTTTGCGGTCGAACATGAAGCCGACGGACCCCGTCTCGCCCAGGTTGCCACCGTTCTTGGAAAAGGTGGACCGGACAGACGACGCGGTGCGGTTGCGGTTGTCGGTCATCGCCTCGACGATGACGGCCACGCCACCGGGGCCATAGCCCTCATAGCGGATCTCGTCGTAGTTCTCGGCATCCCCGCCCGAGGCCTTGGCGATGGCGCGGCTGATGACGTCTTTGGGCACCGACTGCTGCTTGGCCTCTTTGACGGCCAGACGCAGGCGCGGGTTCTTGTCGGGATCAGGGTCGCCCATCTTGGCGGCAACGGTGATTTCCTTCGACAGCTTGGAAAAGAGCTTGGCCCGGATCTTGTCCTGCCGCCCCTTGCGATGCTGAATGTTCGCCCATTTGCTATGTCCCGCCATGGGTCCCGTCCTCGCCGAATGTCAATTTCCGGGGGGTATAGCCCCGCGACAGGGCGGGACGCAATTGGGTTGCGGCGGCAAGACCGCCGGACCGGGTCTCGAGCGCGCGTGCGGCCCATCACTGCGTTGATCCGCGACGGGCCCGGCAGGATGACCTGGGTCCGGTCGAACGGATCGCATACCGTCACGCACGGCCTGTCGTCCGTAGGGGTCATCACCGGCGCAGCGACCTGCTGCCATCGTCCAGGTCCGGCGCGGGACCGTCGCGCCGGTTGCCTGCAACTGGGCCAGACCTGCGTTGGTCACCTTGTGCGACGGCAAGGCATGAGGCCAATCGTCCAACCTGCCGCGCCAGGCGGGCGCGGCAGGGGCGCGTCGCCGTGAGCAATCGCGTCATGTCGTCCTTGATCCGATGTCTCTGGGCGGTTCAAGACCTGACCCCGGCGACAGGCCCGCCACGCGCGCCCGGTGACGTTCTGCCCGCGCCGCATTCAAACGGTTCTTTGCGCGCCGCCCCGCGCGGCCTAGGTATCCATGAAACCTTGCAAGGGCACCCCCATGACCACCGACCAGATCATCCTCTTTTCCCTGTTCGGCGGGGTTTTCGCGATGCTGCTTTGGGGGCGGTTCCGGTATGACATCGTGGCGTTCTCGGCGCTCCTGCTCGGGGTCATCCTGGGCGTCGTGCCCAAAGAGGACGCGTTCAGCGGCTTTGGCCATCCCGCGACGTTGGTGGTGGCGCTGGTCCTTGTGGTCTCGGCCGGGTTGGTCCGCTCGGGCGCGGTCTTGCTTATTACCCGGACGCTGGTGGATTCCAGCCGCCGGATCGGGGCGCATATCGCCATCATGGGATCCGTGGGCGCGGTGCTTTCGGCCTTCATGAACAATGTCGCGGCACTGGCCCTGTTGATGCCCGTCGACATCGCCACGGCGCGCAAGGCGGGCCGGGTGCCGGGTGCCACGCTCATGCCGCTCAGCTATGCGACGATCCTGGGCGGCATGATCACCCTGATCGGCACGCCGCCCAACATCATCGTGGCCGGCATCCGGCAGGATCAGCTGGGCGAGGCCTTCGGGATGTTCGACTTTGCCCCCGTCGGCGCGGTGACCGCCGCCATCGGCCTGCTGTTCGTGGCCTTGATCGGCTGGCGGCTGATCCCGGGCGTGCGCGGTCAGACCGACACCAGCGGGGGTGACGCCGAAACCGCGCGTTACGTGGCCGAGCTGACCGTGCCCGAAGGCAGCAAGCACATCGGGCAGCCGCTTCGCACGCTCAGCGATCAGGCCGATGAGGTCGATGCGCAGATCATGGGCCTGGTCCGCGATGGGCGCAGGATGTTCGGATCGTCGCGCGACGTGACGCTCAAGGCCGGCGATGCCATCGTGCTGGAGGCCCTGCCCGAGGCGCTGGACGAATTCCGCGCGGGCGAGACCCTGGAATTTGCCGACGACCGCCGCATGACCCTGCTGGAGGCGACGGATCAGGGCCTGGACCTGATCGAGGTCGTGGTCCCCGTCACGTCCCGCATCAACGGCCGCTCCGCGCAGGAAATCGGGCTGGCCTGGCGGCAACGCACCGTTCTGATGGGCATTTCCCGCAAGGGGGAGCGGATCACCGACAAGCTGCGCCGCACCAAGGTGCGCGCGGGCGACATCCTGCTGCTGCTTGCCCCCAAGGACAGCGCCGAGGATGTGGTCAACTGGCTTGGCGCGCTGCCGCTGGCCGACCGGGGCCTGGCGGTGATCGAGAACCGCAAGATCTGGCCCGCGGTCGGCGTCTTTGCGCTGGCCGTCCTGGCCGCCAGTTTCGGCCTGATCGACCTGACTGTCGCGCTCGGCGTCGTGGTCGTGGCCTATGTGCTGACCCGGATCGTGCCCTTGCAGGAACTGTATGATCACATCGAATGGCCGGTGGTGGTCTTGCTGGGATCCATGATCCCCCTGGGCGCGGCGCTCCAGACATCGGGCGGGACGGAATTGATCGCGGGGTGGCTGACGACGCTCACCGACGGGCAACCGGCCTGGGTCGCGCTGCTGGTCCTGATGGTGGTGACGATGACCCTGTCGGACGTTCTCAACAATACGGCGACGGCGATCGTGGCGGCACCGGTGGGCATCCAGATGGCAAAGACCCTGGAGGTGAACCCCGACCCGTTCCTGATGGCGGTCGCGGTCGCCGCCTCCTGCGCGTTCCTGACGCCCATCGGGCACAAGAACAACACGCTGATCCTCGGCCCCGGCGGCTATCGGTTCGGCGACTACTGGCGCATGGGCCTGCCGTTGGAGATCCTGGTGGTCGCCGTCTCGGTCCCCGCCATCCTGGTGTTCTGGCCGCTTTGACGCGGAGCAGGTGCCGCCCCCGGAGCCAGCAGCGGGCCGGGGGCCAGCCCCCGGACCCCCGGAGTATTTTTGCCGAGAAGAAGACACAGGTCCGCGTGCCGGGTGTCAGCGCCGCTCCGGCTGACACGGCAATAGTCAGGATCCGCAGCCGTCGCGCCCGGACATGACCCAATTGGGCCCGAAACGGGCCTCTGACCCGTTCATCGCAGGTCGCGTCAATTGCCGGATTGCGGACCGGGGTGCAGGGCCGCACGCATCGCCAACGCAATCGCAAAGCCTCCGATGAATTCTTGGCGCGGCGGCCTTCGTCCTCTTCCGGATCGGCACGGCGAGAATCTGCGTTTAAGGCAAAGACAATCCTGGAGGCGGTGGCGTGGCCCCTGCCCACCCTGACCGACTGGTCAGAGGCGATGCGCCTGCGGCAAGCAATTTTCGAGGAGGTGAACGCCTGTGTAGGCTGTCTGCTGCGCCATAGCACCGGTCCGCCCCTCTGACCGAATGGATCGCCTTCGGCGCGCGCCAGCTTCTTTCCGGCCCTGCGGGCCGGGGGCCTCCGGCGGGGATATTTCCAAAGCAGAGAAGACCCGACGCCCGCCCCCTTGCCCCGGACGCGCCAGCGGCGCATGTAGCGCCCATGGCCCGATTGCGCTTCACCATTCTCGGCTGCGGCTCTTCCGGCGGGGTTCCGCGCCTCGGGGGACAATGGGGCGATTGCGACCCGACGAACCCCAGGAACCGCCGCCGCCGCTGCTCTCTGCTGGTCGAACGGATCGGCGAGGCGGGGATCACCCGTGTCTTGATCGACACCTCGCCCGACATGCGCGAGCAGTTGCTGGACGCGGGCGTGGGCAACCTGGACGCCGTGGTCTGGACCCATGCTCATGCGGACCACACCCATGGCATCGACGACCTGCGCATGATCGTGTTCAACCAGCGTCGGATGCTGGACATCTGGGCAGACGCACCGACCTTCGAGGGGCTGACCGACCGGTTCGGCTACATATTCGAGACGCCCCCCGGATCGTCCTATCCGCCGATCCTGACGCGGCACCCTCTGGAGGGGGCGGTGGATATCCCCGGTGCCGGCGGGCCGGTGAGGGTGCTGCCGATCCCGGTCGAACACGGGGATATCAGCGCGCTTGGCCTACGCATCGGAGACCTGGCCTATATGCCCGACGTCAACGACATCCCGGACGCGTCGCTGCCGCTTCTGGCCGGTCTGGACACCTGGGTTCTGGACAGCCTGCGCCGGGCGTCGCACCCGTCGCATCTGTCGCTGTCGGAATCGCTGGACTGGATCGCCCGCCTGGCACCGCGCCGAGGCGTGTTGACCAACATGCACGTTGATCTGGACTGGGCGACCGTTGACGGCGAGACCCCCGATCACATCACGCCGGCCTGGGACGGCATGGTGATCGAGATGGACGCCTAGCCCGATGCTGGACGTCCTGGCTGTCACCGTCCCCGTCTTTCTGATCATCGGCGCGGGCTACCTGGCGGTCTGGCGCGGGCTGTTCACCCAGGGCCAGGTCGACGGGCTGATGGTCTTCACACAGCGGTTCGCCATCCCGTGCCTGTTGTTCCTGGCCGTGTCGACGCTGGACCTCAAGGCGGGTTTCGACTGGCGACTGCTGACGGCCTATTATTCCGGCTCTATGGTGTGTTTCCTGGCAGGTATCCTTGGCACCCTCTACTGGCTCCGGCGCGGAGCAGAGGACGCCGTCGCCGTGGGCTTTACCGCAATGTTCGCCAATACCGTGCTCTTGGGGTTGCCCATCGCCGAGCGCGCCTTCGGCACAGCCTCTCTGGAACCGAACTACGCCATCATCGCGCTGCACGCCGCCTTTTGCTACCTGACCGGCACCGCGACGATGGAAGCCGTGCGCGCAGGGGGGACGGGCCTGCTGGGCGGGGCGGCCAAGGTCGCCCGATCGCTGTCGCGCAATTCGTTGATGCTGGGGGTCGCGGCAGGTTTGGCCGTGAACCTCAGTGGCCTGCCGCTGCCCGCCCCCGTGAACGAGGCGGTCACCCTGATCGCCCGCGCCGCCCTGCCCGCGGCGCTGTTCGGCCTGGGCGGGGTCATGGTGCAATACAAACCCGAAGGCGACGCGCGGGGCATCGCGCTGTGTTGTGGCATCGCGCTGTTGCTGCATCCGGCCTGGACCTGGGGCATGGGCCGCCTTCTGGACCTGAACGAAAGTCAGTTCCGGGCTGCTGTCCTGACCGCGGCGATGGCACCGGGCGTCAATGCCTACCTCTTTGCGGCACTGCACGGGCGGGCGGTGCGGATCAGCGCCTCGTCGGTTCTGATCGGAACGGCGGCTTCGGTGCTGACCGTCTCGGGCTGGCTGCTGCTGCTCAAATGACCGACCGTCCCCGCAAATCGGCCCAGGAGGCCCGACTCGATCACCTGCTGGAAGAGGAGTTTGCGTGCGATCCCGAGTTTCTGCCCCGGATCCTTGCCCACCTTGGGTTGCCGACAGGCGGACCGGTGCAGGAGGTCGTGGCGCAACCTTCGATGAAGGGCAACGGGTTCGGTGATCTTCTGGTGCGCTATCCCTGCGGCGAAGCGGTCCATGCCCTTCTGATCGAAAACAAGATCTCCGCCGCCGGCGGCACTCGGCAAGATGAACGCTATCGTCTCTGGGCCGATCAGGGCGAGGCGGAGGGCGACTGGGACGAGGCCCGCACCGTGCTCTGCGCCCCCGCCGCTTACGGCGGACAGGCCGAGGGCTTCGATCATACTCTCACGCTGGAAGATATGCGCGACCTGTTGGACCCGAGCGATCCGCAACGCCTCTCCTATCGCCAGGCTTTCTTGGATCGGGCGATCGACAAACAGGCCAGCAGCGGCGTCAAGGTGCCGGACCCGGCCACGCGCGCTCTGCGGCAAGCGGTTTCAAATGCGGTGCAGGCGGCTTTTGCCGATGCCCCCCTTCGCCTCTCTTTGCCACGCCTGAACGCCGCCCACTACGATGGCGACAATTGGTTCATAGTCATTCTGCCCGACTATCCGGGCTACGAGCTGCACTGGCGGTTCTGGACGTCCGCCAGGGCGCGGTGCGGCGCGGTTCTGCTGATCGCACCGCCGGGCAGCGGCCCGTTTGCGCCCTGCGCCGGCGCGGAGCCCGTGACCTATGGCAAGTTGGAGCGGCCCGCGCTGACGATATCGGTGCCCGAGATGCACCAGCGGCCCGGCTTCGACCCGACGACCGCTTCAGCGGCGACTGCCGCTATGCGCCGCCTGCTGTCCCGCCTGCCGCCCGCATGCTAGCCTTCGACGTCGCTCTGGCCCGAGGACCAAAGCGGCATCTTGCCCGACAGCTCCTTGTCCAGCTCCCAGGTCACGAACAAGGGGACTTCGTCGACCACGCCCGCAGGTTCCAGTAGCCAGTCAGGCCGCGCCACGGGACGCACGGATCGGTGCAGACCGTTGCAGAACGGCTGACGGATCAGCCAGCGGCGCATGTCCTCGCGCTTGCGGGTGGAATGGAACGGGCCCCAGTCGGCGGCCACGCCGCGCATGCCACGGGCCACGACGCCGTCGCGGGGCACCGTGTGGTTCAGGATCCGCACCGCGCAGGCCATGTTCAGCGCCCCATCCTTCAGCGCATCGCCCGTCCGCGCCTGACAGCCGTAGCCACGCGCCGTTGCCGGCAGGATCTGAACCAGACCGTACCACAGCCCGCCGCCGCCCACTGCCGTCGGGCGATAGGTGCTTTCGTGCTTCGACAAGGTCGACAGCAGCCCAGCCCAGAACGCCTTGCGCCCCCACTCGTCGGCTTCGACATAGGCCGGGCACCATTGTTCGATGTCGCGGGGCACCGTCTCGGTCAGGCGGTCGCCGTGACTGTCGAGCGCGCGCATCGCCGCGCGGGTCCAACGGGCCGACCCGCTGATGTGGTCCCAACGCAGGTCCGGCATCTCTTCGGCCACGACGCGCGGGCGCGGGGTCGGCCGGGCGGACACGGCGGGGGACAGGGCCGATGCCTCGGGCAAGGGCGCGGCCAGGCGCGGGGCCGACAGGCCCGGCGTCAGGGTCATGCTGCTGGTCGTGGTGGTCAGATCGGCGCGGGGCACCGGGCGCACATCTGCGGCAACAGGGCCGGCCGCGGCAAAAAGAGCCAGCACAACAAGAGATCGCACCAGCACCACACAACGATTCGTCTTCATCCAGCCCCCCAAGGCACCTTCCAGAACAGGTGAAGGCCAGCCACAGCTAGTGGTCGAACCGGGTTCGGCCACCATGGATGCCATCACGACGCCCCCCCGCACGTGGCAGACGGCGGGGGAACTCTGGCGCTCCATAGCAGCAGTTTGCGATTTCGGCAAAAGTTCCTGTCCGGGGGCCCGTCTGCCCCCCTGCCCCGGCTTGCCCCGCGCGCGGGCCGGGCGTAAACCCGCCCCCAACATTCGCCCGGAGGCCGCCCCATGCTCGACGACACGCTCCCCACCCCGAAACCCCGCGTCATCGCCGGAGAGCGGGACGATTGGGAACTGGTCATCGGCATGGAGGTGCACGCGCAGGTCGCCTCCAATGCGAAACTCTTTTCCGGGGCCTCCACCACCTTCGGGGCGGAGCCGAACAGCAACGTGGCCTTCGTGGACGCGGGCATGCCCGGCATGTTGCCCGTCATCAATGAATTCTGCGTTGAACAGGCCGTGCGCACCGGACTGGGCCTGAAGGCGGAGATTCACCTGACGTCGGCCTTTGACCGCAAGAATTACTTCTATCCCGATCTGCCGCAGGGCTATCAGATCAGCCAGCTTTACCACCCCATCGTGGGCGAAGGCGAAGTGCTGGTGGAAATGGGCGACGGCACCGCGCGCACCGTGCGGATCGAGCGGATTCACCTGGAACAGGACGCGGGCAAATCGATCCACGACATGGACCCCACCATGTCCTTCGTCGATCTGAACCGCACCGGCGTGGCCTTGATGGAAATCGTCAGCCGCCCCGACATCCGCGGCCCCGAAGAGGCGGCGGCCTATGTCGTCAAGCTGCGCCAGATCCTGCGCTATCTGGGCACCTGCGACGGCAACATGCAGAACGGCAACCTGCGCGCGGACGTCAACGTCTCGGTCTGCCGTCCGGGCCAGTACGAAAAATATCAGGCGACCCAGGATTTCTCGCATCTGGGCACCCGCTGCGAGATCAAGAACATGAACTCCATGCGCTTCATCCAGGCCGCCATCGACGTCGAGGCCAAGCGCCAGATCGCCATCATCGAGGCGGGCGGCGAAGTTACCCAGGAAACCCGCCTGTATGACCCCGACCGCAACGAAACCCGGTCCATGCGGTCCAAGGAAGAGGCGCACGATTACCGCTATTTCCCAGATCCCGATCTGCTGCCGCTGGAAATCGAACAGGGCTGGGTCGACGATATCGCCGCCTCGCTGCCTGAACTGCCCGACGCCAAGAAATCCCGGTTCATCAAGGATTTCGGCCTGTCGGACTATGACGCCAGCGTGCTGACCGCCGACACCGCCTCGGCGGCCTATTTCGAGCAGGTGGCCGAGGTATCGGGCAACGGCAAGGTCAGCGCGAACTGGGTGATCAACAACCTGTTCGGCAAGCTCAAGGAAGACGAGCGCGACATCGAGGCCAGCCCGATGACCCCCGCGCAGCTGGGCGGCATCCTCAAGCTGATCGAGGCGGGCGACATCTCTGGCAAGATCGCCAAGGACCTGTTCGAGATCGTCTATGCCGAAGGCGGCGACCCCGCGCAGATCGTCGAAGATCGCGGCATGAAGCAGGTGACCGACACCGGGGCCATCGAACGGGCCGTGGATGACATCATCGCCGCCAACCCCGCCCAGGTCGAAAAGGCGCAGGCCAACCCGAAACTGGCGGGCTGGTTCGTGGGTCAGACGATGAAGGCGATGCAGGGCAAGGGCAATCCCAAGGCCATCAACGAGATCGTGGCCGCCAAGCTGGGTCTTTGACGCAACGTCAGCTGGCGGTCGCAGGCAATTGACGCGGATTGTCGCGACCTGCGCCCTCGACCGCCCAAAATCTGCCGCCTTTCCTGCGGTATGGTCCGCGCATGTTCCACGCGCGTGCCCCTCTCCCCGATCTCTATGAATTCCAGGTCCTGCCCGCCCCCACCAAGGGCGAGCGCGTGCCCGGTCTGCGCACCGACGCCGCGCGCATGGCGAACACCCTGACCGAGATACTCAACGACATGGCATTGGACGGCTGGGATTTTGTCCGCGCCGACACCCTGCCCAACGACATGAGCGCCGACCTGTCGGGGACCGCGCCCAAGACGATGACGATGCTGGTCTTTCGCCGCCCGATCCCGGCCGCCGATGACGCGCCCCTGCCACTGACCCAGCCGGTCGGCCTCTGACCGGATCGCCCCCTGCACACCCTGCCCGCATCGCGGCACCGTCGCCCGAACGGAAACACGCTGTCCGCAGCAAGACTGGCGACTCTGGGGCAGCATTTGTTAATATGGCGTTAATATGGCAGACGTGACCCCACACCAATCGTTCGAGTACCGAGTCGTGCCCGCCCCCCGCAAGGGCGAGAAGGCGCGCGGTGTCCGCTCTGGCGAGGCGCGCTTTGCCCTGGCCATGTCGCGGCTGTTCAACCGGATGGGCGAACAGGGGTGGGAATACGTGCGCGCCGATACCCTGCCCGCCGAGGAACGCGTCGGCCTGACGGGATCCGAGGTCCGCTATCACGCGCTGCTGGTGTTCCGCCGCTCGCTGGCACCTGCGGTGCCGCAGGTCGTTCAACCCGTGATCGAGGCGAAACCGAAACCGCCGCTTCTGCTCAACGCGCCGCTGCCCGAATGGCAGGGCTTCGAAGAGCAGGAGATGCAGGAAGCCGAGGTCATCGACATCCTCGCGGCGCGCGCCCGTCCGAAACACGCTGCCGAATAGGCCGCGCCACGTCCGACGCGGATCACCCGTCGGTCACCCGCGCGTCACCCCTGCCGTTCAGGCGCTGTTGGACAGATCCAGAGACAGCGCGTGAATGCGGTCCATCACATCGCCCAGCGCCTGATGCACCATCCGATGCCGCGCGATTCGGCTTTGGCCATCAAAGGCCTTGGACCAGATCACGACGTGCCAATGGCTCTCGCCGGTGCCGTCATCACCTGCGTGACCGGCATGTTTGCCGCTCTCGTTGTGGACCTCCAGATGCGCCGGATCAAAGGCGGCTTCCAGCCGGTCGTGGATGGTCTGTTCCATTGTCATGAGAAATACGTGCTCCGCCTCTTCCCTCTGCCGCTGCAATGACTAAACTCTGCCGCCTCAGACCGAAAGAGGGCACGCGCTATGACCAAGAACGACCCATTCAATTTCGACATGCGGGTCTCCAGCGCGAAAAAGAAAAACCCGCGCGGCAAGCGGGGCATGTCCGGCGCGTTCGAAACCTCTACCCGGGTTTGCGAACATGACGGCTGCACCGAGACGGGACAGTACCGCGCACCGAAAAGTCGTGACACGACAGATGATTACTACTGGTTCTGCAAGGACCATGTCCGCGAATACAACGCCAAGTGGTCGTTCTTTGACGGCGCCACCGAGGCCGAGATCGCACAGCAGGAAGCCCGCGAACAAAAGACCAAGCCGTTCCGCAAGACCATCGAGGAACGCGCCTGGGCCCGTCTGGGGATAGAAGATCCGCACGCGGTCCTGGGTGACAACGCCACCCGCAATCCGGGCCGGGGCGTCGTGGGCCGGAAACTGCCCCCGACCGAACGCAAGGCGATCGATATCCTGGAGGCCAAGGACGATTGGTCAAAGGCCGAAATCCGCAAGGCCTACAAATCGCTGATCAAGGTGCTGCACCCCGACATGAACGGTGGTGACCGCAGCCAGGAAGAACAGCTGGGCGAAGTCGTCTGGGCCTGGGATCAGCTGAAGGACAGCCGCAACTTCAAATAGATGTCTCATCGGGGCGGTCTTTGGGCCGCCCCTTTGCCCAGGCCTCGAACTCCGCTCCCAAGGCGGCCAGCGCCTCTGGGCGATAGGGTTGCCGGTCCTGTGTCTTCGTCTCGAAGGTCCAGCGGTCGCGGACAGGTTCGCTTACGTCCGCAAACCGCGCCACCGCATCCCGCGCGGCCCCGAACCGGCGCATCAGCGCGGCAAAGGCCCCGCCCTTGGGCACGGTATTGTTCATCAACGGCCCCATCGGATTTCCCTCGCGCCGGATCCGCGCCAGCACGGTGTCGTCAAAGTCCAGGTCCGCCGCCTGCGCGCCCTCCAGCACCCAGGCCAGCGCAAGCGCGCTGAGGTCGCGAATATCGCCGCCACCCCCGACGGAGCCGTGATCCCCGGCGAAATGCTGTTGCAGATACCGGGGCGCGGCCCCCTGCGGGTTCAACCCGTCGAGATTGGTCCAGAGCGTGGGGCGAAACGCCTTGCGCCGTTCGTCCAACGCAACCGCGTGGCGGGCTGCACGGACCATGGCGGACAGGTCGGTATCGTGGAACGTGTACTTGCGGTTCAGCAGCGGCGCGGCGGTGAAATGCCCCGGCACGCCCAGCGCGCCAACGGTGTCCCAGACGCCCAGATAGGCGATGTCGAGGGGCACGGCCTGATTGGCCCCGAACTCCGCATAGGTCGCCCGGTCCGCCTCATCCACAAGGAACCATGGCGCAAATCGCGCGCGCCATTCGGCGTTGCGCGCCTGCCTGCGCGCGCCGCTTTCGATCCGGCGCTCCGCGTAGCGGGCGACAGCTTCGGGCAGGCGATGCAGATCGGCGCGGATCAAAAGACCGGTGAACCTGATGAACCCGACCAGCGACCGCGCCGTGAATGCCCCGCGCGAAAACCCGAACACATGGATTTCATCCCCCGGCTCATACAGAAACACGAGGTGGCGATAGGCCTCGACCACGTTGTCCATCAGACCCAGCCCCATGGCCCCGCCCAGCGCCCGATCCAGCGCGCGCGTCGCGGGTGTCACGCCACGCCGCCCGGTGCCCACGCCTTCGACGTAGACGGGAACCTGAGGCCACCCGTCAGCCCCGCGCGCGGCCAGCGCCTGCCCCACCTGCACCACATTGGTCGGATGCGGCGCGTCGGCATGGTTCCAGGTGCCGTCACAAAGGATCACGATCCGTTTCATGCCAGCAGCCTAGCCGGTCTGCGCAGGGTCTCAAACGGTCCAATCGACGGCTGGCACGGCCCCGTGCGTTTCTGGCAGGTCGGACGCCCCGAAAACCTCGGGTCATGGGCAAGGTTCCGCTCGATGCGGGGGACGCAGGGCGGCCTGCCCGGTGATGCGTCACCGTTTGCAATCAAAATGTCGAACCGACGTCACAAAACGCCGGGCCGGACCGTCATGTCTGTGAAACCGAACTTTTGGAGACGTAATGCAAAGGCAAATCTTGATCGGCGTTGGTGTGCTGTCCCTCGCGACAGGGGTTCATATCGGGGCTGCCACGCAACACTGGTATGACAGCGTACCGGGTGTTGCGTTGACTGGCCCGCTCAACTCTCATTTTGCGAAGGATGTCGCGCTTGCCTACCTGACGAGCGGTGCAGCATTGCTCTGGGCTGGCCTGAGGAACGATAGGTCCGCCGGGCTCTGCGGGGCAACATGGCTTGTCCTGCATGCGTTGTTTCACATCTGGATCTGGATCCACCGCGGCGCCCCCTTCGACATCATCGCGCTGACAAACCTGCTGGGCATTCAGACGCCCGCCTTCCTCGCGTTTTTCGCAGCGATCAATACTCAATCTGAAAAGAGCCCGTCATGATCCGTTATCTTCTGAACATGGGTATTCGAAAGTTCGCAAAGCGTTACGGATATGACGCCAGTTACATGTCCCACGTCGTCCAGACGTCTTCTGCGGCCGGAGTGCGGCTGTCCTTGTTGCCCCTCTACAGTCAGTTCCGGGGGCCGAAAGAGGTGCGGGATGTCTGGGCGGGTGCGATGCTGGGGTCGACACTGGACGGCGATTGCGGGCCATGCGTGCAGCTTGTCATCGATATGGCGCTGGAGGTGCAGGTTTCCCCAGATCAGCTTGCGCTTTGTCTGCAGGGCGATGCCGCCGCTGCGGGCGATGTCGGGCTTGGTTTTCGGTTTGCCCAAGCCGCGATCGACGATTCCCCCGATCTCGAAAACCTCAGGGCAGAAATTGAGACCCGTTTCGGTCCCGTCGCGGTCACGACGGCGTCTATTGCCGCATCCAGTGGCCGGATATATCCGGTCCTGAAACGTGGATTGGGTTTTGGCCAGGCGTGCAGCATCGTTCAGGTCGGACATGAAAAGATACAGGCCGACCGGACCCATAAAGATGCTTGAGAACATATTCGAAGCCGAACGGTCGAAGCTGATGTCGCTGTGCTACCGCATGTTGGGGGAACGTGCCGGGGCGGAAGATGCCGTGCAGGATACCTGGTTGAAGTGGGCGGCCGCCGACATCGACAAGATCGACAATCCTGCGGCCTGGTTGCGCAAGGTCGCCACGAACATTGCAATCGACACCCTTCGTTCCGCCCGTCGCCAACGCGAAATCTATGTCGGCCCCTGGCTGCCCGAACCCCTTGTTCATCAAGACCCCCAAGCGTCTGACCATCCCTTCGAATTGGCCCAGGACTGCGAACTGGCGCTGCTTTGGGCCTTGGAACGGCTGACCGAAAAGGAACGCGCGGCCTTTATTCTCAGGGAAGCGTTCGATGCCAGCTACGCAGAGCTCGCGGACACTCTGGGCACAACGCAGGCGGCCTGCCGCCAACTTGTCAGCCGATCACAAAAGAAGCTGCAAGACACCGGTCCCCGCTTTGATGCCACGCCCGAAGAGATCGCCGAACTGAGCCAGCGTTTCTTCATGGCCATCATGGCGGAAAATTTCGACGCGGCCTTGTCGCTGCTGGCACCCGATTCCGTTGCGATTTCAGATGGTGGTGCCAAGAAACGCGCGGCGCGGCGGCCTTTGTCTGGCGGGGCCGAGATCATGCAGGTGTTCCGCGCGCTGTATGAGAGAGCGAAAGAGGAACAGGGCTGGACGAACCAGATGTCGGTCGTGAATTCCAACCCGGCTCTGCTGCGCTATTCCTACGGCCAGATTGAGTCGGTCACCACGCTTGCCCCGGATCAGACCGGCAAGATCGCGTGGATTTATATCATGCGAAATCCCGACAAGCTTGGCGTGGTCGCACATTAGGTCATCGAAGCGGCCATTCGCCCCGGTCCGAACGACGGGCGGCAAAGGGTCTCAACCGCTATGCATCCCTGCCCTGTTACAGGTCCGCCAGCGGGGCGGTTCCCAGAACCGGACCGGTCGGTTGCCCGGTGGGGGATCCGCCCGGCGGTTCGGACGAGACGGCAAGCACCACGCCCGCAACCAGAACGGACGGACGAGGCAGGCGCAAGTCACCCTCGGCAGGCAGCAGGCCCAGCGACACGGGGGCCGCGGTGCCTGCGATCACCCACAATTCCAACACGCGGCCTGGCGGTGCGGTGCCCGCCGCGCGGGTCACGACGATCTGGTCGGCGTCGGCGCGGGCCCGCAGGACCAGGCCCTCGGCGCTCGCGATTTCCGCGCCCTGGGTCGGGGCAAAGGGCACGACGGTCGGTTGCAGCATCACGAACGACACCGCAAAGGCCGCAATCGGCACCCCAAGCAAGGCAGCCCAGCCCAACCAGCCGCGACGGGCGGGCGCGCGCTCGGGGAAAAGCCGTGCTTCGATCCGGGGGCGCAGGTGGACGGGCGGTGGCACGTCGCGCCCGGCGGCCAGTCTTTGCAGATCTTCTTGCCAAACCGCATGCAGCAGCTGCAATTCCGACTCTCTTTCCAACCGGCGGGCCAGGGTCTGTTCCTGCGCCTCCGGGAGCAGGCCCAGCACGTATTCGCCGATCAGGACGGCGTCGTCATCGGGGATGTCCGCAGAACCGGTCATGCGCTCAGACAGGCGCGCAGGGCCTGCAGACTGCGGCGCAGCCAGGTGCGCATGGTGTTCAGGGGCACCTCGAACCGGGCCGCAAGCTCGGCGTAGGTCTCACCGTCCAGATAGGCGCGGCGGACAGCCTCGGCGCGGTCGGGTGCCAATTCGCCCAGACAGGCGACGATGGCACGCGCCTCGCTCTGGGCGACGCTCAGGGCTTCGGGGCCGGGGCTGAGGTCGGCCAGGATGTCGTCCTGGGGCATTTCCGCACGCCCGGCACGACGACGGCGCAGGCGGTCGATGCAATGGTTTCGCGTCACCGCCGCCATCCAGGTGATCGGGCTGAGACCGTTCGCGCGATAACGGTGAGCGTTGTCCCAGATCTTCACGAATACCTCCTGCAGCGCGTCCTCTGCCTCGACCCTGTCGCCCAAGACACGCAAGCACATCCCGAAAAGTTTCGCGGATGTGGCGTCATAAAGATTGCGGAACGCGGCCCGGTCGCCAGTGGCGGCACCGGCCAGCCAACCCTCTATCCGTTGCACGCGATCATCCATACGATGCCCCCCTGCCATAGCTATAGGGCCAATCGGCCTTGCGACCAGCCCAAAGCCCCCCTTGCGACCCGGAGGGATATCGGGCAATCGAACGGGCGGACACGAAGGAGACCCCGATGGCTGATGGCAACATGGATATCGACGCCAAACCGCAGACGGAAATGTCCGTCCGCGAGGTGTTCGGCATCGACAGCGACATGAAGGTCAAGGGTTTCGCCGAACCGACCGACCGCGTGCCCGAGATCGACAGCACCTACAAGTTCGACCCCGATACCACGCTGGCGATCCTGGCGGGCTTTGGCTGGAACCGTCGCGTGATGATCCAGGGCTACCACGGCACCGGCAAGTCGACCCACATCGAGCAGGTGGCCGCGCGCCTCAACTGGCCCGCCGTGCGCGTCAACCTCGACAGCCATATCAGCCGCATCGACCTGATCGGCAAGGACGCGATCCGTTTGAAGGACGGCGTCCAGGTCACCGAATTTCACGAAGGCATCCTGCCCTGGGCCCTGCGCAACCCCGTCGCCATCGTGTTCGACGAATACGACGCGGGCCGTGCCGACGTGATGTTCGTCATCCAGCGGGTTCTGGAACATGACGGCAAGCTGACGCTGATGGATCAGAACACGATCATCACGCCGCACCCGTCGTTCCGCCTGTTCGCCACGGCCAACACCGTCGGCCTGGGCGACACCACGGGCCTTTATCACGGCACCCAGCAAATCAACCAGGCCCAGATGGACCGTTGGTCGCTGGTCGCCACGCTGAACTATCTCAGCCATGACGCCGAGACGAATATCGTCATTTCCAAGCAGCCGCATTACAACACCGAAAAGGGTCGCCAGACGATCAGCCGGATGGTGACCGTTGCCGACCTGACGCGGACGGCGTTCATGAACGGCGACCTGTCGACGGTGATGTCGCCCCGGACGGTCATCGCCTGGGCCCAGAACGCAGAGATCTTCCGCGATGTCGGCTATGCATTCCGCCTGTCGTTCCTGAACAAATGCGACGAGTTGGAGCGGCAGACGGTGGCCGAATTCTACCAGCGCTGCTTTGACGAAGAACTACCCGAAAGCGCCGTGAGCATGGCGCTCGGCTAGGGCTTTAAGTCACAGATCAACACCGGCCTGATGGCCCTACCCCCCCCGCGTGCCCTCGGCGCGTGGGGGTTTCTTTTGTGATGCGGGCCGGGCACGCCGAGACAAGTTTATAAACTGCACACTTGGCGTGCGTTATTTTTGCCTTATTGATTACTTCATGGGCACGATATGTATTGGTCTTCTTGTTTTGTGCTTCACCCTGATCCCAGTTGGGCAGGCGGAGGCGCGCGACGGATTGTTCGGCCCACCCCTGCCCTTCTTTGCCGGATGCACGGGCCGCCTCTCTGCCTTGATGGAGTTTCAGTGGCTCATCGGCGCACCCGAGGCCGCGCAAACGGCCGAGCTGCGCGAGGAAATGGTCTTGATCCTGGACGCCGTGACCCCGCCGGACGGCGGGCGCGAGGCGCTGTCGCTACGCGTATCGGCAAAACGGGTTCACTGGGCCCTGCTGACGACGGCGGCTTTCGGAACCGACCCTGACCGGGCAGTCCAGGCACAAAGACGCGCGGATCACCTGATACGGGGCTGCACAGACAGGCTTCTACGCTCTTAAAGGTGGGCGGCGACGGCGCGGGCAGTGTCCGCAGGGGCGTCGAAGGGCATCAGGTGCCCGGCCCCGGCCACGATGTCGGTCACTATGCCATGGGCGGCCAGGCGCGCAGGATCCGGCGTATCGGGCCCCGCCTGACGTGCGTTTCCGGGCAAGCTGCGCGCGCCATAAAGAAACGTCCGCGCAAGGGTCATCGACAGAAAATCCACCTCGGTTGTCGGGTCCAGGTCGACCAGGGCGCTGGCGGTTTCGTGCAGCGCCCGAGGATCGCTCTGCGCCCGACCTGCGAACAGGTAGGCAGCCGTGGCATCGCCCGCCTCGGCTGCCGCGCGGCGCTTGGCCTGGGCCGCCTCGAAACCCGTCGCCAGGAAATCCGCCAGCGGGACACCCGCAATCGCACGGGTGGCGGCCCCACCTCCGGGCGTCAGGTTCCCCTCGGCCACGATCAGCCGGGACACGAGGTCAGGCCGCAGCCGCGCCAACTCGATCGCGACGGTCCCGCCCAGGGAATGGCCGAAAACCGGAACCGCCCCGACCCCCAGATGATCCAGCAGCGCGGCGATGGCGCGGGCCAGCGCGGGCATGTCGTGAGAGGCCAAAGCCTCGCTCCCGCCGGTGCCGGGCAGGTCCGGCAGGATTGCGGCGTGCCCCCGCAGGGGGGCCTGTGCAAAGACCGGGACCAGGCCCGGCGCGCCCGGCATGGCAATCCCGGGCAAGGCCAGGATCGGAACGCCCGGCCCCGGCAGCTCCGTCCAGGACATGACACGTCGACTGTCCGGTATCACAAAAGCTGGCATGGATCCGTCCCCACCTGGCAGAGCGGCCCTTGCGCTCGGACCGGAAAAGAAGGAACTCTCCGCCCATGGTCAAGCCCAACGACAACCCCGCCGATCCGTTCAAGAAGGCGCTCGCCGAAGCCACCAAGACGATGGCCGACGATGCCGACCTGTCGGTGACCTATTCCGTCGACCCTCCGGGGCAGACGAATGACGCCGTGCGCCTGCCCCAGGTGTCGCGCCGCATGACCCGGGACGAGATCCTGCTGGCACGCGGCACAGCCGACGCCTACGCCCTGCGCCACCGCCACCACGACGCCGGCACTAACGCGCGATACCTGCCCCAGGGCAACATGGCGCGAGAGCTGTATGAGGCCATGGAAACCGCCCGCTGCGAGGCCGTGGGCGCCCGCGACATGCCGGGCACGGCGGGCAACATCGACGCCAAGATCGGGGTCGAGGCCGCCCGGAAGGGATACGGCGAGATTACCGACAAGGCGCAGGCCCCGCTGGCCGCCGCCGCGGGCTACTATATCCGGCAGATGGCCACGGGCCGCGCCCTGCCCAAAGGAGCGGAAAACGTTCTCGACCTGTGGCGCGACTTTATCGAGGGCGCGACCGGCGACCGTCTGGACGGGTTGGACAGCGTGCTGTCCGATCAGGCCGCCTTTGCGCGACTGGCCCGAAAGTTGATCGACGATCTGGGGTACGGCGACCAACTGGGCGACGACCCGGACATGGAAGACGAGGATCAGGACGACGAAGGCGCGGCAGAGGAAGAGGAGGAGGAACCCGATTCCACCGGCTCCGACGATGAGGAAGAGGACGCCGAGGCCTCGCCCGAGCAGAGCCAGGAACAGCAGGACGATCCATCGCAGGCCCAGGTGTCCATGGACGACATGGCCGATCAGGAAGAGGGCGAAGAGGCAGAAATGCCCGAGTCCGACGAAGCCCAGGATCCGCCCCCGCCACAGCCCGTCTCGGACGCCGACCCGAATTATGCCGTCTACACCGCCGCTCATGACGAAATCATCGGTGCGGAGGAACTGGCCGAACCCGCCGAGTTGGAGCGTTTGCGCGCCTATCTCGACCAACAGCTTGAGCCGCTGAAAGGTGCCGTATCGCGCCTGGCCAACAAGTTGCAACGCCGCCTGCAGGCGCAACAGAACCGGTCCTGGGAATTTGACCTGGAAGAAGGCATTCTCGACGCAGGGCGGCTGGCGCGTGTGGTCGCCAATCCGACGACGCCCCTGTCCTTCAAGATGGAACACGACACAGAGTTCCGCGACACCTGCGTCACGCTGCTGCTGGACAACTCCGGCTCAATGCGGGGACGGCCGATTTCCATCGCGGCGATCTGTGCCGACGTGCTTGCGCGCACGCTGGAGCGATGCGGCGTCAAAGTCGAAATCCTGGGCTTCACCACCCGCGCCTGGAAAGGCGGGCTGAGCCGGGAGCAATGGCTCAAGGACGGCCGCCCGCAGCAGCCGGGCCGCCTGAATGATCTGCGCCATATCGTCTACAAATCGGCGGATGCCCCCTGGCGTCGGGTCCGCCCGAACCTGGGCCTGATGATGAAAGAGGGCCTGCTGAAGGAAAACATCGACGGCGAAGCCCTGGAATGGGCGCACCGCCGCATGGTCGCCCGGCAGGAGTCGCGCAAGATCCTGATGGTGATCTCGGACGGGGCCCCGGTGGACGATTCAACCCTGTCGGTGAACCCGGCCAACTATCTGGAAAAACACCTGCGCGACGTCATCGCCATGGTCGAGAAACGCAAGGCGGTCGAACTGCTGGCGATTGGTATCGGCCACGATGTCACGCGCTATTACGACCGCGCGGTGACGATCACCGACGTGGAGCAGTTGGCAGGTGCGATGACCGAACAACTGGCCGCGCTGTTCGATGCGGACCCGCGCAAACGGGCGCGGGCCATGGGACTGCGCCGCGCGTCCTGAGCATTTGATCAAAATGGGCGCCTTCGGCGCTTTCCTGTTTGTCTCGGCCCTGCGGGCCGGGCCTCCGGCAGGGATACTTGGAAAGCAGAGACGCCGGTCCACCCCACCGCCCGGTGGCACAGCCACGTGACGGCGGGGCTTCTCCGCTTGCGGTCATCGGCTTCCCAGCCTGTCCCGCGCCTTCGTGTTTGACAGACCAAAGTTAACAACGCGTTTCCCTATTCTCTGCTTCTGAAATATCCCGGGGAGCGCGAGGGGCTGGCCCCTCGCCCGCGCGGCTGCAAGACTGCGCCTCGGGGCGGTCAGCCCCACCACCTGCCAGAGGAGACGCGCCTTGTTTCAGACCTTCGACGTGACCGCCCGTCCACAGGATGCTGTTCCACGCGTCGCCCGGCTGCGTGCGTGGATGAACGAGCAGGGTTTGGACGCGTTTCTGGTCCCCCGCGCGGATGCCCATCAAGGCGAATACGTCGCTCCCTGCGACGCGCGGTTGGCCTGGATCAGCGGGTTCACCGGGTCGGCGGGCTTTGCCGTCATCCTCGCGGATCGCGCGGCCGTTTTCGCCGACGGACGCTATTCGGTTCAGGTGAAGGTCCAGACCGACCCCGACACGTTCGAGACTGTCGATTGGCCAGGAACCGGACTGGCCGACTGGCTGCCGGGTGCCTTGCCCAAGGGGGGACGCGTCGGTTTTGACCCCTGGCTGCATACGGAGGCGGAGCTGACCCGTCTGCGCGCGCTGACCGGGATCGAAATGGTGGCCTGCGACAACGGCGTTGATGCGGTCTGGAACGAACGGCCGCCCGCGCCCGCGGGGGCCATGTCCGTCTACCCGCAAGCCCTGTCTGGTCGGTCTCACGCCGAGAAGCGGGCCCAGATCGCCGAGGCGGTCCGCGCAGCGGGGATCACCGCCTTCGTTACGAACCAGCCCGACGCGCTGGCCTGGCTTTTGAACATCCGCGGCTCGGACATCGTGAGGACGCCGGTGGCCCAGGCCTTTGGCGTCGTCTTTGCCGATGGCAGCGTCGACCTGATCTGTGCGCCGACGAAAGTGGACGCGGTCATCGACCATCTGGGTCCCGACGTTCGGGTCACCGCACCCGAGGGGTTCGCGGCGCTTCTCGCCGGGCTTTCGGGGGCGGTTGGTTATGATCCGTCCAGTTGCCCAGTCGCGATTTCCGAAGCCTTGGCGCAGCCTGTCGCCGTGACAGACCCCCTGGCCCTGCCCAAGGCGGTCAAATCCACCGCAGAAATCGCCGCCACGACCCAGGCGCATCTGCGCGACGGGGCCGCGATGGTGCGCTTCCTGCGTTGGCTGGATGAGGATCGCCCCGACGATCTGACGGAAATCGGCGTCGTGCGCGCGTTGGAGCAGTTCCGCCGGGACACGAACCAGTTGCGGGACGTGAGTTTCGAGACGATTGCCGGGTCTGGCCCGAATGGTGCGATCGTGCATTACCGCGTGAACGAGGAAACCGATCGCCCCTTGGCTGGGGATCCCGTCCTTCTTGTGGATTCGGGGGGACAGTATCTTGACGGTACGACCGACATCACCCGCACCGTGCCGCTGATCGCCCCGCCAAGGGACATCGCCCACGCCTTTACCCGCGTCTTGCAGGGGATGGTCGCGGTTTCGCGCGTGCGGTTCCCACGTGGCGTGGCGGGATGTCACCTGGATGCCCTCGCGCGCGCACCGCTCTGGTCGGAGCATCGGGACTACGATCATGGCACCGGCCATGGGGTCGGTGTCTATCTGGGCGTGCACGAAGGGCCGCAACGGATCAGCCGCGTCAGCCAGGTGCCCCTGCAACCCGGCATGATCCTGTCGAATGAACCGGGCTATTACCGCGAAGGGGCCTTTGGCATTCGCATCGAAAACCTGATCCATGTGATCGAAGCCCCGCGCCCCGAGGGCGGCGACGACCGGGACATGCTTGGGTTTGAAACCCTCACCTGGGTGCCGATCGACCGGCGGCTGATCCTGACCGATCTGTTGTCACCGGATGAACGCGCGTGGATCGATGGCTATCACGCCACCGTTGCGGAAAAGATCGGCCCGCTGCTCGATGGTGCGGATCGGGACTGGCTGCTTCGGATGACCGCACGTCTCTAGGGTTTCGCCGCCCGGATCGAACCGCTACGGTCCGCCCAAACGAGGGAGACATCATGGCCAAGATCACCGTTTCGCCCGCTGCGGGCGTCTGGACCGTGCGCAGCGAAGATGGCGTGCTCGTCGAGAGCCGGAACGCCCTGGCATTGACCGAGGGCGACTATCCCACTGTCATCTATTTTCCGCGCGCCGATGTGGCGATGGCTCTGCTGGAGCTGTCAGACACCACCAGCCGCTGTCCGTTCAAAGGGGACGCCAGCTATTTCCATTACGTCGGGCAGTCGGCCCGGATTGCGGATGTGGCCTGGACCTATGGGGACGTGATCAACCCGGACGCCAAGGCGATCGAGGGGCACCTGGCCTTCTACGGCGACAAGGTGACCGTCGAGCGGGTTTGACCCGCCACCCGCTGCGGACAGATGCCCGGGCAGCCACGCCAAGACGACGCCAGTCGCGCACGGCTCCCGCACAAGAACGGGCACCGCCAGAGTTTTCGAAAACTCTGGTCAAATCCTTCGAAGGATTTGATCCCGTCAGTTCTGCCGCACCAGCTTGCCGGGATTCATCAGGCCATCAGGGTCCAGCGCACGTTTGACGGCGCCCATGACGTCCCAGGCGGCCCCGTGTTCGCGGGCCATCATATGCAGTTTGCCAAGACCCACGCCGTGTTCGCCCGTCGCCGTCCCGCCCAGGTCCAGCGCATGCAGGACCATGGCATCCGACAGCCGTTTGGCCTGGGCGAGTTCCGTCTCTGACGACCGGTCGACCAGCAGAATTGCGTGGTAGTTGCCATCGCCCACATGTCCCAGGATCGGACCCGGTATCGGGCTCGCGGCGATCTCTGCGGCGGCGCGATCGATGGCCTCGCCCATGCGGCTGATCGGGACGCAGACGTCCGTGACCACAGCCGTCGATCCGGGCCGAGACGCCAGGATTGTATGATAGGCCGCGTGCCGCATCGCCCACAGGCGGTTGCGGTCCTCCACCTGTGTGGCCCAGCGATAGCCGCTTCCTCCGGCCTCGGCTGCCAGCGCGCCGAACCTCTCCGCTTCTTCGGCGACCGCTGCGTCAGAGCCGTGGAACTCCAGCATCAGATGCGGGCGCATCTCGAAGGTGCCGCCGTCGTGGTCATTGATGATCTGCGCCGTGGCCGCATCCAGGAACTCTACCCGCGCTGGTCGCAGGCCCATCTGCGTGGCCAGGATGACCGTGTCGATGGCCGCGCCGGTATCGGGAAAGGCGCAGACCGCTGCGGATATCGCCTCGGGCTGGCCGTGCAGGCGCAGGGTCAGCTCTGTGATCAGGCCCAGCGTTCCCTCGGACCCTACAAACAGGGACGTCAGATCGTAACCCGCCGAGGTTTTCGCCGCCAAGGTCCCGGTCCGGATCACCCGCCCATCGGCCAGCACCACCTCCAGTCCGCGGACCTGATCGCGCATGGTCCCGTAGCGCACCGCCGTCGTGCCCGAGGCCCGCGTTGCCGCCATGCCCCCCAGCGAAGCATTGGCCCCCGGATCGACCGGGAACATCATGCCCGTCGCCCGCAATTCCTGGTTCAATGCCTCTCTGGTGCAGCCGGGTTGCACGCGGACCAGCATGTCCTCCGCGCGCACCTCCAGCACGGCGGCCATGTGGCGGAAATCGACCGTCACCCCGCCGCGCGGCGCGGACGCGTGCCCCTCGAGCGCGGTGCCCGTGCCCCAGCCGATCACCGGCACGTTGTGGCGCGCGCAGACGGCCACGATGTCCGCCACCTCCTGGGTGCTGCGCGGATAGGAAACCGCGTCGGGCGGCATCGGCGGATGCCAGGTCTCGGATTGGCCGTGCAGGTCCAGATCGCCCTTTCCCGTGCTCAACCGTTCGCCTAGCATTGCCCGCAACTCGTCGAGCGCATTCTCTGGGATCATGTCCGGCCCTCCCCTGCCGCCCGCGACTGTGGACAAGGGCTGTCGAAAGGACAAGCAGCGGTGCCCGATCCGTCATCCCCCCCTTCTGTCCGGCCTTCGGTGCGGCTGCGCGCCGCCTGGCAGCTGATCCTGACGCGGGGGCCGTCCCAGTTCCAGTTCTGGTTCATCGCCCTGCTGGTCGGGATCGCATCCGGCTATACGGCGGTGGCCTTCATGACCGCGATCGCGGCTTTGCAGACCTTTCTCTATGGCACCGAAGACCCGCGCACCCTGCACAGTTTCGCGGCGACCTTGCCCTGGTGGTGGGTCCTGATGCTGCCGGCGTTCGGCGGGCTGATCGTGGGCTTCATCCTGACCCGTTTCACCCCCGACGCCCGCGTGCGTGGCCCCGCCGAGGTCATTCAGGCCGCCGCCATGAAGGAAGGCCGGGTCGAGCCACGGGCCGGCGTCGCTTCGATGTGCGCATCGCTCATCACACTGTCGTCAGGCGGGTCCTCGGGCCGCGAGGGGCCGGTGGTGCACATGGTCGGAATGATCGCAGGCTGGGTGTCCAACCGGATCAACGCCGACGGCATCACCGGGCGGGACCTGCTGGGCTGCGCCGTGGCCGCCGGTGTCGCCGCCTCGTTCAATGCGCCCATCGCCGGTGCGCTTTTCGCGCTGGAAGTGATCCTGCGCCACTTTGCCGTCCACGCCTTTGCGCCCATCACCATCGCCGCCGTCTCCGGGTCTGTGATTTCCCGGCTGCATTTCGGCGAACGGACAGAGTTCATGCTGCCGGAACCGGGCCTGCTGGCGTTTTACGTCGAGCTTCCGGCATTTCTGATCCTGGGGCTGACCTGCGGGCTGGTGGCCTTTGTCCTGATGCGCTCGATCTTTTACGTCGAGGATCTGGCCACCCGCCTGCAGGGCCGCCTGCGCCTGCCCGCAATGCTGCGCCCGGCCTTGGCGGGCCTGTTGCTGGGGGCCATGGCAATCTGGTTTCCGCATATCATCGGCGTCGGCTACGAGACGACGTCAGCCGCGCTTTCGGGTAATCTCTTGCTGCATGAAGCGGTGGTTTTTGCCGTGCTCAAGGTTGCCGCCGTGTCGATCACCATGGGGGGCCGGATGGGCGGCGGCGTGTTTTCCCCGGCGCTGATGGTAGGGGCGCTGACGGGCCTGGCCTTTGGCATCGTGGCCACCGCGACCTTGCCCGACGTGTCGGGGTCCGAAACGCTCTATGCCCTGGCGGGCATGGGCGCGGTGGCGGCGGCGGTGCTGGGCGCGCCGATTTCCACCACGCTGATCGTCTTCGAGCTGACGGGCGACTGGCAAACCGGGCTCGCCGTTCTGGTGGCCGTGTCGATGTCCACGGCCCTGTCGTCGCGTCTGGTCGACCGCAGTTTCTTCCTGACTCAGTTGGAACGGCGCGGCATCCACCTGGCCGCCGGGCCGCAGGCCTATCTGCTGGCGATGTTCAAAGTATCTTCGGTGATGAAATCCCCGGACCATCCCCGCGCCCCCGCCGAAGACCGGGTGCGTCGCGCCGTGAACGAGGCGCTGTTCGTCGCCCCCTCCGACACCCTGGAAACGGCGATGCCCCTGTTCGAAAGGTCCGGTTCCGACTTTCTGGCCGTCGTGCGCCTGACCGACAAGGCCGAGACACCCGAGGTCCTGGGCGTCCTGCTGCACGTCGATGCCCTGCGGGTCTACAACCGGGCGCTTGCGGCCACGGCCGCAGAAGAACATTCCTGACCGGGGCGTCAGCCCAAGTCGCAAGACGCCGCGGACCTGCCAGCTTGCATATCACATCTCGTGCAACGCCTCCGCCGTGGCGCGCGCACCCTGCAACATGAAGGCATGCTCCGACGCGACGAAGAACATCGTCACCCCCAGGTCGCGCAGTGCCGGACCGGCGGCGGCATTGGGTGCGAAGGTCATGAACGCCTTGCCGTTGGCCTTGGCCGCGCGTCCGACCCGCGCCATCGCCTCGCGGACCGGCCCCGCGCTCTGGTCCGTGACTCCGTAGCAGACCGCCAGGTCGGCGGGGCCGACGAACAGCCCGTCAATGCCGTCCAACGCCGCGATCTCTTCGCAGGCCTCGACGCCAGCCGGCTCTTCGATCTGGGCGATCACGATGGTCTCAGCATCCTGCGCCAACACGTCCGCCATGCCGCGCGTGGCGAACCCGGCCCAGCGCGTCGACCCGGCATAGCCCCGCCCGCCCTCGCCGAAATGCGCGGCCCGCGCCACCGCGCGCGCCTTTTCGACGCTATCGACATGGGGCACGACGATGCCCGTGGCCCCGCCATCCAACGCCTTCAGGATCTCCATCGGGGACCCGGTCGGAACCCGGACCAGCGTGGGCCAGTTCAGCGCGCGCGCCACGGCCAGGCAGACATCCATCCGGCCATGGTCGAACGGCGCATGCTCCGCATCGATACACAGAAAATCGAGGCCCGACTTCGCCAGCACCTCAACCAGTTCGTGCGCCGGGGTCTTGAAGAAAGTCCCGGCCAGGATCTCACCTGACAACATTCGGGTCTTGAAGCCTGCGTCGGCCATGTCCGCTCTCCTCTGGGTGGCCGTCGCGGCCTCTTGCAAGCCTATGCAAGCGGACCGATACCGTAAAGGCTGCGCCGAAAGGAAAACCATGCCCCTGCCCCGATCCGCCGCCCCCGTCCCCCGTCCCCACGCGCCAGGCATCGCCCTGCCCAAGGGGGCCTGCGACGCTCATGTCCACATGCTCGGCAGCGAATTCGCTCTCTGGGACGGCCGCGTCGAGGACCCGGCCCCCGGCACGTTGGACGACTGGGCCGAGCGGCTGGAAACCCATCTCGACACGCTGGGCCTGGATCGCGTGGTGATCGTGCACACGATCCTCTACGGCGGCGACAATTCCGTGACCCAGGCCGCCATCGCACGGCTGGGCGATCGCGCGCGCGGCATCGGCCTGGTCACCGACGCCGCAACCGAGGCGGACCTGGACGCCCTGGCCGAAACCGGCATCCGTGGTGTGCGCCTGAACTACATCCACGGCGGGATTCTCAGCTGGGACGGGGTCAGGGCGATGGCCCCGCGACTCGCCGCGCGGGACATGCACGTGCAGATGCTGATACAGGCCGACCTGCACATGTCGGATCTGGCCGCAGAGGTACGCGCGCTTCCGGTGCCCGTGGTATTCGACCACATCGGTTGGCCGAACCTGGCGGCTGGCGTGACCGAACCCGGCTTCGACACCCTGCGTGGCCTGGTCGCAGACGGCGCGGCCCATGTGAAACTCTCGGGTCTCTATCGCCTCTGCGGTGCCCCCTATGACGCCGCCGCCACCCATATCGACGCGCTCGCCCGCGCCAACCCCGAAGGCTGCCTCTGGGCCTCCGACTGGCCACACCTGATGCTGGCGGACGCCACGCGCCCCGATGCGGGCATCTTGCTTCAGGCGTTCCTCGACGTCGTCACCGACGACGCCACGCGCGAGGTGATCCTCACCCGCACGCCCGAACGGCTCTATGGCTTCTCTGCTTCCTAAATATCCCGGAGAGCGCGAGAGGCAGCGCCTCTCGCTCCGCCGCTCCGGCGGCGGATGCGGCGGGCACCCGCGTGCCCGCCGCCTTGCCTCAGGCCTTCACCGCTTCCATGAAGCGATGCCGGATGACGACGGGATCCATGGTGATGACCGGCATCTTGGCATTGCCGCTGTCACATTTCACGATCATCACGGTGCCCTTGCCGCTGTCCAACGCCGCCTGCAGGGCTGGTCCGGTATCCACGTCCTGGACCTCGACCACCGTGTCGCAGCCCGCCGCGCGGGCCATGCCGGCCAGGTCGGTCTTCTTGCCGGTGTATGTCGGCTGATCCCCGGTCGACCCGTAAGAGCCGTTGTCGATGATCATGAGGATGTAATTGTCCGGGCAGTTGTTGCCGATGGTCGGCAGGGTTCCCAGGTTGGTCAGGACAGATCCGTCGCCATCGATGACGATCACCGGCTTGGGCTGCGCCAGTGCCAGGCCCAGACCGATGCTGCTGGCCAGGCCCATAGTGCCCAGCATGTAGAAATTGGTCGGCTGATCGTCGATGGCGTGCAGTTCCTGGCTGGGGATACCGATGTTGCAGACGACGAGTTGGTCGCGCAGGATCGGCGCGATCTCTTTAAGAATTTCAGAACGGATCATGAGTCGCCGTAGCCTCCCCAGAAGTTTGCGTCGGTCAGGATCGCGACCGGCTTGTTGGCCATGAAGGTGTATTTCAGGATGTTGTCGAACTCCTCCACGTCCTTCTGCCAGTGGAAATGGTAGGTCGGGATGTTCAGCTGAGCCAGCAACGCCTTGGTATGCACCGCCATCTCGACCTGACAGGCCACCGGTTCGCGCAGCTCACCACGGTAAGAGATCAGCATCGGCAGAGGCATCCGGTAGAACTGCGTCAGCGTCGCCAGCGTATTCAGCGTCACGCCCAGCGCGGTGTTCTGCATGATGATCATCGGACGCTTGCCGCCCATCCACGCCCCCGCGCAGAGGCCCATGCCCTCGTCTTCCTTGTTGGACGGAATGTGGAAGATCTCGGGCCGGTTCTCGACCTCGTCGATCACGCCCGCCAGCTGTTTGCAGGGCACGGTGGTGACGAAACTGACGTCATTGGCGATCAGGTCGTCACATATCTTCTTGTCGATATCCAAGGGGCTTGGTCCTCTCAGGGCTACAGGATTGTCATGGCGTAGAGGCCGCCGGAGCCAGGCCTGTGGCCTGGGTCGCGGTTGGGCGAAAAGATGGGACAGGTTCGACGTGTCGGATGCGGACCAGGGCCTCCCGTCCCCGGTCTCCGCATCCGACACGTCGCCGCAGGCCGCAGCCTTCGGAAACTGTGACCCCGCGCGGGCGATGGCAGGGGACGATCACGTGTCCAGGGCTGTTTGATGCCACTGATCCCGCTCGCCACGCCATATCGTCCCCACCTGCTGAGTCGCCTCCGTGTAAGCGCTTACATCTGGGAATGCAAGCGGTGACATTGCCGCTCCCGATCCGATAGACCCAGTGGGAAAGAACCCGAGGACATCCATGGCAGGCCCGCCCCGCACCCCCACGCTCGCCGATGTGGCCGCGCGCGCCGGCGTCTCTACGGCGACCGTGTCGCGCTGTCTGAACGCCCCCGAACGCGTGGTCGGCCCGACACGGGAACGCGTGTTGGAGGCGGTGCGCGCCTTGGGCTATTCGCCCAACTTCGGCGCGCGGGCGCTGGCCGCGAAACGCACCAATACGATCGGCGCGGTCATCCCGTCGCTTGGCAATTCGATGTACGCGGGCGGCATTCAGGCGTTTCAGGACGTTCTGGCCGAGCAGGGTTTCACGCTGTTGCTGGCGGCCTCCGGTTGGGACGCCCAACAGGAAGAGACACAGATCCGCGCCCTGGTCGCGCGGGGCGCGGATGGGCTGCTGCTGATCGGCGATGACCGGGACCCGGCGATCTATGACTTTCTGGCCCTGCACGGAGTGCCGGCGCTGACGTCATGGGCTTTTCCTGCCGCACCTGGGCGGACCGCCGTGGGCATCGACAACCGCGCCGCCATGCGCGGCCTGGCCGAGACGGTGCTGGCGGCCGGGCACCGGCGGCTGGGTGCGATCATGGCCCCGTCAGGCGGCAACGACCGCATCACCGCCCGGCTTTGCGGCATCCACGATGCCATGCGGGCGACGGGCTTGAACCCGGACGATCTGCAGGTGATCGAGACCCCCTATGGGTTGGAAACCGGCAGCCGCGCCTTCGCCAGGATGATGACCCGCACGCCGCGGCCTACCGCGATCCTCTGCGCGAATGACGTGTTGGCGGTCGGGGCACTGCGCCAAGCGCGCAGAATGGACATTGCGGTGCCCGAAGCCGTATCGATCACGGGGTTCAACGATATGGAGCTGGCGCTGATCGCAGATCCGCCCCTGACCACGCTGCGCGTACCCCATGCCGACATGGGACGCCTGGCCGCGCAGGCCTTGGTCGTGATGGTTCGCGATGGTGACACACCCGCCTCGGTCGAGGTGCCGACCGAGGTATGCCTGCGTCAATCCCTGGCCCCGCCCCCGCCGGATTGACGCCTGCGGGCTCGTTCCGATGGCCCCTTTTTTCCCCCGGAGATCCCCGGACGAAGAGCGCACCTTTTGGCGATGGTCCGGGCCAGCCTCAGGTCTCCGGGACGGCGCTAAACCCCTCTTTCTCTCGGAGGTGGGTTGCACCCACCCTACGGTCCCCTACAGGCCGGTGGTCACGTCGATCGTGTTGCCCTCTTCGAGCGTCACATAGGCCTTCTTCACGTCCTTCCGCTTGCCCAATTGGCCGCGGAAACGCTTGACCTTGCCCTTGGTGATGGTCGTGTTCACGGCCTTCACCTTGACGCCGAACAGTTCTTCGACAGCGGCCTTGATCTGCGGCTTGTTGGCGTCGATCGACACTTCGAAAACCACGCCATTCGCCTCGGAGGCCATGGTGGCCTTCTCGGTGATGATCGGCTTGCGGATCACATCATAGGTGTTCATTTCAGCCGAGCCTCCAGCGCTTCGACACCCGCCTTCGTGAGCACGAGCGTGTCACGCTTGAGGATGTCGTAGACGTTCGCGCCCATCGAGGGCAGCACGTCTACGGTTTCCAGGTTCCGCGCGACATTCGCCCCGGCAGCAGGCCTTCATTGCGCCCATGCCGCTCGCAGGCGGAATTGATCATGACTGGCGTCCTGATGACCAACCGAGCCGCAAGGCGGAACTCGGATTCCTGCGCCCTCGCAAAACTGTAACTGACGGAGAAATTATGGTGCCCGGGGGCGGAATCGAACCACCGACACGAGGATTTTCAATCCACTGCTCTACCCCTGAGCTACCCAGGCACCGGGTGCGACGGGCTAGTCCGTCGCGGGGTGCGCCTCCTCTAGGACAGCCGGAAAACGGTGTCCAGACGAAAAACCATCAATGTGGTTTTCGGTCGTGCAAGATGGCGTCTTCGGCCTCTTCGATGGCGCGCAGGGCGTCGTCTGGGTCGGTGGACGGAACGGCGTAGGCACCGCGCATCCAACGCCCCAGATCGACGTCCGCGCAGCGGGCCGAGCAGAAGGGACGATACTTTGGGGCTGGCGGTTTCTGGCAGATCGGACAGCTCACAGAAGCGTCTCCAGCGGGCGACGTTCGCGACGACGGGTCAGCTCGAAATGACCCAACGGGGTCCAGCCGATAAGCGAGGTTTCGATTGGATCGTCCCGGAACGCAGTGCGCAAGGCCCCCTCGAAACCGCGGCGGTCCTTCTTTGGCATGGGGGCCAGGTCCAGCACGATCTGCCCGCCAAGGCCGCGCAGACGCAGCTGGCGCGGCAGGTCGCGCGCCAGGGCCAGGTTGGCCTTGAGCCCCCCCGCCGGGCCGCCCTCGGGTGTGTTGACGTCGACGGCGATCAAGGCGCGCGTGGGTTCGATGTAGAAGGTGGCCGCGCCGGCGCGGACCTCTGGCGAGCGCAGGGCCTCCAACTGGTCCAGAACCGTGTCCCAGTCTTCGGAGACGTCCGCCTCGGGCCAGTCGCGCCACGCCAGCGTATGCGCGTCGGGACCATCAAGCAGATGCTCCGGCCCGTGCCCCGGATCGGCCAGAACCTGCGTGGCGACCAGCCAGGTTTCGGACAGGTCGGCTTCGATATCCTCAGCGGCGGCCCCGTTGGCGGCGCTGCGCAGGATAACGCCGGTCGTGCCGCGATCCTCGGGGAGCGCGTCGTGGGCGATTTCGAGCAGGCGGTCGCGCTCATCCTCGTCCTTCAGGGACCGAGCGACGTTCAGGCCGGGCGCCTCGGGCGTGATGATGCAATAGCGTGACTTGAACAGGACGCGGTCAGTGACCGGCAGAGCCTTGCCCGCTTCGGCGTGGCCAGTGACCTGGACAAGCAATTCCTGTCCGGGAATCAGCCCCTTGGCGTTTCGGTGCCAGCCCGTCTGACCATCCCCCAGCTTGAGGAACATGCCACCCTGCCCCTTGACGGGACGGTCGCAGACGGCGCGGAAGACGGCACCGATGGCGGGCGTGTCGCCCCTGGGGTCGATCAGAAGGTCATGCAACCGCCCCTCATGCATCAGGGCGGCGGCGCGGCGGTCTTCGACCTGACCGAGGATGATCTGATATGCGTTCATTTCCAGACCTTTAGACCGGCGGATTGCAACAGGTTGGCCGCCTCGAACAGGGGCAGACCGACGATGGCGGAATGGCTGCCCTCGATCCAGGCGACAAAGGCGGCGGCGGGCCCCTGGATGGCGTAACCGCCTGCTTTCCCTTGCCAATCCCTGGTAGCGAGATAGCCGTCGATCTCCGCCTCGGACAGGCGTTTCAGGCGAACGGCAGAGACCGAGGTGCGATACCACGTCTTGTCACCGCGACGGACACCCAAAGCAGTGATCACGCGATGGCGCCGACCGGACAGAAGGGTCAGGAAATCAGCAGCTTGTGCAGCATCTTGAGGTTTCCCCATGATCCGTCGGCCGAGGGCGACCGTCGTGTCGGCGCATAGAACGACGTCATCGGGATCCGCGACGACGGCGGCCAGCTTGGCCTGGGTGATCCGCTCGCAATATACGCGCGGAAGTTCGGCTTTCAGCGGTGTCTCATCGACATCCGGAGGCCGCACATCGTCAGGGATCAATCCCAATTGCGCAAGCAATTCCAATCGCCTGGGCGATCCGGAGCCGAGGATGAGGCGCGGCATGACGGGAAGCCCCCGCCCTACTTGAAGCGGTAGTTGATGCGGCCCTTGGTCAGGTCGTAGGGGGTCATTTCCACCTGAACCTTGTCGCCTGCCAGAACACGAATGCGGTTTTTCCGCATCTTTCCAGCCGTATGCGCGATGATCTCATGACCGTTCTCGAGCTCGACCCGGAATGTCGCATTCGGCAGGAGTTCCTTGACGACGCCGGGAAATTCGAGAAGCTCTTCCTTGGCCATGGTCTCTCCTAGAGTGCTGCCGCGTCTGTGCGGCGGGATGCGGTTAGATGGGACCAATTCTGCAAGAGTTCAAGGGGCAAAGCGTCTTGCCCTGTTTTGCCCCGTTTTGGGGGCATCTGCCGGGGCGGAATTCCCGTTTTGGGGGAAAACCCAGGGCAGGTGAATCAGCCCGCCCGGCCCGCCCGGCCCTGCCCCGCCCAGCAACCACAGGATGAGCCGTGCGGTCCGGGTTCCATGCTGCACGTAGAAGGCATCTTCGCGGCGGGCGGCCTGAGACGGGCGCCGGTTTGGAAACGGGCGGGGTGGTGGGATCGGGCAGGACATGGGGGCCTCCGGGGCGGCAGTGCAGGGCAGTTGACGCAGGCAGGGTAACAAGACAGCCTCTGCCCCGGAATGAGCGGATTTGAAGAGGTCTTTTCATGAATGAAGCATTGGCCGACCTCGACTGGCGCGACCTGCGCCTGTTCCTGTCCGTCGCACGGGAGGGGGGGCTGTCGCCTGCCGCGCGCGTGACCGGACGGTCCCCGGCCACCATCGGGCGGCGGATGCTGGCGCTGGAGCGGGCGACGGGGCGGGAGCTGTTCCTGCGCCACGACCGGGGCTATGCCCTGACCACCGACGGACGGGCGTTGTTGGACGCGCTGACCGAAGTGGAGGCGCGGATCGTCCGGGTGACCGCACCAGCGCCGGGGGCGCAGCGACCGCTGGTCAAGATCTCTGCCGGGACCTGGACCGTGCTGCATCTGATCCCCCGGCTGGACGGGATCGCGGGGGAAGACCTGCGGCTGCGCTTTGTGTCCGCCGAAGCGGTCTTGGACATCGCCCACCGCGAGGCGGTCATCGGCGTGCGCAATGCGCGACCAAGGGACGACGGGCTGGCCGGGCGGCGGATCGCGCGAATAGGCTTTGCGCCCTATGCCCGCGCCGACGCCCCGGACCGCTGGATCAGGGTGCTGGCCGACACGCCGTCCGGCCGCTGGCAGGCCCGCCACCTGGGGGCGGATGCGATCTGCGAGGTGACCGCGCCGCGCACGGCGCTGGACCTGGCGTTGGCCGGACGCGGTATCGCCTTGCTGCCGACGTTCATCGGCGACGCCCAACCGGATCTGGCGCGGCGGGGCGCAGAGGTGCCGGAGCTGAGCCATGAACAATGGATCGTGACCCATGACACGGACCGGCACCGCCCCGAAGTGCGGCGTGTGATCGAAGGAATCGCCCTGGCCCTGGCGGCACCGTGACGCGCCGGTCTGCGCGGATCAGCCGAAACGGGCCTTCAGCTTGCCGACGATCTGATCGCGGGTCTGGCGATAGCTTGCCAGCTTGGCATCACGGGATTCGCCCAGCCCCGTGGGGTCCATGATCGGCCAGTATTCGACGTCGATATGCACGTGGCGGCACAGTTCCAGCGCACGCCGTTGCGACGCCGGCGAGAGGGCCACGATCAGGTCAAAGCCTTCGAAGTCATCGCCCCATTCCTGCATCTCGTCGAAGGAACGGGAGCGGTGGCGTGACAATTCCACCCCCAGCTCCTTGCACACGGCGATGGCGAAGCCGTCGATTTCCAGATCGTTCTTCACCCCGGCGGACTGAACGTAGATCTCCATCCCGAACAGCTTTTTCATCAGCCCCTCGGCCATCGGCGAGCGGACCGCATTGTGGTCGCAGCAAAACAGCACCGATTGTGGTTTTTCCCCCACGCTCAGGACCCGAAGTGCAGCACGCAGATCAGCGTGAAAAGCCGGCGGGACGTGTGGGTGTCGATCTGAGCCTTACCTTCGAGCCGTTCCTGCAGGATGCGCGCGCCTTCGTTGTGGATGCCGCGCCGGGCCATGTCGATCGCCTCGATCTGGCTGGGCGGCAGTTTCTTGACCGCATCGAAGTAGCTTTCGCAGATCTGCCAGTAATCCTTGACCACCTGGCGGAACGGGCCCAGCGACAGATGGAAGGCACCCGCGGGGGTGTCGTCGGTCGCCACCTCGAAGACCAGGCGCCGGTCGCGGATCGCCAGGTGCAGGCGATACGGCCCCTCGGGCGCGCCTTCGGTCTGGAGAACGAAGGAATTCTCTTCGAGCAGGTCAAAGATCGCGACCGCGCGTTCCTGCTCGATCTCGGGCGTGGGGGTCGGCAGGCCGCTGTCGTCGATTTCGATATGGGCGATGCGGTCTGCGGTCATGAAGGCAGGTCTTTCAATTGCTCGGCTTCCCATTCGGCAAGGGTCTGGCCGGTTATCTCGTGGCGCCATTCGGTGCGGCCGTTCGCGGGGCGTCCGGTCATAACGGCGGCGGCTGCCGAAGGGGAATTGAAGGCGTAATCCTGGGCGAAAATGGCGTGGTCGGCGTCCTGCCGCAAGATGCCTTCTGCGCAGAGCTTGCCGTGCAGGGCCCGGTATCCGGAATCGTGGTCGCCCCTTCCCGCCCAGGTGCGGCGCGCGCGGGACCCGGCAAGGACGCGAAAATCGGACCCATCGAGCCGGGCGCGCCCCTCTACCCCGGTTTTGACGGTGCGCAGGGTGAATACCGGGCCCTCGGCGGTTGGGACGCGGGTCGGGGGAACGGTGCGCTTGCCGCTTTGCAGCAGGTCCACGCCCAAGGCGGGCAGGACCATCTGCACCATGTCCAGGAACTCCTCCATGCTGGCGACCTGCGCCTCGGTCAGGGAGGCGGGCGTGGGGTCGGTGCCATTGTCGAGACGGGCGTTGCCCGCGCGGCGGGCCAGCTGCACCAGCCGCGCCTCCAGGTAGCGGACGTGGGCCTTGTGCAGGTTGTCGGCGGCCGTGGTCAGGATCAGCGCCGCGCCCCACCAATCCTTGGCGGCATCGTGGGACCGGATGCGGGTTGCCACGCTTTCTGCCTCGCCCACGTAGGCGACGGGGCCGTCGTCATCCGCACCGAGCAGGATATAGGTCCCGGTTTGCGCGGCTTGGCGGCGGCGCAGACCGTCGGCCAGCCTCAGGCGGGGAATGCGCAGGACATGGCCGGTCCAGCCGAAGACCTCGGCCGTGAGGATGCCGTCGGGGGTGCCATCGGCAAAGTACAGTTCGAGCGAGCGTCCGCGACGGCTGGGGTCGGTCATGGCGCGACGCTAGCGCGCGGGCGCGGCAGAGGCCATGGGCGGGGAAAGAGTTTTCGCTGAAAACTCTTGCGCAAAGTTTTCCGCAAAAACTTTGCATCCCCGTCAGGCGCGGTTGAGACGATCCAGACGAGCCTGCACCGACAGGCCGTGGGCCTGCAGCGATTCGGAGGTGGCGAGCTGCGTGGCCGCCGGGCCGATCGCGCGCAGGCTTTCGGGCGTCATCCGTGCAAGCGTCGTCCGCTTGAGGAAATCCAGAACCGACAGCCCCGAGGAAAAACGCGCGGACCGCGCGGTGGGCAGCACGTGGTTGGGGCCGCCGACGTAGTCACCGATTGCCTCGGGCGTCCAGGGCCCCAGGAAGATCGCGCCCGCGTGGGTGATCTGTTGGGCCAGCGCGTCGGGGTCCGCCACGGCGAGTTCCAGGTGTTCCGGGGCCACGCGGTTCGACAGGGCCGCCGCCTCTGCAAGGTCGCGGGTGACGACGACCGCGCCGAAGTCGCGCCAGCTGGCCCCCGCGATGGCGCGGCGATCCAACGTCTCAAGCTGCCGGTCCACCGCCTCGGAGACGGCGCGGCCCAGCGCGGCGTCATCGGTGATCAGGATCGATTGCGCGCTTTCGTCGTGTTCAGCCTGGCTGAGCAGGTCGAGGGCAATCCAGTCCGGGTCCGCCGTCTTGTCGGCAATCACCAGGATTTCGGAGGGGCCGGCGATCATGTCGATGCCGACACGGCCAAAGACCCGACGCTTGGCCGCCGCCACAAAGGCGTTGCCGGGGCCGGTGATCTTGTCCACGGGCGCGATCGTCGCGGTGCCGTAGGCCATGGCGGCCACCGCCTGCGCACCGCCGATGCGGTAGATTTCCGTGACGCCCGACAGTTGAGCCGCCAGCAGGACCAGAGGGTTCAGCACGCCATCCGGGCTGGGCACGCACATCACCACGCGCCCCACGCCCGCGACCCGCGCGGGAATGGCGTTCATCAGAACCGAAGACGGATAGCTGGCCAACCCGCCGGGCACGTACAGCCCCGCCGCGTCCACAGGCCCCCAACGCCACCCGAGCGTCGCGCCGGTGTCGTCGGTCCAGTGTTCATCGGCGGGGATCTGACGCGCGTGGTAAGCCTCGATCCGCGCGGCGGCGAGTTCGAGGGCGGCACGATCCGCGGGGGCGACGACGGCGGCGGCCTCGGCGATCTCGGCCTGGGTGATGCGCAGAAGATCCGGTGTGAGGTCGAGCCGGTCAAAGCGGGACGTCAGCTCGATCACGGCCGCATCGCCGCGCGCGCGCACATCCGCGATGATCGCCGCCACGGTGTCATCCACGTCAGGCGCATCCTCGCGCTTCATATGCAGAAGCGCGTCGAAACGGGCATCGAAATCGGGATCGGTCGTGGTCAGGAACTGGGGCATCGGGCGGCTCCGAAGGCTGCGGTGCCGGCCTGTTAGCGGGCGGGGGCGCGGGGGTCCAGCGTCGGAGGGGGCTCTGCCCCCGTCCCTCGCGGGACTCCCCCGCGGTATTTATGGCCAGAGGAAGAGGGGGCGTTAACCTTAACGAGAGGTTACCGGGTGTTGATCTCGTTCCGGGCGCGCGCCCGTGTCGGACGTATCGAGCTGCCGCAACATCAGAATGTCATCGCGCGGCGCGCCGTCGAGGATGACCGAGCGGGGGCGCAGGCCGATCCGGGTGAACCCCAGCGCCTCGTAGAGAGCGATGGCGGGAGTGTTGGACATATCGACGCAGAGCTCGACCTGGAGGAGGCCACGCGACCGGGCAACGTCGAGCGTGGCCTGCAAGAGCGCGCGCCCCAGCCCCCTGCCCCGCGCGTCGGGTGCAACGTAGAGCGGACCCAGGTCGCCGCTATGCCGCAGCCGCACCGGGCCACCCTGCCGCAGGATCGCCAGCGCCACCAGCCTGCCCGAAAGCTCTGTGCCCATCACGTCACCGCGCGCGAGCATGGTGGTCAGTGCGGCGTCCGGCAGGGCATCAAGTTCCTGCGGGGTGAGGAGGAAGGACGCCGGTTCCTCGGCCAAGCCCCGCCGCCACAGGGCGCGGAGCGGGGCCGCGTCCGCCTGGGTCAGCGCGCGGATCATGCGCCGTGTTCTGGGGCCTTGCCGGACGGGGCGCGGTACGGTTGCGTCACATCCTTGAGCGCCACGTCCAGGCAATCGCACTCCGCCTCGACCACGCCGTCGCCTGCGAAGGTCAGGCGCAGGGTGCCTTCGGTTTCGCCGGTCGGCACCCAATCGAACGCCAGCAGCGACAGGACCGTGTCGGCATCGCCGGGCACGACGCCCTGCCCGCGCACCGCCGTCACGTCACCGGCCGTCAGCAGGCACTGCACCCGCTCTGGCGTTCGGGTTCCGTGTTCCCAGCGAAACCGGTTCAGCAGCAGCGCCAGCCGCCGGTCGCGGCGCAGAAAACGCATCTCGGAGGCGGGCAGGATCGCGTCCTGGCACAGGGCCGAGACGACCTGCAGATCCTGCGCATCCGTCGCCCAGAGTGCGAGGGGCCGGGCGTCCCCGTCGTGGAACCTTGCATCAGCCATCGTCGGACACCCGCGCGATCTGTGCGCCGACGCCGGACAGTTTCTGGACCACCCGCTCATACCCGCGATCAAGGTGATAGACGCGGCCGACCTTGGTGGTGCCTTCGGCGGCGAGGCCCGCGAGGATCAGCGAGAAGGACGCGCGCAGGTCGGTCGCCATGACCTGTGCGCCCCGCAGGCGGTCGGTGCCGATGACATGGGCGCTGCCGCCGCGCACATCGACGTGGGCCCCCATGCGGATCAGCTCTGGCGCGTGCATGAAGCGGTTCTCGAAGATCTTTTCTTCGAGGTGGGACGCGCCCTCGGCGGTGCAGAGCATGGCCATCATCTGCGCCTGAAGGTCGGTGGGAAAGCCGGGGAACGGCTCGGTGGTCACATCGACGGCCCGCATACGCTCGCCCGCGCGGCGCACGGTGAGGCCTGCGTCGGATTCGGTGATCTCTGCGCCCGCTGCCTCCAGCTTTTGACAGAACGCCTCCAACAGGTCGCGGCGCCCGCCGGCGCAGGTGACCTCTCCTCCGGCGATCAGGGGCGCGACCATGTAGCTGCCCAACTCGATCCGGTCGGTGACGACGCGGTGGGTGGCGCCGTGCAGGCGGTCGACGCCTTCGATCGTGATCGTCGAGGTACCGAGGCCGTCGATCTGGGCACCCATGGCTTGCAGACAGTGGCCGAGATCCACGATCTCCGGCTCGCGGGCGGCGTTTTTCAGGACGGTCGTGCCGCGCGCCAGCGTGGCGGCCATCAAGGCGTTCTCGGTCGCCCCGACAGAGACGAAGGGGAATTCAAAAGTGCCACCGCGCAGACCGCCCTTGGGGGCCTTGGCGTGAACGTAGCCGTCGCGCAGATCCAGCTCGGCGCCCATCGCCTCCAACGCCTTGAGGTGCAGGTCGACGGGGCGCGCGCCGATGGCGCAGCCGCCGGGCAGCGAGACGACCGCCTCGCCCAACCGCGCCAGCAACGGACCCAGCACCAGGATCGAGGCGCGCATCTTGCGGACGATGTCATAATCGGCGCGTGCGCCGTTGAGCGCATGGGACGACATGGCAATGACCAAACCGTCCGACAGGCTGCTGACCTCGGCCCCGAGGGATTCGAGCAGGGACGTCATCGTCCGGATGTCCGACAGGCGCGGCGCGTTGGTCAGCGTCAGCGGCTCGTCCGACAAAAGTGTCGCCGGCATGAGGGTCAGGCAGGCGTTCTTTGCGCCCGCGATCGGAATGGTGCCCGACAGGGGCCCGCCCCCGGTGACGAGAATGCTATCCATCTTGTGCGTTGTCCTTCTGCTCTGCCTTGGGGGCTTTTGTCTCATCCTCGGAACGGGCACGGGCCTGCGCCTTGCGTCGGCCCATGTTGGCCTTGAGCGCGGACTTCAGCCGGTCTTCGCGGGATGTTTTTGACGGTTTCGGCATGGGGCCCCCTGTTGCCTTGCGCCCACATAGCGCCCGGCGCGCACGCGGTCCAGAAGAAGGGTCATCTGGGGGGTTGCACCCCCGCGCGGTTCGCATTAATCGCCCCCCACGGCGCTGCTGTAGCTCAGAGGTAGAGCACTCCCTTGGTAAGGGAGAGGTCGAGAGTTCAATTCTCTCCAGCAGCACCATTCTTCTTTTCAGCATCACTTCCCGGCCAACCGGGCGCTTGGCCGTGTTCCGTCAGGGCGCGTCATGCAAAGGGCCGGCTGCAGTGTTGCAACCGGCCCCCTGTGGTCGTGCGGATGGTGCGGATCAGTCGCCGTCGGCGACGCCCTGGGCACGCAGGCGGGCGCGGCGGGCACGGTAGCTGGGCAGGACCACCAGGAAGACCGCGATGGCCAGGAGGCCCAGGGTCATCGGTCGCTCCCAGATAAAGGACACGCCGTCGTAGAGCTGCATCGAGCGGGCGAAGTTGTTTTCCAGCATCCCGCCCAGGATGAACCCGATCAACAGGGGAGCCAGCGGGTAATCCGCGAACTTCAGCGCCGTCGCGCAGACCCCGAAGGCCACCAGCAGAAGCAGTTCCGTCGCGTTGTTCTGGCCGATGTAGGCCCCCATCAGGGTGAAGAACAGGATGAACGGGATCAGGTAGTTGCGCGGGATGGACAGGACCTTGGCGATATAGGGGATCAGCGGCAGGTTCAGGACCAGCAGGACCAGATTGCCGATGAACATCGACATGATGACCGCCCAGAAGATCTGTGGCTCGTCCACCATGAGGCGCGGACCTGGCGTCACGTTGAGCGCGATGAGCGCGCCCAGCAGGATCGCCGTCGTCCCCGACCCCGGAATGCCCAGCGTCAGCAGCGGCACGAAGGATCCCGTGCAGGCCGCGTTGTTCGCCGTCTCGGGGGCGGCGAGGCCCTTGATGGAGCCTTTGCCGAACTCTTCCTGTTCTGCCTTGGTGGCGATGTTGCGTTCGACCGCATAGCCGAGGAAGCTGGCGATGGTCGCCCCCGCCCCCGGCAGGACGCCGATGAAGAAGCCCTGGATCGATTGCCGACCGATGACCGGCGCGATGGCGCGGGCCTCGGACCGGGAAATGCGCAGATCCTTGATTTCACCGTCGCCGTCGCCGCTGGTCGTGCGTGGCTTGAGCACGAGGAACAGCGCCTCGGGCAGGGCGAACATCGCCATGGCCAGCGTGATGAAGCCGAAACCCGATTGCAGGTCCATCACCCCCATCGTGAACCGTGGCAGGTTGAACAGCGCGCCTTCGCCGACGGTCGCCATGATCAGGCCCAGGACCGTCATCATCAACGCCTTGGTCACCTGCCCCGTGCCCGCAAAGGCCGCGATGGCCGACAGGCCCACGACCATCAGCGCGAAGTATTCCGCCGAATGAAACAGAAGCGCCACCGACGACAGCATCGGCGCAAAGATCATGAGCAGGATCGCCCCGATGGTGCCGCCCGCAAAGCTGGCGATGGCCGCGATGGTCAGTGCCTTGCCCGCCTTGCCCTGCCGCGCCATGGGATAGCCATCGAAGCTGCTGGCGACGGTGCCCGCGACCCCCGGCGCATTCAACAGGATCGACGAGGTGGAGCCGCCGAAGATCGCGCCATAATACACGCCCGCCAGCAGGATCAGCGCCGCAGAGGGATCGCCCATGGAAATCGCCACGGGGATCATGATCGCGATGATCGACATCGGGCCCAGGCCCGGCAGCATGCCGATGAAGGTGCCGATCAGGCAGCCCCCGATGACCATGAGCAGGTTCTGGATGGAAAAGGCCGTCTGAAGGCCGATGAGAAGTCCTTCGAGCATGTCAGCCTCCGATAAAGCCCGGCAGCGGGCGCATGTAGATGCCCAGAACCTCTTGCACGAGATACCAGACGACGAAGGTCGCGGCGAAGGAGACGGGCAGCATGATGTGCCACTTCCGCTCGCCCAGAAGGAACGATCCCAGGATCAGAAAGGCCGAGGTGGAAAACAGAAAGCCCAGCGGCCGCAGGGTCAGCGCATAGGCCACCATCAGAACCAGCAGCAGGATGGCCTGCCAGAGGTTGTAATCCCCCAGACGGCGGTAGTCGATTTCCTGTTCCTTGGCCTCGGATTTTTCCAGACCCAACAGGATGATCAGCGACGCGCCGATGCCCAGGATCGACAGGACCTTTGGGAAGGTGCTGGGCCAGATCGGGTTGCGCTGCATGAACGGGGCCAGGCCTGCGTCCATCGTGAACCAGGCGGCATAGCCATAGGCCAGGCAGATCCCCAGCAGAATCAGTGATATCCAGCGATCAAGCGCCATTCTTCCCCTCCCCGGAAAGATGTAGGCAGGGCGCGGACCGCGCCCTGCCGTTTGGTGTCAGAGGAAGCCGAGCTTCTTCATCAGGTCACCGATCTGCTTTTCCTGGTCTTCCAGGAAGGTGCGGAAATCGTCGCCCGAGTTGTGAATGTTCACCCAGCCGTTGCGCGCCCGGACGTCTTCCCATTCGGGGGTGTCGTACATCTTTTCCAGGGCGGCCTGATAGGCAGCCACCTGATCGTCCGGCAGGCCGGGGGCCCCGAAGAAGCCGCGCCAGTTGACGAATTCGGTGTCGATGCCCTGCTCTTTCATGGTCATGGCATCGGGGGCCGCGCCTACACGCTCGGGCGCGGTGATGCCGATGATCTTGACCTCACCGGCGTTGGCCAGGTCGACCGCCTCGGAAAAGCCGGTCGAAAGCGCCGCGATCTCACCCGAGAGCAGCGCCGCCATGGCTTTGCCGCCCGCGTCGTAGGGGATGTATTTCACGTCGAGCGCATCCTTGCCCGCCGCTTCCATCACCATGGCCGCAACCAGGTGATCCATGCCACCAGGCACGGAGCCGCCGCCGACTGCCGTGGCCGAGGGATCGGCATCGAAGGCCGCCAGCAGGTCGTCCATCGAGTTGATCGGGCTGTCCTTGCCCACGACGATGGCCGCGTAGTCGCCGATCGTACCCGCCACCAGCGTCAGGTCGCGGAAGCTTTGCGGGAAGACGCCGGTCAGCGAACGGATCACGATGGGGGTCGAGTTGACCATCAGCGTGCCGTGGTTGCTGTCGGCGTTTTCGATCAGAAAGCCGATGGCCTTGCCGCCGCCGCCACCGGACATGTTCTCGTAGGATGCGGTGCCGACCAGCCCGGAGGCGGTCAGGGCCTCGCCGGTGCCGCGCGCCGTACCGTCCCAGCCACCGCCGGCGCCGCCGGGGATCAGGAAGTGCACGGAATCAAGCACCTTGTGGCCATCTGCAAAAGCCGGCGCGCCAAAGCTGAATGCCGCCACAGCGGTCGCGAGCAGGGCCCGGCGGCCCAGTTTGAATGTCGTCATGTTTTCCTCCCGTTTGACAACCGGCCGCTTGGCGGCTCAGTTGACGGGATCAGAACACGGCAACCTGACACAAACCTGTCACGCCCCCGCGCCGGTAAGGAAGACGATGAAATTCCTGCTCGTCGAAGACAATCCAGAGCTGGCCGAGGCCGTGTTGTCGCGCATGAAGATCGACGGCCATGTCATTGATCACGCACCGACCCTGGACGACGCCTTCGCCTTTGCGGACACCGGCGAATACGATCTGATCCTGCTCGACATCATGCTGCCTGACGGCGACGGGCGCAGCTTTCTGAAGCGGCACAGGGCGGGGGAACACGACACGCCGGTCATCGTTCTGACGGCGCGCAGCCAGGTATCCGACCGGATCGGCCTGCTGGATCTGGGAGCGGATGACTATGTGACGAAGCCCTTCGACCATGCCGAGTTGGAGGCCCGCTGCCGCGCCGTCCTGCGCCGCCGGGCCGGGTCGGCGCAGACCGTGACCGAGCTGGGCGGCGTGGTTTTCGACCCCGTGGCGGGGCAACTGACGGTGCGGGGCAATGTGGTGGCGTTGCGCAACCGGGAATTGCGGCTGCTGGAACTGCTTATCCGCGCGCCGGGGCAGATCTTCTCCAAGCAGAAGCTGGCGGATCGGTTGTTTTCCTACGACGACGACGTCTCCGAGAATGCGATCGAAGTCTATATCGGACGCCTGCGCCGTCATCTCGGGGCCTCGGACCTGAAGATCACGACGCTGCGCAGCTTGGGCTATCGGTTGGATCATGACTGACGGCGCGCCGATCTCCGGCTCCTTGCGGAACCGGTTGGTGGCGATCCTTGTGGGCGGCGCGGCGGTTCTGGCGCTGTTGCTGTTCTTTGCAATCCGGGGCTATGCGACGCAGGTGGCGCAGCAGGGACAGGACAGCATTCTGGGCGCGGCCGTCACCTCGATCCTGGACGCCGCCGCAATCCGGTTCGGCACGGTGGAGCTGGACATTCCCTACGCCTCTTTCTCGATGTTGACGACCGAAGCAGACGACCGCGTGTTTCACGCCGTCTGGCAGGATGGACAGTTCCTGTCCGGGTATGAGGCGCTGCCCCCCGCGGCCACCACGGGCGACCGCCTGCCGGTCTATCGCACGGTGGAATTCGCGGGGGCCCCGGTGCGCCTGGTCACCGCGTCCCGCACCCTGATCGGGGCCGATCAACGCACGCGGATCACGGTCGCGTTGGCGCAGACGCAGGACGCCTTGGCGGGCACTTTGCAGGGGATTTCGCGCAACGCCGCGTTGTTCGGGGCGGGGTTCTTTGCATTGGCCACGATGCTGGCGTTCTGGGCCACCTCGACCACGATCGGGCAATTGTCGCGCCTGACCACCTCGGTGACGCGGCGGGGGCCGCAGGACCTGAGCCCGTTCGTCAAACCGGTGCCCGCCGAGATGGGGCCGCTGGTTGCGTCGCTCAATTCGCTGATGGGACGGCTGGACCATTCGCTGACCCAGTCCGAGGATTTCATCGCCGAGGCCGCCCACCGGGTCCGCACCCCACTGGCCACCGTGCGATCCTACGCAGAGGCAACGTTGCAACGGGTCGACAAGGAAGAAAACCGCAAGGCGTTGCGGTCGATGGTGCGGGCCATCGACGAAAGCAGCCGCGCAGCCTCGCAACTGCTGGACCACGCGATGATCACCTTTCGCGCCGATCACCTGGACCGGCACGACATCGATCTGGTCGATCTGGTGCAGGAACTGGTGCTGCGCCTGACGCCCATCGCGGACATGCGCGACCTGGATCTGCGGGTGGATGCGGCGGGGCCTGTGACCTGTTCCGCCGATCCGATCCTGTTGCAGAATGCGATCCGCAACATCCTGGACAACGCGCTGAAGTATTCGCCCCCCGACGGGGTTGTGGATATCCGCGTGCGGGCCGACCCCCTGCCCTGCATAGAGATCTGCGATCAGGGACGCGGGTTTCCCGGCGACAGCCTGGACAGCCTGGCGGGGCGGTTCACGCGGGGCGAGAATTCGCAGGGGATCATCGGATCGGGCCTGGGCCTGACCATCGCCAAGGATGTGGCCACAGCCCATGGCGGGGCCTTGCGCCTGTCGAACCGACCCGAGGGGGGCGCATGCGTATCCTTGTCGCTCTGATCCTCTGGCTGCTGCCCTGTGCCGTGTCGGCCCAGACGTGGGAGGACCGGCGGCTGTTCGGGCCCGAGGATGCGGCGCGCGTGTTGCGCGTGTTGTCCAGCACGGACACCTCGTTCATGGCCCCCGTGATCGAAGAGTTCCTGACCGCGCGGCCCGATGTGGCGGTGGAATACCTGGTCACCGGCACCGCGGATATCGACGCGATCTTTCGCGCAACCCCGGATCGTTTCGACCTCGTGATCTCCAGCGCGATGGACCTGCAATTGAAGCTGGCCAACGACGGCTATGCCCGCGCGCTGGACAACGTCGGCCTGCCCGATTGGGCGCAGTGGCGGCAAAGCCTGTTCGCCTTCACCTCGGAGCCGGCCACGATCGTGCTGAGCCGGGCCGCCTTTGCGGGCCAGCCCATGCCGCAGACGCGGCAGGCCCTGATCGAAGTGCTGCGCGCCGATCCCGCCCGGTTTCGCGGGCGCATCGGCACCTATGACGTGCGGCGGTCCGGGTTGGGGTATCTGTTCGCCACGCAGGACGCCCGCGCGTCCGAGACGTTCTGGCGCCTGATGGAGGTCATGGGCGGGTTGAACGCCCGGCTGTACTGCTGTTCCGGCGACATGATCGACGATCTGGAGGCGGGGGAGATCCTCGTGGCGTATAACGTGCTGGGCAGCTACGCCGCCGCGCGGGCCGACGGGCCCGACAGCTTCGAGATCGTGCTGCCGTCGGATTTTCCCACCACGATGATGCGCACCGCGTTGGTTTCGGACAGCGGGCCGAATGCCGCGTTGGCGGGCAATTTCGTGCGGCACCTGGTGACGTTGCAGTCCGGTTCGACTGCCCATCGGTTTCCCCTGCCGCCGCTGGATGGCGGCAGGTTCAGCGGCGAATTGGCCCGCATCGCGCTGGAGCCCGCCCTGATGACCTATCTGGACGCGTTGAAACGGCGGACGTTTCTGGCGGAATGGGAAAACGCGTTGATTCAGCCATTGGCCAACGCCCCCACAGACTAGGCACCCCCGCCGCTGTCACCCGACGTAGGCGCGCAGCGTCGCTTCGGTCCCGTCCCGCCACAGCGCTGTCAGCCAGGTCTGAAAGGCGTCGGCAAAACGCGGCTGGCGGGCCAGGTCGCCATAGAGGTGGTGCTGGTCCAACCAGGCACCGGGTCGGTCGCGGGCGGCCAGGGCCGCGGCCTGCAGGTCCGGCCAGAACGGGTCGTTGGGCTCGATTTCGCTGCCGTCGTCGCGCAGGCCCGCGCACATGCGCGCCCACAGCGCCTCGACCAGGGCCAGACCCTCGACCGGCACGCCAGAGGCCAACCCCTCGCGCACCATCGGCAGAACGAACCCGGTATGGCGCGAGGACCCGTCGAACGCCACGCGCCGCGTCGTGTCGTGGATCATCGGGTTGGAAAACCGCCGCGCGATCAGCGCCACATAGTCGTCAGGCGTGCACCCCGGAACCGGGGCGACGTGGGGCGCGATTTCCTCCTGCTCGACCTTCAGGAAAAAGGCGTTCAGGGCGGGGTTGGCCATGCAATCGGCAATCGTCGACAGGGACATCAACTCGCCCGCGTTGGCCAGCACCTGATGGCCCGCGTTCAGGATGCGGATCTTCATCGCCTCATAGGCGTGGACGTCGGGGGTAAAGGTGGCCCCCACCCGGTCCCAATCGGGCCGCCCCGCGCAGAAATCATCTTCGATCACCCATTGGCGGAAATTCTCGTGCGTCACGGGGGCCTTGTCGGTGATGCCCAGCGCCTGCACCATCGCCAGTTCGCGCGCGCCGGTGGCGGGCACGATGCAGTCGACCATGGAATTCGGAAAGCTGCATTCCGCGTCGATCCAATCGGCAAGCGCCGGGTCGCTCATGCGGGCCAGGCCCACGACGGTCTGGCGCAGCACGGCGCCGTTGCCCTGCAGGTTGTCGCAGCTGAGGCAGGTAAAGGGGCCCAGACCCTTTGCCCGCCGCCGGGCCAAGGCGGCGATGATCGCGCCAAAGGCGGTGATCGGCATGTCGGGATGGGCGGCGTCGTGTTCGATGTCCGGATGATCGCTGGCCAGGGTGCCGTTGACCGGATCGACGAAGTATCCGCCCTCGGTCACCGTCAACGCGACGATGCGGATCGAAGGTGCCGCCATCTGCGCGATCAGAGCGCCGTTGCCGACATCGACCGGGACAAAGTCGACCATGGACCCGGTGACCTCGGCGGCGCTGCCTGCGGGGTCCAGTTCCAGCAGGGTGGTCAGGCAATCCTGGGCCAACAGCCGGTCGCGTTGGGCGGCATCGGCGGGACGCACGCCCGCGCCGACGATGGCCCAGTCGTGGCACAATCCCTGATCGAACAGGCGGTGCAGATACCAGGCCTGATGGGCGCGGTGGAAATTGCCGAGGCCGATATGGACGATTCCCGGCGACAGGTCGGATCGGGCATAGCGTGGGGTGCGCACCGTTTCGGGCAGGCGGTCAAGCGTCGCAAGCGACAGGGGGATCAGCTCATCCATTGGCCACCATCCACGTTATAGGTTTGCGAGACGATGTAATCGGCCTCGGACGAGGCCAGGAACACGGCCATACCGCTGAGATCGGCGGGAACGGCAAAGCGTCCGGCGGGGACGCCTGCCTCGACCTCGGCCTTTTTCTGACCGGGTTTCTTGCCTTCCAGCGTGCCGAACAGGCTGTCGACATGCACCCAGTGGTCCCCGTCCACCACGCCCGGCGCGATGGCGTTCACGTTGATGCCGTGCGCGATCAGGTTCAGGCCCGCCGACTGCGTCATCGAGATGACGGCGGCCTTGGTCGCGCAGTAGACCAGCACCAGCGGTTCACCCCGACGCCCGGCCTGGGACGCCATGTTGATGATCTTGCCGCCGTGGCCTTGGGCAATCATCTGCCGCGCCGCCGCCTGCAGGGTGAACAGCGTGCCGGCCACGTTGACCGAAAACAGCCGGTCATAGCTGGCGCGGGTGATGTCCACCGTCTGCGCCGCGTCGAACAGCGCGGCGTTGTTGACCAGAATGTCCAGCTTGCCCGCATGGTCCACCACCGACGCGATGGCCGCGTCGATGCTGTCCTGGTCGCCCACGTCGATCCGGACGGCATAGGCGCCCGGACCGATCCCGGCGGCGGCAGATTCGGCTGCCGCCAGGTCGATATCACCGATCGCCACCGTCGCGCCTTCGCGGATGTAGGCCTCGGCAAAGCCCAGACCGATGCCGCGCGCGGCCCCGGTGATCAGGGCGGATTTCCCGTCCAGTCGCATCACGACATCCGCAGTCCATCGGCACCGAACCGGTGGATCTTGTCGGCATCGGGCGACAGGCGGATCTGATCGCCGTGCTTGACCGGGATGTCGCCGTTCTGGCGCACGGTCAGAGTCTCGGCCAGGCCGGTGTCGTGGATATGGATAAAGGTGTCGGAGCCCAGATGCTCCGCCAGACCCACGCGGCCCTGCCAGGGACCGTTGGCATCGATCGAGATGTGCTCCGGGCGGACGCCGATGGTTTCGGCGCCATGCTTTTGCGCCTCGGCCCCCTTGATCAGGTTCATCGTGGGCGACCCGATGAACCCGGCAACGAAGAGATTGCGCGGCGCGTGATACAGCTCCAACGGAGAGCCGACCTGCTCGATGTGTCCGGCGCGCAGAACGACGATCTTGTCGGCCATGGTCATCGCCTCGACCTGGTCATGGGTCACGTAGACCATCGTGGTCGCCAGCTCTTTGTGAAGCTCTCCGATCTCGACCCGCATCCCGTGGCGCAGCGCGGCGTCGAGGTTCGACAGGGGTTCGTCAAACAGGAAGGCGGCGGGTTCGCGGACGATGGCGCGACCGATGGCCACCCGCTGACGTTGACCGCCCGACAACTGACCGGGGCGCCGGTCGATGTAGTCGGCCAGGTTCAGGATCTTGGCGGCGTGGTTCACGCGGCGGTCGATCTCCGACTGCTCCATCTTGGCCATGCGCAGAGGGAAGGAGATGTTCTTGCGCACCGACATATGCGGGTAGAGCGCGTAGGACTGGAACACCATCGCCAGACCGCGTTTCGCGGGCGGCACCGAGGTCACGTCGCGGCCGTCGATTTCCATATGGCCGGAGGTCATGTCCTCCAACCCGGCGATCAGGCGCAACAGGGTGGATTTGCCGCAGCCCGAGGGGCCGACGAAAACCACGAACTCGCCTTCGTTGATCTGCAGGTCCAGGGGCGGGATGACGTTCACGTCGCCGAAGGACTTGGTGACTTGCTTGAGAGTAATCTGACCCATTTTATTTCACGGCTCCGAATGTGAGGCCCCGGACAAGCTGTTTCTGAGAGAACCAGCCGAGGATGAGGATCGGCGCGATGGCCATGGTGGAGGCTGCGGACAGCTTGGCGAAGAACAGGCCCTCGGGGGACGAGTAGCTGGCGATGAAGGCCGTGAGCGGGGCCGCGTTGGCCGCCGTCAGGTTCAGCGTCCAGAACGCTTCGTTCCAGGCCAGGATGAAGTTCAAGAGCAGCGTCGACGCGATGCCGGGCACCGCCATCGGCGTCAGGACATAAAGGATCTCTTCCTTCAGAGAGGCCCCGTCCATGCGCGCCGCTTCCAGGATCTCGCTCGGGATTTCGCGGAAGTAGGTGTAGAGCATCCAGACGATGATCGGCAGGTTGATCAGCATCAGAACCACGACCAGACCGATCCGCGTATCCAGGATGCCCAGCTTGATGAACACCAGGCTGATCGGATACAGAACACCCACCGCAGGCAGCATCTTGGTCGAGAGCATCCACAGCAGGATGTCCTTGGTCCGGGCAGAGGGCACGAAGGCCATCGACCAGGCGGCGGGCACCGCGACGATGATCCCCAAAAGGGTCGAGCCGCCGGCGATGATGACCGAATTCCACAGGAACTTCATGTAGCCGGAGCGGTCCTGCACGACCTGGTAATTTTCGAACGTCCAGTCGAAGAACAGGAACACCGGCGGGTTGGAGATGGCCTGAGCCTCGGTCTTGAACGAGGTCAGGATGGTCCAGAGGATCGGAAAGAACAGGAGTAGTCCGATCCCCCAGGCGGCGGTGGTTGCGATCGCCTTGCGGCGGGGTGTGACGGCGCGGGCCATGTAAATTCCCTCCTCAGGCGTCCAGGTTCTTGCCGACGATCCGCATCAGGAAGATCGCGACGATGTTGGCGACGATGACAGCAAAGATGCCGCCGGCGGATCCCAGGCCGATGTTCTGGCTTTCGACGATGCGCTGGAACACCAGGTAAGACAGGGTTCGTGTGCCGAAGGCGCCGCCGGTGGTCACAAAGATCTCGGCGAAGATCGACAGCAGGAAGATGGTCTGGATCAGCACCACGATGGTGATCGCCCGACCCAGGTGCGGCAGGATCAGGAACCAGAAACGGGCCAGCGGCGGGGCCCCGTCCATCTCGGCGGCCTCCAGCTGTTCACTGTCGAGCGACTGGATCGCGGTCAGCAGGATCAGCGTGGCAAACGGCAGCCACTGCCAGGACAGGATCAGGATGATCGAGAACAGCGGCGATTGACTGAGGAAGTCATGGGGCACCGCCCCGAAAAACCGCCAGATGTGACTGAAGATCCCGTTGTTGGGGTCCAGCATCATGTTCTTCCACACCAGCGCGGACACTGTCGGCATAACGAAGAAGGGCGAGATCACGAGGATGCGGACGATGCCCTGCCCCCAGATCGGCTCGTTCAGCAGCATCGCAAGTAGGATGCCCAGCGCCACCGTGATGACAAGGACCGCCGCGACCAGGATCAGCGTCGTCTGGACCGAATCCGCAAAGGACGATGAATTCCAGAACCTTACGTAGTTCTCGAACCCGACCCAAGGCTCGAACACGCCGCGCAGGGGGCGGTAGTCCGAAAAGGAAAAGTAGAGCGTCATTACCAGCGGCACCAACATCCACCCCAGAAGGAGCGTGACGGCGGGTGCCATCATGTAGCGTGCTGCGGTTCGGGAATGTGCGGTTGCCATGCCGTCCTCCTGCGGAAGACCGACCTCGTCGTCTTCCGTTGCTGCGGGTGTGCCTACGAATGTCGCGGAAAATGCGCGGTCGCGTAACCGGCGTGTCCGGGGGGCGGGTGTACCGCCCCCCGGAGGAAAGGATCAGTAGCCTGCGGCTTCCATCTCTTCGGTGGCGATGGCCTGCGCCTTCTCCAGCGCTTCCTCGACGGTCTGCTGACCGGCATAGGCGGCCGAGAATTCCTGACTGACCAGGGTGGCGATGCCCGCGAATTCCGGGATGGCCGCGAACTGGATGCCGACGTAGGGCGACGGATCCACGGTGGAATCGGCCGGATCGGCAGAAAGGATCGAATCCAGGGTCATCTGTGCGAACGGCACTTCCTGGTAGTTCGGGTTGTCATAGAGCGACTGACGCGCCCCCGGAGGCACATTGGCCCAACCTTCGTTGGCGGCGACCATTTCGATGTAGGCCTTGCCGGTGGCCCATTCGATGAACTCTTTCGCGGCGTCGGCCTTTTGCGTGCCGGCCGGAATGCCCAGCGCCCAGGCCCAGAGCCAGTTGGAGCGCTTGCCCAAACCGGTGTCGGGGGCCAGTGCGAAACCAACGGAGTCAGCGACCTGGCTGTCGTTGGGGTTCGTCACGAAGGACGCCGCCACGGTGGCGTCGATCCACATGCCGCACTTGCCCTGCTGGAACAGGTTCAGGTTCTCGTTGAAGCCGTTGGTGGCGTATCCGGCGGGACCGGATTCATCCATCATACCCTTGTAGAAGTTGAGCGTGTTGGCCCAGGCCTCGGTGTCGAACTGGGGTTTCCAGTCCATGTCGAACCAGCGTGCGCCGAAGGAGTTGGACATGGCCGTGATGAACGCGCCACCCTCGCCCCAACCGGCCTTGCCACGCAGGCAGATGCCGTATTGCTCGTTGTCCTTGTCGGTCATCGCCGCAGCCGCTTGACGGACGAAGTCCCAGGTGGGGGCGTCGGGCATTTCCAGGCCCGCAGCTTCCATCAGGTCGGTGCGATACATGATCATCGAGGATTCGCCGTAGAACGGCGCCGCATAAAGCGTGCCCTCATGGCTGAGGCCGCCGGCCATTGCGGGCAGGATGTCACCCACATCGTAGTCGGCGGACAGATCGTCCAGCGGCACCAGCCAGCCGTTCGCACCCCAGATCGGGGCCTCGTACATGCCGATGGTCATCAGGTCGAAGGCACCGCCCTTGGTGGTGATGTCCGTCGTGACGCGCTGGCGCAGCACGTTCTCTTCCAGGGTCACCCATTCAACCTGGTGACCGGTCTTTTCGGTGAAGTCGTCGGTGTAGCCCTGCATGCGGATCATGTCGCCGTTGTTTACGGTCGCAATGGTCAGCGTCGTGGCATGGCCGTCAGCCGCCGCCGTCATGGCCAGGCCAGCCGAAAGGCCAACCCCCACAGCAGTGCCGAGCAGTCTTTGTGTGATTGTCATCGTAAACCTCCCTTTACGCGTGTAAACTTTTACCCAGCGAAATGAACGCGCGTCAACAAAAAGTTTTCAGATCGCCCCAAACAGGTGCGCGCACGCGAAAGAACCGCGAAGTTTCAGGCGGATTCACGAACTTTCAATGTGCCATCGAACAGCGTCACCTCGGGCACGTCGGTACCCTTGTCGCCGCGAATCTTTGCAATCAGGCGGGTCACGGCCCGGTTTGCGATGGCATCGAGGTCCTGGGCGACCGTGGTCAGGGACGGCACGGTAAAGGGACACAGCGGATAGTCGTCATGCCCGGCGATCCGCAGCCCGCCTTCGCCCTGTCGACCAGGTGTCAGCCCATGTTGACCAGCGGCACGCAAGGCCCCGATGGCGACGCGGTCGTTCACGCACAGAATGGATCGATCCAGCAGATTGCCGCGCCCGAATTCCGCAGCCAGCACCGCATTGCCGTGCCCCTCGTAGGGGTCATCGCCCAGGGCCCTTTCGCCGATGATCGTCGGCTCCAGCCCCAGTTCGCTCATGCGACGCAGATAGGCCCGTTCGCGCCCGATGGCGTTGAAGTTCCCGGGCGGCATCGCAAGATAGACCGGCGCCTCTCCGCGGCGTGCAAGGTAATCAACGATCAAGCCAGTGCTTTGATCGTGGTTGGTGCCGACATAATCCACATCCGGAAGGGTTTCCGGCAGGCTGTCGATCAAGACGAAGGGCAAACGCGCCGCCAGTCTGGCATGAACCTCGGGGTCGGTCTGATTGCCCAGCGGGGCAACAATGGCGCCATCCACGCTCATCGACATCAGGGTTTCCGCGGCGCGGGCCTCGATCTCTGGGTCGGAATGACTGCTTTGGGTGATGACCGTAAACCCCTGGGCCATGGCCGCCACCTCGACCGCTTGCAGCAGCTTGGTAAAGAAGAGGTCGTTGAGATAGGGGATGACCACGCCGATAATGCCCGTCGACTTCCGGTTCATCCGGGTCGCGAAAAAGTTCGGGACGTAGTCGATCTGCTCCAACCCTTGCCGGATCTTGGCGACGGTGGTGCCGCGCACGCTTTCCGGGCTTTGGAAATAGCGCGACAGGGTCGGGCGTGACACGCCGATCAACGCCGACAGCTCCTGCATGGTCTGCACTTGCCGCCGTCTCTGACGCTCGTCTGGTTTGTCGGTCATCGATGCCCCCTTTCCGATCTGCGCCCGCCTTAGAAGAAACCAGCGACAATCCAAAACTTAACGCGCGTAACTTTTATGGGGCAAGTTTTTTCCCTCCGGTGCCCTTTGACCGCCCTGCCCGGCGGCCCGTGCGGGGTGCGACCCCATCGGTGTCTCACCTGTTTCGCACGGGTAACGGGGCCCCGGTCGTCGGGTTTTATTTGCCAAGCCCGCCCCGTTGCGCCAGCTATCAGGCCTCAGAACACCCTCAGGGAGCCCCTCATGAAAACCGCCCAACACTACCTCGCCGATGCCAACGCCGTCGTGACCCGCATTCCCGGGGCCGAGGCCGTGCCGCTGCATGGCTCCGACGCGGTCTTTGTCGATGTCCGCGACAGCGCGGCCATCGCGCAATCCGGCACCATCGCCGGTGCGCTCCGCGTGCCGCGCGGCTTCATCGAATTCGCAGCCGACAGCGAAAGCAAGTTCCACAACCCCGCCCTGTCGAAGGACGCGAACCTGCATCTGGTCTGCGGTGCCGGTGGTCAGGCCGCGCTGGCGGGCAAGACGCTGAAGGACATGGGCTTCGGCAAGGTGACCAACATCGGCGGCATCGCCGAATGGAAGGACGCGGGCGGCCCGATGGAGGATTGACGCGCTACTGCGCCGTCACGTCGTGGCCATAGAGCCAGTCGTAGCGGCGCAGCAACGCCCCCGGCGCGACCGCGCCCGCAAGACGCAGCCCGGCATGCGCCACATGCCGGGACAGCCCCCGCAGATGGTAGGCCCGCGCGTTGCCCGCCGCTGCCGCCAATGCCCGGGTCACCCGCGCACGCCGCAGCGCCTCGTATCCGGTCGGATCCTCCAGCATCCGCGACACCAGCCAGGCATCCTCCAGCGCCAGATTGGCCCCCTGCGCCAGAAACGGCAGGGTCGGATGCGCGGCGTCCCCGATCACGGTGCACCCGCCACGGGTCCAATCGGGCGTCACCCCATGATCCATAAGACCCCAGAGGTTCACGGTCTCGACCCTGTCCAACAACGCCCGCACTGGCGCGGCATAGCCGTCAAAGGCGCGGCGCAGGTTTTCCGGATCGTCGGTCCGTGACCAGCCATCGGCGGTCCAGTCCGCCCGCTCCTCGACCGCGACGATGTTCAGCAGCCGCCCGTCGCGCAGTGGATAAAGCACCAGATGCCGCCCCGCGCCCACATGCACCTGCGCTTCGGCGGGCCAAGTCTCGACCGGAACGGTTGCGCGCCAGGCCACCTGCCCCGTGAACCGCGCGGCATGATCCGGCGAGACATAGCGCCGCGCAGCACCCCGCACGCCGTCCGCCCCAATGACCCGCCCCGCAGGCCACAGGCGACCGTCGGCCAGGCGAAGGCCCCTATCCTCCAGCCCGGCCACCTCTGTGTTCAGATGCAGCGTCACGCCATCCAGATGGGCGGCCAGGGCGGCGATCAGATCGGCGCGGTGAACCAGGCGAAACCCTGGACCCAGCGGCATGCGCACAAGGCTGCGGCCCGTCGCCCCGTCGATCAGATGGACGGCCCGGTTGTCGATGCCGGGAACCTCGACCCCCAACGCACGCAACACACGCATCCCGTTCGGCGCAAGCTGCAGCCCCGCGCCGACCTCGGTCAGGGCGGGGGCCTGTTCGATGATTTCGATGGAATGGCCCGCGCGGGCGCAGGCGATGGCGGCCGTCAGCCCGCCGATACCGGCCCCGAGGACCGTGACGACATCGGACGCCCCGCGGGGGCGCCCGGTTTCGGTGTCGGCCACGCGCTCAGTCGTCGCGATGCACCTTTTCACGACGCTCATGCCGCTCCTGCGCTTCCAGCGACAGGGTGGCGATGGGCCGGGCGTCCAACCGCTTGAGAGAGATCGGATCGCCGGTCATCTCGCAATATCCGTACTCTCCTTCGTCGATGCGACGCAGGGCCGAATCGATCTTGGCGATCAGCTTGCGCTGCCGATCCCGCGTGCGCAGTTCCAGCGCGCGATCCGTCTCTTCCGAGGCGCGATCGGCGATATCGGGAATATTCCGAGCGGCGTCCTGCAACCCTTCGATGGTCGTCGCCGTCTCGTCCAGCAGATCGGCCTTCCAGGCGAGCAGCTTGCGACGGAAATACTCCGTCTGCCGCTCATTCATGAAAGGTTCGTCTTCTGCCGGAATGTAGTCGTTCGGTAGAAAGGTCTCGGCCTTCATTGATGCGCTCCCACTCGCAGGGTCCGCCTGGCGACCTGTCTGGTCGCAAACGGTCCCGCCGCTTATGGGCGCGGATTACATGTTCCCCGGGCCGATGTCACGCCCTTGCAGTGCATTGGTTGCGCAGGCGTGATCGGCTGTTACCTTGCACGGCGATTGATGACGGAACGGGGACGATCCATGCGTTTTGAAGGCACCCGCGACTATGTCGCGACCGATGATCTGCGCGTGGCGGTCAATGCTGCGATCACGCTGCAGCGCCCCCTGCTGGTCAAGGGGGAACCGGGGACCGGCAAGACCGAGCTGGCGCGTCAGGTCGCCACCGCGCTGGGCGTGCCGATGCTGGAATGGGCTGTGAAATCGACCACGCGGGCGCAGCAGGGGCTTTATGAATACGACGCCGTCTCGCGCCTGCGCGACAGCCAACTCGGCGATGCGCGGGTTCACGACATCTCCAACTATATCCGCCGCGGCAAATTGTGGCAGGCGTTTGATGCGGACGACCGCGTCGTCCTGTTGATCGACGAGATCGACAAGGCGGATATCGAGTTCCCGAACGATCTTTTACAAGAACTCGACCGGATGGAATTCCACGTCTACGAAACCGGAGAGACGATCCGCGCCCGCCACCGCCCGATCGTCATCATCACCTCCAACAACGAGAAAGAGCTGCCGGATGCCTTCCTGCGCCGCTGCTTCTTTCACTACATCCGGTTTCCGGACATCGACACGCTGCGCGCCATCGTCGAGGTTCATTTTCCCGGTATTCAGCAAGCCCTGCTGACGGCCGCGTTGACGCAGTTCTACACGATCCGTGATCAACAGGGGTTGAAGAAGAAACCGTCGACTTCCGAGGTGCTGGACTGGCTGAAGCTGCTGCTGGCCGAGGATCTGACCGCAGAGGATCTGAAAGCCGATGCGAACACGGCCCTGCCACGCCTGCACGGAGCTTTGCTGAAGAACGAGGCCGATGTGCATCTGTTCGAACGGCTGGCTTTCATGGCACGCGGCGGACGCTGACCCCCGAAAACAAAGCGACCCCCGCCGAGCAGATGCTCTGACGGGGGCCGCGTGCCGCAACGCACCTCGGGAAGGGAAACCGGGGAGGGGAGTGAAGCGCGTCGCACGGTCCGGGCGGGGGAGAAGCACCCGGACCGCGATGGGCTGGCTAGTTGATCAGTCGTCCAGTTCGCGCTGACGCTCGATCTCGGCGAAGATGTCGGCGTTGTAGGCCGGGGTCGTGGCGACCAGCGTTGCACCGTTCTGGCCGGTGAAATCGTTGGCCACGTCGGCGTCCGAGTTGAACAGGGCGAAGACCGCGCCCAGGCCACCCGAGCGGCTGGAGACAACGACCCGGTCGCCATCCAGGTTGATCAGCGAAACGGCGTCGTTCGCGACGTCCACGTCCTGGTTGAAGTGCGCGATGGCGGCGGCAGCGCCCGATCCGACCTGAGCAGAGGCGGCACCGGTCAGAGCGGCGGAAGCGACGAGGGCGGAGATGATGAGGGTTTTCATAACGTTAGTCCTTTTTCGGTGGACCCTGTGGTTGCGGCGGGCCCGTTTGGGTTTGATGCGGGGCGGTGTGTTTTGCCCTGCTGATGAACCCTATTTGCGCCTTGCGGACCTGACATTCAACAAACGAACCCGTGAGTATCACGCGATAAACGTGCACATATGCACAGACACATCTCCGCCCCGCACCCCCCTCACGCCCGCGCGACGAGGCCTCACGCGGGCGTTATCGAACCCTGCGAAACCGCAACAAATCGGAGGGGGCAGGTCGCACATCTCTGCTCTGGATACGTTCGGATGAAGAGCCGCTTCGCGCCCCTGCCGGAAAACCCGCCACCGGGCGCGCAAGGCCAAGCAAGATCGCGCACGCCCAAATCCCGCCACATTGCAGCCCTAGCGTGACACAAAACAAGAAGACGCGGGGCAGTCGTCATGGAATCGGAAACACTCACGCTGCGCGGCGTGACGAAAGGCGACCGCGCGGCCTGGGCTGCGCTCTGGGCCGACTACCTCGCGTTTTATGAAACGACACTGCCGCCCGAAGTCTACGAGACCTCTTTCGCCAACTTGCTGTCTGATGACCCGAGCACGTTCCAGGGCAGGTTGGCCTGGCTGGGCAAGACGCCTGTGGGTCTCGTCCATTGGGTCTACCACCCGCATATGTGGCGACCCGAAGGGACCTGTTACCTGCAGGACCTTTTCACCGCCCCGGCTGCGCGCGGCCGGGGCGTCGCCCGCGCCTTGATCGAGGCGGTCTATTCCGATGCAGACGCCCGCGGGACGCCGCGCGTCTACTGGCTGACGCAGGAATTCAACTACGCGGGCCGGATGCTCTATGATCGGATCGGGACGCGGACGCCCTTTATCCGCTACGACCGGCCAGCGGTCTGATGTTGCGCGCGCTTCTCATGGCCGGGGCCACGGCGCTGGCGTCCTGCGCGCCCACGGGGCCCGCGCCAGAGGCGACGCGCGCCACCGTGGCCACGGTGCGCGAGGCCCTGCCCGCGCCGCGCCATTTCACCGGAACGCCCGCCGCGCGTATCCCCGTGCAGCCCAATGGTCAGTTGGCGCGCGATTTCATGGCGCTCAGCTTTCAGCTGGAAACCGGTCGCGCGCTGCCCGTGCTGTCCCGTTTCGAAGGACCGATCACCGTTGCCGTAGAAGGCACCCCGCCTGCCACGCTGGGCCCTGATCTGGATGCCCTTCTGGCGCGTTTGCGCAGCGAGGCCGACATCGACATCACCCGCGCGTCCAAGGGCGAACGGGGGTCGATCACCGTGACCGCCCTGCCCCGCGCGACGTTGCAGAAGGTCGTGCCAGGGGCCGCCTGTTTCGTGGTGCCCCGCGTCAGCGGTTGGGACGACTATCAGGCCAAGCGGTTCGGCGCGGAAACCGACTGGACCACGCTCAAGACCCGCAACCGGGCCAGCGTCTTTCTGCCCGCCGACGTGTCCCCGCAGGAAATAAGGGACTGCCTGCACGAGGAAATCGCCCAGGCGCTCGGCCCGCTCAACGATCTCTACCGATTGCCGCATTCGGTGTTCAACGACGACAACATCCATGTCGTTCTGACCGGCTACGACATGCTGATGCTGCGGGCGACCTATGCCCCGACGCTCCGGTCCGGCATGACCCAGGAAGACGTGGGCGCAGAGTTGCCAGCGATTTTCGCCCGGATCAATCCGCGCGGGGCCCGCGCCGATGCCGTCACGACACCCGAAAGCAGCCTGGACTGGCAGGAGGCGCTGAAAGGCGCACTCAGCCCGGTCGGCAGCGACCGGGCCCGGCTGGCGGCGGCACGACAGGCCACGGCACTGGCGCAAAAGGCGGACTGGCAGGACGGGCGACTGGCGTTTTCGCACCTGGCAAAGGGCCGCGCCGCGCTGGCGATGTCCCCCGACGAGGCGATCACGGCCTTTCTGGAGGCCGGCACGCAGTTCCGCGCCCTGTATGGTGACGGTATCCACGCGGCCCATGTCGCGGTCCAGATGGGGGCCTTTGCCCTGACCACCGGACAGGCGGAACAGGCGTTGCGCATCCTCGACCGGGCCATCCCTGCCGCGGACGACGCCCAGAACGCCGTGCTGCTGGCGACCTTGCTGTTGCTGCGGGCCGAAGCGATGGAAATGCAGGGGGCCCGGTCCGAGGCGGCCCGTACCCGACGCGAAGGCCTGGCCTGGGGGCGCTATGCCTGGGGCGACGCCGTTCTGGCGCGACGCATGGCCGAGGTTGCGGCCCTGACACCGGGGGCGTAAGCACGGGGCATGTTACCGATCATCACAGCCATTCTCGGCGCCGTCGCAGGCGCGTTCTTTGCCCGCAGCCGCAAGGGCAACGGCTTTGACATTGCGCAATATGCCGCCGTCTGGGCGGTCATGGGCGGCTTGCTGGGCCTGCTGGCCCTGATCGTGCTGGTGCGGATCTAGGATGTTCCTGCGCTTCTTCGAGGCGCTGCGCGGGGCCGGGGTTCCGGTATCGCTGCGCGAACACCTCGCCTTTCTGGAAGGCATGGCCGCCAACATCGTCATCTACGACGTCGAGGGTTTCTACTATCTGGCGCGCACCGCGCTGGTGAAGGACGAGCGGCACATCGACCGGTTCGACCGCGCCTTTGCCGCGACCTTCGAAGGGTTGGGCGACATCCCCCTGCAGGATGTGCTGGAGGCGATGGACCTGCCGCCCGACTGGCTGGAAAAGCAGGCGGAAAAACATCTGACGCCCGAAGAACGCGCCGAGATCGAGGCGTTGGGCGGCTTCGACAAGCTGATGGACACGCTGCGCGAGCGGCTCAAGGAACAGCAGGGCCGCCACCAGGGCGGGTCGAAATGGATCGGCACGGCAGGCACCAGCCCCTTTGGTGCCCATGGCTACAACCCCGAAGGCGTGCGCATCGGGCAGGACAAATCCCGCCACCAGCGCGCCGTCAAGGTCTGGGACCGGCGCGAGTTCCGCAACCTGGACGACGACGTCGAGCTGGGCACCCGCAACATCAAGGTCGCGCTCAAACGCCTGCGGTCCTGGGCCCGCGAGGGCGCGGAGGAGGAGCTGGACCTCGACGACACCATCCGTTCCACCGCCAAGGCGGGCTATCTCGACGTCAAGACGCGGCCCGAGCGGCGCAATGCCGTCAAGGTTCTGCTGTTTCTGGACGTCGGCGGATCCATGGATCCGCATGTGAAGGTGGTGGAGGAGTTATTTTCCGCCGCGCGCGCCGAATTCCGCACCTGCGAATACTTCTATTTCCACAACTGCCTGTATGAAGGGGTCTGGCGCGACAACCGCCGTCGCTGGAACGCGACCACGCCGACGATGGAGGTGTTCAACACCTACGGCCCGGATTATCGCGCCATCTTCGTGGGCGACGCCTCTATGTCGCCCTACGAGATCGCCTATCCCGGCGGTGCAAATGAACACTGGAACGAGGAAGCGGGCCAGGTCTGGCTGGAACGGGCGCGGACGCAGTGGGCCTCGAACCTCTGGATCAATCCCCTGCCCCGCCCCCATTGGGACCATACCCATTCCGTTCGCATGATCCGCGAGATCTTCGAGGATCGCATGGTGCCCATGACGCTGGAGGGGCTGAGCGCGGGGATGCGGATGCTGACGCGCTAATCCCGCGTCCCGTCCAGCAGCGTATCGGCCAGGTGGTCGCCATGCAGCACGCTGACATCGCCTGTCGTTTCCAGCACCACGGCCCGCACCTGTGACAAATCCAGGGCGTTCGCCTCGCGCAGCTTGGCGCGCACCTCCGCCTCGGTCACGCGCGCTTTCCTCAGGTTCGCAGACAGGATCTGCCCGTCGCGCATCAACAACAGGGGGACGTTGTCCGTCACGTCCTGCATCCCCGCCACGTGCACCCGTGCCCAACCGATTCCCCACTGCACCGCGAACAGCGCGGCCATCGCCGCCGCCCCCTGCCACCACACGATCGCGGGGTCGAGAACCGTACCCGCCAGAACCGACCCGAAGGACACGGTGACCGCAAAGTCATAGGACGACATCTTTGAAAAGGCCCGCAAGCCCGAGAGGCGCACGCAGACCACCATCAAGGGCACGAGCAGAACGGCGTCGAGAAATGGCGTGGACCAGTCGGGCATGAAATACCTCCTGCCAAAATGACGCGCCGGGTCGCCGTATGGTTCCCAAAGCGTCCCTTCGGCCCCATATTCACGACCATGCTCAAGCTTTCCGCCATCCTCTTGCCTCTTGCCTATGGTGTGGTCCTCTGGCTCTTTTCCGCCTGGCGGCTGAAAAGGCAGATGGATGCAACATCGACGCCCCTTGCCGATCCGAAGCTGGAGGCTGTTCTCGCTCCCATGGCCCGCGTCCTGGGGGTGGCACGGATCAAGGTGCAGGTGCATGAAGTCGCCCCCGTCAATGGTCTCGCCGCACCGGATGGACGGATCTTCCTGACGCGCGGATTTCTGGACAAACACGCCAGCGGTGCGGTCACATCCGAGGAGCTGGCCTCGGTCGTGGCCCATGAACTCGGGCACGTGGCGCTGGGCCATGCCCGGCGGCGGTTGATCGATTTTTCGGGGCAGAACGCGATCCGTGTGGTGCTGGCGGGGGTTCTGGGCCGTCTCTTGCCCGGCGTCGGCCCCTATGTGGCCAATGCCCTGGCGTCCCTGGTCGCCGCGCGCCTGTCGCGACAGGACGAATACGAGGCTGACGCATATGCCAGCGCCCTGCTGGTCAAGGCCGGCATTGGAACCGGCCCGCAAAAATCGCTCTTCACCAAATTGTCCAGGCTGACCGGCATGGGGGGCAATGGCATGCCCGCCTGGCTTATGAGTCACCCGAAAACCGAAGAACGTATCGCCGCCATCGAGGCGTTGGAGGCCCGCTGGCAGATCGAGAGCTGAGAACGCCCGGCTTGGCACGACCGGGCCCGCTCTGATAGGCCGGGATCAGGACAGGTAGCGGAGAGATCGTGATGTCGTTCCTTTCCGCGCTTGGCGATCCGATCCTGCCGATCTTTGCGATTCTGGCCTTCGGCTATGTCATTGGGCGCGCTGGCAAGTTCGACCTGGCGGCGGCACGCACCCTCAATTGGTTTGCGATGACGGTGCTGGTGCCGATCGCAGTGTTCAACCTGCTGGCGCATGCGCCCCTGTCCGAATTGTCGGGCCGCGCGTTGCTGATCTATTCCGGGATGCAGGCGGCGCTCTTTGCGCTGGGCTACCAACTGTCGCGTCGTCTGTTTGGCATCGGGCCAGCCGAAGCGGTTCTGTTGGCCTACGCCGGGATCTTTGCCAACACCTTCTTCTACACGCTGCCGATTTCGCGCCTGCTGTTCGGCCCGGATCAGATCCTGCCGGTGACGACGGTGGTCGTGCTGGATTCGACCGTGTCCTTTGCCGGGGTGATGATCGTGTTGCAGGTTCTCAACCAGGGCAGCGCGTCACCGATGTCGATCCTGCGGATCTTTGCGCGCACGCCCGCATTGCTGGCGATCTTCGCGGGTATGATGCTGGCGATGGTCGGAATCGGCCTGCCGGGGGCGGTCGAAACCTTTCTCGATTTCAACGGTGTGGCGGCGGCCCCTGTGGCGTTGTTCGCGCTGGGCGTGATCCTGTCGGGCACGCGATTCACGCTGGATGGCGCGGTGGCGAGCGTGGTGGCCATAAAACTGCTGGCCCTCCCGGCGGTGGTGGCCTGGGGTCTGTGGCTGGGCGGCGTTCCGGAATCGGATGCGCGGGTCTTCACCTTTGCCGCAGCCGGTCCCGCCGGGGCCATGGCGCTAAGCCTTTCGGTCCTGCACGGCGTCCCGTCGGACCGGGTGGCACAGGTTCTGGTGTGGACCAGCCTGCTGACGCTCCTGACCCTCGCCGCGCTGGCCTGAGCAGAGGCGAACCTTCGATCGGGGCTGCCGAGGGCGCGGCGGGGGCACAGGCCAGATCAATCGAAAGATCGACATGTCAGCTGCCGCAGGCCAGAGTTTTCGAAAACTCTGGTCAAATCCTTCGAAGGATTTGATCGCCCGTCGCTCTGGCATCCCTCGCCCGCATGCGGCATCACCGGGGTATGACACCGGATATCCTCTGCATCGGCTCGGTCCTTTGGGACATCATCGGCCGCTCCAACGCACATATGGACAAGGGCTCGGACGTGCCTGGCCGTATCAAGCGGCTGCCCGGCGGCGTCGCGCTGAACATTGCCATGGCCGCCAAGGCCTATGGGATGACGCCCGCGCTCTTGTCAGTCGTGGGCCGCGATGCGGAAGGCGATGAACTGGTCGCCGCGCTTGACCGTATGGGGCTGGTGACCGAGACGCTGTATCGATCCGACGATCTGCCGACAGATGTCTATATGGCGGTCGAAGGCGGCAACGGGTTGATCGCCGCCATCGCCGATGCCCACTCGCTGGAGGCCGTTGGCGACAAGATCCTGCGTCCCCTGTCCGGCACCCTGGCGGGCTGGGACGGGCCGGTGGCCCTGGACGGCAACCTGACGGCGGATCTGCTGTCGCGCATCGCCTCGGATGGCCGTTTTGCGGCGATGGATCTGCGTATCGCACCCGCATCGCCGGGCAAGGCGGAACGCTTGCTGCCGTTTCTGGCCCACCCATCCGCCACGCTTTACGTCAACCTGGAGGAGGCGGGGCTGCTTTTGCACCGCCGCCAGACCGACGCGGCAGAAGCGGCAGAGGCGCTGCGCGCCCGCGGGCTGTTCCGTGCCTTGGTGACCGATGGACCGCGTCTGGCCGCCTGCGCCCATCTGGGCGGCGTTCACGCGCACCGCCCGCCCGAAGTCATGGTGACCCGCGTCACCGGGGCGGGCGACACCTTCATGGCCGCCCATGTCGCCGCCGAACGCCAGGGGGCCGATGCCGACACCGCTTTGCAAAAGGCCGTCGCGGCGGCGGCGACCTACGTGTCGGGCGATACCTATTGATCCCGGTTCTGCGGGTGGCCCGGGCCAGCGACGACCTGGACGGGATGCTGGCGTTCTATATCGACGGATTGGGCCTGTCGGTTCTGGGACGATTTGCGGATCATGACGGGTTCGACGGAATCATCCTGGGGCACCCCAACGCCCCCTGGCATCTTGAGCTGACCCATCGGCGCGGCCACCGCGCGCCGCCCTCACCGGGCGCGGAGAGCCTGCTGGTTCTCTATCTGCCGGACACAGATATGTGGCGCGCGGCCGTCGCCCGAATGGACCGCGCGGGGTTCACCCCGGTTCCGGCCGAAAACCCCTATTGGGACCGGGCCGGTCGCACCTATGCCGATCCCGAAGGCTGGCGCATGGTCTTGCAGAACGCGGCCTGGACCGTCTGATCCGGCCGTTGTTCCCAAGATGCCAGAGTTCCCGGCATCCTGCCCCACGCGTAAGCAAAGGCACGCTGCGGCATCTGTCGGACCAGCTTCGCCTTGTTGTCCAGAAGCCCGCCACCTATGTCGTTAAGGACTCGGACCAGGCGGACCAGAAACCAAATGCAACTCGGTGACGACTCGGTACCCCGCCCGCAACGGGCGGGCCTTTTTACCCGGTTGAGGAACAACTTCCTTACCGGCCTCATCGTCATAGCGCCCATCGGCCTGACATTCTGGCTGATCTGGTCTGTCATCGGCTGGATCGACAGCTGGGTCCTGCCCTTTGTGCCCGCCCGCTACCGCCCCGACATCTGGCTGTTGAACCAATTCGACATCGACCTGGACATTCGCGGCATCGGCGTCGGCTTTTTCCTGCTGTTCACCCTTTTGGTCGGCTGGCTGGCCAAGGGGCTGATCGGGCGGTCGATCCTGCGTTGGTCCGAAAACCTGGTGCAGACGATGCCGGTCGTCCGGTCTGTCTACAGCGGTCTCAAGCAGATCGCGGAGACGATCCTGGCGCAGGACCAGTCCAGTTTTGAAAAGGCCTGCCTGGTCGAGTATCCGCGCAAGGGCATCTGGGCCATCGCGTTCATTTCAACGACGGCCAAGGGCGAGATCAAGGCCCGCGCAGGGGCCCCGATGATGTCGGTGTTCTTGCCGACGACACCTAACCCGACCTCGGGATTCCTGCTTTTCGTGCCCGAAGAGGATGTCATCATCCTCGACATGTCGGTCGAAGACGCGGCCAAACTGGTGATCTCGGCGGGTCTCGTCTATCCGTCCAGCCAGGTGCCGGATCAAGTGCCCGCAGGCGCAACGGTGGTGCGTTGAGCCCTTTGCCCAGCGGCTGAAGGGACCGACGCGCGGGGTGCGATCAGAGTTTTCGAAAACTCTGATCAAATCCTTCGAAGGATTTGATCTCGCCTGGGCCGATCAAGCATCCAGATCCGCGACACGTGCTGCGAAATCCTCGCCGCGCCGCTCGAAGCTGTCGTATTGGTCGAAACTGGCCGCCGCAGGGGCCAGCAGCACCGTGTCCCCCGGCACCGCTTCCGCTGCCGCCGATTGCACCGCCGTTGCCATGTCGGTGCAAACCTCGACAGCAATCCCCGTCCCCAGTGCCAGGGCAAAGGCCTGCGCCTCGCGCCCGATGACATAGGCCTTGGCGACCCGGTGCAGATGCGGATGCAACGCGTCCAGTCCTCCGTCTTTTTGCAGGCCACCACAGATCCAGCGGATCCTGTCGAAGGCCTGCAACGCTTGCGCGGCGGCATCCACATTGGTTGCCTTGGAATCGTTCACGTAAGCCACGCCTGACCTGTCGGCGATGTGTTGCGACCGGTGTGGCAAACCCGGATAGCTGCGCAGCCCGGCCTCGATGTCGCGGGGACTGAGGCCAAGGGCACGCGCAGCCGCCCAGGCGCAACAGGCGTTCTGGTGGTTGTGCCGCCCCGGCAGGCCCGGAATGTCACGCAGATCGACCGAGGCCACCTGTCGTCCCTTGCGCATCTCGGCCAGCCAGCCCTTGCGCGCGGTCACCTGCCATCCCGGCCCCGACAGCTTGCCGGTCGACACGCGGATCACCCGGTCATCGCCCTGCGCCTCCTGCAATTGTCCGGCGAGAAAGCGGCCCTCGACCTCATCCACACCGATGATCGCACGGTCCGGTCCCCCCTCGGCGAACAGCCTGCGCTTGGCCGCGAAATAGCCGCCGTAGCCGCCGTGCCGATCCAGATGATCCGGCGAAAGATTGGTGAACACGCCCACATCCGGCGTAAGCGACCGTGCCAGTTCGGTTTGATAGCTCGACAGCTCCAGCACGACGATCTCTTCTTCGCCGCCCAGATCCAGATCCAGAACACCGCGACCGATATTGCCCGCCAGATGCGCGGTGCGCCCGGCCTGGGTCAACACGTGGTGCAACAGGGCAGAGGTGGTTGATTTGCCGTTGGATCCGGTGATGGCGACCACGCGCGGCGGGGCCTCTGCCCAGCCGAGCGAACGGAAGAAAAGCCCGATGTCATTGTCCACGGCCACGCCCGCGTTCAGCGCGGCGGCGATGGCCGGGTGCGGTGCCGGGTAAAGGTGAGGGATGCCCGGACTGGTCACCAGGGTCGCGACGCCGTCCAACGCGCCAGCCCGCGTGGGATCACGCAATTCGAACCCCTCCGCCTCGGCTGCGGCGCGGCCCGCGGCCCCGTCGTCCCAGGTCAGAACCGTCGCGCCGCCCGCGCGCATCGCGCGTGCCGCCGTCAGGCCGGATCGCCCCAGTCCCAGCACCATGACGGTCGCGCCCTCGAATCCGCGCACCGGAATCATTGGGTCCGCTCCGTCGCCATTTCCCAGCCAAAGCGGCGCATCTCGTCCCAGCCGCTGTCGCCCAACGGCGCGGCGCGCCCGGCGCTGCCGTCGCCATAGCCCTGCACCACCGGCCAGGCCAGGATCGCCAGCCCGAGGGCCAAGGCAAAGGCCCCGTAACGCGCACCGCGCTGGTTCAGGGACAGGGGGTTCTCGCCGCGTTTGGCCATGGAGCCTCCGAAGGATTGTCGCGCCTCAGATGACCTGTTTGCGGGTCCGGGTTCAATGCCCCTTGGTTGCCTGGCGCAGCTTCTGCAGGGTGTTCCAGTTGCGCGCGGTTCCCGGGCCAACCAACCGGGTCAGCCGCGCACCCGTCAGCTTTGACCGCCCCACCCCCGCCACGTAGTCGATCCAGACCAGCCGCCCGTCGGCCAGGATCCGTTCCGGCCCCGGCCAATCCGGTGTGACCGTGGCCCGGGCCGTGACATGGAGCAGGAGATGACCCGGCCGGACCTGCACCGCATCCGCAAAGGGCACGGCATCGATGGCCTGCGCCACCTCGTCCGGGTCCAGAAGATAGACGGCCCGATCCACGCCAAACGTCGCCAGAACACCCGTGACGATTGCAGACAGATCGGGCGCAGGCAGGTCACTGTCGCAGATCAGGTTCCCGGTCGCCAACAGGGTCGACACCCCCTGCACCCCCGCCGATTCGACCCCCGCGCGCAGGTCGGCCATCGACATCTTTGCATGGGTCGCGGCCCCGATACCCGCGACCAGGACGATCCGCCTGGTCACCCTGCACGCCTGATTGCGACGCGCGCCGACACAGGTGTCACCGCACCTTCAATGTGGCCAAGCCGACCAACGCCAGTATCAACGCGATGATCCAGAACCGGATGACAACCTGCGGTTCGGCCCAGCCCTTTTTCTCGAAATGATGGTGGATCGGGGCCATCAGAAAGACCCGCTTTCCGGTCGCCTTGAAATAGAGGACCTGAATGATGACCGACAGCGCCTCGACCACGAACAACCCGCCGATGATCGCCCAGACCAGTTCATGCTTGGTCACAACCGCCACGGTGCCCAGGCCCCCGCCCAGGGCCAGGGACCCGGTGTCGCCCATGAAGACAGCCGCGGGCGGCGCGTTATACCACAGGAAACCCAACCCCCCACCGATCAGACCCGCGGCGAAGATCAACAGCTCTCCGGTCCCGGGCACGTAATGCACGTCCAGGTAATCGGTGAAATCGACCCGACCGACCGCATAGGCAATCACGCCCAGCGTGCCCGCGGCGATCATGACCGGCATGATGGCCAACCCGTCCAGACCGTCCGTCAGGTTCACCGCATTGGCCGAGCCCACGATCACGATCATCACGAAAGGCAGATAGAGGATCAGCCCCATGTTCCACAGAACGTCCTTGAACACCGGAAAGGCCAGCGCGCCCGACAACTCGGGCGGATGGGTCCAGACGGCGACGAGACCAGCGGCAAGGGCAATCAGAAAGCCCAGCGCCAGACGCACGCGCCCGGGCACGCCCTTGGTGTTGCCCGCGCTGACCTTGGCATAGTCGTCGACGAACCCGATGGCCCCGAAACTGATGGTCACGCCCAGCACGAGCCAGACATAGGGGTTGTCGAGCCGCCCGAACAGCAGGGTCGACACCGTGACGGCGCCCAGGATCAGGACGCCGCCCATGGTGGGGGTGCCGGCCTTGGCGAAATGCGTCTCTGGCCCGTCGTCGCGGATCGGCTGGCCCTTGCCCTGCCGCCGACGCAAGAGATTGATCAACGGCTTGCCGAAGATGAAGCCGAACAGCAACGCCACAAAGAACGCGCCCCCCGCCCGCACGGTGATGTAGCGGAACAGGTTGAAGACGTCGCCGCCGTCCGAAAATGTTGTCAGCCAATAGAGCATCTGCGTCCGTCCTTCGTCATCCGGCTTCGCCAAGGGCGCGGAGCCCGTCGACCAGAACGGCCATTTGCATCGAAAGCGACCCCTTCACAAGAACCGCGTCGCCCGGCTGCACCATCTCTCGCAAGTGTGGCGCCATCGCATGGGACGTCTCGGTGTGATGGCCCCGTTGGGTGGCAGGCAAGGCGTCATGCAGCGCGCGCATCAGCGGCCCGACGGTGTGGACCTGGTCCAGCGCGTCCATCGCGCCATGGTCCGCCAAGGCCGCGTGCAGGGCGGCACCGGTTGGTCCCAGCTCTTTCATGTCGCCCAGAACGGCGATGCGGCGGGCCCGGCGGGGCACCTCGGTCGCGGCCAGCAGATCCAGCGCCGCGCCCACCGATGCGGGGTTGGCGTTATAGGCATCGTCGATCAGATCGACGGCGGGCTGGTCCGGGTGCAGGATGACGGCATGCCGTTTGCCGCGCCCGTCGGGCGGCGTCCAATCGGCCAGGGCGAGGGCGGCCTGCGCCACATCCGCGCCCGCCGCATGGACCGCCGCCAGCACGCCCAGCGCGTTCAGCGCGAAATGCGCACCCGGTGCGCCGACGCGGAACATCAGGGGGCCATCGGGTGTCTCGGCTGCACAGGTGGTGGCATCGGGGCCCGCGTTGACCTGCGAAAGCAGCCAGTCGCCCGTGGTGCGTCCGAACGACACCGTTCCCGCCTGCGCCAGGATGTCCGACACCGGCAAATCGGCATTCCAGATCGCCGCGCCCCCCGGCCTCAGCCCGGAGAAGATCGCCGCCTTTTCGCGGGCGATGCCGGGCAGACCGTCCTCGAACGCCTCCAGGTGGACGGGGGCCACCGTGGTCACCATCGCCACATCCGGTGCGGCCTGATCTGCAAGCGGTGCGATTTCGCCCGGATGGTTCATGCCGATCTCGATCACGGCGAAATCGGCGTCAGCCGGGATGCCCGCCAGGGTCAGCGGCACGCCCCAATGGTTGTTGAAGCTTTTGATGGCGGCGTGAACCTTGCCCTGCGGGACCAGAACGTGACGCAGCATTTCCTTGGTAGAGGTTTTGCCGACACTGCCCGTCACCGCGATGACCCGGGCCGTGGTGCGCGCCCGCGCGGCCCGGCCCAAGGCCTCCAACGCGGTCTGCACGTCGTCCACCAACAACAAGGGTCCCGCGTCGCAGCCGTCGGGCACGCGGGACACCAGCGCGGCACCCGCCCCCTTGTCCAAGGCCTGTGCCACGAAATCATGCCCGTCGCGCGCCGCCTTGAGCGCCACGAACAGATCCCCCGCCTGGATCGAACGGGTGTCGATCGACAGGCCCGTCACGGACCAATCCCCGATGGCACGCCCGCCGGTCGCCTCGGCGGCCTCTGCCGCAGTCCAGAGCGTCATGCCCGTCCCTCCAGCGCGGCGACGGAAATCGACGCCTGTTCCACATCGTCAAACGGCAAGACCATGTCGCCCACCGTCTGCCCCGTCTCGTGGCCCTTGCCCATGATCAGCAGGGCGTCGCCCGGCTCCAACAGACCGGCGCCCCGCAGGATGGCCTCGGCCCGGTCGCCTATTTCAATGGCCTCCGGCGCGCCCTGCTTCACGGCGGCACGGATCGACGCGGCATCTTCGGAGCGGGGGTTGTCGTCGGTGACGATGACAACATCGGCGTGATCCGCCGCCGCCTGCCCCATCAGGGGCCGCTTGCCCCGGTCGCGGTCGCCGCCCGCGCCCACGATCGCGATGATCCGCCCCATGACATGCGGGCGCAGCGCCGTCAGCGCCGTGGCCACGGCGTCCGGCGTATGGGCGTAGTCGACAAAAACCGCAGCCCCGCCAGCTCGCGTCGCGGCCAGTTCCATCCGGCCGCGCACGCCACGCAACCTGGGCAGCGCCGCGAAGACCTGCGCCGGGTCCTCGCCGCCGGCGATGACCAGCCCCGCAGCCAGCAGCGCGTTCGCCGCCTGGAACCCGCCAATCAGATCCAGCCGGGCGGACACCGCCCGGTCCTGCCAGCGGAACAGAACCTCCTGCCCGGTTGCGTCGAACCGCTGGCCTGTCAGGCGAATGCGCGCCGCCTCGTTGGCCCCGACGCCGATGACCTCCTGCCCGCGGCTTTCGCAGGCGGCGGCCAGATCGGGGCCATGGGGATCGTCCAGATTGATGACCGCCACGCCGTCACCGGGCAAAAGCCGGTCGAATAGCCCCGCCTTGGCGGCAAAGTACGCCTCCATGGTGCCGTGATAATCCAGGTGATCCTGCGTCAGATTGGTGAACCCCGCCGCCGCCAGACGCACCGCCTCCAGCCGCCGTTGATCGAGCCCGTGGGACGAGGCCTCCATCGCGGCATGGGTCACGCCTGAGCCCGCCATGTCAGCCAGCAGGCGGTGCAGGGTGATCGGTTCCGGCGTGGTATGGGCCGAAGGTGCGTGAAAGGCCCCTTCGACGCCGGTGGTGCCGATGTTCACACCAGCCAGGCCCATCGCCTCCCAGAGTTGACGCGTGAAACTGGCAACCGACGTCTTGCCGTTGGTGCCCGTCACCGCGACCATGCAGTCTGGCTGCGCCCCCGCCATCAGCGCGGCGGCAAAGGCCAGCGCGGCGCGCGGATCCTCGACCGTGATCGCCGTGGCGCCTTCGGGCAGCATCGCCGCGCCTGCGGGATCGGTCAGGACCGCCACGGCACCGCGCGCCAGCGCATCGCCCGCAAACCGCGCGCCATGGGTGGCAGAGCCGGGCAGCGCCGCAAACAGATCGCCGCTCCGGACCTTGCGATTGTCTACGGCCAAGCCGCCAACCAGCAGGCCCTCGGGACCGGTCAGACCAAGTTCAGACAGAGTTTTGCTCATGCGTGCCCCCTTGCGCGGGTGACTTATCGCGCGTGGCGCGGGCCGTCCATCAACGGGCAGCCGCCTGGGTCAGATATGCGCCGAATTCGTCACGGCCGGGATCGAAGTCAGGCCGCAATCCCAGCAACGGCGCAACCCGTGCCACCAGTTCCGAGGCGACGGGCACCGCCGTCCAGCCCGCCGTGCGGCGATCCTCGCCCGCGGCGTGGATTTCGGGTTCGTCCAGGGTGACGATCAAGACGTAATCTGGATCGTTGGCCGGAAAGACGCTGGCAAAGGTCGCGATCACGGTGTTTTCCTGATAGCCGCCCACTCCCGGCTTGTCTGCGGTGCCGGTCTTGCCACCGACCTGATAGCCCGGCACCTCACCCATCGAGGCGGTGCCGTTCAAAACGACCTGGCGCAACATATGGCGCGCCTCGGCCGAAACGCGTGGCCCCACGACCCGGGGCCCGGGCCGGGGTGGTTCGCTGCGCGCCAGAAGCGTCGGCGTCACCCGCGTTCCCCCATTGAGAACAGAAGCATAGCCGACCGCCAGATGCAGCGGAGAGGCCGACAGGCCGTGGCCATAGCTGACCGTCGCCGTGGTGATGTCGGGCCAGCGTGGCGGCACGATGGGCTTGGCGCCCGGTGCCTCGATCAGCTCGACCGGGGTCGGCTCGAAGAACCCGAGGCTGCGCAGAAAGTCCTGCTGCCGTTCCGCCCCGATGGCCAGGGCCATGCGCGCCGTGCCCCGGTTCGACGATTTGCGGATCACATCCGCCACCGACAGGCGCGGGCCATAGTCGTGGAAGTCGCCGATCGGATGACGATTGACCCGCAGCGGGCCCGAGGTGTCGATCATCGTCCCGGCGTTGGTCAGGCCCAGTTCAAGCGACTGCGCGGCAGTGAATATCTTGAACGTCGAGCCGAGTTCATAGACGCCCTGCACCGCGCGGTTGAACAGCGGGCTATCGGCCTGGTCGCCCTCGGTTGCCGGGCGGGGCCGGGAATTCGGGTCGAAGTCAGGCAAAGACGCCAGCGACAGGATCTCTCCGGTGTGGATGTCCATCAAGACGGCTGCCGCCCCCTTGGCGTTCATCAGCCGCATGCCGCCGGACAGCACCTGTTCCACCGCCGTCTGAACCGTAAGGTCCAGCGACAGGCGCAGTGGCGCACCTTCCTGCGCCGGATCGGACAGATAGGCATTGAAGGTCTTTTCGATGCCCGCGATTCCCTTGATCTCGGCGGCGCGGACGTCCTGGGCGCCATACCGGGCACCACCAAGGACATGAGCCGCCAACGGACCGTTCGGATAAAGCCGCATTTCGCGTTGTCCGAACAGCAATCCCGGCTCGCCCAGATCATGCACGGCCTGCTGCTGCTCGGGAGAGATGTTGCCCTTGAGCCAGAAGAACTTGGACCCGGAGGTAAAGCGCCGCGCCCAGGTCTCGGCATTCATGTCCGGAAAGATCGCGGCCAACCCTTGGGCGGCGGCCACGGGATCGACCATCATGTGCGGTTGCGCATAAAGCGCGGTTGCCGTGACGTTCGTGGCCAACACCCGGCCTTCGCGGTCGGTGATATCGGCCCGCTCGTTGACGATTCCCGCCCCGGACAGGCCCACGGTCGTGGGTTCCCGCGCCTCCGAGGCGGCGATGGCCCCCATCTTGATCCCGATCACCATGAACCCGAGCACAAAGCAGGAGGCCGTGAATTTCAGCCGCCGTTCCGCCCGCATGCGGGCCCGTTCTGGGTTCTCGCGCGGGATGACAGGTTTCGGCGCAGGCGCGCGCGGGACTGTCGGCGCGACGGGAACAAAGGGGTCTGTCGGTTGCTGGCGTGTGGGGCGGCGAAAAATCATGGCAGCTGCTCTCCGTCGTCGGCCAGGCTGGGCGGTGCGATCATGCGCGGCTGCGCGTCTGCCCCGTAGGCATGGTTCATGATGATGACCTCGGACAGGGCGTCGTCCAGCGGCGTGCTGTTGGCCAGCTCCGGGGCCCAGTCGGGCGCTGCGGGCAGCGGATAGCCGACCTGCTCGGTCAAGGCGAAATGATCCGACGACAGCGCCATCAGGCCCAGCCGCTCAAAGTTCATTTCGGCCAGGGCATGCAGACGGTCGGGCCGGTTCAGATAGGCCCATTCCGCACGCAGCATCGACAACTCCTGATGCCGCTCACCGATCTGGCGTTGCAGGCGATCAACGGCGCGTTCCGTCTCGCGGGTTTCATACCCTTCGCGGTAGGCCCAGAAGCCCAGGGCGACAACGGCGAACACGGACACAGTATAAAGCAGACCACGCATGGCTTACCTTCTTCCCTCAGAGGTGACGACATCGGGCAGGCCCAGGTCGCGGCGCGCGACCGGTTGCGCCGGAGCAGCAGTCCGCCGCGCCAGCCGCAGCCGGGCAGACCGCGCGCGGGGGTTGGCCTCCAACTCGGACCTGGACGGGCCGATGGCCTTGCCGATCAGCTCGAACCCCGGATCCTTCTGCGCGCGTTCAGGCAAATGCCGGCTGCCGCCGCCGCCCGCATCAGACCGGTGTTGCAGGAACCGTTTGACGGCACGGTCCTCGACCGAATGGAAGGTGACGACCGCTAGCCAGCCACCGGGTGCCAGCACCCGTTCAGCGGCCTGCAATCCTTCGGTCAGCTCGCCGAACTCGTCGTTCACTGCGATGCGGATCGCCTGAAAACTGCGGGTCGCGGGGTGGCTCTGACCCGGTTTGGACCGGGGCAGGTTCGCCGTGACCGTCTCGGCCAGTTGCAGGGTTGTCGTGTAGGGCGCAGCCTCTCGGTCGCGGACGATGGCGCGCGCGATGCGCCGCGCGGCGCGTTCCTCACCATAGCGGTGCAGGATGTCGGCCAGCATGGTTTCCGAGGCAGTGTTCACAAGCTCTGCGGCGGTGATCCCATCGTCGCCCATCCGCATGTCCAGAGGTCCGTCGCGCATGAAGCTGAAACCGCGGTCGGCGCGGTCCAGCTGCATCGAACTGACGCCCAGGTCCAGGACGACCCCGTCCACTGCCTCTGCCACTTCGTCCATCCAGGAAAACACCGTCTTCACGGTCGTCAGCCGGTCGCCATAAGGTGCCCCCCACTGCGCCGCCATCTCATGGGCAAGCGGGTCGCGGTCCAGCCCGATCATGTGGCCTGCACCCGCATCCAGCATGGCGCGGGTATAGCCGCCCGCGCCCATGGTGCCGTCGATCCAGGTCCCCGACAACGGCGCGACGGCATCCAGGATCGGTTGCAGCAGCACGGGCACATGCGGCGCGGCCCCGGTCATGACGCGGCCTTTACCTGGGCCCTGGACAGCACGCTGAGGATCGGCGTGCCGCCGCCCAGCTCGGACTTGGCCTGGGCGACCTTGCTGGTGGCCATGATCGGGACCTCAGGGGAATAAAGCCGGAAGTTCTTGCCACGGCTGGCGAAAATCGCCTCGCCAACCAGGCCATAATTGTCTCGGATCATCTTGGGGATGACCATGCGTCCAGCGTCGTCCAGCTGTACGACCTCTATCTTCTCGAAGAAGCATTCTTCCAGCATGTCGCGCTCGTCCCCGTATTCCAACGCGTCGATCTGGGCCTCGATTTCCTCGGCGGCCTCGACCGTCCAGCAGCTCAGCCAAGGCTCTTCCTCGCCGTAGCAGATATGGACCGAGGGATTGGATCCGGCGGGACGTTCGGGATCACCGGCATCGAGCACAGTGCGAAACTCGGACGGGATCATGACCCTGCCCTTCGCGTCCACCTTGTTGGTGTGCCTGCCTCTGAACCGATGTGCCACGGGTGGTCCGGCGCTCCTTCGTATCGCGGTCTGCGCCGCATGATTTGCCCCCGAAACGGAAAGCGGCGGCCCGGGGTCTGCCAACCCGGACCGCCGCCCTGCCCCGTCAAGCGGGTCTCCGTCACGCGTGTCACCTGGGGGGATGAATCTGCTCGATACGCGTGTCGGATCTTCAAGTCTGAAGACGAATTGATGTCGCCTGTATGATCCCTTGCCTCGGATTTATCGTTGCTTTGGGTGGGGTCGTTTGTCGCCCCGCATTCGTTCGTCTTCTGTAGAGCCGTGATGCCATGGGCGGGTATGGTACCGCCAGCCTAAAATTGGTCCTGACTCCCACTTTTGTTATCCACAGCCTGTGAATGAAACATGTATAACTGCCAAGTCACACTACATTTAGTATTTTGATGGACACGGACCCTTTTATGTTGTGGCTCAATTTCGGTGGTAGGTTTTCCCATCAATCATCACAGCCGTGTCAGAACGCCCACAGTAGAGAAAAATCCGAAACTGACTAAAATTGAGCCTTGCCGCCCTCGTGCGCCGTCAAATCGCTCATCGTGCCGCTGGGGTTATCCTATATGAATCAGGCCGTTTTCGCCACTGAAATGCGAATCGGCCCCGGATCGCGGCGGGCGATCCGGGGCCGACAACATCAAGCCACCCTGATTCTGTGATTGGTCAGGCCAGGTTCTGCGCCACCAGCTTGCCTGCGATTTGTGCGAAACTCTCGGCCATGGCGCTGTCGCCGGCGGCGATGGGCGTGCCCGAGTCCCCCGCCAGCCGGGTGTCCAAGTCGATGGGCAGCGCCCCCAGGAACGGCAGGCCCAGCCGCTTGGCCTCGGTGGCAACACCGCCATGACCGAAGACATGCGCTTCGTGGCCGCAGCTGGGACAGTGGAACAGGCTCATGTTCTCGACCAAGCCGATGATCGGCGTCTTGAGCGTCGCGAACATGTCCAGCGCCTTGCGCGCGTCCAGCAGAGCCACGTCCTGGGGGGTAGAAACCACGATCGCGCCGTCGACCACCGCCTTGGTGCAAAGCGTCAGCTGCACATCCCCCGTCCCCGGCGGCAGATCGACGATCAGCACATCCAGATCCTCGCCCCCGGTATGATGCGTCCAGGCCACCTGTCCCAACATCTGCTGAAGCGCCCCCATCAACATCGGTCCGCGCCAGACCACGGCCTTGTCTTCGCCCAGCATCAGGCCAATCGACATCAGGGTGACGCCATGGGCATGCAACGGGTGGATGATCTTGCCATCGGGCGAGGCCGGGCGCTTGCTTACGCCCATCATGCGGGGCTGGCTCGGCCCATAGATATCCGCGTCCAGCAGACCGACCTTGCGCCCTTGCCGGGCCAGCGCGACGGCCAGGTTCGACGACACCGTCGATTTCCCGACGCCACCCTTGCCCGAAGCGACGGCAATCAGGCGCTTGACCCCCGGCACCCGCAACGGCCCGTCCTGTGGCTTCGGGTGGCCGCCGATTTTCAACGAGGGGGGCTGTTTCTGCTCGGTCGGGGCGGTCAGCACTGCCTGCACCCTGGCCACGCCCGGCAACTCGGCCACGGCGGCCTCGGCGGCGGCGCGGATCGGCTCCATCTGACGGGCGATTTCCGGCGACGGGGCCTCGATCACAAAGCTGACCGTATCGCCCTGGATCGTCACGGCCCGCACCATGTCCCGGCTGACCAATGTGCCGTCCACCGGCAGGCGGATCCGCGACAGGGCTGCGTTGATGTCATCGCGCGTGGTCATGGGGCGTCCTTTCACTGATCGGTCGCTAGGTGGCCGCCTTCGTGCGTGATGGCAAGACCAGGATCAGCGTCACAATGCCACCCAGGACGCCCGCCCCCGTCAGGGTGACGGGCAATCCAATCAGACCGGCAAGCCATCCCAACCCGCCAGAGCCCAATGCCACCGCCCCGATTCCGACCGCCACCCACAGCGACATCACCCGTCCGCGCAGGTCATCGGGCAATTGCACCTGCATCAGCGCCTGCAGACTGACCCCGCAATAAGTCGAGGCAAAGCCCAGCACCGCCGTCCAAAGCAAGGCCGCCCACCAGGACGGCCACAATCCCAGCGGAACCAGGGTCAAGACACCCGCCACCAACATCACCCGCAGGGTCAGCGGCACGGTGTCCACGACCTCGGCCCGGCTGCGGGTCTTGCTGAGCGCCGCCAGCAGGGCACCAGCCCCCGCAGCGGCCGTCAGCCAGCCCAGCCCGGTCGCGCCGCGCCCATGCACACCTTCGGCCATGACGGGCAAGATCTCTTGATAGCCGCGGATCAGCACCGCCATCGCCGCCGTCAGGATCAGCGCATGCCGCGCAACCGGCGTGGCCGCGATAAAGCGCAAACCCTGCCGCACGCCTTCGACCACGCTGACCTGCGCGGTGGCGACCGGCAGGGGCCGCGGATCCATCCAGCGGACGGCGAACAGCATCGGCAGGTAAAGCCCTGCCGAGATCCAAAGCGTCGCCACCGGCCCCACCGTGGCCAGCGCAAAGCCCGTCAGGACCGGCGCAATCAGACGCGCCAGGTTGAAGTTCAAAGCCGAGAGCGCGACGACATTGGGCACATCCGCACGCGGCACCAGGCGCGGGCCCAGCGACATCCGCACCGGATGATGCGCCGAGGTCACCACACCGATGGCCAGCGACAGAACGATCAACGCCCCCTGCCCCAACCCCTGCGTCCCGGCCAACAGGGCCGCCACGACCAACAGGCCCGCCATCGTGCCTGAGGTGGCGAACAACGCACGCCGGATATTCGCGCGATCCACCAGCACACCAAAGACCGGACCCGACACAAGCATCGGCACCAGCCCCAGCGCGGCAATCAAGCCGACGAAAGCGGGGGAAAGCGATACCTCCCAGGCGAGCCAGCCAAGCGTGACCCGCTGTGCCCAAAGCGCCTGCACCAAAGGAACGGCGGCAAAGAAATAGGCCCTGAAGCCGCTGTGAGACAAAGCCGCCATATGGACCTACCGCACACAATCAGAAGGAGAGCGCCAGTTGACGTAGCGCAACCTATGCAAATGCCGCATAGCGGCATTGAACATTGGCCACGTTGTGCAAGCGCAGCATTCGTCCCAAGTATGTCTCAACGAAACACAGAGCAGCCCCGACAATCCGGTCGGGACGCCTGACGGGGCAAAAGGCCCCATATCAAGAAAGGGTCAATCATGGCTTTCACGACTTACGGTAATTCGACCGCCACCACCACCTCGCTGCGCGCCCGCCTGGCCGCTCGTCTCGACACCGCCCGCGAAAACCTCGCCAAGTGGCGCCTGTATCGCGAAACCCTCGCAGAGCTGTCCGCCCTGTCGAACCGCGATCTGAGCGATCTGGGCCTGCACCGCTCGATGATCAAGTCTCTGGCGATCGAAGCCGCCTACGGCAAGTAATTCCCCTTCCCTGCGCTGCTTCCTCCTCCCTTTGGCAGCGCCGGGATCGCGGCTCCGGCGTCCTCCTCCCTTAGCCGGTGTCGCACCCCGCCGATCCTTTCCTCCCATTGGATCGGCACTCCGCCCTGCCTTGTCAGGGTACGAACCGGACCGGTGGCGCTCTCCTCCTCCCTTGAGCGTCATCGGGGCCGGCTCAGGAACCAACGAACACCTTACGGTGTTGAACATGAGATTTCGGCGGCGGGCTCCTCCTCCCTTTGGCCTGTCGCACGAATGATGACCCTCCTTCCTCCTCCCTTGGGAAGGTCATCGCATAGAGACGGCGGCACCCTTCCTCCCTTGGGTGCCGCCGTTTTCTTTTTTCAGATGTCGGGAACTCAGCGCGTCAAATCCTTGGAAGGATTTGATCAGAGTTTTCGAAAACTCTGATCCCCGCCTCGCAATCACCGTGCCTCTAAAACGGCACGTCTCCCGCCTGATCGGCGGGCATCAGGAACCGTCCTACGATCTTCTTGGTGCCGGCCTTGTCAAAGGCCACCTCCAGCTTGTCGCCCTCTATCGCCTGCACTGCGCCATAGCCGAATTTCGTGTGGAACACGCGATCGCCCACGCCAAAAGCCGAAACGGCAGTCGAATCGATGGTCAGGCCCTTGGCCTCGGACGGTTGCCGGATCGGTCGGGCGCTGTTGGATTGCAGCCGTCGCCAACCGGGCGAATTGTAGACATCCGCCTTCGACGCCTTTTCCTGCAAATTGCTTTCGACCCCGCCCGACATTGCCGCCTGCTGTGCGGCGGCCATGCCGGATGCGCCGAAACCACCGCCATAAAGCCCCGGAGGCGTCAGAACCTCGACGTGGTCCTCGGGCAGTTCATCAATGAACCGGGACGGCAGGGCCGATTGCCACTGACCATAGACCCGGCGGTTGGCGGCAAAGCTGATGGTGCAGATACGTTCGGCCCGCGTGATGCCCACGTAGGCAAGCCGCCGTTCCTCCTCCAGGCCCTTCACGCCGCTTTCGTCCATGGACCGCTGCGACGGGAACAACCCGTCTTCCCAGCCCGGCAGAAACACGACGGGAAATTCCAGCCCCTTCGCCCCGTGAAGCGTCATGAGCGTGATCTTCGGCTCTTCGGCCTCCGACTCGTTGTCCATGATCAGCGCGACGTGTTCCAGAAACCCCTGCAGATTCTCGAACTCCCCCAGGGAGTTCACCAATTCCTTCAGGTTCTCCAACCGTCCCGGCGCTTCGGGCGTCTTTTCGTTCTGCCAAAAGCCGGTGTAGCCGCTTTCGTCCAGGATCTCTTCGGCCAGGCGCACGTGATCGCGCCCGTCCAGCAGCTCGGCACGCCAACGGTCGAAACCGGCGACCAACTCGCCCAGGGCCTTGCCCCCCTTGCCGCCGATGGTCTTGGTGCGCACGCAAAGCCGCGCGCCTTCCAGCAGGGACACGCCGTTCGACCGGGCCATGACCTGTATCGTCTGTTGCGCCTTGTCACCCAGACCGCGCTTGGGCGTGTTCACGATCCGCTCGAACGCCAGGTCGTCGTCAGGGGATACGGTGACACGGAAATAGGCCATCGCATCGCGAATCTCGAGCCGCTCGAAGAACCGTGGCCCGCCGATGACCCGATACGGCAAGCCGATGGTCAGGAAACGATCCTCGAAGGCGCGCATCTGGTGCGAGGCGCGGACCAGGATCGCCATATCGTCCAACGACATCGGATCCAGCCCGCGTGTGCCCCGTTGCAGGGCCTCCGCCTCCTCGCCGATCCAGCGCGCCTCTTCGTCTCCGTCCCAATGGCCGATCAGACGGACCTTCTCGCCCTCTTCCGTATCGGTCCAGAGGGTCTTGCCCAGCCGTCCCTTGTTGCCCTGGATCACCCCCGAGGCCGCAGCCAAAATATGCGGGGTGGAGCGGTAGTTCTGCTCCAGCCGGATCACCTCCGCCCCCTCGAAGTCCTGCTCGAACCGCAGGATGTTGCCGACCTCGGCCCCGCGCCAGCCATAGATCGACTGGTCATCGTCGCCCACGCAACAGATGTTCCGGTGCCCGCCCGCCAGCAGCCGCAGCCAAAGATACTGGGCCACGTTGGTATCCTGATATTCGTCCACCAGGATGTAGCGGAACCAGTGGCGGTACTTTTCCAGCACGTCGGGATGGGCCTGAAAAATGCCGATCACATGCAGCAGCAGATCCCCGAAATCGCAGGCGTTCAGCGTCAGAAGCCGGTCCTGATACTGCCGATACAGCGCGACCCCCTGCCCGTCGAAGGCCTGCGCCTCATGGGCGGGCACCTTGTCGGGCGTCCAGGCGCGGTTCTTCCAGTGGTCGATGATCCCCGACAACATCCGGGGCGGCCACTTCTTTTCGTCCATGTCGGCGGCGATGATCAGCTGCTTGAGCAGGCGATTGACGTCGTCGGTGTCCAGAATGGTGAAGTTCGACTTCAAAAACAGATCCCGCGCGCCGCCTTCCAGCAGGGGGTCGGGCACGGTGCGGCCGACCAGTTCCGCGTGGCGGCGCAGCAGCTTGACGCAGACGGAATGGAACGTGCCCAGCCAAGGCATTCCCTCGGCCACCTCGCCCATCATGGCACCGACCCGGTTGCGCATCTCGCGCGCGGCCTTGTTGGTGAAGGTCACGGCCAGGATCTCGTTCGGGCGCGCGCGGCCCTGCGCCATCAGATGCGCGATCCGCGCGGTCAGGGCCCGTGTCTTTCCGGTGCCCGCCCCCGCCAACATCAGAACCGGACCATCCAGCGTCTGAACCGCCTGCAACTGCGCGGCGTTCAGCCCGTCCAGATAGGGCGCGGGGCGGGCGGCCATGGCGCGTGACGACAGGCTGGCCGCCTCCATCGCGTCGGAATCGTCATGATACATCATTGCAAGGTGATAGACCGGACGGCCCCGCAAGGAAAGACTGTGTTCACCATGCGTTCCAATGAAACACGCCCGGTCACGTCACGGATCCCTGGCCATCTGCATCAGGGTCCAGACCGTCTGAACCCCGGAAAAGACGATTCCGTTGAACACCCAGAACACCGTGATCGCCATCAGCCCCACGTCGGACCGCGCGACCAATCCGCCGATCCCGCCAAGGTCTGACCAGAGGACAAGCCCGGTAAAGACCGCGGCGGCCCCGAACCCGATCAGGCAGCAGTGAATGTACATCCGCACCAAGCGTGGCATCGAGACTTCTCTCCTCAATTTTGCCGAAAATTGCATTCGGCAAGGTGGTTGGACCAAAACAGGCATCCTACCCACAACCCCGTGGTTGCCGCGCTGCGGCGATACCGTTACGAAACCGTTACGACCAGATCCCGGGGGACCAGTATGGCCGACTTCAAGAAGATCCTGATTGCCAACCGTGGCGAAATCGCCATTCGCGTGATGCGCGCCGCAAACGAGATGGGCAAGAAAACCGTCGCCGTCTACGCAGAAGAGGATAAGCTGGGCCTGCACCGCTTCAAGGCTGACGAGGCCTACAAGATCGGCGAAGGCCTGGGCCCGGTGGCCGCCTACCTTTCCATCCCCGAGATCATTCGCGTCGCCAAGGCCTCGGGTGCCGATGCGATCCATCCGGGTTACGGCCTGCTGTCGGAAAACCCCGAGTTCGTGGATGCCTGCGTCGAGGCCGGGATCACCTTCATCGGCCCGCGCGCCGAAACCATGCGCAAGCTGGGCGACAAGGCCAGCGCGCGGCGTGTCGCGATCGAGGCCGGCGTCCCCGTCATCCCCGCGACCGAGGTTCTGGGCGACGACATGGCCGCCATCAAGAAAGCCGCCAAGGACGTCGGCTATCCGCTGATGCTCAAGGCCAGCTGGGGCGGCGGCGGGCGCGGGATGCGTCCGATCTTTGGTGAAGACGAGGTCGAGGAAAAGGTCCTCGAAGGCCGCCGCGAGGCCGAAGCCGCCTTTGGCAATGGCGAAGGCTACCTGGAAAAGATGATCCAGCGCGCCCGCCACGTCGAAGTGCAGGTTCTGGGCGACAAGCACGGCAACACATACCACCTCTACGAGCGCGACTGCTCGGTGCAGCGCCGCAACCAGAAGGTCGTTGAACGCGCCCCCGCCCCCTATCTGTCGGGCACGCAGCGCGAACAGATCTGCCAGCTGGGCAAGAAGATCTGCGAACACGTGAACTACGAATGCGCCGGCACGGTCGAGTTCCTGATGGATATGGACTCGGGCGAGTTCTACTTCATCGAGGTGAACCCCCGCGTGCAGGTCGAGCATACGGTGACCGAGGAAGTCACCGGCATCGACATCGTCCGCGCCCAGATCCTCATCGCCGAGGGCAAGTCCCTGACCGAGGCCACCGGCGTCGCCTCGCAGTATGACGTCAAGCTCGACGGCCACGCCATTCAATGCCGCGTGACGACCGAGGACCCGCAGAACAACTTCATCCCCGACTACGGCCGGATCACCACCTATCGGTCGGCCACCGGCATGGGCATCCGTCTCGACGGCGGCACCGCCTATTCGGGCGCCGTGATCACGCGCTACTACGACTCGCTTCTGGAAAAGGTCACCGCCTGGGCCCCCACGCCCGAGGCCGCGATCCGTCGGATGGACCGTGCCCTGCGCGAATTCCGCATCCGGGGCGTCAGCACCAACATCGCCTTTGTCGAGAACCTGCTGAAGCACCCGACCTTCTTGTCGAACGAATACCACACCAAGTTCATCGACGAGACGCCGGACCTGTTCGATTTCAAACCGCGCCGCGACCGGGCGACCAAGATCCTGACCTATATCGCCGACATCTCGGTCAACGGTCACCCCGAGACGGAGGGTCGCCCCCGTCCCGCCGCCGACGTCCGCGCGCCCGTGGTCCCTGACCTGCGCACCGACACGCCGCCCGACGGCACCAAGCAGATCCTCGACCGCGAAGGGCCCAAGGCCCTGGCCGACTGGATGCTGGCGCAGGATCGCCTGCTCTTGACCGACACCACCATGCGCGACGGGCACCAGTCCCTGCTGGCCACCCGGATGCGGTCCATCGACATGGTGCGCGTGGCCCCGGCTTATGCCGCAAACATCCCACAGATGTTCTCGATGGAATGCTGGGGCGGGGCGACCTTCGACGTGGCCTATCGCTTCTTGCAGGAATGCCCGTGGCAGCGCCTGCGCGACCTGCGCGCCGCCATGCCGAACCTGCTGACGCAGATGCTGCTGCGCGGGTCGAACGGGGTGGGCTATACCAACTATCCCGACAACGTCGTCCAGAGCTTTGTGAAACAGGCCGCCGAAACCGGCGTCGACGTCTTCCGCGTCTTCGACAGCCTGAACTGGGTCGAAAACATGCGCGTCGCGATGGACGCGGTGATCGAGACCGGCCGCGTCTGCGAAGGCACGGTGTGCTACACCGGCGATATGCTGGACCCCGCGCGGGCCAAGTATGACCTGAAGTATTACGTCTCCATGGCCAAGGAGCTGGAGGCCGCGGGTGCCCACGTCCTCGGCCTCAAGGACATGGCCGGTCTGCTGAAGCCCGCCGCCGCGCGCATCCTGATCAAGACCCTGAAGGAGGAGGTCGGCCTGCCCGTCCACTTCCACACCCACGACACCGCGGGCGTGGCCTCGGCCACGATCCTGGCCGCGGCGGATGCGGGCGTGGATGCCGCCGATGTCGCGATGGACAGCCTGTCGGGCAACACCTCGCAGGCGACGTTCGGCACCATCGTCTCGGCGCTCAAGGGCGATGCCCGTGACACCGGGATCGACATGACGGCCGTGCGCCGCATCGACGACTACTGGGACGCCGTCCGCGCCCAGTATCTGGCCTTTGAATCCGGCATGCAGGCCCCCTCGTCCGAGGTCTACCTGCACGAAATGCCCGGCGGCCAGTTCACCAACCTCAAGGCGCAGGCCCGGTCCATGGGCCTGGAGGAACGCTGGCACGAGGTGGCGCAAATGTACGCCGACGTGAACCAGATGTTTGGCGACATCGTAAAGGTCACGCCGTCGTCCAAGGTCGTGGGCGACATGGCCCTGATGATGGTCGCGCAGGGCATGTCGGTGCCGCAGGTCGAAGACCCGAAATCCGACGTCGCCTTTCCCGACAGCGTGATCGACATGCTGCGCGGCAACCTGGGCCAACCCCCGGGCGGCTGGCCCAAGGCCCTGCAGAAAAAGGTGCTCAAGGGCGAAAAGCCGTCGACCGAACGGCCCGGCAAACACCTGCCTCCCGTCGACCTGGAGGAAATCCGCAAGGATCTGTCCAAACAGTTGGGCGTGGAAATCGACGACGAGGATCTGAACGGCTACCTCATGTATCCGAAGGTCTTTACCGACTACGCCGAGCGTCATCAGACCTACGGCCCGGTCCGCGCCCTGCCGACGCCCGTGTTCTTTTACGGGATGGAACCGGGCGATGAGATCGAGGCAGAGATCGACGCCGGCAAATCGCTCGTCATTCGCTGCGTTGCACGCGGCGAGACCCATGAAGACGGCGATGCCCGCATCTTCTTCGAACTCAACGGCCAGCCGCGCGTCATCCGTGTCCCCGACCGCCGCGTCGTCGGGGCCGCCGCAAAGATGCCTAAGGCCGAGGTCGGCAACCCGAACCACATCGGCGCACCAATGCCCGGCGTCATTGCCAGCGTTGCCGTCCAGGCCGGGGCCGAGGTCAAGCAGGGCGATCTGATGCTGACGATCGAGGCGATGAAGATGGAAACCGGCCTGCACGCGGACCGGGACGCCAAGATCAAGGCGATCCACGTCAACCCGGGCGCACAGATCGACGCCAAGGACCTGCTGATCGAGCTGGAATAACGGCTGGATTGCAAAGGCCGCGCGAAACAATGCGCGGCCTTTGCATCAAATTTTTCCTAAACCGATGACTCACTGCCGCATTCTCGGCCATTCGTCAGCACGTTGATGCCCCACCCTCGGGGTAGAAAAACGCTGTCACGAATGAATGAGTTTACCCAATGTCACTGTCGTTTGCCCAGTTCAGGAAGTTTTTGTCCGATACGCGTGGTGCGGTCACGGTCGACTACGTGGTGATCACAGCCGCCGCGACGGGCGTGGCGCTTGCCTCTGCCGATCTGGTTGTGGCGGGGTTCGGAACCCTTTCTGACAATATCACCAGTGAGCTGTCCGGCACAGCCACAGATGCCAATACCACCACGGTCTATAATGATGGTTTCGACAACGGGGCCGGCGGCTGGACCGGGGCCATCGCCACAGAGATTTTCGGCTTCGGCCATGTTCTCGGCCCGATCGATGGCGCGCTCGGCGGGGCCGAAGCGGTCAGCCGCAGCTTCTCGGTCGCAGAGGGCAGCAGCAAGGCGACCCTGAACTTTGACGTTCTCGCCCTCGATAGCCTGGATGGTGAATCGGGTATCATCTACCTCGGCGGGGTCGAAGTCGGCCGCGTCATCAGCAACCATAGCGGCACCATCTTCGAGGCCAATACGACCCTTGCGGGCGTCACGGTGACAGCCACCGTCCTGGAAGACGAGGTCCAGATCGGCGGCTATTCCGTCGCCAACGATTGGTTCAAGGATAGCCGCGTCGCCGTTTCCATCACGGTCGATGATCCGACCGGCCCGCTGGATTTCGGGTTCGGGTCCACGGCCAACCAGAACGTCGAGGATGAGAGTTTCGCGCTCGACAACTTCTCGGTGACCAGCACGGCTGCCGTAACCGAAGAGCCGGCGGACCCCTGAGAAAAATCCGCAAGCGGAGCGCTTTTTCCGCTTGCAGAGGATCGGCGGTTTTCTTATCTGACCGCTACCGAAACGGTGCGGGCGTAGCTCAGGGGTAGAGCATAACCTTGCCAAGGTTAGGGTCGGGCGTTCGAATCGCCTCGCCCGCTCCATTTCGGTTTGACAGGGTCGCCTCGGGCGGCCCTTCGTCGTTCCAGGGGGCCGCACACTCTTTCCCGCCGCGCGCCCTGCCCCTATAGCTGTCGCCGATCCCTGACCTTCCGGAGGGCCCATGCGCCGCGCCACCATCACCCGCAAGACCGCCGAGACCGACATCTCCGTCACCATCGATCTGGATGGCACGGGCATCTACGACAACCAAACCGGCGTCGGCTTTTTCGATCACATGCTGGATCAATTGGCGCGCCACGCGCTGATCGACATGACGGTGCGCTGCGATGGCGATCAGCACATCGACGATCATCACACTGTCGAAGACGTGGGCATCGCCTTGGGTCAGGCCCTGACCCAGGCCATGGGCGACAAGCGTGGCATTCGGCGCTACGGGCATTGCTATCTGCCGATGGACGACGCGCTGGTGCGCGCGGCGCTGGACCTGTCGGGCCGCCCCTGGCTTGCCTGGGAGGTGCCGATGACCGCCCCGCAGATCAAATCCTTCGACACCGAACTGGTGCGCGAGTTTTTCCAGGGCTTCGCCACCCACGGCGGCATCACCTTGCACGTTGACGGGCTGCGCGGGGTCAATTCGCACCACATCGCCGAGGCGGCCTTCAAGGCGGTGGCCCGCGCATTGCGCGATGCACTGGAAACCGACCCGCGCAAGGCGGACGCGATCCCGTCGACCAAGGGCACGCTGTAACATGCTGACGGTTCTCGTCGATTACGACAGCGGCAACCTGCACTCTGCCCAAAAGGCCTTCGAGCGGATGGCCCGCGAGGTGGATGCAGGTGACGTGCTGGTGTCGCAACGCCCCGAAGACGTGGCGCGCGCCGACCGTGTCGTCCTGCCCGGCGATGGCGCCTTTCCGGCCTGCCGCCGGGGCCTGCGCGGGTTTGACGGGCTGGAGGACGCCGTTCTGGACGCCGCCCGCAGCCGCCCCTTCCTGGGTATTTGCGTCGGCATGCAGATGCTGGCCACCACCGGGCGCGAATACGAGGACGTCGCGGGCTTTGACCTGATCGGCGGGACGATCGACCGGATCACGCCCGCGGACCCCGGATTGAAGATCCCGCACATGGGCTGGAACGACTTGATCGTGACGGGATCACACCCGGTTCTGGAAGGGGTAGCGACCGGCGATCACGCCTATTTCGTGCATTCCTACGCGATGACCATGGCCGATCCGGCGGATCGGCTGGCCCATGTCGACTATGGCGGGGACGTGACCGCCATCGTCGCGCGTGACAATGTCGTCGGCATGCAGTTCCACCCGGAGAAAAGCCAGGCCACGGGCCTGCGTCTGATCGCCAATTTCCTGCGCTGGATGCCCTAGGGCCGTCTACTGACTGCGCCCACGGGTGCCATTGCCCCAACCGCCCCGGCCGTTGGGGGCTTCGCCCGCGTTGCCGACCGCCTTGTTGTTTCCGGGGTTTCCGGGACCGCCCGTGTCGGTGCCGCCAGGCGGCGCGGACCCGCCCCCATCGCTGCGCCCCTGGGACCCGGTTCCCCAGCCGCCCTGCCCGTTCGGTGCCTCGCCGGCGCCGCCGACGGGTTTGTCATTCCCAGGATTGCCCGTGCCGCCCGTTCCCGCCCCAGCCGACGCGCCAGCCCCGTTGCCGTTGCCGTTGCCGTTGCCGTTGCCGTTGCCGTTGCCGTTGCCGTTGCCGTTGTGAGCCCCAGTTCCGCCCGACGGTCCAGCCCCAACTGCGCCACCGCCGCTGGACGCCCCAGTCCCGCCAGATCCCCCGCTCCCGCCAGACATGCCGGCACCGCTCGACGCTCCGGTCCCATTGCCCGACCCGGCAGACACGCCAGACCCGCCACCGCCCGATGACCCGTTGCCGTCTCCGGCCTCCGCCTCGCCCAGCAGGGCCGCGACCAGAACCTCCGTTTCTTCTGCGGACAGGATCTCGGCACCGCTCAGGTTGATGCCCGTGTCGACCTGCAACAGACCGGCGATACGCCACCCCTCCGGCGGCAAGGCACCGCCCCCGGCACCCCCGGACCCGCCCGCCACCGCCCCGGCAGACGATGGTCTGGAAAAATGCGACAGGGCCCCGAACCGCTCCGATGCGCCGTCGGCTCCGGCCCCGTCCAGCGCGACCCCGATCCGGCCCGAGGTCACCTCCAACCGGGTGGTGATTTCCGCCCCGACGGTGACCGTGCCCATGACGGACACAAAGACCAGCGGGATATGTTCGGTCGTCACCGCCCCGTCCTCCTGACGCAGGAAGGTGGCCAGGCGATGCCAGGCTTGATCCAGAATGCCGGGGATGTTGCGCATGACGACCTCCGATCGGGAACGATGTCCGATCGAAACGTCTAGCCCGGCGCAGAACCGCGCGCCGGGCCGAAGTCGGGCCAGACTTTGGCCTTTAGTGCAGGTTTTCCGAAAATACGCCGCGAAAACGCAGGGGTTTACTGCACCCGGACCCAGTTCTGCTTGGCGCAGATCAGCCCGCCCGCGACGCAGCCACGCAACGCCATGGCGTTGCCCTGGATCTGGATCTTGCCCAGATAGACCTTGTCGTTGGACGGCCGCCACACGCGCCCCTCGTACCGACCGTCGCCCTGAACCGCCATGTCGCGGACCAGCTGCTTGCCCTTGTTGGGCGAGTTGTATTCGCCCGAGCTGTTGAACGTCCGCGTGATCGTCCCGCAGTAGTTGCCCCCGCAGGGCGCGATCGTGACATAGGCAAAGGCCCCGTCGTCGGGTTCCGTCTGCCAGACGCCTTCGATCGGATCGGCGTTGGCGGCACCGACCATCGCGAACACGGCTGCCAGCACAAGTGCAAAGCGTTTCATGGGTCTCTCCTCCCGTTGGACCATTGCCGCCACCCTGTGGGCCCGGTCCCCCGTCAGGCAAGCGTGACGTTTCGGCAGATGCTGGCCAAAGGCCGCGCTTTGCGGCAGAAGCGCCGCGAACAGACCGACCCGGAGCGCCCGCGATGATCCTCTATCCCGCCATCGACCTGAAAGACGGACAGGCTGTGCGCCTCGTGCATGGCGAAATGTCCTCTGCCACGGTGTTCAACGACGACCCCGCTGCCCAGGCGCGGGCGTTTCAGGACGCGGGATGCGACTGGGTGCACCTGGTCGATCTGAATGGGGCCTTTGCAGGCCAACCGGTGAACGCCGCCGCCGTCGAGGCGATCCTTGCCGCGGTCGACGTGCCCTGTCAGTTGGGCGGTGGCATCCGCGACATGGCCACGATCGAAGGCTGGCTGTCCAAGGGCCTGGCCCGTGTCATCCTGGGCACCGTCGCGGTCGAAAACCCCGACCTGGTCCGACAGGCCGCCCGCGCCTTCCCCGGTCAGGTGGCCGTGGGCATCGACGCGCGCAAAGGCATGGTCGCGACCAAGGGCTGGGCCGAGGAAACCGACGTCACCGCCACCGACCTCGCCCAGCAGTTCGAGGACGCGGGCGTGGCGGCGATCATCTACACCGACATCGACCGCGACGGGGCCATGGGCGGCCCCAACGTGGCCGCGACCGACGCGCTGGCCCGCGCGGTCTCGATCCCGGTGATCGCCTCGGGCGGGGTGTCGTCGCTGGACGACCTGCTGGCGCTCAAGGCGCAGGGCACCATCGCGGGCGCGATTTCGGGCCGGGCATTGTATGACGGCGCCATCGACCTCGGGGCCGCTCTTTCTGCGCTGCGCTAGGTGCCGACGGGGCCGATCCGGGCCTTGAACCGCGCGCTCATCTGGTCGAGCGACGCCTGCGCATGGGCCACATAGGCGGGCCCATGCCTTTTCAGCTTCAGCAGAACGGGCAACATCCGGTACTTGGGGAACCAGCCGTTGATGTCCAGGCCGCAATCCTGAATCGCCTGCATCGGCAAGGCCCGGAACATCATCGACTGGGTGATGAACGACACCGAGACCGCGGCCATGCGCAAGGCCTGGATGTTTTCCCCACGCAGCGCGATGAAATCGACCGTATACAACCCGTCCAGCGGCAGCTTGTCGCGATAGAACAGGTGGGTCATGAAATAGGCGGACACCGTGCTGAGGAAGTGGACCGCCGCGCGCGGGCTGATCGTCAGAATGCGTTTCCCGCCTGAAATCAACGGGGCTGCCGGCATGGTCGTATCTCGGGCAATATGCCCGGTGCAATTGACGAACATGGCCCCCGTCTCAACCACACGCGTCGCCCCGGATCGCATCTGCATCTCCGGCCCGTCCGCACCGTCGACCACATCCTCGCAATAGTCATAGATCACCTCGGCCAGCCCGGCGCGGATCACCTGCAACTCCTCCTGCGAGAGGACGCCAAAGAAGTTGCGCTGCGCCGCGTCGTTCAGGCTGGTTTCGAAATGGTTCTGGTATCGGCGGATCACTTCCGCCTCGTTGGTGCCATCAAAGGCCTGACTCAGCTCGATGAAGATATTGGCCGACGGCGTGCCCGCCCAATAGCGCCGCAAACCGGTGGGCGCGATCAGCTCACGGCGGGTAAAGGCAGTGCCCGCGCCCGCGACCAGTATGATCCTGCGGCCCGGAAACCGGGTGATCAGGGCGTGACAGGTGTCCATCGCCGTCTTGCCCCCACCCACCACATAGACCGGCGGATCGGTCGGCGTCCCTGCGTCGAACAGATGCTTGGGCGCGGTGCAGCTGATGGCCGTGCTGGCATAGGGCAAGGGCGGCAGGACCGGCACGTCATAGCCCGTCGCCACGATCAGCCGCCGGGCCCGCAGCACCCGCGGGGTGCCATCCGAAACCGCGCTGGATCGGACGGTCACACCCTCCGCGTCCTCCTCCGCGCCGTCGAACTGATGGCCGAACACCGGCTCCAACGCGACCCGTGCGGCCAATGTGTCCAGGCAGTGCCGCAGATGATCCACCACCTCGCTGCGGGTCGCCAGATACTCGGGCGGGCGATCCAGCTGCCAGGGGATGTTGCCAGCGGTGAACATGCGATGGGGCTGATGCAGACGCACATAGTCGTAGGTGTCGCGCCACATCCCGCCACAATCATCACGCCGGTCGATCAGCGCGACGCGCGCGTCAGGCCCCAGATACTGCGCGGCCGAAAACAGCGCGTTAAGCCCCGCAGCCCCGGCCCCGACAATCACCAGATCGTAGTCCGCGCCTCCGTGCGCGGATTGCCCATCCAACATCATCGCCCCCCCAATTTCGACCGAGGGTAACATAGATCAATTGATCCGCGCAGATGAAACGTCGGAACCCGCCGTCAGCCGCCTGCCGCCGCGCCGGTCAACCGTTCCAGCGCGCTGGCCATCTTGCGGACGACGTCGGCATCCGGGTCTACATTCAGGCCATCCAGCATCTCTTCGGGGTCAAGCCAGAGGATGATCGTATCGTCGCCGTCATCGTAGACCAGAACCCGCAGCGGCAGCATCAGCCCGGCGCGCATGTCGGCCTGGATCACGGGCGTTCCCAACGTCGGATTGCCGAAGACAAGCAGCTGCGCCTCCGGCAGCTCCATATCGACGGACCGGGCCCCCTGGGCATGGTCGATGCGGGCAAAAACCGTGGCCCCCGCCCCCTCGACGGCGGAGACCAGCGCATCCATGGTTTCCGCGACACTGCCGCGCGCCGTCCGCATCTCGAAATCGGCGGCCAAGGCAGGCACGGACAGAACCGGCAGTGCAAACAGCGCTGCGGCGAACAGACGGCGAAACATCGAAAACTCCCTCGTTTTTGATGCAACTCACCTGCCTCGGCACCGGTTCCCCGGCCCAGATCACGACTGCGTGATCGCCAGCAGGGGCTGGCCCCGCCCGCCCCCGCCCGCTAGGAGAGGCTCATGCTGAAGACACGTATCATCCCCTGCCTCGACGTCGCCGACGGGCGCGTGGTCAAGGGCGTCAACTTCGTCGATCTGATCGACGCGGGCGACCCGGTTGAATCGGCCCGCGCCTATGACGCGGCGGGTGCCGACGAACTCTGCTTTCTGGACATCCACGCCACCCACGAGAACCGCGGCACGATGTACGATCTGGCCACCCGCACCGCCGAGGCCTGCTTCATGCCGCTGACCATCGGCGGCGGCGTGCGCACCGTCGACGACGTGCGCAACCTGCTGCTGGCGGGGGCCGACAAGGTCAGCTTCAACTCTGCCGCCGTGGCCGACCCCGACGTGTTGTCCCGCGCCGCCGACAAGTTCGGCAGTCAGTGCATCGTCTGCGCCATAGACGCCAAGACCGTGGCCCCCGGCAAGTGGGAGATATTCACCCACGGCGGACGCAAGGCCACCGGCATCGACGCGGTCGAATTTGCCCGCCTGGTCACCCGGAAAGGCGCCGGGGAAATCCTGCTGACATCCATGGACCGCGATGGCACGCGCGCAGGCTTCAACCTGCCGCTGACCCGCGCAATCAGCGATGCGGTCACCGTGCCGGTCATCGCTTCGGGCGGGGTCGGCACGCTGGATCACCTGGTCGAAGGCGTCACCGAAGGCGGGGCCAGCGCCGTGCTGGCCGCCTCGATCTTCCACTTCGGGGATTACACCATCGCCGAGGCCAAGGCCCACATGGCCGCCGCCGGCATCCCCATGCGGTTGGAGTAACGCCATGCATCAGATCGACCGCCTTTTCGCCACCATCGAGGCCCGCAAGGGCACCGACCCGGACAGCAGCTGGACCGCGAAACTTCTGTCCAAAGGCCCCGAAAAATGTGCCGAAAAATTCGGCGAGGAGGCCATCGAGGCCATTATCGAGGCCGTCAAAGGCGACCGGACCCGCCTCATCTCCGAAGGTGCGGATGTCCTTTATCACTTTTGCGTGATGCTTTCGGCGCAGGGAATCTCTCTTGATGAGGTCATGGCAGAGCTGGCGCGCCGCGACGGCACCTCTGGCCTTGCCGAAAAAGCGGCCCGACCAGACGGTGCCTGACAACGCCCAAAGCGTTGTATGCATTGATAAATGTTAAAATTTGGGATGCAAGGCGGCGGTCCGGGTGCGGAACCATCGCACCGCCTTGCGCGTTGCTTTCGCGACCAACCTGCAAACAGGTCGCTCCGGCAACTCGCAAACCCTAGCAAAAAAAGGGGTTTGCCGTCCACCTATGCCGGACGCCGTCTATGTTTTTTTACATAGATGGCGTCCGTGGCGGCAGCCGCGAACTGACGATACCGGTCGCGAACCCGCCTTGCCGCAACTCACCGAACAGGCGCTGATATTCGATCTTGGGACAGCGGTCCTGAATGATCGTCACCCCTGCTTCGCGGCACATCTCCTCCGCCTCCGGGCTGATGATACCGACCTGCAGCCAGACGCAGCCCAGCCCCGGCAGATCGCGCAAACCGGCTTCGACGATGGCGGGCACGGCCTCGGGGCGGCGGAAAATGTCCAGGAAATCCACCTGCTCGCGGATCTCAGACAGATCGGCCAGGATCCTCTGACCGAACAACACCTGCCCCGCTGAACCCGGATTGACCGGCAGGACACGATACCCCCGCTGCGCCAGGTAGCGGGCAACATAATGACTGGGCCGGATCGGATTGGTCGACACGCCCACGCAGGCAAAGCACCGCGCCCGCGTCAGAACATCGCGCAGCAGCGCATCGGAAGGTTCGGTCGTCATGCCATGAACGGAGCAGAAAAAAGGGCCCGCGGCAACAAAGACGCGGGCCCGAGGTGTGGAACGAGGGACAGTGAACTGAAGGCGAGAGTTCCAGCGCCGCCTTCATCAGGTAATATGGGAACGATCCTGCGCCGATAAAGTTCCCACACCGATCAACTTTTCTTCACCCACGCCAGAAACGGCGTCAGTCGAAGATATCTTCGATCTCGTCCCAGATTTCGGACGCCACCTTTTGCCACAGGCTCTTGCGTTTCTTCGGCGTCTTCCGACGCGTTTTGGCATCCTTCAACGGGACGGGATGTTTCACCGGCGCATGACCCGCCGCCGCCCGCGCAGCCGTCGGGCGCAATGCCTTCATCCGCGTCAACGGCGCACCACAGGACCCGCACATCAGGGTGTGCCCGTCGTTGCGCAGGGTCGTGCGCCGCTGGCAATAACAACAGGTCGCGATCTTGGTGTCAGGCATCGCGCGGTTCCGTCAGCGCGAACAACGCAACCGCCGCCGCGTTCGAAACGTTCAGCGACCCAAAGGCCCCGGCAGGATCAATCCGCACCATCCGGTCACACAGGCTGCGCGTCCGGTCGCGCAGACCCGGTCCCTCGGCCCCCAGCACGATGGCCGTGGGGGTGGTGGCCAGCCCGGCTGCAGCCTCGCTCAGCGTCTCCGGGGCCTCGCCGTCCAACCCTACGGTGACGTAGCCCAGGTCGCGCAGCTTCTCCATCGCGTCGCCCAGGTTGCCGACCCGCAGATAGGGTTGCCTTTCCAGCGCCCCGCTCGCCGTCTTGGCCAGCGCGCCGGTCTCGGGGGCAGAATGGCGGCTGGGTGCCACGACGGCCCGCGCCCCGAACACCTCGGCCGACCGCAGGATCGCGCCCGCATTGTGCGGGTCCGTGACCCGGTCCAGCAGAACCAACACCGGTGCCCCGCCGCCCGGCCGCGCCAAATCGTCCAGCTTGCCCCAGTCCAGTGCCTTGACCTCCAACGCGGCCCCTTGATGCACCGACCCGGGATCCAGCGGTACGGGGAACCGGCGCGGGTCGACAATTTCAGGCGTCATGCCCGACGCGGGCACGACATCGCCCAGGCGGTCTGCGGCGTTCTTGGTCAGAACCAGACGCAGGCGATCGCGCATCGGGTTCTGCAACGCATCACGCACGGCATGCAGGCCGAACAGCCAGACCGTGGCCTGCGCCGCGGCGCGCCGGTCGCGTTCCTTGTCGACCACCCATTTCGGCTTTTGCGCCATTTTCCATCACCCCTGGATCACCCGTAGATCACCCGCTTATCACCCGTGCGATTTCTGGCCACAACACCGCTTGACCCTGCCCTGCGGGGTCGGTAGGACGCCGCCAGTGGGCGACAGGCCGCAAGGTGTGGCAGGGGACTGTAACTCCCTCGAGGCGACTCACGCCTGGTTCGATTCCAGGGTCGCCCACCATTTTCAGGATCATCCCGTCGGGTTGACACGAATGCTTGGACCGCAAGGTCGTCTCAGGCGTTCGGGTCCACCCTGACTGTTGCCCGAAAAACCGTGTTTCTCGCGGCATGGCGAAGGCCGTAAGATAGATCGGCATGACAGGGATCGTGGCCCTGTCCCCCGGGCCAACGGTTCCGGACCGCGCGTCACTGCCATGCCGGTCGACGAATCCCCTCTGGCCGTCACGGGCACAGAGGGTGGCCAACCACCGCGCCCAGTCCACCCATCCCCAATCAGCAGCGCGCCTTTCGTCGCGCCCCGCCTCGACCGCGTCAGGCAGAGGGTTTTCGGGCGTCGGTCAAGTCCCTGACCAAAGGGGCGTGCACCGCGCGTGGCCCTTTTCCAAGGTCGTTGAGGAACGCCAGCACATCCGATCCGAGGCCCCATCGGAACCGGGGATAGAAAAACGCCAACCATGTGTTAACATTTATCTATCAAAGAGGGGGACGATCCATGAAGACATCACATTTCGCAGCGGCTGGACTGGCGCTTGGTTTGACCTTGGCGGCCAGCGCGGCGCAGGCGTGCCCGGATGTTCGCCAGAACGGAGCCTATGGCCGCTATAACGGCAATCAGCTCTATGATCCCAAGCGGTTCAATGTCGTTGCGGGCGGCGATTACTCGCTCCAGCGGAATTGTCGCGGGATTTACAACGCCTTGCGCAGCGACAGGGGCGAAGGGTTCTTTCCGGTGCGTCCCGATTTCACCCTCGAAACCCCCGGTCTTGGCGGCTTCACCCTGGAAATCGCCGTGGTCAGCGACTGCGACAGCACCCTGTTGATCAACACCCCTGCCGGCAACTGGTATTATGACGACGACGACAACGGGAACCTGGATGCAAAGATCCGCCTGACGTCTCCGTCGTCGGGCGTGCTCGACATCTGGGTCGGGACAGCCGACGGCGAATACTGCGACGCGCAACTGCGGTTGGAAACGTTCTGAAGCGGTGTCGCGCCCGGAAGTATCCGGGCGCGACCTATGTCTGAGCGTCGGGCCGGACTTTGGGGACAAAGCCTTCGGCGTCGCCAAGGAACAAGCCGATCTTGCGGGCCGCTGGGATGCTGTCGCAAACAACCTTGATCACGATCAGCATCGGCACAGCCACGACCATGCCCATCACCGACCAGATCCAAGCAAAGAACGCGACAGCCAGAAAGACCATCACGACGTTCAGCCGTAGCCGTTGCCCCACCAGCGTCGGCGTGACGAACTGCCCCTCGAACGACGTAAGCGCGAAGTAGGTCGCGAAGATGCCAAGCGCCGGCCAGACGTCGCCAAAGGTCACGAAACCCATGGTCGCGGCGATACAGGCCCCCACGACGGCACCCACAAAGGGGACGAAATTCAGCGTCGTCGCCATCAACCCGATCAGCCAGGGCGTCGGGAGCCCCCAAAGCCACATGGCCGTACCGATAGCCAGGCCAAGCCCGATGTTGATCAGGGTGATTGCGCCCAGATAATTCCCTAGCCGAGCCTCGATCATGCGGATGGTCAGGACGGTCTGTCGCTTGTCCTGAAACCGATCTGCGACCTGCACGGCCTTCTGGATAAACAGGTCCCCCGACGCGACCAGGAAGAACAGTAGACAGATCGCAAAGACCAGCTGGCTAAGCATCTGCGGCGCGATGGCCGCCACGGACCCGGCCAGACCAGGCCCGTCATCCACGACCTCAACCTGCATGGCGGGCGCGCGATCCTTGTCGGCCAGCGCCTCTTCCGTGGCTTTCTGCGCCTCGCTCAGCGGCTCCAGCACACCGCCCGGGCCAGAGACGGCAGCGGCGGCCTTTTCCACCAGAACGGGAATGTCGGCCACGAAGTTGTACATCGGCTCGTACAAGGCCAGCGTTCCAAGAAAGACCGCAGCGGCAAGCGTCAGCGCAAAGAGAGTGGCGGACACCGGCGCGGGAATGCCGACCGCCTCCAGCGCGCGGCGGGGTGCGTTCAGCAGGAAATATCCCAGGATGGCCATGGTCACGGGGATCAGAAAATCGGCCGCATAGATCAGACCCTGAACCGAAAGCAGCACGAAAATGCCGGTCACAGGCCAGAACAGCGGATGGCGCGGGGTCGAGGCGGGGACGTCCCCACCAGCATCAGACTTGCGCATCGCCCAACCGATCTGCCTTGATGGCCCCACGCTGGCCCATCGGGCGTTCTTCGCCCGTGGTGGTGTCATGGGTGGTCTGCGCCTCAAGTTCGGAGTTCAACTCCGCCCCCAGCAGGATGATGTAGGCCGATAGCCACATCCAGGTCAGCAACACGATGATGCCCGCGACGGACCCGAAGGATTCGTTGTAGCTGGCGAAATTCTGCACGTAGATCGAGAACCCGACCGAAACGATCAACCACAGACCACAAGCAGCCACCGCGCCGGGTGTGAGCCAGGCATAGGTTGCAGGTTCCCGGTCCGGCGCGCGCCGATACAGGAAGGCCACGCCAAAGACGAAGATCAGACCCAGCGGCAAGAATTTCAGCACGTTGATCAGAACCTCGACCCAAGGCGCGAAGATCAGGACCTTCAGGGCGACCGGGACCAGGACGACCAGGCCCAGCGCCAGGAACACGCCGACCAGCATCAACAGCGTCATGCCCAGGGTCAAAAGCTTCAGGTGGATGAAGCCACGGGTTTCCTTTTCGTCATAGGCCACGTTCAGGCCCTCGATCAGACTGCCAACCCCGGCCGATGCCGACCACAGCGCCAGCCCGAAGCCCAGGATCAGACCAAGGGTCAGCCCGCCCTCCTGGCTGCCCGCGACCTCCTTGGCCTGGGTCAGGATGATGTCGCTCACGTCATTGGGGACGAAGGCGGACACGCCCTCCAGCGCGGTGACGATTTCGGTCGGCTCGTAAATCAACCCGGTCAGCGCCATCAGCGCGGTGATCGCGGGAAAGATCGCAAGCACCCCGTAAAAGGCGACGCCGGCGGCGATCAGGCCGACGTGATCCGCCGACATCTCATTCTTGATACGCAGGGCCACATCCTTCCAGCCCTTTGCCGGCAGACCCAGGGGGCTGGTCGCGCGCCGCCCCCGCCCAGGTTCGGCGACGATGGCACGGGCGGCGGGCGCATGGGGACTTTCAGAGGTCATTGGGTCCTGGCAAAGGTTGTGGCGGTCGTCGGTGCAACGTCCGAGCCGCCCAACTGTTCCCGGTTCACATGTGCGCGCAGGATCGCCACGTTGCGCCGGTTGGCCTTGATACCGACGTCCAGCAGGTCCCCGACCAGCGGGATGGATCCCACGATCCAGTCCAGCCCCACGTTGAACGCCATACGGCCCTTGGTCCGCGCCGGCACGCCCAGCCGATGCCCTTCGAGAAAGATGTAGGCCGCGGGTGCCAGCGCGGCGATGTCGCCGATGCCGGGCACCAGGCCCAGGATCGCATCCCAACCGAAGCGGATTCGCGTTCCGGGGATGCGAAAGCGGCTGTCCATGCCGTCGGCCAGCCTTTGCAGCCGGTCGAGGCGTTCCTCAAGGGTCTCGGTCATTGCGGGCCTCCTGCAATCAGGACGCATGAGGCCTGCCTTTGGTTCCGCGCGCGCCCCGACGCCGGGGCGCGCGGCGCAGGTCAGACCAGGTCCCAGGCGATCAGGATCTTGCCGCTGAGGTCTGCGAATTCGAGATTGTCCAGCAGCAGAACGTCACCCCCGCCGAAATCGAACCGCAGGTCCCGCCCATCTTCGCTGGCGAAGGTCAGGGCCTGGGCCACCGTTGTGACCCCTTCGATGCCCAGGACCAACGTGTCGTTGCCGTCGCCGAAATCCTTGATGAAATCGGACTCGCTGCCAGACAGGAAGACAAAGGTATCGGCCCCGTTCTCGCCGTCCAACGTGTCGTTGCCGGTGCCGCCGAACAGCGTGTCGTTGTCGTCGCCCCCCTCGATGTCATCGTCCCCGGCACCACCGAGAATCAGGTCGTCGCCATCCTTGCCATCGATCGTGTCATCGCCTGCGCGCCCCTCCAGCCGGTTGTCGCCGTCGTTGCCGCGGATACCGTTATTCAGCGCGTTCCCCCACAGATCGAGGTTCAACTCATTGTCGAAACGGCCCGTTTCCAGCCCCGCGCCCATCACCCAGGAGGTTTCGGCCCGCGCGTAGTCATCCGGGGCCGATGTGCCCGCGATCACGGGGGCGTCGCCGGGGTCGATCTCGGACCACGGACCTTCCAGACCCGCAGGCACGGGGTCGGCACCGTTGACCGGGTCCGTACCATCGCCGGGATCGGTGCCGTCACCCGGATCCGTTCCGTCGTCAGGGTCCGTGCCGTCACCGGGGTCGGTTCCATCGCCTGGATCCGTTCCATCACCGGGGTCCGTTCCGCCGCCAGTGGCCGCCGCGTGCGCGGTTAGCAGGTCCGCCGCTGCGACGGTGCCGTCGGCGAAGGCAAAGCTCTCCACCTCGGTCGCGGTGACTGTGCCGCCCGCATGGGTCAGGACAAAGCCGCCGGACGTCTCGGCCAGGCCGATATCGGCCAGGGCCACGACCATCTCCAGGACGTCTGTGCCGCTACCGCCCTGCATGGTCTCTGCTCCGCTGCCGGCGCGCAACAAGTCGTCCCCGGCGCCGCCCAGCAAGGTGTCGTCACCGGCACCGCCGAACAGGCTGTCGGCATCGCCGCCCCCGTCCAGGTAATCGCCGCCGTCGCCGCCCAGAACCACGTCGTTGCCCGCGCGGGCAAAGACGCGATCGTCCCCGGCCCCACCTTCGACCCGATTGGCACCGCCGTTGGCCAGCATGTTGTTGTCCAGCGCGTTGCCAAAGACCGACAGATCCTCCTCCGTCGCGAAGCCTGACGCCTCCAGATCTGCGCCCATCACGAAAGACACGTCGGACAGGTGTCGCTGCCAGCCGCCGCTGCCGGAGACGACGATCAACCCGGCGGTCGAGCCAACCTGCCACCAGTCGGTCCCGACCGGATCGCCGCCGCCCGTATCGCCGCCGCCGCCCGTACCACCGCCGGTGTTCACGGCAGCTGCATGGGCCGCAATCAGATCGGCGGCGGCCACGGACACCCCGTCGAAGACAAAGGTCTCGACCTGCTGCACGTCGCTTGCCAGATCGGTCGCAGTGATGCGGAACCCATCCGCCGTGGCCACCACATCGTAGCCCGCAAGATCGCCTGCGAAGGTCATGATGTCGTTGCCCGCGCCGCCGTGGATCGTGTCGCTGCCCAGGCTTGCCACCACGGTGTCATCGCCCCCCTGCCCGGCCAGAAGGTCGTCGCCAGCGCCGCCGTCGAGCAGATCGTTGCCCGCGCCCCCGCCGATGTCGTCATTGCCCACACCGCCACGCAGATCGTCGTTGCCGTCGCCGCCCAGGATCAGGTCATCCCCGGCCCCGCCGTCGATCGTGTCGTTCCCTGCGCGCCCCTCCAGCCGGTTGTTGCCGGTGTTCCCGGTCAGGTCGTTGTCGTGCAGGTTGGCGACGAGCGTCGCGTCCGTGCCGCCCACAAGCTCCGCGTCGTGGATGTTGAAGCTAAGCAGCGAGGAGACATCGGTGCGCAGCACCGTCTCACCGTCCGGCAGGAATTCCACCAGCTCCAGCCCGGAAGGGTCGATTTCATAGAGATGGTCCAGCGGCCCCGGCACCGGATCCGCCTGCGCCAACAGATCGGCCCGCGCGATCAGGGTGCCTGCAAAGTCAAAGGCCTCGACGTTCGTGATCCGGGCGCTGCCGCGCAACCCGGTGACGATCACCGCCTCGCCGTCCATAGCGACCCCATAGGATGCGAGCGCCCCGGTAAAGGCCACCACGTCCGCGCCGGTGCCCCCATCCATCGTGTCATCGCCATCGGATGCGATCAGCAGGTCATCCCCGCCCGCCGCGTCGATCAGGTCATTGCCGGTTCCGCCGTCGATCACATCCTCGCCCGCGCCACCGGTCAGCGTGTCAGCCCCGCCCACACCAAACAGCAGCCCGCCTTCGGCGTTGGCGACCACATGGTCGTCGCCCTTGGACGTGCCGATGACGTGGCGATAGGTTACCGGGTTCGTCGTCGGATCGGTGGGCGCGCCGTAGTGGGTGCCGGGATTGTAGAACGTGGTCCAGCCCAGCCCCTCCTGCTCGGCCAGGGTGTCGCGGATCGCCTCGTCGACGGTGACCGTGTTGTTCTGATCGCGGCCGCCGTGAAAGTTGATGTCGCGGTTGGTATAGCTGACGTGGACGTCGTTGCCGCTGGCCGTGTTCCACCCGCCGAACAAGACGGCATGACGCCCGTTCTGAAGGTCCAGGTTGGTGAATTCACTGTCGAAGGTGTCCCGGATCCAGATGTTGTAGCCCGCGCCTCCGGCCCCCTTGTTATGGGCACCGATCACCGAAATGTCGGAGATATCAAGCCGCATCGACCCCGCCGTGGTGATGCCATGGGACACGGGTTCGATGATCTCGATGTCGGTCAGAGACGAATCCTTGGCCCCGCCCACCATGATCATGGAGGTGCGCTGCGCGGCATTGCTGTCGGAGCCCGGAATGTCGACGGTGTTTTCATAGGCATCCGGATCGGAAACGCCGTGCCCCCCCACCATCGTCAGACCCGAGACATGGGTGTCTGTCACCATCTCGCGTTTCTGGATCTTGATGTAGGCCCCGTCGAAGTCAAAGGTCAGCGGCGTCGACAGCCCGATCCGGTCGCCATCGATCGAGGTGACTTCGGCCATCATCGACCGCAGTGGCTTGCTGCCTTCATAGGTGTCGGACTCGAGCAGGCTGGTCCAGGTGATCTCGTCCGCGCCATAGAGATCGCGCAGGTAAGCCTCCGTGTTGTCCTGGTAGATCCACAGGCTGTCTCCGACGCTCAGCGCCTGATCCACTTCGCCGCGTCCGATCGCGTTTTGCAGCGTGTCCCACTTGGACGACGCCTGCGACTCGGCGCTGGCGAAACTGCGCACGGTCAGATGGGTGTCGCCCTGCTGCGGATCCTCGAGCAGTTCGTATTGAAACCGTTCATCGCGGGTGACGGTGCCGCCCGACGTCTCGGTCACATAGACCGAACGCCACCAGTCGGTGTAGTTCTTGCCCGGATCATGCAGCGCGTGCCCCACCTGGATGACCGCCGCGCCCAGCAGGTCGGGATCGACCTGGATCGTGGTCTGACCGCTGCCTTGACCAGTCAGGCGGATCCCGTCCTGGCCCAAATGGATGGTTTCATCGAATTGGTAAGTCCCGGCTTGCAGGACAAACTCCGTCCCGGCACCGTACTGCGTGATCAGCGCGTTGAGCTCAGCCGCCGTCGTGCCCAAAGCCACCTGAACGACCTGGGACGGCGCGGTCACGACCGTGCCATCCGCGCCGGACAAATCGACGGTCGCCGCGAAACTGCCGTCGGAAAAGACTAAACGTTCAATCCCCTTGCCTTCGTCCGAAATCGACAGGCTGCCGGACTGACCATTGGCGTTCCAGGTCACCTGCAGCCGGCCATCCACCAGGGTCTGGATCAGATCGCTGGCCCGAAGGCCGCCTTCGAACAGGATGCGGTCAAACCCCTCGCCCACGACCTCTTCGATTTGGACGCCCGTGGCATCGGCACTGACCACGAACAGGTCGCTGTCGGCCCCACCGATCAACGTATCTTCCCCTCCGCCGGAGACGAGCGTGTCGGCACCGACCCCGCCCGATATCTGCTCGGCGGCGGCACTGCCCAGCAGCACGTCATTGCCGCCGCCGCCCGACAGATCAGCACCCGGCCCGCTGACCAGGGTGTCATCGCCCTGTCCCCCATCCAGGGTGGTCCCCGCCGTGGCATTCACCATAAGATCGTCGCCCAGCGTGGTCGCAGCCCCCGAGGCCAGCGCCTCTGGCGCGGCAAGCACACCTGCGTGGTCTGCGGTCGCGGGCACGGGCGCGCTCTGCAACAGCAGGGTGGTGCCCAGATCCAGCGGGGCCTGCGCCTCGGGCTCGGACAGGATTGACTGCCAAGTGACTTCTGCCGAGGTCATCGGCAAGGCCGCCTGCACGCGGGCCCCGGAGTCCGCCAGGAAAACGCCGAACGTCCGCAGCTCATCGGGGACTTCGGTCGAGGAATCCTGCGCAGCTGCCTCAGGCTCTGCCAGTCGCTGGACCAGATCCAGGATCGCAGCCAGAAACCAGTCGGGATCAGGCGTGAACCCGATCTCGGGCGAGGCCGCGCGCCGCTGCGACAACAGCGTGGCGAGCGGTCGGAAATCCACCTCGGTCAAGAACACCAGCGGCAGCACGGTCTGGGAGTCGGTCATTCGGGTCGATCCGTCGTCAATGTCTGGGGGCAACCGGAACAGGGCGACACAAACACATCGCCCGCAAAACCATCAGAGCCACCGCACCCGCCCGAGACAACCCGCAACGGACCTGCGCAACGACCCTGTTCCGCACCTTGGAGGCCAGTGCGTAAACAGACGCTTAACAGCGCAGCTATTCCCCCCGATCCGGCAACTCTGCCTCTGATGGATCGACCAAATAGGGGCCGAGGCTCTCTTCGTCTTACGGGCCGTTCGATGGGTTTCATGACCGGGGTGTGGCGGCTGTGGATGACGCAAGCGCTGTCCCGCTGTTCGCCCTGGCCGAAGCGAACGCGTCGCCTGGGGCGAGCCGAACCTTGCGCCAAACGCACAAGCGCAGGCCACCATGCCTGGGCGGATGCCCCCCTTCCTTCACCGCGTATCTTTCGGCCCAAGTCGCCCACGCACGGGCTTCGCGCGCCGCCCCAAGGATCAGGCAGCCGCGCGGGCCCACGTCTTCTGGCGTTGGCGCACCGTCGGGAAATCCGAAACCTGCGGTTCAAGGCCCGCAAACCTCTGCAGGCTCCTGACAGACCCCGTCGTCTTGCGCGGTGATCGACCGAACAGGGCCTTGATCGTCAGGTGGGCTCGCATCGCTGCGCCAATCTGCCCCGATTGCCCGACAGTGCCGCGTGCCGGGGCGTCGTCGGGTCCTGACGCACAGACATCATGAGTCCTATCCGGCCTACCTCGCCGTTCATGGTCGGCGTCGCATCGCAAATCGACCTTCTTGCCTGCTGGCGCGTGGTCAGTTTTCGGAGCTGATCAATCCTGAAGGCATACGGTCTATGCGGTGCAATGGGTCCGGCCATGCTAGGTGTCCCGAACCAGTGCAGACAGGTCCCGCGATCATGGCAACAGGTCGTAGTCGGTACCGGCGATCCTGAGGGTGATATTGGCGTTGTCCATGCCGTCCACAAGCGCCCAAAGGATCTGGTCGGTGGGCCTGTAGATCACAAAAGCCTCTTCAGTGGCGTCACCGCCCGCGCCGGCTGTGGTGTTCTGATTGACCTGGAAATCGGTGACAGTGGCTGCGCCACCGAAGACCAGGACATCGCCGTCGGCGAAGGAATAGTCCTGGATCCAGTCGCTGCCGTGGTCGAAGACGCCAAGGTGGAAGAACTGGTCCGCGTCTGCACCGCCATTCACCCGGTCCGAACCGAAGCCGCCGTTCAGGAAATCCATCCCGTCGCCGCCAAAGATCAGATCTCCGAAGGCCGAGCCTGTGAGGGTGTCGTTCCCGCTTCCGCCGATCACCGTATCCGCGCCGAAGCCGCCCGCGATGCTGTCGTTGCCCGCATCACCGCGCAGCTCATCGTTGCCGTATCCGCCCTCGATCGTATCATCACCCGCGCCGCCAAAGATCACGTCCCGCAGGTCGACATCGGTCGAGCCACCCGTCAGCTGGTCGTTGCCATCGCCGCCGTCGAGGGTGTCAACACCATTGCCGCCGTCGATGGTGTCATTTCCGATGCCGCCAGTGATCCGGTCGTTGCCATCGCCGCCCTGTATGGAATCATCGCCGCCGTTGCCGCGGATCGTGTCGTCCCCACCAAGGCCGTCGACAGTATCCGCGACAGAGAGGCCTTCGATCAGATCGTTGCCAGGGGTCGCGTTGGGCACGATCAGTCCCGCAACCTCTGCGTAGGTCAGATTGCCGTCGCCGAACTGAACGGTCTCGGTATCGTCGGACACAAAGTCAGACACGATATTGGGGACATCTTGAGGGCCTTCTGCGTAGGTCACGATCAGCCCGCCGTCGCCCGCCTCGACCGTCACGACGGTGCTGGACACGGCCAGGACGGCAACATCCGCCCCATCGCCGCCTATCAGCCTATCACTGCCCGCCCCACCGATCAGCCGATCGTCACCCACGCCACCGCGCAGCGTATCGTCGCCGCCCAAGCCAACGAGGGTGTCGTTGCCGTTCAGACCGGTCAGGACGTCGTCGCCAGCGGTTCCTTCCTGGAAGTTGCGCGAGATGATCAGGCTATCGACTGCCGTGGTGACGGATTCGGCGGCTCCCTGACCATCCGTATAGGACACCATGACAGACAGCTGCCGGCCGACGTCGGTCACATCCAGCACATAGCCTGCCGCAGTGGCACCGGCGATCGCCGTGCCGTCCCGCAACCATTGATAGGACAGCGGACCAAGGCCATCGTCATCGTTCAATGTCGAGACCGCCATCAGCGTTTCACCCTCACGCGCGCTGCCGGATATCGTGACGGTGCCGCTGGGATCATCATTGAGGTTGCCGACAGGCGCGGTTGCACCGGAGGTCACCGACTCTTCGGTTCCCTGATCGTCGGTGTAAGACACCTGCACCGACATTGCCGTCCCCACGTCGGCCTGCCCCAACACATATGTGTCGGCAGTCGCCCCCGTGATCGGGGCCCCATCCCGCAGCCATTGATAGGCGAGCGTTCCGATACCGTCCTCGTCGGCAAGACTGGATGCCGCCGTAAGGGTTGCATCCTCGGTCAGGTCACCGGCAATCGTCACCGCGCCGGTGGGCGCGTCGTTGACGTTGCCGATGGGCGTGGTTGCACCTGAGGCCACGGACACCGCCGCGCCCAGGGGGTCGGTGTAAGACATCTGCACCGACAAGACCGCACCGACATCGGCTTGTTCCAGCGGACAGGTGTCGCTGGTCGCGCCAGCGATCGGGGCACCATCGCGAAGCCATTGGTAGGAAATCGTCCCGGGATCGACCCCATTGGGGACACTGGGCATCGCCATCAACGACGCCCCTTCGATTGGGTCACCGGCAATCGCGACCGAGCCGACAGGCGGAGGGACGAATTCCCCGATGGTTTCGGTTTGACCCGACACCAGGGAGAACTGCGCTCCGTTGTCGTCGTCATAGGTCACCCGCACGGACACGACCGCACCGACATCGGCATTGGCGACTTCATAGGTCGCGCCTGTTGCACCCGCGATCGGTGTGCCATCCCGCAACCACTGATACATGAGTGTGCCGAGACCGTCCTCGTCCTCGAGAGTGGAAACGACCGTCAGGGTCGCGGCTTCTACCGGATCCCCGGTGATCTCTATGGTGCCGGTCGGGTCATCATCCTGATCATCCACGGTAACCGACAATGTTGCGCTTGCATCGGGGGTCGCACCGACAGTGGGATCATCGACGGTAACCGTCACGTTCAACTGGCTTTGTGCCTCGAAGTTGAGCGCGGTACCCTGCCTGAGGAACAGCTCGGTCCCGTCGATTTCGAACAGCTCAGCATCCGCGCCAGCCAGCCCCAGCTCGTTTGACCCAAGCAAATCGTCCGTCACCTCGATATCGGCCATCTTTATTCGGGACGTCGTGTCGGTGTTCTCGTCCAGACTTGTGTCCGCGTTCTGGAGCACAACCGCCGTGGGAGCGGCGTTCACCAAAAGCGCAAGCACCTGCGCATAGCTGAGGTCCATGTCGGAGAAATAAAACTCTTCCACGTCATCATGGATGACATCCGTGCCATCCTCGCTTGTGATCTCAAGCGTACCGGCAACCTCATCAAGACGCCCCGTGATCGCGGTGCTTTGCGCCTGGATGAAAACCGCATCCTGACCGTCGCCGCCAATGAGGGTGTCATCGCCCAACCCGCCACTCAGCACATCGTCGTCGGCGCCGCCATCGAGCAGGTCGTTGCCGCCCGCCCCCACAAGGGTGTCATTGCCAATTCCGCCCTCGATCGTGTTGTCCCCGTCGTCGCCCTGCAGCGAGTCGTTGACCGTCAGAACGAGCTCGATACCTTGGAAGGCCAGGCGACTGAACGGTATGTCGATGCCGGGGCCGCTGGTGAAATCGACATATCCGGTGTTGCCGCCGTCCGCGTCGGTCGCCGTCACGACCACATCAACATAGCGGAAGAGGGTCAGATCGAGCGTGTCGAACCCTGCCTGCCCGTAGACCCTGGCACTTGGCACCACGCCTTCGGTGTAGTTTTCCGACAGGCTGAGCACGCGCAGCAAATCGTCGCCGTCACCGCCGAACAGGAAATCCTGTCCGCCGCCTTCCAGCGTGTCATTGCCCTGACCGCCATTGAGGGTGTCCTTGCTGCTGCCACTTGGGCTGCCGCCTTGAAGCAAATCGTTGCCATGGCCGCCGTAAAGCTCGTCGTTGCCCTCTCCGCCTTGCAGGACGTCATCGCCGCTGCTGCCGCGCAAGGTGTCCTTGCCGTCGCCGCCAACGATAGAATCGTCGCCGCGGCTGCCATAAAGCACGTCATTGCCATCGGCACCGTCAAGCGTGTCGCGGCCGTCGCCACCATTGAGATCGTCATTGCCTTCGCCACCGAAGATGGAGTCGTCACCATCGCCACCATCAGCAACATCCGCACCGTCGCCACCGTCAATCGAGTCGTCGCCCAACCCGCCGTCGATGGTGTCTTCCCCATCGTCGCCAGTCAGAACGTCGTCGCCGTCGCCGCCATCGAGATTGTCGTCGTCTGCCTGGCCCAGAAGGAAGTCGTCATCGTCGCCCCCAACCAGGGTATCATTACCGCCGCCGCCAAAAAGTTGGTCCAACCCGGAGCCGCCCAAAAGAACGTCGGCATCGCCCAAGCCAAACAGGACATCCGCTCCGGCCAGACCGGACATGAAATCGTTGCCGGGCGTTCCCTGCAGAATGTCGCCACCCTGCTTTCCGATGAACTCTTCACCGTCGAGCACGAGACGCAGGCCCGACGCCGCGACGCTGGCACCAGAGATCACGGGCTTCAGCCCCTCGCCGCGCAAGACCGCCTCTTCCAGCGCGAGCTTGAGATACCGGTTCAGCAGCACTTCCGTATATGGGCCGCCCCTGAGGGCCGCCCAGGTGGTTTGAGTGGCTTCGTCCTGGGGCAAGCGTGCCAGTTCGATGTTGAAAGCGGGACCATTGCGGACATTGATGTTTTCCGTCAGCCCCATGGAGCGGAGCAAGTCGGCCTTGTAGACGCTGACATCGACATCCGCCGTCAGCCGGTTGCCGCGCAACTCAATGAACCAGACCCCGTTCTGGTTCGCCTGCTCAAACAGCTGGGCGCCCGACCTGACGTTGATGCTGTCCAGAAGGATGGCTTCCGCGCTGGCCATGAAGGCGCTCGCGCGCTCCAGTTTCTCGGAATTGCCCGAAAACCCGAAGGCACCGTTTTCGACGGCGGCGATGGCTTGGTATTTGACCGCCGACACATAGTTTACCGTCGACAACAGTTGGATGATCATCTCGGGCCGGGGATCTTCGGACATGATCTTGTCGGCGAGATCCATGATATTGTTGAAGGCGCGGTTGCTCAGCTCGACGATGCTGTTGCGGCTGTCGTCGGTCAGCGCCCCATAGGCCCTGAACACCTTCAGAGCATCGACCGCGGTCGTGGCCTCGGCCACATGTCCAAGCAAGGCGTCCTTTCGGGCCGTATCGATCAAGGTTGCCTGCAGAGAGCTCAGCTGGCTGGTGATCTGGTTGGACAAGCCTGCAATGGCGTCCATGACCGCCGCATTGTCGTCCGACAGAAAGGAAAACTCGCCAGTGGTGATCAGCGTGGTCAACTCGTTGGCCATTGCAAAGCTGTCGAGAGCGGCGCCTGCGGTTCCGAGGATCGTCATGAAATCTACTCCACCCTACTCGGCACGAAACACGCCGCAGCGTGCAACGTAGCGATCGCAACAGCTTTGGGCTATATAATCCTTTCTGTGGCGCCCGCGACCGGCCGGGTGCCCTCAGGCCCCCTGTCGGTTCGGGGTGGCAGCGTTTCAGAATGTGCTGCAACGCGAGCCCGAGTCCGTTGCATCGCTCAATGACCAAGTTCGCCGGCCAAAAACCGAACAAAAAGCAATGTCAGGTTCTCGCGCCGCGAAGAGTCCGGCCAAACCGCATTCAGAGCAACTTCGGGCAGCCGCCACTGAGGCAGCAGCCGGACCAGTGCGCCGGACGCGACAGATTGCGCAGCCAGGTTCTCCGGCAGGACCGTCGCACCCATGTTTTGCAGCGCGAAATGATAGAGCGCGTTGGCGCTGTCGACCTCAATCTGCGACTGCCCGCTGACCTTTTCGGACTTGCCATTGTCCAAAGTCAGCTCGATCGTGTCAGGCCGCTGCTGGTATCGGACCCAGTCCCAGTCTTCCAGATCGGCGGGCCGGGTGGGAACCGGGCGGGAGCCGGCGTATTCGGCACCTGCAACCAGCGCACGCGGGATGCTGCCCAGTTTGCGAGACATCATCGCGCTGTCCGAAAGCGAACCCGCTTTGATGGCAAGATCGAATCCGTTTTCAATGATTTCAACCCTGCGGTCGCTATAGAACAATGACAGGGCCACGTTCGGGTACCGCTTGATGAATGCGGCCATGGCGGTTGAGAGATCGGATATGGCCAAAAATGCCGGGACTGATACGCGCAGCGCGCCGACCGGTTCTTGTGTGTTAGCGTTGATTTCATTGAACCCGGCTTCGGCGCTGCGCAACATTTCGGTGACGCGCCTATAAAGCGTTCTGCCCTCCCCCGTCAGCGCAAGCTTCCGCGTCGTGCGGTATAGCAACGTTGTGCCGAGGTAACTTTCAAGATCGGTGATCGTCTGGCTGACGCGCGACGGGGCTACGCCAATATCTCGCGCCGCCGCGCGGAAAGATCCTTTGTCGACGACCCGCGCAAAGACGGCCATGTGCTTCAGGTGATCAATCACTGTTCTGTTTTCCGGAATTATAAAATCAATATTCGTACAATATTCGAAACAGTTCCGGGGCGATAGGTGTGACGTCAACACTGAAGGAGCACCCGGATGAACGCACGAACGACGTTCAAGACAGAGCATGCGCAACGCTACCTCGGCACCCTTTGCAAGCACTTTGGCCACAAGGTTCCGGTGCAACGGGACGGCAAGCACGGCCGGATAGATCTGCCGTTCGGGCAGTGCGAACTGGCGGCGAATGCAGACGCGCTGGACATGAAGGTTTCCGCCGAAACCAAAGCTGACCTCGACAAGACGGCCCACGTCATCGGCAGCCACCTCGAACGCTTTGCCTTTCGCGAGAACCCGCAGATCGAGTGGCACCGCGCAACACCGCTCACCCCGTGACACCCCACTGAAAACAGACCGAAATCATGTCCAGACAGCAGGAGCTTAACATGACGATCCACACACTTCTGGCCACCGCCACACTCGCGGTTGCCGTGCCGGTCGCTGCCATTGCCGACAGCGCGGAAAACAAGGCGTTCGTTCTTGAGGCGCTGGAAAACACGCTTCTTGCGGGCGATGTCGAGGCAGTCGACCGGTACTTTGCGACCGACATCATCCAGCACAACGAGATGTTCGCCAACGGCATCGACGCACAAAAAGGCGTCGTCGCCTTCCTGTCCGGCAACGGCGACTTCAGCGCCGAATACATCCGCGTGATCGCCGATGACGACATCGTTGCCGTTCATGCCCGCTATCAAGGGTTTGGCCCCGATCCGGTCATCGGTTTCGACGTCTTCCGCGTCGAGAATGGCAAGATCGCGGAACACTGGGACAACCTGATCCCCGAGCAGCCCCTCAACCCGTCGGGGCGAAGCCAGATCGACGGCGCGACCGAGATCACCGACCTGGACCGGACCGAGGCGAACAAGGACCTGGTCGAGGACTTTCTCACGCGCGCCTTGATCAACCACGAACAGGTCGATTTCACCCAGTATATCAATCCGTCCAACTACGCGCAGCACAACCCGCTGGTCGCCGACGGGCTTGATGGCTTTGGTGCTTTCATGGCCCAGATGGCCGAACAGGGCATCAGCATGGACTACACCGAAGTCCATGAAGTGATCGGCGAGGGCAACTTTGTGCTCACACTGTCCGAAGGCACGCTGGGTGCGGAGGCCACCGCATTCTACGACCTCTTCCGCGTCGAAGACGGGCTGATCGTTGAACACTGGGACGTCATTGCTCCGATGCCAGCGGCAGACGCGCCGCACAACGAAGCTGGCAAATTCTAATCCAAGCATCACGCCGCGGCCCGCCCGTGGCGCACCGAACAGGAGCAAACAATGAACCGCAGAACACTTCTTACAACATCGCTCGGCGCATCGCTGGCGATCATCCTTGGAACACACGCAGGAGCACAGAACATGGACGAACAAACACAGGAATCTTTCGACACAGTCATGGCTTTCATGGGCGCGATGGGGTCCGGCGATATGGAGGCGATGGGCGCACTGATGGCTGACGATATGGTCTGGCACAATGAAGGCGACGAAAGCCTGCCGTGGATCGGCGAGACCCGTGGCAAGGAAAACATCTTCACGTTCCTTGGTGTCTTCTCCGAAAACCTGCAAACCACGAAATGGGAAAATACCGACGCCTTCGCGTCCGGCGATACCGTGGCCGTCTTTGGCGTGATGAATGCAATCACCACCCATTCTGGCAAGGAGACAGGAGACTTCACCTTTGCCCTAAGAGCCAAGGTCCGGGATGGGCAGGTGGTTTTGTGGCATTGGTTCGAAGACACGTTCGCCGTCAGCCAAGCATATCACGGCTAACATACGACCAAAGGGAATGGCCTGATAGTCGGGCCATTCCGACGTCGACCGATAGGAGCGGCTTATGATCTATGCCGTAACAGCCGTTTCAGGACAATTGGGCCGGGAAATCGCCCTCAAACTTATCGACCAGTTTGGTGCCAACAGCGTCAGCATTTCGGGCAGCAATAGCTTCGTGGCACTTCCGGGTGTCGTAAGCCCCGTCGGCGGTGACTGATGCGATGTCTTGATCCGTTCCGATTTGATCCAGTAGCTCCGGAAGTATGGGCGCGTCACCGATATTGCTGCCGGTGTTCTCGACGGCTCTGACCTCCAGTGTTTCCTCGTCAATTCCGATGTGTATTTTGCGCCAGATGCGCCGCTTGGAGCCACCATGCTTTCGGGCATTCCACTCACCTTCGCCCTCAGCCTTGATACCGGTGCTGTCTATCAGAAGGTTCAGCGGACCTTTCCCTCCACGGTAGGGGATAGCCACGTTCAGCTTTCGCTGGCGACGGCACAAGGTGCTGAAGTCCGGGACCGCCCAGTCCAACCCGACCAGCCGAAGGAGACTTGCGACGAAACCAGTCGTCTGTCGCAACGGCATACCAAACAGTACCTTCATCGTCAGGCACGTCTGGATCGCGGCATCACTGAAGCTCAGCTGCCGGCCACGCTTTCCGGTTGGAGGTGGCCTCCACACCATGTCGGGGTCAAACCAAACTGTAAGCGACCCACGCCGCCTCAGCGCCTCATTGTAAGCCGACCAATTCGTGGTCTTGTACTTCGTAGGGGTCCAACTGCTCAGGCCTCCCAGCTATCATGCTGGATTCATGCAGTGAATCCCTCATCCGATTTATGCAACAAGGCCCCTTCGAACGCAAGGTGGCTTAAACGAGATCTTGGAGCGGCATAAAAGCGGGACAGGTCCAATTTGCGACATTCCGTCAAACAAGGTCAGGCAACAAATATCTTTGCGTGAGTCCGGAATCTTGGCTTCGACGTCCGTTTTTGGAGAGCCTGGCTCTCCTGACCCTGCTAGGCAGTGCGGTGAGAGGTGAGTGATGCGCTATTCCGGCTTCAAGGTAATCAAGGAGGCTTTGACGGGCCACCGCGGTTGGGCCCCGGTCTGGCGGGACGCAGCGCCCAAAGCGCAGTACGATATCGTCATCATCGGTGGCGGCGGGCACGGGTTAGCGACGGCACATTACTTGGCCAGCCGATATGGCCAGATATCTGTAGCGGTGGTCGAGAAGGGCTGGATCGGGGGCGGCAACGTCGGGCGCAACACCACGATCATCCGCTCGAACTACCTGTTGGATGGGAACGAGCCGTTCTACGAGATGTCGCTGAAGCTTTGGGAGGGGCTGGAGCAGGACATCAATTACAACGCCATGGTCAGCCAGCGCGGCATCCTGAACCTGATCCATTCCGACGCGCAACGCGACGCCTACGTGAGGCGCGGCAACGCGATGATCCTGCACGGCGCCGATGCCGAATTGCTGGACGTGGACGCCCTGCGCCGCGAGGCGCCGTTCCTCAACTTCGACGACGCGCGCTTCCCGATCAAGGGCGCGCTGGCGCAGCGGCGGGGAGGCACGGTGCGCCACGACGCTGTCGCCTGGGGCTATGCGCGGGCCGCGGACCGGCGCGGCGTCGATATCATCCAGAACTGCGAGGTCACCGGGTTCCGCATCGAAGACGGTGCAGTCAGGGGCATCGAGACCACCCGTGGGTTCATCGGTGCGGGCAAGGTCGGCGTGGCGGTCGCTGGTAATTCCGGCCGCGTCATGGCGATGGCCGGAATGCGCCTGCCGATCGAGAGTCATGTGCTTCAGGCCTTCGTGACCGAAGGGCTCAAGCCCATCCTGCCCTGCGTCCTCACGTTCGGCGCGGGGCACTTCTACGTCAGCCAGTCGGACAAGGGAGGGTTGGTGTTCGGCGGCGACATAGACGGCTATAATTCCTACGCCCAACGCGGCAACCTCGCCACCGTGGAAGACGTCTGCGAAGGTGGCATGGCCCTGATGCCGATGATCGGGCGGGCGCGGATGCTGCGGATGTGGGGCGGGGTGATGGACATGTCGATGGACGGCTCGCCCATCATCGACCGCACGCATATCGACGGGCTCTATTTCAACGGCGGCTGGTGTTACGGCGGGTTCAAGGCGACACCCGCCTCGGGTCTCGCCTTTGCGCATCTGCTGGCGACCGGCAGACCGCACGAGACCGCCACCGCCTACCGTTTGGATCGCTTCATGACGGGTCATATGATCGACGAAAAAGGGATGGGCGCGCAGCCCAACCTGCATTGAGGGGGCCGCGATGATCATCAATCACCCCCTGCTCGGCCCCCGTGACGCTTCGGAGTTCACCTATCTGGGCGACGCGTCCCTGATCGACCGGCCCGACGGCCTGACCGAGCCGCAAGCCTTCCACGACTACGCCTATCTGCGCGACAATCCGGCGGGCCTGCACCGGGAGCTGTGGTTCCACGGGCAAGGCGACCGATCCTGGTTGGTGGTAACACGCGACACCGTCACGCACGAGATCACCGACGTGCAACTGGCCCGCGACGTGGCCCGTGCGCAGGGGCGGTCGACATGAGCGGGTCCAACCGGCTGGCGGGCGGGCGGCTGGATCGGGCGCGCACGCTGACCTTCACCTTCGACGGCAAGACCTACACCGGCCACCCCGGCGACACGCTGGCTTCGGCCATTTTGGCGAACGGCGTGCGCCTGATGGGGCGCAGCTTCAAGTACCACCGGCCGCGTGGCCCCCTGACCGCCGGGTCGGAAGAACCCAACGCCCTCGTCACGCTGGGCCGCGGCGCGCGGGCCGAGCCGAACACGCGAGCGACGACGGCGGAGCTTTACGACGGGCTGGAAGCGCGCTCACAGAACGCCTGGCCGTCGCTGCGCTTCGACGCGCTGGCGGTGAACGACCGGCTGTCGCCGTTTCTGACCGCCGGATTCTACTACAAGACGTTCATGTGGCCCGCGTCCTTCTGGGAGAAGCTCTACGAACCGATCATCCGCCGTGCGGCCGGCCTCGGCGCGCTGTCGGGGGAACCGGACCCGGACAGCTATGACAAGGGCTTCCGCCACTGCGATCTGCTTGTCATCGGGGCCGGACCTGCGGGTCTGATGGCGGCGCTGACGGCGGGGCGCGCGGGGGCCGACGTGATCCTGGCGGACGAAGATTTCGAGATGGGCGGGCGGCTGTTGTCCGAACGCCTGGAGATCGGCGGCGCGCATGGTGCGGACTGGGCAGGGCGCACAGTCGCGGAACTCGCCACCTTGCCCAACGTCCGCCTGATGCCCCGCACGACCGTCATCGGGGCCTTGGACCATGGTGTTCACGGCGCGATCGAGCGGGTCTCGGACCACCTGCCCGCCCCCCTGTCCGGCAAGCCGCGACAGATCCTGTGGCGCATCACCGCACGCCGCACGATCCTGGCCGCCGGAGCCACCGAGCGCCCCATCGCCTTCGCCGACAACGACCGGCCCGGCGTTATGATGGCCTCGGCCCTGCGCAGCTATGCCAACCGCTTCGCCGCCACGCCCGCGCGACGCGTCGCCATCTTTACTTGCACCGACGACGGGCACAGGACAGCGACCGACCTGCACGCCAAGGGGATCAAGATCGCCGCCGTGATCGACATTCGCAACGATGCGCCGACGTCCCAAGACTACGAGGTTCTGTGCGGTGCGCAGGTTACCGGCACACGCGGGCGGCTGGGCCTGACCTTCGTTCAGGTGCGGCTGGCCGACGGGTCGAACCGGATGCTGGAGGTCGGCGCGCTCGGGCTGGCGGGCGGCTGGAACCCGAACGTCCACCTGACGTCGCACCATCGGGGCCGCCCGGCCTGGAACAATAACATCGCCGCCTTCGTGCCCGGCCCTGACCTGCCCGCCGGCATGACCGTGGCGGGCGCGGCAAACGGCGCGCTCTCGACCCACGGTGCCCTTTCACAGGGGCGCGCCGAAGCCGTCGCGGCCCTGTCCGATCTGGGCTTGCCCCCCACTGCGACGGACCTGCCCGAAACCGAAGACGCACCCGTGATGCAAACCACGTTCTGGCACGTCCAAGGCGTCAAACGCGCCTGGCTGGACCAACAGAACGACGTGACCGTCAAGGACGTGACGCTTGCCCACCGCGAGGGCTACGCCGCAGTCGAACACCTCAAACGCTATACCACGCTGGGCATGGCCACCGATCAGGGCAAGACCTCCAATATCGCGGGCCTTGCCATCATGGCCGAGCTGACGGGCAAGACGATTGCGCAGACCGGCACCACGATGTTCCGCCCGCCCTATACGCCTGTTCCCATCGCCGCATTCGCCGGACGTAGCACCAGGGCGCAGTTCCGGCCCACCCGCCTGACCCCGTCACACCAATGGGCCGACGAACGGGGTGCCGTCTTCACCGAAGTCGGCGATTGGATGCGGGCACAGTATTTTCCGCAGGCAGGCGAAACCCACTGGCGCCAATCCGTCGATCGCGAGGTCACGGCCACCCGCACCGGCGTCGGCATCTGCGACGTCACCACATTGGGCAAGATCGACCTGCAGGGCGCTGATGCGGCGACGTTCCTGAACCGCGTCTACGCCAACGGCTTCGCCAAGCTGGCCGTGGGCCGGGTGCGCTACGGCGTGATGCTGCGCGAAGACGGGATCGTGATGGACGACGGCACGGCGGCGCGGCTGGCCGAGGATCATTTCATCGTCACGACGACCACGGCCAACGCGGCCAGCGTCTACCGGCACATGGAATTCGTCGCGCAGTGCCTGGCCCCCGATCTGGATGTCACCCTGACACCCACGACCGAAGCCTGGGCGCAATTCGCCGTCGCCGGACCCAAGGCGCGCGACCTTCTGAGGCGCGTCGTCGATGACACCACCGACCTGTCGAACGACGCCTTTCCGTTCATGGCCTGCGCACCGGTCACGGTATGCGGCGGATTGCGGGCGCGCCTTTTCCGCATCTCCTTCAGCGGAGAGCTGGCCTATGAAATCGCCGTCCCCGCCCGCTACGGCGACGCGCTGATGCGGCGGCTGATGGAGGTGGGCGAGGACCTCGGCGTCACCCCATACGGGACCGAGGCCCTCGGCGTGATGCGTATCGAAAAGGGCCACGCCGCGGGCAACGAGCTCAACGGCACGACCACGGCGGCGAACCTGGGGCTGGGACGGATGGTTTCTGACAAGAAGGACAGCATCGGCGCGGTCCTGTCCCGGCGCGACGGCCTGAATGCGCCGGACGATCTGCGGCTGGTCGGCCTCTGGCCGGTCGATCCCACCGCGAAGGTCACCGCCGGCGGCCATCTGATGACGACAGACGGTCCCGTCGATGCGAAGCACGATCAGGGCTACGTCACCTCGGCCTGCCATTCACCGACGCTGGGCCACATGATCGGGCTCGGGTTCCTGAAACGGGGAGCTGACCGTATGGGCGAACGGCTTCGCCTCGTCTCGCCCCTCACCAATCTGACGGTGGAGGTCGAAGTCGTCTCGCCGCACTTCATCGACCCGGATGGAGGACGGCAACGTGCGTGACCTGACCCCGCTTTGCGCCCTGGGCACCACTGCGCCCCGGATCGACACAATCCGCAGCCTCACCCTGACCGAGCGGCTCGACCTGGCCCTGGCTTCGGTCACTGCGCGCAGGGGCCGGGTGTCGGACACGCGCGCGGCCATCACCGCCTTGATCGAGACCGATGCCCCCGCGCCGGGGCGCATTGCTGGTGGCCCGCTCCGCGCGATCTGGACCGGCCCTGACCAATGGCTGATCGAGGCCCCCTTCGCCACGCACGAGAATATCGAGCCGATCCTGCGCGTCGCTGTTGCCGACGCCGCCACCATCGTCGAGCAGACGGATGCCTGGGTCCGCTTTGACCTCGCGGGAGACGACGTTGTGCCGGTGCTGGAGCGTCTGTCGAACCTTGACCATGGGCGGATGACGGTCGGATCGGCCACGTTCACCACGATCCATCACCTGCGCTGCCTGCTGCTGCGCGACAAGGGTCGCGTAGTCCTCTACGGCCCGCGCGCCTCGGCCCAGTCCCTGCACCACGCTGTGCTCACGGCGATGGGCGCGGTCTAACCCGGCAACGGCAGATTCCCCTCGACCCGGAACCCGTTGATCCGCGTCCGATCCTCGGTCGGCGTCACGTCGAAGGCTTCCCGGTAGTGGGCGGTCATCGTCGCCAGATTGGCAAACCCAACGGCCCTAGCGATCGCACCTGTTCCGGTGTTGGAGTAGAGCACCATCTGCCGCGCCGCCCGCATCCGCATCCCCCGAAGATAGCGGCTGGGCCCGTCGCCCGTCGCGGTCTTGAACGCGCGGCGGATATGGCGGGAGGAGACGCCGACACGGGCTGCCAGATCGTCGACGGTCACAGGCTCGGACAGGTCTGCGGCCATGATCGCCACGCAGCGCGCAACGAGATCCGGCAGCGCCTCGTCCGCCGACGGCAAGGCATGGTGCGGCACCCGCTGCCGCACGCCCGCGCCGCGCATCTGGGGATGCTGGAACCAGCAAGCGACCTCATGCGCAACATCGCCGCCCAACTGCGCGTCGATCAAGGCCAGCGCGAAATCGAAGGCAGCAGCAGCCCCCGATACGGTTGGATGCCGCCGATCGCCGACGATCACGTCCGACCGCGCGTCCGCTTGCGGAAATTCCTGCCGGAACGCGGCTTCGTAGCACCAATGCACCGAGACTGGCCGAGCTGTCATCACGCCTGATCGCATCAGGGGAAACACCCCGCCGCTGACCGCGCCGACGCCCGTGCCGTGGCGGGCCAGATCACGCAGGATGGCATTCCCGGCTTTCGGATCGCGGAACCGCGATTGCGGCGCCCCGAGGAGCAGGAGCAGATCGAGCGGACCCGCTTCCCTCAATGCGGCTTCGGCCTCGAACCCGACCCCGGCGCTGGAGACGATTGGTCCGGCCGCTTCGGCCAACAGGGTCCAGGAAAAGACGCGCTGGCTCAAGATTTCGTTGGCAGCGCGCAGGGGCTCGATGGTCGAGGTCAGGCAGGACATCGGAAAATCGGGGAACAGCAGAAATCCGAGCCTTTGGTGGTCGCCAGCAAGGGTCCGGGCGGCGTTGCCGCCGCCCGGTGTCGTCGTCGTCACTGAAGCAGCGGGGCCAGCTTCTCGGCTGCGGCCTCGTTTACCCAGTTTTTCCAGGTCTCCCCATTCTGCGTCAGGTAGTAGACTGCCGCTTCTTCGGCCGAAGCACTGTTGTCATCCTGCCAGGCAAGCAGCGTGCTCAGGTCTGCGGACGTGAAAGTGATCTTGCTTACCAGATCGAAGATCTCCGGCTGGCGCTCGGCAAAGTCCGACGTCACCACCGTCAGTACCGGGGCCGCCGGATAGGAGGAGATACCGGGCGTCTCGCATTCCTCGGTCTGGTTGCAGGCGTGGATCTCCGCGTCATATGGCCCCATGTCGACGGCGACCATGTCATAGCGCCCCAGCACGGCGGTCGGCCCGTAGTAGTAGCCGAAGAACGGCTCCTTGGCTTCGTAGGCGGCGGCCATCGTCGCGGCCAGCGTCTCGCCAGACCCGTGGTCAAACACATCCATGCCCCGACCCTCGAAGTCGAACGCCTGGATCAGGTTGTCGTTGGCCGTGCGGCAACCCCAGCCCACGGGGCAGTTGTGGAACTGCCCACCCACCAGTTCGGGGTTGGCCAGAATGCCTTCGATGGTGGCCAGCTCGGGATGCGCCTCGACAAGATAGTCGGGCACCCACCAGTTCTCGGTTCCACCGTCCGAGAAGACGTTGGCGGCGGTCAAAACCTTCCCGTCGGCTTCCAGCTCGTTGTAGAGCGGGGCGGAGTTCACCCACAATTCCGGCACAATGTCGGGCTGGTTGTTCTCGGCCAGCGAGGTGACGGCGGACACCGTGGCCGACGGCACCAGTTGCACATCGCAGCCATAGCCCTGCGTCATCAGGAACTCGGTGATCTTGGTGATGATCGAGGCCGAGGCCCAGTTCATTTCGGCAAGGACGACTTCCCCGCACTGGTCCTGCGCGAAGGCAGGGGCGGCAAGCGTCGACATGGCGGCAGCGATTGCAATCTTCTTCATGGTAGTCTCCCAGGTTGATGTTGGTCATTTCTTCTCTTGATCGGGGCCGGGCGTGCCTTGGCACGGGGCCGGCCCAGATGACGGATGTCCTAGTCGTTGTCGGGTCGCGCACCGCCGGCTCGGGCGTGCGACGTCTCCGACGATGGGACAGTCGTTTTCAGGGCCAGGCGGTCCAGCCGGTTCCAAAGGGTATTCTCAATATCGGCGGGATGCGCGGCAGAGCCTACCAATTGGTCGGGTACATCGGCGTCTAGATCGAAACGCAGCGTGACCGGCCCCGATGTGCCATGCCCAAGCGCGCCGTCGGCGATATGAAGCCCGGTTACGGAAACCGTCGCGTGACAGACGCCTGCAATCTCGACCTCGATCACGGCGTCTTGCCATTCTGCCACCCGGGCCAGAAAAGGCAGGAGCAGCATTGGATCAAGCACCGGCCCCAGCAGGAGCGGCACGGTGCCCACACCTTCCGGCAAGGCCGTGAAGTCCGACAGCGCGATGCCCCCGCGCAATCCGCAGATCGCTCCGTCCGCAGGCCAAGCCCCCGGTGCGGGCGTGAACACGCCGCCCGTCGGGCCTTGCAGGCGCGACAGCACGACGTCGGCCCATGGCAGGTTCCGCCGCGCCAGCCAGACTGCCGCCGCACCACATTCCTCCGCGTCGCCCCAGGTCATCCCCGCTCCGCGCGCCGACCGCATCGTACCAGCCTCGACCTCGCTCCACGACAGACGCACCCGCCCCTTCGCCATCGGGACCGGCTGCCCCGCAAGGCGGGTGGGGTCATCGCCGGAAAGGATCAAACCGGGGCCGCCTGCAAAAGCTCGTCGGGGTAAGGAGCGCCTTGGAACAGCGAAATCCGCACCCAGCGGTCCGAGCGCGGGTCGAAGCGGGTTGCCCCGAAGAACGCCAGCTTGCAGCGCAGCATGTCGATGGGCAGCAGGTCCGCCGAGATGAGGTTGTCGCGAATCTCCGAAAACGGGCGGCCTCGCGTTATCTGTGCGCGGCGCACCATCAGGCGATGTTCCGGGGCCGCCAGCAGAAGTTGCGCAACCGGTGTATCGGCAGTGAACCCGTCCAACGCTTCGATCAGCGCAGCAGCCTGTCGTCCGATGTCCAGCGGCAGTTCCCGCTCCGCGCCCGGCTCCTCGTGGCGCTCGCCCAGACGCGGCTCCAGCTTGTCCTCCGAGACGTACCAGAATCGGGCGCATTCCGACGGGGCGGTGTAGTCCGGCATCAAGGCCCAGCCGTAGTTGGCGGCCATCACCTGCCGCAACACCCCGACGGACATCGCTCCGTCGATTGCGAACCCGGCAGACTCATCGGCACTCAGGCAACTCGCAAGACCATCGACCAGATCACCATGGGGTTCCAGCAGAATGGCAACGAGGGCCTCCTGCGCCTCTGCGGGAACGTTTGCCTCGGCCCAACGCCAGATCGTATCCCAGGGGTGTGGTCCGTCCGGCTCCCACTCCGCCCGCGCATGGGCCGCGATCCGGTCAAGCCCGGTGCGCAACTCCTTCAGGCGCAGGCCCTGCAATGGATGATCGCTCGTCCAGATCCGCGCGTTTTCCTGCGCTTCCGCGAGGGCCGTGCGAAAGTCCTTCACCTGTGCGGCGGTCGCCGCGGGTTGCGACCGGACACGCGCCAGCGCCTCCTCGCGCACCATCATCCAGCTGTTGAGCAACAGCGGATGCCGCACCAAAAACGGAGCCATGCCAAGGCCGGTCGAATTGCCGACGCCGAGGCCGGTCCGCAGTTCCGGGTCCAGAGAGACGGATTTCGCGCCGCCCTTCAGGCGCGCCAAGTGTTCCACAAGATCGACGGTGAAAGTGCGGATCAGCCAGACCGTCAGCATCTCGGCCTGGAACGGGGCGGCCAATTCGGGGCGCACCGCGATGTCACCGTGGCAAGCCGCCCCGAACTTGCCCGACCCGTAAACCGCCGTCGTCCGCATTAGGTAGCCGGTTTGCGCCAGCGCTTCGGCATCCGGTTGCCGCCCTTCCGACAGGGCCGTAACCACGTCGGCAAACAGGCGGACAGAACGGTTGGCCCGACTTAGCGTCAGCTCCTTCGCGGTCACACGGCCAGCTTCCTGAACGGGCACATTCGCCGCCAGCCGGCCTAGATCGTCCATGTCCGGCTCTCCGTCGAACAGCGTGAATGTGGCATCCCATGCCGTCGCGATCACCCGGTCCGAGCGTTGGTCGGGCGACAAGTCATGGCCGAAGGCGACCAGCGAATATGTCCGCTCCGGCCCATGGGCACGGTAGACTGCACGCCCTACCCCATCGGCGTCGAAATCGAACACCGGGCGATCAAAGGTCCATCCCTCGGCCTGCATCCGCCGCAACAGGACCCTGCGGAACGACAGGCGCGTCGGATGCGCCGCACCCATGCGCGACAGCCGCATCACGTCCGCCGGGTCCCGACGGAAGTTTGCCGCGTCCGGCACGGGGGACAGCGGCGCGCAGGTCATTCCGCGACCTGAGCCAGTTGCGACGTTTCGGCACCGAAACTGGCTTCGAAGAACCGCGCCCAGTTGCCGCCCATCAGGGCCCCGACCTCCTCGGGCGAAAACCCGACCTCGCGCAGGCCCGTGGCGATGTTGGGAAAATCGGCATTGGTTTCGAACCAGTCGGGCATCGGCGGGAAGCCGGGGGCGTCGGCGCTGCCTTCGCCATAATCGATGGTTTTGGTCCAGCGGCCCGTGCGCATCCATTCCACGATGCTGTCGGGCTGATCCTGGCACAGATCCGACCCGATCCCGAGATTGGCGACGCCGTAGGCCTCGGCGGCACGGGCGACCATTTCGCAGAACTCGGCTCGCGTGCAGGCCCCGCCATTTGCCATGTGATGCGGATAGAGCGAAAAGCCCAACATCCCGCCGGTCTGCGACAGCGCACGCAACACCGTGTCCGCCTTGTTGCGCAGCGCCGCATGCCAGGCGCGCGGGTTGGCGTGCGTGATGGCGATGGGGCGGGTCGACTGTTCGATCGCCTCCAGCGTAGACCGCTCTCCGGAGTGGCTCATGTCCACGACCAGCCCGACGCGGTTCATCTCCGCCACCACAGCGCGGCCCATGCGCGTCAGCCCGGTATCGTCATTCTCGTAGCAGCCCGTCGCGAGCAACGACTGATTGTTATACGTCAGCTGCATGAAGCGCAGGCCCAGCCGGTGCAGCACCTCCACAAGCCCGATGTCGTCCTCGATGCACGACGGGTTCTGCGAGCCGAAGAAGATCGCTGTGCGGCCCGTCGCCTTGGCCCGCGTGATGTCCTCGGCGGTGAAGCCCTGGAAGATCAGATCCGGAAACCGCTCGAACCAGCGGTTCCAGGCTTCGATGTTCAGGACCGTCTCGCGAAACGTCTCGTGGTAGGTGATCGTGACATGCACCGCATCGACGCCGCCCGCGCGCATCTGGCGGAAGATCTTCTCCGACCAGTTCGCGTATTGCAGACCGTCGACAGTCGGCGTCATTCCGGCACGCCCGCGAAGACATAGGCCGTCTTGACGGTGGTGTAGAACTCCGCCGCGTATTGCCCCTGTTCGCGCGGCCCGTAAGATGACGCACCCATGCCGCCGAACGGCACGTGGTAGTCGGTCCCGGCGGTCGGCAGGTTCACCATCAGCGTGCCCGCCCGCATGTTCGCCCGAAAATGGTTGGCCCGTGCCAAGCTGCGCGTCATGATCCCTGCGGTCAGGCCGAAGTCGCTGTCGTTGGCGATGGCCAGCGCCTCGTCGTAGCTGCTGGTCTTCATCACGCAGGTGATCGGCGCGAACATCTCCTCGCGATTGATGCGCATGTCGTTGGTCGTCTCCACGAAGACGGCGGGGGCCATGTAGTGCCCCTCGGTCGCCCGCTCCAGCTGGGTGCCGCCACAGAGCAACTCCGCCCCTTCGCTCTTGCCGACATCGATATAGCCGAGGTTGGCGTTCAGTTGATCGGCGCTGACGACGGGGCCGATCTGCGTTCTCTCCTCCAGCGCGTGCCCGACCTTCAGGGCCTGGGCCGCCTCGACCAGACGCTCGACGAACTGGTCATGCACAGCGTCGTGGACGATCAGGCGGGAGGCTGCGGTACATTTTTGCCCCGACGCACCAAAGGCCGCCCCGGCGGAATGGGCGACGGCAAGGTCCATATCCGCGTCGTCCATCACGATGATCGGGTTCTTCGACCCCATCTCCATCTGGATTTTCTTCATGCCGCCAATGGCCGCAGCGGCGATCCCGCGCCCCACGGGGACCGACCCGGTGAAACTGATGGCGTTCACGCCAGGATGTTCGACCATCGCCTGCCCGATCTCGCCGCCCGGCCCGACCAACATCGACAAGAGCCCCTCGGGGATGTCCTGCCGCGCGATCACGTCGGCCATGGCAGCGGCACTTGCGGGCGTCAGGCTCGCGGGTTTCCAGATGACGGCGTTGCCGAAGGCCAGCGCGGGTGCGATCTTCCAGGCGGGCGTGGCGACGGGGAAATTCCAGGGGGAAATGATGGCGACGACCCCAACCGGTTCGCGGCGCACGTCGATCTCGATTCCCGGCCGCGTGCTCTGGGCGGTATCGCCGATCTGGCGCAGGGCCTCGGCGGCGAAATAGGTGAAGAACTGTCCGGCGCGATAGACCTCGCCCTTGCCCTCGGCCAGCGGCTTTCCTTCCTCACGTGAGATCAGCGCGCCGATGTCGCCTGCACGCGCCATCAACTCGGTCCCTATGGCCATCAGCACATCATGCCGTTTCTGGATGCCGGCGGCCCACCATTCACGCTGCGCCCGGAGGGCCGCGTCCACCGCTTCGTCCAACTGGGCGCGGGTCGCCTGCGCGTGCTCTCCGATGACGTCCGAGAGATCGGAAGGGTTCACGTTGGCGAGCGTCCGCTCCGCGTCGATCCAACGCCCCGCGATCAGGTTCCGGGTTTCGATCTGTCCGCTCATGCGCCGTCTCCTTCGATCCGCGCCAGCAGCGCGTCGTCTACCGTGACCCCCTCCACGTCGATGCGGCGGCGGTTGTCCATGCGGCGCTGGCCCGGCAGGCGCGCGCCCTCCTGTTCCTCGATCGACGCGATCAGGCGGTCCATCGACGCGGAGAATGCGTCCCCCGCAAAAGCCGATGGATCGACAGCCAGGAAGAATTGCCCCGTGGCGGGCGGGCCTCCCTTGGGACCGGAGAACGGGCTGGCCTCGGCGCTCAAGTTCGCACCGGTCAAGGCGGCGGCGAAGATCTCGACCATCAGCCCGACACCGAATCCCTTTTGCCCGCCCGAGGGGATCATCGACCCCTTGAGCGCGGCATCGGCATCCGTCGTCTCCTGCCCGCGGGCATCCAGCGCCCAGCCCGGCTCGATCGCGCGGCCCTCGCGGCTGCGCAGCAATATCTCGGACTTGGCGATAGCGCTGGCGGATTGGTCCAGCACCAGGCGCGCGCCCCCCGTGCCGTCGGGCACGGCGATTGCAAACGGGTTGGTCCCGATCACCGGCCGTTTGCCCCCGGTGGGCGCGATGGAGGCCGGCGCATGGGTGAAGCAAAGACCGATCAGGCCATCCTCGGCCAGCCGTTCGGCGTGATGACCCAGGATGCCGCAATTGTACGAATTGTTGATGCTGAGCGCCGAGACCCCGCAGGCGCGCGCGGCATCGGTGAATGCAGTCCAACCCGCGTCGATAGCGGGGTGCGCAAAGCCGTTCGCCGCGTTCACGCAGACGGCTGCGGGTCGGGGCGTCGTCACGGCCGGCACGGCGCTTGACGCCACCTTGCCGCATTCCAGGTGTTCCGCATAGATCGGCACATAGAGTAAGCCATGGCTGCGCAAGCCGTCCCGCTCCGCGCGGCGCGTCGACCGGGCCACGGAGGCTGCGGCTTCCGAAGACGCCCCCGCCTCAACCAAGCGGCGATGGGCCAGCTTTTCCACATCGTCCAGCGTGAATATCTTGCTCATGAATGAGGTCCCCCGACCTGCATCATGATCATTGCATCGATTCAGGCAATCTTGTATTTCTTCACTTATATTAAATTTTTCTGAAATTCTCCGGCATCATGATCAAATTCGACAGCATCCGCGTCTTCACGACTGTCGCCCGACACGGGAGCCTGAAAGGGGCGGCCGAAGAACTGGGACGAACGCAATCAGCGCTTTCAATGACGTTGAAGCAGCTGGAAAGAGACCTTGGCAGCGCGCTCTTCGAGACGGATCGCAAACGAGATCTGACCGATCTCGGCCAGTTCGTCCAAGGTGTGGGCGACCGCATGGTGCAAGATCACGATGTCGGTCTGGCCACGATCCGGGCCTATTCCCGCGGCGAGGCGGGGCAACTGCGGATCGCGTCCGTCCCTTCGGTCGCGGCACTGATATTGCCGGACCTGTTGTCGTCTTTCATGAAGGTCCACCCGGACGTGCGCGTCGACCTCATGGACAGCGATAGCGCGGCAGTCCGAGAAGCGGTCGCTTCCGGTCATGCGGACATCGGTCTTGCCGACAATTCGATGGAGAACACCGGCATTCGCTCGCGACCATTGTTCAGCGACGCCTTGTTCGTGATCTGCAAGCCGACGGACGAGCTGGCCAGCCGCCACGCGGCATTGACCTGGGCTGACCTTGGATGTGGCACCTTGATCGTGAACGAGACGATCCGGTCCGTCGGCTTGGACGAAACAACAAAGCTCGTGGCGGGCAGCCGTATTTCCGCTCGCAATAACCTGTCCTTGCTTGCCATGGTGGCGTCCGGTGCGGGCATCACGGTCTTGCCAGGCCTTGCAACGCGGTCGCTGCCCGAGGCGATCGTCGCTTTGCCGATGACCGGCTCGGGCACGACGCGAACCATAAGCTTACTGACCCAACGGTCCCGAATGGAAAGTCCCGTCATCAGCGCATTCTGCCGACACACGGAAGTGACATTGCCGGGTGTCGGACGAGCTTTAGATCTTCGCGTTCACGTGTGACCGGTGCCGTGCTTCCAGAGACGTCCCTACCCGAAGTGCCGCTCCGGCCACAGGCCAAGCGGCCGCCGCAGCCACGCTCATTCCATAGCTCAATTAACGGACCGGCTCGAAGCGAACTTCGGAGGTGTGGCCGCCGTGAGCGAGTAGGACGCTTGGCTTGCGACACCGGCGGGGCTTTGTTGCACAAATCTGGGGGTGAGCGCACTTCCCCTTTCCCCGGACGGAATTAGCCTACGGCCTCAGTAACAGGTATGCCAAGAGCGGTGTACTTGTTGAGGACGGCAACACGGATTTGGATTTCTGCGATCTGGCGGTCGAAGTCCCGCGCCATGAGGCTCTGCCCCAGCAACTTCACACAATGCATCTTGGTTTCGACACGACTTCGTCGGTGGTATCCGCTCCATCCATTGCCCGGCAGGCGCATCCGAAGGATGCTGCCGAGAGGGGTCGCCAGATTGCGCGGCCGAGGTATCGCGATGCGTTGACGGCCTCGTTGCGGGCTATGGCACCGGCGCTGCTGGGTTTCCAGGGCTTGGCGTTCTTGCGCGGAGGGATGACCGCATGGGCATTCCGGGCAGCAATCGCATCATGGCATTTGCGCGTGTCACAGGCCCCGTCGGCGGTCACTGACCCGATGGTCTGATCGGTTGGGATTTGATTGAGCAACTCTGACAGTATTGGCGCGTCACCGACATTGCTGGTGGTGATTTCGACGGCGCGAACTTCCAGCGTTTCTTCGTCGATCCTGATGTGTATCTTGCGCCAGATGCGGCGCTTTGGGCCGCCATGCTTGCGGGCGTTCCCCTCGCCTTCACCCTCAGCCTTGATGCCGGTGCTGTCGATGAGGAGGTTCAGTGGGCCGGTGCCGCCGCGAAAGGGTAGGCTCACGTCCAGGGTTCTCTGACGCCGACAAAGGGTGCTGAAATCCGGTACGGCCCAGTTCAGGCCAGCCAGCCGCAGGAGACTTTCAACGAAACCTGTGGTCTGCCGGAGCGGCATCCCAAAAAGAACTTTCATCGACAGGCAAGTCTGGATGGCCGCATCACTGAATTGCTGCTGTCGACCACGCTTACCGCTTGGCGGAGGCACCCAGATCATCCCGGGATCAAACCAGATTGAAAGCGATCCGCGTTGCCTCAGTGCGGTGTTGTACGAAGGCCAGTTCGTGGTCTTGTACTTCGTTTGCGTCCAACTGCTCACGCCCTCCATCTATCACACTGGATTCAAAAGATGAATCCCCTCAACCGATTTGCGCAACAAAGCCCCTTGACGGTTCTCTGCCAGACCCCTGCGGCCTTCATGGGCTTCACCAGAGACGCCGACAGTGCGTTTGCGTTGCGCTGATGCGCATACCTTGGGAACACGTCCATAGCGCCCTGCGCGGCCGTCTGTTGGCGCTCACGCATCATTGCCAGAGCGGACCCAGCCAAAGGCTCACGCCGCCGCCGCTGACTTTTCTTCAATCTGCGCCGCCCGTTCGGCTTCACCTCGAAATGCGGGGTCGGGTCGTCCAGATGCACCTCGCCCCATTGCAGACCCCGCGCCTCATCGGGCGACAGGCCGGTGAACATCATCAGGTGCCAGATGCCTTGCAGGTCGTCGTTCGACCGGGCGATGGCCGGGCGCACCTTGCGGATTTCCTCCAAAGTCAGCGGATACCGCTTGTCCTCGCCAGCCGTGCCGTCATCTTCCGGCAGTTCGATCCCGTTGAACGGGTTGCGCCAGTTCGGCAGGTCGAAGCGGCGTTCGGCATGGTTCAGAACGGCCTTGATGGTCGTGATACGCCGCCGGACGGTGCTTAGCGAGTTTCCCTTGACCGTGAGGCTATCCCGAAAGGCATAAGCGGCGGTCCGGTCTACAGCGGCAATCGTCGGGTCTGCCTTGCCCAAGACTTCCCCCAGCGCGGCGACCACCAGTCCGACTTGTTTCTCGATGTCAGGATAGTTCGAGCGCCCTTCACGATCCCGAAGGTATGCCTTGACCGCTTCGGACAGCGGTATCGGCGGGCGCTCGACCCCGAAATGCTGCGCCTTCGCCAGCAACTCGAAAGGCGTAGCGGCCTTTCCTTCGCCAAACTTGGCACGGGCTTGCTGCAGGGTCAGCTTATCGGCCTCTGCCAGCGCGGCTGCGGTGAACGCATCGAAGCGACCGCCCTCTAGCTGATAGTCCACCGGGCCGATCCGCATGGCATCGGGGCCGACCAGCCCTGCGCCACGGCGGCATCCCGGAGAAGTTCCCATTGGGCTTGCTCAAGGGTCTTGCCTTCGGCCTTGGACCGTATGGCCTCGAACCGCGCGTTAGCTTCCTTCCACGCCTCTACGATCTCCGCCGGATCGCGCGTTTTGAGCGACCACTCGACCGCAGACTTCCCCAGAAGGGCCTTCATCGGGGCCGAGGTAACACGCCGACGATACTTGGCGCTGCCGGTTGCGGTCATCTTGAGGTGCGGCAAATCCATCGTGATCCTCATGGCGCTACACCCGATCCTGTGTAGCGTTTGTGTAGCGTTTTCCCGCTAACCCATGAAAATATAGCAATATCAAGGAAAATTGGCGCCCCCACACGGACTCGAACCGCGGACCTACTGATTACAAACCGCGATCTGCCCAATTCGCCTACCTACCCTGCCCTACGCTAAATTACTGTATTTGCTTCCTAAATATTGACGGCCGCTGCGCCTCTCTCCTACCGCTTTCTCCACGATTTGCTTCCGGGAGCTTCCTATGCGCTTCCAAATTGGAGGCTTTAAACCGGGAAGATCGCGCCATGCCGAAGCTGACCAAACGCTTCATTGATAGCCTCAAGCCGAAGGCGAAGGACTACTTCGTATGGGACAGCGCAGTAGTCGGGTTCGGTGTTCGGGTGGCCCCGACCGGGACGCGCACGTATCAGGTCCAGTATCGCCACGGCGCGCGCACACGTCGGAATGCGCTCGGGCAGCACGGTGTCCTTACTGTGGATCAGGCCCGGGCCAAAGCGCGCGAGATGCTCGGACAGGCGGCGACGGGCGCGGACCCGATTGAAGAGATCGCGCTGTCCCGCCTCGCGCCGACCGTTTCGGACCTCTGCGACCGGTTTCTTGAAGTTCACGTTGCCGAACGGTGCAAGCCTGCGACGGCCCGTGATTATCGAAGCTCGATCCGCCGGATGATCAAGCCGACCCTCGGGACCTTCCGGGTCAGCGATGTGCATCGCAAGGACGTGGCCAACCTCCACTACCGCTTTCGAGGGACGCCGATACAAGCCAACCGGATGCTCGCCGTCCTGTCGAAGATGTTCAACTTGGCCGAGATGTGGGGGCTTCGGGATGATGGTACCAACCCATGTCGCCATGTTCCGAAGTATAAAGAGAACCGGCGCGAGCGGTTTCTGAACCAAGACGAGATCCAAAGGCTCGGCGATGTTCTGAGAGACGCCGAGCGGGACGGTTCCGAAAGCCCCCATGCCGTCGCAGCCTTCCGACTTCTTCTGCTGACCGGCTGTCGTCTGTCCGAAATCCAGACGCTTCGTTGGGAGTGGGTCACGACGCGCGGCATGGAGTTGCCCGACACGAAAACGGGGCGGCGGTGCATCCCGCTCCCAGCCGCAGCGCGCGATCTGCTGGCCGCAAAACCTCGCACGGTGGGCAATCCCTTTGTGATCGAGGGCAAGTTTGCCGACACCCATGTGACGGACCTTCAACACCCGTGGCGCAGGCTCCGGGCGAAGGCCGGGTTGGATGACGTGCGAATTCACGATCTGCGCCATACCTATGCCTCCATCGCCGTATCAGGTGGGATGCCGATACAAATGGTGGGCCGGTTGCTGGGACATACACAGATGCAAACGACGATGCGCTATGCACATCTTGCCGATGATCCGGTCCGGGATGCTGCCGAGGCCAACGCGACCGCGATAATCGCAACCCTCGGGAACGCGTCTATCGCGAAACCTTTCCTCAGGGTGGTGAAATAAGAGCCATAACCATGCGATATGATCCCCGCGAAATCGAGGTCCACGACTTTGAGCCATACAATCAGGACCATTTCGCTTGGCTGCGCGAAACGCTCAAACTGACGGAGGCCGAAAGCGTTGCTCTGGAAGCAGGTTTGAAAAGCGCGGCCAAGGACTGGAAGTATCGGTGTCTTGGGCTGGGCCGTTTGTCTGCAGCTGAGACGAAGGCGTTCACGAAGCTTTCCAAGGCATTGGCCGCGACGGTCGAGTCTCTGAAAGATGTCGAGCTGGACAGTTGGCGGCGGCTTCAGAGTTGCCACGCTGCCCACCTTGGCCATCAGTACAGCGCGAACCTGAGCTTTTCGAACGATGATGACTGGCGGCCTGATGTATCCCTGACACTGGAATACGATCCGTCCGATCTTCACCGTCGCGGTTCTTATGATCTGGACGAACTGAACGTGGTTCTCGACAACCTTTTGTCCGTGGTCGATATCGGAACCGTTCGATGGTCGGGCCCTCGCGGGCCGAAACCAAACGACGACCTGCCACCATGGCTTCGCAGGATAGCATGGGTCTGGGAGAAGGACGTTGGCCGTCGCTTCACGCGCCAGTTTCACGGGGACGGTGAACCGATTTCGGAAGCTGCCGTTCTGTCTCTCTACGCTTACCGCGTTCTCGACCCGTCGATCCGCTCGTCCGATATCGACCGGGAGATGAAAGAGGTGATCCGCGTGCGCAACGGCGGAGAATGGCGCGCCTAGCGACGCAGCTGGGAGAGTTGTAGCCCCCATATGGCGGAAACTCTCCCAGCGTCTCAACAAGACGAAACGGTCGCAGTTTTCTAGCGTCCCCACATCGCAACCTAGCGGAGTGGAGACAATGCGCCTCGTCGGCCAAGAGCCCCAGATCGACCCAAACCAGATGCTGACAGAGGTGCAGGTCGCGGACCTCGTGTGCCAGTCTGTGCGAACGCTCCAGAAATGGCGCGTCACGGGCCAAGGCCCCGCTTTCTATAAGCTCGGCCAATCCGTCCGCTACCGCTACGCCGAAGTCCAAGGCTGGGTCGCCAGCAGACGGGTGAAGCACACGACGGAGGCACAACGCTTCGCTTGCGGCGACGGGCGGCAGGCGGGACGCGATGCCCGCGCTTGCGCGGGCGCGCGGCCCGACTGACGCCCCGGAGCCGAGAGGGGGGTCCTTGTAGCACCCCCCTCTAGAAATACACACACCAACGAAAGTACCTGAAAATGATTATCCTGTATTCCGGATTTGACGGTCTCGACCTCGCTCTCAAGCTCAACATCTCTGACGAATTCGACACCCTTCTAGCCGAACTGAAAACGGACGCGGCGGAGATTGACGGGCCAGTCGGCGGAGATTGGAAGGGCGTTCCCTTCACCGTTCAGCCAACCGGGGCACGCGGTGGCTACGCCTATCGGCTCGACACAGGGCCGGATGGGGAAATCTGGTTTCTTAAGCGACCGAATAAAAACGACCCATGGGGAGCCCGGCTTTCGGCAAAATCCGCTGCTCTGCTCTGCCACGGACTTCCGGGTTGGCGCGCCCGCGTTGAACGACTGGCTGGTCTGTTCTCAGGCGTCAGTGAACCTGTTGGTGTCAGTATCAGCCGCGTCGATGTCGCCGTTGATATCCTAGACCCGGACTTCGTGCCCGATGACGATTACTTCGTGATGCACTCCCGGACAGGTAAGAAGACCATCGGTGAGCTGATTGAAACCAATGGTGTGTCAGGGCGGGTTACATCCATCACCGTTGGCAAGATGCCAGGGCGGCAAACCATCCTTTACGACAAGCGCGAAGAGGTCATGGCCAAGAGCAAACGAGAATGGCCAGTGATCTGGAACAAAGCCCTCGAACGGCGCGGCCTGCCACACCTTAACATGGCCGATCCATCTGTCTCCCGTGTCTGGCGGATCGAGACACGTGCGGGGAAGGATCACTTAGCGAACCGGTGGCACGTCCGAACGTGGGCTGACCTGTCCCATGTTCTGCCTCTGATGCTGCAAGCCGCGATGGAGGATATTCGATACTGCGCTCCGACTGCTGACAGCAACCGCGCACGATGGCCGACGCATCCGATGTGGGCCGGGGCGTTGACAGAAATGGTTAGCTGCGTCGAACGAAGCATTCCGGTCCTAGAACCAGCTGACTATCGGTTGATTACGCGCGAGGAACGGTGCGCCGTCATCGAAAGGCAGATGCTGGGCCTCGCCGTCAGCTACGCAGTGCTACACGGGAGGCCGAAGTCAGAGTTTGAGGATTTTCTGCGCATGGTTCCGGATCGGCTTCTTTCCATATCGTTACGTCACCCGACTTCGTTGGCTACCCGGATGCAAAGAGCTGCAGACCGGTTCAATGGACTGGGGTAGCAGGGTCAGTTTCGGCCCATACCTGCCGTTGGACAGATGTCCGAGCGCTGCGTTGCAGCTTCGCTGAAGCAGACTTTCAGCGAGACGGTTCTGGGTGGTGTGGCTCGCATTTGCCAAAGGTGCTCAAAGGCATTGTAATCGGTAGCAAGGATTGAGCTCTAATCCTCTTAACGTCGTGAAGGAGTCAATAATGGTGGCTGAGCTTGAAAGCGCACTGTCGAAGACGATGGGAGAACACAGAGTTGCTTTGGATTGGTTCAACGAGAACAAGGGAGAGATCATTACGTGGAGCGCTATCCAGGAGTTCTCTAACAACCAAAGTAGGTTAGTCAATCAAGCGAAAGGCATCTACAAACCTAAGTACTCCGACTATGCCTTAAGCCTCCGCACCATCCAGAACGGGCCCTATCCGGACAAGGATGTCGTGCACCGCCCAGATGGCAGCTGGGCTCTGCACTACTTCCAGGAAAACCAGAACCCGGATCAACGTGACCGCGAAGCCACCAACCGTGGTCTGATGAGGTGTATGAGGGACCAGGTCCCAGTCGGAACCCTTGTGAAACGCAAACCTAAGCCGGGCGTCGCTTACGAGATCCTTGGTCTCGGGTTGGTGACCAACTGGGAGAATGGGTTCTTCACTATCGAGGGCTTCTCGAACGTCGGCGCAGTACATGATGCCGAACAACCGGATGCTACCCGGTTACGTGCGACCCATGGTACAAACAGCGAGACATTCGACGCTGAAAATGATCAGGATTTGCGAGAGAAAACCTTGGCACAGGTTGCTAGACGGAGAGGCCAAGCGGCCTTCAGGGCGGACCTCCTTGAAGCCTATGCCGGCAAGTGTTGCGTAACAGGTTGCGCTCTCACGGACGCACTGGAGGCCGCGCATATCGCCCCCTACCGCGGTGACCATTCGCACCATGTTCAAAATGGGCTGCTTTTACGATCCGACATCCACACGCTCTTCGATTTGGGGTTGCTGGTCATCACAGAAGATTACCGCGTAAAGCTCTCGAATGTCGCCCTTGAAGAAGAGAGCTACGTCAATCTTGAAAGCAAGCAGCTCGTACTACCCGATGATCTCACACACTATCCAAGCCTGGATGCGCTCGGGCGTCACAGAAAATGGGCTGGAGTATAATTTGGCCCATAGGTACCTTTGAAGCCGATCTTACGTTATTGCAACGCGGTCCATTTTTTTGGGACGTTCGCGGCACCTGAAAAAACCTTGCCTACCACCCGTCGCTTGGCAGTATCCTTCGCTGCGACTAGGGTACTGACTTAGTACACGCGATGGATTCAGCCATGGCAAGCGCTCTCGTAAACCACACTTTCTTTGGACTAGCCGTTCTGGTTATGACTCCTCTTGTTTCAAAGGCAGATGTACCAGTAATCTCGCGCGGTCAAACTTTTGAATGTACACCCTCACATGTTTGGGATGGCGGTGGTCCGATCTGGTGTGAAGAAGGGCCACGGCTTCGCCTCGCGGGCATAGCAGCTAGAGAGCTAGATGGTACCTGTTCGCCCGGCCATCCCTGTCCAAGTGCAAGTGCTGAAGACGCCCGTAATGCGCTGGTGGCGTTTCTTGGTGTCCGCACTGGGGTAAGCAGGCAGGGGCATATCATATTGACTGGGCCAACTCTTACGTGTCGGTCTGACGGCTCCGCAGGGGGAAACCGTACGGCTTCATGGTGCGTATCGCCAAGCGCGGGAGACATTAATTGCGCTATGGTAAATGGAGGTTGGGCTGCTCGCTGGGATCGGTATTGGAAGAACCACGACTGTTAGGTAGCGCTGCTACCGGCCCATAGCGACCGTTCGTGAGGCGAACACTCAGCCACTATGCAACGCTCGCAAAACAGACATTCAAGCCCGGTCCTTCGATAAGGAGACCAGAGTTGACCTTTGAGCAAAAGTCTTACTTTTCAAATAGTGCTAAATATCTGTCTTTCCGAAAATCAAAAAGTAATAAGTATCTTTGCTCTGACTTCCGACTCCTTCCTTCGATACCGCTATAAAATTCTCCTAGCAATCTAGTCAACAATTTTTACCTGCATCGCACTATCATAGGTAAGTGTGCCGAGGAATGCCTTAAGGCCAGAGACATCGTCGTCGCTCATGACGATACCATTTAGAGGTGAGGCGGCCCAAAGACGCAATCTTTGGTATAACTCGTTGCGGTCATTCTCTGTCATACTTTCGGGATCGACATATCGTAGCGGATCAACATGCCCACGGATAGCATCTCCAAGATCAAATATGGACCCTGAATGTCCGTATGGGGCCGTTCTGGTTACGTTTAGAAGTGGCGGTGTCCTGATCGCATATCGGTCGGCCTCGCGCAGCGTAACATTGAACCGGCCGTAGTCGACCCCGAATCCATTTCGACCGAAACCTGCTTGCACAAACGGCACGACATAATATTTAAGATCTGAGAAATACGGACCGCTATGGCACGTCGTACAGCCGCCAGATCCATAGAACAAAAGCCCCCCATCTCTCTCTTCATTCGAAAGCTCACCAGAATTATAAACGAAGTCATGCAATCGTGTCTGCCCGACGCGGTAGTTGAACCGAATGAACGATGCGATCGCTTCAGTAACGTCGAGGAACTGGATATCTTCCAGTTCGACCTGTCTCGCAGCAGCAAGATTTGGCCCCATGATTGGGTCATCCCGGATTCGAGCCGTCAACATCTCATAGAGGGCAGTGGCCGTCTCGACATCCTCGGCCTGCAATGACTGGGTCTCCCACCTGTCGATAACCATTTCGCCGATCTCCGCAGGTGGCAGGTGTACGGCAACAACCAAGGGATCGATCGACGGAGCCCGATCTCCAAATTGGCTCAATACAACCCCTGACGAGGCATCCACCTTTCCATCCCAGAAGAAGGTGTCGAACCCGACGCCGCCTCGACCCCAGAACGGCAAGGTGTTGCGGGGAACGATATCACCGCCTTTCATGACACGCTCGAAACCTAAACCTTCGCCCTCCGTCCCGATCGCGTTGACGATCCCATCGGCCGATCCAAAACGATCAACATGACAGGAAGCGCAAGCCGTACCGCGATCAAACGAAAGCAGTCGGCTCTCGAATAGCAACTTTCCAATCTCGACCAGGTCTTCGGGCTGTCCTATGTGCGTCGCATTTGCCGGAAGAAACCCATTCGCGAGGATCGCTTCTCGAAGCACCGCCTCCCGCATGCCCTCAGCTACCGTGGTCAAAGCCGAACTCGACACAAGCCCGATGGCTAGAAGGGCCTCAGTAACGTATCTCATGGATCCTCACTACATCCCGAAGGTCTGTTCCCTTCTCCTCGATTGCGATGAGGGACATTTCACTCAGCTCGTTATCGGTCAGGCCCCAGCGGATCAGTTGCTTGCGCATCAGATCGTAGTCCTGGCAATCGACAAGACCGATCTCTGCGGCTTTCAAGGCGACGGCATTGGCCTCAGAGGGCGACCCGACAAGTTTCTGTTTCGCCAGAAGATGTCCGCGCATTGCATCGTCGCATTCGAAAGTAAGAATTGCGAAGCGTTCCTGGCCTACCCGCATCACTGCGACCTTCCATATCGGCATGGCAATGAATGCCAAAACGAGCCCGATCGCCAAGCCGCCTGTAAAGCTAATTCGCCGTGATACCGAACGCATCGAGGACCTCCGGCGTAATCGTCCCAGTTACCGCCAGACTGAAATCGGACTGAAACCGAGACAGAGCGCTTTTCGATCCATCCCCGATAATGCCGTCGATGGCACCGTTGTAGTAGCCGTAAGCCTGCAAAGCGGCCTGTACCTGCATCGCGATCTTCTGGAAGGATCCCGAGTTACCGGGAAGCACACGCGGGGCAGATGCCGATGGGCTCGGCAGCACGGAAGCTGGCGGAGTGCTCGTCGTGTTTCGGTTCGTTGGCGGCGTGTAGAGAGGTGCCGGTGCCGCGGATCGTGGTGTGATAGCTGGTGCCGCACGGGGCGCAGAGTACCCGCCTCCCGATGAAGACCTGTGGCTCGAATGGGACCCATGGCTGGAATGGGACCGATGCCCTGCTAAGGTATAGGTGTGCTGCTGACGAAACAGCGCGAACAGAGATGTCTTCGCATCGTCCGTGACCATCGGATCTACTGGCAGGGCTGCATGTGCACCTGAACTGGTGAAGCCGGCAGCCAAGAGCGATGGAATGAGATACTTCTTGTTCATTGTGAAACAATCTTCCTGAACCCGCGCTTCTCAGGATACCATTCGAAGAAGCCCGTACATGCCGATCTTATCGCGCAGCCGTCGCATGTCGCCAGAAATTTCTGTTTCCAGTCCGAAATCGATGCGACGCAGTATCGTCGGTAATTGTCGGGGACCGTACAGAGCGGAAAGTTATAGAGCGACGTCGGCAAGCCTCGTCCCAACGAAATATCCAGCGCTAGGGCGATATCATCAAAATTCTTCGAAGTATCACTGAACTCGGCATCCCAGTTCATGCGGGCGTAGCCGATATTCTCAAGCTGCATTATAGCCCAAACTTGTGCAAAGGGCTGATGCAGCGTGACGTGATCGGCCAGTTGTTCCAGATGCCCGATGTTAGATTGCAGCACGACCGTTCTAAGTTCTATTGCCGCTCCAACGCGACCGAGCCGGGCGAGGTTATTCTGGAGAAGGTCGAACGCCCCTATCTTGCCGACAATGCGATCATGTACCTCAGCGTGGGCAGCGTAGATCGGAATACCCCATAGGATCGACGACATGTCGAGGGCGTGTAACGATGCTTCATCCTCCGCGAAGATATGTTGTCCGTTCGTCAGTATGTGGAACCGTAGATCAGGACGTATTCGCTGGGCGTTCGTGAGAAATCCGAACAGACGTTCCTTGTGGAGGAGTGGCTCGCCTCCAGACAGCCCAATAGTTGCTTTCGAGGGGGCCAATCGCACCGCTTCCAAGAACTGATCGAACATGTCGGTATGATACCGCTTGGGCGGTTGCGAACACATGACGCAAAGCTGATCGCACTGCTCCGTGACAAGAAAAGTGTTGTGCGCCGAGGACGCCCGGATAAGTCGGTGGATCGTGCGACGACCGGGGATCGCCAGGACCACGTCGCCATCAAGCGAAGCCGGGTCCTGCGTATGGACACGCAGCGAAAAGCCCCCGACATCGAAGTCAGCGGTTCCGGCCCTTTGCGCGACCAAGACGGCATCCGACGGGTCCCCAGCTTTGGGGCTAAGCACGAGGCGCGCAACGAGAGGCTCGACAATCGGCAGGGGTTCTATTTTGAGTTGAAGCGGTATCATGGGAGGTTCGGCACAAGATGCCTCGAGTATCGAGGGATATCGAGCCATACGGCGATAGATCGATGAACGGCGGGGTCCTCCGAGTAGAGAAGCTCGAACGCAAAATCGAAGAGCCCCAGGTGTGTCTGGCAGTGATCGGTCACATGCCGGGGGATGTCGATGCGACCATAGCGCGCTAGATCGTCGACCGGGTCCAACCCGCAATATGGCCGGTAGGTACAGTGGACGCAGTCAGGATCATCGAAGTTCGACACACCTTGGTTCAGCGCTTCCAGCTTTATTCGATCCAGTCCCTTCGATAGGTTGCCGATCGATAGGTCGATCCGACCAATGCGCGAAACCATCCGTGCCTCATCTGTCGGATAAAATGTCCCATCGAAGTCGATGACGAGATAGTCGGACCCAAACCAGTTCGGGTTTCGCAGATCAACGTGACCATCATGACCACCCTGCAAAATCCGCCGAAGGATATGGCTGAGATAGAATTCCTCGAGAGGCTTCTCTGCGATTAGATTGAACGAGATCAACTCCTCGATGAAGCGTCGGTAGTAGGTCTGCCACGCTGCGAGCGAGCGGTCGAAGCCAAACTTCTTGCGAGCAAACCCTTGGTAGTTGATACGCCTCAGATAGATCGATGTCAGACCCAGTTCTGCAAAGCCATCTATGACATCACGAGGATTCGGCGGATCCATCGGATCGATCGTCGGTAGAGCCGAAACGCGGTCAGCCCCCAATGTCCGCATTGCTCGCTCGAAGTTCGCGCTGAATAGATTGTGGAGCGCCTCGTCCTTCGTACGTTGCTGCCGATGTAACTCCGAAGTTCCGTCGAAGGATGTACTGACATGCGTGTCGTCATCGCTCAGGAACGTCCATGCCGCATCCGAGACGCGTTGCAGGTTCGTGCAGACGACAAATTCGGATGTAGCGAACTTCGTTCGGCAGAAGCTTCGGACCGCCTCGAGATGATCCAGCCGCAGAAGCGGTTCGCCGCCTTGAAACTCGACCTTGATGCTCGTTGTTTCGAGACCGTTCAGGAAGTCCAGAACCTGTCGAAGTTGGTCCTCATCCCAGTCGAACCCCTTCGCGGTTTCTGCCGCACGGGAAACCTGACAATAATCGCACATGAGATTGCAGCGCAGGGTGGGAACGAGAATGATGTAGGACAAAAGCGCATGCGGATTGATCCGCCGTGTCCATCTTGCTGCAAATCCGGAGAAGGACGGGTCGTCAGGTGTGCTTGCGGCATGACCGTGCTCGTGGAGGAACTCCATGTCGGCTGACGTCAGGCCATCACTGATGTAGCGATCCAGAAATGTGTTGTTGGCGGAAAAAAAACCGCCAGCATCATCCGTAAACAACAGTTGATCATCGGCCATATTGCGAAACTGAAGGGGCCAGACTGTCATGAGCCGAAGACGACCTTGAAGAGTGTTGCTCTCTGGTCAGCACCCTCGGCCCGAACCTTGGCACGAAACAAGGCGTAGGAGATCTCCTGACAGATCATATCCCAATGCACTTTATCAGACCCGACACAGATCAAGCATTCGCCGTCATAGTCGATTGTTACTCCGGAAAGCAGGTAGCCAAGCCTTGCCAACGCTTCGTGCACATGAGGTTGAAGATGAGAAGGGACGCGGTAGGTTAAATCCGACCCAATCGGACCGTTGCAAGATGCGTCTTCCATGCCGCCACACCTTTCGCGCCGTGAACTCGCAACCTCGCCCGAACACAAGCTTTCTGACGGCTTACCCAGCATCTTTCAATGGCTGAAACATAGAATCGGCAGATTGCCGATCAGCCGAAAACGATGATCGCGCGCACCATCGCGTGCGTCAATCGGGAACTTCGACGACAGAACGTCCTCTGCGGATATGCTGTCTGGCGGGCTCGGGTACTATGCAAGTATAGCCAAAGGTCTGAACCGCGCCGGGTTTGCCGGAGGCTGATTTGTCTTAGCTACGCGGCCATGTCTACTCTATCCAGAGCCGCATAGAAGTTTGCCTCAGCTTCTGCTGGCGGGATATTTCCAATGGGTTCCAGTAGACTGCGGTCGTTGAACCAATCGACCCATTCGAGGGTCGCGTATTCCACGGCCTCGAAGCTGCGCCAAGGTCCGCGCCGATGAATGACCTCAGCCTTGAACAGCCCGTTGATCGTCTCGGCGAGCGCGTTGTCATACGAGTCCCCGACGCTGCCGACCGAAGGCTCGATGCCCGCTTCTGCGAGGCGATCGGTGTATTTTATAGCAAGATATTGGGACCCCCTGTCGGAATGATGAACGAGACCTGCGCCTTTTGCCGGACGGCGCTGGTGGACGGCCTGCTCCAAGGCATCGAGGACAAATCCGGCATGGGCCGTCCGACTGACGCGCCAGCCGACGATCCGCCGGGCGTAGGCGTCGATCACGAATGCGACGTAGACGAAGCCGGTCCAGGTTGCGACGTAGGTAAAGTCGCTTAGCCAGAGCATGTCCGGGGCCGGTGCGTGGAACTGACGGTTCACGCGATCCAGCGGGCACGGGGCCGCCTTGTCGGGGGTCGTCGTCTTGATCTTCTTCCCCCTGATCACGCCTTCGATCCCCATCTCCTTCATCAGCCGGGCAACGGTGCAGCGGGCAACATCGAAGCCCTCCCGACGCATCTGCCGCCAGACCTTGCGCACGCCGTAGACCCGGAAATTGGCCTCGAACACGCGTTCGATCTCGGGCTTCAGCCCGACATCACGCCTGACACGATCGGACAGGCGCGTTGGATCGGCCCGCTTCGCCAGGTGATCGTGATAGGTGGAGGGGGCGATCGGCAGCACCTTGCAGATCGGCTCGACCCCGTATTCCCCGCGATGATCGTCAATGAAGGCGATCATGTCCTTGACCGGCGGTCGAGCTCCGCCACAGCAAAATACGCGGACGCCTTGCGTAGGATCTCGTTGGCCTGCCGCAGCTCCCGATTCTCGCGCTCCAGCGTCTTCAACTTCTCGGCCATCTCGGTCGGCACGCCACCGCGCCGGCCGCTGTCCACCTCGGCACGCTTCACCCATTCATTCAGCGTCTGAGCCGCGCAGCCGATCTTCGACGAAACCGACAGGATCGCCGACCAGCGGCTCTCATGCTGGCCTTCGTTGCTCAAAACCATCCGTACCGCGCGTTCGCGGACTTCGGGCGAATACTTGTTCGTTGTTTTGCTCATGATGCTCCATCCTACTCAGGTGTTGGAGCCTCCGGCAAACCCGGCGCGGTTCACTGCGCTATCGACCCAAGCCTGTGTCTAGGACTGGAAGCAGACGTTCATCACAAGTGCAGCGAATGTCTCCTTCCCGCCCTTAGTGTCGGTGCTGGCTTTAGGCCAATCCAATTTCGCAGTTGCAGCGAAAGTCTGAAAAGTCTCGCACCTCGGTCGTTCGTTCGTTCGTTCGTTCGTTCGTTCAGAACGCAGCGAAGGTCCGGTGCCCGCCCGAGTTGCAACAGTGCCAATCAATCTAACCAGCGGCAGGCGTTGCTATGCGGCCACACTCGTACTGCTTCCGCACTGCTTCCAAGCCCCTCAGCTCGCGCCGAAGAACACCAACCCGAACGACGCAAAGTGCTGATAATAGTAAGAGAAATGGTGCCCCCACACGGACTCGAACCGCGGACCTACTGATTACAAATCAGTTGCTCTACCAGCTGAGCTATAGGGGCACTCAGCTACCTCCTAGCGCCCTCGGCGCGGGCCAGCAAGAGGACGGCGACCAATCCGATCACAGTAATGACGAGTGCGGCTGGCGCGGCCTGGGACAGGCGCTCCAACGAGGCCTGATCATGCACCCGCGTCGCCAGCGTGTCGAAACCGAATGGCCGCAGCAACAAGGTCGCCGGCAGCTCTTTCATTGCGTCCACGAACACCAGCAACAGCGCCATGGCGATCGACCCGCGCATCAATGGCAGGTGGATGTCGCGCAGCACCGCCCCCGGTCCACGTCCCAGTGACCGCGCGGCCAACGGCAATGACGGGGGGATCCGGCCAAGCGCCGCGTCTGCGGCCCCCTGACCGATGGCAAAGAACCGCACGACATAGGCCAAAACAAGCGCCGCCGTCGTGCCCGTCAACATCAGCCCCGGGTCCCAGCCGGTCAGGGCCAGGATGCTGTCGGCCACGCGATTGTCCAGTGCCGCCATCGGGATCAACACGCCCAGGCCCAGCACCGCCCCCGGCGCGGCATAGCCGACCGTCGTCACGGGCAGCAGGACCTGCGGGATGCGGCGGCCCGTCATGCGCACGCCATAGACCATGACAAGCGCCAGCCCCACCGTCACCACGGCCGCCGTGCCGGCCACGACAACCGTATTGATCAGGGCCTTTGCAAGCCCCGGTGCCAACCAACCATCGGCGGCGACCACCGCATGCCAGCCCATGACCGACACCGGAAAGACAAAACCCAGCAGCACCGGCACCGCGCAGGCCAGCGTCGCGCACCAACCACGCGCGCCCGTCAGTGTGACGCGGGCAACGGGCCGCTGTGCGCGCGGGGCCTGCCAAAACCGGCGGCGGCGGCGGGACGCGCGCTCGATCGTGACCAGACCGGCGATCAGAACCAGGATCACGCAGGCGATCTGTGCCGCGCCACCCGCGTTGCCGCCCGACAGCCAGACCGAAAAGATCCCCGTCGTCAGGGTCTGCACCCCAAAGAAATCGACAACACCGAAATCGTTGACGGCTTCCATCATCACAACCGCCACGCCCGCCGCGATGGCTGGACGGGCCAACGGCAGGCCAACGCGCCAGAACCGGGCCCAGGGGCCTGCCCCGAGCGCGCGCGCGACTTCGAATCCCGCCCCTGATTGCTCGGAAAAGGCGGCGCGGCCCAGAAGGTAGACATAGGGTGTCAACGACAGGCCGATCACCAGGATTGCGGCGGGCAACGATCGGATGTCCGGGAACCAGTAGTCGCGGGCCGAGGTCCAGCCGAACAGGCCGCGCAGACCGGTCTGCACGGGTCCCGCATATTCAAGAAAATCGACCAGCGCATAGGCCCCCACATACGCCGGTATCGCCAGCGGCAGCAGCAAGGCCGAAGCCAGCCAGCGCCGCCCCGGAAAGTCATAGATCGCCACGATCCAGGCCGCCGCCGTGCCCACCACCCCCGCCAGGAGACCGCAGCCCACCATCAGGATCAGCGTCGTGGTCAGATAGCGTGGCAGGGTCGTGGCCATCAGGTGCGGCCAGATGTTCTCGGACGGATTGGCGGCCAGCCAGAACACCGACAGGATCGGAACAAGGACCAGCGCGGCGATGGCCATCGCCGCCAACGACCAGATGTCGAGGCGGGGCCAGCGGCGGCGGCGCGCAAATCCTTGAGCGTTTTCGTCGGACATATCCCCGGCGGCCTAGTCCATTGCCGTTTGCCTGTCCAGCGGGGCGCAGGTAACGTCGCCCCAAAGCAGACAATCGCATGAGGCCAGCCCCTTGGACATCGCCCTTCACCTCGGTGCCCATTGCACCGACGAGGATCGCCTGCAAAAGGCGCTGCTGGCCGACGCGCAGATGATGACCGCCAAGGGCGTCGCCGTGCCGCCTCCGGCGCAGGCGCGACCAGCGATCAACAAGGCGTTGCAGGCGGGCAAGGGCTCTATTCTGCCGGGGGGCCCGACCCGCCTGGCCGAAGACTTGCTGGGCGGCGCATTGGCGCAGCGGATTGTACTGAGCAACGAAGGCTTCCTCGGAGCCTATGCCAAGATCGTGCAGGACAACACCATGTATGGGCTTGCGGGCGAAAAGGCGGCGGCGCTGCGCGACCTCTTTGCGGGCCACAAGGTGGAGTTCTTTTTGGGCATCCGCAATCCGGCGACCTTTGTGCCCGCCCTCTTTCGCGCCTCAACGGTCGAGGATTTCGGTGCCTTCCTCGGCGGTCAGGACATGGGGCAGATGCTGTGGTCCCCGGTGATCGACCGTATCCGCGCGGCCTGTCCGGATGTGCCCCTGACGATCTGGTGCAACGAGGATCTGCCGCTGATCTGGCCCGCGATCCTGCGTGCCGTCACCGACGTGAAAGAGGCACATCACGCTGACACGATGATCCTGCGCGAGGTGATGACCGAGGCCGGCTTCCGCCGGTTGGAAACCTATCTGCACGACAATCCCACACCGACGCTGGCCACCTGGCGCAAGGTCGTGACCGCTTTCCTGGGCAAATACGCCGACGAATCGAAGCTCGACGAAGAGATCGCCCTGCCCGGCTGGTCGCAGGCGTTGATCGCCGCGATGACCGACCTTTACGAACGGGACCTGTCGCAGCTCCGCGCGCGTGATGACGTCCGGTTCCTGGCCCCCTGAGGGCCGATGGCCCGCCGCGACCGGCGGGCCTTGGCGCGTCAGGACATGCCCAACGCTTCCTTGTACATGTCGAGGATCGCTTCTTCCTCGGCGATGTCATCCGCCTCGCGTTTGCGCAGGGCGATGATCTTTCGCATGATCTTGGTGTCGTAGCCACGGCCTTTGGCCTCGGCCATGACTTCCTTGACCTGTTCGGCGATGTCTTTCTTTTCCTGCTCCAAACGCTCTACACGTTCGATGAACTGGCGCAGTTCATCGGCCGTGACGCGGTAGGTGTCGGCTGGGCCGTCTTCGACCACTTTCAGCTCCGCCATGCCCTGTCTCCTGTCTCTGTTGCTCTTGCGTCCTCAGAGCACCTTGGGTAGCGCCCGGCAGGGACGGGTGCAACGTTGGAAGGACGCGATATGACCGCATTGGTATGGATCGGCGCAGCCTTGGCCGCCGCGGGATTGGCGGGGCTGGTCTATTGCATCGTCATCGCCGCCCGCGCCAAACGCGAGGGGCTGGAGGGGGCCGCGATGGAGGCGCGACTGCGCAAGCTTGTCGCGTTGAACCTGGGCGCGCTGGCCGTGTCGGGCCTGGGATTGATGATGGTGGTTCTGGGCGTTTTCCTCGCCTGAGACGGCGCAGGCGGGCTAACCCCGCAGGACACGCCCAAGACGCTGAATTCCATCGGCAATATCTGCCTCTGACGGTAACGAATAGCTAAGGCGCATGCAGTTCCTCACATCGCGGTTCGGATAGAAGGCAGCACCGGGCACAAAGGCCACGCCCGCCTCGATTGCCTTCGGCAACAGCGCGGCGGCGTCCATCCCCTCGGGCAGGGTCAGCCAAAGGAACATGCCGCCTTCGGGCCGGTTCCAGCGCAGGCCTTCGGGCATCGCCGTCTCCAGCGCGGCCAGCATGGCGTCGCGTTTGCCGCGATACCGCTCGACCGCCCTGGCGATGCGGGTATCGAGACCGGCCTGCGCCAGACGCAGCGCAGCCATCTGGTTCAGACGAGGCGCGTTCAGGTCGCTGGCCTGTTTCATCAAGACAAGCTTTTTAATCAAAGGCTTGGCCGCCACCATCCACCCCACCCGCAGGCCCGGCGACAGGATTTTCGAGAACGATCCCAGGTGCACGACCCGGCTGGCATCCACATGTCCCCGCGCGCCTGCATCCAGCGCCAGAAGGCTGGGCAAAACCTCGCCTTCGAAACGGAGCGCGCCGTAGGGATTGTCCTCGACCACGATGAAATCCTCTGCTTCGGCCAAGGCCAGCAACCGGTCGCGGGCCGCGCGGGTCATGGTGGCCCCGGTCGGATTGGCAAAGTCGGGAACCACATAGGCGAACGCCTTGCGTCCCGGTCCCGTCGTCGCGCCCATGGCGTTGTGCCCCTCCAGCGGGCGATAGACGGGGCCATTGGGTCCAAAAGCCTGCAGCGCACCAAGGTAGGTTGGCCATTCGGTCAACACTTCGTCGCCTCGGTCGATCAGAATACGGCCAAGGAAATCAAGTCCTTGCTGTGCGCCCGAGGTGATCAGAACGTTCTCCGGGGCGCATGTGACGCCCTGTGCGGTCAGGCGATCCGCCACCCATTGCCGCAGTTCGGGTTCCCCCTCGCTGACGGAATACTGCAAGGCACGCGCGCCCTGCGCCGGATCGGCCAGGATTTCAGTCACCGTGGCCGCCATGTCGGCGGTCGGGAACAGCGAGGGATCGGGGATTCCCCCACCGAAGCTGATGACGCCGGGGGCGTCGGCGACGCGCAGAAGTTCCCTGATCTCAGAGGCTTGGACACCGGACATCCGGCTGGCGAGGCGGGGCTGGAAGAGCGTGAAATCAGTCATGTCAATAGGTCAACAGTAATGACCTACCTTGCGTCAAGCCTTGTGATGCTTCGTTACGCAACACGCCCGATTTGTGATCGGATCGTGCACAGGGAACCGCAGGTGCAACTGTTTCGTTGCCCTCGCGACCCTGCGAACGGAGGATGACATGGCCAGCTACAACGTCGGCGACACGGTGAAATGGAACTGGGGCAACGGCACCGGGACCGGCAAGATCGAAAAGACCTACACCCAGAAGATCACCCGCAAACTGCAGGGCACAGAGGTCACGCGAAACGGGTCCGACGACGATCCCGCGCTCTATATCGAGCAGGAGGACGGCGACGGGGTGCTGAAACTCGCCTCCGAGGTGGAGGCCGCCTGATTTCACGTTTTGGGGTATGGCCCGGGCGCGGTTTTCACGTTTTGGGGGAAAACCGCGCCCAGCCCCCGGTCAGCCGTAATGCGCCACCGGTGTCCCCGCGAGGGCGGCGACATTCAGCAGACCGCGCGCGGTGATGGACGGCGTCACGATGTGCGCCTTGTTGCCCATTCCCATCAAAAGCGGCCCGACCTCCAACCCGCCGGCGCGGGCCTTGAGGATGTTGCGGGTCGCCCCCGCCGCGTCGGTCGAGGCGAAGACCAGAACGTTGGCCGGCCCCTCCATCCGATTGGCGGGCAGAAAGCGGGCGCGCAACGCGGGGTCGAGCGCGGCATCGACGTTCATCTCGCCCTCATAGGAAAAGTCGAGCTTCATCGCGTCAAGCTGGGCCAAGGCCGTGCGCATCGTCCGGCCCGAGTGGCTGTCGAGGTTGCCGAACTGCGAGGCCGAGCACAGCGCCACCTTCGGCTCCACCCCGAAGCGGCGGACGTGCCGGGCGCAGGCGACGACGGTTTCGGTGATCTGTTCCGGCGTCGGTTGGGCGTGCACGTGGGTGTCCGCGATGAAGAGCGGCCCATCCTCCAGGATGACAAGCGACAGCGCGCCGACCGGATGCAACCCGCCCTGCCCCAGCACTTCGGTGACGTAGCGCAGGTGCCACAGGAATTGGCCAAAGGTGCCGCAGATCAGGCTGTCAGCCTCGCCGCGCTGAACCATGACCGCACCAATGGCGGTGGTGTTGGTGCGCATGACCGCGCGGGCCAGGTCGGGGGCCATGCCCTGCCGCGCCATAAGGTGGTGATAGGTCTCCCAGTAGTCACGATACCGGGGGTCGCTTTCGGGGTTCACGATTTCCACGTTGCGGCCCGGCTCGATCGTCAGGCCCGCGCGGGCGGCGCGGGTGGCGATCACATCAGGACGACCGATCAGGATCGGGATGTCCGTGGTTTCCTCCAGAATGGCCTGAGAGGCGCGCAGCACGCGCTCATCCTCGCCCTCGGCAAACACGATCCTGCGCTCGGCCTGGGCTGCGGCGGCAAAGACCGGGCGCATGATCAGGGCGGATTTGAAGACAGATGCGTCCAGCGCGGCCTTGTAGGCCTTCAGGTCGTCGATGGGGCGCGCTGCCACGCCTGATTCCATCGCGGCCTTGGCCACGGCGCTGGCGACGACGCCCATCAGGCGCGGATCGAAGGGTTTCGGGATCAGGTAATCGGGGCCAAAGGTCAGCTGTTCCTCGCTGTAGGCGGCTGCCGCCTCGGCGCTGGTCGTGGCGCGGGCGAGCGCGGCGATGCCCTCGACGCAGCCGACCTTCATCGCCTCGTTGATCTCGGTCGCGCCCACGTCCAACGCGCCCCGGAAGATGAAGGGGAAGCACAGGACGTTGTTGACCTGGTTCGGATGATCGCTGCGCCCGGTGGCGATGATCGCATCGGGGGCCGTGGCCTTGGCGTCGTCGTAGGGGATTTCCGGGTTCGGATTGGCCAGCGCGAAGATGATCGGCTTGGCGGCCATTTTCTCGACCATGGCGGGTTTCAGCACGCCGGGACCGGACAGGCCGAGGAACAGGTCCGCGCCGTCGATCACGTCATCAAGGGACCGCGCGCCGCCGGGCTGGGCGAAGGCGGCCTTTTGCGAGGTCATGTCTTCGGCCCGGCCTTCGTGAACCAGACCGTGCAGGTCGCACAGGAAGACGTTCTCGCGCTTTACGCCCAAGGTCACCAGCATGTTGAGGCAAGCGATGCCCGCCGCGCCGCCACCGGTGGAGACGACCTTGACGTCCTCCCACTTGCGGTTCGTCAGGCGCAGCGCGTTGAGCGCGGCGGCCCCGACGACGATGGCGGTGCCGTGCTGATCGTCGTGGAAGACGGGAATGTTCATCCGCTCGCGGCAGATGCGTTCGACCACAAAACAGTCGGGGGCCTTGATGTCCTCCAGGTTGATCGCGCCGAAGGTGGGTTCCAGCGCGCAGACGATATCGGCCAGCTTTTCGGGGTCGCTTTCGTTCACCTCGATGTCGAAACAGTCGATATTGGCGAACTTCTTGAACAGGACGGCCTTGCCCTCCATCACCGGCTTGGAGGCCAGCGCGCCGATGTTGCCCAGGCCCAGGACGGCGGTGCCGTTCGAGACGACGGCAACGAGGTTACCGCGCGCAGTGTAGTCGGCGGCGGCGGCGGGGTTTTCGTGGATCGCGGTCGAGGCGTCGGCCACGCCGGGCGAATAGGCACGGGCCAGGTCGCGGCCATTGGCCAGCGGCTTGGTGGCCCGGATCTCCAGCTTGCCGGGGCGGGGATAGCGGTGATAATCCAGCGCCGCCTGTCGTGCCGCCGCCTGCTGCTCTTCTTTGCGGTCGCTCATTCTGGCCCCTCCCTGCCCGATCCGAAGATCGTTTAATATTAAACCATCCTGTCCTGCCAGTGCCTGTTTGACGCGCGCCGGGGACCGTGATGATGCTGTGTGCCATGAATAATTCCTCGACGACAGGGGCAGAGATCGTCCTGCCCGCGCCCGACCTGGGAGCAGAGCTGGCATTCTGGACCGCGCGCGGCTTTCGGCTGGACGCGATCTGGCCCGCCGATGACCCGGAGGTGGCGCGACTTTCGGGGCTGGGCCTGTGCCTGCGGCTGGTCCGCGGGGCCAAGGGGGCGGTCACCCTGCGCCTGACCGAAGGGGCGGCGGCGCTGTCGCCGGGGGGCACACGGGTGGAGGTCGGGACGCCGGTACCTGTCTATGCCTTGCCGCCTGTGCAGACCGGGTTCGGCCTGCGGCGCTTGTCCGACGGCGACCCTTGGGTGATCGGGCGCGCGGGCATGCAGTATCGCGACCTGGTGCCCGACCGGCTGGGCGGGGCGGTCATCGCCAGCCACATCCGCATCCCCGACGGCGGACCGGTGCCGGACATGGTGCATTATCACACGGTGGGGTTTCAGTTGATCTTTTGCCACCGGGGGTGGGTCGATCTGATCTACGAGGATCAGGGCCCGGCGTTCCGCCTGGAGGCCGGGGGCTGCGTCATCCAGCCGCCGGAGATCCGGCACAGGGTGCTCCATGCCTCCGACAATATCGAGGTGGTGGAGGTGGGCGTGCCAGCGGTGCATGTGACGACCATGGACCACGAGATGGTCTTGCCCAACGGCCCCGCCAATCCCGCCCGGCGGTTCCAGGGACAGCGGTTCCTGCACCACCGGGCGGCGGAGGCTACGTGGCGACCGGGGCCGGAGGGGTTCGTGACGCGTGAGACCGGCGTGGCCGACGCGACGCGGGGGGTAGCCGGGGTGCGGGTGCTGCGCGCCGTCACCGACGCGGGGCCGATGCGAGCGGACGCGGAGATACACTTGGGTTTCCTGCGGTCCGGGCGGATGCAGCTGATCCGCGAGGGGCAGGCACAGTCATTGTCCGAAGGCGATGCTTTCGTTCTGGCACCAGCGGAGGACCTGCGGTTCGCCGGGGCCACCGAGGATCTGGAAATTCTGACTGTCACGCTGCCTGCGGGCGGGGCGGCGGCGTGAACCCCGCCCTACGAGGCCCGTAAGGTGTAGGGCGGGCTTCAGGCCGCCCCGGTTCGATCAGGCATCGGTGCCGGTGGTGCGCAGATGCGGGGGCAGCAACGCCTCCAACGGTTGCGTCAGGCGGCGGCTTTCGGCGACGCACAGCAGGATTTGGTTGCGGGTCAGGGCCGGCCCCTCGATCTGGCGGAAGTCGGTCGCGTTGGCGAGGTAGAAGCCGACGTTGGTGATGACCTGCTGATCGCTCAGCTGGAACGACTCGCGCAGATACCAGGCGGTCACCTCGGCCTCGGTCATGCCCAGAAATCCGGCATGATCCGCCGCCCAACCATCGGGGCAAAGCGCGCCGTCAAAGTCTGCCGCCACCACAGCCCGCCGCAGCGCGTCTTCGGTCACCACCAGCGGCGACAGCGTCGCCTGAGCCACGGATACGCACAGCGCGAGCGCCATGCCCGCGACGCCCAGCGACATGCACGCGGCTTCCAGCCGAGAGGCGCTGCGCAGTTGTGTCGGCACGGTCGCGCCCCAGGACCGCAGGTCCTGACCGGCCTGAACCCAGGCGGCCGGTAAAAGAGAAGTAAGGCGGGGCAGCAGCGACATTTGGGCGGGACCTCGTCGGAATTGAGACCAATATGGCGCTAAATTCAGTCATAATTGTGGCAGATTCAACTGAATTTGTCCGAGTATTCGGAACAATTGTCTGAAAGTTATCGCTTTTCCCTCCGATCTCGAAACCGCTGGCGCCAATCCATGGCATCAATTGGGGACTGGTGCGCGATGCGTGTCGCGGGCATGACGCATTCATGTCCCTTTGGTTGTTCGCGACACTTTTCGCAGCCTCGGCTCAGGCCATGCGGTTCTATCTGCAAAAGCGACTGTCGCTTTCGGGGTTGAGCCCGGCTGCCTCGACCTTTGCGCGCTTTGTCTACGCCCCCCTGCCCATCGCCATCGGGCTGGGGATCTGGGCCGTGTCGACTGGCGGGCAGTTTCCGGCAATCGGTCCGGAGTTCTGGCCTTTTGCCCTGACCGGGGCGATATCGCAGATCCTGGCGACGGTCTGCCTTGTCGCGCTGTTCGCGCGGCGCAATTTCGCGGTGGGCATGGCGTTTTCCAAGACCGCCGTTCTGTTGACCGTGGTGTCGGGGTTCCTGTTGCTGGGCGAGGTGGTGACCTGGGTATCGCTTGTCGCCATGGCGGTCGGTTTCCTGGGGGTTCTGATCCTGTCGGTACCGGTGGGAGCCGGGTTGAGGGCCAATCCGTTCAACGTGGCGACCTTGCTGGGGCTGGGGTCCGGGGTTTTCTTTTCGCTGTCTGCCGTGGGGTATCGCGGGGCGTCGCTGGCGATAGCGACCGATGCGCCGCTGTTGCGGGCGGCGATGACGCTGTGCATCGTGACCTTGATACAGACGCTGATGCTTCTGCTGTGGCTGGCCTGGCGGGACCGGGCCGGGTTGATCGCCGTGTTCACTGGCTGGCGCGTGACGGCGCTGGTGGGCGTGACCTCCATGGCGGGGTCCATGGGGTGGTTCACGGCCTACACCTTGCAGACGGCGGCCTATGTGAACGCGGTGGGTCAGATCGAGCTGGTGCTGTCGATGCTGATTTCCCGTTTCGCCCTGGGGGAGCGGCAGACGACGCGGGAATTGGCGGGTATCCTGCTGGTCGGGGTCAGCGTGTTGGGATTGATCCTGCTGCGCGGCTGAGGGGGACGTCATGTCGAACAAGGCGATCGAGGAAGCACAGGATGGGGCCGCCGCGCGGCGTGCGCGGGGGGAATTCGTGCGCGGGGTCAGCGCCCATCGCAGCTGGATCGGGGACGCGGCCCATCCGGCAGAGGTGGGGCGATATCATCTGTTCGTGGCGCTCAACTGTCCCTGGTGCCACCGGGTGACCCTGGCGCGCGCGGTGCTGGGATTGCAGGTGTCGATCACCATGGACGTGGCCTTTCCCAACCGCACCGGCGACGACGATCCGGTCGCGCCGAACCGCTGGGAATTCGCGCCCGAAAGGGTGGCCAGCCTGACCGGCGCCCCCCTGCCGGAGTGCACCGCCGAGACGGGCACCGGTCGCGGCTATCGTCTGGCGGTGGAGATCTACGGGGCGGAAGGGTCGGAGGAGGCGAGCCTGCCGATCCTGTATGACAAGCAGGCTGGGCGGATCGTGTCGAACGAAAGCGCGGAGATCCTGCGTATGTTCAGCGCCGAGGCGGCGGGGCTTGGCGGTGCGGGGGATCTCTATCCGCAGGACCTCGCCACAGAGATCGACGCGCTGAACACCGAGATCTATGTTGCGATCAACAACGGGGCCTATAAGGCGGGCTTTTCATCGGATCAGGCCGTCTATGCGGAGGCCTTCGCGCGCTACTTCGAGACGCTCGACCGGTTGGAGGCGCGCCTGTCGGACGGGCGGGCATTTCTTTGTGGGGACCGTTTCACCGAGGCGGACCTGCGGTTGTTCCCGACCCTCTATCGGCACGATCCGGTGTATTACGTGCGGATGAAACTGAACGCGGCGCGGATCCTGGATTATCCGGCGCTCTGGCGCTGGCTCTGCCGGGTTCATGCCTTGCCGGGCGTCGCGGAGGCCGGGTCGCTGGTGCATTGTCGGCAGGGGTATTTCGGACGGTCCTGGAACGGAACCGTGCCGCTGGGCCCCCTGACGCCCCTGCCCTACCCCGAGGCCTATGACCACCCGGACCTGGCGGACGGATAGACCCGGACCGGTCGCCAGGGGTTTCAGCAAAACCTGCGGCCGGATTTCCCGGCAGGACATCCGGCCCCGCCGACTAGAGCCGCAGAAAAGCCGAGGTCGCACCGCTGTTGTCGAAAAAGGGCACGCCGGGGGCGTCGCGGCCTTCGGCAATGGCGGAGATTTCGGCCAGGACGATTTCGGTGATGAAAGGCATGTCGAGCGCGCGCGCCTCGGCCAGGGGCACCCAGTGCAGGTGGCTCAGTTCATCCTCGGCGGCCGTGAAATCATCCGGGTCTCCGCGCAATGCATCCGCCGATGCCAGAAAGAAACGCGCGTCGAAGCGCCGGGGACGGCCCGGCGGGGTGATCGCGCGAAAGATGAACCGCAGGGGGCCCGCATCGGGGGCCAGCCCGTCAAATCCGGGCCAGGGAGCCGGTGTCGGGCTGGGCCGGGCCAGGATCTGGCCTGTTTCCTCTGCCAATTCGCGCAGGGCGGCGGCGGCGATTGTCTCGGGCGGCAGGGTGCTGCGCCGCGCCAGGGCGGCGCGATCCGCCTGCGGCAGGGCCCGCGCAAGGGTCACCGTGCCATCGCCCGCGTCCACGGCACCGCCCGGAAACACGAATTTCGACGGCATGAAGGCCGCGCCCGCGCCCCGCTGTCCCATCAGGACGCGCGGGCCCGTCGGCCCGTCGCGCAGCAAAACGGTGGTGGCGGCATCGCGCAGGGCGGCCTTGTCGGTGGGGGGCGTCACCTGCGTCCGCTCTCCGTATGGCCGAACCCATGCATGCGCGACGCCCATTGCACGCCGACGATCACCCCCTTGAGCCGGGGCAGAAACCACAGCGACAGGGCGGCAGCCGCGACCATGAAGATGGCCATGAAGCTGTAGGGATCCGGCTCGAAGGCAACGAAGTACCACAGCATTGCGGGGCCGATGATGTGGCCCACGATCAACAGGGTCAGATAGGGCGGGCCGTCGTCGGCGCGGTGGTGATGCAGCTCTTCTCCGCAGACGGCGCAGCTGTCGCGCACCTTGAGATAGCTTTTCATCATCGGGCCGGAGCCGCAGTTCGGGCAACGTCGCCGCCACCCGCGCAGCATGGAGGTCCGCATCTCGCGGGTGGTGGAGGCCGGATCGGCATCTACGGGGGCCGGATCGGCATCTACGGGGGCCGGATCGGCATCTACGGGGGCCGGATCGGCAGAGGGGGTCAGATCTTGCATGGTGGTGTCCTTTGATGCCCCGGTCCTAGGCGCGTCCTGGTCGCAGGGACAGGTGACAGGATGGCGCGGGGCTGGATCGGCAAAAATGGGAAAGTTGAAAAAACCTGCGACGGAAACCGCGACGGTCCGCGTGCAAGGGGGGAACGGGCCGCAAACCAGTGGCGCGTCAGATACCCGGAGACAGAAATGACAAAGCCCAACCTGAAGATCCTGACCCTCTCGCTGATGGCGGGGGTCGCGGTGATGACGTTCGGAGCCGCCGCCGATGCCCGCGGCGAGGGGCGTGAACGGCCCGCGTTCAGCGAGCTGGATGCCAATGGCGACGGCCAGCTGACGCTGGAAGAGATGCAGGCCCACCGCGCCGCCCATGGGGCCGCCCGGTTCGAAGCCTCGGACACCGATGGCGACGGCGCGCTGAGCCGCGAAGAGGTTCTGGCCGCCGCCCAGGGCCGAAGCGAAGAACGTGCAGGTCGCATGTTCGACCGGATGGACGCCGATAGCGACGGTACGCTAACCCAGGCCGAGATCGAGGCCGGACGCCCGCAGCGCGGCGACGGCGAAGGCCGGCGCGGTCGCGGTGGACCCGAGCGGATGTTCGAGCGGGCCGACGCCGATAACAGCGGCGGCCTGAGCGCCGAAGAGTTCGAGCAGATGGGCCAGCGCGGCGGCAAGCGCGGCGGCGGTCGCCACTGACATGGTCCGGGGGCGGATGCCCGCCCCCGACACCCCCACGGGACAGGAGCAACCGTGACCTTGACGGCTCAGGAAGAGGAAGCAGCGCTGCTGGCGCGGGTGGTGACGGGCGACCGCACCGCCGCGACAATGCTGGTCGATCGTCTGGGCCCGAAGCTCATGGCCTTCTGCCTCAAGCTGACGGGCGGCAACCGGGCCGAGGCCGAGGACATCGTGCAGGAGGCGTTCCTGCGACTTTGGCGCAAGGCACGGGACTGGGATGCCCACGGCACGGCGCAGCTGTCGACCTGGCTGGGCCGGGTGGCGGCAAACCTGGCCATCGACCGGCAACGACGTGCGGCGCGGTCGGCGCCTTTGGACGACGAAATGGACATCGCGGACCCGGCGCCTGGCGTCGAGGCGGTGATGATCGGCGCCGACCGCCAGGCCGCCCTGCGCGCGGCCCTGGACAGCCTGCCCGACCGCCAGCGACAAGCGGTCGTGTTGCGCCATATCGAAGGCCATTCGAACCCCGATATTGCCGCGATGATGGGCACCGGGGTGGAAGCGGTCGAAAGCCTGATTGCGCGGGGCAAGCGAAGGCTTGCAGCGCTGCTGTCGGGGTTGAAAGATGACACGGGGGACGGAACCCATGGTTAACGAGACAGAGATCGAGGCCCTGCTGCGGAACATGGGCGATGACACCGTGCCCTTGGGTGCCGCCCTGAGGTCGGCAGTGATCGAAGATGCGATCGCAATGGCCCCGCGCCCGGTGCCATGGTGGCGCAGCATCAGCCTTTGGGGCGGGGCCTTGGGGGCACCGGTGGCGGCGCTGTGCGGGCTGTGGCTGGGCATTGCGCAGCCGGCGCTGGTGCTGCAAGCGGTGCCGGGAATGGACCTGTCTGCGACCGAGGCATTGACCGATGGCGAGGCCCTGCTGGACGACATCTACGGCGGCAGCTGGGAGGATTGGCTATGACCCCGCGCAGGTTGCGCATCGCGCTTTGGGCTTCTGTGGCCGTTAACCTGCTGGTGGTCTTTGCCATTGCGGGCGCGGTGTTGCTGGCCCCTGATGGGCCGCGACGGGGCGGCGGCGATGACCCGCGCACGGCGCGCGGCGGCCCCCCCGAACTTGCCGCCTTTTCACGCGCGCTGGACGGGCCGCGCAGCGACGAGCTGCGGGCGCGGTTGCGGGGCGATCCCGTGCTGCGACAGGGGCGCGACCGGATTCGCGCGGGCCGACGGGCCGTGGTCGCGGCCTTGCGGGCCGAGCCGTTCGACCCGGACGGGTTGCGCGCGGCCCTGGCGGGCCAGCGGCAGGTTCAGGCGGATCTGGCGCAGCGGGGGCTGGATGCCTTTGTCGAGGTGGTGGCGGATCTGACGCCTGCGGAACGCGCGGCTTTCGTCACGGCATTGGAAGACAGCCTGACGCGGCGGAGACGCTAACCGCTGGTCAGGCTGGCGGTCTGCACCTGATTGCGGCCTGCGTCCTTGGCGGCATAAAGCGCGCGATCCACGATGGCGAGCGCGTGGGTCGAGGCATCGTCGCGATCCTCCAGCATGGCGACGCCCAGCGACATGGTGACCGACAGGGTGCTGCCATCGTCCAGGCGGAAGTTCAGCGCCTCGATCGCCTTGCGCAACCGTTCGGCGACGGTGCGGACCTGATCGAGACTGCTGTCGGGCAGCACGGCCAGGAACTCTTCTCCGCCAATGCGACAGACCAGATCCTCGCCGCGCAGGCTTTCCTTGAGCACCAGTGCCACCTTGGACAGGACCCGGTCACCGACCAGGTGGCCATGGGTGTCGTTGACGGCCTTGAAGTGATCGACATCCATCAGGATCACGCCGGCGCGGATGCCCTGTGCACGGCAGCGGGTGGCGATCTGGTCCAGATGGTGCAACCCGTAGCGACGGTTGTGCAGCCCCGTCAGCGGGTCGATCACCGCAAGGCGGAGCCCCGTCTCCAGGGTATCGCGCATGCGATCGGCGCGCCTTTTGCGCGCCAGTTGGGTGCGGATGCGCATGGCGATCTCATCGACCGGGAACGGGCGATACGCCACATCCGACGCCCCGAGATCCAGCGCCGTGGCCGCGCGTTCGCTGTCGCCCGCAGGCAGGATCACGATGAAGGCCGCATGCCGCGTCGCCTGGCGCGAGCGCAGTTCCGACATCAGGCGCAGCCCCTCGTTATGGGCACCAAGGTCGGCGTCGATCAGGAACAGATCAGGCGCGCTGTCGCGGTCAAGCGACAGAACGGAATCGCGCGATATGACAGAAACCTGTTCGCGGAACAGAGGCCGCAGACGGTCCCTTTGGCGCAGCAACCAGGCGCTGTCGCCCCCGGCCACGAGCGCGATCTGACCGTCGATAGGCGCGGGTTTTGCGGCGAAGCCTGCCTGTTTGCCCCCCTCGGCGAAGCCACCGAAACCGCTGTCCATCTGCATGCCCAGCAGGGGGCCGCTGTGTTCTTCGTAGGTCCGCTCCTCCTCCCGGCTGCGCAGGAGAGAGCGGACACGGGCCAGAAGCGCGATTTCGTCGACGGGTTTGGACAGGAAATCGTCGGCACCGGCGGACAGCCCCTCCATCCGGGCCTCCGTGTCGTCGCTGGCGGTCACCAGGATGACGGGAATGGCGGCGGTGGCCGGGTCGGCGCGCAGCCGGGCGCAGGTTTCCGCGCCCGACAGGCCGGGCATCATCATGTCCATGATCACGATGTCGATCCCGCCGCCGCGCGCGATGCGCAGCGCCTCTTCGCCGCTGGCGGCGGGGGTCACCTCGTACCGGGCGGCTGTCAGCTTGACCTTCATCACGATACGATTCGTGGCGACGTCATCGACGATTAGGATGCGCCCGGTCATGGCTGACTGGCCTTTCTCAAAATTTCACAGGTCTTACTGGACGATTAAGAATCCAGTGAGAATGGTTATGGTCATCGAAGGTTAACAAAAGGTTTCTCCGACGAGGGGCCGCAGGGGTGTATACCATATGAAAGTCGAAAATGCAGAGGTCATTGCGCTGGGCGCATTGGGCTGGATCGCGTCAAACGAGTTGCTGGACACGTTTCAGTCCGCCACGGGCGCGGACCGCGACCAGATCCGCGCGGCGGCGGGGGATCCGGCCTTCCTGGCGGCGGTGCTGGATTTCGTGATGATGCAGGACGATTGGGTCCAGGGCGTCTGCGAGGCGCAGGACCTGCGCCACGACACGTTCCTGGCCGCGCGCGCCGCGCTGCCGGGCGGGGACCTGCCGCACTGGACGTGAGGCAGGTCCGGGACGATTACTCGGTGAACCACCAGACATCGGGCTGGAACCCGATCCAGTCGCCGTAGATCGGCAGGCGGTCGGCGGCAAAGGTCAGCCGGGCGTCATGGGCGATCCAGCTGATCGGGTTGTGCCAGACCGGAACCACGTAGCGGCCCGAGGTCAGCACCCGGTCCAGGGCGCGGATGGCGGCAACGTAGTCGCCCTGGCTTTCCGCGTTCAGCATGGCGTCGATCATCGCCGGGATAGCCGGGTTGTCGGCCCCCATCAGGTTGCGGCTGCCCGGCGTTTCGACCCCGTCCGGCCCCCAATAGGCCAGCTGTTCGTTGCCGGGGCTGAGCGACAGGCCCCAGCGGTAGTAAACCATATCGAAATCGTAGCTGTTCACCCGTTCCTTGTGCTGGGCGTCATCGACGACCGACACGCTGGCCTCGATCCCCAGCCGCTTGAGCGCCTCGACGTAGACGTCGACGATGCTTTGCACCTCGGAGGAGCCCTGCTCCAACAGGAAGTCGATCTGCATCGGCCCGTCGGGACCGGTCAGGACGCCGTCGTCGACGGTATAGCCGGCCTCGGCCAGCAGATCCGTGGCGGCGCGGATGCCCGCGCGGTTGCGCGCGCTGCCATCGGTTTCGGGAAAGGCGTAGCCCTCGACCGCGCCGGGCAGCAGATCGTCAGCGAAGGGGGCCAGCAGTTCGGCCACCCGACCGTCGGCGGCACCAGGTTGCATCCCCAGGGGCGAATTCGCGAAGTAGGAGGTGATGCGCGGCTGCGCACCGCCGTTGATGATGCCGTTGAGGTATTCGAAGTTGAATGCCTGAATCAGCGCCTCGCGCACGCGCCAGTCATCAAAAGGCGCGCGGCGGGTGTTCATCACCAGGCCGGTCATGCCGGTGGGGCGCTGATGGGGGATCTCCGACAGGACGACCTCGCCGGATTGCGCCGCCGGAAAATCGTAGTCCCGCGCCCAACGCGCGGCGTTCGTCTCGCGCATGGTGGACAATTCGCCTGCCTTGAAGGCCTCGAAATGGGCGGTGGCGTCGCCGAAGAATTCCATGCGGATCACGTCGACGTTGTTCGTACCCACGCGGAACGGGATGTCGGCCCCCCAGTAGTCTGCGTCGCGCGACAGCTCTACGTAGCGGCCCGCATCAACGTCTGTGATCACATAGGGCGCAGAGGTGACGGGAATCGTTTCCAGGCCCGACCGGAAGAAGGCCGATTCGTCTTCGGCCCACTGCGCCTTTTTCATCACCGGACGCAGGCCGAGAATCATCAACAATTCGCGATCCGGCGCGTCGATGGTAAAGCGCACGCCCCGCTCACCCACCTGTTCCAGCGAGGTGACCTTGGAAAACGCGGTGCGATAACGACCGTGCGCCCCCTCCTGCCCCAGGATGTTGAACGACCAGATCACGTCCTCGGCGGTGACCGGCGTCCCGTCAGAAAACCTGGCGTCCGGGTGCACGGTAAAGGTCACCTCGGTCTGAGCGTCGTTGGTCGTCACCGAATCGGCGAGCAGACCATAGAGCGTGAAGGGTTCGTCATAGGCCCGCCCGAGCAGGGATTCGTAGGCGATGAACCGCAGCTGCCAAGGCGTACGTCCCTGTAAAATATGAGGATTCAAGCTATCGAAGCTGCCGACCTGACCGTCGGAAAAGATGCCGCCCTTTGGCGCGTCCGGATTGACCTGTGACAGATGCTGGTAATCGGCGGGCAAGGCCGGATCGCCATAGAGCGCGATACCATGGCCATCAGCCGCCGCCGCGACCGGCGCTGTGATCACAACCAGCGCAAGCGCCGTCCGGCGAAGCAGGGCGGAGAGCGCCGGCGCGGCGAAACGATTCAGTGTCATGTGTGAGACAATCCCTCAAAAGCCTGTAAGATTTGGGAGAACTGTATGGGCGAGAGAGTCCAATCGCAAAGAAATTGCTTTGCAGCCGTGACGTAAACGTCTATAAAAGGGTCACTGCTCGATAGGTTTCTTGCCTGTATGAAACCTGCCTCAATGACTTAGCGCCCGCCTTGTGCGGGCGTTTTTTTTGGCGGATTGCCGCTTTCGCACGCGGTGCACGAAGACGGAGCGACCGGAAACGCGCTTTCCTTCGCACCCGCAGCATCTATGTTCATCGCCGAAAACCGATCCCCCGTCCCACTCTCAGGAGGCCTGCCCAATGTCCCTTTCCGGCAAGACCGCGATCATCACCGGCTCCAACTCCGGCATCGGGCTGGGGGTGGCGCACAGCTTTGCCGCCGCCGGGCTGAACGTCGTGCTGAACTCCTACACCGACAACGACGACGACCATGCGCTGGCCGCCGACATGGCCCGCGAATACGGCACCGACGTGCGCTATATCCAGGCCGACCTGAGCGATGGGGACCAGGCGCGGATGCTGGTCGAAAAGGCCGGGGTCTGCGACATCCTGGTGAACAACGCGGGCATTCAGCATGTCGCGGCCATCGATGAATTCCCGGCCGCCAAGTGGGATGCGATCATTGCAATCAACATGTCGTCGGCCTTTCACACCACGGCTGTCGCCCTGCCGATGATGCGCAAGGCGGGCTGGGGTCGGGTCATCAACATCGCCTCTGCGCACGGGCTGACGGCCAGCCCCTACAAGTCCGCCTATGTCGCCGCCAAACACGGCGTGGTCGGCATGACAAAGGTGGTCGCGCTGGAAACCGCAGAAGAGCCGATCACCGCCAACGCCATCTGCCCCGGATACGTGATGACCCCGCTGGTCGAGGCGCAAATCCCCGACACCATGAAGAAATACGGCATGGACCGGGAAACCGCGATCCGCGAGGTCCTGCTGACGCGTCAGCCGTCGAAGGAATTCGCCACCACCGATCAGTTGGGCGGCACGGCGCTGTTCCTGTGTTCCGACCACGCGGCTCAGATCACCGGCACGACAATCAGCGTCGATGGCGGCTGGACCGCGTTGTGAGCGATACCCCCCTGGCCATCGAAGACCGGTTTCTGATCGGCGCCACCTTTACTCGCGTCAGCCTGAAGGATGCGCGCATTTCCGACAGCCACCTGATGGGGGCCGCGTTGGACGATGTGAACGCTGAAGGCATGACATTCGAGAACGTGAACCTGTCGGGCGCGCGGTTTCACAACGTCAACCTGGCGGGGGCCACGATCGACCACGTCAATCTGACCGGGCTCGCCATCGCCGACGGATCGATGGAAGGGATGACCATCGACGGCATCGCGGTCACCGACCTGTTGGAGAAGTGGCACAATGGCTGAGCCCAAGCGCATCAACCTGGCCCTGCAGGGCGGCGGCGCGCACGGGGCGTTTACCTGGGGCGTTCTGGACCGGATCCTGGCCGACGAACGGCTGGAAATCGCGGGTATCAGCGGCACATCGGCGGGTGCGCTGAATGGCGCGGCGGTGAAATGCGGGCTGGCGCGCGGGTCCCGCAGCCTGGCGCGCGAAACCCTGGAGCAGGTCTGGACCCAGGTCGGCGCCATCACCGATGACCGTCTGACGCCCTGGTTCGCGGCGCTGTCCCCCCTGGCCGTCAGCCACGCCATCGAGATGTCGCCGGGCTATCAGATGATGGACACGCTGAGCCGGGCGATCTCTCCCTATGCCAAGCCGGATCTTAGCGGCGACGCCCTACGCCGGATCGTGGCGGGCCTGTCGTTCGAGAACGTCTGTTCCGACCTGGGCCCACAGTTCCACGTCGGCGCGACGAATGTGCGCACCGGCAAGATCAAGCTGTTCACCCGCGACGCCATCACGCCCGACGCAATCCTGGCCTCGGCTTGCCTGCCCACCGTCTTTCCGGCCGTGGAAATCGACGGAGAGCATTACTGGGACGGCGGCTACACCGGGAATCCGGCGCTGTTCCCGCTGTTCGACCGGTCGTTGCCGCGCGACATTCTGATCGTGAACATCAACCCGCTGGAACGGGGCGAGTTGCCGGTGACGGCGCGAGATATTCAGAACCGGATCAATGAGATCAGCTTCAACACCTCCTTGTTGCGGGAAATGCGCGCCATCGAATTCGTGCAGCGGCTGGTCCGGTCCGGCACCATTCCGAAAGGCGCGATGAAGGATGTGTTGGTCCATATGATTGCCGACGATGCCCTGATGCGGCAACTGTCCGTGGCGACCAAGACAGTGCCGAACGCCGCCGTGATGCATCAGCTGTTCGAGGCCGGATCCCGGGCCGCCGGGGCCTTTCTGGATCGGGACTTTGAGGCCATCGGCGACCGCTCGACTGTGGATCTGGCAGAGATGTTCGCCTGAGGCGGGGCGGAACCCTGCCCGCCCCTCGTGCGTAAGGTCGGCAACCGCACTGAGGAGACCGCCATGAGCCGCGCCGATTTCGAAACCGACTGGACCCCATTCCGCGACGCCCTGCTGACCCGCTTTGACGGGCTGACCGAAGGGGATCTGTCTGACGCCGACGGGCAGTTCGATGCCCTGGCGCGGCGCATCGCCGAGCGCGGGGGCCAGACCCTGCCGGATGCCCGCCAGACCCTGGACCGTTTCCTGTCCGGCCCGATGCCGGCCGATGCCTTTGCCGCGCCTCAGCACGACGACGCCGCGATCAGCGGATCTGACGCCTATATCCCCGAAGGCGAAGACGCGCTGGCCGATGACAGCCGGTTTGGCGATGATGATCTGGCCGACCGGCCGATGGGGCGGACCGGATGATGCGCGGGCTGGTCCTGCTGGCCGCTTTGGCCCTGCCCCTGGCCGCACAGGCCCACGATCCGCAGGACGGCTATGCCCCGGCCCGTGTCTGGATGGATGGTCCCGACACGCTCCGCGGCGGGCAGGACCGCATCAGGTTGGTGTTTCACGGACAGGATCGCGCCGCCGCGCTGACCCCGAACCAGTTCTATCTGTATCAGGCAGAATACAAACGCTGCCTGACGCAACTGGCCATGACAATGCCGGTCCACCGCGCCGAGGCACGCGCCCGCCATCATGCGTTCCACGCCGTGCAGGCGGCCTATCCTGCCGTGCAGGTCCAATCGCTGGATCTTGTCCCGCTGCGGGGCGCGCGGCTGCTGCCGGGAGGGTAAGCCCGGGCTAACGTATTAGGGCAGGCTGGTGACCCAAAGGATCGTCGCATCCTCTGACGAGGTGCTGACGACGTTGTGGCCCATGGCGGCGTCGTAATAGGCGCTGTCGCCTCGGGCCATGTCGATCGGCTCGTAAAATTCGGTGAACAGGCGGATCGTGCCGGTCAGGACCAGCAGGAACTCTTCTCCGTCGTGGCGGACCCATCCGTCGAATTCGTCGAAGGACCGGGCATGGACGCGGGCGCGGTACGGCAGCATCCGCTTGCTCGTCATGTCGCCTGCCAGCAGCTCATGCTCATAGGTGGTCGTCATCTGCGACTGACCTTCGCCGCGCCGGGTGATGGCGCGACGGCCCATGATCTGGTCGCGCTTGGGCGGGGTGAACAGCTGTGGCACGCTGATTTCCAGACCGACTGCCAGCTTCTTCAACGCCTCGAAGGTTGGCGACATCTGCCCGTTCTCGATTTTCGACAGGGTGGACCGGGCGAGCCCCGCCTGTTGTGCCGCCTGTTCCAGCGTCCAGCCGCGCGCCTTGCGCAGATCGCGCACGCGGGGGCCCAGATCCAGAGGCTCTGCCTGAATGCTGTCGCCGGTTTCGCGGGCCAGTCGGAGAATGGCGGGTTCGGTGGGATTGGACATGCACCGTCGTCTACGCGGCAGAGCCGGACCGATCAAGGTGGCTGGACGGCGCGCGTCCGCTGTCGCAGGGAGGGGGACGCCCCCCCGACCCGGAGATCCGCCATGTCCGCCGCCACCCCGACCGTCGCCGCCCTGATCGTCGCAGCCGGACGCGGGCGGCGCATGGGGGGTACGGTGCCCAAGCAATACCTGCCTCTGTCGGGGGCCTGCGCGTTGCGTCGGTCCTGCGAGGTATTTCTGACGCAGCCGGGGGTCACGGCCCTGCGGGTTGTGATCCATCCTGACGACGGCGACTTGTACGCCGGGGCAATGGACGGCCTGCGCGACCCGCGCGTCGGCCCGCCGGTCGCGGGCGGTGACACCCGCGCCGCATCCGTCGCCGCAGGGTTGGACGCGCTGGCCGCGCAGGCCCCCGACCGCGTTCTGATCCACGATGCGGCCCGCCCCTTCGTGCCGCTGTCTGTCATCGCCGGGGTGATCGCCATGCTGGACCGGGTGCCCGGTGCCTGCGCCGCCCTACCCGTCATCGACGCCCTGTGGTCCAGCAACGGCGACATCGCCCGCGACAGCGTGCCGCGCGACGGCCTGTGGCGTGCGCAAACACCGCAAGGCTTCCGCTTTGACGCGATCCGCGCCGCCCATGCGACACACGACGGCAGCGGGGCCGACGACGTGGCCGTCGCACGCGAAGCGGGGTTGGAGGTGCGCTTCGTTCAGGGCAGCGAAGAGAATTACAAGATCACGACCCAAGCCGACATGATCCGGGCGCGGGCCACGCTGGCGCGGTAGGCGTCAGACGCCTTCCAGCAGGATGATTTCCAACTCGCCCGCGTCCAGGCGGTGTTGCCGCGCAGCCTGATATTCGGGCGAATTATACGCCGCCAACGCCGCCTCCATGCTCTCGAATTCCACGACGACATTGCGGGCGCGGGCGATACCTTCCAATCCTTCGACACGGCCCCCGCGCGCCAGGACAGTTCCGCCGTATTGCGCGAACACCTCGGTCGCGCCCTTGGCGTAGATGGCATAGGGGTCCGGGTCGGTGACCGTGGCGTGGGCGATCCAGTAAGCTTTGGGCATGGCGTCCTCCTTGGCGGATCAGACTGGCGGGCCACCCCGACGCCGTCAATCCCGCTGGACAGCGCCGCCCGACTGGCGTTCCCTGCCCCGCAGGAGGGACGCCCATGCAAATCACCTGGTACGGACAGGCCGCATTCCGGCTGGAAGGGACTGCGCGGTCGGTCATCACCGACCCCTATACGCCTGACTTGCTGGGCTTTGCCCCCTTTCGCGAAACGGCAGATATCGTCCTGACCTCGTCGGACGACGACGACGGCCATTGCCGCAGCGACCTGATCCCTGGCACACCGGCCATTGCAAACGTCATGGACTTCGCCGGCGAGGGCCGCGGCAGCGGCGATGTGGCGGGCCTGCATGTCGATGCCATCGCCGCCGAGGAATGGGAACATCATCCCCGCGGCGTGGCCAATCAGAACGCCATGTACCGGTTCGAGTTGGACGGCCTGCGCATCGCCCACATGGGTGACGTGGGCAACGCGCTGGACGAAGACCAGATCGCCTTTTTCGAGGACACGGACATCCTGCTGGCGCTGGCGGGCGATGCGCCGACCATCGCGCTGCCCGACCTGATGCACATGATCCACCGGGTCCGGCCCCGATTGGTCATCCCGATGCACTTCCGCACGCTGGATTGCCGGATCACCGGGATGCAGTGGATCGGTGCCTTCCTGAGCCATTGGAACGCCGCCGACGTCGATTTCGCCTTTGGCCCCAGGGCAGAGATCACGCGCGAAACCCTGCCCCAGACGACGCGCGTTCTGGTCATGGATCATCTGCGCTAGGCACCCGCCCCTCGAACAGGGACCGGACCCAGGCCACGAAGGGCCCGACCAGCCGGTGCCTTGGCCCGCGCGGCGTAACGGCAAGATAGCGCGCATGCAGCGTCTTGGGCAGCGGCACCTGCACCTGGCGTCCCGTGGCCAGGTCGTCGCTGATGAACTCCGCGCTGAAAATCGTCACGTCCAGACCGTTGCGCACGGCTTGCAACGACAGGGTCGGACTGCCGATCAGGACATAGGTCAGGCTGTCTACGTTCAGTCCACAATCGCGCATCATCGTCAGCTTGCTGGCCATGCCCTCGTGTTCCAACCACGGCAGTCGTTGTGGATCGGTCGTGACCCCCGGCAGTTTGGGGGCCGCGATGGCCGTGGTCGGGACACGGATGCCGCGCCGCACCTCGCGCGCGCAGGGCGTCCAGCCCCCCCGGCGATCATCTCGAACCCGCCCGCCAGAGTGCCCACCTGTTGCGCCACGGCGGCGTGGGTGACGATCCGGGACCGGGCGGCGTTGGCAGAAACGCCACTGCGCGCGGTCGCGTCAAACGCCCGTGGTTCCAGTCGAAAGGCATGACAGCCCGGCTTTCAGGATGGCTTAAATCCCTGATCAGGCCGGGCCGCCCGGATGCGCTCACAATACGCGGCAAATCCTCAGAACACCGGAGGGTGAGGAGCTGTCACCTGAAACGCCCCCCAGCGGACACAAGCCTGGGCATCGCACCACCGCTGCCGTGGACCTGCGGCTGGCCCTGTATCAAACCGCTGCGGCACGGGCGCTGCTGACAGCGCATGTCAAATGGGGTCGGGACAGGGTCGTGGATCCTGGCACGCCAGACTTCGACCCGGCCATTCATATCGACGCCGTCTTCGCCCATCTGCGCGACAGGTTGGCGCCGCGCGGGGCCTTTGTCCTGGCGCACGGCCCGAACGCAGAGGTTTTGGGCACCGCCGCGCCTCAGATGACACCGCCGAGACGAAGCACCTGTTCGTGCGCCCAAAGGCACGGGGCACCGGCCTGGCGCGCGCCCTGATCGAAGCGCGCATCGCCGTGGCGCGCGACCTCGGGTTGCGCAATCTGGTGGCCGACACCTTCCGGGGCAACGCGCCGATGATCCGCCTGTATCGCGCGGTGGGAGTCGAAGACGCCCCCGCCTACGGCAGCGCGGTCGCCCGGATTTTGCCAGAGCTGATCCCGCATCTGCAATTTTTCCGCATGACCCTCTGACGGTCCGAAGGGGTCGTTCACAAACTGCCGAAATTTTACCAGTTGATAAAATTTTGGATCGTGGCAAGCTGAGCCCGAACAGATGGACGGAGATCACCATGACCGATGCGATGCGGCTGGACGGGATACGGGCGGGGCGGCTTGGGGCCGAGGACATCGCGCGCAACTTCGATGACCTGCACCCGGCGCTGGACCGGCACGAGGCGACCGTGGCCGCCGACCGGTGCTATTTCTGCCACGACGCGCCCTGCGTCACCGCCTGCCCCACGGACATCGACATCCCGCTTTTCATTCGTCAGATCGCCACCGGCATGCCCGAGGCTTCGGCCAAGACGATCTTTGACCAGAACATCCTGGGCGGGATGTGCGCCCGGGTCTGCCCGACCGAAACGCTGTGCGAACAGGTCTGCGTGCGCGAAGTGGCCGAGGGCAAGCCGGTCGAGATCGGCCGCCTGCAACGCTATGCCACCGACAGCCTGATGGCCGAGGACACGCACCCCTATACCCGCGCCGACGCGACCGGAAAGACAGTCGCCGTCGTCGGGGCCGGCCCCGCCGGTCTGTCCTGCGCGCACCGTCTTGCGATGCTGGGGCACGACGTCACGATGTTCGACGCCCGGACCAAACCCGGCGGCCTGAACGAATACGGCATCGCCGCCTACAAGACGCCCCACGACTTCGCTCAGGCAGAGGTCGACTGGCTGCTGAAGATCGGCGGCATCACCGTCGAGACGGGCCGTGCACTGGGCGATGGGCTGACGTTGCAGGGGCTGCGCCGCGACTTCGACGCCGTTTTCCTGGGCATCGGCCTGGCCGGTGTCGGCGCGCTGGGGCTGGAGGGCGAGGACCTGTCCGGCACCGAAAACGCCGTCGATTTCATCGCCGCCCTGCGCCAGACCGATGACCTGACGGCCCTGCCCGTCGGGCGGCACGTGGTGGTGATCGGCGGCGGCATGACGGCGGTGGATGCCGCCGTGCAATCCAGGTTGCTGGGGGCCGAGACGGTCACAATCGCCTATCGCCGTGCCCAGGACCGGATGCCCGCCTCGCGCTGGGAACAGGATCTGGCCGCCACCCACGGCGTGCGCATCCTGTCCCATGTCCAGCCTGTCGCGCTGCGCGGCGACAGCCAACTGCGTGAGGTGGAACTGGCCTACGTCGATGCCGACATGAAACCCTCCGGAGAGACGCTGACCCTGCGCGCCGATCAGCTGTTCCGGGCCATCGGCCAAAAGCTGGAGACGGTCGAGGGTCTGGCCCTGTCCGGTGGCAAGCTGACCGTGACCGGCGCGGGCCGCACCTCGGTCGATGGGGTCTGGGCCGGGGGCGACTGTGCCTTGGGGGGCGAGGATCTGACCGTGACCGCCGTCGCGGAAGGCCGTGATGCCGCCATGGACATCCATGCCGCCCTGACCGAAGGTCGCCCATGAGCAAATCCAAAAACACCCCCGCCCCCAAGCCCGCAGCCCTGACCGAAAAGGAGCTGGCCGCGCGCAACGCCGCAGCCCTCGCTCGCGTCGATGCGATGGATGAACCCGAAAAGCTGCGCAATCTGATGGCCAACGCCGATCGGATGGGGGTCACCCCCGTTCGCGACGCGGCGTTCCGCAGGCTGGCCCTGATCCAGACCGAAGGAGAGCCGGGCAGCCTGGAACATGATTTCACCCAGACGATCTTTGCCTACGAACAACTGGTCAGAGAAGAGCTGGGCAAGGCCAAGCGCCTGACCAAGACCCGCATGGCGATGACCAAGTCGGGGGCCGCCAAGGCCTTGTCCGGCTTTGCCAAGGCGACCGAGGACTATACCGCCTTCGACACGCTGATGGCGCGGGGCCTGGACGACATGACCGGCGAGGCCGTGATCCTGCGTCACCCCGATGCGTTCGATCTGGCCATCCGTGATGCCGCGACCGCGCGTCTCGCAGCCTCCGAAGCGGCGACCGCCGCGGCCGCCACGGCCTGAGGCGCGGATGGGGCTGGCGCATTCCTCCGCTTGGGTGGCCCCTGCGCCGCCCCGAACGGCCGCGCCGCCCCCCCGCCGCCCGGCGACCCGACGCCGGGTTTCTGCTATGCTGCCCCGATGGACACAGGGGGATGCAACCATGGCCGACACCGAACACAGGATCGCCGCGCACTACGGCGGCGGTGATCTTTACGGGCGAATTCTGGATGCGCTGGCCAAGGACGGCGTGACACGGGACCAGATTACCTCCGGGCACCTGAAGCCCATCGACGAGTTTCACATCGGCGGGCTGGAGGCGACCGAGGCCCTGCTTGCCGATCTCTTCATCGGGCCCGCCACACGGGTCCTGGACGCAGGTTGCGGCATTGGCGGTGCGGCACGGTTCATCGCCGGACGCTATGGGGCCCAGGTCACCGGCCTGGACCTGACACCCGATTTCGTGGCCACCGCCCGCAGCCTGACCGCACTGACCGGACAGCAGGTGACCTTTGTCGAGGGCAGCGCGCTGGACATGCCGTTCGCCGATGACAGTTTCGACCTGGTGACCTTGCTGCACGTGGGCATGAACCTGCCCGACAAACCGCGTTTCTTTCGCGAAGCGGCGCGTGTGCTGGCCCCCGGCGGGAGGCTGGCCGTCTATGACGTGATGCGCCACGGGGCCCACCCCGACTTTCCGCTGCCCTGGGCCGAGACGCCGGATCACTCCTTCCTCGATACGCCGCAAACTTATCTGGACGCCGCCCAGGCCGCCGTCCTGACCCTGACCGCGCGCGCCGACCGGGGCGAGGTGGCCCGCGCCTTTTTCGCGCGGATGCAGGCGCAACTGGCCGACCATGGGCCGCGCCCGCTGGGTCTGCCGATGCTGATGGGTCCGACGGCAGCGGAGAAAGCGGCGAACATGGCGCGCGCGGTGAACGCAGGCGACATCGAACCCATCGCAATGACATTCAGACCGGGCTGACGGCCCTCAGGGAGTAGAGACATGGCAGACCTGACCACCACCTTCGTCGGCATCAAGAGCCCGAACCCCTTCTGGCTGGCCTCGGCCCCGCCCACGGACAAGGAATACAACGTCCGCCGCGCCTTCGAGGCAGGCTGGGGCGGGGTTGTCTGGAAAACGCTGGGCGCCGAAGGCCCGCCCGTGGTCAACGTCAACGGCCCGCGCTACGGCGCGATCTACGGGGCCGACCGCCGCCTGCTGGGCCTCAACAACATCGAACTGATCACCGACCGCCCGTTGCAGGTGAACCTGGACGAGATGAAATCGGTCAAGCGCGACTATCCTGACCGCGCCCTGATCGCGTCCATCATGGTCCCCTGCGAGGAGGAGGCCTGGCGCGCCATCCTGCCCCGGGTGGAGGAAACGGGGGCCGACGGCATTGAACTGAACTTCGGCTGTCCCCACGGCATGAGCGAGCGCGGCATGGGATCGGCCGTCGGCCAGGTGCCGGAATACATCGAGATGGTGACCCGCTGGTGCAAGCAATACACCCGCATGCCGGTCATCGTGAAACTGACGCCGAACATCACCGACGTGCGCAAACCCGCCGCCGCCGCCAAGCGCGGGGGGGCGGACGCGGTGTCGCTGATCAACACGATCAATTCGATCACCAACGTCGATCTGGACCTCTTCGCGCCCGAGCCGACGATCGACGGCAAGGGAAGCCACGGCGGTTATTGCGGCCCGGCGGTCAAGCCCATCGCCCTGTCGATGGTGTCGGAAATCGCCCGCGACCCGGAAACCCACGGCCTGCCGATCAGTGGCATCGGTGGCGTCACCACCTGGCGCGACGCGGCGGAATTCATGACGCTGGGCGCGGGTAACGTGCAGGTCTGCACCGCGGCCATGACCTACGGCTTTGGCATCGTCAAAGAGCTGAAGGCCGGCCTGTCCCGCTATCTGGACGAAAAGGACATGACGGTCGAAGACCTGATCGGGCGCGCCGTGCCCAATGTCACCGACTGGAAGCACCTGAACCTGAACTACGTCACCAAGGCGCGGATCTCGCAGGACGATTGCATCAAGTGCGGGCGCTGCTACGCCGCCTGCGAGGATACATCCCACCAGGCCATCGCCATCGGCCCCGACCGCACCTTCGAGGTGATCGACGCCGAATGCGTGGCCTGCAACCTCTGCGTGGACGTCTGCCCGGTCGAGGATTGCATCACCATGGAACGCCTCACCCCCGGAACCGTCGACCCCCGCACCGGCAAGGTCGTCGAGGCAGAGCACGCCGACTGGACGACGCATCCGAACAACCCGTCGGTCAAGGTCGCAGCGGAGTAGGGCCTGCCCTCTCGGAGCGGCCGGTCGATGGCCGCTTCGAGCCAATTCTGTGCGATGCTGCGCCAAGTTCGAATGGCTGCAATCAATACGACTGGTTGCTTTGTGTTTCTTGGAATAATGTTCTTCTTCGCTACCTCCAGCTTCAAAGGAAATTTACTTTGTCAACATGGAAAAATCAGAGTTCGCTAAACAACTGACCACAAAAGAACAGTCGAAGCCGGAACTCGCGACCATGCGTATCGAGACAACTATATTTGTAGCGAACAGTTTCCGACAATTTGGAGAAATCCTGCGATCCTCTGGCCAAATTATGGGCACAGATAGAAGAGAAGGACGCTCCCCTTTCCAGTTCGGATCCGATGAAGTGTACGGTGTCTCACTATTGTTGAGGGTCGCAGCTGAATTGAGCGAAAACACTATCAGACTTTTCGAAGCGAAGCAGACTTACGCCGCAGCCGCACTGCTCCGCCAAATCGTTGAGATTGAGTACTTAGCCTGGGCTTTTGATCAACGCGATTGTGACGCGGAAAAGTGGGTAAGGTCGGACAAAAACGACCGTTGGAAGCTCTTCAGACCTGCAAAACTACGAGAGGCTGCCGATGGAAAATTTCGAGCCAAAGACTACGGATATCATTGTGAAATGGGCGGGCATCCAACACCAAGTGCGATGACGTTGCTTCAAAATGATCCTTTGGTCATCCAATTGCTGACTAGCGATTTGCTGGGTCATATCTCTGGAATTTGGGAGCATTTTGTCCGCTGGGGGAACCAGCATCAAGAACTAGATGCCATTTTCGCTCATTATCAGTCGTTAGGCGAGACTACCGGTAAATTTTTACGCGATTGGAAGGCTGTCGATCACTTGGCTGGTCTAGGACCGCCACCCTAAAGAAATCGTATACAGAAATTGGTGCAACCGCAGAGAAAGAGTGCTTCGTCCGAACATCGGACCGTCACACCACCGCCAGCACCCGCGTGAAATGTTGCACCACCTCCCGCTCCGCCTCAGCCCAGGGATCGCGCCCGTCGCCCAGAACCGCCTGCACTTGCACCTCGAAATCGGCGTAGTGCTGGGATAGCGCCCAGATCGAGAAGATCAGGTGGTGCGGGTCGGACCGGGCCAGCCGACCGGCCTCCATCCAGGCCGAAATGACCCGAGCATAATCGTCCACCAGATCGCGCAAATCCCCCGACAGCGCATCGCCCATGAGCGGCGCGCCCCGTAATATCTCCCCGGCAAACAGCCTGCTTTCGCGTGGAAAACCCCGCGCCAGCGCCAGCTTGCGGCGCACGTAGCCCAGCATCTCCTCCACAGGCTCGCCCTCGGGGTCCATGGCGCGCAAAGGGTCAAGCCAGGTGTCGAGGATCCGGTCCAGAAGCGCGCGATAGATCGCCTCCTTCGAGCCGAAATAATACAAGACATTCGGCTTCGACAGACCCGCCGCCCGCGCGATTGCGTCCAGGGTGGCCCCGCGCAGACCCTCTGTCGAAAACGCGTCGAGGCCCGCCTCCAGGATCAACGCCCTGTTCTTGAGCTGAATGCGCGTTGGGCTTTCGTCGTTCGCCATGCATACTCCTTGGGCGCAAAACGCTCCGGCTGCCGGAATTCCGTGCAGATGCGGTCAGAGGTGTATCGCACCCGCTGCCCTGTTGACTGCTTCTGCCCCCGTGATAGCGTCGGTTTTACCAGACGGTCAAATCTTCGGGGGATGAAATGGCAGCCAGCGCCGGACAGAACATGCGCGTCGATCCCGATCGGCTGTGGGACAGCCTGATGGAAATGGCCACGATCGGCCCCGGCGTCGCGGGCGGCAACAATCGCCAGACCCTGACCGACGCCGATGGCGAAGGCCGCGCCCTGTTTCAGACCTGGTGCGAGGCGGCGGGCATGACGATGGGCGTCGATCGCATCGGCAACATGTTCGCGACCCGCGCGGGCGAAGACCCCGACGCCCTGCCGGTCTATGTCGGCAGCCACCTGGACACCCAACCCACCGGTGGCAAATACGACGGCGTGCTGGGCGTCCTGGGCGGGCTGGAGATGATCCGCACGCTCAACGATCTGAACATCCGCACCCGGCATCCCATCGTGGTCACCAACTGGACCAACGAGGAAGGCACCCGCTTTGCGCCCGCCATGCTGGCCTCTGGCGTCTTTGCGGGCGTCCACACGCAGGATTGGGCCGAAAACAAGGTGGACGCCGAGGGCAAGCGTTTCGGCGATGAGCTGGACCGCATCGGCTGGCGCGGCGACGAAGAGGTCGGGGCCCGCAAGATGCACGCGATGTTCGAGCTGCACATCGAACAGGGCCCCATCCTGGAGGCCGAGGGCCGCGATATCGGCGTCGTCACCCACGGCCAGGGCCTGTCCTGGACCCAGGTGACCGTCACCGGCAAGGATGCGCACACCGGATCGACCCCCATGCCCATGCGCAAGAACGCGGGCCTCGCCATGGCGCGGATGCTGGAACAGGTAGAGGCCATCGCCCTGTCCCATGCCCCCCACGCGGTCGGCGCGGCGGGCCATATCGACGTCTACCCCAATTCCCGCAACGTGATCCCCGGAAAGGTCGTCTTTACCGTCGATTTCCGGTCCCCCGACCTGTCCGTGATCGAGGATATGGAGGCCCGCTTCGACGCCGCCGCCAAACGGATCGCAGACGATATGGGAATGGCGGTCGAGCTGGAGAAAGTCGGCGGCTTTGACCCAGTCACCTTCGACGCGGATTGCGTCTCGGCCGTGCGCGCGGCAGCCGAACGGCTGGGCTACAGCCACATGGACATCATCTCGGGCGCGGGCCACGACGCCTGCTGGATCAACAAGGTCGCGCCCACGGCGATGATCATGTGCCCCTGCGTCGACGGCTTGTCCCACAACGAGGCCGAAGAAATCACCAAGGACTGGGCCCGCGCGGGTGCCGATGTCCTGTTGCATGCCGTCGTCGAAACTGCGGGTGTGGTGGAGTGAGCGCGCCGCCGTCCATCAACAAGAAGACCGCGAATTTCGCTGGCATCTTTCTGGTCATCAACCTGGTCTTTGATGTCTACCGGGCGGGGGGCATCACCTTGGGGGCCATCGCCTCTGCCGTGTTGGTCACGGTGCTGGCCACGGCCGCCTACTACGCCTTCCTGCGCTTCACCGCGCCCAAGGAGGATTGACCATGGCCGACGGCACCCCCGACCTGGACGAGACGCAGTTGCGCATCGACCTGGCCGCCTGTTTTCGACTGGCGGCGCGTGCGGGCTGGCACGAGGCGGTGGCCAACCATTTTTCGGCGGCGGTGTCCGAAGACGGCAAAAGATTCCTCGTGAACCCGCGCTGGCGGCATTTCTCCCGGATCAAGGCGTCGGACCTGCTCCTGGTGGATGCCGACGATCCGACCACGATGGACCGCCCCGATGCGCCGGACCCCTCGGCCTGGATGATCCACTCTGCGTTGCACCGCAACCTGCCGCAGGCGCGCGTCGCCCTGCACCTGCATCCCGCCTACGCCACCGCGCTGGCGGGGCTGAAGGATCCGACGATCAAGCCCATCGACCAGGTCACCGCGCGGTTCCACAACCGTCTGGCCTATGACCTGGCCTTCGGCGGCGTGGCCCTGCACGCCGAAGAAGGAGAGCGGATTTCCCGCACCATCGGCAACCATTCCGCCGTGATGATGGGCAACCACGGGGTCACCACGCTGGGCGCCTCGCCCGCGATGGCCTTCGACGCGATGTATCACCTGGAACGCGCCGCCCGGACGATGGTGCTGGCCTATTCCACCGGACAGCCGCTGGCCATCATGCCCGACCCCCTGGCCGAGGAAACCGCCCAGGGCTGGGACAACGACCACACAGAACGCCTGACCCACTTCGAGGAGATGAAGCGCATCCTCGACAGAGAGGACCCCGATTATGCGGATTAGCCTGACCCTCGCCCTGCTGACGCTGGCCGCCTGCGCCCCGTCGATCAGCGCCCCGGTCACCAACCCGGACCGCTATGTGGCGTCGGACGCGCCGGTGCCCTTCGCCGTGCGCCAACTGCTGCCACGCGGGGTCTTCGATGCGGACGTGCGGCTTTGGCAGAACTGCTATGGCTACGTCTACCAGGGCCAAACCTATCCCGTTCTGACCCCGCGCGGGTCGCAGTATTGCCTGTGAGGATGCCATGATCCGCCTGCTCCCCCTGCTGCTGCTTGCGGCTTGCGTGACGGCCCCGCCGTCCCCACCGGCCCCGGCCACGCAACTGCCGCCCGCCGTGGCCGCACGGGTCCCGCTGGACCTGACCCCCGGCGCGGTGCGCGTCGTGGATGGCTGCTATCGCTACACGCTGAACGACACCGAAATCGGCGTCTTCGACGAAACCGGCAATCCGATCTGCCTGTAATCCCCCCGGAGGAACCCATGTCCAAGGTCATCAAGAACGGCACAATCGTCACCGCCGACCTTCAGTGGAAAGCAGACGTCCTGATCGAGGGCGAACACATCGCCCAGATCGGCGAGAACCTGACCGGCGACGAGGTCATCGACGCGACCGACGCTTACGTCATCCCCGGCGGCATCGACCCGCACACCCATCTGGAAATGCCCTTCATGGGCACAACCGCCGCCGAGACCTTTGAATCCGGCACCTTCGCCGCCGCCGCCGGTGGCACCACGATGCTGGTCGATTTCTGCCTGCCGGGCGAAGACGGCAGCCTTCTGAACGCGATCGATGACTGGGACCGCAAGTCGAAGGACCAGATCTGCACCGACATTTCCTACCACATGGCGATCACCGGCTGGAACGAGGGCATCTTCAACGAGATGGAGACCGTCGTCCGCGAGCGCGGCATCAATACCTTCAAGCACTTCATGGCCTACAAGGGCGCCCTGATGGTCGAGGACGACGAGATGTTCGCGTCCTTCCGGCGTTGCGCCGAACTGGGTGCCCTGCCGCTGGTCCACGCCGAGAACGGTGACATCGTGGCCGCCAAGCAGGAACAGCTTCTGGCCGAGGGCATCACCGGCCCCGAGGGCCACGCCTATTCCCGCCCCCCCGAGGTCGAGGGCGAGGCCGCAAACCGCGCCATCATGATCGCCGATGCCGCCGGATGCCCGCTTTATATCGTGCACGTCTCCTGCGAGCAGGCGCACGAAGCCATCCGCCGCGCCCGCCAAAAGGGGATGCGCGTCTACGGTGAGCCGCTGATCCAGCACCTGACGCTGGACGAGTCCGAGTATTTCAACAAGGACTGGCAATATGCCGCCCGCCGCGTCATGTCCCCGCCCTTCCGCAACAAGATGCACCAGGACAGCCTCTGGGCCGGTCTGGCGTCGGGGTCCTTGCAGGTCGTGGCCACCGACCACGCCGCCTTCTCTGACGAGCAAAAGCGCATGGGGCTGGAAAATTTCACCCTGATCCCCAACGGCACCGGGGGCCTAGAGGAACGCATGGCGATGCTCTGGACCCAGGGCGTCGAGACGGGTCGCCTGACACCCGAGGAATTCGTCGCCACCACATCGACCAACATCGCCAAGATCCTGAACATCTATCCGATGAAGGGCGGCATCCACGTGGGCGGCCACGCCGATCTGGTGGTCTGGGACCCGTCCATTCACCGCACGGTTTCGGTCGCGGCGCAAAAGTCGATCATCGACTACAACGTCTTCGAAGGCATGGAGCTGAAAGCCGCCCCCCGCTACACCCTGTCGCGTGGCGACGTGGTCTGGGCCCACGGCCAGAACTCCCAACCGCAGCCGGGTCGCGGCAAGTTCATCCGCCGCCCGCCGAACGCAAGCGCCGCCAAGGCCCTGTCGAAATGGAAGGCGCTGAACACGCCGCGCAAGATCGAGCGCAACCCGCTGAACATTCCGGCGGGGGTGTGATGAATACCGAAGACCCGACCTACTGGGAGCCGCGAGACTGTCTGAGGGTGCCGACAAGCCATGTTTGGCGCGCTGTAGACCTATTGGACAAGGCTGCCGATGCCCATGTCTCTGGGAGCAGATCGGAGGCAGCGACCCTCATCGCCGATGCCGATACTCCCGAGATTCGGGACTATGTCGAGACGATGTGGGGCTCGGCAAAAAACTATCCCGATCAAGTCCACTATCTGCGTCGGCGGCATGTAGAGTCCTTGCCGGAAAGCCTGCCGAAAGCGAAGGAGCGCATGCCAGGAGCTGCAACCAAGCGATTATTGATTGCCCGTGACGGCTATCGCTGCCGTTTCTGTGGTGTACCAGTGATTCCGATGGAAGTGAGAAAGAGTGTGCACTTGGAGTATCCTAACGCTTTGCGGTGGGGCTCGAAGAATGCGGAGCAGCATGCTGCTTTTCAGTGCCTGTGGCTTCAATTCGATCATGTCATTCCGTTTAAGCACGGTGGCGACAGTTCGATGGAAAATGTCGTGATCACTTGTGCGCCATGCAACTTTGCTAAGAACGATTATCACCTGAGGGAACTTGGCCTGACCGATCCTCGCGAGCGAGCGCCCATACCAAGTGAATGGGATGGCCTGATGCGAGTACTGGCGCATTGAAATGACCACAATCTCCGCCCAATCCCTAGACCTCACCTTCCAGACCGGCGACGGCCCCGTCCACGCCCTCAAGGACGTCTCGCTCGACATCAACGAAGGCGAATTCGTCTCCTTCATCGGCCCCTCCGGCTGCGGCAAGACCACCTTCCTGCGCTGCGTCGCGGCCCTTGAGACCCCCACCGGCGGCACCCTGCAGGTCAACGGCATGACCCCGGACGAGGCCCGCCGCGCCCGCGCCTATGGCTACGTCTTTCAGGCCGCCGGCCTCTACCCCTGGCGCACCATCGGCAAGAACGTGACCTTGCCGCTGGAAATCATGGGCTATTCCCGCGCGGATCGGGATCAGCGGATGCGCGATGTTCTCGACCTGGTCGAACTGGGCCAGTTCGCCAACAAATACCCCTGGCAGCTGTCCGGCGGCATGCAGCAACGCGCCTCCATCGCGCGCGCGCTCGCCTTCGACGCGCCGATCCTGCTCATGGACGAACCCTTCGGCGCGCTGGATGAAATCGTCCGCGATCGGTTGAACGAAGAACTGCTCGCGCTGTGGAAACGCACCAACAAGACGACCCTTTTCGTCACCCATTCCATCCCCGAGGCGGTCTATCTGTCCACCAAGATCGTCGTCATGTCCCCCCGACCGGGGCGGATCACCGACGTCATCGACAGCCCTCTGCCCCGCGACCGCCCGCTCGACATCCGCGACACGCCTGAATTCCTGGCCATCGCCCACCGCGTCCGCGAAGGCCTGCGCGAAGGGATGGAGGCTGCATGATCCGACCCGCACCCCCCGCCGATGCCGCCGCCTGCGCCGGGATCCTGAACGACTGGGTCGACGCGACCGACGGGATGACGCGCGTCCACAGCCACGCGGATGTACGCCACCACTCCGCCGAACGGGTCCTGCCCCGCCAAACCGTCTGGGTGACCGACGCACCGGTCGACGGCTTTCTGGCGGCCCAGGACGGCGGCATGGTCACCGCGCTCTGTCTCGCCCCGCGGGCGCGTGGCCTCGGACGGGAACGCGCCCTGCTGGACCAGGCCAAGACGGGACGGAACAGCCTGTCACTCTGGACGTTTCAGGCAAATGACGGGGCGCGCCGCTTCTGCGCCGCCAATGGCGTGCGCGAGGTCGCGCGCACAGAGGCCGACAACGAAGAACGCCTGCCGGACGTCCACCTGGCCTGGGCCGCGTGATGGAAACGCTGGGCAAATCCCTCGCCGATATCGTCTCGATCCTCGTGGCGCTCTGGTTTCTCTTTGCCGAGGCCTTTGCCGACATCCCGGCCAAACCCTTTCTGGATGCTGTCGCGCTCTTTGTGATCGGATCGGCCCTTTGGCGGATCTGGAAACGTTGGGGCACCTCATGAAGATCCGCCGCGCAACCGCCGGCGACGCCCCGGCCTGTGCCCGCATCGTGCGGCATTGGCTCGATGTCTCCGGCTGGATGCCCGAAGGCCCCAGCGAGGCCGCGCTGACGCAGATGATGCGCGACGCCTTCCCCCAACGCGAAGCCTACGTGGCACAGAACGACGCCCCGCTGGGCTATCTCTCTCTGGACGCCGACAGCGACCATATCCGGGGGCTTTATGTCGGCACACCGGGACGGGGCATCGGCAAGGCGTTGATCGACCGCGCGAAACAGGGACGCAGCTTTCTGTCGCTCAACAGCCATATGCCAAATGAGGCGGCGCACCGGTTCTACACCCGCGAAGGTTTTGTCGTGACGGCACGCGATCTGGCTGGCGCCGACGGCGTCCCCGAACTCCGGATGGAGTGGCACGCATGACAAGGGCTGGGATTCAGACCGCGCGCCCCTCCGCATCGCGGGCCGCTGTCCTCGACGCACGGTCCTGTGCCGCCCGGGGTGGCGACAGACCCGCGCCCGCTGCGACCGGTGCAATCCATCGAATGCGCCCCATCGGGCCCGCGACGCCGCAGGCGCAGGGTGACCTTGGCGCGCCGCCGCCTCTCGCCACGGATCTGCAAGTCCTCGCATCCAGCCAGCCTTCCTACACCAACGACCGGATGTGCGCATGACCGACGCCCCCCTCTCTGCCCCCGGTGCCGCAACGGGACGTTCCGGCACGGTCGCCCGCGCCTGGCGCGGTCTGGCCCACAGCCTCGTGCCGATCCTGACCGTCGTCGCCGCGCTGCTGCTGCTGTGGTATGTCGCCTGTATTCCGATGAACGCCCAACAATCCGTGCTGGAGGCAGAGCGCGCCGGTGCCGTCATCGACCCGCCCACCGCCGCCGAACGCCGCGACCTTTCGGGCGTCACCATTGCGCTGGCGAACCCCGGCCCCGCCCTGTCCGGGGCCTTTGTGCAGGACCGCCCCCGCCTGCCCGCCCCCCATCAGATCCTGGCCGAGCTCTGGGACACCACCGTCGGCAAAAAGATCACCTCCAAGCGCAGCCTCGTGTTCCACGCGGGCATCACACTGGGACCAACGCTGTTGGGCTTTGCCATCGGGTCGCTGGCGGGAATTCTGCTGGCTGTGGGCATCGTCTACAGCCGGGTCATGGACCTCAGCGTCATGCCCTGGGCCATCGCCTCGCAGACGATCCCGATTCTGGCCATCGCGCCGATGATCATCGTGGTCCTGAACTCCGTGGGGGTGCAGGGAATGATCCCCAAGGCGATCATTTCTGCCTACCTCAGCTTTTTCCCGGTCACTGTCGGCATGGTAAAGGGTCTGCGCGCGCCCTCGCCCGCCGACCTGGACCTGATGCGTACCTGGAACGCGTCGCCCCTGCGCACCCTGATCAGCCTGCGCCTGCCCTCGTCGCTGCCCTATCTCTTTGCCTCGCTCAAGATCGCCGTCGCCGCCGCCGTCGTCGGGGCCATCATCGGCGAGCTGCCGACCGGGGCCGTGCGCGGCCTGGGCGCGCGGCTGCTGGCAGGCAGCTATTATGGCCAGACCGTGCAGATCTGGTCCGCGCTGTTTGGTGCGGCCATCGTGGCGGCGGGCCTGGTCGCGATCATCGCGGTGCTGGAACGGGTGACATTGAAACGCATGGGGCTGGCGCGATGAACCTGATTGTGATCCTCGGCACCTGGGCCGCGCTTTGGGCGTTGAACGTTCGCGTGGCGCGCAGCGCGGCGGGCGGTTGGGCGGCCCCGATCCTGTTCGGCCTAACCCTTTTGATCCTGTGGGAACTGACGGTTCGCCTGTTCGCTGTGCCCACCGTGATTCTGCCCGCCCCCAGCCAGATCGCGACCGCCATCGCGGCCAACCTGCCGACCCTCTGGGCGGATTTCGTGCAGACCGTCCTGAAGGGCGCGCTCAGCGGATGGCTCATCGGTGCGGGCGCGGGCATCGCGACCGGCCTGTTGGTCGCCCGCTCCGACTTTCTGCGCCGGGGCCTGCTGCCCGTGGGCAACTTCGTCGCGGCCCTGCCCATCGTCGGCACCGCGCCGATCCTGGTCATGTGGTTCGGCTTTGGCTGGGAATCCAAGGCCGCGGTCGTCGTCGTCATGGTGTTCTTCCCGGTGCTGGTGAACACCGTTGCGGGACTGGCCGACACCAGCACCATGCAGCGCGACCTGATGCGCACCTACGGGGCCAGCGCCGGGCAGGAATTGCGCTACCTCAAGCTGCAAGCCGCCCTGCCCTTCATCTTCAACGGACTGAAGATCGCCACGACGCTTGCCCTCATCGGGGCCATCGTCGCGGAATTCTTCGGCAGCCCGACTCTGGGCATGGGGTTTCGCATCTCCACCGAAGTGGGGCGCTTGAACTTGCCGATGGTCTGGGCCTCCATCGTTGTGGCGGCCATCGCGGGCAGCCTGTCCTACGGGGCCATCGCGGCCTTGGAAAAACGGCTGACCTTCTGGCATCCTTCCCAGAGAGCGCGCGGATGAACACGCGCGCCAACCAAATGGGCGGACCCTCCGCCCCCAACAGGAGAGACGACATGAAAACCCTGATCACTTCCGCGGCGCTGGCCCTTGCCATGACCGGCGGTGCCATGGCCGACGGCCACGCCAATTCCGTGACGCTGCAGCTGCAGTGGGTCACCCAGGCGCAATTCGCGGGCTACTACGTGGCCCTCGACAAGGGCTTCTACGAGGAAGAGGGCATCGACGTCACCATCCTGCCCGGCGGCCCCGACATCGCGCCCCCGCAGGTGCTGGCCGGCGGCGGTGCCGATGCCATGCTCAACTGGATGCCCTCGGCCCTCAGCGCCCGCGAAAAGGGTCTGCCGGTCGTCAACATCGCCCAGCCCTTCAAGACCTCCGGCCTGATGCTGACCTGCTGGAAGGACACCGGCATCACCGGCCCGCAGGACTTCAAGGGCAAGACCATCGGCGTCTGGTTCTTCGGCAACGAATATCCCTTCCTGTCGTGGATGTCGCAGGAAGGCATCTCCACGGACGGCGGCGACGATGGCGTCACGGTCCTCAAACAGGGCTTCAACGTCGATCCCCTGCTGCAACGCCAGGCCGACTGCATCTCGACGATGACCTACAACGAATACGGTCAGGTGCTGGACGCGGGCGTCTCCGAGGATGAACTCGTGACCTTCAAATACGAGGACATGGGCGTCGCCACCCTCGAAGACGGCATCTACGTGCTGGAGGAGAACCTGGAGGACGAGGCCTTCAAGGAGAAGATGGTCAAATTCGTCCGCGCCTCCATGAAGGGCTGGAAATACGCCGAGGAGAACCCGGGCGAGGCCGCCGAAATCGTGCTCGACAACGACGAGACCGGTGCCCAGACCGAGGCCCACCAGGTCCGCATGATGGGCGAGATCGCCAAACTGACGGCAGGCTCGAACGGCGCCCTGGACGAGGCCGACTACCAGCGCACGGTGGATACGCTTCTGGCCGGCGGGTCGGATCCGGTGATTTCTGCGGCACCCGAGGGGGCGTGGACGTCTGTGATCACGGATGCTGCGCTGAACTAAACAACTGAAATAACTAAATAATGGGCGGCACTATTGCTCGCCCATTAATATTTCGCCAACAAGTTGAATGGGACATATCAAGTTTTTGCCAAATCGCAAAAATGTCTCTACGATAATGTTGGCAAGCGTCGGCTTTCAGCTATTCGACGCTACCGTGGACTACGCTTACTTGAGCAAGTCTCAAAAAGATAGGCGCTGCCTAGATCTAAATTTGCACTTCATCAGAGGCTTTGGAATGAAGAAAATCAAGACACTATCAACTGGAATTATTGCATTTGCTATTCTTGTTCCGGCAGCTTCAGCTCTTGCAGAAGGCGTCAGCGTAGACAGCTGCGCACCTAGATTTGATCCGAGCGACATCGCTTCCCCCCGGACTTCAAACATTCTCACACTGACACGTGAAAGATACGAAGATAATACGGACCTCACTTCAAGATGGCGCGAAACTATCGATCTATTCAAGCTCACCACAGCCTATGAACCTGTCGGCGGATCGATGCATATTGGGATATCCTACTTCGATGGCGAATATTCAGATAAATGCTCTGTTATTTCTCTCGATACAGGCGAAGGCTGGACTGACATCTGGCTTTCTGAGTCAAGGATCGAGGGGCAGGTCTACCGATTTGAAAATGGCGACCCCAGATTCGTAGTATTAGTTCCGGCAGTGCGATATGATCCAGATACACTAGCTCGAGGACTGACAGTCGATGTCGTCAGCATCATCTATAATCCAGAGTTAGGAACAGTGACGGCCACGACCGCTCCGCCTGACTAGTGCAACAACGTCGCTCTCGGAGAGGACGACACGCTCTATGGATATGAGAATCCAGCAAGCGCAACACCTGAGTCAACCAGCCCTTTTGAAACACTATATCCTCTCCCCAACTCGAAACTAGCAATTGCTTGTGCAAATTTAATTGCCACTTGCCGGTCAACGGTATCTTGACTGGTAAAGAGCCGAATATCTTCATCTGGCTTCAGATCAAGGGACTGGGCAACTTTCCTAGAATATACCCAAGTTAAATTCTCCCCACGCGGACATCTTCCGGTTCTCCGGTCTCTGCCGACTGATCCAATACAGTCAGAGGCTGGAGCATAGCGACCAAATATTTCGTCCGCAGTTTTCAAATTGTGTTTGAAACGGTATGTCCACATCAGTCGGAAAAATGCTCTCGCACTGAAACTCGCGTCAGAAAAGATTGCATGATTCTTGCTATCTTCGTCGATTTGACCATCCCATCGAACATTTCCTGGCTTCTTAATACACCAAAAATTGAGATGTCGGGCACACAATGGCAAATTTTTACGATCTTCTTCCGTTTCCGTAGCCACCTGAATAGTATGACCTCCTGTCGTCAATATCAGGCCACTATCTGCAGACGTAGAGTTAGAAATGGCAGATATGGCGACCGCAACGAATAAAGAATGAAGCAATTTCATTTCACGACTCCATAATGAGATAATAGCCTGAAAACTGTCCTACCGCGAAGAATGCTTCGCCAGAAAACGATGCTAGCATGTAAAATCGCTATAAGGCTGTCACTCTCCAAAACTCCGCTCCCACTCCGCAACCGCCTCATCCGCAGACGGCTTCGGCTTCCCCATCCACTCCTCGCGGAACCGCTCCGACAGGTCTTCGCCTTCCAGCATCCCCGCCACCCGGGCCCGCACGAAGGCCCCCAGGACGGCGTTCATGCGTGGCCCCATTCCGTGGCCCATGGATTTGAACAGCCGGTAGACGTCCTCGTCCACCCACAGGCTGACCTTGCGCTTTCGGCTCGACCGTTCCGTCCAGACGCGGCGCCATTCCGAGGGGATCTTCCCCTCTCGCGTGGCGCGGTTGGCGAGGTCCCATTGGAACCGGTCCATGATCGCGAAAAGTTCCGCGCGTGCCTGTCTCTGCGTCGCCATGTGCGTGCCCCCGGTTGCTGATCCGGAAGGCACTCTCGGCCCGAGCGGTGAACGAAGGGTTAACAAAAGGCTGTCCGACCGGGATCACCCCCGGATCACCCCTCCGTCACCCGCGCCTCACCCGCCCAATTTCAGCAGCCGGGCCATCAGGCTGGAGGTATCCCACCGCCCCCCGCCCATGGCCTGCACGTCCTTGTAGAACTGGTCCACCAGCGCCGTCCCCGGCAGCGGCGCGCCGATAGTCTCGGCCTCCGCCAGACAGATTCCCAGGTCCTTGCGCATCCAGTCCACCGCGAACCCGTGATCGTATTCCCCGGCCAGCATCGTCTTGTGTCTGTTGACCATTTGCCAGCTGCCTGCCGCCCCGCCCTGGATCACATCCACGACCGCCTCGCCATCCAGACCAGCCTTCTGCGCAAAGGCCATCCCCTCGCTCAACCCCTGCAAAAGCCCCGCAATGCAGATCTGGTTGACCATCTTGGTCAACTGCCCGGCGCCCACGTCGCCCATGCGCTTGGCCAGCTTGGCATAGGCGGCCATAACCCCCTCTGCCTGTTCATAATTCTCAGCCGACCCGCCGCACATGATGACCAGCTGTCCGTTCTCGGCCCCGGCCTGGCCACCGCTCACGGGGGCGTCGACATAGGCGATCCCCTGCTCCGCCGCAGCGGCTGACAGCTCCCGCGTGACCTCCGCCGAGACGGTGGTGTGATCGACGAACAGCGTGCCCTGGGCCATGCCCGCAAAGGCCCCGTCCTCGCCCAGACAGACGCCGCGCAGGTCGTCGTCGTTGCCAACGCAGGCCATCACCATTTCGGCCCCCTCGGCGGCCTCGCGCGGGGTCGCGGCGTGGCGCCCGCCGTGGGTGTCGGCCCAGGCCTCCGCCTTGGCGGCCGTGCGGTTGTAGACGCAAACCTCGTGCCCCGCCGATACCAGGTGCCCCGCCATCGGCGCGCCCATGACACCCATTCCCAAAAACGCCAATTTCGCCATGACGGCCTCCCTTTGCATCTGCCTGCTGCGAGGGTTAGACCGCCCAGGCGCAATCGGGTCAACAGGGGGTGACATGGAGCGTCTGTTTCGCTGGTCCTTCCGCATTGTAACGGCGGCACTGCTGCTTGGCGCGCTGGCCGTGATCGGCGCGTTCTGGCTCGCCTCTCGGTCGTTGCCGGACTATGATCGCACCGATCTCGTGCGCGGTCTGGGCGCCGAGGTGGAAATCGTCCGCAACACCCACAACGTCCCCCATATCTTCGGGTCCAGCGATGCCGATGTCTTCTTTGGACTGGGCTATGCCCATGCGCAGGATCGCCTGTGGCAGATGACGCTGCTGCGGCGCACGGCACAGGGCAAACTGTCCGAGGTCTTTGGAAACCGCACGCTGCGCACCGATGAGCTGCTGCGCAGGCTGGGCCTCTACAAGGCGGCCAGCGCCTCCGTCGCAGCGCAATCGCCCGAAGTGGCAGCGATGCTGCGGGCCTATTCCGCCGGGGTGAACGCCCGGATCGAGGTGATCAACCGCGACGCCTCTGGCCGGGGCGCTCCGGAGTTCTTCCTGTTCCCGCCCGAGATCGCACCCTGGCAACCCGCCGACAGCATCGCGGTGGCCAAGCTGATGGCGCTGCAACTGTCCGGCCATGTCACCGAAGAGGTGCTGCGCGCCCGCGCCTCGCTGATACTGCCCGACGACCGGCTGGCGGACCTGCATCCCGACATGCCCGGCACCGGCGTGACAGAACTGGCCTCGGCCGGTGACCTTTTCCCGGCGCTGACGGGGACGCAATGGGCGTCCCTGCCGCGCCCCGACCTCTGGCCCGTGGCACCGCGCGGATTGGCGGGCGCGTCCAACGCCTTTGCCGTGGCGGGCGATCACGCGGCGGCAGGCGGGGCCCTTCTGGCCAATGATCCGCACCTGGGGCTTAGCGCGCCGACCATCTTTTACCTCGCCCGGCTGCAGCTGGCGACCGGCGGCGTGATCGGCGCGACGATTCCCGGCATGCCCGTCGTTCTGGTCGGCCGCAGCCAATCGCTGGGCTGGGGGCTGACGACCGCCTATATCGACGACCAAGACGTGCTGATCGAACGCCTGAACCCCGAGAACCCGCAGGAATACGAAACCCCCGACGGCTACGCCCCGTTCGAGACGGAACGCTCGATCGTCGGCATCAAGGACGCGGCCCCGGTCACCCTGACGCTGCGCCGCACGGTCAACGGGCCGGTCCTGACCGGCAGCCAGTTCGACCTGGGCGCGGTCACCCCGCCGGGCCATGTCGCGGCGTTGTCCTGGACCGGCCTGTCGACCGAGGACACCTCGCTGGCGACGGGGCTGGAACTGATGCAGGCCCAGACCATCGAGGACGGACTGAAGGCCGCGCGCCACACCATCGCGCCGTCGCAGAACCTGATGCTGGCCGATGGCAACCGCATCGCACTGCAGATCATGGGCCGTCAGCCCGATCGTGACGCCGCCCATCAAAGCCAGGGGCGCATCCCGTCCCCCGGCTGGATCGCGGCGAACCGCTGGAAGGGGCTGCGTCCCTTTACCGACAATCCGGTCTGGCTGGACCCGCTGGGCGGCCAGTTGGGCAACACCAACAACAAGACCATCGACCGCCCGTTTCCAGGTCATCTCACCTTCAAATGGGGCGACAGTCAGCGCGTCCAGCGGATGCAGCGCCTGCTGCAAGCCCGCGAAATTCACACCCGCGAAAGCCTGATCGAGGCGCAGCTGGATGCCGTATCCAATGCCGCCCGCTCTTTGCTGCCGCTGGTGGGGGCCGACCTGTGGTTCACCGGCCAAGCCAGCCCCGAAGGCACGCCCGAGCGGCGTCGCCAGACCGCCCTGCAACTGCTGGCCGCCTGGAACGGCGAGATGTCCGAACATCTGCCAGAGCCGCTGATCTACGCCGCCTGGATGCGTGCGTTGCAGGACCGGCTGATCCGCGACGACCTGGGCCCCCTGGCCGATGAATACACCCGGTTGGAGCCGCTCTTGATCGAACGCGTCTACCGCAACATCGACGGGGCCGGGGCCTGGTGCGACATCATTCAGTCGTCCCAGGTGGAAACCTGCACCGACATCGCGCGGCTGGCGCTGGACGATGCGCTGCAACTGCTGGACGAAACCTATGGCGGCCGGGTCGAGGCCTGGCGTTGGGGCGACGCCCACGAGGCGCGCCATGACCACGCCGTGCTGGGCGACGTGCCGTTCCTGGGTGCGGTGGTGAACATCCGGCAATCGACCTCGGGCGGGGACAACACGTTGCAACGCGGACGCCTGTCGGGCGAGATGCCGACCCCCTTTGCCAACGTCCATGCGGCGGCCTATCGCGGGGTTTATGACTTTGCCGACCCCGAAAGCAGCGTCTTCATCACCGCCACCGGTCAGTCCGGCCACCCCCTGTCCCAGCACTATGACGACCTGGGCGAATTGTGGCGACGGGGCGAATATATTCCCATGACCCTGGACCCGGCGCTGGCGCGCGCGGGGGCGGTTGGCGTAACCACGCTCCGCCCGGCCCCTTGACGCAAACCGTCACGGGCTAGACAGCAAGCGCCTTGCCAAGTCGCGGCAGGCGCGCGCGCTTCATCAGCGGGCGCAGGGGCTGCGCGGTGCCCGACAGCCGTTCCGCCGTGGCGCGCACGTCTTCGACCACGCGGGCGACCGCCGCGTCATCGGCCAGCCAGAGATCCATCAGAAAGGCGTCGGGGCTTTGCAGGGCGATCCCTTCGGCCGTCACGTCCGCGCGCGGAAAGTCGCGGATGTTCAGCGTCACCAACCGATCCGCGCCCGCGTCCGACGCGGCGGCCAGAACATGCACGTCGTTGGCGTCCGGCAACCAAAGACGCGCCTGCGTGGCGTCCCCGGGCCGCACCTCGGCCAGCGGAAACCGCGCGCGGAGCGTTACGATCTCGCCTCGGGCAAAGGCTTCGCCGTCGGGGATCTTGCGCGCGGCCCGCGCCCATTCCTCCAGCACCCGCGGCGACCAGAGCGGACGGTAAAGCCCCGCCCCCGCGCAGCCCAGCAGGATCTCCCGCAGGACCGTCGGATAAAGCACGCAAGCGTCGAGAAAGACCTTCACGGCAGCAGTCGGAAGGTCAGCGCCTTCAGATACCCGCTTTCGGCCAATTGTGGGTGCACCGGGTGGTCGGGGCCGGAAAACCCTGTGCGGATCAACTGCGCGCTGCGCCCTGCCCGCCCGATCCCGCGCACGCAGGCGGCGTGGAATTTCGACAGCTCGGCGGCGTGGGAACACGAACACAGCGTCAGATAACCGCCCTCCGCCACGAGGGGCGTGGCCAGACGCGCGACCCGTTCATAGGCGCGCAGCCCCGCCGTCAACGCGGGCTTGGCCGGGGCAAAGGCCGGCGGATCGACCACGACGACCTCAAAGCTGGCCCCTTCTGCGGCCAGTTCGGTCATCGTGTCGAAGGCATCGCCCTTGCGGGTCGTGAAATCATCGGCCCGGCCCATGCGCGCGGCCCCCTCGGTGGCCAGCGCCAGAGCCGGGGCAGACCCGTCGACCGCCAGCGCCTGAACCGCGCCACCGGCCAGGGCCGCCAGGCCAAAACCGCCCACATGGCTGAACACATCCAGAACCCGCGCGCCCTGCGACAGGCGCGCAACAAAGGCATGGTTGGGCCGTTGGTCATAGAACAACCCCGTCTTTTGCCCACCGGTCAGATCGGCCATGTAGGTCGCGCCGTTCATCGGCACCGGCAGCGGCGCGTCGATCCCGCCCAGCAACCAGCGATTCTCCTCGCCCAACCCTTCGGCGGCGCGCGTCCGCCCACCTGCGTTCAACAGCACATGGCGCAGCCCCAGGTCGGACAGCACAGCCGCGAAATCCTCGGCGCGCGCATCGGCCCAGGCGGCGTTGGGCTGCAGGACGGCCGCATCGCCGAACCGGTCCAGAACAACGCCCGGCATGCCATCGGCCTCGGCATGGATCCAGCGATAGTAGGGGTCCGCGAACAGGCGGTCGCGGTGCGCCAGCGCCGCCGTCAGCCGGGCGGAAATCCAGGCGCGGTCGATCTGTGCGGCGGGATCGCGATCCAGAAGTCGGGCCCCAATCCGGGACTCGAGGTTGACGCTCACCAGACCGATCTCGGCCCGCTCCGCGTCTTGCAGAACGGCCAGCGTACCGGGCGTCAACGCGCGGGTCCGGCGGTCTGTCACGATGTCATCGGTATAGACCCAAGGATGGCCGTGGCGCAGACGTTTGGCGTCGGCCTTGGGTTTCAGGCGCAGGACGGGGCGGGTGTCGGGGGTGTCATTCATGACCCCCGCCTATCTCCGCCCCGGCGCGTATTCAATCGCCGCGTTGCGCGGCGGTCAGATCAGGCCTGCGAGGTCTGGGGCCGGGCAGCGACGCCGCGAAAGCGGGCGACAAAGCCAGCAATGGCTTCGCGAACGTATTCCGCACGCAGGGCGCGGGCACGCAGTTCGATTTCAGCAGTGTTGATTTGGGTCTGAGCGGTCATGTCTTTTCTCCGAGGAGCTGCGGCGAACCGGTGTTCGCCCAAGTGTGTCTTCCCTTGCCGAACAGCTAACCTCGCAGGCGCAGAATGACCAATGCGCCCGCAGAAACCCCGTCCTGCGCTCTGCGCATGCCCGCACGCACCTAGGGCAGATCAGGTAGATCCGGCAGATCGGGCAGATCTGCGAGGTCCCCGGTTGCGACCTGCATCCTGCGGCCCGACGCCGCCCCCTTGTCCGCCCCCCGCGATGCGGCCTGGCCCTTGGCGGATCTGACCAGCCCACTGTCCTGCAGGCTGCCACCGGGCACGCGGCCACCAGTGACCTTCGGCGCGGGCAAGGCCCCCTGCCCCGGACCCGAAGGCGCCGCCACCGGCAGGGCGGCCATCTGGTCGGGGATGGGGGCCGCGACCGCCGGATCGGCTGGCGTCGACGTCACCCGCACGGCCCGCATACCGCTCAGCTGTCCCAGACGCGCGGTCAGGCGCAGGCCATGGGGCATCCGACGGCGCAGCGGCGTTCCCTGCCCCGAGGTGCCGGCGATCAGGCGCATTTCGTCCAGGGCCTCGGCGTCGATTTCGATTTCATCCCCGACCTTGAGCGCGACCATCCGACCCAGGGTCATCCGAACGGGCGGCAACTGTGCCTCCAACCGGACGGAGGCGCTGCGCCCGACCGCATCCATCGCGGCGGCCCAGGCGGGGTCATGCTGCGGAAAGGTGTCGTCGTCCACCTCCGTCCCCTCGTCGATCTGCGGCTCTGGCAGCAGAAGCACCACGCGCGAGGTGCGCGCCCCCCCGGCCAAGGTGATGTCCAGCGTCACCCGCTGGTAAACCGCCGCCGTCAACACCATGGGCAGCGACCCCACCCCCGCCAGATAGGTGCCAGGCCGCAGCTTGCCCGGACGCGGGCCCCAATGGTCGGCGGGCAACAGGGCGGCGGTCTGGGCAATCAACTCCTGCGCGAAAGGCTGCACCAGCGCCGCGTCGATCCGGGTGGGACGGCGGGGCGGGCGCGCAGGCCCGTCGACACGGCCGATGGTCTGCACCTCGATCAGGCTGTCGACCAGCGCCGAATCCATCAAGAGCACCCCGGTGGTCAGCGCCAGAAGCTCCGGCGCGGGGGCGGTCACACCGGACGGCAGCGGGGGATTGACCATCAGGCATAGCGACAGCTCGGCCAAACCTTCGAACGCGGTCGCAACGGGCAGGGACGCAGAACCGCGCACCCCCGCGGCAAGGTCGAGCCCCTTTATGCCATCGGCCACCCGCATCGCAGCCGTGGCCAAGGCGCGCTCAACCGGAGAGGCCTGCGGCACCGCCAATGCGGCCTCCGCCTCTGGCAGGCCGGCCATTTTTCGCAGGATCGAGGGGGACGAATCGTTGGGCATGAAACTCGGCGCTTGCAAATGTGCCCCCCGGTTCTGGCCCAATCAGGTTAACAAAGGATTGTCCCTGCCGTCATTCTGCGGCGGCAGCGGCCGTTTCGGGGCGCGGCAGGCGAACCCGGAACGCCGCCCCCCCCTGTCCCGGAAGATAGTCGATCGCCCCGCCCAGGCGGCCCATCACCTCGCGGCAGATGGCCAGGCCCAGCCCCGCGCTTCCGGCGGCGGCCTGGTCCGACAGGCGGGCGAATTTCTCGAAGATCAGCGTGCGGTCGCGGGGCGCGATGCCTGCGCCGTTGTCGATGAAATCCACCAGAACCGTGCCCGCCTCTTCGCGCACGACGATGCTCAATTCGGGCTCGGCGGCCTCGCAGTACTTGGCTGCGTTGGTGATCAGATTGATGAACACCTGCGCCAGCCGGTCCGGGTCGGTGCGGATCAGCAGGTCCTCGCCCGCACCATCCCGCAGCACCCGCATCCCGGCCCCCGATGCGGATGCGGTCACTGCGCGGTCCAGAACATCGCCCAGCCGCACCGTCGCGGCGTTCAGGTCCACCTGACCGCTTTCCAGAACGCTCAGATCCAGCAAATCGTCCAGCAACCGCGTCAGTCGGCGGCTTTCGTCCAGAATGATCCCGGCATACCGCGCCGATTCCTCCGCCGGCAGATCACCGGATCGCAGGATCTCGGAAAAGGCGCGGATCGAGGTCATCGGCGTGCGCAGCTCATGGCTGACCTGGCTGAGAAAGGCGTCCTTTTGCACCGCCAGCGCGGTCAGTTTTTCGTTGGCCATCCGCAGTTCGCGCGCGGTGCGCGTCAGTTCCGTCTGCTGTTCTTCCAGCCGGGCCGAGTATTCCATGATCTGCGCTGTTTCATCCGCGACGGCCATCAGGTCGGCCAGCGAAACGGCGGAATTTCCGGTGATGCCGGTGACCATGGCGTTGGCGGTGGCGGCGCCGACCGACCCCGCCAGCTTGCGCTCCAGCCGGTCGATCAGGTCGGGGGTCGGTTCCGGCATTTCACCGGCGCGGCCCTGATTGCGCGCCTCGTCGGCAAACACCTCCTGCGCCTCCGTCGGTCCCAGGATCCGCTGCGCCATGATCAACAGCTCATCGGCCCCCGCCTGCCCGCCCTGACGCCCGCGCGGCGTGGCGGCCCGCTCGAACACCTGGACGAACCGGGGGGCCTGCAACTGCTCCATCGGAGAGGGATGGCTGAGCAGGGAGACGGCGCAGAACACCGCGCAATTGAGCCCGATGGACACGATCAGCGCCGACAGGAGCGGGTCGCCCGACACCCCGAACAGGGCCTGCGGGCGCAGCCACGACAGGCCCATCGGCCCGTCAATCAGCCAACCATCGACCAGAGGCAGCCCCGCCAGAACAGGCACCAACATGGCCCAGGCCCACAGAACGAATCCCGTGACGATCCCCGCCGCCGCCCCGGTCCGTGTGGCCCCGCGCCAAAACAGGCCGAAGACCAGTGCCGGCAACACCTGCGCCACGCCAACGAAAGCGATCAACCCGATGGAGGCCAGCGCCTCGGTCCCGCCGGTCGCGCGATAGTACAGATAACCCAGCGCCAGAACGATCAGGATCGAAGCCCGCCGCGCCCGCAGGATAACGGTGCGCACGTCGCCCGAAATGGTGGCCTGTCCGTCGTCCTGCGTGGCCAGCCAAAGCGGCATGACGATGTGGTTCGACAGCATCGTCGCCATGGCCACGGCCGCCACGATCACCATGGATGTGGCCGAGGAAAACCCGCCCAGGAACGCCAGCATCGCCAACCCGCCCTGCCCCTCGGCCAGCGGCAGGGTCAGCACGAACAGATCCGGGTTCGACCCTTCGGGCATCCGCGCCAGACCTGTGACCGCGATGGGCACCACGAAGATGCACATCGCCATGAGATAAAGCGGAAAGGCCCAGGACGCGGTCATCAGGTGGCGCTCGTCCGAGTTTTCGACCACCAGCACCTGAAACATCCGCGGCAGACAGATCACGGCGGCCCCGGAGACAAAGATCAGTCCCGCCCAACGCCCCGGCGTTCCCGACCAGTCGGTGATCGGCGCAGCCTCGATCGCGGCCCCCACGGCGGCGATCCCGTCGTTGAGCCCCCAGACCACAAAGACCCCCACGGCACACAGCGCAATCAGCTTGACCACGGCCTCGACGGCGATGGCGCTGACGATCCCGTGGTGCCGCTCTCCGGCGTCCAGGCGGCGGGTGCCGAAGAGGATGGTAAAGACGGCCAGCCCGGCAGCCACCCAGAACGCCATGGCGGTCAGATCCTCGGCCACGGTGCCCGGCGCGGCAAAAACCGCAAAGCTGAGCGTGACCGATTGCAATTGCAGCGCGATGTAAGGCGTGGTCCCGACCAGGGCCAACAAGGTCACCAGAACCGCCAGCAGGTTCGACTTGCCATAACGCGAAGAGATCATGTCCGCGATGGAGGTGATCCGCTCGGTCCGGCCGATATGGACCAGCTTGCGCAGCAGCCACCACCACCCGACAAAGACCAGCGTGGGGCCAAGGTAGATCGTCATGAACTCCAGCCCCGACCGGGCGGCGTATCCGACGGCACCATAGAACGTCCAGGCGGTGCAGTAGATCGACAGCGACAGGGTGTAGACTGCGGGCCCGCGCAACACCTGCATCCGCCCCCGTTCCGCCGCGCGTTCGGCGACGAAGGCGATGACGAACAGGCCCGTCACATAGGCGAGGCACCCCGCCACCAGAATGTTGAGCGTCAGCTCCATCTAGTCGTCCGAGGCGGCCGTCGCCTCTCCGTGGTGGAGCCGGGCAATCCAGGCGGCCAAGGCAATCAGAAGTATCCAGGCCGCAAACAGGTAGACCAGCCAGGGCCGCGTCGCCCCGCCCGCCGCGTCCGATCCGGACAGCACCAGATCAGGCAACAGCAGCAGCGCGATGCCAAAGAACGGCAACAGCCGCGCCGCGTCCCGTCGGCGGTCGCGGCGCCAGGCCCGCCGCTGCGCCTCGCTGGCCGCCGGTGTCGGTGTGGGGTCCATCAGCTACGGGATCCGGGCGGGGGGCCGGACCCGGGCGTCGGCCACACCCACACCCGCCCGCGCCTGCCGGGCGTCGCGCCCGCCGGGGGGCGGCGGCGCAAGGGCCGGGGCCCTCATGCCGCGCCCGCCGCGCCCAACGCCTCGACCGCATCCAGCAGATCACGGTTGGAAAAGGGCTTGGTCATGAACTGGCTGACGCCCAGCGCCTCGGCCCGTTCCCGATCCTTGGTCTGACCCTTGGCAGTCAACATCAGCACCGGCAGATCGGGCCGCGTGCCAGACCGAATGCCCGCCAGCACGTCAAAGCCGGAACGGCCCGGCAGCATGACATCCAGAACCACCACATCGGGCGCGTGGCGGGCCACGGCCTCCAGGGCGGTTGCACCGTCGGAATGGGTCGAGACCTGCATGCCGGCGCGATGCAGGATGAACGCGATGGCGGTCGCGATATTGGCCTCGTCCTCGATCAAAAGGACGCGGCGCGGGGTGGGCGCATCCGCCCGCGGTGCGTGTTGGGTCATGCCCGGCCTCCCCTCCGGTCACTTCGCCCCTACCTTTCCCCCCTGGGCGCGCCTTGTCCAGCGTTTCGCCAAAATGGCGACGCGGCGACGCAGACCTAGACGGGCAGCAGGCCGCCCAGAACCGACGGCTCGCGCCGCGCAGGACAGCGGTCGCGGGCGCAGACGCGACAGCCGGGACCCACGCCCAGCGCGCCCCCCTGCCCGTCAGCCCGCGACAGCAGCATGGTGGCACGCAGCACCGGCACCTCGTCAAAGCCGCCGACCTGGCCCTGGGCCACGGCATGGGCGACCCATTGGGCGCCGTCAGGCATCTCGATGCGCCGCACCAGCGGGCGGCCGGGCTGCGACAGCGCCTCATAGAGCGGCCAGAGCGGGCACCCCGCCCCCATCACCGGAAGCGCGAAGCCCGCCACCGGCTTGCGTCGGATCAACGCGCCCGCCGCATCGCAGATCACCAGCCCGCGCGCCGGATCCAGCAGGCCCAGCCGCCGCAGCACCAGCGCCGGATCGCCGGCCCGCGCCAACAGGGCATCCGGCCCCGCCGCGGCCAAAACCTCTGCCGCAGGCAGGCGCGCGGCGTCGCGGGCATCCTGTTCCAGCAACTCGGCGGCCAGCGCCTGGGCCTGCGGATTGGCGATCGGCGCAACCAGATCCGAAACCGCGCCGACGCCCTCGGTCTCCAGCACCGCAAAGCTGTGGCCCGCCGCCTCCAGGAACCCCGCGACGATTTCGGACGGGGTCAGCCGGGCGTCGCCGCGCGCCGCTTGCCGGTCCAGATAAGAGACGACCGCCTCCGCGCCATCGGCCAGGCGGCGGCTGTCGGCATCCAGGTTGGCGTGGAACCGGCCCAGCCAGTTCGCGTCGATCTCGGGCGTCTGCGCCAGGATCGACGCGGTGGAACGGACGACAGAGACGGTGGACAGCAACTCGTGCATCGCCTCGGCCAGGGCCGGATCATGGGTCAGCCGGTCCGACAGCGTCTCGATCGTGCCCGCCTGAACGGCCAGCGCCTCGGCCTGGGCGGCGATGACGCGGGCCCATTCCGGGTAGCGGCGCGCCAGTTCGGCGGCATCCCCCAACGCCCGCGACGGCAGGTCCTGCGCGGCCCCCGCCGCCCGCAGCGAATCAATCAGCGTGTCGTCCAGCGCCGAGGACAGCGCCGCCTGATCGACCGACAACGCCTCGGCCAGCTTGCCCAGCAGCCCGCCACCGATGGGCCTGCGGTTGTGTTCGATGAGGTTCAGATAGGACGGAGAGATGCCGACAGCCTCGGCCAGATGGGCCTGACGCAGATCCAGCGCCAGTCGCCGTTCGCGAATGCGGGTACCGGTCGGAACGGGGGTCGCCATGAAATCTCCATCAGGCAAGGACTTGCTGCGCGCGCAAAGCGCAATGCCGCGGTCGCGCGCAAACTAATTTACAACAATTGAACCCAGTCTGTCATGTTGTTTACAAAAAAATCCAACCCTGACAGGCATCTGTTGAATCATTTTCACACCTGACGCGATAGTCACCCTGTGCTGTCAACGCGACAGGACCGCCTGTCGGCCTAGGAGGAGGCGCGACGGGGCTTAAAACAGGGAGGGTCTCAATGACCAAATCGAACTTTACACGCCGTGGCGTGCTGAAGACCGGCAGCCTGGCGGGTGCTGGCCTGGCCGCTCCGACCATTTTCACTGGGGCCGCCTGGGCCGATGGCCACACCGGCTTTACCAACGCGCCGCAGGGCGACACCGTTACGCTGGGCTTCAACGTGCCCCAATCCGGCCCCTACGCCGACGAAGGTGCCGATGAGCTGCGCGCCTTCGAACTGGCCGTCGAGCATCTCAACGGCGAAGGCGACGGCGGCATGCTGTCGACCTTCTCGTCGAAGGTTCTCGATGGCACCGGCATCCTGGGCAAGAAGGTCGCCTATGTGACCGGCGACACGCAGACCAAGTCCGACGCCGCCCGCGCCTCTGCCCGGTCGATGATCGAAAAGGACGGGGCCGTCATGATCTCCGGCGGGTCGTCTTCGGGCGTGGCCGTGGCCGTTCAGGCGCTCTGCCAAGAGGCGGGCGTGATCTTCATGGCTGGTCTGACCCATGCCAACGACACCACCGGCAAGGACAAGAAGGCCAATGGCTTCCGCCACTTCTTCAACTCCTACATGTCCGGTGCCGCGCTCGCCCCGATCCTGGAGCAGCAGTATGGTGCCGACCGCAAGGCGTATCACCTGACCGCCGACTACAACTGGGGCTACACCACCGAAGAGGCGATCACCTCCTCGACCGAGGCGATGGGCTGGCAGACGGTCAACACCGTCAAGACGCCGCTGACCCAGACGGACTTCAGCTCGTACATCGCGCCGGTGCTGCAGTCGGATGCGGACGTTCTGGTCCTGAACCACTACGGCGGCAACATGGTCAACTCGCTGACCAACGCGGTGCAGTTTGGCCTGCGTGACCGCATGGTCAACGGCAAGAAGTTCGAGATCGTCGTGCCGCTCTACTCCGAGCTGATGGCCCGCGGTGCCGGTGAGAACATCGCAGGCATCCTCGGCTCGCAGAACTGGGACTGGAAGCTGGAGAACCAGCTGGGCGCGCGTTACGCGGGCACCAACGCCTTCGTGCAATCCTTCGGCACCAAGTACGGCTTCCCGCCGTCGCAGGCCGCGCACACCTGCTACGTGCAGACCCTGCTCTATGCCGATGCGGTCACCCGCGCCGGATCGTTCAACCCCTGCGCCGTCGTCGAGGCCCTGGCCGGCTTCGAGTTCGACGGTCTGGGCAACGGTCCGACCCTGTACCGTGCCGACGATCACCAGTGCTTCAAGGACGTCGTCGTGGTGCGCGGCAAGGAAAACCCCGAGAACGAGTTCGACCTGGTCGAAATCGTCGAGGTCACTCCGGCCGCACAGGTCACCTACGACCCCGAGCATCCGCAGTTCGCCGGTGGCTCGCTGGGCGAGTGCAACCCGGGCGCCTGATCGCAGATCACGCGGTGCCGTGCGACATCCGCACGGCACCTTCCGACCCAAGGTATCGCCCCCGACGGGGCGATACCGATCTTACGCTGATCCCATAGCCGCGCGGGGGGGCACGTCATGGACGCCATCATCCTTCAAATTCTCAACGGTCTGGACAAGGGCAGTGCCTATGCCCTGATCGCCCTGGGCCTGACGCTCATCTTCGGCACGCTGGGGGTCGTGAACTTTGCGCATGGCGCCTTGTTCATGATGGGGGCCTTCTGCGCCGTGACCTTCTCGCGGCTGCTTTCGCTCAGCCACGAAATCCCGGTCCCCGGCGAGACGGACTTTCTCGGCAATCCCCGGATGGTGGACGTGCCCTACATCTACGACTGGTTCGGGGAATCGACGGGTGCCGCCATCATCGACTGGGCCGTCCCCCTGTCGATCCTGATGGCCATTCCCGTGATGATCGCCATCGGCGTCGTGATGGAGCGGGGACTGATCAAGCATTTCTACAAACGCCCCCACGCCGACCAGATCCTGGTGACCTTCGGCCTGGCCATCGTGCTGCAGGAAATCATCAAGTACTTCTACGGCGCCAACCCGATCCCGACGCCCGCGCCCTCGGCCTTCGTGGGGTCCTACGACTTCGGGGTTTTGCTGGGCTTCGATCCGGGATCCATCGTCTATCCCTACTGGCGCCTGGTCTATTTCTTCTTTGCCGCGGTCATCATCGCCGCTGTCTTTGCCTTCTTGCAGTTCACCACCTTCGGGATGGTCGTCCGCGCCGGGATGGCCGACCGCGAGACGGTGACCCTGCTGGGCATCGACATCGACAAGCGGTTCACCATGATGTTCGGGATCGCGGCGGCCGTCGCGGGGTTGGCGGGCGTGATGTACACGCCGATCAATTCGCCCAACTACCACATGGGCATGGACTTCCTGGTGCTCAGCTTCGTGGTGGTCGTCGTCGGCGGCATGGGGTCGCTGCCCGGTGCCGTGCTGGCAGGCTTCCTTTTGGGTATCGTCGAGGCCTTCGCCTCCATGACCCAGGTGCTGGAGGTGCTGCCCGGCATCAACCAGATCGTCATCTACCTCGTGGCCATCGTCGTGCTGCTGACCCGTCCCCGTGGCCTGATGGGCCGCAAGGGCGTGATGGAGGATTAATCCAATGACCGACCAGACTTCCAACGCAGGGGCCGCGCGCCCCGCCTCCTCCGCTCCGGTGCGGACCTCCAGCGGGCTGCTGGGTGTGGGCAAGAAGGACGCGGGCCTGCTGCTGCTTGTCGCCGCGCTCGCCCTGCTGGCACCCTTCATCCTCAACCCCTTCCCCGAAGGCTCGGCCCTGGCGCAGTTCAACGCGGGCTACCCGGACCTGATGCAGCGCTTCGTGATTTTCGGGATCTTCGCCATCGGCTTCAACATCCTGTTCGGCCTGACCGGCTACCTCAGCTTCGGCCATGCCGCGTTTCTGGGCGTGGGGTCCTACGCCGGGATCTGGTCGATGAAGCTGCTGACGCTGAACGTCCTCCCGTCGATCCTGGTCTCGGTGATCGTGGCGGGTCTGTTCTCTCTGCTGGTGGGGTTCATCTCACTGCGGCGCTCGGGGATCTACTTCTCGATCCTGACGCTGGCCTTCGCGATGATGTCCTTCGCCCTGGCCTATTCGGTCCTCACGCCGATCACCGGCGGTGAGACGGGGCTGCAGTTGAAATACTTCGACCCCCGTATCCTCGACGCCGCGCTGGAGCAGGGAACGACCCCCCGCGCCAACCTGTTCGGCCTGGAAATGGGAGCCAGCTACGAGTTGCAGATCGGCGCCTGGCTATTCACCTTCAACGCGGGTTACTATATCGCCGCGCTGTGCATGCTGGCGGCCTTCTACCTGTCGATCCGCATCTTCCGGTCGCCGTTCGGCGTGATGCTGCGGGCGGTGAAATCGAACCAGAACCGCCTGAATTATACCGGCATCTCGCCCAAGCCCTATACGCTGGCGGCCTTCGTCATCTCCGGCATGTACGCTGGTCTGGCGGGCGGATTGCTGGTGGCGATGGACACCCAGGTCGGCGCGGAACGCATGTTCTGGACTGCCTCGGGCGAAGTCGTGCTGATGACCATCCTCGGCGGCGCGGGCACCCTGATCGGGCCGGTGCTGGGCGCGGGTTTCATCAAGTACATGGAAAACATCGTCTCGACCATCAACAAGGCCACGCTGGAAAGCTGGTTCGCCTTTCTGCCCGACTGGGCGACGGACGTCATGGTCACGCTGATCTATCCCTTCGTGGGCAAGGGGTGGCACCTGACGCTGGGCCTTTTGTTCATGGCGGTGGTGATCTTCCTGCCCGGTGGTCTGGTCCAGGGCGGTCAGAAACTGGCCACGGTGTTCCGCCGTGACCGCAAATCAGCGGATGCCGAAAAGGCCGCCGCCGAACAACGCAAAGCCGGGGAGTAACGCGCCATGGGCATTCTCGAAGTCAAGAACGTCGGCAAGCGGTTCGGAGGGCTCCAGGCGCTGGGCGACGTCAACCTCAGCGTCCAGGAAGGCACGGTCCACGCGATCATCGGCCCCAACGGCGCGGGCAAATCCACGCTGCTCAACTGCCTTGTCGGCAAGCTGATCCCCGACACCGGATCGGTCATGTTCGAGGGCAAATCCGTGCTCGGCCGCAAACCGCACGAGATCAACCAGATGGGGATTTCCCGCGTGTTCCAGACGCCGGAGATCTTCGGGGATCTGACCGTCATGGAAAACATGATGATCCCCTGCCTGGCCAAACGTGACGGGTCTTTTGCTCTGCACGGCTATCGGTCCATGCTGGGCGACCGGGAAATCGTTGAACGGGCCGAGCATATGCTCGAAGACATGCGCATGATCGACAAGCGCGGCATGCACGCCGCGTCCATGTCGCGCGGTGACAAACGTCGGTTGGAAATCGGCATGTGCCTGGCGCAGGAACCGCGCCTGCTGCTGCTGGACGAACCTACGGCCGGCATGGCGCGTGCGGACACCAACAACACGATCGACCTGTTGAAGGAGATCAAGGAAAGCCGCCCGATCACGATCGCCATCATCGAACACGACATGCACGTCGTCTTCAGCCTGGCCGAACGGATCACCGTCCTGGCCCAGGGCACGCCGCTGGTCGAGGACACGCCCGAGAACATCAAGGGCCATCCCAAGGTCCGCGAAGCCTACCTGGGCGAGTCGTCGGGGCACTGACAGGTTTCCCCCAAAACGTGAAACGGGGCCGCGAAAGCGACCCCAAAATGTGAAAATCGCCCCCGGAGGGTCCCATGAACGTCAAACCCGACTTCACCCGCGACGCCAACAAGGCCGCCTCCGCGCCCGCCTATTTCAGCGTCCATGACATCCACGCCTACTACGGCGAAAGCTATATCGTCCAAGGCGTCAGCTTTAACGTCCACGAAGGCGAAATCCTTGCTTTGCTTGGAAGAAATGGCGCAGGCAAGACATCGACCCTGCGCACCTGCGCCCGTGTAGGCGACCCCCAGCTGACCCACGGCGAAATCTGGCTGGACCATCAGCCGCTGCACCGCATGAAGGCCCACGAAGCCTCTGCCGCGGGGCTGGGCCTTGTCCCCGAAGACCGGCGAATCATCCCCGGCCTGACCGTGGAAGAGAACCTGAAACTGGCCCAGATCGCCCCGCCCGTCGGCTGGTCGCTGGAGAGATTATATGAGCTTTTTCCGAAGCTTGGAGAGCGTCGCAAGCAAGAGGGCGTGACCCTTTCGGGTGGCGAGCAGCAGATGCTGGCCATCGCGCGCGCCTTGGCCCGCGACGTCAAACTGCTGTTGCTGGACGAACCCTACGAGGGCCTGGCCCCCGTCATCGTCGACGAGATCGAGCGCACCCTGCACGAGGTCCGCAAACTGGGCATGACCACCATCATTGTCGAGCAGAACGCCGTGCGCGCCCTTGAACTCTCTGACCGGGCGGTCATCCTCGACACTGGCGGTGTGGTCTTTGACGGCACCGCAGCAGAGGTTCTGGGCGACGAGGCGCTGCGCGCAGAATACCTCGCTATCTGAATGACTTGGGCGCGCCCGGACCGCGCGCCCACCCTCGGAGGAGACGACATGCTCGACGAGCACGAAAAGACCTATCCGCCATCCGCAGAGATGGCCGCAAACGCCCACGCCGACCGCGCCACCTATGACGCGATGTACCAGGCCAGCATCGAGGACCCCGAGGCGTTCTGGGCCGAGCACGGCAAGCGCATCGACTGGATCAAGCCCTACACGCGGGTCAAGAACACGTCTTTCGCGCCGGGCAACGTGTCGATCAAATGGTTCGAGGACGGCACCCTGAACGTCGCCGCCAACTGCATCGACCGTCACCTGGCCGAACGGGGGGATCAGACCGCGATCATCTGGGAGCCCGACAGCCCGGATGACGAGGCGCAGCATATCACCTATCGGCAGCTGCACGCCCACGTCTGCAAATTCGCCAATGTCCTCAAAGACCTGGGCGTCGCAAAGGGCGACCGTGTCGTGCTTTACATGCCGATGATTCCGCAGGCGGCCTATGCGATGTTGGCCTGCGCGCGGATCGGCGCGATCCATTCCATCGTCTTCGCCGGCTTCTCCTCCGAGGCGCTGGCCGCACGGGTCAACGGGTCCGATGCAAAGGTCGTGATCACCGCCGACGGGGCCCCGCGCGGCGGCCGGATCACCAACCTGAAAGACAACGTCAACAAGGCCCTCTTGCACTGCGACGACAGCGTAAAGTGCCTGATCGTCCGGCGCACCGGCCAGCAGGTCGCGATGCGACCCGATGGCGACGTCTGGCTGCACGAGGCCGAGGCTGGCGTCTCCGACGATTGCCCGCCCGAAGAGATGGCCGCCGAGGATCCGCTGTTCATCCTCTATACCTCCGGGTCCACGGGACAGCCCAAGGGCGTCGTCCACACGACCGGCGGCTATATCGTCTACGCCTCTATGACGCACGAATATACCTTTGATTACAAAGACCAGGAGGTGTTCTGGTGCACCGCGGACGTGGGCTGGGTCACCGGGCACAGCTACATCGTCTACGGCCCGCTGGCCAACGGCGCGACCACCCTGATGTTCGAAGGCGTGCCGACCTACCCGGATGCGGGCCGTTTCTGGGCGGTCTGCGAAAAGCACAAGGTCGCGCAGTTCTACACCGCCCCGACCGCGCTGCGTGCGTTGATGGGCCAGGGCAACAGCTTCGTCGAGCCCTACGACCTGTCGTCGATCCGCATCCTCGGCACCGTGGGCGAACCGATCAACCCCGAGGCCTGGAACTGGTACAACGACGTGGTGGGCGGCGGACGCTGTCCGATCGTCGATACCTGGTGGCAGACCGAGACCGGCGGCCACCTTTTGACCCCTCTGCCGGGGGCCACGGCGACGAAACCCGGTTCGGCGACGCTGCCGTTCTTTGGCGTCCAGCCCGTGATCCTGGAACCTACGAGCGGCGAGGAAATCCACGAAACCGCCGCCGAGGGCGTGCTGTGTATCGCCGACAGCTGGCCCGCGCAAATGCGGACGGTCTGGGGCGATCATGAGCGGTTCGAGAAGACATATTTCAGCGATTACAAGAACTACTACTTTACCGGGGACGGCTGTCGGCGCGATGCGGACGGCTATTACTGGATCACCGGTCGCGTGGACGATGTCATCAACGTCTCTGGCCACCGCATGGGCACCGCCGAAGTCGAAAGCGCGCTGGTCGCCCACCCGAAGGTCGCGGAATCCGCGGTCGTCGGCTATCCGCACGCGGTCAAGGGCCAAGGGATCTACGCCTATGTCACCCTTATGGGCGGAGAAGAGCCGTCGGAGGCGCTGCGCAAGGAACTGTCGGATTGGGTCCGCTCGGAAATCGGGCCGATCGCCAAGCCGGATCTGATCCAATGGGCCCCCGGCCTGCCCAAGACGCGATCCGGCAAGATCATGCGCCGTATCCTGCGCAAGATCGCCGAGGATGATTTCGGCGCCCTGGGCGACACCTCGACCCTGGCGGATCCTTCGGTCGTCGAGGACCTGATCGAAAACCGGATGAACAAGGGCTGAGGCCGCTGCGGAGTTAACGCCCTGCTAACGGAGATGAACACGAATCGTGGCGGGCTTCGGTCCGCCACGGTACCTTTAGACCCGGGGGCTTTGTGACAGGAGTCCGGAATGTCTCTGATTTCGACAATCGCGCCCGTGCAGGCGGCCACCGCCGCCGCGCAGAGCAATCAACCAACTCAACCACCGGTTCAGAACCCTCGGGGCCAGATCACCGCCGAGGTGCAGCCGCTGGGCACCGCCGGCAAAACCGCCGCAGAAGCGACGGTCACCGCCGCGCGCATTCCACCGGTCACGGCCTCTCGCACGGCGAACGGCACCTCTGCCGCGCGCACCGGCGCAGAGGGACGCGCCCTTGCCGAGGACGTGCAGAACGACTTGGAAACCCGGCAGGACATCGCAGACGCGCAGGCCAAGCGCGACGCCGACGAAGCGCTGCGCAAGGTTATCCAGAAAGAGGTCCTGTCGCGTATCCCGGTCCCCGTCGAGGCGATCCCGAAGCTGACCGGCGATGTCGAAACGGTCCGAACCATCGGTGACCCCGAAGACAGAACGATCGACACCGTCGCGTGACCGCTGAGGCCTGGTGAAACCTGCCCGGGTGCGCGGAACGCCCGGTTTTCTTCCCGCGAAAGTCACGCCGCCCGCGACGGCGCTGCGCATTCAAGTCCTTTCCCTCGCGTCTCGTTCGCGGTAAGTCCGGCAAAACAGGGCAACGAGGACCGCATGACCAAACACCACGAAAGCGACGTCGCCTTCATCAAGGCACTGGCCGAACTCCTTCGGGAAAACGACCTGACCGAGCTGGAGGTCATGCGCGAATATGGCGACGACGACAGCTTGAACGTCCGCGTCTCGCGCCAACTGCCTGCGCCGGCACCTGTCCATTACGCGGCCCCGACCGCGCCCGTGGCGCCGGCCGCGCCGCAGGCCGCCGCGCCCGCCGTTTCCACCGATCCGGCGCAGGATCCGGGGGCCGTCACATCGCCCATGGTCGGCACCGCCTATCTGTCGGCGGAACCGGGGGCCGCTGCCTTTGTCAAGGTTGGCGACACCGTGTCCGAAGGTCAGACCCTGCTGATCGTCGAAGCCATGAAGACGATGAACCAGATTCCGAGCCCCCGCGCCGGCAAGGTCAAGCGCATCCTCGTCGAAGACGGGGCCCCCGTGGAGTTCGGTGCCCCCCTGGTCATCCTGGGATAGCGTCATGTTCAAGAAGATCCTTATCGCCAACCGCGGCGAGATCGCGTTGCGCGTCGTCCGCGCGGCGCGCGAAATGGGCGTGGCCACCGTTGCCGTTCATTCCACCGCCGACGCCGACGCGATGCACGTGCGCATGGCTGACGAGTCGATCTGCATCGGTCCCGCCCCGGGAACGCAAAGCTATCTGAACGTCCCGGCCATCATCTCCGCCTGCGAAATCACGGGCGCAGAAGCGATCCACCCCGGCTACGGCTTCCTGTCCGAAAACGCCGCCTTTGTGCAGGTCCTGGAGGATCACGGGATCACCTTCATCGGCCCTTCGGCCGAACATATCCGCATCATGGGCGACAAGATCACCGCCAAGGATACCATGAAGGAGCTGGGCGTGCCCTGCGTGCCCGGATCCGACGGCGGCGTACCCGACATGGACGTGGCCCGCGCGGTGGCCGAAGAGGCGGGATACCCCGTCATCGTCAAGGCCACGGCAGGTGGCGGTGGGCGCGGCATGAAGCTGGCCAAGACAGCTGCCGATCTCGAAACCGCCTTCCGCACGGCGCGGTCCGAGGCCAAGGCCGCCTTTGGCAACGATGAGGTCTATATCGAGAAATATCTCGGCACGCCGCGCCACATCGAGATCCAGGTTTTCGGCGACGGTAAGGGCGGCGCCGTTCATCTGGGCGAGCGGGACTGTTCCCTGCAGCGTCGCCACCAGAAGGTTTTCGAAGAGGCCCCCGGCCCCGCGATCAGCCCCGAACAGCGCGCCGAGATCGGGGCCACCTGCGCCGATGCCGTGGCGCGCATCGGCTATTCCGGCGCGGGCACGATCGAGTTCCTCTACGAGAACGGCGAGTTCTTCTTTATCGAGATGAACACCCGCCTGCAGGTCGAACACCCGGTGACCGAGGCGATTTTCGGCGTCGACCTGGTGCGCGAACAGATCCGCGTGGCCGCTGGCCTGCCGATGTCGTTCGGCCAAGACGACCTGAAGATCAACGGTCACGCCATCGAAGTTCGGATCAACGCCGAAAAGCTGCCCAGCTTTTCCCCCTCGCCGGGTCGGATCACCCAGTATCACGCGCCGGGGGGGCTGGGCGTTCGGATGGATTCCGCGCTTTATGACGGGTATCGGATCCCGCCCTACTACGACTCTCTGATCGGCAAGCTGATCGTCCATGGTCGCGACCGCCCCGAGGCCCTGGCGCGCTTGCATCGATCGCTTGGCGAATTGATCGTGGATGGGGTCGACACGACGATCCCGCTGTTCGACGCCCTGCTGCAGGAGCCCGACATCCTGCGCGGCGACTATACGATCCACTGGCTCGAAAAGTGGCTTGAAACGAACCTGGGCTGATCGGGGATCAAATCCTTCAAAGGATTTGACCAGACTTTTCGAAAAGTCTGGTCCCCCCTCCCCCGCAATCGTGATCTTTTGCGGCGATCGGGTTCTTTTGCCCGGCCGTCGCAGCGCGTAAGCTGATCCCATGCCCCGCGACGTGCCCGAAATCACGGCCGAAGTGCTGCTTATGGCCTATGCCAGCGGCGTCTTTCCCATGGCCGAAGCCCAGGACGATGAAGACATCTTCTGGGTCGACCCGCAGGAGCGAGGCATCCTGCCGCTGACCGGGTTTCACCTGTCGCGCAGCCTGGCCAAGGTCATTCGGCAACGGCGCTTTCTCGTGACCGTCGATGAGGCCTTTGACGCCGTGGTTGCCGGATGCGCCGATCGCGAGGAGACGTGGATCAACGCGCCCATCGCCCGGCTTTACGGGCAGTTGCACCGCCTGGGCTTTGGCCATTCGGTCGAGGTCTGGGAAGGCGAGGAACTGGTCGGCGGGCTTTACGGGGTGGCCATGGGGGGCGCGTTCTTTGGCGAATCGATGTTTTCGCGCCGGCGGGATGCCTCCAAGGTGGCATTGGCATGGTCCGTGGCGATGTTGCGCCAGGGCGGTTTCCAGCTATTCGATACGCAGTTCCTGACCGATCATCTGGCCTCGCTCGGGGGGGCGGAAATCGCGCGCGACACCTATCGTGCCCGCCTGAAAAGCGCGCTCAGCCATTCGGCGCGCCTGCCCCATCCCGTGCCGGAGCCCGAGGACGTCATCGCGGAACTGCGGGCCTAGTCGTCCCCGGTCAGGCAGCGCAGCACCCAGACATCATAGCGCCGATGTTCCAGGGCATTCAGCGCAGGGGAAGAGGCGACCATCCAGCCCGCGAACAGCTCCTGCACCTGGCGCGCGTCGACGACCTGCAACAGTCCAAAGGCGTCGCCCGCCGGATTGTTCGACGGATAGCGGCATTCGTGCAAGGTCACCTGAAGCGGCCCGTAGGCCATGGTCTGCCCGGCGGCCATTTCCACGTCGATGACTTCGCCCGAGCTTTTGTCGAGCGTGCGCAGCACCGCGCCCAGCCCGACGCCGGTGCGCACCGCCTGGGCATCTGACGCACCCGCCAGCAGGGCCAGCGTCAGCGCAAGGCCGAGCGTCCGCATCACTCGGGGCTCCAGGCCTCGTAGTCGGAGGCGGGCTTGACGTCGGCACGCCGGATCGACCCCTGGCGCAAGAACGCGCCATCGGTCCCGGTCAGGTTCGTCTGATGCGGCTTTTCCCAGGTCTTGTGGGCCAGCGGCGCCTCGGTCGGCGGTTGTTTGAAGGTGTGGTGCAGCCAGCCATACCATTCGGGATCGACGCGCGTGGCGTCGTTGTCCCCATCGTAGATCACCCAACGTCGGCTGTCGTCGGCATTGGAATAGAACACGTTGCCCTGCGCGTCCTCTCCGACCTTGTTGCCAAAGCGAGAGGTGAAAAGGCGCGTCCCGATGGAGTCGCCGTCCCACCAGGTCACAAGGCGTTTGAGCAAGCTGGCCATCTGTCGGTCCTCCGCGCGGTCGTTCCCCCTTCCCTACACCGCAGGTCGGGGCGGTCAAGGCGTCACGGCCCCGCGCGCGGGGCTTTGCCGCGCGAGGTGCCTGCTGTGCACAGATTCCGCGCCGCGCCCTGTAGCCGCCCGCCTCCGCCTTCTCTATCGTGCCGTTCGGACAGATCAGGAGGAAGAAATGACCGAGACCCGCCAATACGGCTTCGACACATTGCAGATCCACGCAGGCGCCCGGCCCGACCCGGCCACCGGTGCCCGGCAGACGCCGATCTATCAGACCACGGCCTATGTGTTCCGCGATGCCGAACATGCCGCCGCGCTCTTCAATCTGCAGGAAGTCGGCTACATCTATTCCCGCCTGACCAACCCCACGGTCGCGGTCCTGGGCGAACGGATCGCCACGCTGGAAGGCGGCGTCGGCGCTGTCTGCTGTTCGTCGGGTCATGCGGCGCAGATCATGGCGCTGTTTCCGCTGATGCAGCCGGGCTGCAACGTTGTGGCCTCGACGCGCCTTTATGGCGGCACGGTCACGCAGTTCAGCCAGACCATCAAGCGGTTCGGCTGGTCGGCCAAGTTCGTTGATTTTGACGACCCGAAGGCCGTGGCCGATGCCATCGACGAAAACACCCGCGCCGTCTTTGGCGAGGCCATCGCAAACCCCGGCGGCTGGATCATGGATGTGCGCGCCATCGCAGATGTGGCCGATGCTGCGGGCGTGCCGCTGATCATCGACAACACCACGGCCACCCCCTACCTGGTGCGCCCGATCGAACATGGCGCGACGCTGGTCGTCCATTCCACCACCAAATACCTGACCGGCAACGGCACAGTCACCGGCGGCTGCGTGGTGGATTCGGGCAAGTTCGACTGGTCCGCGTCAGACAAGTTCCCATCGCTGTCGGCGGCGGAACCGGCCTATCACGGGCTGAAGTTCCACGAGACCTTCGGCAACCTGGCCTTTACGTTCCATTCGATCGCCATTGGCCTGCGTGACCTTGGCATGACGATGAACCCACAGGCGGCGCACTATACCCTGATGGGCACCGAAACGCTGAGCCTTCGGATGCAGCGCCACGTGGAAAACGCCGAAAAGGTCGCCGCCTGGCTGGAAGGGCACGAGAAAGTCGCAGCCGTCACCTACGCGGGCCTACCGTCCTCGCCCTATCACGACCTGGCCAAGAAGGTCTGTCCAAAGGGAGCGGGCGGCTTGTTCACCTTCGCGCTCAAGGGGGGCTACGACGCCTGCGTGAAGGTGGTCGACAACCTGGAGATCTTCTCTCACGTGGCCAACCTGGGCGATACGCGGTCGCTGATCATCCACTCGGCCTCGACCACGCACCGGCAGCTGTCGCCGGAGCAGCAGACGGCGGCAGGGGCCGGCCCGGAGGTCGTGCGCGTCTCGATCGGGATCGAGGATGCAGATGACCTGATCGCGGACCTGGAACAGGCGCTGGCCAAGGTCTGACTAAGGCGAACGTTTGGGCAAAGCCTTGGCAAAAGGCTTTGCCCTTTCCCTCAGCGGGCGATCATCTCGATCACGAGGGTGACCGTCATGACTTGCGCCACCTCACCAGCGGCCACCGGCATGGACCGCATCGCATCCATTTCCATCATCACCGGGCCCGGCACGGCCGCCTGACCTTCGCTCAGCGAGACGATGGACCCAAGATTCATGCCCGCCGCCTCGGCATAGATCTGCGCCTTGGCCAGCGCATCCGCCACCGCGGCACGCCGCGCGGCATCTTCGCCTGCACGCGGGTCGCTCAGGCCGAAGCGCAAGCCCTCCAACCCGTTCGCGCCATCCGACACCGCCGCATCCAGAAGGGGGCCAAGTGCGTCCAGGTCACGCACCCGGACGTCCAGCGTCGTGCGTGCGACATAGCCTGTGATCTGTGGGGTCGTGCGGTTTTCCGAATGGTCCCAGCGCGGTTGCAGAGACAACTGGCCGGTTTGCACATCCCGCGCGGCAATCCCGTCGCCTTCGACGCGCGCCAGAACGGCCGCCGTCGCCTCCGACAAGTCGGCCATGGCCGTCGCCGCCTCGGCGGCCTCGCGCACGACGGCCAAGGTCACGGTCGCCATGTCGGGCCGCACCAATATCTCGCCACGCCCCTCGACCAGAAGGCGTGGGGCCGCGCCCTGCTGCGCGGGGGCGGCCAAGGGCAGGACCAACAGTAGACAGGTTAAAAGGGCGCGCATGGCAGGCTCCGTCAGATGGCGTTCGTGCGCACCCTAGCGATGCCTGCGCCAAGGTCAGCCGCGAAAACCAGCCATAGGCGGGGTCTTGCCCGGCAGGGCCAAGGGCCGATGTCAGTCTGCCCCACACCCCGCAAAGGCATCGAGGTGCGGGATGCACCCTCCGCTGCGCGCGCAGAACGGCGCCGGACCCGCTGCCCGCGCGCCCCTGACTTTGCGAGACGGATGCAACCATTGGCCGTCGCGCTCCGCTTTCCTCGGCGACGTCGATCCGATCGCGCGCTGACAGCCGCCCGTCGGTTTTGCTGCTGCAAGGGTCCAGATCTGCGATGCGGCTGGCGCGTTGCGGCCAAGACGGTGCATCGCACCGGCTGACGTGGATGCCTGCCGGCCGAGGCGCGATGCCCGTCACGCTGCGGCCTGGTCGGCACCGCGACGGGCATTGCAGGCGATCATGGCAACCGTTTCATTTTCATAAGGAACCGGGGCCAGGACAGACCAGTCGATCAGTCCACTCATACAACCCACAACACACAAAGGCCCGACGAACGCGAGGTGCCGGCACCGTCCCGCCGGTGCCTGTTCCCTGGCACGGCAAGACTTCCGGCCCGGGGGCCGAGCGTGTTAGAGCGATTTGTATGAGACCCGAAATCGCCCTGGACCTATCGCTCGACGGCATCGCCGTCCTCAGCCGCGCGCCCGAGGGTGGATGGTGGCGCGAAGGGGCTGTGCGGCTGGACACCCCGGACATGCCGGACCGCCTGGCCGATCTGCGGGACCGGGCGCAGGCGCGTGTCGGGGCGGATGCCATCTCGATCCTGATCCTGCCGGACAGCCAGCTGCTTTATACCTCGCTGGAACGCGACGACCGTCGGCCAGAAGAGACGATTCGCGCGCTGCTCAAGGGGCGCACGCCCTACCCGGTCGAGGATCTGACCTTCGATTATGTCGAACGGGGGGATCGGTTGCAGGTTGCGGTTGTCGCGCTCGAAACCCTGCTGGAGGCAGAGACATTTGCCGCCGATTACGGCTTTCGGCCCGTGGTCATCATGGCCAACCCGAAGGACCCTGCCTATCCGGGCCTGCCGAACTTCGGCAAGACTGGCATCGCGGCGGAGCTTTTGGCGGGCGCGCCGCTGGAGGTGGACCTGCCCGAAGGGTTCGCGGCCCTGCCCGCGCCGCGCCCTACGCCCAAGGCGCCCAAGTCCGAACCACCGGTCCCGCTGGGCCACCGCCCCGCATCGTCTGAAACGGTTGTCGCGGCCCTGCCCGAAAGCGCCCCAGAGGCGCCGGTCGCGCAGCCCCCGGCCACGCCCACGCCAGCCGAACCGCCGACCGTAGACGCGGCAGAAACGTTGGCTCAGACCAAGCCAGCCCCCAAGAAGGCCCCCGCCGCGCCCAAACCAAAGGCCGCCACGCCGCCGCCGACACCCCTGGACGTCCCGGCGTCCGAGGATGCGCCGCTGATCGTCCCCGGCTTCAGCACAAGCCGCAAGGCCGCGCCGGAGCCGACCGCGCGGGCCGCCAGCGGCGAGCGTCTGGACCGTGTCACACGCCGCCTGTCGACCCCACCGGCCGCGCCCAAGCCCGCCACGGCCCCCAAGGTTGCACCGCCTCCGACCGTTGCGCCCAAGACACCCGCAACCAATCCCGCGCTCGTCGCCAGTCGGGATGCACCCGCGGCCCCGACCGTGGCGGTGGCCAAAGGCGACGCCGATGCTGCCCCTGAAGTCACGCCCGCCTTGGCCGAGCCGCAGCCCGAAGTGACGGGCAAGCGGCCCGGCGTCGTTGCCGCGCGGGCCCTTTCGACCCTTACAGACAAGATGCAGCGCCTGCGCGAGAAAGGCCGCGTTGCAGACCCGAAGCAAAGCGAAGAGGCCCGTATCCGGCAAGAAGAGGCCGCGGCCCTGGCCCTGCCTGGTCTGGCGCGGGAAAAGGCTGCGACGCCTGCGCGTCCCGGGGGCGCGCGGCTTGGCCTGGCCCTGACCGTCGGGCTGTTGATCCTGCTGTTCCTCGTGGCCGTCGGATCACTGTTGTTGGGTGGCGATGACCTGGCCGAAGTGCCCGTTGCACCGCAAACGCCTGCGGTCGAAGCCACCGCTGTCCTGCCGCCCGTCGCCGAGCCGACCCCGGACGAGACCACACCAGAGGTCGACATCGCGGCCCTGTTGCCCGCCCCCGGTGCCACGCCCGTTGCGGCGGTGCCAGAGACGGATCCCGTGGCCACCCCGCCCGAGGTCGTCGCGCTGGCCGACCCGCTGCTGCGCCTGCCCGAGGCCGCGCCGACCGGCCTGCCGGATGAACAGATCCTTCCGATCGTGGCCCCCGACATCGCGGCCCCGCCGGGGCTGGACCTGGCCCCGACGCTGGACACGACGCCTTCCACCTTCATCGAACGCTTCGAGGCCGCCGGGGAGTTTACCGCCTTGCCGGCCCCCGTCGCGCCCGCAGATGCAACCGCGGAGGATATCTACGTCGCCTCCATCGACCCGGACATCGCCTGGGGCGACGCCGTGGCCCTGCCCCGGGCCGAGCCGCCCGCCGACGGGGTCGCCATTCAGACCAACCCCGCACCAGCGGGCACGACCTTTGCCACCGATGCGCAGACCGGCCTGGTCGAGGCCACCCCGGAGGGCACCCTCGCCCCCGGCGGCTATACCGTCGTGCTGGGTCGGCCCGACGTCTTCCCGGTCCAACGCGCGACCTCTGCAAGTGGCACGACCGAGGCGGAGGACGCGCTTGAAAACGAAGCGCAGCAGATCCTGCGCAGGGTCCGTCCGGTGCCCCGCCCCGAGGACGCCGCCGAGTTGGTGGAGCGGACGCGAAATGGCGGTTTCACGCGCGCGGAACTGACCCGCGTACGGCCCCGCGCCCGTCCAGACGCCATCGTTCAGATCGCCGCCACGGCTCAGGCGGCGCGCTCCGCCGCGGAACAGGCGGCTGCGGCATCGCTGGCCGCCGCGACCGATGCCGCCGTGGCCGAGGCGCAGGCCGACGCCCCGGTAGAGGTCGCCGCCGTCGTGCAATCCGGACCGGTATCGCCGCTGGCCCTGCCCGCATCCGAGCGTCCCCGCAGCCGCCCCCGCTCGGTCGAGCGGGACGCCGCGCGCATCGTGACGCAACGGCGCGAACAGGCCGCTGCGGCCCCGGCTGCCCCAGCGACACCCGCCGCACGATCGGTCGACAGCGGATCCCAGGCCACCCGCGCGCCCGGTGGCAGCGTGGCGCGCGCAGCGACGGAGCGGAATGTGCTGCGGCTGAACCGGATCAATCTGATCGGTGTCTACGGCCGCCCGAACGCCCGGCGTGCCCTGGTTCGGCTTGCCAACGGGCGCTACGTCAAGGTGGAGGTCGGGGACCGTCTGGACCGGGGCCGGGTGACGGCGATCGGTGACGGCACCCTCAGCTATCAGCGCGGCGGCAACAATGTCGTGCTGCGGATGCCACAGGCCTGACGCAGGCCCCCACGCCCCTAAAGGCCCAGCGCCCTTTGCGTCGGCGGTGCCCAGCCGAGCATCAAGACCCCTTCCGTCTCGACCACCGGCCGTTTGATCAAGGCGGGGTGGGCCAGCATCAGGTCGATGGGGTCGGCCGCCCGGTCCGCCTCAGACAGGCCGCGCCAGGTGGTCGAACGCGTGTTCAGCAACGCGTCACCCAGATTCGCATGCCACTTCGCCACCTCATCCCGGCTTGGCGGCTCCGCCCGAAAATCACGCAATCTGCCTTCCAGACCGGCAGCCAGGACCGCCTTGAGCGCCTTTCTGCAAGTATCGCAGGTCTTCAGGCCGTTCAGAACTATCACGATTTCGTCTCCCTCCGCTACGCCCGGGGCTTCCCCTTGACGTTTTTCATGCGGCCTATACCTCAAAAGGGTGCCTCGGCCATGCAGGTCTGACTTCCCTTCGGGCCACGGGCATCATTCTGCCGCGATGTTGCGGGCAGCACGACCCACGAAGGAGACACGGGAATGGCCACTGGCACCGTGAAATGGTTCAACACCACTAAAGGCTACGGCTTTATTGCACCCGACGATGGCGGCAAGGACATCTTTGTCCATATCTCCGCTGTCGAGCGCGCCGGTCTGACCGGATTGCGCGACAATCAGAAGGTTGAGTTCGAGATGCGAGAGGGCCGGGATGGCCGTTCTTCCGCCTCCGACCTGGTCGCGCTGGACTAAACCGGCCCCAGACGTCAGCCCCAGGTGACGCAATACGGGATGCCTGCACAGTCAGGCACCCCACGACTACTGTTAGTGCTGGCCCCCGCGAGGGGGCCATTTTCTTGCAAGAAAATGGTCAAATCCTTCGAAGGATTTGATCTCCGGTCTCAGACCCATTCCCATGGGCGAGTGTAGTTGCCCATCACGGCCACGACCTCCCGCTCCTCGACTGTGCCGGTCTTTTCCAGCCGCGCGACGAGGCCGCGTTTCTTGTCCTCGACCACCTCGGCCACCTTGGCATTCACGCCCGCATCCGCGAGCGCCGCATCGTAGATCCGCGCGATGGCGCGGCGGCGCAAGTCGGGCTTGAAGACCTTGCCCACGGCGGTCTTGGGCAGTTCGTCCAAGATCTCGATGTACTTGGGCCGGGCCGCGCGTTCGTGGACGTGGCTGTCGCAATGCTTCGACAGCTCTGCCGGCGTGACCGTGGCCCCGGCGACGAGTTCGACATAGGCGCAGGGCAATTCGCCGGCAAAGGCATCGGGCTGACCGATGGCGCCCGCCATGGCGACGGCGGGATGACCGGCCAGCGCTTCCTCGATCTCGGCGGGGTCGATGTTGTGACCACCGCGGATGATCAGGTCCTTGGCGCGGCCGGTGATCCAAAGGTAGCCATCCGCGTCGATGCGGCCCAGATCGCCGGTGCGCAGGAACCGCTCGTGATGGTAGAGGTTCGCGTTCTTGGCGGCCTCGGTATAGGTCGCGCCCGGACGCACGCCGGGGGAGGCCACGCAAATCTCGCCCACCTCATCTGTGCCGCAATCGACCGGGCCTTCGCCCTTGTCCATCAGGATGCGCACCTCGGTGTGCATGAAGGGAATCCCGACAGAGCCGATCTTTTTCTCGCCGTCGACCGGGTTGCAGCTGACCAGACAGGTGGCCTCGGTCAGGCCGTATCCCTCGACCACGGTCACGCCCGTGTCCGTCTCGAACCGGCGGAACAATTCCACCGGCAGGGGGGACGATCCGGAGAAGGCGGTTTTGATGGACGACACATCCGCGTTGACCGGACGTTGCATCAGGGCCGACATGGCGGTCGGCACTGTGATGACGAAGGTCACGCGCCACCGTTCCACCAGTTTCCAGAAGTTGTCGAAGACGCCATCCCCGCGATACCCCTGCGGCGTCGGGAACACCACGTGCGCGCCCGAGGCGAGCATCGCCATCAGGATCACGTGGCAAGCGAAGACATGGAACAGCGGCAGCGGACAAATCACCACGTCCTGTTCCGAGAACAGCAGACGGTGCCCGATCCAGCCGTTGTAGATCATTCCGTCATAGGTGTGCTGCGCGACCTTGGGCATGCCGGTGGTGCCGCCGGTGTGGAAATAGGCCGCCACGCGGTCGCCGTCGCTGTCCGCGAAATCGAGGGCATCGGACCGTTGCCTGGCCGCCGCGGCGACGAAGCTTTTGACCTTGGCATGATGCGACACCGGGTTCTTGGGACGGATCAGCGGTACGATCAGCTTCTTGAGCCCCGTCAGATAGCGGTGCAGGTCCACCTCCAGCACGGTTTCGACGTTGGGGGCCAGCTTGACCGCTTCGGCGACCTTCTGGGCCACGTCGGTCTTGGGAAAGGCACGCAGGGTGACGACGACCTTGGCGTTCGTCTCTCGCAGGATGGCCCCGATCTGTTCGGCATCCAGAAGCGGGTTCACCGGATTGGCGATGCCCGCGATGGAGGCGCCCAGCAGGACGGTCGCCGTCTCGGTGCAATTGGGCAGGACATAGGCGACGGTGTCGGTTTCGCCCACACCGAGCGATCGGAAGAGGTTCGCGGCCTGGGTGATCCGGCCCTTGAACTCGGTCCAGGTCAGCGTCTCGGCCTTGTCGGTCGGCCCCGAGAAGAGCTGAAAGCTGAAGGCCGGGCGGTCGCCATGGGTCGCCGCCGTCTTGGACAACAGCTCATAGAGCGTGGTCGCCGGTCGCGCCTTTTCCCACGGCTCTTGCGCCTCGATGTCGAGAATGTCCTGTTTGGTGGCGAAAGAAGCCATCCGTTCCTCCCTATTGAACCGAGTTCCCCCTCCGGAACGCATGTCTGCGACGATGGTACACCGCCCCGAGGGAACACAAGTGCGACGCAGCGGCGTTTCCTCATACTTCTTTTCAGTAGTTAATTTGATCCTAACCCATTCCCAGCAATCCTCGGGCCGAAAAACGAGACAGGACAGGCCATGCGCCGTATGAACCCGATTTTACTGCTGCTAGCGATCTTTGCCCTTGGTCTTCCCGCAACGGCGCAGTCGGTCACGATAGAACGCGACGCGATGATCGCCGATACGCGTGACATGCCGCGTCAAAACATGCTGCGATTGATAGACCCCGGGGTCGGCATGATCCGCGCGATGGGATGGCGTTGCGACAGTATCTCTGCGGCCAGACCGTTCCTGATGTCCCGTGGCTTCACGATCGTCTGCAACAACTTCAGATACACTTACGAGTTCGAGGATCGCGGTGGAAACTGGACCGTCTCGTTGGGGTGACTATTCCGCCGCCAGTCCATCGGTGAACTGCAACCGCGCCAATCGCGCATAAAGACCGCCCTGGGCCACAAGTTCGTCATGCGTCCCCTGCGCCACGATGCCCCCGTCCTGCATCACGACGATGCGATCCGCCTGTTTCACGGTCGCCAGGCGGTGCGCCACGATGATGGTGGTCCGCCCCTCGGCCATGCGGGCCACGGCATCCTGCACCAGTCGTTCGCTTTCCGCATCCAGCGCGCTGGTCGCTTCGTCCAGCAGCAGGATCGGAGCGTCGCGCAAGATGGCACGGGCAATGGCGATACGCTGTTTCTGCCCGCCCGACAGCATCACGCCGCGTTCACCGACATAGGTGTCGTAGCCTTCGGGAAGGGCTGCCAGGAAATCATGTGCGGCGGCGGCACGGGCCGCGGCCTCTACCTCGGCGTCGCTGGCACCGGGGTTGCCAAACCGGATATTGTCGCGCGCCGAGGCCGCGAAGATCACCGGATCCTGCGGCACCAGCGCCATGCGCGCGCGGAACGCGTCGCGGTCCAGGTCACGCAGATCGGTGCCGCCCAGGGTGATCCGACCCTCGTCAGGGTCATAGAACCGCTGCAACATCTGGATCATGGTCGATTTACCCGCGCCCGAAGGACCGACCAGGGCCACCGTCTCGCCCGGTGTCACATGCAAGGTAACGCCCTTGAGCGCCGCGACCGTGGGCCGCGCCGGATAGCGGAAGGTGACGTCTTCGAAGGCAATCGCCTCTCCGTCCGGAAGGGGGGCGGCCTGGGCCGGGTCCTTGACGTCGTCCTCGACCTCCAACAACTCGACCAGGCGTTCGGTCGCGCCGGCCGCGCGCTGCAACTCGCCCCAGATCTCGGACAGGGCGGCAACGGCACCGGCCACGAGGATGGCATAGATCAGGAACTGGATCAGCTCGCCGATGGACATGACCTCGGCGCGCACGTCCCGCGCCCCGATCCACAGAACGCCGACGATGCCCGCAAACACCAGCGAGATGACGATCACCGTCATGATCGCCCGCACCTGAATGCGCGTGCGGGCGGACAGAAAGCTTTTCTCGGTGACATCCGCGAAACGACCCGCCGCTTCGCCCTCGAATGTATAGGCCTGCACGGTCTGCGCGCTGAGCAACCATTCGGAGGCGCGGCCCGAGGATTCCGCGATCCAATCCTGGTTTTCGCGGCTCAGCTTGCGCAGCTTGCGTCCCAGCAGGATGATCGGGACGATCACGGCGGGCACGATCAACAGGACCAGGCCCGACAGCTTGGGCGCGGTCCAGATCATCAGGCCCATGCCGCCGATCAGCACCAGGATATTGCGCAGCGCGATCGAGACCGAGGACCCGATCACCGACAGCAGCAACGTCGTGTCGGTGGTGATCCGGCTGAGAACCTCACCCGTGAGAATGCCGTCGTAGAAATTCGGAGACATGCGGATCATGCGGTCGAACACCGCCTTGCGGATGTCTGCGACGACCCGTTCGCCCAGGCGCGTCACAAAGTAATAGCGCAGCCCCGTCCCCACGGCGAGCAGCGCGGCAATGGCCAGAGCCGCGCCGAAATACTGATCCAGCAATTCCGATGTGCCCGTCTGGAACCCATCGACAACCCGGCGCACGGCCAGAGGCAGGACCAACGACACGAAGGACGTTGTGACCAGCGCAGCCAAAGCGGCCAGGACCATCTTGATGTGCGGGCGGAAGAACGGGGTCAGGGACCGCAAGCTTCCGATCCGTTTCGACCCTTCGCGGTCGGCCTCTTTGGCGATCTCGGCCATGGTCTTCTCCGTCTTCGACGTCTTTGGGGGTAACGAGGCCTGCACCGGGGTGCAAGCTGGCAGGACGCCGCCCCCGGACTTGACCCCGGCGGGGCGACCGCGCGACGTTGTCTGCGGAACGGACACGGAGCGCCGCCATGATCGACCTCGTCCCGCTGATTTTCTACGGCATCGTCTGCACGGTGCTGGCCGCGACGATTCCACAACGGCTGAAACTATGGATGCGGTCGGCCATCGGGGCCGTCGTCGGCATCGCCGCAGCCTTCGCCCTCCCGATTCTGAGGGGGCTGCTGGGCGTTTGACGTCACGGAAGATCTGGAGCGGGCGGCGGGAATCGAACCCGCGTCATTAGCTTGGAAGGCTAAGGTCTTACCACTACACAACGCCCGCGCTCGGCCCCCGAGATACGCCCGACCGGGGGCGGAACGCAAGAGCAGATGCACCGTCAACTTGCCCAGCGTCGGCAAACTTGCCATGCTTTGCGCGAGTGGACCTGCAACCGCTCGTTACTGGACGACGTGATGCCGAATTCATTCCAACCTGCCCAGGTGGCAATGCTCGGAGAGCTGACGCTTGACGGGCTGATGTCGCAAGTGCGGGTGCCATTGTGCCTGACCGACCCGAAAGCCCCCGACAATCCCATTGTCTACGTGAACAAGGCGTTTCTGGATCTGACGGGCTACGCCCCCGACGAGGTCCTGGGCCGCAATTGCCGGTTCCTTCAGGGCCCCGGCACCACCGAGGAAAGCCTGCAAGAGGTGCGCGCCGCCGTGCGCGACCAGAAGCAGGCCGTGGTGGAAATCGTCAACTATCGCAAGAACGGCGAGCGTTTCATCAACGCCCTGCAACTGGGCCCAATTCAAAACGCGGCGGGTGAAACGGTGCTGTTGTTCGGCTCTCAGCTGGACATCACCGTCAAGCGCGAGGCAGAGCGTCTGGCCGCTCTTCTGGACGTGGAGGAACAGATCCACCGTCTGCGCAACATCGTCAACGTCATGTCCGGCGTCATCCGCATGACCGCGCGCGAAGCCGAGGACGTGGCCAGCTTTTCCAAGCAACTGTCCGAAAGGCTCCATGTTCTGGGCGAGGCGCATTTCAACACGTTCCGGTCCAACGACCAGTCGACCGATTCCATGAGCAATGTGTTGCGCACGATCCTGACGGCCTATGCGCCACTGGGCGCGTCCCAGTTCACCATCGCCGGCGACGATTTCCGCGTCGGGCGGGCGCAGATCACACCGCTGACGCTGACGCTGCACGAACTGGCGACCAATTCCGTCAAACATGGCGCGCTGGGTGCCGAGACCGGGCATGTGACCGTGGCCGCGCAAGCCATGAACCAGGGCACGTCCCTGCGCCTGCATTGGCAGGAGGAGGGCGGCCCCAAGGTCGCCGTGCCCACCCGCGCGGGCGGATCGCGGATCATCCGGTCCCTGCTGGCCGCGATCGGCGGCGATCTGACGCTGGATTGGCGCGAAGGTGGCCTTCAGGCCGAGATCACGATGTCGCTCTGAGCGAGCGATATTGAACACCGGGCGCACCGGGGATAGACCGCCCCGGACCGAAACCCCCGGAGGCCCCATGTCCATCGACAAGGAAACCGCGCGCAAGGTGGCGAAGCTCGCCCGGATCGCCGTGCCCGACGACCGGCTGGAGCCGCTCGCCCAGGAATTCAACGCTATTCTGGGCTTCATCGAGCAATTGCAGGAAGTCGACGTCGAGGGCGTCGAGCCCATGGTCTCGGTGACGCCGCAGCGGCTGAAGCGGCGCGAAGATATCGTGACCGATGGCAGCAAGCCCAAGGCCGTTCTGGCCAATGCCCCCGATGCCCGCGAAGGGTTCTTTGCCGTGCCGAAGGTGGTGGAATAATGTCCCTGACCGATTTGACCATCGCCCAGGCCCGCGACATGCTGCGCGCCGGTGAGACAACGGCCCTGGCCCTGACCGAGGCGCATCTGGACGCCGTGGACGGGGCGGGCGCGCTCAACGCCTTTGTGCACCACACGCCGGACATCGCGCGCGCTCAGGCGCGTGCCGCGGACGCGCGCATCCAGCGCGGCGACGCGCCCGACATGTGCGGCATCCCGATCGGGGTGAAAGACCTGTTCTGCACCAAGGGTGTCGCGTCCCAGGCCGGATCCGCGATCCTCGACGGCTTCAAGCCGGAGTATGAGAGCACGATCACCGACAAGCTGTTCACCTCGGGCGCGGTCATGTTGGGCAAGCTCAACATGGACGAATTCGCCATGGGGTCCTCGAACGAGACGTCGACCTACGGCAATGCCGTGAACCCCTGGCGGGCGGGCAATTCCGACGCCAACCTGACGCCCGGTGGATCATCGGGCGGGTCCGCCGCCGCCGTGGCCGCGAACCTTTGCCTGGGCGCGCTCGGCACCGACACCGGTGGGTCGATCCGCCAGCCCGCCGCCTTTACCGGCATCACCGGGATCAAGCCGACCTACGGCCGTTGCTCCCGCTGGGGCGTCGTGGCCTTTGCGTCCTCGCTGGATCAGGCGGGACCGATGACGCGCACCGTGCGCGATGCCGCCATCTTCCTGCGCGCCATGTCGGGCCACGACCCGAAGGATAGCACCTCTGCCGACCTCCCCGTCCCCGACTTCGAGGCGATGTTGACCGGCGATATTCGCGGCAAGGTCATCGGCATTCCCAAGGAATACCGCATGGACGGTATGCCCGAAGAGATCGAGGCCCTTTGGCAGGACGGCATCGCCATGCTGCGCGACGCCGGGGCGGAAATTCGCGACATTTCTCTGCCCCACACGAAATACGCCCTGCCCGCCTATTACGTGATCGCGCCCGCCGAGGCCTCGTCGAACCTGGCGCGGTATGACGGCGTCCGATTTGGCCACCGTGCCAAGCTGTCCCAGGGCGACGGCATCACCGAGATGTACGAGAAAACCCGCGCCGAAGGCTTTGGCCCCGAGGTGCAGCGCCGGGTCATGGTCGGCACCTACGTCTTGTCCGCTGGATTCTACGATGCCTATTACAACCGCGCCCGCCGGGTGCGGACCCTGATCAAGCAGGACTTCGAAACGGTTTTCGCCGATGGCGTCGACGCCATCCTGACGCCCGCGACCCCATCGTCGGCGTTCGAACTGGGCGCGATGCAGGATGCCGACCCGATTCAAATGTACCTCAACGACGTGTTCACGGTGACGGTGAACCTGGCGGGCCTGCCCGGCATCGCGGTGCCCACGGGCCAGGACCGTCGCGGCCTGCCCATGGGTTTGCAGCTGATCGGGCGCCCCTGGGAAGAAGGCGCCCTGCTCGACGTGGCCTACACATTGGAGCAGCGTGCCGGTTTCGTGGCGCGCCCGGAGAAATGGTGGTAAGACCCATCGTCAAGGGCCCCTCAGAGGGCCCGCGACAACCCAGAGGCACCCTGATGCGCGCGACATCCCTGATCCTGTCCGTCCTTTCCGTTGCAGTGCTGGCCGCCTGTGAGCCGCCCGTGCCCGACAGCGGCGCGCGATCGGGGGCGGGCTTTGACACGCCCGATCAGTTCGCCCAGAGGCGCGCCGCCGAAGCCGCCCGCCAGGAAGCCTTGCGCGCCGAGGCCGAGCGCCGCCGGGAGGCGCAGCTGCGCCAGGCCGCCCCCACGCCGAGCCAGTCCATTCAGGCCCCCACCACCGAGGCAGAGGTCCTGGCCAGCCAGACCCGCGCCGCCTTGGGTCGGCCCGATCCGGTGACCCCCGATCCGGTGGACATCGGCGCCCCTGCCCCGCTGCCCACGGCGACGACCGCCACCGTGCTGCCCGGCGGCCCGGTTGCCCCCTTGGCCACCGGGGCCCCGGCGGCAGACCTGGATCGCGACAATCCCGGCCTCAGCCAAGAGCAGGACTTCAACGCGGTCGCGGCCGAACGCTCCATCCAGGACGATGCCGCGCGGGTCCGTGCTGCCCGCCAGCAGTTCGAGCTGGTCCAGCCGACCGAGTTGGAGCGTCCCGCCGACAATGGACCCAACATCATCACCTATGCGATCGAGCAGGCCCGCCCCCTGGGATCCGAAGGAAGCTTCCGCCGCAACCCATTGGCCAGCGCGCGCCGCAGTCAGATCAACTGCCAAGGCTACCGCAGCGACGACATCGCGCAAGAAGCGTTCTTGGAGGCCGGTGGTCCGGCCCGCGACCGGTTGAACCTGGACCCGGACGGCGACGGCAACGCCTGCCGCTGGGACCCGGGTCTCTACAAGAACCTCGTGCGCAACTGACGGCCCGGTGCGGACCGTCGCCTCACCGAATCATGGTCCCCGACGCAGCGGATACGATGCGCCGGACCTGATTGTCCTGCATTACACTGCCATGATGGGCGGGGCGGAACCTGCGATCAAGCGGCTCTGCGATCCGTCGACCGAGGTCTCTTGCCACTACATCATCGACGAAGGGGCAGAGGTCACTCAGCTGGTCCCTGACGCCTGCCGGGCCTGGCACGCGGGCGCGGGCCGCTGGGGCGAATGCGACGACGTGAATTCCCGGTCGCTTGGCATCGAGCTGTCGAACGACGGCTATTCCCCTTTTCCCGCCGACCAGATGGACGCGTTAGAGCGGCTGCTACGGGATCTGACGGCCCGCCATGACATCCCGCCGCAGAACATTATCGGCCATTCCGACTGTGCCCCCGGGCGCAAGATCGATCCGGGCGCGCGCTTCGATTGGCTGCGTCTGGCGCGCGGCGGCTTGTCCGTCTGGCCCAGGCAGGGCCCGGCTGCGCCCGACAGCGATGCCTTTCTGCGCGACGCCCAAATCGCCGGCTGGACCGCAGACGTGTCCCCGGACAGGGTGCTGACCGCCGTCCGGTTGCGTTTTCGGCCCTGGGCGTCGGGGCCGCTGGATGGGCGTGATTGCGCCATCGTGGCGGACCTGGCGCGACGGTTCCCCGTTGACCAGCCGCGGGTGACGGCCTAACCCCGCCGCGCGGGGGGCCGGACGGCCGCGGGGGGCAACCTTCGAGGAAAGTCGGGACTCCACAAAGCGACGGTGCCGGGTAACGCCCGGGCGGGGCAACCCGACGGACAGCGCCACAGAGAACAGACCGCCGCAGGCGTGCCTGCGGTAAGGGTGAAACGGTGGAGTAAGAGCCCACCGGGGGGCTGGTAACAGTCCCCGCATGGCAAGCCCCACCGGGAGCAACGCCGAATAGGGACCCACCGCGTCGCAAGACGCTCCGGCGCTTTGCCGCAGGGGTCCGGGTTGGCAGCTAGAGGCCGCGAAGCGATTCGTGGTTCAGAGGAATGGTCGTCGAACCGGAGAAATCCGGGGAACAGAATCCCGCTTACAGGCCCCCCGCACCCCGCCAGATCCACAGTAATCGGCAGAATCGCCGCTTTTTTCAGCATTTTCCGGGCAAGACGCTTGCCATACGGCGACCAGGGGTCATGCTTTCCCATGGGGAAATGAATTGGAAGTCTGACCGTTGAAACTGCACGCAGACGATAAGCCATGCTCAAACGCGAAACTCTCGCCAGAGGCGGTTGAGGACGTCGCGCGCGCCAAGGCGCGTATGGCGCTGCTGTCCAGAGACGGGCGGATTGCGACCCTCAGCCGGGGTTTGAGCAAGGATCTGGGCTTCGACCGGCCCGGCGATCTGTCGGGTTTGCAGATTTCCAGCCTTTGGCATCATGACGACCGGGCCGCCGTAGCCCGTGCCCTCGCCTCCGCGCGGCGCGGGGATACCGGGCAGGCCCCCGTTGACCTGAGTTACGTGCACGGCGAGCCGATCCAGGCAGAGGTCACCTTTGCCCCCGGAACCGCGCAGGGCAGCATCGTCATGCGTCTAGATTGGACCAATCCCGATTGATCTGCCCACTGCGCTTGACAGTGGGCGCGGGTCGGATAGAAGGCAGCCTCCGGATAGATGGGGCTGGGCGCGTATTGTCCCCCCACCCGACGCAGGAGACACCCGATGGCGAAGCCCACCACGATTAAGATCCGGCTGAATTCCTCCGCCGGAACCGGCCACTTCTACGTGACCAAAAAGAATGCCCGCACCATGACCGAAAAGATGGTCGTGCGGAAATTCGACCCGGTCGCGCGCAAGCACGTCGAATACAAGGAAGGCAAGATCAAGTAAGCACCCGCTTACGAGATTGCCAACCAGCCGAGGCCGCGCGGGAAACCGACGCGGCTTTTGCTTGTCCGGCCCCCAGGCCTAGCGCGGCGGGCCGTCATAGCGTTCCGACATCAGCCGCGCCTGTGGGCAGGCGGCGAGGAACATCAGCGCGTCATGCACCGTGTAAAGGTGCAGGTGATGCGCCTTTTGCGACGACCAGAGGCGGGCCGGCGTGACCCCGTAATTGCCCGTCCCCGCCGTCCGGGTCAGAGCGCGATTGACCAACATGTTCTGTTCCGGCGCAACAGCCAGGGTCAGGCGCACCGGAAAGGCGCGGTCGATGATATCGAACCGATGCGGGCGTTTGTAGCTCATGCCCCGGAACAAGACATGAACACCGAGGGCAGGCAAGCCTTCCGTCAGGCCAGCAATCCGGGATCGCGCCCCATATCCAAGCCCGGAAAGACAACGGTGCCCAAGGACCCGCGATCAACCCCGAACAACCCATGCAGGGCCCAGGCCGCATAGGCCCGCACGTCGCCTGTCGGCATCAGGTCGCGCCGGTCATAAAGCTGTGCCTCGGCCAGGCCTGGCCATTCGCCCCAGATCTGCCCACCCTTGAGCGCACCGCCCGCCAGAATCATCGTCCCGCCGGTGCCGTGATCCGTGCCGTTCGTCCCGTTCTGTGCCGCCGTGCGCCCGAACTCCGTCATCGCCAGCACGACCGTCTTGGCCCAGGCAGGTCCCAGATCGGTTCTGAGCCGCAGCACCCCGTCGCTGAGCCGTCCCAAGGCTGCGCTGATCTGCCTCGGCTGGTTGCGATGGCTGTCCCACCCGGCCAGCGACATGGCCGCGATCCGGGACTCCTGGCGCAACTGCTCGGCGGCGAAGGCGAACATCCGGTCGTTGGCATTGCGCGTATCAGATGCCTGAAGGCTTTCGGCAGACAACAGCAAAGCTTCCTCCGCTGTTTCCCGGAACAGGGCATCGTCGTGATAGACATGCAGCAACAGGTCGCGTGTTGCCTGCGCCAGGTCCAGCCGTGCCTCGGGTGTCCAGGCCGCATGGTTCGCGCGCCCCCGTAACAGCAGTATCTCGTCTCGCCCGACCGCCAGCGCCGTGCGCCCCGTCGCCCCCGGCAGCAGGGTCAGCAACCGGTTCAGCCAACCATCGCGGCGCACCGCATCCGGTACATCCCCCGCGGTCCCGGCCTCCAATATGTCCTGCCCGTCGAAATGGCTGCGCTTGTCGCGGTAGGGCGTGCTGACCGCCTGGGCAAAGCCAAGATCCCCCGCCGACCAAAGCGGGGCCAGCGGGGCAAGCGCGGGATGCATCGCGTGGAAACCGGTCAGATCGACCGCCCCGGCAGCGGGGCCGATGTCGAATCCGGGGCGCAGGCGGGTCAGATCGCGGTCGCCGTAGGGGTGCAGAACATCCAGACCATCCATACCCCCGCGCAGGATGATGACCACCAACCGGTGGTCCGTCGGCAGCGCTGCAAAGGCCACGGGCGTCACCAGCGGCGACGCGGCCAGCGAACAGGCCGCCGTGGCCAGAAACCGTCGACGATCAAACGGGAGGGTCATGGCGTCATCTCCTCTGGAATTCGGGCGAGGACAGAACCAGCCCGATCCCCGCGGCCCGGTCCTCTGCCGCGGTCGCCGCAAAGCGGGTGCGCGCACTGGCCAACGGCCCCAAGGCCGTGTCCACAAAATCACGCGGATCCGGCATCTCGGGCACCCAACCGGGCGCCTTCATCGCCCAGGCGATCCGTTCTGCCAGACCCTGAGGCGTGATCCAGGCCTCTGGGTCCTCGGGCCAGCCATCGGGCCCGGCCGGGCGCTGAAACGGCTGCCCCATCGCCGCCAGCGGGGACAATACCCTCTGCCGGACATCGCGACCGGCGAGCGACGTCAGCTCCGCCCCGATCCCCAGTGCGCGTGCCGTGGCCGCCATCAACTCCAACGGGCGACGCACGCGGGTCAGATCCGGTTGCCAGGCAGCGGGATGGTCGAGCATGGCATCATACACCCGCAGCAGATTACCGCCCGTTTCGCGCCAGCGATGGACCATCCGCGCGATCAGGTTGTCAGGCGGTGCGTCCGAAATGAAATGTACCGCAAGCTTGCGGCTGACATGCGCCGCCGTGGCAGGATGCAGGGCCAGATCCTCCAACGCACGGTACACATCCGACAACCGTGCCTGACGCCCGCCATACTCGGTGCCCAGCACCCGTTCCGCCCCCGGCTCCGCCGCGCGGGCGTCAAACCGCAACGCCCCGTCCCGGCTGACGGTCACCCCGGTCAGAAGCTCTGCGAATTCCCGGACGTCGACCTGCGAATAGCCCGCCTCGACCCCCAGGGTGTGCAGCTCCAGAACTTCGCGGGCGAGGTTTTCATTAAGACCCCTGCGTCCACCGGCACGGGCGGAATTCGGCCCGACCGATGATGACTGATCAAGATAGAGCAGCATCGCAGGATGTAGCACCGCATGCGTCAGCAGGTCCGAGAACGTCCCCGTCACATAGGGGCGAATCGCATCTTCCTGGTATCCGACGACCGACCGGCGCAGCAGCCCACCGCCATCCCGAACCGTAAAGTGGTTGGCCCAGAACCACGCGAGACGTTCCCGAAAGCCGTCCGCCGTGATTGAGGCGCGCACAAGCATCCGTGTCGCGTCTTCGTGGAATGCGCGTTGCAAAACCGTGGATTGATGACGCAGCCGACGGCGGTTTTCCTCGGACGGATCGCGTCTGCTACGGCTGTTGAACTGCATCCAACGCCGGGTCATGTCCAACTTGGCCGACCATCCTGGTTGAGGCACCCGGCGAACGACCAGATCCGCTGCTTGCAACTTGTGCATCATCTCATCGCGCCCCTCAGGCGGCGCGATGCGCGGCGACAGGCCGGTCCCGTAACGGACGGCAGCAAGGGTCGGGATCAGGCTCATGGCAGGCTCCGGTGGACCATCCTCATGATAGGTCGGCGAGCCCTGCGTGATAAGCCCCCTGAGGGACAGCGTCGCGACTTGGACACAGATCTGCACGTGGCGCTGACTGTCTTACCCGCCGCGTCTGCGGGCCTGGCGCGGCGCATTCAGGCACATGGCCACATGCGGCCGTGCAGCGTCTTGCGCGTACAGCGCCCCTGTCCGGGCGGACAGGGGCATCTGGCTCAGTCCTGTGGCATCTTCCGCAGGCCCAGCTCGGCCAACTGGCCTGGCATCGGCTCCGACGGGGCGTTCATCATCAGGTCTTCGGCCCGCTGGTTCATCGGGAACAGGATGACCTCACGGATATTCGCCTCTTCGGCCAGCAGCATGACGATCCGGTCGATGCCTGCCGCACAGCCGCCGTGGGGCGGGGCGCCATAGGTAAAGGCCTTGACCATGCCGCCGAACCGCTTCTCGACCTCGTCGTGGCCGTATCCGGCCAGCTCGAATGCCTTGAACATGATTTCGGGGCGGTGGTTCCGGATCGCGCCCGAAATCAGTTCATAGCCGTTGCAGGCCAGATCGTATTGATAGCCCAGCACGTCCAGCGGATCGCCGTCCAGCGCCGCCATCCCGCCCTGCGGCATGGAGAACGGGTTGTGGCTGAAGTCGATCTTGCCGTTGTCGTCGGCCTCGTACATCGGGAAATCGACGATCCAGGCAAAGGCAAAGCGGTCCTTGTCGGTCAGGCCCAGCTCCTCACCAATGACAGTCCGCGCGCGGCCCGCGACCGCCTCGAAGGCGGCGGGCTTGCCGCCCAGGAAGAACGCCGCGTCGCCCACGCCCAAGCCCAACTGCTGGCGGATCGCCTCGGTCCGCTCAGGCCCGATGTTCTTGGCCAGGGGGCCGGCGGCTTCCATGCCCTGCCCCTGATCGCGCCAGAAGATATACCCCATCCCCGGCAGCCCTTCGCCCTGTGCGAATTTGTTCATGCGGTCACAGAACTTTCGGCTGCCGCCGGTGGGGGCCGGAATGGCGCGGATCTCGGTGCCGTCCTGCTCCAAAAGCTTGGCAAAGATCGCAAAGCCGGAGCCGGCGAAATGCTCGGACACGACCTGCATCTCGATCGGGTTGCGCAGGTCGGGCTTGTCGGTGCCGTACTTCAGCGCCGCATCTTTGTAGGAAATCAGCGGCCAGTCGGTGTCGACCGCCTTGCCGCCCCCGAACTCTTCGAACAGGCCCTGCACGACCGGCTGGATGGTGTCGAACACGTCCTGCTGCTCGACGAACGACATCTCCAGGTCCAGCTGGTAGAAATCGGTGGGCGAGCGGTCGGCGCGCGGGTCTTCGTCGCGGAAGCACGGCGCGATCTGGAAATATTTGTCAAAGCCGGACACCATCAGCAGCTGCTTGAACTGCTGCGGTGCCTGCGGCAGGGCATAGACCTTACCGGGGTGCAGACGTGACGGCACGATGAAGTCGCGCGCACCTTCGGGGCTGCTGGCGGTGATGATCGGGGTCTGGAATTCGTTGAAGCCCTGGTCCCACATCCGGTTGCGGATCGACCGGACGACGTTGGACCGCAACAGCATGTTGCGTTGCATCACGTCACGGCGCAGATCGAGAAAGCGATACTTCAGCCGGGTTTCCTCAGGGTATTCCTGATCGCCGAACACCTGCAGCGGCAGTTCCTTGGCGCTGCCCAGTACCTCGATGTCGCGCACGAAGACCTCGATCTCACCGGTGGGGATCTTGGCGTTCACCAGCGCTGCATCGCGGGCCTTCACGGTGCCATCAATGCGAATGCACCATTCGGCGCGGACCTTTTCCACCTCGGCGAAGGCCGGGCTGTCGGGGTCGCAGATCAACTGCGTCATGCCGTAGTGGTCGCGCAGGTCGATGAACAGCACGCCACCGTGGTCGCGGATACGATGGACCCAGCCTGCCAGACGGACGGTTTCGCCGACATCTTCCTTGGTCAATCCGGCGCAAGTGTGGGTGCGATAGGCGTGCATGGCGGTTCCTCGGGCGGCTCGGCGAAAGGGAGAATTCGGGTCGCGTCGGTTGACCGTGGCGGGCGCGCGAAGTCAACCCCGCCGGGGGGCTGCGCCCATGAGGATACCGGGCGGACTGGTCCCGCCACCCGAGCGCGGGACGCCCAGCTGTGCCATTGCGGGCACTGTCGGGTGTCCTGCCCTTGCAATCGTGCTGCGCCGACCGCCTGACCGTCACATGCGCCCCGGCCGGGTGCCGATCACTCTGCCGCCAGGTTCATACCGACGCCCAACGCCTGGACGGACAGCCGATCCAGCACCTGGACCCCCTCGGGGAAGGCGCGCCCCTTTGCCGCGCGTCCCGGAACCGCGAGGACGTGCAATCCAGCCGACAGCGCGGCCCGCGCGCTTTCGGGCGTATCCTCGATAGCGATGGCACCGCCTGCCTGAACGCCAAGATCCCGCAGGGCCGCGCGGTAGATATCCGGTGCCGGTTTCACACGTTCGACCCTGGACCGGTTCCCGATCCAGTCGAAACTGTCACGTGACAGGGCGGGGGCCAGCCCCTGCAAAATCAGATCGACCTGACGTTCCGACGTTGTGGTGCAAAATCCCATGGGGATTGCGTGGGCGTGGCAGTGTCTGATCGTCTCCCTCACACCATCGCGGAGGGTGATACCCTCTTTCCGGACCAACAGGCGGAAGAAATCCTCTTTCGCGGCGTGGATGCGTTTTGCATCCACCCGGTCGCCCGCCGCCTCGGCGTAGCTGGCCACGCGATCGCGGCCACCGGGGGACCGCAACATGCGATAATAGATCGCCGGTTCCCAGATCCAGTCCAGGTCATGCATCGCAAAGGCCATATTGAACGCGCGGCGCTGAAGCTCGGACGTTTCGGCCAAGGTGCCGATGGCACCGAACAGAATCGCAGAAGGCAGCATGCTTCGTCTCTCCGTCTTGGAAGTTTCGTCGTCCCCGACAGTCCCGGAACGCGGGCAATCAGCCCTCTTGCGTCCAAGTCTGCCAAATGTGTCCTAATTGACGGTTAACGCCCCCTTACGGCTGCGGGTTCCCCCTGCGTAAATGTTCCGTGACCCGCAACGTGCCGGACGGGGTTGCACCCCCCCGCGCTGGCCCCTAAACGCACGACAATTTGCAAAAGCACCGGGGGACGGCACGATGCCGAAACGGACCGACATCCAGTCGATCATGATCATTGGCGCGGGCCCCATCGTCATCGGGCAGGCCTGCGAATTCGACTACTCCGGTGCCCAGGCCTGCAAGGCGCTGCGCGAAGAAGGCTATCGGGTCATCCTGGTCAATTCCAACCCCGCCACCATCATGACCGACCCCGGCATGGCCGATGCCACCTATATCGAGCCCATCACCCCCGAAGTCGTCGCGCGCATCATCGAAAAGGAACGCCCCGATGCGCTTTTGCCGACGATGGGCGGCCAGACCGGGCTGAACACCTCGCTGGCGCTGGACGATATGGGCGTGCTGGAGAAATTCAACGTCGAGCTGATCGGTGCCAAGCGCGCCGCCATCGAAATGGCCGAAGATCGGAAACTCTTCCGCGAGGCGATGGATCGGCTGGGTATCGAAAACCCCAAGGCCCTGATCGTGGCCGCGCCCAAGACAGGCGACCGCTACGACATCAACGCCGGCATGGTCGAAGCGATGGATGCGCTGGAACACGTGGGCCTGCCCGCGATCATCCGCCCCGCCTTTACCCTGGGCGGCACCGGCGGCGGAGTTGCCTACAACCGCGCCGATTACGAGCGCATCTGCCGCACCGGCCTGGAGGCGTCGCCCATGGCGCAGATCCTGGTCGACGAATCCCTTCTGGGCTGGAAGGAATTCGAGATGGAGGTGGTCCGCGACAAGGCAGACAACGCCATCATCGTCTGCGCCATCGAAAACGTGGACCCGATGGGCGTCCACACCGGCGATTCGATCACTGTCGCCCCCGCGCTGACGCTGACCGACAAGGAATACCAGATCATGCGCACGCACAGCATCAACGTGCTGCGCGAGATCGGTGTCGAAACCGGCGGATCCAACGTTCAATGGGCCGTGAACCCCGCCGACGGGCGCATGGTCGTGATCGAGATGAACCCCCGCGTGTCACGGTCGTCGGCGCTGGCGTCCAAGGCCACGGGGTTCCCCATCGCCAAGATCGCGGCCAAGCTGGCCGTTGGCTACACGCTGGACGAGCTGGACAACGACATCACCAAGGTGACCCCCGCCAGCTTCGAGCCGACCATCGACTATGTGGTCACCAAGATCCCGAAGTTCGCCTTCGAGAAATTCCCCGGCTCCGAGCCGACCCTGACCACGGCGATGAAATCCGTGGGCGAGGCGATGGCCATCGGCCGCACCTTCCACGAATCGATGCAAAAGGCGCTGGCGTCTATGGAATCGGGCCTGACCGGGTTCGACGAAATCGACCTGCCGGACGATCCAGCCGCGATCAAGGCGGCGCTCGGCCGTCAGACGCCTGACCGGATCCGCGTCATCGCCCAGGCCATGCGCGCCGGGCTGTCGGACGACGACATCCAGGCCATCACCATGTTCGATCCCTGGTTCCTGGCCCGCATCCGCGAAATTGTGGACGTCGAGGCCGTGGTCAGACGCGACGGGCTGCCGGTTGTCGAAGAAGACCTGCGCCGCCTCAAGACCATGGGCTTTACCGATGCGCGTCTGGCCAAGCTGACGGGCCGGACCGAAGACAACGTGCGCCGCGCCCGCCTGAACCTGGGCGTCACCGCGCAGTTCAAGCGGATCGACACCTGCGCCGCCGAGTTCGAGGCGCAAACCCCCTATATGTATTCCACCTACGAGATGCCCGTGATGGGCGAGGCGGAATGCGAATCGCGCCCGACCGACGCAAAAAAGGTCGTCATCCTGGGCGGTGGTCCGAACCGGATCGGCCAGGGGATCGAGTTCGATTACTGCTGCTGCCACGCCTGTTTCGCGCTGTCGGACGCGGGCTATGAGACGATCATGGTCAACTGCAATCCCGAAACGGTGAGCACGGATTACGACACCTCTGACCGGCTCTATTTTGAACCGCTGACCTTTGAGCACGTGATGGAAATCCTGCGGGTGGAGCAGGAAAACGGCACGCTGCATGGCGTGATCGTGCAGTTCGGCGGTCAGACACCGCTGAAACTGGCCAACCTGCTCAACGAGGCGGGCATCCCGATCCTGGGCACCACGCCCGATGCCATCGATCTGGCCGAGGACCGCGAACGTTTCTCGGCGCTGGTCGAAAAGCTGGGCCTGAAGCAGCCACGGAACGCCATCGCCACGACCGACGCCGAGGCCCGTTTGCGCGCCGAGGAACTGGGCTATCCGCTGGTCATCCGCCCCTCCTACGTGTTGGGCGGGCGAGCGATGGAAATCGTGCGCGACACCGCACAGCTGGAACGCTACATCCGCGACGCTGTCGTGGTCTCCGGCGACAGCCCCGTCCTGCTGGACAGCTATCTGTCCGGCGCGATCGAGGTCGACGTCGACGCCCTGTCCGACGGCGAAACCGTCCATGTCGCGGGCATCATGCAGCATATCGAAGAGGCCGGCGTCCATTCCGGCGACAGCGCCTGCTGCCTGCCGCCGCACACCCTGTCCCAGGACGTCATCAACACGATTCGCCATCAGACCGAAGACTTGGCGCTGGCGCTGCGGGTCGTCGGCCTGATGAACGTGCAATTCGCCGTCAAGGACGAAGAGGTCTACCTGATCGAGGTGAACCCCCGCGCGTCCCGCACGGTGCCCTTCGTCGCCAAGGCCGTGGATTCGGCCATCGCCTCCATCGCCGCGCGCCTGATGGCGGGCGAGCCGATGTCGAACTTCCCGCTCCGCGATCCCTACCCTGCCGACGCGGAAATCGCGCATGTGCCGATGGGCGACACGATGATGCTGTCGCACCCGGACACGCCCTGGTTCTCGGTCAAGGAGGCGGTGCTGCCCTTTGCCCGTTTCCCCGGCGTCGACACCCTGCTGGGGCCGGAAATGCGCTCCACCGGTGAAGTCATGGGTTGGGACCGCAGCTTTGCGCGCGCCTTCCTCAAGGCACAGATGGGCGCGGGCGTCGTCTTGCCCGAGGGGGGCACCGTGTTCCTGTCGATCAAATCCGACGACAAGACCGCGCAGCTGGTCGAAACCGCATCCTTGCTGATCGACATGGGCTTCTCGATCCTCGCCACGTCCGGCACGGCGGAATTCCTGGCCCGCCACGGCATCGAAAGCCGTCACGTCAACAAGGCGTATGAAGGCGGGCGCACGGTCGTCGACGTGATGAAGGACGGCGAAGTCCAACTGGTCATGAACACCACCGAGGGCGCCCAGGCAGTCGAGGATTCGCGGTCCATGCGCAACGTCGCCCTGATGGATCGGATCCCCTACTTCACCACCCTGGCCGGGTCGCATGCCGCGGCACTGGCAATGAAGGCGCGGGCCGAAGGCCCGGTCGAGGTGCGGTCGCTGCAATAGCAGCGGCCGGGCCCTCAGCCGTTGCTCTGGGCCAGGCATCCCCAAAGCCTGCGCGGGAACGTTTTTTCGGCCGCCCCGGAGTAGCGCTCATAGGCCTTCAAGCGCGCGGTCGCGACCGTCAGGTCGTACTCCGCATCTTCACGGTTTTCGGCCCCGGTGACCCGGTCGATCAGCGAGACAATCGAAACCGATTTCCGGCTTACCGCGCGCCGAAGGTTCGTCTGAACCAGAAAGGTCACCTCCCACAGGAGGGCCACATCCTCCAGGTCGGGCGTGCCCCTATCATCCATCCGGGACGCCCCGGCACTTGCGATGCAATTGGATTGATCCGCTGCCAACAGCAGCGCCTCATGAGCTTTCGCCCCACCGTAATACCGCATCCCTTCTGACAGCCCCAAGGCGATCAACAGACCAGCGGCCAGATCGTCGGACCCCGGCGCGTTTTCGTTCACGAGGGCGTAGGCAAAGCCGGACAGGATCAGCAGCCCGTTGCCGCCGCGCCGATAGGCTTTCACGCGGTCCGAACTCTTGAGCAACTCCCCCGCCACGGCCCGGTTCAGATGGACCAGCTTATCGAAATCATCGGTCGTCAACTGCGGTGCGACGGCACCGGTCGTCCGCGCGGCCGGCAGTGTTCTGTCCACCGCCCGCTCAAACGCCGCCTCAACGGTCCGGCTGCGGCCATCGAAAGTGGTGCCGGGGTCCGGTTGCGTGTCTGATGCCGGCGCGCATCCAGCCAGAAGGCCGACCAGACACAATAGCAAAAGGGGAAAACGATCGCGAAGAAATCTCGTCATGGGTGAATATCCGAATGGGTCAAACAAATGTATCCCACAGTCAAAGACGGACCGTGCCCCCCTGTCAACGAAAGGAACCGGTGGGCGCGGATGCGCATTTTCATTTAATTATTTATAATTGCTATATTTTTAGCAACCAACGCCGCCACCACCCCGCCCTGATCTCGCCATGTGATCCCGGCCATATCTCCCTTGTCTGCTGCGCAAGAAAGGGAGCGTCCGATGCTGCTGCAACTGCGACCCACACCGGGCCCCCTGGCCTCCGCCTTGTCCTTCCTGACACGCAGGTCGGGCCGGGCGGGGGTTGCCGATCTCTGTGCCCATTCCGGTCGCGCAGAAGAGCGGGAGGAGACCTTTCGCAGGGTCTCTGACCTGGCCCGCGCCCACGGGCTCCATATTGCGCCATCGGTCGCGTTGGGGGCCGTGTTCAGCGTCCGTGACGGGCGGCGATCGGCGGTGTCCCAGGCGGCCCGCAGCGCCCTGTTTCAGGAACGGGTCGACATGTTGCTGCTGGACCGGGGGGCGCGGCCGGTGCTGGCAATCGACCATTGCCCGCCCGACGCCACCGGGCGCGGCGCACCCGGGCGCAACCGGGTCAAGAGCCGCCTGTTCGACCGCGCGGGCCTGCCAATTGTCACGTTGCAGGGTTTGGCGAAATGGGACCGGGACCGCGGGCGGATCGAACTCCGACTGGCAGACGCCGAGACGGCAGAGCGGCAAGAGCGCTAGCGGCCTGACGCTACGGCACAGGGGGCTTGCACGTCTTGACCGGGCCGGGTGCCGCCGACAGGTTGGCGCACGCCCATCGTCCCCGCCCCCAGAGGAACCCTGCCATGACCGCCTCGACGCGCGCCGCCATCACCGGGTCCGGCCTCTTTACGCCATCCCAGGTCATCACAAACGATGAATTGGTCGCCGCCTTCAACGCCTACGCGGACCGTCAGAATGCGCTGCACGCCGATGAAATCGCCGCAGGCACCCGCGCCGCGCTGCCCCAATCCAGCGCCGATTTCATCACCTCCGCCAGCGGGATCGAGCAGCGCTACGTGCTCGACAAGGCGGGCGTTCTGGACCCGGACCGGATGTATCCCCGACTGGCCCCGCGCAGCGACGAGGAACCGGGGCAGATGGCCGAAATGGCCGTGTCGGCCTGCACCGATGCGCTGGCCCAGGCCGGGATCGATGCCGGTCAGATCGACGCGGTGATCTGCGCCGCCTCGAACCACGAACGCGCCTATCCGGCGATCGCCATCGAGATCCAGACTCTGCTGGGCACCGGCGGCTTTGCCTTTGACATGAACGTCGCCTGTTCCTCGGCCACCTTCGGCATCCAGGCGGCGGCGGACATGATCCGATCCGGCTCGATCCAGCGGGCCATCGTCGTCTGCCCCGAAATCTGCTCGGCCCATCTGGAATGGCGCGACCGCGACTGTCATTTCATTTTCGGTGACGTCTGCACCGCGCTCGTGCTGGAACGCGACGACCTGGCGCGGGGCGCGCGCTTCACCATCGACAGCACCCGCTGCGCCACGCAATTTTCCAACAACATCCGCAACAACGACGGGTTTCTGCGCCGCACCCGTGACCAGATGGAAGACCGCCGCGACATGCAGTTCGTCCAGAACGGGCGCAAGGTTTTCAAAGAGGTCCTGCCCCTCGTCTCGGCCCATATCGCCGATCACCTGGCGTCAGAAGGCGTGATGCCCGACGACCTGAAACGGCTGTGGCTGCACCAGGCGAACAAGTCGATGAACGATTACATCGGGCGCAGGGTGCTGGGCCGCGTGCCCACTGCCGAGGAACAGCCGAACATCCTGCAGGATTACGCCAACACGTCTTCGGCAGGGTCGATCATCGCATTCGCCAAGCATTCCGCCGATCTGACAGCCGGCGACCGTGGGCTGATCTGTTCCTTCGGGGCCGGGTATTCGGTGGGATCTGTCTTGGTAAGCCGGAACTAACCCGACTGCGTCAATCGCAGGATATGGGCAGTCAGGGCGGCCTGAAGGATGCGCGCCTCTGCCAGGGCCTGGTCCGCAGGCAAATCCCCGCTCATCAGTCGGGCCACCCCCTCCGACAGGTCGGACAGATCAGCGACCTCGGGGCCCAGGGCATGGGCGATCAGCGCGTCGGTCACCAAGGGCAGCCCGGCCTCTGCCTCCAGCAGGGCGACGGCGTCGATCGGCATGAAACGGTCCGCGTGTTCCTCATCGAGCGAGTAATAGCGCCCGATCGTGGCCTTGGACTTGCCGATGATGGCGCAGGACCGCTCCACCCCCAGTGATTTCACCAGAGCTTCGGTGCGTCGTTTCAAAACTGTGGCGATATCCGCCGTCATCTGGATCTCCCTCCGGGGCACCGTATCAAAGCCGAACCGTCTGGGAAACGTCGTCTCCTGTCGCAGGGCCGCACCAGGGGCTTCCCTTTCTTGGCGCAGGGCGCCACGACCGGGGCATGGCCAAGCTCTACTTTCACTACTCCACGATGAACGCAGGCAAGAGCACGCTGCTCCTGCAGGCGTCCTACAACTACAACGAGCGCGGGATGCAGACCTATCTGCTGACCGCGAATTTCGACGACCGGGCCGGCAAGGGGCAGATCGCAAGTCGTATCGGCATCGCCGCCGAGGCCGATACCTATTCGGGCGATACCGACCTCATGGCGTTGATCTCCGCCCGGCTGGACGCGGGCCCCTGCGCCTGCGTGCTGATCGACGAGGCGCAGTGGCTGTCGCGCGACCAGGTCTGGCAGCTGGCGCGCGTGGTCGACGATCTGGACGTTCCGATCATGGCCTACGGCCTGCGGGTCGATTTCCGCGGAGAGCTCTTCCCCGGATCCGCCGCGCTGCTGGCGCTGGCCGACGAAATGCGCGAGGTGCGCACGATTTGCCACTGCGGGCGCAAGGCGACCATGGTGATCCGCGTCGACGCCGAGGGCCGCGCCCTGACCGAAGGCGCCCAGGTCGAAGTCGGCGGCAACGACCGCTACATTTCGCTCTGTCGTCGTCATTTCCGCGAACGCATCGGTGACCGGGTGCCCCCGGAGGCCCCGGTCTAGGCAACGCCGGCTAGTCCACGACCTGCCCCGGATGGGCCACCGCCCAAGCGCGCAGAAAGGCCGTCAGCTCCGCGTCCCCGGCCCCCTCCAGCGCCCAGCGGGGCAGCGCCACGCCTGCACGCAGGGCCAGCTCGGCGCAGGCCAGATGGTCGCCGGTCTCGCCTTCCTGCGCGCCATGCAGGATCGCCCCCAGCAAGGTGCCGCCATGGGCATTTACTCGACCCAGATCCGGCTTCAACGCCAGCAGGGCCGCCAACGGGGCCGCCTGCCCGGCCCATCCCGCAACCTGCACCGCCGTCACCCCCATCCCGTCCGGTCGGTCGTATTCGACCCCCACCCCGGCCAGGCGGGTGATGTGCCCGGCGCTGTCGGGCAGATGCGCAATATCACGGATGATGTTGCGCAGGCCGGGCGGCAACTTGCCCGGGTCTAGAAACCGCCCCGATGGCACGGCCCCCTCTGCGGCCCCCGCCATCAGCGCCTCTGCCTCGGTCAGGGCGGGGACCGTCGCCCGCACCTCGATCGCGTCCGCAACCGCCCTGGCCCCGTAAACCCGCGCGTAGGCATGGGCCGACACACCCTCATGCAACTGCGCGGGCTCGGCCCCTGCCTGCATCAGCATCTCGGCCATCCGCCCGTCACAGCCCCGGCGTGCGGCGTGGTGCAACGCGGGACTGCGCCCCGGCTCCGCCAAGGATGCGCCTGCCGCCAGCAGAGCCGCAACCATGTCATGAGCGTTGAAATCCAACGCCCGCAGCACTGCGTTCGTCCCCGCAGGATCCGCCCCATTGGCCAGCAGCAGGCGCACCCCCTCGGCATGCCCCATCTCGCAGGCATGATAGAGCGACTCGCCATCGTTCGGATCGGCACCCTGTGTCAGCAACCATTCCGCCAGCGGCAGGTTCCGCGCGTGTCCGATTGTCGCGTACAACGCGGACAATCGCTGTCCCGGTGCCTTGTCCCAGGCATCGTTCACATCGGCCCCCTGCGCGCGCAGGGCTGCGGCAATCGCCAACATGTCCGCCCGCTTTTCTGGCGCGGCCTGAAAGTGCCGCGAAAAGGCCAGGTGCAGAATGGGACGACGCGGCCCCAGCATCCGCACCGCGGCCCCAGGATCGTCCGCCAACCGCCGCATCACTGCTTCGCGATCATAAAGCACGATCGCCAGGGCAAAATCCTCCGAGGGGGCCAGGTCCTCGGCCAGCAGGCGTTCCACGATCCAGTGCTGTCCGAAATAGACGGCCTGCCGCAGCCGGTGCCGCTTTTGGGCGCGGTCCATGCCGATGCTTTCTTCGGCGAACTTGGCGGCGGGCCAGCTGGAAAACCCCGCCTCTCGGGCGACGATATGCAGGAAATCGGCATGACGCAGCGGCTGCCCCGGGCGCGGGTCGACGGCGGTGACACGCGCGATCGTGGCACTGTCGCCGGCCTCATAGGCGGCGCGCAACCGCTTGGCGGATCTTCGCAAAGTCTCAAGGGTAAGGGGCATGGGGTTTCCTCCGAAACGCCCCCGATCCGCTGGTGGGGCACAGGATGAAACCGAAGGTCTGACCGGTCGTCCAAAGGGGTGTCTTGCGACTTTCCGCGGATCAGGCAGCTGCCCCGAGCAGCCCCAGAACGATAGCGCGCGCCCCGCCTGCCCGCAACCGGTGGACGCGCCCCGGTCAGGTGGTAGAACAGTCCGGTTCCCGCCCGAAAGGCCGCGCCCATGTCCGACACCGCCCCCGCCGTCTACCAGGTTCTCGCGCGCAAATACCGGCCCGCGACATTCGCCGACCTGATCGGACAGGATGCGATGGTGCGGACGCTCCGCAACGCCTTTGCTGCCGACCGCATTGCCCAGGCCTTCATCCTGACCGGCATTCGCGGCACCGGCAAGACGACGACGGCGCGGATCGTGGCCAAGGGGCTGAACTGCGTAGGCCCCGATGGCACCGGCGGCCCCACCACCGACCCCTGCGGCACCTGCGAGCCCTGCGTGGCCATCGCCGAGGGGCGCCACGTGGATGTTCTGGAAATGGACGCCGCGTCCAACACCGGCGTCGGCGACATGCGCGAAATCATCGACAGCGTGCATTACCGGGCCGCCTCGGCGCGCTACAAGATCTACATCATCGACGAGGTGCACATGCTCTCGAACAGCGCCTTCAACGCGCTGCTCAAGACGCTGGAAGAACCGCCCGCCCACGTCAAATTCATCTTCGCCACGACCGAGATCCGCAAGGTGCCCGTCACCGTGCTCAGCCGTTGCCAGCGGTTCGACCTGCGCCGGATCGAGCCGGAGGTGATGGTCGACCACCTCGCAGGGATCGCCGCCAAGGAAGGGGCCGAGATCGCGGGCGATGCCCTGGGCCTCATCGCGCGCGCCGCCGAGGGGTCGGTGCGCGACGCCATGTCCCTGCTGGATCAGGCGATTTCCCACGGTGCGGGCGAAACCACCGCCGATCAGGTCCGCGCCATGCTGGGGCTGGCCGACCGGGGCCGGGTCATGGACCTGTTCGAGCTGATCATGAAAGGCGAGGCCGCCGCCGCCCTGCTGGAGCTGGGCGCGCAATATTCCGACGGGGCCGATCCCATGGCAGTGCTGCGCGATCTGGCCGAGGTGACGCATTGGGTGTCGGTCATCCAGATCACCCCTGACGCCGCCGAGGACCCGACCGTCAGCCCGGACGAACGCGCCCGTGGTCAGGCCTTTGCGACCGGCCTGCCGATGCGCGCCCTGACCCGCATGTGGCAGATGCTGCTCAAGGCGTTGGAGGAGGTCGCGATGGCCCCGAATGCCATGATGGCCGCCGAGATGGCCGTGATCCGCCTGACCCACGTGGCCGACCTGCCCTCGCCCGACGACCTGATCCGCAAATTGCGCGACACGCCCGCGCCCACCACGCACGCACCCGCCCCGCGCCCCGCGCCATCGGGCGGCGGCGGTGGTGGTCCCGTCGCCCGCTCCGGCGCTGCGACGGCGCTGGCCATGGACCACGAACAGGCTCTGGCCCGGTTCCAGACCTTCCCGCAGATTGTCGAGCTGATCCGCGCCAACCGCGACGTCAAACTGCTGGTAGAGGTGGAAACCGGTGTCCGTCTCGTCCGCTATTCACCCGGTCGGATCGAGTTCGAGCCGACCCCCGACGCGGCCCCGGACCTCGCCGCCCGACTGGCCGGACGGCTGCAGGGCTGGACAGGCGTGCGCTGGGCCGTGTCGCTGGTGACAGAAGGCGGGGCCCCCACCCTGGCTGAAACCCGCGACGCGCAGGCCCGAAAGACAGAGGCCGAGGCCCTCGCCCATCCGATGACGCAGGCCGTTCTGCAGGCCTTTCCCGGTGCCAGACTGCTGGAGGTCCGCACCCGCGCCGCCATCGCCGCCGAAGCGGCAGAAGACGCGCTGGCCGAGGTCGAAGACGAATGGGATCCATTCGACGAAGACTGACGACCCGCTGACGCGGATCCGTCCCCTCTTCCTCTGGCCATAAATACCGCGGGGAGCGCGAGGGGCTGGCCCCTCGCTCCGCGGCCCGCACCGACCTCGACGCGTGCGACCGCCCCCCCGCTTGCCTACGGGGGTCCGGGGGACGTCCCCCGGCCCGGCCATCGGAAATCTCGGCAGATCTGAAACCGAATCACCTCCTGCGGTGTTGTCGATCCGAACAGCACATCAAGGAGGGTCCCATGCCCAAGAGTTTCGTCACCGGAATCGACACCCAGGTCCAGGCGCAGATGTGCGACCTGCTGAACGCCCGTCTGGCCGAGGGCATCGACCTGCGGCTGGCCGTGAAACAGGCACATTGGAACCTGCGCGGGCGCGGATATATTGGCGTGCATGAATTGCTCGACGAGGTGTCGGCCCGGCTGGGTGACGGCACGGACATGATGGCCGAACGGGTCGCGCTGATGGGCGGTTTCGCACGCGGGACCACGCAGGTCGTGGCCGAGAAAACCACGCTCGCACCCTATCCGGTGGAACTGACCGATATCGAGGCGCATATCGCCGAACTGGTCGACCGCTTCGAGACCTACGGCAAGGCCCTGCGCGCGGCGATCGCCGACGCGGGCGATGCCGGCGACGAAGACACCGCTGACCTGTTCACCGAGGTCAGCCGCCTGGTCGAAAAGGACACCTGGTTCATCGGGGCCAATGCTGCTGCCTGAGACACGCGTCGGTTTCCATGAAAGGATTGGTCAGATCGTTCCATCGATCTGACTGCCCGAAAGACGCACCCGCGCCCCGCCGACCATCCGGCCTGCGGGGCCCGGCGTGCCCGCCGGCCCTTGTCCGCCCCCGCCGCACCGCCTAGGTCCGAAGGCAGGATCAAGCAGAAGGATGGGCGAGATGTTCAAGGGATTGGGTGGCCTCGGCGACATGGCCGGGATGATGAAGAAGGCCCAAGAAATGCAGGCCAAGATGGGCGAGATGCAGGACAGCCTGAGCGACATTCAGGTGACCGGCGAAAGCGGCGCGGGACTGGTCAAGGCCACCGCCACCGCCAAGGGCGACCTGATCGGGTTGGACATCGACCCCTCCATTTTTCAGCCCGATGAAAAGGAAATGGTCGAAGACCTGATCCTTGCTGCCATCAAGGACGCTCAATCCCGCGCCGCTGACCGCTCCCGCGAGGAGATGGGGAAGATGGCCGAAGGTCTGGGTCTGCCGCCTGGCATGAAGCTGCCGTTCTGATCCCGCATTGGACGGCCAGCGCGACATCGAGGATCTGATCGCGCGGGTGGCGCGGCTGCCGGGGCTGGGGCCACGCTCGGCCCGGCGTGCCGTGTTGCACCTGATCAAAAAGCGCGACACACAGTTGCTGCCCTTGGCGCAGGCCCTGACGGACATCGGCCGCAGCGTGCGAAACTGTCTCAACTGCGGCAATATTACCACGGGCGATATCTGCGCGCTCTGCCAATCGGACAAACGCGCCAACGGTCAGCTTTGCGTGGTCGAGGACGTCGCAGATCTTTGGGCGATGGAACGGGCACAGGTGTTTCAGGGCCGCTATCACGTTCTAGGCGGCACTTTGTCCCCGCTGGATGACGTCGGACCCGAAGATCTGCACATTCCCAAGCTGCGCGACCGTATCGCGGCGGAAGCGGTGCGCGAGGTGATCCTGGCGCTGAACGCCACCGTCGACGGCCAGACCACCGCTCATTACGTGGCGCAGGAGCTGTCGGGCACCGGTGTCTCGGTCAGCGGCTTGGCCCAGGGAATGCCCGTGGGTGGCGAACTCGATTATTTGGATGACGGCACCTTGCGCGCGGCCCTATCATCCCGGAAACCTTTCTAGTTCCTTTTTTTTGCCCGTTGGCGCACCACATTGCATTTTCACGTGTCCCCGGTTTCCGGCCACGCCCTGCCCCGTAAGCATCGAGGACTCCGATGATCACGGCCACGACCCTTGCCGCCCTGATGATCGGTTCAGCCGCAGGCGGAGCACTGTTTTGCAGTTGGTGGCACCATCGCCGCAGGGATGACGCGCCGTCTGCAAATGTCGCCCCAACCCGACTGGCCCTGACCGAGACCGGAAACGGGGCGCTGGCGCTTTTGGACGTCGACGATCTGGCCGGGCTCAACCGCGTGAACGGCTATGATACGGGGGACCGCCTTCTCAATCAGATCGAGGACGTGCTGCGCCGCATCCTGACCGACGGCCTGGGGTTGGAGCGCCTGGACAGCGGCCGCTTTCTTGTCTGGTTGCCCGACCAGGACATCGCCTCTGCACGTGCCGTCGTGGAGCGGATGCGCGACACGGCGTCCCGCAGCTATGTCCATGGCGCGCAAGGCCAGGTCGCGCGCACCTTGTCGGCCGGGCTGGTCGCCACCACGCGCGAAGAAGGACGGGGCCGCGCCATGGTCCATGCCGGGGCCGCCGTCGCGCGGGCCAAATCCTTGGGTGGCAACCGTCTGGAACTGGCCCACAGCCGCCCCGCGCCGCCTGCGGGCCCGACGCGGGACGAGGTCATCAAGGGCATCGCGTCGGGGGCTCTGTGCTACTACCTGCAACCGATCATGGATCTGCGCCGAAACCGCGTCGCAGGGCTGGAGGCGCTGCTGCGGTGGACCCGCGAAGACGGGGCGGTCATCGGGCCGGGTGCCTTCGTGGATCAGCTTGACCGGATCCCCGACCACACAGAGGACCTGTTCCCTGCCCTGACCGAGGATGCGGCGCGTCCCTTTGTGCATGGGCCGGACCCTCTCTTCCTGGCGGTGAATATCAATGCCACCGTGCTGGACGGGGCAGGCAGCACCGGCTGTCTCTGGCTGCAAGAGGTGCTGCGCAGGCTGCCGCCTGATCGTCTGGTCGTGGAAATCGTCGAAACCGCCGTCATCGCCCAGCCGGAACGCGCCGCCATGCTGGTGGACAAACTGCGCGCACAGGGCGTGCGGGTTGCGTTGGATGACTTCGGGACCGGCCTGTCGAACCTTGACCGGTTGCAAAAGACGCCGGTGGATTTCCTCAAGATCGACCGTGCCTTTACCTGCGAGTTGGGCGGCGATGGCCGGGCCGAAGCGATCCTGCGCAATCTGGTGCGCATGGCCCGCGACCTGAACATCGAAATCATCGCCGAAGGGATCGAGACAGAGGCCCAGGCCTGCGCCGTCTCAGACCTGGGTATTCGCTACGGCCAAGGCTATCACTTCGGTCGCCCTGCGCCCGCCAGCGATTGGGCCCGCTGCCTGGAGAGGGAGCCCGCGCTATCGGACGGGTGACAGCAACGCGTCGGGCAGGCTGCAATCCCGGATCACATCCGCGCCACAGCGCCGCGGCTCCAACCCGCGGGTCAGGCAGATCCGCACTTCCTGCAGGCGCCCGGCCTTGCAGGTGACCGTTACGCCATCGGCTTCCAGCGCCGGGTTTTCCTCCAGCACCGCCTCTTCCACGACCGAGGCGGGCAGCGTCACCTCGCGCCCCAGCTCCCGCAGGACGGCGGGGCGGTTCACGCGGTCATAGGCCAGCCGCGCCAGATCGAAATAGTCCCCCGCCGAAAGGCCGGAACAGCGCCCGTGCTTCTTCCATTGATGCCAGGCCGACCCACTGGTTCCCATGATGTCGGCCATGGCCCCGGTCTCTGTGCGCGTCGCCTCGCGGTGGGACGTGCGGCAATAGGCGGGCCAGCCGCGCTCGAACTGAGGCCAGAGGCCGTGCAGGACGAACCCGTATCCCGTGCCTTCCTCGCATTGGGGCGAGCGGCGCGCATCGCCGTCCAGCGCACACCAGGTGGGCGACCAGCTGAGCGACAGAACATAGTAATCGAACGCGCCCGCTGGCTCCCCATCCGCAAAAACGGGGGCGGCCAACAGGCACAGCGCGGCAAGAAGGCGTTTCATCGGGGCTTCCCCTGTCTGGACCCTTTGCCTATATAGCCCCCCAAGTTCCCCCGAAAGCGAGAACAGCCGGCCCCGCCCGGAAGCCCCTGATCCGGGCGACGGGACAGGCTTGCCCGGGGTCCAGAGATTTGATCCGAGAGGAGACCGAGATGAACAAACCGATCATGGCAAAGGCCACCGCCGTCTGGCTGGTGGACAACACCACCCTGTCGTTCCGTCAAATCGGCGACTTCTGCGAGCTTCACGAGCTGGAGGTCCAGGGCATCGCGGACGGTGACGTGGCCGTCGGCGTCAAGGGGTTCGACCCCGTCGCCAACAACCAGCTGACCGCCGAGGAAATCGAAAAGGCCGAGAAGACGCCGTCCTATCGTCTCAAGCTGAAATTCAACGCCGCCGCCGTCGGCGAAGAAAAGCGCCGTGGCCCGCGCTACACCCCTCTGTCCAAGCGTCAGGATCGTCCCGCCTCGATCCTGTGGCTGGTCAAGTTCCACCCGGAATTGTCTGACGCCCAGATCTCCAAGCTGATCGGCACCACCAAGCCGACCATCGGGGCCATCCGCGAACGCACGCACTGGAACATCCAGAACATCCAGCCGATCGACCCGGTCGCCCTGGGTCTGTGCAAGCAGTCCGAGCTGGACGCCGCCGTCCAGAAAGCCGCCGCCAAGAAGGCCGCAGATGGCGAAGTCATGACCGACGAGGAACGCCGCAAGCTGGTCTCGACCGAACAATCGCTGGGCCAGGAGGACGAGCCGAAGATGCCGTCGAACATCTCCGGTCTGGAAAGCTTCACCTTGTCGGGCACCGACGACGAAGAGCCGAGGGACACCCGCGACGTCCGCGACGCCGACAGCTTCTTCAACCTGCCCGAGGGCGAGGACGACGACGAAGACGACGACCGCTGATCCGCTGGGGCCGGGTTTGCGGCCCCTTTCGCGAATCGCGCGCTGATGGCACCTTTCGGTCACGCATTGACCGGGACCAAGGGGGCAACATGGCAACCCGAAAGATCGCCATCGAAATGCCAGAGGACCTGGCGGCCTTCCTGGACCGCTTGGCCGCCGCCAGCGACCGCGCGGACGCGGCGGCGGTCCTCATCGACCTGACCAGACAGCTCAAGACAGCTCAGGACGAGGCACGCGCGCTGCAGCTTGCAGAACGCCCCGGCGTCGTCACCTCCAAAATGACATCGGGAAGCTGATCCATGGCCGATGGGTCTGCGACGCCGGGCTATGCGGGGTGGCGCAAATCCCTGCGTGAGACGCTGAAATGGTATGCCGTCACGCTGGCGGGGGTCGGCGCGGCGCTGGCCGCTGGCCTGACGCTGGCGGTCCTGCCGAAGCTGCCGCCCGAAAGCTTCGCCGCCGGGGTATTCTTCGGGGCCCTCGTGCTTGGCCTGCTGATTGCCGGTCTGCGGTTGGTCAGCGACGCACTGACCGAAGATCCCTTCCTGCTGGACGATCTGACCGACGCGGAGGTCATCGCCCGGCTGGACCACTATATGCCGCGCCTGACCAACGACCGCTACCGCAGCCTGTCTGCCCTGCGCGCCGCCTTGGCCAAATTGCCGTCCGAGGGCCCGACCGGAGGGGTCACGCCCAAGGCCGCCGATGATCCGCTGGCCAACCTGGTGACCAGGATCGCGCCCGATGTCCTGTCGGTTGAAGCCGCCTACCTGACGTCCGCCCCCCGCACCGCCCCGACCGACGCCACCCTGCGGGCCTTTCGCAACGCGGCAGAGGATCTGGCCGCCGGGCTGATGCTGGAAAAGGAAACGCGGCACGTCACGGGGCGGCTGATGGGCTACTTCGTGCTGGCGTTGCCCGCGCTTGCCACGCTGGCCTGGCTGCAGGGCCCGCCAAAGCCCGAGCCTATGGACCTGTTCATCGCCCGCGATGCCCCCCTGCCCGCAGCGGTCGTTCCCTTGTTGCGCGGCTGCGCCGACGCGGGTGCGCCCTTGCCGGTAAAGGCCCGGCCAACCGACCCGGAGGGGTGGTGGACGACCAGCTTTGCGCAGGGGCCCTGCAAGGGGATCACCTTGATCCTGCCCGCCTCGACGCTCCGCCCCGTGCCCTAGGCAATCAGGCGCCGCGCCGCCAGGACCTGCATCTCGGCCAGGTACGCGGCCTGCGACCAGCCGCAATCAAGGCACAGGTGCTGCCACATCCGCACCGACAGCAAGGACCACAGAAGGTCCGTTGCCTGCGTTTCTGACAGGTCGCGGGCCAGATGCCCGTCGGCCTGCAATGCCGCCACCGCCGCCGCGCACCCGTCGCGCATCGCGGCCATGCGATCATCCCAGGCGGCCTCTGCCTCCGGGTCAGTGTCCTTCATCGCAAGGATCGCACGGGACACGCCGTGGATGACCGGAATGTAATCGCCCCAGGCCGCCACCCAAAGACGCAGCCGCTCCGTCCCCGATGTTGCGGCCCGACTGGCGGCCAGCCGGATGTCGACGTCGGCACGGCTGTCCAGATGGCGGGTCGCGGCGATCAGCAGCTCGGCGCGATTCGGAAAGTTGAGATAGACCGCCTGCCGGCTCAGCCCGGCGGCCTTGGCGATATCGGACATGCGGACCGGCTTTTCCCCCTTGTTTTCAAGAAGGTCGAGCGCGGCATCCAGGATGCGATCGCGGGAGGATTTTGAGTCGCTTGACATCATGTAAAGCTACCACTTATGACCGGGACGTCAACTTTACACCGTGTAAAGCTCACCTCGAAAGGATCCGCCATGAACGTCATCATCTTCGGTGCCACCGGCACTGTCGGCCGCCTCGCCACGCAACGCATGCTGGACGCGGGCCATCGCGTCACCGCCTTTGCGCGCAATCCGGACAAGCTGGACATCGAGGCCCCCGCCCTGACCCGCATCGCAGGCGACGCCACCGACGCCGCCGCCGTTACCGCCGCGCTGCAGGGACAGGATGCCGTCGTCGTCACCCTGGGCGCAGGCATGACCCGGCGCAGCACGATCCGCTCGCAGGGGACGCTGGCCATTATCCGAGGCATGCAGCACCACGGCATCCGCCGCCTGATCGTGCAAAGCACACTGGGTGCCCACGAAAGCTGGTCCAACCTCAACTTCTTCTGGAAACGGATCATGTTCGGGGCGCTGCTCCGCCCTGTCTTTCAGGACCATCAGCGGCAGGAAGACATGGTCCGCGCCAGCGGCCTGGATTGGACGCTGGTTCGCCCCGGCGCCTTCACCGATGGCCCCGCCACCGGCGACTACCTCGAAGGGTTCGGCCCCGAGACACGCGGCCTGAAGCTGAAGATCAGCCGTGCCGATCTGGCCGTGTTCCTGACGCGCCAACTGGCCGACCGCAGCAACGCGGGCCGCGCCGTGGCGGTTTCGGCATGACCGGGCTGTGGGACGCGGGACTGCTGCCATACGTCCTGGCGGCGATGGCATTGTGCGCGGCGTTGGTCGCAGGCGTGTTTCTGACCTTTTCGGAACTGGTGATGCCATCGCTTTCGGTGGCGCAACCGGCGGCAGGCTCCGAGGCCATGCAGATCGTCAACCGCCGTGTGTTCCGCACGCTGTTCCTGACGCTGACCTTGGGGTTGGGGCCGGTCTCGGCGCTGGCGCTGTGGCTGGGCTGGGGCAATCCGGCCATCATGGCGGGTGCGGTGGCCTACCTGCTGGGGGTCATCGGCGTGACCGTTGCGGGCAATGTGCCGATGAACGAACGCCTGGCTGCGATGCCCGACGGCAGCGCAGCGGCGCAGGCCTATTGGCCAGCCTATGCGCAGGGCTGGACACGTTGGAACCACCTGCGTGTTCTGGGCGGGATCGTCGCCGCCACGGCCTGGATGGCGGCGGTCCTTGCGGCCTAGGCGTTCAGGCTCTCGATATAGCCGCGCAGCTCGGCGGCTTCCTGCCGGGCTTCGCGCAACCCTTCCATGGCGGCCTTCAGCTCTGCCTCGGTCTGGGTCACCTGAGTGGTCAGTTCCTGCTCGCGATACTGCAGGTAGGTGATCGCCTCGTCGCGCTGTTCTTCGGCGTCGTGCAGGGATTTGGCCATATCCTCCAACTCCGCCATGTCGGAATGGGTGACGCGGCTGAACCGGTTCACCAACCAGGAGGCGAACCAGCCCAGCATGAAGGCCACGAACAGGATCACCGCGATGGCGATAACGAACTCCAGGCGGTTCATTGGTCGCCCTCCTCACTGGCTTTGTCTTCGGCAAGCGCTTCGGCTTCGGCGGGGTCGGCCTCTGGCGTGTTGGCCGGCGGGTCTGCGTCGCCGGTTTCCGGGGTGTCGGTTGCGGCGATCGGATCGCCTTCGCGGTCGCGACGACCGATCAGGGTAAAGGTGATGCGCCGGTTCGCCTCGCGCCCTGCCTCGGTGCCGTTGTCGTCGATGGGCTCCGCCTCGCCATAACCCTTGGCGATCAGCTGGCTGGGCGGGGTGCCGCGTTCGATCAGGGCCAGGCGCACCGCCTCGGCCCGCGATTGCGACAGATCCAGGTTCATGACTTCGCGCCCCTGGCTGTCCGTATGTCCGCCAACCTCAAAGACGTTGCGCCCGCACAGGTCCAGCAGGTCAACCAACCGCTTCAGCTGGCCCTCGCCGGCGGTGTCGATCACTGCCTCGCCCGGCGCAAAGGTCAGCTTCTGTTCCACCAGCACCGCGTTCAACTGTTCCTCGCAGCCCTCGGGCGTCGGAATGCTCAGCAGCGGATCCAGCTCTTCGTTGTAGTCGATATCGGCCCGGAAATTCGCCTCTGCGCCCAGCTTGTCAGACAGGATGCGGGAAATCTCGGCCTCGGCCTCGGGGTTGCCAGTGACACCGCGAATGGCGACCAGATCGGGTCGCACCACGACGGCCCCGTTTTCCAGCCGTGACAGCACGTCCAGCGCGGCCAGCACGCGGGCGGGCCAGCCCTGCGGCAACGATTCGTCCTGGCGGGTTGCGATATAGGTCCGCTGCGACCCGAACAGGGCGCGCCCATAGCTCAGCACCGCCGCCTCCTGCGCCTCGTCATACAGCCTGCCCCGCAATTGGACCTGACCTTCGGGCGACAGGGTTGCGGTGAATTCGGGGGTTTCGACCTGCCCCTCGCCGCCCTCGGCCTGGGGGGCCTCCGGCAGCACTGCGCTCAGCGCGAAAATATCGGGCAGCGCGGTTTCCAGCTCGGCCACGGCGGTGTCGAAGGCGGATTGTACCGTGCCCTCACGCGCCACCAGCGTCACATCCGCGTCCGACAGGGTCACCGACCCGCCGCCCAACTCGGCCAAGGTCGCGATCGACAGCGCCGCCGCATCCCCCCAGGACGCCGAGGGCACACCAAGCCCGATCACACAGGTGGGCGTGCCCTGATATCCGGCCTCGCCCGCCACGCGCAGAACCTTGGCGCGGGCCGCCTCGCTGTCGACGGCGCAGGCCTCGAACCGGGGGCGCCCCTGTTCGGGCATGACGAAACGCAACGTAAAGGGCGTGATCACCGGGCGTGGCGCGGCAATGGCCAGCGTCAGATCCAGCCCGGCAGGCTTGGCCGCGTTCAGGTCCCGTTCCAGACGGCGGCGTTCCTGATCGCTGTCGGCCACGGCGGTCACCTTGACGCGCCCCGGCTCGACCGAGATCTTGGCCCGCGGCAGCAGGTCCAGCGCCGTCAGCGCAAAGGCCACCGCATCGCCCCATGTCTCGGGGGTGTCATAGGCAACCCGTTCCACCATGTCGGTGACATCAAGGTTGGCGCGGGCGATCAAGGCGGCGATGCCTTCGCCAGAGGTCTCTGCCGGGGTCAGGCCAATCAACGAAACGGCGTCCTGGTTGCGCAGGATTTCCAGCGCAAAGCGCGGCGCCATTGCCGGGGCCGACGCGCGCACATCCATCGCGTCCAGCACGCGACCCGGATCGACGACAGCCCCCGCCTCGGTCACCGCGCGGAACCGGGCACGTTCATCGGGGGCCATGCCGGTCAGGATCAGTTGCAGGCCATCGGTGCGCACGTCGAGCCAGTCCATCCCCTGACCCGACAGCCGTTCGCGCACGGCGTCGCGCGAACTGCGTTCGATGTAATCGGCAGAAACCCAGGCCGCGGCCGCTGCGGTTGCGGCGGCCAGCACGAAGGCTGCGGTGGTGGCGATGGTCTGATTGCGGCTCATGGGATCCGTCAGCTGATGCGTCCGCTGTGCTTAGCGAACCGTTAACGGCTGGGCAATCAGAGCAATGCAGCGACGGCGAAAAACGGCAGGGGGATCAGGCCGGTCGTGCTGTTGGCGCGAAACAATGCCAGGCACCGCGCCGGATCGGCGATGTCCAGCCGGGACAATTGCCAGACCAGGTGCCACCCCATCGCCCAGACCCCCAGCATCGCCACCAGCGCCGGACCGACAGGCAGCGCGGCCAGAACGCCCATGGACAGCAGGGCAACCGTGGCCATCAGGAACCCGTTCATCCAGGGACCCGGACGGTCCCCGAACCGCCGCGCCGTGGATTTGACCCCGATCAGCGCGTCGTCTTCCACGTCCTGATAGGCGTAGATCGTATCGTAAAACAGCGTCCAGGCGATCCCGCCGAGATAGAGCATCACCGGTGCCAGGCTCAGCGACCCGGTATAGGCCGCCCAGGCCAGCAGCGCGCCCCAATTGAACGCCAGTCCCAGGAACACCTGCGGCCACCAGGTGAACCGCTTGGCAAAGGGATAGATCGCCACCGGCAACAGGGCCAGCACGCCCAAGGCAATCGCCGTCGGGTGAAACGTCAGCAGGATCCCGAAGGCCAGCGCCGCCTGCACCCCCATCCAGCCCAGTGCCTGCAGGGGCGTCACCTGCCCCGACGGGATCGGGCGTGACCGGGTGCGCGCGACGCCCGCGTCGATTTCGCGATCGGTGACGTCGTTCCAGGTGCACCCCGCGCCGCGCATCAGGAACGCGCCTAACGCGCAACCCAGCGCGATCCACAACGCCTCGACCCGGAACCCGGTCGCAGCAACCGCCAGCACCAGGCCCCACCAACACGGCAACAGCAGCAGCCAGGTGCCAATCGGGCGGTCCGCCCGCGACAGCCGCAGATAGGGGCGCGTGACCGCCGGGGCCAGGGTATCGACCCAGTTGCCCTTGACGGCGTCGGCCACCTGTCCTTGATCGGGGAGCGTTTCGGACACTAGAGAGCCTCATGGACAGCAAAGTCAGACTTCATGTAGGCCAGCCGGTCGGCACAGGGCAATCCGTCGAACTGACGCGGGAGCAGGCGCACTACCTGTCCGGCGTCATGCGGCTGTCGCCCGGCGACACGCTGACGGTCTTCGACGGGGCGAACGGGGCGTGGCGCGCCCGGATCGAGGCTGCGACGAAACGCGGTGGCGCGCTGGTCTGCGAGGATCGCGTGGCCGAACAGCGCGATCCCCCCGACCTCTGGCTGATCTTTGCACCGATCAAGAAGGCGCGCACCGATTTCATCGTCGAGAAGGCGGTGGAACTGGGGGCCGCCCGCATCCTGCCCGTCGCCACGCGGTTCACCAATTCCGAACGCATCCGCCGCGACCGCCTGCAGGCCCACGCGGTCGAAGCCGCCGAGCAATGCGGTGGCACCTTCGTGCCCGAGGTGACCGATCTGGTCACGCTCGACCGGCTGCTGCACGACTGGCCCGAGGGCCGCGCGCTGGTGTTCTGCGACGAGACGCTGTCGGACGATCCCCTCTGGTCCGAGGGCGGCGAGGCCGGGGCCTTCCCCCCCGCCCCCGCCGCGATACTGATCGGGCCGGAGGGCGGCTTCGCCCCCGAGGAACGCGACCGCCTGCGCGCCCTGCCCTTCGCCGTGCCCGTGGCCCTCGGCCCGCGCATCCTGCGGGCGGATACGGCGGCGGTGGCGGCGCTGACGCTTTGGCAGGCGGCACGGGGCGACTGGCGGTGATCCCGACGATCCGGCGGCCCCCGCCCGCCTCGACGCCAATCTGAGCCGGATGCCGGAGGACACGATGTTCCTGCGCAGCAACCTGGCTGCCCACGGGCTGCGCGGCACCTACCCTCACGCGACGCGCTTCTGGACGGACGGGACCGCGGTTCTGGGCCTGACGCGGGCGGGCTTTGCCCTGCCCTTTGCGCCCGACGGTTGGGACGTGAACCGCGCGGCGCACGCAATGTCCGGAATGGATCTGAACGGGATCATCGGCCCTGCCGCCGTGGCCCGCCCCCTTCTTGCGGCCTGCGGCCTTTCCCAGGCACCGATGCAAAGGAACGATGACGCGCCGCAGATGGGCCTCTCGCTTGATGCACTTGTCACCCCCGACGGGCCGGGCAAGCTGGTGCCGCTTGATGCCCATGCCGGTCAGGCGGCCCTCTGGCGGCTGGCCGCCAACCGGGAAGCCGAAGCCGGCGCGCAGGATATCGAGGGCGCGCGCGCCGAGGTGGCGCGCTGGATTGCGCAGGACCGGGGGCGGCTGTTGATCGACGGGGACACGCCGCTTGCGCTGACCGGCCTGAACGCGGCCCTGCCCGACATTGTCCAGGTCGGTGGTGTCTACGTGCCGCCCGCGCGTCGCGGTGCGCGCCTCGCCGGACGGGCGGTCGCACTCGACCTGGACCGACGCCGTGCCCTTGGCGTCACGCGCGCGACCCTTTTCGCGGACTCCGTGCAGGCGCTGCGCAGCTACGCGCGGCTGGGGTTCGTGCGGACCGGGACCGTCGCGCTCATCCTCTTCGATGGACCGCAGCGCGCCGTATGACCCTTGGTCCCGCGCGCAGGGATGCTTATCCTCCTCCTGTTCCAATCGAGGCACCGACCATGATCCGACCCGAAGCCGCCGCCGTCATAACCCGCTGGCGCGAAGCATTGGCAGGGGGGGCCGCGATGGTGCCCGGCCTCTGGCTGCTGGCCACCTCTGGCGGGTTGGCGTTTCTGTTTGGGCTGGCGCTGACGCTGCTGGGCGGGTTCCTGGCCTTCAACGGTGTCCGCCACGCCCGGTTCCGCACCGAGGCGGAGGCCCCGGGCACGGTCGAGGTGGACGAGGGCCGCATCACCTACCTGGGCCCGATCATGGGCGGCGCGGTAGAGCTGGACGACCTGACGGAACTGGTGTTCCGCCGCACGTCCACGGGCGAGGCGTTCTGGCGGTTCACCTCTGATGGGGCGCGGCCGCTTTATATCCCCGAAGGGGCCCACAACGCCGAGGCGCTGCTGGATGCCATGGCCCCGCTGCCGGGTTTCGATGGCGGTGCAATGGTGCGCGCGGTGCAATCGCGCACACCCACGACGATCACCGTATGGAGCCGTCCGGGCCGCGCGGCCTTGACTTGACCTCGCCCGCGTTTCAACCGTGAACCCCGAGCAGAGATAGAGGCCCCCGATGTCCATTCCCCAGTCCGGCGGCGGGCCGATCACCGATCCCGCGCAACTGTATGAATACATGGAATCCGGCTGCAAGCCGAAGACGGATTGGCGCATCGGCACCGAGCACGAGAAATTCGGCTATTGCGAAGACAGCCTGGCCCCCCTGCCCTACGAAGGGGAGCGGTCGATCCACCGCGTGCTGAGCGCGCTGCGCGACACCTACGGCTGGACCCCCGTCGAAGAGGGCGGCAAGCTGATCGGCCTGGAAAAGAACGGGGCCAATGTGTCCCTCGAACCCGGCGGCGCGCTCGAATTGTCGGGGGCGGCGGTCGAATCGATCCACCAGACCTGCGACGAGGTCAACGACCACCTGCGCGAAGTGAAATCGGTGGCCGACCATATCGGCGTGCGGTTCATCGGCCTGGGGGCCGCGCCGATCTGGACCCATGACCAGATGCCGCTGATGCCCAAGGGGCGCTACAAGTTGATGGATGCCTACATGGACACGGTGGGCACCAGCGGAAAGACCATGATGCGGCGGACCTGCACCGTGCAGGTGAACGTCGACTTCGCGTCCGAGGCCGACATGGTCAAAAAGCTGCGGGTTGCGATGGCCCTGCAATCGGTGGCCACGGCGCTGTTCGCCAATTCACCGTTCTTCGAGGGCAAACCCAACGGCCACAAATCCTGGCGTGCACGCACCTGGCGGCACCTGGACGACGCCCGCACCGGCATCCCCGAATTCGTGTTCGAGGATGGCATGGGGTTCCAGCGCTGGGCGGATTACGCGCTCGATGTGCCGATGTATTTCGTCTACCGCGATGGCAAATACGTGAATGCGCTGGGCATGTCGTTCCGCGACTTCATGCGCGGCGAACTGCCGGCCCTGCCGGGCGAGGTGCCGACCTTGTCGGACTGGGCCGACCATCTGACGACGCTGTTCCCAGAGGCGCGGATCAAGAAGTACATGGAAATGCGCGGTGCTGATGGCGGCCCCTGGCGCAGGCTCTGTGCGTTGCCCGCGTTCTGGGTCGGGTTGCTTTATGATGGGACGGCGCTGGACGCGGCCTGGGACCTGGCAAAGGGTTGGGATCAGGAAACGCGGGATGCGCTGCGGGTCGCGGCCTCGGTCGATGGACTGCAGGCGGAAACCCACGGCGTGAAGATGCACGATCTGGCCCGTGAACTGGTCGATATCGCCCACGAGGGTCTGCGCGCGCGCGCAATGCCCGGGGCCGGCGGCATGATCCCCGATGAGACGCATTTCCTGAACGCCCTGCGCGAAAGCGTCGAGACGGGGCAGGCCCCGGCGGATGAGCTGCTGGCCAAGTATCACGGCGACTGGAACGGCGATCTGACGCGCATCTACGGTGAATACAGCTACTGACCCCTTGCGCCGCGCCGCCCGGTGCCCATGCTAGGGCGGCTGCGGACATCTGGGGGACGCCATGCGTGATTTCTTCATCAAGGGGCTGGAGATCGTGATCTCGGTCGTGATCGTTCTGGCCGCCGTCGGCATCGTCGTGGCGGCCATCGGCGCATTGATGGGATCGGTGCCCACCGCCCCCGGCCTGCCACCGATCGAAGGTCCGCTGGCCGCCGCCGTGATCCTGATCGGCGGGGCGCTGACCTTGTTGATCACCGGCGGCGCGCTGTACCTGTTCCTGGGGATCTACGCCAACACGCGACGCACGGCCGACGCGCTGGAATTGTTGATCACACTGCGACGCTAGGCACCAGGGGGCGGCGTGAACCCCGCCCTACACAGGTCGCGTCGGGATCAGATCGGCCACGAAATCCGCGACCTTGGCCGCTGGCATCTCGCAGGGTTTGAGCCGCGGCCCCGCCTCCAGGCGGTAAAGGTTCAGGCTGACGTAATCCGCCCCGTCCAGCGACCGCGCGACAAGCTTCTCCGACGCACCGCCCGCAAAGAGCGTGCGCACCACCAGCCAATCGCGCCCCAGTGCCTGTCCGCGAAAGGCCCCAAGCGGCAGATCCAGCAGCCGGGCGGCCACCGCTTCGGCGCGGGTCAGCGGCGTACCTTGGGCACAGAGCTTTCGGGGACTGTCCTGTCCCGGCGCACCGCTGCGCGCACCCGGGGGCCAAAGCGGTTCGGTCCCTCGATCCCGCGCTGCGCCCAGAAATAGATCATGACCAAGATCCCGATCAACGGCACCAACAGGATCGCCTGCCACCATCCGCTTCGGTCGATGTCATGCAGGCGCCGGGCCCCAACGGCCAGGGACGGCACCAGGATTGCCAGTGTGAACAGCCCCTCGAACAGCCCGATCCCGTCTGAGCCGAATAGAATCGCGTCGATCAACTGCACGGCCAGATTGGCGCCGAACCCGAACAACGCGAACCACCAGAACTCGGGCCGGCCCGCGCGTCCGTTGAAATTGGCGTAGCCGGTCGTGAGACAGCGGCGGACAGCATCGGCAAAGGTCATCTGGGCCTCCTGGGGTTGCGCCCCTTCAAGGTGGCACCCCGAAAGGTCCCGTTCAAGGCATGGCTCAGTCGTCGCGGTGGGGACGGACGCGGGGGATGCGGGTTCGCGAATAGCTTGCCTCCAGGTCGTCGAAACGGATCAACGGCGCAGGCGATGCCACGTCGGCGGATACTGGCGGACCCCAACGGTTTTCAGTGGCCTGGCCGGGCAACACCGACATGATCATGATGGCCAACTGTCCGAACGGCAGGAACGTCAGCAGCAGCCACCACCCCGACCAGCCGATGTCATGCAGGCGGCGCACAGCGACCGCCAGGGTCGGCACCATGAAGGCGGCGATGACCAGGATGAACATCCACCCACCCGCCGTTTCGGACAGAGAGCCGAGCACCAGCGCCCCAAAGGTCAAAAGCAGCAGGAACGCCTGAAACCACCAGTACTCCGCCCGCGTCGCGCGCCCCGAGAAATCGAGATAACCGCGCAGGCAGCGTATGACCGCGACCTCAAAGCTCATTTTTGGCCGATCCTGGGTTCGGTTCCGGCGCGGATGCGGGCGATGTTGCTGCGGTGAAAGACCCAGATCATCGCGCCCAGCACGATGCAAAGCGCCACCGCCTGCGGGGCCAGCCACAGCGCCCAGACCGGGGCCAACGCCGCAGCCGCCAAAGCTCCGGTCGAGGAAATCCGCAGCACTGCGGCCGCCGCAAGCCAGGTCAGGCAGGCCGCCAGCCCCAGCGGGAAGGACAGCGCGATCAACGTGCCGAGGAAGGTCGCGACGCCTTTGCCGCCCTTGAACCGCAGATAGACCGGCCAGACATGGCCCGCAAAGGCCGCCAACCCCGCCAGTTGTGCCGCATCCTCGCCCAGCACCGCGCGGGCGACCAGCACGGCAAAGCCGCCCTTGCCCGCATCGCCCAGCAACGTCAGGAAGGCCGCCACCTTGTTGCCGGTACGCAAGACGTTGGTGGCCCCGATGTTGCCCGAGCCGATGGCCCGCAAATCGCCCAGCCCGAACAGCCGCGCCATGACGATGCCAAAGGGGACGGACCCCAGCAGGTAGGCGAGCGCCGCGACAATCAGCAGGGTCAGGGGCGCGGTCGTGATCTCAGGCATCGGCTCTCTCCTGCCCGTGGACGCGGGTGCCCGCGACCCAGGTGCCCAGGACGCGCCCTTCCATCCGGGCCCCGTCAAAGGGCGTGTTCTTGGATTTGGATTGCAGCTTGAAACGGTCCAGCACAAAGGGCGCGTCGGGATCGAAGAGAACCAGATCGGCCGGGGCGTCGACCTCCAGCGTGCCGCCCTCCAGACCCAGCCGCCGGGCCGGGTTCAGAGACACCGCGCGCCAGAGCGTCGGCAGGTCGATGTGCCCCGCATGCACCAGCCGCATCGCGGCGGGCAGCAGCGTTTCCAGGCCCACGGCTCCGGGGGCGGCCTGCTCGAACGGGAGGCGTTTCGATTCCTCGTCCTGCGGCGTGTGCATCGACGAGATGATATCGATCTCGCCCGTGGCCAACGCCTCTACCACGGCCAGACGGTCGTCTTCGGTGCGCAGGGGCGGGGTCATCTTGAAGAAGGTCCGATAGTCGGCCACGTCCAGAACGTTCAATGTCAGGTGATGGATCGAGGTGCCCGCCGTCACGTCCAGCCCCGCGTCCCGCGCCCGGCGCAGCGCGGGCAGCGCCGCAGCGGAGGTGATCTGATCGGCGTGGTAGCGGGCACCCGTCGCCTCGACCAGCGCCAGGTCCCGCTCCAGGCCCATACGCTCGGCCAAGGGGGCAACCCCGGGCAGGCCACGCAGACTGGCGAATTTACCGGATGTGATGCAGGCCCCGGCAGACAGGCTGGGATCCTGCGGATGACCGATGACCAGCGCGCCCAGCGAACGGGCATAAGTCAGGCACCGCGACAGGATCTTGGCGTCGCGGGTGACATGGGTGCCATCGGAAAAGGCCACGGCCCCCGCGTCCATCAGAAACCCGATCTCGGCCATCTCGGTCCCGGCGCGGCCCCGCGTCAACGCCGACATGTGCCGCACGCGGACCGGGCTGCCCGCGGCGCGGGCGCGGGCCTGATCCAGCATTTCCGGGCTGTCGATGGGCGGCAGGGTGTCGGGGCGACAGACGATCGTGGTGACCCCACCCGCCGCGGCGGCGCGGCCTGCGGTGCGGAAGCTTTCCTTGTGACGTTCGCCCGGTTCCCCGACCTTTACGCCGATGTCGATGATACCCGGCGCCAGACATTTGCCGCGACAGTCGATGACATGGGCCGCGGGTCCGGGGGCGGTGATGCGCCCGTCCTCGATGCGCAACTCGCCCAGGGCGTCGCTGCCGGTGACGGGATCGATCAGGCGGGCATTGGTGAAGAGCGTCGCAGTCATGCCCCCCGGTTAGCCCCCGCGCCGCGCCAAGGCAATCGGCTTGGCGCAAGCCAAGGACCGGGGGCCAGCCCCCTGACCCCCGAGGTATTCATGGCCAGAGGAAGAGGCGGAGATGCACCGACGGACCGCTCCACGCGGCGCGGTGACGCCCTGCCGCAGGTAGACGCACCCGATCCCTCAGAAGAGCGCGACCACCAGCACCGCCAGGACCAGCGCACCGATCACGATCCAGGGGATGACCTTGCGCTGCACCGGCGTGCCGGTGGCCGTGGCGGGCGTCGCAAGCTGCGGCTGCTTGGCCGCAGGCGGCAGTTCTCGGGGGGCGTTGTCGGCCTCGGCGGTGGGATAGCTGCCGATATGGGTCAGCTCGGGCTGTGGTGACAGCCGGGTCAGCCCCTCGATCGCGCGGGGGGCCAGCACGACCACATCGCCAGAAAGGGCATCCAGACGCGCGGCATCCGCGGCCAGGGTGTCGGAGGGGATGTCGTGCGCCTGCGACAGGTAATCGCGCAGGCGCATCGGCGCGATATCCTCGACCGAAAAGACCTCCGCGTAGGTGGCGTCGATGGCCGCGCCAAACGCCTCTGGCAGAGCCGTGGCGGCGGGGGGTTCCGCGTCCAGGCGGGACAGATAGGTCTGATGCGCCAGCGTCAGATCACCATCACTGACGGAAAAGACGTGGATACGGGCGTCGCGGGGGGGAAGGTCCATGGGCATGCCACGGAATATGGGCCGGGCGACAGGGCGGTCAACCGGGGACCGGGGCAGACCAGGCAGATGCTCTGGCTGGTGGTGAGGATGGCACCACCCTCGGGTGAGGGGTGGGCTCGGCGGTCGCGGGACGGTGAGCCCCCGCGCCGGATGATCGCGCGGGGCGCGGCGTGACCCGCCCGACCGTTGAACCCTGTCCTTCAATGTCGACGATCAGGGTATCGCGCCGAGCGGTGAATGTCCGGTGAACGGATCACACCGCTGCGCGCAGGTTCGCCGCCAGCAGGTCCATCGCCGCCATGCGCACGGCCACGCCCATCTCCACCTGCTCCTGGATGACGGACCGGTTGATGTCGTCGGCCAGGGTGCCGTCGATCTCCACCCCCCGGTTCATGGGACCGGGGTGCATGACGATGGCGTCGGGCTTTGCCGCCGCCAGTTTCGCCGCGTCCAGGCCGAAGCGGTGGTAATACTCCCGCTCCGACGGGATGAAGGCGCCGTCCATGCGTTCCTTTTGCAGGCGCAGCATCATGACCACGTCGGCGTCGCGCAGCCCCTCTTGCATGTTGTCGGTGACCTCGACGCCCAGGGCGGCGACCTCGGACGGCATCAGGGTCGGCGGGCCGACCAGGCGGACGCGGTTTTCCATCTTGCCCAGCAGGATCATGTTCGACCGCGCCACGCGGGAATGGGCGATGTCGCCGCAGATCGCCACGGTCAGCCGGTGCAGACGCCCCTTGGCGCGCCGGATCGTCAGCGCGTCCAGCAGGGCCTGGGTCGGATGCTCGTGCCGCCCGTCGCCCGCGTTCAGAACCGCGCAGTTGACCTTTTCGGCCAGCAGGTTGACCGCACCGGAATGCGGGTGCCGCACGACGATCAGATCGGGGCGCATGGCGTTCAGCGTCAGCGCCGTGTCGATCAGCGTCTCGCCCTTTTTCAGGCTGGAGGCCTGCATCGCCATGTTCATCACATCCGCGCCCAGCCGCTTGCCCGCAATCTCGAAGCTGGCCTGGGTGCGGGTGGAATTCTCGAAGAACATGTTGATCTGCGTCAGCCCAGCCAGGGCATCGCCATGTTTTTCGCCGCGGCGCGTGGCCTCGGCATAATGGTCGGCGCGGTCGAGCAGGGCGGTGATCTCGACGGGGTGCAGCGGCTCGATGCCGAGGAGGTGGCGTTGCGTGAACATGGGGTGGTCTTGCGACGCGATCTCCGGGGGATCAAGCCCCTTTGGCTTGACAGCAGGCGTACCCGCCCGGCCCATGGGTCCAAAGGATCCGCCGATGGACATAGCCTTCACCCTTGATGACCTGCCGCTTTGGCCGCAGTCGGACCCGCCCGCCGGGGTCACGGCGGCGGGCATCGTGGCCGACATCCGCCGGGCGCTGGCCGCGCAGGGGGTCGCGGGGGTCTATGCCTTCTGCAATTCCTGGCCGCTGGCGCGCGGCCCAGGCTACGCGCGTATTCTGGATGACTGGCTGGCAGACGGCCATCACGTCGGCAACCACACCCATTCCCATCCGCACCTGCCCGAGGTCAGCGCCGCCGCTTTCATCGCCGACATCGACGCGGGCAGTCAGGCCCTGGCCCCCTGGCTGGACCGCGCCCCTCGCCGCCTGTTCCGCCACCCGCTGTGCCATTGGGGCGAGACGCAGGCCAAGCTGGCGGCGGTCAACGCCCACCTGACGGCAGAACGGTATACGGCGGTCGATGTCACCTCGTTCAGCTATGAATGGACCTTCAACCGCGCCTGGCTTGCCGCACGCGAAGCAGGCGACCGCCGGACCGAGGCCTGGGTCTGCGATGCCTTCCTCACATTCGCCCCCGCCCAGCTGCGCCACGATCACGCGGCCGCAGCCGCCTGGTTCGGCACCCCGGTGCCCAGCATCGCGCTGGGCCACAACGTGGCTTTCTTCGCGGTAATGGCGCAGGACTACCTGGCCGCGCTGCGGTCGGCGGGCGCGCGGTTCGTGCCGCTGGCGGACGCGCTGGATGGACCGGTGCAGGCGGCAACCGGGTCCGTCGTGTCCGCCGCGTTCCGGGTGATCCAGCAGAAACTGGCGCTGGCCGCGGGCCACCCGATCCCCCAGATCGCGCCGGATCACAAAGAGACATTCAACCGGATCACGGCCCTGGCGGCGGGGCGCAGCGACTGACGCGGTCCGATCACATTTGCGCGCGGGGCGCAGACCTTCTGGTCCTTCGCCACAAGACGGGCTAGCACATCTGTCATGCTCGATCAGATGTCCCCCGAAGCGCTGCGTGCTGCCCTCGAATGGCAGGTGGAACTGGGCTGCGACACGGCGGTCGAGGCGAGCCCCGTCAATCGCTTTGCCCTGCCCCCCCGGATGCCGGCCCCCGCACGTCCGGCGGCGGACCCGGCCCCCGCATCCGCGCAGGCGGCCCCCGCAGGCCCCATCGGCACCGACCCCGATCCCGTGACCGAGGCGGAACGGATGGCCGCCGGGGCCGCGACCCTGCCCGCCCTGCGCGACGCGCTGGCCGCATACCCCTGGTGCGACCTGCGGCTGGGCGCCCGGTCGCTGGTGTTCGCGGACGGCAATCCGGCGGCCCGGGTGATGATCATCGGCGAGGCGCCGGGCCGCGAAGAGGACCGCCAGGGCAAACCCTTTGTCGGACAGGCCGGGCAGTTGCTGGACCGGATGCTTGCCGCGATCGACATGGCCCGCGATGCACAGGATCCGGCGCAGGCCGTCTACATCACCAACGTCCTGCCCTGGCGGCCGCCGTCGAACCGCGACCCGGATCCGGCCGAAGTGGCGATGATGCTGCCTTTCCTGCGTCGCCACGTGGAACTGGCCGCGCCGGAGCTTTTGATCCTGATGGGCAACCACGCCTGCGGCGCGGTGCTCAACCGCCGCGGCATCACCCGGCTGCGCGGCACCTGGACCGAGGGCTTTGGTCTGCCGGTTCTGCCGATGCTGCATCCCGCCTACCTGCTGCGCCAGACCGGTGCCAAGCGCGAGGCCTGGGCAGACCTGCTGGCGCTGCGCGCGCGGCTGGGGGCCTAGCCCTGTCTTTTTCTCGGCATAAGTACTCCGGGGGCGCGGGGGCTGGCCCCCGCCCTGCCCGCTCTAACCAAAGGACCGACCGCACATGACCTACGAGCCGCCCAAAGTCTGGCAGAACACCCAATCCGGGGGCCAGTTCGCCAATATCAACCGGCCCGTGTCCGGCCCGACCCACGACAAGGACCTGCCGGTCGGGGATCACCCCTACCAGCTCTATTCGTTGGCGACGCCCAACGGGGTCAAGGTCACGGTCCTGTTCGAAGAGCTGATCGAGGCCGGGCATCCGGTCGAGTACGACGCCTGGCTGATCAACATCGGTGAGGGAGATCAGTTCGGCTCCGGCTTTGTCGACGTGAACCCGAATTCCAAGATCCCCGCGCTGTTCGACCGGACCGACGGGCTGAACGCCCGGATCTTCGAAAGCGGGGCGATCATGATGCATCTGGCGGAACGCTATGGCGCTTTCCTGGGGGACAACCGGCCAGAGATGATGTCCTGGCTGTTCTGGCAGATGGGCTCCGCCCCGTTCCTGGGCGGTGGCTTTGGCCATTTCTACGCCTATGCGCCCGAAAAGTTCGAATACCCGATCAACCGCTACGCGATGGAAGCCAAGCGTCAGTTGGACGTGCTGAACCAGCGCCTGGAAGACGTGCCCTGGATCGCCGGCGACGACTACACCATCGCCGACATGGCGATCTGGTCGTGGTATGGGCAGCTGGTCCTGGGACGGCTGTACAACGCGGCGGAGTTCCTGGCGGTGCAGGACTATGAACATCTGATGGCCTGGGCCGAACGGATCGACGCCCGGCCCGCCGTGCGGCGCGGACGCATGGTCAACCGGTCCTTCGGCGACGACGAGAGCCTGAAACTGCCGGAGCGGCATTCCCGCGACGATTTCAAGTGAGGGTTTCGCCCCCGCTGATGCGGGGGCGATCCGCCGGGGGGCTTTGCCCCCCGGACCCCCCGCATATTTGGAAAACAAGGAAGAGGGCCGCGCGTGACAGATCGGGAATTCATCGCCTGCCGCATCGCCGTCCTGACGGTGAGCGACACCCGGAGCGTGACGGACGACCGGTCCGGTGACACGTTGGTGGCACGGCTGGAAGCCGCGGGGCATGTGCTGGCCGCACGGACCATTGTCCGCGACGACCGCGCCGGGATCGCCGCACACCTGCGCGCCTGGGTGGCCGATGCGGACATCGACGTGATCCTGTCGACGGGCGGCACCGGGCTGACGGGCCGGGATGTCACCGTCGAGGCGCACCGCGACGTCTACGAAAAGGAAATCGACGCCTTCGGCACGGTGTTCACCCACGTCTCGATGCGGAAAATCGGCACCTCGGCGGTGCAATCGCGCGCCTGCGGCGGGGTGGCGGGTGGCACCTATCTGTTCGCGCTGCCCGGCTCGCCCGGCGCCTGCAAGGACGCCTGGGACGAAATTCTCGTCCATCAGCTCGATTATCGGCACAAGCCCTGCAACTTTGTAGAAATAATGCCCCGTCTGGACGAACATCTGCGACGGAAGTGACGCAAGCCTGCGTGTAAACTTTGGAATGGGCCGTCCGCGCCTTATCTTAAGTTGGTCCCCTGGATCGGAGAGTCCATGCGCTTCCTACGTCGCAGTTTTATTGCCCTGTTCCTGACTGCCGTGACGCTGGGCCTGCTGGCTTGGGCGGCACAGATCACCTATGCCGCCTTGCAGGACCGCCAGGCCCGCGAGGGCGGCGGCCCGCCTGCCCGCGAACGGGTGCTGGCCGTCAATGTCGTCACCGCCGAGGCGACACAGCTGACCCCCACGTTGACCGCCTTTGGCGAAGTGCGCGCGCGGCGTGTTCTGGAACTGCGGGCCCCGGTCGGCGGGCGCGTCGTAGAACTGGCCCCCGGCTTCGAGGAGGGCGGCACCGCCACCGCCGGGCAGCTGCTGCTGCGGATCGACCCTGCCGATGCCGAAAGCGCGCTGGCCGTGGCACGCGCCGACCTGGCCGGGGCCGAGGCCGAGGCCCGCGATGCGGCCCGCAACCTGGATCTGGCGCGGGCGGAATTGGCCGGGGCCGAGGCGCAGCGCGACCTGCAGGGCCGCGCGTTGCAACGGCAGGTGGACCTGTCGGCCCGGGGCGTGGGTGCGGCCGCCACGCGCGAGTCGGCTGAACTGGCCCTCGCCAATGCCGAACAGACGATCCTGACCCGGCGCGGGGCCATCGCCCAAGCGGAGACGCGCGTCGATTCCGCGGCGCTGACCATCGACCGGGCGCGCATCGCCCTGGCCCAGGCGGAACGCGACGTGGCCGACCGCACGCTGACGGCGGAATTCGCGGGGCAGCTGTCCGAGGTGTCGGTCCTGCGCGGCGGGCTGGTGACCGCCAACGAACAAGTCGCCCGACTGATCGATCCGACCGAGCTGGAGGTCGCGTTCCGCCTGTCGGCGGCAGAACACGCGCGGCTGCTGGACGGCGCAGGCAACCTGGTGGGCGCAGAGGTGACGGCGGTGCTGGACGTCTTCGGCCTGGACGTCGAGGCGAAAGGCCAGATCACGCGCGAAGCCCCGGCGGTGGGCGAGGGGCAGACCGGACGACTGGTCTTTGCCCGGCTGTCGGACGCGCGGGGCTTTCGCCCCGGCGATTTTGTCCGCGTGGTGGTCGAGGAACCCACCCTGCCCCGCGCCATCCGCCTGCCTGCCACCGCGCTGTCGGCGCAGGGCGAGGTTCTCGTGCTGGGCGAAGAGGACCGCCTGGAAACCGTCGCCGTGGACCGCCTGCGCCGCCAGGGCGACGATGTGATCGTGCGCGGCCGCATCGACGGGCGCGAGGTGGTGGCCGAACGCTCACCCGCGTTGGGCGCCGGAATCCGGGTGCGTCCGATCCGTCCCGACGGGGCCGAACCGGAGGTGGCCGAGATGGTAACGCTGGACCCAGAACGCCGCGCCCGCATCCAGGCCTTCGTGGAGGGTAATACCCGCATCCCGTCCGAGGTGAAGGCGCGGATGCTGACCCAGTTGCAGGAAGAGGAGGTCCCCGCCGCCATGGTCAGCCGTCTTGAATCGCGGATGGGGGGCTAGGCGCATGGGCATCCTCGGCTACTTCACCCGGCACCGCACGGTCGCCAACCTGCTTCTGGTGCTGATGCTAGCGGCGGGGTTGATGGCGGTGCCGAACATGCGGGCGCAGTTCTTCCCCGATGTGGTGGTCGAAGACGTCTCCATCTCGATCCGCTGGGACGGGGCCGGGGCCGAGGACGTGGACCGTGGCATCGTGCAACTGGTCGAACCGGCGTTGCTGGCCATCGACGGGGTTGCCGACACCGTGGTGACGGCACGCGAAGGCATGGCGTCATTTCAGGTGGAATTCGAGCCGGGGCGCGACCTGACCACGGCCGCCGACGATGTGCAGGCGGCCATCGACGGGGTCACCGGCCTGCCCGACGGGATCGAGGACCCACAGGTCCGGCAGGCCCGCTGGTTCGACCGGGTGACCGACGTGATCGTCACCGGCCCTGTGGGCGTCGACCAACTGGCGCGGATCACCGACGAATTCGTCACCCGCCTGTTCGCGGCGGGCGTCACCCGCACCTCTGTCCGGGGCGTCGCCGCCCCCGAGGTCGTGGTCGAGGTGCCGACCGCCAACCTGCTGCGCTATGGCGTCACCATGGCCCAGCTCGCCCAGGCCATCGAGGGTCAGGCCCAGGCCGACCCGGCGGGCGACGTCACCGGGGCCAATGCCCGCGTCCGCACCGGGTCCGCCCGGCGCGAGGTGGCCGACATCGAGGCCATCGTGATCCGCCGCAACGCCGACGGCTCGGCCCTGACCGTGGCCGATCTGGGCCGCGTCACCTCCGAAGGGGTGGACCGGGAACGCGCCTATTTCGTGGGCGACAACCCCGCCATGTCGGTCCGCGTCGACCGCACCGCCGAAGGCGATGCCATCGCCCTGCAACGCCAGGTCGAGGCGGTCGCGGCCGAGGTCATGCAGGACACCCCCGAAGGCGTGACGATCGAGCTGATCCGCACCCGGACCGAGGCGATCACCGGGCGTATCAACCTGCTGGTGGACAACGCGCTGCTGGGCCTCGCGCTGGTGGTGGGGTTGCTGTTCCTGTTCCTGAACGCGCGCACCGCCTTCTGGGTCGCCACGGGCATTCCTGTGGCGCTTCTGTCGGCCATCGCGCTGATGTGGGTGGCGGGTCTGACGATCAACATGATCTCTCTGTTCGCGTTGATCATCACGCTGGGGATCGTGGTGGACGATGCCATCGTTGTGGGTGAACACGCCGATTTCCGCGCCCGCCGCCTGGGCGAGTCCCCCTATGACGCCGCTGAAAACGCGGCCCGGCGGATGTTCCTGCCGGTGTTCTCGGCCACGTTGACGACTGTGATCGCCTTTTTCGGGCTGGTCGCCATCGGCGGGCGGTTCGGCGACCTGATCGCCGACATCCCCTTTACCGTGATCGTGGTTCTGATCGCCTCGCTGGCCGAATGTTTCCTGATCCTGCCACATCACATGGCCGGCGCGTTGACGCATCAGGGCCGCGACCACTGGTATGACCTGCCGTCGCGGGTCGTGAACCGGGGGTTCGACTGGGTACGGCAGACGCTGTTCCGCCCGTTGATCCGCCTGTGCATCTGGGCCCGCTATCCTGTGGCCGCAGGGGCCTTCGTGCTGCTGTCGACCCAGGCCGCGCTGTTCCTGACCGGAGAGGTGCAGTGGCGCTTCTTCAACTCGCCGGAACAGGGGTCGGTCACCGGCAATTTCGCCATGCTCGACGGGGCCACGCGCGACGACACGCTGGAGCAGATGCGCGAGATGCAGCGCGCCACCTATGCTCTGGGCGAAACCTACGAAGACCGCTATGGGCAGAATCCGCTGGCCTATGTGCTGGCCGAGATCGGGGGAAATTCCGGCCGGTCCCTCGCCTCCGCCGAGGATAAGGATCCCGAGCAATTGGGCGCCATCTCGATCGAGTTGATCGATGCCGACCTGCGCCCCTACTCCTCCTTCCAGTTCGTCGGAGAGTTGCAGGACGCCGCCCGCCAATTGCCCCTGACCGAAGAGATCAGCTTTCGCGGCTGGCGCTCCGGCCCCGGCGGCGATGCCCTCTCGGTGGAATTCTTCGGGGCCGACAGTGCCACGCTCAAGGCCGCCGCCGAGGCCCTGAAAGCCGCCGTTGCGGGCATCCCCGAAGTCTCGGGCGTCGAAGACAGCCTACCCTATGACAAGGACGAGCTGATCCTGGAACTGACCCCCCAGGGCGAGGCGCTGGGCTTTGAGATCGACGCCCTGGGCCGCACCCTGCGTGACCGCCTGAACGGGATCGAGGCCGCAACCTTCCCCGTCGGCCCACGCACCGGTGCCATCCGGGTCGAACTGCCCAAGGGTGAGATCGAGGCGGATTTCCTGGAAACCCTCCGCCTGGCCGCGCCCACAGGCGGCGAGGTCGCCCTATCGGACATCGTCACCGTGCGCGTGCAATCCGGCTTCGCCTCGATCCGGCGCGAGAACGGCGTGCAGGTGGTCACCGTTTCCGGTGACATCAGCCAGGACGACGCCGCCCGCGCCAACGAGATCCGCACCCAACTGGCCGAGGATATCCTGCCCGACGTCGCCGCCGTGCATCAGGTCGGCTACGCCCTCGGCGGGCTGGCGGAACAGGAACGCGATTTCCTGACCGACGCGACGCTGGGCCTGGTGGCCTGCCTGCTGGGCATCTACGTCGTGTTGGCCTGGATCTTCTCTTCCTGGACGCGGCCCGCCGTCATCATGGCGGTGATCCCGTTCGGATTGATCGGGGCGATCTGGGGCCATTGGTGGTGGGATGTCCCGCTCAGCATGTTCTCGGTCGTAGGACTGATCGGGATGACCGGCATCATCATCAACGATTCCATCGTTCTGGTGACCACGGTGGACGAGTATTCCAAGGACCGCGCCCTGCTGCCCGCAATCACCGATGCGGTCTGCGACCGGCTGCGGCCCATCCTGCTGACGACCCTGACGACGGTGCTGGGGTTGACGCCGCTGCTCTACGAAAGCTCCTCGCAGGCGCAGTTTCTGCGTCCCACGGTGATCACGCTCAGCTACGGGTTGGGTTTCGGCATGGTGCTGGTCCTGATCCTGGTGCCCGCGATCCTGGCCATGGGGCACGACCTGGGCCGGGCGGGGACGGCGCTGCGTCGCCTGCTGCACCTGCCGGGCCGGCCACGGGGGCGCGCGGTCGGCGTGATGGCGCTTGCGTTGGGGACGGCAATCCTGGCCTGGGGCTTTGCCACGCTGGGGGTGACCCTGATCAACGGTGCCCCATGGCCGCCGTTGGCCCAGCTGCCGCTCGACAGCCCCGCCACGGCGTTCGCCACGTTCCTGGCCGGCACCGCCGGCGCGCTCTTGCTGACCTGGCTTGCGGCCGGGCTGACCCTGGGCCGCCGGAAACCGGCCTAGGTCTTCCTTGTTTCAGAAATATGCAAACCCGAGGGGAGCGTCAGAACCCTTCGGGTCGGATGGCGTGCGTCATATGGTCCAGCACGCCATTGACGAAGCCGCCCTCTTTGCCTTCGGGGAAAAAGGCGCGCGCGACTTCGACGTATTCGGTGATCACGACCTTGGGTGGCACCGTCTTGGTGATCAGCTCGGCGCCCGCCGCCCGGAACACGGCGCGCAGGGTGGGATCGATCCGCCCCAACGGCCAACGCGCGACGAGGGCGGCATCAGTGGCGCGGTCGACCATCACCTGGTTGTCGACAGCCTGGTTCAGAATTGACCGGAACAGGTCGACGTCGCCCTCGGCAAAGGCACCCTCTTCGGTGACCATGCCGAACCGGTGGTCCTCGAACTCGACGCGCACGCGGTCGACGCCTTGGCCCATGGCTTCCATCTGGAACAAGGCCTGCACGGCATAAAGCCGAGCGGCGGATTTCATGCGACGCTTGAGCAGGCGGCGATCTTCGGCGGAAAGGTCAGACATGAGCGCCCCCTAAGACAGGATTGCGGGGCGCGCAACTGGCAACACGGGGCAAAGAGTTTTCGCCGAAAACTCTTTGAAAAATTCTTCCGCGAAGAATTTGGGAAAAGTCTTTCTTCAAGACTTTTCTACGCCACCGTAGGCCCCTTGCCTGCCGCATCGTGCTGGAACGATCCGGGTTTGAAGCCGATCCCGCTTTCGGCCTTCTTCATCGACCGTTGCAAGGCGATCAGATGCACGGCCGCCGCCGCCGCGCCGCCGGCCGTATCCAGGCGGGCCGCATCGGCGCGTTCCTCGGCCTGGTCCATGTTCTCGACGGTGATGATCCCGTTGCCGATCAACGCCCCGCCCAGGCCCAGCGTGGCAATCGCCCGCGCGCTTTCGTTCACGACCACATCATAGTGCGAGGTCCGCCCCCGGATCACGCAACCCAGCGCGACATAGCCGTCGTAGTCCATCTGACGATGGGCAATCGCAATCGCCGTCGGCACCTCCAGCGAGCCGGGGACCTCGACCGTGTCATGGCTGGCCCCGGTCTTTTCGATCACCGCACGGGCCGAGGCCAGTTGAGCAGCCGAAATCGCGCCGTAATAGGGGGCGATGACGATCAACACCTTGGTCGGTTTGTCGAACGCAGGCAGCTCGAGGACGTTGTCGGAATGTCCGGCCATGGATCAGGCCTCCTTTGGAATGGGTCGGGTGCCGGTGATCGACAGGCCGTAGGCTTCCAGCCCGACGACGCGCGGCGCGCCGGAGTTGGTCACAAGCTCCATCTCGTGAATGCCCAGCGCCGCCAGGATCTGCGCGCCCAGCCCGTATTGCCGCAGCTTGCGCGGCGACACGCCGCCGGTGTCCAGCTTCATCTCGGTGTCGCGAAGCAGGACGACAACGCCGCGCCCTTCGTCGGCAATCACGCGCATCGCGCCTTTCAGATCGCTGTCGCCCACGCCCAGCGCGTCCTCCAGCGGGTTCATCGCGTGCATCCGCACCAGAACCGGCCCGTCAGTCAAATCACCCTTGGTCAGGACGATGTGTTCGGCCCCCTGGGTTTCGTCGGTAAAGACCCGCATCAGCCATTCGCCGCCGATCTTTGCCGTGACCGGTTCGGACGCGGTCTGGTTGACCAGGTTGTCGTGGCGCCGGCGATAGGAAATCAGGTCGCTGATCGTTCCGATCTTCAGCCCGTGCAATTGGGCAAAGGCGATCAGGTCGGGCAGACGCGCCATCGACCCGTCTTCCTTCATGATCTCGCAAATGACGCCCGCGGGGTTCAGCCCCGCGAGCCGCGAAATATCGGTCGCGGCTTCGGTGTGGCCCGCCCGGACCAGGACACCGCCGTCGCGCGCGCGCAGCGGAAAGACATGCCCGGGTGTGGCGATATCGGCCGCGCCCTTGCTGGCGTCGATGGCGACCGACACGGTGCGCGCCCGGTCATGGGCCGAAATGCCGGTCGACACGCCCTCGCGCGCCTCGATCGACACGGTAAAGGCCGTCTCGTGCCGCGACGAATTGTTCGACGCCATCAACGGCAGGCCCAGCGCGTCGATCCGCTCGCCCGGCAGGGTCAGACAGATCAGCCCGCGCCCGTGGGTCGCCATGAAGTTGATCGCATCCGGCGTGGCCATCTGCGCGGGGATCACCAGGTCGCCCTCGTTTTCCCGGTCCTCGTGATCGACCAGGATGAACATGCGCCCGTTGCGCGCATCCTCGATGATGTCCTCGATGGGGGAAATCACCTCGGCGTTCTCCCGCTCTACCGGACCGGGCTGTTCGAATGGGATGGCTTCGGCCATGGAATCCTCCAGTCGTGCCGGACGTCTGGTCCGGTTTGCCCGTGGATGTAGCCCCCGACGGCCCAATGTGCCAGAGCCGGGGACGGAGGAACCATCAATGACGTCACATCCGAAACTTGGGGCCCTGGCCGTGGTGGCGCGCGGCGACACCGTCTTGATGGTGCAGCGCGGCAAGGCGCCGAATCGCGGGCTCTGGGGGTTTCCGGGCGGCCATGTCGAACTGGGCGAGACGGCACTGGCCGCCGCTGTGCGCGAATTGGCCGAAGAAACCGGCGTGACCGCCACCGCGCGCGATTATCTCGGCAATATCGACCTGATCGAGCGCGACGGCGCCCGCGTGCTATATCACTATCTGCTGGCCGCCGTCCTGTGTGATTGGCAGGCCGGCGATCCGGTGGCCGCCGACGACGCCGAGGCCGCCGCCTGGCTGACCCGCGACCAGATGGCGCGCCTGCCGATGTCGCCCAACGTGGACCGTGTGCTGGACTGGCTGGCGGCGGCGCGCTGAGCGTCTATTTCGCCTGCAACCTCGCCACTGTCCGCAGGACCAGCCCACGCGGCGCAAAGGGCACGATGAACCGCAAAACGATGGCCAACAGCGTCTCGTTCACCACGACCAGCTTGCCCTGCCGCATGGCGTCATACCCCACCTGCACCACCTGCCCGACGGATTTTCCGCGCGCAGCAAGCTGCGTGCCGCGCAGGTCTGCCCGCTCCATGAACGGTGTTTCCACCGCGCCGGGGGCCAGCAGCGTGACCGTCACGCCGGTCTGCCGCAGCTCCTCTGCCAGGGCCTGAGAGAAGCTGTTCACAAAGGCCTTGCTGGCATAATAGGTCGCCTGCATCGGCCCCGGCACCATCCCGGCGGTCGATCCGACGTTCAGGATCCGCCCGCGCCCCCGCGCCACCATGCCCGGCGCAATACCGTGGCACAGCGCCATGACGCTGCGGATGTTCAGATCCACCATCGCCAGATCCCCCGGCAGGGACCGGTCCAGGAACGCCCCCTGTCCGCCGAATCCCGCGTTGTTGATCAGGATATCCAGCGGCTTGCCCTCTACCGCCGCCAGCAGGGTCGCGACCCCGTCGTCGGTGCCCAGGTCGCAGGCCACGGGCGTCACCGTGACGCCGTGTGCGGCCTCCAACTCGGCCTTCAGCGCCTCCAGCTCGGGCAGACGCCGGGCCGCGACGATCAGATCCTTGCCCTTGCGGGCCAACAGCTCCGCAAACCCCCGCCCGATACCGCTGGAGGCGCCGGTGACCAGTGCCAGTTCGTTCATGTCTCGCTCCCGAAATAGGTTTCAGCGGACAGATAGCCCCCGGCGCGGGCTGTAACAGACCAGCTGCGCTCGAACGTCGTGTCACCGATCATCAGAACCGCATCGGCGGGTAATTTTCGCGCGGCCAGAACGGCGACCAGACGGGCGCGCACCTCCGTCCAGCTTTCGGTGAACAGGGGCGCTTCGGCGGCAAAATCCAACGGGTCCACAGCCACCGCAGGCAGGGGCCGGTGCATCAGCGCGCCGCGCTCCGCCTCGACCGCCGCCAGTTTGCGCGCCCGCGCATCCTCCAACTCGGCGGCGCGCAGCATCCCCAGCGCGTTCGATGAAAACAGCAAGGCCGCGATATCGCGCCCCGTGGTGGCCCGCACACCGGCATAGGTGCGATAGTCCAGGCCCAGCGCCGCCGCCCGCCGGACCCGCAGGCGCACCACCTCCACCGGGATCCGGTTGGAGAACAGCGCCTGCCGCGCGCGCCGCCACTGGTGCAGCCGCCCGGTGTAGCCGTTCATGTCCTTGCCTGAATTGTGGCCAATGCCGAATGTCTGTTGCATCCTGCCACCACGCCACGCCGCCCGACCCACCGCAAGCCCAAACGAAAGCCCCCCCCGATGACAGCCCTGCCCCGCACCGCCGCCCGCATCCGCCTGCGCCGCCTGAGGCCCGACGACCTGTCCACGTTTCAGGCCTATCGGTCCGACCCGCAGGTCGCGCGCTATCAAGGCTGGGACAGGATGGACGACGCCCGCGCGCAGGCCTTCCTTTCGGCGATGGAGACAACCGCACCCTTTCCACAAGGCGGCTGGTGGCAGATCGGCATCGCCAGGGGTGAAGACAACGTGCTGATCGGGGATCTGGGTCTCTGCCTGTCTGCCGATGGCACGGAGGTGGAGCTGGGCATCACCCTGGCACGCGCCGCCCAGGGCCAGGGCCTCGGGCAGGAGGCGGTGCAAACCGCCGCCCGCTATATCTTTGACGCGACCGATGCGGCGCGCATCCTCGTCATCACCGACGCGCGCAACACAGGCGCGCTGGCGCTGGTCGCGCGCCTTGGCCTGCGCCAGATCGACACCCTCCGGGACGGCGATCTGGTTGAGCCGGTCTTCGAACTCCGCCGTCCCGCCTAGGACGCGGATTTAGCCAGATATCCGGCGATCTGGTCCTTGAGAACAAGCCGCTTGCGCCGCAGCTCCAGCATGTGAACATCCGAAGTCGGCTCCACGTTGGTCTCTGCGCGGTGCACTTCGCGATTGATCTGATGATACTGCTCGGCCAAGCCGCAGAAATGCGCGTCCTCCGCCTTCAAAAGCGAGATGCGCGCGGCATCCTGGGGAAATTCCTCGGCCAGTTCGTGCGGGACATGGGACATGGGGGCAACCTCCGTTTGCATGGGATGTCCCCGATCTGACAGCTGCAAGCCCCCGGCGCCTTGACGCAAATCAAGCGCTTGCCCCGCCCTGCCCCGGCCGTCATCCTGCGCGGATGATCGACCTGCCCCTCATCCTTCTTGCCGCGTTTGTCGCGGGCGCCAGCCCCGGGCCCGCGACCCTGGCCATCGCCGGCACCTCGATGGCCTCAGGCCGCCGCGCGGGTCTGGTCCTGGCATCGGGCATCACGCTGGGGTCGCTGACCTGGTCGGTGGCGGCGGCGCTTGGCCTGGGCGCGGTGATGCTGACGCAGGTCTGGCTGTTCGAGGCGATTCGCCTGATCGGCGGTGGCTATCTGCTGCTCCTGGCGGCGAAATCCGCCCGCGCCGCCCTGTCACGGGCCCGCCCGCAGACCCGCGCGCTCAGCGGCAGCTCGCGCCGCCTGTTCGCGCGCGGCCTGGCCCTGCACCTGACCAATCCCAAGGCAGTGCTGTTCTTCGGGGCGCTCTATGCCATCGGGGTGCCGCCCGATGCCTCGGCAAGCGCCTTGCTGACGATTATCCTGGCCGTGGGCCTGCAAAGCGCGCTGACCTTCCACGGCTATGCGCTGCTCTTCTCGACGCCATCGATGACCCGCCTCTACCTGCGCCTGCGCCGCCCGTTCGAGGCGCTTTTCGCCCTTGGCTTCGGCGCGGCGGGCCTGCGCGTGCTGACGGCCCGGCTGCCCTGACCCGTCTTCCTCTGGCCGAAAATACCGCGGGGGAGTCCCGCAAGGGACGGGGGCAGCGCCCCCTCCGCCGCCGCAGGCGGCCAGCAGGCAGCAACCCGGCGTCAGCCGGACATTTCAGCAAGCCGCGCGACATAGCGGGCCAGGGTGTCGATCTCCAGGTTGACGCGCTGCCCGACCCGCGCCCCGCCCCAGGTCGTCACCTCTTGGGTGTGCGGGATCAGGTTGACGCCGAACTCCGCCCCCGCAACCTCGTTCACGGTCAGCGATGTGCCCTGCAACGCCACCGACCCCTTGGGCGCCACGAAACGCGCCAGGGCCGCGGGCGCGCGAAAGACATAGCGCACCGAATCGCCCTCGGGCGTGATCGACAGGATCTCGGCCACGCCATCCACGTGCCCCGACACGATATGCCCGCCCAACTCGTCGCCCACCTTCAGCGCGCGTTCCAGGTTGACCCGACCGCCCGCGACCCAGTCGCCCAGCGCGGTCTTCGACAGGCTCTCGGCGCTGATGTCGACGTCGAACCAGCTTCCTTCGGCATCGGTGCCGCGATCCACCACCGTCAGGCAGCAGCCGTCGCAGGCGATCGACGCGCCAAGATCGATGCCGGTCGCGTCATAGCGCGTGCCGATGCGCGCGCGCAGGTCGCCGCGCTGTTCCAACGCGCGCAGGATGCCGATGTCGGTGACGATTCCGGTGAACATTGTGCTGCCTTTCGTTGCCATTTTGCAGCTAACGGCCTGCAATCTTCGGGGCAAGTGCCCCATTGCGGCCACATTATGGCCTTCCCCCTGCCGCCAGCCCGGACCACGATAGCGCGTCTTATCGGAGGGTGACATGCGCCCAACGCGCCGCTTCCTGTTCCTGCAAGGGCCGCATGGGCCCTTCTTCCACCGCCTCGCCAGGCTGTTGCGGGCGGCGGGGTGCGAGGCGTGGCGTGTGGGCTTCAACCGGGGCGACGAGGCGTTCTGGTTCGACCGCCCCAGCTACATCCCCTTCCAGAAACCGGCGGACACCTGGCCCCTGACCTTCGCCGCCCTTGTCGCCGACAAGGGCATCACCGACCTCGTGCTGTATGGCGACGTGCGGCCCATCCATGCCCAGGCCATCGCCCATGCGCGGGCCGTCGGCCTGACCGTTCATGTCTTCGAAGAGGGCTACCTGCGCCCCTGGTGGACCAGCTATGAACGTGGCGGATCGAACGCCAATTCCCGCCTGATGGACAAGACCGTGCCGCAGATGCAGGCCGCGCTGGCGCAGCTCGACCTGGATCTGCCGGACGCGCCCGCCCATTGGGGCGACATGCGCCATCACATGTTCTACGGCATGCTCTATCATTGGTTCGTCGTGTCCCGCCCCGGGGCCTATCGCACCTACAAACCGCACCGCCGGATCACGGTCGCGCAGGAATTTCGTCTGTATCTCAGACGCTTGCTGACCATGCCCCTGACCGCGCTGGAACGGCGCATTGCCACCTGGCGGATCACCCACGGCGGTTTCCCCTATCATCTTTGCCTGATGCAGCTGGAACATGACGCCAGCTTTCAGGCCCATTCCCCGTTCACCTCCATGACCGAATTCCTGGAGGTCGTGGTCGAGGGCTTCGCCCGTGGTGCCCCCTCGCACCACCACCTCGTCCTCAAGGCGCATCCCCTCGAAGATGGACGCGCGCCGATCAAGGCCACGATCAAGCGCCTGATCGACAAGCATGGGTTGCAGGGCCGCGTCCACTATCTGCGCGGCGGCAAGCTGGCCGGTCTGATGAACGAGGCGCGCTCCGCGATCACCGTCAATTCGACCGCCGCGCAGCAGGCGCTCTGGCGCGGGTTGCCGGTCAAAGCACTGGGCCGGTCGGTCTATTCCAAGCCGGAGTTCGTGTCCGATCAGCCGATCGAGGCCTTCTTCGCCAACCCCGACCGCCCCGACAGCCGCGCCTATCGCGACTACCGCCACTACCTGCTGGAAACCTCGCAGGTGGCGGGCGGCTTCTATTCGGCGCGCGGACGGCGGCAGTTGCTGCGCCAGGTCGTCGACATGATGCTGTCCGAACAGGACCCCTATGACCGTCTCGACTCCGGCGATCCGGTGCCGAGGCAGAATTTGAAATTGGTATCCGGCTAGGATACTGTAGAGACAACAACATACGCCCGTGCGGACAAACCGCACTGGACGGGGGCCAACCCCCGCGATGTGGCACCGAGGCAGAGCGAAAGGGCAGAACCGTGAGCAATCTCAGACGCCGGAAGATGAGGGCAACCGCCCTCTTCCTGGCCGTGACCCTTGTGGCATCCTGCGGGACCCTGCCGCGGTCGGGGCCCAACAAGGCGGAAATCTTCGCAGGCTCCGTCCTGCAGGACGGCGATGCCTTCATCGTCTCGGTCAACGACCGGGTGACGGCGGCGACCTCGGTGACGCCTGCCCTGGGCTTCTCGGCGGCGTTCCGCAACGCCAACCCCATCGGGGCCGACACCATCCGCCCCGGCGATACCCTGGGCCTGATCATCTACGAGAACGTCGAGGACGGCCTGCTGACCAACGCGGGGGCCTCGGCCTCGTTGATCGACGAGGTTCAGGTCGACGCGGCGGGCATGATCTTCATCCCCTACGCGGGACGCATCCGCGCGGCAGGCAACACGCCCGAGGCGCTGCGCCGGGTCATCACCCGTCGTCTGGACGAACAGACGCCCGATCCGCAGGTTCTGGTCCGCCGTCTGGCGGGCGACGGGGCCACGGTTTCGGTCGTCGGCGGTGCGGGCGCGCAGGGGGTCTATCCCATCGAACGTCCCACCCGTACCCTGACCGCGATGATCGCCAGCGCCGGTGGCATTTCGATCGAGCCGGACGTGGCGCTCGTCTCCGTGTCGCGCGGCAACCGGACCGAGACGGCCTATCTGGCCGACCTCTACCGCAATCCGCAGCTCGACATCGCGCTGCGCGACGGCGACCGCATCTTCATCGAGGAAGACACCCGCGCCTTCACCGTGCTAGGCGCGACGGGCACCCAGACCCGGCTTGAATTCCAGTCCGAAGTCATCTCCGCCATCGAGGCGCTGGCCCAGGTCGGTGGCCTCAACGCCAACCTGGCCAACCCCACCGGCGTCTTCGTTTTCCGCAACGAGCCCGAGGAAATCGCCGAGGCCGTCATGGGCCGCGATGACCTGACCGGCACGCAGCGGGTGGTCTATGTGCTGGACCTGACCGCGCCCAACGGCATGTTCTCGGCCCGCGATTTCATCATCCGCGACGGCGACACGGTCTATGTGACCGAGGCCCCGATCGTGGCCTGGAACCGCTCCGTCGCCGCCGTCTTCGGGTCGCTGACCCCGGTGGGCAGCGCGGCCAACACGCTTGGCCTGAACTGATGCTGCGGGCGGGCGCCGCGCCAATCCGGTGACCGACGCCCCCCGCATCGCCCGGGTCCCCTCGCTGGGCCTGATGTCGCACCGCATCCGCCGGATCGCCTGGCTGGCGGGCTGGGACCTGCGGCCCGGCTGGCCCCGGGCGGGCGACTGGGTGGCGCGATGGGGCACCGACGGCCCCTCCGCCCGCCGCGCCGCATGGATCAACGCAAAGACCGGCGCGCCCGTCGTCACCCTCGAAGACGCCTGGCTCCGCTCGCTCCACCCCGGTCGCGGGGGGGAACCTGCGATGGGCCTGCTGATCGACACCCAGGGTGCGCACTACGATGGGGCCCGGCCGTCGGACCTGGAAACCCTGCTGGCCACGCACCCGTTCGACGACGGCGACCTGATGACCCGCGCCCGCGCCGCGCTGGACGCGTTGCGCGCCAGCGGCGTGACCAAATACGCCGCCACCCGCACCGACCTGCCCCCACCGGACCCCGGCTATGTTCTGGTCGTCGACCAGACGCGGGGCGATGCCTCCATCGCACGCGGCGGCGCGACAGAGACCACGTTTCGCGAAATGCTGATGTTCGCGCGCGAAGAACATCCGACCCATCCCATCCTGATCAAGACCCATCCCGAAACCCAGGGCGGCCACCGCGCCGGCCACTACACCGAGGCCGACGCCACCCATGGGGCCACGCTGGAGGATCGCCCCCTGCCCCCCGCCACCCTGCTGGCCGGGGCCATCGCGGTCTATACCGTCAGCAGCCAGATGGGGTTCGAGGCCATCGCCCACGGCCACCGCCCCGTCACTTTCGGGCAACCCGTCTGGTCCGGCTGGGGCCTGGACGATGCCCGCAATCCCCTGCCCCGCCGCCAACGCCGCCTGACGCGCGCACAACTTGTCGCGGCGATGATGGTGCTCTATCCGCGCTGGTACGATCCACACCGCGACCGGCTGTGCGACCCCATCGACGTGATCCGCAATCTGGAGGCCCAGGCCCGCGCCTGGCGCGAAGACCGCGATGGCTGGACCGCCTCCGGTTTCAGACTGTGGAAGCGCGGTCCGGTTCGGGCCTTTCTGTCGGGCCGCGCGCGGTTCACCGACAAACCCGGCCCCCGACATCTGACCTGGGGCACCGGGCCCCACGTCCGACCCAGATCACCCACCGGTCACCCGTCCGTCACCCCTGTGGCTTCACCGGTCCGGGCGCAGGTCGAAGACGGTTTTCTGCGGTCGCGCGGGTTGGGTGCCGACCTGATCCCGCCCCTGTCGCTGGTGCTGGATCGGCAGGGCATCTACTACGATCCGAGCCGCCGTTCCGACCTCGAAGACGCGATCATCGCCGCCGCCGCCCGCCCCCCCGAAACGCTGGCCCGCGCCCGTGCGCTGCGTGCCGCCGTGGTCGATCTGGGCGTCACGAAATACAACCTCGGCGGCACCCTGCCCGATCTGCCCGAGGGCCCGATCCTCTTGGTGCCGGGACAGGTCGCCGACGACGCCTCGATCCGGCTGGGCACGTCCGACGTCACGGATAACGCAGGCCTTTTGGCAGCCGCCCGCGCCGCGAACCCGCAGGCGTTCATCGTCTACAAACCCCACCCGGACGTGGAGGCGGGCCTCCGCGACGGGGCCATCGAGGCCCCCGACGCGGACCTCGTCGCCCGCGACGCGGATCCCCTGGCGCTGATCGCCCGCGCCGACGCAGTCTGGACCCTGACGTCGCTGCTGGGGTTCGAGGCGCTGCTGCGGGACACCGCCGTCACGACGCTCGGCGCGCCTTTCTACGCGGGCTGGGGCCTGACCCACGACCTTGGCCGGGTGCCTGCCCGTCGCCGCGCGGCGCGCCCCGGTCTGGACGCGCTGGTCCAAGCCGTTCTCATTGATTATCCTAGGTATTTCGACCCCATCACCGGAACCGCCTGCCCGCCCGAGGTCGCACTCCACCGTCTGGCCCACGGCCCGTGGCCGCGCCCCGGCCCAGCCAATCGCGCGTTGTCCAAGGCGCAGGGCGCGCTGGCGAACCACGCCTGGATCTGGCGCGGCTAGGTCTTCTTCTCGGCGAAAATACTCCGGGGTCCGGGGCAGCGCCCCGGCGCTCTCAGGGGTCGAGGCGGCGCAGGATTTCATCCGCCAGCGCAGCCATTTCGGCCGCGGCCGCCTTGGCCCCACCCATCTCGGCCACGCCCAGTCCGGCCCCCAACGCCTCTGCGTAGGCGACGCGGTTGGCGATCACGGCGTCTGCGGCATCCGCCTCCAACCCCGACAACGCGCCTTTGACCGCGACCGTCAGATTGGTCCCCGACCGTGCCCGGTTCAACACCGCCAGCGGGCGCTTGCCCTCTCGCGCGGCCATTTCCAGCACGCCTTCGGTCGCCCAGAGATCGACCTGGCTGGCCGTGACCGGCACCACGATCAAGTCCGACACCTTCAGCGCCGGGCGCAGGTCGGCATCGATCTTGGGCGGCGTGTCGATCAGGATGAAGTCGAGCGCGTCCTTCTGCTTGGACACCTCGTAACCGACACCCCAGGCAGAGGCGGTTGAAAAGGTCAGATCCCCTTTCAACCCGCCTTCGCGTTCGAACCGGGTCATGAACCAGCGACCCAGCGACCCCTGCGGGTCACTATCGAGCAGGCCGACCCGGTGCCCGCGCGCCGCAAGTTCCACCGCGAGATGCGCGCAAAGCGTGGTCTTGCCCGACCCGCCTTTTTGCTGCGCGAACGTGAGTACCGTCGCCATCGAACCCTCCTGATGCCGCAGCGCAGCATGACGATCGTCTTGCGGCCCGTCAACGCCCCGCGCGCGGGTTCCGCCAGACCGCGACGACTTGGCAACGGCGGGGCAGATATGTTCAATCAAGTCCTCTGCCAATTGGAAATCTTTATGACCGATACTGCGTTCACTCTCGAAGCCATTGATGTTACGGTGCAATATGCCCCCTGTGAGGTTCCGGTCAAAACGTCTTTCGGGGTCATGACGCATCGACCCGCCATATTCGTGAGGGTGCGCGACACCTCGGGCGCGACCGGATACGGAGAGGTCTGGTGCAATTTTCCAAAGTTCGGTGCCCCGCACCGCGCCCAGATCGTCACGCAGGACCTGTCCCCTCGCGTGGTGAACCGGACCTTTGACGATGCGCCCGCCCTGTGGCGGTACCTGACCGAAGCGCTGAGCGTCCTGGTCCTGCAGACCGGTGAACCGGGGCCGATCGCGCAGGCGATTTCGGGCCTGGATCTGGCGGTCTGGGACATGCTGGCGCGGCGCGCGGGGCAGCCGCTCTGGCGATATATGGGCGGCACGGAGGCCCATGTTCCGGTCTATGCCAGCGGCATCAACCCAAGCGGCGCCGAGGCCACGGGCGCGGGGTTGCTGGCGCAGGGGCATCGCCGACTGAAGCTCAAGGTCGGGTTTGACGCGCAGGCCGACCTGGCCAATGCCCGTGCCCTGCGGGCGCTTTTGGGACCGGACGCGGAGCTGATGCTGGACGCCAATCAAGGCTGGACCGTCGAGGCGGCGGACCACGCGCTGCGCGACCTTGCAGCGGTGGCCCCCTATTGGGTCGAAGAACCGGTGCGCGTCGACACCCCGCCCACCGCCTGGCGCACCCTGCGCCACGGGTCGGGCCTGCGACTGGCTGGAGGCGAGAATTTCAGTGATCTCAGAATGTTCGATGACGCGATCGCCGGGGACTGGCTGGACGTCATTCAGCCAGACATCTGCAAATGGGGCGGGATTAGCCAGGCGCGGGACATCTTTCTGCGGGCCAAGGCGGCGGGCAAGCTGACCTGCCCGCACACGCTGGGCGGCGGGGTCGCCCTGGCCGGGTCGATGCATCTTTGGGCGGGGATCGGGGGAACCGGTTTTGTCGAGATGGACGGCAACGACAATGCCCTGCGCGAAGATATCTGCCCCTGCAGGATTGAGGGCGGTGCCGTCACCCTGACCGATGCGCCGGGTTTGGGCGTCGATACGGATCGTCTGGACGCGATGTTTGCCAAGTAGGCGGACCACGGTTGGCGGCCGCGTGGGGCCAGCCAGCGCGGCGCACCTGCCGCCCGGCCCCACACAGAGCTTCGCAAGGTCGACAAGGTCCTGACTTGTCGACCTTGCGTGACACTTCGGCGTTCCTTTGGGATGGGCGCGACGACGCTGCCCACGTCGGGATCACATCAGGCCGATGTCCGCCTGGTCAATGCCACCCGACGCGCGGCGCAACCGGTATGATATCGTCTGGCCGTTGCCGGATCATGTCCATCAGCTCGCGCCGCACGGTCTGTGCGCCCGGATCGTCGAACAGATCGACCATCTCTGCGGGGTCTTCGTGCAGGTCATAAAGCTCTCCGGTGTCGGTCCTCAGGTCGACCGACATGCGATGACGGCGCGTCTTGACCGTCATCAGATCCATGTCCACCGCAGAACGCTTGCTGTCGACTTCGTATTCCGACAGGGCGAAATCGCGGCTTTCCTGCCCGTCCCAAAGGGGCCGCCAACTTGCGCCGTGGGTGTCTGGCACCTCGAGCCCGGCAAGATCCGTGGCGGTTGCCAGGATATCCAGGGTGTTGACCGGATCGTCCTTGACGACCTGGGTCGGCACGCCGGGGCCGCGTACGATGCACGGCACGCGCAACAACCCGTCATAGAGCATCGGCCCCTTCAGCAGCAGACCGTGATCGCCCAGCCATTCCCCATGATCGCTGGTAAAGATGACATAGGTATTATCCAACTCGCCCTTACGCTCCAGGGCGGCCAGGATGCGCCCGACCTGGTGATCCACGGCAGTGATCATCGCAAAGTAGATCGCCGTAATGTCGCGCAAGGCGGCGTCCGTCAGATCACCCTTCTGCCCCCAGTCGATGCCGCGGGCGTTGTGTTCTGCGCCCTGCTGGTTCGGCTTGGCACGGTTGTCGACAAAGACCTTGTGCCACCAAGGGCGCTTGTCCAGGTCCAGGGTCGGGTTCTGGGCAATCGTGACCTCATCGGGCCCGTACATGTCGCACCAGGGCTGAGGGGCCAGAAAGGGCGGATGCGGATCTGGAAAGGACACCCAGGCCATCAGGGGCTGATCCCCCTGGTTTTCGATCATCTCGACCGCGCGGTCCCCGATCCAGGGCGACGAATGCCAGGGATCATCCAGCGCGGAGCGCCAGGCCTGAAAATGCGCCGTATCAGGGGCGAGCCGGTCCTTGGCATGGTCCCAGCGCTGCCGCCCCTTGCCGCCTGCATCGAGCCAGTATTCGTAGTGGAGCGCCTCGGGCGGTTCGTACCATTGCGAATGGTGATGCGGGCGCAGCATCATCTGCACATCCTCGAACCCCATGTAACCACCGCGCCAGTCGGGTGCGAAGTCCTTGGCGCTTTTGTAGCATTCCGGGCGACCGGTCGGTTCGAATGTCTGCTGGCTGGACAGATGCGCCTTACCGATGAAATGCGTGTCGTAGCCTGCCTTGGAGAAGGTGCCGCCCAGCCCGGCCGCGCCCAACGCCTCGTCCAGGTCGCGACCATTGTCGCGCACGCCGTGGCTGTAGGGCAGCTTGCCCGTCAGGATCGAGGCGCGCGCCGCCTGACACATCGGATGCGGCGTGATGCAGTTGGAAAACCGGACCCCCTCGCGCGCGAGCCTGTCGAGATGCGGCGTCCGCACGCCCCGGCCCTCTGGGCCGATGCAATCGCCGCGCTGCTGGTCGGTGGTTATCAGGATGATGTTCGGTTTCCGGCTCATCAGTGTCCCCTTTTGCCTAGGCTCAACGGGCCTTGCGCCCCGGGATCACGTATGAAGCAGGCATTTTAATTATACAATTATCACAGATATTATATTATTCTGTCTGGGGCTGGGACGTGACACCCTGCCCCACGATCGGGTCAGGTACGTCACGTCACGACCGCCACCCGGTCCTGCCCACCCTGCGAAGACAGCGCGGCAGCCTCTTTCCACAAGTCTTGTGACCGCATCGCTTATTGAAATTCACACTGGTCACTGGCGGATATGTGCAGGCGGATATTTGCAGGTCTGTCGGATTGGGCCCCACGGAACCAAATCCCGCTGGCTGCCCCATCAAGGTCAGCCAGCGTAGTCCATTCCGCTCTCCGATCAGATGCCGGATCAGGCAGGGGATTTCGGAACAGTCAGCCAATCGATGTCCATCTCAACGTCTGCGCTTTCGAACAGGTTCATGACCGGGCACCGTTGTTCGACGTTGCGGCGCAGCAGTTCGACGCGCTTCGGCTCCTCGCCAGTGGTTAGGCGGATCGTCATCTTGACGGTTGAAAAATAGGGGCGCACGCCCTTTACGCCGCGCGCGCCTCGCATGTCGGCAGTTCCTTCGCAGTCGATCTCGATCCCGCTGTAGTCGAAGCCGATCGCATCGGCGACCAGCTTCAGAACGACTGTTTCGCATCCGACCAATGCGCCCAACAGCGATTCCAGCGGGGTCGGTCCCAGATCCGTGCCGCCCTTGTGTGTCGGTTCGTCAATGATCCAGCGGTGCGACCGGGTGCCAACCGAGACCAGCAGGCCATCGACCTGGCGCGCGGTCACGGTCGGATGGATCAAGGTTGCTGTCTTGGTGTTTTCAATGCTTGGTGCGATGTCGAATTCGGTCATGGTGCCTCACTTGGTCATGGGTAACCCGGTCATCCGGGTTTTGATGCGATAAACAGAGGTTGATGCGGTCACGAAAAGGGTCTGCAGCCCCGCGCCTCCGAAACAAAAGTTGGTGGATTTCTGCGGCGTCAGAATAACGCCAAGGCAGTCGGCATTGCGGTCGAAAAGATGAACGCCCCCCGGCCCATTGCACAGGATTTGGCCATCCCGGGTGCATTTCATTCCGTCAGGAACGCCTTCGCCTGGGCCGGTCACATCCGCCCAAACGCGGCCATTGCGCAATGATCCCCCCGGATCGATATCAAAGACACGGATATGGCCACCCCAACTGTCATTCACGAAAAGACGCGTTTCATCGGCATCAAAGCACAATCCGTTAGGCTGCTGGAAATCACCCGCAACCAGATGCAACGTCCCATCAGGATCCAGACGAAATACCCCCTGCAGCGATTGTTCAGCTTCGCGCAGAATACCCAGATTTTCCCGGATACGTCCGAATGTCGGGTCAGTAAACCATATACGTCCCTGACCATCGCAGATCACATCGTTTGGGCTGTTCAATTGTTTGTCACCATAATGCGTCGCAATGGGAACGATGTGTTTCCCATCATGTTCGTGGCGCACAACTTGCGAAGACGCATGTTCGCAGGTGATTACACGCCCATCAGCATCGAAGCAATTTCCATTGGATTGATTGGATGGCGTTCGGAAAATACTCTGACCGCCCGCATCGCTCCACTTGTATTGTCGACTTTCCTGAATGTCCGAGAAGATCAGCCAATTCTCGTGGGGGTGCCATATCGGCCCCTCGGTAAATCCCAGACCACTGGCGATTTCTTCGAAAGCAGCGGCCTTGTCTACAAGATCGGTAAACGCCGGCATACGAATATCAAACGTCATGGGTGTTTCCTTTCATCATCCCGCACCCAGTACGAGGTTGGGCAGGAACAGAGTGATCGCAGGGAAAAGGATCAGCAACGCCACTGTAAGCACGTCGATCAAGACGAATGGCCAGATCGCGCGAAAGATGCCGCCAATGGGAATATCCCTGCGAATGCTAGCCACGACATAGACATTCAGGCCCACCGGCGGAGTGATCAGGCCAATCTCGACCATCTTGATGACCAGGATACCGAATATGATAGGATCGATTCCCAGCTCCACAATCGCGGGGAATATGACTGGCAAGGTCAAAAGCATCATTCCCGAAGCGCTGAGGAACATCCCAAGAAACGCATACCCGGCCAAAATGGCAATCAGGATCGTTGTCGGGGAATAGGGCAGCAAAACGAGCCATTCGGCGATTTCGGTCGGCAGTCGGGTGAATGCCAGGAAACGTGAAAAGATGAAAACGCCCCAGAAGGTCGAAAACAGCATGATGGTCAGGTTTGCAGTTTCGATCAGGGATGAATTCAATCCCGTCAGGGTCATCTTGCGACGGATCAACGCGTAGGCAAAGACGATCGTGGCCCCTGCTGCGCCTGCTTCCGTCGGGGTCATCCAGCCGGTCGACATCCCGCCCAGGATCATCAGCATGACGAGCAGAATTGGCAGCACACCACCGATGGACCGGCCGCGTTCTTCCCAGGAGATGCCTTTGATCGGCTGCCCAAGCTCGGGGTTCAACGAGAACCGCAACAGGATGAAGCCAGCGTAAAGCAGCGCCGAAAATATGCCCGGCAGAAACCCCGCAAGAAGCAATCGTCCAATGGATTGATCGACGATTGCACCATAAACCACAAGTGCGGCACTGGGCGGGATCAGCGAAGCAAGCGTGCCGGACGCCGCGACGGCCGCTGCTGAAAGCGTGGGGTTGTATTTGAACTTGAGCAATTCGGGAATTGCAACGCGGGCAAACACCGCCGCTGTGGCCTGACTGGCCCCCGACACCGCGCCGAATGCCCCTGCCGCCAGCACAGTCGAAACGGCCAGGCCTCCGGGCATCCAACCCATCCAGGCACGTGCCGCCCGATAGGCCCCCTGAACCATTCCTGACGCATGGGCAAAGAACCCGATGAGAATAAACATGGGAAGCACGCTGAACAGATAGTTCGAGCCAGTGCTGTGCGGAATGATTCCGGCGATGTTGACCGCGACCGTCCACCCTTTCAGGATGACAATGCCAAGAAATCCTGTGATCGCGGTAGCGAATACGATGTGAACGCCGATCATGACCATCGCAATCAGAACGATGAAGCCAAGTGCGCCTATTGTTACGGGATCCATTGTGTCGCCTCACGCATCCATATGGTCGACCGGGTCCGGTGCGCGCGGCACCCCGATCGGATCAAGGTCAGGATTGGCGATCAGACGGCCATAGACCCAAAGCTCCAACGTCAGGCGCAGCCAGAGAATGCCCAGCCCAACCGGTGCGGCAAGCTTGGATGGCCAGGTGGAAAGTCCGATGCCGATCGTTGAATCCCCAAGGGTCCAAGACCGCATGAAATGCGTCCAGGTGCCTGGCAAAATCGCTGTCACCAGAAACAGCGCGATACATGTCGTCAGCAATTGCGTGGCCCAGGACAACCGGCCCTTTGTCATCTTCTGCAGGATATCCATCCGGATATGACCGGCCTGCCGATAGCAATGCGAGATGCACAGCAGGCTGAACGTCACCATCGACAAGGAGGTGAAATCAACCTGCCCCGGGATTGGCGCATTGAGAAGTTTTCGGGATAATACTTCGGCCGACGCCAAGAGCATCAGCGTAAAGATTGTCACGCCAGCGATCCAGGCGGTCGCGTATTCCACACGTCCCAGCCATCTGTCGAGTTTTTCCACCATCGGGAATTTACCTTGAACAAGAGAGATTACGTTCGCAGCCTTCGAACGAAAGGGTGTTGGGGCGCGCAGATGCGGCCCCACCAACCTGTCATTTCCAGTTCAGAACAAAATCGAGCATCTCGCCACCGGGCAGTCCCTTGGCCTCCAGATCCGCGACATAGGCGTCCCAGACCGGCTTGGCCGCTTCCGACCGCAGTTCGGCGACCATGTCAGCCGGGATGTCGACGCGGACGAGACCCCGTGAAACCAATTCAGGTTCATAGCTTGCGCCAGCTTCGCTTTGGGCCTTGATGCTTTCGGCATAGGCGAATGCCTTTGCATCGTTGATCAGCGCCTTCATGTCATCCGGCAGGGCCTCGTAGGCCGCGGCATTGCCGACCATCGTGACGTGCGCCGCGCCTGCTTCCATGCCGACGGTGTACCAGTCGCTGATCTCGAAAAGCTTCCAGCCGCCCAAGCCCGAGGGCGTCGCCGAGGCTGCGTCGATGACGCCGGTCTGCAGCGCATTATACTGCTCGGACCCGCTCAGCGGGACCAGGCTGACACCGTAGAGAGCCAACGCATCGCCGATCCCGCTGGTTGCCTTGATCCGCATGCCTGAGAAATCTTCCAGCTTTTGCGGCGCTTCGCCTTTTCCCATGATTTCATAGTTGGGCAGGACCACGGTCATGATCGGCACGGCGTTCCAGCCTGCAAACTCTTTCGCGACGTCTTCATTCTGGAACAGCGCTTCGGAGAGATCGCGGCGTTCTTCCATCGTCTCGATCGGCAAGAACGGCAGATCCAGAACCGAAATCAGCGGGTTTTTCCCAGGGTGGTAGCTGGAGATGACGTAGCCCAGTTCGAAGGCGCCGATCGACACATTGTCAAGAATCTCGGTCGAAGGGGACAAGGTGCCGTTGTGCACCGTGATCTCCATCTTGCCGCCGCTGTTTTCGTTGACGTAGTCCGCGAATGCCTCGCCCGCGACCCTGAATGCCGGGCTGCCGAATAAGGCCAGATCCCATGTGATGTCCTGCGACTGAGCCGCGCCCCCCGAAAACGCCACGGCCCCGGCAACGGCGAAACCCTTGAATGTAGATATTTGCATGTATCGTCCTCCCTTGATGTCCGGCTTGGTGCCGATCCTGCGCGTCTCTCCCAAGGCGCATCGCTGCACAGTTAATGCACGCGCGTGCAATTATCTGGTCACAGTCCCGAAAAATTGTCAACAACATTGCTAATTTGTTGATCTTTTTGAACTGCACGCGCGGTCATCTGGGTGACTGGACAGCGCGCTCGAAAGGGGTCAAAATATTGGCAAGCCCGCAGAAAGCAGCAAATGCCAAACGACAGAGTGACATCCGATGACGTGGCCTTGCGGGCGGGTGTGTCCCGCTCGACCGTCTCGCGGGCGTTCTCGCCCGGGCGCCCCGTTCAGGAGGAAACCCGGCAGCGAATCCTGCGTGCGGCGCAGGAGCTTGGCTATCACCCCAATGCACTCGCGCAGGCGTTGACCTCGCGCAGGTCGCAGATCGTCGGCATCGTCATGGGCGAACTCAGCAATCCGATCCACGCGGTCCTGCACCAATCGCTGAGCCATGCATTGCAATCCAACGGATTCATTCCGATTTCCGCGCAGCTGTCGCCACCCAATGATGCGGACCAGATGATCGCGACCTTCCGACAGTATCAGGTCAACGTGATCATCCTTACCTCCATGAATATCCCGGCCGATCTGGTCACCCGGATACAGGATGCGGGCCTTCAGGTTCTGCTGCTCAATCGCGTCGACGAAGACGGCACGACCGCTTCGGTCAGCGCCGACATGAACCAGGGCGGCCTTATTGCCGCGCGCTATCTTGCAGATCGCGGTTGCCGTCAGATTGTGATCGCACAGGGGCCAAACGGCCACTGGACAAGCAGGGCACGATTCGCGGGGCATCTGACAGGTCTTGAGCGGATGAACATCACCCCGATGGACGTGCTGAAAGGCGGCTATACCTACGAAGACGGCGCGAAGGTCGCGGACATCCTGGCGGCCCGGCGCAGTCTGCCCGACGGGATTCTCTGCCCCAATGACCTCTTTGCAATCGGCCTGATGGACCGCCTGCGCAGCAGTATAGGCAGCCGCTTTCCACAGGACATGCGCGTCATTGGTTTCGATGATATCCCCATGGCGAACTGGGTCGGCAATCAGCTGACAACCATTCGCCTGCCGGTGTCTGCCATGGCGACCCGCGCCGCCGAACTGATCGCCAGGATCATCGCCGAGCAGGAGCCCGTACACGACAGGATATGGCTGCCCTGCAGATTGACGGAACGCGCCTCGGCCTGAGCGTCATGACCGGATGATGACCTGCCTCAGACCCGCCGGGCAAGCCGGGTTTCGGGCTGACCGAGCCCTGGGTCAGGCAGTGGCCGACCGCGACCCAAAACGCCGCTCATAGAGTTTTCGATAGGCCTCGGCCGAGGCGGGCAAATGCGCCTGAACCGCAGCAACCAACGCATCCTGCGAGTCACCGGCAAGAGCGGCAACGATATCGAAATGCTGCGAAATGACCGTGCGCATATGTTCGGCGTCCTGGTATTTCACAACGCGGATGGATTGTGCGGTCCGGGCATGCGTGCCGATCAGCTCCGCCAACCGCGGGTTGCCGCAGGTCGCAAACTGCACCTCGTGGAATTCCTGGTTCAGCCAGTAGACCGCGCGGAAATTCTGATCGTGCACCGCCTCACTGTGGCGGCGCGCTATATCATCCAGCCTTGCCACGATCGCCGGGTCACAGGGCAGAATTGTGCGTTTGGCGGCAGCCGTTTCAAGAATTATGCGGACATCATACAAGGCGTCCACTTCTTCGGGCGTGAAGTCCACGACCTCGACGCCACGGTTCGGTCTTCGGATCAGAAGACCCTGGGATTCAAGCTCTGAGAATGCGTTGCGGACGGCATGGCGCTTGGCATTGTAACGTTCCATCACGCTGTCTTCGATGATGCGGTTTCCCGGCGCATAGACGCCAAAAATGATGTCGTCTTGCAAGTCTGTCGTCAGCGAAACAGTCATTCGCAGCCACCCATCCCCTTCAATGACAACAGCTTAGCATAGCACGAAACTCTGTCCATATATATTATTGATAATTTTATTGACGAAGCTGGCGCGGCCCGTCTACCTAGGAAAAATCAAGGGAGGAACCTATGAAACAACTTACCAGCGCGATCGCGATCGCCGCTTCACTTTACGGCGCGCAAGCGTTCGCATGGGAAGCGACCGAAGGACGGCCCTACGAGGGTCAGACCGTGACAGTCCTTGCCGTGACATCCAGCCAGTTTGCCGCCCACGAGGCGCGGCTGGCCGAATTCGAAGACGCGACGGGGATCGATGTCATCTATGACTACGTGCCGTTCCCGAACATGAAGGAGGCGCTGACCACTGAAATGGTGGCGGGCGGCGACTATGACGTCGTGTCGGTGATGGACCAATGGGTCAGCTCGCTGCAGATGCTGATGGAGCCGATTGGCCCCGAGATCGAAGCGCTTGGCGTCGATCTCAGCGACTTTCCGGCCGCGCATATGCGTCATGGAATGCTGAACGGGGACTTGATCGGCCTGCCCGTGCGCGGCCACGTCCAGCTGATGTTCTATCGCAAGGACCTCTTTGATGCGGCGAACGTAACACCGCCGCAAACCTGGGACGAGATGGTCACCGCAGCCAAAGCCATTCAGGACAGCTCGGATGCGGCTGGCATTGCCTTGCCGTATGGCAAGCTGAACGGCCAGAACCTGATGGTCTGGATGAACCTTCTTTGGGGGAATGGCGGTGACGTGTTTGACGCCGACGGCGCGCCAGTCTTCAACTCCGATGCGGGCGTCGCCGCGACGGAAACCTATATCAGCTATCTGGCCGAGGAAATCGTGCCTGCGGGTTCGGCAGTCTTCGTCGAACAGGACGCGGTCACATCCTTCAAGCAGGGCAATTCTGCGATGTTGCCGGTGTGGTGGTGGGTCAATTCCCAGCTGACAGACCCAGAGCAATCGACGCTGTCGACCGATCAGGTCGGGTTTACATCCCTCCCGTCGGTTGCAGGTGCGGATCGCACGACCTTCACCAACACGTGGATCTTCGGCGTCACGCAAGAATCCGATTCCAAGGGTGCCGCGACCGAATTCCTGAGCTGGCTCACGGATCCGGCGCTGGAACGTGACGTTCTGCTCGACCCTGATCTGTCAGAGGTCGTCGCGGTCCACATGTCCAACCTGACAGACGCGGACGTCAACGCCCGTTGGGGCGGCATGCACCAGGCTGCGGCTGACGCATTGGCAACGGCAGAAGGCATGGAATTCGGTGATGACTGGCCGCGTATTGCGCTGATCCTCGAGACAGCGATTTCCAGCCTTGCATCCGGCGAAGGCACCGACGTGCAGGCCGCGTTGGACAAGGCTGCCGAGGATATCGCGGCGATCCGCTAACCTCCCGGTCGGCCGGACGGCATCTGTCGTCCGGCCAATCCTCTGTTTTCTCGAAAATTTGCGACGAGGTGATCTCCGTGCAAGACCGGCTGCTTCCGTACTGGCTTCTGATCCCAGCTTTCATAATCGTGCTGGCCACAACGATTTATCCCCTCGCCCATTCATTCGTCACATCGTTTCGCGCCTGGGACCTCACGACAAGCCGCCGCCCCGAGGGGTTCGTCGGTTTCGACAATTACATCTATGCCGCCAGCGAAAGCGCATTTCTGAATTCCCTTTGGGTTACCTTCGTTTTCGTAATCACTAGTGTTGCCCTCACCGTCGTTCTGGCCATGGCGTTGGCGTTGCTTTTGCGCCGCAAAGGGCCGATGCACACATTTACGCGCATCATCCTCATTCTGCCCTTCGCGATGAGCCCCGCATTGATCGGGGTCAGCTATCGATTCATGTTCAACCCGGAATTTGGTGTCCTCGCCAATGGTCTGGGGGCCGTCTTTCCGTCGCTGCAGGGTGTGCCGTGGCTCGCAGATCCGCAATTGGCCATGGGCATTCTGGTCCTCACCGATGTCTGGCACTGGACCCCCTACATGACCTTCATGTGCCTGGGCGGGCTGGCCTCGATCCCCAAGGAAACCGAGGAAGCCGCACGCATTGATGGCGCCTCGAACCTGCGCATCATTTTCGGGATCATCCTGCCGCAAATGCGTGGCGTCATCCTTGTGATGGCGGTTCTGAAAACGATCTTCGCGCTGAAGATGTTCGACCAGGTCGTCACGCTGACAGGTGGTGGCCCCGGTACATCCACCGAAACACTGGCTTACTTTATCTTCAACGTGGGCTTCCGCTGGTTCGACATGGGCTACGCCTCTGCGCTGGCGTGGATCCTGACGTTGATCATGATGTTCATCTCAATCTGGTATGTCCGCATGCTGCTGAGCGAAAGAAAGATGGCAACCGCATGAAACGTCAGCTTGCCTATGTGGGCGAACGCGCCCTCCTGGTCCTTATCTCGATCGTGGTTCTGTTCCCTATTGCATGGATGTTCCTGACGGCTTTCAAACAGCCGCGTGATGCATATTCCCTGTCGCTGTGGTTTGAGCCCACCTTGCAGAACTTCATCACGGTGTTCTCGCACCCGTGGAACCTTGGCAGCATGGTCCTCAATTCGGTGATCGTCTCGACGGTGACCGTGGCGATTGCGGTCCCCTGTGCCACGCTGGCGGCCTATTCCTTTTCGCGATTTCGGGTGCGGGCGCGCAAATTCCTATTCTTCCTGATCTTGTCCACGCAGTTCATCCCTGCCGTTGTCATCGTGCTGCCGTTCTTCCTGATGTTCCGCCAGTTGGACCTGTTGGACACGCGGATCGCATTGATCATCGTGAACCTGGCTATCGTGACGCCATTTGTGATCTGGATGATCAAAGGGTTCATCGACGCAATTCCACAAGACAGCGAAGAAGCCGCGATGATTGACGGCGCGTCCCGCCTGCGGGTGATCAAGGACATCGTTCTGCCCATGGCCGCGCCGGGTATCATGACGTCATCGATCTTTTGTTTCATCCTGACGTGGAACGAATTTCTGTTCGCCCTGATCTTGTCGCGCCGTGAGGCTGTGACCCTGCCCGTGGGTCTCGTGAATTTCCGTACCGAACGGGGTGATCTCTGGGAATTGATGTCAGCCGCAGGCGTCATGATTACAGTGCCGATCTTCATCATGGCATTGTTCATCCAAAAACACTTCACGCGCGGCATGACGGCCGGCGCGGTCAAGTAAAAGGAATACGATTATGGCCGAAGTCCGTCTTGTCGATATCGAAAAGAAATACGGCAATTTCCTTGCCGTTCCCAAACAAAGCCTGACCATTCATGATGGCGAGTTCCTCGTGCTTCTCGGCCCGTCGGGCTGTGGCAAGACCACGACCATGCGCATGATTGCAGGGCTTGAGGACATCACTTCAGGCGACATCATGATCAAGGGCGAGCGGATCAACAACAAGCCGCCCAAAGATCGTGACATCGCGATGGTGTTCCAGAACTATGGTCTTTATCCGCATATGACCGTGCGTCAGAACATCGACTATCCGCTCAAGCTGCGCGGCATGTCCAAGGCGGATCGCAAGGCCCGCGTGCAGGAAACCGCCGAAAAGGTCGAGCTGGACAAGTTGTTGGAACGCCGTCCTTCGGAATTGTCGGGCGGCCAGCGGCAACGCGTGGCACTGGCCCGCGCGATCGTGCGTACGCCATCCATATTCCTGATGGACGAGCCGCTGTCGAACCTGGACGCGAAGCTGCGCGTGACAATGCGCGCCGAGTTGAAGCACCTGCACCACGAACTGGGCGTCACCACCGTTTACGTGACCCATGACCAGATGGAGGCGATGACGCTGGCCACCCGCGTCGCAGTGATGCGCGAGGGGCGGATTGTCCAATTGGATACACCCAAGAAAATCTATGCCGAACCTGCGGATCTGTTTGTGGCGGGCTTTATCGGATCGCCGTCGATGAACCTGATCGATGGCGCGGTCAAAGGCGGTGTGTTCCGAGCGGACGGTGTCCAGGTGGCGGTTGATCTGGCCGACCGTGATGGCGTTGTCCTGGGTATTCGCCCCGAGGAACTTGAAATCACGACCGACACCGGCGCGGCGATTGGTGGCAAACTCTATGCCTTGGAACTGACGGGTGAATCCACCCTGGTCACGATGCGCAATGGGCCGTCCTCGGTTTGCGCACGCGGCCACGCGGATTTCGAAGCCGAGATCAATTCGCCCTGTTTTCTGGCACCAAAACAAGATGCACGCATTCACCTTTTCGATCGCGCCAGTGGCGAACGACTTGGTTGAGGAAAGGAACGACCATGACCCCCATCACACAAGACATCGCAGACGCACGCCACATCAAACGGGATGACTATGTGTCCTGCACGGTCGCCTTTATCGACTGCAAGAAGCCTGGATCAGACACCAAGGAAAACTACTCCATCATTGGCCCCGGCGTGACGTCATCGGCGGATCAGGTCATCAACCTGCCAGAGGCACACGGCTTCAATATCGGGGCGGCGGCAATGCCCCATGGCATCACCAACAACCTGCACATCCACTTCACCGCCGAAGTGTTCATCGTCCAGGCCGGGGAATGGACATTCCGTTGGGGATCGAACGGTGAAAACGAAGTGACGGGGCGCAAGGGCGATATCGTGTCTGTCCCCACATGGATCTTTCGCGGCTTTACCAATACGGGTCCCGACGATGGCTGGCTCTTTACCATTCTTGGCGGGGACAACACCGGCGGCGTCATCTTCCACCCCGAAATCATTCGCGAAGCGGCTGACTACGGGCTGTATATCTCGACGGAAAACAGCCTGATCGACACCTCGCGCGGCGATGCCGTTCCGCCGGAAAGCGGGCGTATTCCACCAATGCCCGACGAGGATGTCGCCGATCTGCGCGATGTGTCCCGCGACGAAATGATGTCGAGGATCGTTGCAGCCGACGCCCGCGATTTCAAACCTGCCTTCATCGACCAGGCGCTTTCGACAGGCGGCGCACAAATTGCGCCCGTCATCGGGTTCGGCATGACCCAGAACCGCGAACATGCCGCACCGCTCACCAATCCCCATGGATTTTCAGCGGAATGGCTGCGCATCGAACCGGGCCAGTCTGTCGGCCCCTTCAGCGTCGATGAAAAGATGGTGCTGATGATGCATGAGGGACAATTGCGCCTGGACTACGCCGATGGCGGCAGCGCGTCCGTCGAGATCAACGCATGGGACACCTATTCGATCCCCGGTGGCGTGATGCGCAGCTTGACCGCAACGGGCGACACCCCCGTCGAAGCCTTGGTTGTCCTCAGCGGGGATCATCGCAAGCGACCCGTCTTTGCGCCAGACGTCCTTGATGCGGCACGAGCAGCGGGCCTCGGTCTGGACGCGAGCGGATTCGTCGCAAAGGCGTCCCTTTTGCCCAGCTACCGGCGGGCAGGCTGATGCGCGCCAACGCTGTCCGGACCCGCATTGCCGCCGGTCAGACCGTCGTGAACGGCTGGCTATCGATCGCGTCGACCTATTCCGCCGAAGGCGTCGGTCATAGCGGCGTGCATGCCGTCACGGTTGATTTGCAACATGGCATGCTGGGGTTCTCTGACGCCTTGGCGATGATGCAGGCGATTTCTGCGACGCCCGCGACGCCGATGGTGCGGGTTCCGGATCTGAACCCTGCTCAGGTCATGCACCTGCTGGATGCCGGCGCCTACGGGATCATCTGTCCGATGATTTCGACACCTCAGCAAGCCGAGGAACTTGTCGCGGCGTGTCGGTATCCGCCGCACGGCAACCGCAGTTTCGGGCCATCGCGTGGCATGCTGTACGGTGGTCGCGACTACGTCGCCGAAGCGGATGGGACCGTCATGGCAATCCCGATGATCGAAACCGCGGAAGCCGTGGAACGGATCGAAGAGATCCTCGCCGTGGCGGGGGTGGATATGATCTATTTGGGCCCCAACGATCTGGCCTTCGCGCTGGACGGACATGTCGGCCATCCCCGCCCCAGATCCGAAGCGGCCATGCTGCATGTGCTGTCGTCTGCAAAACGGCGCGGCATACCGGTCGGTGTGTTCTGTGCCTCGGGCGAAGACGCGCGGCGCCGGGTCGCACAGGGATTTGACCTGGTTACACCGGGCAACGATTTCGCCCACCTGACGCGAAGCATGCAAGACGCGGTCCGCGAAACGCTGCAAGTTACCGGCCCACAAGTCACCGCTCAAAATGGATACTGACAGTTTGGCGGACCGGCCCTGGATCTTGCTGGGCGGGACCCTGTGCACCGAAATCTTGTTTGAGGATATGCTCGATACGCTGGCCGTTCCACCACAGCACCGACAGCATATCCCGCTAGATCAGCCAAAGGTCGAAGACTATGCATGCGTCCTTTCGGATCTTCCCCGTGGCGCGGTCGTGTGTGGTTTTTCTCTGGGGGCACTGGTCGCGGCGCATCATGCTGACCGCATGTCGGCCCATCGGCTGATCCTCTTTGGGGTGAACCCGTTTGCAGACGATCCTGTCTGTGCCGTTCGCCGCCATGACCTGGCAAGGGACGTAAAGGCTCGTGGTGGGGCCGCGGCGCTCATGGCTCGCCCGCCAGAGGTTTTTGGCCCGACCGCTGATCAGACACGTGCTCGGATCTGCGAAATGGCTGACGCGACATCGCATATGATAGATGCCCAGACGCGACTGTCGCTGACACGCCCCGGTGCCGTGCCTGCACTGGCACGTGCGCGGATGCCCGTGCTGGCACTGGCTGGCACCCAGGACAGGATCACCCCGCCGAGCTATGGCATAGCTGCCGCGCAGGCGGCTCCGGACGGACTGTTCATCCCGCTTGAGGGACTGGGGCACTACGCGCTGCTGGAAGACCCACAGGCATGTGCATCGGCCGTCATGCAGGCCACCAAGGTGACACATGACGGCACCTGACATTCCCGCTTTGATCGCACGCCTGCAAACCTGCGATACGCCGACCGTCTGCAATGCAATCGAAGTCGCGCAAGGCCGCCGAGGGTTTTCAGGCTTCACCCACCGCACAGTTCAATGGGCCGGCGATCCGGACGCGCGGATCGTCGGCTTCGCACGCACAGCCCGCATCTCGGGAAACCTGCCCCCGACCGCGCCGACAGAGGAAATCCGCGCACGCCGCATGGCCTACTTCGAGGCCATGAACAGCGGGGCCCGACCCGGCGTTGCCGTGATAGAAGACCTCGACGGCGATGCCGCGCTTGGTGCTTGGTGGGGCGAGGTTCACGCCCAGATTCACAAGAACGTCTTCGCCCTGGGCGGAGCTGTCACAAATGGTGTGATGCGCGATCTTGGCGATATACCGGACGGATTCCCGATTTTGGCAGGATCTGTCGGCCCAAGTCACGGATTTGTCCACGTCCACGATATCGGCACCCCAGTAACGGTGTTTGGCATGCGCGTGGCGCAAGGTGACTTGATCCATGCGGACAGACACGGTGCAGTCTGTGTCCCTGTCGATGTGATACCGTTGCTGCAGGACGCGCTGGACCGGCTTTTCGCCGCCGAAGCAGTGGTCCTTGACGCCGTCGGGAATGGACCCGTCGATTTTGAAACCTTCAAGGACCTTTGGGCAAAGTTTGAAAAGGCACGCACATGACCGGAACCATTTTTGGCTGTATCGCAGACGATTTCACAGGTGCCACGGACATTGCCGGTCTACTGGCACGCAGTGGTGTCCAGGTGTCCCTGCGCATCGGCGTGCCTGATAGCCCATTGACCCGGACAAGTCCGTTTGAGGTGATCGCGCTGAAATCACGCACCGCCCCTGTGGCAGATGCCATCGCCGAAACCCGAGCGGCGCTTGCATGGTTGCAAGGAGCCGGAGCAACGCGGTTCTTCTGGAAATACTGCTCGACCTTCGATTCCACTGCCGAGGGCAACATCGGCCCCGTGGCCGAAGCCTTGATGCGCGATCTGGGAACAGACCAGACAGTCTATTGCCCCGCTTTCCCCGAAAACGGACGATCCATCTTCATGGGCAACCTGTTCGTGGGCCGGCAACCGCTTGCCGAAAGTCCGATGAAAGATCACCCGCTGACGCCGATGCGCGACAGCAATCTGATGCGGTTGCTGCAGCCGCAGGTAACCAGGCCCGTCGGGCTGACCGACCGATTGACCGTGGCGCGCGGCGTCGACGCGGTGCAGGCCAGCCTGGCGTACCACCGCGCGGATGGCGTGGCCCATGTTGTCATGGATGCCGTCGCCGATTCAGACCTCGAAACCATCGCAGCGGCCTGTCGCGATATGCCCTTGATGACCGGTGGATCTGCGTTGGCGATGCCGCTTCCGGCGCTTTACCTCGCCGATGGCCTGCTTTCCAAGGACGCCCCCAGGCAAGCCACGCACGAGATTGATCGCACCACGATCGTTCTGTCAGGCAGTTGTTCTGCCATGACGAATGCGCAGGTGGCGGCCTATATCGCGCAGGGGGTGCCTTCGTATCAGCTTGACCCACTGACGCTGACCCAGTCAGGTCCGCAAGCCGTTCTCGATTGGCTGGCGACACAAGATTTGACAGACGCACCGCTGATCTATGCGACAGCCGATCCCGCAAGCGTCAAGGCCGCGCAAGCCAAGCTGGGCGTGGCGCAAGTCGGTGCCTTGATCGAACGAACCCTTGCCGCCTGCGCCGTTGCCGCGCGGGATGCGGGCGCGCGACGGATTATCGTGGCGGGCGGGGAAACGTCGGGTGCCGTGACAAAGGCCCTGGGCGTGAGCCAGCTCGATATCGCCTCCGAGATCGCGCCGGGCGTGCCTTGGACCTATTGCCTATCCGCAGGCACGCGGATCGCCCTGACGTTGAAGTCCGGCAACTTCGGCACAGAGACGTTCTTCAGCGACGCTCAGGCCAAATTGGATCAACCATGACCCCCGAAACCCACCTGAGAGAACAGGTTTGTCTGCTGGCAAAATCCATGTTCGACCGTGGTCTGACAGGTGGCAGCACGGGGAACATATCGGCCCGCACCCCGGACGGCGGGCTTCTGGTGTCACCCACGGGGACCAGTTTCGGACGCCTCGATCCAGCCCGCCTCAGCCGGTTCGACGTCCAGGGCAGGTTGATCGATGGCGATCCTCCGACCAAGGAAATGCCGTTGCACGCGGCCTTTTACGATACCCGCTCCTCGGCGGGCGCGGTTGTTCATCTGCACAGCTGCCATTCGGTCGCGCTGTCGATGATGCCCGACGCGAATGAGGATGACTTTCTGCCGCGCCTCACACCTTACGGCATCATGAAACTGGGTCGCGTGAAACTATTGCCGTTCTTCCTGCCCGGCGATCCCGCAATGGGTGAGGCGGTGCGCGGTCTTGCGGGAAAGCGATCCGCCGTCATGCTCGCCAATCACGGACCCGTTGTGGCCGGCAAAGACATAGAGGCCGCGTGCAACGCCATCGAGGAACTCGAAGATACGGCAAAACTGGCAATGATGACGCGCGGCATGAATCCACGCGGGATTTCGGACACTGATGTTCAGCGCTTGATCACCAGGTTCGATGTCGAATGGGACGGGTGAGTTGGCTCTCGGTTTCTTGTCAATTCAGCTGGAAAACGCACTGGTGGGGCCCGCGCGATAGCTGGCCGGCCTGAGAATGTGGCACCCTTACGACGACCAAACCGCAGACTGGTCGACTTGCAGCAAGGTGCCAGGGCCGCGCCAAAACAAAGATGCAGCGGGACAGGTCGACAGGGCGAAGCCTCATTCCGAGGGACATCGAAACAGCTCACGCACCGATCCAGGGTCGCGTCGCGGCCTCTATCGCCACGCCGCCCTTGGCCACGGTGTCCGCAGGACAAAACCATCCTTCGAATGGCAAAGCCTGCGGATCATCGGGTTGGTGCAACAAGGTCGGCTCTCGCCACACCCAAGCGGTTGTCTGGGCAGACCTTGCTACTTGTTCATTTCATCCAGGCCGATGGACCGTGACAGGGCGACCAGCGCCACCAATGCCAGCAGAATCTGTATGCCGGACACCGCCGCCACCAGGGGTGAATTGGTGGTTTGCACCATTGCCAGCAACTCGATCGGCAACGGCCGGTCCCGGAATCCATGGGTGAAGATCGCGACCGAGATGTTGTCGAACCCTTCGATGAACGTGAACACCGCCCCGGCCAGGATCGCGGGCATGAGCAGGGGAAACGTGACCGTTCGAAGCGCGGCGAACGGCGTGGCCCCAAGGTTGGCCGCCGCCTCTTCCAGCGACGGGTCGAGGCGTTGCAAACGGCTCATGATCGTGCGGACCATCACCGCTAGGACGAAGATCGCGATCGAGATGGATTGCAGCCCGATGGACGGGCCGATCCCGACCAACGCACCGGCGAAAAGGACAGCAACACCAAGGACGATGCCGGGCACCATGTGCGGCACAAGTACGTAGATCGACACGGCTGTCGTGCCCTTGAACTGACCCCGCACGCAAGCGAGAGCCGTAGGAACGCCGAGGACGATGCAGATCAGCGTCACGGCGACCCCGACCTTGAGCGAGTTCAGCATTGCGGTGACCAGAACGTCCTTCGAAAAGACCTGCCGGTACCAGTCAAAGGTAAACCCCTCGGGCGGAAAGCTGACGTAGGCGCGCGTGTCGAAAGATATGATCAGCACGATGATCGAGGGTGCCACGAGGATGATCAACGCAATGATTGCGAGCGTTATCACCGCCCCGATGCCGATAGTATCCGTCAGGCGACTGCCGCGTCCGCCTGTATCCCAGTCCGAGCCTGTCATGCGTCTCGCCCCTTCGTCCAGCGGGTGAAATGGTTGGTGGTCACTGCGATCACGGTCAACACGAGCAGGCAGGAGAGCATCAGGATCAGCGATGAAACCGCGCCCTTGGACCATTCGAGGGAATAGACGACCTGCTCGTAGATCATGGTTGCGGCGTTGAGATAGTTTCCACCGCCCAAAAGCTGAGGCACGACGAAGGTGGTATAGCTGAGCGTGAAGACAAGCGCGGTACCGGTGCCGACCCCCGGCATGCTCATCGGGAGGATGATGTGGCGCAGGGTTCCCAGACGGCTCGCCCCGAGATTGGCCGACGCCTCTTCGATGCTGCGGTCCTGGCGCGACATCACCGCGATCAGCGGCAAGATCATCACCGGCAGGTGGATCTGCGCCATGCCGATCAAGACGGCCCAATGGGTATTCACGATGCGCAGCGGCTGGTCGATCACTCCCATGCCCATCAGCGTCGAATTGACCACACCGCGCCCGCCCAGGATCACGAGCCAGGCATAGGTTCGCACGATCCCTGACGTGAGCAGGGGCGCGATCGTCAGGATCAGGATAAGACGCCGCGTCCACGCGCCCCCGACAAGATAGAGGTACGCCACCGGATAGCCGAACAGCAGACACAGGACCGTCGTCGTAAGCGCCAACGTGAGCGAGCGCCGGAACGTCGTCCAATAAAGCGGGTCCGAAAGCGCATTCGTCAGGAAGTCGAAGGTGAACCCGTTCCAGGAGATCGCCCCCCGGTTCATCATGATATCGGTAAAGCCCAGGGACAACAGGATGCCGAAAGGCACGACTGCAACGACCGTCAGCGCGATCAACGCCGGCACAGCCGGCCAGACGCCGCGGCCAGACAGAAGCTTGTCCATCGTGGCGGACCCGATACGGGCCAAGGGGGGCGGGCTTGAGGAAGCGATCATTGGGGCATCATTCCTGCGGATAGACCGCGCAAAGCGATGGGTCGCGCAGGGTCAGTGTCACGTCGACCCCATCCGACAGGATGCGCGCTTGTTCCTGTCTCAAGGCCGACACCTTCAGATCTCCGTTGTCGGTCCGCACGATGTACTCCACCAGGGGGCCGACCGGCCGATGCAGCAATACGGTGCCGCGCCAGGGGCCCTCGCCGCCCGCCTCCAGGCGGATGTTGTGTGGCCGCGACATGACGCGGACAGTCCCGGACAGGTCGGTCTGAAGGGCGGCCCCGTCGGGAAAGACGACGCGACCGTCCCGCGCCTGCGTCTCCCAGAAATTCGATGCGCCGACGAAATCGGCGACATAGGCTGTCGCCGGATGGTCGAAGACCTCTGCCGGTGGTGCAATTTGATCGATCCGGCCCTGGCGCATGACGGCGATGCGGTCGGACATGATCAGAGCTTCCTCTTGGTCATGCGTGACGAAGATCGCCGTAATGCCGAGGCGCTTGATCAGGTTCCGCAAATCCATCTGCATCGCGCCGCGCAGCTTGGCGTCCAGCGCGCTGAACGGCTCATCAAGCAGGAGCACGCGCGGTTCCAGCACCAGAACGCGCGCAACGGCGACGCGCTGCTGCTGTCCGCCTGAAAGCTGCGCGGGCCAACGGTCCGCGAATTGCGACATGGCGACGGTTTCCAGGACACGCGCGACTGCTTCGTCGATCTCTGCCTTGGGCATGCCGCGCATACGCAGGCCGTAGCCCACGTTCTGTGCGACGGTCATGTGCGGGAACAGGGCATAGGACTGAAAGACCACGCCCACGGGCCGCCGGTTGACCGGGATGGGCAAAGCATCCCGGCCGTCGATGGTCACTGCACCGGAATGCGGTGCCCAGAACCCCGCGATACAGCGCAGAAGCGTTGTTTTGCCGCACCCGGAGGGACCGAGCAGCGTGACAATCTCGCCCTCGGCCACGTCGATTGAGCAATCTGACAGAACGGTCATGGTCCCGAACCGCATTTCAAGGTCGCGCACCCGCAATACCGGCGCGGGGATACCGGGGGCGGCCTGCGCACCCCCCGGTTCGACCGCGTCGTCCGGTCGCGTCATCTGTCGTTCCGCAACCGTCATCCGGCAAACATGCGGTCGAAGGTTTCGACCGTTTCCCCACGCAACGGCGCGATTTCCTGCCATGCCAGCGACGACATCGCAGCCCGCTCCGCCTCCGACGCGGGAACGTAGGGGGCCGCGGCCTCGGATGTCTCCACCCCTTCTACCACGGTGCCGAAGTAGAATGGCGCGCCTCCTGCGAATTCCTGCAGCTCGGGCTGAAGCATGATGTCGGCGAACTCGTGCACCAGCTCGCGGGTCCCGTCGGCAGTATTCACGAAGTGCACCACGTTGGACGGCAGCATCAGCGGGCCCGGGCCCTGCACCTTGACGTAGCCGATGGGCAGGCCAGCAGCCGCCGCCAGTGCGGTATTGACGTGCCAGAGCGGCGTGATGTCGATCTCGCCCCGTTCCAGCATCTGCTGCAGAAGCGGCGGGGACCGACCGACCAGCGGATCCAGCTCCATCCATTTCTCCAGGGCAAAGTTCATCTCGGTCTGCGGCTGACCGAAGGCCTCGGACGTGGCCGCCAGGACACCAAGCCCAAGGTTCGACTGTGGGCGACACATGCCGACGCGACCGGCGAACGCCGGGTCCCACAGCTCTTCCCACGTGGTCGGAGGCGTGTCGATCGCCTCCATGTTGTAGGCGATCCCGATGCCCTCAAAGGTGATCGGACAGCCCGCGCCATAGGACAGCGGCGGAAAGCGGTCGGCGATCGTCGACGCATTCGGAATCATCGAAAGGTCCATCGGCTCCAGCACATCTTCGGCGAGCGCATTGACGATGGCAGGCGAGCCCATCACCGCCATGTCGTAGGGCGAGTTCCCCCGCGCCGCGCGAATTTGCGCCAGCGCCTCGGTCGAGAGGCCACCGATGATGGTGAGCGAGGTGCCCGGATGGCGGCGAGCCAATTCCTCGCCCGCGCGCATCAGCGGTCGGTCCTGCTCGTTGCCGTATCCGATCATCACCAGCTCGCGCTGCTGCGCCCGCAGGATGGTCGGGGCGGCAAGCGCTGCCGTACCCATCAATCCGCCCACTACAGTCCGTCTTGTCAGTTTCATGGCAGTGCCACCCCCGTGTCATCGTTTCAATCTCAGGATTTCCATCCCTCACGATTTATCAAAATGTACTAAAAACAAAAAAACGCAAGTGTCTCGATCATGCAGGCAGAAAGTTGCCGCGTATGCAGTCACCCGCAGGGGTGCCTGCCGGACAATTAGGCATCTTGTGGATCCGAAAGGGGCTGGCGCGTCAGGCCAGAAGCACTTGAAGGCCGGTCGCCTCCAATGCGGATACGTCGGCAGGCCGCGCTCCGCTGTCGGAAACGAGGGTGGACACCTCGGCCGTATCCGCGATTCGCGCGCCAGCCACGTGACCGATCTTGCCAGAGTCGCCCAACACGACTACCCGGCGCGACGCGCGCAGCATGGCGCGCTTGATCTCCACCTCTTCGAGGCTGGCATTGGTAAAGCCCCGATGCGCGTCGATCCCCGTGCAACACAGAAAGGCGCAGTCCGCGTTGATCTGTTCCAGCAGAAGCGTCCCGAAGGGCGATATCAAAGAGCGCGCTGCTGAGTTACGCCCGGTTTTCTTTAGTTTTCCGCCCGTTACAAGGACCACTATCCCCGCGTGGCCATGCAGCGCGACTGCGATATCAAGACTGGACGTCACGATAAGCACGTCATGAATGTCGTCCGGAAGGGCAAGCGCAAGCGCCATTGCCGTGCTTCCGGCGTCAAGAATGATCGTCTCGCCCGACCGAACCATACGCGCGGCCATCGCACCAATACGGGCCTTTTCTTCATCAAGCTCCTGCCCGGGCAGATCTGCGGGAGGCTCGAACCGCGCGGGCCGAACGGCCATCGCGCCACCCCTTATCCTGCGCAAAAGTTGCTTGCGGTCCAGCGCATCCAGATCCGAACGGATGGTAACCGCGGTCACGCCAAGCTCTTCCGCGAGCGTGGTCACCTCCACCATGGGCTGTGCGCGCAACCGATCCAGGATGTAGGCATGCCGGGGCGTGACCGCAGCAGAGATGTTTTGCGCATCGTCGGGCATTGTCGAAAGACCCCTTGTGTTTTTCGGTCAAAAGAAAATAATGAAAGAAAGAGCCGGGGAGCAACCTCGGGAATTCAGGAGATATGATGATGGGCATCCAGGACCGCCTCAAGGAAATTCGTCGCGAATCCTCTTCGGACGCACCCGGTGACAAGGAGCGGTTCCGGCGCGTGGAACTGACAGGCACCGAGATGATGACGCAGGGCGACGCGATCCGGGCGACCCTGGCCGCCAACGTCGAACCGCTTGCGAAGATCGGGCGCGATCTTGCGGATCGGACGGTCAAACGCGTCGTCATGGTGGGGTGCGGCGACTCGTGGATTTCCGGATACGGGGTTCGCCCCGCGCTGGAACAGGCCTTCGGCTGTCCGTGTGAACCCTACGAGGCATTCGACTTCGCGACCTACGGCACCGGCGTCATGGATGCGGAAACGGTGGCGATCGGCCTCAGTTCTTCGGGCAAGACGGAACCTGTCATGGACGGACTGGCCGCCTCGGCAGGGCAAGGGGCCTACGTGATCGGGTTGTCGAACACACTCGGCTCTCCGCTTATGGAACAGTTTCCGGGCGCGCTGCACATTCATGCAACCCGGGGCGGCTGGCCCACGCAGTCATCGACGGCAGCGATGGCGCTCAAGCTGGCGCTTGGTGCGGCGGTTGCGCGGGCACGGGGGCGCGCGGACGTTGCAGACGCAATCGACGCGGCGCTGGCCGACCTGCCCGATCAGGTGGACGCGGTTTCCAAGGCGTTCTGGGCACCGGCGCAAAGGCTCGCCCGCAAACTGGCGCGGGCTGATCTGGTGCTGCTGGCCGGGGCGGGGCCGTTCTATGCGCCCGCCGCCTTCGGGGCTGCAAAGCTGAAGGAGTTGGCCCCGATCCACGCGATTGCCTTCCCTCTGGAGGAATATCACCATTATCGCACGCAGAAGGCTGGCGACCCGATCTTTCTCGTCGCGGCGGACGAAGCCAGCCATACCCGCGCGCTTGAAACCGCGATCATGAGCAAAGGGGAGGACGGGTTCTGCCTCGCGCTTGTCCCGGAGGGCGAGCAGGAGATTGCCGCCGTCGCGGACGAGGCCTGGCACCTGCCCCATGTCCCCGGCCTTGTGGCGCCGCTGGTCTATTCCGTTCCGCTGCATCTTTTTGGCTATCACGCGGCGGTCGAACGGGATGCGGTCGGCCTTGGCGCACCGCGACAGTCGATCTGATGCCGCCGGGCGTCCCTGATCTGATCACTGTCGGCGGCCTGACCGTCGACAACGTCGTGGCTGCGGATGGGACGCTCGGCCTTGGTCAGGCGGGCGGGAACGGGGCCTATGGCGCGGTCGGCGCGCTCCACTGGGTCAAGCGGGTCGGGCTGGTCAGCCAGGCCGTTTCAAGCTACCCGACGACCGTGCTGGACCGGTTGGTCGCGGGGGGCGTCGACCTGCGGGGCGTGGCCTTTGTGCCCACTGAGCTTCGTGCGGGAACTTGGTTTTTCTATGAGCCCAACGGCGACCGGGACGAAAGCTTGCAGAGCGCGCCGGAGGATCTGGCCGCGGCGGGGTTCCCCACCGACCGTTTGACGCCCGCGGAACGTGCCCGATGGCACACCTTGCTTTCAGGACGGCAACAGCCGGACGATATCGGGTACGCCGCGTTCCGCGTGCAGAACCCGCTCAGCCCCGCCCAGGTCCCGGCGGACTTCTGGCAGGCCCAAGGAATGCTCCTCGCGCCGTCCGGGCCGGCGGTCATGCAGGCCATGCTGGACCGCACGCCCGCCGGCATGACGACCGTGGCCGATCCCGGATGGCAACTGGCCGCACATCACCTTGATGATTTGACCCCGATCCTCTCGCGTCTGGATGCCTTTCTGCCCAGCGAGGTCGAACTGCGTCGCTTCGTGCCCGGCGCGGAGCTGTCGGACGCGCTGGCCGTTCTGGCAAAACGGTGTCCGGGCGCGGTTGCCGTCAAGCTGGGCCCGCGCGGCGTCCTGGTCTGGGACCGCGCACAAGGCGTTGCCACGCTGGTCCCGGCCGACTCCGTGCAGGCCATCGACCCGACCGGCGCAGGGGATTCCTTTTGCGGTGGCTTCCTGGCCGGTCTGGTCCAGACATCCGATCCCTTGCGGGCCGCGCGATTTGGCGCGCTCTCTGCGGGCCGTGTCGTTCGCCATTTCGGGGCCGATGGGGCGCTGCCCGTCGATCGCAGCCGAATGCGCGCCCTGATCCCGAATTCTTCGAAAGTGACGCCCGAATGACCCAACAGCTGTTCACCCAACGTCCCACCGTTATCGCCGCGCTGCACTTGCCGTCCCCTGGGGCGGGACGCTCGATGGCCTGGCTGGAAGACTATGCTGTCACCAATGCCCGGATTTTTGCGGATGCCGGCGTGCCTTGGGTCAAGATCCAGGACCAGACGCCAACCGACGGCCCGGCCGCGTCCGAGACGATTGCCACGATGGCCGCGCTGACACGGCTGGTCCGAGCCGAAGTGCCCTCGCTTGGTCTGGGGATCATCATCGAAGCGCACGACCCACAGGCTGCCTTGTCGGTGGCAGCGGCATCGGGTGCAGATTTCGTCCGGCTGAAGGTCTTCGTCGGGGGCGCGATGACCGCCTTCGGCCCGCGCCACGCGCTGGCCCCACAGGCGATGGCCCACCGGCGGCGGATCGGGCGAGAGGATATCGCCGTGCTGTCGGACGTGCATGATCGAACGGCCGTACCCCTGTCGTCGGAGTCCCAGGCCGTTGCCGCGGGCTGGGCCGCAAAGGCCGGGGCCGATGGGCTGGTCATCACCGGCAGCAGTTTTGAAGACACCCTGGACCGGATCGCGGCGGTTCGCACGGCGGGTGTGCGCAAGCCGATCCTGATCGGTGGGGGCGTGACCAACGAAAATGTTCGCGACGCGCTTGGGGCATCCGACGGCGTGGTGGTGAGTTCGGCCCTGATGTGCGGTGCGCCCGATGATCTGATCCGATGGGATGCCGACGCCTGTGCCCGTTTCATGGAGGCCGCCCGGGCATGACCCAGCGCGACTTCGAAGGCTATCGTCACGGCGTGCCGGATGTCCGCTGGCCCAATGGCGCAGGGCTGGCAGTCTCCATCGTGGTCAACATCGAAGAAGGGGCGGAACTGTCGCTGGGCGAAGGCGACGCGCGAAACGAGTCGATCTACGAAGCGGTGGAACTGATCGAGGGGGAACGCGACCTCTGCATGGAAAGTCACTATGAATACGGGCCCCGTGCCGGATGGCCGCGTATCCGGGATGCCTTGCGCACGCGGGACCTGCCCGCCACTCTGAATGCCTGCGGCCGCGCGCTGGAACGGACCCCCTGGATCGCCCAGCAGGCGGTTGCCGACGGACACGAGGTGGCGGCGCACGGCTGGCGTTGGGAACGGCACGTACATATGGACGAGGCCACGGAACGACGCGCCATCGCCCGCACGGTCGAGGCGATCGCCCGCACCGCCGGGTCGCCTCCGCTGGGGTGGCACACGCGGTCTGCCACGTCGCTGCGGACACGGGATCTGCTTATCGAACAGGGCGGATTTCTATACGACAGTAACGCCTACAACGACGACCTTCCGTATTTGGTAGATGGCATCGCGGGGCCGCATGTCGTTCTGCCCTACGCCTTCGACACCAACGACATGAGGTTTTTCAATCGGGGCGGCTTCGTCTTTGCAGAGGATTTCGCGCGCTACTGTATCGCCGCCTTCGATCGACTTCTGGCGGAGTCCCTGCGCGCGCCGCGGATGCTGTCCATTGGTCTGCATACCCGCATGATCGGTCGGCCGGGCCGGATCGCCGGGCTGGAGATGTTCCTCGATCATGCACTGGCGGCCGACGGCGTCTGGTTTGCAACCCGCGCCGATATCGCGCGCCACTGGCGGGCCGCCAGATCCCTGCCCGTATGGCAACCGCGTGCCTGTCCAGCGGGTTTTTCCGGATGATCCGCGATCTCGTCGGATACGGTGGCCAGACGCCCGATGTCGTCTGGCCGAACGGTTCGCGGCTCGCCGTGTCGGTCGTCATCAACCTGGAGGAGGGCGCGGAGCAGCAGGTGATCGATGGTGATCCCGTCACCGAGAGAATGGGCGAGGTTCTGAGCGTCGTTCCGGACGGCCGAGCTGATCCCGGGCAAGCGCAGATTTTCGCCTATGGGCCGCGATCAGGGGCGTGGCGGATGGCCGATGCGCTGACGCACCACGACGTGACCGCCACGATTTTTGCCTGCAGTCGCGCCGTGGAACGCGCGGCCCCCGTCGCTCACCGGTTTGCACAGGACGGGCACGAGGTGGCCTGTCACGGCTGGCTCTGGCGTCCCCATGCCGACTACGATGATCCCGACGCCGAGGCCCGCGATCTCGATCGCGCGGGGCAAGCCATCGCGCGCGTCACTGGCAAGCCGCCCGTGGGGTTCTTCTGTCGCGGTGCCGAAAGCCCCTGGACCCGCGACCTGCTGGCAGACCGTGGTTATCTCTACACGTCGAACGGGTTCGACGATGATCTTCCTTACGCTGACGGCCCCCTGACCGTGGTCCCCTATGCCCTAGACAGCAACGACATGAAGTTTTTCCACCCGAACGGCTTTGTGCGGGCCGCAGACATGGTGGATTATGTGACCGACGCGCTCGACGTGCTGGAGACGGAGGCGGCTCGGGGGCGGACGCGACTTCTCAACATCGGGTTCCACCTGCGGATCGTCGGACGACCCGGCCGGTTCAAGGCGTTCGATACCATTCTGAGTGTTCTGGCCGCCCGCAAGGACCGGCTCTGGGTGGCATCGCGTGAGCAGATCGCCCGCGCCTGGATCGCCGCGACATGAAACTCGCCCTCGTCAATCCCAACACCGACGTCGCGGTCACCCGCGCGATGTGCGCCATCGCCGCGCGGGGGGGGATCGACATCACCGGATTCACCGCGCCGTTCGGGGCCGCCCTTATCACCAATGAAGAGGCACTCGCCCAGGCAGCCTATGCCGTCGTGACCCTTGACGCGGCGTTGCGCGGATTTGATGGGGTGATCGTCGCCGCCTACGGCGATCCGGGGCTGGCGGCATTGCGCACGCGCGTGCCCTGCCCCGTCACCGGAATTGCCGAGGCCGCGATGCACGCGGCGGGAATGGGGGGGCGGCGTTTCGCGGTCGCGACCACGACGCCCGATCTCTGCGCTTCGATCCGGGCGGGGGTCGCGGCTGCGGGCCACGCCAATTTCGCGGGCGTTTGGCTGACACCCGGAGACCCTGTCAAACTGACGGCCGATCCTGGAAAGCTGACCTGCGCCCTGCATGCCGCCTGCGAAGCGGCGATTTCGGAGGGGGGCGCAGAGGCGGTGATCATCGGGGGCGGACCTCTGGCGCAGGCGGCTGAAACGCTCCGCGACAGGTTGTCGGTGCCGCTGATCGAACCCGTCCCCGAAGCCGTCCTCCTGGCACTCTGCCGCGCAAAGGGGAAAACATGACCGATAAACTCGTCGTCGCTGACCGTATCTTGACCGGGTTCGATGCGCGGGGTGCGCCGGAGATCCTCGACAACAGTGCCCTCTTGATCGTCGGTGACCGTATCGCGGCCATCGGACCGACCGAGACGTTGCGCCGCGACCACCCCGGCACGCCCGAGATAGGGGGGCGGGACTACGTGGCGATCCCCGGGCTGATCAACGCGCACCATCACGTCGGCCTGACCCCGTTTCAAATGGGCGCGACGGATCAACCTCTTGAGCTATGGTTCGCCGAACGACTGGCGATGCGCGATGTCGATCCGCGTCTGGACACCCTGTTTTCCGCCTTCGAAATGATCGCGTCCGGGGTCACGACCGTGCAGCACCTGCACAGCCGTGCGCCCGGCGACCAAACCGCAGTGGTCGGGCGTGCCCAGGCCATTCTCGGGGCCTACCAGGACATTGGAATGCGGGTCAGCTATTCTTTCGCCCTGCGTGATCAGAACCGCATGATCTACGCCGCCGATGAGACGTTCATCGAAATGCTGCCCCCCGACGCCCGCGCCCCCATGGCCGCCTATCTTGGTGGTTTCGCCTTGCCGCTGGATGACCAGATCGGAGTGTTCCGCGCCCTGCGCGATATCTGGGCAGACGCGCCCGGTATCGCCATCCAGATCGCGCCAGCCAACCTGCATTGGCTTTCGGATGCCGCCTTGGAACAGGCCGCCCGCCTGTCCGAGGAAACCGGTGCCCCGATGCACATGCACCTGCTGGAAACCCCGTACCAGAAGGAATACGCGCGGCGCCGCACCGGCGGATCCGCGGTGGAATACATCGATCAGTTCGGCCTGCTTACCCCCCGCCTGACGATCGGGCACGGCACTTGGATGACACCTGATGATCTGGCGTTGCTGGCCGAGCGGGGCGCCTGCCTTTGCCACAATTGTTCCTCCAACCTTCGTCTGAAGAGTGGGACACTGGACCTGAACGCCGTTCTCGCCGCGGGGATTCCCTGTGCTCTTGGCATCGACGAGGCGGGGATCAATGACGACCGTGACATGCTGCAGGAGATGCGGATGGCTCTCACCCTTCACCGCCCCGCAGGTCACGACGCCAAGGCCCCGACGGCGGCGCAGGTGCTGCGTATGGCGACACAGCATGGCGCGGCAACGACACCCTTCGGACAGGATATCGGACGCCTGGCGGTCGGGGGGCTGGCGGACATTGTCTTGGTCGATTGGAAGGCGGTGACGCAACCGTGGCAGGACCCAGCGATCGGCATGGTGGATGTCTTGATCCGTCGTGCCCGTAGCGGCGCCGTGAAGACGGTCCTGATTGGCGGCGAAGTGGTCTTTGATCGGGGGCAGTTCACGCGGATCGACCGGGACGAAATCCATGCCGCAATCAACCGGGCCCTCAATCGGCCCGACACACCGGCCGAAGCCGCCCGCCGTGAAATGGCCGCCGCGGCGCTGCCGATTGTGCGCGCGTTCTATTCGGATTGGGATATCCATTCCGAATAGGTCTGACCCCCGTTGTCGCCTGTCCAACTTGGTTGAGCGTCACCATCTGGCCGGATCGTTTGGAAGGGCGTCTTGTCGCGCTCAGCCACGGCCTTTGCGGTGGGGCGACGTGTCCGGGCCGCCCATGATCAATGCGCCGAGTGGGATCGATCTGAACGTGTCGCACCACCGCGTTCGCCGTCGACACGCACCGGAACCGTCTCTGGGCTCAAAGAGCGGAAATGGGGGGATTACCCAACCTCCTTTTCGTCGAAGATCAGCAGACTGCAAATCGTAGCTTATCTCAGTGTCAGAATTTCAGAGGGTAACTCAGGCCGATCCCATGCGACGCCCCCCTAACCCAGGAAAACCTTGCCTTCCGGGTATCCGACTTTGGGCCTGACCTGTGACGCCAGGAAAAACGCCAGGGTCAGGGGGCCAAGGCGGCCCACGAACATGATCAGTGCGATCAGGACCCGGCCGAATTCGTCAAGCTCTCCTGTCGCGCCGCGTGACAAACCGACCGTGCCGAAAGCTGAACAGACTTCGAACAGGAGATCTAGAAAATCGCCCCGGTACGTCAGCGAGATCAAAAACAGACCGACGAAAACGAGAAAGATCGAAATCGACGTAAGGGACAGCACCTTCATGATTTCCGAAATTCCAAGACTTCGACCGAAAATGTGAAGGCGCTCTTGCTTGCGGAAAAAGGCAAGCGTCGCGAGTGCCAGAACAATCAGGGTCGTAACCTTGATCCCGCCCGCAGTAGAGGAAGGTCCCCCTCCGATCAGCATGAGAGCAAGCGTCATGACGGTCGTGCTGTCTTCCATGACGGCATAGTCGAGCGTATTGAAGCCCGCAGTGCGCGGGGTCACCGCCTGGAACCAACTTGCAAGCAGCCTTGCGCCGTCGCTTTCGAGACCTGCAAGAGTTGCGGGATTGCTCCATTCCAGAATGGCAAACATCAACCATGAAAACAGGATAAGAAACAGCGTTCCGGTCAACATCAACTTGCTATGCAGGTTCAGCTTTGACCATCGCCGTTGCCGGTTCATGTCCGCCAATACAACGAATCCCAGGCCACTGAGTATGAACAGGACCGTAATCGTGATGTTGACAGTCGGATTTGCGACGTACCCCATAAGGCTGTCAGCAAAGAGCGAGAAGCCAGCGTTGTTAAAAGCCGAAATTGCATGGAACAATGCCTGCCAGAATCCCTGGGCCCACCCGAATTCGGGAACGAAGACGGTCATTAGAATGACAGTCGCGACGGCTTCTGCGGCGAGCGCGACGATCACGACAATTCTGACGAGCGCCATCAATTCGCTGACACTGGTCTGGCCAAGCTCGTCTCGCAACACAAGACGCTGAGGCATGCCAATGGTCAGACCCAGCATCGTCAGAAGCAACGCCGCAAAGGTCATGAGACCCAATCCGCCGATCTGGACAAGAAATGCGATGATCACCTGACCGATCAGCGTGAAATCCGAACCTGTATCGACGACGACGAGCCCCGTGACCGTAACGGCAGATGCCGCGGTGAAAAAAGCGTCGCTGAACGTCACGTTGCCAGAGTTGCTCCACGGCAGGCGTAGCGCGACCGCGCCAAGAAAAATGAAGATCGCGTAAATTGCAGCGAGAACGGCAGGCGGACTGAACCGCTTGCTTGTCATTGAAAACCGAAATCGCGCCATGGCTGTCGACTAAAGCAAGCTTGCGAAATCGCGAAGGTCCTGGCGGCTTCCCAGCAGCAAGAGCAGGTCGTCTTCCTCCAACTCACAGCTTTTGCCGTCGTGGCCCACGTAGTCGGTGCCCCTGAGAACGCCAATACACCGTAGATTATGATCTCGTTCGTATGACAGACCGGCAAGCGTTTTTCCCTGCAGGCTTGATGGGACGCGGAAATTGACCACATGCTGTCCGTTGCCAAGGCTGACGTAGTCGCGAACCAATGGATTGTTCAAAACCTGGGCCACGTGCTGTCCTATCTCGCGTTCTGGATGGACAACACGATCCACACCAAGCTTGGACAGGATGCGGTGATGGTTCTTGGATGTGGCCTTGGCCCAGATGGTCTCGACGCCAATGGTCTTTAGGTTGATCGTCGCAAGAACGCTGGCTTCGATGTCGGTGCCGATCGCGACAATCCCGACATCAACCGCGTCAATGCCCGCCGCGCGCAAAGCTGCGTCGTCGCGGGCATCAAGAATAAGAGCTTGTCCGAGGTCGTCAGCGTAGGGGGCGACATGACGCTCATCTAGGTCGACGCCAATCACGTGATTGCCAAACCGCTGCAAATCGCGGGCAAGTGTGCCGCCGAAGGTGCCCAATCCGATCACGACGAAGGTACGAGATTTTCTGGCCATCGAGGCACTCCAGAGACAAACGCCTTCAAGAAGATGTGGCACTTCTCGTTAGCGGACACAAACGCGGAGAAGCGTTGCCGGTTCCGTGGAACATCACGGTCATGCAGCGCGTGGCATCGATAGATGACGTCGTCTGGCCGGCCATCGCAGCGCGTCATCCTGTCTTCTGTCGATGCGGCCTATCGGTTCGGCCAGTATGGTCTTGAGCAGAGGCTTGCGTCTTCTCACAGGTTCAATTGCGCTGAATCTCCAGCTTTGCAGCCACGCCACCGGAAACGTCTTCAAAGGCCAACGAACCGCCGTGCAGTTTGGCGATCGTTGCGACAATCGTCAGGCCCAAGCCGTGCCCGTCGATGGTGGCAGTGTCTTCGCCGCGCTGGAACGGAGCCATCAGGGCTTCGATGTCCTGGGCGGATGTCTGGGTGCCCTCGTCTTCGATCACCACGGTGGCTGTTCGGGCGTTCGCCGCAATCGATACATGCGCGCGGCGTCCGTATTTCAGGGCGTTCTCGATCAGGTTGGTGATTGCGCGTTGCAATGCCACGGGACGGGCAAAAACGATGATGTCGTGTTCAGACGGCACCACGCCCTGTCCTTGGCGCGACATGAAGATGGACCTTCCGCCTTGGACAATCACCTCTTTGGCTTGTTGCAACATGACAGGCTGCCCGACGTCCTGGTAGTCTGCCACAACGGCATCCACGAGAGAGGTCAGTGACAGCTTGCGCGGGGCCTCTGAATTCATTTCGGCGTTGGTGTAGGTCAGCACGCTTTCGATGATGCCTGTCATCGTGTCGATGTCGTTTTCGAATTTCTGCCGCAGCTCCTTGTCAGGGATCAGCGCGGCGCGCAGACGCAAGCGGGTCGCAGGCGTGCCGAGGTCGTGGCTGACACCGGACAGAACCGCGGCGCGACTGGCCAATTGATCCCGCTCGACCTCCAGATAGCTGTTTACGGCTGTCACGATATCGCGCAGCTCCTGCGGGCCCGTCGCATCGTACCTTGTCGGGCCACCGACGCGGCGGCGATTGCGCAGTTGATGCGCGAAGGCCGTGAAGTCTGACGACAGGTTCAACGCCAGGGTGATCATCGTACCCATCGCCAAGACCGCCAGAATGGCCGCCAAGAGCCGTCGGTCTGGGGGGCTTGCGGCGCACCCCCAAACCTGCGCCCCTTCGATGCTCAGCCAGGGAGCGTCGCCCATTTTCGCGACAACAACCGGGTCGCTGCAAAAGGACGCGAACTTGCGCGTGACGGCCCCGGTCGTTTCCGCCGCAGTCTGACCTTCGCGGTTGGGAAGATCGGCGATGTTGTAGGTGATGTCAGGGGACAGAATGGCAAGCGTCAGGGGCGCTCCGATCCGCTGCGGCGTGATGTCGGCGGAAATCGGGATGATCGTCAGGCGCGACGCGGATGTGCCCCCCGTAATCTGGCGAAACTGACCCGTCGCGGCCAAGGCTTGATCCTCGGGCGACAGGGCCCGAAGTGTGACCCCGGTTGGCGGTGCAGTGCCGTTCTGCAAGGCATCATAAAGCGTCACACCGGCAACATAGGCGGCGCTTTGATGGTCGCGCCAACTGGCGGTCGACTGGGTCCACAGCCAGACCGAAAACGCACCCGCCAGGAATGCCGCGCTGACTGAAATCAGGCCGATGAAGCGCAGGCTTGTCATGGCACCGATCAACCGTCCCGGGCCACGACGTCGACGGAAAAGACGTAACCGACACCGCGTTCCGTCCTTAGGATTCTTGGGGCCTTGGGGTTTGTTTCAATCTTGTTGCGCAGGCGCCCGACAAGGACGTCGATGGACCGCCCCATCGCCTCGGTCGATTGGGACGAGGTGCCGGTAACATCCAGAGCGGTCGCGATTTCGGCGCGGGTCAACGGGATATGCGGGTTGGCCAACAACACCTGCAACAGCGCGATTTCGCGGCGCGACAAGGCAACTTGGACGTTCTCGGGGGACAGCACTTCTTCGGTTTTGGCGTGATAGGTCCACCCCTCGAAGGTAAAGGTCCTGGTATTTCGCCGATGCACCAAGGATGATGATCGCCGCGCACGCGACAGCACCGCCTTGACCCGGGCCAGCAGCAGTTCGGGATTGAACGGCTTGGCGATATAGTCATCGGCACCGACGGCATAGCCGGCCATGCGTTGATGATCGGCCGAAAGCGCGGACACCATGATCACGGGAACGCTTTGTTCATGGCGCAAACGACCACAAATTTCGAGCCCGCTTTCGTCGCCGAGCATCACGTCCAAGAGGATCAGGTCCACACGTCCGCCATCCAGATGAGACCGCACTTCGCGCTCGTTTGAGGCAGGCAAAGCAATCGATCCGTTCTGGCGCAAGAACTGCGTCATCATCTGACGCATGTCATAATCATCATCGACGACAAGGATGCGCGGGATCGTCATGGGCTGCCTCTCCTTGCTGCAACATGCGGGCGCATCCGCCCAATGCGTCAGCATCTATGTAACAGCGTGCAACAAAATCGAGAGCAACGTAACATCGTGTAACGAACTCGGCCATTATTCGCGATTTGGCCCGGAATACCCGCCCTGCACTAATTGCAAAGCTAGGCAGAGGTGAGGCGTATCTATGCCACCACCCCACGTCGGGGCGAACGTATTTCTGGGAGGAAATCAAAAAATGACGCTTAAACTTCTTGGTGCAGTTTCCGGCATGGCGATCGTTGCATCCACCGCTGCATTTGCAGACGGCCATGCATCGCCAGAGGCAGAAGTTCTGCACTACTGGACATCCGGCGGCGAAGCGAAATCTGTCGCCGTTCTGCAAGAAGAGTTCGCTGCAAACGGTGGCACTTGGACGGACATGCCGGTCGCTGGCGGCGGCGGTGACGCTGCGGGTACGGCGCTGCGGGCACGCGTTCTGGCGGGCAATGCCCCGACAGCCGCTCAGATCAAAGGCCCCGCAATCCAGGAATGGTATGAGGAAGGCGTTCTTGCCGACATCTCGGCTGTTGCCGAAGCCAACAACTGGTCCGAGGTTCTGCCGGCTGCAATCGCCGGCCACATGCAGTGCGAAGGCACGTGGTGTGCGGCCCCTGTGAACGTGCACCGCGTTGACTGGATCTGGGCGAACGCCGAGGTACTGGCTGCAAACGGTATCGAAATGCCGACAACCTGGGACGAATTCAACGCTGCTGCTGACACGTTGCAAGCGGCGGGCATCATCCCGTTGGCCCACGGTGGTCAGGCCTGGCAGGACGCGACCGTGTTCGAAGCCGTTGCTCTGGGCATCCTGGGCGCTGACGGTTTCCGCAAGGCGTTTGTCGATCTGGACATGGACGCAGTCAAGTCCGACGGCATGGTCGCGGTCTTTGACCAAATGCGCAAAATGCGCGGCTACGTTGACGGGAACTTCTCGGGTCGCGACTGGAACCTGGCAACCGCAATGGTCATGAACGGCGAAGCGGCGTTCCAGATCATGGGTGACTGGGCCAAGGGCGAATTCATGGCGGCAGGTAAGGTCCCGGGCGAAGACTTCCTTTGCCTGTCCACCCCCGGCGAAGGCTTCCTCTACAACGTCGACAGCTTCGCGATGTTCGCAGTTGACGGCGACAACAAGCAGGCGGGTCAGGCCCTGTTGGCTGAACTGGTTGTTGGCGAAAGCTTCCAGGAGGTTTTCAACCTGAACAAGGGGTCTATCCCGGTACGCACGGACGTCGCCCTGGATAACTTTGACAGCTGTGCTGTCTTGTCCTCCGATGACATGGCCGCAAGCAACGAAAATGGGTCTCTTCTGCCGTCTTACGCCCACGGCATGGCGCTTCGCGGCGCGCAGGCTGGTGCGATCACCGATACCGTGACCGCACACTTCAACTCTGACATGTCCTCTGCGGATGCGGTTCAGATGTTGGCCAACGCAATCGCGAACAGCCTGTAGTCGACCTTCCTCCCTCTCCCCCCCACGCGTTTTCGTGGGGGGGCTTTAGAAAGAAATCCAATGACCAAGTGGCTTGAAGAACACATGCCCAAATTGGTATTGGCCCCCTCGTTTATCGTTGTCCTGATCTTCGTCTATGGCTTTATCGGCTGGACGGCTTGGGTTTCATTTACGCGGTCGCGGCTTTTGCCAAGATATGAGATTGACGGACTTATTCAATATGACCGTCTGTTCGATTCCCCCCGATGGGATACGGCCTTTACCAACCTGTTCGTGTTCGGGTTCTTGTTCATTGTGATTGCAATGATCCTGGGGCTGATCCTAGCTATCCTGCTGGATCAGAACATTCGTACCGAGGGGGCGATCCGCACGATTTATCTTTATCCGATGGCGCTTTCGATGATTGTCACCGGTACGGCGTGGAAGTGGATCTTGAACCCGGGACTGGGTCTGGAGGCCACGGTCCGCGGTTGGGGGTTCGAGACGTTCACCTTTAACTGGCTCGTCGATCCGGACATGGCGATCTACACGGTCGTGATCGCGGCGATCTGGCAAAGCTCCGGGTTTGTGATGGCGCTGTTTCTGGCTGGTCTGCGGTCCGTTGATCAAGAGATCATCAAAGCCGCCCAGGTCGACGGCATCCCGACGTGGCGCGTCTATACCGCGATCATCATTCCCGCGATGGCCCCGATTTTCCTGTCTGCGTTCATCGTGCTGTCGCACCTTGCGATCAAGAGCTTTGATCTGGTGATTGCACTTACCGGCGGCGGCCCCGGTTACGCGACCGATCTGCCGGCTACCTACATGTATACAATGGCGTTTTCGCGTGGCGACATCGGCCAGGCGGCCAGTTCTGCGATGATCATGATGATGGTCGTCTTCGCGATCGTGGTGCCCTACCTCTACTCAGAGTTGAGGACCAAAGATGACTGATATGTCCTACACCCCTCCTCAATCGGGCAGCCGCACGGGCAAGATCGCCTTGCGTTGGACGCTCTATGTCATGCTTGGCCTGTTCGCGCTGTTCTACCTGATGCCGCTGTTTGTGATGGTGACGACATCGTTCAAAAGCCTGGATGAAATCCGCACGGGCGACCTGATTTCCCTGCCGCGCGAGGTCACGTTTGATGCGTGGCGCACGGCATGGTCGGGTGCCTGTACCGGAATCCAGTGTGAAGGCGTGCGCCCCTACTTCTGGAACTCCGTTCTGATCGCGATTCCCGCGGTGATGATCTCGACCCTGATCGGCGCGTTGAACGGCTACGTCGTGGCTCAGTGGCGGTTCAAGGGGGCAAACCTGTTCTTTGCGCTCATGCTGTTTGGTTGCTTCATTCCGTTCCAGGTTGTCCTGCTGCCCATGGCGCGCATGTTGGGCCTGATGGGAATGGCGGGCACAATTCCGGGGCTCATCTTTGTCCACGTCATCTATGGCCTTGGGTTCACGACACTGTTCTTCCGCAACTATTACGTGTCGATCCCGTCCGAGCTGACAAAGGCCGCCAAGGTAGATGGCGCGGGGTTCTTCCGCATCTTCTGGTCGATCTTCCTGCCGCTGTCGCTGCCGATCATCGTTGTGACCGTCATCTGGCAGTTCACGCAAATCTGGAACGACTTCCTGTTCGGCGTATCCTTCAGTCAGGCAGGCACGCAGCCTGTGACCGTCGCGCTCAACAACATCGTCAATTCGACCACCGGCGTCAAAGCCTACAACGTGGACATGGCCGCTGCGATCATCGCCGCCCTGCCAACGCTGTTTGTTTATGTCGTCGCTGGCAAATACTTCGTCCGCGGCCTCACCGCTGGCTCCGTGAAAGGCTGACCCATGGCTCCCATTCTCGAAATCAACAACCTGTTCAAAAGCTATGGGTCTGTTGAAATCCTCAAAGACATCAATGTCGCGATCGAACAGGGTGACTTCCTTGTGCTTGTGGGCCCATCCGGCTGCGGTAAATCCACGCTTCTGAACTGCATCGCCGGGCTGGAACCGATCACAGGCGGAAAGCTGAGCATCGGCGGCCAGGAGATGACCCACGTCAGCCCCAAGGACCGCGACATCGCAATGGTGTTCCAGTCCTACGCGCTTTACCCGACAATGACTGTCGCCAAGAATATCACCTTCGGCATGAAGGTGCGTGGCATCGAGCAGTCGGTCCAGGACGAAAAGCTGAAGCACGTCGCGACCCAACTGCAGATCGAGCCGCTCTTGAACCGCAAACCGGGTCAATTGTCCGGTGGCCAGCGTCAGCGCGTTGCAATGGGCCGGGCGCTTGTTCGGGATCCAAAACTGTTCCTGTTTGACGAACCCCTGTCCAACCTTGACGCAAAGTTGCGCGTTGAAATGCGCACCGAAATCAAGGCCCTGCACCAGCGCCTTGGCGCGTCCATGGTCTATGTGACGCACGACCAGATCGAGGCGATGACACTGGCGACCAAGATCGTTGTGATGAAAGGCGGCATTATCCAGCAGATCGGAACCCCGTCCGAAATCTACAACCATCCGGCCAATCTGTTTGTCGCAGATTTCATGGGCAGCCCCGCAATGAACCTGATCCCGGCCAGAACCAAGGCAAACGGCAATGGTGTGGAAATCGAGATCGCTCGTGAAACGGGTGCACCGATCACCTTGATCGACACCAAGAACACGGACTTGCCGGAGAATGTCATTCTGGGCGTGCGCCCCGAAGACATCGCTGACGCGTCCTTGCGGGGGGGTGAAGGACGTCAGGAGGCCGACTGCCTGATCGATATCGTCGAACCTGCAGGCGCGGATACCTTCGCGGTGATGCAACTGGGCGGCAAGCACGTGACGGCACGCCTACATGCAGAAACAGGTGCGGTCGCAGGGCAAAACCTCAATCTCACGTTTGATCTTGGCAAGGTGTCCTACTTTGCTCCGGAAACCGGCGAGCGTTTGAACTAGGTCATGCGACTTGTTGCGGATATTGGCGGCACAAATGCCCGCGTGGCTTTGTGCGCCAATGGTGGGGTCGATCATGGTTCCGTCGCGCGATTCACCAACGCAGAGTGGGACAGCCTGGATGACGTGCTGCGCGCGTTTTGCCGCGCGCATCCCGATACCGTGATCGATGAGATGGTCATCGCCGTTGCAGGGCCCGTCCACGCGGGCCGCGCCAAGCTGACCAACCGAAACTGGACCATCATCGCAGATGATCTGGCGCAGAGTTTTTCATGCCGACGCGTGGTATTGCTGAACGATCTTGGGGCCTTGGGATACGCCGTGCCGTTGCTTGGAACGGATCAGGTGACAAAGATCTGCGGGCAGGACATTCCCGACGACCCGAATGGCCAAGCCTTGATCGTAGGGATCGGAACAGGGTTCAACATCAGTCAGGTGATCACCAAAGACCAATGTACCGTTTGTCCACCAGCCGAGGCGGGACACATCTCGATGCCCTCGGCCATCGCGTCCAGACTGGATGATCACGCCTGCAACCCAAAGCGGTTTCCCACCGTCGAGACATTGTTCTCGGGCCGCGGTCTGACCGCGTTCTGCCGGCAGATGACCGGCTCGGACTACGTATCGGGCGAATCCGCGATCAAGAACTACGGAGACCCCGCAGAGGCGAAGATTTCCGACGCAATTGACACATACGCATCTCTTCTAGGTCTGCTTCTGCGCGATCTTTCGCTTAGCTACATGCCTTCCCGCGGGACGTTTCTTGCAGGCAGCGTCGGTCGCGCCATCGCCAGATGTGCGCCGGACCCAATGATCAATGTGTTCCAGGATTCCTGCAAATTCCGCCTGCACAGCAATCCGACCATCTTCGTGGCAGAAGAAGACAGCGCGGCCCTCTTGGGGTGCACGCAGTTCTGAGGGTCCGTCTACCGGGCACAGATTGTGAATTGATCCGTTCCATCTGCATCAACGTCCCTCACCCCGCTGTCACCCGCACAGCAGCGATCTTGGCCGCCAGGCCTATCCGACACATTTCCTCAAAGACCCCCCGACGCCCACATCTTGATGCCGCGGGTGCCGCCAGACGAACCTGTGATGGGGACATGTCGATACACGGCACAACCAGCCCGCCACTTCGACGATAGCCGGGTTCGGTCCCTTCCTTTGCGACACCGGCCTCCAGCGTGTCTGAAATAATCCGCTTGAATGACCGCATGGTTTTCCGAGACCGATGGGAGCGCGGTATCTGGAACCGCAAAGATCGTATGAGTGATCCCCGTAATCCTGAGATAACGTTGACGTGGCCGAAGACCGGGGCAACCAACCCGCAGGCCCCAATGCAAAACGCTCTAGATACCCGTCCCGTCCTCACCGATCCCGGCGGCCTACGCATCGCGCTCTCGGCTGGGACGCTCTCGCTGCTCGTCGCGGCCCTATTGATGGCGGCCTACAACGCGACCTTTTGGTCGTGGGGGGCCGAAATATTTCAGAGCCACCCCGGGCAACTCGTCGTGTTCGGGCTCGCCTTGTACGCGCTTCTCGCTTCCTTCGTCGGGGTGACCAGCTTCAGGCCCATTGTCCGGCCCGCACTCACCGTAATGCTGATCGTGTCAGCGGCGTCATCCTACTACATGGACACACTCGGCGTGATGATCGATCGGGACATGATCCAGAATGTGGCGACCACCACCTTCACCGAACCGAAGCATCTGCTGATGTTCGGGGTCGTCGCCCAGGTTGCCCTATTCGGCCTGCTGCCGGCTGCCGGCCGCGGCGCTGCGCGAGGTCTCGAATTGACGATGGGCGTATAGCTTCGCGCCGAAGCCGAAGTGACAAGGAACGCGCAGCTCTTTCTTGCCATCCATTCGCAAGGAGACAACCGGATCCTGACCACAGTTCGGACCGCCGAGGCCCCTTCGACGCGCGGACCGACTTGCCGGAAGCATCGGCAGGTCTGACAGATGTGGGCGCGAGCGGCGGCATCGGTGCGAAATTCTGGGACAACGGGCTATCCATCGTCGTCGTCGCCAGCAAACGTGAAGAGGGCCAAGCCGCCCGCCCAAGCGATCAGTTGCGCCATTTCTCGCTCCAAATTTGGGATAATGTGCGCAAAAATTAAGCAAAACTCGCAGTTTCCGAGGTCGGGAACCGACAAACCTGACCGAAATCGTAGACAGGTCTGCAACCTCTTGCCTTAACGTAGTCTCACACGCGGACAGACCGCTGGGCAATCAGGCCCCGTTACGACCCTTCCTTTCAGGGGGTCGTGCGGGGCTTTTTCTTTTTGGGGACTTATGAAAACCAACGTCGATCTTGGCATCCTCTACTCGCGCAGCGGCACCTATTCCGCGCTTTCCGAAGCACTCTGGCTGGGTGCGATGGACGCGATCGAAGTGGTCAACACGTCGCCGGAGACCAATGTCACCTTTCGGGCGGTCGAGCGTGACCCCGGTGGGGACGTGCAGCAGTACGCCCCCATGTGCGCGGACATTCTCGCATCTTCCGGCGCGCGTCACATCATCGGCTGCGTAACCTCTTCTTCGCGCAAGGAGGTTATTCCGGCGCTGGACAAGGCAGAGGCTACGCTGTGGTACAATGTTCCCTATGAGGGGTTCGAGACGTCCGCGCGCGTCATCTATTCCCACGCCTGCACCAACCAGAACATTCTGCCCATCCTCGGCTGGGCCATGCGGGAGTACGGCACCGCGGCGTTCCTCGTCGGGTCGAATTACATCTGGGGTTGGGAGACCTGCCGTTTCGCCCGCCATCAGACCGAGGCAGAAGGCGGCAAAGTCTTGGGCGAGCGCTTTCTCCCTCTGGGAGACGAAGACGTCGCCAGCCTGATCACGGAGATCGAGGCGACCCGGCCTCGGTTCGTTCTCAATTCCCTGGTCGGGGCATCGTCCTATGCGTTCCTGCGGGCGTTTCAGGCCCTGGGCGCACGCGACGCCTATTTCCGCCCCGAAACCTGCCCCGTTCTGTCGTGCAACCTGACCGAAGCCGAGCTGCCTCTTCTGGGCGCGGACGCGGAGGGGCTGATCTCCGTAGGTCCGTCGTTCAGCGACCGGGTGCAACCGGCTGGGCGCGGCTCGTCTCTGGAGCTGGCGGCTTACCGGTCCGTGCTCACGCTTGCTGCGATCCTGTCGGACATGTCGCCTGCGCAAGAAGCCGGCCCCTTCGATGCCTTTATCGCGGAGCATGGCGCGACCTACGGAATCGACCCGGCGACACAACATTGCACGCTGGACGTAAAAATCGCGCAAGTCCGCGGTGGTGCCTTCGACGTGTTGGCCGACTGGCGTGACATCCGGCCAGACCCCTACATGACCCGACCCACGCGGCATCCCCAATTGGACAGGCCGCGCCTGTCGGTGGTGCGCGCATGATGCCGCGGATGGATATCGCCGGGCTCGACGGTGCGCGCGCCATCGTACTGCACCCCGAACATGAGCGCCTGCAGCTTCTGCTGCGGCAGTTGCGCGCCATCGGCCTGAGCGTCGAGACCGCCTGGCCCGAACTGCCGTCGGCGGCCATTCAGGCTGATGTGATCCTCTACGACGTGGACCTTGGTCACGACGGACAATTCCCTTGGGCCCCCGGCGAGGCACCGATGCCGATGATCGCGCTGGTCGGGTCCGAGGCACCGGGCCGGCTGGAATGGGCATCACGGATGGGGGCCGATGCGCTGTTGATGAAACCGTTGGGCGCGGAAGGCGTGTTCGCAGCACTTCTGGTCGCGCGGCAGGCGTTCGAGCTGCGCCGCAGTCTTGCTGCCGAAATCGCGGCGCTGCGCCAGCGCCTGTCCGCCCGACAGACCGTGGTGCAAGCGGTCAGCATTCTGTCCCGCAAGGCCGTGAACCAGGACGCCGCTTACGACCAACTGCGCCAGATGGCGATGGCGTGGCAAATGACCATCGAAGCCGCTGCGGTTCATGTCGTCGAGCGCGCGCAAAAGCCCGGAGGTCTGCGTGACTGCAGTTGACACCGTCCCCGCCGCCAGCCCACCGATCGAGGAGGGTGTCTGGACACGATTGCGCCGCCGGAAACTGGCGCTGCTGGGTCTATTCCTGATCGCCGTGACCCTGCTTGGCGCGATCTTCGCCCCCTACCTGACGCAGTTCGATCCCAATGAGCAGCTGTTCGAGGGCCTTTCCATCACCGGCGCGCCAATGGCACCGGGCGGGATGTTCCCCTTGGGCACGGACCTGCTGGGACGCGACCTGCTGACCCGCATCCTCTATGGCGCGCGCACGTCGCTGATCATCGGGCTGCTCGCCAATGGGGTCGCCCTGTTGATCGGGACGTTCGTGGGCGTGACCGCCGGCTATTTCGGCGGCATCCTCGGCGGTGTCCTGATGCGGTTGACCGACCTGATGATGGCGTTTCCCGCGCTGCTGCTGGCGATCTGTCTTGCGGCGATCTTTCAACCTTCGCTGTGGATCGTGGTGATGGTCATCGCGACCGTGAACTGGGTGCAGACGGCCCGCGTCCTCTATGCAGAAACCGCCAGCCTGTCGCAGCGCGAGTTCATCGCGGCGGAACGTACGCTGGGTGCCGGACACATGCGCATCCTGTTCCGCCATATCCTGCCGCATCTGGTGCCGACGATCATCGTCTGGGGGACCTTGGGCATTTCGACGACCGTCCTTCTGGAGGCGACGCTGTCCTATCTCGGCGTGGGGGTGCAGCCGCCGACCCCCAGCTGGGGCAATATCATCTTCGAGAACCAGACCTATTTTCAGGCCGCCCCCTGGCTCGTGTTCTTTCCGGGGCTTGCCATCGTGACGCTGGCACTGGCGTTCAACCTGGTGGGCGATGCCTTCCGCGAGGTCCTGGACCCGACGCAGCGGGGGCGGACCTGATGCTGGCTTTCATCGCCCGTCGCCTGATCCAGTCGGCCCTGATCCTGCTGGGGGTCAGCTTCATCACCTTCGCCCTGCTCTACCTGTTTCCCGCCGACCCGGTGCGCCAGATCGCCGGCCGCTCGGCCACGCCCGAGACGGTGGCAAACATTCGCGCGCAATTGGGATTGGATCAGCCTTTTACGGTGCAATACCTACGCTATCTGGGCAACCTGCTTCAGGGCGACCTTGGCCGCTCCTACCTGCAGAAAACCGAGGTCGGCACGCTTATCGCGTCGCGTCTGCCCGCCTCGCTGCTGCTGATGGCGGGGGCAATCGTCTGCGAACTGCTTCTCGGCCTTACGATGGGGGTCATCGCCGCGATCCGCCGGGGCACGGGCACAGACAATTCGTTGATGATCGTGTCGTTCATCGGCGTGTCCGCCCCGCAATTCGTGGTGGGTTTGCTGCTGCTTTATGTCTTCGCGGTGCAGCTTCGGTGGTTCCCAATCGGGGGCTACGGCACCTTTGCGCATCTGGTGTTGCCGGCGGTGACGCTCGGGATCCTTGGCTCAGGCTGGTACAGCCGCATGATGCGGTCCTCAATGATCGACGTGCTGCGCCAGGACTTCATCCGCACGGCCCGCGCCAAGGGGTTGGGCCGGGCCCGTGTGCTGTTCCGCCATGCCCTGCCCAACGCGATCCTGCCCATCATCGCAATGATCGGGATCGACGTCGGCATCTTCATGGGGGGCATCGTCGTCGTCGAGAGCGTGTTCGGCTGGCCCGGCATCGGTCAGCTGGCCTGGCAGGCGATCCAACGGGTCGACATTCCAATCATCATGGGCGTCACGCTGGTGTCCGCCTGCGCCATCGTCATCGGAAATCTGGTCGCCGACATCGCGTCGCTGCTGGCCGATCCCCGGATCAAGGTCCGGTAACTGAAAAGCAAACTACTTCAACAGGAGAGAGACAGATGAAAAACATGCTTACCACGACCGCGCTCATCGCGGCCCTGGCGATGCCGACGCTGGCTGCTGCCGACGCGCATTCCGCGACGGACCCCGACGCCCAGTATGGCGGCAACATCACGATCACCTACAAGGATGACGTGGCCACGCTCGATCCGGCCATCGGCTATGACTGGCAGAACTGGTCGATGATCAAATCGCTCTACGACGGCCTGATGGATTACGAGCCGGGCACGACCGACCTGCGCCCTGGCCTGGCCGAGAGCTACGAGATTTCCGAAGATGGCATGACCTTCACCTTCAAACTGCGCGAAGGGGTCAAGTTCCACAATGGCCGCGAAATGACGGCCGAGGACGTGAAATACTCCCTCGATCGTGTGACCAACCCCGAGACACAATCGCCCGGTGCGGGCTTCTTCGGGTCCATCGCGGGCTATGACGCCGTATCCTCGGGCGAGGCCGAGGGCCTGTCAGGCGTGACCGTTGTCGATCCCTATACCGTCCAGATCGCGCTTTCGCGTCCCGACGCGACTTTCCTGCATGTCATGGGCCTGAACTTCGCCTCCGTCGTCGCCAAGGAAGCGGTCGAGGAAGCAGGCGCAGACTTTGGCAAGACGGCCATGGGCACTGGCGCGTTCAAGCTGAGCGAGTGGACCATCGGTCAGCGCCTGGTGTTCGAGAAGAACGCCGACTACTGGCGTGAAGGGCTGCCGTATCTGGACTCGGTAACCTTCGAAGTGGGGCAGGAACCCATTGTCGCCCTGCTGCGTCTTCAGAACGGCGAAGTGGACGTGCCCGGCGACGGCATCCCGCCTGCGAAATTCATGGAAGTCATGGGCGACCCTGAACAGGCCTCCCGCGTGATCGAGGGCGGGCAGCTGCACACCGGCTACATCACGTTGAACGTCAATATCGCACCCTTCGACAACGTCGACGTGCGCAAGGCCGTGAACATGGCCATCAACAAGGAGCGGATCACGCAGGTCATCAATGGCCGGGCCGTTCCGGCTACGCAGCCGCTGCCACCGTCGATGCCCGGATACACCGAAGGCTACGAAGGCTACGCCTATGATGTGGAGGCGGCCAAGGCGCTGCTGGCCGAGGCAGGCTTCCCCGACGGGTTCGAGACGGAACTCTTCGTGATGAACACCGACCCGAACCCGCGCATCGCGCAGGCCATCCAGCAAGACCTTAGCCAGATCGGCATCACCGCGTCGATCCAGAGCCTTGCACAAGCCAGCGTCATCGCCGCTGGTGGCGAGGCCGATCAGGCCCCGATGATCTGGTCCGGTGGCATGGCCTGGATCGCGGACTTCCCGGATGCGTCCAACTTCTACGGACCCATCCTTGGGTGCGACGGGGCGGTGCCGGGTGGCTGGAACTGGTCGTGGTACTGCAACGAGGATATCGACGCGATGGCGATTGAAGCCGACAGTATGACAGACCCCGCAATGGTCGATGACCGCCTGAAGATGTGGTCCGACGTCTACATGGCCGTCATGGAAGATGCGCCCTGGGTGCCCGTATTCAACGAGCAGCGCTACACCATGAAGTCCGAGCGGATGGGCGGGGCGGATGCGCTCTATGTCGATCCGGTCTCGATCCCCGTCAACTACGACTACGTGTTCGTCACCGATGTGCAATAAGTGCCCTGACTACACGATCCACGGCGCAAGCCACCATTTCGGCTGGGACAACTCGTTTGTCCCGGTCGAGACGGTCGCCCCCGGATCGACGATCGAGTTCAAGTGCCACGACAGTTCCGCCGGGCAATTGACCGTGACCAGTACTGTCGATGACGTGCGCACGCTCGACTTTGGCAAGATCAATCCCGTTTCCGGTCCCATCTACGTCGATGGGGCCGAACCGGGCGACGCGCTGAAGATCAAGATCGAGGGGTTCACCCCTTCGGGCTTTGGCTGGACGGCGAACATCCCGGGCTTCGGCCTGCTTGCCGATCAGTTTCAGGACCCGGCGCTGACGATCTGGAAGTACGATCCCGACACGCTCGAACCGGCGTTGTTCGGCAAGCATGGGGCCGTGCCGCTCAAGCCCTTCGCGGGCACGATTGGTTGTGCCTTGGCCGAGCCGGGCCTGCATTCCATCGTCCCGCCCCGGCGGGTCGGCGGCAACCTCGACATCCGTGATCTGGCGGCGGGCACCACGCTCTACTTGCCGGTCGAAGTCGCGGGCGCGCTGTTCTCGATCGGAGATACGCATGCAGCACAGGGCGACGGCGAAGTCTGCGGTACGGCCATCGAAAGCCCGATGGACGCCACCGTGACGCTGGATCTGGTGAAGGGCGCGAACCTCAAGATGCCGCGCTTTACCACGCCGGGACCGGTGACGCGGCACCTTGATGCCAAGGGCTATGAGGTGACGACGGGCATCGGGCCGGACCTGATGAGCGGCGCGCGCGATGCAGTTGCGCAGATGGTCGATCACCTGTGCGCGACGCAGAAACTGGCCCCCGAAGACGCCTACATGCTGGTCTCCACTTGCGGCGATCTGCGGATCTCGGAAATTGTGGACACCCCGAACTGGGTCGTCTCGTTCTACTTCCCGCGGATCGTCTTCGAATGACCGCGCAGGCATCCCTTTCCCCGGCGGCAGAGGTCGCCGGGGAAGCCCCAGTCGTCCTGTCCGTGCGCGACCTCGATATTTCCGTGCGCCAGCACGGTGGTGCCAAACCCCTTGTAACCAGCCTGACCTTCGATCTGCGGCGCGGCGAGACGCTGGCCATCGCGGGTGAAAGCGGGTCCGGTAAATCTCTGACGTCGCTGGCAATCATGGGCCTTTTGCCGCCGCCTGCCGTGCATGTTTCGGGCGGGTCGATCACCTTTGATGGCATCGACCTGACGAAGCTTGCCGAGACGAAATTGCAAGCCATCCGCGGCAGTCGCATCGCGATGATCTTTCAGGAACCAATGACCGCGCTGAACCCAGTCATGCGAATCGGAGATCAGTTGGTCGAGGCGCTGCGCGCGCACGAACCCCTGTCGCGTCACGCGGCCCGCGCCCGCGCGCTAGAGGCGCTGCGGGCGGTACGCCTGACCGACCCAGAACAACGTTTGGGCCAGTATCCGCATGAGCTGTCGGGCGGAATGCGTCAGAGGGTCGTGATCGCCATGGCCATCGCGTTGCGCCCCGACATCCTCATCGCCGATGAACCGACGACCGCGCTGGACGTGACCGTCCAGAGAGAGGTGCTGGACCTGCTGCGCGACCTCAGCCGTGATCTGGGCACCGCCCTCATACTTATTACCCACGACATGGGTGTTGTGGCGGAAATGGCCGACCGTGTGCTGGTGATGCAATCCGGCGCGATGGTTGAGGCAGCCGCGGTAGGCCAATTGTTTTCGGCCCCGAAGCAGGCGTACACGCAGGCGCTTCTGGCCGCCGTGCCCCGTATGGGCCAAGGCCGGGCGGCGTCGGCAGACACGCCGAGGCGACCGCTGGTTTCGATCCGCGACATGGTCGTTACCTATGACATCAAGGGCGGCATCTTGGGGCGAACGCAGTCCCGCGTGCACGCCGTCGAAGGCGTGACCTTCGACATCTACCCCGGAGAGACATTCGCGCTTGTGGGCGAAAGCGGCTGTGGCAAATCAACAATCGCGCGCGCCCTCACCGGGTTGGTCACGCATCAGGGTATCGTGGAGTTCGACGGAAAACCGTTGGGCGGCACACCGGCCGCCCGCTTTGCCGCCAGTCGGCAGATGCAGATGATCTTTCAGGACCCGATGGCAGCGCTGAACGGTCGAATGCGCGTGGGCGACCTCGTGATGGAGCCGTTGACGATCCACGGGATCGGCGACGCGGCGTCGCGCCGCGCCCGGGCGGAAGCGCTTTTCGACCGCGTTGGCCTGACGCGTGACGCGCTCGACCGATATCCGCACGAATTTTCGGGCGGGCAAAGGCAACGCATTTGCATCGCACGCGCGCTGGCGCTTAATCCCAAACTGATACTTGCAGATGAAAGCGTGTCTGCGTTGGACGTGTCGGTCCAAGCGAGTGTTCTGGACCTTTTGGCCGAACTCAAGGCAGAGATGGACATGTCCTACCTCTTTATTTCCCACGACATGGCGGTTGTCGAGAACATCGCCGATCGCGTGGCCGTCATGTTTCTGGGCCAGATCGTCGAGACTGGCAGCAGCGCGCAGGTCTTTGGCAATCCACAGCACAGCTATACCCGCCGCCTGATCGACGCGGTGCCGCACCCTGATCCATCCAGGGTCCTTCCCGCCCGAACCGTCCATGCCAGCGATCCGCCAAGCCCGGTTCGCCGCGTAGGCGACCCGCCCAAACGGGTGGCCCTGCGATCAGTCGGATCTGGACATTTGGTTGCAAGCGAAGCCTGACGCTCAGGTAGGAGCGTCATCTAGCCGTGAGCAAGTAGTGGTCCCTTCTCACTTGTCCGGCCCGCCCGGGCCGATCAACTGCGATGAGAAAAAGGTCACCTGCGAGCATGGCGTACATGGAATTATGGTGCCTGATGATTCCATCATCTGACCGGATAAGTTTTCTGATTTATCATTGAATATTGGCTTCAGTGATCCATCAGACATGGTTCATTACCTCATATGCCATATGTGCAGCAGATTATCCTGAAGGGAGAGCAGACGAGAGGAAGGGCCCCTCTCCCGACAGGCGATGCGTGTCCGCAGAGCGGAGATCAGCTCAACAGCAAATGTACGCTAGTGATACACACCGGTTCCGGGGAAGCTGCGCTGCGTCTCCAACGCTTCCGGAGAACCGCGGCTAAGGGCCGTCCGTGACGACGGCGCGGTCGTATAGCTTCAGCGATCGCCAACGTATCTTCAAGCTCGACGCCAAGGTATCTGAAAGTGCTGTCCATATCTTGATCTGACCCAAAACCATCTGGACGGCCCGAAGGTTGCCGATTTTCTTGTAGATCTGCGTCACCTTTGTTTGCCGCATCGAATGCGTTCCATATACGCTGGTTTCCAGGCCAATGGATGCCACCCAGTCTCGCACAATCCTCGTGTACTGACGGGTCGAGATGCGAAACCATTCGTGAAATCGCCCTGGGCAAAGGCATTCAGATCCGATCATGAGCGGTTCCTGCACCCACCGGGCCAGCAGTGCGCGCGCGCCTTGAGAAATTTCAAAGCGCACGGGCTACTGGGTCTTGCTTTGCGACGCGGACGCGCGTTCCTGGATCGGATCTGACGCCATGACACAGACGATTTCCAACTTTCACCAGATCACAGCCGCGGAACTTGCTGTCGATGGCCAGATTGAACAGAGCAGGATCGCGATGGTTCTCGGTCAACTCCAGCCGCACCCTTTTTGTCCAGATGTGTTTTGGATTGAGTGGTCCCTTACGGCCCACGATACGACCGTTGTTTCAGGCGGGGCGAAGGGTCCGAATGACCAGCTAGTCTGTTGTTTCCAAGACTGATCCTCCGACTTGCCAATCCTTCCACAAAGACAACCCAGACGTTGACCACAGCATCATGTCGCAGAATGTTGCGTTGTATCTGAGGTCAGGGAAGAGCCCGGATCGACTGATGCTGCATAACGCACAAACGGCGGCAATCTCGGGTAGTCGCATGAAAGGTGTGTAGGCAAACAGCCACAACGGGCCCTTCCTGCAGCATCGATAGCCCTCAAATCTGGCTGGCGAAATTCGCAGCGGCTCTTACGCCATCGATGAACCGTACGGCCTGCCCGCTACTTGTCGTCGATTGGTGGATTTCAACCATGCCTCCACAGCCGAGGACAACGGACTGGACGTCGTCATCGCGTATGGCCATCTCAATCTCTGCAAGGATCCTCGCCGCTGCTGCTTTCGGATCGCGCTCGAGCGCAAGAACGGGCACTCCGCTGGCACGAACGCGACCAAGGTGACCGCTGAGGCCGTAGGCGGCGATGTTGGCCTCGAGTATTGGCCGCGAGACCTCAAGGGTCGTCACAACCGAGAAACGCCTGCCCGCGACTGCGGCAAGATGATACGCCGCTTGACCAATGCCGATGACAGGGCACCTAGCAATTGTCCGGGCAGCCTCCAGAGCGGTGTCATCAAAGCATGCGATTATGATGGCCGAGGCTCCCTCCTCGGACGCTTTGGCAACAAGCGCCAGCAGGGGGCCTTCGGCGGCCAGCCCGTCCTCAGCACCCTGGATTGAAGGCGGGCCATCATGGGATGTCCAGCCTTTGAACGTCGCGGTGGGGACCGTTTCGCGGGCGGTGCGTAGCATTGCATCCGTCATGGACACCGTGCTGTTGGGGTTGATCAAGACAATCATAACGTGCCCTGCCCGGCATCGGACCCCGCACGCGCCTTGCGACGGGTACTCCAAACCGCGAGGCACAAAAACAAGCCGATCATCAGCAGCGAAAACACCGTGGTCAGAGTTCCCAAGGCGTAAAGAACCGGTGTGGTCACATTCGTCGTCATGCCGAAGATCTCGAGCGGCAGCGTGTTGTAGCTGCCCGCCGTCAGAAGGGTGCGCGCAAATTCGTCGTAGCTGAGGGTGAAGCCGAACAGGGCAACGCCGATCAGCGACGGGCCGATGATCGGCAAGACGACGTGGCGGAGCGTTTGCCATGGGGTCGCGCCCAGATCGCGCGCCGCCTCCTCATAGCTTTTGTCAAAGCGGTTGAAGACGGCGAACATGATCAAAAGGCCAAAAGGAAGTGTCCAGGTCAATTGCGCCCCAAAGCCCGAGGTCGACCAATGTACCGTCAAACCGGATTGCGAGAACACCAACCCGACGCCGAGCGAGATCAGGATCGATGGGATCACAAGCGACGTGATGATCAGATAAAACAGGATGCCGGATCCTTTGAACCGCTTTCGAAAGGCCAGCCCCCCCATCACCGACAGGACAACCGTCGTCACCATGACCATGAGGCCCAGGCCGAGGCTCCGCCGGAAGCTTCCCCAGATGTCACCAACAGCTTGCTGTTCGAACAGCTCGCGGAACCAATGCAGCGACGTGCCTTGCATCGGAAACGTCAGTCCTCCGCCAGGACCCTGAAAGGAAAGGATCGCGATGGTGATCGTCGGGCCATAGAGGAACAGCAGGAAGACTGCAAAAAAGGTGCCCAGGATGTAAAAGGATTTCGAGCGCGGCTCCATTCTACAACTCCTTCCGGATATCGACGAAACGCAACATGATGCCAATCACGATCAAAACCGTCAGGAGGAGCACCACCGCCGTGGCGGATGCAGATGGATAGGCCAGAAGCGCGATATCGTTGGAGATCAATCGTCCGACATTGGCGGATTGAGATCCCGACATGAACCGCACCGTGATGAAGTCCCCCATCACGAGCGTGACCACGAAGATTGTGCCGATCATGATGCCGGGCTTGGTCAGCGGAATGATGACATTCCAAAGAATCTGAGCGCCCGATGCACCTGCATCCCGAGCCGCCTCGATCAGGGATTTGTCGATCCGCATCATCGTGTTGAAGATTGGGACCACCATGAACAGCGTGTACAGATGGACGAATGCAAGGATCACCGCAAAGTCTGAGAACAAGAGCCAGTCAAGAGGCTCATCGATGACGCCCCAGGACATCAGGTTTGAGTTGGCGATCCCGTTGCGGCCAAGGAAAGGGATCCAGCTGATCATGCGGATGATGTTGGATGTCCAAAACGGAATCGTGCAAAGCAGAAATAAAACGATCTGCCAGGTCAGGGTGCGAACGTGAAACGCCAGAAAGTACGCCACGGTAAAGCCGATGCTTAGTGTGAACACCCAGGTGATGAACGCATATTTGAACGTATTGAAAAAGACACGGTACGTGACGTTCGAGCCGAATAGAAATTCGTAGTTCTCGAAATCAAAAGCCGGGATGATGGAAAATTCCGTGGCCTGCCAGAAGCTGACGATCACGATCATGATGATCGGCAGGACGAGAAAGATGACAAGCACCGCCATGATCGGCAGGGCCATCAGCCATCCAAGTATCGAGTTGTTTTTCAGCACGGGTCGGCCTTCCACGTCAGGGTAGAACGGGCGCACCTGCGCCCGTCCCATTTGTCATCAGGCCGCGATGAACTCGTTCCACTTGCGAACCATGTACTGGTTTTCGTCCATGACGGCGTTCCAACAGGCAACAGCACCCATGCGGTCTTCGAAAGACCCGCCGTCGCGGACTTCGCCGGCTTGCGCCAAGGGGTCGCCAGTTGGGGAGGTGATGGTATCGGTGGCCTCTTTGCCTTCGAACCAGAAACCCCATTCGTTTTCGGACATGAAGTTCTTGGAGGTTTCCGGCACTGCGGAATAATAGCCCTGACGCATCAGATAGCCGCCGACCCAACCGTCGAGATACCAGTTGATGTATTCGTAGGCCGCGTCCCGCTCCAAGCCTGTCAGCGCCGCCGACATGCCCAGACCGCCGCCCCAGGAACGGTAGCCCTCTTCCAGGGGCTGGTAAACGCAAGGCACGCCACGGGATTTCACCGCAGTGATCGCCGGCGACCACATGGACTGGATCACGACCTCGCCCGAGGCCATCAGGTTGACGCTCTCGTCGAAGGACTTCCAGAAGGCGCGGAACTGACCGTTGCGCTTGGCTTCGGTGAAGATGCCGATGGTCATGTCGATTTCTTCGCGGGTCATGTTGCCCTTGTCGGGATAGGTGTATTCACCCATCGATTCGACGACCATCGCCATGTCCATGATCCCGATCGACGAGATATCGAGGATCGAGGCCTTGCCCGCGAATTCAGGGTTGAGCAGCTCAGACCAATTGTTGATCGGACGCCCGATCAAGTCGGGGCGAATACCCAGGGTGTCAGCGTTGTAGATCGTTGGAATCAGAGTCATCCAGCCGGATTCTTCCTGAACGAATTCGGTCCCGTTCGGCCCGGACGTGAAACCGACGGTATGGGGGGCGGTGCCTTGCGCGATTGTGCTGGTGGGCGTCAGCTTACCGTTGCGGAAAATGCCGACGATCTTGTCATAGTTCGCGATCCGAGATGTATCCATCGCCTGCAGATTGCCGGTCGGCCAAACTTTCTTACCGATCCAGTATTCGATGTCGGCGATGTCAAAGCTGCCTGGCTGTGTGGCGGCACGCTGCGTGACGCTGTCACTGTCCAGCGCCGTCATTTCCAGGGTAAAGCCCAAGTCTTCTTTGACCTTGTTGGCCACGTCATTCAAATTCGACACGCCTGTGCCGAACTGGCGCAGCGTGACGTCCTTGATGTTCTGCGCCCAAATCATTGGTGCGCCGAGCGTTGATCCAGCTGCAAAGGCCGCGCCGCCCTTGAGGATATTCCGTCTTGATACTTTGGTCATCTTTTATCTCTCCGAGTCAGACTGATTTTAGGCCGTGAGTTTATGCAGTTTCGCGTCGTCCCAGATCAGACCGACCTGATCGCCTGGGTTGAATGGGTTGTTGAAAAACACGCCTTCGGGCACCAACGCGCTGATCTCCTGATCACCGGCAATGCGGGTCAGAACGGACACATGCGCGCCCTGGTATTCGACGGCTAGAATGCTGCCTTGAAGCTGGCCCGCCTCGCTTTGCGACAGCCCGACCTCGTCCATGCGGATGGCAAAGCGTCCCTTTGGCAAGGCGATGACGTTATGGCCGCCCATGAATTGCGCGACAAAGGCGGTCTTGGGGGCGTTGAACACGTCCCGGGCAGACCCGGCCTGTTCGATAACCGCGTTGTTCATCACGACGATTTCATCGGCGAGTGCCAGGGCCTCGTCCTGGCCGTGCGTGACGTGGACGAAGCTTATCCCCAACTCCCGTTGCAGCTTGCGCAACTCGCCCCGCATTCGGATCCGCAGAAAGGGGTCGAGCGCTGAAAGCGGTTCGTCCAGCAACAGAACCTGAGGCCGCGTGATCAGTGCCCGCGCCAGTGCGACCCGCTGTTGCTGGCCACCCGAAAGCTGGTCAGGGAGCCGGTCTCCCAACGCGCTCAGATCGACCAGTTCCAGCACTTCACCCGCCTTCTTGAGGCGCGCAGATTTGTCTTCGCCTCGCATCTTCAGGCTGAACGCGACATTGTCGGTGACGCTCAGATGCGGAAACAGTGCATAGTTCTGAAACATCATGGCCGTGCCACGTTTCGCGGGCGCGAGGTCGGAGATGTCGGTGCCACCCAAGAGTATCGAACCGTCAGACACTGTCTCGTGTCCCGCGATCATACGCAGCGTGGAGGATTTCCCGCAGCCCGACGGCCCCAGCAAACACGCATAGCCCGCCGGTCGAAACTTGTGACTGATCGCATCGACGGCAATCGTTGGGCCGTAACGCTTGGTCACTGATACCAGTTCAAGGTCCTGTTTCATGGCGATCACAAGCTCTCCGATGCACTGAGCCACCCAAGACGTCCGGACTGGAAAAGCGCAAACTCAGATGGAAATTTCACAGCGCCAAACCCAGCCTTGCTGAAACTTTAGGCACCAAATCTGACGGAAGCGCGGAAATTGAACACATCATTGTACACAATGTTGAATACTACTGCGTACAACTCACCGACTTGAAGCGACGCGAGACCTCTGCCATTCCCGGGGCCTGAGGAAGCGAAATGTTGAACCGTCCAAATCCAGCTACTTCTAGGCCTGCAAGCAGCGAAACCATCGCGCAAGCGTTGTCTCTTGCGATCCATGAACATCGGATAATGCCCGGCACAAAGCTCGGTGAGGACGATCTTGCCGATATCTACGGCGTGTCCCGTACCGTGATTCGCGCCGCCTTGCTCGGTCTGTCGCACATCAAGCTGGTCGATATCCGGCGCAACAAAGGTGCCTTTGTCGCTTCGCCATCCACCTCGGATGCGCATGAAGTTTTCGAAGCGCGAGAGCTTCTGGAGCCGCGAACAGCCCGCAGCGCTGCATCGCGTGCGACACCTGCGGACATTGCCAAGCTTGAACGTCACATCACCGACGAACATGCGGCGCTCGACGCGGCGGATCCCGGCAGGGCGCTGCACCTGTCAGGTCTTTTTCATATGGAAATCGCCCGGATCGCAGATCAGGCGACGATTGCAGGCATAATTGAAACGCTTGTCGCACGCTCTTCTTTGATCATCGCGCTGTATTGGCGACGGGAAAGCGCGCTCTGCGAAAAACATGCGCATCATGCCTTGGTGCAGGCCCTCGCCGATCAGAATGGCGACCAGGCTGAGGAGCTGATGCGAAGCCATCTGGTCGATCTCCATTCGGCGCTTGACCTGCGAGAGAGGGGTGAAAGGACGTTGTCCCTGAAGGACGCGCTGACGTCATGACCGTGCGCGCGATGACCCTCCAGGATCTGGAAAAGGTGCTGGACTGGGCCGCAGACGAGGGATGGAACCCGGGCCTGGAAGATGCACCGGCATTTTGGGCGTCTGATCCGTCGGGTTTTTTCATCAAGAAACTCGACGGCGATCCTGTCGCCGCGATTTCGGTCGTCAACCACGACAGCAACTTTGCCTTTCTAGGGCTCTATCTGTGCAGGCCGGACTACAGGGGCCAAGGCTATGGGATGGAGGTCTGGCGCGCAGGAATAGCCCATGCCGGTACCCGCAGCATCGCTTTGGATGGCGTGCCGGATCAGCAGATGAACTACGCCCGTTCGGGCTTCGTCAAATGCGGCAGCACGATCCGTTTTGAGGGACATGTCCCAGCAAGACATCAACCCCGCGTTCGCTTGGCAACGCACGCTGAACTACCGTCCCTGGTCGAACGCGATATGAACGCATCCGGCATGCACCGCGTGGCCTTTGCGACCGCGTGGCTTGACCAAATGGAAACACGCAAAACGGTCGTTTTGGTTGATGGAACAACCGTCACGGGCTTCGCCACGTTCCGGCATTGCCGGACCGGCATCAAGGTCGGCCCTTTTCACGCTACGACGGACTCCGACGCCGATGCGCTTTTGGCTTCAAATCCGTTCGAGGGACGCCCTGCCCCCTATTTCATCGACGTCCAGGAACACGGCTCACCCCTCGCCGGAATGTTGACGTCACGTGGGTTTGAAGCGACCTTCGAGACTGCGAGAATGGTCCGTGGCAAAGCCCCAAAGGCCGAAGCCCCTGCGTTTCATGCGATAGCGTCAATGGAACTCGGATAGGCCAACGCCGGTGCGCTCGCCTCAATCAGTCGGTTGAAAGGACTCTGTTGCACAAATCATCTGAAGTCCGGATGGCCCCTTTCCCCGGACGGACTCATCCCACTGCTTCCATTTCGTCGGGGAACGGCAATAGCCGCGACATCGCACCGGCTGTTACCCCTTCTCCCAGATGATCGAGCGACGCCCGAAGCGATCGCGCAAGGACGTGCTTGTTCTTGCGCTCCTCCTCACCGATGATTTGCTCGACCACGGACCGGAACGCCTCGTCCCGACCGTAAGTCGAAATATGCTTCTTCATCAGATCGCCGTGAACCACCGACCTATCCTGCTGTAGACGTTGTAGTATTTGGCACCCGGTTCATCAACGCGAATGTAGTTCGAGGTCGACGGAATGCCGATCCGCAACCGTGTCCTGCACAACCATACTTCAGCAAACGGCAGCTCTCCGCTTTTTTCCTCACATGTCTACAGAGCGATCTCACCTCGACCGTATCTTTTTCGCCCCTCAAGCACGGCCCCAGTACGGACACGGCCTTCCAACGAGAAACGCCGCCCCGAAGGGGCGGCGTTTATCTCACTGAACTATCAGCTTTTAGTTGGTTGCGGGAGGGCGATCTAAACTTAACCTGCGAGGGTCGCAGGATAAGTTGGTTGCGGGGGCTCGCAACCAACTTAACTTGCTGATCTTCGCGCCAGACTTCTCGGCATGGCGATACGCCTCCTAAGCGGTTGAAACTATGATTCAATCGCTCAGGAAAGTTGTTTTCGCCGTCATGCCGGGTCCGAAAGGAACCCGACATGCAAACCGAGTTCAATAGACATGGAAGCCAGCGAAAGCGTGAAGCACCCTTCTCGCTCAGACTGACATTCGAGGAACGTGCCAAGCTGGAGGACGCCGCAAACGGCGTGCCGCTTGGCACCTATATCAAGGCGGTGCTCTTCGGCAGCAGCTTGCCTAAAGTACGGCGACGGAACACCCAGCCGGTCAAAGACCACGAGGCCTTAGGCCGCGTGCTGGCCGCGCTCGGACAGTCACGTCTGTCTGCAAACCTCAACCAAATGGCGCGAGCCGTAAACACTGGCACCCTGCCGGTGCATCCCGAGACAGAAGCTGACCTTCGCCGGGCCTGCGGCGAGGTCCACGAGATGAGAACCGCTCTGCTCGAAGCCTTCGGCAAGGATGGGGGTGCGTCATGATCTTGAACGGCAACGAACGCGGAAACGCGAAGGAGCTTGCACGCCATCTCCTGAACATGCGCGACAACGACCACGTCGAGCTGCATGATCTGCGTGGTTTCGTCTCCGACGACCTGCACGGTGCGCTCCTGGAAGCTGAGGCCATCTCCATGGGGACGCGGTGCGTCAATCACCTGTTTTCCCTCAGCTTGAATCCGCCTGAATACGCGGATGTGCCTATCGAAACCTTCGAGAAGGCAATCGAGCGCATCGAAGCGGGGCTCGGCCTGCAAGGCCAGCCCCGTGCGATTGTATTCCACGAAAAGGCGGGCCGACGCCACGCACATGCCGTGTGGTCGCGGATCGACTCCGAGGACATGAAAGCGATCAACATCTCCTTCTACAAGAGGCGTTTGACCGGCATCTCCAAGCAGCTTTTCCTCGAAAACAGATGGCCATTACCGGAAGGTCTTCAGGACTTCCGCAAGCGCGATCCGCTAAAATTCTCGTTGCACGAATGGCAGCAAGCCAAACGTACCGGTCTCGACGCCAAAGAGACGAAGGCCTTGCTCCGCGAATGTTGGAACGTCTCCGACACGCGCCAGAGCTTCGAGGTGGCGCTGAGGGAAAAGGGATTCTGGCTCGCGCACGGCGACAAGCGTAGCTACGTCGCCATCGATTGGCGGGGCGAGGTTTACTCCCTGTCACGCGCTGCCGGTGTCAAGAAGAAGGAACTGACTGCACGGCTCGGCGACATGAGGGAGCTTCTTTCTGTCGAAGAGACCAAGGCGTATATCGGCGGACAACTGACGCCCAAGATCAAGGAATGGGCTCAGGAAGCGGAAACGCGCGCCAAGCAGTTGCGGCTGTCGATCACGTTCCAGTCCGAGCAGGCCGTTCAACGGCAACGCGGTGAACGCGACGCTTTGCGCAGGAAGCAAGAAGAACGCTGGAAGATCGAAGAAAAGGCTCGGGCCTCACGGACACCGCGCGGCATTCGAGGTCTTTGGGGCTGGATCACTGGCAAGAATCGGAAACTCAGAGAGATTAACGAGGCCGAGATCAGGCAGGCGAAGGCGCGCGACCGGATCGAAAAGCACGCATTGATCCGACAGCAGATCGCCGAACGGCGACGACTTCAAAGAACCGCCGACCGTGTGCGCAAACACCAGCAAGATACGCTGTATGGGCTCGCAGCCGATATGGCGCTCGCCATCACGATGGGACGCGTGCCTGAGACGGCCCAGCGAAAGCAAGAGGACGGAAAGCGTCAAAGGGATCGACGCAGAACGCGCGATCAAGGTCCGGATTTTGAACAGAACAAGTAATAGGAGTAACAAGCCATGAGACACACAATAATGCTGAACCTGGACGATGCACATGCTCGCCAGCTGAATGATCTTCGAGAGCATTTCAAACTGAAGGCGGAGGATACAATCCGACTTGCAATCCGACTTACCCACGCCAGGCACAAGCAAAAGCCGGACGTGCTCGTGCCTGAGTTCAAACCGTCGGCAAAGCGCGATGACTGGTATGATGACGAGCCATCTTGATCGTCCTATTCTCAACTTCCTTACAAGGAATGAGGAGGTTCAGGCGGATCGTTGTTTTCCGAAGAAGCTGCTTCGCTCCTTCTATCCAGTATCGTCTTAATGACATCTCCCATAAGGGCTCCCCAACCTGCGGCTGCGCCCACTGAGAAAGACTCGACTAATGATCTATCCGCGCCATCAAAGCCATAGTGGGCGGCCCCAACACCGGCTGCGGTAAGAAAAACTGCCTTAATTGTATTATCCCTTTTGCCCATTTTTTGAACCTCACAAAAATAATAATAATTTTTAAAGAGCCACCATATGCTGTGTTTAAAAAATGTCAATACTACTGACCCATTTCAATGGATTTAGACACATTCATTCAGAAAACCGCCCTATCAGACGGTGCTCATTCCTAAAGCAAATCAAACAGATCGGCCTGCCTCGGTGTCTGCACGTCCTCCGATGGCATGAACAAAGCGCTCGGGCCAATCAGGACATAATCCTGCTTGCCGTGGTGCACCGCCATACCGTGGTAGAAGCCTTCAAGGCGGTTTCGCGCTTCGTCACCAAGCATCGAAATCTCATGATAGCTGATCGGCATGCCATCGAAGAACCTTGCGGGCAAGAGCTGGTACGCGGTCGCAGCACGGGTGCTGCTGTGTGAGACCATGCCCGTGCAGACCCAAAGGGTGTTTCGATATGTGAAGGGTGAACGGACCCGGCCTTCGAGTGCGATCTTGTCTGCGCTGTAGGAGGCAGCAATGTCGCCTTCGCCGATCTGGCGGTCCCGCTCATGGCACCAAGTTCCAGATTCGAGGCGTGCTGGATCGACCTCGATTACCGGAATTTCGAGAGGGGCGCTCATGAGCGCCCCGCTTCGTTATCGGCTTGCGGTGCATCTTCCAGCGGCAGGCGCAGGACGATGCGGCCATTGATCGGGCAGGTCTCCAGCTGGAGGGTGTAGCCCTTTCCGTCTTTGTGCGCCCATGCCGCGCCAACTTTGTTCCAGTAGGATTTCGCACCCTTCTGGGTGACGTGCCATGCCATGTAGTCGGGCGCGTTGAGGACTTGGGTTTGGTTTGAGTTTTCGCGGGCCATGTTCTTTCTCCTTTGCTTGGGTTTGGCTTGCTAACGCCCTCCCGAAGCGCCGGAGGCAAAGGACCAGCTGTCATATCCAACACGGATACTTGGAGCGGGCAGGATGTTGATAGATGGGCCGCATCCGGCCAGGGAATTTAGGGCAACTGTTGCAAGCCAGTTCCCAAGGAAACGAGACGGACAGTATCGGTAGCAAAAAACACCACAGGCCAAGGCCAGCCGCGCCAACGTCAAGTCTGGCTTCGGCTCATCAGTCATCTTCGAAGAAATCACGGGATTGGAGCACGGGACATGGCTGCCGATAGTGCCGCGCAAATACTACTGCCGGACATCGCCCGATAGGCCACGCATTCCGCTAGCGCTGCTGGAGATCACCACCTCAAAGACGATATCGAAGCGCTTCACGCGCATCCGCCTGTATGCAGGATCAAGAAACCTCCCGAACCATCAGACCTTCCATTGGCCGATGATGGTGTGTGCCGGGGCCGAAAGGCCCTGAGTGGTTCGGGGCCTCCTTGAAGCAAAAGGAGGATACGATGAAACTCGTCTCACGCTTTGAAGCGGCATCCCGCAGCACGGCAGAACTGCATGGCCTGTTGGCCGAGGCGTTCAACGCCTTTGCGAGTGCCCCGCGCAGCAGCCAGGAGCGCCGCGACGCGCTGGCTACGATGCGCAACATCGAAGATGAGTTGGCCGCGCGCGGTCCAGGTCTCTAACTGTCTGGCGGCTGGCCGGTCGGCCAGTCGCTTCCTTGACAACCGGCCATGAAAGCGGCCAAAGAAGCGGCCATTAAGCCGGACTTCAGAACGCTTTCACAGATCATAAAGCTATGATATAGTTAGAATAAGTGAATTTAACTATCCGGCCAAAATGCAGGACAAACATGGCGCACGACGATGGTGAAAGTATAGGTCTTTTTGAGCCCCTCATGGTGAGCGAGGGCTCTCCTAGCCGTGCGGTCTTGAGTGATCTGGCGCTGGAGTTGGCCGAAAAATCCGCCGCCTTCCGTGCCAGCCTGCCCGAATCCATCGCGGCGGCACTGGCCGATCTGGTGCGCTCAATGAACTGCTACTACTCGAATCTGATCGAAGGCCACAACACGCATCCCATTGATATCGAACGCGCTCTTGAGGGTGACTACAGCGCTGATCCCAAGAAGCGCGACCTCCAGCTCGAAGCCCAGGCTCATATCACTGTCCAGAAATGGATTGATGATGGCGGGCTTGAAGAACCCCCGACCGCTCCCGCGTCGATCATCGAGATTCATCGCCGCTTCTGTGAGTTGCTGCCGGAAGACCTGCTCTTCGTGGAAGACCCCAAGACAAAGGAAAAGCTGCCGCTCGTGCCTGGCCAGCTCCGCGAACGCTATGTGCAGGTCGGGCGGCACATACCGCCAAGCCCTGGCGCTGTCCCGCGCTTTCTGGATCGACTGCATCAAGCTTACGCGCGCGCTGGCCGCATCGAGTCGATCCTGGCCGCTGCCTGCGCGCATCACCGCCTTCTTTGGGTGCACCCATTCATGGATGGCAATGGGCGCGTGGCGCGTCTGATGTCCTATGCCATGCTGCGGAATTCTCTTGATACGCGTGGGCTTTGGTCAGTCGCGCGCGGCCTTGCGCGGCGCGAAGCTGACTACAAAGCACATTTGCAGGCCTGCGATGGAGACAGGCGCGGCGATAGGGATGGACGCGGCACGCTCAGCGAAGCGGCGCTGGCCTCCTTTACGGAGTTCTTCCTGCGCATCAGCATCGATCAGGTCGAATTTATGGGCTCTCTGATGCAGGCGGAACGGCTGCGAGACCGGATAATGATCTGGGCCGAAGAAGAAATGCGCGCCGGAAACCTGCCCCCGAAATCCGATCTGGTGCTGAAAGCGATCCTCTATCAGGGTGTGCTGGAGCGCGGCGAGGTGGATTCCGTACTTGGCACAAGCGAGCGCACTTCCCGCCGGATCACCTCAGCCCTGCTCAAGGCCGGAGCGCTTCGCTCCGAAAGCACGCGCGCGCCGCTGCATCTAGCTTTCCCGGCAAAATACGCCGAGCGTTGGATGCCGGGGCTTTTCCCCGAGGGCTAAAAGCCCGTAGGTATGCGCCCGCCGGAAGGCGGGCGCGAAATTTTCTTAAGGCAAGAATGTCGCCGCTTACGCGGCGACTCCTTCGTCCTTCTGCTGGTCCTCGATGAGGGGTTGCAGGCCATGCAAGAAATCTGCGGCGCGCTGCGCATGGGCGGCGGCGGCAAAGATAGCACGCTTGTCTTCCTTCAATACCTTAAGCCAGCTTTGAATATAGGCGGCATGATCGCTGCCAGGTTCGGGGGTCAGCTTCAGATCGGCGCAAAGGAACGCCGCGCCCAGCTCGGCCACCAGCTCTTCGCGGGCGTAACCTTCATCACCCCAGCGCTTGCGGCCAAAGTCACGGTCAAGGCGGCTCTTGTGCTTCGTCCAGTGAGTCAGTTCATGGGCTAGAGTTGCGTAGTATGCCTCGGGGCTGCGGAACGTCTCGAAGGCTGGCATCTGCACATGATCGCTGCCATTCGCATAATGGGCGCTGTTCCCGCCATGGCGAATGTCTGCGCCCGTGTGCCCGAAAAACTCTTCCGCGTGGCTGATCTTCAAGGCCGGATCAATCACGGGCTCGGGCTTGGTGTAGTAGTGCTCGGGCAAGCCTTCGATCTGCTCGACGTTGAAAACGCTGTAGCCTTTCATGAAGGGAATTTTGCGCTCTTCCTCGCTCCCATCGTCCTGCTCTTCGGTCTTGGTGATCGTGTTGGCATAAACGACCAGATTGCCGCGCTCGCCCTTCTTGACGTGAGCGCCAAGCTCTTTCGCCTGCTTGAACGTCATCCAGTACGGGGAGAGATAACCCGCCTCAACGCTCGCCCCCCACAACATCAAGATATTGATTCCGTTGTAAGGCATGCCGTTGTGCCGTAGCGGCTTGGTGATCCGCCCTTCAAGGTTTCCAGCGTTCCACGGCTTCAGCCATGACAGCTCGCCTTTCTCCAGATCGGCAATAATCTTGTCTGTGACTTTCTGATAAACATCTGCTTTCATGTCTTTTTTCTCCTTTGTTCGGTTGCGCATGCAACCGAACTGCCCCTCTGGCGAAGAGAGGGGGGAGACCGTCCAGACCGAAGGCCATGGTGGGTGGTGCGGGCGCAGGCGAAGCCGAGCCACGGCCCATGGCCTTCGCCCGCAGCCATAGCGAAGGGCTTGGTCTTGACGGGTGATGGGCCATCAGGCCCCAATGAAAGAGAAGGATGTCAGCCGTTCACGGCTGGCAATGATAGCGCAAGGGATCGAAGCCGGATGGCGGAGACTGGCCTGTCAGGCTCCGTTCACGAGAGCCCGGCCCCCGTAGGGTGCGCAAGTAATATTGTGGATCAAATCGGTTTCCGGAGGCACACATTATCGCCAAGGATGCCAAAACCAAGGTATTGTGAATCATGAAAAAGTTAGATGGCGAACTTATTCTCAGCGCGTCCGATCTCGTCGGCCACTTGAACTGCAATCACTTGACGGCACTCGACGTTCAAGTCGCCGCTGGCAGCATGGCAAAACCGGATCGATACGACCCGTTGCTCGAAATCCTGCGTGAGCGGGGACACAGACATGAAGCTGCATACATCGATCATTTGAAGGCGAACGGCTATGAGATAGCGGCCATAGATGGTGTGGATATTACAGCGCAGGCCGTTCAGGCCACACGCGAAGCCATGAGCGAAGGCAAGCAGATCATCATACAGGCCGCGCTGAGCAATAATCGCTGGCGCGGACGCGCCGATATCCTGCGCCGTGTTAGCAAGCCGAGCCAGCTGGGCGATTACTCCTACGAAGTCATCGACACAAAACTCGCGCGCGAGACGAAGGGCGGAACGGTCCTCCAACTCTGCCTATATGCCGATCTCCTGGAAGCCATGCAGGGTATCACGCCGGACTATGTGCATGTGGTTGCGCCTTGGTCAGATTTCGAACCTCAAAGCTTTCGGTACGCGGACTACGCGGCCTATTATCGTCGTGTGAAAAGTGCGGCTGAGCGCGCCGCTTCGGAAGAAAACGGAGCTGAGACCTATCCAGAACCCAAATCGCACTGCGATATCTGCCGATGGGAAAACCAGTGTGACGCGCTTAGGCGGCAAGACGATCATTTGTGCCTGGTGGCTGGGATCACGAAGAACCAGATAGCGGAACTGAAGGAAAACGGCTTCGGGACAACTGAGGCACTCGCCGAGATGCCTTTGCCTGTGCCATTCAAGCCCAAGCGCGGTTCGCCACAATCCATCGAGAAGGCGCGGGAGCAAGCAGCAATCCAGGTCGAAGGGCGACGCACGGGCCAGTACAAATACACGCTATTGAATGTTGTTCCTGAATTCGGTCTCGCGGCCATTCCCGAACCTTCAGAGGGCGACGTCTTTTTTGATATTGAAGGCGACGAATTCGTCGGCGAGCACGGACTCGAATATCTGTTCGGGTATAGCTACGCAGATGAAACGGGCGCGAGCGCATACATCGCCGATTGGGCTTTTGACCGCGAAGGCGAAAAGCTGATCTTCGAGCGCTTCATCGATTTTGTTACGGCGCGGCGGCAGACATACCCCGATATGCATATTTATCACTTTGGGGGATACGAGCCTGGAGCGCTCAAGCGTCTGATGGGACGCTATGCAACCCGAGAGGACGAGGTGGATAACCTCCTTCGCGGCCTTGTTCTAGTCGATCTGTTGAGTGTGACCCGCAATGCCTTAAGGGCCAGCGTAGAGAGCTATTCGCTTAAATCGCTGGAACCATTCTTCGGATTTACGCGCGCAACCACTCTGCGCGACGCCAACATTGCCCTAACCAAAGTTTCGGCGGGTCTGGAACTGAATGATGTCCCATCCATCGACGAAGAGACCAAACAGACAGTCGCCGCCTATAACAAAGATGACTGTCTGGCGACGGCAAGCCTAAGAGACTGGCTAGAGAACCTGCGTTCGGAATTGATCGCAGCAGGCACTGACGTTCCCAGGCCAGCGCCAGGACAAGATGGCCCAAGCGAAGAACTCGATGAAAGGCAGAAACGCGTTCAAGAGCTCATTGAGCGTCTAACGCGTGACGTGCCCGTCGATCCTGAAGCACGGACGAGCGAGGAGCAGGCACGCTGGATTTTGGCCTACATCATCGATTGGCATCGCCGCGAGAACAAGGCCACCTGGTGGGAGTATTTCCGTCTGAAGGACCTCAGTGCGGAGGAGCTCTTAGAAGAAAAAGCAGCCATTGGCCGTCTTCAGTACGTCGAAACGATTGAGCGCTCGAAACAAGGCATTCCAACGGATCGCTACCGCTTCGAGCCACAAGATACCGACATCAGAGGGGACGAAAACCTTCACAATGTTGGAGGCGATAAACTCGGCACGGCACTCGCCGTTTCGCCGGATTCCAACACCATCGACATCAAAAAATCCAAGGCAACCGCAAACATACATCCCGATGCGGTCTACGCACACAAGTTCATCGACCCGAAAGAACAGGCCGCTGCCCTCTTCCGCTTTGGGGAATACGTCGCCGAACATGGCATCAGCGGTGATGGCGAGTACCAAGCCGCAAGGGAAATCCTGCTGCGCAAACCGATGGATGCAGGCGGCCAAGCGTTTCAAAAAGATGGGGAAACAACCCTCGATGCTGCGCTGCGCTTAACAGGCCTCATGAATGGGGGCGCGCTACCCGTCCAAGGGCCACCGGGTACCGGGAAGTCCTATACAGGCGCGCGCATGATTTGCGAGCTGATCAATCAGGGCAAGACGGTCGGCATCACGGCCAATAGCCACAAGGTGATCCGGGGCCTCGTCGACAAGACCATCAAGGCCGCTCCGGAACGGGGCGCAAATTTCGTCTGCATCCAGAAACCCGAGAGCGGTCACAAGGAAGACCCGAGCGATCATCTGACCTTCGCCAAAAGCAATGACGATGTCATCAGCGCCATCCGCTCCGGCGCTGCACAGTTGGCGGCGGCTACACCGTTCTTCTGGGCCACAGAAAACGCCAAGAACCTGGTTGATGTTCTCATCATCGACGAAGCCGGGCAAATGTCACTTGCCAACGCACTAGCGGTTTCCCAAGCAGCTCCAACGGTTGTCATGCTCGGCGACCCTCAACAGTTGGAACAACCAACGCAGGGAACACACCCGGATGGAACCGGCGTATCGGCGCTGGATCACCTGCTCGGCGGAGCCCAGACAATCACAAAAGAGCAAGGCCTTTTCCTTGCAACCACCTACCGCCTGCATCCGGAAATCTGTGCCTTCAACTCTGAGCTCTTCTACGAAGGCAAGTTGGAGGCCGAAGAAGATTGCGAGCGTCAGCTCATCACGTCAGACGGTCCGATATCCGGAACGGGCTTGCGATATCTACCGATCAAGCATGAAGGCAACACAAGCGCATCCATCGAAGAAGCCGACGCGGTCGCCGAGCTCGTCGGACAAATCCTCGCAAGCGGCGCGCAATGGACAGACCGCGACGGCGTCGTGCGCGATGTCACCGAGGACGATATCCTCATCATCGCGCCCTATAACGCGCAGGTCTTCGAGATTCAGCAGCGCCTTCCAGACGCGCGAGTTGGGACCGTGGACAAGTTCCAAGGACAAGAAGCCCCGATAACGATCTACTCGATGGCAACATCCAGCCACGCTGACGCACCGCGAGGCATGGAGTTTCTATACAGTGCCAACCGCTTCAACGTCGCAATATCACGGGCCCAATGCATCGCCATCCTCGTCGCTTCGCCCAATGTGTTTGAAGCTGAGTGTAAAACTCCAAGACAGATGCAGCTCGCAAATGGCTTCTGCCGTTACCTCGAATGCGCATCGCCTGTGAACATTGAATGAGGCTTGGGTGAACGAGATCAACAACGCAGACAACGCACAACCAACGATCCGGGACTTCCTTGAGGCTCAACAGTGGAAACACGCGCTATTCACAACATACGCCCTCAGCCTCAGCTATTTTGAATCCGAAGTTCTCCGGCCACTTCTCCAAGCTGGATGCGACGATATTTGGCTTGTTGCTGACGCTCAAGGTTATCGCGCATCTCTTCTGGAGCGACGATCAATGCGTGTCGGCCAGGAATATAGATTGGTTCCCGTGGGCATGCCCAACGGGGTTTTTCACCCGAAATGCATTTATCTGTCATCGTCAGAACAAGAAATGCTTCTTGTCGGCAGCGGTAATCTGACATTTGGCGGGCACGGACGAAATGCCGAAGTCTTCGAAGCCCTGACGCCTGACAGCCACGCCACCGCGTTCCAAGACTTTGCCGACTTCCTGCTGGGCTTAGGAACCCGTTCAGATATTCAAACAGGATTGACGGGCTGGATCGACGAGTTTGCGGCGCGCGCAGAAGAAGCATCACGTCGCGGCGCGGATGACAAATCTACGCCGCCGATCAGACTTCTTCACCCGTTAGAGACCCCGATCGCCGATCAGCTTGTGGACACGGCTAGCACGCGCGGTCCATGCGAGGAGTTGAAAATCATTTCCCCCTACTTCGACCCGGACGGATTTGCTATTCAAAAATTGGCTGAGAGAACAGGCGCGCGAAAGACAACGGTCGCTGTCACATCGCCCAAAAGCAGCCCCTTCCCCTTTGCCAAAGCTGCCTCTTGGACCATGCCCATCACACCGAAAGCCCCTGTTCTTTCCGGCCAGAATTTTGTTCACGCAAAATGGATTGAAATGACAACAGCCGACGGAACGATACTTCTGACGGGCAGCGTCAACGCCACAAGAAAGGCTTTGGCTACCACGGACAATGTCGAGCTCGGCGTGTTGCGGCTGATGGACGAGAAAACTTCCTATCTGGATTGGGTGGAATGTGACGCGCCAAGCTTTGATGCTGATGTCCAGATGCCTTCGGGCCTCGGATCATCGGAAGTCGTCTTCGCGCGATTTGATCAACGCGATACGCGCGTCTTGAAGGGTTCTATCCTTAGTCTGCAAGAGACTGCCGGTCCATGGACGTATCGGCTAATTCAAGCAGATGGCGCTTCGATTTCCGGCGATGTGACGATCAAGGATAATGGCTCATTCGAAGTGTTCGACGAAAATCTGGATGGATTTTCTGAGCTGCCCGCACTTCAGATTGTACTCAAACGCGATAACCGCGAAGCGCGGGGCTGGGTCCATAATGATTTGTTGTTGAGTATCGGCTCACGGCGACGGCTGACCGCCGGCGCGTTGAGCCGTCTTATGCGCAGAGATGGAACGGACGATGATATTCAAGCACTGCTGGATTACCTCAGCGTCCAAGCGGACAAGCATTTGCGCATCTTCAATCTTCCGCTGGCGAGCGACGACGATGAAGACGTGCCAAACGATACGGACGAACATACCGTAAGCGTGCGCATCGACGACTTGGCCCCAATGTCTGGCTTGGAACCCATCGAGGGTATCGCAATCGCGGCGGACAGCGCAGGACATGATCACTTCGAAACAGCCATGCTGCGCCTGCGACGCATGTTACTCGGCCACGGTCGAAAGCTTGCGTTATCGCGTTTAGAGGGCGCGGATGCTGTCGTAGCTGAAGACGAGGATAGTGACGAGCATCGAAGAACAACCGACGATGATGCGTATGGGCTTGGGCTAGAGGACTTCGAGCGTTCACTCGATCAGATGATCAAAGATGCAGCGGATCGACTCGAAGCTCTCAAGGGTCTGCTGGTGATCCAACTTGAAGTTGGCATGTGGATGCGTCTTCACCGCCTCGATGATGTGGATGGAGCGCGCGAATTCTTGGGTCGATGGTTTGTAAATGCGAGCAAACGCGGCCTAGTCAATGAAGACAGCATGTCAGCTTTGACGCAGCACATCTTCACATCTGCTGCAATACTTGCCGCCTTCGCCGACATCTCGTCCGGCACCACACAATTGGTCGCCTTGCACGATGCACTGGAGAGATTTTGCTCTGGCGCCGTCGATGAAAAGCTGGCGATTGGAAGTCTCCTACACGATCCGAAAACAGGGTTTGCATCCACGCTCCTGCCCGAGCTTGATACGAACGCACTGGAAGCTGCACTCACAGGCGTGTTGACGACGAGAACACGTCGCAGCCAACTTGAAGACGCCCTTCATCTTGCGGAGCAAGGTGAAGAAATTCCAAAAGACTGGGAGGTATTTAGGTCACCACTCGGTCAATCCCTCCATGGAAAACTAACCAAACCGAACTGGAGGAAGCAGATCAAACGCGCCATTCCAAATTATCAGGCATGTAGCCATTGTTGGTGCAGCTACCCGGCCCAGGAACTTAATCAGTTTCAGAGTCAGAGAGTTGGTCACTGCGTCCAGTGTAAACGATATTCATTGGATATTGAGCCATGAGCATAGAACTTCCGCAAAGACCGTTTTTTCTAGCCCCGCTAGATCGCGAAAATAGCGGCGTTGATTTTCTAGGGTTGCGCCAAGCCAATCTCGACATGATGGGAGAAATGATCCCCTCGATCAACAACGTGACTTCATACATTCGTCCCTTCTCGCTTCTGTCTTGGATTTACTGGAAGTTCCACGACCTCTGCACAGAAGCCAAGATTGAAGAAGCAACCAGTGACGACCTCAGGCTTTTCCGCGAAAGAATTGAGGTGCTCTTTACATGGGGGGCAAGCCTTCACGAAACAGCTGAGCGCATCCCCGGTATTTCGGCCACACCTCCGCCAGACCAGGATGGCGTAAAGCCGTTGACCTTTGACGCATGGGGCCGCGTGCAGAGCAGTACAAGCTTGATTGCTGCTCTCTGGTATGGGCCTGCGTCAAAGACGGTGACAGGACTCGGATTTCTATCGCCCGTTCCAGGACGCGGAGGATTCTTCCGGGTATCGAGGGCAGGCGCGGCATTGGCGCAAGCACTCGACAACAAACTGCGTGAGGATGGCGAGCGGTACAACCGTCTGTTGGGAACGCTCGATCCCGTCAAGGCAAACGAGAGCGACGCTATCGCCCTATGGTCACTTTGGTCTCCCGAGACGGTCGAACAGGAAGAAATGGCGACCTTCTCAAGCGCGCTGACGTCTGAAGAGGCTATCGGCTCAAACGACACATTGCTCAGCAGGCGCAGCACGACCTTCGCTCTTGCGCGCCATCACTTGCAGGAGGTTGGCGCGGCGCAGAGCATTCCAAAGATCAGACGAGGCATGTGCTTTTCCGTTCGTCCAGATGGATCGAATTATGATGTTCCAGCCGCGCTCGAAGAATGCCGCAGAAAATGGCTCACACTTCAAATGCGCCAGCTGCAACGACTTGCCTTAGAAACACTACTAAGCTGGTGTGAAGACCAGATACTTCGCCACGATGTCGTTGATCCGTCCGCGATGGCTGAGCGCTTCAAGAAGTCATGGGCACCCTCCGAATACGGTCTTGGCGAAGCCCGAAACCTTGCAGAACTGATCTTCGAACTGGATACAAAGTCCAACTCGGTCGAAGATTTCATTAGGGCCGTCAACACAAACGATCTCCCTGATCCCTTCTCAATCATGGCGGAAATCACCGAGAAATTCCGTCAGCGTGATCCAGGCTTTGCAGTACCCTGCTTCTTCGGGCTTCTCCAATGCGCTTCGTTCGCAGGAGCGGAAAACGCCCCACCAAACATGGTGCAACTCGGCAGTGCGCCGCGCTTGTCGTTGAGAGTTTTACGATACAGATTGGTCGGACTTGGAGATGTCACCGTCGCGGAAGCCTTCGAGTACATTTTGGAAGCCATGGTGATCAGCCAGCACTTCTCAACGGCGGTAAACCGGTTTGACGGTCGCAACCAGCGCCTGCGGCTCGCCATTGAAGAGACAGGTTTAACGGCACTCGTATCGTCGGCGTGGGTACCTACTGTTACGGAAGATCGCTTGGCGATGCTTCTTGCCCTCTCCGCACAAAGCGAGGTTGTAAGTAAAGATTCTGACGGAGAATTTTTCAGCAATGGGGGTATCAAGAATGAGAGCATTTAAGTTCAGATCGGCGCAGAACATTGAGTTTACACTCGATATCATTCTGAACCGCCGACTTTACTGCGCGGACTGGAAGAGCCTGAACGACCCGATGGAGGGGATGTTTGCTTACTCGACAAGCAGGCAACAGAATGAAGCCCAGCGCATTGTCAAAGGCATCGGCTCTGAAAAGAGTCGTTACAAAGTCTGCTCTCTATCAGCTGATTTTCAGTCTCATTTGCTCTGGTCCCATTACGCGGATGGCTTCAACGGCCTGGCGATAGAAGTAGATTTACCCAGCGACCATCCGAACATCAGACCGATTGAGTATCGCGGGGTTTTTGCCTTCTTGAATATGGATGAGGTCAATGATGAAGATGAAGCCGCAAGGACAATACTTTTCTCAAAATACAATGAATGGCAATACGAACAGGAGATAAGAATACTGAACAACACACCATACTTTCAATTGGACAATCCCATACGGAGAGTAATCGCAGGGCACAGGATAAATCCAGCCCTTTTGGAAACGCTCCTCATAGTATGCGACCGAGAGCAAATCGAGCTCTGTACGGTTGGGATTGGTGACGAAGGGTTAGATGCTGACGCCGTTGACCGCGACCGGCTTGAACGCGCGAGAAGATTCCGCCGCACACCTCAGCAACGCTGACGATTTTATTTTTCCATTTTTCCTCAGACCTTTGGCAGTAAGGAGCCGAGAGCTCGGCGCCCTTACTCGAATGAAGAAACGGCAAAGCGGCTAAGTTTCTGAATATCATTTTCGTTCTAAAAGACGGTCTAGTCCCTTGCACCAAGAGTGGTATCTTAATGGGACCTACAAGCTCATCGAGGCCCCATATTTCTTAAGCCAGTTCTTCCGCTCCAGATAATCGGGCATAACTTTATCCACCTCATTCCAGAATGCATCTGAATGATCCTGTATGTGCATGTGGCAAAGCTCATGTACAACCACGTAGTCTATGACCTTGGGCGTGGCCATCATGCATTTCCAATTGAATTTCAACTTTCCGTCTTGGGAACAACTTGCCCAACGATACGCCATATCGCCTATCGAAACACTCGCTGGCCGGACCCCAACTTTTGGAGCAAAGTAGGCAACACGATCATTGATGCGCTGCTTCGCCTTGGCGGTATAGAAATCCTCGAAAGCTTTTTTTGCAGCTTCAACTCCCTGCTCGTCAATGAGGTTGCGGTTTAAGCAAAACCGCCCCTCTTTCAGTGTCAGATCACATTCCTGGTTGGCCTGAAGCGACAGGCGGTAAGACCTACCAAGATAAAGAAATGCCTCACCATTGACCCACTCCCGTACCACGGCGGTCGCGTTAAGGTCACGCCATTCAGCTAGATTTCGGTATATCCAAAAGCGTTTACTAGCTACGAGCTCGTCAACTTGTTCGTGCGTTAGCGTCGCAGGCGGGCGCACTACAACCTTGCCGTCACGTTCAATTACGATGTCAGTCGTCTTTCGCTCTGTGCCAGGCAAGATATGGTAATCTATGTCGCCGACGCGTCTAGGAGTCATTATGCGCCCCCTCTGATACGTCTTTCAGTAATTCGTTGTGCCTGTTTTTCGCCAGTTTCATTACTTCCACGGCGATCCGCTCTCTGTTTGCCTTGAGCTCAGGGATTTTGGTTAGTGTGAGAGCTGTCTTAATTTCACTGCGGGTTTTCTTTTGTTTATCTGCATTGTTCCAAAAGTCGATACTTCCGATACTGTCTTGCATCGTCGCGACAATGGACTCCATCAGAATTTTCATTCTCGGTTTCGCGCTGATTGGCACCTGACCATTATCAAAGGCCTCGTTGGCGATATGTTCGTAAAAGGTTGTCGCTTCCTTGCTCATACCGTCTTGTCCGGATTTCCTGCCGCTCAAAGCTTCTCCACGGAGTTTTTCGAGGTCCTCCGTTAACTTCACCCAGTCGTCCTTGTGCTTGTTCAAGAGGCTTTCGACTTTTTCAGACAGACTTTTATAAAATGCAGGGTCTTCGTCATTATGGACTGTGCAGTGCTTTCGAATTGCATGCTCCATTTCGCTTGCCTTGGCTTCTATATTTCCATCAGCATGCTTATTGAGGTTCATGATAAAATCATCGGCCAGGAGTTCTACGGGAGCTACCTTGGGGTTGATACCGAGGCTGATGAGATGCTCATTGATGAGCTCTCTTACCTTCTCGCCTGCATCACCCAGATTCAGACTGGAGTCTTTATAGCGTTCCTTGGTTACTCGCAGGATGTAACCGAAGCGCTTAGCTGGCACTCTAAACGAATGAGCGGCTTCGTGAGGTAGAATGATGTCCATGCTGGTGAGGAACTTTTTCAAGTACACATCAAAGTCAGCACGAATTTTCTCGTTCTTGAGCAGTTTCACCGCCTCATGAACAACAGCTGCATCTGCCTCCACACCTACCAGCTTACCTTGTACATACTCCTCGACTTCTTTCACGCCATGAGCCGCAAATAATTGTAGCAGCCTTTGGTAGCGTTCCTCCAGAACGGGCACTTCAGACGTTATGCTTTTCAATCCAACGGCCAATTCCTGCGCTTCGTCAGCCGCAGCATAGAGGGTCAGTGCTTCGGTGAGGTTCTCGGTCAGCCCGATGTAGTCAACTATGTATCCGCGCTTTTTGCCTTTCTTTACCCTGTTGGTGCGTGCAATAGCCTGCAGCAGCGTGTGCTCACGGATTTTCTTATCAATATACATAACTTGTTCGATTGGAGCATCGAAGCCAGTGAGCAGCATGTCGCAAACTATGAGAAATGCAATCCCGGTGTTCGCTTTATCGGGGTCGTCCATGTCGAACGAACGACAGAAGTTTTCTACGGCATTTAGTGATTTCGCGTCCTTACGCGCTTGGGTGATGTAGGCCGCTTCGTTGGTCCCATCGCCAGATATCACAACCACAGCCTTGAGAAATTCGACGCGTTTGATCAGCTCAATATCTGGTTCAGCTTGAGCCTTCAGAGATCGGACGCGCTCATGCAGCGCTTCGGATATCGCTTTTTGGTATCGAACTGCAGCACGCTTAGAGTGGCAGACGACTTGCGCCTTGAACCCGTTGGGGAAGATGTTTTCCAAATAGTGGTTCACCAAATCCTTGGCGATAGCTTGGATACGGGATTCGGTTTCCAGAATGTCGCCGGTTGCACCGTACTTCTTTTTGATTGCTAGCAGCTCTTCGTCGCTTCTATCCTTGAACAAATTTTCAAACTCAGTCTCGAAACCGTGCTTGTCGTTCAAGGCTGAATCCGCAGTACGCCCTTCGTACAAAATCTGAAGCGTCGCGCCGTCATGCACAGCGTCCATCAGCTTGTACGTGTCTATGTATTCCCCAAAACGCTTGTGCGTTTTCTTCTCGCCGTGCCGCTCCGTGATCAACGGAGTACCTGTGAAAGCAATACGTGCCGCGTTCGGGAATGCTTCGAAGATGTTGTCACCAAGATCAGAGCCTTGCGTGCGGTGGGCTTCATCGATCATCAGCACGATACGCGATGACTCGTTTACAACCCCAAATGTCTCAGCACTTGGCATTGATTGATATGTTCCCAACGCCTCGGCAACCTTCAGCGGCAGGCTTTGGTCACGCTGCTGGAACTTGTGAACCATCACCATGTTCACATCAGATTGGTCCGTCGCCAAATCCTTGCGAAGCGATTGAGTGCTTTCGATCACATTCACCCGCCCACCAATAATTGTAGCTGTTTCGGCCAGTTGGTCTTCCAGGTCCACGCGGTCGTTGATCAGCAGGATTTTGAAGTCACCCAGGTCCTTGGACGTTCGTAGCATTCGCGCGACGAAAACCATCGTTAAGCTCTTACCTGACCCTTGTGTGTGCCAGACAACACCGCTGCGGTCTATGACGCCTTCGCCATGACGCAGTCGCTCAATAATCTTGTTGGCAGCGCGAAACTGTTGGTAACGGCAAACCACTTTTATGCGCGGACCTCCATCCGTATCCATGAACACAGATGACGTCCGTAGGATGCTCAGCAGGTTGGACTTGTTGAGCATGCCGTTGATCAGTTGCTCTTGTTCGTTCATGCCTTCCGCGACGGCATCATCCTCAGGCCACTGAGTTTTCCAAGGAAAGAAATGCTCTTCGCCAGAAGTGATCGTACCGTAATCCGCCTCAAGCCCGCAGGAGCGGATGACCATCATGTTTGTGTGGAACAGCTTGGGCTCGCCTTCTTTCAATCCCTGCTGTTTCGTGGCCTTGCGCGCATTCATGTAGCGCTGCAATTGTTCGAACGCTTCGGGCATCGGGTTAGCGCAGGTGGGACCGCCTTTTTTGCATTCCACCACGATCAGGGGGATACCATTCACGAACAGCACAATGTCAGGAACCATGAAGGACTTCACACAGCCCGGTGTATCGATGCGGAACTGATTGATGGCGTGGAAGGCGTTGTTTTCTGGATTAGCGAAGTCGATCAGCTTGACGACGGGGTCATGCTCGCCCGTCACCTCGTTCACATCGACCTGTGCCTTAAACAGCAGTTTCTGGATCGCTTCATTAGCCTCCAACAAGGTGCGGTTGGGCTGGCGGGCGATCTGGTCTTGGAGGTCCTGCAATTGTTTCGGGGTTAGCCATTCGGAGCCGTCAGCGGTGGTGTTGATGCGAGAGACGGATGACGCAAAAACCTCTGGCAAAATCCACTGGCGGAAGGACGGGCGCAGGCTTTTGATCGGGTCTTGCGGGATATCCGCACCCTGATCGATGGCAGTCCAGCCGAGGCTTCCAAGCTGTTGTAAGAAGGGTTGTTCGACCTCGGTATATTCAGACATTCGCAGCCTCCGGTTCGGCTACATTCACAGGAACCTCGCCAGTAAGGAGATCGTGCATGAGGCCAGATTTTTGAACCAGTAGTTTGTGCTTCTCATGTTCTAGAGTTTCCAGCTTTGAATTCACGGACGTTATCCGGATTTCAATTTCAGATTGCTCGTCTGTAGTTGGCACACCTATCGGATAGGCATTTAACTGCTTGGAATTAATGGATGCCAGATTTGTGGACTGCTTGGAGCTTAGAAGAAAATACTTTTTGCCGTGATTGGATTGAGACCAAAATGTTAGGAAATATGGGCGAAGAATTTGCTTTTCTGTCCTCACCCGAAACACATGATTTTGGTGAATGCACGGATCAATGTCGCCTGGCCAGACCGTACCTCGACCCAATTTGTCAAAGTCGCCACCTTCATTCATCAACACATCGCCTTCTTGCAGAGCGTAGCGAGCAACCGCCTCTTTGCTAACTCGAATTTCCTTCATTTCCGCCAAATCTAGATAGCCATCCTGAACGTTTGCTACTCTCAGATATGGAACAGAAACGCTCTGAGCTGGTTCGGACTTAGAGTTCAGAGTAATGCCTGAAGCGATCTTCGACATCGACCCAAGTGGTTTGAGGTCCCATTCCAGCGGAAGCCAGCCAATCAGTGTTTCTTTGTAGAGTTCTGGGGCCTCTTCGCGCGAGGGGCGGAGTTTGCCGTCTGGGGTGAGACCTCGGGTAAACAGATCATGCATCATCCCCGCTTTGACCAAGCTGTACTTCTCGATTAACGCTTCGGTTTGCTCGATTGCTTCATCGATGGTTTGGAGGATGGTAGTGATCTGTTTTTGGGTATCTTCGCACTTCGGAAAATTCACTATCATGATCCGCCCCAAATCCTTTGGAACGTGAGGTACACCTGTGCCTGTACGGCGGTTCTGAATCCATTCGAAATTTCTGCTCAAGAAATAATATAGATATGGGGCCGTTACTTCGCCCAATGTTGCGAGCTTTGAAACGGTAGAAGAAACTACCCCTTCTAGATTATAGCCAACCAAGCCACTTCTCTCGCCATCCCAAAGCATCAGGACATCTTTTGATGTTGCACGCACAGCATTCACTGTCGAAGCATATCCGTCATTTTTTCCAACAAGCGACCCAGCTCCCAGATATCTTAAATACCCGGGCAACTCTTCCGCGCTCGTTTCAACCTTCCTGCCTTTTTGGAAGGTTACGGTTTTCCCAAGCGGCTTTGATAGCCACTTACTCATAACCAAGGTCCTCAAGGAATCTTTGCAGTTGCGCCGAGGCCTTATCTCTATCGCCTTCTATCGACTTCGCTGTCACTGCATATTTTGACCAAAGGTTCTCAATCGCTCGCACACAGGCTCGTTGATCGGTCCGCAGATACGCAGCAAAGGTATCCATCAGAGTTTTACGCAGCCTCTCAACGATGACCTGACGCGCCTCATCCGTCGAAATCTTGGCGCGCGCGCTTTCAACCAACTCGTCCCGCTTGCCTTCAATCTGCTTGATCGTTGCCTTTAGCTCTTTCACCTCGTCTTCCAGAAGCTTGTGCGTTTCCAGCGACTTGGTCAAAGCCACCGCTTGAGCAAAAGCAACTTTGCCCTGCGCCATCGCATCGCTCAGCGACACGGAGTACTCAGAAGCCAGCCCGACCTTTTGGGCCAAATCCAAAATACGCTGGCCGTTGTCGAACTGTGCATCTTTTGCGGCGAGCCCTTCGGTGCAGTAGAAGCCTTTCTTCGCCCCCACTGGCAGAAGTCCTGCCGCTTGAACCTCAACAAACATGTTAGCGGCTAGGTCTTTGACTAGCTTTAGCTGAGCCTTCCATTCGGCGTTGGCCGTCTTCAGATCGGCCTTTTTGTTCTTGACCTCATCGGCAGGCAAGACGCCGGTTTCATCGGTATCCTCGAAATCTTCCTCGCCCGCTGCAGCAAACAGCGTCTGAAGTTCTGCCAAACGCCCTTGGGCCGTTTCCAACTCTTCCAGAACCTCGGGGAATTGGCTTTGCAGGATATCCTCGTCCGGGATCAGGACAGCGCTCCAGCCGCTAGCCGCGATTGATTTGAAGTCAGCCTTGAGTCGGTCAACATACTGGGCAAAAGCCCCGCGCACCTGATAGGGCGTCAGGAGGGACTGGTTGGACAAGGTCTGTTCAATGCTGGCCAGCATGGTGCTGCGCATGACGTAGACGTTACCGGCTGTTTCGTTCTGGTTTTCCGGATCGGGCGCGAGTGCCTCGATGATTGGGAAGTTGGCCTGCCACCAGGTCTCCAACGTATCCATGAAAGTTGCATGGCTGGAGGTCACGCCTTTGTGGGTTGTGACGGTTTCTGCGATCTCGCGCTTTTCAGCGATGACGGGAGCCAGGTCGAGATACTTGTCATCGCGAGGCACAAAACAGTCTTCTCGGAGTTGGGGGTAGTTTGACCAGAAATGCTCCAGCGCATCCACTTCTTTGATCGGCACGCCGCCATGCAAGTGCGCTCGCACATCCTGAGGTTCGGGCGGCGGCGCATTGTCCACATAGCGGCGGATATTGCAGTTGTAGTCTTCGCCTTTGATTTCGGAGACCGGGACGCTTCGTGCATAGGCGGGAATATCCTGGCCAGAACGGTAGGCGTGGACAATTTTGTCAATGTCTTCGGGGCGCAGATGGTTTTGAGCCTTACCCTCGCGATATTCACGATCCGCGTTAATGAAGAGAACGTGGTCGCGTTTGGTTTTCCCGTCAGCGCCTTTTGCGCCCTGTTTGTTCATCACGAGAATGCATGCGGGGATGCCTGTTCCGTAGAACAGGTTGCTAGGCAGGCCTATGATGGCTTCGAGATAGCCTTGCTCAATGAAGTATTTGCGCGCCTCTTGTTCGTCACCGCCCCGGAAGAGGACGCCGTGCGGCATGACTGTCGCCAACTTTCCGTCCTGTTTCAGCACGGAAAGCATATGTTGGACAAACATCATGTCGGCCTTCTTGCCCTTTTCCGGCATCATCACCGGGAAACGACCCGAGAATTTGAGGTCCTTCTTGATGTAGTTCTGGCTGAAAGGCGGGTTTGCCAGGACGCGATCAAAGCGCCGCAGTTCGTTGTTTTCTCCTAGGTGCTGAGGTTCTCGAATGGTGTCTTCTTGGCGAATGTCGGCGTGCGAAATCCCATGCAGCAGCATGTTCATCTTGCAGATTGACCAGGTCGTTCCGATTTTTTCCTGACCGTACAGAGCGATCTCATCTGCATTGCCGTTGTTCTCTCGTAAATAGTCACGCGTTTGAATGAGCATGCCGCCCGATCCAACGGTCGGGTCGTAGATGCTCATGCCTTCTTGCGGGTCACAGACTTCAACACACACACGAACAACTTCAGCAGGGGTGTAGAATTCGCCCGCTTTCTTACCAGCGGAGTCTGCAAAGTATTTGATAAGCCATTCGTATGCTGCCCCAAGCAGATCGGGGAACTCGAAATCTTCATCCTTCAGAGGGATTTTTTCGAAGTTCTGTACAAAATCAGCTAGTGTGTCATCATCTAGCGTTCTCTGACCAATCTTACGGTTAAAATTTATACCTTTTAGTACATCCTGCAGCGCGTCAGGATTTGCATCTTCAATAGCCTCAAGAGCCTTATTGAGTGCTGTTCCAACATTTTCCTTTACATGCTTGAGGGCGGGTCGTTGAATGATTTTGGTTTCACCATCCTCCACGACTTCTTCGCTCCAACCCTGATTCCACCGGGCTCGCTCCGGCACGAAGAAATACTTGCCTGAGTAGTTGTCGGGGTCGGCCAACTCTATCGCAATGTCGGCTTCGTTCATTCCCTGCGACTTAAGACGCTTTTTAAGTTCTTCTCGGCGCTGATCAAAAAGGTCACTCGCCCTCTTTAGAAACAGCATGCCAAAGATGTATTCTTTGTATTCACTGGCATCCATGCTGCCACGCAAGTCGTCGCAGGCTGTCATCAGCAAGCTTTCTAGACGTGCGAGGGTAAGTTTGAGCTTCATGGTGTACTTCTTTCGACATTTGCTGATTCAAATCGTTCGCCTCATGCTCCTTCAGCATCCCGGTTCCCTGATGAGGCGACTCCTTCAGTCCAAGTTAAAGCTAGCAGCTAGCTTTGTTGCGCGCATCCACCGACGCACAAAATGTTGTAATTATCCACACCCACAGGTGGCGTTGAGCTACAGCAAGCGAAAGCTTTGGTGACCGTGATCCATCTTCGGCAAGATGGCGGGTTCCAAGGTAGCGAAAGCCTTGGTCTGGGGTCTTGGGGGCGACGCGCCCTAAGTCGACGGGATAGTTCCAAGGCAAGGGTAGCTATGAAATGCTCCCTTCCTGGTCTCGATGAAGTCGTCTCCATGAAATGGTCATGGGGGTATAGGTGGGAGCAGGAACGCTCCCCTGATTGGTGATCAAACGGGCAGCCGTTTGTGCATGGTTCGGTGCTGGTGGAGAGGCACGTCTCCAAGCCCTGCGAGTGGTTCCAAGGGGCGCGATAGCCCCATGGTCTTCCTGAAGGGATCGATGGGTGCAGGGAGAGCGAAGTCTCCTGCGAGTGGTTGATCGGTGATACGATCTATGGCTCTGGAACGGGTTAAATGCCCTGGAAGAGCCACAGGCCGGGGGGATGCAACGGGGGCGCGCAGCGGGCCCCCTTGCCAAGGTTAGGTCGAACAGGAGTGCCGCTAAATCTTTGATTTAATGGTACTACCGGCCACACCTTGCCTTTGCTCTTATCCATCGGTCCGGCCAATCTCCGGCCTCGGCTCAGAGCCCAATCTCTCAGGCAAACTGGCTCTTGCCGAACTCAGCCGCTGGGAGCCATGTTCGACTACATGGCGCGAAGTGTATCACGAAGGAAACAAAAGCTCATAGCGACAGCCCAGGTTTTCCGGTCGCTAATCGTTGAGGCGTCGGTTGATGACGTTGGCAAGTTCTATGAGCCGCAGCCACATCGCACCTTCGCCTGGTACATCGTGATGCTATCAAATGGGCTCGAAGGGATCGTCCGGCCTCGCAGGCCAAACTTGTCAGCTCGCCGGACTGAGACCCCACGGGACAGCGCTCGCCAGATCGTAGCAGCCATTCGCCTGCTCTTCAGCCATGATCAGCTGGCTGGGAACTCGGAGCTGGTAGCGGAGGTACTCCGAGAAATAACGCCTACAAGGCTGGCATACGAACGTCTGAGCTATTATCTGGTTACAGAGTTGCAAGCGACTCTTCGCAGCGCCCTCAAGGCCGAAGGAACGACGCGACGGAGTGCTGAAGGTACTTTTGGCCGTCGCCGACCGCCGCGAAAGCGCTCTGAGTTACCTGATCCAACCCTGCCAGCATGGGCTCCAGTGAATCGAATGTCGCCAAAGAAAGTCCAAATACCCTGCCGCATTGATCCGCAGCTCAAGGCGCTGATCGAAGAGGAGTCGGGCAAGCTTGGTATCAGCCAGTCGCGCTGGCTAGAAGAAGCCATTGCCGAAAAGCTCCAGCGGCAAGGTCATGCCGTTGAACTACCCAAGCCAGACAAACCTCGGAACAAGAAGCCTGAGCGAGCCCGGCGAGTCCAACGCGCTAAGTACCCGGTTCCATACAAGAGCCCTGATGCTCATGACAACAGGGCAGACTATTCCACCTCGACGCGCATGGGGCCGACACTGGCCGCAGAGATCGACAGAGCGAGAGGAAAGCAGGATCGCTCGACCTGGTTGAACCAAGCCATCACATCCTTTCTGAACGAGAAAGGCGAACTTCCAGAGCCTTCAGGGACGCGAGAAGTGCAGTCGGAACCCTTCGCTGTGCGCTTTGATAGAGATTTTTTTCCGCTTGTAGAGGCTGCCGCGAAAAAATCGGGACAAAACCGGTCGGAGTGGTATCGGCGCGTAGCGCGCTGGTATCTCGATAAATAACAGGCTGCTATTCGAAATACTACTGTATTGCGCTATCGCAATGCTGATATCGCATTCCAACCTTTTGACGTCGCCCATAGCAGATATCGCCTTGCAAGCAGTGTGTTACGGACTTGCAAGCGATACAACGCCACCCTATCTCGGTCGAGCAACGGGGTAGGCCGCTCGGTGCACCTGCCGGAGGGGACGCTCTCCAGACAGATCAGAATACCCAAACCGCCTGCGGAAACCCCGCTCCGGCGACCACCCGAAATATGTCTCAACAACCCGAAAGGACTGCAAAATGGCACTTCTCAACATGAGCCCACGAGGGCCTGACCGCCTACAGGACGAAGCGAGCCGCTTCTCCAATATCTACCAATTCTACTATCAGCCGCTGCTGATGATCGGATTCCTGCTGTGCAGCTGGTGGACCAGCTACACCGGCGTGATCGCTATGGCCGAATTCATGAGCGGCGTGAGCGACTATCTGAGCCGCATCGCCCTCTTGGTCACGGCAAGCGCAATGGGCGCTCAGTTTGCACTGTGGCACTACGCAATGCGCCTCATCCCGAGATACATGACTCATGCCGCGCGCGGGATCGGCATCCTCGTGCTGGTCGTCCTGATGGTGATGCTGGCGCTGTCCAGCACCTACACATCTTTTATCGGCCTCACACAGGACAGTGCGCGCGGCCTTGAGCTTCAGCGTCAGTCCGACCTCTACGCCGAGAAGGCCCGCATCCTCGCTCCGCGCGCCAGCGCAATGGAAGACGCGCTGTTTACGGTCGAGCCCGAAGCACGGGCTGCGTGCACCCGGTATGAGCAGGAATTGGCAACTGGTGCAATCACCGGTTCACGTGGCCGCGGCGTTGTCACAGGTCAGTTCCTGAAGCTCTGCGAAGCCAAGACAGCCATCGCGGAAGCACTCGAAGCAACCATCACCGCAAATACCGCGCGTATGGGCGAAATCCAGTCGTTAAGCTCCGAACTGGACGGCGTCATCTATGACCGCGTTCGGACCATCGGCGAACGAGAGTTGGACTTCATTCGTCTGGCGCGCCGCATGGATGCCCTTCTGCTTGAACTCGAAAACGCGGATCGCACAAACGGTATCCGTGCCAGCTCCGAAGCCATGGCAAATTCTATCGCCGAGCTGGAAAGCACCGGTAGCTCTCTTGCGGACGCCCAGGCTCAGGCCATCGCCGCCGTTATTCAGGAAGAGCGTGAGTCCGGTCGGGCGATGAACGGCCTGATCGAGCGCATCGAAGCACTGCCTCGTCCCGAGCCGGGCCGCGCGACCATCAAGCCGAGTCAAACGCTGGTGCTGGAGCATTGGAAGCTGCACCTGCCGCAGCTCGCGATCTCCGCCTGCATCGACAGCTTCGCCCCGCTTTCCACGCTGCTTTTTGCGGCCGCCGCTATCCGCATGCGTCGTCGCAATCAGTGAACAACAACGAAAGGAACAAACCAATGACTGCTATCAAGCGAATTCTGGGAACCGCCATCGGCTTCGTGATGGTCCTGGCCTTCACCGGAACAATTACCGCTATCGTCTTCTCTCTTGCCGTACCGGACAAGACGGCGCTGCGCGAATTCTGGGAAGAGGTGCGGTGCATCGCTGGCTATCCAGTTGCAGGCAGCCAGTGTGCGCAAGATACCATCCGGCGTGCCGACGATGCGGTTGCCGCCGCAAATCAGCGGCGCGCCGAAGCTGAGGAGGCGCAGAGAGCGGCGGAAGATGCTCTCGCGCGCGGTGATCTCGAATTCGCTCAAGGCCCCGCGCTGAAGGACGGCGTCAGCCTCGTAGTCGGCACGATCTATCTAGACGCGACCAACCGCACTGGTCTCGTGCGCTCGTTCTGCTGGGCAATCATCGACGAAGGCGGGCTTGATCCTCGTGTCGGCTTGGCCATTCGCGATGCGTCGGGGCGGGTGCGCGTCCTTCCCCTCAGCGACGATGACATCGCGCTGATGGAGCTGCAACCGGTGGAAGCTGCCGCCGCGCATGCTTCTTGCCCGTGGCCGGGAGGCATTATCTGATGCAGCCCGAAGGCCCCAAACTCCTGCCTAAACTGCTGGTGACGAGCGCGCTCGGCACCGCACTCTACAAGACTTGGCCTCTGGTCGCCAAAGCGCCTTACGGCGCGGATTGGGGGCTGATCGTCTGGGGTCTGGGCGCTGTTGCCACCGTCGCCGGAGCCTACGGCGTGGCGACGGAAGTCGGCGCGCTCGTTGCAAGAGTATCGCGGACGTTCCGCGCCTTCCGCCCGAAGGAGTCGCCCGCCTCGGCGAAGTGGCTTACTGCGAGGGAGGCGCGCAAAGCTGGGCTCGGAAACACGGAAGGCCTGTTCCTCGGCGTTCTCGAAGGCCAGCCGCTCTTCATCGCCAATGCAGTGCACGGGTTGACCTGCGCTCCGGCAAGGAAGGGCAAGACAACGTCCTTCGTGCTGCCCGCCCTTTGCCACGACTTCGGTGCGAGCTGCATCGCGGCGGACATGAAGGGTGATTTGGCCGTCCAGACTGGCGAACATCGCGAACGGGTGCTCGGTCAGAACGTCATCTACGTCAATCCGGCGCATCAGTTCGGCAAGCCAAACATGCCCTACAATCCCATGCAGATCATCCTGGATGATCTTGCCTATGCGCCGCAGGACGTGATCGCCGATGCGCGTTCCATGGCAACGCAGATTCACTCGGAAGCCCCTGGCGGAGACCGGGACCCCTTCTGGCCGAATGGCACGCGAAAGATGCTCGTCTTCACAGTCGTCGCTCAATGTGCGCTCCGCGATGAGCATGATGCGCATCTGCCGCGCGTCTATGAAGTTCTCGGCGATGATCGGCTGTTTGACGATCTGCTGAGCGATGCCAAGGATAGCACCGCACTCGGCGGCGAATTGGCCGCAATGGCGCGCAACATCAAGAACGTCTGGGACGAAAACCCAAAGCACTTCGAATCCTTCCGCGAAGGCGCCCTCCAATCACTCGCGCCGTTCGGCCCTAGCGGACGCCTCGCGCCGTCTATGCAGAGCTGCGCTTTCCGGTTCAGCGATCTGAAGAAGCAGAAAACGTCTCTTTATCTGATTTGCGACTACAGCCGCATGGACGTGTTCGCGCCTTGGCTTGGTCTGATCATTTGGGCCGCGCTGAAAGAGCTGGTGCGCGAAAACAATGACACGCCCGTCTATTTCCTGCTCGATGAGTTTACGAACTATCGACTGAGCGGGTTGCCGAACGCCCTCACGGCCCTCGGCTCCTATGGCATTCGTTGCTGGATGCTGGTGCAGGAGCTCGATGAGGTTGCCAGAGCTTATGGCAGAGAGGCGCTCTCCACGATCCTCAGCCAGACAGATGTCAAACAATTCTTCGGTGTCGCCTCCGATCAGACGGCGCAGCTTGTATCACGTATGCTGGGGGAAGAAGAGCTCAACTCCGAAAGCTTCGGCCTTGGCCACGATGTGCTTGGCATTCCTTCGCTGAATCTTGGCCGCCGCTCGAAGCCGCTGTTGAAGCCTGATCAAATCCGGCGTCTGCCCGACGATGAGCAGATCGTGTTTATCAAGAACCTGCGTGCCGCTCGGCTTCTCAAGGTTGGTGCGCACGAGATCGATCCTTTCCGGCGGCAGGTCAAGCCGAACCCCCTGCATGGCAACAAGCCATTCCTTGGCCGCGTGAAGATGCGCATCAGGAACGGTGTGGCGCGCGCCTCGCGCGCGGGAAGGCGGAAGATCGAACGGCCCAAGCGTCCCTTGCTGCGTCCGCTGCTGGCAAGCATGGCCCATCTGGTGCCTGGCCCTCCTGTCCTCTTGCTGGCCGGGGCAGTGCTGACGGTAGCCACCTTCGGCTGGCCGCACCTTCGTATCGAGTACACCCGCAGTTTCAGCTGGTGCAGCTACGCCGGTCTCCCCTTCGTGAGCCAGTCTTTCGTGCTGAGCGGTCAGGATCACTGTCCGCTCATCCTCTGGCGGAAATCCGAAGGGCATGTGCAGTGATTAAACCACTGAAAAAAATGAATTTTGACCCCGTTTTTTGCGGGTTTGCGCCCGCTCGTGGTAAAATCAAAGTAGAGGCCCAGAAAAGTTATCCACAGGCTTTTCGCCTCAAAGTATACAAGAAAGTAGCGTAAAATGTCTCGTCGGCGGTCTGATAATAGCTGGCGGACGGCAATTCGTGATACACGAAAAGTTCCATCCGATCAGCCGCTTCGCGAACTGGCCAGGTTTCTGGCCAGACGCGCCGCCGAAGACGACTATGAAAGCTTGCTCCAACGCCAGCGAAAGAAGAAGCTGAAGGAAACCAAGGAGCCGACAACGCACTAGAGGAAACCATGACAAGAACCGCCATCTACGCCCGCTACTCTACAGACCTCCAGCGAGAATCCTCCATCGAGGATCAGATCAGGCTGTGCGAGAAGAAGGTGCGAGAGGCTGGCGGGCAGGTGTTCCAGAGCTACACAGATCACGCCGTCTCGGGCGCATCCATCATGCGGCCCGGAATCCAGATGCTCATGCAGGATGCGGCTGCGGGGCGCTTTGACGAAGTTTATGCGGAAGCGCTCGACCGGATCAGCCGTGATCAAGCGGATATCGCATCTTTTTACAAGCGCCTTACCTTTGCTGGGGTGCGGATTGTCACTTACGCTGAAGGCGAGATCAACGAGCTGCACATTGGCCTCAAGGGCACGATGAACGCGCTTTTTCTCTCCGACCTACGGAAGAAGACGCATCGCGGGCTCGTCGGGAAGGTCGAGAAGGGTCTCTCCGGTGGCGGTAAGTGCTACGGTTATGACGTGGTGCATGGCGAGGAGCGCGGCCACAGGACGATCAACGAAGCGCAGGCCGCTATCGTCCGGCGCATCTTCGAGGAATATGCAGCCGGAAAGTCTCCCAAGGCCATCGCGCTTACTCTAAACAAGGAAGGCATTCCGGGGCCGATGGGCAAAGCCTGGGGGCAAAGCACCATCAACGGAAACCGCCAGCGTGGCACGGGCATCCTGAACAACGAGCTTTACATTGGCCGTCTGGTTTGGAACCGCCTGACCTACATGAAGAATCCCGAGACTGGTAAGCGCGTCTCAAAGCTCAATCCTGAAGAGGATTGGATCATTCACGACGTTCCGGAACTTCAGCTCATCGACGACGATCTATGGCAGGCAGCCAAGGATCGACAGCGCAAGCTGGACAGGACGGGTGGAAACTTCTGGACGAAGCAACGTCCTCGCAATCTATTCTCAGGGCTCATCAAGTGCGGCGAATGCGGTGGTGGATTTTCCATGGTTTCGCAAACCCACATGGGATGCTCCAACGCCCGCAACAAAGGCACATGCTCGAACAAAAGAACGATGAAGCGGGAGAACCTTGAGCAAGACGTGCTCGGTGCTCTCGAACACTATTTGATGGACGACGAACTCTGCAACGTCTTCTGCGAAGAATACACACGGCACATGAACAAGCTCCGCCGTGAACATGATGCAGCGCTCGATTTCCATCGCGACGACCTGCGAAAAGTTAAGAAGCATCTTTCCCAGATGGTCGATGCCATCGCCGAAGGCGCGCCGGTCGCGCCGATCAAGGACAAGATGCACGAACTAGAGAATCGGAGGGTACACTTGGAAGCCCTCCTGAAAGATGTAGAGGAGGCTCCTCCTCTGCTGCACCCCAGTATGGCCTGCCGATATCGTGAGCAGCTGGGGAAACTGATCGAAACGTTGAACACGCCTGAGCATCGCGCTGAGGCAGCGGAAATCGTTCGATCATTGGTCGAGAAGATCGTCCTGACACCGGACGAAAGCGAAAACCGTTTGGTGGCTGATCTTCACGGCGACCTGGCAGGCATCCTGACGTTGTCTGCCGGACCGAAGCCTTCTTCGCATATCAACGACGCCACGATTGCGGCTAGCAGAGCCGCGCTTGGCGAAGGCCCAACATGCGAAAGCGCCCCGGAGGGCGCTTCGCAGGATAAGTTGGTTGCGGGAGTAGGATTTGAACCTACGACCTTCAGGTTATGAGCCTGACGAGCTACCGGGCTGCTCCATCCCGCGCCAACGAGGGATCACCTATACCCGGCCATCGGGGGCCGCAACCCCCTGCCTGCGGGAATTTTCATGAAATCGTTACAGCGACCGCAGCCGTCTGTCGGAAAGGGAAAATTCACAGTTCGGGGGAACTCTCCGGGTCCGAATTCACGTTTTGGGGGAAACCCCGAGGAGGCTTGATGACGCCCGCTGCCCTGCGCCTGTCCACCACGCTCGCACATGAGCGCCTGTCTGAAATTGTCCGCCGGGTGCAGGACCCGCGCGCCTATTGCGTCCTGACCCGACATGGCAAACCTGTCGCCGCCGTCGTGTCGATGGCGGAGCTTTCGCGGATCTTCGATGCGCATGACATCGAGAGACTGAAGACACGGGGGTGGGCCAAGGCCTGGCCCACGGCGTTGTCGGGGAAATGGCCGTCTACGGCGCGGGAGACGGGGGAGATGCTGCTGAAGGTGCAGATGGACCGCCTGTCCGAACGGCGGCTGCTGGCACGGGCGGGCCTGGACCCGGTCCCGGGCGGCGAGGTCGCGGTGGAAGTGGACGTGCCGGCGCGGAGGCGGTGGTTCGGGTGGCGGCGTTAGATCGGGATTGGGAGTGGGGTGGTGGGTTTCACCCACCCTACGCTGGCGACCTAAAAAGCCCCTGGCAATCGGAGCCGTCAGAGACGTGCTGGGATGCGAATAACCAGCAAGAATATGCCACCTGAAATTAGATCCCGCTTTGCGTCGTCTCTGGTTCCACGCATATCCGCACAGATTCTCTGTGGTCAGCCTCGTGCAACACGTCATCGATGCATTGAGCCACATAGATCTTGAATGCACCTTGCGGAAATTGAATTCGCGGCAGGCGTTCCGGTCACAGCCAAATGACCCCCTCAATCCCTAAGAGGCGACATTTTCCGGCCCTGGCATCCGCGAACGTCTGGGCCGTCACCCATCCATTTTCAGTGCATTGATGAACGCCGACTGCGGGATTTCCACCTTGCCGAATTGGCGCATCTTTTTCTTGCCGGCCTTCTGTTTCTCCAGCAGCTTTTTCTTCCGCGTCGCATCGCCGCCGTAGCATTTGGCGGTCACGTCCTTGCGAAGCGCGGCGAGGGTTTCGCGTGCGATGACCTTGCCGCCGATGGCGGCCTGGATCGGGATCTTGAACATGTGGCGGGGGATCAGTTCCTTGAGCTTTTCGACCATGGCGCGGCCGCGCATTTCGGCGCGGTCGCGGTGGACCATGATCGACAGGGCGTCCACAGGCTCGTCGTTGACGAGGATGGACATCTTGACCAGGTTGTCCTCCCGGTAGCCGATCATCTGGTAGTCGAAGCTGGCGTAGCCCTTAGTCACCGATTTCAGCCTATCGTAGAAATCGAAGACGACTTCGTTCAGCGGCAGATCATAGACCACCATGGCGCGGGGGCCGGCGTAGGTCAGGTCCAGCTGGATGCCACGGCGATCTTGGCAGAGTTTCAGCACGTCACCCAGATAGTCGTCGGGCACCAGGATCGTGGCCTTGATCCGCGGCTCTTCCAGGTGATCCACGTGGGTCAGGTCGGGCATGTCGGCGGGGTTGTGCAACTCGCGCATCTCGCCTTCTTCGCCTTCCTTGGCGCGCATGTGGATGTGATAGACGACCGAGGGCGCGGTGGTGATCAGGTCGATGTCGTATTCCCGCTCGATCCGGTCACGGATGACCTCCAGGTGCAGCAGGCCGAGGAATCCGCAGCGGAAGCCGAAGCCGAGCGCGGCAGAGGATTCCACCTCGTAGGAAAAGGACGCGTCATTGAGGGCCAGTTTCTCGATGGCGTCGCGCAGGTCCTCAAACTCGGCGGAATCGACCGGAAACAGGCCGCAGAACACGACCGGCTGAGAGGGTTTGAAGCCCGGCAACGCCTTGTCGGTGCCCTTTTTTTCGTGGGTGATCGTGTCGCCCACGCGGGTGTCGCGGACCTGTTTGATCGACGCGGTGAGAAAGCCGATTTCGCCGGGGCCGAGAACGTCGATCTCGGTCATAGGGGGGCGGAAGACGCCGATGCGGTCGACATGGTGGATCGTGTCGTTGGACATGAAACGGACGCGGTCGCCCTTTTTCAATTTGCCGTCGATGATCCGCACCAGGACGATGACGCCAAGATAGCTGTCATACCAGCTATCCACCAGCATCGCCTTGAGCGGCGCATCGGGGTCGCCCTTGGGGGCGGGCAGTTTGTCCACCACGGCCTGCAGGGTTTCCTTGATGCCCTGCCCGGTCTTGGCGGACACCAGCAGCGCCTCGGAGGCGTCGATGCCGATGACGTCCTCGATCTGTTCGCGCACACGGTCGGGTTCGGACGCGGGCAGGTCGATCTTGTTGAGGACGGGCACGATTTCGTGGTCGGCGTCGATGGCCTGATAGACGTTGGCCAGGGTCTGTGCCTCGACGCCCTGGGTGCTGTCGACCACCAGCAGGGAGCCTTCGACGGCGCGCATGGAGCGGCTGACCTCATAGGCGAAATCGACGTGACCGGGGGTGTCGATCAGGTTGAGAACGTAGGTCTCGCCGTCGGCGGCGGTGAAATCGATGCGGACCGTGTTGGCCTTGATGGTGATGCCCCGCTCGCGTTCGATATCCATCGCGTCGAGCAGCTGTTCCTTCATGTCGCGCAGGGCAACCGTGTTGGTTTCCTGGATCAGGCGATCGGCCAGGGTGGATTTACCGTGGTCGATGTGTGCGACGATGGAAAAGTTACGGATACGGCTGAGGTCGGTCATGGGGGCGCGGCCTTCGGGAACAGGGGTTCACAGGCAGATATACCGGGTGTCGGGGGACGGAAAGGGGGGCGTTGTCGCAGACCGGATCCGCAGGCTTGCACCTGCCCCGTGGCGCGGGCATGCGCCATCGCGGAACGCGTCCGTGCCGCGCGATTTTGGTGCCGCAAAGCGACAAGGGGACGGCGGCTTTTCGTGGGGCCCGTGCCTTGGCGCGAGTCGCCTTGATTGAGGGGGGGACGTTGGTGGAGCCGAGGGGAATCGAACCCCTGACCTCGTCATTGCGAACGACGCGCTCTACCAACTGAGCTACGACCCCAACGGCGGCTCGTATGGCGCTGGGCAGAGGCCGCGTCAAGATGGGTTGCGGGATTTGCAGACCATCGGCGCGCCGTGCGACATTGGGGGGCCGCACTCGATATCGGCTGGGCGAAATCGCCCGGCTTTTCCGGGCCGCGCGGGTGCCGCGCTCTATCTTGCGCGAAAGACAGAGGGAGTGCGGGCATGTTCCTGTCGATCGAATTCTGGAAACTGCGAGAGTTGGCGCGGCGGATCTGGGTGCGCATCGCGCTGATTTCCGGGCTGGCCCTGATTGCAGTGGCAGCGACGCCGGTGCTGGGCTGGCTGTTGCCTGAGGGCATGAAGGACCGCATCACCGAAGAGGCGCTGCGCGACCTGCTGTCGGTGCTCAGCGGATCGATGCTGGCGGTTGCGACCTTTTCCCTGTCGGTCATGGTATCGGCCCATCATTTCGCCGCCTCGCAGGTCACGCCCCGATCGCATCGCCTGCTGCGGCAGGACGGGCGGACGCAATCGGTCCTGGCGACCTTTATCGGGGCCTTCGTCTACGCCATCGTGGCCATCGTTCTGGTCAACGCCGGACTGTTCGGGGGGCGCGACTTTGCAGCCGTCTACGGGGTCACCATTGTCGTGCTGGCCCTGGTTATCGTGGCCTTGGTGCGTTGGGTCCGCCAGATTTCCAGCCTGGGATCGATCGAAGCCACGACCGAGCGGGTCGAGAGCGCGGCCCGCGCCGCGATGGAGGACCGGATGGAAGCCCCCTTTCTGGGTGGCTGCGCCCTGCCCGAGGACGGTCCACCCGCGGGCACGATCCCGGTCGTCGCACAGGCGCATGGCTGGGTCCGGCATATCGACCTGGAACGGCTGTCTGACCTGGCAAAGACGTCAGAGGCGCGGCTTTACCTGGCAAAGGTGCCCGGCGACCGCGTAGCCCCGGACGATGTGCTGATCCACGTCGAGACCGAGCGGATGTCGGTCGAGGCGCAGACCGAGATGAACGCGGCCATCGTGATCGGTCCGTTGCGCGATTTCATGCAGGATCCCGGCTTTGGCATCGAGGTTCTGTCGGAAATCGGCCAGCGTGCGCTGTCGCCCGGAATGAACGATCCGCGTACGGCGACGCATGTGGTCTGGTTGCAACTGGGCCTTCTGACGCTTTGGCAGGCGCGGGACACGTGCAAGCCGCAGTTCCCCCGGCTGTTCGTTCCGCCCTTGCGGGCGCAGGCCCTGGTGGAAGGGGCGTTTGACTACATCGCCCGCGACGGGGCGGCGCTGGTCGAGGTGCAGGTCGCGGTTCAGAGCGCGCTTGCCCATCTGGCCCGCCACCCGGATGCAGAGATGGCGCAGGCCGCGCGGATCGTTTCGGCCCGCGCGCTGGAACGGATGGATCTGCCGCTTTCTGCCGATGCGGCGGTTGTGCGCACGGCGGCTGCGGGTCGCTAGACGCAAGGCACGATCCGGGCGGCGTGAACCCCGCCCTACGGGGGGAGGGCAAGTCCGATCCCTGCCCCAACCGGCAAAGTGCCGGCGACCATATTCGCACCCAGGGGGCGGCCCAAAGACCGCCCCCTGGCAAGACGGCGGATCACTCGGCCGCGTCGAGGTACTCTTCCAGCGGGGGGCAGGTGCAGATCAGGTTGCGGTCGCCCGCCACGTTGTCGACCCGGTTCACCGGCGGCCAGTACTTGTCCACGCGGAACGCCCCCGGAGGGAAGCATCCCTCTTCGCGCGAATAGGGGCGGTCCCAGTCGCGGACCAGATCCTCCATCGTGTGTGGCGCGTTCTTGAGCGGGTTGTTGGCGGCGTCGATCCGCCCCTCTTCGATGGCGCGCACCTCTTCCCGGATCGCCAGCATGGCGTCGATGAACCGGTCGAGTTCGGGCTTCGGCTCGCTTTCGGTGGGTTCGACCATCAGCGTTCCGGCCACCGGCCAGGACATGGTCGGCGCGTGGAAGCCATTGTCCATCAGTCGCTTGGCGACATCATCCACGGTGACCCCGGCGCTGTCGGCAAAGGGCCGCGTGTCGAGAATGCATTCATGCGCGATCCGCCCGCGCCGTCCGCCATAGAGCACGTCGTAGCTGCCCTTGAGCCGGGCCGCGATGTAGTTCGCCGACAAGATCGCGACCTTTGTGGCCTGGGTCAGGCCCGCACCGCCCATCATCATCACATAGGCATAGCTGATCGGCAGGATCGAAGCGCTGCCGTAGGGCGCCGCCGACACCGGGCCTTCGGTCCCCAGATCGGGATGACCGGGCAGATGCGGGGCCAGATGCGCCTTGACGCCGATCGGTCCCATGCCGGGACCGCCTCCGCCGTGAGGAATGCAGAACGTCTTGTGCAGGTTCAGGTGGCTGACGTCGGCCCCGATTTCGCCGGGCTTCGACAGGCCCACCATCGCGTTCAGGTTCGCCCCGTCCAGATAGACCTGGCCACCGTAGCTGTGGGTGATCTCGCAGACGTCGCGCACCGTGTCCTCGAACACGCCGTGGGTCGAGGGATAGGTGATCATGCAGGCCGCCAGATCGTCGCCCGCCGCCTCGGCCTTGGCACGGAAGTCATCCAGGTCGATGTCGCCGTTTTCGGCGGCCTTCACCACCACCACCTTCATCCCCGCCATCTGGGCGGAGGCCGGGTTGGTTCCATGGGCAGAGGTCGGGATCAGGCAGATGCGGCGGTCATGGCCGTTGGCCCGGTGATAGGCCGCGATGGTCAAAAGACCCGCGTATTCCCCCTGCGCGCCCGAATTGGGCTGCATCGACATGGCGTCATAGCCGGTGATGACGCAAAGCCGGGCGGCCAGCTCGTCGATCATCTCCTTGTAGCCCAGCGCGTCTTCGGCGGGGGCAAAGGGGTGGATCTTGCCGAACTCGGGGAAGGTGACCGGCATCATCTCGACGGCGGCATTCAACTTCATCGTGCAGGAGCCGAGCGGGATCATCGCCCGGTCCAGCGCCAGGTCGCGGTCGGCAAGACGGCGCATGTAGCGCATCATCTCGGCCTCGGCCCGGTTCATGTGAAAGATCGGATGCGTCAGGTAGTCGGTCTGACGCTGCAAGCCTTCGGGGATGTCGGTGCGGGTCGCGGCGACCTGCCCCTCGACGCCAAATGCGCGCAACAGACGGGTCAGCGTTTCGGCGTCCGTCAGCTCGTCGCAGGCGATGCCGATCCGGTCGGTGCCGACGCGACGCAGGGTGATCCCCTCGGCGCGGGCAGACCGCCAGATGACGCCCTGAAGCGGTCCGGTCTGAACGGTCATGGTATCGAAGACCGTTGCCTGGTCGACCGTGAAGCCCGCGCCCGACAGCGCATCGCGCAGGGCGACGGCATGGGCGTGGACGTGGGTGGCGATGTGGTGCAGGCCCTTGGGCCCGTGGAACACGGCGTAGAAGCTGGCCATGACGGCCAGCAGCGCCTGCGCGGTGCAGACATTCGACGTCGCCTTTTCACGGCGGATATGCTGTTCGCGGGTCTGCAGCGACAGGCGGTAGGCCTTGTTGCCGTGACTGTCGACCGACACGCCGACAAGGCGGCCGGGCATATGCCGCTTCATCGCGTCGGTGCAGGCGAAGAAGGCCGCGTGCGGGCCGCCGTAGCCCAGCGGCACGCCGAACCGCTGCGCCGAGCCGACGGCAATGTCGGCCCCCATCGCGCCGGGTTCCTTGAGCAGGCACAGCGCCAACAGATCCGTGGCCACGGCGGCGACGCCCTTGGCCGCGTGCAATGCCTCGATCTGGGCGGAGAAGTCGCGCAGGTGGCCATGGGTGCCGGGATACTGGAAGATCGCGCCAAACACGGCCTCGGCCTCCAGCGTGTCGGGATCGCCCACGATCAGCTCGATGCCCAGCGGCTCCGCCCGTGTGCGCATGACGGCAATGTTCTGGGGATGGCAGTTCTCGTCGACAAAGAAGGCCATGGCCTTCGACTTGGAAACGCGTTGCGCCATGACCATCGCCTCGGCGCAGGCCGTCGCCTCATCCAGTAAAGAGGCGTTCGCGATGGGCAGACCGGTCAGATCGGAAATCATCGTCTGGAAGTTCAAGAGCGCCTCTAGCCGGCCCTGCGCGATTTCGGGCTGATAGGGGGTGTAGGCGGTGTACCAGGCCGGGTTTTCCAGGATGTTGCGCTGAATGGCAGGCGGCGTGACCGTGTCATGGTAACCCTGCCCGATCATGGAAACGGTCACGCGGTTGCGGTTGGCCAGTTCGCGCATCCGCGCCAGAATTGCGTGTTCCGTCATCTGCGGCCAGGGCAGCGGGTCCGCCTGGCGGATCGAGGCGGGCACCGTCTCGTCGATGAGCACGTCGAGCGACGGCGTGCCGATGGCGGCCAGCATCTCGTCCATCTCGGCGGGCGAGGGGCCGATGTGGCGACGGTTGGCGAAATCATAGGTGTCGTAATCGGTCAGCGGCATGCTCGGGTCCTTGCGATGTGCGCGGTCGCGCGTGTCAGGCGGGGCAGGTGAATGGGCGGCGGGACGGCGGGACCCGCCCTGAGAAAGCGCCGGGAGGCGGGGCGGGTTTCAGGCGACCCCGCCCGCCAGAGGTGGCGGCAGAGACAAGGGACCGTGCGAAACGATCCGGCAGAGATCCCGCGGTCCGGTCACGGGGGCGCAGCAGGCCACGCCCCCCGTCACGCAACCGTTCGGGGCCGGGACCGACGCGGCAGGCACGGCGGCCAGCGCCCCCTGCCCCGCGACGATCGCGGTGATGCCCGCACCGATCACCGCCTTCTGTCTGCACCCGGCCACAGGACTGGCCAATGCCTGCGCGGGCACGGCGCAAGACAGCTTCGGGATGACAGAGAAGGCCATGATGCGGGCTCCGACGATCTGGGGTCGCTAGTCGATGAACTCCTTGTAGGCGTCTTCATCCATCAGGCCGTCCATCTCTTCGGGGGTGGTCGTGGTCATCTTGAAAAACCACGCCGCCTCGGCGTCTTCGTTGACCAGGCCGGGGGTGTCGGCCAGCGCCTCGTTGATTTCCACGATCTCGCCGTCCAGCGGCGCGGTTATGTCTGATGCGGCCTTGACGGACTCGATCACGACAATCTCTTCGCCCTTGGTGACGGTGGCCCCGACCTCGGGCAGTTCCACAAAGACCACGTCGCCCAGCTGCGTGGCGGCATGTTCGGTGATGCCGACGGTGATGACGCCTTCGTTGTCGTCCAGCCACTCGTGCTCTTCGGTGTATTTCATCGGGTTTCTCCTGTTGTGCGGCTTTGGCTTAGCGCTTGTAGCGGGGCGTGTGGAAGGGCAGATCGGTGACCGTCACCGGCAGGCGGCGGCCCCGGACATCACCGTAGAGCGTCGTGCCCGCCTGGCAATCCGCCGGGACATAACCCATGGCGACGGGCGACCCGACCGAGGGGCCGAACCCGCCCGAGGTGACCTCACCCACGGGATCCGTCGCCGTCTCGCTGGCAAAAAGCGTCACGCCGTGGCGCATCGGCGCGCGCCCCTGCGGCAGCAGGCCGCTGCGACGGCGCGCCGGACCCTGGTCAAGCTGCGGCAGGATCACCTCCGCGCCCGGAAATCCGCCTGCCCGGTCGCCGCCGGTGCGGCGAATCTTCTGGATGGCCCAGGCCAGATCCGCCTCTACCGGGGTGATCTCTGCCGTCAGGTCCTGACCATAAAGCGGCATCCCCGCCTCCAGCCGCAGCGAATCGCGCGCCCCAAGGCCGATGGGCAGCACATCATCCTGGGCCAGCAGGGCGCGGGCAAAGGCCTCGGCATGATCGGCCGGGACGCTGATCTCGTAGCCGTCTTCGCCGGTATAGCCCGACCGGCTGATCCACAGTTCTGCGCCGGACCACGACAGGGTGCGCACATCCATGAACCGCATCTGGGCTACACCGGGCACCAGCGACTCCAGCACCGCCTCTGCCGACGGGCCCTGCAGGGCCAGCAAGGCGCGATCATCCAGCAGGGTCACCTCATGATCCGGCAGACCCGCCGTCAGAATGTCCATGTCGGCCCGCTTCATCGCGCCGTTGACGACGACGAACAGGTGATCCCCCCGGTTGGCAAACATCAGGTCATCGGCCACGCCCCCGCCCGGCAGGGTCAGCAAGCCATAGCGTTGCCGCCCCTCGGCCAAGCCCTGCACGTTCATCGGAATCACCTGCTCCAACGCCGCGGCCGCCCCCGATCCCCGGATCACGACCTGTCCCATGTGCGAAACGTCGAACAGACCGGCCTTGTCGCGGGTGTGCAGATGTTCGGCCATGACGCCTGCGGGATATTGCACCGGCATGGCATAGCCCGCAAAGGGCACCATCTTGCCGCCCAGTTCGGCGTGCAGAGCGGCCAGCGGCAATTGCATCAGATCATCGGTCATCGGCACCTCCTGAGGCGGGCTTCGCCCGCGAAAGTGCCCCCTCTGTCCCTTCGCCTGAGATCGCTATCCCTTCGGCGGACGCCTGTTCGCGCCTCTCTCCAGAGTTCGATGCACGACAGGTCCGTTCGCCTGAGAGTTTACCGGGGCGGTTGCTCCTTCGGCCCTGACGCAGGGGTCAGAGTCTCCCGTGCCGTGCAGGTTTCCGATACGAAACTTGACCGCCCAGGCGCAAGAGGGAAAGACAGGCGCATGGATGAATTCTTTGGATACGGGTCGCTGGTGAACCTGGGCACCCATGACTACCCCTCGGCGCGGCGCGTGACGGTCGAAGGCTGGGGCCGCATTTGGCGACACACGGCGCTTGCCGACCACGCGATTCTGACGGCGGTGCCGCGCGACGGGGCCCGGATCGACGGGATCGTCGCGCAGGTGCCGGGCCGCGACTGGGCCGCGCTCGATGCCCGCGAAGGGGCCTATCTGCGCGCCGCCCTGCCCGATGGCACCGCAATCTATCACATCCCCGAGAACCTGCACCCGGTGGCGGACACCGCGCAGCCGATCCTGCTCAGCTATCTGGATGTGGTCGTCCGGGGCTATCTGCAACAGTTCGGAGAGGCCGGCGTGCACCGGTTCTTTGCCACGACCGACGGCTGGCAGGCCCCGGTCCGGGACGACCGCGCCGCGCCCCTCTATCCACGCGCGCAGCAGCTGTCGCAGGCGGAACGGGCGCTGGTTGACGCGGCGCTGGCGGCGCACCGATAATTCCCGCCCCGCCAGGCGCACCGGCGCGGCCCCTGCGGGCCATTGGGTTTCTTCTCGGCGAAAATACTCAACCCGACACCTGCCCGCAGGCAGCCCTCAGCGAGACGCGCTCTGCGTGCTGCCAGCCTTGGACATCGCCTCCAACACAGCCGAAGCCGTCAGGATTTCAGGGAGGGCGATGCCCTCGGGCGCGCCGGGGCCATAGACCGCGTTGAACGGAATGCCGAAGCGGCCGTTGTCGCGCAGGTAGGTCGCGATGACGTCGTCCGGGCGGGTCCAGTCGGCGCGCAAGGCCGTGACCCCCGCATCCGCAAGCGCGGCCGCGACCGTGTCGTCGTCCAGGATCAGCCGCTTGTTGACCTTGCAGGTCAGGCACCAGTCGGCGGTGACATCCACAAAAACCACCTGCCCTGCCGCGACCTCTGATCCGATCCGGTCGCGGGCGAAGGGTTGCCAGGGGCCCGAGGCCTGCACCGCCACCGGAGCCGCAACCGGCACCGCCAGCGCGACCCCCGTCACCGCCACCAATCCGGCCAGCGCGACCGGCAGGGCGCGACGCCCCAGCCAGAGCCCGCCCAGCATCGCCGCCGCCGCCACCGTCACGCCCAGCGCCAGCGGCCAGCCCGCTGCCCCCGCCAGGACCGTCACCAACCAGACCGCCGCCAACAAAAGCAATCCGCCCAACACGGCCTTGATCGTCGCCATCCAGCGACCCGGACGCGGCAGACGGGCGATCAGCCCGGGCCGCGCCGCCACCAAGAGAAACGGCGAGGCCAGGCCCAGGCCCATCGCCAGAAGTACCGCCAGCGTCGTCCCGGCGCCCGAGGTCAGCGCGTAGGTCACCGCCGTGCCGAGAAACGGCGCGGAACAGGGCGTGGCCATGACCGCTGCAAAGGCACCGGTGGCAAAATCACCGGACCAGCCCGCGCGGCCCTCGGTCCGGGCCATGCCGGTCAGGGCCTGGCTCGACAAACCGATCTCGAACAGGCCCAGCATGTTGGCCGCGAACAGCACCATCAACCCGATCATCAGGGCCAGGAATACCGGACTTTGAAACTGAACGCCCCAGCCGACGGCCACGCCGGCCGTGCGCAGCGCGATCACCCCGCCCGCCAGCACCGCAAAGAAAGCCAGGACCCCCGCCGCAGAGGCCAGAAACCCCGCGCGCACCCGGGCCGGGCTGCGATCGCGGGCCTGCAGCGCCGAGGCCAGCTTGATCGACAGAACCGGCAGGACACAGGGCATCACGTTCAGGATCAGCCCCCCCAGAAACGCCAGGGCCAGCATCCACCAAAGACCGGTTGCCGCCCCCGGCGGCGACGGCGGCGTCGCGTCGAGGTCCGCGGTCAGGGTCGCCGCCCGTGCACCGTCCACCAGCGTCAGATCCAACGTGCCTTCGCCCGGCGACAGCACCGGCAGGCGTGCCCACAGCGTGCGGCCGCCGTCCGCCAGGCGCAGGTCGGGGGCACCAAAGGCGGCATAATCACCCTGTTCGGGGAAAATGTCGGGTGTGGTCAGGGGCGGGTCGGCGGCAAAGGCCACGGTCAGCGCCTCGTCACCCAGATGCGCGCCGGTCAGCGTCAGGCCCGCCTCGGCGGCATCACCGGGAACGCGGGCCACCCAATCCGACAGCATCGCGGCGGCGTCCAAGTCGACGCCCGCGCCGGGGGCCAGATCAAGGGACAGGTTGACCGTCTCGGGGATGCATACCTCGGCACAGACCAACAGATCGGCGCGCAGGGCCAGGCGCGCGGCCTCACCGGCCTCTGCCAGGGTGACGGTCAAGGGAAAGACGACCTCTCCGGCGTAGCCGAAGTTTTCGATCTCGAAGGCGGTGAACCGGGTGGGGGCCGGAAAGGCCAGGCCCACATGGGCGACGTTCTCGCTATCGTCCCAGGTGATTTCGGGCGGCAGGCCCACCTCTCCGGGGGAGCGCCAGTAGGTTTTCCACCCCGGCGCCATCTGCAACTGCAACCCAGCCGCCAGCGTGGCGGAGCCGGGGCCCACCCCCTGTTCGACCGTGATCAATCGGGCGGTGACGGTGCGCGTCTCGACCGGATCGGACGAGGCGGCGAAAACCGGAGCGGCCAGCAGGCCGAGGCAGAAAAGCAGGGCGCGGAACATGCCCCGACTTATGCCGCAGACAGCAGCGGGCGAAAGGCCTGCCGCGCCTGTTGACGCAAGTGTGACCAGCGCGGCGCCTTGCGCCCGCCCCCGGACGCGGGCCATGTATCACGCAACCGTGACCCAGCAGGATCCTCGCCATGCCCCGCCCCGTGACCCGGCTCGCCGCCACCGCCCTTGCGCTTTGCCTGCCGTTCGCGGCCACCGCGCAGGATTTCAGCGAAGAAGAGATCAAGCAGCTGGCCCTGCAGGCGATCCTGGAAAACCCTCAGATCGTGATGGAAGCCGTCGCCATCCTGCAAAGCCGCGAAGAGGAAGAGGCCGCAGCCGCCGCACGCTCTTCGCTGACCGAGGGGCGCGACCTGTTGGAGCGGGATCCGAATGCGCCGGTCCTGGGCAACCCCGATGGCGATGTCACCGTGGTCGAGTTCTTTGATTACAACTGCCCCTACTGCCGCCGCGCGGGCGAACAGGTGTCCGACCTGCTGGCGCGCGACGACAACGTGCGGGTCGTGTACCGCGAATGGCCGATCCTGGGGGACGGATCCGTATTTGCCGCGCGGGCCGCTCTGGCATCGCGGGCGCAGGGAAAATACGGCGCGTTCCACGAGGCGCTGATGGGCGCGCGCGGGCGCGTCGACGAACGGATCGTGCTGCAGATCGCCGCCAGCGTCGGCCTGGACCTGGACCAGTTGCAGACCGACATGGACGCGCCCGAGGTGCAGGCGCATATCGACACGACCTTCGAACTGGCCCGGTCGCTCGGGTTTTCGGGCACGCCCAGCTTTGTCGTGGGCGAACAACTTGCCCCCGGCCTGGTGGACGCCGATCAGCTGCTGGCCATGGTCGAGACGGTGCGCGAGGGCGGCTAGGCCCCGCCTTCGGCGGCCAGGTCGCGCAGGATTTCCATTGCTTCGGCGGCGCGGTCCGCGGGCACGAACAGATGATCGTGGTAAAAGCCCGAGACAGGATTGACGCCCATCCCGGCGGCAGCCAGCCGCGTCGTGATCCGCGCGAGGAACCCGACCGCGTCCAACGCGGAATGCACGTTCAGCGTGATCATCCGCGCGGGAAACACGCCGTCCAGCCCCGCCGCGCGGGCCTCCGCTTCGGTCAGGATCAGGGTCGTGCCCTCCGCCTCGTCGAGGCGCATGCGGGCGGGCAGCCGGGCCTTGGCCGGGTCGCGGGTGGTGGCAAAGACGTAGGTGTCCGGGGTCAGGACGGGCTGCATCGTGGCGAGCAGCCGGTCAAGGTTCTGCTCGCCGCTCATGTCGCGGGAACCGGGACCATGGTGCCCAGCGCGGTGGCCACATGGGCCCCGTCCGCGCCATGGACGTCGGCGGCGACGGCGATCAACCGGCGACCGGGCCGGACGACGCGGCCGGTGGCGATCAGCCGTCCTCGCGCCGGGGCCAGCAAGGAGATGCGGAACTCCGACGTCACCACCTCCCACTCTGACCCCAGGGTCGTGAGGGCGGCGTAACCGGCGGCCGAATCGGCAAGCGAAAAAGTCAACCCGGCATGACCGAAGCCCTGTTGCTGTCCGGTTGCGGGCGTTACCTCGGCGGCAATCCGGACCTGGCCCTGGGCGACCTCTTCGATGGTTGCGCCCAGCGTGTTCATCAGGCCCTGCCGGGCAAAGCTGTCGTAGATCCGTTGCACCCGCCCCTCCGCCCATCTGGTCACAGGTGGCGGCAGACGGCGCGCGGCGTCAAGTCGCGCGGCCTGTCTTGGGGGCAGGAATGGTGTGCCTTGGGGCGGCAAGGGCCCGACACTCTGACAGGGTTCGGGCCGTTGGTTGGCTCGGTCGTCGCGCCCCGGAGGTGATCGGGGCCCTGATCCTATCAGGCGACCTGGCTCAACCCTACCTGCGGCACGACGCCCAGGGCCGCACAGACGTCTCGGGTCAGTTCGGGCCGGTTCAGCGTGTAGAAGTGCAGATGCTCCACCCCCTCGCAGACCAGCGTATCGGCCAGCTCCGCCGCCTGCGCGATGGCAAGCAGATCGGCGCGGTCGTCGCGGACGGCACGGTCGAAGGCCTCGGCCAGTTCGGTGGGGATATGGGCCCCACAGGCCTTGGCGAACCTGGACGTCTTTTCCCAGTTCTCGATCGGCAGGAGACCCGGCACGATCGGCGCGTCGATACCAGCGGCGGCACAGCGGTCGCGGAACCGCAGAAAGCTGTCGGCGTCAAAGAAGAACTGAGAGATCGCCTCGGAGGCCCCGGCGTCGATCTTGCGCTTGAGCCAGGCAATGTCGGCATCCGCCGAGGCCGCCTCGGGGTGGGTATCGGGATAGCAGCCGACGCGGACCTTAAAACCCTCGCCCGCCAAGGCCTCGATCAACTCGACCGAATTGGCGAACCCGTCGGGGTGCGCGGTGAACCCGTCGGCGCCCTTGGGCGGGTCGCCCCGCAGCGCCACGATGTCCTCCACCCCGGCCTTGCGAAAGCCGCGCGCCACCTCCAGCGTTTCAGCCCGCGAGGCGTCGACGCAGGTCAGGTGACCGGCCACGCGCAGGTTGAATTCCTTGCCCAACGCCCCCACCGCCTCGCGCGTCAATTCCCGCGTGGTGCCGCCGGCACCGTAGGTGACGGACACCCATTCCGGGGCCAGGGGCGCCAGCGTGCTGACGCAATCCCAAAGCCGGAACGAAGCCTGGAGCGATTTCGGAGGGAAGAATTCGAAGCTGATCTTGGGGGCGGTCATGGGTCGGATCCTCGGCGGGCAAATCTGTTGCGCCCTTGTGCCCTGTTGCGCTTGTGTGAGACAGCCTCATAATCCTCATACACAACATGAGCCTTGCACAAAGAGGGTGTGCCATGCGCCTGAACATCGAATTTCGACACCTGCGCACGATCCGCGCGATTCAGGAATGTGGCGGGCTGGCGCGCGCCGCCGACCGGCTGAACATCACGCAGAGCGCGCTGTCCCATCAGGTCAAGAACCTGGAGGAACAGATCGGCGTGGAGCTGTTCGTGCGGCGGTCGAAACCCATGACCCTGTCGCCCGCCGGTCAACGGCTGCTGCGGCTGGCCGATCAGGTCCTGCCCCAGATCGAGGCGGTCGAGCAGGAATTCGCAGGGCTGAAGTCGGGCAAGACCGGGCGGCTGCATATCGCGATCGAATGCCACGCCTGTTTCGAATGGCTGTTCCCGGTGCTGGAACAGTTCCGCCGCGCCTGGCCCGACGTGGACGTGGACATCCGTCCAGGATTGCAGTTTCAGGCCCTGCCCGCGCTTCAGAAGGAAGAGGTGGACCTCGTGGTGTCGTCGGACCCCGAGGACCTGCCCGGCGTCGAATTCGCGCCGCTCTTTGACTATGAGCCGGTTTTCCTGGCGTCGTCGGCGCATCCGCTGGCGCAGAAGGACTATGTCGAAGCAGCGGATTTCGCGGGCGAGACCCTGATCACCTACCCGGTGGATCGCCCCCGTCTGGACGTCTTCTCGCAGCTTCTGATGCCCGCAGGGGTGGAGCCCGCAAGCGTCCGGCAGGTAGAGCTGACGGCGGTGATCCTGCTGCTGGTGGCGTCGAACCGGGGCGTTTCGGTCCTGCCGGACTGGGTGGTGCGCGAGGTGCGCTACAATTCCGACTACGTCACACGACCGCTGACGGCGCAGGGGGTCACGCGCAGGTTGTATGCTGCCGTGCGTCAGGCAGATGCGGCAAAGCCCTTTATGGCCCATGTGCTGCGCCTGATGCGGACGGAACCGTTGAAGCTGCAACGCGCGCCGGCCTGAGGCGGGATCAAATCCTTGGAAGGATTTGATCAGATTTTTCGAAAAATCTGGTCCCTGCCCGCCGCGCACGTCCCGTTCTGCCGTTTCCGCTTCACCCCTGCCGCAACACGCGTTACACGCGCGCCCTGACCGAACCCGGAGCGCGACAGATGCAAGGCAGTGCCAATCTCAACGTCATGATCAAGGCCGCCCGCAAGGCGGGCCGCTCCCTCATCAAGGATTTCGCGGAGGTCGAGAACCTTCAGGTCGGCACCAAGGGGCCGGGCGACTTCGTCAGCCGCGCGGACCATGCCGCCGAAGAAATCATCCGCGAGGAACTGATGGGTGCGCGCCCGACCTATGGTTGGTTGGGCGAAGAATCGGATGAAGTCGCAGGCAAGGACCCGACCCGGCGCTGGATCGTCGATCCGCTGGACGGGACCACGAACTTCCTGCACGGAATGCCCCATTGGGCCGTTTCCATCGCGTTGGAACACAAGGGCGAAGTCACCTCTGCCGTGATCTACGACCCCGTCAAGGACGAGCTGTTCTACGCCGAGAAAGGTGCAGGGGCCTGGCTGGACGGCAAGGTGCGGTTGCGGGTGTCTGGCCGGACCTCGCTGATCGAGACGGTCTATGCGACCGGCCTGCCCTGGGCTGGCAACAAGTATCTGCCCGCCGCGTTGAAGGATCTGGGTCGCTTGCTGCCGGTCTGCGCGGGCGTGCGCCGCTGGGGCGCGGCCTCGCTGGATCTCGCCTATGTCGCGGCCGGGCGTTACGACGGCTATTGGGAACGCGGCGTGAAGCCTTGGGACATCGCCGCCGGCATCCTTTTGGTGCGCGAAGCCGGTGGTTTGGTCGAACCCATCCGCCCCGAAACGCAGACCCTGATGGAAAACGGTCAGCTGATCTCCGGCTCTGCCGCAATCTTCGAAAAGTTCGCAAAAATCGTCCGTAGTTCGGACTGAATTCGGCCCATTTCTGCCCCGATTCCCCGCCAGAACCGGGGCTGGAATGGATTTCATGGTCTCGATACGTGCGTTTTGCAAAGATGAAGGCGGGTCAGTCATCATTGACTGGTGCCTGATGACCGCCGCGACCATCGGGCTGAGCGCCTACTTCTTCGAGCCGGTCGGCGATCACGTCATGGACCTGGCACGCGGCATCGAAACCACCCTGTTCGAGATCGAAGTCCCGACCACCTTTGCCGACTACGCCACGCTGGGCCCGAAGTCCTGACACCGGGCCCTTGCGCCGGGTCACGGTTGCGCTTGTCCCGGCCCCATGCGACCGTTCTGCCTGCATCCTTTCCAGCCCAGGCAGACCGACGTGAGCACCGCCCAAGACCTGACCCGCAACGCCGGGCTCCCTTTCGATCCGTCCGTCGTGGAGGCGGTGCGGGTCAACACGCCCGCAACCCTGCGCCGGGCCGCGACCCTGCCGGGGCGCCGGTCCGTGAAGAAGGAGTGGCAGGCCGCCTGGCTGGCCCGCGCGGTGTCGATGATCGATCTGACGACCCTGTCGGGCGACGACACCCCGATGCGGGTGCGGCGGCTTTGCGCCAAGGCGCTTTCGCCGATGCGGGCCGACCTGCTGGAGGCGATCGGGTTGCCGGACCTGACCACCGGCGCCGTCTGCGTCTATCATGAAATGGTGCCCGTTGCCGTCGAGGCGGTCGCCGGGCGCATCCCGGTCGCCGCCGTATCCACAGGGTTCCCCGCCGGTCTGTCGCCCTTCGATCTGCGCCTGCGGGAGATCGAACGCTCGGTCGCGGAAGGGGCCACCGAAATCGACATCGTCATCTCGCGCCGCCACGTCCTGACCGGGGATTGGGCCGCGCTCTATGATGAAACCGCCCAGATGCGCGCGGCTTGTGGGTCGGCACATATGAAGGCGATCCTGGCGACTGGCGAACTAGGCCCGCTTAAGAACGTCATGAAAGCTTCGATGGTGTGCATGATGGCCGGGTCGGATTTCATCAAGACATCGACCGGGAAAGAGGCAGTGAACGCCACCCTGCCCGTCAGCCTGACCATGATGCGCGCGATCCGCGCCTATGAGGCCGCGTCCGGTTTCAAGGTCGGCTACAAGCCAGCGGGCGGCGTGTCCAAGGCCAAGGACGCCGTCACCTACCTGGCGCTGCTGAAGGAGGAACTGGGCGATCGCTGGTTGCGGCCTGACCTGTTCCGGTTCGGTGCCTCGTCCCTTCTGGGCGATATCGAGCGGCAGGTGGAGCATTACGTGACCGGGCGGTACTCGGTCGCGCATCGTCACGCGGTGGGGTGAGCGGGAAACCGCACGAGGTGTTGCGCCGCCGGGTCGGCGTCGCGCCGGTGGCGGGCCCCACACTCTCCGAAGTATTTGAGCCGAGAAGAAGACATGACAGAGAAAACACGCGTGGCTGAGATTTTCGAGACGATGGACTGGGGTCCCGCCCCCGAGAGCCGCGCCGAGGCGGATGCCTGGCTGGACGGTCATGGGCGCAGTTTTGGGCATTACATCGGCGGCAAACGACTGACAGCGGGCGAGACCTTTGCGACCATCGATCCGGCGACCGGCGAGGACCTGGCCCAGATCACCCAGGGCACCGAGGCCGATGTGGCCGCCGCCGTCGCCGCTGCCCGCAAGGCGCAGACCGGTTGGGCCAAGGCGTCCGACCATGACCGGGCGCGCGTTCTCTATGCGATTGCGCGCGGCTTGCAGAAACATGCACGCCTGTTCGCCGTGTTGGAGGTTCTGGACACCGGCAAGCCCATCCGCGAGGCCCGCGACATCGACGTGGCCCTGGCGGCGCGGCATTTCTACCACCATGCGGGTCACGCCGAGTTGCGGTCCGAATTGATGCCGGGGGCGGAGCCATGGGGCGTCTGCGGGCAGATCGTGCCGTGGAATTTCCCGCTATTGATGCTGGCCTGGAAGGTCGCGCCCGCGCTGGCGATGGGCAACACCGTCGTGCTCAAGCCCGCCGAATGGACGCCACTGACCGCGCTGGCCTTTGCCGACATCTGCGACGCCGCGGGCGTGCCCCCGGGTGTGATCAACATCGTCACCGGTGACGGGGCAACCGGGGCGGCGCTGACCGCCGCCCCGATCGACAAGCTGGCCTTTACCGGCTCGACCGAGGTCGGTCGCCTGTTGCGGCGCGCCACGGCGGGCACCGGCAAGGGCCTGACCTTGGAACTGGGCGGCAAATCACCCTATGTGGTTTTCGAAGACGCCGACATCGACGCCGCCGTCGAAGGCCTGGTCGATGCGATCTGGTTCAATGGCGGGCAAGTCTGCTGCGCGGGCGCGCGCCTGCTGGTGCAAGAGGGTATCGCCGAGGATTTCTACGCCCGGCTCAAGACCCGTATGGCCCGCATCCGCGTGGGCGACCCGCTGGACAAGGCCATCGACATGGGGGCCATGGTCCACGCCGAGCAAAAGGCCCGGGTCGAGGCGATGCTGGCGCGCACCTCCGGTACGGTCCACCGGGGCGCGGCACCCGACGGCTGCTATCTGCCGCCTGTCTTGGTCACAGACCTGCATGGGGCCGATCCGCTGATGCAGGAGGAGGTCTTTGGCCCGGTCCTGGCGGCCACCACCTTCCGCACGCCTGCCGAGGCCGTGCAACTGGCCAACGACACGCGCTTTGGGCTGGCCGGGTCCGTCTGGTCGCAGGACATCGACGTGGCGCTGGACTGCGCCCCAAAGATCGACGCGGGCGTGATCTGGGTGAACGGCACCAACATGCTGGACGCCGCCGCCCCCTTTGGTGGCATCAAGGAAAGCGGCTTTGGCCGCGAAGGCGGCATCGCGGGATTGGCGGCCTATTTGCGTCCCGCCCCTGCCCCCGCGTTGGCGGCTGTGAAATCCTACACCGGTGATCCGGCGCCCGCCGCCGCAATCGACCGCACAGCCAAGATGTACGTCGGCGGTAAACAGGCCCGGCCCGACGGCGGCTACACCCGCATGGTCCATGGCCCCAAGGGACCCGTGGGCGAGGTCGGCATCGCCAACCGCAAGGACCTGCGCAACGCGGTCGAGGCGGCGCGGGGGGCCAGCGGCTGGGGCCGGTCGACCGGGCACCTGCGGGCACAGATCCTTTACTATCTGGCCGAGAACCTGGCAGCGCGGGCCGTGGAGTTCGATGCCCGGCTGACCGCGCAGGGCACCAAGGACAGCACCGAGACCGCCGCGCGCCATTTGTTCCGCTGGGCGGCCTGGGCGGACAAGCACGACGGGCGCACCCTGGGCGTGCCGATGGGGGGGCTCGCGCTGGCGCTGAACCGACCCGTGGGGGTGATCGGCGCCTTCGCCGCCGAAGAGACCCCGCTGACCGCCTTGGCGCAGGTGTTGGGCGCGGCCCTTGCCACCGGCAATCGCCTCGTTCTGATTGCGCCAGAGGCGTCCCCCCTGACGGCGACGGACCTGTATCAGGTGCTCGACACCTCCGATGTGCCTGGCGGCGTGGTCAACATCCTGACCGGCGACCATGCCGAGCTGGCCGGTCAGATGGCGGGGCACAAGGGGGTGGATGCGGTCTGGTCCTTCTCTTCCGCCGACATCTCCGCCACGATCGAGCGGGAGGCGGCCGAAGACCTGAAGCGTACTTGGGTCAATCACGGTCGGGGGCGCGACTGGCTGACCAATGACGCCGCCCCCTTTCTTGCCGCCGCGACCGAAGTGCAGACGATCTGGGTGCCCTTCGGCCTCTGACCGCTGCTTCCTTGTCCCGATAATATGCAGGCGCGTCCGGATCACCGGGCGCGCCGCGCGCTTTCACAGCATCCGGATCAACGACAGCCCCGCCAGGGCCAGCAGCAGACACAGCGCAAAGGGTTTGTAAAATGGCTCCAACGCGGGCCGGAACAGCCATTTTCCGATCAAGACCCCAAGCGCGACCGGCACGATCAACGTCAGGCCCCGCGCCACGGCCGTCAGATCGAACAAGCCATAGCCCAGCTGCCAGAGCAGGGTGAAAATCGACGAGACGAACAGATACAACACCAAGGATGCCCGCATCACCCGCGCCGGGCTGTTCTGAGCCAGAACATATAGCGCGACGACCATGCCCCCGATCGACGCGATGCCGGTGGCCACCCCCGCCAGGATGCCGGCACCATAAAGGCCCGCGTTGGTGGCCAGAAACGGCAAACGCACCCGGGCAAGTTGCAGCAGCGCCAGCCCCATCAAAACGACCAAGGCCAACAGGCGCGTGTCTTCCACCGGCAGGCGCGTGGTCAGCCACAGGCCGATAGGGGCCCCGATCGCCGCCGTGATCGCAAGGCCCAGGGCGATACGCCTGTCTGCCTGGGCGATGCCACCCCGAACCATCAGGAGAGAGGCGACCATCTCCAGGATCCAGCAGATCGGGATCAGCTCCCTTGGCGGCAGGATCAGGACCGCGCCTGCCATGACCATTGCGGATAACGCGAAGCCCGCAAAGCCACGGACCATGCCCGCCGCAAAGGCGATGGCCCCCAACAGGGCGAGGTCAGACGGGGCAAGGGCGAGCAGGTCCATCCCGCCCGTCTAGACCCCGCACGCGGCGCCACGCTAGGGCCAAATCGCGGCCCCCGTGGGTCCAGCCGCGTCAGTCGCCGATCACGCGCACCTCGGGGGCGGTGGCCGACAGGGTGGCGCGGATCAGGGCTGCGATTTCGGTATAGGCCTCGATCCGCGCGGCACTGGCGCGCCAGACCATGCCGATGTCCCGGCCCGGTTCCGGTTGGGACAGGGCACGGGCGGTGACCAGCGGCTCTCTCGCGACCTCCGAGCGGACATAGAGCGCGGGCAGGACCGACAGACCGAGGCCCGTCGCCACCATCTGCCGAAGGGTATCGAGCGACGTCCCCTCGTAGTCGAGCGACAGGGTGGCCCCCGTCTCGGAGACGATTTCGGCCACGGTGTCGTGCAGGCGATGCCCCGCCTCCAGCGTCATGATCGTCTCGCCCGCCAGATCGGCACGGGCGACCGGGTCAGAGGCAGCCAGGCGATGATCCGCGGGCATGACAAGCAGCAGCGGCTCATGGAACAGCGGCGCATGGACCAGCCCCGCCTCTTCTACCGGCAGCGGAAAGAACAGCAGGTCCAACGCCCCGTCGCGCAACCGCGTCATCAGATCGGGGGCCTGCCCCTCGCGGACGTAAAAGGTCAGTTTGGGCCAGGTTTCGTGCAAGGCCGGAATCACCAGCGGCAGAAAATAGCTGCCAAGGCTGCCGACCACGCCCACGCGGATCGTCCCGCTGAACGGATCGGAACCGGCCTGGGCCAGCGCCGAGATATCAGCCACATCGCGCAGCACCCGCCGTGCCCGGCCCGCCACCTCCGCACCAAGGGGCGTCAGCGTCACGCCCGATCGGGACCGTTCAACCAGTTGCACGCCCAGCTTTTCCTCCAACTCGCGCAATTGCGCGCTGAGCGTCGGCTGCGTGACGTGCACCGTCTCGGCGGCGCGGCGGAAGTGAAGCGTATCCGCGACCGCCACGAGATAGCGGAACTGTTGCAAAGTGGGCATCTGGGGCCTCGATAGTTACGGGCTATCGAAAAATATATATTCGGTGGGTTTGAACAATCAAACATTCTCTCTATGTAGTCCTCCGAAACATACGGGACAGACAATGGCGGCAGGGCAGGACAAGGCACCCTTTCTTGGGGGAACACCTGGGATCATCTCGATCCTGGTGCCGACCGCGTTGTTCGTCTGGTTCGCTCAGTTCGTCCCGCAGGTCGCCGCCGGAGAGGTTCTGGCCTGGCGGTTCGCCTGGGTGCCATCGCTGGGGGTAGAGACGGGCATCCTGCTGGACGGATTGTCGCTCAGCTTTGCGCTTTTGATCTCGGGCATCGGGGCATTGGTGACGCTTTATGCATCGTCCTACATGGGCGGGCACGTGCATTACACGCGGTTCGTGACGTATCTGCTGTCCTTCATGACCGGGATGCTGGGGCTGGTTCTTTCGGACAACCTGTTGTCTCTGTTTGTCTTTTGGGAAATCACGACGATCTCTTCCTACCTGTTGATCGGCTTCGACGCCGATCAGGCCAAGGCCCGGCGCAACGCGCTTCAGGCGCTGTTGGTCACGGGCACCGGCGGGTTGGCCTTCCTCGCGGGGATCATCCTGATCGGCTTTGCGGCGGGCACCTTTGACATCTCGGCGATCGAGGGATCGCTGGCCGAACACCCGCTCTATCTGCCGATCTTTCTGTTGGTCGTGGCCGGGGCCTTCACCAAATCGGCACAGGTGCCGTTCCACTTCTGGCTGCCCAATGCCATGGCCGCACCCACCCCGGTCAGCGCCTATCTGCACTCGGCCACCATGGTCAAAGGTGGCGTCTACCTGCTGGCGCGGATGAATCCGTCGCTGGGCGGGACAGACATCTGGTTCTGGACGTTGGTGGTATTCGGCGGTGTCACGGCGGTCTTTGCCTCGATCCTGGCGCTCAAGCAGACCGACATCAAACAGGTGCTGGCTTATACGACGTTGATGGCGCTGGGCACGCTGGTCATGTTCCTGGGCGTCGGCACGCCAGAGGCGGTCAAGGCGGCGATGACCTTCTTGCTGGTTCACAGCTTTTACAAGGCGGCGCTGTTCCTGATGATCGGCGTGGTGGACCACGGCACGGGTACGCGGGATGCGACCGTGTTGCGCGGGCTGGCGCGGGCGATGCCGCTGACCGCGCTGGCCGCCGGGCTGGCCGCGTTGTCGATGGCGGGGATACCGCCGCTGTTCGGGTTCATTGGCAAGGAATTCATGTACAAGGCCGCGTTGGATGCGGATCCCGCAATGCTCTGGGTGACGGCCTGCACCTTCGCCGCCTCGGCCCTGATGTTCGCGGCCGCGGGCGTGGTGGCCTGGCGGCCCTTTGTGGGCAAGCTGGCCGACACACCGGTCAAAGCGCACGAGGGCGGGGTCGCGATGCTGACCGGGCCGCTGCTTTTGGGCGCGCTGGGTCTGGGCCTCGGCCTGTTCCCCGACTACGCCGAGGCGCTGGTGCGTCCCGCCGCCGCCGCTGTGGCGGGGGTGCCGGTCAAGGTGGATCTCTACCTCTGGGGTGGGGTGAATACGGCGCTGATCCTGTCGCTGGCGACCTTTGCCGTGGGTTTCGTCATCTACCTGCTGCACGGCCGCCTGCGCGGCTGGCTGGGTGGGTGGAAGTCGCGCTTCGATCCCGGTTGGGACAGGCTGATGGATTGGGTTGCCGCCGGGGCCAAATGGCAGACCCGCGTGATCCAGACCGGGCAGTTGCGGCGCTATATCTTCGTGACCTTCCTGACGCTGGCCTTTGCACTGGGCTGGTCGGTGTGGCGTGGCGGCATCTGGCCCGCCATCGATCTGGGCGATGACCTGCGGGTCAAACATTGGTCGGTTCTCATCTTCATCACCGCAGGTGCCGCCATCGTGGCCTTCACCAATTCGCGCATGACCGCCGTTGCGGCGCTGGGCGTGGTGGGGGTCGGCGTGGCGTTGATCTTCATCATGTTCGGCGCGCCCGACGTCGCGATCACGCAGCTGCTGGTCGAGGTGTTGCAGGTCGTTCTGGTGGCCGTCGCCATGCTGAAACTGCCGCTTTTGAACCCTGAGCGGGTCAAGACGTTGCGGATCTGGGACCTGGGCCTGGCGTTGATCATCGGCGGGCTGACGACACTGATCCTGTTGGCGGTCATGGCAACGCCGTTCGATCTGACACTGACCGAGTTCTTCGAGGCGACCTCGGCCCCGCTGGCCTATGGGCGCAACATCGTCAACGTGATCCTCGTCGACTTCCGCGCGCTGGACACATTCGGCGAAATCGCCGTGGTCGTCATTGCCGCGCTGGGGGCCTATGCCCTGCTGCGCGGCACACGAAAGGGGATGGAATGAGATCCTCGCTCATCGTTCGCGCGGCAACGCGCCTGTTGGTCAGCCTGTCGCTGATGTTTTCGATCTGGATGCTGCTGCGCGGTCACAATGAACCGGGCGGCGGGTTCATCGGGGGGCTGATCGGGTCCACCGGCTTCATCCTGTACGCCATCGCCCATGGCAGCCGCGCCGCCCGCGAGGCGTTGCGTCTGGATCCGCAGACCATCGCCGTCGTGGGCCTGGGCATCGCGCTGCTGGCCGGTGTTGCCGCCTGGATACCAGGCGACGCGCTGTTCACCGGGCAGTGGCTGTTCCTGTGGCCCAGCGAGGACAGCAAGGGCGTGCCCCTGTCCACCGTTCTCGTGTTCGACATCGGCGTCTATCTGGTCGTGCTGGGGTCGGTCCTGACCCTCGTGCTGGCGCTGGAGGAGGAGGTCTGATGGAAGTCCTGATCGCCATCATGGTCGGCGTCCTGGTCGCGGCCTCGGTCTATCTGATGCTGGCGCGCAACGTCTTGCGGTTCCTGTTTGGCATGGTCCTTTTGTCGAATGCGGCGAACCTGCTGATCTTCGCCTCTGGCGGGCTGACGCCCGAGGCCCCGCCCCTGATCGCCTATGGCGAAAACGCACCGCCCGATGGCGTGGCCAACGCCCTGCCGCAGGCGCTGGTGCTGACGGCCATCGTGATCGGGTTCGGCCTTTTCGCCTTTGCCCTGACCCTGATTTATCGCGGCTACCAGAACCTTGGCACGCTCAACAGCGACCAGATGCGCCTGGCCGAGCCGGAGGACCCCGCCAAGTGACCTGGCTTCTGCCCCTGCCCCTGATCCTGCCCTTCGCCACGGCGGTTCTGGCCTTCCTGTTCCGCCGCAACGGAGAGGGGCGCTGGATCTCTGTCGCCGGGTCCGCCGTGATGCTGGGTGCGGGGGTCCTTTTGCTGGCCGATGTGCTGCGCTATGGGCCGCAAGCCGCTGAAATGGGCGGTTGGCCCGCACCCTTCGGCATCGTGCTGGTGGCCGACACGCTGTCGGCGGTGATGGTCGTGATCACCGGTATCACCGCGCTGGCCGTGTCGATCTACGCCTTGTCGGATATCACCGACGAGATGGAGCAATTGGGCTACCACGCCCTGTTCCAGGTGCTGATCGCGGGGGTGACGGGGGCCTTTCTGACCGGCGACCTGTTCAACCTGTATGTCTGGTTCGAGGTGATGTTGATCTCGTCCTTCGGACTGCTGATCCTGGGCGGCAAGCGGGTGCAGCTGGATGCGGGCATCAAGTATGTGACGCTGAACCTGATCTCGACGATCCTGTTCCTGTCGGGCATCGGCCTGCTTTATGGAACGACCGGCACGCTGAACCTGGCGGATCTGAGCCGGATCGTCCCCACCGTCGACGACGGGTTGATGACCGTGATCGCGATGATGTTCATGGTGGGTTTTGGGGTAAAGGCCGCGGTCTTCCCGCTGTTTTTCTGGCTGCCTGCGTCTTACCACACGCCCAGTTTCGCGGTCTCGGCGGTCTTTGCCGGGCTGCTGACCAAGGTGGGCGTCTATGCCATGATGCGGATGTTCACCTTGGTGTTCACGCAGGACGTTGGCTTTACCCATACGATCCTGCTGTGGGTCGCCTGCGCGACCATGGTGACCGGGGTTCTGGGGGCCGCCGCCCAGACCGATTTCCGGCGGATCCTGTCGTTCCATATCGTCAGTCAGATCGGATACATGGTGCTGGGCCTGGCCCTGATGACGCCGCTCGCCCTGATGGGGGCGGTGTTCTACCTGGTCCACCATATCATCGTGAAGGCGAACCTGTTCCTGGTCGCGGGCGTGGCCAACCGGATCGCAGGCAGCACGGAACTGGGCCGCATTGGCGGGCTGTACAAAGGCGCACCGTTCCTGGCCTTCCTGTTCCTGATACCGGCCTTTTCGCTGGCAGGCTTTCCGCCGCTGTCGGGGTTCTGGGCAAAATACGTGCTGGTGAAGGCGTCGATGGATATTCAGATGTGGGTTGTCGCGGGGATCGCCTTGGCCGTGGGGCTGATGACGATCTACTCGATGACGAAAATCTGGGGCCAGGCCTTTTGGAAGCCGCACCCCGACGGCAGCACACCGACCCTGTCCAGCCTGCGGCCGGCGGACCGTATGGCGCTGCTGCTGCCGATCGGGATGCTGGCGACGATGACCGTGGTGATCGGCCTGTTCCCGGAACCCTTCGTGCAGGTCGCCGAACGCGCCGCGGCTGAGCTGCTGGACCCGACCGCCTATGTCACCGCCGTGCTGGGGGCGAGCGAATGAGCCTGTTTCTGATGAACCTGACCCTCGCCGTGGCCTGGGCCGCGTTGACCGGCACCTTTACCTTGCCGGGCCTGGCGGTGGGGTTTGTCGTAGGGTTCTTCGCGCTGTGGATTGTGCAGCCGCTGTTCGAGAACCGCGGCGGCGGATACTTCGTTCGGGTCTGGCGATGGGCCAAGCTGCTGGTGCTGTTCCACTGGGAGCTGATCATCTCTTCGCTCTCTGTCGCCTGGGACGTTCTGACCCCGCGCCACAGGGCCCGGCCCGGCATCGTGGCCGTGCCGCTGAAGGCGAAGGGCGAGGCAGAGGTCCTGTTGGTCACGAACCTGATCTCGCTGACGCCCGGCACGCTAAGCCTGGATGTCACCGAGGATTGCAATACGCTGTTCGTGCACGCGATGTTCGCCGACGATCCCGAAAAGATCGCATCCGACATCGAAAACGGCATGGAACGCTGGGTGCGGGAGGCGCTGGAATGAACGAAGCCGTCACAACACCGATGATCGAATCCATGCCGATCCTGGCCTTTGCCGTACAGGCCGCCTTTGTCATGGTCATGGCGGGCGTCGTCTTGTCGTTCCTGCGGCTGGTCAAGGGCCCGTCCCTGCCCGACCGGGTCGTGGCGCTGGATACGATGACGGTTCTGATCGTGGCGTTCTGCGGGCTTTTCGTCTTCGAGAGCGGGTCTACCGCCTTCCTCGATGTGGCCGTGGTCCTGGCGCTGATCGGCTTTCTGGCGACTGTCGCGCTCGCCCGGTTCATCGAGCGCAAGACCATCGCCCCGACGCCCGTCGAGAAGGAGCACCCGGATGCTTGAGCTGTTCCTGTCGGCCTGCGTCCTGCTGGGCGGGTTTTTCGCCTTCATCGCGGGGCTGGGCCTGCTGCGCTTGCCGGACGTTTTGATCCGCATGCACGCGACCACAAAGGCGGGGACCTTGGCCTCTGGCCTGATCATGCTGGCCGTGGCGGCGGGGATCGGCGATGCGCCGACCATCGCGCGTGCGGTTCTGATCGTGGTGTTCCTGCTGATCACCGCCCCTGTCGCGGCTCATATGATCGGGCGCGCGGCGTTTCGGTCGGGCGTACCCCTCTGGGCACCGACCAAGGTCGACCCGACGGCGGCGGCAAAGCTTGGCGTTGCGCCCAGACACGAAGCGGGGCCAAAGCCCTAGACCTGCATCACGGTGTGATCTGAAAACTCCGGTCGTCTCACACGCGGGGCTTTCCCTTCCAGGTATCCAGCCAGGCACGCAGACCTTTTCGGCGGGCGGCGACCCGGTCGCCCGCTTCGTCCCAGGCTTCGCCCGCATCTTCGATCAACGGGTCGATGCGGTTGCGTCGGAACCTCAGGATGCGCACGCCGATCGCCCAGAGGATGGCTGCCAGGATCGTCAGGAAGATGATGTTGAACCAGGGGATGATCGTCGCATCCGGACTGTCGACAGGTCGAATTCCGACGGCGTTCGGAAAGATCGTCAGGAATTCCGACCGCCAGCCGTAATGCGTCAGCGCCACCCATTGCGGATCGGCGGAGGTCGACACGAGGTCGCGCGCCTCGGTCTGCAGGTTCGAGCTGTCGAGTTTGAAATACGGCGGCCAGCCCCATCCCGTGTCCTCGTTGCGATAGACAGACGGGCGGCCGTTGGGTTTGACCGTCTCGATGATGCGGACGTCGCGATTGACGGCCGTGCCATCCGCCCCGACATCACCGCCCGCCCAGAAGATCGAATTCTCGCCGAAGTCGAAGCGCTGCACCTCGGTGTTCACCACGCGCACGATATCGGTCTGCGGCAGGGTATAGTGCAGGAACGCACCCGCCACCGCAAAGACGACCAGGCCCAGACCCCATTTCACAAACCGCATGGCAAGGCCCCCTCAGGCGTAGTTCACGTAATAGATCAGCGTGCAGATCGCGCTGATGGGAATGATATAGACAGCCCAAAGCAGTTTGCGACGCAAGGACCCCTGATAATCGCGCAATCCGTTGCGCACAAAGGTTTCCTCCGGCAGAGGCGGTTGGGTTTCGGCCCATTCCCTCTCCAACCGGTCCTTTTCACCCGCCCGAAAGTAGAAGACGAGCGCCCAATAGATCACCGTCAGCCCGATCAACAGAACAACGGCCAGTCTCAACAGTCCCAGCATTCTACCCCCATGGTCCTTTCACACGGGCCGCAACCTTCGGCATTGGCCGCGCCACGTCCGACGCATAGAGATGCGCCCACACCCCGCCGCGATCCGCAGCGTAGTCCCTGGCGAGCCGGGCCGCGACCCATTCCTTCCACGGCTCGGACGCGCGGCGGTAGCGGTCGTAGAACAACGGCTTGTGACAGATGTGCAGTTGGCGGAAATCCTGCGGGGCCAGTTCGGCCAGCAGCATGTTGACCAGGTCGCGCAAAGGCCCCGGCGCGGCGCGCAGCGTGTGGAAATAGGCGGCGTTGCCGCTGTCGATATGGGGCCAGTCGCCGCGGCCCTCGGCCCAGGCCAGCATCGCGCCCAGGGAATGCACCTCGGCGGGCAAGGCCGCGCCATGGCGCTGCATCGCACGGCGCAGGGCGCGGTCGTCGACCTGATCTGGCAGTTCGCCCATCGCTCCCAGTGCGTCGATCACCAGATGGTCCAGCTTTTCGCGCAGGATCCCCGCCGCCGCCTGGCCCCGGCCCTCGACGATGGGCTGGACCAGACCGTTGGCGCGCAGGAAGGTCGCAATCAGATGCCGGTCGGCCAGGTCCAGAACCTCGACCCCCGGCGCGCGGAAGGGCGCGTTCGCGACAACCGCCGGCTGCTCGACCGAGCGGAAGATGTAGACGCCCCCGTGATGGGCGGTCCAGAAATCGTCCTGCTGGTAAACCGGGCTTTCGAACCGGACGGGCGCGCGGGACACATCGCCGGTCGTCTGCGCCAGCCCGATCATCCGCGCCACCAACACGTCGTCCCACCAGGCGTCCTCCTCCTCGCGGAAGCGGGTAACGAGGCGGTCCAGTTCCTCGGCGTCGCGCACGATGCCGGTGGTGGTATCCGCCTCGACGGTCACCGAACGGATGTCGAGCAACCGCGCCGGGTCCGGCACCCCAAAAACGGAGTTCTGCAATTCCCCCGCCACCGCATCCCGCGCGGTCAGGGTGAACAACTGCGCCTCGTTGGCGGCGATAAAGGCGCGCAGGATGTCCTGCGTGGTCGAGAACTTCATCTCCAACAGGGGGGCGTGGCGCTGCTGGGTGGACAGCAGGATGATCTGTCGGTTGCAGCCGCCGGGGTTCAGGTAATCCATGTCCCCGAATTCATCGCCCACCTCGGGTGAGAACCCGCTGAGGTCGATATGAAAACTGTCGAGCGCGGTGCGCTTGCCGATCAGGTGCGCCAACGCGCGGTTGTAGCGGTCGACCAGCGCCGGGGCGGACACCTCGAAGAGGCCCCCGAACATCAGTCCGTGGCGGATCAGGCGGTGCATGTCGGCCCCCTATCGCCTGGCCGTGGCTGGCTTGGGGGGAAGGCCCGTGAACGTTCCATCACCACTCCACCTCCCGCCACCCGCGCGGCAGGTTGGCCAGCGACAGAACCAGTACCGGCCCCCAGACGATGGCCGACCGGGCCGACAGCGAAACGAAGTGCCAGGGCGCCTCCTGCCAGACCACGCCCCCTGCCGAGCCGTAAAGCAGAACGAACAACGCCCCCGCCCCGACCGCCAGCGCCACGACCGAGATCATCCCGTTGACGATCAGCCAGCCCAGACCTTCGGGCAGGACCCGACCCAGCCCCCAGGGCACGATCCAGGCCAGCGCGGCCAGGAAGAGAACCGGCAGGATCAGGCTCATGCCTTGCCCTCCAGATAGCGGCGCTTGGCCTCTTCCGCCCGGCCCATGTCGCGGACCATGGCGTCGATGGCCACCTCGTCGGATTTGTCGGCATAGCGGAATTCGCTGTCGGCGTAGCGGTTGACCTCCTGCAGGACCATCTCTGTCGTGATCGGCACGCGCAGCTCTGACACCATGGCCAGTTTCTCGTCGTAGGACCGGTGCATGAATGCGTCGGCCGTCTCGAACCAGTCATCCGGCAGATCCACGTCCATGGCGCGGACCTTTACCGCGTCTGTGATGTTCTTGATCGCCCGCCCGGTGAAGCGTTCGTCCGCCTCCTGGATGCCCTTCAGGTAGGTGCCGATCTTGGCAATCGTATCCAGGTCCCCGATGCGGTCGCGCACGTCTTCGAAAACCTGGGCCAGACGCTGTTCCGCCGGACGGGCGTGTTTGGCGTAGCTTTCGGCCACCGCGCGCGTCAGCTCCTGGGCCGCGAACAAGTCGTGGTCGCCCAGCGGGATGTCGTGCCGCTTGCCCAGCAGCAGCGCCAGGATGTCGATGTAGTCGGCCTGCGTCTGCGGCCCGTCCACCAGGAACCGCGCGCCCGCCCGTTGGCGCAGGGCGTCGTCTACGTTTTCGGGGTAGTTCGAGAACATGCCAAAGGTGCAGTTGCCCCGCACGACGGTATTTGCGCCTGCGAAACTCTCCATCAGGACGGCGGTGATTTCCAACTGGCCCGCGCTGGCCTGCCGGTCGCCGCGCTTGCCCGCCAGCTGGTCAATGTCGTCGATTGTGCCAAAGCCGATCACGTTCGGGTCCAGCACCCCATTGATAAAGGCCTTGGCGTTCTGCGCCGATTTCCCCTGGTAGCTGTCGATGCTGTCGGTGCTCAGGTTTTCGTAGCGGAACGGATAGCCCGCCACCTCGCAATAGCCGTGGATCAGCCCGGCCATCATCTGGATCAGGGTGGTCTTGCCCGTGCCCGGCGCCCCGTCGCCCATGAAGGTGAAGATGAACCCCCCCAGATCCGCAAAAGGGTTCAGGCGGCGGTCGAAATCATAGGCCATCAGCATCTTCGACAGCTTCAGCGCCTGATGCTTGGCGATGTGGTTGCCCACCACCTCGTGGGGGGCCTTGAACTGCATGGTCAACGGTTTGCCCGCCGCGCGCAGCGCCGGGGCGAAGCCGTTCAGCGTCAGGTCATCTGCCTCGATCCGATATGTGACCTCGCCATAGACCGAGGCCCGTGCCGCTGCCCGCGCCCGATCGGCCAACCTCTCCAGCAACAACTCCGCCTGCGCGGCCAGGGTGGCGACCATCGCGCCGTCGTCCAGCCCGTCGATCCGCTGGTCGATTTCCCACAGCAGCCCTTCCAGCATGGCGGGCGCATTGTCGGTCAGCACTTCCTCCGGCGGGGGGACCTCGGCTGTGTCACTGCCGCGCAAGGGGGCGATCAGAAAGGCCAGCGCGTTGGCAAAGACGTGGCCCACGGCCAGCGCCTCCGCCTCCAGCAATTCCCGAAACCGTCCCGCATCCTGCGACGGCAATCGCCCGGCAAGGTTCGCGGCCTTCAGCCCGTCCAGGCCGCTGCGATCCTCGATTGCACCGCCCACGGCCATGGCAATCGCCAGCGCACGGCGCAGCGCCAGCAACAGGTGCGCGCGCGTGGGCGAGATCAACTCTTCGCCCTCCACAGCCTCGCGCAGATGCACACCAGAGGCCCGCGGCCCCGACCGTGTCACCAACCCCGGCGTGGTGGACCGAAACCGCGACCTTGTGCCGATCCCCGGCGACCGCTCCGCCCGCGCGGGGGCCTCTGCACGCGCCAATCGCGGCGTATGGTCGAACCCCTCCAGCAGGGTCAGCGCGGCGCCGTATCGGGCCACGATTTCCGCTTCTGTCAATTCCACCGCGTCTCCGGACAGGCTCATCCCCGTTCCTTCTCTGCTTTCAAACTATCCTGGGGGGAGTCGCCCGATGGCGACGGCGGGCAGAGCCCCCCTGCCCGGTGATCCCCATTCACCCGGCCCGCCACAGCCGCCCGCCGCCGACGACATATTTGACGACATCCGCAAACCCCGGCGCGCCACTTTCCACGAGGGCCTGATAGATCCGCTCGGGCAGGATGGCGGCACGCTCGATCCGTGTGGCGCCGGTCTCGGCCCCGACCAACGGCTCCAACGCCCAGACGGCCCGCTCCGCAGAGGAAAACCATCCGGTTCTTTCGCTGCGTGTCCGCTCCGCTTCCAGCGTCTCCAACGTCCAGGCCAGCGCCCAATCCTCGCCCGCCGGGGCGCGCGCGGCCTCCATCACGGCACCAAGCCCCTCGGTCTGGCGCGTGTAGGCCGAGGAATACATCGGCCCCACGGTCAGCCGTCGCAGGCGTTTGGGCTGCAGCTGGTCGAAATCATCGTCGAACCCCTTGGCCACGGTCAGCAGCTTCAACTCGGGCAGGGCCTGGGCCATCAGATGCCCCTGCACCCGCGCCAGCCGCGCGAAGTCGTCGCGCAAGGGCGTGCGGCCCACGTCCTCCACCTCCATCATCCAGATCACCGGCAGGTTGCGCTGTCCGTCCCAGGCCGACCAGTGCATCAGGTAAACCCGCGGCTCAGAGGTCAGCCCCCTGAGCACGACATCGTTGCGTGGCCAGAACAGCGCGCCATCCAGCAGCAGGTCCCGATACAGCCGCTGGGACATGGCATATTGCAGATCCGTCGGAATGCGTCGCTCGCCCAGGATTGCGGCCAGCATCGCCTCCTTCAGCTCCTCCGGCTCGGGAATGCGGTCCTCGACCCCGCCCGCCTGCGCCGCGTCAGAGGCCATGGACATCAACTCCCGCATCACCGGAAACCCGGAGGCGGAGCGGTCGACCGTGAGCGAGCCGAGAAACACGCCGGTGTCGCGCCCGGTCATCAGATACTTGTGCGACAAGGCCCGAAAGGTCCGGCCCAACGCGGTCAGGTGCAGGCCCAGCACCTCCAACTCGCGGCGGGTCAATCGCCCGTCCCGCTCCATCTCGGCGGCGACGCGGGGCAGATGCGACAGGATCGTCTCGAACTTCGCGAAATAGCGCCGTGCCTGCCGGTTTTCCTGCAGGCCCGCGTGGTCGCGGATCAGGTCTTCCTTCAGCGTCATGGGTGCCGCGCAACGTCTTCGGCGAGGGTCCTGGCCAGGATTTCCGGCGGAAACTCTGTCACCGCCTCATCCGCCATAAAGGTTCTTGTCGTGCTTCTCGACAATTGCCTGAAAGCGGCGGGCAAAGCGTTCGTCCGCCTTGGCCTTGGCCTCCAGCACGTCGCGGGCGAAGACCATGTGGTCTTCGTGTGCTTCCAGCATTTCGGCCATCCGGCTGTTGGTTGCGGCCCCGATCGCGGCCATCGCCTGCTGCGCCTCCTGATCGGTTTTCACGCCGATTTCGTTGATCCGGTGCGCCACGTCCTGCTGCTGCGCGGTCTTCAGCGATTTGGACAAGGCGTCGTACAACACGACCCGCTGCTTGGTGTCCGTTTCCAGCTTGTTGATCAGCACCATCTGCGTCGCCGCCTGGTTCTGCAGGCTGTCCACCCAGGTCTTGCCCTTTTCGATATAGCGCTCCAGCGTCTGCGACCGGGCCAGCGCCACCTGTTCGGCCTGCACCAATTCGTTGTGACGTGTGTTGGCCTCGGCCAGATCGCTTTCCAGTTGGGTGCGCGCGGTGGCGTCCTGTTCGACCGAGATCTTGTTTTCCAACTCGATCAGGCGCGGGTCCATGGCCAGGATCTCTGCCCGGATGCGTTCCAGCTCCGCCACGGCGGCCTCTCGATCATCAAGGGTGCCGGAAAGGTTGGTTTCCACCTTGGTGCGCTGGTTGTTCAGCATCGCCAACTGGCTTTGCAGCAACTGGGTGATCGTGTCGGACTTGGAGATCAGGTCCTGCAACTTGTCGTCGATCGACGCCGACCGCAGCCGCTCCTGACGCATCGCTTCCGACTTGCCGGAGGCGAAAATGCCGACGAAGCTTTCCCATCCCGTCTTGGACCGCATCTCGTCGAAGTCCTTGGAGAACCCCGCCGTCACATCGTCCAGCCCCATGATCAACTCGGCGATGTTTGCGTTCATCGTGTCGGTATGGGCGTGCACATCCTCCAACGTGGCGTTTTCCACGTCGATGGTGATGCCCTGATCCAGCTTGGCGCGTGCTGCTTCGATCCGGCTCGTAATCTCCGAGATTTTGGACTGTGCCGCCGTGACCTGTTTCTGGCTTTCTTGAATCTGCTGATTGAAATCGGCCACGCGGTGCCTCCCGTCTTGAGAATATCTTTGTCTTCCTACCACATGGGGATCACTGTCGCGTTTTGCAGCCGCTCCGCCAAGGGGATAATGCGGTCCGTGGCACAGGTGACACGTGCAAACAGGGGGAACGATGGACAGATTGCTGACCGAAATCGAGACGCGCCGCGACGACTTGGTGGCGCTGACCCAGGACCTGATCCGCATTCCCACGCTGAACCCGCCGGGCCTGCACTACCACGACATCTGCGCCCTGCTGGGCGCGCGGATGCAGGCACGGGGCTGGCAGGTTCAGATGGTGCGCGCCGAAGGGGCCTTGGGCGATTCCGACAAATACCCTCGCTGGAACGTCATCTGCCGACTGGAAGGCCCCCGCCCCGGCGAGACGCTGCATTTCAACAGCCACCACGATGTCGTGGCGGTCGGCGACGGCTGGACCCGCGATCCGTTCGGCGCAGAACTGGCGGACGGGCGCATCTACGGGCGCGGGGCTTGCGACATGAAGGGCGGGCTGGCGACCTCTGTCATCGCGGCCGAGGCCTTTGCCGACATCCACCCCGATTTCAGCGGGGCCATCGAAATCAGCGCCACGGCGGACGAGGAATCGGGCGGCTACGGCGGCGTTGCCTATCTGGCGGAACGCGGGTTCTTCGACCCCGACCGGGTGCAGCACGTCATCATCCCCGAGCCCCTGAACAAGGACCGTATCTGCCTGGGCCACCGCGGCGTCTGGTGGGCCGAGATCGAAACAAAGGGCCGTATCGCCCACGGCTCCATGCCGTTTCTGGGCGATTGCGCCGTGCGCCACATGGGGGCCGTTCTGGACGAGATGGAGGCGACGTTGTTCCCCCTGCTTGCGGGGAAACGCACCGCGATGCCCGTCGTCCCCGAAGGCGCGCGGCAGTCCACCTTGAACCTGAACGCGATCCACGGCGGCGAACCCGTGCAGGACGCCGATTATACCGGCCTGCCGTCCGCCTGCGTGCCGGACCGCTGTACCCTGACCATCGACCGGCGGTTTCTGATGGAAGAGGACATCGCCGAGGTAAAAGCCGAAGTCACCGCGATGATGGAACGCGTCCGCGCGCGCCGCCCCGACTTTCGCTATGAAATCCGCGACCTGTTCGAGGTCATGCCCACCATGACCCCCGAAGACGCCCCCGTCGTGCAGGTGGTGCAGGACGCAGTGCAGCAGGTTCTGGGCAAATCCGCCGATTACGTCGTGTCGCCGGGCACCTACGACCAGAAACACATCGACCGGATCGGGCGGCTGAAGAACTGCATCGCCTACGGCCCCGGCGTGCTGGATCTGGCGCATCAGCCCGACGAATGGATCGGCGTGCAGGACATGGTCGACAGCGGCCAGGTGATGGGGCTGGCGATGCAGCGATTGCTGGGCTGACGGCACCGCGTTGCGGCCAGACAGACACTTGCCTCTGTCGTCGCGGATCTCAAATCCGTTTGACGCCCCGTCCAGGAACGACTAGCCATCTGCGTACCAGGGGCGCTGAAAAGCTGAGACGTACCCTTTGAACCTGAACCAGATAATGCTGGCGGAGGGAGGTCTTATGGTCTTTTGCACTGCAGAATTCATGCCTCTTTTTCGTTCGCAAAAAGAGGCCCACCCATGACCCCCGACGTTATGCTGACCGCCCTGCGCGACCAGAAACCCTTGGTGCATTGCATCACCAACTACGTGGCGATGAATATCGCGGCCAACGTCGTGCTGGCGGCAGGTGCGTCGCCCGCGATGGTGCATGCCCCCGAAGAAGTGGCGCAGTTCACGCCCATCTGTGGTGGCCTGACGATCAACATCGGCACGCTCTCCGGAAGCTGGCTGCAAAGCATGACGGCGGCGGCATCCAGCGCGGCGGCCAACGACATCCCCTGGGTGTTCGATCCCGTTGCACATTTCATCACGGATTACCGCAAGTGCGCGGCCCAAAGCTTGCTGGCGCAACGTCCGACCATCGTGCGCGGAAACGCATCCGAGATCCTGGCCCTGGCAGGCGAAGCGGGGACCGGAAAAGGGGCAGATAGCGGCGACAGCGTCGAAGCCGCTTGGGGGGCCGCAAAGGCGCTTGCGGATCAGTTCGGCACGGTCGTGGCCATCAGTGGCCCGGTTGATTACCTGACCGACGGCAAGCAGGAGGCGCATGTCTCCGGCGGCTCTGACCTGATGCCACAGGTCACGGCCCTGGGGTGTTCCCAGACGGCCCTGATGGGGGCCTATGCCGCGACAGGCCCCGCATTTGACGCAGCCCTCGCCGCGATGGCCCATTTCAAGATCGCAGGGACCGCCGCCGCGAAACTGGCCCAGGGGCCGGGCAGCTTTCAGATGCATTTCCTCGACGCGCTTTCCGCGGCTCAGCCTGGCGATCTGGCCGGGGCCATCGGATAGTGACAGCGCTCAGAACCCGATTGCGGCTGTATCTGGTGACCGATCCCGAGCTTTGCCAACAGGCCGGCGTCGTGGCCACCGTACGCCGTGCGGTGGCCGGCGGCGTGACGATGGTTCAGCTGCGCGACAAGCACGCAACCACCGCGCAGCGCATTGAATGCGCCATCGCGCTCAGGACGGCGCTGCGCGGCACGGACGTTCCGCTGATCATCAACGACGATGTGACCGCTGCCGTGGCGGCAAAGGCCGACGGGGCCCATATCGGCCAAGGCGACATTTCACCCGCCAAGGCCCGGGCCATGCTGGGCGCGGACAAGATCCTCGGGCTGTCCTGTGAGACGGCTCAGACCGTGCGCGATGCTGACCCGGCGGTTGTCGACTATCTTGGGCTGGGACCCGTTTTCGGGACTGCGACGAAAGCCGACCACGCGCAGCCGGTGGGGTTTGACGGGTTGGCACAGCTTGTGGCCCTGTCTTCCTTGCCGTCCGTCGCGATTGGCGGGCTGAAGGCAAATCATATCAAGGCTGTGCTTGGTAGCGGCGCGGATGGCATGGCCGTCGTGTCCGCGATCTGTGGTCAGCCTGATCCCGAAGCGGCCGCGCGCGCATTTGATGGCTTTGCAGCAGGACAGTCCCGATGATCCCGAACGTTCTGAGCATCGCGGGGTCTGACCCGTCTGGCGGGGCCGGCATCCAGGCCGACATCAAGGCGATTTCCGCGAATGGTGCCTTTGCCATGGCCGCGCTCACGGCCCTGACAGCGCAGAACACCCAAGGTGTGACAGGCATTCACCTTGTCCCGCCGGAGTTTGTGAAAGATCAGATCGCGGCCATCTTTGCGGATATCCGCGTCGATGCGATCAAGATCGGGATGATAGCGAACGCGGACATCGCCGTCGCCGTTGCGCAGGCGCTTGAACCGCACGCGACCATCCCCATCGTCCTTGATCCGGTGATGATTGCCAAAGGCGGGGCGGCCTTGCTGCAGCCCGATGCGGTGCAGGTCCTGCGCGACGTCCTGCTGCCCATGGCGACCCTGATGACGCCCAATTTGCCCGAGGCGGCGCATCTGCTGGGCTGCGACATCGCTGAGACGCGCGACGACATGGTCGGTCAGGGGCGCGCGCTCTGCGCGCTTGGCGTCGAAACGGTGCTGATGAAGGGTGGCCATCTTGACGGTCCCGAAAGCCCCGATTGCCTTGTCACGACCGACACCGTGACCTGGTACGAGGCCGGGCGCACCCAAACGCAAAACACCCATGGCACGGGATGCACCCTGTCGTCGGCATTGGCGGCGCAATTGGCCAAGGGACTCGGACCCGAGGCGGCCACGGCGGCGGCCAAATCCTATGTCGCGCGGGCCATCGCGCAGGCAGGGGACCTGTCTGTGGGCACGGGCCACGGCCCGACCCATCATTTCGCCGCGCACTATTCCACACGAGGTTGAGACCCATGAAATCCATCATCCATGCACTGGTTCTGTCGTTGTGCGCCGCGCCGGTCGCGGCTCAGGATCAAGTCACCTTGCTGCTCGACTGGTTCGTGAACCCGGATCACGGACCGATCATCATCGCGCAGGAAAAAGGGTACTTCGCGGACCAGGACCTTGCCGTAGAGGTCATCGCCCCGGCCGATCCATCGGCCCCGGCGAAAATGGTCGCGGCAGGTCAGGCGGATCTTGCGGTTTCCTACCAGCCCCAGTTGCACCTGCAGATCCACGAAGGCCTGTCCCTGGTTCGGGTCGGTACGTTGGTTGCCACGCCGCTCAGCTGCCTGCTGGTGCTGGCGGATGGTCCGATCGAAACGCCTGCCGACCTCAAGGGGCGCAAGGTCGGCTTTTCGGTCGGTGGCGTGGAGGAAGCGGTGCTGGGTCACGTCCTGAGCACGCATGGCCTGACGCTCGAAGATGTGGAGCTGATCAACGTGAACTGGTCGATGTCGCCCGCGTTGATGTCGGGTCAGGTCGATGCCGTGATCGGGGCATTCCGAAATTTTGAATTGAACCAGATGGATATCGAAGGCGCTCCAGGCCGCTGTTTCTACGTCGAAGAAGAAGGCCTGCCGCCCTATGACGAGCTGATCTATGTGGCAAACAAGACCACGATGGATCCCGACATGATCCGGCGGTTCCTTGCCGCGACGGAAAAGGCGACCCAATACATCGTCAATCACCCGGTTGAGAGCTGGGAGATTTTTGCCGGAACCGCGCCCGAACTGAACGATGAGTTGAACAGGCGCGCGTGGGTCGACACCTTGTCCCGCTTTGCCCTGCGTCCGACGGCGATGGATGCGGGCCGCTATGCCGCATTCGAGGCGTTCTTGCATGACGCGGGCCTGATCCCGTCGATCAATTCCGTCCGCGACATCGCCATTGACGTGACCGCGCAATGACCGCGTCGGTCTATGGGCACACCTTTGCGCGGTGGCGTGCCGCCTGTGGCGGTGCGTGGCAGGACTATACGCATCACGCCTTTGTCGAAGGCCTGCGCGATGGGTCTTTGCCGCGCGCATCGTTCCTGCACTACCTCGTGCAAGACTACGTGTTTCTTGTGCATTTTGCGCGGGCCTGGTCGTTGGCCGTGGTCAAGGCCGACACGTTGGACGAAATGAAGGTCTGTGCGGGCACCGTCGACGCGCTCGTCAATCACGAGATGGCCTTGCACGTTCAGACCTGCGCCGCGGCCGGCATCGACGAGGCCACGCTTTTCGCCGCGACCGAGGCGTTCGAGAACATCGCCTACACCCGCTATGTGATGGATGCCGGCCTGCACGGAGATTTCCTGGATCTGATGGCGGCCCTGGCACCATGTTGTTTCGGATATGGTGAAATCGGCACACGACTGGCCGCGACCGCCGCCCCGGACACGCCCTATCGCGACTGGATCAACACCTATTGCGATGACGGCTATCAGGGCGCGATGGTCACCGTGGGGCAAATGCTCGACCGGGCCGTGACCCACCGTCTGGGCGATGCCCCGACGACATCCGCACGCTGGCCCCGGCTGCAGGCGCGTTTCGACATGGCCACCCGGCTGGAGGTCGCCTTCTGGGAGATGGGATTGCGCGGCGCGTGACAATGGCCCCGTCCCTTCGCCTGCGCGGCACGCAGTCCATTGCCGGGCGTCCCCTGTTCGGGCCCGTCGATGTGACCCTGCCCGCGGGGCAGTGGACCTGCATTCTGGGACGGTCCGGTGTAGGTAAATCGACGCTCCTGCGCGTGATCGCCGATCTGGATGGACCGGGCCAGTTTGACGGGCAGATCATCGCGTCCGACGGGGCCCGGATTGCAGGACGCGTCAGCGTCATGGCGCAATCCGATCTGTTGTTGCCCTGGCTCAGCGTTCTGGAAAACACGGTACTGGGGGCCCGATTGCGCGGACAACAGCCGGATATGGACCGGGCGAGGCATCTTCTGAACCGGGTCGGCCTGTCGGATCGCGCCGAGCAACGGCCGCACACCCTGTCGGGGGGCATGCGGCAACGCACGGCCCTGGCGCGGACCCTGATGGAGGATCGCTGCATCGCCCTGCTGGACGAGCCCTTCTCGGCGCTCGACGCGAGCACACGGGCCGACATGCAAGACCTCGCCGCCGAAGTCCTGGTCGACAAGACCGTCGTTCTGGTCACCCATGACCCCGCAGAGGCGGTGCGCCTTGGCCATCAGATCATCGTGCTGACCCCGACCGACGCGCAGGTTTGGCAGCCCCCGCAGGACCCGCCCGTCCGCGACCAGTTTGCCCCCGCAACAATCGCCTGTCAGGCGGCTTTGCTTGCGCATCTGCGGGCATCGCCATGATGCGGGTGACCTATGCCTTGGGGGCCGCCGCCTTTGCGCTTTTGATCTGGCAGGGGGTCGTCTGGGTCACGGGTGTCCCGTCATTCATCCTGCCGTCCCCGATGCGGGTGGCACGGGCCGCGATCGAAAACCGCGTCTTGATTGCCGAAAATGCACGCGTCACTGCGACCGAAGTCCTTCTGGGCCTGATCATCGGGGCCGTTCTGGGCGCGGTGACGGCGGTCCAGCTGGCCCGGTCCGCGCGTTTGCACCGTCTTGTGATGCCCCTTCTCATCTTCACCCAGGCCGTGCCGGTGTTCGCGCTCGCTCCGATCCTGACGCTTTGGCTGGGCTATGGCATCGCATCCAAGGTCATGATGGCCGTCTTGATCATCTACTTTCCGGTGACCTCGGCATTCTATGATGGGCTGACGCGCGTGCCGGTTGCGATCCTGGACATGGCCAGAACGATGGGGGGCACCAATCGCCAGATCATGCGGCGTATCAGGATTCCCCACGCGATGCCGTCCCTGGGAACCGGTCTGAAACTGGCCGCGGTCTATGCGCCCATCGGGGCGGTCATCGGGGAATGGGTCGGCGCGTCAAAGGGATTGGGCTACCTGATGTTGCTGGCCAACGGACGCGCCAAGACCGATCTGATGTTCGCCGCCCTTTTCACGCTCGTGATCATGACGCTTCTCTTGCATCTGCTTGTCAGCAAGGTGTCCGATGGCCTGACCAACAAGTAGGCCATCGCCGCTGCATCGGCCCCCTTCGACCGGTTCGGAGACTGGCGGTAGGCAAAGGCCCCGTGGCACCCCTCCGATCCTGAGCAGGCACAATACACCTTGCCCGGCAGGCCACCTGCCGACATACCCCGGCCGCATGCGCACCCTTGCCCTCGACATCAATGACCGTGGCAGCAAATATGCAGTCACCGGGGCCCCCGCTGCGGACGCCGAGACGGCAAAGGCCGTGGTCAAGGCGCTCTGCCGCGACAAGAAATTCGCGCGTGCGACCCACAACACCTGGGGCTTGCTGACGGCCACAGGGCCCATCAAGAACGACGACGGAGAGGCCGGGGCCGGCATGGTCATCCTGCGCATGCTGGAACGGGAGGGCCTTCAGGATCATGTCGTCATCGTCACGCGCTGGTATGGCGGCAAGCACCTGGGCGGCGACCGGTTCCGCCATGTGCAGACGGCTGTGCGGACCTATCTCGACGCGATGTGACCGCGTCAAATCCTTCAAAGGATTTGATCAATTTCTTCGAAGAAATTGATCCCGCCCGCGGTCGGCGGTGCCCTCAATTCGAAATTGTGATTTGCCAGCCGGGTCCGCCCCTGCGTCAACTTCGTCGCAGCACAGCCAGATCGGAGGCCCCATGCGCCCGCTGCCCCTCGTCCTTACCGCCCTTCTCATGGCGCCGCCCGCCTTCGCCGCCTCGGGGGAACGCATTCAGATCACCGGAGAGGTCATCGACACCTGGTGCTATTTCTCGGGCGTCATGGGACCGACCGATGCGGTCGTGGGGTCCGCGCATCACACCTGCGCGCTGTGGTGTTCGGCGGGCGGCATCCCGGTCGGCCTGCTGGCACCTGACGGGACGGTCTACATGGTCCTGAAGATGGAGGGCGACGCCGACAACGCGGGCGGCGACACCAACCTGCACATCGCCTCGCATACGATCGAGGCGGACGGGTTGCATTACACCCGCGACGGTCTGAATTACCTGATCGTCGAGACGATCACCGCCGATTTGGACATCATAAACCAGACCCATGACGATTTCGGCGTCATCCCCGGCTTCGCCATCCCCGAGGAGGCCGCCCAATGATCCGCCTTGCCCTGGCCGCCGCCCTGCTGGCCGCCCCCGCCGCCGCGCAGGATTTCTCTGCCATGTCCGAGGCCAAGACCTGGAACCTCTATGCGGAGGTGCCCGCCCGCTTCACCGCCCGCGTGGCCGACCCCGTTTGCGAATTGACCGGCCAATGCGCCGCCGATTGCGGCACCGGACAGCGGCAGGTCGTTCTGATCCGCGATGCCGACGACGCCATGGTCTTTCCGCTGAAGAACAGCCAGGCCGCCTTTACCGGAGCCGCCGTGGAACTCGCCCCGTTTTGTGGCCAGACAGTCGAGGTGGATGGCCTGCTGATCGACGACCCCGACATTGGGGCCACCAATGTCTACCTTGTTCAGCGCATCCGCCCCGAGGGCGGCGCATGGCTTCGCGCGAACCAGTGGACCAAGGACTGGGCCGCGCGCAACCCGGACGCGACGGGCAAGGGTCCATGGTTCCGCCGCGACCCGCGCATCATTTCGGAAATCGAGGCCGAGGGCTACCTGGGCCTGGGCGAGGAAGCCGACGCCGCCTTTATCGCCGATTGGTTCTGATGCTGCGCGCCCTGATTGCCGCCACCCTCCTGGCCGCCCCCGCCGCGGCCGAGGGGGTCATCGACCGGCTGTTTCCGTCGAATTTCGGCGGGGCCTATACCCTGACCGACCACCACGGCCAGACGCGGACCCAGGCCGACCCGGAGGGCCGCGTCCAGTTGATCTTTTTCGGCTATGCCTCCTGCGAGGCGATCTGCACCGTTGCCCTGCCCATCATGTCCGAGGTCGCCAGCGCGCTTTCTGCGCGCGACATCCCCGTGACGCCCCTGGTCATTACCGTCGATCCGGCGCGCGACACGGTTGAATCGATGGGCCCCGCCCTGGCAAGCCATGCCCCCGGCCTGACCGGCCTGACAGGGACCGAAGCGGAGCTGGCCGCCGCGCGCGCGCTTTTCCATGTAGAACGGACCGCACTGTTCGAAGAGCCGCTGGGCGGCACGGTCTATAGCCACGGATCCCACATCTACGTCATGGACGCAGACGGCGGATTCCTGACCTTGCTGCCGCCGATCCTGTCCGTCGACCGCATGGTGGAGGTGGTCGCAGGCTACGCCCTTGGCCCCGCATGACCCGCATCGACGCGCCCGCGACGAGGGAGCGTCTGCATATTTTGGAAACAAGGAAGCGGGGGCCGCGCGCTGCCTTCGCGCTTGCCCCCTGCCCCGTCGCCCGCATAGCTTGAGCAACGTCAATCGGGAGGGACACCCATGCTCACACGCTCCGCCGCCATTCTGGCACTGACCGCCACGACCGCGTTGGCCCAGCAGACCGACATCACGATAGGCATGCAGCTGGAACCACCGAACCTGGACCCGACCGGGGGGGCCGCCGCCGCCATCGACGAAGTGGTCTATGCCAATCTTTTCGAGGGACTGACCCGGTTTGGCCCGGACGGCGCGGTACAGCCCGCGCTGGCAAAATCCTGGGAGGTGTCGGAAGACGGCAAGACCTGGACCTTTGTGCTCAATGCCGGCGTGACCTTTCATGACGGCACCACAATGGATGCCGACGACGTGGTGTTCAGCCTGGACCGCGCCCGCGCAGAAGACAGCACCAACGCACAGAAGGCTCTGTTCGCCGGGATCGACAGCGTCGAGGCCGTGGATGCCACCACGGTTCGCATCACGCTGAGCGAGCCGAACGGCAACCTGGGCTTCAACCTGGCCTGGGGCGATGCCGTCATCGTCGCCCCCGAAAGCGCCGAAACAAACGCCACCGCACCCGTCGGCACCGGTCCGTTCAAGCTGGCCAACTGGGCGCAGGGCGACCGGGTCGAGTTGGTGGCAAACCCGGACTACTGGGGCACCGCCCCAGCCCTGACGGCGGCCACGTTCAAGTTCATCTCGGACCCGAATGCGGCTTTTGCAGCGATGATGGCGGGCGATGTGGATGCCTTCCCGGTGTTCCCGGCGCCCGAGACCCTTTCGAACTTCGAGGCAGATCCCCGGTTCTCCGTCATCGTCGGCTCCACCGAGGGTGAGACGATCCTGGCGATGAACAACAAGGCGATCACGGACGTACGCGTGCGCGAGGCGATCAGCCATGCCATCGACCGGCAGGCCATCATCGACGGCGCGATGTTCGGCTACGGCACACCGATCGGCACCCACTTTGCGCCGCACAACCCGGACTACGTGGACCTGACCGGCCAGTCGGCGCACGATCCGGACCGCGCCCGCGCCCTGCTGGCCGAAGCCGGGGTCGAGGATCTGACCCTGCGCCTGATGCTGCCGCCCCCGGCCTATGCCCGCCGCGGCGGAGAGATCATCGCCAGCCAGCTCCGCGAGGTCGGGATCAAGACCGAGATCAGCAACCTGGAATGGGCGCAATGGCTGGAACAGGTGTTCCGGGGCAAGGATTTCGACCTGACGATCGTCAGCCATACGGAACCCGCGGACATCAACATTTATGCCCGGCCCGACTATTACTTCCAGTATGACAATCCCGACCTCCAGGCCTTGAACGACAAGATCACCGTGACATCGGATCCGGCGATGCGGTCGCAGTTGTTGGCCGATGCGCAGAAGATGATCGCGGACGACTACGTCAACGGCTACCTCTTCCAGCTGGCCAAGACCGGCGTGGCCGACGCGCGCATTCAGGGCCTGTGGGAAAACTCGCCCACGCAGGCCATCGACCTGACCGGCGTAAGCTGGTCGGAGTGACCCCCGCGCGTCCGGCCCGTCGGGGCCGGACGCACCCTTTGCCTTGCCCCCCCAAGGCAGGCGACACCGGACCGCCCGGATGGAAAGGACGTTGATGCCCGACGCAGGAATGCCCCAGTTCGCGCCGCCCACACGCATGCTGTTGCCGCCGCTTTGTCGCGGCCTACCTGCGTGACATGCGTATCCGTGCCCTCCTCCTGCTGTTCGCCGCGCTCGCCTTTGCGGTGTCGCCTTTCCTGACACCCGGATTTGGCGGCTATGAGCCGTCGCAATTCCCGGTCCCGATCGAAGAGCCGCCGGTCCAGCCCGCAGGCTACGCGTTTTCGATCTGGGGAGTGATCTACCTCTGGCTGATCGCATCTGTGGGATACGGGGTTTGGAAGCGGGCCGAAGATGCGGCATGGGACGCGACCCGACGGCCCCTGCTCCTCAGCCTCGTCGTCGGTGCGTTCTGGCTGGCCGTGGCGCTGGCTTCGCCGATCTGGGCCACGGTATTGATCTGGGTGATGCTGGGCGGGGCGCTGGCCGCGTTGCTGGCAAGCCCTGCAAAAGACCGTTTTCTGCTGCGGGGGCCGATAGGGCTTTATGCCGGTTGGCTGACGGCGGCCTCCTCGGTTTCGCTTGGCCTGCTTGCACCGGGCTGGGGCGTGCCACCCTTTGGCCCCGAGGGGTGGGCCATCGTTGCCCTGACCGTAGGCCTTGTGATCGCGCTCGTGATGCTGACCAAAGTGCCCAGCCCGGCCTATGGTGGGGCGGTGGTCTGGGCACTGGTGGGCGTGGTCGTTCAGAACGGGACCAGCCTTGTCGGCATATTTGCCGGGGCGGCGGCGCTCTTGGTGGCGGGCTACACGCTTGTCCGGACTCGCCTCAGCCGCGCGCGCCAGACCCCGGCCTGACGCGCGCCCAACTCAGATCGTGGCGTTGGTTGCGCCGCCGTCCAGCAGCACGTTCTGCCCGACGATAAAGCCCGCATGCTGCGAACACAGAAAGGCGCAGGTCGCCCCGAATTCCGCCCGCGTGCCATAGCGCCGTGCGGGGATCGTGCCCTCGCGCTGCTCGCGCGCCTGCTCGACCGAGATGTTCTGTTGACGGCTGACCCCGGAATCCAGCGACACCGCCCGATCCGTGTCGTGAATGCCCGGCAACAGGTTGTTGATCGTCACGCCCGAGGGCGCCACCTGCCGCGCCGTGCCCGCCACATAGCCCGTCAGGCCCGTGCGCGCCGCGTTCGACAGGCCCAGCGCCGGGATCGGTGCCTTGACCGATTGCGAGGTGATGTTGACCACGCGGCCCCAACCACGGTCCATCATCGCGGGCAGACAGGCCTTCATCAGGGCAATCGGCGTCAACATGTTGCTGTCGAGCGCGCGGATGAAATCGTCGCGATCCCAATCGGACCAGATCCCCGGAGGCGGCCCGCCTGCGTTGGTGACCAGAATGTCGGGGGTGTCGGCCGCAGCCAGCACCTCGGCCTGACCCTCGGCGGTGGTCACGTCGCAGGCCACCGTCGTCACCGACACACCGAACCGAGTGCGGATGTCTTCGGCGGCTGCCTCCAACGCCTCGGCCCCGCGTGCGTTCATGACCAGATCCACGCCCGCCTCTGCCAGCGCCTCGGCGCAGCCCAGTCCCAGACCTTTTGACGACGCGCAGACCAGCGCGCGTTTGCCCTTGATACCCAGATCCATCGGACACCTCCCTTTTGTGCTTTCCCTGCGCTATCATCCCTTTGCCCGGTAATCAGCGGAAATGTTGCCGCAGGATCACCAAACCGCCAAACTTTCGCCCGACCCCCCTGCCAGGAGGAGGCATGACACAGACCCCTCTCTCCGCGCTCAGCCGCTGCACCGTCTTTCCCGCCGAGGCGCTGTCGGTGGATACCGGCGCGCTGATGGGGGATCCGATCGGCGATCTGACACAGGTGGTGGCAGGCGATGTCTATGCCCTGGATCCCAAGGCGCAGGCGCGCGAATTGGTTCTGACGCGGGCCGCAGGCACCGTGACCGTCGCCGCAGGCAGCTCTGTCGGGGTGACCGGCCAGCCGGTCGTGCCGTTGGCGCGGCATCAGTTGATGGGCGACCGGGGCACGGCGGCAGAGGTTCTGGTGCTCGATCTTGGCGGGGTACGCATGGCGCTACCGTTAGGGGCGCTGTCGCCTGCGGATGAATACACGCTGATCTCGTCCGAGGCGGTCGCCGGTGAACTTGGGTCCGTCGCCTCGGTCAGCTTTGCGCGGGGCACAAAGATTACCGGCGCAGGGGGCCACCAGATCCCGGTGGAGAACCTGCGCGAGGGCGACCGCGTCCTGACCCGCGACCACGGCCCCCAGGCGGTGCGCTGGACCGGCCAGCAAACCGTGCGCGCCGAGGGGGCGAACGCCCCCGTCGTGATCGAGGCTGGCGCACTGAACAACGCCGACGACCTGATCCTGTCGCCCGATCACCGGCTGTTCATCTATCAACGCCGCGATGCCATCGGCGCAGGTCGCGCAGAGGTTCTGGTCCGTGCGCGCCATCTTGTGAACGGGACAACGATCCGCCGCGCCAATGGCGGGCACGTGGACTATTTCCACCTGCTGTTCGACGCGCACGAAATCATCTACGCCGAGGGCATTCCCGCCGAAAGCCTGCTGGTCTCGCCCGATGTTCTGGCCGGATTGGACGAGGATCTGGCCCGCGACGTCCAGGGCCGAATGCAGGGCCGGAACCATGCCCCCCACCATGGCATCGAACCTTCCGCCTCGGACCTGGACGGGTTGGATGCTGCGGACCTTCTTCGGCGGGCGTCGAGCAGGTAGCGATGGGGATCGGGACTTTGGAAATCCCGATCAAATCCGTCGAAGAAATCGACGCCGCCTAATCCGACCAGCGCGACAGGGCCGCTTCGTCACTCTCTTTGGACGCAACCCAATCGGCGCCATCTGACGTGACTTCCTTCTTCCAGAAGGGCGCACGGCTCTTGAGGTAATCCATCAAGAACTCGGCCGCGGCAAAGGCGGCGTCGCGGTGGCGCGAGGCTGTCGCCACCATCATGATCCGCGCGCCGGGTTCCAGCGCGCCGTGGCGGTGGATCACGGTCACCCCCGACAACGGCCACCGATCCGCCGCCTGTTCGGCGATGGTAGTCAGGGCGCGTTCGGTCATGCCGGGATAATGCTCTATCTCCATGTGACGCAGTCCACCCGCCACGTCGCGGACGCGCCCGGTAAAGGTGACGACGGCCCCGGTATCGGCCCCCTCCTCCAACGCCTCGACCTCTGTCTTGAGGTCGAAATCGGCGTCTGTCACGACAACGCGGATCATCCGCCCGTCATCGGCGGAAAGAACGCAACCTCGCGCGCCTGGCCCAACGGCGTATCGAGCGCCACGAGTTCCTGGTCCAGGGCTGCCCGCACGGTCGTCATATCGGAAAAGGCCGCGGCATAGCGGTCTTCGCGGGCGCGCAGTTCCTCGACCAATTCGGCAATGGTCGCGGCCTCTGTGTCGACGTCTTCGCGTCCCAGTCCGATACGTTCGCGCAACCAGGCAAAGTAGAGCACCTGAATTTTCATTCGCTGCCATCCATCAGATAGGGGCGTGCCTTGGAAAAATAGTCCCAGCCGGTGATCGCGGTCAGCGCGGCCGCAATCCACAAAAGAACCGTGCCCGCCAGGAACGTCGCCTGTTCCCCCCAGATCAGGGCACCAAGGCCCAGTTCATCCGGGATGGTGCCCGACAGGATGGCCCCGACCATTTCGGCGTCCATGCCGTGCACCCGTTCGGCGAAGTGATGTTCGAACACGCCGGTCGAAAACAACACCGCGATGGCCACCATCTGCGCCGTCGTCTTCCACTTGGCCAGCTTTGTGACCTTGAGCGTGGACGACGTCGCGCCCAGGAATTCACGCAGGCCCGAGACAAAGACCTCTCGGAACAGGATCACGGTGGCGGGCAGCAGGATCCAGGGATTCATGCCCGAAAACCCGGTGATGACCAGCAACGCGATCACCACCATCGCCTTGTCGGCGATCGGGTCCAGCATCGCGCCAAAGCGGCTTTCCTGATTGAACTCGCGCGCGATGTAGCCATCGAACCAATCGGTCACGGCGGCCACCACAAAAAGCACCAGAGCGAACCAATCGGCCCAGGGCCGGGCGAAAAACAGGAACATGACCGCAACGCCGGGGGCAGCGAAGAGGCGCAGGACCGTCAGAATGTTGGGCACTGTCCACGTCATGAAGGTCGGTGTAGCGGGCTTCGGAGGGGCAATCCATCCCCCCTTTGCCAATCGCGCCTCGGCGTCGCGGCCTTTGCGTCACGATGGCGGGGGCGGGCGCGCGCAGGCGATCCGCAGGGTTGAACCCCATCCCAGACCGTGGGCCGCCCACACCTAGGGGGAGGCAGGGACGCGGCCCCGGACCCCGGAGTATTTTGCCGAGAACGAAGACCGGTCAGTCTTTTTCATGGAAATGGCGGTGGATCGCCTCGGCCAAGGCACCCGAGATGCCGTCGACCGCCTTCAGATCCGCAAGCGCCGCGCGGCTGACGGCCTTGGCAGAGCCGAAGTGTGCAAGCAGCGCGCGTTTGCGGGTGGCGCCGACGCCCGGCACCTCGTCCAGGGGATTGGCGACGAAGGCCTTGGCCCGCTTGGCGCGGTGGGTGCCGATGGCGAAACGGTGCGCCTCGTCGCGCAGCCGTTGAATGAAATAGAGCACGGGGTCGGTGCGCGGCAGGGCCATGGGGCGATGGCCGGTGCGATGGAATTCTTCCTTGCCGTGGTCGCGGTCGACGCCCTTGGCGACGCCAACCATCGGGATGTCCTCGACCTGCAATTCCCGCATGATGTCGCGCACCGCCGACACCTGGCCCGCCCCGCCGTCGATCAGCAACAGGCCGGGCCAGAGATCGGATTTCCGCTCCGGGTCTTCCTTGAGCAGGCGTTTGAAACGGCGGGTCAGAACCTCTTTCATCATGCCGAAATCGTCACCGGGGGTCAGCGCCGTGTCCTTGATGTTGAACTTGCGATACTGGCTTTTCTCGAACCCGTCCGGGCCGGAAACGATCATCGCGCCGACCGCATGGCTGCCCTGGATGTGAGAGTTGTCGTAGACCTCGATCCGCAGCGGCGGAGCGGGCAAGTCAAAGGCCTCGGCCACGCCGCGCAACAGTTTCGCCTGCGTCGCACTTTCGGACATCTTGCGGCCCAGGCTTTCGCGCGCGTTGCGGACCGCCCCCTGAACCAGGTCGAATTTCTCGCCGCGTTGCGGATGCAGCAGCTGGACCCGGCGGCCTGCCTTTTCCGACAAGGCTGCGACCATCAGGTCGGCGTCTTCGATTCCGTGGGACAACAGCACCATGCGCGGCGGGTCCTTGGTGTCGTAGAATTGACCCAGGAAGGCCTCTGTCACCTCTGCCGGGGACATGTCGTCGGACACGCGAGGATAGAAATCGGCGTTACCCCAGTTCTGGTTGGCGCGAATGAAGAAGACCTGGAAACAAGCCTGGCCGCCGTCCATGTGCAGGCCGATCACGTCCGCCTCGGCGACGCCCTGGGGGTTCACGCCCTGGACCGATTGCACGTTGGTCAGCGCCTTGATCCGGTCACGCAGGGCGGCGGCGCGCTCGAACTCCATGTCTTCGGCGGCGGCGGACATGTCCTGGGCCAGCTTTTCCTGGATCTCGGTGGTCTGACCGCGCAGGAACAGCTCCGCGTCCTTGACCGAGCTTGCGTAATCTTCGGGGGTGATGAACCCGACGCAGGGGGCCGAACAGCGCTTGATCTGATAGTTGAGACAGGGCCGCGTCCGCGTCTCGAAATCGCTGTCGGAGCAGTTGCGGAGCAGGAAGACGCGCTGCAACTGGTTGAGAACGCGGTTCACGGCCCCGGCGCTGGCGAAGGGGCCAAAATAGGTGCCCTGCCCCTTGCGCCCGCGATGCTTGCGGATCTGCGGGAAGGCGTGGGTGTGGGTGACCTCGATGTTCGGAAAGCTTTTGTCGTCGCGCAGCAGCACGTTGTAGCGCGGCTTGAGCTGCTTGATGAGGTTCTGCTCCAGCAGCAGGGCCTCCAACTCTGTCTCGGTGGTCAGCACCATCATCGAGGCGGTCTCGGAAATCATCCGGCGGATACGCCCGGAATGGCCGTGGCTGCGGGTGTAGCTGGCGACCCGGTTCTTCAGATTGCGGGCCTTGCCGACGTAAAGAACGCGGCTGTCGGCATCCAACATGCGGTAAACGCCGGGGGATCCGTCCAGCGTGCGCAAGAAGCGTTTGATGACCTCCGGGCCGGTTTTGACGACGTCATTCATGCGCGATCCGATTCCCTGATGGGGCTGCACACCAGGCCGGACCAAAGCAAGGGTCGCAGCGTCGGTTTTTTCCAGGCCACCCGTGTGGATAACTCGGGGGACAGATTTCCCAGCCCCTTTGAACTACTTGGCTTTTTTACCAAACCGTTACAAAGTGCACAATTGGATACATTATCTATCTATCTGATAAGTATTGTTAATTTTTTCTGCGCTGGATTTCACCGCTGTGCCCGCGATGCCCGCCTGATCCGCAAACCTGACATTACGTCAGGGTGGACAGTTTTCGCAGGACTTCAAAAACTGGGACGAATCGACGGGCGGTCATTCAACCCCCTGGACGTCCGGCGTCTGCCAGATCAGGTGCTGGCCACCGTCAATGCACAACAGCTGACCGGTCAGTGCGGGGGCCGCTAAAATATAGCGCAATGCGCCGGTTATGTCCTCGGGCCCGGCCCCCTGCCCGGTCAACGTCGCGGCCTGTTGCGCCGCAAAATGAGCAGCGGACTGTCGCACGCCCTGCAGGGTCGGACCGGGCCCGATCGCGTTCACGCGGATCCCCGGACCAAGCGCCTGCGCGCTGGTCTGCGTCAGCGTCCAGAGCGCGGTCTTGGCAAGCGTATAGGTCATGAATTCGGGCGTCAGCTTGCGCACCCTCTGGTCGATCATGTTGACGATATTGCCAGCGGTGGTCTGGGCCGCAAAGGCCTGCGTCAGGATCAGCGGCGCGCGCAGGTTCGACCCGACGTGCCGGTCCCAACTGCGGCGGCTGGCGGTGCGAATGTCATCGTGTTCAAAGATCGAGGCGTTGTTCACCAACAGGGTCAGCGGCCCGCCCAGCGCCTCGGCGGCGCGTGGGACCAAAGCCTCGCAGGCGTCCAGATCCAATAGATCGGCCTGCAACAGAACCGCCTGACGCCCTTGGCCGCGAATGTCGTCGGCAACCGCCTGCGCCCCGTCGGCGGACGAGGAATAGTGCAACGCCACGTCCCAGCCCTGCGCGCCCAGATCGCGGGCCATGGCCGCCCCCAGGCGGGCACCGGCCCCTGTGACCAGCGCCCTCATGCCAGCACCAGCGCCAGATAGGCGATATAAAGGCCCGTGAGCACAATGCCCCAGAGCCGGGTGATGTCGCGGCGCAAGAACACAAACGGCACCAACATCAGCGTCGCGGCCACCATGATCCACAGGTCAGTGCGCAGAAACGCCGGATCGACGGGGATCGGGCCGACCAGAACGGCAACGCCCATGATCCCCAACAGGTTGAACAGGTTGGACCCGATCACATTGCCCAACGCCACATCCGCATGGCGGCGGATCGCGGCCATGACCGTCGTCGCAAGTTCGGGTAGCGATGTGCCGATCGCGACCAGCGTCAGCCCGATCACCGTTTCGCTGACGCCGAAATCGCGCGCGATCTCGGTCGCGCCCTCGACCAGCAGGTCGGCCCCCAACGGCAGGCCGATTATGCCCAGGATCAGATAGGCCGCCAATTTCCAGCCCGGCAAACCGGTATCGGCCCCCTCGACCTCTACGTCTTCGCCGCGCGACCCCAGAAAGGTCGCGGCAAGAATGGCCACCAATGCCGTCAGCAGCACGATGCCGTGCCACCAAACCAGCTGTCCCGTGAAGCAGAACGCGACAAACAGCGCCGTCGCGCCCAACATATAGAGATAGTCGCGCCGCGTCTCGCAGGCACCGGTGTGCAACGTTGCAATCAGGGCCGGCACGCCCAGGACCATCAACACATTTGCAATGTTGGATCCCACCACGTTGCCCAACGCCAGACCTGGCGCGTCTTCCAGTATGGCCTGCACACTGACCAGCAGTTCCGGCGCAGAGGTGCCGAAGGCGACAACCGTCAAGCTGACCACCAGGGCAGGCAGGCCAAGGCGCAGGGCCAGGTTGACCGCCCCTTTGACCAAGGCATCGCCCGCAAAGATCAGGATCACGAGGCCGACGCCAACGCTCAGAAACTCAAACATCATGCCTTGGGATCCTTCCCGCAAGGACAGGGGCCACGGCCGACGCGCGGTGCCCCACACCTGCGGCACTTGGCTCGACGGTCAAGGCCGATCTTGGGCATTCGCAGTTTGCCGAACATCGCAAGCACAGCCATACCGACCAGAAACAGAAAGACGATTTTGACGATCATCGCGCGTCAGAGCCCGAAGCGGGCCCAATGGGCCCGGGTCTCGATGGCGGTTGCAGCTTCGGTCAGGATGCCGGGGACCAGACGCTGCAGCAGGGGCCGCCTCTGGCTGAGCAGAACCAGGCGGATCTTGTCGCCATAAAGCGTCTTCAGGCGCGGCTCCAGATGGTCCAGCCCATCCGCCAGCCCGACGTCCACCGCCTCCGCGCCGACAAAGACCTCGCCGGTAAACAGGTCGCGATCAGGGACCAGGCGCGCGCCCCGCCGTGCCTTGACGTGATCGATGAAGCTGGCGTGGATCCGTGCCTGAATGTCCTTGAGCCGCGCGACATCCTCGTCCCGCTCGGGTCGGAACGGGTCAAGCAGGGACTTGTCCTCACCCGCGGTATGTACGCGCCTTTCAATCCCGTGACGCGCAATCAGTTCATGAAAGCCAAAGCCAGAAGAGATCACCCCGATGCTGCCCGTGATCGAGCTGGGGTCGAGGTGAATGTCATCCGCAGCCGCCGCCAACCAATAGCCACCCGAAGCGGCGACATCCTCGACGAAGGCATGGACGGGGATGTCCAACTCATCGGCCAGACGCCGGATATGCGCCCCGATCAACGCCGATTGCACCGGCGAGCCGCCGGGCGAATTGATCGCCAGGGCGACGGCTTTGGGTTTGCCCTTGCGAAACGCCCGTTCGATCAACGGGGCAAGGCTCGAATGGCTCAACGTTCCCCTGCCGCCGGACGCGGCGATCACGCCTTGAAGACGGAGAACCGGGATGACGGCGGGGCGGGGGCGAAACGGGAGGCGCAGGCGCGAAAGCATGAGGGGGATGTAGAGGCGACCCCGGGGGGGAACAAGGCGAAGCGGATGGTTGTCGTATAGGGAACCGCCGCACCGCGACCGGACCGTCGCGCGAAAGCAACAAAAAGCGCGGGCCCTGATCTTGGCGGATCGGCGCAAAGACGCCCCGAACACCTGAATCCGAATTACACCAAGACGACCGACGTGCCTCTGCTCTGCGGACAGGCCATGGTCGTTCAGCCCCCACTGTCACGGGGCAAACCGGCGGGGTGCGTCCGGTCTCGCAGATGCTGCGACCCGTTCCCGACCGATTGCGGTGAGATGCGTGGCAAGCCTGCACCCAGGCCGAGCGGAGGGTTCGCCTGCAGGTCGGGAAATCCGGTCCCAGACCCGGGGCCATCGCCCCATCCTCACCCCGCGACGCTCGCCTGTCCAGGCCACATGTCGAACGGTGCCCTCCCGTTAGGCCCCTTAGCGCACCACAAACTCCGCATGCAGCGCGCCGGCTGCCTTGATGCTTTTGAGGATGTCGATCATGTCGCGCGCGGAAACACCCAAAGCATTCAGCCCGGCAATCACGTCCGACAGGCTCGTCCCGCTCTGTATCAGGGCAAGGCCCGGTCCCGGTTCCTCCTGCAAGGCGACGCCTGTGCGCGGGACGGCCACCGTCTCACCCTGCGAAAAGGGATTGGGTTGCACCACGACCGGGGCTTCTTCGATCCGCAAGGTCAGGTTGTTCTGCGACACAGCCACCTCCGAAATGCGCACGTCGCTTCCCATCACGATGGTGCCTGATGCCTGGTCGACCACAACACGCGCCTTTTGTTGAGGCTCTACCGCGAGGTTCTCGATCGCGCTGATCGCATGGGCAGGTGATCGGCGGTTGGCCCGCGTGATGTCCACCAACACCGTCCCTGCATCCAGCATGCGCGCGACGTCGCGACCGATCTGGCCGTTGATGACACGTTCAACCCGCGCGGCGGTGGTGAAATCCGGCTCCCGCAGGGCCAGGCGGATCTGCGTCATCTGGGTAAAATCGAATTCCACCTCTCGCTCGACGCGTCCACCGGCGGGGATGACGCCCGCCGTCGGGACACCCTCGATCACCTCGGCGGCCTCACCACGTGCGGCCACCCCGCCCGCCACGATGGTCCCCTGCGCCACAGCGTAGATATCACCGTCGGCTGCGGTCAGGGGGGTCATCACCAATGTACCACCCTGCAAGCTGTCCGCATCGCCGATCGCCGACACCGTAACATCAATCCGCCCCCCACTGCGCGCAAAGGGCGGAAGGGTCGCCGTCACGATCACTGCCGCGACATTTCGCGGGCGGAATTGCTCACCCGTGACATTTACCCCGAGACGTTCGAGGATGTTGGACATGATCTCTTCGGTATAGGGCGCATTGCGAAGCCCATCCCCGGTGCCGTTCAGCCCCACAACGAGACCATATCCCAGCAAGTCGTTACCGCGCACACCGTCGAATTCCACCAGATCCTTGAGCCGCACCGATTGCGCCTGCACGCCAAATGCCCAGGCAGCAAACATCCCGAAAAAGACGAGCCGCGCGATCAGATGACGCCAACTCAACGCAAGTAATCCGTCAGTCGTAACTGCGCACGGCGCGCGGTGATCGCATAGAGTGTCTCCAACCGGGTCATCTCGTTTTGCAGGGCGCTGACAGTCTCGAACGGATCGACACCGACAGCGGTCGACAGATCGACCTCGGCCTGTTGTTCCTCCGCCCTGAGTGTTTCCAGCCTGTCGCCCACGCGAGCCTCGGTCGCACCGATACGACCTTGCAGGGTTGGCAGGTCCGCCGCCGCGTTGGCCGCGCGTTCCTGAAGCGTCAGGCGCGCGTCCGGGGTCAGCGCGAAGCTTGCGCCACCCAGCCCCGACAGCGTCGCCGCCGAGCGAAGCGCCTGCACCAATTCGTCTGATCCGGCCTCCACTTCGAATGTGACAACCTCGCCGCCACCCGCCGGGAAACGGGTCGGGTCAGTGGCCGGGACGGACAAATGGGCGGTCTCGAAGGTGCCGCCCGGCGCGAAATAGGCGTCGACCCGCTGGATGTAGTCGTCGAAATCGGTGGCCGCGGTGGCGAGCGCGGACACCTCGGTCAAGATATCGTCGACCGTCGTGATCGGCGGTTCCGTTCCGCCATTGGCAAAGAGCGCGCGCCCGCCGACGGTATGTCCCAAGGCAGCGACAATGTCGCGGACCCCTTCCTCTCCTCCACGAGACAGGCGAGAGATTGCTGCGGGATCCGGATTGGCGAGGTTGACGGGAAGGTCGGCCATCTGTCTCGCACTGACATCTGCCACTCTTGCGAGGGATGCCTGGATTGCGGCACCCCAGGTTTGCGCCTGGGACAGGCTTTCGATGCTGGCCCGCCCCTCCCGCAATCCGTGGGCAAGGCGGGAAACCTGAGAGAAATCGCTGGACAGGGCCCGCCCGGTGTCGGCGGCCCGCCCGCTGGCGATCTCTTGCGAGAGGGTCTCGATCCGGTCGCGGGTCGGCTGCGTGCGGTCACGAGGGCCCAGGATAGCCTGGGCGAGCGAAGCGGAAGGGGTCATTTCAAATCTCCGTCAGTCTATCGATCATGTTACCCGCGACCTGGATCATCCGGGCATTGGCGGCATAGGCCTGCTCGACCTCCAACAGGCGGCGCATCTCTGCATCCACGTCCACCCGCGCGCCGTCACGCTGATCCACGAGATCGGCCTCCTGCCGGCTGAAAGCCCCGAATACGTCGTCGGCGCGGAGCCGATCGCTGGACATTGCCGATCGCAAGGCAGCCCCCAGATCCGCCAAGCCGGTCGGAACGGATCCCAGCGCGGCGGAGCTGGGCACACGTGCCTGCGCGAGCGCGGCACCGTAGCGCAGCAGCTGCGACGGATCGGAAGCCAGAGCCGTGGCCCCCACGCCGAGACCCGCCCGAAGTACGACAGGATCCCCACCGCGGTCCGCATCGACAGCGGTATTGAGGCTGAGGCGCAGGGACAGACCGGCATCCGGTGCCACCCCGACCGCCGCACCGGCATCGGCGAAGAGACCGGGCTCACCAGCCCCCAGGCTGGGATCGACAGCGGGATCCTCGAACCGCGCAGCCAGGTCACCAGCGAAGGCGTCGAGCCGATCCATTGCCGTAAGCGCGAGATCGTCGCGCAACGCAAACAGCCCCCCCAGCAAGCCCCCCTGCAACCCGGTGCCCGGTCCGATATCACGCCCGCGAACCGTCAGGCCCGACAGTTCGGTCGGATAGCGGTCGGCAGGTTCGATCCCCGGCCGCGCGTTGTGGCCGATCTTGGCGGCGGAGCCGTCCAGCAGGATGACCCCTCCGGTGGAAACCAGGGCAACGCCGCCCCGTTCGCGCGGCAGCTCCCGCAGGGGGACCGCCTCGGAAATGCGATCCACGGCAAGCTGGCGCTGGTCGAGCAGGTTGGACAGATCGGACCCCGTTGCCATCGACCGCGCGATGTCGCCATTGAGCCGTTCCACCGTGGCCAGATCGAGGTTGAGTTGATCGACCGTCTGGCCGATGCGCACCTCGGCGGATTGACGTTCGCGGGTGATGACCTGGGCCAGGTCGCCGACCTTGGTCACCAGATTGCCTGCGGCACGGGCAACATTGCCGAGCCTCAGATCCGATGTCGGATCGGCAGCCGCAGTCGTCAGGGAGGCATCGAACCGTGCGAGCATATCCTGCAGGCTTCCGGATTGATCCGGGTCGCCAATGGCGGTCTCGATCCGGGTGTGGAATGACTGCGCAACCGAGGCATCCGCCAGACGCGATTGCGATTCACGCCGCAGCGACAGGATAACCGGGTCGATCCCGCGCACGACGCCGGCCTTGCTGGCTGGCAAACCGGCAATTGGCCCGCTCGCTTCCAGGCGCCGACTGGCGTATCCAGGCGTGTCGGCGTTTGCGACGTTGGTCGCGATGATCTCTGCCCGCCTGCTGGCGAGCGAGAGGCCGGACAAGGCAGAATTCAAGGATGCGGTCAGGCTCATCCGGGCCTCCGTTCGTTATGCTGCGTTCAACGATCAGCGTTTGATGTTGGTGGTTTCCTGGAGCATCTCGTCGACGGTCTGGATCACCTTGGCATTGGAATTGTAGGCCCGCTGCGTCTGGATCAGCTGGGTCAACTCCGAGGCTACGTCGACGGCGCTTTCCTCTCGGGAAAAGCCGACGAGATCACCGACCGGACCGTTTCCCGCATCCCAAAGGTAGTACGCCCCGCTTTCGGTGGAGGCCTTGTAGGTCTGGTTGGCCAGCGCCTCCAACCCGTTCATGTTGGGCACGTCGACGATGGGGATTTGATAAAGCTGCTTGGTGAAGCCAGTGTCGTAGATCGCCTTGAGAATACCCTTGGCGTCCACCTCGACAGCCGACAGGATCCCCACCGGAGAGCCGTCCTTATTGATCGAAAGCGGCGCAAAGGCATCAGACAGCTGCGACATGCCGCCGGTCTCCAGCGGGATACCGATCTCCAGCGCGATGTCCCCACTCTGCGCGGCGATGGTCACGTCGCCTGTGACGGCATCGTAAGTCCCGGTGCCGTTTTCAGTCACCGTGGCAATCGTCCCGCCATTTTCCCGACTATCGTCAAAGGTGATGGTAAAATCACCCACCAGAATGCCACCCTGTGCGTCGTCCCGGATCGTCATCGTCCAGGTGTTCGACGCGGGGTCACCGGCGGGGGGCACAGTCGGCGTGAAGGCGATCTGCATGTTCTGCGATTGGCCCAGGTTGCCGTAGTACTCCAATGAGAGGTCCCGCGGCGCACCCGTTGCCCCGGCGATCGTGTCCGTCGCCGGCAGATTCACACCAAGCGCGATGCGCGTCGTGGCATCCCCCTCGAATTCATTGCTGTCGACGCGCACCGGCTGCAGTCCGCTGATGGTGTCCCGGGGGAAACTGGGGATTGCGCCATCCCGATCCGCGGGCCAGCCCAGCAGCGCCTGACCGCCCGCAGTTCGCAGGATGCCATCGGCATCGGGACGGAAAGATCCGGTCGTGGTCATGTGCAACGGCATTGCCCCGGCGGTGTTTCCGATCTCGGAAACCGGGGTCACCGGCAGCATGCCGCGTCCGCCGACCGACAGGTCAGTCGGGTTGTTGGTGGTGACCAGGGTGCCACGTTGATCTACCGAACGCCCCGTCGTCGCGCGCACGCCACCCGCCGAATAGGTCCCACGGCTCTGGTCCATGACAAGGGAGTGGAAATCAGCTGTCGACCGTTTGTAGCCATGGGTCGCGGAATTCGCGATATTGTCCGAAATCGTGGCCAACCGGCTGGCATTCACGCTGAGCCCGGTCACACCTGCATTCAGAGAGGAGGAGATCGTCATCAAAGTCCCTTTCGGCTGTCTCTCTCCTCGGGGGTTCTCCCCGAGTCGAGGCACCCTAGCCCACGGAAGGTTAAGCCCCGGCTAACGGCTGTGACGAAACGCGGGCAGGGTTAACGCGCGCTCCATGTCAGGGGTTGGACCCCGCGCGCAAAAGCGTGATTTCCACCCTGTTGTTCCGCGCCGACAGGGGGTTGCGATCCGCGGGACGGCGGTCGGCGTGGCCAGTCAAACGGGCAATCCGACCATCGGGGATTTCAAGCGGCAACAGAGTGCGGCGCAGGGCCTGCGCCCGTTCTGTCGACAGGTCCCAGCCGCGCGGCACCCGTGTCACGACCGGTTCAGCCGCTGTAAACGCGCTTAGCGCCAAGGGATTGCGCTGCTCCCGCAGGAGGGGGGCGACCGAGCCGAGAAGCTCCCGCAGGGTGGGTGTCGCGTCCCCCTGCTCGAACAGAGGACGGTCCGGCAGGTCAAAGAGTTCGATGACCAGCCCCTCATCGGTCAGGCGCACGGCGACATGGCGTAACTGTTCCTGATCCAGCAGGCTTTCGCCACCTCGCCCCAAAAGCGCGGCTTCGACGGCCTCCAGCTCCGCGTTCTCCGCTTCGGTGGAGCCATGAAACGTGGTCGACGTGACGCCGCCGCGCCCGACGTCGACGGCGGTGGAGTCACTGCTGATCGTACGCCCACCCAGCGCCCCATCGCCGCCGCCAGAGGTGCGCGACAGCGCAACGGTGGGGCTGAAGTAGTCGGCCAGGCCCTTGCGCTGATTCTCTGTGGTGGCGTTCAGCAGCCACATCAGCATGAAGAAGGCCATCATCGCGGTCACGAAATCCGCATAGGCCACCTTCCACGCGCCACCATGGTGGCCGCCACCGCCGACCACCTTCTTGCGCTTGATGATGATCGGGCGCTTGTTCTCGCCACTCATGCCCAGATCCTCCGACAGTTTGGCCGGAGGTTTAGCGCCAAGTCGTGAACGAACCGTTAGGGCGCGACCCAGGCCCCGCGCAGGTCCGGCCCCTCAAAGACCGCGCGTCGATGCGGATCATGGGCCAGGCTGACCGCATCCATGCGCAACACGGGCCCTGTCAGCGTGCCGTGGCGCGCGGCCTCGGGGGTGCGCGTCAGACGGTCGGGGTCGTCGATGGGCGTGCCGGGGGCCGGGTCGGTGCCATAGTTCAACCGCGCCTCGGGGGGGATCGCAGCCCAACGCGACGGGTCCGCCGGGAACACAGTCAGGCGCACGGACAGGCGCAGCTGTTCCTGCGTGTCAGGGTCCCAAAACAAAAGCGCCGCACGGGGATCCCGGCGCAGGGCCGTGACCTTGGCTGTGCGCAGATCGGAGTGCACCTCGACCTGCCCGGCCCCGGCCCGACGCAGACCAACGATCCGCGCCTCTGGCCCCTCGGCACCCAGCGTGGCGAGTGTGGTGAAGCGAAAGGGATCGTCCGCCTTCGCCGCCCCGCGGGCAAGCCGCGCCCAAAGGTGCGCGCGCAGGGTACCGAGGCTTTGCCAGGGATCACTCATAACCGGTCATCTCCAGATATCCTTCGGCCCGGTGGCTGCCGGTCGCGGTAACCGGGCCCTCCCAATAGGAAAACAGCGTGTCTTGCCAGCTTTGCGGGTTCACGGCCCCGACGTCCAGGTCCACGCCCTCGGCCGGCAGGCGCAGCCGCCAGCGCACCGGCACCGTGCGACCGGCGACCTGGGCCGTGGTCAGCGGCTCCAACGTCAGCGCGCCATCGCCATAGGGCGTCAGGCGACCATCGGGCGCGATCCAGGACGCATAGGTATAGTCGCCATCGCCACGCAGCCGGAACGCCATCAGCCGGTTGCCGTCGTCAAGATGGAGCGAGAACCAATCCCAGCCCTCCTGATCGCCCTCCAACGGTTGCGAAGACCATTCCCGGTCAAGCCAGGCCTCCCCCGTCACCTCGACCGGACCGGATGGCAGATCGAGCAGACCGCTGACGCTGTAGAAGGGTTGGGAGTAGTAGTAGCTGGCCTGCCCGCTGGCGGATTTGACCGAAAAACCGCCGTCACCATGAAACACCAGCGGCCCCTGAGCGGACAGGGCAAGGTCGTATCCCGTCTCGGCGGTCCGCGCACGCAGCGTCAGCCTGTCAAGATCCGGTCCTGCCAATTGCCAGTCATCGATCCACGCATCGAAAGGCGCGACCTGGACGCCCGCCTGGCCGACGCCGCCACGCGCCAGCCGCTCTGCGGAATAGTGGGCATCGGGGGTGGTCAGACCGAAGTGTCCCATCCAGACCTGCGGGCCCTCGGGCGACAGGGCGGACCGGAACAACGTCCATTGGATGCCGTACCGGGTGCCTTGGGCATCGCGCAGGGTCGCGGTCAGATACCACCATTCGATGCGGAAACCTTCATGGGGTCCGTGGTCGGCGGGAAAATCGAACACCGGATCTGGCTGCGGTAAGGCAAAGCCGTCGCCCCCCTGCCCCAAACCGGCAAACCCCTGCGCCGCCGCGCCTGTGCCGATCGCGACGCAAACCGCCAGCGCGGCGGCAAAGCCTTCGAAGGCTTTGCTCAATGTTTTCCATAACATTGATCCCCCGTTACCGTTCATGCGCAAAGACCTTGACCAGGTCCGAGGGCGGCATCCGCCAGAGCCGCCAGGCCGGGACCGCCGCCGCCAGAACCGCCGCCGTAAGGGTCCAGCCGCCCAGCCGCAGCCACCCCCCCGGATCCGGCAGGAGCGGCAGGCGCCAACCGAAGGCCTGCACGTTGACCACAGCCAACAGCACCCAGGCCAGTGCGATCCCCACCGGTACCGCCACCGCCCCGGTCAGCGCCGCCAGCAACAGCGCGCGCCCCAGGTCCGCCACTGCCAACTGCGCCCGCGTCAGGCCCAGCGCCCAGACAGGTGCCACCTGCGGCAGGCGCATCGTTCCCAGCGTCGTCAGGGACGCCCAAAGCGCAAAGGCCGCGACCCCCAGCGTCAGAACATTGAGTGCGGCGGTCACTGCAAAGGTCTGTTCGAAAACCCTCAACGAGAAGGCCTTGACCTGCGCCTGTGCCACCACGCCGTCGCCTGTCAGGTCGAACCGATCGCGCAGCGTCTCTGCCAGGGCATCTGCCGCATCAGGGGCCACGCGCAGCGCCATACGCCGTCGCTCCGCCTGCGGGAAGACCGCCTCGAACGCGGCCAGGCCCAGCATCGCCTCGCCTCTTGGGTTGCCGTAGTCGGAATAAACGCCCAGGATCGGTGTCTGCCCAAGAACCGGCACCACGATTGATGTCCCCGCCCAAAGCTCCTCGCGCCGGGCCAATTGTTCATTCACCAACACGCCCGCACCCGCCGCCACCTGGTCCCAGACTGCGGGCACCGCATCCAGCAGGGGCCAGTTGTCGCGATAGGTCGGATGATCCGCCACCGCGAACAACGCGCCCGGTGCCCCCGCCAAATCGGTCTCGACCGAGACAATGGGCAAGACGGCATCAACCTGCGGCGCAACCCAGGCCTCGATGGCATCGGCCTGGGCCATATCCTCGGCGGTGATGTACAACTCGGATGCCAAACGCTGATCCAGCCACCCGACGAAGGTCGCGCGGAAGCTGCCGACCATAGTGCCCACGCCGATATTGGCCGCCAGCGCCAGCAGCAGCGCCATCAGCGCAAGGCTCAACCCCGGCACCTGTTGGCGCGTATCCGCCCAGAGCCATTGCGCCACGGCCCCCCGCGCGCGCGCCGCGCCCGCGTCCAGCACGAGGGTCAGGACCGGCGGCAGCAGCAGCGCCGCGCCCACCAGCAACGCGCCCAGCGTCACGAACCCCACCACCAGACCGGTCCCAAAGACCGCCAACCCGGCGGCCCCGCCCAACAACACAAGCCCCGCCGCCCCCTGCATCCAGACGCTGCGCCGCTGTGACCGCGCCCAGGCGCGGGGCATGGCAGGGGCCAGAACCGGCAAGGTCACGATCCGGTGCAGGCTTGCCGCGCCTGCAATCGCCATGCCTGCCCCCGCCATGGCAAAGCCCGACATCCACCAGACGGGCGAAAGCGTCAGCGCCCCCTCGACCCCTGCGCCGTAAAGCCCCGACAGCGTCGCCGCGACGCCGGGCAACAGAGCCGCCGCCACGAGATAGCCCAGCAGAATGCCAAGCGCACCGGCAACAAGGGTAAAGGCCAGCAGCTCGGCCGCCAGCAAACCGCCCAGCACCCGCGCAGGCAGGCCCAGCGCGCGCAGGGTACGGAACAGGGTGCGGCGCTGTTCGAACGCCAGGCCGATGGTTGCATGGACAATGAACAACCCGACCGCGAAGGCCAGCAGCCCAAAGGCGGTCAGGTTCAGATGAAAGCTGTCGGTCAGTCGGGCGATGTCACCACCGCCCGCGGGTTGCGCGACCCGGGTGCCGGGCAAAAGGTCGGGCAACTGGTCCAGAGGATCCGGCGTCGGTCCCCCGACAAGAAGGCGCGTGATGCCCTCTGATCCCAGCACGCTCTGCGCTGCTTGCAGGTCCAGCAGGACCACCCCCGGTGCCAGCCCCTCCAACGCGCGCGCCGGCGGCAGGGTTTCGGGCAGGCGCGCCAAGGTGTCGGGGGCGGCAAAGGCCACCTCTGCCGCGAGGAAGGCGCGCAGCAGGTCCGGCTCGGACAGATCGGGCATCGCGGTGCCGGGCGTCTGCGGTAGGGTGAAAGGGTCGATCCCCAGCAGGCGGAGCCCGCCGGGCAAACGGCCCTCGACCACCGGAGACACGGGCCAGCCCGCGCGCCTGGCCCGGGCGAAATCGGCCAGCGTCAGCGCCCCTTCCAACGCGGGCAGCCGGTCCTGCCCCAGGGTGGCCGCCGCCCGGTCATAGCTGAGCCGCGCCTGTGCGTTGATCGCCTGCACCCCGGTCCAGAGCCCGGTCGCCAGCGCCAGCCCGATGATCAGCGTCAGCAGCTGGATCGGATGACGCCGCCAATGCGACCAGAGCGCCTGCGCCCCCGCGCGGATCACGCGACGCGGCCCGCACGCAGGTGCAGTCGCGCATCCAGCCGGTCGGCCAGACGATCAGAATGGGTCACCATCAGGAACCCCGCACCGGCCTCGGACACAAGCTCCAACATGAGCGACAGCACCGCGGTGCCCGTGGCCTCGTCCAGGTTGCCCGTCGGCTCATCCGCCAGCACAAGGCGCGGCGACGCGGCAAGGGTTCGGCCCACAGCGACCCGCTGTTGTTGTCCGCCGGACAGCTGTTCGGGATATTTCGACAGATGATCCTGCAGGCCCAGACGATCCGCAAGACGGGCGAGACGATCAGGGTCGGCCCGCCCCGCGAGGCGGGCATGAAAGGACAGGTTATCGGCAACAGACAGCGAGGGGATCAGGTTGAATTGCTGAAAGACCAGTCCAACTTCGGACCGACGCAGCGCCGCGCGCCCGGCATCGTCAAGCCCCGCGATGTCCCGCCCGGCCACGTGGATCGTGCCGCTGTCGGGGGTGTCCAGCCCAGCGATCAGATGCAGAAGCGTCGATTTCCCCGACCCGCTTTCCCCCGTCAAGGCAAGCGTCTGTCCTGCATCCAGATCAAGGGACACGCCGTCCAGCACGCGGACGGGTCCGTCCGCGGTGGCGAAGCTTTGGGTCAGGTCACGCGCGCGGAGGAGCATGGACAAAGGGTAGCGGGCAGGCCCGCAGGTTCAATGGCCTGGACGCGTTCGTTTCGTCGCAGGGGCGCGATCAGAAGTCGACGTCGGGCAGGCTGTGGAAGGCCTGTCGCAACGCATCGGACCACCCATCCGACACCGCGCGCCAATCCGGGTCAGCATCTTCGATGCGGCGACTCTTGCCCAGACAGAATGCATCGGTCTCGATCACCTGCAGGTCAAGCGGGGTGCTGACCGACAGGTTGGCCCGAATCGTCGAATCGAAGCTGACCATCAGCAGCTTGACGGCTTGGTCGAAGGGCATCTCCGGGTCGTAGGCGCGGACCAGAATGGGGCGGCCGTACTTGGTCTCTCCGATCTGGAAAAACGGTGTATCCTCCTGAGCTTCCACGAAATTCCCTTCCGGGTAGATCATATAGAGCCGGGGCGGGCCGCCCTGGATCTGACCGCCGAGGATCATCGTCGCGCCAAAGGCCTTGGACGCGGTGGGACCGCCGTCGTCGCGACTGTCGGCGATGACTTCCTTGAGGGTCTGGCCGATCAGGCGGGCGGCCTGGAACATCGACGGCACCGTCAGAAGGCTGGGCGCACGGTCGGGCGCAGCCAGGTTGCGTTCATCCAGAAGCGAGACGACCGCCTGGGTGGTGGCCAGATTTCCCGCCGTCATCAACACCATGGCCCGGTCGCCCTCCACCTCCCAGGTGAACTGTTTGCGGAAGGTAGAGATGTTGTCGACGCCCGCGTTGGTGCGGGTGTCGGACATGAAGACGAGGCCACGGTCGAGGTGAAGGCCAACGCAGTAGGTCATGGATGCAGTTCCGGTTTCAGGTCCGTCAGAGGTTGTCGCGGGGACCGCCCATGTCAACGGGCGGCGCATCCGTTGCTGCGGATTTTTCACATTTTGCAGCACGTCTGGATAAGCTGTTTCACGTTTTGGGGTAAACTCGGCCGGTCAACTCTGCGCCTGGTCCTGCCCCCCGGATTGCTGCTGCTGGGCCTGTGCCTTGGCTTCGGCGACATGGACGCTGACCGACATCTGTTCCAACCCGGCACCTTGGCGGATGCCCGAGATGGGTGCCGCGTCGGCATAGTCGAGACCGGTGGCGACACGGACATACCGTTTGTCCGGCGAGATGCCGTTCGACACGTCGAAGCCAACCCATCCCAGACCCTCGACGTGGGCCTCTGCCCAGGCATGGGTCGCCTCCTGGTCGTCACGGTCGTTCATCTTCAGGTAGCCGGAGACATAGCGCGCGGGGCAATCCAGAAGGCGGGCCGCCGTGACAAAGATATGGGCATGATCCTGGCAGACCCCATGGCCATCGGCGATCGCCTCTTCGGCGCTGCGGGCGACGTCCATGCCATTGGTGTCGTAGGTCACCGTCTCGCGGATCGCGGCCGACAGCGCGTGCAGCTGCTCCAACTGGTTTTCCATCGGCCGAACGTCCCGTGCCAGGCCGATGGTGCCCTGCCCGCGCCGGGTCAGGTCCGTGGGACGCAGGAACATCCACAGCGGCATGTAGCCCGCGTGACTGCCGATCACGCCGGTTTCGTCGGACATCTCGATCACGCCCTCGGCGGTGATTTCCACCTCGGTGGCCCCCGCGTCGATCGACACGAGCTGAACGTGGTTGGCGTGGCTGTCGTCGAAACTCAATTCTTCCCGCCCCCCGCGTACACGGGTGTTCCAGTCGACGATGTGCTGGCCATTGCGAGGCTTGGGCGTCAGTCGCAACTGCTGCAACCCGTAGTCCACGGGCGCGTCGTAGCGATAGGTCGTGACGTGGCGGATGTGCAGTCGGGCGGTCATTTGATGAACCTGTAATCTTGTTCGATCTGTTGGCCCAGCGCGTGATTACGCTTCAGGAAGACCTGAAGGAACTGGTGCAGACCCTGATCGAAGATGTCCTCGATGGAGAGCTGTTCCAACATGTGACAAATCTCATGGGACAGATCGTGGGACGGCTGTCGGATGCCGTAGTCGGATTCGAGATAGCCAAGGTTGTCGCCGATCTTCTTGTAGCAGAACGCGAGCGATCGCGGCATGCGCCCGTCGAGAATGAGGAATTCCGCGATGGCGGACGCACCACGGGTATTGCCGTGCACGGTGCGGAACGGGCCTTCGGCGGACAGCGCGCGCAGGATCATTTCCCACTGAGCATTGTCCAGCCGGGAGCCGACACCGGCGATAGAGGGCAACAGAACGAAATACTTCACATCCAGCAGGCGCGCAGTGGCGTCGGCGCGTTCGATGAAGGTTCCAAGACGGGCGAAATCGTAGATGTCGTTGCGCAACATCGTGCCATGCAACGCACCGCGCACAAAGGCCGAACGCGCCCTTATCAGACCCAGCACCCGAGGCAGATCGCGGGGCGGCACCTTGCGCTGCAACGCCTCGCGCAGGGACATCCAGCATTCGTTCACCGCTTCCCAGACCTCGCGCGTGAGGCCGGTGCGCACGGTGCGGGCGTTCATGCGCGCGTTCTCGATACAACTCATGACCGAAGACGGATTGTCGGTGGAGCGCAGCAGAAAATCGACCACCGCCTCGCCCGTCACCTCGTCGTGGTGGGCGTCATAGGCCCAGCGCACGCCGGCGGTGGACAGGATGGACCCCCACTCGCTGTCGTCGGCATCGGGCCTGGTCAGGGCCATACGCTCGCCGGTTTCGACCAGGCGGGCGATATTCTCGGTCCGCTCCAGGTAACGGAACATCCAGTAGAGGCCACCTGCGGTTTTTCCCAGCATCAGTCGTCCTCCAGCACCCAAGTGTCCTTGGTGCCCCCGCCCTGCGAGGAATTCACGACAAGCGACCCTTTCTTGAGCGCCACGCGCGTCAGGCCACCCGGCGTGATGTCGATCCCATTGGGGGACACCAGCACGAAGGGCCGCAGATCCACATGACGCGGAGCCAGCCCCTTCTTGGCAAAGATCGGAACGGTCGACAGCGCCAGCGTCGGCTGCGCGATGTAGTTCGACGGCTTCGATTCCAGCTTTTTGCGGAAGGCGGCGATGTCCTTCTTGGACGCGGTCGGCCCGATCAACATGCCATACCCGCCAGAGCCGTGGACCTCTTTGACGACGAGATCCTGGAGGTTGTCGAGCACATGGGCCAATGCGTCCGAATCCGAACAACGCCAGGTCGGGACGTTTTCCAGCAGGGCCTTTTCGCCGGTATAGAACTTCACGATCTCGGGCATGTAGCTGTAGATCGCCTTGTCGTCGCTGACCCCGGTTCCGGGCGCATTGGCGATGGTGATCCCGCCAGAGCGGTAGACGTCGAAAATGCCGGGCACCCCCAGCATCGAGTCCGCGTTGAAGGTCAGCGGGTCGAGGTAATCGTCGTCGACCCGGCGATAGATCACGTCGATCGCCTTGTACCCGCGCGTGGTGCGCATGGCGACACGGCCATCGACGACCCGCAGGTCATGCCCCTCGACCAGCTCGGCCCCCATCTGGTCGGCCAGGAAGGAATGCTCATAATAGGCCGAATTGTGGATGCCGGGCGTCAACACCGCAACCACGGGGGTATCGGTGCATTTTGTCGGCGCGCAGGCCGACAGGCTTTCGTGCAGGTTGCGCGGATAGTTCGACACCCGCTGCACCTTGTTGCGCGAGAACAGCTCCGGGAACATCGCCAGCATCGTTTCCCGGTTTTCCAGCATGTAGCTGACACCGGACGGCGTGCGCGCGTTGTCTTCGAGGACGTAGAACTGATCCGGCCCGGTGCGCACCAGGTCGATGCCCACGATGTGGGTATAGATGTCGCCCGGCGGATCGACGCCGATCATTTGCGGCAGGAAGGCTTCGTTCTTGGCAATCATAGACGCCGGCAGGACGCCCGCGCGGATGATTTCCTGCCGGTGATAGATGTCGTGCAGAAAGGCGTTGAGCGCGCGAACCCGCTGTTCGATGCCCTTGGACAGCTTGGCCCATTCCCGCGCCGCGATGATGCGCGGAATGATGTCGAAGGGGATCAGCCGTTCGCCAGCCTCCTTCTCGCCGTAGACGTTGAAGGTGATGCCGGTCAGGCGAAAGGCGTCCTCGGCCTCGCGGGCCTTGGCGCGCAGGCGCGCGGGGTCCTCTTCGTCAAACCAATGGGCGAACTCGGCGTAGGCGGCACGGGTCTTGCCGTCGGCGGCCCGCATTTCGTCGAAAGTTGCGTCATTTGTCATGTCACAACCCTGTCCCGGCAGAACGCCGGGCGCAATGGCCTATGGGAACGGAAGTGGAAAATTCGGCGGCGGTAAGGGTTTGGAAAGGGGTTGCTAACGGAATCGCAACCCTCTTCGCCACATATCCGGGCGGAACTGCAAGGGATCCGACATGATGCGACTTCGCACTCTCACGGTCAGCCAATCGATGGCTGTCGTCTTTTTCTCGGGCTTCGCGGTGGCGCTGTTGTTTTCCCTGTCGTCCCTGATGGCTCAGAAGCAGGAACACGGCATCCTGTCGCGGGACCGCGATCTTTTGCAGCTGACGCAGAACATGGGGGCCCTGGTCCACGAGATGCAGCGGGAACGCGGGCTGACCTACAGCTGGCTGACGGCACGAGACGAAGACCTGCGCGACGCGCTGGAGGTGCAGCGCCTGGCCACGGACACGGTCCTATCCCGCGTCATGTTGAGCAATGGAAACGAGATGCACCGTGACGTCATGACGTCCGGGGGGCGGTTTGCGGTCCTGCAGCACTGGCTGGACACCCATCGGGAAACGGTAGACGCCGGGGACCTGATCCCACGGGCCTATCGCGATGCAATGACGGAGCAGAACACCCGCATCATCGGTGCCGTCGCCCGTGCTGCGGAATCGGCCTGGTCCGGGCGGCTGGCCCTGTTGATGCGCAACGCCTCTGCGCTGATGGTGGCCAAGGATGCGGTCGGGCTGGAACGCGCCATGGGCGGCGCGATCATCGCCAACCTGGCCGCCGGTCGGGCGGTGCCCGAAGCTTTGCGCCGGGAATTGCAGGATCAGCAATTGATCCGCGACACCTGGCTTGCGGGCTTTCGCATGGTCGCCGACGAGGAAGCGCGGGTGTCCACCGATCTTTGGGCACGCGCACCAGAGACAACGAAATTTCTGGCCGCCCGTGCGGCGCTGCTGGATCCGACGGGGCGCGACACCCGCCTGCCCGCGTCGCCCCAGGCCTGGTTCACCATCGCCGACCGGTTGATCGATTCCCTGCGCACCCTGGAGGTGGAAGGCAACGTACGCCTCAACGAGGCGCTGGACGCCGAAACCACGGCGCTTTGGCACGCGTTTGTCCGGGACCTGACGTTCCTGGCGGGGTTGTTCATGATCTTCGGATCGCTGGCCTACCTGACGCTGCACCGGGTGGATCAGTCGATCGGGTCCATCATCGCGTCGATCCACGCGATGTCGCAGGATCCGGTGGGCACGCGTGTGCCGCCCTGCTCTCAGGCGGATCTGAACCAGATCTCCGAAGCCTTGTCTGCCTTGCGCGCGGCCCAGATCGAGCGGCGCATGTCCGCCGCTGCGGCCGAGGACATCCGGATCTACGTCGACGAGAGATTGGATGATGTGCTGGCGGCGGCGGCGCGGGGTGATGCGGATCGGCGCATCGATGTGCTGGGGCTGGATGCCCACGGCGCAGTTCTGGCACGCGGCATCAACCGGCTGCTCGATCAGATCGAGAGCGATCAGTCCAACAACCGGTCGGCCTCGGCGTGAGTGGGCGCGCCCGGACTGCGGGGCGTCGGTGACACCTGAGGCCCGCTGGGCGGTGCCCTGGCGGACCCTGAATGAGACGCGGGCACGGGTCGGGGTCATTGCTCCTGAAAGAGAAGTACGGACCCGCGGAGGGGCACGGCCGTCGCCCGCGGCTCTCACAGCATCCTGGCGGTGGGCCTGCCAGCCCGCGCCCGAAGTCAGACCATCTCTTCGGGGATGACCGGCAAATCTCGGCCAAAACGGCGACCGGGACCGGAGCGGTAGGGCACGAGAAATCCCAGACGCGCACTCGGGGTGCTATGGGCATTGCGGGCCGCCTGGGCGCGCCAGGCGGCGACGCAGCTTTCGGCAGAAACCAGGCGCTCCGCCTCGGCGTCGTCCAGCCAATGCCGCAGCAAACGGTCGCGAAGGGCGCGAACCTGAGCAGGGTCGGAAATCTTCACGCCGAATTCCGTATCCCAACGCAAACTGCGTCCGTTGAGATTCGCGCTGCTGATCACGGCGAGGGTCTCGTCGAAGATGCTCACCTTGGCGTGCACATAGATCAATGGCGCACCATAAAGCGTATCGCGCCCGCGCGACGTGGCCGCGACCCGGCGCACCGGCGCGCCGATGAACAGCCGTGTCCCGAAGGCTCGTCGCAGGCGCGCGACACAGATCGCCTGCAGATATTCGCCAAACCGCGCGTCGCTGCGGTCGCTCTGTTCGAAGGCGACGTCTTCGGGGGCGCCGGGCAGGATCAGGAACAGGCGCAGCTGCGGATTGCGGCGCGCCGCACGGGCAAGGGCCCCGGCAATGCGGCGACTGCGGAGAAACTGCGTCTCGATATAGATCAGGTCGCGGGCGGCGGCGATGCCGCGCAGGGTCTCGGCCTCCAACTCGGTCAGCAATCGACGCGGGGCAAAGGAATTGCCAGTGCCCGCCGCACAGGCCGAAAGCGTGCGCAGGACGCCACCACTTGACGGGCTGGGCGGCGCGTGGCGATGCGTGGCCGACACGAAAGTCTCCAGGTGCGCGCGCGCGACCTGGGCCATCGCGGGATCGTCGATCATGACCTGCACGTCGTGCCAGGTTTCTTCGGCGGGGCGGTCGTGGGCCAGAGTGTCAAAGCGACGTTCGTTCAGGTCCAGCCCGCCGCAGTAAAGCCGCCGCCCGTCGATCACGGCGAGTTTCTGGTGGTGCGTAACCTGGGCCAAATCCGGCAGGAACAGACGGCGCGGGCGCAGACGCGCGCCCTGGACGCGGAGCATGCGCATCACTCCGGGGTGATCCAGCAGATAGCGCGCGCGCGCGCCCTCGGGCATCTGCGCCAGACTGCGGGTCCGCGCGCCCAGCATCAGCTGCACCTTTGGCCAAAGCGCCAGGCGCACCGGCCAGGCCAGACGCGCCGGGTGCAGGGCCGCGCTGACATCCAGCTGCGCGCCCGGCGGGGCCAGTTCGCGCAGCGCCGCCGCCGCGCGCAGGCTGCGCCAGGTCAGGCCATGCAGATGTTCGCCCACGACCGCGTCGAAATCCGACAGCACCAGGCGAAAGGTCACGCCCCGGCGCAAGGCATCAAGGATCAGGTCGAACCAATCCGCCCCGACCGCGCGGGCACGGGGGCTGCGCAGGCGGGTTGCGAAGTCGAAGATACGAAAACCGCAGACGATTTCCTCGTGCGCGTCGAGAACCGCCTCCTCGAAGGCGGGAAATGCCTCCTGTGCGGTCAAGAGAGGCAGGAGTGCGGGAACGGTCGGTCCGGGCAGCATCGGTCAATCGCCTAGGTCTGAGAGCGAAAGACCTAGGTTGCGCGCTCTGAATTTCCAAGGGACGCGCCGCGCCGCCTGGCGCCGGTCACACAACATTGACGGCCTTTGCCTTTCCGAAGGGGGGGCGTGGTGCTAGCTGTTTGCACAGCGGTGCCGTGCGGGGCCCGCACGCCCCGGTGGTCCTTTGGCCTGCCGAACTGCCATGCGGGGCCATCTGGGGAGTGGAAATGCGTTTTCGGAACCTTGCCTTGGCGCGACTGGCCCTGTGCCTTGCGACCCTGTCGATCCCCTTGACGGCCCCTGCCGCCGAATTGCGGCTGAACCTTTCAACCGACGAAGACCTGGCGGAAACGCTGCGCGCCGCGTCCTTGCTGGCGCAGGCGGTGGACGAGGGCACGCAGGTGCGCCGCGATCTGGTCGCTGCCGCGCAGGCAGATTATTCGCGCCTGTTGGCCGTCCTGTTCGAAGCCGGCCACTTTGGGCCCGCGATTTCCATCACGCTGGACGGGGTCGAGGCCGCCGCGCTGCCGACGATCGGGACGACCGGCTCGGTCGGGACGGCGTCGATTTCGGTGCAGCCGGGGCCCGTATTCCTGTTTGGAACGGCGACGGTCGGCCCCCTGCCCGACGGCATCCGCCCGCCCGAAGGCTTTGCCAGCGGAGCGCAGGCGGGAACGGATATCCTGCGGCAGGCGACCGCCGAGGGGATCGACGCCTGGCGTGGTCGCGGCCATGCCAAGGCGGCTTTGGCTGACCAGCAGATCACCGCGCGCCACGACGTCGACCGGCTGGATGCGCGGCTGACGCTGGCCCCGGGACCACGGCTGACGTACGGTCCGCTGACCATCGCAGGCAACGAGGCCGTCAAGACGCGGCAGATTTCGCGTATCGCCGATCTGCGGCCGGGGCATGTGTTCGACCCCGAAGAGGTGCGGCAATCGGCGCGGCGCCTGCAGCGGACCGGTGCCTTCCGGTCGGTGTCCATCGTCGAAGCGGAGGAGATCGCGCCGGGCCAGACCCTGCCGATGGAGGTGCAGATCGTAGAGCGCCTGCCCCGCCGGATCGGCTTTGGCGCAGAGCTGGGGACGACCGAGGGGCTGGGCCTGTCGGCGTTCTGGCTGCACCGGAACCTGACGGGATACGCCGACAGCTTTCGCGTGGAAGGCGAGGTCGAGGGTATCGGCGGTGACAGCGGCGGCGAGGATTATCGCCTCGGGCTGAGCTATAATCGCCCCGCCACCTTCAACCCGGAAACCGACCTGTTCATCACTGGCGAAATCGAAAGCCTGGACCAGCCGGAATTCTCCTCCGACCGGGCGGAACTGGTGGTGGGTGCCCGGCGGATCGTGAGCGACGAGTTTCAGTATTCCTATGGTCTGTCGTTCGAGAAATCCCGGATCACCGACGCCTTCGGCACCCGCAACTTCGAGATCGTCTCCCTCCCGCTCGAGGCGCAGTATGACCGGCGCAACGACCCCTTGAACCCGTCTGACGGCTATTACGTCGAGGCAGGCCTGTCGCCCTTCCACGGCTTCGAGACGGCGGGCAGCGGGCTGCGGTTCACCGCCGACCTGCGCGGCTATCAGGGGTTTGGTGCAGAGGATCGGACCGTTCTGGCCGCGCGGCTGCAACTGGGATCCGTCGTCGGGCCGGATCTGGCGGATACGCCCGCCACGGATCTGTTCTATTCCGGTGGCGGCGGCACCGTGCGGGGTCAGCCGTTCCAGTCGCTGGGCGTGACCCTGCCCAACGGGCGCGAGGTGGGCGGCCGGTCCTTTGTCGGATTGTCGACCGAAATTCGCCAGCAGGTGACCGACAGCATCGGCATCGTGGGCTTTGTGGATGCCGGGCGCGTCAGCTCGGAGAGCGGGTTCTCCGACGGGGAAACCCATGTCGGCGCGGGCCTTGGCGTGCGGTATCAGACCGGGATCGGGCCGATCCGCGTGGACCTGGGCCTGCCGGTATCGGGGCCGGGCACCAACAGCGGTGTCGAGGTCTACATCGGCATCGGGCAGTCGTTCTGATGCGCGCGCTTCCCCTTGCGCTGACGCTGGCGCTGACACTCGCCCTGCCCGCCGCCGCCCAGGACGCCGCCGAGGAGCGGGATCGCAGCTTTCTGACCGCCCTGATCGAAGACAACCTGAGCGCGCCCGGCCTGTCGGTGCGGATCGACGGCTTTGAAGGGGCCCTGTCATCCGAAGCCTCGCTGGACGTTCTGACGATCTCGGACGACGCGGGCCCCTGGCTGCGGCTGGAGGAGGTGGTGCTGGACTGGAACCGTTCTGCCCTGCTGCGCGGACGGCTGGAGGTGGAGCAGTTGACCGCGGCGCTGATCGCGGTCGAACGCACGCCCCTGCCGCCCGAAGGGGTCGAGGCCCTGCCAGAGGCCGGGGCGAGCGGGTTTTCGTTACCGAACCTGCCGGTTTCCGTCGATATCGGTTTGATCCGGGCAGAACGCATCGACCTGGGCGCCGCGATCCTGGGGCAGGCCCTGTCGCTACGGCTGGAGGCGACCGCGCAGCTGGCCGATGGATCGGGCCAGGTGGATCTGACCGGCGAACGGCTGGACGGGGTCGCGGGCACCTTCGACATCGAAGCCGGATTCGACGCCGAGACCAAGATCCTGTCGGTCGATCTGGACGTGCGCGAGGCCGAGGGCGGGCTGGCGTCCGGCCTGCTGCAACTGCCGGGTGCGCCCGCGATCGAGCTGACGGTGACGGGAACCGGGCCACTGGACGATTTCGCCGCCGATATCGCGGTGGCCTCGGACGGGGCGGACCGGTTGTCGGGACAGGTGACACTGGCCGGGGTCGAGGACGGCCGCCGCTTTGCCGCCGACCTGGGCGGCGACCTGACCGCCTTGCTGGCCCCGCGCTATCGCCCGTTCTTTGGCGATGACGTGGGCCTGCGGGTCGTGGGCGTGGCGCTGGATGCCGGTGGCACCCTCTTGCAGGAGCTGGACATCTCGACCCAGGCCCTGACGCTTGGCGGCACGGCAGAGGTCGGGGCCGACGGCTGGCCCCGCGCGCTGGACGTGACCGGGCGCATTGCCTCGGCGGATGGAACGCGGGTCCTGTTGCCGACGGCGGATGCGATCTCGTTGGCCGGGGCGGACTTCGCCCTGCGTCACGATGCTCAGGCGGGCGAAGATTGGCTGCTGGATCTGTCGGTCGAGGCACTGGACCACCCGGCCCTGACGCTGGACCGCGGGTACGTGACCGCGCGCGGCACCGTGGATCGCAGCGACGGGTCCGTCATCGGGGCCAACGGATTGATCGAGGCGGCGCTGGACGGGATCGGCTGGATCGACCCGGCGCTGGCGGATGCGATCGGCGCGCAGGTCACCCTGGGCGCACAGGTCGGCTGGGCCGAAGGCGGGCCGGTGCGGATCACGGATCTGGCGCTGGAGGGCCCCGCGCTGACGGCATCGGGCGCGGTGGATTATGCACTGGACGGGCGCGCCTTGCCGGTGACACTGGATCTTCGGGCCGAGGTGGGGGCCTTGTCGCGGCTGTCGGCCCTGACCGGGCTGGACCTTGGCGGCGCGGCGGCTTTGGAGGTATCGGGCGATCTGACCCCGGTTGGCGGCGCTTTTGATCTGTCGGCGCGGGGCGCGGCAGAGGGGCTGCGCACCGGCATCGCCCAGGCAGACGGGTTGCTACAGGGGCGCACCGCGCTGTCGCTGGCGGCGCGGCGCGATGAGACGGGCACCTATCTGGACGCTCTGTCCCTGGAAAATCCGCAAGTGGCGCTGTCGGGCACCGCACGGATCCTGGCCGAAGACGCCCCCGCCCGGACCGAGGGGCAGACGGGTCAGGCCACGCTGGACCTGACGGTGGCGGACGGCGGGGTCGTCGATCCGCGTCTGACCGGCCCGCTCAGCGCCCGCGTTGCGCTGAGCGAGGATGACGCCGGTGCCTGGGCCGGCAACGCGGAGATCACGGCACCGCAGGGGGTGTCCGCCACGGCCGCCGGGCGGCTGACGGGGCCTACGCCGGACCTGGATTTCACCCTGTCGGTCCCCGAAATCGGGGCCTTCGTCGACGGCGTGCCGGGGGCGCTGACCGCCGAGGGGCGGGCCTTTGCCGAAGACGGGATCTGGTCGGTGGACGCCAATCTGGCCGGACCCTGGGGATTGGTGGCCGAGGTCGCCGGACCGGTCACGGGCGACGCGGTAACCATCACCTATTCGGCACGCCTGCCGGACGTCACCGCACCGGTCCCGGCGCTCGCCGCGCTGCCCGCGCTGGCGGGACCGGTCGAATTGTCGGGCAAGATCACACAGGAAGGCGCGGCCCTGGTCACGGACACGCAGGTCACCGCGCCCGAGGGTGTCACCTTGCGTCTGCGCGGCCCTGTGACAGGCCCCGCCCCCCGGTTGGAGATGGCAGCGACGGTGCCGCGCCTGCAGGTCCTTGTGCCGCAGGTGGAGGGGACGCTCAGCCTGGACGCCCTGTTGGCGCGGGCGGGCGAGGAATGGACCCTTGAGGCCCGCGCGCGCGGCCCCGAAGGCACGCGCGCCACGGTCGAGACGGTGTTGACCGACACGCCGCTGGCGGTGGATTTCACGCTGGATGTGCCGCGCCTGGCCGCTTTTGCCGCGGGTGTGCCGGGCGGGCTGGACCTGTCGGGCATGGCCGTGCAGGCAGAAGACGGCTGGCGCGTCGATCTGGACGGAACCGGCCCCTATGCGGCGACGCTGAACGCCTCGGCCCGCCTGCCGGACGCGGGGCCCGAGGTGACGCTGACCGCACGGATCCCGGACGCCACGCGGATCGCACCGCAATTGCGCGGTGCCCTGACGGTCGAGGCCGAGGCGCGACAGCGCGGCGGCGTCTGGTCGGCAGACGTGGAGGCGAGCGGCCCGTTGGGCGCACGGGTCACGGCGAACGCCCGCCTGCCGGACAGTGGGGCGGAGGTGACGGCGGCGCTGCGGATGCCCAACGCCGCCACGTTGTCGCCTGCCCTGCGCGGCCCCCTGAACCTGGACCTGACCGCGACAGAACGCGGCGGGGTCTGGCGCGCGGATGTGGACGCGTCGGGACCGTTCGGGGCCGATCTCGACGTGTCGGGTGTCGTCTTTGGTGGGCCGGTGGACGTGGATGTGGCATTTGCGGTGCCCGATATCTCGCCTCTGGTGCCCGACATTTCCGGCCCGCTGCGGGTCAGCGGGCGGGTGACGCAGCCGGGGTCGGATTACCGTCTCGACCTGTCGCTGACCGGGCCTGCGGGCACGGCGGCGCAGGTCGCAGGCACGGTGGCCACGGATGCGACGCTGACCCTGTCGGTCAGCGGCAGCGCGCCGCTGGGTCTGGCAAATGCAGCCGTGGCCCCGCGCCGGTTGGGCGGCACCGCCAGTTTCGATCTGCGCGTGGCCGGACCGCCCGCGCTCGACTCGGTGACCGGCACGATCCGCACCACCAACGGCGCGGTCAGCCTGCCCACCCTGCGCAACGGGCTGGAGCCGCTGGTGGCGACCGTAACGTTGCAGAACGGGCGCGCAGTGGTGGACGCACAGGCGACGTTGCAAACCGGCGGTCAGGTCCAGGTCAGCGGGCCTGTCGACCTGTCGGCCCCGTTCAATGCAAACCTGCGGGCGCAATTCGCCGTCACGCTAGAGGATCCGACCCTCTATACTGCCAATGTCTCGGGCGATGTCGCCGTGACCGGGCCGCTGACGGGCGGGGCGGTGATTTCGGGGCAGGTGCTGTTGGACGGCGCAGAGATCGCTGTCCCCTCCTCTGGGTTGACGGCCATCGGCGACCTGCCCCCCATCGACCATCTGGCCACCCCGCGCCCAGTGCAGCGCACCCTGGCGCGGGCAGGCCAGGACGCAAAGGCGGTGCGCGCCGAGAAGCAGGCCAGCTCCGGCCCGGGTTTCGGGCTGGACCTGAGGGTCGATGCACCCGGTCGCATCTTTGTGCGCGGGCGCGGCCTGGACGCGGAACTGGGGGGATCCTTGCGAGTGACGGGCACCACGAATGCGCCGGTCACGGCGGGCGCCTTCGAGCTGGTGCGCGGGCGTCTCGACATTCTGCAACAGCGGTTCGATCTGGACGAGGGCACGATCAGCTTTCAGGGTGATCTGATCCCCTACATCCGGCTGGTGGCCATCACCGAGACCGATGCCCTGACCGCCTCCATCGCGGTCGAGGGACCGGCGGACAGCATCGAGGTCAGCTTTGGCAGCAGCCCGGACGTCCCGCAGGAGGAAATCCTGGCGCAGATCTTCTTTGGCCGCGACCTGAGCCAGCTGTCGCCCTTGCAGGCGCTGCAACTGGCCAATTCCATCGCCGTTCTGGCGGGTCGGGGATCGGGCGGATTGTTGGAAAAGCTGCGCGGCAATGCGGGACTGGACGATCTGGACGTGACCACCGACAGCGACGGCAACACCGCCGTGCGGGCCGGCAAATACATCTCGGACAATGTCTATACCGACGTCGAAATCGACCAGAGCGGGGACGCGACGATCTCTCTCAACCTTGATCTGACGCCGAACCTGACGGTGCGGGGCGCGACCGGTGCCAGCGGCGAAAGCAGCCTCGGCATCTTCTTCGAGAAGGACTACTGAGATGGAGGCGACCGACGACATGGTCTGCTGCCCGGTCTGCGATGCGCTGCACCATCATGTGGACGTGCCGGACGGGGAACGGGCCCGCTGCATCCGCTGTGGCACCATCATCGCGGTGGGCCGGCCCGAGGCGATCCTGCGGATCGTGGTCCTGGCCTCTACCGCGCTGGTTCTGATGAGCATCGTGGTCTTCTACCCCTTTCTGGAGCTGCGCAACGGCGTCTTCGAAAGCAAGGCCTCGGTCTTCGAGACAGTGATGAGCTTTAGCCAGGGGATCATGGCGCCCCTGTCGCTGGCGGTCGCGGCCTTTGTGATCGTGCTGCCGGTATCACGGCTGGTTTTGCTGATCTGGGCATTGGGGCCCCTGTCGGTCGGACGCGCGGCCTGGCCCGGCGCGGCCTTTGCCTTGCGGTGGGCCGAGGTTCTGAAGCCCTGGGCCATGGCCGAGATCTTCATGGTGGGCGTGGCGGTCGCGCTGGTGAAACTTGCGGATCTGGCGACCCTGTCGATGGGCCCCGCCTTCTGGTCCTTTGCGGCCATCGTGGTCATAACGGGCCTCAAGGACACGCAGATGAGCAAACATTCGATATGGACGGCACTGGATCAGGCAACAAGGCGCTGACCGCCCGCGATGCGGGGCTGGTGGGGTGCAGGCACTGCACGCGGGTTTCGCCCGCGGGCACCTGGACCTGTTCGCGCTGTGGCGGTGACCTGGTCAGCCGCGATCCCACGTCCCTGCAAAAGGTCTGGGCCTGGTGGATCGTCGGATTGATGGCCTACATCCCCGCGAACCTGTACCCCATGCTGCTGACCACGACGGTGGGTCGCACCGCCGAAGCGACCATCGTGGGCGGTGTGATCGAACTGATCCATCACGGGGCCTACGGCGTGGCGGGCATCGTCTTTTTCGCCTCGGTCATCATTCCGGTGGGCAAGTTTCTGGCGATTGCCTACCTGGCCCTGATCGTGCGCAAACCCCATGGCACCAAGCCCAAGAGCCTGCTGCATCTGTATGAATTCGTGGAATGGATCGGCCGTTGGTCGATGATCGACGTCTTTGTCGTGGCAATCCTGGTCGCGCTGGTGCAGTTCTCGCTGATTGCCACGATCAACCCCGGAATCGCGGCCGTGTCGTTTGCCTTGTCGGTCGTATTCACGATGCTGTCGGCGCTGAGCTTTGACAGCAGAATAATCTGGGACCGGATCGAGACGTTGAGCGATGAGTGACGAAACACCCCATAGCCCCGTGATGGAACGCCCCCGCCCCCGGCGGCGCATCGTGTCGGCGGTCTGGCTGGTGCCGATCATTGCCGTCATGATCGCCCTGGCGATTGCCTGGCAAAGCTATGCCAACCGCGGTGTCCTGGTGCAGATCGCCTTTCCGGATGCCAGTGGCGTCGAGATCGGGCAGACCACGCTCCGCTACCGTGAGGTGACGGTCGGCGTGGTCGAGGACGTGGGGTTTTCGCCGGACCTGGCCTCGGTCAATGTTTACGTGCGGGTGTCGCGCAACATCGCGCCCTATCTGGATGACGACGCGTCCTTCTGGGTGGTCCAGCCCGAGGTGTCGGCGCGGGGCGTCGAAGGGTTGAACACGATCCTGTCGGGCACCTACATCGAAGGCACCTGGGATAGCGACCTGGGCACGCCCCTGACGGCATTCGTCGGCGATGAGCGGGCCCCGATCGTCCCGCCCGGCGTGGACGGAACCGCAATCACGCTGACCACGCGCCACAGTTCGCGCCTGGGACCGGGGGCACCGATCCTGTATCGCGGGATCGAGGTGGGCGAGGTGTCGCAGCCGCGACTGACGCCTGACGGCACGGAAATCCGCATCGACGCCTTCGTCCGTGCGCCCTATGACCGCCAACTGTCGACCGCGACGCGGTTCTGGGATGCCTCGGGCGTGTCGGTGAACATCGGCGCGGGCGGCGTGGACCTGCGGCTGGGATCGGTGGCGACCCTGCTGGAAGGCGGGCTCAACTTCGACACGCTGATCTCTGGCGGCTCGGGGATCGGCGAAGGCCACGTCTATGAGATCTTTGCTGACGAAAGCGCAGCGCGCGCCTCGACCTTCGAGACGCCGTCGGCGCGGTCGGTCAAGCTGTCGACCCTGTTCCCGTCGGCCATCGCAGGCCTGCGGCAGGGCGCGTCGGTGCGCTACAACGGGGTGCGCGTCGGGTCGGTGACCTCGATCAACGGCTTTATCCGCCCCGACGATCCGACCCGGCAGGTCCAATTGCTTGCCGTCATGGATCTGCAGCCGGTCAAGATGGGTCAGGAAGGCGAGGTTTCGGAACTCGCCGGGCTCGATTTCATCGGGGGACTGGTCGAAGACGGGTTGCGCGCGCAGTTGGTCGGGCTTGGCCTGTTCGGTGGGGAATTGGCCATCGACCTTGTCCAGACAGCGGGTGCGCCGCCGGCCCGGTTGGAAATCGGCGTCGCCGACAACCCGCTGATCCCTTCGATCGAAACCGAGGACTCCGGTCTCGCCTCCAGCGCGGCAGGCGTTATGGACCGGATCGCGGCCCTGCCGGTGGAAGAATTGCTGACTTCGGCCACCGATCTTCTCAACAACCTCAACCGCATCGCGGGCGACCCGGACACGCGGGCCATTCCGGGCGCGGCCCTGGCCGCGATCGAAGACGGACGCGGTCTGATCCGGGACGGGCGCGGCATCATTTCCTCGCCGCAGGTGGCCAGCGTCCTGCTGGATATCGAAACGATTTCCGCGACCGTCGCGCGGCTGACCACCGAGCTGGAAGAGATCGCCCTTGTCGCCAGCCTGTCGGACACCCTGGAAAGCGCGGGATCTGCGGCCGACAACATCGCACGGGCGACGGTCGATCTGGACACCCTGACCGAACGACTGACCGCAGTGGCCGAAGGGGCCGAGGTCTTGCTGTCCGATGAGGCGACACAGGCCCTGCCTGGTGCCGCGCTGGCCGCGCTGGACGAAGGCCGGGAATTGCTTACCGAGGGACGCGACCTGCTGGCGACGCCTGAGCTCCGCGCCGTGCTTGGCAACCTGGAAACCGCCTCGGCGGACATTGCCGCGATCACGGCGGATGTGGCGCAGACCGCGCTGGCCCCGATGCTGAACGACGCCTTGTCGGCGGCCACCGAAGCCGCGCGCAACATCGCCTCGGGCACCGTCGGGCTGGGTGCCGTTACCGAGAACATCAACGCGCTGGTCACCGATGCCGAGATCCTGCTGTCGGACGAGGCAACGCGCGCCCTGCCCGCCGCGACGCTGGCCCTGATGCAGGACGGCCAGGCGCTGATCGCCTCGCCCGAGCTGGACGCGATCCTGCGCGACCTGGCCGCGACCGCCGCCGACGTCCGCGCGATCACCGCCGAGTTGGCCGCCGCCGAGGCCACCGCCCGCCTGACCGCCGCGCTGGAAGCCGCCGAAGCCGCCGCTGTCGCCGTGGCCGAGGGCACGGCCAATCTGCCGGAACTCTCGGCCTCCGCCCAGCGGGTGATGGCGCAGGCCGAGGAGTTGGGCGCCGGGCTGAACCGCCTGACGGCGAAGACCGAGGCCTTGGCGTTGGAGGATCTGGTGACCTCCACCACCGATCTGATGCGCACCGCCGATGCCTTCCTGTCGTCCGACGAAGCCGACGACGTGCCCGTCGTCCTGGTCGAAACCCTGGAAGAGCTGCGCCTGACGATCGAGACGATCCGCACCGGCGGCACGCTGGAGAACCTGAACACCACGCTCCGCTCCACCTCCGGGGCGGCGGACAGCATCGCCACGGCGGCGCAGGACCTGCCCGCGCTGGTGAACCGGTTGCAGACGCTGACGACGCAGGCGGGCGGCGTGCTGGCGTCCTATGGGGATGGCAGCCGAGTGAACACCGAACTCTATGCCGCGCTGCGTGCCGCCGTGCGCGCCGCCGAGGACGTGTCGTCGCTCGCGCGGACCATCGAACGCAACCCGAACTCCCTGCTGCTGGGAAGGTGACCTGATGCGACTTTTGATCCCTGCGCTTCTGGCGCTGTCTGCCTGTTCCTCGACGCAGTATTTCGCGCCCCCACCGACGGAGTCCGAGCTGCGCCTGAACGTGCGGGCGAACACGGTACAGGTAAACGAGGTTTCGATCCCGGAATACGCGGTGAACCAGGAAATCCCGGTGCAACAGCCCGACGGATCGTTGACCACCGACACCAGCCGGCTTTGGGCGGACCTGCCCGACCGGGCGATGGCCGGCAGCCTGATGCGCCACCTCAACGTCATCACCGACGCGCAGGTCGCGGTCGAACCCTGGCCGTTGGGCGGGTTTCCCGATGTCGAAGTCTCGGTCTTTGTCGAAGACATGATCGTCCAGTCGTCCGGCACCCTGCGGTTCACGGGCAGCTATGCGTTGCGCCGCGAAGGCGCGCGCGGGTTGGTCGAACCCTTTGCCATCACAGCACCCGTCGCGGGCCAGGACTATGTCGATATCATTGCCGCGCATGAGGCCGCGTGGCTGCAACTTGCCGAACAGATCGCTCGCGACCTCTGAGACCGCTTGCAAACCGGACGGGTGGCCCGTCTAGTCATGCAAAGCGGTTTGGAAGTGGAGGCCCTGGATGGCCGAAAATGCAGAATGGTGGCGCGGTGCGGTCATCTATCAGATCTATCCCCGGTCCTATCAGGATGACGACGGCGACGGCTCCGGCGACCTGAAGGGGATCACCCGGCGGCTGGACCACGTGGCCGCCCTGGGCGTCGATGCGATCTGGGTCAGCCCGTTCTTCACCTCCCCCATGGCGGACATGGGCTATGACGTCAGCGACCATCGCGGGGTCGATCCGTCGTTCGGAACGATGGAGGATTTCGAAGCGATGGTGGCGCGGGCGCATGAGCTGGGCCTGAAGGTCATCATCGACCAGGTGTTTTCTCATTCCAGCGAAGAACATCCCTTTTTCGAGGAAAGCCGTCAGAGCCGAGACAACCCCAAGGCCGATTGGTACGTCTGGGCCGACCCCAAGGAGGACGGCAGCCCGCCGAACAACTGGCAGGCGATTTTCGGCGGCCCCGCCTGGACCTGGGACACCCGACGCAAGCAATACTACTTTCACCAGTTCCTGTCCGAGCAGCCCGATTTCAACGCCCACAACCCCGACGTGCAGGCGTGGATTCTGGATACGTTGCGGTTCTGGCTGGACCGGGGGGTCGACGGCTTCCGCCTGGACGCGGTGAACCACTACTTCCAGGACCCTGAACTGCGCGACAACCCGCCCGACTGGCGTGAAAAGTCGGAGCCGGATTCGAAACCCTTCGAGATGCAGTACCCGATCCATTCCAAGAACCAGCCAGAAAACCTGGAGTTCATGGAGCGGGTGCGCGAGGTCATGGACAGCTACGGCGCGACCATGACCGTGGGCGAGATCGGCGAAGGCCACCACCCGGTCGAGCGGATGACGGAATACACCACCGGCAAGCGGCTCAACATGGGCTATACGCTGGCGCTGACCGGGCCGCATTTCACCGCCGACTATATCCGCGCCCAGGTGGAATCGATGATCGCGCCGGGTCAGGGCGGCTATCCCTGCTGGGCCATGTCGAGCCATGATCACAACCGTCCCGTCAGCCGCTGGTCCGACATCGGTGCCGATCAGGACGCACTGGCCAAACTGGCGGGGGCGGTGCTCCTGACGCTGGAAGGCGGCATCTGCATGTATCAGGGAGAAGAGCTGGGCCAGGCCGACACCGATCTGGAACGCCACGAGATCGTCGACCCCGAGGGCAAGAGCTTCTGGCCGTTGGTCAAGGGCCGCGACCCGTCGCGCACGCCCATGGCCTGGGAGGCAGGGGCCCCTAATGGTGGCTTTTCGACCGCAGAGACGACCTGGCTGCCCGCCAAGGCGCCGCAGACCGCGCGCGCGGTGGATACCCAGGCAGGGGTCGACGGATCGGTGTTGGAAGCGTTCCGCGCACTGCTGCACCTGCGCCGCGACGAACCGGCGCTGCGCACGGGCAAGACCGTCTTTCTGGACGCGCCGGAACCGGTCATGGCCTTTACCCGAGGCGACGATGTTCTGTGTGTCATGAACCTCGGCCCCGAGGCGGTCGAGGTTCTGGGCCTGGGCGTCGGCGCGCCCTTGTTGGAGATCGCGGCAAAGGTGGTCGAAGACGGGGTCGAACTAGGCCCGAACGGCGTCTGGATCGGCCGCCCGGGGGCATGAGCGCCCCCTGGTGGCAGGCGGCCACGGGGTATCAGATCTATCCCCGCAGCTTTTGCGACAGCAACGGCGACGGGATCGGGGACATTCCGGGGATCACCTCGAAACTGGACTACCTGGCGGATCTGGGCGTGGGCTTTATCTGGCTCTCGCCCGTTTACCGCTCGCCCATGGCGGACAACGGCTACGACATTTCGGGCTACCGCGACATCGCGCCGGAGTTCGGGACGCTGTCCGATTTCGATGACTTGCTGGCCCAGGCCCGTGCACGCGGCATCCGCATCGTCATGGACCTGGTGGTCAACCACACCTCCGACGAACACGCGTGGTTTCAGGAGGCGCGGGCCGACCCGGCCAGCCCACGCCGTGACTGGTATATCTGGCGCAACGCAGGCCCGGATGGTGGACCGCCCAACGGGATGCAATCGGTCTTTGGCGGCCCCGCCTGGACCTGGGACGAGGTTGCCGGTCAGTACTATTTCCACCTTTTCGACCCAAAACAGCCGGACCTGAACTGGGACTGCGCGGACATGCGGGCCGAGGTGCACGACATGATGCGATGGTGGTTGGATCGGGGGGTCGCGGGCTTCCGCATGGATGTGATCGACCTGATCGGCAAGGACGTGGACCGGGGCATCACCACCGACGGGCCGACCCTGCACCCGCACCTGCAGGAAATGAACGCCGCCGTTCTGGCGGGTCGCGACGTGGTCACCGTCGGCGAAACCTGGAGTGCCACGCCCGAAACGGCGCTGCTTTATTGTGGGCGCGACCGGGGCGAATTGTCGATGGTGTTCCAGTTCGCCCATGTGATCGCGGGTCATGACCCGGAACACGGCAAGTGGCGGCCCCGCCCGGTGGATTGGCCCGCGTTGAAGCGGGTGCTGAACACCTGGCAGGAGGTGTGTGCCCAGGATGGGTGGAATTCCCTGTTCTGGGGCAACCACGACCTGCCGCACGCGGTGTCGAAATACGGCGACGACGGCGAACACAGGGTCGCTTCGGCCAAGGCGCTGGCCACCGTGCTGCACCTTATGAAGGGCACGCCCTACGTCTATCAGGGCGAAGAAATCGGGATGACGAACGCGGCGTTCACCCGGCTCGATCAGTTCCGCGATGTCGAGACGCTGAACTTCCATCGGTTGCAGATGGCGGCGGGCGTGGCAGAGACGGATTTCCTGGCCGGAGCCAACGAGAACGGTCGCGACAACGCGCGCACTCCGATGCAGTGGACCGACGGGCCGCAGGCGGGGTTCACCACCGGCACGCCCTGGATCGAGGTCAATCCGAACCATGCCACGCTCAACGTCGCTGCGGATCTGGCCGATCCGGACGGTGTGTCGGCGCGGTATCGCGCGTTGGCGACCCTGCGGGCGCAATCGGAGGTCATCCGACAGGGGCGTTACACCCCGTTTGACGCGGACCATCCGCAGGTGATGGCCTATACGCGCCGGCTGGATGCGGCATGGATTGCCGTCATCGGCAACCTGAGCAGCCAACCCGTGGACTATGCCCTGCCCGACCGCCTGCACCTGACGGGTTGGCCCCTGTTCGAGCAGGCCCAGACGACGCGGCACCTGCGGGGAATCGTCCCGCTGTCCCCGTGGCAAGTCATCGTGCTGTCGTCTGCCCCGCGCTGAGGCTTGCGCAATCAGCAGGGCGGGATTGTGTCGAATGGGGGAACCATTGTCCCCTATTTGCATCTAATCATGGGTCCAGTGCCCTTGCGCTGCGCGAGATGTCGCGACACAGCGTGACTCCTGTGTTTCTCCCTTGCCGAAATGGGCAAAACGCCCACCTGTCCATTCGGACGCATTCATCGAGGACCTTTCCACGTGCCCAAGGACCTGTTTCAGTTGCCCACCAGCGAACTTTTTGCCGACGCGATCCAGCGTCACCTGAAAGCCTCGCTTGGGAAGGATCCCGACCATGCGACCCGCCACGATTGGCGTCTGGCCATGTCGATGGCCGTGCGCGACCGGGTCGTGGACCCCTGGTTCGAAAGCACGCGCGCGACCTATGCCAAGCAGGGCAAGCGAGTCTATTACCTGTCGATGGAGTTCCTGATCGGGCGCCTGATCGAGGATGTGACCCTCAACCTGGGGCTGGAAGACATCGCCCGCGAGGCGATGGCATCCCTGGGTCAGGACTATGCCGAGCTGGTCGCGCTGGAACCCGATGCCGCGTTGGGCAACGGCGGGTTGGGGCGTCTTGCGGCCTGTTTCCTCGACAGTCTTTCGACCCTTGGCATCCCGGCCTATGGCTATGGCATCCGGTATGAGCACGGCCTGTTCGAGCAGCATTTCCGCGACGGCGTGCAGATCGAAAGCGCCGAGACCTGGCTGGGTCAGCGCAACGTCTGGGAATTCGAGCGTCCCGAGGCGCGCTATGAAATAGGTTTTGGCGGGCATGTGGACTACAAGGGGGCCCGCGCCGTCTGGCACCCCGCCGACACCGTCATTGCCAAGGCGCACGACACGCCCGTCGTCGGCTGGCAGGGCAAATGGGTGAACACGCTGCGCCTGTGGTCAGCGCTGCCGAACCGGAATTTCGACCTGGAGGCGTTCAATCGCGGCGACTACATCGGGGCCTCTGCCCCCGAAGCGCTGGCCCGGACGCTCAGCCGCGTGCTCTATCCCGATGACACCACCGACGAGGGCAAGGCCCTGCGCCTGAAGCAGGAGTATTTCTTTACCTCCGCCTCGCTGCGTGACCTGCTGCGCCGGTTCAAGTCCGAAGGATACGAGATCGCCACCCTGGCCGATCACGTCGCCATTCAGCTCAACGACACCCATCCCGCGCTGGCCGGGCCCGAGCTGATCCGCCTGTTGGAAGACGAGCACGGCCTGACCTTCGACGCGGCGATCGACCTGGCGCAGACCTGCCTGGGCTACACCAACCACACCCTGCTGCCCGAAGCGTTGGAGCGTTGGCCCGAGGGCATGTTCCAGGGCATTCTGCCGCGTCACTACGACATTGTCCGCGGCCTGCACGACCGCGTCTCGGCCGAGAACGGCACCCAGTTGATCGAGCACGGCGAGGTCAAGATGGGCGATCTGGCCTTTGTGCTGGCTCACAAGGTCAACGGCGTCTCGGCTCTGCACTCGGACCTGGTCAAGGAAACCGTGTTCCACGACCTGCACCGCGCCTATCCGGACCGGATCATCAACCAGACCAACGGGATCACCCCGCGCCGCTGGCTGTATTCGGCGAACCCTGCGTTGTCGGGCCTGATCACCGAGACGATCGGAAACGAATGGGTCGCGGATCTGGAACAGCTGACTCAGCTGGAACTGCATATCCCCGATGCCGGTTTCCTGGATCAATTCGCCGCCGCCAAGCGGGCCAACAAGGTGCGTCTGGCCCAATGGCTCAAGGACCGCGACGGCGCGCGCCTGAACCCCGACGCGATGTTCGACATCCAGATCAAGCGGATTCACGAATACAAGCGTCAGCTTCTGAACATCCTGGAAACCATCGCGCTGTGGAACGACATGCACGATGCGCCCAGCGCCGACTGGACCCCGCGCGTAAAGCTGTTCGGTGGCAAGGCCGCCCCCGGCTATGCCATGGCCAAGTCGATCATCGAGTTGATCAACGGCGTCGCCGCCAAGGTGAACACCGACCCGGTCACGCGCGACTGGTTGCAGGTGGTCTTTCCCGAGAACTACAACGTGTCGATGGCCGAACGCCTGATCCCCGCCGCCGATCTGTCCGAACAGATCTCGACCGCGGGCAAGGAAGCTTCGGGCACCGGCAACATGAAGCTGTCGCTGAACGGCGCGCTGACCGTCGGCACCCTGGATGGCGCGAACGTGGAGATCCGCGAACAGGTCGGGGCCGAGAACTTCTATCTGTTTGGTCTGACCGCCGCCGAAGTGCAGGCCCACCGCGCCGAGCCCGACTATGCCCGCGCCGCGATCGAGGCGTCACCCCGTCTGAAACGGGTGTTGGGCCAGATCGCCAACGGCGTTTTCTCGGACGGCGACAACCGGTTCGGCGACGTGCTCGGGATGCTTTGGGACCACGACTATTTCCTCGTGACGCCAGACTTCGATGGATATTTCGAAACACAGCGCCAGATTGACAAGGACTACCGCGATCCGAAGGAATGGATGCGGAAGGCCGCGTTGAACACCTCGCGGATGGGGTGGTTCAGCTCCGACAGGACGATTGCGGGTTACGCCCGCGACATCTGGGGGGCAAAGTCGCTGCTGTAAGACGGCAAATGGGGGGTCATCATGACGACACTGACGGATGCGGAGATCGAAGCGATCACCACGGGCCGGCTCGCTGACCCCTTTTCCTGCCTTGGCCTGCATGAGGTGAACGGCAAGCTGGTCGTGCGGGCGTTCCTGCCCGGTGCCAGCGCGGTCGATGTCATCGACGCCAAGACGAAACGCCGGATTGCTACCCTGAAAGAGGTCCGCGACGGTCTGTTCGAGGCCGCCACCCGCCGCAAGACCCGGTTCCGCTATCTGCTGCGCGTCACCCATGACGACACCACCTGGGAGACCGAGGATACCTATGCCTTTGGCCCGGTGATGGGCGACCTGGACGAGCATCTGATCGGCGAAGGCTCTCACCGGCAACTGTGGCGCGTGCTGGGGGCACATGTGATGACCCATGAGGGCGTCGCGGGCACCCATTTCGCGATCTGGGCGCCCAATGCACAGCGGGTGTCCGTTGTGGGCGACTTCAACACCTGGGACGGACGCCGCCACGTGATGCGTGGACGGGGCACTACCGGTGTCTGGGAAATCTTTGTCCCTCGTATCGGCGAGGGCGAGCATTACAAATACGAAATCATCGGGGCCGACGGCAACCTGCTGCCGCAAAAGGCGGATCCCTTCGGTTTCGGGGCCGAGCACCCGCCCGCCACGGCGTCGGTCGTGCGTGCGCTGGACGGCTTCGACTGGGCCGATGCGGACTGGATGGGCAAGCGCGGGCAGGCCATCGCCGTCGACGCCCCCGTCACCGTCTACGAGGTGCACCTCGGATCCTGGAAGCGCGTCCCCGAAGACGGCAACCGCCCCCTGTCCTACCTGGAACTGGCCGACGACCTGGTGCGCTACGCCAGGGATATGGGTTTCACCCATATCGAGCTGATGCCGATCAGCGAATTCCCCTTTGACGGGTCCTGGGGCTATCAGCCGGTCGGCCTGTTCGCGCCCACCATCCGACACGGCACCCTGCGCGAATTCCGCGCCTTCGTAGAGGCGTGCCATGTCGCGGGGCTGGGCCTGATCCTGGACTGGGTGCCGGGCCATTTCCCGGAGGACGCGCATGGCCTGGGCCGGCTGGATGGCACCCCGCTTTATGAACATGCCGACCGGCGCGAGGGGTTCCACCCGGATTGGAACACGCTGGTCTTCAACTACGGCCGTGCCGAGGTGTCGAACTATCTGACGGCCAACGCGCTTTACTGGTTGGACGAACATCACATCGACGGTCTGCGCGTCGATGCCGTGGCCTCGATGCTGTATCGTGATTATTCCCGCAAGGACGGCGAATGGATCCCCAACAAGGACGGCGGGCGCGAAAACCTGGAAGCCATCGCCTTTTTGCAATCGACCAATGTCACCGTCTACGGACAGCTGGACGGAGTCGTGACCATCGCCGAGGAATCCACCGCCTTTCCGGCCGTGTCCGGCATGGTCGACAGCGGCGGACTGGGCTTTGGCTACAAGTGGAACATGGGGTGGATGAACGACACCCTGCGCTACATGGAAGAGGACCCGATCAACCGGAAGTATCACCACGGGTTGATCACCTTCGGGCTGAACTACGCCTTTTCGGAAAACTTCGTCCTGCCGATCAGCCATGACGAGGTGGTGCACGGCAAGGGCAGCCTGCTGGACAAGATGCCCGGCGATGGCGACGCGAAATTCGCCAACCTGCGGGCGTATCTGGGGTTCATGTGGGGGCATCCGGGCAAGAAACTGTTGTTCATGGGCTGCGAGTTCGCGCAGGGGCGCGAATGGAACCACGACGGCTCGCTCGACTGGCACCTGCTGGATATCCCGCAGCATCAGGGCATTCAGGCACTCGTCCGCGACCTGAACGCGACCTACCGCGCGGTGCCCGCCCTGTTCGAGCGGGACACCAAGCCCGAGGGCTTCGAATGGATCGAAGGCGGCGCGGTCGAGGAATCGCTGTTCGTCTGGGCCCGGCTGGGGGCAGACGGGACGAAACCGGTCGTGGTCGTCACCAACATGACCCCGGTTCTGCGCGAGGGCCGTCGCATCGGCGTGCCCCAGGCCGGACATTGGGCTGAGCGGATGAACACCGATGCGCTGGACTATGGCGGCACCGGTGAGGGCAACCTGGGGGGCGTGTCGTCCGAGGACATCGCCGCCTCGGGCCGGGCGCAGAGCATCGTGATCACGGTGCCGCCTCTGTCCACACTGATTTTCGAACTAGACTAAATGGGAACGACGCTTTGGGAGGAGACGACATGACCGACAGGGAATCGCAGCGGCTGGCGCAGCAGAGCATGGCCTTCGTTCTGGCAGGAGGTCGCGGCAGCCGACTTTACGAGCTGACGGACATCCGGGCCAAACCGGCGATGTATTTCGGCGGCAAGAGCCGGATCATCGACTTTCCCCTGTCCAACGCCGTGAACTCCGGCATCCGCCGGATCGCCGTCGCCACCCAGTACAAGGCGCATTCCCTGATTCGTCACCTGCAACGCGGCTGGTCGTTCTTCCGGGCCGAGCGCAACGAGAGCCTCGATATTCTGCCTGCCTCGCAGCAGATGGGGAACGACAACTGGTATCGCGGCACGGCCGACGCCGTGACCCAGAACCTGGAAATCATCGAAGGCTACGGTCCCAAGTACATCGTGATCCTGGCGGGCGATCACATCTACAAGCAAGACTATTCCCTGATGATCAAACACCACGTCGATAGCGGCGCGGATGTGACGGTGGGCTGCATCGAAGTCCCCCGGATGGAGGCCCGCGCCTTTGGCGTGATGCACGTCGACGAGAACGACAACATCATCGAATTCATGGAAAAGCCCGCCGATCCGCCCGCGATGCCCGGCCACCCGGACCTGGCACTGGCCTCGATGGGGATCTACGTCTTCGAGACAGAGTACCTGGCAAAACTGCTGCGCGCGGACGACGCCAACCCCGACAGCGAGAACGATTTCGGCAAGGACATCATTCCGGCCATCGTCGCCAATGGCAAGGCCATCGCCCATCCCTTCGGCCGCTCTTGCGTCAAGACGGGGCTGGAAAAGAAGGCCTATTGGCGTGACGTCGGCACCGTCGATGCCTTTTGGCAGGCCAACATCGACCTGACCGATTTCGAGCCGGAGCTGGACCTCTACGACACCGAATGGCCGATCTGGACCAACCAGGAACTGACCGCCCCGGCCAAGTTCATCCACAACGAAGCAGGCCGTAAGGGGCATGCCGTGTCGTCGATGGTATCGGGGGGCTGCATCATCTCTGGCTCGACGCTGGACCGGTGCTTGCTGTTTACCGGGGTGCGAACCCATTCCTACGCGGAATTGTCGGGTGTTGTGGCCATGCCCTATGTGGACATCGGGCGAAACGCACGGTTGAAGGACGTCGTGATCGACCGGGGGGTGCATATCCCCGAAGGCCTGGTCGTGGGCGAAGACCCGGACCTGGACGCGAAACGGTTCCGACGCACCGAAAACGGGATCTGCCTGATCACCAAAAAGATGATCGACCGATTGGAAGACTGATGAACCTGCTCTTTGTTGCCTCGGAATGCGCGCCCTTCATCAAGACAGGCGGGCTGGCCGATGTGATCGGAGCCGTGCCCAAGTCCCTGCCCCCCCTGGGGGCGAGGGTCCGGGTGTTGCTGCCCGCCTACCCTGCCTTGTCGGGCGAAGTGGCGCAGGGCACCGAGGTTCTGTCGCTGCCGGATCTGCATGGCGGGCCGGCACGGGTGCTGGCGGTCACGGCGCGCGGCATCGACCTTTTGCTGCTGGACGCACCGCATCTGTTTGACCGGCCCGGCAACATTTATCTGGATGGCAACGGTCAGGATTGGCACGACAACGCGCTGCGCTTCGGCGCCCTAAGCCGGGTGGGGGCAATGATCGCCCGCGGCGACCTGGGCGACTGGACGCCGGATCTGGTCAACGCCCATGATTGGCAGGCCGCACTGGTGCCCGCCTATCTGACCGACTGGCAAGTGGACGTGCCGACGGTCATGACCATTCACAACATCGCGTTTCAGGGCGTCTATGCCCCCGAGGTGATGGGCCCGCTGGGCCTGTCGCATTCCATGTTCGACGTGGACCGGGGCGAATATTACGGCGGCTTCAGCTTTCTCAAGACCGGGCTGATGCTGGCCGACCGGATCACGACCGTCAGCCCTACCTACGCGCGGGAACTGATGGAGCCGGGGTTCGGCATGGGGCTGGATGGGGTCATGCGGGCGCGGCGATCGGATTTGTCCGGCATCGTGAACGGCATTGATCTGGACGTCTGGAACCCGGACGACGATCCTTCCATCGACACGCCCTATTCCGCCCGCACACTCAAGCGGAAGGCCGCGAACAAATCCGTGCTGGAGGCCCGCTTTGGGTTGGCACCGGGCGACGGCCCGCTGTTTTGCGTGATCAGCCGCCTGACCGAACAGAAAGGCCTGGACCTGCTGCTTGAGGCCCTGCCCGCGATGTTGGCCGAAGGGGGGCGGCTGGCCCTGCTTGGCAGTGGCGACAAGGGGTTGGAGCGTGGCTTTGCCGAGGCGGCCAGTCGCTACCCGGGCCAGGTCGGCACGATCATCGGCTATGATGAGCCGCTGTCGCACCTGATGCAGGCCGGGTCCGACGCCATCTTGATCCCGTCGCGGTTCGAACCCTGCGGCCTGACGCAGCTGTATGGTCTGCGCTATGGCACGATCCCGGTTGTGGCGCGCACGGGTGGGTTGGCCGATACGGTGATCGACGCCAATCCAGCGGCCTTGGATATGGGTGTGGCCACGGGTGTGCAATTCGCCCCGATCACCGCGCCCGCGCTGGAACAGGCGATTTCGCGCACCATCTCGCTTTATGCCCAGCCCAAGGTCTGGGCGGGGATGCAGAGACGGGCTATGCGTCAGCCGGTGGGATGGGACGCCTCTGCGCAGGCCTATCACGCGCTGTTCACTGACCTGATCGAAGGCTGACGTGACCCAATACACACTCACCAGCGGCACGCCCAAAACCATGGGCGTGACCCACGACGGCGAGGGGGCGAATTTCGCCGTCTATTCCGAACATGCGACACAGGTCAGCTTGTGTCTCTTTTCGCCCGACGGCCAGCAAGAGGTCGCGCGCCTGCCGCTGCCGGAACGCACCGGACCGATCTGGCACGGCTATGTAGCCGGGCTGCCTTACGGAACGCTGTACGGCTACCGGGTGGATGGTCCCTATCAGCCGGAGCGAGGCCACCGGTTCAACGCCAACAAGCTGCTGATCGACCCCTATGCGCGCGAATTTCACGGACGGTTCGCCCACGCCTCGGAAACCTACGGGTTTGATCGCATGGATCCATCGGTCGACCTGTCATTCGATGCCCGCGACAGCGCGCCGTTCGTGCCCAAATCGGTGATCTCGCGGCCCGACTTGTTTGAACCGGCGCTCAGCCCGCTTGCCGGTGTGCCTGCGTCGGAGCTGATCTACGAGGCCCACGCCAAGGGCCTGACCATGCTGCACCCCGACGTGGCGGAGCATCTGCGCGGCACCTACGAGGGTCTGGCCTCGGATTCGGTGATCGAACATCTGCACCGGATCGGGGCCACCACCATCGAATTGCTGCCGGTGCAGGCCTTCCCCGACGACGGTTTCCTGATCGAAAAGGGACTGCGCAACTACTGGGGGTATAATACGATCGGGTTTTTCGCGCCCGAGCCGCGCTATTTCGGCCCCGCCGGGTTTGCCGGGTTCCGCGCCATGGTGCAGCGGTTCCACGATGCGGGCATCCGGGTGCTGATGGACGTGGTCTACAACCACACCGCCGAGGGCGATCAGACCGGCCCGACCCTGGCGTTCCGCGGCCTCGATAATGCCAGCTACTACCGCCTGATCGACGGGCAAAAACGCTATTATGTGAATGACGCGGGCACCGGAAATACGCTGAACATGACCAACCCGCACGTCCTGCGGATGGTGTTGGACAGCCTGCGGTTCTGGGTGACGCAGATGGGGATCGACGGTTTTCGGTTCGATCTGGCGACGACGCTGGGGCGCGAAAGCTATGGGTTCGACCCCCATGGCGGCTTTCTCGACGCGTTGCGCCAGGATCCGATCCTCAGCCAGGTGCGTCTGATTGCCGAACCCTGGGACCTGGGGCCCGGTGGCTATCAACTGGGCAATTTCCCCTACGAATTCTCCGAGTGGAACGACGGGTTCCGCGACACCGCGCGGCGATTCTGGAAAGGCGACGACCACGCCACGCAGGAGTTGGGCGGCAAGCTGCTGGGCTCTGCCGACAAGTTCGATTGCAACGGGCGGCGGACCTGGGCGTCGATCAATTTCCTGACCAGCCACGATGGATTCACCCTGGCTGACGTCACGGCCTACAACGAAAAACACAACGCCGCGAACCTCGAAGACAACCGCGACGGGCATTCCGGCAATTACTCCGACAACTGCGGGGTCGAAGGGGCGACCGACGATCCCGTGATCCTGGCCAAGCGGGCGCTGCGGGCGCGCAACTTGCTGGCGACGATGTTCCTGTCGCAGGGCACGCCCATGTTGCTGGCCGGCGACGAGGTCGGCAACAGCCAGGGCGGCAACAACAACGCCTATTGCCAGGACAGCGACATCGGATGGATCGATTGGTCCGGGGACGACGCGTTGACGGCCTTTGTCGCGCGTCTGTCCGCCTTTCGACGCGACCACGCCACGGTGCGGCAGTCCCGTTTCCTGCATGGACGTCAGCGCGAGGCGGACGGGATGCCCGATGTGATCTGGCGCGACTTTGCCGGTCAACCGCTGGAATGGCGCGATCCGGCGCTGGCGCGGTTCTGTCTGGTCAAGCGGCCTTCGGCGGAAACCACCGTGAACGAAAGCGAGACGGACGTCGTTCTGATCGCCTTCAACCGCGCCGACCGTCCCGCCCGCGTCAGCCTGCCACCCGCCCCCGAGGGCACGGTCTGGACCCGCCACATCGACACCACCGCTCCGGATGCCCTCGTGGCAGAGGAACCCGACCAGCGAAGCGCGCCGATCCCGGCCGCCTCCGTCATCGCCCTATCGCTTGAGCCATCGAGGACCGAGACATGACCCAACACACAACACAGCCCATCGACGGGCAGAAACCCGGCACCTCTGGCCTGCGCAAGAAGACCCGCGTGTTCATGGAACCCGGTTACCTGGAAAACTTCGTTCAGGCGATTTTCGACGGCATCGGCGGGGCAGCGGGCAAGACCTTCGTGGTCGGCGGAGACGGACGCTATTTCAATGCCGAGGCGATCCAGACGATCCTGAAGATGGCCGCCGCCAACGGGGCCGCGCGGGTCATCGTCGGACGCGGCGGCCTTTTGTCGACGCCTGCCGCGTCGCACCTGATCCGTCTGAACAAGACCGACGGCGGCATCATCCTGTCGGCCAGCCACAACCCCGGCGGCCCGGACGAGGATTTCGGCATCAAGTTCAACACGCCCAACGGCGGCCCTGCCCCCGAGGGTGTGACCAACGCGATTTTCGAGCGGACCAAGACCATCGACGTCTATCACAAGGCCGACGTGCCCGATGTGGATCTGAACTCCGACGGCGACACGACACTGGGCGAGATGGCCGTCACCATCGTGGACCCGGTCACGGATTACGAGACGCTGATGGCCTCGATCTTCGACTTCGACGCGATCCGCGCGATGATCGCGGGCGGATTCACGATCAGCTTTGACGCCATGCACGCGGTCACCGGCCCCTATGCCACCAAGATCCTGGAGGGAACGCTGGGTGCCCCCGCTGGATCGGTGGTCAACGGCACGCCGTCCCCGGACTTCGGCGGCGGGCACCCCGACCCGAACCCGGTCTGGGCCAAGGAGCTGATGGACCGGATGATGGGACCGGATGCCCCCGATTTCGGTGCGGCCTCGGACGGGGACGGCGACCGCAACATGATCGTGGGCCGCGGGGCCTATGTGTCGCCGTCAGACAGCCTGGCGGTGCTGGCCGCCAATGCGCAGCACGTGCCCGCCTATGCCGGACGCCTGGCTGGCGTGGCGCGGTCGATGCCGACGTCGGGGGCCGCCGACCGCGTGGCCGAGAAACTGGGCATCGGCATCTATGCCACGCCCACAGGCTGGAAATTCTTCGGCAACCTGCTGGACGCGGGCAAGGTCACCATCTGCGGCGAGGAAAGCGCGGGCACGGGATCGGACCACATCCGCGAAAAGGACGGCCTTTGGGCTGTGCTGTTCTGGCTGAACATCCTGGCCGCGCGCAAGATGTCGGTGGCGGATCTGTTGGCGGCGCATTGGGATGACTACGGACGGAACTATTATACTCGTCTCGATTTCGAAGCCGTCCCGACCGAAGGGGCGGATGCGCTCATGGACGGGGTGCGCGCACGGCTGGACAGCCTGCCCGGTCAGACCTTTGCCGGTCTGACGGTCGAGACGGCAGAAGAGTTTACCTACAACGATCCGGTCGACGGCTCGGTCAGCGCCAATCAGGGGCTGATGATCGGCTACGAGGGGGGCGCGCGCGCCATGCTACGCACCTCTGGAACGGGGACCGTCGGCGCAACGATCCGCTGCTACCTGGAGGCGTTCAGCGCGGACGATCTGGACGACCCGTCCAAACTGGACGACGTGCGTGCCGCGACCTTGGCGCTGGCCGATTTCCAGGGGCACATCGGGCGCATCGACCCTGACGTGACCACCTGAGACGACAAAGGGCGGCCCACCGGGGCCGCCCTCGATCATCGGTCGGTCAAGGCTTACGCAGCCTTGGCGTCGGCGTTGATGCCACCCATTGCCAGTTCGGTCATCTTTTCGTCACCGTCGTAGGTGTTGCTCAGATGGGTGTCGAGGTGGCGGGCGTCTTCGTCCAGGCCCAGACGTTTGGCAAACGCCTTGACGCAGCCGTAGCCGGCAATCGCATAGTGGGCCATGCGCTGATACTGAGTGATGATCATCGCATCGCGCACCGCGTCGTCGCCGAAATCTTCGTCCAGCGCGTGCTTCCTGGCCTCTTTCACCAGGCCTTCCATTCCCTTGCAGAATTCGCCATCGGGGTCGGCCCCGTGGCCCTTGATGACCTGGTCCAGCATCGCGATGCCGTCGGAAATGCCCTTGTGACCGGCATGCAGCGCCTCTTTCAGCGCGGGATCGGTCGCGGCTTCTTCCAGCTTGATCGTCACCTCGCGCGATTGCGCACAGGCGGACCGGATGTCCTTGAGTTCGTCCAGATAGAGGTCGGTCAGCGTATTCATTGGTCTCTCCTTTCCCGTTTGGGATCTGCCTTCCCAACGCGGTGACCGGGGGGCGAAGTTCCGGGAAAGCCGGAAAAATGCGCCGGAACCGCTGCAAGCGGGCGCGCGTTTTGCAGGCAACCTATCTGAAGGAGACGACCAGAATGACCCGTGATCACAATCCCGTCGCCGTCGTCGCAGGCGGAACCGCAGGGGTCGGGCGCGCCACCGTCGACGCCCTGATCGCACGCGGATACCGCGTGGCTGTTCTGGCCCGCGGTGAGGCGCGCCTGGCGCAGATGCAACAAGAGTTGGGGGCGCAGATCTGGACCCGCGCCCTGGACGTCAGCGATGGCGACGCGGTGATGCGCGCGGCCTCTGACATCGCCTCGGACCTGGGCGCGCCAGAGATCTGGGTGAATTCCGCCATGCTCACCAGTTTTTCGACCTTCGACATGGTCGACGAGGCCGAGTTCCGCAAGATCACCGACACCACCTATCTGGGCACCGTGAACGGGTGCCGCGCGGCGCTGTCGGTCATGGCGCAGGGGAATATCGTCAACGTCGGTTCCGGGCTGGCCTATGTGTCGGTCCCGGGACAGGCCGCCTATTGCGGGGCGAAACATGCGGTGCGTGGTTTCACTCAGGCGTTGCGGATCGAACTTGCGCGTGAGGGGCGGCCCATCACCCTGTCCATGGTGCAGCTGCCCGCAGTGAACACGCCGCAGTTCGACTGGGCCCGGAACCGTCTGGATCGCCACCCGCAACCGGCCCCGCCGATCTTTCAACCCGAAGTCGCGGCCCGTGGCATCCTGCGCGCAATCGACCAGAACGCACGAGAAATCCTGGTGGGCCGCTCGGTCCTGAAGCTGCTGATCGGCAATATCCTGTTTCCGCCACTGGTCGAAAGACAGCTGACCGAGATGGGGATCGAAACGCAGAAATCCGACCGCCCGGACACCGACGCCCGCGACAACCTGGACGGCCCCCACCCCGACATTTCCGCGCGGGCACACGGCGGCTTCGACGCGCGCGCCAAAGACGATGGCATCACCCTGGACAGCGACGCGGCACGCAAGACGCTTGCCTTCGGGGGGGCAGCGGCGCTGCTGGGGCTCGGCTACCTGCTGGGTCGGGGCCTGACGTCGGGATCCAGTCCCAAAGTCGAAGCACGCGAAAAACCCGATCGCCATCCGGCGAGCCCCGCCTATCGCCGCCCGACCGAATATCGCGTCTGAACGGGCAGTCAGACACAAGCCTTTGCGCCGCCGCAGGCAATACCCCTGCGGTGGCGCGACAGACGTCAGGTGTGCCGCGCGCCAATGAAGCCAGGGTGCACGCCCGACCAGATCGCCCCTAACGCAGCCAGACCGCCCCGGCCCGTCCCGGCAAGGTGCCGTCGATCCTGTCCGAAGACAGGTCGGCTGCCCCCTCTACCTCGACCGCCTCTGCTCCGAAGTTCAGGACGACATAGGCGGCGGGATAGCTCAGGCGGATCACGTCGCCGTCCCGTTCCCAGTGCCGAAGCGTCAGATCCTGCATTGAGGCGCGCCGGAACGCCAAGGCGTCGCGGTAGAAATTCAGGACACTGCCTTTGTCGATGTGCTGCACCGAGGCGGAAATCCCCTCGGGCCAATCCATCGGCAACCACGGCGCGCCCGTGGTGAACCCACGGTTGCCACCCTCGGCCCAAGGATAGGGCACGCGCGCGCCTTCTCTCCCCGGCCCGTCGGGCCAATAGAGCAGATCAAGCGGGTCCGTGACCGCCGCCTTGGGCAGGGCCGGCTGAACCAGGCCAAGCTCCTCTCCTTGATAGATCAGCACGGAACCGGGTGCGGTGGCCAAGAGCAGGGCAAAGAACCTGGCTTCGCGCGCCGACCCGTCGCCCGCTTTGCCCAGATGCCGCGTCTGGTCGTGGGACGACAGCCACCAGCCGAGGTGGCCGGGGTCGTCTGACCGATCCAGAATGTCGGCATAGGCGGCGGCGGTCGCCTTCTTTTCCGGCAGGTCGGTCGTATAGGCCGCGCTCATCCCGCCATCGGCCACCAAACGGCAGGCCAGGTCGACGGATTTGTTGCCGGACGTGACCTCGCCGATCAGAAACGCCCCCTCTCCGGCCCAGTCGCGCAGGTTCTGGATATAGTCCACGCCGTCGCCCGGCAGGATGTCATGGGCGTGGTCCTGATAGGTGTAGGGCACGAAGTTCTCGCCCGAGACCTTGTCCCGCACCTCTGGCGTGGCAGGCGGATTGTCCTTCAGCGACGGGTCGAACAGCAGCGACGTCACCGCGTCGATGCGAAAGCCGTCGACACCCCGGTCGCGCCAGAACTGCATGATCTGCTTCAACTCGGCCTGAACGTCCGCATTGCGCAGGTTCAGGCTGGGCTGATCCGACGTGAAGTTGTGAAAATAATACTGCCGCCGCTTGTGGTTCCAGGTCCAGGCGGGGGGGCCGAATTGCGACAGCCAGTTGTTGGGTTGGGTGCCGTCCGGTTTCGGATCTGCCCAGACGTAGTAGTCATCATAGACGGGATCGCGCGCGACCGAACGCTTGAACCACGGAGCCTCGGTCGAGGTGTGGTTGAACACCTGGTCGATCATCACCCGCACGCCCAGGTCATGTGCCCGGGCCACGAGGTGGTCGAAATCACCCAACGTGCCCAGCGCGGGGTGCACCTCCATGTGGTCGGCGATATCATAGCCCCCATCCTTCATCGGCGACGGGTAGAACGGCGACAACCAGATCGCGTCGACCCCCAGGTCCGCCACGAATTCCAGCTTGCTGGTGATGCCGTTCAGGTCACCCGTGCCGCTGCCGGTCGTGTCGCGGAACGAGCGCGGATAGATTTGATAGATCACGGGCGCGGCGGGCCAGGGGCGGTCGGGCATCGGCATCCTTTCATGAAAAGAGGGACGCCCGCGCGGGGCGTCCCATCCAGGTCGAACCTAGGGGCGGATCAGGCCCCGACCACCATGCCGCCGTTCGGGTGCAGCGTCTGGCCGGTAAAGTAATTGCCGTCGTCGCTGGCCAGGAACAGGAAGGCGGTCGCCACCTCCCACGGTTGACCCGCGCGGCCCATGGGCGTCTGCGTGCCAAAATCTTCGACCTTGTCCGCGGGCATGGTGCCTGGAATGAACGGGGTCCAGATCGGGCCGGGCGCGACCGAATTGACGCGGATGCCCTTGTCCGCAAGGTTGCCCGCCAGCGACCGGCTGAAGGCCAGCGAAGCACCGCGCGTCGTTGAATAGGTGATCAGCGAGCCCATGCCCGCAAACGCGTTGACCGACGAAGTGTTCACGATCGCGGCCCCTTCCTTCAGATGCGGCAGGGCGGCCTGGGTGGTGAACATGTAGGCCTTCACATTGGAGGCCATCATCCGGTCGATCTTGTCCTCGTCCAGGGCGGCAAAGTCTTCGTCCAGCCACTGCTGCGCGCCGTTGTTGATCAGCACGTCAAGCTGGCCATAGGTGTCGATCACCTTCTGCACGGTCGCCTCGCAATGGGCCTTCGCCCCCAGGTCGCCGGGGATCAGCAGGCATTCGCCGCCCTCCGCCTCGACCAGGCGCTTGGTCTCCTCGGCGTCGCGGTCTTCTTCCAGGTAGGCAATGGCGATCTTGGCACCCTCGCGGGCGAACAGGACCGACACGGCGCGGCCGATGCCGCTGTCGCCGCCGGTGATCAGCGCGACTTTGTCCTTCAACTTGTCCGCACCGGGGTGGCGCGGGGCATAGTCGGGGGCCGGGTCCATCTTGTACTCATGGGCGGGCATGGCGTCCTGGCTTTGGGCCGGAATATGGGGGGCGTTCATGGCGGAACTCCTCTCGCTTGTTTGCAGTCAGGGGGGAACACCCGGCATGGGCGGGATGTTCCGCCGCCACTGGTGCGAAAGCGTTGCAGAATTCCTTAGTGCTGCCGCATTGCACTGCTTTATCGAAACAAAACAAAACGTCGGAGCGGTGCCCGTGGCGACCATTTATCCTGTTCTTCTTTGCGGTGGCTCCGGCACCCGTCTGTGGCCCCTGTCTCGCAAGAGCTATCCCAAGCAGTTCGTCCCCCTGACCGGTCAGACGACGCTGTTCCAGGCCTCGGCAGAGCGTCTGTCCGGCCCGGATTACGCGGCACCGACGGTGCTGACCAATTCCGATTTCCGCTTTATCGTGACCGAACAACTGGCCGAGGTGGGCATCGATCCAGGTGCCATCCTGATCGAACCCGAAGGGCGCAACACCGCACCTGCGATCCTGGCCGCAGCCGTCTACCTGGCGGACATGGACCCCGAGGCCTTGATCCTCGTGGCCCCCTCGGACCACGTCGTTCCAGATGCCGCCGCCTTCCGCGCGGCCGTCGATACCGGCGTCGCGGCGGCCCAGGACGGGCGCATCGTCACCTTCGGCATCCATCCGACCCATGCGGAAACCGGCTATGGCTATCTCGAACTGCCCGAGACGCCCAACGGCGGGGCCATGCCGCTGACACGGTTCGTCGAAAAGCCCGATGCCGCGACCGCCGAGCAGATGCTGGCCGCCGGCACGTTCCTTTGGAACGCGGGAATCTATCTGTTTTCGGTCAAGTCCATCCTGGCCGCCTTTGCCTCACATGCGCCCGAACTGATGTCCCCCGTCCGCCAAGCGGTCGAACGGGCCGAGACGGACCTGGGCTTCTTGCGGCTGGATCCGGCTGCCTGGGAAACGCTGCCCGACATTTCGGTCGACTATGCGGTGATGGAACGGGCAGACACCCTTTCGGTCGTGCCGTTCAACGCAGGCTGGTCCGACCTGGGCGGCTGGGATGCGGTCTGGCGCGAAGGCGACCGCGACGCGCGCGGCGTCGCCACCTATGGTGCCGCCACGGCCATCGACTGCGACGACAGCCTGCTGCGCTCCGAGGATCCGCGCCTGGAAATCGTGGGCCTGGGCCTGAAGAACATCGTGGCTGTGGCGATGCCCGACGCCGTGCTGGTGGCCGACGCCTCGCGGGCGCAGGACGTCAAGGAAGCCGTTGCCCGGCTCAAGGCGAAACAGGCCACACAGGCCGTCGCCTTCCCCAAGGACCACCGCCCCTGGGGTTGGTTCGAAAGCCTGGTGATCGGCAACCGGTTCCAGGTCAAACGTATCGTCGTGCACCCCGGTGCCGCGCTCAGCCTGCAGTCGCATCACCACCGGTCCGAGCATTGGATCGTCGTCGAGGGGACCGCCCGCGTCACCGTTGACGACGAAGTCAAACTGGTGAGCGAGAACCAGTCCGTCTACATCCCCCTGGGGGCCACGCACCGGATGGAGAACCCGGGCAAGGTGCCCATGGTCCTGATCGAGGTGCAGACCGGCGCCTACCTGGGCGAAGACGACATCATCCGCTACGAGGACGTCTACGCCCGCGGTTAATGCGCCGTCATGCCATGAACCAGGGCCGATCCGGTCAGGACCGGACGACGCAGGACCAACAGGCGCTGCGCCTCCGTGTCTCGGCCCAGTCGCAGCAAACCATTCAGCAGCGCCAGTTCCAGAACATCCCTTTGCGCCCGGCTGCCGCCGAGGCGCGCGCTGTCGGACAGGGCCTGGGTCAACAGGGCCACGCCGCCCTCCCAATCCTGGCGGGCGTAAGCGGCAAACGCCTCGGCCACCGGGACAACCAGGTCACCGTTCAGGGCATTGGGGGCCTCGGTGATCCGCGCCAGCGCCGCCCCGTCGCCCGCCATGGCATGGGCCATCGCCGCGTGAAAATCGATGAAGCCCAGCGAAGGCTTCGGAAACACCTGGGCGGCATAGCGGCTGAGATCGGCCCAACGCGCCGCGTCCACCGTCAATCCCGCAAGATCGGCCCGGTACAGGATCGACGCGGTGTCGGTCAACACGTTGATCGGCAACCCCTCGTTCACGCCCGGCGCGACATCCCCGTCGATCCGCGCCCACATGGTCGCGTGATCCCCCTGCTCCAGCGACCACAGCGCGGCGTGCCAGGACAGATGCCCGTGGATGGCCCCGGCCCGGTCATACCCCTTCAGCCAGTCGGCCAGATAGCTGCGCCCCAGATCCGTCTCGCCGCTTTCGTAGTAGACGTGGCTGCGGATATGAGCGCCGTTGGCGTTGCGCGGGCGCAGGGCCAGGGATCGGTCGACGTAGGCATCCGCCCGCTCCAGATCGCCATTTTCGCACAGCGCAAAGGCATACTGGCTCTCCATCCACCAATCCGCGCCGTAGTGCGGCAGCAGACCCGCGACAAAGGCGAGGATTTCCGCCTCGCGCCCTGGCCGGCCGGAAAACCCGATCAGGCCAAAGACCGAGCTGCAGGTCTGTGCGACAAGGGCATCGCGGGGATGACAGGCCAGATGGGCGCGGATGGCTGGATAGGCCGCCCCCGGCGCGCCGTCGATCAGCAGGCCGATTGCGTTGATATGCGACGCCTCCCGCGTCGACAGCCCGCCGGTCAGTTGGCGCGCGCGCGCGATGGCGGCCTGGGCACCGGGGCCGTCGCCCTCGAACTGGCAGGCGCGGGCCAGCCCCGCGTGCCCCAAGGCAAAACCGTCGTCCGCCTCAACCGCCGCGCGAAAGGCTGCACTGGGATGGGCCCCGGCGACCAGGATGCGGTCGAGGCCCTCGTTGTAATGCCCCTGCGCGACCTCTGACCGGGTCGAAAGCGGGTTATCATAGCTGTCTGTCTGCATTTCGGCCCCCCTTGTCGTCGCACCCAGCCTAGCCGCAAACGGCCCATCGGGCGAGCCTTGGCTTGCTGCGGGCCTCGGGCGGCGTTGACATATCGGCCCCAATCCCCCACATGGCGCTCAACCCCGCCCTTCGGGCCGCGTGAGCCGGGTGCCCCATTGGGCATCCCCACGATTGGCGGGACGCTTTCCCAAGGATCACGCCAGGGAGGCGCGGGACAACCGGTCCCGTGACCCTCAACCGCGCGCCGGAGGCGTGCCAGACCGCGCGCCGCGCGCGCGACAGGAATATTTATGGATTTCGACATGCTGGGGCTGAAGCCCCGACTCATCACTGCCCTGACCGACATGGGCATCAAGGACCCGACCCCCATTCAGCAGCAGGCGATTCCGCATGCGTTGAACGGGCGCGACGTGCTGGGCCTGGCCCAGACCGGCACCGGCAAGACGGCGGCCTTTGGCCTGCCGCTGGTGCAGCACCTGCTGAGCGAGGAGCTGCGCCCCGCCGCCCGCACCACCCGCGCCCTGATCCTGGCCCCTACCCGCGAACTGGTGAACCAGATCGGCGAAAGCCTGGACGGTTTCATCAAAGGCAGCCACCTGCGGGTTGCCAAGGTCGTCGGCGGTGTGGGCATCAACCCGCAGATCAAACGGATGGAACGCGGTGTGGACCTGCTGGTCGCCACGCCGGGCCGCCTGCTGGACCTGATGGACCGGGGTGCGGTGCGCCTCGATTCGACGCATTTCCTGGTGCTGGACGAAGCGGACCAGATGCTCGACATGGGGTTCATCCATGACCTGAAGAAGATCGCGGCAAAGCTGTCCAGCGAACGCCAGACGATGCTGTTCTCGGCCACCATGCCCAAGGATATGGAAAGCCTGGCCGCCACCTATCTGCAAAACCCCGCGCGGGTGCAGGTCGCGACCTCGGGCCAGACCGCCGACAAGATCGAGCAGTCGATCCACTTCATCGCCAAGGCCGAAAAGCCAACCCTGCTGATGGAACTGCTGCGCCAGCACGAGGGCGAGGCCGCGCTGGTCTTTGCCCGCACCAAGCACGGCTCGGACCGGTTGGCCAAGCAGCTGTCCAAGGCTGGCATCGAGGCCGTCGCGGTCCATGGCAACCGCAGCCAGGGACAGCGCACCCGCGCGTTGGAGGCGTTCACCAAGGGCGACGCGCCCGTGATGGTCGCCACCGATGTGGCCGCGCGCGGCCTGGACATCCCGGTCGTCAAGCACGTCTATAACTTCGACCTGCCCAACGTGCCCGAAACCTATGTGCACCGTATCGGCCGCACGGCCCGCGCCGGGCGCGAAGGGGCCGCGATCACGCTGTGCGCGCCCGACGAGATGTCGGAACTGAAGGACATCGAAAAGGTCATTCGCCGCGAAATTCCCGTGGCGACCGGTCGCCGCTGGGCCCCGTCGCAGGAAGAGGCCAAGCCCAAGCGTGGCGGCGGCGGCGGCGGTCGTCGTCGCAGTGGTGGTGGCGGCGGGGGCGGCGGTCGCCCCCAAGGCGCGGCCAAGCCCGCCGGTGGCGGCGGCAACCGTCGCCGTCGTCCGCGCAAGACGGCCTGACCTTGCTGCGCGTGGCCCTTGCAATTGGGCCACGCGCGCTGACTTTTGCGGGTCGGGTAACGCAGAGGTGACGTTGCCAGTGCCCGCCACCTCTGGCATTCTGCGGTCAAAACATAATGACCGGAGGCAGAGCAGATGACCCCGATCAAGACCCTTTGTGCGCTGGCGGCCCTGCTGGTGCTAGGTGCCTGTGGCGGCGGTGGCCGTGGCAGCGACGTCACCAGCAATGCACGGCCCTATGCGACGGGCCCGATGCAGACGGCCTGCCTGCGGGCGGATCGTCGGGCGGCGGATACGGCCCTGTGTGGCTGCGTTCAGGCAGCGGCCGACGCCACGCTGTCGGGCCGAGATCAGTCGCGCGCGGTCAAGTTCTTCCGCGAACCGCATCAGGCCCAGGTAACGCGCCAGTCGGACAATCGCGGGGACGAGGCGTTCTGGCAGCGCTACAAGCGGTTCGTCGCCGTGGCAGAACGGGCCTGCCGCTAGGGGTCCGCCTGGCGTGCCCGCCACAGGGTGAACAGCCCGGCGGCCATGACGATTCCCGCCCCGATCACGACGTTGGTCTGGATCGTTTCTCCGAACAGGCTGACCCCCAGGATCGAGGCAAAGACCAGTTGCAGGTAGGCAAAGGGCTGCACCACGCTGGCCTCCGCCACTTCGTAGCATTTGATCAGCAGCCAGTGCCCCAGCGCCGCCGCCACGCATAGCGTCGCCATCCATCCCCAGTCAGCCGCGGTCATTGCCTCCCAATACCAGACGCCGACCAGCGTCATTGCGCCAGCCCCCACGGTGCCGGTCCAGAAGAAACTGGTCGCCGTGCTGTCGCGCCGGGCGGCGAACCGCGTCAACAGCCCGTACAAGGCAAAGAGACAGGCCGAGGTGAGCGGCACCAGTGCGGCGGGCGAAAACACCCCCGCCCCCGGTTGCAGGATCACCAGCACGCCGATGAACCCCAGCCCGATCGCCATCCAACGGCGCCACCCCACCCGTTCGCCCAGAACCGGCCCCGACAGGGCCGCGACGATCAGGGGATAGGCGGCAAAGATCGCATGGCTTTCGACCAGGCCCAGCAACAGAAAGGCCCCGACCATCACACAGACTTCGGCGGCCAGAAGCAGTCCGCGAAACGCCTGTAGAACCGGCTGCGTGGTTGCCGCCGCCGCCCGCACGCCGCCTGCCTGCCGGGTCGCGATGGCCACGACGAAGGCGGCAAAGAACCAGTAGCGAACCATCACCACCATCAGAACGTTGTATTCCCCCGCCAGATGGCGCGAGATCCCGTCCTGCATCGCAAAGACCGCCGTAGTGGCCACCATCAACGCGATGCCAAGGCGGTCGCCGGTCATTGCTTTCACGGCAGTCGCCCCACGGTCATGTGTCGTTTGCGTCCGTGGCCCGGTTGCCGTTCCACCGCAAAGCCCGCTGCCGACAAGGCCCGCCGCACGTGCCCCGCGGCCGTATAGGTCGCGAAGGTCCCGCCAGGCGCCGTGTGGCGCGCAACCTCTGCCATCAGGTCCGACCCCCAGAGTTCCGGGTTCCGCGCGGGCGAAAAGCCGTCCAGATACCAGGCATCGGCCGCACCGGTCCACGCAGGCAACGTCTGACGCGCGTCGCCGGTCACCACGGTCAGATCCAGCGCGCCCAAGGTCATCCGCGCAGCAGGCCATTGATCCAGCAGGTCGTCGCGCAGCGGGCCTAGCGCCGGAAAGGCCGCCAACGCCCGCGCCATGTCGGATCGCGCCATCGGAAACGCCTCGAACGAGGTAAAGGCCACGCGCCCCGGCCCATCCCAGGCCCGCGCCGTCACCAAGGCGTTCAGGCCGGTGCCAAATCCCAGTTCTGCGACCCGGAACTCATCGCACAGCCGCCCCGGCATGCCGTTGCCACGCAGGAATACATGCTCCGTCTCGGCCAGACCGTCGGCGAGCGAGAAATAAGGATCGGCAAACGCTTCGGCCACCGGCACACCGTCGCGCCAGTCAAGCCGGGGCTGCTTTCCGTTCGCGATGTCCTGCCCTATGCCCATGGGCGAGTGATGGCGGAGGGCCGGTGATTTGGCAATCGACGTAACGGTCCTGGGCGCGGGTGCTTTCGGTCTGTCCTGCGCCTGGGCGCTGATCCGGCGCGGCGCGCGGGTGCGCGTGATCGACCCTGCCGGTGTCGGGACCGGATCGTCCGGCGGCATCGTCGGGGCCCTGGCCCCGCACGTGCCCGAGCAATGGAACGACAAGAAGGCCTTCCAACTCGACAGTTTGCTGATGGCCGAGGACTGGTGGCGCGCCGTGGCGGATGCCGGCGGCGGCGACCCCGGCTATGCCCGCAGCGGTCGGCTGCAACCGATCCCCGACGCCGCGGCCCTGCTGCGCGCGCAGGACCGCGCGGCGGGGGCCCGGTTGCTTTGGCCGTCCGGGATCCTGTGGGACGTGATCGACGCGCCCGACGACTGGTCCCCCCCCTCGCCCACCGGTCGTGTGATCCGCGACACGCTCAGCGCCCGCCTTCACCCCGCGCGCGCCTGCGCAGCCCTGGCGGCGGCAATCCGGGCCCAAGGGTCAGAGATCGTCGTCGACGGCACGACCGAGGGCCTGGTTCTGCATGCCACCGGCTGGCAAGGCCTGGCCTCGATGCAGGACGACCGGGGGCGTGCCGCCGGAAACGGCGTCAAGGGACAGGCGGTCCTGCTGGACCTGGACCGCCGCGACCTGCCACAGCTCTATGCCGACGGGCTGCACATCGTGCCCCATGCGGACGGGACGACGGCCATCGGATCCACATCGGAGCGGGACTTTGACGACCCGACCGCCACCGACGCACAGCTCGACGCCGTGCTGGCCCGTGCCGTGGCCGCTGTTCCCACGCTCGCGGGTTGCCGCGTCCTGCGCCGTTGGGCCGGCGTCCGCCCCCGTGCCCGCAGCCGCGCGCCCCTGATGGGGGCCTGGCCCGGACGCGCCGGACATTTCATCGCCAACGGCGGCTTCAAGATCGGCTTTGGTGTCGCGCCGAAAGTGGCAGAGGTGATGGCAGACCTGGTCCTGACGGGGTCCGACACGATCCCCGAGGCGTTTCGCACCGACACCCTTGCGCGCTGGTCTGCTCGGGGCTAAGTCGCGCCCCTGCCCAATCGGGCCATGTCTCCGACCACCATGTCAAAAACGGACCACATCATGATCCTTGCTATCCTCGCCATGGGGGCCATCGTCGTCGCCTCCAACATCGGCGTTCAATTCCTCATCGCTGACGGCTGGCTGACCTGGGGGGCCTTTACCTACCCGCTGGCCTTTCTTGTCACCGACGTCACCAACCGTCTCTACGGTGCTGAAAAAGCGCGCAAAGTCGTGCTCGCCGGGTTCGGTGTCGGCCTTGTCTGTTCGCTGATCGGCACGCAGATCATGGGCGAGTTCGGGCCTCTGGTGACGCTGCGCATCGCGCTGGCATCGGGCACGGCCTTCCTTGTCGCACAACTTGTTGATCTGGGGGTGTTTTCCGCGCTCCGCAATCGCCGCTGGTTTGTTGCGCCGCTGACGTCTTCGATCGTCGGGTCGGCGATCGACACCACGCTTTTCTTCACCCTCGCCTTCGCTGGTTTCCTTGCGTTTCCAATCACTTGGGGCGACGTGTCCTGGGCGCAGGAGGCGACGGTTGTGGGGCCGCTCTGGGTTGGTCTGGCGCTGGCGGATTGGGCAGTGAAACTGTCCATCGCGCTGCTGGCTTTGGTGCCGTTCCGGCTCATCACGGCGAAGTTTGCACAATCTGTTGCGTAAAAAGTCTTGACCCATACCAGATACGTGGCACCTTCGGGGTATCGGCAACAACTGAAAGGAGGTGACCCAGTGTCTAGAAAGATGTTGGAGAATGCGAACGGGACAGCTTCGGAGGTCCGCGTCTAGGGCAGCCCCTGGGCCGTTAACCTTCGGGGTGGATGCGTCTAACCGTCGCCACCTCCTGACCTTTCGGAAGGCCGTTCCCGTTGCCGGGGGCGGCCTTCTTTCACATATTGGGGGAAACCCCGCGCCCCTGTTTCACGTTTTGGGGTAAAATCATCCGAGGCCATCATGCCGCTTTCCGTGACCCCAGAAATCGAGATTCAGGACTGGGAGTTGACCGAGCAGTTCGTCCGCGCGGGCGGGCCCGGCGGGCAGAACGTCAACAAGGTGTCGAGCGCGGTGGAGCTGCGGTTCGAGGCGGAGCGGTCGCCGTCCCTGCCGGGGCCGGTGAAGGCGCGGCTGAAACGGCTGGCGGGGAGGCGGTGGACGAAGGAGGGGGCCGTGGTGATCCAGGCGTCCGAGGAACGGTCGCAGGCGCGCAACCGCGCGGTGGCCCGGGACCGGCTGGTGGAACTGGTGCGCGCGGCGGCGGTGAAACCGAAACGCCGGGTGAAGACGCGGGTGTCGCTCAACCAGAAGCGCAAACGGGTGGAGGCGAAGAAGCGGCGCGGGGAGGTTAAGGCGCTTAGGGGTGGGGTGGAGGAGTAGGGTGGGTGCAACCCACCGTCCGGCGTTTGATGCGGGCGGTGATGGTGGGTTTCACCCACCCTACGCTTGCTTAGCTTGCACCAGTCTCTATATGCGCGGGCAACGACGCGACCACTATTTGGGTCGAATTAGAATCCCAGCCGTAATAGATCCGGAGGCACCTTTTGGGATCACGCGTGTTGCCGCCGTTCTTGACGTGCCAATCGGCTTTCATTTTTTGCCCTTGATGTTCAAAATCAAAGGTGTCTCCGCCACATGAAGCGTTTCTCACACCTTCCATTATTGATTCTTCTCCCACCGAGCCTCCCCCGGAAATTCTTCGTTTTCGGCAATCGGAGGCAAGCCAAAGTAGACTTTGAGCGACAGCACTCACATCTTCAAACTTTGCCTTTTTGAGGCTCCTTCTCGCCGATGGGACGAGAACTAGTCTTCCCGCCAGCCTGGCATCAATCCAATCGCCGATCTCACTCCAAGATGTCGGGAGTTCGACGTCTTCATCAGGGTCCGTGCCTTTGGCTTCGAACAAACTTTGCAGTTGCTGAATTCTGAACGCGGCGCTTGCAGCTTGCCCCTCAGCAGCAAGTGCTCTCTCCTCCATTTCATCATGAAGATTTGTGAGTTGTTCTTCCCATGCTTTCGCCTCGACAAGTTCGTTCTCCATGGCGTCAAGCTGAGTACGAATTGCCGCAATTTCTCCTCCATCAATTCCCATCGGGGAAACGGGTTCAGTAACGGCTTTCCGACTAGCGGCGCTACGCACCGAGGAGAAAGTGACAATCTCACGACCAAGTCTTGTTTTGCTCAAACTAAGTCGGGCAGATAATTGCCTCAGCGAGCTTTCACATAACTCTCTTCCAGAAATGTCTTTCAACGAATCTCCGACAAACAGCCGATGATCTAATGGCCGAGATTGACTTGAGAATCCCGGCAGAAAAATACGGACGCCGCCATGGAAGACTGATCGAGTTTTTCCAAACGCATTGCTCAAGCCGTAGGTGAATTCGGCAGGCAAGACAAAACAGTGAGCCAATCCGCAGCACGCCCGTGCAATTGAATCTATATCAATAAGCGGCTGTTCCGGTTCGCTTCCCCGTTCGTCGCCTGAAGCAATGATCACAGGCAATGTTCTCTGAGGTCGCTCCATAAGGTCAAGCAACTTCGCCAGATCATTTTCATTTCTTATGTTCTTCGGTGATTTCGAGACAGCCGCTCCACCAGAAATGAATTCTAGCTTTTCAGCGATCTGTAAGATAGGCCCCGGAACATGAGGTTCAATGTGAAGTTCACCCTCACTACTTGAGACCATCTGCCTTAGACTCAGCATCAAGTCTTGACTTTCTTCACCGCCAACAGTTACCTCAGTGGTCCAAACGCGCCCAGGCACGTTCTTGTCTGGATCATCGTTACGAAACGCCCAAAGATTGCCGCTTGATGTCTCAAGAGTTTCAATATGAACACTCCGACCACCGGAAAGGACTTCGACAGGACCACCGTTCCAAGCATCCTGCGGCAACTCAGATGGTGTTCTCTTTTTTGCCCAAAGCAAAACCTGCTTTCGAACATCAGCGAATTTGCAGTTCGGCAAAATTCCAGCCACACGTAAAATTTCACGCTCTCGAACAGGACCAGAATTTGTAGCTTCAAAGTCGCGGAGTGCTTCAGAAAATCTATTCATTCCCAGATATTAGGCGAACCGTTTAGAGTTACAATAGCCTAAACCACCACCTCCTCCGCCACCTGCTCCCCCACCCCGAACACCCGCTTGTACCGCGCGACCTCCGCCGCAGGCCCCATCGCCTTCTTCGGGTTGTCCGACAGCTTCACAGTGGGCCGCCCGTCTGCCTCGACCGCCTTGCAGACCAGGGAGAACGGGGCCAGGCGGTCGCCGTCTACCAGGCCTCGGAAGTCGTTGGTCAGGAGGGTGCCCCAGCCGAAGCTGACCCGGACACGGCCCCGGAATTGGGCGTGGAGTTGCTCGATCTTGTCCACGTCCAGACCGTCCGAGAAGATCACCAGCTTCTCCGTCGGGTCCTCGCCCCGGTCCTGCCACCAGCGGATCGCGGTCTCGGCGCCCTTCGCCGGATCGCCGCTGTCGATGCGGATGCCGGTCCAGCCCGCCAGCCAGTCGGGTGCGCGGTCAAGGAAGCCCTGGGTGCCGTAGGTGTCGGGCAGGATGATGCGCAGGTTGCCCGAATGCTCCTCGTGCCAATCGGCCAGCACGTCGTAGGGGGCGCGGGCGAGGGCTGCGTCGCCGTCGGTCAGGGCGGCGTAGACCATGGGGAGTTCGTGGGCATTGGTGCCGATCGCCTCCAGGTCGCGGTTCTTGGCAATGAGGCAGTTGGAGGTGCCGCCGAAGCTGTCGCCCAGGCCTTCGTGCAGGGCCTGGACGCACCAGTCCTGCCAGAGGAAGGAGTGGCGGCGCCGGGTGCCAAAGTCGGCCAGGCGCAAATCCGGCAGGGCGCGCAGGCGGTCGACCTTTTCCCACACGCGGGTCATGGCGCGGGCATAGAGGACCTGAAGCTCGAACCGGCCCATGTCGGCCAGCACCGCGCGCGAGCGGAGTTCCATCAGGATGGCGAGCGCGGGGATTTCCCAGAGCATGACCTCGGGCCAGGCGCCTTCGAAGGTCAGCTCGTATTGGTCGCCCACGCGTTCCAGGTGGTAGGGCGGCAGGCGCAGGGCCTCGAACCACTCCATGAAGTCGGGGCGGAACATCTGGCGCTGGCCATAGAAGGTATTGCCGCGCAGCCAGGTGCTTTCGCCGCGCGACAGCGACAGGGTGCGGACGTGGTCGAGTTGTTCGCGCAGCTCGCCCTCGTCGATCAGGTCGGCCAGGGGCACGTGTCTGGAGCGGTTGATCAGGCTGAAGGTGACCTTGGTGTCGGGCCGGTTGCGGAAGACCGACTGGCACATCAGCAGCTTGTAGAAATCCGTGTCGATAAGAGAGCGGACGATGGGGTCGATCTTCCACTTGTGGTTCCAGACGCGGGTGGCGATGTCGTTCATTGGGCGCTCCTCTTGGGTTCGACTTAGAGCAAAGGGGCACCGGCATGGAAAGCGGAATGGTTGAGGCGCGCGTGAGGCTGCCCTATGCCCGGCGCATCAGAGGGGGATGCCATGCAGATCTGTCGAAGCGTGCAGGAGATGCGGACCGCCTGCCGGGCGTTGCGCCGCGACGGGACGCTGGGGTTCGTACCGACCATGGGGGGCCTGCATGCCGGGCACATGGCGCTCGTCGTGCGCGCGGCGGAGGTGTCGGAGGCGGTCGTGGCCTCGGTCTTTGTGAACCCCACCCAATTCGAGAGCGGGGCCGACCTGGCGGCCTATCCGTCGGACACCGACGCCGATCTGGCCGCGCTGGAAGCGGCGGGCGTTGCGGCGGTGTTTCTGCCCCAGGCGACTGATGTCTACCCGGAGGGGGCGGAGACCATCGTGGAGGTCACCCGGCTGGGCACGATGTTGCACGGCGCGGTGCGGCCCGGGCATTTCAAGGGCGTGGCCACGGTAGTGACCAAGCTGTTCAACATCGCGCAGCCCGATGTCGCCTGTTTCGGCAAGAAGGATTATCAGCAACTGGCGCTGATCCGGCGCATGGTGCGCGACCTGCATTTCGGTCTTCGGATCGAGGCAGTCGAGACGGTGCGCGAGGCTGACGGGCTGGCCATGTCGTCGCGCAATGCCCGCCTGTCGGCGGTGGAACGGGCGGCGGCACCGGTCCTGAACCAGGCCCTGCGCGACGCGGCAGAGGTTCTGCGAAGCGGCGGCGATGTCCCCACCGCCGAAGCCGCGGTCCGGGCCCGTATCGCGGCCGAGCCTTTGGCGACGTTGGCGGGGTTCGACGTGGTCGAGGCAGGCGATTTCACCCCGGTCGCAACACGGGCCGGGGGCGTTCTGGGGATGATGATCTCGGCCCAATTGGGCGATGTGCTGCTGCTGGATCAGATGGAGGTCTCTGTCTGATCCCTTGGGCGGGCATGAAAAAAGGGGCCCGAAGGCCCCTTTTTCCTTGTTGTACGATCACTCGGCGGGGGTGCCGAAATCATCGGGAATATTCGGCGGGCTCGCCCCCTCGATCTTGTCGTGGGTGGTCGGCACGCCGACCTTTTCACGTCGCCCGTCATTGTAGATCGCCTTGATCAGGCCGATGCACATCAGAACCATCACCACGGAGAACGGCAGCGCGCCGATCACCATGGCTGTCTGAATGGCCGAGGTCCCGCCCGAGATCAGCAGACCCGCCACCACCGTGCCCAGGGCCACGCCCCAGAAGATGATGTGCGGGCGCGCCTTGGGGCCTTCGTCGCCGGCCGCGTTGATCGTGTTGACGATCAGAACCGCCGAATCGGCAGAGGTGACGAGGAACGTCATCAGCAGAACCACGATCATCACTGCCATCAGCCAGGACAGGATCTCGGAGATGGGTTCCAGCATGAAGGCGGTCATGGCGAAGATCTTGTCCCCGTTGCCCGCATCGAAGATGACGCCGTTGGCCTCTCCGTTCAGTTCAAGGTCGATGGCTGTGCCCCCGGCCCAGGCGAACCAGACGAAACACATCAGCGCGGGCACGACCATTGCGCCCAGCACGAATTCGCGGATGGTCCGACCGCGCGAGATGCGCGCCAGGAACAGCCCCACGAAGGGGGCGAAGGCGATCCACCAGGCCCAGTAGAACACCGGCCACCATCCCTGCCACTGTGCCAGGAGGAAGTCCTGCGAGCCTTCGACACCGTCCGAAAACCAGACGTTGAAGCTCAGCTCCGGCAAGGCGACGAGATAGGTGAACGTGCCGACGAACATGGCGTTCAGGCCAAAGAAGGTCGCGCCGAAGATGATGAAAAAGCCCAGCAGGATGATCGACAGCACCATGTTGATGTTCGACAGCCACTTGATGCCCTTGCCCACGCCGGACAGCGCCGACAGGGTCGACGCCCCCATGATGATCAGGATCGCGACGATGATGCCGGTCGTGGTGACCGCGCCCTCTGCGTCGGCCAGACCGCCGATGCCGATCCGGCCCAGACCGGCGACGAACTGCTCCACCCCGAAGCCCAGCGTCTGCGCGACGCCCAGGATCGTGGCGACCACGGCAACGACGTCGATGACATGGCCCAGGGTGCCAGACAGTTTCTCACCGAACAGCGGCGTCAAGGACGACCGGATGGTCAGCGGCAGGCCGCGCCGATAGCTGAAGAACGCCAGGCACAGGCCCGCGATGGCATAGCAGGCCCAGGCGCTGAGCCCCCAGTGCAGATACGACCATTTGTAGGCCATCATGATATTGTTGGCGTCCGCCGCGGTCGTGATCCCCTGGATAACCTCCGGGTTGTTGCGGAAGTGTGCGACCGGTTCGGCCACGGCCCAGGTCAGCATGCCGACCCCGATGCCCGCGCCGAACATCATCGAAAACCAGGAGAAATTGTCGAACTCAGGCTTTTCGCCGTCGAGGCCGAGGTTCATGCGCCCCGCCGTCGGCCAGATCGCCAGCCCGAGGGACACGACGATGAACAGGGCCACGACCCAGATGTACCAGGCCGCGAAGTTGCCCAGGATGAAGGTGTTGAAGCCATTCAGCACGTTGCCCGATTGGACCGGCCAGAAGATGGCCCAGACGCAAAGAATGGAGATGATGATCTTGGCGGGAACTGCCACGCGCGTGGCAAAGCCGTTGTAGAACCCGCCTTCCTTCGTGTGGATCTGGAGATCGGTCAATGGTGGTTTGATATCAGCCATATGTCGTTCCTTTTTTGTCCCGAAGAGAAGCCTGCGCTGCTCTGTCGCAGGTCGTAACGACAAATGCGACATCACTTGCATGATTCATGTCGCTTTTTGACAGTTTTGGGGGGTGACTGACCCCGCGTCAGGCCAGGCTTACGCCAGCGGCCTGCAGCCCTTGCCGCGCCGCCGTCAACGATCCGTCCAGATCAATCGCGCGGCACAGCGACTCTTGCACGGTGACGGCATAGCCCAGTTTGGCCGCGTCCACGGCCGAGAAATTCACGCAGAAGTCGGTCGCCAGGCCCACCATCGTCAGCCGGGTCACCCCCAACGTCCGCAAGAGGCCATCAAGACCGGTCGGCGTCTTTTGGTCGTTCTCGAAGAAGGCGGAATAGCTGTCGACAGCAGGATTCATGCCCTTGCGGACGATGGTACGGGCCATATGGCTGCGTAGATCGGGATGAAAGGCCGCGTCCTCGGTGCCCTGCACGCAGTGATCGGGCCACAGGACCTGTGGCCCGTAGGGCATCTCGACCAGGTCATAGGGTGCCTTGCCCGGATGCGAGGACGCGAAAGACGAATGCCCCGATGGGTGCCAGTCCTGGGTCAGGATCACATGCGCGAACCCATCCATCAGCGCGTTGATGCCCGGCACGATTTCATCCCCGCCAGGCACGGCCAGGTTGCCGCCGGGGCAGAAACCGTTCTGCACATCGATCACGATCAGGGCATGGGTCGGGTCTGGGATCATCGGGGCCTCCTGGGGTTGTGGCCACCCTACGGCTTGAGTGCGCGCGCGCAACGGCCTAAGCCGCGCCCATGGTCACCATCGCCGCCTTCTACCGGTTCGCCCGCTTTGCCGACCCTTCGGCGCTGCGCCCCGCCCTATTGTCCCTGACACAGTCCGAGGGATTGCGCGGGTCGATCCTGCTGGCACCCGAAGGGGTGAACGGCACCGTGGCGGGACCGGCCGAAGGGATCGACCGGCTGCTGGCGCATCTGCGCGCCCTGCCCGATTGCGATGGGCTGGAGGCCAAGATCAGCCACGCAGACGAGATGCCCTTTGGCAAGATGAAGGTCCGCCTGAAGCGCGAGATCGTCACGATGGGCCAGCCCGAGGTTGACCCCCTGGGCGGCGTCGGACGCTATGTTCCGCCTGCGGACTGGAACGCGGTCGTGGCCGACCCCGACACGGTCGTGATCGACACCCGCAACGACTACGAAGTGGCGATCGGCAGTTTCGCAGGTGCCATCGACCCAAAGACCGAAGCCTTTGGCGATTTCCCGGCCTGGTGGCAGGAAAACGCCCCGCGATTTGCCGGCAAACGGGTTGCGATGTTTTGCACCGGGGGCATCCGCTGCGAAAAATCCACCGCCTACCTGCGGCAACAGGGCGTGGACGACGTGGTGCATCTGCAGGGCGGCATCCTGAAATACCTGGAGGACGTGGCCCCCGAAGACAGCCTTTGGCAGGGTGGGTGTTTCGTTTTCGACGACCGGGTCAGCGTCGGGCACGGGCTGCAACCGGACGGGCATCTTCTGTGCCACGCCTGCCGCAGACCCTTGAAACCAAACGAAACCGAACATCCCGCCTATGAGGCCGGGGTACAGTGCCATCAATGTGTTACGCAGTTTTCGGAGGCTGATCGGAACAGATTTCGGGAACGCGTGCGCCAGATCGAACTTGCCCGAACACGGGGCGACCGGCACCTAGGGCGTTGACGTCGGACCTTCGTTGTCGTCGTCGACGGGGGCCGACCAGCTTTTCGTTAGCAGACGCGCGATGACGACGGCCGAAAAAACGGCAACGGCCAAAATGAAGTAGTCGGTCACTTCGCTCTCCCAAACGAAAGGCACAAAAGTGTTTATAGTCTGGATTATGTCCATGGAAAGCAGGGATGCCTTAACAAAAATGAACAGCTGCTTCACGATTTCGAGATCTCCGCGATGACTCCTCTGCTTCTTTTGCCCGGAATGATGTGCGACGCGCGACTGTTCGCGCCTCAGATCCTGACGTTGTCGGACCGGGCGGTCATGGTCGCCCCGATCACGGACTTCGACACGACCGAAGCGCTGGCCGCCGAAGTTCTGCGCGTCGCGCCGCCTCGATTTGCCTTGGCAGGGCTGAGCATGGGGGGGATCGTCGCGATGGAGATGCTCGCCCAGGCCCCCGACCGGATTGCCGGCCTGTGCCTGATGGACACCAACCCAAAGGCGGAACACCCCGCCGTCGCCGCCGGGCGGCAGCCGCAGATCGACAAGGTCCTGGGCGGGGGCCTGCGCGGCGTGATGCGCGACGAGATGAAGCCGAACTACCTGGCGGATGGCCCGAACCGGGGGGCCATCCTGGACACGTGCATGGCCATGGCCGAGACGTTGGGGGCCGAGGTCTTCGTGCGCCAATCCCGCGCTTTGGCGGGGCGCACCGACAGGCAGGATACGTTGCGCGGCGCGGTGGTCCCGACGCTGGTGCTGTGTGGTGCAGAAGACAGCCTCTGCCCGCTGCACCGCCATGAGTTGATGCGTGATCTGGTCCCCGGGTCCGACCTGGTGGTGGTGGACGGCGCAGGTCACCTGCCGACCCTGGAACAACCCGATGCGGTGACCGACGCATTGCGTGCCTGGCTGGCAAAGGTAGACACCGCGTGATGCACCATGCGCTGATCATGCTGCTGGCAGGTGTCGGCATCCCGATCCTGGCGGCCCTGAATGCGCGTCTGGGGGCGAATATCGGGGCCCCTGCCGCCGCGGCGACGGTGCTGTTCGCCGTCGCCTTCTGCACGGCAGCGGTTGCGGCGGTGCTGACCGGGATGCACGGCTTTGCACGGCTGGCCGGGCAACCCTGGCATCTGTTCCTCGCAGGGGGATTGATCGCCTTCTACGTCTTGTCGATCACCTGGATCGCACCTGCCTTCGGGGTCGGAAATGCAGTGCTGTTCGTATTGCTGGGGCAGATGATCTCGGCCGGGTTGATCGATCAGTTCGGCCTGTTCGGCGCGCGCGTGGTGGCGCTGTCCCCCTTGCGGATAGGGGGGCTGGTGCTGATGGCGGTGGGGCTGTTGCTGACGCAGATGGCGGGACGGGACTGAGGGACCAAATCCTTCGAAGGGTTCGCCCCCCCTTGACGCTGCACCGCAGCGCGCCATGGTTCGGAGCATGTCTGACAATTCCCCTTCCCCCGGATTCATCGGCCGCCTGACCGGCGCGCTTGACGCTTTCATCCAACGCTGGCTGCCGGAGCCGTTGGTGATCGTCATCCTGCTTACCTTTTTCGTCTTTGCGGCGGGAATCCTTTTCGAAGGGGCCTCGCCCGTGGCCATGATCGGCTACTTCGGGGATGGGTTCTGGAACCTGCTGACCTTCGCGATGCAGATGGCGCTGGTGCTGGTCACGGGCTTCGTCTTTGCCTCCACCCCTTTGTTCGGGCGGTTGCTGGGTGCGATTGCCCGGCGCGCGTCGACACCCGGTCAGGCGATCGTGCTGGTCACGCTGGTCTCGCTGGCGGCGAGTTTCGTGAACTGGGGCTTTGGGTTGGTGATTGGTGCGCTTTTCGCCAAACGACTTGCCCGCGAAGTGCCAGAGGTGGATTACCGCGTGTTGATCGCCGCAGGGTATTCCGGCTTTCTGATCTGGCACGCCGGCTTGTCGGGGTCGATCCCGCTGACCGCAGCCACGCCGGGCAATTTTCTGGAGGACGAAATCGGGCTGATCCCGGCGTCCGAGACGATCTTTGCCCCCTTCAACCTGATCCTGCTGGCGGTGATCGCCGTGGGTCTGCCGTTCCTGAACCGGACGATGCTGAACCACGGCGGGCGCGTGGTGCGGGCGGGCGATCTGCACCTGGAAGACGCAGATGAAGGCACCCCGCATGTCAAAGCCGACACCCCCGCCGCCCGCCTGGAAACGGCGAGATGGCTGGGCTGGGGGATCGGCGGATTCGGCCTGGCCTATATCGCACTGCAGGTGTTGACCGGTGCCTTTGCGCTGACGCTGAACACGGTGAACTTTGCGTTCCTGTTCGCCGGACTGCTGCTGCACGGGTCGGCACGCAACTTTCTGGATGCGCTGGACGCGGCGGTAAAAGGTGTGGGCGGCATCCTGATCCAGTTCCCGTTCTACGCGGGCGTCATGGGGATGATGGTCGGATCGGGGCTGGCGGCGTCGCTGACCGATCTGTTCGTAGGCGGTGCCAATGCGACGGTCCTGCCGGTGCTGGCGTTTCTGTCTGCGGGGATCGTGAATGTGCTCGTGCCCTCGGGCGGGGGGCAATGGGCGGTGCAGGGCCCCATCGTCATGCCCGCCGCCGAGGCCTTGGGCGCGGACAAGGCCCGCGTGTTGATGGCGATTGCCTGGGGCGATGCCTGGACCAACATGATCCAGCCGTTCTGGGCCTTGCCCGCCTTGGCCGTGGCGGGCCTGTCGGCGCGCGACATCATGGGGTTCTGCGTGCTGGTCCTGTTCGTGTCCGGTGCGGTTCTGATGCTTGGTCTGACCTTCCTGCCGTAGCGCGGCCGGGATGGTCGGATTTAAGTATTTTCGCCGAGAAGAAACCAGGGGTCGACGCGCCGTCGCGGGCGGCGCGTTAACCTTAACATAGGTTAAGCGTCCGGGATCACCTTGCCCGGATTCATCCGGTTGTCCGGATCGAGCGCCTGTTTGACCGCCCGCATCACGTCCAGCGCCACCGGATCCTTGCGCCGGGTCATCGTGGTCAGCTTTGACAGGCCGATGCCGTGTTCGGCACTGATCGAGCCGCCCAGGTCCACGGTCACCGCTTCGATCATCTCGCGGATGGCGTCCAGCTGTCTGTCGTCGCTGGGATAGACCGTCAGGTGCACGTTGCCGTCGCCCAGATGCGCCACGATCAGATCGTCGGCCCCGGGGTCCATCGCGTCCAGCCGGGCGCGCATGGTGTCGATGAAATCACCGACCCCATCCAGCGGCAGGGCCACGTCGTTGTCGACGATGGGCAGGCGGGTAAAGGTCACCTCGGCGGCGGATTCCCGCATTTCCCAGATATGCGCACGTTGGGCCGCGTTCTGGGCGATCATCGCATCGAGGACATCGCCCTGCTCGACGGCGCGGGCCAGGACGTTTTCCAATGTCTCGTCCAGGGGCCGGCTGAGGCCGCCCAGGTCGATCATCACGTTGTGGTCGTGAATCGCAAAGGGCTGGCGCAGGTCCGGGCGGTATTTCGACAGGGCCTGCATGTAGCCGCGCGGCATGTATTCAAAGGCCTCGACCGCACCGTCCGTCGCCTGCTGCAGGGCGCGCAAAAGACGCAGGGCGGCGGGCAGGTCAGAGACGGCGGCAAAAGCGGTGGCGTAGTGGCGCGGTGTGGGCGTCAGGCGCAGGACGGCGGCGGTGATGATGCCCAGCGTCCCTTCGCCCCCGATGAACAGGTCGCGCAGGTCGTAGCCGGAGTTGTCCTTGCGCAGCGCGCTCATCAGATCGAGGATGCGGCCATCGGCCAGCACCACTTCCAACCCCAGGCAAAGCCCGCGGGTGGACCCATACCGCACCACGTTGGAGCCGCCCGCGTTGGTCGACAGAAAGCCCCCCACCCGCGCGGACCCGCGCGCGCCAAAGGTCAGCGGGAACATCAGCCCGTGTTCTGCCACGGCGTCGTGGATGGTCGACAGAACGGCGCCCGCCTCGACCACGATGACGCCGGCCTCGGGGCGGATGTCGCGGATCGCGGTCATCCTTTCCAACGAGATCATCAAGGCCCCGGTGTTGGCCGTGCCCCCAACGAGGCCGGTGTTGCCACCCACGGGAACGATGGCCAGCCCATGTCGGGCCGCAATCCGCACGCAGGCGGCGACCTGTTCGGTGTCGGCGGGGCGCACCACCGCAACCGGGTCGGCCCGCCACTTGCCGGTCCAGTCGCGGGCAAAGCGGTCGGTTTCTGCCCCGGTCAGGACATGGGTCGCGCCAAGCAGGGCGCGCAGGTCAGAAAGCGGGTCGGTCTGAGTGGTATTCATGGGGGCCTCCGGGGGCGGAGGGTGGCATGGAGAGACCGCGAAGAAAAGCCGCGCGCGCGGGCTTGACGCCCCCCTCGGGTATGCGTATTTCGCGCGCCAGTGGCGGTGTAGCTCAGTTGGTTAGAGCAGCGGAATCATAATCCGCGTGTCCGGGGTTCAAGTCCCTGCACCGCCACCAAATACCCCCCCATCAGGCTTTGTTGCACAAATCTGGGGGTGAGCGCACTTCCCCTTTCCCCGGACGGAATTAGCCTACGGCCTCAGTAACAGGTATGCCAAGAGCGGTGTACTTGTTGAGGACGGCAACACGGATTTGGATTTCTGCGATCTGGCGGTCGAAGTCCCGCGCCATGAGGCTCTGCCCCAGCAACTTCACACAATGCATCTTGGTTTCGACACGACTTCGTCGGTGGTATCCGCTCCATCCATTGCCCGGCAGGCGCATCCGAAGGATGCTGCCGAGAGGGGTCGCCAGATTGCGCGGCCGAGGTATCGCGATGCGTTGACGGCCTCGTTGCGGGCTATGGCACCGGCGCTGCTGGGTTTCCAGGGCTTGGCGTTCTTGCGCGGAGGGATGACCGCATGGGCATTCCGGGCAGCAATCGCATCATGGCATTTGCGCGTGTCACAGGCCCCGTCGGCGGTCACTGACCCGATGGTCTGATCGGTTGGGATTTGATTGAGCAACTCTGACAGTATTGGCGCGTCACCGACATTGCTGGTGGTGATTTCGACGGCGCGAACTTCCAGCGTTTCTTCGTCGATCCTGATGTGTATCTTGCGCCAGATGCGGCGCTTTGGGCCGCCATGCTTGCGGGCGTTCCCCTCGCCTTCACCCTCAGCCTTGATGCCGGTGCTGTCGATGAGGAGGTTCAGTGGGCCGGTGCCGCCGCGAAAGGGTAGGCTCACGTCCAGGGTTCTCTGACGCCGACAAAGGGTGCTGAAATCCGGTACGGCCCAGTTCAGGCCAGCCAGCCGCAGGAGACTTTCAACGAAACCTGTGGTCTGCCGGAGCGGCATCCCAAAAAGAACTTTCATCGACAGGCAAGTCTGGATGGCCGCATCACTGAATTGCTGCTGTCGACCACGCTTACCGCTTGGCGGAGGCACCCAGATCATCCCGGGATCAAACCAGATTGAAAGCGATCCGCGTTGCCTCAGTGCGGTGTTGTACGAAGGCCAGTTCGTGGTCTTGTACTTCGTTTGCGTCCAACTGCTCACGCCCTCCATCTATCACACTGGATTCAAAAGATGAATCCCCTCAACCGATTTGCGCAACAAAGCCACCCGCCGCAAATCACGCTCCCGCATGAACCGGTCCATCAACGTCGGCAGAGCAGTGTCGCGCCAGAAGTCACCGCTCACCATGCCCGACGACATGCCCCCAGTCCGCAACTCCGGCACATGTGCTTCGTTCAGCGCCAAGATGCCTGCGCCGACCTCCCCCCGAAACGCCGCATCAATCATGTCTACGAAGGCGTTGACGGTCTCGGGCAACTGAACCGCGCCGGGTTTGCCGGAGGCTGATTTGTCTTAGTTACGCGGCCATGTTTGTTCTTTCCAGAGCTGCATAGAAGTTTGCCTCTGCTTCGGCTGGCGGAATATTCCCGATAGGCTCCAGCAAGCGTCGGTTGTTGAACCAATCGACCCATTCGAGGGTGGCATATTCGACGGCTTCAAAGCTGCGCCATGGCCCGCGTCTGTGAACGACTTCTGCTTTGAACATGATCGTCTCGACCAAGGCATTGTCATACGAGTCGCCGACGCTGCCGACCGATGGGGCAATTTTGGCTTCAGCCAGCCGTTCGGTGTACTTGATTGATAGGTATTGCGACCCGCGATCCGAGTGATGAACCAGTTGGTCTTGTGCCGGCCTGCGTTGATGAATGGCTTGTTCCAAAGCATCCAGGACAAAGCCTGCATGTGCTGTTCGGCTGGCCCGCCATCCGACGATCCTGCGTGCAAAGACGTCGATGACGAAGGCGACGTAAACAAACCCCTGCCAGGTCGCGACATAGGTGAAGTCACTGACCCACAGCAGGTTAGGTGCAGGCGCGTGGAATTGACGGTTCACGCGATCCAAAGGACACGGCAGCACCTTATCGGGGATTGTTGTCCTGGGTCTCTTGCCACGAATGACACCTTCGATCCCGATATCCTTCATCAAACGCGCGACGGTGCAGCGCGCAACGTCAAAGCCTTCTCTGCGCATCTGGTGCCAGACTTTGCGAACGCCATAGACCTTGAGGTTCTCCTCAAAGACCCGTTCAATCTCGGGCTTGAGTTGCTCATCACGCTTGGCACGATCCGACCACCGCGACGGATCGGCCTGCTTGGCCATGTTGTCGTAGAACGTCGCTGGGGCAATCGGCAGAACCCCGCAAATCGGCTCGACCCCATGATCCGCGCGGTGATCGTTGATGAAGCGGATCATTTCTTGAACGGGCGGTCGAGCTCCGCCTGAGCAAAATATGCGGAGGCTTTGCGAAGGATCTCGTTGGCCTGTTTCAACTCGCGGTTCTCGCGTTCCAACGCCTTCATCTTCTCGGCCATCTCGGTTGTGACACCCCCGCGCTGACCTGTATCAACCTCGACCTTCTTGACCCATTCGTTCAGCGTTTGCGGCGCACAGCCGATCTTCGACGATATCGACACAATCAGCCCAACGGCTCTCATGCTGCCCTGCGCCAATCAAAACCATCCGTACCGCGCGTTCGCGGACTTCTGGCGTGTACTTGTTTGTTGTCTGGTTCATCGTGCTCCATCCTACTCATGAGTTGGAGCCTCCGGCAAACCCGGTGCGGTTCAAACAGCGTGTCATCGAACCGATCTCTCAGTCGCCACCACAAGACGGGGTCGCCGCGATACCCCCAGTTCTTCGGGGCGAGCTGGAAGAGGTCGCACACACGCTTGGTCGATTGGTCACGCGTCATTTCCACTCGAGGCCTTCTTCTACTGCCATCTTCGCTGCGTTCACGAAGTCTCGCTCGTCGTCCGTCAGGACACGCCAGAACTTCGACACCGACGCGATGGTCGTCAGCACCGCGATTACGTCCTCCGCTGACTGAAGATGGTCACCTGCTTTCAACTGCGTTTCCAACGTGTCCAGACGCGTCTGGGTCTTCTCCCGTACGTTCATGTACTCTCCTGATGTGGGGGATAGTCACGAGCACGCATAGACGGCAGGTCCAGGTTGACAACCAGTTTTGAGAAATTTTCAAATTTGAAAACTCCCGGTAACCATCTGTAACAAAGCGTATCTTAGGCTGTTCAGATTAGATTTTAGCTCTGCGAAGATATGAAGAGCCTATCTCCAGGGCATGGATGCGGTCCTCTGGACGCGGCGGTCCTGCAGGTGGTTCGGCGACAACGAGGTGCGGCTGCAACTGCACGCGCTGGCCTGCTATCTGGTGACCTTCCTAAGCGGCATCGAACTGCCCGAGGTCATGGCCGATTGATCGCTGACCAATTTGCGACCGGCACATCGCTGTGCGGGCTGTTTGGGCGGCACCAAGCGCTACCCGGTCCGTCTTGACGTAGCTCAATGTTGCCATCGAACACAACTTATATAGCGCATGTGACAGCTTATCGTCCTCCGTGAACGGTTTTAAGGAGAAGCCCATGCCGAGCCATGCAATCATTCCCGCCGGAATAGGAACCCAGATCAACACTTTTGCAACCGGACATCAGGACTATCCTGCGGTCGCGGCGTTGAGCAACGGCGGTTTTGTCATTGCCTGGCAATCCGAAGATCAGGATGCGGAAAACCCCAACGGATATGCCTATGACGGGATCATCGCCCAGCGATACAACGGTCAGGGGCAGCCTTTGGCACCGGAATTCGTGGCCAACACAACCGATCTGTACAACAACACGCAGCCCAACGTGACCGGGCTAGCCGATGGCGGTTATGCGGTCAGCTGGACCAACTACAACACCGTCCGGATCCAGTTGTTTGACGCCGATGACGATCCGGTCGGCGAAATGTTCAGTATGATTTACAACACCCACTACTCGAAACTGGCAACGTTGATAGATGGCAGCATCGTCAGTGCCGCGACGTGGTCGTGGGACGGATCGCAAGCGGGTGTTGTCGTCCAGCAACTTTCGGCGACGGGCATCAGTCTGGGCCCGGATTTCCGCGTCAACACCACGACCACCAACAATCAGGACTATCCCGATATCGCGGCCCTTAGCGACGGTGGCTATGTGGTGGTCTGGCAGTCCGATGGCCAGGACGGCTTTGTGCGGCGGGATATCTTTGGCCAGCGCTACAACAACCTGTCCGAACGTGTGGGGGGGGAATTTCACGTCAACACCTTTAGCGATATGAATCAGGGATTGCCATCTGTCACCGGGCTTACGGGCGGTGGTTTCGTCGTGGCGTGGATGTCTTTTGGCCACGGCGACGATACCGACGCTAACGGCATTTGGGCGCAACGCTTTGACGCGGACGGCCTCGCGCTGGGGGGCGAGTTCCTGGTCAATACGATCACCGTTGGGGATCAGCATAATGTTCAGCTTTCCGCGCTGCCCGATGGCGGCTTTCAGGCGACGTGGGAAACCTATCACGCCACCCAGCTTGGCGATATCGCGACCCAACGTTTTGACGCGACCGGTACGCCGGTCGGCACGGAACAAGTGGTCAATACCTTTGTAGAGGATTGGCAGCGCTCGCCGGCTATGGCCACCAGCACACAAGGCGGTGTGGCAATCGCCTGGACAATGGGAGACAATAATGGCTTGATTGGCGATCACAACGGCAAGGGCGTTTTCGGCCAGTTCTTTTCAGTTCCCGTTGCAGGCACTGTTGGGGACGATGTGTGGACCGGCACCGATGCCGACGAAAGTTATGTCGGGTCTGACGGCAACGACACCATCGCGGGGGGCGGCGGCAATGACGACCTGTCCGGCGACGGCGGCAACGACCGGCTGAGCGGCGACGCCGGCAACGATACACTTCGTGGTGGCGACGGCAACGACACTCTGATCGGCGGCATCGGCAACGATCTGCTCGTGGGAGGAGACACGGACTCCGACCTGCGCGACGTGATCTACGGCGGTGACGGCGACGACAACATCGACGGCGGCTTCGGCAATGATGAACTGCGAGGGGATGCAGGGAACGACAACATAGCAGGCGGGTTCGGGACCGATACGGTGATAGGTGGCACCGGCGACGACACCTTGACCGGCAGCGCGTTCGGGGACCTGATCGTCGGTGGCGACGGGTTCGATTTCATCAATGGCGGGTTCGGGTCGGATCGGGTCAATGGCGGTGCAGACGCGGATCGCTTCTTCCATCTCGGCATTCGGGATCACGGCAGCGACTGGATCCAGGACTACAGCTTTGCCGAGGGCGACGTGCTGCAGTTTGGCGGCAGTGCAACTATTGACCAGTTCCAGGTGAACCAGGCCAACACAGCCAACGCAGGCGCAGCGGGCGTCGACGAGGCCTTCGTGATCTTCAAACCCTCCGGCCAGATCCTTTGGGCATTGGTCGACGGCATGGGCAACGACGAGATCACGCTGCGGATCGCGGGACAGGACTTCGACCTCTTGGCCTAAGAGCGCTTTTATTGGGTGAGCGTTGAGCTGTGGCGACCCTCTTCGTCATCGATGTCCTTGGGTCTGAGCACGGTTCGAGCACAACGTGGAAGCATGCACACGCTCTCGACCAACGGATACTGATCCCGCTCAGATCACAAAACATCCTGTTATCAGTCCGTTACAAAAGTTAGACACCGATTTAGACAAACGGTCGTAACATACTGTTATGCCATACTGTCCGCGTCATCATAATCCGCGTGTCCGGGGTTCAAGTCCCTGCACCGCCACCATCATGCCCCTATTGCTTGCGTGGATCTTATCCGGTTTGAGGCGTCCGCTAGTGTCTCGGCAATTCGTTGGGGGCGGCGGGGTGACGTGACCCGCGTCTCCTAGATTGGTCGCTGCTTAGACGGACGCGAGGATCTGCACGCGGGCCGTTGCGGACGGGCCCTGTCAGCGACGCTCACCCTGAATAGTCCTCGTCCGTGGCTCTCCGAGGGACGGGCCGATCTGCGGTCCGCATGAAGACGAACAGACCGTTCTTCCCATGGCGCCCCCATAGGATGCCCTCGTCGGGCCCCCACCATGGAGGGGGTTTCCTGCGGCGGTTGCGCGCCTTTACCCGCAGGGGCATCGAGAACAAGAATTCGCGACGCCCCTGAAGCTGAACGCGGCCTGAGACGCCTGGTCAGGTGGTGCTATTGCGCCTCCTGATAATAGCGATTGATCCGCCGCACCTCATCCGAAGACCCCATGACCACAGCCACCCGCTGATGGTGCGACTGTGGCGGCAGGTCGAGAATACGATCCGTTCCGGTCGAGGCCATGCCACCCGCCTGTTCGACCACCATCCCCAGGGGGTTTGCCTCGTACATCAGGCGAAGTTTCCCGCCCATCGACGCATTTTCGCGGTCCACCGGGTAGATGAAGACGCCACCGCGCGTCAGGATGCGGTGGATGTCGGCCACCATCGACGCGGTCCAGCGCATATTGTGGCTTTGCGCGCGTGGGCCGTTTTCGCCGCTGAGGCATTCATCCACATAGCGCCGCATCGATGCGTCCCAATGGTGATAGCGCGAAGCGTTGATGGCAAATTCCCGCGTGGTTTCAGGGATGCGCATGTCCGGAAACGTCAGGCGAAACTCGCCCGTGCCCTGCTGGTGCGTGAAACCGTCGACCCCGCTTCCGGTTGTGATGACCAGCGACGTGGAGGGTCCGTAGATCGCGTAGCCCGCGCAGATCTGTCGGCTTCCCTTTTGAAGGACCGCTTCGTCCGATGTCCGCTCCAGCGCGTCTTCCAGCGCGACCACCGAAAAGATCGAACCGACCGATAGGTTCACATCCAGGTTGGAGGAACCGTCGAGAGGATCGAAGTAAACCAGATAGTCCCCTGCGGCCGGCCGATCCTTGAGCCAGATGATCTCATCCACCTCCTCCGAGACAAGCGCCGCCACCCGCCCGCAGTTGGAGCAGTGTTTGACGAAGACTTCGTTGGCGATCACATCGAGCTGCTTTTGCGTCTCGCCCTGCACGTTGACGTCCTTGGTCGCGCCAAGCGTGCCCGCGAAAGCGCCGCTGCGGATCCGGTGGGAAATGATCCGACAGGCTGTGGCGATATCCTCCAGCAAGAATATCAGATCCTTGTCCGTCCCATGCGCCCGCCGGTTGTTCAGCAGGAACTGCCGGAAAGTTACTTGTGCTTCGCTCATGTCTGATTTGATCCCTTCAATTGCGCCCGCGCTGCATCCTAGCATGGCACGTTGGCCTGCGTGGCACCCGTGTGACCGTCCCCAGCCGGGTCGTCGGGGCGGCACGGGGCCTGTCCCGATACCGCAACCGGCAATCCCGGCCTGGAACCGTTCCGCAAACTGACCGGTCCGACGCCACCGAACGCATAGGTCGGCGTGCCTTTGGGAACAACCGTCTTGATCGCTGACAGTCCGACCGGGCCAACCCGGCGGGCGGGCAGGAACGTCAGCGCTGTGCTCTGGTCGCCGGGTTCACCTTTGCGGTGCGGTCTTGCGTGGTCAACGTCTTGGCCGCCCAGCGATCTCGCCTGAGGTACCGGACGGCTGTGCCTCGACACACTTTCCAATACCCTGTGCCGCAGCAAAGGTGGTCTGAGGATGGGCGACAAACCGGGACCGGTCCTGTCGCCTGAAAGGTGTCGCCGGTCCCTGTGGACCGCGCGCGGCACCGTCAGCCAGATGATCGGCCACGACCGTTCCAGCCCGCAGCGCGTCCCGGTGGGCCTGACCGATCCTGACCGCGGGGGGAAACCCGTGGCCCTGCGGGAGCGGATCGCCCTTCCCGAAAGCGCGCCTGAGACGACAGCGACGCGCGCGTGCGGATTGAGCGGCTGACAGATCCGACAGGATTTCAGACGAGCTGGAAAAACTGGCACCCTGACCGCTTTCGGCTTACGTTTGCCCATGCCGAGTGTGATCGCTGCCTTTGCAAAAACCATGGCCCAGGCCGCGGGCATGTCCCTGAGCGACGACGGGGACCTCGTGTCCGATGGTGTTGTCCTGCGGAGCCTGCCGCAATCGTCTGACAGTCGTATTTCGGACAGCGATTATTTCGAGCTGCTGGATTGGATCCGCCTTCGCTACGAGGACGATATCGGCCTGATGGAGGCCTATGCGCGGAAAATCCGGGTTGATGACATCGGCATTCTTGGATTGGCGGTCAAGACGTCTCCGACATTGCGATGCTCGCTGGAACGGGTTGCGCGCTATTGGCGCGTTGTCACCGACACAGCCATCTATCGCCTGGACGAAACGCGGGATCCCGCGCTCTTCGCCTTCGAGGCGCGGACAGATCATCATCCGGTGTTGACCTTGCGCACTGAAATCGCCCTTGCCGGGTTCGCCCACAACATGCGTCTGTTCGTCCAAGGCGAATTGGTTCTCGACCATGTCTCGTTCCGGCATGCCTGCCGCAGTGATCCAGACCGCTATGCCGCGCTTTTCAACTGCCCTGTACACTTCGAGGCAGATCATGACGCCATAGCCTTGCCGCCCGCGACGCTCGATCTGCCGAACCTGCTGGGGGACCGGGCGGTGTCCGACTTTCTGACTGCGCACCTCGAAACGGAAATCGGCTCGCTCAGGGATGACACCTCGCTCAGGGCGACGCTTTTGCGTCACCTCACACCGGCGCTCAGCAATGGCGTGCCGCAGGCAGCGGAGACCGCGCGCGCGTTGGGGATGAGCGAACGCACGCTCTACCGTCGTCTTGCCGCAGAGGGGCTGACGTTTCGCGATGTGCTGACCGAAGCGCAGTCTTCGCTCGCGCAGGATCTTCTCAGGGACAGCACCAGCTCGGTCGCGGAAATCGCCTTTCTGACCGGTTTCTCGGAGCAGAGCACGTTCAGCAGGGCCTTCAAGCGGTGGGTCGGCCAGGCCCCTGCCCAGTTCAGGCAACAACGTCCGAACCGGTAAAACCCGCAGCCCCCCTCGATCAGGCTGGACGGGTTGAACAACCGACGGTCCTCACGCCACCCACGTGCCCGCCCTGATCAAGCGCCGCGAAACCTGCGCGTTGAAAACGGTCAAGCCCTTTGAACCCGGGTCTGCCGCCAGCCAACATTGGCAGGTTCGGCCATCTGCCTGGCAGGTCTGGCCGATACCGCAGGACGCCCGGTCATCTAGCGTCATCTCAGCACACACAGGAAGGTTCGGATGCTGCAACGCGACCCGAAAGCCCGTCCTGCCAACCGAGAGACCAAGACTATGAGAATGAAAAGCAAGATGACACGGACCGCGGCAAAGCGGCACGACGCCCCCCAGATTTCGAAACCCTCGGTTCCTTCGGTCACCGGTGACATGGCCCAGCTTGTTCTGGCCGCCATCGCCGCCGCCCTGATGACCGGCATCCTGACGTTTCCGTTCACCATGCGGTGAAAGGTGTTCGCGCGCCTCCTGCCGGTAATCCGCGCCTCAGGCACCGATTGCGCCCAGCCGAACCCGGCGCGCGGCACCCTCTGACCTAAAGCGTCACGGATCGCGCCCCTTACGCCGGGGCGCGAGGTCCTCCGCAACGACACCTGCCTGCCCCGCGCGCCCTTCGGCTGCGCGCAGATGACATGTGCCCAAACGACGAGGCACGACCCTGTTCCCCCGACAGCACACCGTCCGGCGCGCTGTCATCACACCCCAGAAAGGAGTCCCGAAATGGACAACGATCACACCCACCACAATGACCGCGCCTGCGGCTGCGACGTCACCCCCGAACGGGTCGACATGGCACGACGGCGCCTGATGGCCGGCGCAGCCGGGGCCGCCGCTGCGGGCGGCGTCGCCGTTTCAGGTGCCGCCGCGATGGCCGCGACGCCCCAGGCACGCGCGACCTATGCCGACCCCGCCGAGCCGGGCCTGCCGCAAGTCGATATGGAAATCGCGCCGGGCCGCACCGCGCTTGTCGTCACCGACCCTCAGATCGATTTCCTGTCCGAAGATGGCGTCACCTGGGGCGTCGTTGGCGAAAGCGTGACCGAACAGGGCACCGTCGATAACATCGAGCGTCTTTTCGCTGCGGCCAAGGCTGCGGACATGCCGGTCTTCATCTCGCCGCACTACTACTATCCACACGATCACCGGTGGGACTTCGAAGGCACCCTCGAAAAGACCATGCACGGCATCGGCATGTTCGATCGCCCCGGCCCGCTGAACCTTGAGGGTTTTGACGGCTCCGGCGCCGACTGGATGCCGCAGTACAAGAAATACATCGAAGACGGAGAGACCGTCATCTGCTCACCCCACAAGGTCTACAGCCCGGCCCAGAACGATCTGAACCTGCAATTGCGCAAGCGCGGGATCGACAAGGTCATCCTGGCAGGCATGTCCGCCAACCTCTGCACCCAGGCGCATCTCTACGAACTTCTGGAGCTCGGGTTCGAGGTCGCCGTGGTGCGCGACGCGACCGCCGGCGCGAAGGTGCCCGAAGGCGACGGCTACCTGGCCGCGATCATCAACTTCCGCATGGTCGCAAACGGCGTCTGGTGGACCGACGACGCCGTCGAGCGCATCGCCCGAGGGGCCTGACCCCTCCCCCCTGATCTCATACCCTGAAAGGAACAGACCCATGAAATCCCTTCTCACCCTTTCCGCACTTGCCCTTGTTGCTGTGCTTGCCTGCGGCTCGTCCGCGATGGCCGCCGACGAATACAATGTCTCGAACGGCCTGACGCTTGCGGGCAATCCGCTGGGCCTGCACGGCGTCGATCCGGTGTCGATGTTCGACGGCCCGGTGCCGCAGATCGGCGATGCCGCTTACAGCACGGCCCATGACGGCGTGGACTACTACTTTGCCACCGCAGAGGCTCAGCAGCTCTTCGAGGCGGATCCAGCAGGTTACCTTCCGCAGTTCGGAGGGTTCTGCGCCTTCGGCGTCTACGTCGGCAAGAAACTCGACGGAGACGTTCGCTTTGCCGACATCGTGGACGGCAAGCTCTATCTTTTCGTCAACGCCGCGATCTTCGAAAAGTATAAGGAAAACAGTGCCGAGGTGATTGAGGTGGCCAATGAAACCTGGCCCGGCATCCTGTCGACCTCCATCGACGATCTCTGATCCGGGGGCTCAGCAGCCCGGTCCGGGTCCCGATCTTTGGGGCCCGGAACGCCCGCTGCTACCGGACGCGCCAAGGCGTCAGTCACATCGCGGACGACCCGCGCCCCGACACTGGCGCGTCCATTGGCCAGCATCATCGCTTGTCCGTGATGCGGCCCGAACCACGCAACCCTGCCCAGACCGTCTCATGCGTTTCCCGCCCACCGACGGGGCCCGATCTGACTGCGCAGAAAGGCCTTCGCGAAACCCGAAGAAAGGATCCCGCACATGACACACATCCTCAGAGTCGATGCCAGCGCCCGCACGACGCGCTCCCTCTCTCGCCGCCTTGGCGACCGGTTCATCAGCGAATGGACCCTTCGCGAACCGGACGTGGTGGTTACGACGCGGGACGTCGGAACGCGCCCGCCGCCGCTTATCTCCGAAGCATGGATCGCGGCGGTGTTCAGTGACGGCACGACCTCGGAGCAGCAGCAGATCACCAGGATCTCCGATGAGCTGATCGCCGAGGTGGTCGCAGCCGATTTTATCGTCTTCACGACGCCGATGTACAACTACGGCATGCCTGCGGCCCTGAAGGCGTGGTTCGATCAGGTCGTGCGGATCAACAAGACCTTCACCTTCGATCTCGCCCGTGGTGACCGGCCACTTCTGCCGGTTCTGAGCGGCAAGACCGTCGTCGCCTTGACCTCATGGGGTGAATTCGGTTTCGGGGCGGGCGAGCTCAACGAGGGATTGGACAATCTGGTGCCGCATTTGCGCGTCGCGTCGAAATACCTCGGCATGTCGGATTTCCACCATATCGGCATAGAGTATCAGGAATTCGGCGATCATCGGCACGAGGCATCGAAGGCCGCGGCGTCAATCGCAGTGTCCCAACTGGCGGCGCGGCTTGCGCGACCCGCCGACGGCACGCAAACCTGAGAACGGCCGCGACACGGTTTTCCGGACCAAGACGGACCGCCCCCGCCCGCAACGGGGTCGGCTGGCGGCGTCCTGTCAGCGTGTCACCCTGTCGGGCGCGGGCGGGCCGTAGCCCGTCAGACCGGGACCATGGACCCGCCGCGCAGTCGCTTCAGATACCGATCGGTCCACCATGCGACGTCCTGCTCGAACACGCTGTCGCGCAGCGAGGCGTGGCGGGCCTGACGTTCTGCCAGGGGCATGGTCAATGCCTGTTCGATGGCCTGGGCAAAGCTGCCCGCGTCGAACGGGTTGACCATCAGCGCGCTGTCCATCTGTTCCGACGCGCCGGCGAAATGGGACAGGATCAGAACGCCCGGGTCCTCGGGATCCTGGGCGGCCACGAATTCCTTCGCCACAAGGTTCATGCCATCGGCCAAGGGCGTCACCAGCGCGACGTCGGCCTTGCGATACAGCGCGGCGATCGTGTCCCGGTCGATGTGGTGGCGGATATAGCGGATCGGGGTCCAGTCGAGCGAGGCGTGTTCGCCGTTGATCGAGCCCGCCGCACGCTCCAACTCTTCGCGGATGTCCTGATAGGCGCTGACGTCTTCGCGTGAACCCGGCGCGATCTGCAGGAACGTCGGACGGATCGTCTGGTCGGCCCGGCGTTCCAGGAATTCCCCGAAGGCTTCGAACCGATGGACGAGGCCCTTGGAATAATCCAGACGGTCCACCCCGATCAATAGGGGCGCACCGGGGCGCAGCAACAGATCGGGAGCGGGCACGCGGGCCGCCGTTTCGGCAAAGCCCTTGGCGTCAATGCCAATCGGAAAGGCCTCTACGTTGAACACGCGACCGTCCCGGACCCAGGTGCCATCGTTGAGATGCTGCGCCTGACCGTCCTGTGCGACGATATCGTTGGCCGCGGCGACGTCACGTTCCGTCTGCAACCCGACCAGATCATGCGCCGCCAGCCAACCCGCCAGCATCGACGCCTCGGGCAGGGCCATGATGTCGGTGACGTTGGGAAACGGGATATGCAGGAACAGGCCGATGCGGTTCTCGACACCCAGCTTGCGCAGTTCGGAGGCGACCATCAAGAAGTGATAGTCGTGGATCCAGATCGTGTCTTCGGGCCCGATCCGATCGGCAATCACACGGGCGGCGCGCCGGTTGACCGCAGCATAGGCATCAAAGTGCCCTTCTTGAATATCCAGCAGGTCGGCACGGTGGTGAAACAGCGGCCAGAGCACGCCATTGGCGTAACCCAGATAGAAACCGTCATATTCCGTACCCGTCACCGGAAAGGTCATGCGGTCGTAATCGCCGCTGCCGATCGGGCTGAGCACCGGCTCGGCAGAATGGCTGGGATCAGCCGTGCCGATCCAGGTGCCGCCGGCACCGGTCAGGGCCTCGTGCAGGGCATAAACCAGACCGCCTGCCGGAACATCGCCTTTCGGGATGCGGTTGGACAGGACAAGAAGCTGGCCGTTGGGGCGGGGTTCCATTTTCGAACCGTCAGGCAAGCCACTTCTCCAATAGTCGCAGAAGCATCTCCGGCGTTTCCAACCCGTACTCGGCAACGCTTTCCCGACCGCCGATCTTGATCGCCGTCCCACCCAGAGATTTCACAAGCTCCAGCGGGGGTTCATCCGTCAGGTCGTCCCCCGCGTAGATCGGCGTCTTGCCCTTGAAGGCCGCCGTCTCCAGCAGGTCGGACAGCGCGATATCCTTGCCCACGCTGTCGGGCTTGATCTCATAGGCGCAAAGCGCGGGCTGCAGACGGAAACCATCAGCCGCCTCGGCCAGGCTTTCCATGAAGTGCAGAGCAAGCGCCCCGTGTTCCTGTGCCTGACGGTAATGCAGCACGACGCCCGTGGGCTTCGTTTCGACCAGAAAACCGGATTGGAGACTGGCGTAGTCCTCGACCAGTTTCTGCAAGGTCGCGATCTTGCCCAGGTCGAAATCCTGGGTGTGTTCGGTCGTCCCCTCAATCCGCCGCTCGGCCCCATGGGCCCCGATCAGCGGCCCATCGAAATCGGGCAAAAACGCTTCGAGATCAGAGACGGAGCGACCGGAGACGAGCGCCACGCGCCCATCAAGACGATCCTGCGCCCGCTTCAGCATCGTCGTGATACGCTCGGGCACGGTGATGCCATCGGGGCGGTCCGCGATTTCTACCAAGGTTCCGTCGAAGTCGAGAAACAGAGCCGCATCTTCGTGCTTGGGGAGGGTGATGCGCCCCTGATCGGTGGGGCTATCCCCCTCCATGAAGCCAGTCATTTGATAGTAGAGCATCCTTTCCTCCCCAAAGTAATCATTTAGCAGCAACACTCAGATGTGCGCGCTTCCGCATTTTCTGAACGGCCAGGGTCGCTTCGACCAGACCGTCCTTCGACCCACAATCGTGACGCGTGCCCGAAAACCGGAAGGCATGAATGCCGCCCATGTCTGCAATGGCATCGGTCAACTGAATCTCGCCCCCGGCGCCGCGACCCGTGCCGCGCAGGATGTCGAACACCGATTGATCCAGGATGTAGCGCCCGACCGCAGCAAGACGAGAGGGGGCAACCGACGGATCAGGTTTTTCCACGAAACGGGCGCAGGGCAGCGCGTCGTCCCGGACGCTTTCGTCGCAATCAAAGATCCCGTAGCGAGAGACGTGCTGCGGCGCGACCTGCTGCGCGGCAACCAGGCTGTTCATCGTTTCGGGATCATAGGCGGCGGTCATCTCGGCCAGGCAAGGCGCGCCCAGAATCAGATCGTCGGGCAGGATCACCCCGACCGGGCCGTCGCCTGCGTAGTCCGCACCGCACAGGACCGCGTGCCCCAGGCCCAACTGCTCGTGTTGCATGACGATATGAAGGTCGACCCCTTCGGGCAGGTTGCTGGCCTCGACCGCGGCCAGAAGGTCGTGCTTGCCCTTTTCGGCCAGCGTCGCCTCCAACGCGGCGTCGTGGCGGAAATATTCAGCAATCGCGGGTTTGTCGGGGTGCGAAACGAGGACAATCCTCTTTGCACCTGCAGCAAGCGCCTCGTCGATGGCGAATTGCAACAGCGGTGTGTCGTAAACCGGGAGCAGCTCCTTGGGCATCACCTTGGTGGCTGGCAGCATCCGTGTTCCAAGACCGGCGACGGGAAAAATCACGGTGTTCAAGGTTCTCACGGGGCAAACTCCTTCTCGTGCGCCGGACAAATTTCCGACATTCTGACGATAAGAAGCGACAAACAGGCGACAAGTTCCACCATTCGGGACATTTTTCTGCGCAGCAGCAAAGACCCGCCTAGCCGAGGTCAATTTCGCCGCAGCGCAGCGTCATTCCGCCTGTTTTTTAAGCATATCCGGGATGGCAGCCAGATCCGACTCGAACTGGCGGCGCGCATCGGCACGGGCCGTCGCGTCGGGCATCCGCAGCAAGGCCGAGGGATGGATCGTGATCCAGACCGGCAAACCAAAAGGCGTCTCCTCCAGCGTGCCGCGCCGGGCCAAGACGCCTGTGCCGCGCCCCGTCAACGCCTCTGCCGCGGTGCCCCCCATCGCGACAAGCAGGCGCGGCCGGACCAGCGCGATCTCCTGCATAAGCCAGCTGCGGCAGGCGCGGATCTCGGCGGCATCGGGACGTTGATGCAGCCGTGTCTTGCCCCGCTGGATGTATTTGAAATGCTTGACCGCGTTGGTGACATAACAGGCGCTGCGATCCAGCCCGGCGCGCGCCGCGACCTGATCGAACAGCTGACCGGCGGGCCCGACGAACGGACGCCCGACCAGATCCTCCCGGTCGCCGGGTTGTTCGCCGACGATCATCACTGGCGCCTGCGGGCGGCCCTCGCCCATGACCGCCTGGGTCGCCCCGCAATGGATCGGACACGCAGTGCACGCCTGCAACCGCACAGCCAGCCCCGGCAAATCGTCGGCAATCGGCGCGATCTGGCGGGGCGCGGCGGTTCGAGGGGCGCGCATCGGGGCCGCCTGCATCGCCTCCACCCGCTTGCGGGCCTCGGCGACCAGACCCGGAATGGCCGCCGTTTCGGGCATGTTCTTCCAGTATTTCTTGGGCATCTCGGCGCGCATCGCGTTCAGCTTCAGCCGCGCAGGATTGAAGATGTTGGAATAATACGTCGTCCAGAGCTGCTCCAACGGGTCGCTTTCGTCCGGCCTGCCGGAGGCAACGGCCTGCATCTCCAGCGTCCCGCCCAGATGGCGCAGCGTCACCTCGGGCGTGACGATCACCCAATCCATATCGCCGAAACGGTTCACGAAGAAATCGGCCGTCGTCTCTTCGATGCGGTGGGACGGCTCGAACCAGGCGGCAAAGCGGCGGCGGCGGCCATCGCCCGGCACCTCCTTGAAGCGTAGGAACGCATGCATCTTGTGAATGTCGCGGCGGACGTCCTTGGCCACCCTTTCGGCCCGCGCCACCAACGGATCGGCGCGACGCGACATCAGCCCGCGCTCGGCCTGCAAACGATGGAGCAGCGCATGCGACACCGCAAAGCCTTCGCCCGTCCGTTCCGCCATCAAGGTCCGGCTCAGTGCGTCGAACCCCTTGGGCACCGACAATGCCGCCGAGGACACCGGCAAGGGCGCATCGAACATCGACGCCCCCCGATCCTGCCACCCCCAGTCGACCGCCTCGGGCGGGGTGGTGGCCAAGGCGCGCGCGGCCTCGCGCCAGGCGGCATGGGTCCCCAATCGCGGCAACCGAGGGGCGAACACGTCAGAACAGCTCCATCTGCTTGGGCTTGACGAACCGGGCGCGCAGGTCGGCCTGATCCAGACGGGCACCGGGATGATGGTCGCGGGTCACGACAAAGGGGCGCGCCGCCCTGACCCGCCCGCCCATGCGGCGAATATCCTCCAACCCCAGTGCACCGGATCGCCGGGCCTTCAGGATCCGCTGGACGATCCTGGTGCCAAAGCCGGGGATGCGCAGCAAATCCTCTTTCGGGGCGCGGTTCACATCCACCGGAAACCGATCCCGGTTCGCCAGCGCCCAGGCCAGTTTCGGGTCCACCTCCAGGTCCAGCATCCCGCCCGCATCCCGCGTCACGATTTCATCGAGCGAGAAGTCATAGAACCGCAGCAGCCAATCCGCCTGATACAGCCGGTGTTCCCGCATCAGGGGCGGATCGACCAGCGGCAGCACCGAGGAGCTGTCGGGAATGGGCGAAAACGCGGAATAATAGACCCGCTTCAACCCGTAGGAAGAATAGAGCCGGGTGGAATTGCCCAGGATCGTGGCATCGTCGGCGGCATCCGCCCCCACGATCATCTGCGTCGATTGCCCGGCGGGCGCGAAATTGCCCCGCCTGCGCCCGGTGTGGGTCCGGTCGGAATAATCCTCCTTGGTCAGGCGCACCTTGCCCATGGCCTGCCGGATGCCCGCCGGGTCCTTTTCGGGGGCATAGGCCTTGACGCTGGCATCTGTCGGCAGCTCGATATTGATCGACAGACGATCCGCCACCAGGCCCGCCCGTTCGATCAACTCGGGGCTGGCATCGGGGATGGTCTTCAGGTGGATGTAGCCGCGAAAGCCACCCTTGCGCAGGGTTTCCGCGATGCGGACCATCTCCTCCATGGTGTAGTCCGAGGATTTGATGATCCCCGACGACAGGAACAGCCCCTCGATGTAATTGCGACGGTAGAATTCCGTGGTCAGCCAGACCACCTCCTCTACCGTGAAACGCGCGCGGGGCACGTTGGAGGACACGCGGTTCACGCAGTAGGCGCAATCATAGACGCAGTAGTTCGTCATCAGGATCTTCAGCAGGCTGATGCAGCGCCCGTCAGGCGCATAAGCATGGCAAATTCCCGACCCGGTGGTGGACCCCAGCCCCTTGCCATCCCGCGACCCGCGCGTGGATGTGCCAGACGACGCGCAAGACGCATCGTATTTCGCCGCATCCGACAGCAAGGCCAGTTTGTCTTTGATCGTCATTTTTGCCATTCGTTCGGTATATGTTCCCCACTCGTTCCTTACAATCCCGACAGACAGCGCCCCGACGTCGCACCCAGACCGACTGTGCGCGGGCGCGGGGTAGGCTTCGCCTTTCGCGAGGGGCCGTCGCCCGATAGGACGAACAAAACGGAGGATTTGCGATGACGGACACAGGCGCACGGATCGGCTTGATCGGACTGGGCACGATGGGGGCGGCACTGGCGTCGAACATCGCGGAGAAAGGGTTCGACATCGCGGTTTTCAACCGCACGACGCAGGTGACCCGCGACTTTGCGGCTGCGGCCGGGGACCTGTCCGCGCGCATCACCGCAACCGAAAGCCTGGAGGCCTTCGTCGCCGCCATCGCCAAACCGCGCGCGATCATCCTGATGGTGCCCGCAGGCCAGCCGGTCGATGATCAGATCGACGCGCTGCGCCCCCTGCTGGATGACGACGACCTGATCGTGGACTGCGGCAACGCCCTGTTTTCCGACACCGACCGGCGGGTGCACGACGACCGCGGCCCCTTCCTTGGGGTCGGGGTGTCCGGCGGAGAAGAAGGCGCGCGCCACGGTCCGTCGATCATGGGGGGCGGGGATCCGGCCCATTGGGACCGCGTCGAAGAGGTTCTGCTTGCCATTTCGGCCAAGCACGACGGCGACCCCTGCGCCGCGCTGATGGGCCCCGGCGGTGCGGGGCATTTCGTCAAGATGGTGCACAACGGCATCGAATATGCCGACATGCAGATGATCGCAGAGGTCTACGGCCTGCTGCGCGACGGTGAGGGGCTGGCCCCCGATGCGATTGGCAAGGTGTTCGAACGCTGGAACGAGGGCACCCTCGCCTCCTACCTGATCGAGATCACGGGCATCGTGGCGCAGGCCCAAGACACCGCCACCGGCGCGCCTTTGTTGTCGGTCATCGTGGACGCCGCCGGGCAAAAGGGCACCGGCCGCTGGACCGCCATCGAAAGCCAGCACCGCCTGGCCCCTGTCCCCGCCATCGAGGCGGCTGTCGTCGCCCGCAACCTGTCCGCGCGGTTGGACGAGCGCGCCGAGGGAGAACGGATCTTTGGCGCGGCCCCGCAACCCGTGACGGTCAACCACGACCTGCTGGAACGGGCGCTGATCGCGGGCAAGATCCTGTGCTACGCTCAGGGCTTCGAGATGCTGTCCGCCGCGCAACGGGATTTCGGGTGGGACCTGCCCATGGCGCGAATCGCACAGATCTGGCGCGAGGGCTGCATCATCCGGTCCGCCATGCTGGACGACATGGCCCAGGCGCTGGCTGCGTCACCGGGCACGAACCTGATGTTTACCGACCATTTCGCCCAACTGATGCGCGACAGCCACGACGCACTGCGCCAGGTCGTGGCCCAGGCGGCGTTGCACGGGCACCCGACGCCCGCGCTGTCCTCCGGTCTGGCCTACTTCGATGCGATGCGCACGGCGCGCGGAACCGCGAACATGGTGCAGGCGCAACGGGACTATTTTGGCCTGCACGGCTTTGTTCACAGCAATGGCAAGACCGATCAGCACGGACCCTGGGCAGGATGACGGCGGACAGGTTTCGCTGAAACGCCGGGCCAGAGCCTTGCCCGAAAACGCGTCACCCGCGCCAGTCGAAGAACCCTTCCGGGGCACGGTCCAGCAATCGCTGGGCCACCGCCCGCCCCAGGTCGGCCCCCTCGGCGGCGGGGGCCTCGCCCGCCTCGGCCAGCACCTCCGAGCCGTCGGGCCGCAACACCTCGCCGCGCAATCGCAGATGATCGCCGTCCAGCTCCGCCAGACCCGCAATCGGTGTTTCGCAGGATCCGTCCAGCGTCAGCAGGAACGCGCGTTCCGCCGCCAGGCGCAGCCCGGTGTCCCGATCATGGATCAACGCCAGCATCTCGGCCACGCCGTCATCGTCTGCGCGCCGCTCGATCCCGATGGCACCCTGCGCCACGGCAGGCAGCATATCGGCGGTCTCTATGGCGGCGCGCGGCACCTCTGCCATGCCCAGACGGTTCAGACCGGCCATCGCCAGAAAGGTCGCATCGGCCACGCCGTCGGCCAGTTTCTTCATGCGCGTCTGTACGTTGCCGCGAAACTCCACCACGTTCAGATCGGGCCGCCGGTGCGCCAGTTGCGCACGACGGCGCAGCGACGAGGTGCCGACCACGGTGCCCGCTTCCAGGTCGGACAATTGCCGTCCGTCCAGGGTCACAAAGGCATCGCGCGGATCCTCGCGCGGCAGGTAGGTATCCAGCAGCAGGCCGTCGGGTTGCAACGTCGGCATGTCCTTCATCGAATGCACGGCGATGTCGATCCCGCCGTCCAGCAAGGCGTCTTCGATTTCCCGCGTGAACAGACCCTTGCCGCCGATCTCCTTCAGCGGTCGGTCCAGTACCCTGTCCCCCGTGGTCTTGATCACGACAATCTCGAACGCCGCTTCGGGGGCGTCGAGTGCGGCCATCAGGCGGGCGCGGGTTTCATAGGCTTGCGCCAGCGCCAGCGGAGAGCCGCGGGTACCAATCTTGAGAGGGGCGGTCGGGGTCGGGGTCATGAAACGTCCTGTCTGTCCAGCACGCCTGACTGTCAGGATAGGTTGACAGCTGCGCGGCGTTTGACACTGTGACACCAACTTGAGACATCCTGTCCAGACCCGAGACCCAAGGAAGCGCGAAGAAAATGAAGAAGCTGATGCGGTCGTTGGCCGGAGAGACCCTGCCCGTGCCCCCGATCTGGATGATGCGGCAAGCGGGCCGCTACCTGCCTGAATATCGTGCGACACGGGCCGAAGCCGGCGATTTCCTGTCGCTGTGCTACAATTCCGACCTGGCGACCGAGGTCACGCTACAGCCTATCCGGCGCTATGGGTTTGACGCGGCTATCCTTTTTGCCGACATCCTCTTGGTGCCACAGGCCCTGGGTGCTGATCTTTGGTTCGTCACCGGCGAGGGACCGCGCCTGTCGACGATCACCGATGCGGAGGGCATGGCCAAGCTGAAAGGCCCCGACGACATTCACGAACACCTGGCCCCGATCTATCAGACCGTGCGCAATCTGGCCTCTGCCCTGCCCTCCGAGACGGCGCTGATCGGCTTTGCGGGCGCGCCCTGGACGGTGGCGACCTACATGATTGCGGGCCGTGGCACACCGGATCAGGCCCCGGCCCATGCGCTCAAGGACGGCAATCGCCCCGTGTTCGAGGCGCTGCTGGACCGGATCACCGCCGCCACGATCGAGTATCTAGACATGCAGGTGCAGGCCGGGGCCGAGGTGGTCAAGATCTTCGACAGCTGGGCCGGATCCCTGAAAGGGGATGATTTTCAACGCTATGCGCTGGAACCGGCCAAGCAGATCATCGCCGAGCTGAAGCGTCGTCACCCAACCTTGCCGATCATCGCCTTCCCGCGCGAAGCGGGTCAGGGCTATGTCGGGTTTCACGCGGCGACCGGGGCCGACTGCGTTGCCGTCGACGATTCGGTCAGCGCGGAATGGGTCGCGGAACACCTGCAGCCCCACGGCTGTGTGCAGGGCAATCTGAAGTCCTCTCACATGGTCACGGGCGGTGCGGACCTGGTGTCCGAGGTGCGGCGCATTCGCGATGCGCTGTCCAAGGGGCCGCATATCTTCAACCTGGGCCACGGGATCACACCGGATGCGGATCCCGAAAATGTCGCCCTGATGATCGAAACCCTGCGCGAACACGCCTGACACAAAATGCCCCGTTTTGGGGCAATCCACCGGGGACCAATTCACGTTTTGGGGGAATCCGCTGCCATGACCCAGACCTTCGATTTCATCGTCGTCGGTGGCGGCATGATGGGCGGGCCCTGTGCCCGTCATCTGGCCGAGGCCGGGCATTCGGTCGCCCTGATCGCCGCCCCGGAACCGGCGGACTGGGGGACCTCGCAGGGGCCGTTCGGCAGCCATTTCGACGCCGCGCGGATCACGCGGCGGGTGGCGTCGGACCCGGATTGGTCGCTGGCGTCATGCCGATCCATCGCGCGGTATCGGGATCTGGAGGTCCGGTCCGGGCACCGCATCTTCCACCAGACCGGTGCCGTCATGGCCGGTCCCACGGACGGGCCAATGGCCGGGGCGACCGCGCGGTTTCTCGGCATCGCACGCGCCCTGCCCGACCCACCGGATGTGCTGGACGTCGACGCGGTTCGCACGGGCCTTGGCCTGACCCTGCCCGAGGGCACGCGTGCGACCCATGAGGCGACGCAGGGCGGCTGGATGGCCCCCCGCGCCATGCGCACCGCGCAGTGGCAACTGGCGCAAACGGCGGGGGCCGAACTGTTCGCGCAACCCGCCGTGTCGCGGGACGGCACTGATGTGACCCTGGCCTGCGGCACGCGGCTGTCGGGCGGGCATGTTGTCATCGCCACCGGGCCCCATGCGGCGTCGGACGGGTTGCTGCCCGCGGTGCCCAAACTGAAGGTCTGGGCGCGCACCATCGCCTTTGCCCGCTTGTCGGAGGCAGAGGGCGCGCGGCTGGCTGCCATGCCCTCGGTCATCTGGGTGCCCGAGGGCTGGGACCACGATCTCTATATGTTGCCACCGGTGCGCTATCCGGATGGGCGGCTGTATCTGAAGATCGGTGGCCAGGTCGATTCGCCCAGGATCCGCACCGCCGCAGAGATGGCGACCTGGTTCCACGGGCCCGGCGACGCCGAGGTCGGTGCGCGGTTGCTGGCAGAGATGCAGCGCATCCTGCCCGGCCTGACCGCAGAGGCCACGCACAGCGGCCCCTGCGCCGTGGTCTGGTCCGAAACCGGGTTTCCCTACATCGACACCGCCGGACCGGGGATCACCGTTCTGTGCGGTGGCAACGGCGCGGCGGCGAAATGCGGGGATGAACTGGGCCGCTTGGGGGCCTTGATGGCCACGGGCACCGAGTTCGCAGGCGAAGGCTACGCGCAGGATTTCGCGGCGGTCTGGGCGTGACAGACAGGCGCGCGGTTCTGGCGGCCGGGAACAATGCGGACCTCTATGAAGCGGTGTTCCGCGCGCAGGGGCTGCGGTTTGCCCGTTTGCCCGACGGCTTCGCCGCGCTCGACCCGCCGCCGCCGTTCTACGGTCATGGCGTCGTGACCCGGCCAGGTAGCGCGGCCGGGCTGCTGGCGCGGTTGGAGCGGACCTTCGGGGCACGCACGGCGATCAAGGACAGCTTCTGCGAGATCGACGAGGCTAGGCGAAGGGTGCTCTTTGAGGCGCGGTGGATCTGGCGCGCGGCGGAGGGGCCCGAGAGCGACTGGCGGCGGATCGACACACCGGCGTTGCTGGCCGCCTGGGAAGGTGCCTGGGGCGCGACCTCCCCCACGGAGCAGCGGATGTTTCCGGACACCTGCCTGACAGACCCGGGCCTGGCCTTCTTTGGGCGCATCGAGGCCGGGCGGGTGACGGCGGGCTGCATCGTCAATCGTTCGGCGGAGGTGGTGGGACTGTCGAATGTCTTCGGCGATGGGCCGGAGACCTTCGCGGAGGCCGCCGCATCGGCAGAAAACTTTGGCGCGGGCCGCCCGGTCGTGGGCTATGAGCGCGGCGCGGACCTAGAGGCGGCGCAGAAGGCCGGGTTCGAGACGATCGGCGCGCTGCGGGTTCTGGTGCCGGTGGCCGTGTAGGGCGGGGGTTCACCCCGCCGCCCCGGGTCGAGGTCGCACGGCGGGGTGCCCCCCGCCCTACATCACGGCCATTTCGCCTCGGGCGGCAGGGACATCAGCACCGCATCAGCGTTGTGCCCCGTCTCCAGCCCGAACTTGGTGCCCCGATCATAAACCAGGTTGTATTCGGCATAGAGACCCCGGTGCACCAGCTGCGCGTCCTTGTCGGCATCGGTCCAGGACTGCGCCCGGCGCTTTTCCACCAGGGGCTGATAGGCGGGCAGGAATTCGGCCCCGACATTGCGGGTAAAGGCGAAATCCGCATCCCAGTCGCCGGTGTTCAGATCGTCGTAGAAAATCCCGCCGACGCCCCGCGCCCGGCCCCTGTGGGGGACAAAGAAATACTCATCCGCCCAGGCCTTGAGCTTGGCATAGCGATCCTCGCCATCGAGGGGTCCGTGGGCGTCGCAGGCGGCCTGCATCCGGGCGTGGAAATGGGCGGTGTCCTCTGCGTATTCCAGACACGGGTTCAGGTCGGCCCCGCCGCCGAACCACCAGGCGTGGGGGGTCCAGAACATCCGGGTGTTCATATGCACGGCGGGGACGTGCGGGTTGCGCATATGCGCCACCAGACTGATCCCCGACGCCCAGAAACGGGGGTCGTCCTCCATCCCCGGCACGCCGCGCGCGGCCATCGCCTTTTGCGCGCGGGGGGCCAGCGTTCCGTGAACCTCGGACCAGTTGACGCCGACCTTTTCGAACACGCGACCACCGCGCATCACCGACATGATTCCGCCGCCCGCGTCGCTGCCGTCGCCGGGGTCGCGGCGGGTTTCGGACACGTCGAACCGGCCCGGTTCCAGATCGCCAAAGGGTCCGGGGGCGCCGGCATCCTCCAACGCCTCGAAGGCCTGGGTGATACGGTCGCGCAAGCTGCGGAACCAGGCGGCGGCTTCGGCCTTTCGGGATTCGGGATTTGCGAGCATGAGAACCTTCTTTTGCAACAATGCAGAGCAGTGGCGGAGTTCCCCCCTGACTGCCCAGATTTCGCCATCTTTCAACCCGACCATAGTAGGAGTGGTGCCCCGATTGCACCAGATATTGCGCCGTTTCCTAAGGAATTAGGTCTTTTTGAGGCAGCCGATTCGAGGATGGATTCGTGCCGTCAGAGCGGCTAGCCTGACCTTAATCATAACGCAGACCTGGCACAGATCGGGTCGCAGGCAGCAGAGCAGTCGCTGATGAAAACTGGAATGAACCGGGCCTTGAGGGCCCTGACGCCGTTCGTCGTGATCCTGATCCTCCTGGCATCCGCCACGATGACGGTGCGCGCCGCCCCCTATGCCGAGATGGTCATGGACGCGCGCACCGGCGAGGTGCTGCGGTCGCGCAATGCCGACACCCGGCTGCATCCCGCGTCGCTGACCAAGATGATGACCCTGTACATCGCCTTCGAAGCGGTGCGACGCGGCGAAATCACGTTGGATACGCAGGTCCGTATCAGCCGCAATGCCGCCAACGAGCCGCCCAGCAAACTGGGCCTGCGCGCGGGTCAGAAGATCGCGCTGCGCTATCTGATCCGTGCGGCAGCCGTGAAATCGGCCAACGACGCGGCCACGGCCATCGGTGAGGCGATCAGCGGCTCCGAGAGCGCCTTTGCCGAGCGGATGACCATGACCGCGCGCGCGCTTGGCATGACGTCCACCACCTTCCGCAACGCCCACGGGCTGACCCAGTCGGGACATATGAGCACGGCCCGCGACATGACCGTGATGGGGCGGCGGCTGTTCTACGATTACCCGCAGTATTACAACCTGTTCTCGCGCCGCACGACCGATGCGGGGGTGACCCGCGTGCGCAACACCAATCGCCGTCTACTGGATGCCTATCCAGGGGCCGACGGCATCAAGACCGGGTTCACCAATGCCGCCGGGTTCAACCTGGTCGCCAGCGCCGAGCGGGGCGGCGAGCGTGTGATCGCCACCGTGTTCGGCGGGCGATCCACCGCCACGCGGAACGCCCGGATCGCGGAGTTGCTGGACCTCGGCTTTCAACGGGCTCCCAGCCGCGTCGCGGAGCGTAAACCCGCACTGCCAACCTATGGCGGGGCCACCTTGCCCGGACCGACCGCACCGGCGGTCTCGATGCGGCCCGTGGCGCGTGGGGGATCGGGGCAGATCACGTTGATGGCCAATGCCTCCGGCCCGGCCGTCCTGCCCTCGCCCACCCCGGCCCCGCGCCCCGATGTGGCCCCGGCCCCGCGCGAGGTGGTCACCCGCGCGTCCACCAGCGGCGGGCGGAGCTATGCCATTTCACTGAGCAACCAGCCGTCGCGATCGGCCGCGGACAAGCTGTTGTTGCGCACCGCCCTGCAGGAACTGGACGCCCTGGACGATGCCTTGCGCCAGGTGGAACGCGTGCGCGGCGGCTATGAGCCCAGCTTCGTCGGCCTGTCGGAGCGGGAGGCGAACCGCGCCTGCACCCGCCTGCGGGCCCGCGACGTGGAATGCAGCGTCCTCACCGGTAGCTGAGCTACCACCGCCCCACTGCGACAAGGTCCGGCTGCGCCGGGCCTTTTTGCTTGTGGGGGGCTCTGCCCCCGTCCCTGCGGGACTCCCCCGGAGTATTTTCGCCGAGAAAAAGTCCCGGGTCAGGTGGCGATGGCCTCGGAGGTGCGCAGATCGAAGGCGGCGGCCATGAGGGCGCGGGTGTAGGGATCGGCGGGATCGTCGAAGACCTGGGCTGCCTCGCCCGCCTCGACCACATCGCCGCGTTTCATCACCATGACCTTGTGGGACAGGGCGCGCACCACCTTGAGGTCGTGAGAAATGAAGAGGTAGGCCAGCCCGTAGCGTCGTTGCAGATCGCGCAGAAGGTCGACGATCTGGACCTGCACGGTCTGGTCCAGGGCAGAGGTCGGCTCGTCCAGGACAACAAGACGGGGGCGCAGGATCATGGCACGGGCAATGGCGATGCGCTGTCGCTGGCCGCCGGAGAATTCATGCGGATAGCGGTCCATCGACGCCGGGTCGATGCCGGTTTCCGCCAGGATCTCGGCCACCTGTTCGCGGTGCGGGCGGCTGTCGCCGGTGTCGTGCAGGCGCAGACCCTCGGCCACGATTTCGGCCACGGTCATGCGCGGGCTGAGGCTGCCGTAGGGATCCTGGAACACGATCTGCGTGGCCTGACGCAGGGGGCGCATGTCGCGGGTCTTGAGCCCGTCGATGCGTCTGCCTTCAAGCGTGATCGGCCCATCGGAGGAAATCAGCCGCATGATCGCCAGCGCCAGCGTCGTCTTGCCGGAACCGGATTCCCCCACGATGCCCAGCGTTTCGCCCGCACGGACCGAAAGCGTGGCGTCGTTGACCGCCTTGACGTGGCCGCTGGTGCGTTTCAGCAGGCCCGTCTTGATCGGGAACCAGACGCGCAGGTGGTCGGTGGACACCACCTCTGTTGCGCCGGCGGGCACCGGATCGGGGCGGCCCGTCGGTTCAGCGGCCAGCAGTTTGCGGGTGTAGGGATGCTGTGGGTTATCGAAGATGTCGGCCACGGGACCGGTTTCCACGATTTCCCCGTGCTGCATGACGCAGACGCGGTCCGCAAAGCGACGCACGATGCCCAGGTCATGCGTGATGAAGAGCATGGACATGCCCTCTGCCCGCTGAAGCTCTGCCAGGAGTTCGAGAATCTGCGCCTGGATCGTCACGTCGAGCGCGGTCGTGGGTTCGTCCGCAATCAGCAGGTCCGGCCCGTTCGCCAGCGCCATGGCGATCATCACCCGCTGCCGTTGCCCCCCCGACAGCTCATGCGGGTAGGCGGACAATCGGCTTTCGGCGTCGACGATACCGACCTTGTCCAGCAGGTCCAGAATACGGCTGCGGGCTGCGCCACCGCTGAGCCCCTGATGGAGGAGGAGCGCCTCGCTCAGCTGTTTTTCGATGGTGTGGAGCGGATTGAGCGAAGTCATCGGCTCCTGGAAGATGAAGCTGATGTCGTTGCCGCGCACGCGGCGCAGCTCTGCCTCGGGGGCGCCGACCATCTCTGCGCCGTCGTAGGTGATCGAGCCGGTCACCTGCGCCGAATCGGGCAGGAGCGACACGGTCGACAGCGCGGTGATCGATTTGCCGGAGCCGGATTCGCCGACCAGGGCGACGGTCTCGCCCTTTTCGACCGAGAACGAGACGCCCTTGACGGCCTCGGTCACCTGGCCGTCCTGACGGAAGGCGATGCGCAGGTCTTTGACGGTCAGAAGGCTCATGCGAAGGTCTTTCGCGGGTCAAAGGCGTCGCGGATGCCCTCGAAGATGAAGACCAGCAGCGACAGCATCACCGCAAAGGTGACGAAGGCCGTAAAGGCCAGCCAGGGGGCCTGAAGGTTCTGCTTGGCCTGCAAGGTCATCTCGCCCAACGAGGGGGACGACGACGGCAGGCCGTAGCCCAGGAAATCAAGCGCGGCGAGCCCGCCGATCGCCCCGGTGACCAGAAACGGCAGGAAGGTCAGCGTCGCCACCATGGCGTTGGGCAGCAGGTGACGGAACATGATCGTGGCGCTGGATACGCCCAGCGCGCGCGCGGCGCGGACGTATTCGAAGTTGCGGGCCCGCAGGAATTCTGCGCGCACCACGCCCACCAGGCCGATCCAGCCGAAGAACACGGTCAGACCCACCAGCAGCCAGAAGTTCATCGGGATGATCGCCGCCACGATGATGATGATGTAAAGCGACGGGATCGCAGCCCAGATTTCCACCACGCGCTGCATGATCAGGTCGGTCCAGCCCCCGAAAAAGCCCTGCACGGCACCTGCCGCGATGCCGATGATGCTGGTGAAAAAGGTGGTGATCAGCGCAAAGGCCACGGACAGGCGGAAGCCGTAGATCACCCGCGCGGTCACGTCGCGCGCCGTGTCATCGGTGCCCAGCCAGTGCTGCGCATCCGGGGCGGACGGGGCCGCGCCGTCGATGTCGTTGACGGTGTTGTAGCTGTAGGGGATCAGCGGCCAGAGAACCCATCCCTTGTCCACCGCCTCCCCGTTCCAGGTGCCGCTGGCGTCGATTTCGGTCAGCATCTCTTCGGGAAAGTCGAAGCAATCCTCCAACCCGCCGGACACGATCAGGCATTCCACCTCCGGGTCGCGGTAGACAGCTTCGGTCTGGAAATCGCCACCAAAGGCCGTCTCCGGGTAGAAGGTCAGGAAAGGCGCGTGCACCTCTCCGCGGTAGCTGACCAACAGCGGCTTGTCGTTGGCCAGCACCTCGGCAAAGAGCGACAGGATGAAGAGCACGCCAAAGATCCACAGCGACCAATAGGCCCGCCCGTTCTTGCGGAAGTTGCGCAATCGGCGCTGGTTCAGGGGGGACAGGGTCAGCAGGGCCATGTCACGTCTCCCGGCTTTCGAAGTCGATGCGGGGGTCGATCCAGATATAGGTCAGATCGGTGATCAGACCCACGATCAAACCCAGCAGCGAGAACGCGAACAGCGTGCCGAACATCACCGGATAGTCGCGGTTCACCACGGCCTCGAACCCCAGCCGCCCCAGCCCGTCGAGCGAGAAGATCGTTTCAATGATAAGCGAGCCGCCGAAGAAAACCGACACAAAAAGCGCAGGAAACCCCGAGATCACGATCAGCATGGCGTTGCGGAAGACGTGGCCATAAAGGACCCGCCCCTCGGACAGGCCCTTGGCCTTGGCGGTCACCACGTATTGCTTGCGGATTTCATCCAGGAACGAGTTCTTGGTTAGCAACGTCAGACCCGCAAAGGCGGAAATCGTTGCGGCCAGGACCGGCAGGGTGATGTGCCAGAAATAGTCGACGATCTGCATCGGAATCGACAGGTCCTCGGACCCCGGCGACGTCAGGCCGCGCAGGGGGAACAGCTTCAGGTAGGACCCGCCCGCGAACAGCACCAAAAGCAGGATCGCGAACAGAAAGCCCGGAATGGCATAGGCCACGATGACGATGCCGCTGGTCCAGGTGTCGAAACTGGACCCGTCGCGCACCGCCTTACGGATGCCCAGCGGGATCGAGATCAGATAGGCCAGAAGCGTCGTCCAAAGGCCCAGCGTGATCGACACCGGCATCTTTTCCAGCACCAGGTCGACGACCGAGATGGATCGGAAATAGCTCTCGCCGAAGTCGAAGCGCACGTAGTCCCACATCATGTTGAGAAACCGTTCCAACGGCGGCTTGTCGAACCCGAACTGGCGCTCCAGCTCGTCGATGAACTCCTGCGGCAGGCCCTGCGCCCCGGTGTAGCCCGAATCGTTGCCGGTCGACTGGATCTCGGACGCGCCGCCCGAAAAGCTGTCGAAGGCGTCGCCGCCACCTTCCAACTGGGCCAGAACCTGTTCCACCGGGCCGCCGGGGACGAACTGGATCAGCGCAAAGTTGATGATCATGATCCCCAGAAGGGTGGGGATCATCAGCAGCAGACGCCGCAGGATGTAAGCTCCCATTAGAGGGCTCCGGAGGCTTTCAACGCGGCCTCGGCCTCGGCGTCGAGCCACCAGAAGTCGATCACGCCTGGGGCCAGCGGCGGCAATTCATCGGGGTGGCGGAACATGTTCCAGCTGGCGATCCAATGTTCCGAATTGCCCCATTGCGGGATCCAGAACCCCCAGGCGCGCAGCACCCGGTCCAGCGCCCGCAGACGGTCGCGGACGTCGTCCAGGTCCTTGCTGTCGATGGCGATGTCGATCAGGCGGTCCACCGCAGGATCGGCAAGCGCCATGAGGTTCCGCGACGAATTCTCGGCCGTCTCGGAGCCGAACCATTGCTTCAACCCGCCGCCCGGCTCAAAGCCCTGGCCCAGCGACTGATTGGTCAGGTCCCAGTCGCCCGACCGGCGCCGTTCGATGTATTGCGCACGGTCGATCCGTTCCAGGCGGGCGTTGACCCCGATGTCGCGCAGGTTTTCCACGTAGGGGTTCACGATGCGGTCGAAGGTCGGGCTGAACTGGATGATGATCAGATCCAGCGTCTGACCCTCTGCATTGCGCAACATGCCGTCGCTGCCGGTTTCCCAGCCGGCCTCGTTGAGCAGGCGCAGCGCGGCGCGGCGGGTGCGGCGGTCGGGTTGATTGCGGTCCGCGCCGTTGACCGGCGGCATCACCGCCTCGTCGGTCAGGATCGAGGCGTCAAGCAGACCTTCCTCGACCAGCGGTGCCAGCACGGCGCGCTCTCCTTCGGTTGGCACGCCCTCGGCCGCCAGGTCGGAGCCGCCCCAAAAGCTGGCGGGACGGGAATAGAGACCGTAGAACAACGTCTCGTTCGACCATTCGAAGTTGAACATCATGCGGATGGCATCGCGCACCTGCGGATCGTTCCACTTGTCCCGCTTGAGGTTGAAGATGAACCCCTGCGCGGTAGAGATATTCCCGTCCGGCAGCGTTTCGCGGATGATGTCGCCACGCTCCACCGGGGGCACGTCGTAGGAGGTGGCCCATTCCTTGGAGCTGTTCTCGACCCGCACGGTATATTCGCCCGCGAAAAAGCCCTGAATGGCGGCGGCGGCGTCGCCAAAATATTCGTACCGGATGGAATCGAAGTTGTGCCGCCCCTGGTTGAGCGGCAGATCCGCGCCCCACCAATTGGGATTGCGCACGTATGTCAGCGACCGGCCCATGTCGACCGGGCCCAACACATAGGGACCAGTCCCCAGGAACGGTGTCGTCGTGGATTCGTCCAGCCGCGCCCCGGTTTCCTCGAACCACGCCTTGGAGAAGGGATTCCAGATGCCCACCAGTCCCAGGCGGTCGTTGAACGGCGCCTCGTCGTTGAAATCGAAACGGACCTGATAGGGGCCGGTCACGTCCACTGCCGAGAAATAGCTTTCGACCACGGAGCGGAACTCCGGCAGGCCCTGTTCCAGAAACAGATCGACGGTGAACTTCACATCCTCTGCGGTCATCGGCGTGCCGTCGGCAAAGGTGATGTTCTCGCGCAGATTGACGATCACATAGGATCGGTCGGCGGGGTATTCGATCGTGGTGCAAAGGTAGCAATAGCTGCCGTACGGGTCGTCAGCGGCAGAGATGAAGATATCCTCGTACATCACCTGCGTGCCGGTCGCGACATTGCCGTTGCGGGTATACAGGTTGAAGCTGTCGAAATTGCCCAGCGCATCGAAACTGATCTCGCCCCCCTTGGGCGCATCGGTGTTCACGTAGGAAAACGGCTCATCCGGTCCGTATTTTAGCTCCCCGAAGTTGCTGTAGCCATGGCTGACGATCAGATCCTGGGCCAGGACGGGGGCGGCAAGCACCAGCCCGGCGGCGAAGGTCGAAGCAAAACGGTGGATCATACGGCACCTCCCTTTGGGGTTCCCATCACGTAACGAGCCGTGCGCCCCAGTTTCAAGGGCCTGCACGTCACCTGCGCGTGATTTAGGCCGCTGCAAGCGTCAGGAAAGCCGGAACCACGCAGCGGTCGCAGGTCGCGAACCGGTCCGCGGGCGTAAGACGTAGGGCGGGTTTTCAACCCGCCGCCCCACCAAGGCGGGTTGAAAACCCGCCCTACGCCGTATGATCGCAACCGGACGCGCGGCGCCGCAAACGAAAACGACCGCCCGGGGGCGGTCGCTTGTCACGTCAGATTGCCTCGGGTGTCAGCCGCCGATGGTGGCCAGATAGGCAATCAGGTTGGCGCGATCTTCGATGTCGCGCATGCCGCGATAGGCCATCTTGGTGCCGGGCGCGTACCCCTTGGGGTCGGCCAGGAACCCGGACAGGTTCTCGGGGGTCCAGTCGCCTTCCATCGTGGCCAGCGTGTCGGAGTAGCTGTAGCCCTCTGCCGCGCCCTTGTCGCGACCGACCACGCCATGAAGATAGGGGCCGGTGCCGTTGGCGCCTGCCTCCAGCTTGTGACAGGCGGAACACTGACGCCACAGGCCCTCGCCCGCATCAGCAGAGGCGTTGACGTAAACCTCTTCGAAGGGGACTTCCGGCTCGGCCTCGACTTCGGCTGCGGCGGCGCCTGCTTCGGCGACTTCGATCTCATAGCCCATGGCGTGATCGTCGCCGTGGCCACCGCCCACGTGATACAGACCTTCGGCCGCCCAGGCACCCAGCAAGAAGATCAGGAGCGCGCCGCACAGGGCACCGCCAGCCTTGGTGATCGTCATGGTATCCATATGATGCCTCTTTCCGTCCTGGGGCCCGTCTTGCGGGTCGTGTCTCGCGTCGCGGGTATGTATGGGGTTTCAACGGCTCGGCGCAAGAGATACCGACCGCGACGAAACGCATCATCTGACGGGGAGAGGATATGTCAGCCACCATCGCCTTCCAGGGGGAACTGGGCGCCTATTCCCATCAGGCCTGTCACGAGGCCCGCCCCGACCACGCCCCCCTGCCCTGTCCGACCTTCGAGGATGCGATCGACGCGGTGCGCGACGGACGCGCCGATCTGGCCATGCTGCCGGTCGAGAATTCCACCTATGGCCGGGTGGCCGACATCCATTCGCTCCTGCCGCATTCAGGCCTGCACATCATCGAAGAAGCCTTCGTGCGGGTGCATATCAACCTGTTGGCCCTGCCTGGCACGGCGCTGAGCGATGTGAAGGTGGCCCAGTCGCACACGGTTCTGCTGGGGCAGTGCCGCGACTACCTCAGCCGGAACGGCATCCGCCCGCGCGTCGGTGCGGACACGGCCGGATCCGCCAAGCAGATCGCCGAGGCGCGCAATCCGTCCGAGGCGGCCCTGGCCTCCGAGATGGCGGGCAAGATCTATGGCCTCGACGTTCTGGCGCGCCACATCGAGGATCACGACCGCAACACCACGCGGTTTCTGATCATGTCGCGCGAGCCGCACCGCCCGGTCACCGGGTCGGGCCCGATCAAGACCACCTTCGTGTTCCGCGTCCGCAACATTCCCGCCGCGCTTTACAAGGCGATGGGGGGATTCGCGACCAATGGCGTCAACATGACCAAGCTGGAAAGCTACATGGTCGACGGCAGCTTTTCGGCGACCCAGTTCTATGCCGACATCGAGGGGCACCCCGACGATGCCCCCGTCGCCCGCGCCCTGGAGGAGCTGGCCTATTTCACCTCCTCTCTGGACATTCTGGGCGTCTACCCCGCGGACCCGGAGCATTTCGACGGCGGGGCCGGGTGACAGACGGCCCGCGCCTTCGGCAGGCGGACCCGTCCGACGCAGCGGCCCTGGCGGCATTTCACGTCCGGATCTGGCGGCTGACCTATCGCGACCTGGCACCAGCCGCCGCCTATGACGCGTTGGACATCGCGCGCCGTCTGCCCGCCTGGGACGCGTTGCTTGCCAGCCCCGCGCCGGATCGCGGGGCGGTCCTGGCCCAGGGGCGGGACGGGATCGCGGGTGTCGTCGCCTTCGGGCCCGCCTCGCAGGCTGACCTCGGGGCCACGGCAGAGATCAAGCACCTGTATGTCGACCCGAACGCGCGCGGCGCGGGCCTTGGGCGGCGACTGCTGGATCTGGCGCTGGACCGGCTGGCGCGGGCGGGACACGCCCGTGCGGCCCTGGCGGTGGTGACGGCGAACAACCGCGCGCGCGCCTTTTATGCGCGCAGCGGCGGGGTCGAGACGGAGCGCTTTACCGATGCCGGTCCGCTTTGACGGTCGGAAAATGTGGCCGTCGGCTGGCCCCTCGCGAATCGCCTGCTGTCAGACTGAGCCGACGGGACCCTCGGGCAGCACGCCCACAACCCAGCGCCGAAAAGCCGCGACCGACGGGCTGTTCCACCGGTCGCGCGGACCGATCAGACCGAAGGGCCCCTCCGGCGGGTCCAGCGTCATCGTGGGAAACGGCAGCACCAGATCGCCGCGCGACAGCTCCTCGACGGCCAGCGCCAGATCGGCCATGACCACGCCCCCGCCCATCACGGCGGCCCGCAACGCCATGTCGAGATTGGGAAAAACCGTGCCGTCCTCTGCCGAGGCACCCCCCGCACCGAACACCGTCAGCCACTGTCGCCAGTCCGCCCGCGACGCCGCCTCGTGCAGCAGGGGCAGGCCCGCCAGATCGGCGGGGTGCCGCAATGGATGGGCCGCCAGAAAGTCCGGCGCACAGGCCGGCGTCACCCGCATCGGAAACAGAACCTGGCTGCGCAGACTGTCGGGCCGGGTGCGCGCGTGCAGGGTCGTGATGCCAAGGTCGAAAGCCCCCGTATCGAACCCCGCCTCACCATAGAAATCAGTCGTCAGCTGCAGACGGATCTCCGGGTGCGCCGCGCGGAATCCGTCGAGCCGGGGGAACAGCCAGCGGATCGACAAGGCGGGCGGGCAGATGATGCGCAGCGCGCCGCCGTGCCCCGACACCTGCGCCACCTCATCGGTGATGGCGCGAAACGCCTCGGTCAGCACGGGCCTCAGCCGTTGACCCGCCGGGGTCAGGGCCACGCCGTTGTGGCTGCGGATGAACAGCGCGGTGCCCAGGTCATCCTCCAGCAGTTTGACGTGGCGGCTGACCGCACCCCGCGAAACCCCCAGCTCATCGGCAGCAGCCAGAAACCCGCCGTGGCGGGCGGCCGCCTCAAAGGCGCGCAGGGCGTTGAGCGGGGGCAGGCGCATGGCACAAGGTTGGCACAGGTTTCCTGACGCAGGCCAGCGTTTTCCTGCTTTGTGCGCCGGGGTCCGGCACCCCTATCCTGCAATCAGGATGACCACGTGAGGCGCAGATGATCACCTTGGACCGCAGAACAGACGTTACCACGCCGGCCCGCTCCATGCTCCGCGACTGGATCAGCTTTTTATACGCACTCCAGGCGCGGCATCGGCTGGAAAACCTGCGCCACCAAGGCGTTGAGCGGCTGCGGGATACGGCCCCGCACCTCTTGCGCGACATCGGCGTGGACGACGATTGATCAGGCGGATTTCTCGATCCGGCGGGCAAAGCTTTCGATGCGGTTGCCATAGCGTTCCGCCATCTTGCCTTGGGCCAGCGACGCGGTCTTGAGCATCAGTTTCGCGGTCATCGTTCTGGCCTTGGCCTCGCTCGTCACGGTCAGGCGGGTGCGGTTGGGGCCCAGCGATTCCAGTGTCGCGTCCAGCACGACCGACAGCCCATCGCTGCCGCCGGAGGCACAGACACGCGTCGGCACCGTCATCTCGTCGAGCGTGATTTCTACGTCCCGTTGCTTGCCCAGAACCGTGCCGGTCGCCGTCCATCTGGTGCCCGGCGTGGCAGGTCCGTCCGGGCTCCGCCGGATCTCGCGGGCGCGTCCCTTCAACGCCCCTTCGAAGCCGTCGAAGTTGCTGACCCGCGCCCAGACGGTTTCGATCGGGGCGGCGATGTCTTCGGTGGCGGTGAATTTCATGGGGACTCCGGCGGTCATGTTTTGACTAGGTCTAGCCTAGTCCAGCCGATCTGCCAGCCAGTTTTCCAGGAGAAACCGCGCGATCGACCCCTTGCGCGCGGGGGTGATGCGCGGATGGGTGCCTGCAAAGACCTCCAGAACCTCGGATCGGTCGAGCCAGATCGCTTCGGCGATTTCCTCCGGGTCGATCTCGATCTCCTCCGTGACCGCCTCGCCGTGGGCACCCAGCATCAGGGAACCGGGAAACGGCCAGGGCTGCGACGCCAGATAGCGCACCGGCCCGACCCGCACGCCGGTTTCTTCCCAGACTTCACGGCGCACGGCGGATTCCATCGTCTCGCCCGGTTCCATGAAGCCGGCGAGACAGGAAAAGAACCCCTCGGGCCAGGCGGGCGAGCGGCCCAGCAACGTGCGGTCACCATGGGTGATCAACATGATCACCACCGGGTCCGTGCGCGGGAAATGCATCCGCCCGCAGCCCGCGCAGCCGCGCATCCAGCCCGCCTTGCCGACCTGGGTTTCGGTCCCGCAATTGGCGCAGAACCCGTGGGTGCGGTGCCATTCCAACACGCCCTTGGCGGTGGCCGCGATTTCCGCGTCCAGGGGCGACAACCGGGGCATCACGGCGCGCAACTCGGCAAAGGCAGTGCCCTCGGGCAGGTCCGGGTGGGTCTGTTCCGACGGGTCCACGAACTGACCCATGGTGTCGTCGATGCCCTCCGTCTCCAGGCTGGAAACATCGCGGGCCATCAGGGCCGCGCCCTCCAGCTTGCCGATCAGAACGGGTGTGCCGTGGCCATCGAACGCGGGGCCGTCCAGCGTCGCCAGCCCGTCACGGGCCGCATTCATCAGCAGCTTGCCACGCCAGACCGGCAAGGTCCGCACCGGCAGCTCGGCCAGCAATTCGGGGTGACGGCGCAGATCCTCTGCCCGGTTCAGCCCGCCACCGCCAAAGGTAACGGTTTCGGCAATCTTCATGGCGGGTCTCCTGTCGCTGCGCCGTGCGGGTCTGGGGCAAAGGCGCAGCCGTGTCCACAGACCAGACCGTCTGCCACTTTTTTGGGCAGGCTGCTCAAGAATCAGTTGATCGCCCTGCCCGCGCCCGTCAGCCTGCCCCGAGACAGCCGAACCGTCTGGTCCTTTCACGGGGCCTGCTGGCAAATCAGGCGTCCGAAAAGATGGGGAGTAATCATGTTCAACCGTTTCACCGGCGTCGCCGCCGCGCTTATGCTGGCCGCGCCGGCCTTTGCCGATGGCCACGCCACCGCCGTGCCTTTCGCGCTCGACTGGAAATTCGAGGGGCCGTCCGCTGCCTATTTCGCCGCCATCGACAACGGCCACTTCGAGGCCGAGGGCCTCTCGGTCGAGGTCAGCGCGGGTCAGGGCTCGCTCGACGCCATTCCAAAGGTCGCGACCGGGGCCTTTCCGCTGGGCTTTGCCGATATCAACAGCCTGGTCAAATTCCTCGACCAGAACCCTGGCGCGCCCGTGACCGCCGTGATGATGGTCTATGACAAGCCGCCCTTTGCCATCGTCGGTCGCAAGAGCCAGGGCATCAACGGCGTGGCCGATCTGGAGGGGTCCACCCTGGGCGCGCCGCCGCCCGACGGCGCCTGGGCGCAGTTCCCGATCTTCGCCGCCGAGAACAACATCGACGTGTCCAAGATCACGGTCGAGCCCGTCGGCTTCCCCACGCGCGAGCCGATGCTGGCCGAAGGCAACGTCGATTCGGTCACCGGTTTCAGCTTTTCATCCTATCTGAACCTCGTCCGCCTGGGCGTGCCAGAGGATGATCTGACCACGATCCTGATGGCCGACCACGGTGTCGACCTTTACGGCAACGCGATCATCGTCAACACCGACTTCGCCGCCGAAAACCCGGCGCTGGTGACCGGCTTCCTCAAGGCCGTGGCCGCCGGATGGAAGGACGTCATCGCCGATCCCGCCGCGGGCGCGCAGATGGTCATCGACCGCAACCCCGCCGGCGACGTCGCCCTCGAAGAGCGGCGCCTGCAACTGGCGATCGATGCCAACGTGCTGACCGACTACGTGATTGAGAACGGCATGGGCGGTGTCGACGCGGACCGCATGGCCTCGGCGCTGGAACAGACCAAACTGGTTTATGAATTCCAGAACGACCCGGACATGTCCGTCATCTTCGACGGCAGCTACCTGCCCGACGCGGCAGACCGGATGCTGAAATAAGACCCGGTTGCACGTCGGACCCGGGTCACCCCTTGGTCCGACGTGCATCCCCCCTTCGATTTCAGGCCGTATCCCGGCCCCCTTGCCGCCTGCCGAAAGTCCGCCATGTCGCTGCCCATCGCCCTTGAACACGTCACCCACGCCTATCGAACGGCGGCCGGTCCGCTGCCGGTTCTGGATGACCTCAGCATCGACATGCCCGAAGGCAGCTTTACCGCCGTCGTTGGCCCCTCGGGGTGTGGCAAGTCCACGCTGACGCGCCTGATCGCAGGCCTGATGAAGCCCGACCAGGGCATCGTCCGCCTGGGCGGAGAACCGGTCACAGGCCCGCGCAAGACCGTCGGCATGGCGTTTCAGAACCCGGTTCTGCTGGAATGGCGCACGATCCTGCAAAACGTGATGCTGCCGCTGGAAATCGTATCCACCGGCATGTCCAAGACCCAACAGCAGGACCGCGCCCGCGAATTGCTGGCGCTGGTCGGGCTGGAGGGTTTCGAAGACAAGCGCCCGTCCGAGCTGTCCGGCGGCATGCGCCAACGCGCCTCGCTGTGCCGGTCCATCGTGCACCGGCCCGAGGTTCTGATCCTCGACGAACCCTTTGGCGCGCTTGACGCCTTTACCCGCGAAGACCTGTGGCAAACGATGCACGACCTGCGCCGGATCGAACGGTTCACCACCGTCCTGATCACCCACGATCTGCGCGAAAGCGTGTTTCTGTCGGACCGCACCGTCGTCTTTTCCGCCCGCCCCGCCCGCGCGCAGCGCGTCGTGGAAATCGACCTGGAGGGGCACCGGACCCTCGACGATCTTTACACACCGAAAGCGGTCGAATTGCTGGCCACGCTGCGCCGTGAAATCCAGATCGCCCAAGGCCGTGAGGTGGAGGCATGAACATGTTGCGCAAGATCGCCGTCCCCGTCGGGGCCTGTATCGTTTTCCTCATCGCGTGGGAGTTTCTGGTCTGGGTCAACGGCTGGCCAAACTACAAGATGGCCTCGCCCTCGGATCTTTGGCCCGCGTTCTGGAAGTTCCGGGAATTGTTCGCCATTTACGCTTGGCAAACGCTGTGGCGCACGGTCGTGGGGCTGCTGGTGGCGGTCGTCTTCGGGATCGGTCTGGGCATGGTCATGGGCTTCTCGCGCACCGCGCGCGAGGCGCTCTATCCCCTTCTTGTCGGCTTCAATGCCGTGCCCAAGGCGACCGTGGTGCCGGTCATCGCGCTGCTGTTCGTAGGCCAGCACGATTTCAACACGATCCTGATCGCCTTCATGATCAGCTTCTTTCCCATCGCCGTCTCCGTCTCCATCGGGCTCAGCACGCTGGAGCCGGAGTACCGCGATATCCTGCGGTCGTTGGGGGCATCCAATATGACGATCTTCTGGAAGATCGCCCTGCCCAAGACCCTGCCCGAATTCTTTGGCGCGCTGAAGGTATCGGTCACCCTGGCCTTCATCGGCACCAACCTGATGGAGATCGTGGAACCTCATGGCCGGGGCCTCGGCCACCTGTTCGATTCCGGCAAGATCAACGCGGATTACCCGCTGATGTTTGCCGTGCTGATCGCGCTGGCAGTTCTGGGCATTGCGTTGTTCTACGTCGTCGTCTTGCTGGAAAAGATCTTTGCAGGCTGGGCCGAACGCAACCCCGGGTGACCCCGCCCGCGGTGTGTCACATACCTACCGGGGGCCTGCGCACGCAGGCGGCGCTACGTCTTGCATCCGGCCCGCCCCTGTCCTATCTCAACCAGCGAGAGGTTGGCGCGGGCAGGCGCCTCGCCAACCTGGTCAGGACCGGAAGGTAGCAGCCACAACGAGTCCCGCTTGGGTCGTCGTCCAGCCTCTCACCCCCGGCGACTTTGGCAAAGCCAAAGTCTGCCACGTCACCACACCCAGCATCGCAAGCGACAGGGCAGTTTGGAACAAACTGTCCCGAAAGCGAGCCGTATCTCGCAAGATCGCACCAAGCAATCCGCGCCCCGTCGCCCCCGGCGACTTTGGCAAAGCCAAAGTCTGCCACGTCACCATACCCAGCATCGCAAGTGACAGGGCAGTTTGGAACAAACTGTCCCGTAAGCGCGCCGTATCCCGTGACAAATCCACCCTAGGGGACCTTCGGCCACGCCGCCCCGTTGATCAGCCGGTCCGTCTTGTTGACCGTCCAGTCTGCTGGCAGCCGCGCGCGGCGTCCAAGGCCCCTCGTCCTGTGGCTATCGCGCCCTACCTCCGTCCTCATGGCCGATAGACCCGCAGAAACCCCCGACCCCGAAGCCAAGACCGCTTGGGCCGAGGACCGCACCGACTGGGCCGAGGATCGCACCATCCTCGCCAATGAGCGGACCTTCGCGGGCTGGATGCGCACCGGCATGGCGGCCATCGCCATCGCCGTCGGCCTGAAGGCCGTGTTCAACGAAGCGGAACCGTCCTGGGTGCCGAAGCTGGTTTCGACCCTGTTTCTGGCCGCAGCCTTCCTGATCTTCTGGTCGGCGCGCAGGCAGGCAAGCAAGGCGATGAGGCGGCTCGAGTCCCACGACACCGATCCGCAGTCCACGCGGCTTTTCACGGTTCTGGCGAGCGTCTTCTCGGTCTCGGCCGTGGTGGTCGGTCTCGTGCTCTGGACGCTCTAGCGCATCAGATCGCGCAGCAGGCCTTCGCCGCGTTCCAGCAAACGGGGCAGGTCCAGCGTGGTCAGCTGTCCGTCGCGCACCACCTGCCGGCCCTCGACGAACAGGTCGCGGACGCGGCGTGGCCCGGCCAATAACAGGGCGGCGCGGTCCCAACTGCCGGCGGCGTCCACGCCCGTCATGTCCCAGATCGCCAGATCGGCCCGCAGTCCCGGCACAAGCGCGCCAATGTCGTCACGGCCCAGCACGCGCGCCCCGCCTTCGGTCGCGACGCGCAGCGCCTCGGCCCCCGACATGGCGTCGGCCCCACGGGTGACCCGCTGCAACAGCATCGCCTGGCGCGCCTCGCCCACGAGGCTGGCCATGTCGTTGGACGCCGACCCGTCCACCCCCAGCCCCACGGGCACGCCCGCGTCCAGCATGTCGCGCAGGGGGGCCACGCCCGATCCCAGGCGGCAGTTGGAACAGGGGCAATGCGCGACGCCCGTGCCGCTGCGGGCGAACAGGTCGATCTCGCCCGGGTCCAGTTTGACGCAATGGGCGTGCCAGACGTCGTCGCCGGTCCAGCCCAGATCCTCGGCGTAGGTGCCGGGGCGACAGCCGAACGTGTCGAGCGAATAGGCCACATCTTCGTCGTTCTCGGCCAGATGGGTGTGCAGCCGCACGCCCTTGTCCCGCGCCAGCAGGGCCGCGTCGCGCATCAGATCACGACTGACGGAAAACGGCGAGCAGGGCGCGATCCCCACGCGGCACATGGATCCGGGTGCCGGGTCGTGAAAGGCGTCGATGACGCGAATGCAATCGTCCAGGATCGCCGCTTCGTCCTCGACCAGGGAATCGGGTGGCAGGCCGCCGTCGCTTTCGCCGATGGACATGGCCCCACGGGTGGGATGGAACCGCAAGCCGATTTCGGCGGCGGCGTGGATCGTATCCTCCAACCGCGCGCCGTTGGGATAGAGGTAGAGGTGATCCGAAGAGGTGGTGCAGCCCGAGAGCGCCAGTTCCGCGAGGCCCAGTTGCGTGGCAACCGCCATGTGATCCGGCGTGAACCGGGCCCAGATCGGATAAAGCGCGCGCAACCACCCGAACAGCAGCGCATCCTGCCCCGCAGGCACCGCGCGGGTCAGCGTCTGGTACAGGTGGTGGTGCGTGTTCACGAGGCCGGGTGTCACCAGGCAGCCGTGGGCCAGCACCCGCGCACCCGTGGTCGAAAGGGCCGGGCCGATGGCGGCGATCACGCCGTCACGGATCAACAGGTCCGCGGTCTCGGCCCCGTCTGGTCGCCAGAGGGTCGCGCCGGAAATCAGGGTCTCAGCCATGCAACAGCTCCATCGCGGCGGCGTGCAGCTCCGGCGTGGCAGCAGCGATGGCCTGGCCGCCTGCGTGAACCGGGCCGCCCTGCCAGTCGGTGACGATCCCACCGGCCGCCTGCACGACGGCCACGGGGGCGGCGATGTCATAGGCCTGCAACCCCGCCTCGATCACGAGGTCCACGTGACCTGCCGCCAGCAAGGCATAGCCGTAGCAATCCATGCCATACCGGGTCAGGCGACAGGCCCCCGCGACGCGGTGGAAGGCGGCCCCCTCGGCCTTGGTCCCGACCTCCGGGAAGGTCGTCAGGATGGTGGCCTCGGACAGGGTCTTGGTGTCGCGAACGCTGATCGGGTGGTGTTCCGCGCCACGGGTCCAGGTCGCGCCATCCGGGCCACCGGCGAAACGTTCCGCGGTAAAGGGCTGGTCGATGATCCCCAGGATCGGGCCGGTGTCGTCCTGAAGCGCGATCAGCACGCCCCAGGTCGGCGTGCCGGAAATGAACCCGCGCGTGCCGTCGATCGGATCCAGAACCCAGGTCAGACCAGAGGTGCCGGGGGTCGCGGCCTGCTCCTCTCCCAGAACGCCGTCCTGGGGTCGCAGCCGGGCCAGAACGGCACGCAACGCGGCCTCCGCCTCGCGGTCGGCAATGGTGACGGGGTCGAAATCCGCGCGTTTGCTGTCGATGGTCAGCGGCTTGCGGAAATGGCGCAGGGTGGCCACGCGGGCCGCATCGGCCAACTGCTGCGCGACGGCGGCCAGCGCGGTCAGATCATGGGTCATGGCACCTCCGGTATCGGGCCTCCCTGCGGTGGCATGGGCGGGACCGGAGGGTCAAGACATGCGAGCGGGCGGAGGGCTAGGCCGCGCTCTCGGACAGGACGCGGGCCAACTCGAACAGGCGGCGGCGCTGATTTTCGGGCATCGCGTAATAACACCGCACGAGGTCCGACGCTTCCTTGTCGCCCAGCACATCCTTGCAGGGCGTCCGGGTCGGTCCTTCCTCCAGGCCTTCGAAGAAATAGGCGACGGGCACCTGAAGTGCCTCGGCGATGTCCCACATCCGCGATGCGGAGACGCGGTTCGCACCGGTCTCGTATTTCTGGATCTGCTGGAACTTGATCCCGACCTTTTCGGCCAGCTGCTGTTGGGTTGTCCCGATCATCCAGCGACGCTGCCGGATGCGCTTGCCCACGTGTTCATCTACCGGATGCTTCAAGGTCGTCCTCCCGATCTTCCTCGATCCGCACACTCCCAATGCACGTAAAGGTTGTTTTCGCATATTCCGGCGGCAGGGACGAGATCCAGACGTGCTGTTGTGCCTTTGCAGAATTGTGAACGGCGTGTGACAGACCATGGAGTCACCGGTGGTTTCGTAAAAGATTTCAGCACCATGACATGCCCGGTTCCGGCCGCTGCGCCTGCGACCTTTCCCCCCTTGCCGCAGCACCCAAAGACCGGCATCCCGGAGCAGACGGGCTTTGGAGGGCGGGACATGCGTGGATGGGTTGTCGAGGAAAGCGGGACGGACCCGGTGTTGCGCAACCTGCCGGAGCCTTCGCCCGGCCCCGGTGAGGTCGCCTTGCGGATCGCGGCCTGCGGGTTGAACTTTGCCGATCTCTTGATGATCAAAGGCACCTATCAGGACACCCCCGCCACGCCCTTCGTTCCGGGCATGGAGGTTTGCGGCACCGTGATCGCCCAAGGCCCCGGCGTCACGAGCCCTACCGTCGGCACCCGCGTCGCCGTCTTCGGTGGGAACGCCGGCCTGGCCGAAGTCGGCTGCTTTCCCGCCGACCGCTGCGTTCCGGTACCGGGCGGAATGGCCGCCGAGGTCGCCGCCGGTTTCATCGTCGCCTATTCCACCAGCCACGTCGCCCTGGCCCACCGTGCCCGCCTGCAGCCGGGCGAGCGTCTGGTCGTTCTGGGGGCGGCGGGCGGCGTCGGTCTGACAGCGGTAGAGCTGGGCGCGAAGATGGGCGCGGAGGTGGTGGCCGTGGCCCGCGGGGCCGCCAAGCTGGACATCGCGCGCGCCCATGGCGCCACGCACCTGATCGACGCCGAAGACCCGGACCTGCGCGGGCGGCTCAAGGCGTTGGGCGGGGCGGACGTTGTCTATGACGCGGTGGGCGGGGCCGGGTTCGAAGCGGCCTTCCGCGCCACCAATCCCGGCGGCCGCATCCTGGTCATCGGCTTCGCCAGCGGGGACGTGCCCCAGGTCAAGGCCAATCATCTGCTGGTCAAGAACATCGACCTGATGGGGGTCTATTGGGGTGGCTACCTGGCCTTTGACGCCAAGGTTCTGACCGACAGCATCGCCGCCCTGTTCGAGATGCACGCGCGCGGTGATCTGGACCCGCACATCAGCCATGTGCTGCCGCTGGATCAGGTGCCCGAGGCGCTGGATCTGCTCAGGACGCGACGCTCAACAGGGAAGGTCGTCGTGACCCCCTGAAGCTGCGATAGGATTGCCGCAAAAGATCCAGCAACCGATCCCGCGCCGGGTCGCGCACCGCCGGATTGTGGTAAAGCGTGATCGCCACGTCCGCGATGTCCGGCAAGCTGCCGCCGTGTTCGACGGGCACCAGTTCCGACGTCTCGAAGCCGTCGATCAACACGTGCAACGCCAGATCCGCACTGACCGAGGCATCGATGGCCCGGCTGGACTTGGCGGTGATCGCCACCTCCCAGGGGATGTCGGCCCGGTCCAGTGCGGTTTGCGCGGTGACGCGGAACACGCAGGCCTCCTCAAAGGCCAGGCGCAGGGGGCGCTGCTGCCAGGCGCGGCCGTCTTCGGCCCCGACCCAGATCAACGGCAGGCGGATCAGTTCCTCGCCCCCGTCGCGGCAGGCCATTTCGGTGCCAAGGATCACGTCGCATTCGCCTGCCGCGTACATCTCATGCAGGATCGAGGTCACCGAAGAGATCAGCGTGATGCGGATGCGGGGGTATTCCGCCGCAAAGGCGCGCAGCACCTCGGGGATCGCGCGGGGGACGATGTCATGGGGCACGCCGACGATGATTTCCCCCTCGGGGGTGGTGTCGCGCATCCGGTCCAGCAACTCGTCGTTCAGCGCCAGCATGCGGCGGGCATAACCCAGCGCCTTTTCGCCCTCCAACGTCAGGCGCATCCCCCGCCCTGTGCGTTCCAGAAGGGTCGCGTCCAATGCCTCCTCCAGCCGCTTGACCTGCATCGACACGGCAGATTGCGTGAGGTTCAGCAGCGCGGCAGCGCGCGTAACACCGCCAGTGGCGGCAACGGTCGCAAAGGCGCGCAACGCGGTCAGGTCAAGATTTCGGGCCATGGAAACTCCTTCCCCGGAACCGTAGCGGGCACGTCGCCATTCTGGAAATTGAATGTCGTCATGCCGTCTATCACGATTTGCGATAGCATGAATCGGTCCAAGGCGCACAGTCGATAGGTATTATCAATCAAAACAAGCCGTTTCTGAGCCAATGCCTGCTTGAAAAGCCTTCGAAGCGCCCCGATATTCGATTGCGAAGGGGTCCGCAGGTCGCGGCCCTCATCTTTCATCCTTTGGAGGAGTTCCATGGCACAATTCGACGCCCTGCGGACCGGTTCAATCTCCGGCGCCCGCGCCGCTGAAATCGACCAGGGCCTGCGCGCCCACATGAACAAGGTCTACGGCACGATGTCCGTGGGCATGCTCATCACCTTTGCCGCTGCCTGGGCCATTTCCGGCCTGGCGGTAACGTCCGATCCGGCCGCCGCTGTCGCGCAGCTGAACGCGGACACCTTCCTGACGCAGATCGGCTACTCGCTTTATGCCTCGCCGCTGAAGTGGGTCATCATGTTCGCGCCGCTGGCCTTTGTGTTCGGTCTGTCGGCGATGATCAACAAGATGTCGGCCGCCACCGCGCAGCTGGTGTTCTATGCCTTCGCTGCTGTCATGGGCCTGTCGATCAGCTCGATCTTTCTGGTCTACACCGGCACTTCGATCGCGCAGATCTTTCTGATCACGTCGATCGCCTTCGCCTCGCTGTCGCTGTATGGCTACACGACGAGCAAGGACCTGTCGGCGATGGGCACCTTCCTGATGATGGGCCTGATCGGCCTGATCGTCGCGATGGTCGTGAACATCTTCCTGGCGTCCTCGGCGCTGGCCTTCGCGATCTCCGCCATCGGCGTGCTGATCTTTGCGGGCCTGACCGCCTACGACACCCAGCGGATCAAGACGGAATACATCGCCCACGCGGCGCATGGGGATCAGGAATGGTTGGGCAAGGCCGCCATCATGGGCGCGCTGTCACTGTACCTGAACTTCATCAACATGTTCATGATGCTGCTGTCGTTGTTCGGCAACCGCGAGTGACGTCCGGCGCATGACGCTGATCGGGCCGCCCTTCGGGGCGGCCCTTTTCGTTTCGGGCGGCGGCGTGAACCCCGCCCTACGCCAACAGCGCCCGCGCCGCCGCGATCCCGTCGGGCATCGGCTGATGCCCCGGACCCGGGTGCGCAATGAACTGCGCCGTGGCACCCAGCCCGCCCAGCACCCTGGCACTGTGCGCAGCGCGCCCAAGGGGGATGTGCGGATCCGCCTCGTGACAGGTGACCAGCGCCCGCACCCCTGACAGGTCGCTGTCGTAGTCAAAGACCTTCTCCCCGAACCCATAGACCGTCCCCGGCGCGTCCCCGTTGCCCACCAGCCCGCCAGACAGCCCGATAACCGCGCCCAACCCCTGCCCCCGCCGCGCGGCATATTCCAACGCGAGGCAGGCCCCCTGACTGAACCCCAGGATGGCGATATCCGTACGGGGCACCGCCAACCCGTCGATGGCGGCATCAACCGCCGCAAGCCCGGCGGCCAGCGGGCCCTCCATCTGTGCGGTGGGGGCCAGAAAGGACGTGGGCCACCAACTGTGGCCCGGTGCCTCGGGCGTGGCGATGGCCAGCCCCTCGGCCCCGAGCGGGGCGAGCAGGCCGCGCATGTCGCGACCCGACCCGCCCCGCCCGTGGATCAGCACCAGCCCCTTCAACGTTCGATCCGGGGCAGCGCCGCCTCGATCCGGTCGCGCAGCGGCTCATACTTGTCGGGCAGCTTCAGCGCCTCACCCAGGCTTTCGAGCGGCTCGTCGCGGGTGAACCCCGGCGGATCGGTCGCGATCTCGAACAGGACGCCGCCCGGTTCGCGAAAGTAGATCGCGTTGAAATACTGCCTGTCGATGACCGGCGTGACTTGCATGCCTGCGGCCAGCATCCGGTCCCGCCAATCCAGTTGATCGGCATCGTCGCGGGCGCGGAATGCGATGTGGTGGATGGTGCCGGTGCCGGACACGCCCGGCGCGGCCCCCTCACGGCGGAACAGATCGACGACGGTGCCCCGCGCGTCACCGGGGGCCTGCAGGCGCAGTCGCTCGACCCCGTCTGTCGCCTCATGGCCCGCCTCGACATAGCCCATGTGGTCGACCAGCAACCGCTGCGTCGGGGCCAGATCGTCCAGCCAGAGCGTCGTGGAATGAAAGCCGCCGTCAACCGGGGCGTGGTCGCCCGGTTCTGCAATCAGCTCTACCGCCGCGCCATCGGGGTCGGTGACGGTGACAACAGACTGACCGAACCGCTCTTCGGGAGAGGAGACCTGCGCCCCGCGTTGGCGGACCTCGGTCGTCCAATGCTCGAAAACCTCCGCGCCGACCGAATAGCCATAGGCCGACGCCATGCCGGGACCGGGCCGCCCGGGGCGCGCGCCCACAAAGGGGAAGAACGTCAGGATCGTACCGGGGTCAGCAGTCTGGTTGCCGTAGTACAAATGATAGGTGCCGGGATCATCGAAATTGACGGTCTTCTTCACCAGGCGCTGATCCAGCAGCTTGGTAAAGAAATCGACGTTGGCCTGCGGCGGTCCGGAAATGGCAGTGACGTGGTGCAGGCCGGCGATGTGTTTGTCGGACATCAGGGGATCCTTTCGATCGCGTTGCGTTGCCCCGAAGATAAGTCGCAAGAACCACGGCGACAGGCTCATACCCGCACAGCGATGGTTCGCAGGCCCTAGGGCGATTGCCGCCGCAAGAAACCGGTCAGCGTCGCAGCAGGCGACCCTCTCCGGCGGCGCGGGGCCGGTGCACGTGGGCCGACTGTACGATCCCGAAGGCCAGCATCAACACCAGCATCGCCGAGCCGCCGTAGCTGACCAGCGGCAAGGGCACGCCCACGACCGGGGCCAGCCCCATCACCATCGACATGTTGACCGCAAAGAACAGGAAGAACGCGACCGCAACGCCCAGGATCACAAGCGACGAGTACCGGTCCTTGTTGCGCAGGGCCGAGGTGATGCAGAATCCGATGATCAGCAGGTACAGCAGCAACAGGCTGAGCCCGCCGATAAAGCCCCATTCTTCGGCCAGTGTGGTGAAGATGAAATCGGTGTGCTTTTCCGGCAGAAAGTTCAGGCGCGCCTGCGTGCCCTGCATGAACCCCTTGCCGGTCCATCCCCCTGATCCCAGGGCGATCTTGGATTGGGTGATGTGATAGCCCGCCCCCAAGGGGTCGCTTTCGGGGTCGAGGAAGGTATCGATGCGGCGGTACTGATAATCCTTGATGATCTGCCAGTCGGTGCCCCGCGACTTCAGCACAGCCGTCACAAGGCCAACGCCCGCCGCGACCACAGTGGCAAAATACGCCCAGTGCACACCCGCCAGGAACATCACCGCGCCCCCGCCGGTGATCAACAGGATGGAGGTGCCGAGGTCCGGCTGCTTGAGAACCAGGAACACCGGCACGATGATGATCACCACCGGCACGATGACCCATTGCGGGCGGCTGACCTTACTGGGCGGCAGCCAGTCGTAATAGGCCGCCAGCATCATCACCAGCGCGACTTTCATCAGCTCTGACGGTTGAAGACGCATGAACCCCAGGTCGATCCAGCGCTGCGCGCCCCCGCCCGTGACGCCGACCACCTCGACCGCCACCAGCATGACCAGCGTCACCGCATAGGCCAGCGCCGAGACGTTACGCCAGAACCAGATCGGAATCATCGCAGCCACGAACATCACCGACAGCCCCAGGATGAACCGCTCGATCTGCGGCTCCGCCCAGCGCCAGTCCCCCCCGGCGACGGAATAGAGCACGATGAATCCGATCGAGGCCACGGCACAGATCAGCAGGATCAGCGCCCAATTGAGCGCCAGCACCTTTTGCAGGCCCTGCGGAACGCGGGCGACGTTATATTCGAGATAGCTCACGCCTGGCTGGTATCCGTGCGCCGCGCGGGCAGGTCGCTAAGCGGCAGGTTCGACAGCAGCTCCTCCATCTGGTTGCGCTGATTGGAGGGATAGGCCGCCAGCGGGGGGACGCCCCCGTGCAAGGCGTAAAGCATGATGTCGCGTGCCACCGGCGCGGCCGCCGTCGATCCGCCACCGCCATGTTCCACAACGACGGAAATGGCGTATTTTGGATCATCGTAGGGGGCATATCCGACGAACAGCGCATGGTCGCGCCGGTTCCAGGGCAGATCCTCGTTGCGGAACACGCCACGCGCCCGTTCGGCGGCGGTGATGTTGCGGACCTGGCTGGTGCCGGTCTTGCCCGCCCATTTGATCCCGTCCAGATCGAACCGGGACCGACCGGCGGTGCCGCCACGGGCATTGACGACCTCGTACATGCCGTCCCGTGCCCGATCGAGCAGGCTGCGCTGAATCTGCAGCGGACCTTTGACGCCAGACGGACGCGCCACGCCGCCAACCGACCGCACCAGGCGGGGCGACACCTCCAACCCGGAGGCCAGCCGCGCCGTCATCACCGCCAATTGCATCGGCGACGCAAGAACGAAGCCCTGCCCGATCGAGACGTTCAGGCTGTCGCCGACGACCCAATCCTCTCCGCGGCGATCCCGCTTCCATTCGCGTGTGGGGATCAGGCCATCCGAAACGGAGGTCATCTCCAGGTCGTGGGCAACCCCAAGGCCCAGCTTTCGGGCCATGGCGGAAATGCGATCAATCCCCGCGCGCTGTGCCATGTCGTAGTAATAGACGTCGCAGCTTTCGCGCAGCGACTTGGCCGCGTCCACCGCCCCGTGACCGCCCCGTTTCCAGCAGTGGAACCGGCGGTTCGACACATCGGCGTGGCCGGGGCAATAGACCGTCTCTCCGGGGGAAACGAGGCCCGCCTCCATCGCCGCCAGCAGGGTCACCATCTTGAAGGTGGAGCCGGGTGGATAAAGCCCCTGCACGATCTTGTTGTGCAGCGGACGGTGATCGTTGTCGCGCAGCCCCGCGTAATCCGGGACCGAGATACCGGACACGAACAGGTTCGGATCGAAGCTGGGCGAGGACACGGCGGCCACCACGTCCCCGTTGCGCACATCCATGACGACGGCGCTGGCGCTTTCGGTGCCCAGTCGGGCCTGCGTGAAGTTCTGTAGCCCCGCGTCGATGGTCAACTGCACATCGCGCCCGGATTCGCCCGGCGTGCGCCCCAGCTCGCGCATGATGCGCCCCGCGGCATTCTGTTCGACCCGCCGCGACCCGGCCTTGCCACGCAGCACGCTTTCCAGCCGCCGCTCCGCGCCGATCTTGCCGATCTGGAATTGCGGCGTCTGCAACAGCGGGTCCTGGTCTTCCTCGTTCTCCAGGTCCCGTTCGGACACGCGACCGACGTAGCCGATGACATGGGCATAATCGGCGGTCAGCGGATAGACCCGGCTGAGCCCGACTTCGGGGGTGACACCCGGTAGGGCAGGCACGTTGACGGCGATGGTCGACAGCTCCTCCCAGGTCAGACGGTCGGCCAGGGTGACGGCCTGGTGCGGGCGCCGGTCCATTTCGCGCAGCGCGCGCTGCAACGTTTCTTCGTCCAGGCGGACAAGGCCGCGCAGGTTGGCGATGACCTGATCGACATCATCGGCGTCTTCGCGGATCATCGACACGCGATAAATCTGTTCGTTGCCCGCCAGCATCAGGCCATTGCGGTCGAAGATATTGCCCCGCGCCGGTGCCAGCAGGCGGACCTTGATGCGGTTCTCTTCGGCCAGCAGCAGGAACTTGTCCGCCTGATCGACCTGCAGATGATTCATCCGCGCCACCAACAGCCCCCCGAACGCCACCTGCGCCCCGCCCAGAACCAGGGCGCGGCGGGTGATCCGTTTGGACGACAGGGACAATTCCTGTGGATTGCGTTTCATCATCGTCTCCCATGCGGCGGCTTGCAGGCCCGCCGGATGTCAGGCGCGCGTGCCCAGACTGTCCAGCTCACCCGGAGCCAACCTGCGCACGCCGATCAATTGTGAGAATATGGCCGTCAGCGGGTAAAAAACAATCGTGACCAGCGCGTGCAAGGCCTGACCGATCAGCGGCGGTGTTTGAGCAAGAAGCAGCAACATCACCAGGTGATTGGCCACGAACGTTCCCGCGATCAGGCCCGAGACAATCAGGATTTCCGAGGAAAACGTCTGCGCCTCGGTATGATCGACGCGCCGGCGCAGGTATTCGGTGGCCAACATCACGACCATCGTCCAGACCCCCAAGGGCCGCATCAGCAGCGCATCGTCCAGCAACACCAGCGGCACCAACAGCCAGATCGGCGCATAGTCCGGGCGTCGCAAGATCCAGGCACAGGCCAGGCACAGCATCAGGTCCGGCCCCGGCACCCCGCCGTCCGAACGGCCAAACGGCAGCAGCGCGAAAAACAGGATCACAAACGACAGCAGCGCGAACACCGCGCGATAGCCCCAGACGTTGCGCTGCGCCATGTGTCAGCCCCCCTCTGGCGGGGGCGGCCCCTGGACCGGCCCGGCAGGCGGCGTGATCAACCCGCCGGTGGTATCGATGGTCGGGGCCGCGCGCGTGCGCAGGACGCGCAAGAATTCCAGCCGCGCGGTGTCTGCCGACAAACGCACCCGCAGCAACCCGTCCGAAGACCGCACCACCTGCCCCACCAGCAGATCGGGTGGGAAGACCGTGCCATCGCCCGAGGTGACGATCCGGTCGCCGGGGCGCACATCTTCGGGGTTTTCGACGAATTCCAATGCCGGGGTGGCGGTGGTGTCGCCCGCCAGGATCGCCCGCTTGCCCGAGGGCTGGATGGTCACCGGAATGCGGCTGTTGCCATCGGTCAGCAGGATCACCCGCGCCGTCCGCTGTCCCACACCCGCGATGCGCCCGACCAGGCCCAGCCCGTCCATCGCCGCCCAACCGTCCTGAATCCCGTCCTGCGCCCCGATGTTCAACAGAACCGACCGCCGGAACGGCGACCCGCTGTCGGTCAGCACCACACCCGTGACATAAGTCAGGTCCGGCGACAGCCGCACCTTGTTGAGATCCAGCAGGCGCGCGTTCTCCTGCTCCAGCTGGATTGCGGCCTCGCGCCAGGATTTCATCTGCTGCAACTCGCGCCGCAGTTCCTGGTTTTGTTCATAGACGCGGGCGTAGCCTTCGAAATCCTCGATCAGCCGTCCCGCCCAGGTCACCGGGGCCAGCGCCCATTCGAAACTGGGCACGACCCGGTCGACCAGCCCCGCCCGAATACGCTCCGCACGGGGGTTGTCGATCCGCCACAGCAACGCCAGCGCGAACAACAGCACGCAGAGGATCACGATCACCAGCCGCCGGAGCGGCCGTTGATAAATCTCCTCGGAGGACGGGTTACGCGCCATGGGGTCTCAGTCTATGCGATGGCGGCCCCGCGTCCAGCGGGTCCGTCAGCTGTCGTAATCGATGACGTGGCTGAGCTGACGCTCATACTCCAACGCCTTGCCGGTGCCGAGAGCCACGCAATTCAGGCTTTCGTCGGCAACGCTGATGGCCAGTCCGGTCTGCTCGCGCAGCGCCAGATCCAACTCTCCCAGCAGGGCCCCGCCGCCGGTCAGCATGACACCCCGGTCGACGATGTCGGCGGCCAGATCCGGCGGCGTCGATTCCAGTGCGGTCATCACACCTTCGCAGATCTGCTGCACCGGTTCGGCCAGGGCCTCGGCGACCTGGGCCTGGCTGATCTCGGTCTCCTTGGGGACACCGTTCAACAGATCCCGGCCCCGGATGCGCATGACCTCGCCGCGTCCGTCTTCGGGCATGCGGGCGGTGCCGATCTCTTTCTTGATGCGCTCTGCGGTGGCTTCACCCACCAAGAGGTTCTGGTGACGACGCAGGTAGCTGATCAGCGCCTCGTCCATGCGGTCGCCGCCCACGCGGATCGAGCGGGCGTAGACGATGTCGGCCAGGCTCATCACCGCGACTTCGGTGGTGCCGCCGCCAATGTCGACGACCATGGATCCGGTCGGGTCCGTGATCGGCATCCCCGCCCCGATCGCTGCGGCGATGGGTTCGGCAATCAGACCCGCCTTGCGCGCCCCCGCGCCCAGAACAGATTGGCGGATCGCGCGTTTCTCGACGGGGGTGGCCCCATGGGGGACGCAGACGATGATCTTCGGTTTGGTAAAGGTCGACCGTTTGTGCACCTTGCGGATGAAATGCTTGATCATCTCTTCGGCGGTGTCGAAATCGGCGATGACGCCTTCGCGCATCGGGCGGATGGCCTCGATGCTGCCAGGGGTCCGGCCAAGCATCAGCTTGGCGTCCTCGCCCACGGCCAGAACCTCTTTGCGACCGTTCTTCATGTGGTAGGCCACGACAGAGGGCTCGTTCAGGACGATCCCCTTGCCCTTGACGTAAACCAGCGTATTGGCCGTGCCGAGGTCGATGGCCATGTCCTTGCTGAACAGGCTTCCGAAAATAGACATGCGCTTCCCCAAACCATACCGATCCTCGTGACGCGCGCGCCCGAGGGGTTTGTCGGGGTTTAGCGGAGCGGTGCCCCGGGGGGAAGGGTCGTGGGCCTGCGGTTCGGCCAGTTTTCGCCGGGGCGACCGTTGGTCGGGTCGGGTTCACCCAAGGGATCGCGGCGTGACCGCGAAACCAGGCCCCGGGGCAGGTCGGCCCTGGGCACCCGGGTCGCCGCCAAAGCGGCCCCTTTGCGCAGCGTCGCGCGCATGTCCCGATGGATCGACGAATAGGGCCAGTCAAAGGGATCGGCCACCAACCCGTGCCTGACCGGATTGCGGTGGCAATAGGCAACAAGGCGATTCAACTCTCCGACGTCGCGAACATGGCGATCCCAGAAGCGGCGCTGCCAGATGCCGGTTTCCCCGGGTCGCAGATGCTGTGCCATGGGGCCCGACGGGGAGGGCGGCGTGAACCCCGCCCTACGCAGTTCACGCGAGAACCGCGCCTTCACCGCGCCGATGAGGTTGGGATAATCCGCGTCGTCATCGCGCAGGGTCAGCACCGCATGGAAGTGGTCCGGCAGCGTCACCCAGGCGTCGATGTGAAACCCCCGGTCGGCCCTGGTTCGCCGCACGACAGCGCGCAACACGTCCACATGACGCACCAGCAGGTCGCTTTCCCGGTCGGCCAGGCAAACCGTGAAAAAGATCGTGGCACCGGGGAGTCGGGGGCGGGTGTAGCGGGGCATGCCTCAGCCTGCCCCACCAGTGGTTAACGTAAGGTGTAGGGCGGGGTTCACGCCGCCCTGTCTGCGCCCTTAGCTGACGTCCTTGTAGGAGATTTCGCGCGCGTCCTTGCCCGCCTTCTCGCGGCGCATCAGCAGCCGGTTGAGCGCGTTGACATAGGCCCGCACGCTGGCCACGACCGTGTCGGTGTCGGCGGATTGCCCCGATACGATGCGCCCGTCCTCTTCCATCCGCACGGTCACGGTGGCCTGGGCGTCGGTGCCCTCGGTCACTGCCGACACCTGATAAAGCTGCAGGCGTGCCTGGTGCGCGACCAGGTCCTTCACGGCGTTGAAGGCCGCGTCCACAGGACCATCGCCGACGGCGTCCGACGACACGGACTCGCCGTCGATCATCAGCGTCAGCGCCGCTTCCGCTTGGCCTTCGGTGCCGCAGACAACACGCAGCGTGCCGACCTTGATGCGGTCTTCGCCAGACCGTTCCTCATCCTGCATCAGCGCGATCAGGTCGTCGTCGAACACCTCTTTCTTGCGGTCCGCCAGGGCCTTGAACCGCACGAAGACGTCGGCGAGCTGATTGCCCTCCACGTCATAGCCCAGTTCCGCCAGCTTGGACCGCAGCGCCGCGCGGCCCGAATGCTTGCCCATGACCAGCGAGGTCTCGGTCAGGCCGACATCTTCGGGGCGCATGATCTCGAAGGTCTCGGCGTTCTTGAGCATGCCGTCCTGGTGAATCCCGCTCTCGTGGGCGAAGGCGTTCTTGCCGACGATGGCCTTGTTGGGCTGAACCGCAAAGCCCGACACGGCACTGACCCGGCGCGAAATCGCCATCAGCTTCGTGGTGTCGATGCCGGTGGTGAAAGGCATGATGTCATGGCGCACCTTGAGCGCCATCACCACCTCTTCCAGAGCGGTATTGCCGGCGCGTTCGCCCAGACCGTTGATGGTGCATTCAATCTGCCGCGCGCCGCCCTCGACCGCGGCGAGCGAGTTCGCCGTCGCCATGCCCAGATCGTTGTGACAATGGGTGGCAAAGATGACATCGGTGGCACCGGGAACCTCGGCGATCAGGCGCCGGATCAGCTCCGCGCTCTCGTTGGGCGCGGTGTAGCCCACGGTGTCGGGGATGTTGATCGTCGTGGCCCCGGCCTTGATCGCGATCTCGACCGTGCGCGCCAGATAGTCCCACTCCGTCCGGGTCGCATCCATCGGCGACCACTGCACATTGTCGCAGAGGTTGCGCGCATGGGTGACCGTGTCGTGGATCCGGTCGGCCATCTCGTCACGGGTCAGGTTCGGGATGGCGCGGTGCAGCGGCGAGGTGCCGATGAAGGTGTGGATACGCGGGGATTTCGCATGCTTCACCGCCTCCCAGCAGCGGTCGATATCCTTGAAGTTCGCCCGCGCCAATCCGCAGATCGTGGCGCCTCGCGCGTTCTTCGCGATTTCGGAAACGGCGGCAAAATCGCCTTCCGAGGCGATGGGAAACCCGGCCTCGATGATATCGACGCCCATGTCGTCGAGCATGGAGGCGATCTCCAGCTTTTCGGCATGGGTCATCGTGGCGCCGGGCGATTGTTCGCCGTCACGCAGGGTGGTGTCGAAAATAACGACGCGGTTGCTGTCTGAAGTCATGGCTCTGTCCTGATCTGGTGGGTGTCTTCTTCGGCGCTGCACCTCTCCCGAGCGGTCGCGCCGGATGGCACGCTCAGGAGCGGATAAGAAGAAGGTCCAGGATCAGGGTCTGCGTCATGAGCCGGAAGATACGGAAATCTGCCGGGGATGGAAGAGGAAATCTGCACCATCGCAGGGGGGCCTGCCACCGCCGTATTTGCGGCCATAGGAAGGAGGGCGCGTAACCCCGACGAAACAGGACCGGGACGGCGTCAGTCCTGGGCACAGGCCCGGCGGTGCTGGATCAGGCCCCAAACCAGTATCATCAGATAAAGCAACGTCGCGCCCACGTGGAATACCCAGATCCGGGTCAGCATCAGGCCGATGACCACGGCCGCCGCCAGCAGCACATAGACGGCATTGTCGCGGCTGATCTTCATCGACTTGAGCGATATCGTCGGGAACCGCGCGATCATCAGCCCGCCAACCGCCAGCATCCAAAGCCCGATGACCCACTGATAGTCGCGCAGGTCGACAAATTCAGCCAGATGCAGCGTGACCGGAAACAGGCCCAGCATCGCCCCCGCCGGGGCAGGCACCCCGGTGAAGGAGCCGCTGTCGTTGGTTTCATCTTTGGCGGCCACGTTGAACCGCGCCAGCCGCAGGCAGCAGCAGATGGCAAACGTCAGGGCGGCGATCCAGCCCATGCCGCCCATGCCCTCCAGCCCGAAGTGGTAGACCATCATCGCCGGGGCCACACCAAAGCAGACGAAGTCCGACAGCGAGTCGAGTTCCGCCCCGAACGGCGAGGCCGCGTTCAGGCGCCGCGCCAGCAACCCGTCCATGCCGTCGACCAGCGCCGCCAGGATCAAAAGGCCTGCCGCCAGTTCGAACCGGTCCTCAAAGGCAAAGCGGATCGAGGTGAGGCCGAAGCAGAGGCCAAGGATCGTGACCAGGTTCGGCAGCAGCAAGACTACCGGCAGCGGCTTGTCGCGATCCCTGCGGCCCATGTCAGACCTCGCGCGCGATGGCGGGGGTCGGATCGTCCAGCACCGCCAGCACCGTCTCGCCGGAGATCATGGTCTGACCGACCGACACCTTGGGGGCGGTGCCCTCGGGCAGGTACACATCAAGGCGAGAGCCGAAGCGGATGATCCCGAACCGGTCACCACGGCCCAGCTGTGCGCCCTCGGTCACCTCGCACAGGATACGTCGCGCCACCAGGCCCGCGATCTGCACGACGCCGATCTTGGTGCCATCGTCCATGGTCAGGACCAGGCCGTTGCGCTCGTTTTCTTCGGACGCCTTGTCGAGTTCCGCCGACAGAAACTTGCCCGGCCGGTAGCCGATGACCGTGACCTCGCCCGCGACCGGCGCGCGGTTCACGTGGCAGTTGAACACCGACATGAAAACCGACACCCGCATCAGGGGCGCATCGCCCAGACCCAGTTCCGCCGGGGGAACCGCGGGCTCGATCAGCGACACAAGGCCGTCAGCCGGAGAAACGACCAGGTTCGGCCCCATCGGGACCGTCCGCACCGGATCACGAAAGAAGTAATAGCACCAGATCGTCAGGCCCAGACCGATCACGCCCAGCGGTTCCCACAGCATGAACAGGATCAGCGAAACGATGGCGAAGATGCCGATGAACTTCGGGCCTTCGCTGTGAATCGGCTTGATGACGGTGTCTTTGAGGCTGACGCCCATGCGATGCTCTCCGGTGGGTTGCGCCGGGTCATCCCGGACCTTTCGGCAGATAGCGCGGGCCGGACCGAAGTTCCAGTCGCCTAGCGGTTGAGCAGCAGGTCCAGCAACTGTTCCTCGACCCGCTCCTTGATCGCGTCCTCGACGGCACCTCGATCGGTCAGAACCTCGGGCGCGACCTCCAGCTCTTCGGCAAGCTTTTGGCGCGTCGCCTCCTCTGCGCGGGCGCGGGCGGCGTCGGCCTCGGCACGGGCGCGGGCCTCCAGCTCGGCGCGCTCGATCTCCAACCGCTGCTTTGCGAGGTATTCCAGATCCGGGCGAATGCGGGGATCGGACCAGGGGCCGGTGATCAGGATCGGGACCGAGATGCCGTCGCTTTCGGCGTCGCGGCGCAGCGTGGGCAGCAGGCGATAATCCAGCGTCCGCGCCCCCAGATCGACCTGCCCCGCGCCGGTCGCGGCCAGCAAAGGGGCCTGTAACGACAGGTCATCCCCCCGCGCCACGCCGTCGGTCACCGCAAAACGGCCCGACAGCCCGTCGAAGATCGTTTTCTGCCCCTCGCCCCGGAAATTCGCGTCCAGGTTGCGGATCATGCCGCCGACATCCAGCCCCAGGATTTCCCCCCGACCCAGGCGGAACGACAGATCGCCATCCAGGCTGTCCATCAGGGCCTGCGTGGTGTTTCCGACGCCCAGCAGGTTCACGGACAGATCGGCCTGACCGACAAGCCGGTCGAAGTCCACGAATTCCGTCAGAAAAGGCTGCATCTGCAGGCCAGACAGGTCCAGCGTCGCCCGCGACGACAGCCCGCCCCGCCCGTTGATCACGATGTCCCCCGTAACCGTACCCCCATAGGCCACGACCGGGCGCAGGGTGACGACCGCGCGACCCTGGTCCAGAACGATACCGATGCCAGCCTGGTCCAGCCGCGCGTCGCCCAGCGTGATCGGGCCGGAGGTAAAACTGACCTGCGCATCCGCCGCGAACAGGCCGGAGACGTCGATCACCTCTCGCCCCCAGCCGGTTTCGGCCACCAGCGCCGTCTCACCGCCCTGTCCCTTGCGGCTCAGGCCGGTCAGGTCCAGCGCGGGGGCCGCGAGCGTGGCGGTGATGCGGGGCCGGTCCGCGCCGGGCGCGACATCCATGGCACCGGTCAGGACGTTTCCGTCCAGCGACAACTCCATCCCGCGCAGATGCAGGCTACCGGCAGGGGCCAGTGTCAGGCCGGAGGCAAGCGCGATCCGTTCGGCACCCAGACCCGCAGGCAGATCCGGCTGCGGGATATCCAACGCCGCCAGCAGGGCAAAGCGATCCGTACTTTGCGCGTCGATGCGCCCTTCGAAGGACAGTGGATCCAGATCGGCGCGCCCGTCCAGCGAAACGGTCGTCGCCCCCGACGACAAGGTGCCCGTCAGGCCCGTCAATTCACCCTCGCTGAGCGCGAGCAGGTTTTCGACCGTGACGTCAGCGTTCAGGGCGACGCCGCCCAAAAGGGCCGATGCGGTCACTTCCACGGGTTGCGACAGATCCGCGATGGACGTCGACACGTCCAGGGCGCGCAGCTCCCACCGGGTGCCTTCGGCGCGGTCGACATAGGTGACCTCCGCCCCGGTCAGCACGGCGCGCGCGACGGTCAGGGCCGGGGCCGCCCCTGCCCCGCCCGGGCCACGTGCCGCACCCTGGGCCGTGCCGAATTCCCAGTTTCCGGTGCCGTCGGCGCGGCGTTCCAGCAGGATCCTTGCGCCCCTGGCCTCCAGGGTCTCGACCTCCAGGGCGCCCCCCAAGAGGGCGGCCGCGGTCACCCCGATTTCCAGACTGTCGGCGCGCAACAGCGGGCCCGCGTCGGACCAGGCGGCATTCGCGATTTCCACCCCTTCGGCGTGAACACCCAGGCGCGGCCAAAGCGTCGCGCGCAGACCACCGTCGATGGTCAGGGCGCGCCCCGTAGACGCCTCGAACCGGTCGGCGGCCAACTGGGCGATCCGCTCTGTCGGGACCAGCAGCAGGGCCACCACGGCCACCAAGACCAAGGCAACCAAGGTCAAGGAAATGCGAATGAGCCACCTCATACGGGACCTCCGGGTAAACGTCGCGCCACGATGAATCGCGCGGGCGCGGGCTGCAAGGGCTTCCGTGTGGGGGCTGTGCGGCCTATGTGGGCGGCATGTCCCAGAACCCGCCCGACCTCCGCCCCGATCTGGCCCCTCGCGCCGTGCTGCCCACCGACGCCCGACCGGGCCAGCCCCGGATCGGGATGGTGTCGCTCGGATGTCCCAAGGCGCTGGTCGACAGTGAACGCATCCTGACCCGGTTGCGCGCCGAAGGCTATGCCATCAGCCCAGATTATGCCGGCGCCGAAGCCGTCATCGTCAACACCTGCGGGTTCCTGGATTCAGCCAAGGCCGAAAGCCTGGACGCCATCGGCGAGGCCCTGCGCGAAAACGGCCGCGTCATCGTCACCGGCTGCCTGGGCGCGGAGCCGGAGTATATTACCGGTGCCCACCCCAAGGTTCTGGCCGTCACCGGTCCGCATCAATACGAACAGGTGCTGGACGCCGTCCATCAGGCGGTGCCGCCCGCACCCGATCCCTTCGTCGACCTGCTGCCCGCGTCCGGCGTCAGCCTGACGCCGCGCCACTTCAGCTATCTGAAGATCGCCGAGGGGTGTAACCACAAATGCAAGTTCTGCATCATCCCCGACATGCGCGGGCGGCTGGTGTCGCGCCCGCAGAAGGCGGTGCTGCGCGAGGCCGAGAAACTGGTCGAGGCCGGGGTGCGCGAACTGCTGGTGATCAGCCAGGATACCTCTGCCTATGGCACCGACTGGAAGGATCGCAGCAAGGCTGCGGGCCAGGAAATCGTCGAGCTGTCGCGCGGGCTGGGGGCGCTCGGGGCCTGGGTGCGGCTGCACTACGTCTACCCCTACCCCTTTGTGCGTGACCTCGTCCCGCTCATGGCCGAGGGTCTAGTGCTGCCCTATCTGGACGTGCCGTTTCAGCACGCCCATCCGGACACGTTGCGCCGCATGGCGCGCCCGGCTGCCGCCGAAAAGACGCTGGACCGCATTGCGGAATGGCGGGACATCTGCCCGGACATCGCGCTCCGCTCGACCTTCATCGTCGGCTACCCGGGCGAGACGGAGGCGGAGTTCGAAACGCTGCTCGACTGGCTGGACGAGGCGCAGCTGGATCGTGTCGGCGCGTTTCAATATGAAAACGTCGCCGGAGCCCGGTCCAACACCCTGCCCGATCATGTCCCCGCGGAGGTCAAGGCAGAGCGGTTCGAGCGGTTCATGGAAAAGGCGCAGGCCATTTCCGCCGCCAAGCTGGCCGCAAAGGTCGGCACGCGGCAGGACGTCATCGTGGATGCGATCGACGCCGAGGGCGCAACCTGCCGCACCAAGGCCGACGCGCCGGAAATCGACGGCAACCTGTTCATCGACGAAGGCTTCGATACGCTCGCCCCGGGGGACATCGTCACGGTGGAGGTCGACGAGGCATCGGAATACGATCTCTGGGGGCGGATTGTCTGATCGGACTCCATCCGTGACGACGCTTGCGAAAGCCGGGGGCGGGATCTTGGCCGCTCTTGCGGCCCTGGCCGCAATCCTGACATTCGCAATTACTTTCTGGCCTGTCAGCGACCGCTATTCCGTACAACTGCAGCAAGGAAGTTACGCCTACCGGACGCTTTCCATATTTGCCTCGAACGAAGCGGGGCGCGGTCAACCGAACCGGCACATCGGCTGTCGTCCCACGCGCGGTGCTTTCATGGGCGGGGAAAGCACGGTTTATGTCACATTCCTTCTGCCTGACGACCAGCCGCGTCAACTGACGGATCAGCAGCAGCAGTTTGAATTCCAGGTGAACCTGAACTTCGACGCTCCTACGGCTGCGCCACTGGACGGAGCCTTGTCATGCGTCTGGTTTTTCGACGTCAGAGGCGATGCCGCCGAACGTTTCCGGTTTGAGCTGATCCATCTTGAGTCCCGCCGACGTCCCGGAACCATCATGTTCATTCTCACCGATCAGTTTGTAGAAGAGATGACGTTCGACGACTTTGTGGCCCTGCGCGCGGATGCAGATCATTCGATTTTTGGAGTCGATCATTCACCCTCGGATGACTAGCGGTCACCCCGGCAACCGCAGTCCGCGCAACATGTCTGAATTCGCACAGGCCTTTGGGACCTCGCGCGGATATTCCGCAGAGGCATCGGCCAGCCAGTCGCGGCAGCCTTGGGCCCAGTCGCAGTTGCGGCAGCGGGTGATCGCGCTGTTCCAGCCATCGGCGTCGAGCGTACCTTCGTCAAAGGCCAGAACGGTATCCGCGCCGGTCTGCGCCGCCATGGTCCGCAGCAGCATGAGATGCTTGCGTGCGTCGCCCATCGGGTGTGGTCGGGTCATCGGATCCTCCTGAGACTGTGCCCCCGGAAGGTAGCGACCAGATAAGGGCCGCGCCTTGATCTGGCGCAAGCGGTCAGCGGGCGTCCAGGACCTCGTCCAGGACCTGCGCGAACCAACCGCGCGGGATCAGGTGGCTGGCCGGATGGATGTCCATCGTGACGCGCCCGCCTGCGCAGTCCCATTCGCGGCGATCATGGGTCAGCCAGCTGACCGCCTGCCAGTCAAAGCGCCGTGCCTCGGGGGCGTCACACCCCATCCGGGCGCGCCACAGGGCGACGGCGTGGGTATCCTCGCCGCCCGGACCATAGGGGAAATCCAGAACGCCATCCGTCAGCCCGTGCACGTGACTGACACGCGCGGGCACCGGCGCGGCATCGCAGGAGACGGAGGGCGGGAACGCGCCGGACACCAGCAGAAGCGCGGCGATGTCCGCCTCGCCCTCACAGGCGAAACGGGCGGCCATCAACGCCCCCCAGCTGTAGCCCGAAACGATCAACGGCTGGCCTGCGGTCGGATAACGGCGGGCGACATCCGCCAGAACGGCCCGCGCAAAGGGCGTGTCCCGGCTGCCTGCGCGGCGGAAATCCCAGGACCGGCCCAGCCCATCCGGGGCCACCAGCAAAACCCCGCGCGGGACCGTGGCCCCTGCGATGCGCGGGTGCCCCATGATGGTTTCGCCCTGACGGCCCCAGCCGTGGAAATGCAGCATGACCGGCAACGGGCTGCGCCCGTCCCAGCCGTCGGGCTCACGCACGTGATAGGCACGCTCGCCCAGCGGGCATTCCTCGGCCCCGGTGCAGGCAACGGCGGGCGGCGCAGTCAGGGCCGAGAGGGCGAGAAACAAAAGCAGGATCAGTCGCATGTCCCCGGACCTATCCGTCCACCCCACCGCGCGCCAATCACGATCCGGTCAGAGACCGGAGGCCACCCGCTGCACCGTCGCGATACGGTCGGCGTTGGGCGGATGCGTGCCCAGGAACCGGTCGCCCGGGTCGGGAATACGCGTGAAAAAGGCCGCCCCGCGCACCGGGTTGAACCCGGCCCGCGCGGTGATGATCGTGCCCAGCGCGTCGGCCTCCAACTCATGATCCTTGGAAAACCGCCGCGCGCCGATGGTGGCCCCGGTGCGGCTGATGGCATCCACGGTCGAGGCATCGGCCCCGATCACCGTCCCGATCAGCCCGCCGACGACGGCCCCGGCCACGGCGGATTGGCGTTGGCGGGCGATGTGCTGTTCGATGTGGTGGGCGCTTTCGTGGCCCAGAACAAAGGCGATCTCATCGACATTGCGGGCGTCCGCAATCAGGGCCTGGGTAAAGGTCAGGACGGGCCGCCCGCTGCGGTCCAGCGACTGAAAGGCGTTGGCGGGTTTGCGCGGGTCGGGGTCGACCTGGATCAGGAAATCGCAATTGATCCCCTGGGTCCGCGACCGGCACAGCGTTTCTGCCGCCGGTTCCACCCGCGCGACGGCCGCGCGGAAATTCGTAACGGCGACGGACCCACCGACGGGGGCGGGCGATGTGCTGCGCGGCGTGGGCGCAGGCGCGGTCTCTACCGGGGCGACCTGGCACCCGGCCAGGGCCAGGCCGCAAACTGCGGCCATGATCACAGAACGCATGGATTTCCTTCCCATCGTTTTCTACCGTCAGAACAGGTTATAGGCCGGGCTGCGCGAATGTCAGGACCAGCCGTGCGCAGCAGTCAAAGGATCACGACATGTTTTCCATCGAGCACGAATTCGACGCCACAGTCGTCACCCTGGTCGACGAAGGCGACGACACCCGTCCCCCGGCGGAGGACGTCATCGTGTCTGCCTTCGAGGAATGCATCACCCTGTCTCAGGTCGACCCCCGCAGCGATGAAACGGTGCAGATCACCCTGACCATGGGACAGGTCCACGACCTGCTGGTCGCGCTGGACCTGCCCGAAGGCGTCTACCGCCGCGAATAGGGATCAGGCGGCCAGGCCCTTGGACCCCATCGACAGGTATTTCGTCCGGCGCTGCTGACGTAGGGATGCGGCATCCTTGTCTGCGAATTCGCCCAGCATCGCGGTGATCGCCTGCCCGACCGACGCGATGGCCGCCTTGCGATCCCGATGGGCCCCACCGATGGGTTCGGACACGATCCGGTCAATCACACCCAGTTTCTGCAGGTCCTGCGCGGTCAGGCGCAGCGCCTCGGCCGCTTCGCGCATCTTTTCGGAGTCCTTCCAAAGGATCGAGGCACAGCCCTCGGGCGAAATCACCGAATAGATCGAGTGTTCCAGCATCGCGACCCGGTTCGCGGTCGCGAAGGCCACGGCCCCGCCAGAGCCGCCTTCGCCGATGATGACGCTGACCAGCGGCACGCCCAGGCGCAGACAGGCCTGGGTGGCGCGGGCGATGGCCTCTGACTGGCCCCGCTCCTCCGCACCCTTGCCGGGATAGGCACCGGGGGTGTCGACCAATGTCACGACCGGCAGGCCAAAGCGGTCGGCCATCTGCATCAGGCGGATCGCCTTGCGATAGCCTTCGGGCCGGGCCATGCCAAAGTTCCGCTCGATCCGGGTGCGGGTGTCGTTGCCCTTTTCATGGCCGATCACCATGATCGGCGTGTCGCCGATCCGCCCCAACCCGCCCATGACGGCGTGATCATCGGCAAAGTTCCGATCCCCGGCCAGCGGCGTGTAATCGGTGAACAGCGCCTCGATATAGTCCTTGCAGTGGGGCCGATCGCCGTGGCGCGCGACCTGGGCTTTCTGCCAGGGCGAAAGCCCACGGTAGAGCTGGGTCAGCATGTCGCCCGCCTTGCGATCCAACGCGGCGGCTTCCTTCTCGACATCCATCTTGTCGTCGGCCCGCGCCATGGCCCGAAGCTCTTCGGCTTTGCCCTCGATCTCGGAGAGCGGCTTTTCGAAATCCAGATACTGCGTCATTGCCCAAGTCCCTGCCGGTTTCGCACCCATATGGAGCGCGCCGAGCAGTGATGCAATGCACCCGAAGCGGGATCAGACCGTGTCGGACCCATTCGCGCCCTGCCGCGCGGGTTCCGATTCAAGGAGACGATCTGCGATATGGAATAACCTGCCGGTTCCTGGTTCCACCCGTTCGGGCATGGCATGCAGGCCTTCGATTCCGGTCATCAGGTGCGCCTTGCGCCGCCAGATGCGTCCACGCCCCTTGTCGAGACGCTCCATTGCCACGGGCAGCGTCGGCACACAGTCAAAGATGTGGTGGCGAACCCCGAACCGAACGGGAACCGCAGCCATGCCGGGCACCTTGATGGGCGTCCCGCCCACCTGCGTCCTGATGGCCTGGCACAGGTCGTCACGGTCCTGGTCCGATTGGCGCGGAACGCAGATCAGGATCAGATCGTCCCGGACCAGACCGACCATGCCAGCCGTCGGCAAAACCTCCGCAAGGCGACTGTGCAGGGTGCCCAGAACGTGGCCCTCTGCCTCGGGCCCCCAAAAGGTGGCGATTGTACTGCTCCGCCGCATCCGCAGGGCCCAAACCTCGGCACCGCCTGGAAAATCCACGCTGCCGTCTGCCTGGGCCATGCGCTGCGCCAGCAGCTCCGGGCTGTCGAACAGGCGGTGTCCCGCGCGCGCCAGGCTTCGCCTCTGGCGGCCCTCTGTCATCATCAGCATTCGCTGCTTTTCCATCAGCAAGGCCACCACGGGCACCACCAGGAAATTGAGCGCCAGCAGAAACGGAGCAGCGTTCGTCAGAAACCAAAGCGCCATGGACGCAGGCAGAAAGAACACCGCCAGATTGTGCGAAGACATCATCGCAGCCAGGCCGAACATCATCCGCAACGGCCGCTGCGCCCCACCTCTGGTCAAATGATCCCACAGCATGCCCGCGCCCCCGGCAAGCATGAGGCCAACCACCCCGGCCATCCAGCCGACCCCCCCGATGGAAATCCGTGTGGCGCAGGCGATGAAAAGCGCGATCAGCATACCGCGCAAGCCTAGGAACGCGCCAGCCAGTGCGACGGGCACACTGCGCAAGTCGATGATCAACCCATCGACCGGTTCCAGCGGCAGATTCATCTGCAACACCGCCACAAGGCCAAACAGAACACCCAGGATCTGCGGCGCCAGGTCGGTTCCCGGAAGCAGGCGACGCATCACGCCGTAGCCGTAGGCCATACCGATCAACAGGGCGATCGGCGCGCCATACTCAAAGATGATTCCGCTCTGCAAATCCCGATCCCTCTGTGTTTCAGGGGTCACCGGAGAATAGGGTAGCAAGCGGCTCAGGCCGAACGTTTAATCCTTCGAATTTTGCTCAATCATGTCCCACTGGCGCACCACGACCTCGGCCTGCTTGATCGAGGCGATGTCCACCAGACGGCCCTTGTAGACGGTCGCCCCCTCGCCCGCCGCTTTTGCGGCCTCCATCGCGGCCAGGATTTCGCGCGCCTCGGACACGGCGGCGTCAGAGGGTGTAAACACCTCATTGGCAAGGGCAATTTGCTTGGGGTGGATGGCCCATTTGCCGACCATGCCCAAGACCGCAGACCGGCGTGCCTGGGCGCGGAAGCCCTCATCGTCCGAGAAGTCTCCGAACGGGCCATCCACCGGCAGGACACCATGGGTCCGACAGGCCGCGACAATGGCGGCTTGGGCCCAATGCCACGGGTCGGACCAATGCCGCGCCCCATCGCGCAACATGTAATAATCTTCCTGCGTGCCACCGATGCCGGTGGTCTGCATCCCCATGGAGGCGGCAAAATCCGCAGCCCCCAGCGACATTGCCACCAGACGCGGCGAGGATGCCGCGATGTCTTCGACATGGGCGATGCCCGCCGCGCTTTCGATGATAACCTCCAGGTCGATGCGCTTGGCCCGGCCCTTGGCGGCCTCGATGGCCGTTACCAGCGCGTCGACCGCATAGACATCCGCCGCGCAGCCGACCTTGGGGATCATGATCTGATCCAGCCGGTCACCGGCCTGTTCCAGCAGGTCCACCACGTCCCGATACCAATAGGGCGTGTCGAGCGAATTGATCCGCACCGACACCACCTTGCCGCCCCAATCGACGGTGTTGATCGCCTCGATCACATTTGCCCGCGCCACATCCTTGTCAGACGGCGCGACCGAATCCTCCAGATCCAAGTTCACCACATCCGCAGCGCTGGCCGCCATCTTGGCAAAAAGCTTGGGATTGGAACCGGGGCCGAAAAGCTGGCAGCGGTTCGGGCGGGCGGGGGGCGTAGGTTGCGGGCGGAAGCTCATGGCGGATCCTCGGGTAACGAAATTGCGTGTCTTTGGTGTCAGGCGCTACATTCTGTCTTTTGGAATTGCAAGCGCTGCGCTGCGGCATCAGAACATGAGTGCCACGTAGGCGCCGTAACCGCCGACCATCGCCAGGCCCGCCAACCGCCCGATCAGTCCGCGCAGGCCAATCAGGAGCAGCACCGCGACGGCCCCGACCATCAACGGCAAGTCCAGCACTGCAAATCGGGCAGACGCCTCCAGCGGGGCAACGAGTGCCGTAACCCCAAGGATCCCCAAGAGGTTGAAGACGTTGGACCCAAGCACGTTGCCCAGTGCCAGATCCCCGCGTCCTGCACGGGCGGCGGCAACGCTGGCCGCGAGTTCCGGCAGAGAGGTGCCGACCGCCACGACCGTCAGGCCGATCACCGCCTCGCCGATGCCGAAATCGCGGGCCAGTCCGATACCGCCGCGCACCAGCAGATCGGCCCCCAGCAAAACACCGCCCAGTCCGACCGCGAACAGGAACACCGTGCGGCCCACCCCCTGCGGGGTCGCGGGCACCTCTGCGCCATCGGGATCGTTGCGCAGCTGCCAGCCCAGCCACAGCGCAAAGGCGACCAGAAACACAAAGGCCCCGAACCGGTCGAGCCCGGCATGAACCCCGATCCAGACAGAGGCCACCACCGAGATCGCCGCCAGCACCAACCCATCGCGCCGCCAGACCTGACGCGACATGGCCACGGGCGCGACGATGGCCGCCAGGGCGAGGATCAGCAGGATGTTCGCGATGTTCGACCCGACCACGTTGCCCAGGGCAAGATCCGGTGCCCCGGCCTGTGCAGCCCGCAGGCTCGTCAGAAGCTCCGGCATGGACGTGCCCATACCGACAAGGGTGACGCCGATGACCATCGGTGACAGGCCCAGACGCGTCGCCAGCCCGACCGCTCCGGTCACCAGCCAACCGCCGCCGAACAGCAAGGCCACAAGCCCCGCCACCACCAGAATAATATCCAAGAAAGACAGTCCCGGCCCGGTTGTCAAAGGCCCCGCAGGCAGGGCCAGCCCGGCGATTGATGATCAGTTGGGTGCGCAGAAGATGCGATCAAGAGCCCTGCGGAGATGGCCGGAAATTCTTTGCGACGACAGGCTATTCCGCCAGAAATTCCCGCATAACTGCCAGCGTCTCGGGCGCGGCCCAGTCAGCTTCGCCGGGCAGTTGGGCCACGACTTCGCCGGCCCGGTTCAGGATCAGCGTATGCGGCAGGCCCTTGACGCCCAGGGCCCGCGCCAACTCGGTCCCCGCATCCAGGTGCAGCGGCAGCGAGGTGATCCCCGCCTCCGTCCAGAACTTTTTCATCTGCATCGGGTTATGACGCCCGAATGCGACGGTCACGACCTGCAGGCCGTCATCGCCCAATTCATTCTGCAACGCTTGCAGCGACGGCATCTCGGCGCGGCAGGGCGCGCACCAGGTGGCCCAGAAATTCAGCACCACGACCTCACCGGCGTAGTCAGACAGGCGGCCGCGGGTGCTGTCTTCGCGGGCGAAGGTCTGCACCTCGGGCCGCCAGGGGGCGTCCAACTGCATCTTGGCCATGTCCCCCGTCAAAAGCCCCGGATCGACGGCATCCGCAGGGGTGGCGAGCGTGGCAGTCAGGCCGTATAGGCCAAAGGCAAGGTATCGCAGCATTCGAGGGGACCCGATGTCCAGTTCATCCAACGCCATGTGGGGCGGTCGTTTCGCAGAAGGCCCAGACGCCATCATGGAGGCGATCAATGCCTCCATCGGGTTCGACCGTCGCATGGCCAAGCAGGACATCGACGGCAGCCGGGCCCATGCCGCGATGCTTGCCGCCACAGGCATTGTGACAGCTAGCGACGCCGAGGCGATCCGGGAAGGCCTGCTCACGGTGTTGTCAGAAATCGAAGGCGGCACCTTTGCCTTTTCGACGGCCCTTGAGGACATCCACATGAACGTGGAGGCCCGGCTGACCGAAATCGTCGGCCCCGCCGCCGGACGGCTGCATACCGCGCGGTCGCGCAACGATCAGGTGGCGCTCGATTTCCGGATGTGGGTGCGGGATCAGTGCGACGCCGCCATCGACGCCCTGCCCCGCCTGATGACCGCGCTGGTCGATCAGGCCGAAACAGGGGCCGACTGGGTGATGCCCGGCTTTACCCATCTGCAGACGGCGCAGCCGGTGACCTGGGGCCATCACATGCTGGCCTATACGGAAATGTTCGCCCGCGATCTGTCGCGGTTCCAGGACGCGCGCAAGCGCATGAACGAAAGCCCGCTTGGTGCCGCCGCCCTGGCCGGCACGTCGTTTCCCATCGACCGGGACATGACGGCCAAGGCGTTGGGATTCGACCGGCCCGCCGCAAACTCGCTGGACGCCGTGTCCGACCGCGATTTCGCGCTGGAGTTCCTGTCGGCCTCTTCGATCTGCGCCATGCACCTGAGCCGCCTGGCCGAAGAGCTGGTGATCTGGTCCTCGGCGCAGTTCCGTTTCGTGCGGCTGTCGGATCGTTGGTCCACCGGATCCAGCATCATGCCGCAAAAACGCAACCCCGATGCCGCCGAACTGCTGCGCGCAAAGATTGGGCGGATCTTTGGGGCGCAGACCGCGCTGCTGATGGTGATGAAGGGGCTGCCGCTGACCTATTCCAAGGACATGCAGGAGGACAAGGAACAGGTGTTCGACGCGGCCGACAGCCTCATGCTGGCCCTGGCGGCGATGACCGGAATGGTGTCCGACATGGCCGGCCAGAAAGACAACCTGGAGGCGGCCGCCGCCTCTGGCTTTTCGACCGCGACCGATCTGGCCGACTGGCTGGTGCGGACGCTGGACCTGCCGTTCCGCGAGGCGCACCATGTCACCGGCGCCCTGGTCAAGATGGCCGAGGACGCAGGCATCGACCTGCCGGACCTGACGCTTGCGCAAATGCAGTCGGTCCACGCAGACATCACAGAGGCCGTCTTCGAGGTGCTGGGGGTGCATAATTCCGTCGCGTCCCGTGTGTCCTACGGCGGCACGTCCCCGGCCAATGTCCAGGCGCAGGTCGCCCGTTGGCGGGAGGAGCTGGCGTGAGGAAAACCGCTGCATTTCTGCTGTTTCTGACGCTGGTTTCCTGCGGAGTCGACGGCGACCCGCTCCGCCCGTCCCAGGTCGAAGAGCAGGACGCAGCCCAGCCTGCCAGCGTGACACTTTCCGGCAGCGTCGGGGTGGGCATCGCGCGCCAGAGCCCCTGAACCGGGGCCTTGGCCAGCCTGGATGGGACATTCTGACCGTCCTGATGCGTTGACATTTGTTGGCGGACCCCCACATTCCCCTTGTGCCGGTTGCCGGAACCGCACCACGCTGTGAGGGAGCGACCGTAGATAGCGCCTGACCAGCGTTTCAAGGAGCACGTGCCATGAAGGCCATCCTGCTCGGCTCTGTTGGGCTGCTCGCCGATACCCGCAATGCGCGTAGACACGCGTTTGCGCGTGCCTTTCGGGATCACGGATTGAAATTCGATACCGATGCGCGCGATGCACTGGATCAGGCAGCGTCCGGGTCTGCGGCGTCACCGCGTGCGGTGCCTCTCGAAAGTCTGCTGGATGCGCGCAATCACCATCTCGGGGCCGCGCTCGCCCATGGGCCGCTCAAACCGCGCCGCGGGTTGCATCAGCTGATTGCCGCCGCCGCCGGTGCTGCGGTGCCGCTGGGTCTGGTGGCAACCACGCCGACCGCCTGGACGATCTCTGTCTTCGAACACCTGGAACTGGCCCCGGAGGTGTTCGACACCATCGTCACCGGTGACAATCTGGTCGCAAGCAAGCCCGCCGCAGACTGCTACCATCTGGCCGCGGCGATGCTGGCCACCGCCCCCGAAGATTGCCTGGTGATCGAGGACACGCCAAGCGGCCTGGCCGCCGCCCGTCAGGCCGGCATGCAGGTGATCGACGCCTGGGAACCGGGATCGGGGCGCAAGGAACCGCTGACGGGCCTGGTCCAGACCCTGGAACAGCGCGCCGTCACGCAGCCGACCTGACACCAGCGGCCCATGGGTTGTTGCGTGCGGTCGCAGGGCCTCCTAGACTCATGGCTAAACACACGACGGGCGACACGCCCTTCAGGAGAGACCCTTGGAAAAGTTCCCGATGACGCCGCGGGGCATGACTGCCCTGCAGACAGAATTGAAGCAGCTGAAATCCGTCGAGCGGCCCGCCATCATCCGCGCCATCGCCGAAGCACGCGAACACGGCGACCTGTCGGAAAATGCCGAATACCATTCCGCCCGTGAAAAGCAGTCCTTCATCGAAGGCCGCATCAAGGAGTTGGAGGGGCTGATCTCGCTTGCCGATGTCATCGATCCCTCGAAGATGTCCGGCTCGATCAAGTTCGGCGCGACCGTGACCCTGGTCGACGAAGATACCGAGGTCGAAAAGACCTATCAGATCGTGGGTGAGCAGGAGGCCGATATCGAAAACGGCCTGCTGAACATCAAATCCCCCCTGGCCCGTGCCCTGATCGGCAAGGAAGAGGGAGACAGCGTCGAAGTTCGCACCCCCGGCGGCACCCGCGACTACGAAGTCACGGCGGTCGTCTACAAGTAGCGCCGCGATGTCTGACACGCTCCCCGGCGCGGAACCGCGCCTGACAGGAAAGCAACGGGTCTACGCACCGGTGCAGGCACCGCCATTCGTAAGCGTGACGCCCCACCGCACGGACCGGATTTCCACAGTCGAGGTCGCGGCTCTGGTGCTCAGCTTTCTTTGGCTCGGGCTGGTGGGGTGGTTCTTTCTGACCATCCCGCAGGAGGAGGCGCGCCTGACGCGCGCCGATCCGTTGGGTTTCATGATGACGATCCTGGGGGTTTTCCTGCCGGTCGCCCTGATCTGGGTCGCGGCCTCGGCGGCGCGCACGGCGCGCACCATGCGCGAGGAAAGCAGCCGCCTGCAGGCCGCCATCGACGCCATGCGCCTGTCCTACGTGGAGCAGCAGCAGAACGCGGGCCTGTCGCTCAAGCGCGATATGGAGGACCGGATCGAAAGCGTCGCGCGCGCCCAGGCCGCCCTGGGCGCAGAAGTGGCCAGCCTGCACCTGACCAGTGAGCCCGAACCCGTGCTGCAGCCGCCGCTACGCCCGGTTCGGGACACCCAGCGCACCCTTGCGCTAGAGGAGAAATCGCAAGAGTCCCCGTTGCCGCCCGAGGATTTCATCCGCGCGCTCAACTTTCCGGAGAATGAGCACGACAAGGAAGGCTTCTACGTGCTGCGGCGCGCGCTGGAACACCATCGCACCGGGCAGCTTGTGACCGCCGCGCAGGATGTGCTGACACTGCTGTCGCAGGACAAGATCTATATGGACGATCTGGCCCCGCACCGGGCAGAGCCAGTGGTCTGGCGTGCCTTTGCCGCCGGAGAGCGGGGCGAGGCCATCGCGGCGCTCGGTGGGATTCGCGATCGGTCAAGTCTGGCGCTGACACTGGGACGAATGAAGAATGACCCGGTCTTCCGCGACGCCATCCACCATTTCCTGCGCACCTTCGACACCGTGTTTTCGGCCTTCGCCAAAGGCGCATCCGACAACGAGATTGCGCGGTTTGCCGATACGCGGACGGCGCGGGCCTTCATGCTGACCGGGCGGGTGTCGGGCACCTTCGACTGACCGCATGCGCAGGGCCTGTGCGCGCGCGGCTGTTTCACCAAAAGAGACCTCCGCGTTAGGTGTGGCGCGGAAATTATTCACAGCAAGGGTCGGAACATGGGACAGTTGGTCGAGGGCGTCTGGCACGACGATTGGTACAACACCGAAAAGCACGGCGGAAAGTTCGTCCGTCCCAACGCGGCCTTCCGCAACTGGGTCACCGCCGACGGCAGCCCCGGCCCCACCGGCGAAGGCGGCTATCCCGCCGAAGCGGGGCGCTATCACCTTTATGTCTCGCTCGCCTGTCCATGGGCCCATCGCGCGTTGATCATGCGCAGCCTCAAGGGGCTGACCGACCTGATCGACATCTCGGTCGTTCACCCCGACATGCTGGGGGACGGCTGGACCTTTGAGACCGATGATCATGGGGCGACGGGTGACCGGCTGTATGGCCTGCCATTCATGCGCGACATCTACATCAAGGCCAAACCGGACGTCACCGGTCGGGTCACCGTGCCGGTCCTGTGGGACAAGCAAACCGAAAGCATCGTGTCCAACGAAAGCTCGGAAATTATCCGCATGTTCAATACGGCCTTCAACGGGCTGACGGGCAATCATGACGATTACTACCCCGCCCCGCTGCGCGACGAAATCGACCGTATCAACGCGCAGGTCTATTCGGACATCAACAACGGCGTCTACAAGTCCGGCTTCGCCACATCCCAGGCCGCCTATGATGAGGCGGTGACCGCCCTGTTCAACTCTCTCGCGTGGGTCGACGGTCTGTTACAGGATCGCCGCTATCTGGCCGGCAACCAGATTACCGAGGCCGACTGGCGGCTGTTCACCACGCTGGTCCGGTTCGACGCCGTCTATCACCTGCATTTCAAATGCAACCGGATGCGGCTGATCGATTATCCGAACCTCTGGCCTTACGCGCGCGAGCTGTTCCAGGTCTGCGGCGTCGCCGAAACCGTGAACCTGGAACATATCGTGCGTCATTATCACTACAGCCATGAATCCATCAATCCGCACCGGGTCATTCCGATCAACCCGGTCATCGACTGGATGGAACCGCACGGGCGCGGCTGACCGTCAGGCGCGCCTGCGCGTCGCGGGCGCGGCCTCTGCGTGGTAACCGACCAGGGCCAGAACATCCGGTTCGGCCATGCCATGCGCGATATGTGCATGGGCGTTGGCGCAGTGGTTGAAGATGGAACCATCCGAAAAGATGCCCGAGGCGCTGGTAAAGATCACCCGCGCGTCGGGGTGGCGATAGCTGGCGAAATCGGCCACGGCCAGCGGGCTGCCGTCGATCAGCCCCAGATCGATCAGGACCACGGCGGGCGTCAGTTCGAACATCATCGCGACGGCCTGTGCCTGGCTGGTCGCGACCTCGGATCGGAACGACTGCTGGTTGTCAGGGCTGTCCGTGCCCGAAAATGTGGGCAGCGCGAAGCCGACCGACAGCACGATAGGTTTCTCAGTCATGAGTTCTTCCTCAAAGTCCGGCCTTCCCACGAGGGGACCATGCGATCTCGTGGTTAACAGATCGTTAATTCTGACCACTTGGTCGAAAACACCGGCGAAAACCCGCTCTGCCGCCAAGCGATCGGGCACCATTGCCCTCAGGCGGGCAGTATGATCAGCAAGGGCCGACCATTTCCGAGGGACGCCATGACAACCGTCATCACCATCTGTGACACCTGCAAGCGCGAAGGCTGGGACGCGGCCTCGGGCCGGACCGACGGAGAGGCCCTGGCCGAGTTGGTCGAGGCCGCCGCCGCCGCCATCCCCGATGTAAAGACCCGCCGCCACTCCTGTCTGATGGGGTGTGACCGGGCCTGCAATATCACGGTGCAGGCGACAGGAAAGATGAACTATACTCTGGGCCGGTTCGACCCGGAGGCGGAGGCGGCGCAGGCCATCGTCGAGTATGCCGCCAAACATGCCGCCACCGAAACGGGCGTGGTCCCGTATCGGGACTGGCCACAGCCGATCAAGGGCCATTTCGTCACCCGTCACCCCCCGATCCTGGACTGAGATGGCGGGCGGGCGCGATCACGGGGGCGGCGTAGCTGCCGCGCAGGTCCGCTGGGGCGGGACGGATTGGATCGACCTTTCGACCGGCATCAACCCGGTGCCCTACCCCCTGCCGACCTTCGCCCCCGAGGACTGGACCGCCCTGCCGGACCGCCCCGCGCAAGACGCGCTGATCGCGGCTGCCCGCGCCTGTTGGTCCATCCCCGACGGCGCGGCCGTGCTGGCGGCACCCGGCACCTCGGCGCTGATCGCGCGGCTGCCTGCCCTTGTGCCGCCGGGGCCCGTGTCGATCCCCGGTCCGACCTACAACGAACATGCCGCCGCCTTTCGCGCCCACGGCCACACCCCCACCGAGGGCACCGCCCCGGTGCAGGTGCGCGTCCACCCAAACAACCCGGACGGCAGACTGTGGCCCACCCCCGAGCCCGGACCGTTGACCATCATCGACGAGAGCTTCTGTGACCTCTGCCCCGGTGCCAGCCACATCGCGTTGACCACGCGCCCCGGCACGGTCGTCCTGAAAAGTTTTGGCAAATTCTGGGGCCATGCGGGCCTGCGGCTTGGCTTTGCCATCGGCACGGCGGACACGCTGGCCCCGCTGGTCGACTGGATCGGACCCTGGGCCGTCAGCGGTCCGGCGCTGCGGCTGGGGGCGCGGGCGCTGGCGGATCGCGACTGGGCCAGCGCCACGCGCGCCCGGCTGACACGGGATGCGGCCCGGCTGGACCGGTTGATGGCCCCGCACGGGCAGGTTGCAGGCGGCACCGATCTGTTTCGCCTGTATGATGTCGACGACGCCCGCGCGCTGCAGGACCGTCTGGCCCGCGCCGCGATCTGGTCGCGGACCTTCCCCTATTCCGACCGCTGGATTCGTCTGGGCTTGCCGCCCGAACACCGTTGGGACCGGCTGAAAGAGGCGCTGACATGATGCTGGCCACCGCCATGATCCTGGACGCCATCTTCGGAGAACCGGACTGGCTCTGGTCGCGCTACCCTCATCCCGCCGTCGTCATGGGCCGCGCAGTCGCCTGGCTGGACACGCGCCTGAACACCGGCGCGAACCGCCGGGACAAGGGTGTGCTGGCCGTGGTTCTGCTGGTCATCGGGGCCTGGGCCCTGGGGTCGGTGATCGCCTGGGTGCCGGATTTCGGCCTGTTGGAGGTTCTGGGCGCGGCGATCCTGTTGGCGCAGCGCAGCCTCGTGACCCATGTGCAGGCGGTGGCGCAGGCCCTGCGCGAGGGCGGCCCGCCGCAGGGCCGCGCCGCCGTCGCCATGATCGTCGGGCGCGACACCGATGACATGGACACGCCACAGGTCGCCCGTGCCGCCATCGAAAGCGCCGCCGAAAACCTGTCCGACGGGGTTATCGCACCGGCGTTCTGGTTCCTGATCCTGGGGCTGCCCGGCATCCTGATCTACAAGGTCGTCAACACCGCCGACAGCATGATCGGCTACAAGACGGAACGCCATGCGCAGTTCGGCTGGGCCGCCGCGCGGCTGGACGATGTGCTCAATTGGATTCCCGCGCGGTTGACGGCCGCGCTGATCGTGCTGGCCCATGGCGCACCTGCGCTGTGGCTGCGGGTGCCCAACGATGCGCGGCTGCACCGGTCGCCGAATGCGGGCTGGCCCGAGGCGGCATTGGCCCCGGTTCTGGGCGTGGCACTGGCGGGTCCGCGCAGCTACGAAGGTCAGATGCAGGATTTTCCCTGGGTAAACCCGACCGGCGACCGCACCCTCGGCGCGGATCACATCGACCGCGCGGTGCGCGCGCTCTGGCGGACCTGGGGGGTGACGCTTGCCCTGATCCTGGGCGTCTGGGTGCTTTTCTAGATTTCGGAGATATTGATGCGACTGATCCCTTTCCTGGTCCTGAGCCTTTGCGCCGCCCCGGCTGCGGCACAAACCTGCGGTGGCGGTTTTGCCGCCTTCGTGGCCGATCTGAAATCCGAGGCCGTGGCCACCGGTCAGGACGCCGCGACCGTGGACCGGTTCTTCGCCGGGGTGCAGCAGGATCAGCGCACGCTGTCACGCGACCGCAACCAGGGCGTTTTCCGGTTGGAGTTTGTGGATTTCGCCCGCCGCGTCATTTCCGGTGACCGGATCCGCAAAGGCACCAGCAACGCGGATCGCTACGGCCCGATCTTTGACGCGGTCGAGGCGTCCTATGGCGTTCCGCGCGGCGTTCTGCTGGCGTTCTGGGCGCTGGAGACAGACTTTGGCGCGGTGCAGGGGGATTTCAACACGCGCGATTCGCTGGTCACGCTGGCCCATGACTGCCGCCGACCGGACCTGTTCCACCCGCAGGTCTTTGCCGCGCTGGAGCTTTATGCCCGCGGTCAGTTCGATCTGGACACGACCGGTGCCTGGGCCGGCGAAATCGGGCAGGTGCAGATGCTGCCACTGGATATTCTGGAACGCGGCGTGGACGGGGATGGGGACGGGCGCGTGACGCTCAAGACGTCGGTGCCCGACGCGCTGCATTCGGGTGCGCGGTTCCTGCAGGATATCGGATGGCAGGCCGGGCAGCCCTGGCTGATCGAGGTCGCGGTCCCCTCGGATCTGGACTGGGCGCAGAGCGGGCTGGACACCAAACGCCCGGTGTCTGCCTGGCTGGCCGATGGCGTGAGCCCACGCGGCCCGACGACTGGCATGACCGACGGGTTGGAGGCGTCGCTGCTGCTGCCACAGGGGCGGAACGGACCGGCGTTCCTGGCCTTTCAGAACTACGAAGTGCTGTTCGAATGGAACAAGAGCTTCGTCTACGTGACCACCGCCGCCTATTTCGCCACCCGCCTGTCAGGGGCCCCCGTGTTCGACGCGGGAACCCCGACGCCCGGCCTGTCGGGGGAAGAAATGGAAGCGTTGCAGCGCAAGCTGTCCGCGCGCGGCCACGACGTGGGCGACGTGGACGGCATCCTGGGGCGGCTTACAAGGCGCGCCGTCAAGGCAGAGCAGGTGCGCCTGGGACTGCCTGCCGATGCCTGGCCGACGCGGGATCTTCTGGACGCGCTCTGACCGGTCAGTCGGTCAGCACGACATCCGCCGGACGGGACTCGGCGGCGACCACCTGCGCGTTGGGCAGGTCATTGCCGTCGATCTTGGCGCGCGCCTCGGCCTCCGGCAGGTTGCGCCAGCGATCTTCCAGCCGACGGCGCAGCTCTGCCTCGGGTGTCTCCAAGCGAATGGTCAGATCCCAAGGCCCCAGGTCGCGCCAACCCGGCCGGTCGAGCAGCAGCCAGTTCCCCTCCACCACCACGACGCGGGCCTCAGGTGCGATGACCTGCGCGCCCGCGATGGCAATCTCGCGGGAGCGGTCGAAGACCGGCACGAAGACCTCCTCCCCGCGCCGAACGGCGTCCAGCGCTCGGGACAGGCCCGCGTGATCGAATGTCTCCGGCGCGCCCTTGCGCGGACGCAGACCCCGCGCCTCCAGCACCCGGTCGTCCATGTGGAACCCGTCCATCGGCATCAGCACCGCATCGGGGCCCAGATGATCCACGAGGCCCTCGGCGATGGTCGATTTGCCCGAGGCAGGCGGCCCCACCACGGCGATCAGCAACCGCGCACCGGGCCGTTCGGCGATCCGGTCCGCTATCGCGGCGATCCGGGCGTCAGGCGGCAAGTGGGGCCTCTTTCGCGCCGGTCATGAAGGCCACGGCATCGGACATCGTGTAATCCTTCGGGTCGATGACGCACAGCCGCTTGCCCAACCGGTGCACGTGAATCCGGTCCGCGACCTCGAACACATGGGGCATGTTGTGCGAGATCAGCACGATGGGAATCCCGCGCGACCGGACATCCAGGATCAGCTCCAGCACGCGGCGGCTTTCCTTGACGCCCAGTGCGGCGGTCGGCTCGTCCAGGATGATGACCTTGGACCCGAAGGCGGCGGCGCGCGCCACGGCGACACCCTGCCGCTGGCCACCCGACAGCGTCTCGACCGCCTGATTGATGTTCTGGATCGTCATCAGACCCAGCTCCGACAGCTTTTCGCGCGCGACCTTCTCCATGCGGGGCCGGTCCAGTTGTCGCAGGAACTGGCCGCGCCAACCGGGGCGGCGCAATTCTCGCCCCATGAACATGTTGTCGGCAATCGACAGGGCGGGCGACATGGCGAGGGTCTGGTAGACGGTCTCGATTCCGACCTGCCGGGCGTCCGTGGGCGAATTAAAGCGGATCGGCTTGCCCTCCAGCAGGATCTCGCCTTCGTCTGGGACGACGGCCCCGGACATCGCCTTGATCAGCGATGATTTCCCCGCGCCGTTGTCACCGATGACGGCCACGATCTCTCCGGCGTGCAGATCGAAATCGCAATTGTCCAGCGCGGTGACCTTGCCATAGCGTTTGACCAGGCCTCGGGCTTGCAAAACGGGGGTGCTCATGCCGACACCTTTCTGATCCATTGATCCACGGCCACCGCCGCGATGATGAGAACGCCAATCAACAGGTAGGTCCACTGGGCATCCGCCCCAGCCAACCGCAGGCCCAGGGTAAAGACCCCGACGATCAGCGCGCCAAAGAAGGTGCCCATGATCGAGCCACGCCCGCCGAACAGAGAGATCCCCCCGATCACCACGGCCGTGATGCTTTCGATATTGAGCAGCTGGCCCGAGGTCGGGCTGACGCTGCCGATACGACCGATCAGGGCCCAGCCGGCGATGGCGCAGATAAACCCGGTTAGCGCATAGACGGAAATCAGCGTCGCGGTCACGTTGACGCCCGACAGCTGCGCGGCCTCCGGGTCGTCGCCGGTGGCGTAGACATGGCGGCCCCAGGCCGTCTGCCGCAGGGCATAGGCCAGCAGGACCACGATCAGCACCATCGCGATCACGCCATAGGTAAAGGTGGCGCCCCCGCGGCCGGTTTCATCCGCGCCGATCTTGAAGGTCGTGCCCAGGAATTGCAGCAGCGGGGCCTCGGCCTCGATCTCCTGACTTCGGATCGTCTCGTTGGCGGAATAGAGGAAGTTCGCAGCCAGCACGATCTGCCACATGCCCAGCGTCACGATGAACGGCGGCAGCTTCATGCGCGCCACCAGCCAGCCGTTCAGCGCACCGATGGCCGTGCCAAAGATCAGGCCGCAGGCGACCGAAATTTCGACGGGAATGCCATAGCGAAAGGTGAATTGCCCCATGATCACCGAAGAGATGACCGCGATGGCCCCCACGCTCAGATCGATACCTGCGGTCAGGATCACCAGCGATTGGGCGGCTGCGACAATGCCCACGATCTGCACCTGTTGCAGGATCAAGGTCATAGCGAAGGGGCTGAAGAAGCGCGAGCCGAGCAACAGCCCGAACACGATGATGGACACCAGCAGCACGAAAAGCGGCACCAGGGCCGGATTGACGTGCAGCGCATGCTGCAGTTTCGCCAGCAAGCCACGGCGCGCATCGGCGAACTGTGCGACGCTTTCCGCCTTGTTGCTCGCAGCTTCGTAGTTGTCGGTGCCGGACGGCATGGCTCCCCCCTTTTCGGTCGATATGCGGCAAGGCGGCCGATCACGCGCCGCCTTGCCAGTGTCAGAGGATCAGGCGATCAGCCCCAGCAGAGGTCCATGCCCTCTTCGATCGAGATGCTCGCCACACCGTCGACGGGGGCTCCGGTGACCAGTGCCACGCCGGTGTCCGTGAACTCTTTGCCCGGTGTCTTTTCAGGCAGGGTGCCGTCGGCGGCGAAGGCGGCAATCGCCTCGATGCCCTTGGACGCCATCAGCAGGGGATACTGCTGCGAGGTGGCCCCGATCACGCCGTCGGAGATGTTCTGAACACCGGGGCAACCGCCGTCGACCGACACGATCAGAACGTCGTTTTCGCGCCCGATGGACTTCAGCGCCTCATAGGCGCCGGCGGCGGCGGGTTCGTTGATGGTGTAGACGACGTTGATCTCGGGATCGACAGCGAGGAGGTTCTCCATCGCGCGGCGGCCACCTTCTTCGTTGCCCTGGGTGACGTCGTTGCCGACGATACGCGGATCGTCCTCGTCACCGTTCACGTTCGGGTCGGCCAGATCGATGCCAAAGCCCTGCAGGAACCCCTGGTCGCGCAGCACACCGACGGTCGGTTGGCTGACAGCCAGGTCAAGCATCGCGATCTTGGCGTCGGCGGCGGCATCCCCCAAGGAGGCGGCGGCCCACTGACCGATCAGCTCTCCGGCAAGGAAGTTGTCGGTGGCAAAGGTGGCATCGGCGGCGTCGATCGGATCCAGCGGCGTATCCAGCGCGATGACCAGCAGACCCGCGTCACGGGCCTGGGTGACGGCCCCGACAATGGACGACGTGTCAGAGGCGGTGATCAGAATGCCGGACGCACCGTCCAGGATGCAGGTCTCGATCGCGGCAACCTGCGTTTCGTGGTCGCCGTCGACCTGACCGGCATAGGACCGCAGCGTCACGCCATTCTCGGCGGCAGCAGCCTCGGCCCCTTCGCGCATCTTGACGAAAAAGGGGTTCGTGTCGGTCTTGGTGATCAGGCACGCGGAAACGCCGTGGCCGTCGGCCATGGCAGCCCCGCCGGACAGGGCGAGCGCGGCGGCGGTAGCAGTCGTGGCGAGCAGTGTCTTGGTCATCTGTGTTCCTCCCGAGAACGTTTTGCCGGATCGAAGCGGCGATAAATTCTGCACAGGCTCTCCCTGCCTGTGCCTCCTCCAATGCCAGCCCCGATGGGGGGCTGTCAATTAGTTAGTTTGTTTTCTTTACTAACTCGGTTCCCCTCTGTAGGTTTTGACATAGGACGTGCAAAAGGCTTGTCATGACCGACGCCGCCACCACCTTCTCTTCCGGCCTCAGCCAGCGAGGCGTCAGGAATCACAACGAACGGCTGCTTCTGTCGCTGCTGCAACGCAATGGTGCTCTGCCCGCAAGCGAGCTGGCGCGCCGCGCGGGCCTGTCCCCGCCCACCGTCTCGGCGATCCTGAAACGGCTGGAGGCGGATGGCCTGCTGGAACGGGGCGACCCGGTGCGCGGCAAGATCGGGAAACCCTCACTGCCGATGCGGCTTTACCCGGATGGGGCACTGAGTTGGGGCTTGAAGATCGGCCGCCGCTCTGCCGATCTGGTTCTGCTGGACCTGGGCGGTGCGGTCCGCGACGCCCGCAGCCTGCGCTATGCCCGCCCCCTCCCCGAGGAGGTCTTTGCCTTTCTCGCCCAAAGCACCACCGAGATCGCGACGACCTTGACCACGGCCCAGCGCGCACGTCTGTGCGGCATCGGCGTCGCGGCTCCGTTCGAGATGCAGATCGGGCGCGACGACTCGCCCAGGTTGGCGTTTTTCGCACCCTGGGCGGGGATCGACATGAAAACCCGCGCAAGCGAGATCACCGACCTGCCCGCCACCATCATCAACGACGCGACGGCCGCCTGTCAGGCCGAACAGGTGTTTGGGCGCGGCAAGGAATTCCGCGACTACGCCTATTTCTTTGTCGGGGCCTACGTGGGCGGCGGCGTCGTTCTGAACCATTCCGTCTATGAGGGGCGTCAGGGCAATGCGGGCGCCTTGGGTTCGCTGCCGACGTTGGGCCCGTTGGGCGAAAGCCTGCAACTGGTCGACACCGCCTCGATCCATGTCCTCGAACAGAGGCTGCGCGAATCGGAGCTGGATATAAGCCAGCTCTGGCATCAGCCCCAGGATTGGAGCGGTCTGACCCGCCACGTCGATCCCTGGCTAGGCCAGGCCGCGCAGGAATTGGCGCGCGCTTGCCTGTCGATCTGTGCCGTCATCGATTTTGAGGCGGTGCTGATCGACGGGGCGTTCCCGCCCGAAATCCGCGCTGAACTGGTCGAACGGACCCGCCGCTACGTCGTGAACCAGGACATCCGCGGCCTGATCCCGCCCCGCATCGAACCGGGCACCATCGGCCTGGGGGCCCGCGCCATCGGGGCTGCCAGCGGGCCCATCGCCTCGCAGTTCCTGCTCGACACCCACGCCGGGCTGGCCATCGCCTAGCCGGCGGTGACGCTGACCTTCTGATACATCATCTCGGCCAGGCCGAAGGTCGTCAGGAATGACACCTCTGCCGCATCCCGACCGACCCCGATCACCGCCATTTCGCTGGCGCGGGCCATGCCGGTCGCATCGACCAGATGCCAGGCATCCTCCAGCCAGACTTCGGCCACGGCATGAAAGTCGGGCGGATCGACATAGGGTGCATAGACGCTGGCCATTCGCGCGGGGATGCCCGCAGCCCGCGCCATGGAAATCATCACATGCGCATAGTCCCGACAGACCCCTTGCCGCTGAACAAAGGTTTCGCGCGCGGTGGTGTTCGGGCCGCTGGCACCTGGGACATAACTGAATGAGTCCTCGATCCAGTCGCGCTGCGCGACGATCAGCTTGCCCCCCGTCAGCCCTTCGAACTCGGCCGCCACAAAGGCATCGAATTCGTCTGACGGACAATACCGCGAGGGCATCAGGAAATTCGTCGCCTCTGCGGTCAGGCTGCGCGGCGCGGCGGCCTGCATTGCGGCCAGCGGCGGATCGGGGCGATTGACCTCGACCTCGGCCTTGTAGGTCACTTCCAACAATCCTTCGGCGCGCATCCAGGCCCGTTTGCCCAGCGCCTCGGCCCCGGCCACACGGCGAAAGCCGTCAACGGATGTGGTGAACAGGGCATCGTTTTCGAACTCCTGCCCAGACATTCGCGCCACCTCGATCTGAAGCAACAGGTCGGAGGCGGTCTCCAACTGGTAGGAGAGTCCCGCTTCGATAGTCAGTTTCATGCGATGGCCTTCCGGTCAGGGGCGGAGGCTACCAATTGATGAGGTCCTCGAACTCTTCAACCTGCAACCGCCAAAAATCGAGCGTCAGGGCAAAGCTTTCCCGACTGATGCCTGCACCCGGGGCGATCAGATCCATGCGAATGCCCGGATTTCCATCGCCGTTGACAAAGGCAGTGGCAAACCGCTTGTCCCGGTTCCAGTCGTTCATCACCTTTGCACTCACCGGCACCTCCAGACGATAGCCGGCCCAGAATTCCAGCGATTCGCAGGCAGTGCCGGAGGTGCAGCCGTAGAAATAGACCTCGAAGTTGCTGTCAGAGGTGCGCGACGTCAGAAGTGGCGATCCGTCCTCATCGCGCGACGCCTCGACCGCAAATCCATGGGCCTGCATCGCCTGCACGATGCTTTTCGGGTTGGCCGCGGACACATCCTGCGCAGCGGCGGGGGCCGGGCAGAGCAGCACGGCGGCGCAAATGGCAAAAGGTATCCTCATACGCGAACCGTGCGGCACCCACCCCCAGGCGGTCAAGCGTCAGGCGACCAGCGCCTCGGCCTTCTTTAGGTCGACGGACACAAGCTGGCTCACCCCCTGCTCGACCATGGTCACCCCGAACAGCCGGTCCATCCGGGCCATGGTCACCGCGTGATGGGTGATGATCAGGAACCGGGTGTCGGTGCGGCGGGTCATTTCGTCCAGCATGTCGCAGAACCGCGTAACGTTCGCGTCATCCAGTGGCGCGTCCACCTCGTCCAGAACACAGATCGGGGCCGGGTTGGCCAGAAAGACGGCGAAGATCAGCGCCAGCGCGGTCAGCGTCTGTTCGCCCCCGGACAACAGGCTCAGCGTCGACAGCTTCTTGCCCGGTGGCTGGCACATGATCTCCAGTCCCGCCTCCAGGGGGTCGTCGCTTTCGACCAGGGCCAGACGGGCCTCGCCGCCCTGGAACAAGTGCCGGAACAACATCGAAAAGTTGGTGTTCACCGTCTCGAAGGCGTCCAGCAAGCGCTGCCGCCCTTCTTTGTTGAGCGCGGCAATGCCTGCGCGCAGCTCTGACACGGCCTGTTCCAGGTCGGCCTTTTCGCTGACCAGCAGATCGTGTTCCGCCTGCACCTCGCGGGCGTCTTCCTCGGCGCGCAGGTTTACCGCACCCAGCGCGTCGCGCTGCCGCTTCAGGCGCGTCACCTCCGCCTCGATCGTCTCGACGGGGGGCATCGCATCGGGGTCCAGGTCCAGCGCGGCGCGCAGCTCGGCGGGCGTGCAGTCCAGCGCCTCGTCGATCCGGTCTTCGGCATAGGCCAAAGTCTCGCCCGCGGCATCCAGGCGTGCCTCGGCGCGGGCGCGCGCCTCCCGCGCTTCGCCCGCCGCGCGCTCCGCGTCACGGGCGGCCTGGACGGCGTCACGGCTGGCCCCTTCAGCCCCCGCGCGGGCGTCGGTTGCAGCCGTACGGCGGGCTTCGGCCTTTTCGATCTCGGCGCTCAGCGCGGCACGCTCGGTGGCCAGCGCCTCCGGCAGGTCGCGGGCGGCGTCCAGTTCTGCCTGGGTGGAGGTGCGCCGCGCGGTCAGATCGGCCAATTGCGCGCCCGCATTGTCGAGCCGGGTCTGCCAGGAGGCCCGCTCCTTCGCGATCTCGCCCAGCCGCCGATCCCGTGCGGCCGCCTCGCGCTTGACCTCATCGGCCTGCGCCCGCAGCGCCATCATCGCCATGCGTGCGGCCTCGACCGTGGTGCGGATCGTCTCCAAGGCCAGGCGCGCCCCGTCCAGCGGGGCCAAATCCCGGCGCGCGGCCTCTGCTTCGGCCTGGGCCTCGCGGGCTTCCAACATCTCGGCGTCGTGGCGGGCAACCGCCATCTGCGCCGACTCCAACCGGGATCCGGCGACGTTCCTGGCCCCTTCGGCCTGGGCCAGGCTGCGCTGCGCATCGGTCAGGGCGCGGTCGGCGGTGCGGCGGGCGTCCCGTGCGGCCCCCTCGGCGGTCTTGGCCCGCGCCAGATCGCGGCCCAGCGCGTCATGGGCGGCGCGCGTGCCATCTGCGCGGGCCGTCGCCTCTTCCAGATCCTGCCGCAGCGACGTCAGGCGGTTCATCTGCTGCAACCGCAGGGCCGCCGCCGAGGGGGCTGCCTCTGCCGTGGCGCGGAACCCGTCCCAGCGCCAAAGATCCCCGCGCAGCGACACCAAAGCCTGCCCCGGTTGCAACAAGGGCTGCATCTGCGCCGCCTCTTCGGGTTTCACCAGGCCCACCTGCCCCAGCGCCCGCGTCAGCACCTCGGGGGCGGTCACATGGGTGGCCAGCGGCGCGATCCCCTCGGGCAAGGGGGCGGTGCGGTCGTAGGGGGGCAGACTGGCCCAGCCCGCCTCCTCCATCTCGGTCAGGCCGATTTCGCTTGATCTCAGGTCCTCGCCAAAGACCGCGCCCAAGGCCGCCTCATAGCCAGGGGCCACGGTCAGACGATCCAGAAGCGGCTCTCCCTCGCCGGTGTCCCGGTTGAGCAGGTTGGCCAGGGCGCTGACCTCTGCACCCAAGGTGCCTGCCACCCCCTCTGCCTCGGCCCGTTCGGTGCGCGCCGCCGCCTCGCGGTCCTGGGCCGCTTCGCGTGCCATCTCGGCTGCGGACAAGGCCGCGTCGGTGGCCACGGCCGCATCCTGCGCGCGGGTCAGATCGGCCTGCACCGCACCCTGCGCCGCCTCCGCCTCGGCCAGGGCCCGACGCGCGGCGTCGGCCTGCGCCTGCGCCGTGGCACGGGCGGCGGTCACGCGATCCAGACGCCTGGCCGCATCCTCGGCCAGCCTCGTTACGGATTGGTGGCGCGCCGACAACCGGGCCAGGTCTTCGGTCAGGATCGACAGCTCCTCCTCCCGCTCCGACAGGACGCGGGCGGCCTCGTGGGCCTCGGCCTGGGCCGCAGACAGCGCGGTCTCTTGCCCGTCGGCCGCCGCCTGCAAAGTCGCGTCCTCTGCCTGCAGGCGCGCCGTGGTCGCGCGCGCGTCCTCGTTCAGACCTGCCTCCCGCTCCGCGTCACGGGCCAGGCGGTCGATGGCCGCCGACAGCCGATCGACCGTGGCGCGGGCCTGGGCCTCGCGCTCTTTGAGGGTATCGCGCCCGACCTCCAGCCGTTGCAGGATCGCGCCCGCCACGGCCTCTTCTTCGCGCAGGGGCGGCAAAGCCTCCTCGGCGGCAATGCGTGCCTTTTCGGCCCCGACCGCGGCCCGTTCCGCCGCCGCCGCGGCCGTCAGGCGGGCGCGCAGCGTGGCATCCGCCGCGGCGCGCGCGGCCTCCGCCTCCTGCCAGCGGCGATACAGCAGCGACCCCTCGGCCTGCCGCAACGCAGCCCCGATTTCGCGGTAACGGGCCGCCTGCCGGGCCTGCCGGGCCAGCGTCGCCAGTTGCGCGGCCAACTGCTCCACCACGTCATCCACCCGCGTCAGGTTTCCCTCGGTCGCGTTCAGCTTCAGCTCCGCCTCGTGGCGCCGCTGATAAAGACCGCTGATCCCCGCCGCCTCTTCCAGAATGCGGCGGCGACGTTGCGGTTTGGCGTTGATCAGCTCGGATATCTGTCCCTGTCGGACCAACGCGGGCGAATGCGCCCCGGTCGAGGCATCGGCGAACAGCATCTGCACGTCGCGCGCCCGCACATCGCGGCCATTGAGCTTGTAGGCCGATCCCGCATCCCGCGTGATCCGCCGCACCACGTCCAGCGCATCGCTGTCGTTGAAGGCGGCAGGCGCGGTGCGCAGGGTGTTGTCCAGCGCAAGCGTCACCTCAGCGAAGTTGCGCGCCGGGCGCGAGGCGGCCCCGGCAAAGATCACATCCTCCATCCCGCCACCCCGCATGGCGGTCGGGCGATTCTCGCCCATGACCCAGCGCAGCGCCTCCAGCAGGTTCGACTTGCCGCAGCCATTGGGGCCGACCACACCGGTCAGCCCGTCGGCGATCACCAGATCGGTCGGGTCGACGAAGCTTTTGAAGCCGTTCAGACGCAGGCGGGAAAAACGCATGCGGAATAGTCGCGGCTCCGTCCGCCCCGTCAACCACCGCCCGCGCCATTTGGTGCCCGAGGGGCGGTTTTCCACAAGATATCGCCGCATCCGCCGGATTTAGCGGCCCTGCCCCCCGGACCCGACGTCGCGGCCCGCCTGCGCGATCAGACCTCAATACGTCGCCTTCGCGCTTGACCGCCTGCCGGGGCGGGCGCACAACAGCCGGGCAAGGTTCCCCGATGCGCCAAAGCGACAGGGGATGAAATGGGAATGCGGTGATGGGGGACCCAAGCAGGGACCCGATGCCGCAGCCGCCCCCGCGACTGTATGCGGTGAGGGACGGGCCACATGCCACTGGGACCATCCCGGGAAGGCCGCCCCGACCATCGACCCGTGAGCCAGGAGACCAGCCCTGCACCCCGCGCGATGCGTGGGGATGACGTAACGGACGGGGTGTTCCGTGAACGGGGAGGCAACCCCCGCACGATCCCCCCCACAGATCACCGGGCCCCGGCCCGGATAGGGGACAGACATGAAGAAACTTCTCACCATCGCCGCGCTCGGCCTTTCGGCCACGCCCGCGCTTGCCCACCATCCGCTGAACGGCATGCCCATGGAAACCTTCGCCCACGGCATGATGTCCGGCGTCGGCCATCCGGTTCTGGGCTTCGACCACCTGTTCTTCGTCGCCGCCATGGGCATCGCCGCCGCCTTTACCGGCCAGGCCCTGCGCGCGCCGCTGGCCTATATCGCCGCCATGCTGGTCGGTGTCGCCCTGATGACTGCCGGTGTCGCCATGCCCGCACAGGAAATCATGATCGTTCTGTCCCTGCTGGTCGTCGGCGGTGTTGTTCTGTCGGGTCGCGCCCTGACGCTGACCCCCGCGCTGGTGCTGTTTGCCGGGTTCGGGCTGTTCCACGGGTCCGCCTTCGGCGCTTCGGTGGCCGGTCAGGAAGGCGGCCTGTCTGCCGCCGTCTTCGCGGGCTACCTGCTGGGCCTTGCCGCGATCCAATATGCCGTGGCCATCGCCGCCGGGTTCGCCGTCCGCGCCGCAGCCCCCGCCGCCAGCGCGGTCAACGCGCGCCTGGCCGGGGCCATGGTCGTGGGCGCGGGGCTGTTCCTTGGGCTCGAGATCCTCGAGGGCCCGATCGTCACCGCCATCGCCGGCTGACGCCGTCTCTCGCGGCGCGCCCGGGACATCCGGCGCGCCGTGGGTATCTGAAGTCCCGTGACGCAAGGGGGCCGCGCTGGCATCAGCGCGCCAGACGCCTGCCTCATGGGTCTCCAAATACTCAAATCCGACACCCGCAACGGGCGTCCCCCCTTGATCAGGAGCGCGCCGGATGAAGATCCCCGCCACCATCGTCACCGGTTTCCTCGGGGCCGGAAAGACCACTCTGATCCGTCATCTGCTGCAGAATGCGGGCGGGCGGCGGATCGCGTTGATCATCAATGAATTCGGCGATCTCGGCGTCGATGGCGGTATCCTCAAGGGCTGCGGCATCGAAAGCTGTTCCGACGACGACGTGGTCGAGCTGTCGAACGGCTGCATCTGCTGCACGGTCGCCGACGATTTCATCCCCACGATGGAGGCGCTGCTGGCCCGCGACACGCCCCCCGATCACATCGTGATCGAAACCTCCGGGCTGGCCCTGCCGCAACCTCTGGTCCGGGCCTTCAACTGGCCGGGGCTGAAAACGCGCGTCACCGTGGACGGGGTCGTCACCGTGCTGGACGGCCCCGCCGTGGCCGCCGGGACATTCGCGGCGGATGTGGCCGCAGTCGACGCGCAGCGTGCCGCCGACGACGGGTTGGACCATGAAACACCACTGAGCGAGCTTTATGCCGATCAGGTGGCCTGTGCCGACATGATCGTCGTGAACAAGTCCGACCTGCTGGGCGACGGGACTGACGCGCTGGTCGCGCGTCTGCGCGGCGAGGCACGCGATGGCGTCCAGGTGCTGCCCGCCGCGATGGGGGCGCTGCCTGCGGATGTCCTGCTGGGCCGTGGCCAGGGGGCCGAGGACGACATTGCCGCCCGGCACGAAGTCCACCACCACCATCACCACCACGACGATGAGGATGACCACGATCATCACCATGACCATGAACACGGCCACGACGCCTTCGAAAGCTTCGTCGTGGAAACCGCCGAGGTCACGGATCCTGCCGCCTTTGCCGTGCGCGTGTCCGAGGTGATCCGCGCCCACAACATTCTGCGGCTCAAGGGCTTTGCCTCGGTCGCGGGCAAACCGATGCGCCTGACGGTGCAGGCGGTCGGGCCACGTGTGGATCACTACTTCGACCGCCCGCTGGGCAGCGACCCGCGCGGCGCGCGACTGGTCGTCATTGGTCAGGCCGGGCTGGACCGCGCCGCGATCGAGGCCGCGCTGGCGTGATCGTCGGGCCAGCCGACCCGCGCGCCGCTGGCCCCGCCGCCTTGCTCGCGCAGTCCCACGCGCTGATGCGGTCGATGTTTGCGGCGGACGAATGCCATTTCCTCGACCTCGACGCGCTGACCCGGCCCGAGATCCGGTTCGTCGCCGCCACCGAGGGCGCGGCGACGCTGGGCACGGGCGCCTTGGCCCTGCGCGATGGCTACGCCGAGGTCAAAAGCATGTTCACCGCCCCCCAAGCGCGCGGACGCGGTGTGGCGGATGCCATCCTGCGACACCTGATCGACCTTGCCGCCTCGGAAAGACGCCCCCTGTTGCGGCTGGAAACCGGGACCGGGCTCGACGCCGCGCACCGGCTTTACCGACGCCACGGTTTCGTCGCCTGCGAACCGTTTGACGGCTACCGGGAAAACCCGGCCAGCCTGTTTTTCGAACGCCCCGCCTGAGGTCTGCGGCACGGGCCGCGCAGGGCCTTGCGCCCGGTCAGACCCAGGTGCCCGCGCCGGCCTCGGCCACGGCGATCCGCGCCGCCAGTCGCGCGTTGTTGAGCACCAGCTCGATATTCGCGCCCAACGCCTGCCCCTCGGTGACCTCGTTCAGCCGTCCCAGCAGGAAAGGCGTCACATCCTTGCCGCGCACACCCTGCGCCTCCGCCGCGGCCAGGGCCGCGTCGATGGTGGCCCCGATCTCGGCTGCGTCCAGCGCATGGGCCACCGGGATCGGATTCGCCACAAGCATGCCGGTGCCCAGCCCCACGGCCCGGTTCGCACGCCGCGCGGCCGCGATCTGGGCCGGGTCGTCGAATCGCTCGCCCGCCAGAACACCGGAATGGGGCGTATAGAATGCCGGAAACTCATCCGTGCCAAAGACCGCCACCGGCACGCGCAGCGTCTCCAGCAGTTCGATGGTGCGCGGGATGTCCAGGATCGATTTCACGCCCGCGCAAACCACCAGGACATCGGTCAGCGACAGCTCCGTCAGGTCGGCGCTGACATCCATGTCGCCGCCCCGGTGCACCCCACCGATGCCCCCGGTGGCAAAGACCCCGATCCCGGCCAACGCCGCGATCCGCATCGTCGCGCTGACCGTGGTGCCCGCCGTCCGGCCCTTGACCAGACAGGCCCCCAGATCGCGGGAGGCGGCCTTGACCACGCCCGTGTCGCGCCCCAGGCGTTCGACCTGCGGCCCGGACAACCCGGCGCAGCAGATCCCGTCGATCACCGCGATCGTGGCCGGCACAGCCCCTTCGTCGCGCACCGCCTGTTCGACGGCCAGCGCCACCTCGGCGTTGCGGGGCCAGGGCATGCCATGGCTGATGATGGTGCTTTCCAGCGCGACCACCGGGCGCCCTTGGGCCAGGGCCACAGCCACTTCGTCGGTCATCTGGGGTTCGATTCGTGCGGTCATCGGGCGCTCCTTGTCTTGGCCCCCTCTTGCACCCATCCGCGCCCTCCCGCAAACCCCCGGGCGGAGGTTCCGCCCATGCATCTGCTTGCCGCACAACCCGGTGCCGTCGACGACGGCGACCCCGTCGACCTGGGCCAGACCCCCGCCGACCTGGTGATGATCTCTGCCGCCGACACGGAACTTGCCGCCCTGTCGCAGGCGCGCGCCGAGATGGCGCTGCCCCCGTCCCTGCGCCTTGCGTCGCTGATGCACCTGCGCCACCCGATGTCGGTCGACCTGCACCTGGATGCCTGCGCCACCCAAAGCCGCCTTGTCGTGGCCCGCGTGTTGGGCGGGCGCGGCTACTGGACCTATGGGTTGGAGCAGTTCGCCGCCCGCCTGCACGAGGCGGGCGTGCCCTTTGCCGCCCTGCCCGGCGACGACAAACCCGATGCGGAGCTGCGCGAGCTGTCCACCGTCGCGGCAGTGGATTACGACGCGCTCTGGTCCTGCCTTGTCGAAGGCGGCCCGGCCAATGCCCAGACCTTTCTCACCCATGCCAAGGCGATGCTCGACGACGCGCCCCGTCCCGCGCCTGCCCGGCCGTTGCTGCGCGCGGGTCTCTATTGGCCCGGCGCGGAGGAGGCCGGGCTGGCCGATCTCCGCGCGTCCTGGACCGACGGCGCGCCGGTCGTGCCGCTGATCTTCTACCGCGCGCTGTTGCAAGGGGCGGGGCTGAACCCGGTGAACCGGTTGATCCGGGCGATGTTGCGCGCCGGGCTGAACCCGCTGCCGGTCTTTGTGGCCTCGCTCAAGGATCCGGTGTCGGCGGCCACGCTGGAGGCGCTGTTTCGCGACACACCGCCCGACGCGATCGTGAACCTGACCAGCTTTGCGGTGGGCGACGCGGGCGCGAACCCGCTGGCACAGCCTTGGGCAAATGCCGCGCCCGTCTTTCAAGCGGTTCTGTCCGGCGGCACCGAGGAAGCATGGGAAAGCGGCCTGACCGGACTGTCGGCCCGCGACATCGCCATGAACGTCGCCCTGCCGGAACTGGACGGGCGTATCCTGACCCGCGCCGTGGGGTTCAAGGGCGAGGCCTTTTTCGACGAGGCAACCCAATGCCCCATCGCCACCTGGAAAGCCCACGGCGACCGCATCGCCTTTGTGGCGGACCTGCTGGCCAATTGGTGCCGCCTGCGCCGCACGGCACCCGCCGACCGCCGGGTCGCGCTGGTGCTGGCGAACTACCCGAACCGGGACGGGCGGCTGGCCAATGGCGTGGGTCTCGACACGCCCGCCGCCACGGTCCACGTGCTGCGCCTGCTGCGAGACGCAGGCTATGACGCACGACCCCCGGCGGACGGGGCCCGATTGATGGCGCACCTGATGGCCGGTCCGACCAATTGGCTGACCGACCGGGCCACGCGCACAGGCGGCGAGACGCTGTCGCTCGGCGATTACCGGGCGTTCTTCGCCACCCTCCCGCTCAAGGCGCGCCAACAGATCGAGGACCGCTGGGGCACGCCCGAGGACGACCCCTTCTTCGCTGCTTCCGAAGTATCCCCGCCGGAGGCACCGGCCTCTGCGCCGGGCGGCCATTTCGCCCTGTCGATCCACCGGTTCGGCCGGGCCGTCGTCGCGCTGCAACCGGCGCGCGGCTACAACGTGGATCCGACCGACAGCTATCATTCGCCCGACCTCGTCCCGCCGCACAACTATCTGGCGTTTTATGCGTGGCTGCGGCGCGAGGCGGATGCCATCGTGCACATGGGCAAGCATGGCAACCTGGAATGGCTGCCGGGGCGCGCCGTGGCCCTGGGCGGGGATGACTGGCCCGAAATCGCGCTCGGCCCCCTGCCCCATGTCTATCCCTTCATCGTCAACGATCCCGGTGAGGGCACGCAGGCCAAGCGTCGCGCCCAAGCCGTGATCATCGACCACCTGACGCCACCGCTGACCCGCGCCGAAAGCTATGGGCCGATGCGGGATCTGGAGGCGTTGGTGGACGAATACTACGAGGCCGCAGGCGTCGACCCCCGCCGGATCGAGACCCTGCGAGAGGAAATCCTGTCGCTGGCCTCAGTCACCGGGCTGGACCTGGACGCGGGATTCTCAGGCGACGAAGGCGATCTGGCCAAGCTGGACGCCTATCTTTGCGAATTGAAAGAGGCACAGATCCGCGACGGCTTGCACATTTTTGGCCAATCGCCCGAAGGACGGCTGGAGGATGACCTGCTGCAGGCCCTGCTGCGCCTGCCGCGAGGCGACGCGGCAAGCCTGCCGCGCGCCATCGCCACCGATCTGGACCTGGCATTCGATCCGCTGGACTGCGACATGGCCGCGCCCTGGACCGGGCCCCGGCCCGAGATGCTGACGCAGATCGCGATACCCGCCCCCGAGACCGGCCCGGAGGAGGACAATACCCCCGCTGGCGGACACTCGGGTATCTGGCGGTCCTGCGGGGATACCGTGGAGCGGATCGAGGCGCTCTCGGCTGCCTTGCTGCGAGGGGATGCGCCCGCACCAGGCCCCGCGACAGCGGCGGTTCTGCAAGACGCCGCCGACCTGCGCGCGACCCTGCGCAGCTGCGGCCCGGCGGAGGGGGAGGGCCTCCTCACCGCCCTGTCGGGGCAGTTCGTCGCCCCTGCGCCATCCGGCGCCCCCACCCGCGGGCGGCCTGACGTGCTGCCGACGGGGCGCAACTTCTACTCCGTCGACAGCCGTGCGGTGCCCACACCGACCGCCTGGAAATTGGGCTGGAAAAGCGCCAGCCTGTTGATCGACCGCCACCTGCAGGATCACGGTGACTGGCCGCGCGCGATGCTGGTCACGGCCTGGGGCACCGCCAACATGCGCACCGGGGGCGACGACATCGCGCAGGCTCTGGCCCTGATGGGGGTCAAGCCCCGCTGGGACAGCGCCAATCGCCGCGTCGTGGGGTTCGAGATCATTCCGGCCACCGCCCTGGGCCGCCCCCGCGTGGACGTGACGCTGCGGGTTTCGGGGTTCTTCCGCGATGCCTTTCCGCAACAGATGGCGCTGGTGGATGCCGCCGCCCGGGCGGTGCAGGCACTGGACGAGCCCGAGGCCGACAACCCAGCAGCCGCCCGTGCCCGCGCGGGCGAAGGACAGGCGCGGGTCTATGGGTCGAAGCCCGGCGCCTATGGCGCGGGACTCCAGGCCATGATCGACGAACGGCTCTGGTCCGACAGCGCCGATCTGGGGCGCGCCTATGTCGAATGGGGCGGCTATGCCTATGGCACCGGTGAGGGCAGCGCCGACCACGACGGGCTGCGCCAGCGGCTGGGCCAGGTAGAGGCCATCGTCCAGAACCAGGACAACCGCGAACACGATCTGCTCGACAGCGACGACTACTACCAGTTCGAAGGCGGGGCGGCGGCGGCCGTCGAGATGCTGCAAGGCACAGCGCGCCCGGTCTATCACAACGACCATTCCCGCCCGGAACGCCCCGTCATCCGCACCCTGGACGAGGAAATCGGCCGCGTCGTCCGGTCCCGCGTGGTCAACCCGAAATGGATCGCAGGGGTCAAGCGGCACGGCTACAAGGGCGCGTTCGAAATCGCCGCCACCATCGACTATCTGTTCGCCTTTGCCGCCACGACGGGGGCCGTGCGCGACCACCATTTCGATCTGGTCCATGCCGCCATCCTGGAGGACGAGGACACGCGCGATTTCCTGGCCGAAGCAAACGCCCCCGCCCTGGCCGACATCGCCGATCGGCTGGGCGAAGCGATCGAGCGCGGGCTGTGGCGGCCCAGATCGAACTCCGCTCGGGCGTTGATTGAGGCTTTCGGGTCACAGAACCGCGTTTCATAGATGCCGCGCTTTCCTCGAAAGTAGCCTCTGTGCAACAGAGGGTAACGAGCATTATAACGAGAAAATTCCATGCGTTACGCAAAACTCCTCCCTCTTGTGGGCGTGTTTCTGGCTGGCTGTGAAATGGCCGACATCGACACGCCCCCGATTATGGTGACCCCAAAGGTCGCCAGCAATGCGGTGGGCATCGACGTCTACGCCCGGCCCCGCGCACAGGGCAATCCGGTGCCGCGGTTCCGGGGTCAGGAGACCATCCCCGTCCGCACGCGTGGCAAGGGCCCCAAGGGCAGCGCCAACGCAGAGCTGACCGGCGTGCCCTGCACGCTGGATGCCGGCGTCTATTCCGCCCGTTTTCAGACCCCGGCCAACCTGATCGTGCCGGACTACGGCCCGAACTCTCCGGCGATTTTCGTGCGCTGCGAACATCCCGATGGCCGCAGCGGGTCCACAACCGTCAGCCCCTATAATTTCACCGCCGCCCAACGCAGCAATTCAGCGGTTGGCACCGGTCTTTTGGGGGCGATCGTCATCGGGGCGGTCAATGCCGCGGCCCGCGACGATGAGAAGGACGAATTCAAGTATCCGACCATCACGGTCAACCTGAAGGATTGATCGACCTAGCCCGGCACGCAGTCCAGCTCCATCTCGATGAGGGCGATGTCACCGATGGCCGTGCCGGGCACCACCGTGCAGCCGCTCAGCTGCTCTGTCGCCATGATCGCGCCGCGCGTCACCTGGGCCAGGCCGGGCCGCCAGACCGCATTGGTCCGGGTCGCCTGCGCCTTGGTGACGTTCCAGTTGACGCGGTAGTCGTGGCCATTGCCGCTGGCCGTACCGGACCGGTCCAACCCGGAGACGGGATGCGGCGCGCCGCAGGCAGCCAACAGGCCAAGACATACGAATAGGAGACTGGATCTGATCATTTCCGGACCTTGCCACAGCGATCCCTAACAGAGTGTTAACGTGGGCCGCTGCGAACGCGGGCGGTTGACGCCCGGCCCGCCCGCGCGGACAGTCTGCGCGACCTCACGACGCCCGACAGGACAGCCCATGACCGCGACGCCCGACGACACCGCCCGCCACAACGCCAAGATGGCCAAGAAAAAGGCCGCCCGCGACAAGATCATGGCCACCAAGACCGACGAAAAAGGTCTGGTGATCGTCCATACCGGCAAGGGCAAGGGCAAGAGCAGCTCCGCCTTCGGGATGATTTTTCGCTGTATTGCCCATGACATGCCCTGCGCCGTCGTGCAGTTCATCAAGGGCGGCATGTCCACCGGGGAACGCGACCTGATCACCGCGCATTTCGGTGACCTGTGCGAATTTCACACCATGGGCGAGGGCTTTACCTGGGAGACGCAGGACAAATCCCGCGACATCGAAATGGCTCAGGCCGCCTGGGCCAAGGCGAAGGAACTGATCCGCGATCCCGGCAACCGCATGGTTCTGCTGGACGAAATCAACATCGCGCTGCGCTATGACTATATCGACGTGGCCGATGTCGTGGCCTTTCTGCGCGATGAAAAGCCGCCGATGACCCACGTGGTCTGCACCGGGCGCAACGCCAAGGACGCGCTGATCGACCTGGCCGATCTGGTCACCGAGATGGAGCTGATCAAGCACCCGTTCCGGTCGGGCGTAAAGGCCCAGGCCGGGGTGGAATTCTGACCGGCGCGGCCCTGCCGTGACCCAGGTCCCCCCGATCGACTGGCAGCGCCCGGCGGCAGAGATGTTCTTTGCCCCAGGCGTCGATCCGGGCCTGTCCACCTTGGCCCCCCTGCCCCGGATGTGGCGGAGCGTGCCGCGCGGGCGGATCGCCGGGGCCAGCGTCAGCGCCGATGACGCCACCGCGCACCGCACGGCAGACCACATCGACATGCACACCCGGTTGCGCGCCTTTCGGGCCGGGATCGTGACCACGACCGTGCTGGTGCATGTCACCCAACTGCGCGCGCAGGAACATTTCCTGGCCGTGGGCGACCGCTTTCTGCTGACCGGGGCGGCCGGGACCCGGCTGCGCAACCGCTACGTCTGGAAGGCAGAGCCTGGCCGGGACATGGACGCCGAGGTCGCGCGTGCCTTTGACCGGCACAGGGCCGCGGCCAAGGCTCCGGATCTGCACGACGGTGACGTCAGCCGGCTGCCCTTCGTGGTGGATGCGCGCAACGGGACGAACTTCTACCACTTCGTGACTGAAACGCTCTGTCAGCTTTGCGCGGTCGATGCGGACTGGTTTCGGGGGGACGTTCACATCCACATGAAAGGGCCGGACATTTCCAGCTTCGTCATGGCCTGGGTCGAGGCGATCTTTCCCCGACTGGTCGGGCGGGTTCACCTGACCCGGACGGACCGCGACTATGGCCCCGCGTTGACGGTTCTCAACGGGCGGCACTGGTATTGCCAGACCACGGACGAGGTGATCCCCTCGCTCGACCCACTGGCCCCGGACAGCCATGTCTGGCGCGGGCGCCAGCCAGAACGGGCGTCCCAAGGGATGCTGGCGATGAATTCCTGCGACGAGATGTTGATCCGCCTGCGCGAAACGGCGCTGGACCGAATAGCAGGACAGGACTGGTCGCACTTGCCCCGGCGCTTCTGGGTGGGGCGCAAATCGGTGCGGGACCGCGCCATGGCGGGCGAGGCGGACCTGCGGGCGGATTTGGCGCGGCGCGGCTTCGAAACCATCTATTTCGAAGATTTCACGCCCCTGGAACAGGTCGCCCTGATGGCGAATGCCGACATCATGATGAGCTATCACGGTGCCGGGTTCGCCAACATGATCTTTGCCGAGGCTGATACCCATTGCATCGAAATCGGCACGCTGCAGACGGCGCTGTTCCGGTGGCAGGATTTCATGCCGCACGCGCTGGCAAGCGGGTGCCGCTATACGTCCTTCTTTGCCGACTATAACCTGGACGACCCGGAGGAGCAGGTGGACGAACGGCGCGGCAAGGCGTTGGCCGCCGTCGCACTGACAGCTTCGGGGCGGGCCCGTGTCCTGGGGTTCGTCGATGCGGTGATTGGGCGGGTGCGCGTCACCTCGATCAGCCGATTGTCGGAATTGGCGCGGCTGCTGTCCCGGCTGGAGGATCACGCGGCCCTTCTGAGATTGATCGACGGCCACCGGGGCGCAGAGCGTCGAGAGCCAAGCCTGCACATCCTGAAGGCCAATGCCTTGCAGGGACTGGGCCGCCCACGCGACGCCTTCGATGCCCTGGTCGCAGCCTGGGAGGCGGGGCCACCCCGCGCCTTTCTGTTGGAACGCCTCATTCTGGCGGGACGTGATGCCGGGGCCGACACCGCCGCGGCAGAGGCCGAACATACGCAGCGGTTCCCGGAGCATGGCAAACGTCTGGCCCGGAAATTGCGGCGCCTGGGGTGACCCGCCCCGCCAACGTCACGCCGGATCCCCGGCTTGCGACGCCGCCCCGCCTGCGTCACGCCCCTGTCGGCGACTACGCCGGCTGCGGCTCCGGGCCGTCTGGGCGGTCCTGGGCTTGGGTCAGATCATCGCGCGGTCCGATCGCCGCCATCGGCACCCTCAAATCATAGATCAACCGGTCGTCTTCGAACCGCCGTTCGGCCCGCCCCTGCAATGTCTGTGGCACAATCTGCGTGACAAGCCGGGTGCCAAACCCCTGCCCGGTTTCGGGGCCCATGGGGCGGCCCAGGGTCTCGGCCCAGGTGACCGCCAGCATCGGGCCTGCCTCCGCATCATTCTCGACCCGCCAGGTCAGCGACAGCCGGCCGTCAGGATGGGCAAAGGCCCCGTATTTCTGGGCGTTCGTGCTCAGCTCATGCAGGGCAAGACAGATCTGCTGCGCCCCTTCCGCCCCAATATTCAGGGCAGGACCCTCGATCCGGACACGGTCGGCCCAAGTCATCAGCACCGGCTCCAACTGGTCGCGCATCACCGCCTCCAGGTCCGCCGCACCGCGATCGTCGCCGCGCATCACGCGGGCCGTGGCCTTGGCCAGCGCGTCCACACGGCCGGTAAAGGCGGTCAGGAAATCCTCGATCCGTTCGGCCCCTCTGGCGCTTTGGCGGGCCATGGCCGCCACGACCGTCAGCATGTTGGACGACCGGTGCACCGCTTCGCGCGCCGCGACCGACAGGCGGTCATTTGCGCGGGCCAGCTCTTCGGTTCGGGCGGCGACGCGCTTCTCCAGGTCCGCCTGGGCGGCGCGCAAATCACTGAGCGTCGCCTGATGCGAAGTGATTTCCGCCAGCAAGCGGGCGTTGGCGGCCTCCATCTGCGCGGGGCTGGGGATGCGGACCAACGTCGGGACCAGACGAAACAGCACCAGCGCCGTGGCCCCCGAGACCAGGCCGGTTGCCAGCTTTATCGTCCCGGCCAGCGGATAGACCGGCAGCCAGAGCGTCACGATCGACAACACATGAGTGACCCCGCACAGCAGGATGAAGCCCGCGAACAACGCCACCAGACCGCGATACCGCAGGTCGGGCCGCTGCCGCAGGAACAACAACAGGGCCAGCGGGATCGCGAAATAGCTGAGCACGATCAGCAAATCCGACCCAACCCAGAGCGCGACAAGCCACGGCTCCCACAGAAGGCACATACCGTGCGGCATGTACTGCGACCAATCAAAAAGGGTCATGGCAAGGCCCATCCTAACTACCGAGGGCGGAGGCGGCCCTTCGGGCAAGCGTCCGGCAGGTCAAAATGTCTTATGACATCTTGTTTGGTAGCGCGCGCGCAGACCCCCGTCTAGCTGGACGGTGTGTTATCGGATGACAGGCCGAACCGTATCGCCGGGCCCGCTTTCGCGGCCCGGCGTCACGTCTTAGCCCAGCGCCGCGTCGCAGCGCGCGCAAACGCCATCATGCCCATGGCTGCCGACATCGGGCAGGATCTTCCAGCAGCGTTGGCATTTTCCGCCTTCCGCATGCTGGAAGGTGACGGCGATTCCTTCGCCGTCCTCTGGGCGCCAGGCATCCTCGGGGGCGGGCGCTTCGCTGACCTCGATGCCCGAGGTGATGCAGATGTCCTCGAAGCTGACGTCGCGCAGGATCGCTGCCGTTTCGGTGTCCACGTAAACCACCGGTGCCGCCTCCAGCGACGACCCGATGGTCTTGTCACGACGTGCCACCTCCAGCGCGCCGGTGACCGCGCGGCGGACGCGGCGGATGGTGGACCACTTGGCCGCCAGTGCCTCATCGCGCCAACCGGGGCGGGCGTCCGGGAAATCCTGCAGATGGACAGATCCGTCCTCGTCCGGATGCACCTCCAGCCAGACTTCTTCCATGGTGAAGGGCAGGATCGGGGCCAGCCAGGTGGTCAGCCGTTCGTGCAGTAGCCGCAGGACCGTGCGCGCCGACCGCCGCCGCAGCGTGTCACCGTCGCAATAAAGCGCGTCCTTGCGGATGTCGAAATAGAAGGCCGACAGGTCGATCGTCGTGAACTGGAAGATCGCGTTCAGGACGGACGCGAAGTCATAGGCCGCATAACCCGCGCGCACCTCGTCATCCAGCTCCGACAGGCGGTGCAGAACCCAGCGCTCCAACTCCGGCATTTCCAGCGGGTCGGCGGGCGTGTCCTCGGTGATGGAGCCCAGCATGAACCGCAGCGTGTTGCGCAAGCGGCGATAGCCGTCGGCCACCCCCTTGAGGATCTCCGGCCCGATCCGGTGATCGGCGGTATAGTCGACCTGCGCCACCCACAGCCGCAGGATATCGGCGCCGTATTGGTCCACGATGTCCTGGGGCGCGATGGTGTTGCCGATGGATTTGGACATCTTCATGCCCTTTTCGTCCATGGTGAACCCGTGGGTCACGACGGCGCGGTAGGGCGCGCGCCCCTTGGTCCCGCAGGCCTGCAACATCGACGAATGGAACCAGCCGCGATGCTGGTCCGTGCCCTCCAGATAGACGTCGGCAATTCCGTCCTCGGTCCCGTCCGAGCGGTCGCGCAGCACGAATGCATGGGTCGAGCCGCTGTCGAACCAGACGTCCAGGATGTCGTCGACCTTCTCCCACTCCGCAGGGTCGTAGTCGGGGGCCAGGAACCGTTCCTTTGCGCCCTCCGCATACCAGGCATCGGCGCCCTCGGCTTCGAAGGCGGCGATGATGCGCGCGTTCACGGCAGGATCGCGCAGCAGGAAATCGGGGTCGTCGGCCTTGGCGCCGACCTTGGTAAAGCAGGTCAGCGGAACGCCCCAGGCGCGTTGGCGCGACAACACCCAGTCAGGCCGGTTCTCGATCATCGAGAACAGACGGTTGCGCCCAGTCTTGGGCGTCCATTCCACCAGTTGATCAATGGAGGTGAGGGCGCGGGCCCGCACCGTCTCGCCATATGTGTCCTGCCCGTCGCCCACGGGCCGGTCGATGGCGGCGAACCACTGCGGGCGGTTCAGGCGGATGACCGGAGCCTTGGAGCGCCAGGAATGCGCGTCCGAGATCGTGATGCGTTTGCGCGCCAGCAAGGCGTCGGCAGATTGCAGCGCCGCGATGACGGCCTTGTTGGCCCCCCCCGGTTTCTTGCCATTCGGGCTGAGGATCGCCTCGCCGCCGAACAAAGGCAGGTCGGCGCGGTAAGAGCCGTCGGCCTCGATGTTGTAGGTCATCGGCAGGCCATGTTCGACGCCGATCTTGTAGTCGTCGTCACCGTGGCTGGGGGCCGTGTGGACAAAGCCCGTGCCCGCATCGTCGGTCACGTGGTCGCCTGGGAAGAGAGGGACGTCATAGTCCCATTCCCCGTTCGCGCCGTCGACCCCGCGCAGAGGGTGGGCGCAGGTCAGGGCAGACAGCTCATCTGCCGTCACATCGCGCAGACGCGTCCATTGACCGTCTTCCAGCCGGGCGGCGGTCAGCGTGGCCTCTGCCAGACCGTCCGCCAGCAGATACTTGTCGCCGACCTTGGCCCAGCATTCTTCGGGCGTGCCGGTGATTTCATAGAGACCATAGGCGATGCCCGGCCCAAAGCAGATCGCGCGGTTCTGCGGGATGGTCCAGGGCGTCGTCGTCCAGATGACGACACGGGCCCCCTCCAGACCGGACACCACCTCGAACGGCACCCAGATCGCGTCCGTCTGGCGGTCGTGATACTCCACCTCCGCCTCGGCCAGCGCGGTCTTTTCGACCGGCGACCACATCACCGGCTTGGACCCCTGATAGACCAGCCCGTTCATCAGAAACGTCTGGAACTCGGCGGCGATCACCGCCTCGGCGTGGTAGTTCATCGTCAGATAGGGATCGGCCCAGTTGCCGGTGATGCCCAGACGCTTGAATTCCGCGCGCTGCACATCGACCCAGCCGGCGGCAAACTCGCGGCATTCGCGGCGGAATTCCACCACGTCGACGGCATCCTTGTCGCGGCCCTTCTGGCGGTATTTTTCTTCGATCTTCCACTCGATCGGCAGGCCGTGACAATCCCAGCCGGGCACATAGCGGGCGTCGTGGCCCATCATCTGGCGCGACCGGACCACCATGTCCTTGAGCGTCTTGTTCAGTGCGTGCCCGATATGCAGGTTCCCGTTCGCATAGGGCGGCCCATCGTGCAGCGTGAAGGGCGCGCGGCCCTCCTTTTCGCGCAGGCGATCATAGACGCCGATCTTCTCCCACCGGGTCAGCCATCCCGGCTCCCGCTTGGGCAGGCCCGCGCGCATCGGAAAGTCCGTCTTCGGCAGGTTCAGCGTGGATTTGTAGTCGGGGGTCTGGTCGGAGGGCGTGTCGGCGCTCATCTCGGGCGTCCTTTGCAGATCGTCGGCGGGGAATGGCGATGCGGTCGGTCCAACATCTTTGCCCGGCGGCCCCGTGGATCAGGGCGCCGGGGGGCTAATTCGCTGGCCTATGCACGCGCGTCCCGTCATCGCGCGCCTTATAGGCAGGGCACCCGGCAGGGGGCAAGGTGCGGCGGACGGCTGCGGCCTTAAGGAAGTCTTCATGTTCCTGCGCAAGGATGGCGGCAGGAGGACCGAACATGTCCCACGTGCTCTTCATCGCCTTTCTTGGCACCGCTTTCGTCGTCCTTCTGCCGCTGCTGCTGCCGCGTCCACGCGGGAACGGGCGACTGGCGCTGCTTCATCCGATCCCGTTGCCTTTCGTGGGCGGGTTGCGGCCCCTGCGCCATCGCGACAAGCCGGGCTAGCCGCGCAAACGCTCTTTCTGATCGGCCACATGCCCCCAGACGCGCGAAATCACGACGGAGCCTTCGCCCACGGCGCTCGCCACCCGCTTGACCGATCCCGCGCGCACATCGCCCACCGCAAAGATCCCGTCGGCAGAGGTGGCAAAAGGGTCGTCGCGATCCACATCGCGCCCGGTCAGCACAAACCCCTTGCCGTCGCAGGCCACCAGATCACCCAGCCAGTCCGTGTTCGGCGCAGCCCCCACCATGATGAACAGCGCGCGGGTGTCGATGCTGTCGTTCCCCTCGGCCACGCCATCGCCCTTGAGATGGACGCGGGACAAATGCCCCTCCCCCTCCAGCTGGTCGACTTCGGTGCGATAGCGGATGCGGACGCAATCGTTCGCCTCCAGCCGGGACGACAGATAGCGTGACATGCTGTCGGCCAACCCGTCGCCGCGCACAAGCAGATGCACACAGACGGCGTGGCGCGACAGGAACATCGCCGCCTGGCCCGCCGAATTGCCGCCGCCGATGATGACCACTTCGCTGCCCTTGCAGAACCGCGCTTCTGTCTCCGTCGCGGCATAGTAGACGCCTGCGCCCTCCAACCCCTCCAACCCGTCCAGCGGCAGGCGGCGATACTGCACGCCCGTCGCCACGACCAAAGCGCGGGCGCAGGTCTCCGTCTCATCGTCGAGCCGGACGCAGAAGCTGCCGTCGTCGCGACGCTCCACCCCGGTGGCCCTGCGCGGGACGGCAAAGCGGGTGCCGAACTTCATCGCCTGCACCTCGCCCCGGAAACACAGATCCGCGCCGGAAATACCGGTGGGAAACCCCATGTAGTTCTCGATCCGCGAAGAGGTCCCCGCCTGCCCGCCGATGGTCGCATCCTCGACCACCAGCGCAGAAAGCCCCTCGGCCCCGGCATAGACCGCCGCCGCGATGCCGCCCGGTCCGCCCCCCACGATCAGCACGTCGTGCACCACCTCCGGGTCCAGATCCAGGTCCAGACCATAGAGCTGCGCGACCCGGCGCGGGGTCGGGTTTTCAATCACGCGGTCCTTGCCGAACACCACGGCCGGGTGCCGAGGGGCCAGCGAACAGTGCGCCGCGACTTCCCCTGCTTCGGCGTCGTCCAGGTCCAGGGTGCGATACGGGATCCGGTTGCGCGCGGCAAAGGCCCCGATGGCGCGAATCTCCCGGTCGCGGTCCATCCCGATCAAGGTCAACGACGCCTGATCGCTTTCCAACAGCGCGCGCCGCCGCCCGGCCATGACCGAAACGATGATGTCGGACATCTCTGGCACACGCGACATCAGGTCCAGCATCTGATCGCGATCGACCGCCAGCAGACGGCTGTCGGACACGGCGCGCATCTGCAGCATGGCACGGGCACCGGTCAGGAACCCGATTTCTCCGCCGAATTGCCCCGGGCCCAGGGTTGCCCCGTTGCCGTAGCGGCGACCGGTAATCGCATCGACCGCCTCCACCTCTCCGGTCAGGACGTAGTGGAAGGTATCCATGGGGTCGCCCAGATCCACGAGCGTCTGGCCCGCGCCAATCTCGATCACACGTGCGATCTCGCGGATGCGGGCGACGTGATCCTCGCTGAGCGGGGTGCGCGTCATCGTCTGCAGGTCGTCGGCCAGGCTTTCCATGTCAGCTTTCCTTCTGGCCGAACAGACCGGTCAACGACCGGCCAACGACGTCGGTGATGCGGGGCGGGCGCTGGTGGGTGAACGGCAGGGGGCGGCAGACCTCCATCGCCGCCAGACCCACGCGGGCGGTCAGCGCGCCGTTGATCAGCCCCTCGCCAAAGCGGCGCGACAATTTGCTGAGAACACCGCCCCCCGCGACCGACCCGATCAGATCGTCGCCCACGGCCACCGCGCCCGTCGCCGCCAGGTGGGTCAGCACCGTGCGGGCCAGCCGCCAGGACCCCAACGTCCCCGCGCGCCCACCATAGATCAATGCAATGCGGCGAATCATCCGCAGGTTCGCGGTCAACGCGGCCACAACATCGGCCAGCGCCAGCGGCACGACGGCGGTGACCAGCGCGACCTGGCGGGCCGCCGCCTCCACCTCGCGGGTGGCGGCGGTATCGAGTGGGGCCAGCAGATCACGTTCCACCGCTGCGACCATCGCATCGGCATCGTAGATGTCGGCGCGGCGCGCGGCCAACTCCTCCCGCCCCCAACGGGTGTCGGGGCGCCCCGCGTAGAAGGCCACCAATCTATCGGTCAGCGCCCGCGCGCCGGACAGGTCGACGACCTGCGCGGCCTGGGTGCGCAACGCGTCGATCCGACCCAGACGGGACAGCGCGGAAACCTCGCGCAGGATGACCGCAATGCAGGCCAGCAAAAAGGCCGCGACCAGCGCCGTCGCGATCCAACCCAGCAAGGGGTTTGCAGCAAGCAGATCGGTGACGAACGTCCAGGCCGCCACGGACAGGGCAAAGCTCAGCAACGCGCCCAGGGCGGCCCAGAACCACCGCGCCAGCGGTCTGTCCCGCCGCCCTGCCAGCAGGGCCATGGTCTGCATCGCCCGCCCGGACGGCGGCGGCGCGACCTCGGCCTCGGGCACCGGCGGGGCGGAGGCAGGGTCAAAGCCGCCCTCACCCGGTGGCAAGTCACCCGACGGACGGGCCCGGCGCGGGGGCTCGGGCGTCGCTTCGGGCGCGTCGATTTCGAACAGGACTGCGCCGCGGCGGCGGCTGCCTTCGGGTGTGTCGGCCATCGGCCCCTCCGTCTGCGGTCGTGCTGAAGGTATGCCTCCGCCGGCCGGATGCAACGTTCAGTCTTTGTTAACGCATTTCCCTGACAATGCCCCGATCTCTCCCGCTCGTGGCCAGATCTGGTTGCTAGCAAGGGGGACCTGACACGAAAGTGACCGAATTGATGCCTGTTTCCTCTTCCGGCCTGCGGCTGACACTGTCCGATTGGATCCTGCTCGGGGCGGGTGCCCTGACGCTGGGCGTAACCGCCTCGGCGGTGCTTCAGGGGGGCGGCCTGCCCCAGGCACCGGACTTTCGCGCGGCCCTCGACGGCCCGACGTTGCAACTCCGCGCGTCGATGAACGCACCGGCCGCGACACCGGGCATCATGCCGCAAACGGTCCGCTTGTCGGGCTTGGCGGATGCGTCGGCAGGCCCGCTTGTCAGTTCAGGGGCACCCTGACCGCTACAGCCGGTCGGCCAACAGGAACTCCGCCGCGCGGTCCAACCGGATAAAGGGCGGCCCCTCACCGGGGCGCAGGGTCAGGGGCGCGGGGGCGAATTCCATGATGTCATACTCGGCCTCCAACCAACCCTCGGCCCCCTGCATCGCAGGCGTCAGGATGTGGGACGGATCCGGCGGCAGCTCGCCAGGATAAAGCGCCGCCTCGCGCCCGCCCTCCAGCAGGCGACCGCGCACCACGGGCAAGCTCTCGCCCCGATGCTCCCGCATCTCTTCGACGGTGGCACGCAGGGCGGCGATCGACAGAGCCTCGGTCCGGGCCCCGGCGAAATCGGCCCGCCGGCGCGCATCATCCACCATGGCATCCAGAATCGCGGTCAGACGCGCGTGCTGTGTGTGGTGCAAATGGTCGGCCTTGGTCGCGGCAAACAACACCCGGTCGACCCGCCGCGCCCCCAGCAGGGACAGCAACCAGTTCAGCGCGCCCGGTTTGAACGCGGACAGGATATCGGCGATCGCGGCGCGCATCTCCTCGACCGCGCGGGGACCACGCCGGATTGCGCCCAGCACATCCAGCAGGACCACCTGCCGGTCAAGCCGGGCAAAGTGATCGCGAAAGAACGGTTGCACGACCTTGGATTTATAGGCCTCGAACCGCCGCGCCATTTCCCGGCGCAGCGACCCGCGCGGCGCGTCCCCCGGGGGCAACGGCGCAAAGGTCAACGCGGGCGAGCCCTCCAGCTCTCCGGGCAGCAGGAACCGACCCGGCGTCAGGTCGTAGGCCCCGGCGCGGCGCGCCGCCTTCAACGCCTCCGTATAGGTCGCGGCCAGCGTCTGGGCCGTCGGCTCCTCCAGCTTGGCGGCGGGATCGACGTCAGCCAGCGCGGCGGCATAGGCCTCGGCCCCCCAATCCTTCAGCCGGTTCAGTGCCCGCGCCGACCATTCATCATAGGTTTTTTCCATCAGACCCAGGTCCAGCAGCCATTCCCCCGGGTAATCGACGATATCCAGATGCACGACCCGCGGCCCCCGCATCCCCGCCAACATGCCCGCCGGACGCACCTTCAGCGACAGGCGCAATTCGGACACCGCGCGCGTGCCTTCGGGCCAGTGCGGCGTCCGGGACGTCAGCGCGGCCAGATGCCGCTCGTACTCGAACCGGGGGATCGTATCGTCCGGCTGCGGCTGCAGGAACGCCGTGTCGATCCGCGCGGCGGGCGAAAACCCGGCCATCCGCCCCCGGTCCATCAGGTTCGCGACAAGCGATGTGATGAACACGGTCTTGCCCGCGCGCGACAACCCCGTGACGCCCAGCCGGACCGTCGGGTCGAACACCTCGGTCACCGAGGCGGTCATGTCCCCCACCCCGCGCGTCACCGCATCCGCAAACCGTCCGATCATTCGCAACCCTTTCGTCGTCCGCAGGGAATGTAGGCGCCGGGGGGCCAAAGGGAAAGCGACGCCCGAATTCCGGCTGCACGCAGGGGGACCGGGCGATAGGGTCGCGCCATGTTGTTTGCCCTGCCCCCCGACGATACGCTTTATGACGCGCTTCTGTCCCGCGATGCAGCCTTTGACGGGCGCGCCTGGGTCGGCGTGACCTCGACGGGCATCTTTTGTCGCCTGACCTGCCCCGCGCCCAAGCCCAAGCGCGCCAATTGCCGCTTTCACGACAGCGTCGCCGCCTGCCTGGAGGCGGGGTTTCGCCCCTGCAAACGCTGCCGCCCCCTTGCCGAGGGTCAGGAGCCGACGGTGACGGACTTGCTGGACGCCTTGGAGGCGGACCCCGATCGCCGCTGGTCCGAAGAAGACGTCGCCGCGCGCGGCCATGACCCTTCGACCGTGCGGCGCGCGTTCCGGCGGCAATTCGGAATGACGTTTCTGGCCATGGCCCGGTTGCGGCGGCTGGGTCGCGGCGCGCAGGCGCTGGCCGACGGCGGGGCCGTGATCGAGGCGCAGCTGGCCGCCGAGTTCGACAGCGCCTCGGGCTTCCGCGAGGCCTTCGCCAGACATCTGGGCATGGTGCCGGGACGCCTGGCGCGCGACGGCCTGCTGCAGGCCGATTGGATCGACACGGCGCTCGGCCCGATGGTCGCCGTGGCCAGTCGCACCCACCTGCACCTGCTGGAATTCGCCGACCGCCCCGCCCTGCCCCGCGAATTGCAGGGGCTGCGCGACGAGGCGCGCGGCGCATTGGGCCTGGGCCGGCTGCCCCCCGTGGACCAGATCGCCGCCGAGCTGGAGGCCTACCTGGCAGGCCGCAGCGCCCGGTTCGACACACCGCTGTTTCCCGGTGGCACCCCGTTCCAGCGTCAGGTCTGGGACGCGCTGCGCGCGATTCCCGCCGGACAGACGCGCAGCTATTCCGACCTCGCCCGCGCCATCGACCGGCCCGACGCGATCCGCGCCGTGGCCCGCGCCAACGGGGCCAATCGGCTGGCCATCGTGATTCCCTGTCACCGGGTCATCGGCGCCGATGGGTCGCTGACCGGCTATGGCGGCGGTCTTTGGCGGAAACGCCGCCTGATCGAGGTGGAGCGCGCCTACGCCTGAGCGGTTGTCACAGCGCCCCGATCAAACCGGCCATGCCCCGGTCCTTTCTTTCCACCATCGCACCACCCCCCCGTTGCGGCTGACCTGTACGGGGGGCGTCAGCCGCCCGCCGTTTGCAGGGCTGGTCGAAAACCTGACCGCCCGCGGCCCGGCCCAAGGCCGTCGGATTGGGGGAAGACCCAGATCATACCCACGTCCGACGTGGATCATACCTGGAGCCCTGCGCAGCATCGCGCGGAATTGGTCCGGTCTGCGGACCGATCCAGGTTAACGGGCGGCTTGCCCTTTGCCGCCCGGCGGCCCTATCTGCGGGCCATGCCCCGCTATGCCTTTCGCATCGAATACGACGGTCGCCCCTTTGCCGGGTGGCAACGCCAGGACGGCCCCGATTCCGTTCAGCAGAGGCTGGAAGAGGCGCTGCGCGCCCTGGAACCGGACGTGCCCTCCATAGCCGCCGCCGGGCGCACGGACGCGGGTGTCCACGCGACGGGCCAAGTGGCGCATGCGGACATGGCAAAGGACTGGACGCCGTTTCGCCTGTCCGAGGCGGTCAACTGGCACCTGAAACCCGCACCCATCGCGATCACGGCCTGCGCGCGCGTGTCAGACGATTGGCACGCCCGTTTTTCCGCGCAGGAACGGCGCTATACCTTCCGCATCATCGCGCGCCGCGCACCGCTCGCGCTGGACGCGGGACAGGCGTGGCGGGTGATCGGGCCGCTGGACGTAGGCCGCATGCGCGAAGGGGCCAAATACCTGATCGGACAGCATGATTTTACCACATTCCGCGCCTCGATCTGTCAGGCCAAAAGCCCGGTGAAGACCCTCGACGAGATCACGTTGGAGGAATTTCCCTACCCCGGCGGTCAGGACATCCGGCTGCACCTGCGGGCGCGGTCGTTCCTGCACAACCAGGTGCGCAGCATCGCGGGCACGCTGGAGCGGGTGGGCACCGGGTCCTGGCCCCCCGCGCGCGTGGGCCAAGCGTTGGCGGCACGCGACCGCGCCGCCTGCGGCCCGGTATCGCCGCCCGACGGGCTGGTCCTGACCGGGGTGGGCTATCCAGACGATCCGTTCTGAGCCTTGGGCGCGCGCCGCGCTGCCGCGTTAACCCATTGGTTTGGAAATGTCTTTACCATAGGTTTGGTGGTAATCGGCGGGATTTCCGCCGCGATGTTTACGATGACCACGGCAGAGACCTCCCCGTCCTGACCTCTACTGCGGCATGGGCGACGTTCGGCGTTCTCTATTGTGGGATCGCCGCGTTTGGCCTGACGGGTCTCTGGCTCTTCCTGACGGAGCATCTGAACGCCTTCGGAATGTGGTTGATTGTGGTCGCGTTATGGCAAGCGGACCCGTTTGGCGTGATTTGAGCTATGCAAGGATTGCATGTAGTCGCCACATTGGTTAGTTATTCTTACCAAAACCGATGCAGGACGCATGAGATGCCCGTGATCACAACCGTCGCCGACCTCCACGATATCTATCGTCGCCGCGTCCCCAAGATGTTCTACGACTACTGTCAGTCGGGTAGCTGGACCGAGCAAACCTACCGCGACAACGTTGACGACTTCTCTCAGATTCGGTTGCGGCAGCGGGTGGCGGTGGACATGACCAACCGGTCGGTCGCGACAACCATGGTCGGGCGGGACGTGGCGATGCCTGTGGCCCTGGCCCCGGTCGGCTTGACCGGTATGCAGCATGCCGACGGGGAGATCCTGGCCGCCCGCGCAGCCGAAGATTTCGGCGTGCCCTTTACCCTGTCGACCATGTCGATCTGTTCGATCGAGGACGTCGCGCGCAAGACATCGAAACCCTTCTGGTTTCAGTTATACGTCATGAAGGATGAAGAATTCGTCGACAACCTGATCGGCCGGGCCGAGGCCGCGGGCTGTGACACGCTGGTCATCACGCTGGACCTGCAAATCCTGGGTCAACGCCACAAGGACCTGAAAAACGGCCTTTCCGCCCCGCCCAAATTGACCCCCAAGAGCGTCGCCAACCTGATGACCAAGATCGGTTGGGGGCTGGAAATGGCGCAGACCCCGCGTCGCAAGTTCGGCAACATCGTGGGTCATGCCAAGGGCGTGTCGGACACATCGTCCCTGTCGTCCTGGACGGCGGAGCAATTCGATCCGGCGCTGGACTGGGGCAAGATCCGCAAACTGCGCCAGAAGTGGAAGGGCAAGGTCATCCTCAAGGGGATCCTCGATGCCGAGGACGCGCGGCGGGCGCTGGATGTGGGGGCAGATGCGATCATCGTGTCAAACCACGGCGGGCGGCAACTGGACGGAGCCCTGTCCTCGATCCGGATGCTGTCGTCCATCGTGGACGCGGTCGGCGATCAGATCGAGGTGCACATGGACGGGGGCATCCGGTCCGGGCAGGACGTGCTGAAGGCCGTGGCCCTGGGCGCGCGCGGCACCTACATCGGGCGGGCGTTCATCTATGGGCTGGGTGCCATGGGGCAAAAAGGCGTGCGCAGCACCCTGGAGGTTCTCCATAAGGAACTGGACACCACCATGGCGCTGTGCGGCGAGCGGGACATCCACGACGTCGGCCCGCACAACCTGTTGGTGCCCAAGGGGTTTGCCGGCGAATGGGAAGGGCGGAACGCCTGATCAGCGCACCGCGCGGCTCAGCGGCCAGATCACCATCAGCAGCAGGGCAACAGAGGCAAAGGCCCAGCGCAGGCCGAATGCCTCTGACCCCAAGCCCATCAACGCGGGCGCGATGAAGAAGCCGACGAAGCCGATCACCGCGACCCGCGCGATCACCGCACTGCGGCGCGCGGGTTCGGTCAACCGCCCGGCCAGCGCCAGGCCCATTGGCCCGATCACCGAAATCCCCAGACCCATCAAGCCAAAGCCCACATAGGCCACCAGTGGCGTGGGCGCGGCGGCCGCAATCAACACACCCACGACAGCAAGGCCCGAGGCCCCGCGGATCACGCCGATCTCGGACAGTTTTGCCGCCACCGCCTGACCCGAAAACCGCCCCACGGCCATGGTCAGGCCCAGCATGGCGGGGCCAAAGGCCCCCTCTGCCGCGCCACCGCCCAGGGTGCGTTCGATGTGAAGGGCCGACCAGCTTTCCACCGTTGCTTCGCTCATGAAGGCGATCAGCACGATCAATCCACAGATCGCGACCACCGACAGGGGCAAGCGGCCCGCGTTGCGGCTGTCCTCCTCCGAGATCTGTTCGACCGGCATCCGCTGGAACAAGGCCGTCAGCAGGATCATCCCCGTGGTCACCGCAAAGATCGCCTGCGGTTGCCAACCCGCCTCGCGCAGGGCCCCGGTGATCAGCGCAGAGATGGCATAAGCCACCGAAAACATGGCATGGTTCACGTTCATCAGGCTGCGGCCGTGGCGGGCCTCCAACTCGGACACGCGGGTGTTCATCACCACGTCGGTCAAGCCGCTGGCCGCGCCCATCAGCAAGAGCGCCGCGAACAACAGCCAGACCGTCGTCGCAGGCCCCGGCAAAAGGGCGGTCATCGCCAGAATCGTCGCACCCAATGGCATCGCCAACGGGCCCATGCGCCGGTCCCAACGGGGGGCCAGCCACAGCGTCGTCGTCAATCCGATCGAGGTCCCCAGAAGGATAAGGCCGAAGGTTGCGTCATCCACACCGATCCGCGCCTTCAGAACCGGTGCCATGGCGGCGAAACAGCCCCACGTCAGGCCAACGGACATGAACCCCGCAACCGGCGCGCGACTGACCACGAGGGCAGAGAGAATGGACATGGTGACACTCCGACAGGTCAGTCGCCTCAATCCCATCACCGGGTCAAAAGCAAGCCTGTTCCTTTGGGGCGCAATATCTCGGCGGAGGGGCCGCAGGCGACGGGGGCAAGGTCGCCACCGCCACTACAACCGTCAGTTGTGTTCCTTCATCAGGCGCGACTTTTGCCGTTGCCAGTCGCGCTTGGCCACCGTGTCGCGCTTGTCGTTGTTTTTCTTGCCCTTGCCGATGCCGACCTTCAGCTTTGCCCGGCCCCGGTGGTTGAAATACATGACCAGCGGCACGATCGTGTACCCCTCGCGGGCCGAGGCGTTCCATAGCTTGGAAATCTCGCGCCGGGACACCAGCAGTTTGCGGCGGCGGCGTTCTTCGTGACCGAAGGTCTTGGCCTGGGCGTAGGGGGCGATGTAGCCGTTGACCAGCCACAACTCCCCGTCCTTCACCTCGGCATAGCTTTCGGCGATGTTGGTGCCGCCTTCGCGCAGGGATTTGACCTCGGACCCCTCCAGGACGATGCCGCATTCGATATCGTCCTCGATAGCATAGTCATAGCGCGCCCGCCGGTTCTCGGCGATCACCTTGTAGTTCTTGTTTTCGTCTTTCTTGGCCATTGGCCTCACCTAGGGTGTCGCAGGCCCGCTGTCCACGGGCCCGGCGCCTAGTTCAACAGACCCGCATGGCGCATGGCATCCGCGATCCGCGCCTTGGACGCGTCGGTGGCCCCGACCAGAGGCAGCCGCACATCTTCCGCGCAGCGCCCCAGAAGCGACAGCGCGTATTTCGCGCCGACCAATCCCGGTTCGGCAAAGATGGCGTGATGCAGCGGCATCAGGCGGTCCTGGATGGACAGCGCAGTCGCATAGTCACCGGACAGGGTTGCGTCCTGCATCTGGCTCAACAGTCCAGGCGCGACGTTGCAGGTGACCGAGATGCAGCCGACCCCACCCTGCGCGTTGAAGCCGTGCGCCGTCGGATCCTCGCCCGAAATCTGCAGGAAGTCCGGCCCGCAGGTGATCCGCTGGGCGCAGACCCGTGCAAGGTCACCGGTCGCGTCCTTGACGCCCACGATTTCCGGCAACTTGGCCAGCTCGCCCATGGTTGCGGGCGACATGTCCACGACCGAGCGGCCGGGGATGTTGTAGATCACGATCGGCAGGCCGACCTCGGCCAGGGCCTTGAAATGCGCGATCAGACCAGCCTGCGTCGGCTTGTTGTAATAGGGCGTGACGACCAACGCGGCATCGGCGCCGACCCGCTTGGCGTGTTCGACATGGCGGCGCGCCTCGGCGGTGTTGTTGGACCCCGCCCCTGCAATGACCGGGACCCGGCCCGCCGCCTGCTTGACCACGCGTTCCACGACGGCCTCATGCTCTTCGTGGGTCAGGGTGGGGCTTTCGCCCGTGGTGCCGACGGGGACCAGAACCTTGGTGCCCTCTTCGATCTGCCAATCCACCAGCGCGTCCAGCGCCGCATAATCCACCGCACCGTTCTTGAGGGGCGTCACCAGGGCAACCATGGAGCCTTTGAACATCGACGCATCCTCCTATGTAGGGCGATAACAAATTCGTGCGGACCCTAGTGCCCCGTCCGAGCAGCGGCAAGTCGCTGGATCGGCTAAGATGGGGTCTGAACCGATCGGCGCGCTTGGGCGTTGGCCCGCAAGAGGTGTGATATGTTGAAGCTATTTCTGACCGCTATCGCGGCAATCACGATTTTCCATGGCCCGCTGCGCGCCGACCCCAACCTGGCGGTCGGGCTGGCGCAGGTGCGCGCGGGCGACGCAGAGGCGGCGCGCGCCGCGCTGGACCGCATCGCCACCCCACCGGCGGCCGACGTCTTGCGCTGGACACTGCTGCGCAACCGTATGGGCACCTTCGCCGAGGCCGAGGCGTTTCTGGCCCGCAACCCCGACTGGCCCGGTCTGCCGCTGTTGCGCACGCGGGTCGAGGCGGACATTCCGGTCACCACGGCCCCCGACCGTCTGATCGCCTTCTTCGAATCCGAACCGCCCCGCACGTCGCGCGGCGCGCTTTTGTATTCCACCTCGTTGCGCGCAGTGGGTCGCATGGCCGAAGCAGAGGCCGTCGTGATCGATTTCTGGCTCTCCAAGCCGATGACCGCCGCCAGCCATGCCGGGTTCGTCGAACTTTGGCGCGACGCCCTGACCCCGTACCACGCCGCCCGACTGGATGCGCTGACCTGGTCGGGGGATATCGTCTCGGCCGAGCGGGTTCTGCCGCTGGTCGATGGGCCGGAGGCGGCACTCGCCCGTGCCCGCATCGCCCTGCGCGATGGGCGCGACGGGGTCGATGCCCTGATCGAAGCGGTACCGGAGACGTGGCGCGACCATCAAGGCCTCGCCTATGAACGGTTCCGCTGGCGGCTGGACAAGGGACGACGCTCCGACGCGCTGGACCTGCTGTTCGCCTATGATGAAAGCGAGGATACGCTGGGCAATCCCCGCGCCTGGGCAGACCACCGCGCGCGACTGGCGCGGGGCCTGATGCAGGACGGCGACCCGGTGGCGGGATACCGTGTCGCCGCGCGCCACCATCTGCCCGACGGCGCAGACGACGTGGCCAGCCTCGAATGGCTGGCGGGCTACATGGCGCTGCGGTTCCTGGACGATCCGGCGCAGGCCGCTGTGCATTTCCGCCGGTTCGATGCCAATGTCGCCTCGCCGATTTCCAGGGGACGCGCCGGCTATTGGCTTGGCCGCGCGCTGGAGGCCGCGGGCGACACCGCTGGTGCCATGACCGCCTACCGCGCGGGCGGGCAATGGCAGACCAGCTTTTACGGACAACTGGCCGCCGAACGCGCCGGGCTGCCCGCCGACCCGCTTCTGACCGGGCAGGAGGCGTTCGCGCCCCTGACCGCCGCCGGATTGGGGCAAAGCAGCGTGCTGCGCGCCGCGCTGGCCCTGCAGGGCATCGGCGAACGATCGCTGGCAGAGAGGTTCATGGCGCATATGGCCGAAACCCTTCCCCGCGCGCAGATCGGCACGCTGATCGACGTCGCCCTGGAACTGGAAGAGCCGCATATCGCCCTGATCATCGCCAAGCGCGCGGCGCAGGCGGGGCATGAATTGCACAAGGGCTATTTCCCGGTCACCGATCTGGCCACCCTGCCCAGCCCCGTCGCCTCCGAACTGACCCTTGCCATCGCGCGGCGCGAATCGGAGTTCGACCCGGTCGTCGTCTCTGGGGCCGGGGCGCGCGGGCTGATGCAGTTGATGCCAGGGACCGCACGCGAAATGGCAGGGCAACTGGACATCGCCTACGAGGCCGGGCGGCTGACGACGGATCCGCTGTATAACGCGCTGCTCGGCACGACCTACCTGCAGGAGTTGGAGGCGGAATTCGGCCGCTCCCCCATCCTGGTGCCGGCAGCCTACAACGCGGGCCCGTCGCGGGCACGGCGCTGGTCGGCGGACTTCGGTCTGCCGTCGGACCCGTCGGTCGATGTCATCGACTGGATCGAGGATGTGCCCTTCAGCGAAACCCGCAACTACATCATGCGCGTCAGCGAAAGCCTGATGCCCTATCGCGCACGCATCACGGGCGAGGCAGGTGACGTCCGGCTGAGCCACTGGCTGCGCAACGGCTACGACGAACTGGGCAACGGCGGCTGAGGCGATCAAATCCTTCAAAGGATTTGACCAGAGTTTTCGAAAACTCTGGCTGCGCGGTCAGAGACGCGCGCAGCCCGCCTCGATCATGTCGAGACACCCCGCGAAGTCGCGCGTGTAGTATGGGTCGGGCACGTCGTGTGCGCCCAGGCCCGTGGCGACACCGAACAGCTCCGCCATCTCGCCGCCCGGCATCCCGCGTAGATCGGCCAGGACCGACGCATCCATCGCCAGTACCCGATCAAAGGCCGCGAAATCCGCGACACTCACCTGCCGCGCGCGTTGCCCGGACAGGTCCAGCCCCCGATCCCGCGCCTCGGCCTGCATCGGGCCATAGGGCGGATTGCCAATGTGCCAGTCGGAGGTTCCCGCGCTGTCGACCTGCCAATCGGGTCGCCGCGCCCGCAGCACGCCCTCGGCGGCGGCGGACCGGCAAATATTTCCAAGGCAAACGAACAGAACGCGCATACCGCCGACATAGGCCAGCCCGTCGCGCCGCGCCAGTCTGGCCATCGACACCGCGCTCGGGCAGGGTCACGGGATGGATCGGATCGTGGTGTTGTCGGGCGCGGGGTTGAGCGCGGAACAGGGGCTGGGCACGTTTCGCGACAAAGGCGGTCTCTGGCGGCACTACGACCTGGGGGATGTGGCAACGCCACAGGGCTTTGCCCGCGATCCGGACCTGGTGCATCGCTTTTACAATGCGCGCCGCGCGAACATGCGGGCCGCCGCACCGGGGGCCGCCCATGACGCGCTTGCCCGGCTGTCGCAGAGGCCTGGCATCACTCTGGTTACGCAGAACGTCGACGACCTGTTGGAACGAGCCGGGGCGCGGGACGTGATCCATATGCACGGGGAACTGGCCCGCGCCCTATGCCACGCTTGCGGCGCAAGGTGGGATGCGCCCGCGCGGATGGCCCCCACGGACCCCTGCCCCAGGTGCACCGCCCGCCACACGCGCCCGGATGTCGTCTGGTTCGGAGAGATCCCCCACCACATGGACCGGATCGAGGCGGCGCTGGCCCGGGCGGATCTGTTCGTCAGCATCGGCACCTCTGGCACCGTCTACCCGGCCGCAGGCTTCGTCGAGATGGCGCGAACCGCAGGGGCCCAGACGCTGGAGCTGAACCTGGAGGCCTCTGGCGGGCGATTCGACGCCATCCGCAAAGGCCCGGCGTCGCAATTGGTGCCCAATTGGGTGGCAGAGGTGCTGCGCCAATAGGCGGAGCCCTGCGTGCAGCCGCCTGAGGGGTTTCCGTATGGGCAGGCGCGCCTATGTTGAAAAGTGTCTGCTCATTCTGCCCCAAAGGAGCCTGCCATGGCATTTTTACCGATCATCCTGCTGCTCGCCCTGCTTGCGATGTGCGTCTATTTCCTGCGCGCCACATCAATGGCCGTCGAGGCAGGCCGACCTGTCACGGGGCTGGGCGGCGGCGCGGCCAAGGCGCAGGCCGCGAACGACACGGCCAAGGTCGCGGACAAGATCGACGACTGACCACCAACACCACAGTGACCTCAACGAAAAAGGCCCCCGCTTGCGCAGGGGCCTTTCTGAAGCGTCAGGCAACTTGGCGAAGGCTCAGGCCTCCAGCGCGGCCGCCGTGTTGGAGGACTTGGCAATGTCCTTTTTGATCTTCAACGCGCGGGCCGACAGCTCCGCGTCCTTGGCTTTGGCCAGGAACGCGTCCAGACCGCCACGATGATCGACGGTGCGCAGGGCAGCGGCGGAAATCCGCAGCTTGAACGCGCGACCCAATGCTTCGGACTGCAGCGTGACGTCGTTCAGGTTGGGCAGGAAGCGGCGACGCGTCTTGTTGTTCGCGTGGCTGACATTGTTGCCCGTCATCGGGCCTTTTCCGGAGAGTTCGCAAACGCGCGACATGGCGGGGACCTCGGGTTGAAGGGTTTCAAAAACAGGTGCAGGGCCGATCAAACGGCCCCGCGGTCGCGGCGTGATAGTCGGGCTGGACCGGCGCGTCAAGCGCCCCGCAGCGATTCGAGCATCTCCTGCGCCGCTGCCTGCGGCGCGCGGTCGCCTCTGGCCACGGCGCGGGCCAGATCCGCCATGCGCGCGCGGGTCTCGGCGTCCTGGGTCAGACGTGCCAGCAATCCTTCGCGCACCTCCTGCGTGAACCAATGGGCGGCTTGCGCGGCGCGATTTTCGGCCCAATGCCCTGCCTCGCGCCGCCAGGAGGCGAGGTCCTGCATCTCGGCCCAGGCGCGGGCCAATCCTTCCTCGGCCAGGGCCGAGACGGGCAACGCCTTGGGAAAGCCATCGGGGTCCTGCGGGCGTTTGCGCAACAGCCGCAGCGCGCCGGCATAATCGGCGACCGTTCGGGTCGCCGTGGATTTCAGCTCTCCGTCGGCCTTGTTCACCAGGATCAGGTCCGCAATTTCCATGATGCCGCGCTTGACGCCCTGCAGCTCGTCCCCGCCCGCGGGCGCAAGCAACAGAACGAACAGGTCGCACATCTGCGCCACCATCGTCTCGGATTGGCCCACGCCCACCGTCTCGATCAGCACCACGTCAAAGCCCGCCGCCTCGCAGAGCGCGACCGCCTCGCGCGACCGGCGCGCAACGCCGCCGAGATGCGCCGCCGACGGCGAGGGCCGGATAAAGGCGCGCGGATCGCGGCTGAGCCGTTCCATCCGCGTCTTGTCACCCAGGATCGATCCACCCGTGCGGGTCGATGACGGGTCGACGGCAAGCACGGCCACACGTTTGCCCTGTTCGGTCAGAAGCGTCCCGAACGCCTCGATAAAGGTCGATTTTCCGACACCGGGCGTGCCCGACAGGCCGATGCGCAGGGCCTGCCGCCCTTCGGCGCGCAAACCGTCCAGCAAGGCCACGGCGCGCACACGGTGATCGGGGCGGGTGCTTTCGACCAGCGTGATCGCCCGGGCCAGCGCCCGACGGTCACCGGCCAGCAAGGGGCCATGCAGGGGATCGTCATTCATGCCCTCGGGGATGCCCGGCGGGTGCGGTCAATGCAACCCGTGGGATTGAGCGGCAGATTGTCCTATGTCGTCAGCAACACCACCCGGAGGTTGTCGATGGTCCTGCGTTTCATTCTGCCGCTGCTGCTTGCCCTGCCCGCCCACGCGGGCAACGTGGACGCGCAATACACGCTGTCGTTGCGCGGGATCACCGGCGGACAGATCGCGATTCGCGGGGCAGACAGCGGCGGCAGCTATTCCGTGTCGTCCGCGGCAAAGGCGACAGGGCTGGTCGGTGCCTTGGTGAAATATGGCTTTGAAGGTCGGGCGCAGGGCCAGATCCGGGACGGCCGTTATATCAGCACCACCTACTCGGAGGTGGAGGTCGACGACGGAGAGCGGACTGTGGCCACAACAGAATTCAACGGCACCACCCCTGCCAGCGTCACATTCGACCCGGCGCGCGCGCCCGAACCCCATGACATCGACCCGACGGCGCAACAGGGCGTCGTCGATCCGCTGACCGCGCTCTATGCCGTGTTGCAGCCGGTTGCGCCGGATGCGGCCTGCGACCGCCGGTTCGACCTGTTCGACGGGCGACACGTGTCCCGGCTGACACTCGGTGCCCCGCGCGAGACCGGGGGGACGGTGACCTGCCCCGCCGAATACCGCCGCCTGCGCGGATACTCCGAAGAGCAGTTGGCCAAGCGAGAGGCCGTCGAGATGACCTTCGTCTTCACCCCGGTCGCGGGGGGGCGGGTGCAGGTGGGCGAAATCCGCTCCGACACCTCGCTGGGCCAGGCGGTGTTGCGCCGCCAATGAGACTGCCGATCGAGGATGTCCTGCCCGAACTCTGCGCCGTGATGGCCGCCGGGGGCGTGGCCGTCCTGCAGGCCCCGCCCGGTGCGGGCAAGACGACACGGGTGCCGCTGGCCCTGTTGCCGCAGGTCACGGGCCGTATTGTCATGCTGGAACCCCGACGCCTGGCCACCCGCGCCGCCGCCGCCCGCATGGCCGACACGCTGGGCGAGCCGGTCGGACAGACCGTCGGCTTCCGCATGCGGGGCGCATCCGAAGTGTCCAAAGCCACCCGGATCGAGGTCGTGACCGAGGGCATTCTGACGCGGATGCTGCAATCCGATCCTGAACTGCCGGGCGTGGGGGCGGTGATCTTCGACGAATTCCATGAACGGTCCCTGAACGCGGACCTGGGCCTGGCCCTGACCTGGGAGGCGCGGCAGGCGCTGCGCCCCGATCTGCAGGTTCTGGTCATGTCGGCCACCCTGGATGCCGGTCCGGTGGCCGACCTGCTGGGCGCGCCGGTCGTGACCTCTGACGGGCGGTCATACCCGGTAGAGCGACGCTGGCGCGATCGTCCCCCACCGGACCGCCAGCGGCTCGAAGCGCAGGTCGCGGGCCTCGTGTTGCAAGCCTTGGATGAGGGAGCGGGCGATGTGCTGGCCTTCCTGCCCGGCGAGGGCGAGATCCGCCGCTGCGCGGACCTGCTGACGGGCTGCGGCGCAGCCGTCAGGCCGCTGTACGGGGCCTTGCCGTTCAAGGATCAGCAGGCCGCGATCGAACCCGGCGGCGGGCGACGGGTCGTCTTGGCGACCTCCATCGCTGAAACCTCGCTGACGATCGAAGGCATCCGCGCGGTGGTCGACGGGGGCCGGGCACGGCGCGCGCGGTTCTACGCCGCATCGGGGATGTCACGGCTGGTCACCGAACGGGTCACGAGGGCCGAGGCAACCCAACGCGCAGGCCGCGCCGGTCGGGTCGCCGCAGGCGTGGCCTATGCCAATTGGACACGCGGCGAAGAAGGCGGGATGCTACCGCATCCTGCCCCCGAAATCGCCAATGCCGACCTGGCAGGGCTGGCGTTGGAGCTGGCGGCCTGGGGATCGGACGACCTGCCATTCCTTACGCCCCCGCCCGAGGGCGCGCTGACCGAAGCGAGGGCCTTGCTGGCCGAACTGGGGGCCCTCTCAGGCGGGTCGATCACGGACCACGGGCGGGCCTTGGCGCGCTTGCCGCTGCATCCCCGGCTGGCGCACATGGTGCTGCGCGGTGGCAGCGGCAGCACGTTGTTGGCTGGGTGCTTGTCCACGCGCCTGCCACCGGGATCCGTCGACCTGACGGAGGCGCTGCGCCGCCCCGCGCCCGACGCGCGGGCCGAGGCAAGGCGGTTGCGCCGCTATGAGGCCGGGCCGGACCTGAGCCCGGCGCAGCAACTGGCGCTGGCCTATCCCGACCGCGTCGGGCTGCGCCGCCCCGGTGACGCCCCTCGCTGGCTGCTGTCGGGCGGCAAAGGCGCGCGGATGGACAAGGGCGACGCCCTGGCGAGCGCTCGACTGATCGTGGCCTGCGACCTGGACGGTGATCGCACCGAAGCGCGTGTCCGCCGTGGGCTGGTCCTCAGCGAGGCGGAGCTGCGCGAGGTGCTGGGCGACCGGCTGACCTGGGTCGACGTGTGCGCCTGGTCCGATCGGCACCGACGGGTCGAAACCCGCCGGCAGGAACGCCTGGGGGCCATCGCGCTGGACGACCGAGCCTGGCCGGACGCCCCCGAAGCGGACATCGCCCGCGCGGCGCTGGACGGCGTTCACGCACTCGGCCTCGACAGCCTAGGGTGGAGCAAACGGGCGCGCCTGCTGCGGGCGCGGATTGCGGCGGTCAAACTGCGCGATGTGTCCGATACAGGTCTGTTGGCCACGGCGGAGGATTGGCTGCTGCCGCATTTGATCGGCCTTCGGGATGCCGCTGGCCTGGGGCGCCTGGATCCGTTCGACGCCCTGACCGCGTGGTTGGGATGGGAGGATGGGCAAAGGTTGGACCGGCTCGCCCCCGCCGCCTACACCACTCCGCTGGGGCGCAAGGTGCCCATCGACTACGGCCACGAGACGCCGACCGTCTCGCTGCGGCTGCAGGAGGTGTTGGGCGAAACACGGCATCCGATGGTGGGGGACACACCGCTGCGGATGGAGCTGCTGTCACCGGCGCAGCGGCCCGTTGCGATCACCCAGGATCTGCCGGGGTTCTGGGCCGGGTCCTATGCCGATGTGCGCCGCGATATGCGCGCGCAATATCCACGGCATCCCTGGCCCGAAGACCCGGCGGAGGCCACCCCCACAACGCGGGCGAAACCACGCGGTCGCTGACTTGGGACCTGCATATCTGGGAAACAAGGAAACGGCATGAAAAAGGGCACCCCGAAGGGTGCCCTGATCAGTGCGATGATGCGCGGGTCAGTGCAGCTTGGCGCTGACCGTATCGATCGAAGCATCGATCAGCTTGTTGGCGTCGGCGGCCGACATCTGCTGTGCGACAACTTCGCCGGCGACGGCCGTCGCAACAGAAATGGCGCGGTCACGGACATCGCGGATCGCGGCGTCACGGGCGCTGTCGATCTGGTCAGCGGCAGTGGCGAGACGACGCTCCACGCTCCGCTCCAGCTCGGCACGGGCCTGGACGTTTGCGGATTCGGCTTCGGCCTTGGCGGCAGCGACGATCTCGGCGGCCTGCTCCTTGGCTTCGCGGGTCTTGCGCTCATAGGAGGCGAGGATCGACTGCGCTTCTTCGCGCAGCGCCTTGGCCTCGTCGAGGTCCTTGCGGATGCCGTCAGCCCGGTTGTCCAGCATGCCCATCAGCATGCCCGGCACCTTGAAGTAGACGACGACGCCGACAAACAGAAGGAAACCGATCAGAACGACGAAGTCGGTGTTCTTGAGGCTGAAGAACGGACCGGAGGCGGCCAGAGCCGGGGTGCCGATCAGCATCAGGGGCAAAAGGTAACGCATGGTTCAGTTCCCTTTCACACGGGCGTCGACGGCGGCGTCGATCGCGGCCTGGTCCGCAGCGCCACCAAGGGCGGTGACGATCTCTGCGGCGACATCGCGGGCGACTTCGGCCACGGTGGCGGCTTGACCGTCACGGATCTCGGCGATCTGCGCCTCGCTCTCGGCGGTCTTGGCGGCGATCTGCTCGTCAGCCTTGGCGATGGCGGCGGCCAGGTCGGCCTGAATCGCGGCGCGGGCCTCGGCAGAGATGCGCTGCGCTTCGGCGCGGGCATCGGCGAGCGCCTGGTTATAGGTCTCTTCCGCTTTGACGGCCTGACGCTTCAGATCCTCGGCGGCGGCAAGATCGTTGGAAATGGTTCCGGACCGTTCCGCCAGAACGGCGCTGACGCGCGGCAGGGCGATCTTGGTCAGGACGAAGTAGATTGCGGCGAGCGCGACCAGCAGCCAGAAGATCTGATTGCCGAACCACGCGTCGCAGAGCTGCGGCATGCCGATGGCGGAGCCGACGCTGTTGACGCATGCGCCCGCAACTTCGAGGTCGATGGGTTCGGTGGCCATGAGATCGGGTCCCGTTCGTCAGGTGGTCCTGCGGCGGGCACCCGCGATGGGGCGCCCGCCGAGCGTAAGGAAGGAGAGGTTCGCCTTAGACGGCGAACATCAGCAGCAGCGACACCAGGAAGGCGAAGATGCCAAGGGCTTCGGCAAATGCGATGCCGATGAAGAGGGTCGCGGTCTGCGCGCCGGCAGCCGAGGGGTTGCGCAGGGCGCCGGCGAGGAAGTTGCCAGCCACGTTGCCCACACCGATTGCGGCAGCGCCGGAACCGATTGCAGCCAGGCCAGCGCCGATGTGTGCGAGTTCGCCTTCCATGGGTATTCTCCTTACGATGGAATAGTTTGCGATAGGTCAGACTGCGCCAGTGTGGCGCAGGTCATTAGTGCGACGGGTGCAGCGCATCCTTGAGATACACGCAGGTCAGGATGGTGAAGACGTAGGCTTGGATGCCGGCAACCAGCACCTCCAGACCGTAGATGGCCACGATGCCCAGGATCGACAGCGGCGCGATGGCGGTGATCGCGGCGAAACCGGCGAAAACCTTCAGCACCGCGTGACCGGCCATGATGTTGCCTGCCAGACGAATGGAATGGCTGACGGGGCGGACAAAGTAGGAAATGATCTCGATCACGGCGAGGATCGGACGCAGCACCAGAGGTGCGGAGCTGACCCAGAACAGACCCAGGAAAGCCGTGCCGTTCTTGACGAAACCCAGGATCGTAACCGCGAAGAACACCGCGAAGGCCAGAACCGCCGTCACCGCGATGTGCGAGGTGGGCGAAAAGGACGTCGGGATCAGGGCCAGGAAGTTGGCGAACAGGATGAACAGGAACAACGTGAAGATGTAGGGGAAATACTTCACCCCATCCTTGCCGGTCACATCCTCGACCATCTTGTAGACGAAACCATAGGCCAGTTCGGCCACCGACTGGGTCCGGCTGGGAATGATCGCGCGGCCACGCGTACCCAACACGAACAGACCGATCACGCACAGAACCGCCAGCGCCATCCACAGGGTCGAGTTCGTGATGGTCAGCATGCCGACCGGGTCCCCCGCCTCGCCGAACAGCGGCTTGACGATGAACTGGTCCATCGGGTGGAAAGAAAGGCCACCTTCTGCGTGCGCTTCTTCAGCCATGCGTATCCCCATCGTTCGGCGCACCTGCGCCTGGTTCCTTCAGAGCGGCGGCCGCGTCGACCTTGCCCTGCGCCTCCTTGGCGGAGGCAATCATCGTCTTCACCCCTGCGGCGAAGCCCAAAAGCGTGAACACCACCATCAAGAACGGCTGGGTCCCGAGAACGGCGTCTGCGCCGTATCCGATGCCGAACCCGATGCCCAGGCCCGCCACCATCTCGATCACCATCCGCCAGGCCAGTTGCGCCTGAGAGTAGTGCTCCTCCATGTGGTCCTTGTCGTCCTGGCCCTTCGCCGCCGCGATCCGTGCCTCCAGGGCGCGCAGTCGGTCGGTGTCGTGCTCGTCGGACATGGAATCCCCACGGATGTTGTGGTGGGGTTTAGGCGGCAGCGGCAAGGGTGTCAACGCAGCGATGCTGTTCCGTTTATCCGCTTTCGATCAGCATGTTACACCAACCTCACCCACCCCCGCGACGCCCCGTCGCAGCCGCAGGAGATTCAACGCATCGGTTGAACGTTCTTGACCCCTGCCGCGCCTGCGGGCATCGCGGGGGCCATGTCCAATGCCCTAGACGCCGCATTCGCCGCCCTTGCGGACCCCACCCGCCGCGCCATCCTGTCGATGCTGCTGGAGGACGACATGGCCGTCACCGACGTTGCCGCTGGGTTCGACATCTCGCTGGCTGCAATTTCCAAGCATCTGGGAGTTCTGGATCGGGCCGGATTGATCCTGCGCGAACGACGGGGCCGGGTCGTGTGGTGCAAGCTGGACCCGGAGGCGCTGCGCGATGCCTCCGTCTGGATGCAGAGTTTCGGGCAGTTCGAAGGGCCGGACCTGGACGCATTGGAACATCTGCTTGCCGGTCCGCCGCCGCCTGACGATCTGCTGGCAGAGCTGCTGGCCGCCGAAACCGCCGTCTGGCAGGCGCTGGTCGCAGGCGACGCGGTGGCGGATGGGGCGGCCCTGCATCCGGATTTCCTGGGTGTCTATCCCAGCGGCCCCGCGACCCGCGCAGACCACATCGGACAACTGGCCGATGGACCAGCCATCCAGACCTTCGATCTGACCGCGCCGCGTGTCCTGCCGCTTGCCGACGGGATCGCATCGCTGACCTACCTTGCCCGGTTTCGCCGCCCCGACGTGGCAGAGCAGGCGATGTGGGTCACGTCGATCTGGCAACGCGCCGGGGATGGCTGGATCAACCTGTTCAGCCAGGACACCCCGGCCAGCCCCTGACCGTCACAAAAGCCGCTTCTTGAGGTCGAGCGTCAGGGCCTCCAGGCTCTCGCCCTCCTGCTCGGCCAGACGCATCAGGCCGAACTGCACACGCGCCATTTCCTGATAGTAGCTGGTATAGATATAGTTCGTCGCCGCCCCTGCTGCGGCCCCCACAAAGGGCACCGCCTGCGCCGCCAGCTTCTGCCCCAGTGGGATGGCCAGCCGCGGCGCGACCTTGGCGATCAACCCCTGTACGGTACCGCCCACCAATGTCAGCCGCATCGTGATGAAGCTGAGGTCGGTGCCATCGTCGTTGTCCATCGGACCGGCGGCGGCAAACACCTTCAGGCACGCGGCGCGTATCTCGGGCTTTGCAGGGTCAAACCCGTGTTCGTCGGCAATGCCCTGAATGGCCCGCAGGATCACAGTCGTCGTCACCGGCAGCTCGGCCAGGGCCGTCGGCAGGCCGCCGAAGCCGCCTGCGGCGCCGGTGCCCAAAGTCATCGCGCGCGTCAGCCAGTCAGAGGCATCGGCCACCCGGTTTCGCGATATGGCAGCGGCCTTGAAACTTTGTTGCAAGGCGGCGGCGGTGGCGGATTCCAACCCGGCCTTGACCGGGCCGGGCAACATGTCGATCAGGCTTTCGGCCTGGGTGCCGATCAGGTTGAGAAGCTGCATGCCGGTGCCGGACGCGGCCTGCATCCGTTCGGCAATTCGGTCGAGTTCGTCTTCCCGGTCGAGCGGCGGGAAAACCTGTGCGCTGTCATGATCTTTCATGCCCTGTCAGATGGGGGCGCGGAACGGCTTCGGCAAGCCCGGGATCAAATCGCGCGACAGACCTCGCCTGCGACCCCGTCCCAATCCCAAACGCCCAGAACGCGGTCGGGGTTTGTCGGCGGCGGCATCTCGACCCCGTCCAGCCGGGCAAAGCCAAACCGCCGGTAATAGGGCGCGTCCCCCACCAGCAGCACCCGGTCCACACCCGCCACCGCTGCGCGGTCCAGACCCGACTGAATCAGAAAGGCCCCCAGACCTTCACCCTGGCGCGTCGGGTGAACGGCCACTGGGCCCAGCAACATCGCGTCCCAATCCCGCGCGCCCCCAATCCGCACCGGCCAGAACCGGATCGCGCCCGCCACCTCCCCAGCCTCGCCGCGCGCCAGCAGGCACAGATCCCGCGCAGGCGGCACATCATCGCGCAATCGATACGACGAAAGCGCCGTGCGACCCGGCGCAAAGCAGAGATCCATGAGGGCCTCTACCTCCCAGATATCCGCATCGGTTTCGCGCACCAGTTCCATGGCCGCGTTCCTGCCCGCTCCGCCACGCGGGGGCCAGAGCAAATCTGGACGCCCGGCCTGGCTTCCTTGTTTTCCAAATATGCAAACCCGACACCCGCCTCGACCGCCAGGGCCCACAGCGGCGCGGCACCTTCCCCCCCATCCTCCGGACCGCTAGTCAGGGCGGAGAAGCCAACAGAGGTCCCCGATGTTCTACCGCCCCGAAGACGGCCACGGCCTGCCGCACAATCCGTTCAATGCCATCGTCTCGCCGCGCCCGATCGGCTGGATTTCCACGCGCGGGCAGCTTGGGGACAACCTGGCCCCCTATTCGTTCTTCAACGCGGTGGCCTATGTGCCGCCTCAGGTGATGTTCGCCTCGACCTCGGCCAAACCGGACCGGGACAATACCAAGGACAGCGTGGCCCAGATCCGCGAAACCGGCGTGTTCTGCGTCAATATCGTCGAACATGCGGTGCGTGACGCGATGAACGCAACCTCGGCGGGCCTGCCTGCGGGCGAGGATGAGTTTGCCGCGGCCGGGGTGCAAAAGGCCGCCTGCGAAACCATCGACTGTCCCCGCGTGGCCGGGGCCCCGGCAGCCCTGGAATGCCGCCTGACCCAGATCGTGCCCCTGCCCGGCGACAGCAATGTCGCGGTCTTCGGCGAGGTGACGGGCGTGCATATCCGCGACGAATGTCTGCGCGACGGCCGATTTGACGTGACGACCTTCCAGCCGTTGGCCCGGATGGGATATCGCGACTACACGACCGTCCGAGACGTTTTCGAGCTGACCCGCCCGGACGACTGATCCGGGCCCGGTTGGCCGCTATCCAAAAAGGATCCAGCGCGTCAGACCGTAAAGGTACAGAGCCGAGAACAGCATGTTGATATATTTCAACTGCCGCTCGCCATGCAGCCAGGCGCAGAAGATCCAGATCAGGCAGAACGGCAGACCCAGGATCATCGGCCAGGGATGCCAGTTCTGAACGATGGCCACGGTGCTGCCCAGCCCAAGGGCCAGGGCCAGCCATTTCATGTGTTGTTCGTGCGCCGCCAGCCAGTCCACGGACTGACGGGCGACAGGACGGGACGGACGCTTCACGCGCGCGGCCTCCTTCTACCGGGGATGACAATGTGGGGGGACGGGTCCTCACTGCCACCCGTCCCGTCCTCACTATCCCCGGCGGTGGCCCCGCGCAAGGCCCGCCACCGTCAGTGGCCGCCTTCCAGGATGCCGGTGCGGACCGAATAGTTGGCCGCGATGGCGTAATCCGGGTCATCGTCGCTGTCGATGATCAGGTGGCCTGCGCGGGTCAGCAGTTTGTGGCAGTCGCGGCTGAGGTGGCGCAGCTGGATCGTCTTGCCGGCCGCCTCGTACTTGGCCGCCAGCGCCTCGATGGCCTGCAGGGCGGATTGATCCGCGACCCGGCTTTCGGCGAAGTCCACGATCACGACGGACGGGTCCTCCTTGGGGTCGAACAGCTCGGTGAACCCGGCGGCAGAGCCGAAGAACAGCGGCCCGTTGACCTGATAGACGCGCGCGCCTTCCGGCGTCTCGTAGGTGGTGGCGCGGATGCGGGTGGCGTTCTGCCAGGCGTAGGCCAGCGCCGAGACGATGACGCCCACGACCACCGCGATGGCAAGGTCGGTCATCACGGTCACAACGGTCACCAGGATGATGACCACCGCGTCGATGCGGGGCACCTTGAACAGGATCTTGAGCGAGTTCCACGCAAAGGTGCCGATCACCACCATGAACATCACCCCCACCAGCGCGGCCAGGGGGATCCGCTCGATCAAGGGTGCCGCGACCACGATGAAGGCCAGCAGGAACAGAGCCGCCGAGATACCCGAGACGCGGGTGCGCCCGCCGGATTTCACGTTGATCATCGACTGACCGATCATGGCACAACCGCCCATGCCGCCAAAGAACCCGGTCACCGTGTTGGCCGCACCCTGAGCGATGCATTCCTGCGACGCGCCGCCGCGCTGACCGGTGATTTCACCAACCAGGTTCAGGGTCAGAAGGCTTTCGATCAGGCCGATGGCCGCAAGGATCAGGGCATAGGGCAGGATGATCTGCAACGTCTCCAGGTTGATCGGAACCATGGGGATGTGGAACATGGGCAGCCCGCCAGAGATCGAGGCCATGTCGCCAACGGTCGGCGTCGGCAATCCGAACAGAATCACGATGGCGGCGGTCACGCCGATCCCGGCCAGGGGCGCGGGGATGATGTTCGTCACCTTGGGCAGGCCCCAGATCACCGCCATGGTCACGGCCACCAGGCCCAGCATCAGCAGGATATCCGTAGGCGGCAGCCAGGACCCGTCCGCCGTGCGGAACTGCGTCAGCTGAGCCAGAAAGATGACGATGGCCAGGCCGTTGACAAAGCCCAGCATCACCGGGTGCGGCACCAGGCGGATGAATTTGCCCCAACGCATCACGCCCGCGAAGATCTGCAACAATCCCATCAGAACGACCGTCGCAAAGAGGTATTCCACACCGTGCTGCGCCACCAGGCTGACCATCACCACGGCCAAGGCCCCGGTCGCGCCCGAAATCATGCCGGGCCGTCCGCCGATCAACGCCGTGATCAACCCCACGATAAAGGCCGCATAAAGACCGACCAGCGGGTTGACCCCCGCCACGAAAGCAAAGGCAACGGCTTCGGGCACAAGCGCCAGGGCGACGGTCAGACCGGCCAGAATCTCGATGCGGAATCGGGCGGGGTTCAGCGGGGCGGTGGGGGCGACGCGCAGGTCGGGGCGGTCGAATAGGTTGGCGAGGCTTGCCAGTGGTGAACTGCTCAAGGGAACGACTCTCGGATCAAAGGGAGGGATTTGGCCTGCGTGTAACAGGCTTGGGCCCCTGGCAACACCCCCCGCCCCGTTGCACACGGCGGCGGACCGGCTAGGGTCGCGCCATGCCCCTGATCCTGACCCGCGACGACATCGACACCCACCTCGGCGGCCCCACCCCGGCGGAGGAACATTTGCTGGAGGCCGTTCAGGCGGGAGAGGTCTGCGTCCTTGGCGACCGTAAGCTGCCGCCGGGGGACGCGGGCCCGGACCGGACAATCCGGGCCGACGTCCTGCGCTACCTGATCCTCGGCGGCTGCGAGGCGTGCCAGGTGCAGGGGTGGGGGGTGCGGCTCTACGGGGCCCGGGTCACCGGTGCGCTCGACCTGTCCTTTCAGACGGCGCGCGGAGCGACCGGCCTGATAGCCTGCCGCTTCACCGATGGCGTGGAGGCGATGCAGACCCGCCTGACCGCGCTCAACCTCAACAACAGCCACCTCCCCGCCCTCAACGCGCAAGGCGCAGAGGTGAAGGGCAGCGTCTTCCTTGGCGGGGTCACGACGACCGGAGAGGTCCGCCTCCCCGATGCCATCATCGGCGGTCAGTTGGCCTGCGTGGGCGCGACTCTGTCCAACGCAGGGGGCCATGCCCTCACCGCGCAAGGCGCGGAGGTGAAGGGAGACGTCTTCCTGCCCGGCGTCACGACAACCGGAGAGGTCAGCCTTTCCGGGGCCGCCATCGGCGGGCAGTTGTCCTGCGTGGGTGCGACTCTGTCGAACGCAGGGGGCCCTGCCCTCAACGCGGAAGGCGCGGAGGTGAAGGGCGGCATCTTCCTGCCCGGCGTCACGGCGACCGGAGAGGTCCGCCTCTCCGGGGCCGTCATCGGCGGGCAGTTGTCCTGCGTGGGCGCGACCCTGTCCAACGCAGAGGGCTTTGCTCTCAACGTGCAAAGCGCGGAGGTGAAGGGCGGGCTGTTCTGGCGGGACGGGGCTCGTTGCCTGGCGGGAAGCATGGCGTTCGCGGGGGCCCATGTCACCGGCTGGGCAGATGACCTGACCTGTTGGCCAACGGACGGGCGGTTGCTCCTGGACGGTCTGACCTACGACCGGATCCATGGCGACCTCGACGTGGACGCGCGGCTGCGCTGGCTGGCTTCCGGCAGCTACTTCGACGGAGCCTTCACCCCCCAGCCCTACACCCAGCTCGCCCGGGTCTACCGCGCCATGGGCCGGGACGGGGATGCGCGAAGGGTGCTCTATGAGCGGGAAAAGCGGGAGCATGTGGACCTGCGCCGCCGCCTGTTGGCGAAACCCGCCGGGACGTGGTGGGACTGGCCCCGGTTTCTCTGGCGGCGCGTCTGGCATCCGGCGTGCGTGCTGTGGGACTGGACCCTGCGCGTGGTCGTGGGTCATGGCTACCGCCCGCATCGGGCGCTCTATTGCCTGATCGCCCTCTGGCTCCTCGCCACCTTCCTCGCCCATCAGGCCTGGGAGACGGGGACCTTCGCCCCGAACTCCGGTCCGGTTCAGATCTCGGAGGCGTGGCAGGCGATGATCGCTTGCCCGCAGACATGCCCCGACAACCCCGCGCAGGTCTGGAGCGAAACCACGCAAGCCGGACAGGATTGGGAGACGTTCAACCGCTACGCCTATGCCGCCGATCTGGTGATCCCGATCATCGACCTGAACCAGACCGATGCCTGGGCACCCTCGCCCAACCGGGGCGTCTGGGGCAAATGGGTCTGGGTCGCCAGCTTCTTTCTGAACCTGCTCGGCTGGATCATCACCGCGCTGGGGGCCGCCGCCCTGACCGGGATCATCCAGAAGGAGCGGGAGTGACAGCGACACGCGGGGCTGGTCCCCGGCGCGCCGCCTGATAGTCTGGCGCAGGCGAACGGTCGGAGAACGCGCATGAACCCTGTCATCGGCATCATCGGCGGCTCTGGCCTCTATCAGGTGGACGGGTTGGAAGACGCGGTCTGGACCGCCTTCGATACACCCTGGGGGGCACCGTCGGACGACCTGCTGATCGGGACGCTGGGGGGCACGCGCATGGTGTTTCTGCCGCGCCATGGGCGCGGGCACGTTCAGACGCCGTCGACGGTGAACTACCGCGCCAACGTGGCCGCGATGAAGGCGGCGGGGGTGACGCACCTCGTCTCCGTCTCGGCCACCGGGTCATTCCGAGAGGACATGGCACCGGGCCATTTTGTCATCGTCGACCAGTTCATCGACCGCACCTTCGCACGCGAGAAAACCTTTTTCGGACCAGGTCTGGTGGCTCATGTCTCGGTCGCAGATCCGGTCTGCCCCAGGCTGTCGGCAGCCTGCGCGGAAGCCGCGCGCCAGGGCGGGGCCACGGTGCACGAGGGCGGCACCTATCTGGCGATGGAGGGGCCGCAGTTTTCGACCAAGGCGGAATCGCATCTTTATCGGCAATGGGGCTGCGACGTGATCGGCATGACCAACATGCCCGAGGCAAAACTCGCCCGCGAGGCGGAGCTGCACTATGCCTCTGTCGCGATGGTCACCGATTTCGACAGCTGGCATCCGGATCACGGCAACGTTCAGATCACCGACATCCTCGAGACGCTGCACGGAAACGTCGGCCGCGCCGCCGCCATGGTCGCCGCGCTGCCGGGCCTTGTGGGCGCAAGCTGCGGCGCGGGCTGCGCCACGGCGCTGGACCATGCGATCATGACCGCCCCGGACGCACGCGACCCGGACATGATCACCCGCCTGTCCACCATCGCGGGCCGCGTGCTGTGAGACTGGCCGCCGTCTTTCTGCTGGCTGCCCTGCCCGCCGCGGCGCAGGAATTCGTCGTCGTGCCCGGCCCTCTGACGGACGAAGAATTCTATCGCGCGGTCGCCTGCGCCGCGCCGCCGGGCGACGCCTGCCAAAAACCGATCCTGCGCTGGCCGGAAGACAAGCGCCAGGATCTGACCGTCGCGCTGGTCTCGGTCACGCCCGCGCTGCTGCCCTATCAGCGCGCCATCTTCGAGGCCGGTCTGGACGCCGCTCTGGGCCAGATCAACGCGCTGGACGCGGGGGTGCGCCTGACCCGGATCGCGGGCGGACGCGGAGCCACGGACATTGCCATCCACGTGGTCGCCACGCCGCCGGGTCAGGTGATGGAAGACACCGGGGTCGAGGGGCTGGACGGCAATGTCCTGCCGCTGGGTCGCGTGGCCCTGCGCGCCCGCGACAACGAGATCCGCGAGGCATTGATCGCCATCTCCGCACAGGCGCGCCGCCGGGAAATCGCCTCGATCCTGCTGGAAGAGGTGACCCAGGCCCTGGGCCTGATGACCGATATCGAGGGGCCGGATTACCGCCGCTCCGTCTTTGCCGAGACCGGCAATTCCGTCGTCCGGCTGGAAGGTCAGGACGCCATGGCGCTGCGGCGTCACTACCGGGGTGCCCCCACAGCCGACGAGGAAAGCTGACATGCAGCGCAAGACGGTCCGCGACTATATCCGTACCATTCCCGATTTCCCTCACGAAGGGATCATGTTCCGAGACGTGACCACCTTGTTTGCCGATGCGCGGGGCATGCGGCTGTGCGTGGATCAGCTGCTGGCCCCCTGGGCCGGCGAGCCAATCGACGCTGTCGCGGGCCTGGAGGCGCGGGGCTTTATCCTGGGCGGAGCCATCGCGCATCAGCTGGGCACCGGCTTCGTTCCGATCCGTAAAAAGGGCAAACTGCCCGGAGAGACGTTCAGCCAGGATTACGCGCTGGAATACGGCACCGCCACGGTCGAAATCCACCGCGACGCCCTGCCCGCCGGGTCTCGGGTTCTGCTGGTCGACGATCTTCTGGCGACCGGCGGCACCGCGCGGGCGGGGATTTCCCTTCTGGAACGGCTGGGCTGCGATATCGTCGGCTGTGCCTTCGTCGTCGACCTGCCAGAGCTGGGCGGCCGGAAGGTGCTGGAAGACATGGGCATGCAGATCCATACGATCTGCGATTTCGAGGGCGCGTGAGAAATTTTCGCACGCGCCGCCCCGCGTAAACACTTTGGTAACACTTCGGGTGCAAGGGTAAGGCGTGGCGCAAGCAGACAGCCACCCATTCCCCCCCGCGCCCTGCCTCCCCCGGCAGGGCGCACCCCGTTCAGGGGCACGCCCGCGACAGGTTACCTGGCGCGCAACATGACGCCGGGGTTCATGATGCCCCGTGGATCCAGCGCCCCCTTGATCGCCCGCATCGCCAGCAGTTTGGTCGGATCCACATAGCGTTCCAGATCACCGACTTTCAGCCGCCCGACCCCATGTTCCGCGCTGACCGATCCGCCGTGGGAATGGGTCAGGTCGTGCACGGCGGACTTGATCGCCTCGCGCTGGTCTTCATGATCCGCGCGGCTGCGGCCCGATTGCGGGAAAACGTTGTAGTGCAGGTTGCCGTCCCCGACATGCCCAAAGCAGTTGATCCTGAAATCCCCGATCTTCGCCAGGATCCCCGGACCATCGGCGATGAAGGCCGGAATCGCGGCCAGCGGAACGGAGATATCGTGGCTGCTGATCGACCCGATGCGCCGGTTCGCCTCGGGGATGTTTTCGCGCACGGCCCAGAAATCCTGCCGCTGTTGTTCCGACTGGGCGATGGTCCCGTCGGTCACCAGCCCGCGCGCATGCGCCGTCTCGAACAGCGACGTCAGCGCCCCCTCCGGGTCGCCGCTAGCCCCCAGCCCCAGGTCGATCAGGACGGACCAATCCGGGTGCCCGATCGGCAGGCGCACATCGGGCAAGGTTTCGGTCAGAAAGTCGAGACCGGCGCGGCCGATCAGCTCAAAGGCGGAAACGCCCTCTCCGATCCGGTCCCGCGCCAGGTTCAGCAGGTCCAGCGCCGCCTGCGGGTCGCGGACGGCCAGCATCGCGGCCCCGGTCCTGACAGGGCGCGGCAGCAGCTTCAGCGTCGCGGCGGTAATGATGCCCAGAGTACCCTCGGCCCCGATCAACAGGTGCCGCAGGTCATATCCCGTGTTGTTCTTGCGCAGCGGCGACAACCCGTTCAGGACCGACCCGTCCGGCAGCACCGCCTCCAGCCCCAGGCACAGGTCACGCGCATTGCCATAGCGCAGGACATTCACGCCGCCCGCATTGGTCGACAGGATCCCGCCGATCCGCGCGCTGCCCTGTGACGCGATGCTCAGCGGGAACAGACGATCCGCCGCCTCGGCCGCGTCCTGCGCCACCTGCAGGATCACACCCGCCTCGGCCACCAGAGCATTTTCGACCGGGTCCACCGACCGGATCCGGTTCAGCCGTTCCAGCGACAGGATCAACGGGTCCGTCAGGTCGCCCGCCACTTGTCCGCCGACCAGACCAGTGCCGCCGCCATAGGGCACGATCGGCACCCCCGCCTGCCCCGCCGCGCGCACCAATGTCGCGACCTCTGCCACCGAAGCGGGTGCCACCAGCAAGCCCCCCCGCCCCTGCCACCGCCCGCGCGGCTCTTCTGTATAGCGCGGCTCCAGCGGGCGAAAGGTTTCGGGCGGCAGATCAGCTCGGAGCGCCTCGGCAAAGGCGCCGGTCGCGGGGGCATAGGTCATTCAGGGTCCGTCAGATAAGAGGGGCGCAGCACCACGATGGTCGGCTGCGACGGCAGGGTTCGGAGCGAGACCTCAATATGGCTTTCCGCGCGACGCTCAACCGCGAAGTCGCCAGACATGCCGGCAAGGAATTGCTGCAAGGTGCCTTCGCCGAACCAATGCATCGGCAGGATCAGCGAGGACCGCAGCCGCGTCAGCACCCGGATCATCGTCGGGATGTCCACGGTCAGCCCGCCATCGACCGGGGCCATGACCACATCCAGCCGACCAAGCGCGGCATATTGTTCGGCCGTCGGTTCATGGTGCAGATGACCCAGGTGACCGATACACAGGCCCCCCACCTCGAACACGAAAATGGAATTGCCGTTCCGCTCCACCCCCACCCCGGCTCGGGATCGGATATCGGTGGACACCGACCGCACGAGCATTTCGCCCAGATCCAGGTGATGGTTCGCCGGGTCGCCCACGCGGTCCGACCAGCCGGGCAGGACATGGGGAATCTCCGGGTCCGGCGTCGGGTCCCAATGGGAGATGTGGGCACGGTTCATGGTGACCACGTCGGGCAGGCGCGTGGCCCCGATGAAACCCACGAAATCGGTCACGGCGCGCAACCCGCCCGGCGTTTCCAGCAGGAACATGGCGTGGTCGATGTAGTTCAGCCGCACAGTGTAATCGTCGGGCAGCGGCGCCGCGAAACTGGCGGTCTGGATATAGGCCAGACCCGGTGCCTCGGCGATGGCGATGCAATGGCTGGGCCTGCGATCCTGCGCAAACAGGATCGTCGGACTCAAAAGCAGGCAGGCAAGCAGTAGGCGCATGTGCGGATCCTCCTGCCCCAACAATAGCGCGGCAGCCAAATCCTTCGAAGGATTTGGTCAGAGTTTTCGAAAACTCTGACCGCCACGCCTCAGGCCGGGCGTGTGCCGACAAAGTCCCAGGCGGCATCGATGTCGGGCAGATCGAAGGTCCGCGCCTCTACCGGGATCATCCGGCCCACCGCCTCGATCATCATCGCCGCCCCCTCGGGCGCGCCGACGACGGCGTATTTGTTGACGTGCGACAGCGACCGGAACCGCGACCGGATCGATTCCCAATCCAGCCCCGCGCCCAGCTCGCTGCCGCCGTAGGGCGCGAAAACCAGCAGCATGTTGACCTGATCATAGGTATCGAAGGCTGCGTTCATCTGCTTGGCCAACGTCTCCATTTCCTCGGCGGAGACCTCGCCCTCGATCTCGAAGGCAAAGGTGGCGGGGTCGACGGTCGGGATGCGGCGGATGGTCGGGGCGGGCATGTTGGATCCTCCTTGGGGTTGGAGGGGCAACGCATGCCGGGGCGGTTGGGGTCCGGCCTCAGGCCCGGCCGCGCCGATCGGACCGCAGCATCGCGTAGAGCACGTGATTTCGCCACCGCCCGGCGATCTGCAGATAGCTCTGCGCCACGCCCTCGTATTTGAAGCCGGATTTTTCCAACAACCCGCGGGAGGCCCCGTTTTCTTCCAGACAGGCGGCCTCCAACCGGCTCAGGTCCAGACGCCTGAAGGCATGATACGACAGGGCCGTGATCGCCTCGTGCATATAGCCCTGCCGTGCGTGAGCCTGTCCGATCCAATACCCCATGGTCGCCGATTGCGCCGGACCGCGCCGGATGTTGTCCAGCGTGATCGCCCCCATCAGCATGCCATCGTCCTTGCGCGCCAGGAACAAGGCCAGCGCAGAGCCCTGGGACTGGCTGCGTTGCGCCCAATAGACCCGGTTAGTGAAGCTCTTGCGGCTCAGGTGGTCGGGGGCCCATTCCGGCTCCCAGGGTTGCAGGAACGGGGCGGACCCTTCGCGCAGCGACACCCAGGCGCGATAATCGCCATGCTGCGGCAGTCGCAGCACCATCCGATCCGTTTCGATCTTCGGCTTGCGAAAGCTGGGCAGCATCACGCGGCGAGCCGCCTGCGCAGGGTCTCCACGTCCGGTGCGCTGTCGACCGGGCCATAGAGCGCCAGTGTCGGCGCCCCCTGCGTCAACCGCTCCGCGTGGGCGCGGACGGCGGCGGCATCGACGGCGTCGATCCGGTCCACGACCTCGGACAGGGGCGGCACCCGATCCCAGATCGCCACGACCCGGGCCAGACGTTCCGCCCGTGACGAGGGCGATTCCAACCCCATCAGCATCCCCGACTTCATCTGCGTCCGGGCCCGCGCCACCTCCGCCTCGGACATGTCGTCCGCGGCGCGCCGAAGCTCATCCATGGTCAGCGTCGTCAGACCGGCCACGTCTTCCTCGGCGGTGCCGGCATAGACGGTCAGCAGCCCGGTATCGGAATAGGCCCCGACACTGGCAAAGATCGTATAGCAGAGGCCGCGCTTTTCGCGGGCCTCCTGAAACAGACGGGACGACATGCCGCCGCCCATGACACTGGCAAAGATCTGTGCGGTATAGATATCGTCGTCGCGGTACCCGGGTTGATCGAAACCGAGCGCGACATGCGCCTGTTCCAGACGCCGTACATGGCGCGCCTCGCCGCCCTGGTAGCGGCTCAATTCCGGCAGCTTCTGGGGCTGCGCGGGCAAATGTCCGAACAGCGATTCGGCCAGGCGCACGATGGCGTCATGATCTACCGCCCCTGCGGCTGACAGGATCATCTGTCCGGGCCCATAATTCTGCTGCACGAAATCCGTCAGGTCACGGCGCCCAAAGGCCGACACCCGTTCCGACGGACCCAGGATGGTGCGGCCCATCGGCTGTTCCGGATAGGCCGCTTCCTGCAGCCAGTCAAATATGATGTCGTCGGGCGTGTCCATCGCCTGCCCGATTTCCTGCAGGATGACGCCCCGCTCCACCTCGATCTCGCGCTCGTCGAAGACAGGGTTCAACACGATGTCGGCGATCAGATCGACGGCCAGCGGCACATCGTCCTTGAGCACCCGGGCGTAATAGGCGGTCACCTCGCGGGAGGTATAAGCGTTGATATAGCCGCCCACGTCCTCGATCTCTTCGGCGATCTGCAGGGCAGATCGGCGGTCCGTCCCCTTGAACGCCATGTGTTCAAGAAAATGGGCGATGCCGTTCTGTTCGCTTGCCTCGTGGCGCCCGCCGGCCCCAACCCAGATGCCGACGCTGGCGGATTGCAGGCCGGGCATGTGTTCGGTCACAACACGAAAGCCGTTGGGGAACCGCGTGATCTGCACGCTCATGTTGCGCGCCTTTCGTCAATCACCGCCTCGATGGCGGCCAGGTCGTTGTCGACCAGAAGAATGCGTTCGTCCCGGTCGAACAGATCCGCCATGCGCGGCGGCAGGGCGGGGCGGGTGCCGGTCGCGGCCTCGACCGCGTCGGGGAACTTGGCGGGATGAGCGGTGGCCAGGGTCACCATCGGGGTGCTGCCCAGATGCGCCTCGGCGACATGGGTGCCCACGGCGGTATGAGGGCACAGGGTTTCGCCCGTGCGTCGCAGCATCCCGGTGATGGCTGCGGCCGTTTCTGTCTCGGACGCGCGGCCCGAGGTATAGATGTCCTGCAAGGCCTGCAGCGCACCCTGACTGACCGTAAAGCCGCCGCCCTTCAACTCTTCCATCAGTTGCGCGATGGCCCCGCCGTCCCCGCCGTAGGCCAGGTGCAGCGCCCGCTCGAAATTGCTGCTGACCTGGATATCCATCGACGGAGAGATCGAGGGCTCGACCGTCCCGACCCGGTATTCCCCGGTGCTCAGACAGCGGTGAAGAATGTCGTTCTGGTTCGTCGCCACGACCAGTTGCTTGATCGGCAGGCCCATCCGCTTGGCGATATGGCCGGCAAAGATATCGCCGAAGTTGCCCGTGGGCACGGTAAAACTGACCTCTCGGTGCGGGGCACCGAGGGCAGTGGCGGCGGTGAAGTAATAGACCACCTGCGCCAGTACCCGGGCAAAATTGATCGAGTTCACACCCGCCAGACCAACCCGGTCACGGAAGGCGAAATCGTTGAACATGTCCTTCACCCGCGCCTGGCAATCGTCGAAATGCCCGGTCACGGCCAGGGTGTGCACGTTCGCCTCGGTCGGCGTGGTCATCTGTCGGCGCTGCACCTCTGACACCCGGCCGTGGGGATACAGAATGAAGACGTCAACCGCGTCCAGTCCACGGAACGCCTCGATCGCAGCCGATCCCGTATCGCCCGACGTGGCACCGACAATGGTCACCTTCTGGCCGCGCCGGGTCAGCGTGTGTTCGAACATCTGTCCGATTAGCTGCATGGCAAAGTCCTTGAAGGCCAGGGTCGGCCCGTGGAAAAGCTCCAGCAGGAAATGGTTTGGCCCCAATTGAACCAGCGGTGCGCGGGCGTCGTGGCCAAAACCCGCATAGGCGCGCGAAATCATCGCCGCGAAATCGTCCTCGGCAAAGGCCTCGGAAACGAAGGGCCACATCACCCGCTGCGCGACCTCCTCGTAGGGCAGGCCCGCCAACGCTGCGATCTGCGCATGGGACAGAACCGGCATGGTCTCGGGCACATAAAGGCCACCGTCGCGGGCCAGCCCGGTCAGCATGGTGTCCTCAAAGCCCAGGGTCGGTGCCTGGCCACGGGTGGAGATATAGCGCATTCGGGTCTCTCTCAGAGGGTGCGGCGTCTGATACGCCACAGCAGGAAGACTGTCATCCCCAGCCAGACAAGTGCCAGCCCGAACCATTGGATCGCATACCCGAGGTGAGAGTTCGGGATCCCCTCGACCCCGACGGGCAAGGGCTGCGGCCCGGCGGAGGGGGTAACCGTGCGGGCAACCACCATCAGCGGATCCGTGCCCAGCGTGTCCGCCATGGCAGACACGTCGCGCCCGAACCAGGTGCTGCCCTCGGGGTCGGGCGTGGCGGATGTGACGTCGTCTGGCCAGGACAGGTTCCCGATGATCGCGTAGGGGCCCGGCGCCAGCGTGGTCTCCGAAGCCGAGAGCGGGACCAGACCGAAATCCACCAGCACGCGCCGCCCCCCCGTCTCGACCGGTGCCACGATCCGATAGCCGGACCCGCCTCGCCAGGCACCCAGGACGCGCAACGGGGCCCCTGTGACGCGGGCGTCCAGGCGGACAGGCAGGAAATTGTCAGCGGACTGGTCAGGGGTCGGCGGCAGATCGACGGGCGCGGCAGTGATCCGCGCCTCGATCTGCGCGATGACACCCTCTTTCCAGTCAAGACGCTGCAACTGCCAGACGCCCAAAGCGACCAGCACGGCAAAACCGGTCAGACCGAAAAGAAAAGGGACGAGGAAACGCATCGGGGTCTTTCAAACAGGGAACGGCGCGGGAAGCCCGCGCCGTCCAAATCCTTCGAAGGATTTGGTCAATCTTTTCGAAAAGATTGACGCCGTCAGCCGCCCCAGACGTAGATGGCGGCGAACAGGAACAGCCACACGACGTCGACGAAGTGCCAGTACCAGGCAGCCGCCTCGAAGCCGATGTGCTTTTCGGGGGTGAAGTGACCGGCCTGCAGGCGGAACAGGCAAACCAGCAGGAAGATCGTCCCGATGAAGACGTGGACCCCGTGGAAACCCGTCGCCATGAAGAAGTTGGCACCATAGATATTGCCGGAGAAGCCAAAGGCCGCGTGGCTGTATTCATAGATCTGGAACGCCGTGAACAAGACGCCCAGGGCCACGGCGAGGATCAGGCCCCACTTCATGTCCTGGCGGTTGTTTTCGTGCACCAGAGCGTGGTGCGCCCAGGTCGCGGCGGCCCCCGAGCACAGCAGGATCAGCGTATTGATCAGAGGCAGGTGCCAAGGGTCGAAGGTCTCGATCCCCACGGGCGGCCAGACGCCGTCAACACCGGGGCTGAGCGGGCCCATCGGATAGATGGCATGCTTGAAGAACGACCAGAACCAGGCCGCGAAGAACATGACCTCGGACATGATGAAGAAGATGAATCCATAGCGCAGGCCGATGCGAACGACCGGCGTGTGATCGCCTACGTTCGATTCGCGCACGACGTCCGACCACCAGGCGAACATCACGCCCAGCACGCCGACGAAACCGGCGGCGAAAAGCCAGGGGCCGGATCCCTTCATCCACAGCACCGCGCCGATCAGCATGAAGAAGCCAGCAACCGCGCCGATGAACGGCCAGATCGAGGGCGGGAGGATGTGGTAGTCGTGGTTCTTGGCGTGGGCCATCTTCGTGCCTCTCAGTTGGTCGTCGTCAGCGCGTCGGTTTGCAACGCGGCGTAGTCTTCGGGCAAGTCCATTACATGAAATGTGTAGGACAGGGTGATTTCGGGGATGCCCTTGGCCTCCGGGTCGTCGACGATCTCCGGGTCGACGAAGAAGGTGACGGGCATCGAAACGGTTTCGCCGGGCTGCAGGATCTGTTCTTCGAAGCAGAAGCAGTCGATCTTTACGAAATGTGGGCCGGCGGCATAGGGGGCCACGTTGAAACTGGCGGTTCCGGCGACCGGTTTGTCGGTCGGGTTGTGGGCCTCGTAGAAGGCCAGGCTCGTCGCGCCGATGCGCACCTCCATCGAGGGGACGACCGGCTTGAAGGTCCAGGGCATCCCGCGTTCCCGCGAAGCGTCGAACCGGACCAGAACGGTCTGATCCAGGACGATGTCGGATCCTGCATCCGCCTGGGATGTGGTGCCGCCATACCCGGTCACCCGACAGAACAGATCATAAAGCGGAACCGCCGCCCAGCCCAGCGACCCCATGCCGATCACGGTCGCGCCGGTCATCGCGATGACCCGGCCATTATCCGTCAGGTTGCGCCACCAACGTCTCATTGGTCGCCCCCCTCGGTCTGGCCGGGGATCAACGCGGGCCGTGCCACGTGGTCGAACCCTTCGGAAAAGCCGCCGGTCTGAACCTTGGCCACGGTCACGCCGAACACGATCACGATAAAGGCCAGCAAGACGCCCAGAACGCCGAAGTTCCGGCCCCTGCGGCGGGTGTGAAGTTCATGATCCTGATGCATTCACCAACCTCCGAACGGCAGCGCCGCCTCGGCCACGAAAACCGAGAAATGCGCAAAGAGATAGACCAGAGACCATTTGAACAGCCCCTTTTCCACCGCGTGATTGTCGGCCTCGCTGTCGGCATCCGTCCTGCGCCACATGTCCCAGGCCCCCTTGAGGAACACCGCATTCAACACCACCGCAACGGCCAGCGTCAGCGGCCCGCCGATCGCGGTGAAGGCGGTGAAGATCGACACGATGGCCAAGCCAACGGCGTAGATCAGCGCCTGTTTGCGGGTTTCTTCGCGGCCGTGGGTCACGGTCAGCATCGGAATGCGGGCCGCGTGGTAGTCCAGTTTCACGAACAGAGCGAGCGCCCAGAAATGCGGCGGCGTCCACATGAAGATCAACGCAACCAGCAGCCAGGCCTCCAGCGGCGTGCCACCTGTCGCGGCCGCCCAGCCGATCATCGGGGGAAACGCCCCCGCCAGACCACCGATCACCGTGTTCCAGGATGTCGTCCGCTTCAGCCACATCGAATAGATGACCGCGTAGAAAAAGATGGTGAACCCCAACCAGAAGGCCGCGACCCAGTTGGCCGTCAGCCCCAGCATCACGACCGACACGCCCGACAGGAACAAGCCCAGTGCCAGGGCATCGCCCGGTGCGACCCGCCCCGAAGGGATCGGGCGTTTGCGTGTCCGCTTCATCACCCGGTCGATGTCGGCGTCGAACCACATGTTCAGCGCCCCCGATGCCCCGGCCCCGAGCGCGATCCACAGGATCGACGTCGCCCCCAGGAACGGATGCACGCCGCCCGGTGCCACCAACAGGCCGACCAACGCGGTGAACACCGACAACGACATCAGGCGCGGCTTGAGCAGCTGCCAGTAGTCGCGCAGGCCCGCCTCGTCAGAGACAGGCCCATCGGCAGGGATATGAAGCGATGCGTCGGTCAACGGATCACCAGGTCTCCAGCTCGCCGGCCTTCATGGCCTCGACCCAAGCCGCATAGGCCTCTTCGGAGACGACCTTGACGGTGATCGGCATGTAGGCATGGGCCTGGCCGCACAGCTCGGAGCATTGTCCGAAATAGATGCCTTCCTGATCGGCCTGGAACCACAGCTGAGCCAGGCGGCCCGGAATGCCGTCCTGCTTCACGCCAAAGGCCGGGATCGTCCAGGAATGGATGACGTCGCCTGCGGTGACCTGCATCACGACGGTCTTGCCCACGGGCACGACGACAGAGGTGTCGGTGGCCAGGCGGAAATGCTCGTCGCTGTAACCGGCCTCCATCAGCTGGGCGCTGACCTCTTCGTTCAGGACGTGATCGCCGGTGCCGATCATGTAGGAAGAGAACTCCTCGATCCCCTCTTCGGGATACTCATAGCCCCAGAACCACTGGTAGCCGGTCACCTTGACGACCACGTCGCCCTTGGGGATGCGCTGCTGATCGAACAGGACCGGCAGGGAAAACGCACCGATCGCCACCAGGATCAGAATCGGAACGACGGTCCAGGTGACCTCCAGCGGAGAGTTGTGCGTGAACGTCGCGGGGTTCGGATTGGACTTCTTGTTGAACCGCAGAACGACCCAGGCCAGCAGGCCGGTCACGAACAGCGCGATGATGGTGATGATCACCAGCAGGAACCCATCGAGCCAGTGGATCTCTTCGGCCAGCGAGGTCGCAGCGGGCTGAAAGCTCATGCCGCCGGGCTGCGGCGTGCCGATGATCGGCAGCTCTCCGAACAGATCCTGGGCGCGGGCCGGCAGCGCGGCGAGGGCCGTGGTGGCCACCGCGAGCGCTTTGGTGAATCGGGACATCTTCATATCGGTCATCCTGTCTGGCGGGGCGGCTCCGGTCCGGTCGGGCCTCTGGGCCGAGGGCCCCCCGTTGAGTCTCCGCCCGCTAAGACCATAACCGGAACCATTTGCGCAAGGGGCCGGACACGATCTGTGGCACCCTGTCGCCCCGCAGGGCGGGCGGCGCGGGGCGGGGACCCGGTGCCGTGTCCGTCCGGTCCGATGGATCGGGTCCACAGAATCCGGCGGCCATGCTGCGTGTTCGACCGGAACACAGGCAAGTGGCCGCCGTCACCGCCACGGGACAAGGGCAATCACCCCGTCAAACGCCGGCTGAACGGGTGATTGCGCCGATCCACGCCCCAACGTGGAGGACGGCTTGCCCCGGCTCGACGGCGTATCGTGAACGCGTTGAACCCCAAGCCCCTTTATCTCGGGCACCTGCACATCGAAACTTCAGAGCTGCGGCACCATGATGTCTGCGAACAAAGGGAGCGGGGGTTGCCCAGGCAAGGCGCACACCGGTCAGATGCGTCGGAAGGGCATGTTTTCCAACGTTGAACTGACGGGCGACAGGGATCATGCCGACGTATGAATCCTTGCAGACGCGTGGACCGCCGTGGCGCGGGACACGTCCCTTTCGGCACGGTTGAAGCAGGCTATTGGCGTGACATTCGAAAGGATCCGAAATTTTCACAGCTCTCGCCGACAAGTCCTCGCGCGCCTGTTATCGAACCCCAAACAGATCCGCGTGAACCCCGCCTTCGCCGCAAGGCACCACCGGCGGCACGAACGACGGAATACCGGGGGCCCGATTGCGGCGAATCGCAGACGCCAGACGGCCCGGCGGCGGCCGCGCGGCCTGCTGAAGACAGGAAAACACCCGACTTGGCCGCAGCCCCCTAGGGTCCGGCCACTGAATACCCTATCTGACAGGCAACGCCGCCTTCCCCGGAGCTTGCCATGACCGACGCCCCCTTCCGCCCCTTCGAGACCGACCTCGACCGCGAAACCGCACTGGCCGTCCTGCGCGAGACGCTGAACGGGGCCGACGACGGAGAACTGTTTCTCGAACGCCGCCGCTCCGAGGTTGTGGTGTTCGACGACGGGCGGGTGAAGACGGCCAGCTACGACGCCTCCGAGGGGTTCGGCCTGCGCGCTGTGCGTGGTGAGACGGCGGGCTATGCCCATTCCACCGAGGTCAGCGAACAGGCCCTGCGCCGCGCCGCCGAGACCGCGCGCCTGGCCGTGGGCGACGGCGGCGGCACCTTGGCGGATGCGCCCGTGCGGACCAATCGCAAACTCTATACCGACGACGATCCCATTGCCGGACAGGCCTTTTCGGTCAAGCTCGACACCCTGCGGGAGATCGACGCCTTTGCCCGCGCGCTGGATCCGCGCGTCGTGCAGGTCAGCGCGTCGATGGCGGCCTCTCTGCAGGAGGTAGAGATCCTGCGCGCCGATGGGGTGTCGGTCGCGGACACCCGTCCGATGGTGCGCCTGAACATATCCGTCATCGTCGAAGAAAACGGCCGCCGCGAATCGGGCGGCGCGGGCGGTGGCGGGCGGATCGGCCTGACCAGCCTGATGACCTCCGATCACTGGCAATCCGTCGCGCGCGAGGCGCTGCGCATCGCCGTGGTCAACCTGTCCGCAGTCCCCGCCCCCGCAGGCGTGATGGACGTGGCGCTTGGCAACGGCTGGCCCGGTATCCTGCTGCACGAAGCCGTCGGACATGGGTTGGAGGGTGATTTCAACCGCAAGGGGCAGTCTGCCTTTGCGGGCCTGATGGGCCAACGCGTCGCCTCGGCCGGGGTGACGGTGCTGGACGACGGCACCATCCCGGACCGGCGCGGGTCGATCACCGTGGACGACGAAGGCACGCCATCGAACCGCACGCCCCTGATCGAGGATGGCATTCTGGTTGGCTACATGCAGGACCGGCAATCGGCGCGGCTGATGGGCGTGGCCCCCACCGGCAACGGGCGCCGCGAAAGCTATGCTCATGCGCCCATGACGCGGATGACCAACACCTACATGCTGGGCGGCGACACCGCGCCGGGCGACATCGTGGCCGACGTCAAGGACGGCATCTATGCCGTGGGCTTCGGCGGCGGTCAGGTGGATATCACCAACGGCAAGTTCGTCTTTTCCTGCACCGAGGCCTACCGCGTGCGGGGCGGCGTCGTGGGCGAACCGGTCAAGGGCGCGACCCTGATCGGCGACGGGGCGACCGCGCTGACCAATATCCGCGCCATCGGCAACGACATGGCGCTGGATCCGGGCATGGGCAATTGCGGCAAGCAGGGGCAATGGGTGCCCGTAGGCGTGGGGCAACCGACCCTTCTGATCGGCGGGCTGACCGTGGGCGGCTCCGCGGCCTGACGCCGTCGATGTGCCCGCCGACACCGGCCTGCGGGCCGTCTTCGCCCGGACCTTTGCCCACCCGGTCCGGGCGGATCCGGTGACCTTCAACCCCGGTGTCCTGCTGGGCGCGGCTGTCCTGACCCTGATCCTCATCCCACTGTTCGGGGTCGTCCTGAGCATCCTGACCTGCGGCAAGATAGCCTGGGTCCCCCCCCTCTGCTCTGCCGGTGCGTTGCTGGCGGTGTCCGTCTTTCTGGCCTGGATGGCGATGCTGCCCGGTCTCGTGCTAGGCGCGATCTTGCTGGCTGGTGGGGTGTCCGGCTGGCTGTTGATTGCGGGGCTGGGCCTTGGGAACGGCGCGCTGCTGACGTTGATGCTGGCCCGTCAGTTGGATGCGCTTGTCATCGTGGGCGCGGGGATCGGCATAGTATATGCCCTGCACTTTCGCCTGGTGGTCGAGATGTTCCGCCCAGACGATGGCTGGTGGTCGCGGTCCCGTTAACCATTCCTCAACCCCCTGCGGCGACCATCCCCGTATGGAGTATGCGATTCCCGAACTGATCCGCGTCGCCGACGGCTGGGCCGAGGCACCCTTGCCCCTGTTCGACGCGCCCCCCTCGCAGGAAGAAATGTTCGCCCGCCTGCGCCTCGCCCGGTCCCGCCGGGTCGGCCCCGCGACCTTCCGGCGGCTGATCGCGGAACATGGCGACGCCACGCGCGCGCTGGCCGCCCTGCCCGAGGTGGCGGCGCAGGCAGGCGACGCGAAATACCGACCCGCCAACGAGGACGACATCCGCCGCGAAATCCGCGCCGCCCGCAAGGCCGACGCCAAGCTGCTGACGCTGGGTGGCCCTGGCTACCCCAGCCGCCTGGGCGAAGTGGGGGACGCGCCCGCCGTGCTTTGGGCGCAGGGGCGCACCACGCTGGCGCAGCGGCGCTGCGTGGCCATCGTGGGCACGCGCAACGCGTCCAGCCTGGCCCTGCGCATGACCCGTGCCCTGTCGCGTGACCTGACAGAGGCCGGGATTGTCGTCGTTTCGGGCCTGGCGCGTGGTGTCGACACGGTCGCACACAGCGCCGCACTGGACGGGGGCACCATTGCGGTTCACGCGGGCGGGCTGGATTGCATCTATCCGGCCGAAAATGCCGATCTGGGCACGCAGATCGCGACCCAGGGCTGCGCCCTGTCCGAACGCCCCTTTGGCCTGTCCCCGCAGGCCCGCGATTTTCCGCGCCGCAACCGGATCGTATCCGGCCTGGCGCAGGCCGTCGTCGTGGTCGAGGCGGCGGCCCGCTCCGGCTCCATGATCACCGCGCGAGATGCCCTCGACCAGGGGCGGGAGGTTCTGGCGGTTCCCGGACATCCGCTGGACGGGCGCGCCTCGGGCTGCAACATGCTGTTGCGCGATGGCGCGACCCTGGTGCGCGGGGCCGAGGACGTGCTGGAGGTGCTGGACCGCCTGACCCCTCCTCCTGAGGTCGCGCTGACGCCCCCTGCCCCGTCCATGCAGCCCGAGGCGGACACCACGGACCTGCGCGAACGGATCCTGACCCTGCTGTCCCCTGTCCCCGTCGGAGAGGACCAGTTGCTGCGCGACCTGTCGCAGGACCGGCCCGTCCCCGCACCGCACCTTGCCGCCGAACTCTCGGAGCTGGAACTGTCGGGGTCGATTGCCCGCCGACCGGGCGGTGGTCTCGTCCGGGTCTGACCCGGATGGTCGCCCCCTGAAAGGACCGGCCCGGCGCGGCGTGCGGACCGCGCGCACAGCCTGACACCGGACCGCCCGCGCGGCCCCCAAAGCCCCGTTCGGATCTGCCGGACGGGCCGCGCAGCACCCCGCCCTTTTGACCGTCGTCCGCCCATGGCATTGACAATCATGGGACGCTCGCCACATGAGTCCCCCGCCTATGGGCCCCGCCGGAAGGGTCCATGACGCCAATCCAGAACCACCCCGAGGTCCCGCAAACATGCCCGTTGTCGTCGTCGAATCCCCGGCCAAAGCCAAGACCATCAACGGATATCTGGGCAAGGATTACACCGTTCTCGCCAGTTACGGCCACGTCCGCGACCTAGTGGGCAAGGACGGCTCCGTCGATACCGAGAACGGCTTTGACATGACGTGGGAGGTGCCCGCCGACAGCAAGAAGCGGATCAAGGACATCGCCGATGCGCTGGCCGACGACCCGAACCTGATCCTCGCCACCGACCCCGACCGCGAGGGCGAGGCGATTTCCTGGCACCTGCAGGAAACCCTGCTGAATCGGCGCGGCATCAAGAAGGACATGCCGGTCAGCCGGGTCGCCTTCAACGCCATCACCAAAAAGGCCGTGCAGGAGGCGATTGCCAACCCGCGTGAAATCGACACCCCCTTGGTGCACGCCTACCTGGCACGACGCGCGCTGGACTATCTGGTCGGCTTCACCTTGTCGCCGGTGCTCTGGCGCAAACTGCCCGGTTCGAAATCGGCGGGCCGGGTGCAATCGGTGTGCCTGCGCCTGATCGTCGAGCGCGAGATGGAGATAGAGGCCTTTGATCCCCAGGAATACTGGACCGTCCGGGCCGTCCTGGAAACACCGCGTGGCCAGACCTTCGAGGCGCGCCTGGTATCGCTTGCGGGCGACAAGGTCGAACGGTTCACCTTCAAGGACGCCACCTCGGCCGAGCTGGCCGTGCAGGCCGTGGCCAGCCGCGATCTGACCGTCACGGGGGTCGAGGCCAAGCCCGCCTCGCGCAATCCCAGCCCGCCCTTCATGACCTCCACCCTGCAGCAGGAGGCCAGCCGCAAGTTCGGCATGGGGGCCAAGGCCGCCATGGGTACCGCCCAGCGTCTCTATGAGGCCGGGCACATCACCTACATGCGAACCGACGGCATCGACATGGCCCCCGAAGCGGTGGCCGAAGCACGCGGCGCCATCGCCGCCCGCTATGGCGACAGCTATGTCCCGTCCAGCCCGCGCATCTACAAGAACAAGGCCAAGAACGCCCAGGAAGCGCACGAATGTATCCGGCCTACCGACATGTCCAAGGCCGCCGACGATCTGCGCCTCGATGGCGAACAAAAGAAGCTCTATGATCTGATCTGGAAGCGGACGCTGGCCAGCCAGATGGAGGCCGCGCGCCTGGAACGCACCGTCGTCACCATCGGCAGCGCGGACAACCAGGTCGAGCTGCGCGCCAATGGTCAGGTCGTGGTCTTCGACGGCTTCATGAAGGTCTATACCGAAGGGCGCGACGATGACGCCGACGACGGCGACGACCGCCGTCTGCCCGCCATTCATCAGGGCGACGTGGCCAAGAAACATGCAAACGGCCTGCGCCCCGACTTCGACAAGCTGGCCGAAAACGATCCCAAGGCCGACACCTTGATGGGCGACGCCGAACCGACCAACGCGCGCCTGTCGGGCGACGGGGCCGTGCTCGGCCAGCAAAGCTTCACCCAGCCCCCGCCCCGCTACACCGAGGCGACGCTGGTCAAGAAGATGGAAGAGCTGGGGATCGGGCGCCCCTCGACCTATGCGTCAATCCTGGGCACGATCGTCGACCGCGGTTATGTGCAAAAGGACGGCAACCGCCTGATCCCGCAAGATCAGGGACGGTTGGTGACGGTCTTTCTGTCGAACTATTTCCGCAAATACGTCGGCTACGACTTCACCGCCGGGCTGGAGGACGAGCTGGACCACGTGTCCGCAGGCGAAGCCGACTACAAGGACGTGCTCGCCCGCTTCTGGCGCGACTTCAAGGCTGCCGTGGACGAAACGGCAGAGCTGCGGATCACCGACGTTCTGGAGAAGATCAACGAGGTGCTGGAACCGCACCTGTTCCCCGAACGCGAGGATGGCCGCGACCGCCGCCTGTGCCCGAAATGCGAGGAAGGCCGCCTGTCGATGCGCACCGCGCGGTCGGGCGGGGCCTTCATCGGCTGCTCCAGCTATCCGGAATGCCGCTACACCCGGCCCTTCGGCCCTCCGGGCATGGAAGGGGAGCAATCGGGCGATGAGAAGATGCTCGGGATCGAGCCTGAAAGCGGGCTGGAGGTCTGGCTGAAATCGGGCCGGTTCGGCCCCTACGTGCAGCTGGGCGAAAAGGCCGAGGACAATCCGAAACCCAAGCGGTCGTCCCTGCCCAAAAGCTGGGCGCCCGACGTCGTGGATTTCGACCGCGCGATGCAACTGCTGAGCCTGCCGCGTCTTGTGGGCACCCACCCCGAAGACGGTCAACCGATCGAGACGAATCTGGGCCGCTATGGACCCTACGTGATGCACAAGGGTCCCGACGACGCCAAGCCGGTCTACGCAAACCTGCCCGATGAGGAAGAGGTCTTTACCATCGGCATGAACCGTGCGGTCGAGGTTCTGGCCGAAAAACGCGCCAACCCGCGCGGGCGCGGGCGCACGGCGGCGGCGCCGCTGAAATCCCTGGGCGAACATCCCGAAGGCGGCGGCCCCGTGAATATCATGGAGGGGCGCTATGGCCCCTACGTCAAATGGGAAAAGATCAACGCGACGATCCCCAAGGGAACCGCCCCCGAAGACGTGACGATGGCCCAGGCGGTCGACTTGATCGCCGAGCGTGCGGCCAAGGCCGGCAAGAAGGCCCCGGCCAAGAAGAAGGCCGCGCCAAAGAAAACAGCCGCGAAAAAGCCCGCGGCCAAAAAGGCACCCGCCAGGAAAGCTGCGACCAAAAAGACCGACGACGCCTGACGCGGGCGCAAATCCTTCGAAGGATTTGCCCAGACTTTTCCAAAAGTCTGGGTCCGCCGGTGGCCGTCGTCAGGGCAGTTCGACCAGTTCCACCTGGTTGCCGTCCGGGTCACGAAAGAACGCGTAGCTATAGCCCGGCGGCGCGTCGCGCACGGGATCGACGATAATCTCGACGCCCGCCGCGCGCAGCGACTCGATGCTGCTTTCCAGATCGGGCACCGCAAAGGCCAGGTGTTTCCACCCGCGCTGCCCGAAACTCTCGGGTACGCTCTGCGCCTCGTCTGGTCCGGGCGTGGCACCCTGCTTGCAGAACAGTTCCAGATGGATGCCCCCCTTGCCGATCAGCCCCATGCGCAGGGCGGGATCGCCCCATTCCGCCAGCAGGGCAAAGCCAAAATGTCGCCCCCACCAGGCGACCGCGGCGTCGAAATCGGACACGGACAGGCCCGCGTGGTGAATGCTGTCGATCTGCATGGATCGTCCCCCGTTTGTGTTTCGCACCACCCTAGTCGCAGGACCGTCACCGCCAAGCTTGAATGTTGCGTGCGCCGTTGCGACATGGACGCCATGACAACACCCGCACGCCTGACGCCCCGCCCCGAAGTGATGCAGTTTCTCTGCTCCCGCCGGTCCCGCCCTGCCAAGACCCTGACAGGCCCCGCGCCCGACCGTGCGGAACTGACCCCGATCCTGGAGGCCGCGTTGCGCGTCCCCGATCATGGCAAGTTGGAACCCTGGCGCCTGATCGTCCTGCAAGGGGCCGCCCTGACGCGGTTGGCCGACCTGACCGACCGGCTGGGCCATGCTCAGGGCCGCGACGGCGAAAAGCTGCCAAAGAACGCCGCCATGTTCCGTGACGCCCCGCTGATGGTCGCCGTCGTGGCGGCCCCCGTGCCCTCCGACAAGATCCCTCAGGTCGAACAGGTGCTCAGCGCCGGCGCGGTTTGCCTGGGCCTCGTCAACGCCGCCCTGGCCTCTGGCTGGGGGGCAAACTGGCTGTCGGGCTGGATGTCGACGGATCGGGACTTCCTGTCCGAAGGGCTGTCCCTTGCGCCGACGGAATGGGTCGCCGGCTATATCGTGCTCGGCACCGAAGGCCCGGTTCCGACGGATCGCCCGCGCCCGGACCTGTCGACCAAGACGCAGTGGGTCGGGGCATGATCGGGGACGCGCTCAAGGCCCTGGGCCAGCTCAGCGACCCCCGGTTTCGCCGCGTTCTGCTGACGGGCGTCGGCCTGTCGGCGGGCCTTCTGCTGGGCTTTTCGCTGGTACTGATCTGGCTGGTGAACTGGCTGGTCGGGCCCGCTGTGACCCTCCCGTGGCTGGGCGAGGTGACCTGGCTGAACGACGTGGCCGGCATCGCCGTCATCCCGGTCACCCTGCTGGCGTCGGTGTTTCTGATGGTGCCGGTGGCCTCGGCGTTTACCGGCCTGTTCCTGGATCGGATCGCCGATGCGGTCGAGGATCGTCACTATCCGAACCTGCCCGCACCGCGCCCGCAACCGCTGAGCGAGGCGCTGCGCGAAAGCGCCAGTTTTCTGGGCCTGGTGGTCGGTATCAACCTGCTGGCGCTGATTGCCTACCTGGTTCTGGCCCCGATCGCGCTGCTGCTGTTCTGGGGGGTCAACGGCTTTCTGTTGGGCCGTGAATATGCACAGATGAGCGCTGCGCGACACCTGCCCCCGGCCGAGGCCCGCGCCTTTCGCAGCAAGCACCGGGGCGAAATCTGGCTGACCGGCGTGTTGATGGCGATCCCGCTGTCGATCCCGGTGGTGAACCTGCTGGTGCCGGTGGTGGGGGCGGCGACCTTTACCCACCTGTTCCACCGGCTGTCGGGGCGCTAGCCCGGCACGTCGCGCCCGGTCCAGCGGCGCAGATCGTCGATGGTCAACTGCCCCGAAGTGATGAACCAGACCAGCGGCACCCAAAGGACCAGGGTGATCCCCGTGGCCCAGGCGATGCGGCGGTAGACGCCGATCGGGTTCGCGGGGGTCGAGGCATGGGTGCCCGGCGACCGCTCTCCCCGGTCGCCCTGGGTGTCCTGACCGACTTGCAGGCCAAGCATGAAGACCATAGCCCAGATCATCATGAAAACGACGATTGCGGAAAAGACACCCATCAGACTTGTTCCAGCTCTACCAGCGTTCCGGTGAAATCCTTGGGGTGCAGGAACAGGACCGGCTTGCCGTGGGCCCCGATCTTCGGCTCGCCCGTGCCCAGCACCCGCGCGCCCGACGCCTGCAGCTTGTCGCGCGCGGCCAGGATGTCGTCGACCTCGTAGCAGATGTGGTGGATGCCGCCCGACGGATTCTTGTCGAGAAAGCCCTGGATCGGGCTGTTCTCGCCCAGCGGATACAACAATTCGATCTTGGTATTCGGCAGCTCGATGAAGACGACGGTGACGCCGTGGTCGGGCTCGTCCTGGGGCGGGTTCACATGGGCACCCAGCGTGTCGCGATACTGCGCGGCGGCGGCCTCCAGATCCGGGACGGCTATGGCGACGTGGTTCAGCTTGCCGATCATGGCGGGCCTCCTGGGCAAAAGTCTGCGGCCTTATGTGCCGCCCGCGTCGTCCCGGCAACAGGACAGGGTGCCGCGTTTACGATCCGTTAGGGCTGATCCGCCATGCTGCTGGAAACTCTGTGGAGGCGAATCAATGGACACGATGGACATTCTGGCCCGCCCGGCCCCGACCCCACAAAGGCCGCTGCTGGGTACAACCGTTCTGCTGGTCGAGGACAGCCGCTACGCCTCTGAGGCGGTCCGCCTTTTGGCGCTGCGCTCGGGCGCGCGGATCAGACGGGCCGACTGCCTGGCGTCCGCCCGCCGCCACCTGGAAACCTATCGCGCGGGGGTGGCGATCGTCGATCTGGGCTTGCCTGACGGCTCTGGTCTTGACCTGATCCAGCGGCTGCACCGCGCGACCCAACGCCCACAGGTCATCCTGGCCACCTCCGGCCGCCCGAGGGAGGAGGTGGAGCTTGACTGCCTCGACGCCGGGGCCGATGGCTTTCTGCCCAAACCGATTGAATCGCTCGCGGCCTTTCAGCAGACGATCCTGTGCCACATGCCCCGCGACGACTGGCCCCGGGGCCTGCGACCCGTCGGCTCCGAGCAGGTCGAGCCGGACCGTCTCGCGCTGTCCGACGATCTGGTCTACGCGGGTCGCCTGCTGGAAGATGACAACGTCAAACCCGTCTTCGTCGCCGATTTCCTGCAAGGGTTGGCACGAACCGGCCACGACAACGAATTGCTGATCCGTTCCCGCACCCTGGCCGCCCGCGACCGCGACGACATTCGCCCCGAGTTGCGCGCCTTGATCGAGGCGCGGCTTCCGACCACGCGTCGGGTGATCTAGTCGCCGCGCAGCACTCCGGCCGTCAGATCGGCCAACGACTGCTTCTGCCGCCCTTCGGCGTCGAAATTGTCGGGGGCAAGCCAAGCCCGGTGGGCGGGATAGATCCGTTCCCACTCATGATCCAACATCGAGAACCAGGCAGTGTCCCTGTTCGCGCCCTTGACGATCATATGCTGCCGAAAGGTGCCCTCGTAGGTAAAGCCCAACCGCTCCGCCGCGCGGCGACTGGGCGCGTTGGCGGCATTGCACTTCCACTCCAGGCGGCGGAAACCGCTTGAAAAACAATGGTCGATCATCAGATGCAGGGCCTCGGTCGCGGCCACGGTCCGCTGCAGGGCCGACGAATAGGCGATATTGCCAATCTCGATCACGCCATTGGCCTCGTCGATCCGCATGAAGGCCGCGACCCCGGTCCAGCCAGCCGCCCCCCGGATCGCCACAAAAGCCGGATCCTCGGACACCGATGCGCCAACCGCCCACCCCCGATAGGCCGCGAATGACGGAAACGGCCCATAGGGCAGGAACCGCCACATGGCAGCATCGGCCAGATTGGCCTGGTGCAGCGCCTCCGTGTGGGTATCGAACGACAGTGGCTCCAACCGGGCATGCGCACCTTCCAGAACCTCTGGCAATTCGAACACCGGTGGCTGCCACTGGGTCAGGTCGGGACGCGGGCTCATCTCGGAGCCATGCGGATTGCTCCGTCCAGGCGCAGAACTGTTCCGTTCAACATCGTGTTCTCGGCCACCTGCCCCACCAGCATCGCGAATTCCGCCGGTTTGCCCAGCCGCGATGGGTAGGGAACCTGCGCGCCCAGACTGTCCTGTACCTCCTGCGGCAGGCCCTCCAGCATCGGCGTCAGGAACAGCCCGGGCGCAATGGCCACCACCCGGATTCCCAGCCCAGCCAGATCGCGCGCCATCGGTAGGGTCATGCCCGCGACCCCGCCCTTGGACGCGGCATAGGCGACCTGTCCGATCTGCCCCTCGAAGGCGGCGACCGAGGCGGTGTTGACGATCACGCCCCGCTCCGCGTCCGGGCCGCGCCCGTCCTGCCGCGCCATGATCGCGGCCGCGGCGCTGGCGCAATTGAAGGTGCCCAGCAGGTTGATGGCAATGGTTTTCTGGAACAGCGCAGGATCATGGGCCCCGTGTTTTCCGACCGTCTTGGCCCCTGGCGCGATGCCCGCGCAGTTGACCATCAGGTCAAGCCGCCCGTCACCCGCAACCTCGGCCAGAACGTCGGCACAGGCCGCGGCGTCGGTGACGTCGAGGCTGTGGAAGGTGCCGCCGACCTCATCCGCCAGGGCCCGTCCCCGGTCCCCATCAAGGTCCAGGATCGCAACGCGTCCACCGGCCGCCGCGATGTGCCGCGCGGTCGCGGCACCCAGCCCCCCGGCCCCGCCGGTGATGGCCGCTACGCAGGTGTTCAGGTCCATGACATTCCCCGGTCTGTTCGACGCGCACACTACGCGCCCCGCGACCTAGCGCAAGTCGGGTGCCGTGATCGACGCACGGATCCGGCCGTCCGTATCATCGCTGTCCGCCGAGATGCCCACGCCCAGCAAGACGCCCGGCGCACCGCCGAAGGCCCGTGCGTAGTCAGCCGCCAGATCGACCTGCTCGACGAATTGTCCGGTGCCCGCCGGGCGCAGGACGACCGTGCGCAAGCCCGCCAGATAGGGGCTTTGCTGGATCGTGCCGCGCGCATCGTCGTCGCCCCAGACATAGACCAGAACGCGGGTGCCGGGGTTGCGCAGCAGGCGCGTGGCCCGAGACGGGTTTGCCGTGGCCGCCGTTTCCGCGTCGGTCCAGGCAAAATAGATCGCCAGGTTCCGATCGTCCCCGCCCTTGCGCCGCAGGTCCGTCGCGGGCACGCCCTCGGCCACCGCCCACCCCCAGGAAGCGCGCGTCGCGCCGCGCTGCGCCTCTGGCACCGCCTTCCACAAAAGCGAAACGGTGCCGTCCGAGACCACTTGCAGGGTCGATCCCCCCTGTCCGTAGTCGTTGCTGGAAAAGCGCAGGAACCCCTGCTCTTTCCAGCTGCCGTCAAAGGACAGCGGCGCGGCGGTGGCGGGCAGGGCGAGGCAGGCGGCAAGCGCCACGGGAAGCAGGTGTTTCATGCGCCAGAGATAGGGCACCGCCCCCGTGCGACCCCGTCACAAGGCCGTGACAGCCCGGAAACAGCGCAAAAACGCGCAAATGCTTGTGATTCCTGTGGGTAACCCGTTCTGCGGGCTTTACAGGCGCCCCGCACCGCTCCACCATATCTGGTAGGACGTGGGGGCCGCCGTCATAAGGATGGTCGCGCCAACAAGTTCTAGCGAACGAGCGAGAGGGCAAGACATGCTCCACCAGAGGCAGCAATTTTCTCAGACCGGGGATCTTCATCCGATCGACCTGGTCGAGACGGTGGCCGAAAGCCATGAATGGGACTTCGACCGGGTGGGCGAGGACCAGATTTCCATGGTGGTCGAGGGCCAGTGGCGCAGCTATTCCGTCACCCTGGCCTGGTCCGAGGCGGATGAAACCCTGCGCCTTGTCTGCTGCTTCGAGATGCAGCCCCCCGAAGACAGCCTGCCCGGCCTCTACGAAGTGCTGAACCTCGCCAATGATGAATGCTGGGCCGGAGCCTTCAGCTTTTGGCCCGAGCAAAAGATGATGGTCTACCGCTACGGTCTGATCCTGGCGGGCGGGGCCTGTGCCGAGGTCGACCAGATCAACGCCATCGTCGCCGAGGCGATCCTGGCGGGCGAACGGTACTATCCGGCGTTTCAACTGGTCTGCTGGGGCGGGCGCAAACCCGTCGATGCCATGCAGGTCGCCATCGCCGAGGCCTATGGCCACGCCTGACCTTTCCCCCCTTCGCCGCCACGCCTAGACTGCGCGGCGAAACCGGAGGACGCATGGACTTTTCAGACATCAATGCGCGGGGCGTGGTCCTGCTTGGGTGCGGCAAGATGGGGTCCGCCATGTTGGCGGGCTGGCTGGACCGGGGGCTGGATCCCGGCGCGGTGACGGTGCTGGACCCCCATCCCTCCGACTGGGTGCAGGGCACCGGGGTGCGGATCAATGCCGACCTGCCCGCCGCCCCGGCCTTTGCGTTGATCGCGGTCAAGCCGCAGATGATGGGCGACGCCCTGCCCGCATTGCAGGGGCTGCCAGGGACGCTGTTCGTGACGGTTGCCGCGGGCACCCCGATCGCGGCCTACGAGGCGGCCTTTGGCGCACACTCCCGGATCGTTCGTGCCATGCCCAACACGCCCGCCGCCGTGGGGCAGGGCATCACGGCGATCATCGGCAATGGCGCCACCACACCTGACGATCTGGACCTGGCCCAGGGGATCCTCGCCGCCGTGGGACAGGTTGTGCGCCTGACCCACGAAGACCAAATGGACGCGGTCACCGGGCTGTCCGGCTCTGGTCCGGCCTATGTGTTCCACATGATCGAAACCCTGGCCGCCGCAGGCGAGGCGCAGGGCCTGACACCGGATCTTGCGCTGCAACTGGCGCGCGCCACCGTCGCCGGGTCCGGCGCGCTGGCGATGACGGGCGAAGACCCCGCGCAGTTGCGGATCAACGTCACCAGTCCCAATGGCACCACCCAAGCCGGGTTGGAGGTTCTGATGCCCGAACTGCCCGACCTGATGAAACGCACCGTCGCCGCCGCCGCCGACAGATCGCGGGAGCTGCGGGCATGACCATCGACTTCGACGATTTCCTCAAGGTGGACGTCCGTGTCGGCCGCGTCACCCGCGCCGAACCCTACCCTGAGGCGCGCAAACCCGCGATCAAGATGTGGATCGACTTCGGAGGAGAGATCGGCGAACGCAAGACCTCCGCCCAGGTCACCGCGCATTACGATCCCGAAACTCTGGTGGGCAAACAGGTGACCGCCGTCGTCAACTTTCCGCCCCGCCAGATCGGGCGTTTCATGTCCGAGGTGCTGGTGCTGGGCCTGCCCGACGCCAACGGCGACATCGTCCTGATCGGCCCGGACCGGGAGGTCCCCGAAGGGGGGCGGATGCATTGAGCGATCTTGGCACCCTCCTCGTCTCCCGCGCGCTGCCCGACAGCGTGATGCAGGCAGCCGCAGATCGCTTCGACGTGACCTGCCGCGACACGACGCAGCCGATGGATCTGGACGAATGCCGTGCCGCGCTGGCCACCTGTGATGTGGTCCTGCCGACTTTGGGGGATGCCTTCGGGGCCGCGGCCTTTGACGGTCCGATCCGCGCAAGGGGCCTCGCCAACTTCGGCGTGGGCTACAACCACATCGACGTCACCGCCGCCCGCGCCGCCGGTCTGGTGGTGACCAACACTCCGGGTGCGGTGACCGATGCCACCGCCGATATCGCCATGACCCTGATCCTGATGGCCGCGCGCCGCGCCGGCGAGGGCGAACGCCTGGTCCGTGCCGGCGCATGGCAGGGCTGGCACCCGGTGCAGATGCTGGGAATGCACGTCTCGGGCAAGACCGTGGGCATCATCGGCATGGGCCGGATCGGCCAGGCCATCGCGCGCCGCTGCGCCGCCGGTTTCGGCATGCAGGTCGTGTTCTGGAACCGCTCGCCCAAGCCCGTCGACGGCGCAGTGCAGCTGGCCACCGTTGCCGAGGTCTGCGCCGCCGCCGACATCGTCGTGACCGCCGTCGCCGCAACCGCCGAGACCCGTCACATCATCGACGCCGCCGCGCTTTGCGCGATGCAACCCCATGCCATCCTGGTGAACATCGCGCGCGGCGATGTCGTGGACGAAGCGGCCCTGATCGCGGCGTTGGAAACGCGGCAGATCGCGGGCGCGGGCCTGGACGTCTATGAACGGGAACCACAGGTGCCCGAGGCGCTGCGCGCCTGCGACACTGCCGTCTTGCTGCCACATCTCGGCACTGCCGCTCTGGAAGTTCGCGAAGACATGGGCCGCATGGCCCTGGCCAATGCCATCGCCATCGCCGAGGGGCGGGCCCCGCCCAACCCGGTGTGACCCGCCTGCGCACGACCCTGGACACGCCGCTGGGCCCACTTGGCCTGGCGGGTCTGGACGGTGAATTGACGCATCTGTGCTGGCCCGGCGCGGACCTGCCTGACGGGCGCGACGACCCAACCACCCTGCCCGAGGCGCGCGCCCAGCTCACCGCCTATTTCGATGGTCGCCTGACCAGGTTCACCCTGCCCCTCGCCCCCGAGGGGACGCCATTCCAGCGCACCGTCTGGCAGGCCCTGACGGACATCCCGCTTGGCCAAACCTGCACCTACGCTGACATCGCCCGCGCCATTGGCAAACCCGGCGGGACGCAGGCGGTGGGTCAGGCCAATGGTCGCAACCCGATTCCGATCATCATCCCCTGCCACCGCGTCGTGGCCGCGGACGGCGGCATCGGCGGATTCAGCGGCGGCCTGAACGTGAAACGCGCCCTCCTGCAACTGGAAGGCGCGTCCTTCGAGGCCGAGCAGCCCCGCTTGATCTAGGCGGATCAAAGTCTTGGAAGACTTTGACCAGACTTTTGCAAAAGTCTGGTGCCCCGTCAGATGCCGTCGATGCAGACGTACTTCGTCTCCAGGTAGTCCTCCAACCCCTGCGAGCCGCCTTCCTTGCCGAGGCCAGATTCCTTGACCCCGCCAAAGGGTGCCTCGACCGTGGTGATCAGGCCCGAGTTGATGCCGATCATCCCGTATTGCAGCCCCTCGTTCAGGCGGAAGGCGCGGCCCAGGTCGCGCGTATAGGCATAGCAGGCCAGACCAAAGACCGTGGCATTGGCCATCTCGATCGCCTCTTCCTCGGTCTCGAACTTGAAGACCGGGGCCAGGGGGCCAAAGATTTCCTCGGTGGCGAATTTCATCGCCTGAGTGGCTCCGGTGACGACGGTAGGTTCGAAATAGGTGCCGCCCTTGGCGTGGCGCGCGCCGCCGGTGACGATCTCGCCGCCCTGGGCCTTGGCATCCGCCACGAACTCCTCGACCTTCTCGACCGCATCCATGTCGATCATCGGCCCCTGCTCGACGCCCGCCTCCAAACCGTCGCCGACCTTCATGGCGCGGGTCTTTTCGACCAGCTTTTCGACAAAGGCATCGTGGATGCCCGCCTGCACATACATCCGGTTGGCGCAAACGCAGGTCTGGCCCGCGTTGCGGAACTTCGACACCATCGCGCCTTCGACGGCCGCATCCAGATCGGCGTCGTCAAAGACCACGAAGGGCGCGTTGCCGCCCAGCTCCATCGAGACCTTCTTGACCGTGTCCGCCGACTGCCGGATCAATTCCTTGCCGACCTCGGTAGAGCCGGTAAAGGTGATCTTGCGCACCGCGAAGGCGTCCATCATCGCGCCCGCGATGTCGCGCGCAGAGCCGGTGACGACGTTCATCACGCCCTTCGGATAGCCGACCTCTTCGGCCAGCGCGCCCCAGGCAAGCCCGCTGAACGGCGTGGCCGTCGCGGGTTTCGCCACGATGGGGCAGCCGACGGCCAGGGCCGGGGCCACCTTGCGCGCCAGCATGGACGACGGAAAGTTCCAGGGCGTGATCATGCCCACGACCCCGATCGGATGCTTGGTCACCAGGATGCGCCGCCCGTTCACACCGGCCGGCACGATTTCGCCCTTGGCGCGACGCGCCTCTTCGGCGAACCAACGGACGTATTGCGCGCCGATGGCGATCTCGCCCTTGGCCTCGGCCAGGGGTTTGCCCATCTCGATGGTCAACAGCTCGGCCAGATCGGCCTGATGGTCCATCAGCGCATCGTGCAGTTTCCACAACAGGTTGCAGCGCTCCATCAGGGGCATCCCGGCGAACCCTTCGAAGGCCGCGCTGGCGGCGGCAATCGCACGCTCGGTCTCGGCCCGGCCCGCCTTGGGCACGGTGCCGATGACCGACCCGTCCGCCGGGTTGGTGACGTCGATGGTGGCACCGCTATCGGCCCCGACCCAGTCGCCGCCGATCAGGTTCGCCTGTTTCATCCAGTCCTGGAACGCCATGGGTCAGCCTTTCGAAAAAGTAAAAGTGGTTGTCTGATGATAGGTCTCGCCCGGACGCAGCACCGCGTCGGGGAAGTCGTCGTGATTGGGCGCGTCGGGCCAGATCTGCGGCTCCAGTGCGACGCCGGCATGGGCGCGATAGACCCGCCCCTCCAGCCCCGGCACCTGGGTGTTCAATCCGGCCCCATCGTAGACCTGCAATCCCGGCTCGGTCGTGGCGATCCGCATTTCCACGCCGCTGACCGTCGACCAAAGCCGCCCCACCTCGCGCAGGGGCACGCGTCCGTCCGACAGGCACAGATTGTGATCCAACAGCCCCGGCTGCGCCAATCCCCGCCCCGCCCGAAAATCGTAGGCCGTGCCCTCGACCGGCTCGACACCTGTCGGGATCAGATCGTCGTTGACCGGCGTATAGCGGTCGGCATCAACGCTCAGCACATGGTCGGCCACCGTCGGCTGCCCGTCCAGGGTCCAATAGGAATGATGCGCAAAGTTGCACAGCGTCGGCGCATCCGTCGTGGCCGTGTAATCGACCCGCAGACAGGCGCCGGGGTCGCAGCGATAGGTCGCCTCGACCCGCATCGCACCCGGAAAACCCATATGGCCGTCCGCAAGGTCGATGGCAAAGCGGATGTGATCGTCGCCCTGCTCCACCATGTCCCAGACCTGTCGCCCGGTGCCATCGGCCCCTCCGTGCAGAAGGTGCCGATCGCGAAAGTTGGTGTCGGCCTGATGGGCTGTGCCGTCGATCTGGAACCGGCCATTGGCGATACGGTTGGCATAGCGCCCCGCCGTCGCGCCCATGTAGTTGGAATGCTGCGGATAGTGATCCAGATCGGCCAGACCCAGCACCAGCGGCGGCGCATGGCCGTCCAGACGCAAATCATGCAGCACCGCACCCAGATCGGTGAAGGTCGCCGTCAGGCCGTGGCCCGCGATGGTAAAACTTGGTCTCATATCGCTTCCTATTCCAGCCCGAGGTGCGCCGCCACCCGGCGCGCCGTCATCTCGGAGACGCGGGTGTTCGCCTCGGCGGTGACGCCACCGATGTGCGGCGTCAGGATCAGGTTCGGAACGCCCGCAAAGGGATGGTCGGCACCCAACGGTTCCACCGCAAAGGTGTCCAGCGCCGCGCCGCCCAGATGGCCTGCGCGCAGCGCATCGCAAACCGCACCTTCGTCCACCACGCCGCCCCGCGCGGCATTCACCAGGATCGCGCCCGGCTTCATCCGCGCAAGGGCGTCCGCGTCGATCAGGTTGCGGGTCTCATCGGTCAACGGCACGTGCAGCGACAGCAGATCCGCCTCGGCCATGACCTCTGCCGCCTCCGCCTGGCGCGCGCCGTCGAAGTCACGCGCGTAGGGATCGGCGGCCACGACCTCCATCCCCAGCGCCCGGCCCAGAGCGCCCGTCTTGCGTGCAATCTCGCCATAGCCCAACAGGCCCAGAACCTTGCCCGCGATTTCCCGCCCCTGCCCCGCAGGTCCGCGCGGCCAGTCACCTGCCTCCATCTCGGGTCGCATCATGTAGGCCCCGCGCAGCAGGACCGCGCCCGTCGTGACAACGTATTCCGCCACCGACAGGGTGTTCGCGCCGATGGCCGGATAGACCTCGATCCCGCGCGCGGCACAGCCGTCCATGTCGATGTTGTCGAGCCCGACACCCAGCCGTCCGACACAGGTGAACCCGGCCTGCAGCAGCGCGCCCTTCACCTGCGTCCGGTTGCGGACGATCAGCGCGCTGGCCTGCGGGGCCAGTGCCGCCAGATCGTCGGGCCTGTCCGGCAGGTCCGGTTCATAGGTGACCTCGGCACGGGCACGCAGCCAGTCGACCCAAGCCTCGTCCATGAATTCCGTGATCAGGATCATCGCACATATCTTTCCATTTTCGCGCCGTAACCTGCGCCAATCGCGTCGGACCCGGATCCGACGTGGATCACCCGTCCATCACCCGTCACGCGCCGCGCCCCCGCAGGTCGATCGCCTGCCCCGACCGCGCCGATTCCTCGGCCGCCTCGCCCACCAGAACCGACCAGTATCCATCCTCCAGAGACACCTCCGGGACGCCCGTCCCGGCCCGCACAAGATTCAGAAACCGCTCATGCTGATAAAAGGTCGACCCGTGGTGATCGCCCGCGATCAACAGTTCTGCCGGGGTGTGCACGACTTCGCGCACCTCTTGCTTCAATGCCCGGATCGAGGTCACGAATTCCGCCTCGCGCGGGGCCCCGTCGGGGGCAAACCGCGCGGGCCCCGGGATCAGCGCATCACAGCGCGCGCGCGGTCCGGTTACGGCCACGAATTCCTGCCAATGGGACCCTTCGGCAAACATGCACAGATCCAGCATCCCTCTGGTTCCGTTCGCAAAATCAACCACGACATAGGCGTTGTCCACGATGTCGGGGATGCCACCCGCATAGCGTTCGTCGCGGTGGTTCACGTCCACGCCCGCGCTGGCATAGACCCGCACCGGGTCGGATTTCAGGATCAGCCGCATCAGGTCCCAGAAATGACAGCACTTCTCGACAAGCGTGCCGCCGGTCCGGGCGTTGAACCGGTTCCAGTCGTCGACCTTGGGCAGAAACGGGAACCGGTGTTCCCGGATGGAGACCATCCGTGGCGCCCCCGTCGCCCCCTGGTCGATCGCCTGCAGAAGCCGTTGAATAGGCGGCATATATCGGTATTCCATGGCCACCCAGATCGGGGCCATCCGGCCCTTGGCCATGTTCAGCAGGTCACGGCAGTCGGCACTGGTGGTCGCCAGCGGCTTTTCCACCAGGATCGGCTTGTCCGTCGCCATCAGGCTTTGCACCATGCCCGCATGCAGGTCGTTGGGCGCGGCGATCAGATAGACGTCGCAGTCGGCGTCACGGATCATCTCGGCGGCGTCGGCATAGCCGGTCCCGCCTTGGGCCGTGGCCAGCGACAGCGCCCGCATCCCCGGATCAGGGTCCGCCACGGCGGCCACGGTCGCGCCATCCAACAGGTTGATATTGCGGATATGTTCCTGGCCCATCATGCCAGCGCCAATCAATCCGTAGCGTATCATGCGCCCAACTCCAGCACGTCGATGTTCAACCCTGCCGCGACCTCGCGCAGCGCCTGTGCATGGTCGCCGTAAGCCAGCGCCATGTGATGTTCCAACCCGCTGGCCATGATGTCGGCACAGACCCGGTCGGCCCCGCGGTCGAAACGGACGGTGCCGCTGGTCCCGGTATAGGCCATGGGCGCGTCCAGCACGTCGCCGGTCGCGATGATGACCTGTTTGCGCCCATAGGCCTGGCTGAGCCGGAACAGGGTTACACGCCCGGGTTTCAACGGAAATTCCAGCAACAGCGCTTGTTTGCGGTTGGTGTGCACCGTCGCGTCGGGGGCCTTGGCCGCCATCGACACAGGCGCCTGCCCGCAATGCCAGACCACCCCGGTTTCGCCATCCATATCCACCAGATCCGCCAGGAAGACGGGGGCCTCGGCCACGTCTTGCAGGATCGCCTGGGTGACGGCGCCATAGACGTCCGCCTCGCAGGCGCAGGGCGTCCGCGCCTCGCCCAGTATCGACACGGGACCACAGACCGCACCACCGTATTCGGTAAAGGTTTCGGGCCAGCAGCGGATCGCCATGGCGTCGAAATTGTGCTGGTCCTTCAGCCCCTTCAACGCACCGGCCAGCCGCAAGGACCGGTCCAGTTCCCCCTTGTCCAGCGTGTCCATGCCGCCCAAAGAGGCGGCCTTTTCCGCATAGGGCGCGACCGCCGCGTCGGGCAAGGCCCGGGCCGCGTCGAACAGCTGCGGCAGCTCCAGCTCGGTCACCCGTGCGCCGGTCAGGGCGCTCAGCTCGTCCTTGTCATAGGCGCAGGTGTCAAAGCCGTCGGGCCGGGCCCCGATCCGCGCGATGTGCAGGTCACGGCGGATCGGGCGGGCCGGTGCGGTGGCGGGCGCGCCGTGGCGCGGTGCCACGACGGGACCGGTCAGCAACGCGTCCAGGTCCACTTCGTCGCCATAGGCCCAGGTGAACCGGCGGTCGTTCAGGCCCAGCGCATGGGACAAGAGGTTCAGCCCGCAAAAGGCGTTGAGGCGCAGACGCCCGCCCACCCGCGGCTCTGGCACGGCCCAGATCGCGACCGCCCCGTCGAACCCGGTCGCCGCGCGCGTGGCAAAGGCCGCGTCGGTAAAGGTGACCTGCAGGATCAGCAGGACATCCGCGCCCGCCACGGCGGCCAGGGCCCCCTCATCCGGACCCATCAGCAGGCTGCGCGGCCCGACGATGTCATGACCAGAGGCATCCAGCTGCGTCAGCATCGCCGCCAGTTTCTGCTCGGCGTAGGGGACATCGAAGGTGGGCCGCCCCAGCGGCAGGATCCCAACCTTCATCGCATGTCACCATAGCCATGACGAAACCCGGCAGAGGCATCGACAAAGGCAAGCCCGTCGCCCCCATAGACCTGATGTTGATGCCAGGGCGTCGCACGGGCATCGGTCAGGGCGTTCAGACTGTCCATATAGGGCACGGAGTCGCGCGTCAGGCCCGCGCGCATCGCATCCATGTCAGGCCAGGCATTGAACGCATCCAGCCAGATCGCCCGCCCCGCCAGATAGCCCGAGGCCCCGGCCGCATAGGCGTATTCCAGCACCGTCTTGAAGTCGTCCTTGCCCGCGCCCGCCGACAGCATGACCCAGGGCCGCGCCGCAAGCGCCCCCATCTCGTCGAACAGCGCCTGCACCGCCGCATCGCCGCCTTCGATGCCCTTGCCGGGGACCGGGCTTTCCAGCTTGAAGACGTCCACGCCATAATCGGCCCCGGCGAAATGCTCGACCGACTTGAGCACGTGGTCGGAATGTTTGGTCGCCATTTCAGTATATTCGGAGGTCTGTTCGGCGTCGCTGTCGACCGGATGCACCAGCAGTTCGAACAGGAAGGGGATGTCGAGTGCGGCGCAGGCCTCGCCCGTGCGCTTGACGAAATCCTCCTGCGCGATGCGCACCTCGTCAGAGATGTCTGGCCGATACCAGGCCAGAACCTTGACCGCATCGCCGCCCATCCGCTTGATCTTGCCCACCGACCAATCGTCGATCTCTGCCGAATAGCGGCCCTGCCCCGTTTCGCGGAAAAGCGAATCCTCCAGCGTGACGATCAACCCCTTGCGCGCATCAAAGGCGCGCCAACCGTGAGGGATGGCATAATGCGGGTCCAGCAGCATCGCGGTGGACGACGGCTGCAGCGCCTCCATCAGGGCTGTCTTGACCTCGGCCACCTTGTCCCAGGGGGCCTCTCCTCCGTGGGCTGCCGCGATGGGGTTCTTGATGGGCGGGCGCTGGTCCACGGCGGTCATCTTGAAGCGACCGGCCTCGTCGGACATGCGACGAAAGCCGAGTTGCTTGCCGGGGGTAAGCGTCAGGGTCATGAGGTCTCCAGTTCAGAAAGGGTGGGATAGGTGGTCCAACCGCCCGCCCGCGCGCATTTCAACGCGGCGACACGGTTGGCGAAATCGGATGCTTCGGTCAGGCTGCGGCCTTGCCCCAGGGCCAGCGCAAAGGCCCCGTGCCAGACGTCGCCCGCGCCCAGGGTATCGACCGGTGCGACGCGCGGGGCCGGGACGTGCGGGCCGTGCGCCCAGCGGACGCCGTCGGCACCGTCGGTAAAGGCGACCAACCCAGGCAGGCGCGCGGCGGCATCTGACAGGGCGCGCGGCAGATCATCGATCCCCGCGAAATCGCGCAGCCCCGGGGCGCTGAACACCACGTGGCTGGCAAGGGCGGCCAAGGGTTCCGGCGTATATTTCTCGCCGTCCATCACACCGGGCAAGCCGGCGGCTCGGGCGGCGGTCAAGACGGCCTCGGTCGCCTCGGGCCAGCGGCAATCGGCCAGGACGGCGTCAAAGGCGGGCACAGGCGGCGGCGCAATCGGCAGGTCGGCACCCGGAAAGTTCACGATCATCCGTTCCCCCGTGCGATCCACCATGACCGACGACAGGGGTGTCCGCCCGCCCCGCGCAAAGGCCTGTGTCACGCCATGGTCCGCAAACATCGCCACCAGTTCGCCGCCCGTGGCATCCAGGCCCAGGCGTGTCATCAGCGTGACGTCCCCGCCCAGCCGCGCCGCGCCGACGGCCGCGTTCGCGGCACAACCGCCGCCGATCCGCTCGAACGCGGTGGATCGGTGCTTGCCCTCGCCCTGGGGGATCGCCTCGACCCGGTGCACATAGTCCATGACGGCAATGCCGCAGACCAGAAGACGCGTCATCGTTCCACCTCCAGGCCCGAGGGAACCGCGTCGGGAATGCCCAATCGCCCATAGCGGCTGTCGCCCCCTTCCAGCGCGTGCAGGAAGGCCACGAGGTCGGCCACCTCCGCGTCCGACAGGGCGACGGGCGCAATGTCCACCGCCGCGCGCACCCGCGCCATTTCGCGCGTGTCGGATTGGATGACGAAGTCGATCGCCGCCAGCCAGTCCGCCTTGGGCAGACCCGACAAGGCGGGCGTCCAGGCATCCAGCGCGGCCAGGGGATCGGCATGATGGCGCACGATCCCCACGAGCGTCGGATAGGCGCCGTTGTGGCCCCAGGGTCCGGTCAGGGTCACGTTCCGCAAGCTCGGCGTGCGAAAACGATAGGCATCTTCCAGATCATCCGTTTCGGCCATCCGGCCCACGTCGCGGGGCACCGGGTCAAAGCGGCGCGTGCGTCCGGGGCCAAAGGGCGGCAAGGCCAGCGCGTGGAAATCGTGGTCCGTGAAAAGGGGCCCGGAATGGCAGGACGCGCAATTGGCCCGCCCAAAGAACAGGGACCGGCCCCGATCCTGCGCAGGCGTCAGATCGCCCTGCCCGGCCAGCCAAAGGTCATAGGCGCTGTCAAAACTGCGCCACTCCGAATTCATGAAATCCGCCAACGCGATGGCGACGTGCCGGATCGTGACGTCTTCGGGAGAGGCCAGATCGAACGCCGCAGCAAGGGGCGCACCATATGCGGGGATGGTGCGGACCCGCTTGGCCAGGATCGGCCAACCCAGGTCGATGCGGTCCTGCACGGCCCCGATCACCTCGTTTTCGCCGGTGTTGCCGGCCATCTCAAACTGCGCGGTCAGCGGGAACAACGCCTGCACCGACAACAGGGTCGGCATGTCCTGCGGCAGCCATTCCTCGGCCGGGCTGTCGTAGCCGGTTTCATAGGCGTCTGAGTGGGAAACCCGGCCATCGTGGAAGAATGTCGTGAACTCCTTCGCGCCCACGTTCCACAGGGCGGGCGCATTGCGCGGCACCCGCTTGCGGATCGCGTCCGGCCCTTCGCCCGCCGTGCGTTTGCGCCCGATACCGCGCCCCCCCTCGCCGATACCCAGGCTCAGCGCGTCGCCGCTGAAGGTGTCGTGATGGTGGCAGGTTGCACAGGAAATGTTGCGATTGCCCGACAGGATCGGATCATAGAACAGAAGCTGGCCAACGCGCGCCAGGTCTTCGTCGAAGGGATGAAACGGCACCTCTTGCGCGACTGCCGGACCCGTGGCCAAAGTCGCGGCCAGGAGGATCCGATGAAACACCTTGCCCTTGCCGCCCTGCTTCTGGCGACGCCCGCGACGGCCGATATCGAAGACGCCCGCGACCTGATGGAGACCGGAGAGTTCACGGCGGCGCGCGAAGCGCTCTGGCCTGCGGCGCGGTCCGGCAACGCCGACGCAGAGGAACTGATCGGCGTCATGTACGCCTTGGGCCTGGGGGTCGAACGCGACGAGATCCGCGCCTTTGATTGGTACCTGCGGTCCGCCATGAAGGGGCACCCGGGCGCGCAGTCCGGCGTCGGCTGGTACTACGAAGTCGGCCTGGGGATGCCCGCGCCCGACCTGATCCGCGCCTACATGTGGTATGCCCTGTCGGCCATCGGCGGCGACCCGGACGCGGCGATCAGCCAGGAAGAGGTCATCAAGAAGATGACGCCGGAGGAAATCAACAAGGCCCATGAACTGGTTGGGGACTACAAGGTCTGGATGTATCCGTTCCGCTGACGCCCGCGTTAACGGATTGTTTGCGGGGCTGGCATAGGTTGACCGCACCTGTCCCGAACGCGAGTCGCGACGATGCCCAGTGCCGTGAAATTCGCCCGTTCTCGCCCGCCCGAGACCGCGGCAGAGGTCTTTCGCATCTGCATGCTGGACCTGGACCGTAACCTGCGCACGGTGAACGCCGAACGTCTTGGCGTGCCGCCCGAAGAGGTGCCCGCCGAGATCCTTGCAGAGGAGCATTGGCGCATCGCGCTGGCCTTCATGCCGTCCGACGAGGCACCGGAGGAGGATCATCACCTGTGCCTTGCCCGAAGGCTGGCGGAACGGGGTCAGGGCATGGAATATTTCTCGCAATCTCATCAGGCGCTCCAGACATTGATGCTGGGAGATCTGCTGAAACGGACGTCTTGGTTCATGGGGCTGGGCGCGGACGGGGCGGGCAGTTTCCTGCGCGCCATGAACTCGGAACTGATGTGTATGCTGCGTGCCTTCGCCACCCTCGACGAGGAACGGCAGGCGCGCGACCGGGCCGAATTGGCCGCGACGCTGCGCGACGGGCTGGGCGCGGTCCTTCGGGGCGCGCGTGCGGGCGATCTGTCGCACCGGGTGGATGAGGATGTGGACGACCCTGCGCTGGCCGCGATCGGGGCCGACCTGAATGCCCTGATGGAGACGTTGGCCGTTGGCCTCCGATCCGTCATGGCGGCGCTCAGCGACCTGGCGAAGGGTCGGCTGAACACCCGCATGCAAGGAAATTTCGGAGGCGACTTCAAGGATTTGCAGGACAACATCACCACCTCGATCGAGGCGATGGCCCGCGTTCTGTCGCGCATCCGCGCCGCCTCCGACGAGGTGAATAACGCAGCGCAGGGCCTGGACCGTGCGGCCGCCAGCCTGCGTGACCGCAACGAACGTGAACGCGGCAACCTGGATGTGCTGACCGACGGCGCGATGGCCTTGCGCGATGTCCTAGACACAAACCGAAAGGCGGCCCGGGACGCGGGGGCCACGCTGGCACAGATCGGCGCAGAAGCAGGGGATGCCGGCACCGGAATTTCGCGGATCACGGAAAACATGAGCCGGATCGAAGAAGGCAGCATCGCCGTGCAACGGCTGGCCGAACTGATCGACATGATTGCCCACCAGACCCATCTGCTGTCGCTCAATGCCGCGGTGGAGGCCGCGCGCGCGGGCGAAGCGGGGCGCGGATTTGCCGTCGTCGCGACCGAGGTGCGATCCCTCGCAACCCGGGTCACCGACGGCGCAGAAGAGATCCGCGCCCTGGTCGCCGAGAACGCGCAACAGGTCATGGCAGGGCGCCGCAGTACCGACCAGACAAAGGCGGTCCTGACCCAACTCCAGATCAGTCTGAGCGAAGTGCGCGAGGTGTTCGACGGCATCATCCGCACGAACGAGGACCAGGCGGATCGGTTTGGGATGATGGAACAGACGATGGTGGCCATGTCGCAATCCATGGAGCGGAACGTGGAGGCGTCCGAGCAAGGGGTGACCCTCTCGCGCCAGCTCAGCGGCGCGACTCTCGGATTGACCGAACTTGTCGCTGGCTTCGAGTTGGACGAAGACGCGCGACGGGACGAAAAGAAAGAGTGGGATGGATCAGCCGACCCGCAGGCCGCCTGATCCGGTCGAGAGGGGGACGCGCCGCCCGCTCAGTTCAGTTCGGCGTCACGACGACCGTTGATCTCTGCTTCGGCCTCGGCGATGGCGGCACGGAAATTGGCGAGCATCTCTTCGCCACCGTCCACGTTTTCGGCGAACCAGTCATAGACCGGTGCGGCCGCATCCTGGAACGCCTGCTTCTGCTCGGGCGTCGGCACATAAAGGTTGCCGCCACCGGCCACGAACTCTTCGTAGGCAGAAATCGACTTGCGCTTGGGCGAGGCGAAGGTCGCCTGCTGCAGGGCAGAGAAGCCGTCAACGATGACGCGCTTCATGCCGTCGTCCATTTCCTGGAACTTCTGGTTGTTCATCACCCAGACCGCCGCCATGTAGGCGTGCCCGTCCAGCGTGACATACTGCAGACCCGCGTCCGGGAATTTCATGCCCATGATGTCGGTGATGCCGTTCTTGGATCCTTCGACCACGCCCGTCTGGAACGAGGTGAACAGCTCCGGCCACGGGATCGGGGTCGGCGAGGCACCCAGGGCGCGCACCAACTCCTGCGGCAGGTCGGCGACCACGGTGCGGATCTTCAGCCCCTCCATGTCCGACGGCTCTTCGATCGGACGCACGGTGTTGGCAAAGTTGCGCCAGCCGCCGGTGTTGCCGATCGACATGATGCGGATGGTGTCGCCCGAATCTTCCAGCGCCTTGGCGCGCAGCTGTGCGGTCAGATCGGTGCCGGTCAGAACCTCTTCGGCGATGCGATCATCGGCCATCAGATACGGCAGGTCGAAGATCTGCACATAGGGGAAGATGCCGGCGGCCCCGCCCGAAGTGGTCACGAACACATCGATCGAGCCGTCCGCCACGCCCTGCAGACACTCCGCCCCGTTGCCGCAAAGCTGGGTGCCGATGAACAGCTCGACCGTGATGGCACCGTTGGAGGCGTTCTCGACGTAGTTCTTGAAGACGACGAGCCCGTCATAATCTTCGTCGTTCTCGTTGGAGTTCGCCGTGGCGCGAATGTTGATCGCATGCCCGTCGGCCGCGGCGATGCTGGGCAGCGCGACGGCTGCGGCCAGTGCGGCGGACGTCAGCAGTGTCTTGAGTTTCATGAGGTCTCTCTCCCTGTTGGACCGGTGATTATTGAAATTAAAGGAAGCCGAAGAAGCGCGGCACGGCCAGCGAAATCGCGGGCACATAGGTGATGAGGAAGATCACGAAGATCTCGACCGCGAGAAATGGCAGGATCGCCTTGGCGATGGTTTCGACCCGTTCGCCACTGACCGATGAGGCCACGAAAAGCACAAGGCCCATAGGTGGCGTCGCCAGTCCGACCGTCAGGTTGACCGACATGATGATCGCGAAATGAACCGGATCAACGCCAAGTGACGTAAAGATCGGACCCAACACCGGCCCCAGGATGATAATCGCGGGCCCCGCGTCGAGAAACATGCCGACAATGAAAAGCAGCAGGTTGATCAACAGCAACAGGATCAGCGGGTTGTCCGACAGCGACAGGATGATCGCGGCCAGGGTTTCCGGCGCGTGGCTGAGCGCGACAACCGTCTTGAACGCCATGGCCGCGCCGACCAGCAACAGGACCACCGACGAAATGATCGCAGCCTTGCCCAGCACGTCCGGCAGGTCCGAGATCTTCATCTCTCGCAGGATGAAGATCGACACGATCGCGGCATAGGCCACCGCCACGGCCGAGGCTTCGGTCGGGGTGAACCAGCCCAGCAGGATGCCGCCCAGGATGATCACCGGCGTGAGCAAAGGGAAGAACGCCTTGAGCGAGGCCTTACCCTTTTCCGGCCAGGTCGCGCGTCGTTTCAACGCAGGCATGGCATCCGGGTTGCGGCGGGCGATGATGTTGGTGACGATCATCAGACCGATACCGACCAGCGCACCGGGCAGGATGCCCGCCAGGAACAGCGCCGCGACCGACTGCTCCATCACGTAGGCATAGATGATCATGATGCCCGAGGGCGGGATGATCGGGCCGATCACGGAGGAGGCCGCGGTGACGGCCGCGGCGAATTTGCGGGTATAGCCTTCCTTTTCCATCGCAGGGATCAGCATGGAGCCAAGCGCCGAGGTATCGGCCACGGCGGACCCCGACAGGCCCGCGAACAACATTGACGACAAGATGTTGACCTGCGCCAACCCCGCGCGGAAATGGCCGACGCAGGCCTGGGCGAACTCCACCAGGCGCAGCGTGATGCCGCCTCTGTTCATCATCTCGCCGGCGAGCATGAAGAACGGGATCGCCATCAGGGGAAAACTGTCCATCCCATTGTAAGTATTACGATACAACAGCACGAGGTCCTTTGCGTCCCCGTTCAGGACAAGCACAATTCCGGGTGCGGCCAGCAGCGCAAAGAACACCGGCAGCCCGACCATGAGGACAACGAGAAAGAGCGGCAGGAACCAGACAAGCATCATTCGGCTCCTACGGTGTCGGTATGGGGGATGACGGGCAGCTCATCCTCGCGCCCGCCAAGCATCGCGATCTGGCGGAAGATCAGCTCTATGGTGACGAGAACCATCATGAGGATACCAACCAGAAGCGAGGCCATCATCCAGCTGCGAGGCATCTTTTCCCAGCCACCTAAGGTTGGGTAATAGAGCGAGGATGTCTTGAATCTTCCCGAGAAACCAGTGACTTCCGACCATCCGATCTGAGCGGCCACGACCAGGACAAGCAGCGAGATCGCCGTAAGAAACAGGGTCAGCAGGATACCGGCGCGGCGTGGCAGGACCAATTGGATCATGTCGATCGCAACGAAGCCACCGCGGCGGAGCGCGGTGGGGGCGACGATCATCAGCCAGAGCATCAGAAATCGCGCCGCCTCTTCGGGCCACGGCAGCGGATTGGACAGGACGTAGCGCCAGAAAACCTGGATCAGGATGAACACGACCATCATGGCCATGCAGAAAATTCCCAAGGCTCTTCCGACAGTTAGAATGGGCGCATTGACCTTCGCCAAGACGTGCGCCGCCCTTAGATACCAGGCCATATGTCCTCCCCTGGCGCTGAAGGGAGGGGCTGTGGCCCCGGCATCAGCGCGTTACTTTCGATTTGCGCGAATTCGAAAGCACCTGTCAAGCATCCTGTCGGTTCACCCCGCGGCCAGGACCAGTTCCACCTCGCAATCCATGCAAAGCGGTGTGAGCCATTTTGGACTGCTGTCCGTGACAAGCGTATGAATGTCCGACAGGTGACCGAACCGTACCGGTGCCGTGCGGCGGAACTTGGTTCCGTCCACCGCCAGGATCACGTGGCGGGCGTATTCCATCATCGCACGGCAGACCTGAACCTCGGCCAGGTCGTAGTCCAGAAGACCCCCGTCTTCGGCCACCGCCGCCGCGCCGATCACGGCGTAGTCGGGGCGGAACTGGCGGATGTAGTCCACCGCCTCCGCCCCGAGGATTGCGCCGTCGCTCCGGCGTACTGCACCGCCGGGGACTATGACCTCAACCCCTTGGTATGACCTGATTTCTGCTGCCAGATCGACGTTGTCCACAATGATGCGCAACTGCCGGGCCCCGGTCAATTTGCGGATGGCTTGCACCGTCGTCGTGCCCGCGTTCAAGAACAGCGCGCCAGACGGCGGCAAGCGGGCCGCGACCGCCGATCCGATGGACGCCTTGGCGGCATGGGCCTCGCCCTCCCGCTCTGCCGGGGGGGAATATTCCGCACCGCCGACCAGGGTCGCGCCCCCATGAAACCGGACCACGTGGTGCAATTCCGCCAGCGCCTGGAGATCCTTGCGGATGGTCTGTGGCGACGTCGCGAACCGGTCGGCCAGATCCTCGACCCGCACGCGGGACGTGTCCTCGATCAATGTGAGAATTTTCTGCTGGCGGTGCGTGAGCATCGTTCCCCCCGGGATGCCGATGTCACACCCTGGCAGCAAAACGAAAGAAACGAAAGCGAATACTCCGGCCGGCTTTCATTTCCACCGTCGCCCCCCCCTGACGTACGCAAACAAAGAGGCGGCCCGAATCACCTTCGGACCGCCAGTCTGCCCCATTTTGGGGTATTCCCCGCAGGGCTTTTTTACGTTTTGGGGGAACCGGGCCGGGGCCTTGCCCCGCTCGGTTCCGGGTCAGCGGATGCGCGCTTCGGTCTGGGCGTCGAAGACCATGATCCGCGACGGATCGATCGACAGCCCGACTTTGTCACCATCGTTGGACCGGACATCGCCCCGTTCTTCCACGATCATCTTCTCGCCCGTGGGGGCGGTCAGATAGGCGTAGCTGACGCCGCCCAGCGCCTCGGTCAGATCGACCGAGAGCGTTCCGCCCTGCGACAATTCCAGGTGTTCGGGGCGCATGCCGACGATGACCTTGCTGCCCTCTGCGGGCAGGGTGACCTGCGGCGAGACCGTGGCGGCGAGCGCGGGAACCTCGACCGCGCCGCCTTTGACGGTCCCGGCCAGGAAGTTCATCGACGGCGACCCGATGAAGCCCGCGACGAATCGGTTGTCGGGGTTGCGATACAGCTCCAGCGGGGCACCGACCTGTTCGATACGTCCGGCGCGCAGCACCACGATCTTGTCGGCCATGGTCATGGCCTCGACCTGGTCGTGGGTCACATAGATCATCGTCGCGCCGATTTCCTTGTGCAGGCGCGCGATTTCCACCCGCATCTCGACGCGCAGCTCGGCGTCCAGGTTGGACAGCGGCTCATCGAAGAGGAACACTTCGGGACCACGCACAATGGCGCGGCCAATGGCGACCCGCTGACGCTGACCACCGGACAGGGCGGCGGGCTTGCGCTTGAGGTAGTCGTCCAGCTTGAGGATGCGCGAGGCCTCGCCAACCTTGCTGTCGATCTCGGACTTGGGGTGGCCGTTCATCTTGAGGCCGAACCCCATGTTTTCGCCCACGGTCATATGCGGGTAGAGCGCGTAGGTCTGGAACACCATGGCCACGCCGCGCTGCGACGGGTCTTCGCGGGTCACGTCGCGGGGACCGATCATGATCTTGCCGTCGGTGGTTTCCTCGAGGCCCGCAATCATCCGCAAGAGCGTGGACTTGCCGCAGCCCGACGGGCCGACGAAGACGCAGAACTCGCCTTCCTTGATTTCCAGGTCGACCCCATGGATCACCTGCACGTCACCGTAGCGCTTGATGACGTCAGAAAGTTCTACGCCTGCCATTGTCTATCCTTCTCTTTTGTCCGGGAAACGCCAATCGCGCAGGTCTCCGGCTATCTTCGTGACCGCATCGGTGAGATGCGGAAGGTGTCGTTCCATCTGCGCGAGGGGACCCCGCGCGACGGATGAGGTGACCGAAACGGCCCCCCGCACGTGCCCGCCCGGTGACAGGACAGGCATGGCGATGCATTGAATGCCCCGCTCGTGTTCTTCGCGGTCAAAGGCGTGCCCCTCTGCCCGAATCACCGCCAGCTCCGCGATCAGCGCCTCGGGGGTGGTCAGCGTCGTGTCGGTAAAGGGGTGCCAGCTTTGTTGCGCCAGGACGCGATCCAGCTCCGGCTTGGGCAGCCAGGCCAGCATCGCCTTGCCGACGCCGGTGCAATAGGCCGGACCGACCTTGCCCGCGTCGGAATACATCGGCAACGCGGCAGCCGGCGTCCGTTTGTCCACATAAAGGACATGCGCCCCGTCAAGCTGCGCCAGGTGCACCGTTTCACCGACAAGCCCGGACAGGTCATCGAGGTGCTGACGCGCCACCGGAGCCAAGGATGACTGGGCCCAGGCGGCATGCGCCATACGCACGAGCCGCATGCCGGGCGAGTACGTGTTGTGGGTCCGATCGAAGGTCAGCATGCCCTGATTCGTGAGCGTCTGGAGCAACCGGTAGAGCGTGGCCTTGGGAAAGGGCGACTCTTCGAGAACCTCCGAAAAACGGACGGGCCGGCCATAGGCCGCCACGCGGTCGAGCACATCGAGCGCTTTGCCCACTGTGCCGTCGCTTCCCTCCCTTTGGACGTTCATTCGAGCCTCCCAGTCTCAAATCCTGTTGACAGCCTAGCCAGAAAGTCCGACAGTTTTCAATATAAGAAACTAGGTTTCATTTAATGGAACCTGTCATAGGGTCCCTCGGGGCCCGTTCAGGACGCATCGGGAGGATAATATGCGATCCATTTTGACGGCTCTTGCCGCCTCTACCATCATGTCTGGAGCTGCTTTCGCCGACGGCCACGCGCTGTCCGGTGACATGCGAATCATTTCGGACATGTCCAACCCTGCACCGCGCGCGGTGATGGAAGGTCTGGTTGCTCAGTTCGGGGAAATGCACCCCGGTCTGAACATCGAGCTGGAAATCGTCGACCGTGACGGCTGGAAGGGTCAGATCCGCAACGCGCTGACCTCGAACCCGCCCGATGTCATCAACTGGTACGCCGCCAACCGCATGGGCCCCTATGTGAACGCGGGCCTGTTCGAAGACGTCTCGGACATCTGGGGCGACATCGAAGGTCTGGACGCCGTCAAGGGCGCGCTGACCATCGACGACAAGCAGTGGGGTGTGCCCTATACCTACTACCAGTGGGGCATCTACTACCGCGAGGACATCTTTGCCGAGCTGGGCATCGAAGAGCCCGCCACCTTCGAAGAAGAGATGGCCAACTGCCAGGTGATCCTCGATTCGGGTCGCAAGTGCTATGCCATCGGGACCAAGTTCCTTTGGACCGCCGGCGGTTGGTTCGACTATCTGAACATGCGGACCAACGGCTTCGACTTCCACATGCAGCTCGCCCGTGGCGAGGTCGAGTGGACCGACGATCGTGTGCGTGAGACGTTTGCCAACTGGCGCAAGCTGATCGACATGGGCGCCTTCATCGACGACCATCAGAACTACTCCTGGCAGGAGGCGCTGCCCTTCATGACCGGCGGCGACGCAACCGCCTATCTGATCGGTAACTTCGCCGTGGCCTCGCTGCGCGATGCCGGCCTGACGGACGAGCAGATCGACTTCTACCAGTTCCCCACCATCGCGGACGTGCCGCAGGGTGAGGATGCGCCGATCGACACGTTCCACATCCCGTCGGGTGCCGACAACAAGGAAGCCGCGCGCGAGTTCCTGAAGTTCGTCACCACGGCCGACGTGCAGACCGCGATCAACGCGGGCGACAAGCTGGGCCAGCTGCCCGTCAACGCCGCCTCTTCGGTGGATGATGACGAGTTCCTGAACCAGGGCTTCGAGATGCTGACCACGAACGCCACGGGCGGCATCGCCCAGTTCTTCGACCGGGACTTCCCGGCCGAGATGGCCGCCGCCGGCATGGAAGGCCTGCAGGAGTTCATGGTGTTCCCGGACAACCTGGACGACATCCTGGGCCGCCTGGAGCAGACACGCGCCCGCGTCTACAAGTGATCGGCCGGTCGGGGCGGCGGCATCGCCGCCCCGACCCACACCGACACCCCGTAGGGCGGGGTTCACGCCGCCCTGCACCCCCCGACCCATCCGCAAACGTTCCCGGACGTTTCCGCATGTGCCGGACTCACATCCCGCACTGCCGTTGACAGGAGGCCCGCATGGTCAATGCACCCGCAGTTCCCGACACCCAACCGCCGGTAGAGACCCGCAGCTGGTACAGGCGAAACGAGATCGCGATCACGCCCTGGCTGTTCCTGGCCCCCGGTCTGTTGTTTTTTGCGGCCTACGTCATCATCCCGATTTTCCAGTCCTTTCAGGTCAGCTTTTACGCCTGGGACGGGCTGGGTGACCTTCAGGAAAGCGGCACATTCATCGGCATGGGCAACTATCAGGAGCTGGTGTCGGACCGGAACTTCAACATTTCGCTCTGGAACAACCTGAAGTGGCTGCTGCTGTATCTGCTGGCCATTCCCATGGGCCTTGGGATCGCGTTGTTCCTGAACCAGACGGTCACGGGCATTCGCCTGTACAAGTCGCTGTTCTTTTTCCCCTTCGTGATTTCGCAGGTCGTCGTCGGCCTGGTGTTTTCCTGGTTCTACCTGCCGGACGTCGGCCTTTTGTCCATCATGCTGAGCTGGATCGGCATCGACGGCGTCAACGTCCTGGGCAGCCCGAACACGGCCACCTATGGCATCATCGCCGCCGGTCTCTGGCCGCAGACCGCCTATTGCATGATCCTGTATCTTACCGGCCTGAACGCCGTGGACCCCGAGCAGATCGAAGCCGCGCGTCTGGATGGTGCCAAGGGCCCCAAGATGTTGTGGTATGTCATCATCCCGCAGCTGAAGCCCGCCACCTTCATCGCCTTTGTGGTGACGATCATCGGCGCGCTGCGGTCCTTTGACCTGATTTCCATCATGACCAACGGCGGACCGTTCGGGTCCACCCGCGTGCTGTCGTTCTACATGTTCGAAAAGGCGCTGGCCGAATTCGGGTTCCGGATGGGCTATGGGGCCGCCATCGCGGTCGTGCTTTTCGTCATCATGCTGTTCTTCATCGCCTACTTCCTGTGGTCGATGTACCAGGACGAGAAAGGCGCGCGCTGATGACCCGCGCTGATGCCGACACCATCTGCGGGGCCCTGCCGGGCGCCGTTCTGGCCCACCCGCCCGAGCTGGTGAGCTGGAAGGTGGGCGACAAGATGTTCGCCTGTTTCGGGGGCGACGGCGACATGACCGGCGTCTCGGTCAAAACCGACTCGGTCGAGACGTCACAAATGCTGATCGACGCGGGCCCCGCCGTCCGCGCCCCGTATTTCCATAAATCCTGGGTTCGGCTGCCCTTCGACACCACCGACGTCGAGGAAGCCACCCACCGCATCCGCGTGAGCTATGACCTGATCCGGTCAAAACTGCCCGCCGCGACCCGCAATGCCCTGCCGGAGGCCTGACAGATGTTCCCCACCCCCATCGAGAAATCCTCCCGCCAGTGGCAGATCGGCTATCAGGTGATCCTGCCCATCGCGTTGATCATGTGGTTGCTGCCGCTGATCGCCGTGGCGCTGTTTTCCATCAAGCCGGACAGCGACTTTACCAACGGCAACTACTGGGGCGTTCCCGGCTCGTTCGAGATGTTCAACAACTACGGCAAGGTCTTCTTCGAGAGCGATATGCCGCGGTATCTGTGGAATTCGCTCTGGATCACCATTCCCACGGTGATCGGGACCGTGGCCCTGTCGTGCATGACCGGGTTTGCGCTGGGCGTGTACAAGTTCAAGGGCAACCTGCTGATCTTCTTCATGTTCATCGCGGGTAACTTCGTGCCTTTCCAGATCCTGATGGTTCCGGTGCGCGATTTCACGATCAACCTGAACCTCTATGACACGAAGACCGGTCTGATCCTGTTTCACATCGCCTTCCAGACCGGGTTCTGCACGCTGTTCATGCGCAACTTCATCCGCGCCCTGCCCTTCCCGCTGATCGAGGCGGCGCGGGTCGAGGGAATCGCGGAATGGAAGATCTTCTGGTATGTCGTCATGCCGCTGATGAAGCCCGCCCTGGCGGCGCTGGCGGTGCTGATCTTTACCTTCATCTGGAACGATTACTTCTGGGCGATCGTGCTGACGCAGGGACCGGACAGCCAGCCGGTGACCGCGGGCATCACTTCTTTCAACTCGCAGTTCCGTGCGGCCTACCATCTGATGAGCGCTGGTAGTATCGTCGCGGCACTGCCTCCGGTTGCCATGTTCTTCCTGATGCAGAAGCATTTCATCGCGGGCCTGACCCTAGGTGCCGTTAAGTAAGAACCCTCCAGTTCGGGACCATTCCATGTCCTCTAAACCTTCTGCCGACGCGATCTCCGCGTCGGCACTTCCCATTGGCGCCGTGGCCGAAAAGGTCGACCATTCGATCCGGACCTGGCGGCTGGATGACACCCACCCCGAAACGGGCGGGCGGCAAACCATGTTGCTGGCCGCGACCGGGGACCGGTTGCCGCAGGTCGTCTATTGGGGGCCGCCCTTGCCCGCCGATGCCCCGGTCGACACGCTGGCCCGGGCCCATGCCATCGACGTCACCGGCGGCATGCTGGACGAAAACCCGGATGTCAGCCTTTCGCCCGAGGCCGTGCGGACCTTTCCCGGTCAGCCGGGTCTGATCCTGCGCGACCACGATGGCACCCCGATGCTGCCGAAGTTCTGCTTCAAGGACGCGGTGCAGGACGAAGACAGTCTCGATCTGGTCTACGATGACAAGATCAACGGCCTGACCATCACCTTCCGGTTCACCACCGACAACCGGACCCGGATCATCACCGCCAAGACGATTCTGGAAACGGATCGCCAGGTGCATCTGCATTGGCTGGCGGCCCCGGTTCTGCCTGCACCGCAGCAGTCCGACGAGATGATCGACGTGTCCGGGCGCTGGTGCGGAGAGTTCCAGTTGAACCGCACCAGCTGGTCGCCCGGCATGCGGTTCCGTGAAAACCGCACGGGACGCACCGGGCACGAACATTTCCCCGGCCTGCTGATCCCGTGCCTTGGCGCGACGAACACCCAGGGCGAGGTCTATGGTTTCCACTACGGGTGGTCCGGCGGGCACAAGATGATCGCCGAAGAGCTGCCGGACGGGCGCCGCCAGATCCAGTGGGGCCATGCCTCGCGGATGGAAACCCAGGCGGGCACCCGGTTCGAGAGCGCGACGCTTTATGTCACGTATTCGCCCTACGGGTTGAACGGCTGCGCCGTTGCCTTCCAGCGCCACGTCCGCGACCGGATCGTGACCTGGCCCAAGGGGCAGGCCCATCCCCGGCCCGTGCACTACAACTGCTGGGAAGCGGTCTATTTCGATCACAAGCTGGACGTGTTGAAGGACATCGCGTCGCGCGCGGCCACGCTGGGGGCCGAACGCTTCGTGCTGGACGACGGCTGGTTCGGCCAGCGCGACGACGACACCCGGTCCCTGTCGGATTGGGAGGTTGACCCGCGCAAGTATCCCGATGGCCTGGGCCCGCTGATTCAGCATTGCCACGCCGAAGGCATGACCTTTGGCATCTGGTTCGAGCCGGAGATGATCAACCCCGACAGCGACATCCACCGGGCGCACCCCGACTGGGCACTGGGCGGCGAGGATCAGACGCTGGGCCGGGCGCAGAAGGCGCTGAACATGGCCCTGCCGGAAGTGCGGGATTTCATCTACGACCGCATGGCCGCGATCCTGTCCAAGCATGACATCGACTACATCAAATGGGACCACAACCGCGTCCTGCCGATGCCCGACGCCGATCAGACGCGCGGGTCCTACGCGTTGATCGACCGGTTGCGCGCGGATTTCCCCATGGTGGAAATCGAAAGCTGCGCCTCGGGCGGGGGACGGATCGATTTCGGCATCCTGCAACGCACGCAGCGCGTCTGGCTGTCGGATTCGAACGATGCCCTGGAACGGCTGCGCATTCAGCACGACGCCGCGCTGTTCCTTCCGGTCGCCGTCACCGGCAGCCATGTCGGACCGCGTCGGTGCCATACCTCTGGACGGATGCTGGACATCAGCTTCCGCGCCTGGGTCGCGGCGCAGCGGCACATGGGGTTCGAGATGGACCCCAGAGAGCTGGACGATCACGAGGTCGCCGTCCTGTCGGAGGTCACCGCATGGTGGAAGGCCAACCGGGAATGGATGCTGTCGGCAGACATCCACCTGCTCGACAGCCCCGACCCCAGCGTCCTGGCCGAACAGCAGCAGCACCGCGAGGGTGAGCAATTCGTCGTCTTTGCCGGCAAGGCGGGCACCTCGGCGCAGATCGCGCCCCGGCCCCTGCGCCTGACCTCGCTGGAGCCTGACGCCCGCTACCGCGTGGAGCTGATCAACCGCCACAACGCCCCGGCGCTGAGCCGCGGGTATCCCCTGTTGAAAGAGCAGGCGATCGAAGTTTCGGGCACCTGGCTGATGCACCATGGCGTCACCCTGCCCTGGAATTATCCAGATACGATGTGGGTCCTGGAGGGGCGCCGGTTGTGACCGGCCCCCGCACCCCATTTAACCAGAATCCTGCGGGAATCCACGGTGTGACCCCCGCAACAGACCGCTATACGCAGCGCAGACCCCGGAGCCGCAAGCCATGACAAACGCGACCTATTCCGACCTCAAAGACGCCTCTGTCTTCATCACCGGGGGCGGCTCTGGCATTGGGGCGAACCTGACCGAGGGATTCCTGCGCCAGGGGGCCAAGGTGGCCTTTATCGGGCGCTCGGACGCCAGCGCATTCGTCGACGAAGTCGCGGATGCGACCGGCAACCGGCCGTTGTTCATCCAAGGTGACATCACCGACATGGATGCGCTGCGCGGCGCGATGGATCAGGCGGCCGAGGCCAATGGCCCGATCACCCGTCTGATCAACAACGCCGCCAACGACAAACGGCACGCGACGCTGGACGTCGACGAAGATTTCTACGACTGGTCCCAGGCGATCAATCTGAAGGCGTATTTCTTTGCCTGCCAGCATGCCATCCGCGGCATGAAAGCAGTGGGCTATGGCCACATCGTGAACTTCACCTCGATCAGCTACATGATGGGGAACGCGGGCTATCCGATCTATACGACCTGCAATTCCGGCATCAACGGCATGACCCGGTCGCTGGCGCGTGAATTCGGGCCCGACCGGATTCGCGTCAACGCGCTGGCCCCCGGCTGGGTTCTGACGCAAAAGCAGCTGGACCTTTGGGCCGACCCCGAAAGCCTGGCCGCCCATCTGGAACGGCAGTGCCTGAAAGATACGATTGCGCCCGAAGATATTGTAAATCCGACGCTGTTCCTGGCCTCCGACGCGTCCCGCATGATGACGGGACAGGCGATGGTCGTGGACGGCGGAGTTGTGGTAACAGGCTGATATGACCCGCTGGATCGCTGTAGACTGGGGCACGACCGCCCTGCGCGCCTCTCTTATGGAAGGCGACACCCCGCTTGAGACGCGCGCCAGCGACAAGGGCATGAACTCCCTGACACCCGAGGAGTTCGAGCCGACGCTGCTGGCGCTGGCCGACGACTGGGTCGCGGGGCCGACCGAAGTTCTGTGCTGCGGCATGGTCGGCGCGCGCCAGGGCTGGGTCGAGGCCCGCTATTCGGCGGTGCCCTGCCCGGCGCTGGGCACCGGCCTGACCACGGTTCCGACAAAGGACCCGCGCCTGTCGGTGCGGATCGTGCCCGGATTGAAACAGGTCACGCCGCACGCGGACGTCATGCGCGGCGAGGAAACCCAGATCGCGGGCATCCTGCGGGCCATACCGGGCTTCGACGGGGTCGCCTGCCTGCCGGGAACCCACACCAAATGGTGCCACCTGAGCGCCGACGAGGTCGTCAGTTTCCGCACCGTGATGACCGGAGAGCTGTTCGCCACGATCACGAAACAGACGGTGCTGCGGCATTCGCTGGCGGGTGACGGCTGGTCCGAGGACGCCTTCCTCGAAGCCGTGTCCGACGCGCTGTCGAAGCCGGAGATGCTGACCGCGCGCCTGTTCGAGCTGCGCGCCGCCGACCTGTTGACCGGGCAGGAGGCGGGCGTGGCCCGCGCGGTTCTGTCGGGCCTTCTGATCGGGTCCGAACTGGCCGCAACGCGGCCCTGGTGGCTGGGCCGCGACGTCGTCATCACCGGATCCGGCAAAACCACGCCCGCCTATGCGGCGGCGCTATCTTCTCAGGGGGTTACCCCCCGCATCCTTCCTGCCGACGCGATGACATACGCCGGCCTGACAACCGCAAGGGAATTGCCATGACCGCCCGCCCCCTGATCGCCATCCTGCGGGGGATTACCCCCGATATCGCCGTTGACGCCTGTGCCGCCATCATCGACGCGGGCATCACCACGATCGAAATCCCCCTCAATTCGCCCGAGCCGCTGACCTCGATCAAGGCGATGGTCGACGCCCACGGCGACCGCGCCGTGATCGGGGCCGGGACCGTTCTGACCACCGCCGACGTGGAGGCCGTGGCCGCTGCGGGGGGACGCATCATCGTGTCGCCCAATGCCGACCCCGAGGTCATCGCCCACACCCGCAAGCTGGGCCTCGAAAGCTGGCCCGGGATCTTCACCCCGACCGAGGCCTTTGTTGCCCTCAAGGCCGGGGCCACGGGGCTGAAGCTGTTTCCCGGCAACATGGCCGGGGTTGGCGGGCTCAAGGCGATCCGCGCGATCCTGCCGAAGGGCACGCAGGTCTACGCGGTCGGCGGGGCCGGGCCGGACAATTTTGGCGACTGGCTGGACGCGGGGGCCAATGGGTTCGGTCTTGGCACCGCCTCTTATGTGCCGGGCTTGACGGTCGAGCAGATCGGTGAGCGTGCGCGCGGCATTGTCGCCGCCTACGACGCCGCCATCGCCAGCCGGGGTTGAACCTGTGACCGTCGCCGCACGCCTGTTCGACGCCCGCCCCTGCGCCCTGGGCGAAGGTCCGCTATGGCACCCGGAACGACAGCAATTGTTCTGGTTCGACATCATGAACAACAAGATGCTGAGCCGGGTCGGTGACGAAGCCCTGTCCTGGGACTGGGACGAGCCGGTCACCGCGGCGGGCTGGGTCGACCGCGACAGCCTGCTGGTCGCCAGCGCCACCGGCTTCTGGACCTTCGACATCGAAAGCGGTGCACGCGAGCGGATTGCCACGCTGGAAGACGACAATCCCGGCACGCGGTCCAACGACGGCCGCGCCGATCCGCTGGGCGGCTTCTGGATCGGGACCATGGGATACAAGGCGGAACCTGCCGCAGGCGCAATCTATCGCTATTTCCGGGGCGAGATCCGCAAGCTGTATCAGGACGTCTCGATCCCGAACGCGATCTGCTTTTCGCCTGACGGGCTGTGGGCCTATTTCACGGACACGGCCACCGGCGTGATCTGGAAACAGCATATCGACCGCGCCGGCTGGCCTTCGGGCAAGCCCGAGGTCTTTGTCGATTATTCCGGCGTCGGGTTGAACCCGGACGGGGCGGTCTGTGACGCGGATGGCAATGTCTGGATTGCGCAGTGGGGTGCCTGGCGGGTCGCCTGTCACGGACCGGACGGCGCGTTCAAACACGCGCTGGGCGTGTCCTCGGCCCATACCACCTGCCCGGCCTTTGGCGGGCCGGACCTGACGCAGATGTTCGTCACCTCGGCCACGGTCGACCTGCCGGACGGATCGCTGGACCATGCCCCCGGCAGTGGCGGCACCTGGGTCGCGGACCTGGGCCAAAAGGGTCAGGCGGAACATCGGGTCGTGCTGTGAAACGCACGCTCGGCACCTGCTATTACCCGGAACACTGGCCCGAAGCCTGGTGGGCCGAAGACGCCCGCCGCATGGTCGATCTGGGCCTGACCTGGGTGCGGATCGGCGAGTTCGCCTGGTCGCGGATCGAACCCGCGCCGGGTGACCTGCGCTGGGACTGGCTGGACCGGGCGGTGGACGTGCTGACCGCTGCCGGCTTGCAGGTCGTGATGGGCACGCCCACCGCGACGCCGCCGCGCTGGATGCTGGACCGGCATCCCGACATGCTGGCGGTCGACGCCCAGGGGCACCCGCGCAAGTTCGGGTCGCGGCGGCACTATTGCTTCAGCCACGATGGCTACCGCGAAGATGCCGCGCGGATCGCGGGGCTGATGGCCGAACGCTATGGCGACCGTGTCGGGGCCTGGCAGACCGACAATGAATACGGCTGCCACGACACCACGATCAGCTATTCGGACAACGCGCGCCGCGCTTTTCAGGACTGGCTGCGCCGCCGCTATCAGAGCCCTGCGCAATTGAACGAGGCCTGGGGCAACATCTTCTGGTCGATGGATTACGACCGCTTCGATCAGGTCGATCTGCCCAACTTGACCGTGACGGAGCCGAACCCGGCCCATGTCATGGCCTTTCGCCGCTTTGCCAGCGACGAGGTGGTGCGGTTCAACCAGGCGCAGGTGGCGGCCATCCGGGCCCATTCCGACGCGCCGATTTCGCACAACTACATGGGGCGCGTGCTGGAATTCGATCATTTCGCCGTGGGCGCGGACATGGAGATCGCGACCTGGGACAGCTACCCGATGGGGTTCCTGCTGGACCGTGTGCCGGACGGCGACCGCGACGCCTACATGCGCCAGGGCGACCCGGATTTTCAGGCCTTTCACCATGACCTCTATCGCGCCGTGGGGCGCGGGCGCTGGTGGGTGATGGAACAGCAGCCGGGCCCGGTGAACTGGGCCCCCTGGAACCCCGCCCCGCTGCCCGGCATGGTCCGGCTGTGGTCGTGGGAGGCCTTTGCCCATGGGGCCGAAACCGTTGCCTGGTTCCGTTGGCGACAGGCCCCGTTCGCGCAGGAACAGCAGCACGCAGGCCTGTTGCGATCCGATTCAGTCGAAGCCCCAGGTTATCACGAGGCGGCGCAGGTGGCGCGTGAACTGGCGGATGCGCCCGACGTGACCCCCGCGCAGGCACCGGTCGCCCTGATCTTCGACTATGCCTCGCAATGGGCCTGGGAGGCGCAGCCTCAGGGGGCGGATTTCGATTACTTCGGACTGTGCCTCGACCTTTATCGGTCGTTGCGACGTCTGGGCCTGTCGGTGGACATCCTGCCGCCAGATACCGGGGATCTGTCTGGCTATGGCCTGGTTCTGGTGCCGGGACTGCTGACCATTCCGGACGTGTTGCGCGGGGCCATGGCGGCGGCAGAGGGACTGGTCCTGACCGGCCCGCGCTGCGACCTGAAGACGCCCGAGTTGTCGTTCCGCGTGCCGCTGGGGCCGGACCTGCCGGGCCTGGCCGCGCGTTCGGTCATGGAGGAAACCTTTCCCGCCGACACGCCGCGCCCGCTTGCGAATACCGGCACCGTGGTGAAATGGCTGGAAACGCTGGAGACCGAGGCGCAGGTCATCGAGGCGACGCTGGACGGCACGCCCGTCCTGATCCGCGACGGCAAGCGGCTGCATCTGGCCGGTTGGCCCAACCGCGTGGCCGCCGACCGGATTCTGGGCGCGCTGGCGGTCGAGGCCGGATTGCAGGTCCACACCCTGCCCGAGGGTCTGCGCATCCGAGATACCGGGGCGGAGCGGTTCGTGTTCAACTATGCCGCCGAAGCGCGGATGTTCGACGGGCAGGAGGTGCCCGCGGCGGGGGTGCTGCGCCTGCCGCTTTAACGTGCGGGCAAGGCCCCCATCCGGCTGCCCAGCTCGATCATCCGGTTCGCAAACCCCCATTCGTTGTCGTACCAGCCGAAAACCCGAATGAGCCCGGCCCCGGCGGCGCGGGTTTCAGCCGGCATCTGGATCAGGCTTTCGGTGCGTCCGCGCAGATCGCTGCTGACGACGGGTGCGGTTTCGACGCCGACGACGCCACCCGCCCCTGCGATTGCCGCGTTCACCGTCTCTGGCGTGGCGGGGCGTTCCGGCAGGAACGTCAGGTCCACCGCCGAGACGCTGGCCACGGGCACGCGCACCGACTGGCACGGCACCCGGCCCGCGAGGTGGGGCAAAACCTGATCCACCAAGCGCCCGGCAGAGGTCGTGGTCGGCACCATCGACAAGGCCGCCGCGCGGCTGCGGGCAAGTGCCGTGCCCATCGGCATGTCCACCGTTGGCTGGCTGCCGGTGTAGCAATGGATCGTCGTCATCGACCCGCCCGCGACGCCGAAGGCCTGATCGAGAACGGCCAGCAAGGGGGCCACCGCGTTGGTCGTGCAGGACGCGTTGGACACGATGCGGTGTGCCGGGGTCAGCGTCGCGTCGTTGGCGCCCAGCACGATGGTCGCATCCGCCACCGCGGAAGGCCCGGACATCAGCACGCGGGCGGCACCGGCCAGCAGGCCGCGTTCCGCCTCTGGCCGGTTGTCGGTGCGGCCAGTGCATTCCATCACGAGATCCACGCCACCCAGAGACAGGGTCCGCAGGTCAGGCGTGCGGCGAAAGGGAATCGCACGACCGCCGATCAGAAGCGTTTCATCCTTGGTCCGCACATCGTCGGGCCAGGGGCCAAAGACGCTGTCGTACTTGAACAGGTAGGCGCAGGTTTCCAGCGGAGCGATGTCGTTGATGCCCACGACGTCGAAATGTCCGGCCCCCTGCAAATGCGCACGCAGGATCGACCGCCCGATGCGTCCGAACCCGTTGATGAAAACTCTCATGCCGAGGACAGACCCGTATCCAGCGCCGCGACGATGGCATCGCATTCCGCGTCCGACAGGATCAGCGGTGGCGACATGATCAGGTTGGCCCCGGACCAGCGCACCATGACACCGGCCTTGTAGGTCGCCTCGAAGATACGGCCCGCGCGGGCCGCATCAGGCGTGCGCGCGTCGCGGTCGGATACGATTTCCAGCGCGCACATCAATCCCTCGCCCCGGACGTCGCCCAATGCCGCGTGTTTGCGCAGGCCCTGCAACCCCGACATGAGCCGCCCGCCCTGCGCCCGCGCGCGGTCCCAGACGGCCAGACGTTCCGTTTCGGCCAGACAGGCAAGCGCGGCGGCACAGCCGACGGGGTGGCCCGAATAGGTGTAGCCGGTGCCGATCATGCCGCTGTGGTCGCCTTCGAACACTTCGGCCAGCCGATCGTTCGCCAGCACGGCCCCCATCGGGAAATAGCCCGAGGTCATTGCCTTGGCCAAGGTCATCAGGTCCGGTTGCACCCCCCAGTGCCGCGACCCGGAGACGGAGCCGGTCCGCCCGAAGCCGGTGATCACCTCGTCCGCGATCAGCAGGACGCCGTGGCGGTCGCAGATGTCGCGCACGCCGGGCATGAAGCTGGGATGCGGAACGATCACGCCGCCCGCGCCCAGCACCGGCTCCAGGATGAAGGCGGCGACGGTGCTGGGCACCTGCATCTCGATCTCGGCTTCCAGCGCAGCGAGACAAAGCTGCGCCAGGCGTTCCGGATCGTCTTCGCCAAAGGGATTGCGGTAGGGATAGGGCGCGGGGACGTGGAAACAGCCGGGGAGCATCGGCTCATAGGGTTCGCGGAACTGCGGGTTGCCGTTGACGCTGGCCCCGCCCCAATGGGTTCCGTGATACCCCTTGCGGAGCGCGATGAACTTGGTCCGCGTCCCCTGCCCCCGGATACGGTGATACTGCCGCGCCAGTTTCAACGCGGTGTCCACGCTGTCCGACCCGCCAGAGGTGAAGAACGCGCGCGTCATCCCGTCCGGGGCGAACATCTGGGCCAGCTTGACTGACAGCTCGATCGCGGCGTCGTTGGTCGTGCCCTTGAAGGCGGAATAATAGGGCAGCCGGGTCAGCTGATCGGCAATGGCCTGTTTGATCGGCGCGCAGGAATAGCCCAGGTTCACGTTCCACAACCCGCCCACCGCATCGATGGTCTGGTGCCCGTCCAGGTCGGTGATCCGCACGCCCGCCGCCTCGGTGATGACCTTGGGTGGGGCTGCCTGCATCTCGCCGGGGTGCGCCATGGGATGCCACAGGTGACGGGCATTCATCTCGGTCAGGAAATTGTCGTCGCGCATGGCAGGCACCTCCGGTTGCAGCATTGGAAGGCGACAGGCGGCGATGTCAAAGGCGGAAACGTATCCTTACAAATCCCAGTCGTCGTCATCCGGCATGGCACCGATGGCGCTCCAGTCGGCACGGACGCGCGCCACACGGGTATCGCCCCAGGTGCGGAAGACAAGATCGAAACCCTGGGCGTCGACGGCGTCATGGCTCAGATCGACCCGGTGGTTCGCGCCCGCCGCCAGATCGACCATGGCCAATGCGGTCAGAACCGCCGGGGGATCCTTGAAGGGCGTGTCAAAAGTGACGCGGCGGCGCACCTCGCGTGGACCATCGCCCGCCCACATGGGGCCGTCGGTGTCGAAGTCGGAAAACATCGGCTCCGACCCTTGGTCCAGGCCGATCTGATGGCTGCGCAACTTGCGCATCATGGTGGCTCCCCCGTGGCTTGGACCTTTGTGCCGTGACGGGGCTGGAAACGCAAAGGCCCCGGACGCTGTCCGGGGCCTGAGGTATCAAAGATGACCGCAGTCAGAGGTTGGGCTGTTTCGGGTCCAGCCCGATATGCCCGCCCATCGCCACCATATCGGCCAGCAGCTTGGCTGCGGCGTCGGCCACGTCGGACGGGGCCTCCTGGCGGGCCTTGTGCGCTTCGGCGACCCAATCGTCATAGACGTCCTGGGTCACATCGGCGACGGGCAAGGCCCGTTCGGCCAGAACCGTGACGCCCGCGCCGATTTCGGCAAAGCCACCGGTGACGGCAAAGCTTTGCTCGCCAGAGGCGGTTTCAACGGTCAACACGCCGGGGCGCAGGCTGGTGATGGTCGGCGCGTGGTCGGCCATCGCGGTCATGTCCCCGTCCGCGCCGGGGATGCGAACGGCTTTGGCGTCGTCCAGGGACGCCAGCCGCCGCTCGGGTGAGACGAGTTCGAACTGCATCAGGCTGCCTCAGCCGCCATCTTCTCGGCCTTGGCCTTCACCTCGTCGATGCCGCCGACCATGTAGAAGGCACCTTCGGGCAGGTGATCGTATTCACCGGCGACGACGGCCTTGAACGAGGCGATGGTATCCTCAAGCGGGACCTGCACGCCGGGCGAACCGGTGAACACTTCGGCCACGTCGAAGGGCTGCGACAGGAAGCGCTGGATCTTCCGGGCGCGGGCCACGGTCAGCTTATCTTCCTCGGACAGTTCGTCCATGCCCAGGATCGCGATGATGTCCTGCAGCGACTTGTAGCGCTGAAGGATGCCCTGGACGTCACGGGCGACGGCGTAGTGCTCATCACCGATGACCTTGGGGTCCAGCAGACGCGAGGTGGAGTCGAGCGGGTCAACGGCCGGGTAGATGCCCAGTTCCGAGATGGCGCGCGACAGAACCGTCGTTGCGTCGAGGTGGGCAAAGGACGTGGCCGGCGCGGGGTCGGTCAGGTCGTCCGCAGGCACGTAGATGGCCTGCACCGAGGTGATCGAGCCGCGGGTGGTCGAGGTGATGCGTTCCTGCATCGCGCCCATGTCCGTGGCCAGCGTCGGCTGGTAGCCCACAGCCGAAGGGATACGACCCAGAAGCGCCGACACCTCGGAGCCCGCCTGCGTGAAGCGGAAGATGTTGTCGACGAAGAACAGAACGTCGGTTCCGGACTGGTCGCGGAACTGCTCGGCCATGGTCAGGCCGGACAGGGCGACGCGCATCCGCGCACCCGGAGGCTCGTTCATCTGACCGTAGACCAGGGCCACTTTGGACTTGGTCAGGTCATCGGCGTTGATGACGCCCGATTCGATGAATTCGTAGTAAAGGTCGTTGCCCTCACGCGTCCGCTCACCCACGCCCGCGAAGACGGAGTAGCCGGAGTGCACCTTGGCGATGTTGTTGATCAGTTCCTGGATCAGAACCGTCTTGCCCACGCCGGCACCGCCGAACAGACCGATCTTGCCGCCCTTGGCGTAGGGGGCCAGCAGGTCGATGACCTTGATGCCGGTGACCAGGATGTCCGAAGTCGTCGCCTGATCCGCAAAGGGCGGGGCTTCGTTGTGGATCGAGCGGTGCTCGGTCGCGTTGATCGGACCTTTTTCATCGACGGGATCGCCGACGACATTCATGATCCGGCCCAGGGTGGCGTCGCCCACGGGCACCGAGATCGGGCCGTCGGTGTCGGTCACGGCCTGGCCACGGACCAGACCTTCGGTCGCGTCCATGGCGATGGCGCGAACGGTGTTCTCGCCCAGGTGCTGCGCGACTTCGAGAACCAGGCGGTTGCCCTGGTTGTCGGTGGTCAGCGCGTTGAGAATGGCGGGCAGGTCGCCGTCGAACTGCACGTCCACGACGGCGCCGATGACCTGCGTAATCTTGCCAGTGTTGGCCATGTTAAAGTCTCCGGGTTCGGTCAGAGCGCCTCGGCGCCCGAAATGATTTCGATCAGCTCGTTGGTGATGACGGCCTGGCGGGAACGGTTATATTCGATCGTCAACTGATCGATCATGTCACCGGCGTTGCGCGTGGCGTTGTCCATGGCGGACATCCGCGCGCCCTGCTCGGAGGCCGCATTTTCCAACAGCGCCGCAAAGATCTGCGTCGCCACGCCACGGGGCAGCAGGTCGGCGAGGATCGCCTCTTCGCTGGGCTCGTAGTCATAGAGCGTGGAGGCGTCATCGCCCGCCTCGAAGTTGGCGGGAATGATCTGCTGGGCCGTCGGGTCCTGCGAGATGACCGAGTTGAACTTGGCGTAGAAGATGGTCGCCACGTCGAAATCGCCTGCGTCGAACCGCTTGAGCACGTCCGCCGCGATGCCTGCCGCGTCGCCGTAGCCCAGGCGCTTAACGCCCGAGAGGTCGACGTGACCGACAGAATACTCACCGAACTCGCGCTTGAGCGACTCGCGCCCTTTTTTGCCGACGGTCAGGATCTTGACGGTCTTGCCCTCGCCCAGAAGCTTTTGGGCGTGCTGCTTGGCAAGCTTGGCGATGTTGGCGTTGAAGCCACCACAAAGGCCCCGCTCGGCGGTCATGACCACCAGCAGATGCACCTTGTCCGAGCCCGTCCCCGAGAGGAGCTTGGGCGCGGTATCGCTGTCACCGACGGAGGCGGCAAGCCCGCCCAACACCGAGAGAAACCGCTCCGTGTAGGGGCGGCTGGCCTCGGCGGCGTCCTGTGCCCGCCGCAGTTTTGCGGCGGCCACCATCTGCATGGCCTTCGTGATCTTGCGCGTGGATTTCACGCTCGCGATCCGATTTTTGAGGTCCTTGAGGTTAGGCATCTAGCTGCCCCTCAAGCGAAGGTCTTGGCGTAGGAGTCGATCGCAGCCTTGATCTTGTCCTCGGCTTCGCCCTTCACCTTCGGATCTTCCTTGGTGATGAACTCCAGCACGTCCTTGGACGGTCCGCGCAGGTGGGCCAGCAGACCCTCTTCCCAGCGACCGACTTCCTTGACGTCAACCTTGTCGAGGTAGCCGTTCACGCCGGCGTAGATGACGCAGACGATCTCGGCGTTGGTCAGCGGCGAATACTGCGGCTGCTTCATCAGCTCGGTCAGGCGGGCACCGCGCGACAGCAGGCGCTGCGTCGACGCATCCAGGTCGGACCCGAACTGCGCAAAGGCGGCCATCTCACGATACTGCGCCAGCGACAGCTTGACCGGACCGGCGACCGACTTCATCGCGTTGGTCTGGGCCGAAGAGCCCACGCGCGACACCGACAGACCGGTGTTCACGGCAGGACGGATGCCCTGGAAGAACAGTTCGGTTTCCAGGAAGATCTGGCCGTCGGTGATCGAGATCACGTTGGTCGGAATGAACGCCGACACGTCGCCGCCCTGGGTTTCGATGATCGGCAGCGCGGTCAGCGACCCGGCACCGTTGTCTTCGTTCAGCTTGGCCGAACGCTCCAGCAGGCGCGAGTGGAGGTAGAAAACGTCGCCCGGGTAGGCTTCGCGGCCGGGCGGACGGCGCAGCAGCAGGGACATCTGACGGTAGGCGACGGCCTGCTTGGACAGGTCATCATACACGATCAGGGCGTGCTTGCCGTTGTCGCGGAAATACTCGGCCATGGCGGTCGCGGCGTAGGGGGCCAGGAACTGCATGGGGGCCGGGTCGGACGCGGTGGCGGCGACGACGATGGAATAGTCGATGGCGCCGCTCTCTTCGAGGCGCTTCACCAGCTGAGCCACGGTCGACCGCTTCTGGCCGACGGCGACGTAGATGCAGTACAGCTTCTGGCTCTCGTCGGTGGCGGCGTCGTTATACGACTTCTGGTTGAGGATCGTGTCGAGCGCCACGGCGGTCTTGCCGGTCTGACGGTCGCCGATGATCAGCTCGCGCTGGCCACGGCCGATCGGGATCATGGCGTCGACGGCTTTCAGGCCGGTGGCCATCGGCTCGTGCACGGATTTGCGCGGGATGATGCCCGGTGCCTTGACGTCGGCGACGCGACGCTCGGAGGCCGCGATCGGGCCCTTGCCATCCAGCGGGTTGCCCAGACCGTCGACGACGCGACCCAGCAGGGCCTCACCGGCGGGGACGTCCACGATGGAATCGGTGCGCTTGACGGTGTCACCTTCCTTGATGCCGCCGTCGGTGCCGAAAATAACGACACCCACGTTGTCGGCTTCGAGGTTCAGGGCCATGCCCTGGATCCCGCCCGGGAATTCGACCATCTCGCCGGCCTTGACGTTGTCCAGACCATAGACACGGGCGATGCCGTCACCAACGGAGAGCACGCGGCCCACCTCGGCGACTTCGGCATCCTGACCGAAATTCTTGATCTGATCTTTGAGGATCGCGGAGATTTCCGCTGCCTGGATCGCCATTACCGGACCTCTTTCATCGTATTCTGGAGTGCGTTGAGCTTCGCGCGGATCGACGTGTCGATCATCTGCGAGCCGATCTTGACCACGAGGCCGCCAATCAAGGCGTCATCGACGGTGACATCTAGGTTCACGTCCTTGCCGGTGGACGCCTTGAGCGTCGCGGCCAGCTTGTCGGACTGGGTTTTGGTAAGCGCCTTGGCGGACCGGACCTCGGCGGTGATTTCACCGCGCTCCTCGGCCAGCATGTCGCGCAGGGTCGCAATCATCTGCGGCACGACGAACAGCCGGCGCTTGGACGCCATCAGCGACAGCACGTTCTGGACCGTCTGCGACAGGCCCATCTTGGCGGCCACGGCGGCAATCGCCCGCCCCTGGTCATCACGGCTGATCACCGGCGACGTCAGGACGCCACGCAACTCGGCAGAGCCCTTCAGGGTCTCATCCAGAGCGGCCACGTCAGCCTCCAGGCTTTTCAGGTCTCCGCTCTCGCGGCTCAATTCGAAGACGGCCTGCGCATAGCGCGCGGCGATCCCCGTCGAAATCGAAGCTGGTTCGGACACGTCCACCCTTTCGACAGTCTCTCGGGCGGCAAGGTCTCCCCGGCGCTCACCCATGCAAACCAGACCCGACGGGCCTGATCACGAAATCGCGCTCCCTCTAGCAGAGGGTTTCGCACCCTGCAACTGCCCCGCCAGGGCGGTTTTGCCGCAGGCTGCGACAGGCTGCCGCGCCGTCCACAGGGGGGCACCTCCGGTTGGTGCGGGCATGCGCAAGACAGGTCGGCAGAAGGCCTGTTTTCCAGGCGGATCACCCTCACCGGAGTAAGGAATCCCCCACTCGCCCGGGCACCGGCCTTCCGCTAGGTCAGAACAGGAGCCGAGGAAGAAGGCCGGGACTGCAACAATCAGGGCACAGGGAGGGCCGGACATGAGCGAGATCACCGTCGTCGGCCTGCCCTTGCTACAGATCGCGGGAATCATCGGCGCACTGACTTATGTGGCCAACTACATCAGCCTGACCCTGCGTCTTCTGAACCCGGAGGGCGTGGGATATTTCCTTTTCAACCTGACGGCGGCTTCGCTGGTCCTGCTGTCACTGGGCCATGCCTTCAACCTCGCGTCCCTTATCATCCAGATGTTTTTCATCGCCGTCAGCCTGTGGGGGATCTGCAGCCGTCTTCGGCGGCGCCGTCGCGGGCATGAGGTGCCCGCCCCCACCGCATTTCGAACGTCAGAGCGGCGCGCGAAAGGTCACCCGCGCGACACCCGGGCCACAGTCGCCGGTGACGCCCCCGACCTGGCGGTTGCCGCGCGCTAAACAGAAGACGCGTGCCCGGGCCGCGTTCGTCGGCCCTGCGGACGGCAAGGAAAGGCAGGGGCCAGCTAGACGGCCCCGCCCTGCCGCGAGCGGAGCCACACGCGCGGATCATTTTGTTCGCGGCACCAATCGTCAAAGGTCGCGCCCGGAAAGGCAGCCTCTTGGGGGAATCAGGGGCTTTCGACGGCATTGGACAGGACCGCGGCCCGGTCGGACGGGGCTGCGGTGCGGATGGCATGCAGGGGGTCAGGTCTTTTGATCGGGTCGAGGCCCGTGGGTGCGGGACGCACGGGGACCGAAGGCCGAACCGCCGCCTGCCCGGTCTGCGGTCGGCTGATCTGTCAACGGATGCGGCTGGCCGGGCGCGGCTCGGGCACGCCTTCGAGGACGCGCAGCGGGCGGCGGACGCGTTCGGCCAGGCCGGTCCGGGGCCGCGCGGGCACCTGCTTGCGCACCTCCAGCAAGATGACGCCCCCGCCGCCGGACCGCGAAAGCCTTTGACCGAATCGCTCCAGCAACCCGCCGAACCGAAGCCAGAACTTGCTTTCGCTTGGCGGGGCAAACAACGCGGCAGCATGGCGTTCCGCTACAAGGCCGGCCGCTTCCACCTGCGCCTCGAGCTGGCCGATGGAATAGGGCCGACCAAAGCCGAATGGCGTCCCGTCCCGCCGCGCCCACAGGCCCGAGCGGTTGGGCACCACGAACACCGCGCGCCCGCCCGGTCCCAGGACGCGGGCGCATTCGTCCAGAACGGCGGTCGGCGTCTCTGACGTCTCCAACCCGTGCATCAGCACCAGCTTGTCGACCGATCCCGTGTCCAGCGGCCAAAGCGCGTCCTCGACCAGAACCGAGACATTGGCCATGCCCGCAGGCCAGTGCATGACCCCCTGCGGCGCGGGCATCAGGCCGACGACCCGGCGCGCGTCGGACAGGAAGGGCCGCAGCAGCGGCACCGCAAAACCGAAACCCGCGACCGTCTGGCCATGGGCCTCTGGCCACAGCTCCACCAGTTTGTCGCGCACGGCCTTTTGCGCCGCGCGCCCCAGACGGGTGCGGTAGTAGAACCGGCGCAGATCCACCACGTCGAGATGCATTTGGGCATTGCCCCCCGTTGACTAGCTGCCATGCTTACAACGCCAGCCGGAGAATGCCATGACCATCGCGGAAACGCTTATCACCGTCCCATGCCTGTCGGACAATTATGCCTATATCTTTCGCACCGGTGACCGGGTCGCGGTTGTCGATGTCCCGGACGCGGCCCCGATCCTGGCGGCGCTGAGGGACGCGGGCCTGACGCTGACCGATATCCTGCTGACGCATCACCACTGGGATCACGTCGACGGGGTCGCCGACCTGGTTGCCGCTACGGGCGCGCAGGTCTGGGGCGCGCAGGCCGATGCCCACCGCCTGCCCCCCCTGGACCACTCGGTCGCGGCAGGCCAGACGATCGAGATTGGCGGAGCCCCGGCGCAGGTCTGGGACGTCTCTGGTCACACCCTTGGTCACATCGCCTATGTGTTCGACGACGTGGCCTTTACCGGCGACAGCCTGATGGCGGCTGGCTGTGGTCGCCTGTTCGAGGGCACGCCCGATCAGATGCACGCCAGCCTCGCGCAGTTCGCCAGCCTGCCGGGGGACATGCTGATCGCCTCGGGGCATGAATACACTGCCAGCAACCTGGCTTTCGCAGCCTCCCTTGAACCAGAGAGCGCGGAGATTAAATCACGTATAGCCGAGGTTGAGCGACTTCGGGCGGAGGGTGTGCCTTCTGTCCCGTCCACCTTGGCATCCGAACGTCACACCAACCCGTTCCTGCGCAGCCATACCGACACCCTGAAGGCCGCGACCGGAACCATCGGACAGACCGACCCCGAAACCTTTGCAGCTGCGCGCCATGCAAAGGACGCATTTTAATGCGCCACTGCGGGTCAATTGCGCATCACTTCCCCGTCACAGAAACGTCACGGACAGAGAAAAGGGGTTGAAGCCCGGCGGGTGACAACCAAAACTTAATAAGACGCGTGTCATACTCCCATGACGCGCCGACGGCTAAGGAGAACACCATGCCCTCGTTCTCGAACACTCTGGAACAAGCCATTCATGCGGCCCTGGCCCAGGCCAATGCCCGCCGCCATGAACTCGCCACTCTCGAACACTTGTTACTGGTCCTCATCGAGGAACCGGATGCCGCCCGCGTCATGCAGGCCTGCGGCGTCAACCTCGACGAGCTTCGCCAGACGGTCGAGGAATTCATCGAAGACGATCTTTCGACCCTCGTGACCGAGGTCGAGGGCTCCGAAGCCGTGCCCACGGCCGCCTTTCAGCGGGTGATTCAACGCGCCGCGATTCACGTCCAGTCTTCGGGCCGGACCGAGGTGACCGGTGCCAATGTGCTGGTGGCCATCTTCGCGGAACGCGAGTCGAACGCAGCCTATTTCCTGCAGGAGCAGGACATGACCCGCTACGACGCGGTCAATTTCATCGCCCATGGCGTCGCCAAGGACCCCGAGTTCGGGGAGGCGCGGCCGGTTCAAGGCTCCGATGAGGAAAATGAACCGATCCAGAGCAGTGGCGATGGACCCAATCCGTCCGAAAACCGCGAAAGCGCGCTGGCCAAGTATTGCGTCGACCTCAACAAGAAGTCGTCGGAAGGCGATGTGGACCCCCTGATCGGTCGCGACCAGGAAGTCGAACGCTCGATCCAGGTCCTGTGCCGGCGGCGCAAGAACAACCCGCTGTTGGTGGGTGATCCGGGCGTGGGCAAGACCGCCATCGCCGAGGGGCTCGCCTTCAAGATCGTCCAGGGCGACGTGCCGGAGGTTCTGTCCGGGGCGACGATCTACTCGCTCGATATGGGCGCGTTGTTGGCAGGCACCCGCTACCGCGGCGATTTCGAGGAACGGCTGAAAGCTGTCGTGACGGAGCTGGAGGAGCATCCCGACGCGGTTCTGTTCATTGACGAAATCCACACCGTCATCGGTGCCGGGGCCACCTCTGGCGGCGCGATGGACGCGTCCAACCTGCTGAAACCCGCGCTGGCGGGTGGCAAGCTGCGCACCATGGGATCGACCACCTACAAGGAGTTTCGTCAGCACTTCGAAAAGGACCGGGCCCTGTCGCGCCGGTTCCAGAAGATCGACGTGAACGAGCCTTCGGTCGAGGATACCGTCAAGATCCTCAAGGGGCTGAAGTCGCGGTTCGAGGATCACCACTCGATCAAGTACACGGCGGATGCGATCCGCACCGCGGTGGAGCTGTCGGCCCGCTACGTCAACGACCGCAAGCTGCCCGACAAGGCCATCGACGTGATCGACGAGGCGGGTGCCGCACAGGCCCTGGTGGCGGAATCGAAGCGGCGCAAGACGATTGGCGTCAAGGAAATCGAAGCCGTCGTCGCCAAGATCGCGCGCATTCCGCCCAAGAACGTGTCCAAGGACGATGCCGAGGTGTTGCGCGATCTGGAAGGGTCGCTCAAGCGGGTGGTTTTCGGTCAGGATGCCGCCATCGAGGCGCTGTCGTCGGCGATCAAACTCGCCCGTGCGGGCCTGCGCGAACCTGAAAAGCCGATCGGCAATTACCTGTTCGCGGGTCCCACCGGCGTCGGCAAGACCGAGGTGGCCAAGCAATTGGCCGATACGCTGGGCGTCGAGATGCTGCGCTTCGACATGTCGGAATACATGGAAAAGCACGCGGTTTCGCGTCTGATCGGCGCGCCGCCGGGCTATGTCGGCTTTGATCAGGGCGGCCTGCTGACCGATGGGATCGACCAGCATCCGCACTGTGTGCTGCTGCTCGACGAAATCGAGAAGGCGCACCCGGATGTGTTCAACATCCTCTTGCAGGTGATGGACCATGGAAAGCTGACTGATCACAACGGCCGCGCGGTGGATTTCCGCAATGTCGTGTTGATCATGACGTCGAACGCCGGGGCCTCCGAGATGTCCAAGGCCGCCATCGGCTTTGGCCGTGACAAGCGCGAGGGCGAAGACACCGCCGCCATCGAGCGGACCTTCACGCCGGAATTCCGCAACCGTCTGGACGCGGTCATCAGCTTCGGGGCCCTGCCGAAGGAGACGATCCTGCAGGTGGTCGAAAAGTTCGTCCTGCAACTGGAGGCACAGCTTTTGGATCGGGGCGTGTCTATCGAGCTGACCCGCGCTGCGGCAGAATGGATCGCGGACAAGGGCTATGACGACAAGATGGGCGCGCGGCCTCTGGCCCGCGTGATCCAGGAACACGTCAAAAAGCCGCTCGCGGAGGAGCTGCTCTTCGGCAAGCTCGCCAAGGGTGGCCTGGTCAAGGTGGGCGTCAAGGCCGGCAAGCTGGACCTTCGGATCGAAGAACCGGGCGCGCCCAAGCTGTCCAACAAGAAGCCGCCTCTTCTGACGGCAGAGTAATCTCGCCACGCTTCAAGCAGACGGGCGCGCCGCAAGGTGCGCCCGTTCGCATTTTTCACTCTCACGATGGTCAGGCGCGGGGCGCGATCCCGCCCGATGTATCCAAGCGGTTCACCCCATGCGTCTGCTATCCCTGTTCTGTCTGTTCCTGTCCGTCGGCCCCGGCTGGGCGGCCCCGCCTGTCCTGCGCGTGCCGATTGACTGCACCTTCGGAGTGAGCTGCTTTATCCAGCAATACGTCGATGCGGATCCTGGCCCCGGTGCGCGCGACTACACCGGTGGCCCGCTCAGCTATGACGGCCACAAGGGCACCGATTTTCGCCTTCCCGACCAGGAGGCCATGGACGCCGGCGTTCCGGTGCGGGCCCCGGCGACCGGCCGCGTTCTGGGCCTTCGCAATGACATGCCGGATCAGTTGGTCACTGACGCAGCAACGGTTTCGGGACGCGAATGCGGGAACGGTGTCGTGCTCGACCATGGCGACGGCTGGCAGACGCAGCTTTGCCACCTGGCCGAAGGGTCCGTTCTGCCGCGCGTGGGCGAGATCATCGAAGCCGGGCAGATCGTCGGACGGATTGGCCTGTCGGGCCTGACCCAATTCCCCCATGTCCACCTGTCGGTGCGCAGGCACGGTGTCGTCGTGGATCCCTTTGTGGATCGTCTCTGGGCCGAACCGCCTGCCTATGAACCCGGTGGGTTCCTGTCGATCGGTGTCTCGGACGACGTTCCCCAGTTCACCGAGGTCAAGGCTGGCACCGCCGATGCCCCGTCGCTTGCGGCTGACGCCCCGGCCCTGGTGGTCTGGGCCGCGATGTTTGGCGGGCGCGTGGGCGATGTCATCGCGCTGCGGATCACGGGCCCGAACGGGCGCGACGTGCTGCAACACGACGCAACACTGGATCGGACACAGGCGGAGCTTTTCCGGGCCGCAGGCCGCCGCCTGACGGGCGCGCGATGGCGGGGGGGTGTTTACACCGGCACGGCGACCCTGTTTCGGGACGGACAGATGCTGGACCGGATCGAGACGCGTATTTCAATCCGTTGACGCGTGCCTTTTGCCCGGTCATGCAGGGCAAAAACCAGGAGGCACGCCATGACCGACCGTATCGCACTTATCACCGGGGCCGCCCAAGGCATCGGCCGCGCCTGCGCCGAGGCCCTGGCCGAGGACGGCTGCCGCGTCGTTCTGGCCGACATCGACCCGTCGGTGCACGACACTGCCAAGGCGTTGGGCGGCATCGGCTATGTCTGCGACATGGGCGACCCGTCGCAGATCACCGAATTGTTCGACCGGATGGAGGCGGAGGTCGGGGCGCCCAGCGTGCTGGTCAACAACGCGGGTATCGCCATCGGGGCCGACTTCCTCGAAATGACGGAGGCGGACTTCCGCAAGGTTCTCGACGTCAACCTCGTGGGGGTTTTCCTGGCCACGCAGCGCGCCGCCAAGACCATGGTGGCCAAGGGCATCGCAGGCGCGGTCGTCAACATGTCCTCGATCAACGCGCAGGTCGCGATACCGGCGATTGCAGGCTACTGCGCGTCCAAGGGCGGCGTCATGCAGTTGACCAAGGTGGCATCGCTGGCACTGGCCCCACACAATATCCGCGTCAATGCGGTAGGCCCCGGCAGCATCGACACGGCCATGATGGCCGCCGTGAACGCCGATCCCGCCGCCTTTGACCGGGCCATGTCGCGCACCCCGCTCAAGCGACCGGGCACCGCACGGGAAATCGGCGACGTCGTAGCCTTTCTTGCCTCGTCCAAGGCCAGCTACATCACGGGCGAAACCATCTATGTCGACGGCGGACGCCTCGGCCTCAACTACACGGTGTAAAAATGATCGAACGCAAACACACGACCCAACGGATGAGCCAGATCGTCCGCCACGGGGACACGATCTACCTGGCCGGTCAGGTCGGCTCGGGCGAGACCACGACAGAACAGACGCGCGACATGTTGGGCCGTGTCGATGCCCTGCTGACGGAATGCGGCATCGGGCGGGAAAACATCCTGCAAGCCGTCATCTGGCTGGCCGACATGGCCGACTTTGCAGAAATGAACGCGGTCTGGGACGCCTGGGTGCCCGAGGGACATGCGCCCGCGCGCGCCTGCGGCGAGGCCAAGCTGGCCACGCCCGCGCTCCGGGTCGAAGTGATCATCACAGCCGCAGCCTGACCGGGGCTTTCGCGGAACCTTCGTCACCGCCCGTGGGGATGCGCGCGGGCGTAGGCCTCCATCAGGTGGACCGTGTCCACCGCGGTATAGGCCTGCGTCGTCGAGAGCGAGGCGTGGCCCAACAGCTCCTGAATGGCGCGCAGATCGCCACCCGCCTCCAGGAGGTGGGTCGCGAAGCTGTGGCGCAGAGCATGGGGCGTGGCCGAAGACGGCAGGCCCAGCTGCATCCGCGCCCGGGCCACGACGCCCGAAATCAGCGTCGGGTTGAGCGCGCCCCCCCGCGCGCCCCGGAACAGCGGGCCGGTGGGCGTCAAGTCGAACGGACAGGCCGCGACATAGCGATCGACCGCAATCCGTGCGGCGGGCAGGACCGGCACGATCCGCTCCTTCCCGCCCTTGCCGCGAATACGCAGCACGTCAGGCAGGGGCGCGTCCGCCCCGGTCAGGCCCAGCCCCTCGGAAATGCGCAGCCCGCATCCATAGAGAACGGTGACCACGGCCACGTCACGGGCAGCGATCCAGGGGGTTGTGTGCTGATGGGCGACGGTCTCGATCAGCTCCTTTGCGGCGTCCTGCGCCAGCGGACGCGGCAACGGCTTGCGGAACTTGGGGGCGCGGGCCGACAGGATTGCGGTGGGATCGAAGCCCTCCCGCTCTGACAGCCAACGGGTAAAGCTCTTGACGGCGGACAGGCGCCGCGCGACGGACCGGGCCGCCGTGCCGCGCATCCGCTCTGCCGCCATCCAGGCGCGCATGTCGGGGGTCCCGATGCGCCCGATCTCTGCCAGGCCCATCGGCCCGCCCCTGTGGCCTGCGTGGAATGCAAGAAATGCCGTCACGTCGCGCCCATAGGCGGTCAGCGTGTTTTCCGCAGCGCCGTCCAAACCGCGCAGATGGGACAGCCAGGCCTCTAGCGCGTCGCGGGCCCCCGGACTGATGTCGAGCGTCACGCGCCTAGCCCAGGTGCCGTTTCGCCAGCCTTTCGAAGACGCCCGTGAAGAACGTCAAAAGCTCCGTCCCCTGGTTGACGCGGAACTGGTGCGGATCCTCGGACCCGAAGGCCAGCAGCGCCGGCATACGGCCCGCCCCAAGGTCCAGTTTCAGCAGCGCCTCGGACCTGATCCATTCCGCTTCGTCGCCGAACAACTCGGCGGAGGCGGGCGCGCATTGGCGCAAGGTGACAAGACGCATGGGCACGTCGCGGTCCTGGGTGATGTAGCCCTTGACGAAACCTGCGGGCACGACGGCCACGGCGGCATGCGGGGCCTCCGACGGCTCCGCGCTTTCGAGGGCGAGGCGGATGCGGTCGACGCGCAGGATTTCCGGCAGGTCCTTGACCAGGGTCTGCAACAGCTCGCCAAATCCGGCGCAATCCAGCAGGCGCAGCACGCAGCGGTTGATCTGGTTGGTGCCGGCCAGGTTTTCATAGGCGGCCGCGATGACGCTGCGATGGGTGTCTTCCAGCCGGTCCAGCCGGGCCTCCAGCCGTTCCATCGCGATGCCGCGCATGTCGACGATGTTCTGCCCCATCGCGCGTTCGTTCGCCGCGATCAGGGCGCGCATCAGGTCGCGATCCTCCAGGATCATTTCTGGGTCGCTGAGGATCCGGTCGCGCCAATCCTGGGTGACCGCCTGTGCGGTGGAATCTGACATCTGCTCTGCTCCGGTCTTGTGCCGATTTTCATCCGGGTAACATGACGAAGGGCGGCGCGATCCGAAAATCGCGCCGCCCCCGGCGATTTCAAAACAAGGTGTGGCCTGTCGGCCCCCCGAAAATAGCGAGGTCAGACGATCTTGATGCCCGCTTCGTCGGCGTCCTTGACGAATTGCGCCAGGCCGCTGGCGGTCAGCGGGTGGTTGATCATGTTCTTGATCACGCCCGGAGGGGCAGTCGCCACATCGGCCCCGATCAGCGCCGCGTCCTTCATGTGGTTGGGCGACCGGATCGAGGCGGCCAGGATCTCGGTCGAGATGTCGTAGTTGTCGTAGATGGTGCGGATGTCGCCGATCAGGTCCATGCCGTCGATGTTCAGATCATCAAGCCGCCCGATGAACGGCGAGATGAACGTCGCCCCCGCCTTTGCCGCCAACAGGGCCTGATTGGCCGAGAAGCAAAGCGTCACGTTCACCTTGGTGCCCTTGCCCGACAGGATCTTGCAGACCTTCAGGCCGGCCCAGGTCAGGGGCACCTTGACGCAGACGTTCGGCGCGATGGTGGCGAGATGCTCGCCTTCCTTGAGCATCTGATCGAAATCGGTGGCCACCACCTCGGCGGAAACGGGACCGTCGACCAGATCGCAGATCTCCTTCGTGGCCTCGATGATGTCGCGACCCGATTTCAGGATCAGCGACGGGTTGGTGGTCACGCCGTCAACCATCCCCAGATCGTTGAGTTCGCGAATGGCGTCGATGTCGGCGGTGTCTACGAAGAATTTCATGGTGTCCTCGGCAAGTTTGCGGTTGGCTGATCCCTAACCTAGGTCAGCAGAGACCTGAATGGACCATCTGCGCGGACGTTAGCGCTAACATACTGGAAAATCCACCTTGGACCTTACGCTCTGGCTGACTTTCGCCGCCGCTTCGACCGCGCTCTTGATGATTCCCGGACCGACGATCCTTCTGGTGATGTCCTATGCCTTGTCGCAGGGCCGTCGCGTCGCACTGGCCTCTGCGGGCGGGGTTGCGGTGGGTGATGCGGTGGCGATGACAGCCTCGCTGGCGGGGCTGGGCGCGCTGGTCCTGGCCTCGGCCACGCTGTTCACGGTGCTGAAATGGATCGGGGCGGCCTATCTGATCTGGATGGGCTGGAAGCTCTGGCGTTCTGCCGGGGCGATGACACTGGGCACCGTCGGTGGGCAGGGCGACATCGCCCCCCGTGCCGTGTTTGGCCATGCAGCGCTGGTCACCGCGCTCAACCCCAAAAGCATCGTGTTCTTCATCGCCTTCGTGCCGCAATTCATCGATCCCACCGCGGCGCTGTTGCCGCAGTTCGTCGTGCTGACGGCGACCTTCGTGGGCTTGGCCACGCTGAACGCCCTGGCCTACGCCTTGCTAGCGGCGCGCCTGCGCGACGGATTGCAGCGGCCCGCGGTGTTGCGCGCCATGGGGCGGGTTGGGGGCGCCGCGTTGATTGCGATGGGGGCCGCCACGGCCCTGACCCGCCGCACGGCCTAGCGGATCGTCAGACGCAGGGTAAATGTCTCGTGGCCCGGTCCGGCGAACAGCTGGTTGACGTCGATCACGTAGGTCTGCTTGCGGGTGCGAAAGACGAAATCGTCCCGACAATCGGCCACGCCGCGCAGGTTGAAACATACGTTGTTCGACCCGAACACCTGCACCCGCGCCTGCTGCCCCGCGCCTGATCCGAAGGTGAAGCAGAGCGGCTGACGCTGCGACACGCGGCCCGAGACTTCGCCCGCGAAAGCACCGGGGGCAAAGCGGATCTCGGAGCAGCCCTGGGCGGCGGCGGCCCCGGCGAGGCTGGTGAAGAGCAAGGTCGCAAGAATCCTGAGCATCGAAATCCCCTGTCCTGAATGTCCCGACACTAGCCGCCCGACATCGCATGCGGCAAGCACTGGCAAGTGCGGGGCCAAGGGGCGATATGGACCCTATGACGACCCACTTCCCCCAAGGCACGCCCATCGCCGTGCTGACCACGCAGCCGCTGGACCGGGCGCTGGATTACCGCGCGCCCGACGGCGGCGTGACGGCGGGCGATTACGTGCAGGTCCCGCTGGGTCCCCGTCTGGTGTTGGGCGTGGTCTGGGGACCGGCTGCGGGGGACTGGCCTGTGGAAAAGCTGCGCGGCGTGGCTCGCGTGCTGGACGTGCCCCCCATGGCCGGGGCGTTTCGCGATTTTCTGGAACGGGCAGCGGCTTACACGCTGACACCGATGCCCGCGATGCTGCGGCTGGCAATGCGCACGCCGGGCCTGGGTGAGGCACCGGGCAAGCGGCGCGTCTATGGCCTGGGCACGGGCACGCCCGACCGCGCCACGGCGGCCCGCGACAAGGTCCTGTCGGTGCTGCGCGACCGGCCTGCCGATATCTTCGCCTTGTCGGAACTGGCGGACCTGGCGGGGGTGTCGTCGGGCGTGGTCAAGGGGCTGGTTGGCTCTGGCGCGGTGCTGGAACAGGCGGTGCCGCGCGACGCCGATTACCCACCGCTCGACCCCCAGCGCCCCAGCAAGCCGCTGGCCCCCGACCAGGCCGATGCCGCCGAAACCCTGCGCGCGTCGATGGCATCGGGCGGCTACGGGACGACCTTGCTGAAGGGGGTCACCGGATCCGGCAAGACCGAAGTCTACCTGGAGGCAGTCGCCGAATGCCTGGCGCGCGGGCGGCAGGCATTGGTCCTGTTGCCGGAAATCGCACTGACGGCAGAGTTCCTGACAAGGGTCGAGGCGCGGTTCGGCGCCCGGCCCGCCGAATGGCACTCCGGCGTGACCCAGGCCGAACGCCGCCGCGCCTGGGGCAAATCCGCCACCGGGCAGGCCAAGCTGATCGTCGGCGCGCGGTCGTCGCTGTTCCTGCCGTTCCGGGATCTGGGCCTGATCGTCGTGGATGAGGAACACGACACGTCGTACAAGCAAGAGGACGGCGTCCTCTATTCGGCGCGCGACATGGCGGTTCTGCGCGCTGCCTGCGAAGGGGCGCAGGTGGTTCTGGCCTCCGCCACGCCGTCCCTGGAAAGCTGGGCCAATGTCGAGGCCGGAAAATACAGCCGCGTCGATCTGACCTCGCGCTTTGGCGTCTCGGTCATGCCGAAGCTGGCCACCATCGACATGCGCTCAGAGGAAGTGGGGGCCGGGCGGTGGGTTTCACCCACCCTACGCAAGGCGATCGAGCAGCGGATCATCGACGGGGAGCAATCTCTGATCTTTCTGAACCGCCGGGGCTATGCGCCGGTGACGCTCTGCCGGGCCTGCGGCCAGCAGGTCGCCTGCCACCAATGCGACGCGCGCATGGTCGAGCACCGCTTTCTGAAACGGCTGATGTGCCACCAATGCGGCGAAACCGCCCCGATGCCCGACGCCTGCCCGTCCTGCGGGGTCGAAGGCAAGCTGGCCCCCGTCGGGCCCGGCGTGGAACGCATGGCCGAGGAAGTCGCGAGCCTGTTCCCAGAGGCGCGGATGGCGATTCTGTCGTCGGACCTTTTCAATTCTGCCCGCGCGCTCAAGGCCAAGGTCGAGGAAATCGCCCAGGGCGGCGCAGACATCATTGTCGGCACGCAATTGGTGGCCAAGGGGCACAATTTCCCGAAACTGACGCTGGTGGGTGTGATCGACGCGGACCTGGGGCTGCAGGGATCGGACCTGCGCGCGGCGGAGCGGACGTTCCAGCTGATGCGGCAGGTGTCTGGCCGGGCGGGCCGGGCCGAGGCGCCGGGCACGGCCTTGTTGCAGACCTATCAACCGGACCACCCGGTGATCCGCGCGATCCTTGCGGGCGACGAGGAAGGGTTCCTGAAAGAGGAAGCGGCCCAGCGCCGCGCTGCGGGCGTGCCCCCCTACGGCCGGATGGCCGGGATCGTGATTTCCGATCCGGACGCGCAGGTGGCCTTTGATCTTGGCAACGCCCTGGCACGCCGGTCGGCCATGCTGGAGGAGGCGGGCGCAGAGGTCTATGGCCCCGCCCCCGCCCCCATCAGCCGGATCCGAGGCCGTCACCGCGTCCGCCTGCTGGTCAAGGCTCCGCGTCAGTCCCCCCTGCAATCGGCCTTGTCGCGCTGGGTCGCCAGCGTCGAGATCCCGCGCAGTGCCCGGCTGAGCATCGACATCGACCCGCAGAGCTTTCTGTAAGGTCAGGCGGCCTGAAGCCCGCCCTACGACTGACGATCATGCGCGTAGGGCGGGCTTCAGGCCGCCTTGCCCCCCTGCCCCGCCCGCGCGTAGAACGGCGCGACAGGACCGGAGATTTCGACATGCAGGCCGCACCACAGCCCCAACCGGGCATCCTAGACATCGAGCTCTATCAGGGCGGGGCGTCCAAGGTCGCGGGCCACGATGACGTGCTCAAGCTGTCGTCGAACGAAAACCCGGTCGGCGCCCCCGAAAGCGCCCGCGCCGCCGCCCGCGCCGCCGCCGAAGCGATGCATCTCTATCCGAACACCGACCACGCAGGCCTGCGCGCCGCCATCGCAGAGGTCCACGAGCTGGACGCAGACCGGATCATCTGCGGCGTCGGCTCCGACGAGATCATCCACCTGCTCTGCCAGGCCTATGTCGGGCCAGGGGACGAGGTGCTGTATCCCCAGTACGGCTTTCTTATGTATGCAATCAGCGCCCGCGCAGCCGGCGGCACCCCGGTCACCGCCCCGGAACGCGACCGCATCGTCGACGTGGACGCCATGCTGGCTGCGGTGACAGACCGCACGCGCCTGGTTTTTCTGGCCAATCCCGCCAACCCGACCGCCACGATGCTGGGCGGTCAGGACGTGGTGCGGCTGGCCGATGGGCTGCCGGACGGCTGCCTGCTGGTGCTGGACGGGGCCTATGCGGAATTCGTCGAGGATTTCGACGGCGGGCTGGGCCTGGCGGAGGCGCGTGAAAACGTCTTTGTCACGCGCACCTTTTCCAAGATGTACGGCCTGGGCGGGCTGCGCGTCGGTTGGGGCTATGGGGCGCGCGCCATCATCGACGTGCTGAACCGCTTGCGCGGGCCCTTCAACCTGTCGAACGTGGCGCTGGCCGCCGCCGAGGCCGCGATGCGCGACCGCGATTTCGCCGACCGGTGCTTTGCCGAAAATGCCGAACAGCGGGATCGCCTGCGCGCGGGCCTGCTGTCGCTGGGCATTGCCTGTGATCCGTCGTCGGCCAACTTCGTGCTGGCCCGCTTTGCAAGCGAGGCCGAGGCGCTGGCCTGCGACGCATTCCTCAAGTCGCAGGGCGTGATCGTGCGCCACCCGCGCAGCTATGGCCTGCCTGACTGTCTGCGCATGACCGTGGGTGACGTGGCGGGCACCACACGTCTGCTGGATGCGCTGGCGGCGTGGCGGGCTCAGACATGATCTATTACCGTATCGCGCTGATCGGGCTGGGCCTGATCGCCGGATCCATGGGCCTGCGCATCCGACAGGACGGATTGGCAAACGAGGTCGTGGGCACCGCGCGATCCGCCGCGACCTGCGACATCGCGCTGCAACGCGGCCTCTGCGACCGGATCACGGGCACCGCAGCCGAGGCGGTGCAGGACGCGGATCTGGTGATCCTTTGCGTGCCCGTCGGGGCCATGGCCACCGTCGCCGAAGAGATCGGGCCGCACCTGAAGCCGGGCGCGACCGTCACCGATGTCGGCTCGGTCAAGCGCGCGGTCATCGACGCCGTCGCGCCGCACCTGCCGTCGGGCGTGCATTTCATCCCGTCCCATCCCCTGGCGGGGACGGAACACAGCGGGCCCGAGGCGGGCTTTCCTGAATTGTTCGAGAAACGCTGGTTTCTTCTGACCCCGGTCAGCACCGATCAAGCCGCCATCGACCGTCTGACCACCCTTTGGCAGGCGCTGGGATCCAAGGTCGAAGCGATGGACCCCGACCACCACGATCTGGTTCTGGCGGTCACCAGCCATGCGCCGCACCTGATCGCCTATACGATGGTGGGCGTGGCCGACGACCTGCAGCGCGTGACCGACAGCGAGGTGATCCAGTACTCCGCCGCCGGCTTTCGCGATTTCACCCGCATTGCAGCCAGCGACCCCGTGATGTGGCGGGATGTTTTCCTGAACAACAAAAAGGCTACGTTGGAGATACTGGGCCGCTTCACCGAAGAGCTGTTTGCCCTGCAACGCGCCATCCGGACGGAGGACGGGGACATGCTGCACGATTATTTCACCCGCACCCGCGCGATCCGACGTGGCATCGTCGAGGCCGGTCAGGACACCGACGCGCCCGACTTTGGCCGGGGGGCAAAACGATGAGAGTGCTGCTGGCGCTGTTGCTGACCGCAGGCGTGGCCCAGGCCGAAATGCGGCCCCTGCCCCGCCCGGCCCCCACCGTCGAGGTCCTGTCCGAGACCGGTACGACCCAGCCCCCAGCCGTCACCGCATTACCCCGGTCGATCCGCCCTGTCCCCCGCCGCGACCCCGAACTGGCAGAGTTGCGGACCGTCTTTGCGGCCATGCAGGCCGCCCGCCCGATCATCGATATCGAAGGTCTGGTGCAGCGATCCGACAGGCCCTTGATCCGCGACGGCGAATTGGTGCGCGTCGGTGCCTCGCGCCCCCGGCTGCGCAGCGCCGGGGGGGGCCTGTGCGGCAGCGCCTCGATCCAGGGCGAAGCGATTTCTGCGGTCAGCGGGCCGGGGGCTTGTGGCATCCCGCGCGCGGTGCGCATCACGTCCGTCTCGGGGGTGCAGTTGTTGCGCCCGGCGCGGATGGATTGCGGCACGGCGCAGGCGCTGGACACCTGGGTGCGCAGCGGGCTGTTGCCGGTCGTCGGCAATCGCGGCGGCGGGGCCGTCGGGCTGCGGGTCGCGGCGGGCTATGCCTGCCGGACGCGCAACAGTCAGCGCGGTGCCCGGATCAGCGAACATGGCCGTGGCCGCGCCATCGACATCAGCGCCATCATCCTGGCAGACGGCAGCGAATTGCAGGTTCTGCGCGACTGGGACCGGGGGGCCGAAGGACGGCTTCTGCGCGAACTTCATGCGCGCGCCTGCGGCCCCTTCGGCACGGTTCTGGGGCCCGAAAGCGACCGGTTTCACCGCGATCACTTTCACTTCGACACGGCCAGCTACCGCTCCGGCAGCTATTGCCGCTAGCGCTCCGTCAGCTTCAGCTCGATCCGCCGGTTGCGCTGACGCGCCGCCGGGGTGCCTGACGGATCGACGGGTCGATATTCGCCAAAGCCGGTGGCCGCCAGACGAAATGGCGGCACGCCCAGATCGTTGATCAGGTATTGCACGACCGACAGGGCGCGGCCCTGCGACAATTCCCAGTTGTTCACGTATTTGCCGAACCCCGACAGCGGAATGTCGTCGGTATGCCCGTCGACGCGCAGGATCCAGTCGATGTCCTCCGGGATCTGATCGGCGACGTCCAGAATGACGCCTGCAACCTGCGCGATCTGACGGCGGCCTTCGGGTTGCAAGGTGACATCGCCCACATCGAACAGCACCTCGGACGAAAACACGAAACGGTCGCCCACGATCTCCACCCCTTCGCGCCCGTCCAGCACGTCGCGCAGCTGGCCGAAGAACTGCGATTGAAAGCGTTCCAGCCGCTGCCGCTCGGCGGCTTCCAGATCGGCGCGGGCCTTTTGCTCGGCGGCGACGGTGGCCAGGGCGGCGTTCAGACGATTGCCAAGAACGTCGATCTGAACCTGGCTTTCGGCATTGCGGTCGCCCGCAGCATCCAGAAGCGCCTGAAGACTGCCCAGCTGGCTGCGCAGTTCCAGGATCTGCTGGTTCAGGGCCGCCGCTTCGCGTTGCGAGGCGATGCGCGCGTCATCGACCTGGGCCAGTTCACTGCGCGCCTGACGCAGCAGAACGTCAATCCGCTCCGCCTCCGACAGGGCGGAGCCCGCGTCCTGCTCGGCGGCCAGACGCTGCGCCAGCGCCGCGGCAAGGCTGTCGCGCAGTTCCTCTGCGCTGGCGGCCTCGGCACTGCGCGCAGCCAGCGCATCGTTGAGACGGCTCTGCAATTCGGCGCGGATCGCCTCTGCGTCCGCGATTTCGGTGCCGCGCGCGTCCAGCGTCGCCTCCAGCTCGGCCACGCGGGCGCGCAAGGCGGCCTCCGTATCGGCGGCGTCATCGCGCAGGGTTTCCAAAGCTGAAAGCGTCGTGGCCAACTGTGCGTTCAGGTCGTCGGCCCGGCTGGCGGCCCCCGCGAGGTCGCCCAGCGCCGCGTTCAGACGCGATTGCAACTGGGCGCGCAGGTCTTCACCGGCGGCGACATCGGCCCCGCGTGCATCCAGCGCCGCCTCCAGCTCGGCCAGGCGGGCGCGCAGATCGTCTTCGGTCGTGGCGGCCCCGTCGCGGGTGGCGGCCAGCGCGGCCAGGGTTTCAGCCAACTGCGCGTCCAGATCGCGAACCTGGCCTTCGGTGCCGACAAGATCCGACAGGGTCGCATTCAGCCGCGACTGCAGTTCGGCGCGGACGGCCTCGGCGGTGGCGACCTCTGCGCCCGCGGCGGCGACCGCGGCCTCCAGCTGCACGATGCGCGCGCGCAACTCCCGCTCGGTCGAGGCCGCGTCGTCACGGGTGTTGGCCAGCGCGGCAAGGGTCTGGGACAACTGGGCATCCAGATCCTCGGCCTGCCCCTGCGTGGTCGACAGATCGGCCAGGGCCTGCGCCAGCCGGCCGGTCAAATCGGCCTCCGCGGCCTGGGTCGCGGCCAGCAGGGTCAGCGTTTCTTCTGCTTCGCGGCGCTTTTCTTCCAGGGCCAGGGTCATCGCCGTCAACTCGGCGTCGGAATTCGCAAGCCGGGCGCGCAGGGCCTCGGCGGCGGCGGCCTGGGCCAGACGGGCGGCCTCCTCGTCGGTCAGCGCCGTCTCGGTCTCGGCCAGGCGGGCGCGCAGCGCTTCGGCGGCGGCCAGTTCGGCCAGGCGCGCGGCCTCGGTCTGATCCAGATCGGCGGTCAGATCGGTCACCTCCGAGGACAGTGCATCGACGGCGCCTTGCGACTGCGTCAGCGCGGCCAGCGTTTGCGCCAGCGTCGCCTCTCGGGTTTCGGCCTCGGCGCGCAAATCGGCGAGCAAGGCCTCGACCGCGTCGGCCTGGGCGGCGGCCAGCCGGGCCTGCTCCGTCTGTGCGTCGATTTCGTCGCGCGCGGCAGCCAGCGCCAATTGCAGCGCCTCACGTTCATCGATGATGCGGGTCAACTCGCCTTCGGTCGTCTCCAGCTGCGCGGCCAGCGCAGACCGCGCCCCTTCGCTGTCGGTCAGCGATCCCTCCAGCCGGTCACGGGTGGCGATCAGGGACGCGACCTGTTCCTCGAAACTGGCCACCCGCGCCTCCAACTCGCCGCGCTGCGCGGTCAGGGTGGCAATCAGCGCGGTCTGCCGGTCGCGTTCCTGGCCCAGTGCGGCAATGTCGTCCTGCAAGCCGGCACTGCGCTGCCGCTCCAGGCCCAGAGCCTCGGCCAGGCCGTCCAGTTGTGATCCCAGGTCCCGTAGCTCTGCGTCCTGTACGGTGATCCGCTCGGACAGGATGAATTGCACGATCATGAAGATCGACAGAACGAACATCAGCACCAGCAACAGCGCCGTCATCGCATCGACGAAACCGGGCCAGACATTCGCCGTGAACCGCTGGCCGGACCTGCGGGCCAGCGCCATCTAGCCGTCCCCGTCTTGCTGGGACTGAGGTTGTGCCTGCGACACCAGCCGGTTCAGCTGTCGGATCGACCGGGTCAGCGCGCCAATGTCGCCGCGCAGGTCGTCGGTCGTCGACTGCCGGCCCTGTTGCAGCTCCTCGAAGACCTTGAGCAGCTGCACGTCGATCGAACGGATGCGCATCCGGCTCTCGGCGTCCAGCCCGTCGCCCCCGCCGGACGATCCGCGCAGCACCTCGACGATGTTTTCCTGCCCCTCGGCCACCCGGCCCAGCGCCTCCAGGGTGGCGGCGTCACCGCCGCCTGCATCCATGCGATGCGCCATGGCGGTCACCGCCTCGGACAGGGTGCCCAGCTTGCTGTCGGTCGCCAGCCGTCCAGCCTCGGCCTTCTGGAACATGTCCTGAAGGCTCTCCATCTGGTAGTTCATGTGGTCCAGAACAGCGGCCAGCGAATACTGGTCGATGGTTTCCTCGCCGCCATCGCCCACAAGACCGACGCGGGTGATCGACGACAGCCAATCCTCCATCTCGCGGTAAAACCGGTTCTGCCCATGCCCGGCGAACAGCTCCAACAGGCCCACGACCAGCGACCCCGCCAGACCCAGCAGAGACGAGGCAAAGGCCGTGCCCATGCCCGCAAGCTGGCTTTCAAGCCCGCCGATCAGACGTGAAAACACGGCGACGCCGCCCTCGCCGTTTTCGGGATTGAGGCTGCGGATCGTGTCGACCACGGCCGGGACAGTCGTGGCCAGCCCCCAGAACGTGCCCAACAGGCCCAGGAAGATCAGCGTATTGACGATATAGCGCGTGATGTCCCGCGCCTCTTCCATCCGGGCCCCGACGGAATCCAGGATCGACCGGGATGACGACGCGGAAATCTGGCTGCGCTTGGACCGGGATCGCAGCAGGGACGCCAGCGGGGCCAACAGGCCCGGCGGTCGGGTGATGTCATGGCCCGCACGTTGTTCGGCAAAGCCTTCGATCCAGCTGACCGAGGAAAACAACTGAAAAACCTGAGCGAAGCAGGCCAGGATCCCCAGAAAGAAGACACCGACGATGGTGCCGTTCAGCCAGGGGTTCGCCGCAAAGATCGGCGACACCTTGGGATAGGCCACCCAGACGCCCGCGCCCACGGCGACGAGAACCGCCAGCATGTAGACGATCTGCCGGATCGGCTGCGAGAATTGCGTGCCGTGGTCGAGCTTTGGTGTTGCCATCTGTCCCCGACCCTCTGCGGGGCCCCGTTAAACCTCTGAAACGTTATCGGGCGGGTCACTTACCCACAAGCGGCCCCCGGTTTTCGTCCATGATCTGTTGCACCCGCGTGACCAGCCAGTCGATATCGGCATCACCGATGTCCAGCTTGCGCAATCCTTCAGCGGTCCGCGTCAGATACTCGTGGTTCGGTCCCCGCCCGCCGACCGCACTGGCGATGATCTGCGCCTGCCTTTCCAGGCTCAGGTCCGGGACGTATTGCACATGCGCGGTGTCGATGACGTAGGCCAGGGCCGAAATCGCGGTCCCCTGTTCGCAAGTCAGCGTCACCTCCTGCTCGAAATAGGCCGAAGAGATCAGCTCGCGTTCCCGCAATTCCTGCAGCGCCGCGTCAGGGTCGGCGGCCCGGATCGCCAGACCGGAACAGGACGTGCCCGCATGGGGTTCCAACGCCAGAACCAGTCCGGGATCCTCCTGCGAGCCGCGATGATGGATCGACCACATGCAGAAACTGCGTCGGAAATCGGTCAGGGACGCGCGGCGCATCTCGGCCACCTCGATGCCGGGGTTCCACACCAAAGAGCCGTAGCCGAACACCCAAAGCGCCTTATCTTCCGCCATGTCGCTTCCTTTCCCCGCGTTCCGCTTGGGGATAGACGGGGCGCGGGGCAACGGAAAGGGCCTATGATGATGCGCGTTCTGACGATCGCCGTGGTGCTGGCCGCGGCCCTTTGGTCCGGGTTCTGGGTCTTGGGCGCGCGCACGGTGGACCAGGCGTCCGAGCAGTTGCTGGACGACGCCCGCACCGATGGGTGGCAGATCGCGTTTGCCGACCGGGCCGTCGCGGGCTTTCCCAATCGCCTGGACACGACCCTGACGGACCTTTCGGTCACGACACCGGACGGTCTGTGGTCTCTGTCCCTGCCGATGCTTCAGGTCTTTGCGCTGGTCTATCGCCCCAATCAGATCATTGCAGTTCCCGCGTCACCGATTGCCGTGATGGGCCCCCTGGGCCCTGCGGAGATCCTTGCGGACCAACTGCGCGCCTCTGCGACGCTCTCCCTCTCGACGCGGCCCGACCTGGATCGCGCCGTGGTCGAAGCGACTGCCGCCGAAATCGCGGGCCCCGACTGGCGCGCCGGGATCGAGCAGGGTCAGGCCGCCCTGCGTCAGACCGATGGTTCCGCCGACCACTATGATCTGGCGCTCACGCTCTCGCAGGTGCGCACAACCGGCCTCGATCCCCGCCTTCCCGACCAGATCACGCGCCTGGCCGCGGATGCCACCGCAGGCCTGACCGCGCCGCTGGCCAACGGCGGGCGGCTGCAATCGCTGGACCTGCGCTCGGTCGTCGTCGACTGGGATGCCACCCGCCTGACCCTGACCGGCAAGCTGGAGGTGGCGGCGTCCGGCCTGCCCGAGGGGACGGTGACCCTGACGGCGACAGGTTGGCGCGCCCTGATCGCCTTGGCGCAGGACATGGGCTTGCCTGCGGGACAGGCGACACTGATCACGGCGGGCCTCACGGGGGTGGAACGGGACGGACAGGTCCAGATCCCGCTGACGCTCCGTGATGGGACGCTGTTTTTCGGGACGCTGGCGCTCGCCCCCCTGCCCCGGCTGCGATGACGCCTGGTGAAGGTTAACGCGCGCCACGGGTCTTCTCCCCGGCAGAAAGACGCGACGTGCCCCAAAAACCAGCCGCCTAGTCGTTGACGCGGATCCGCGCGTTCGTCGGGTCAAAGGGGCTGTCCTCGGTCACCTCCACGTCCCAGAGCTTGCGCTGCATCCGTACCTTCAGCCTGGTCCCCGGCACGGCCAGATCGGGGCGCAGATAGCCCATGCCGATGCTGCGGCCGAAAGCCACCGAATACCCACCAGAGGTCAGTCGCCCAACCTTGGTGTCCCCGTCGTAAAGCGCCTCGCGCCCCCAGGGGTCGGCATCCCGCGGCCCGTCGATCAGCAGGGTCACACATTTCGACCGGATGCCCAGCGCCTGCATCGCCGCTTTTCCGTGGAATTCCTTGGTCAAATCCACGAACCGGTCCAGCCCGGCCTCTAGCGGCGTGGCATCGCGGCCCAGTTCGGTCCCGAACGCACGATAGGACTTCTCCTGCCGCAGCCAGTTCTGCGCCCGCGCGCCCACCAGCTTCATGCCGTGTCCGGCACCCGCGTCCATCAGGCGGTCGAACAGGTAGGTCTGCATTTCGATCGGATGATGCAACTCCCAGCCCAGCTCTCCGGTATAGGCCACTCGGATGGCGCGCACCGGGCACATCATCAGTTCGATGTCACGCTGCGACAGCCAGGGGAAGCGCTTGTTCGACAGCGCCGTCTCTGGCTCCGCGTCGCGGAGCAGCTCGGCCAGAATGGCGCGGCTGTTGGGACCGGCCAGGGCAAAGACACCGTATCTGGCCGTCACGTTTTCCGCATTTATCCGCCCGAAACGCGCCTCCTGATCGGCGATAGCCTTGTAGAGGAAGTCTTCGTCATAGGCTTCCCAAGCTCCGGCAGAGACCAGATAGAAGTCATCCTCGGCCGTGCGCACGATGGTGTATTCCGTCCGCGTGGTCCCCGCCTCGGTCAGGGCATAGGTCAGGTTGATGCGCCCGACCTTGGGCAATTTGTTCGTGGTGAACCAATCCAGGAATCCGGCCGCGCCCGGCCCCGAAATGCGGTGCTTGGCAAAGGCCGTCGCGTCGATCAGGCCCGCCGTTTCGCGCACCGCCCTGGCCTCTGCCTCGGCATATTGCCACCAATCGCCACGCCGGAAGGACCGGCTGTCGTGGTCGAAGGCGTCGGGCGCATCCAGCGGCCCGTAGTAATTCGGCCGTTCCCAGCCATTGACCTGCCCGAACTGCGCGCCCAGCGCCTTTTGCCGGTCATAGACAGGCGCGGTTTTCAATGGCCGCGCGGCGGGGCGTTCTTCATCCGGGTGGTGCAGGACAAAGACATGATCATAGGCCTCCTCGTTCTTGCGGCAGGCGTATTCGGTCGTCATCCAGTCGCCGAACCGCTTGGGGTCGAGCGAGGCCATGTCGATCTCCGCTTCGCCCTCGACCATCATCTGGGCCAGGTAATGGCCGGTGCCGCCGGCGGCCGTGATCCCGAAGCTGAAACCTTCGGCCAGCCACATGTTGCGCAGGCCCGGTGCCGGGCCGACCAGCGGGTTGCCATCGGGGGTGTAGCAGATCGGACCGTTGTAATCGTCCTTCAAGCCAGCGGTTTCCGAGGACGGGATACGGTGGATGAAGGACATGTATTCCGCCTCGATCCGGTCCAGGTCGAGAGGGAAGAGATCGGCGCGGAAACTGTCGGGCACGCCATAGGGAAAACGCGCGGGCGCGTTCTGCTCATAGGGGCCCAGAATCCAGCCGCCACGCTCTTCGCGCACGTACCACTTGGCATCCGCGTCGCGCAGAACGGGATGCTGATCGTGGGCTTCGCGATAGGCGATCAGGGCGGGGTCCGGTTCTGTGACAATATACTGATGTTCCACGACAATCGCGGGCGTCTTGATGCCCAGAAGGCGGGCGGTGCGCGGTGCGTGGTTGCCGGTGGCCGTGACCACATGTTCGGCGTGGATCACCATGGTTTCATCGGACGCGACGAGGTTGCCGCCCTTTTCGATCATCTTGGTGACGGTGACGTCCCAATGGTCGCCTGTCCATGCGAACCCATCGACTTGCCAGCGGCGTTCGATGGTCACGCCGCGCAGGCGCGCGCCCTTGGCCATGGCCATCGTGACATCCGCCGGGTTGATGTAGCCGTCGGTCGGATGGAACAGCGCGCCCTGCAGATCCTCGGTCCGCACCAGCGGCCAGCGGTCCCTGATCTGGGCGGGGGTCATCCATTCGTAGGGGATGCCGACCGTCTCGGCGGTGGCGGCATAGAGCTCGTATTCATCCATCCGCGCCTGGGTCTGCGCCATGCGCAGGTTGCCGACCACGGAGAACCCCGGATTGAGGCCGGTCTCTTCCTCCAAGGTCTTGTAGAACTTCACGGAATAGTCGTGAATGTGGCTGGTCGCATAGCCCATGTTGAACAGCGGCAGCAGCCCCGCCGCGTGCCAGGTGGACCCGGAGGTGAGCTCGTCGCGTTCCAGCAGGACGACGTCGTCCCAGCCTGCCTTGGCCAGGTGGTAGGCGATGCCGGTTCCGACGGCGCCGCCGCCGACGACGAGGGCTTTGACGTGGGTCTTCATGGGCGGGGCTCCGGCGGACATACTCGTCGCCAATGTGGCGGAAACCGCAGGCAAGGGCACCCCCGGGCCGACCGGACGCAGGCGTTTTGCGACCTGCGGGCGACGGGACGGAAATTCACGTTTCGGGGGAAACCCTGCGCGCCGAATTCACGTTTTGGGGGAAACCGCGTCGACGGTCAGACCGCCTCCGCCAGGATCAGGTGGATGCGCGCGGGCACCCGGACCCCGCCATTCGTGTCCAGCGCCGCCAGCTGCCCGGCCAGGTCCGCCTCGATCCGCGCCAGCGTCTCCTCCGCGATCTCCATTCCCGTCAGGATCATGCGGAGCGTCATCTTGCGATGCTGCGCGGCCACGTCGGCGGGGGTGCCCAGCGGTGTCAGGTGGATGTCGTGGGTTTCGCATCGGGCGTTCCAGCCTGTCGCCGACAGATCGGCGAGGACCGCAGCAGGATCGGCGAAGCGCATGGGACCGGGTCCAGACGGATCGGGCCGGGGCACGTCCGGGACATGGGCGTCGACCGCGCGACGCGGCAGGGTGAACCAGGGGTTGTGCGGCGGCGGGCCCCAGACCGTGGCGGCCAGGCGACCGCCGGGACGGGTGGCGCGGCGCAGGTTGGCCATCGCGGCGCGGGTATCGTCGAAGAACATCAGGCCGAAGTTCGACAGGATCACATCATAGGCCCCGTCCGCATAGGCGTGGCGACCCGCATCACCGGTCAGCAGCTCCACGTGATCCGGCAGGCGTTCGGCGGCGCGGGCCACAAGCGGCGGCGCGATGTCGATACCGGTCACGGTGCCACCGGGTTCAACGGCGGGCAGCGCCGCCAGCAGGCTGGGACCGGTGCCACAGCCGACGTCCAGCACCCGCTCTCCGGGTTGCAGCCTGGCCTCGGCCATCAAAAGGTCGATGACCGGCTGGTGCGCCGCCTCCAGCGCCGGGGCCGAGTCCAGCCAAGGCCGTGCGAATTCGTCCCAATCCATGGCCTATCCCTCCCGTTCCGGTGGGGAAGGCTAGCACGGTTTGCCCGGATGGGGCGCAGATTCCGGCGCGGGTCGCGCGGTGATCAGAGCACCCCGATTTCCGCCAGCGCGACCGAAAGCTCGGTCGGCAGGGGGGCCTCGGCGGCATGGCGCGGGTCCATGTCCATCGGCGCATCCTCGGGCGCAAGATAGCGCCATCCCTGGAACGGGCGTTTGGGCGTGGGCACGACCGCAATCGGGCCGGGGGCCAGCACGATGCCACAGCGCGCAACACCGTCTTCCCGGCGGACTTCGTCCAGGCGCAGGATCGGTTGGCGGCACTGGATCACGCCCTTGATCACCCAGTAGATCGAGCCGCCGTCCAACACCTCTGCGGCGCGTTTCGGCCACATGCGGGTGACGTGGCGCGGCAAGCCGTCAGCCCCGCGCGCCTGCGGGCTGGCCTGCCAGGCGGTCATGGTTTCGATGGTCTCGGACCCAACGCTGAGCTTGATGAGATTGATCATGGGAATCCCCGCAGAGTGACGTATATCTAGAGGTCCAAGCGTGCTGTGCAACCACTCCTAGAGGATCGTGATCGCCATGTCGGAGGCCCCCGCCGCCTTTTCCGCCCCTATCGCCGAGCAGATCTGGGACATGAAATACCGCCTGAAGGAAGCGGATGGCACCCCCATCGACGAGACGGTCGAAGCCACCTGGGACCGGATCGCAACCGCCCTTGCCGCGCCAGAGGCGGAGCCCGCGCAATGGGTGCCGCAGTTCCGCGCGGCGCTGCAGGATTTCCGGTTCCTGCCGGCCGGGCGCATCGTCGCGGGCGCGGGCACCGGGCGATCGGTGACCCTGTTCAACTGCTTCGTCATGGGCACGATCGAGGACAGCATGGGCGGCATCTTTGCCGCCCTGCGCGAGGCCGCGCTGACCCTGCAGCAGGGCGGCGGGATCGGCTATGATTTCTCGACGCTCCGCCCGCGCGGGGCGGCGGTATCCGGCGTGGCCGCCGATGCGTCCGGCCCGTTGTCGTTCATGGATGTCTGGGATGCCATGTGCCGCACCATCATGTCCGCCGGATCACGGCGCGGCGCGATGATGGCGACCCTGCGCTGCGACCACCCCGACGTGGAGGATTTCATCGCCGCCAAGGCCGACCCTGCCCGGCTGCGCATGTTCAATCTGTCCGTCCTGGTGACCGACGATTTCATGGAGGCGGTGGCCGCCGATACCGACTGGGATCTGGTCTATGACGGCACGATCTATCGCACCGTCAACGCGCGCGACCTGTGGGATGCGATCATGCAGGCGACATATGATTACGCCGAGCCGGGCGTGATCTTCATCGACCGGATTAACGCCACCAACAACCTGTCCTACGCGGAAACCATCGCCGCGACGAACCCCTGCGGCGAACAGCCCCTGCCGCCTTACGGCGCTTGCCTGCTGGGATCGGTGAACCTGGCGCAGCTGGTGCGCGACCCCTTCGCGCCCGGCGCAGAGGTCGACGAAGAAGCCCTGGAGGAGCTGACCGGTCTGGCCGTGCGGATGATGGACAACGTCGTCGACGCCTCGCGCTTTCCGTTGCCCCAGCAGGCGGAGGAGGCGCGGGCCAAGCGGCGGATCGGGCTGGGCGTGACCGGTCTGGCCGATGCGCTGGCGATGTGCGGGCTGCGCTATGGCGCGCCCGAGGCGGTGGCGGCAACGGGGCGCTGGCTGCAGGTGATTGCCAACGCGGCCTATTTCACCTCCGCCCGTCTGGCCGAGGAGAAAGGGGCGTTTCCGCTTTATGACAAGGACGCCATTCTGGCCGCGCCGATGGTGCAGCGGCTGGACCCGGACGTGCAGGCGGCGATTGCCGAGTCGGGGCTGCGCAACGCGCTTCTGACGTCGATCGCGCCGACGGGGACGATTTCCCTGCTGGCCGGGAACGTCAGTTCGGGGATCGAGCCGATCTTTGCCCAGGAATACACCCGCAAGGTCCTGCAACCCGACGGGTCGCGCACCGAAGAGGTGGTCCAGGATTACGCGGTGGCGGAATGGCGACGGCGCAACGGCGACGCGCCTTTGCCCGACAGTTTCGTGTCGGTGGCCGATCTGGCCCCCGGGGACCACGTCGCGATGCAGGCCGCGGCGCAGAAATGGATCGACAGCTCCATTTCCAAGACGATCAACGTGCCCGAGGATATCGGGTTCGAGGCCTTCAAGGACGTCTACATGCGGGCCTGGAAAACCGGCTGCAAGGGCTGCACCACCTACCGGCCCAATGCCGTGACGGGCAGCGTCCTGTCGGCGGAACCAACCCCCGCCCCCACCCCCGAGGCCGCGAAGGTGGTTCAGCTGTTCGCCCCGCTCGACCGGCCCACGCAGCTGACCGGCGAGACCTACAAGATCAAATGGCCGATGTCGGAGCATGCGCTTTATATCACCATCAACGACATCGAGCTGGACGGGCAGCGACGGCCCTTCGAGATCTTCGTCAATTCCAAGAACATGGAGCATTTCGCCTGGACGGTCGCGCTGACGCGGATGATCTCGGCGGTGTTCCGGCGCGGGGGCGACGTGAGTTTCGTCGTCGAAGAGCTGAAGGCCGTCTTTGACCCGCGCGGCGGTGCCTGGGTGCAGGGCAAGTACGTGCCCTCGATCCTGGCGGCCATCGGTGGCGTGATCGAACGCCACATGGTCGCCACCGGCTTTCTGACCGGCGAGGGTCTGGGGCTGAAGACCGACCCGGTGGACCCGCTGGGCCACGCGCAAGAGGCAAAGGTCAGCGCACCGGGCCCGACCTGTCCGAATTGCGGCTCGTTCGAGGTGCATATGGCCGAAGGCTGCGCGACCTGCGCCAGCTGCGGCTTTTCCAAGTGTGGCTAGGGGCGCTGACTTGCCAGGATCACCTGGCAGGCGGCACGACAGCCTCTCGTCGCGGCATCTGGCCCGCGTCGGGGATTGACCTGGCGCGCCGCCGGGGGCCTTCTGCCCCCTGCCGCAGGGCCACGACAGAAGAGGAGTTCGCGATGAAGGATCAACACGCTGGGGGCCACGGCCCGGAACTCGGAACCTTCGACTGGGCCGACCCCTTTCGCCTGTCCGATCAGCTGAGCGAGGATCAGCGCATGCTGGCCGACGCCGCCCGCGCCTTTGCCCAGGACCGCCTGCAACCACGCATCACCAAGGCCTATGCCGAGGAACGCGTCGAGCCGGAGATCTTTGCCGAAATGGGCGAGGCCGGCCTGCTGGGCACCACCATCCCGGAAGAATACGGCGGGCTGGGCGCGGATTACGTCACCTATGGCCTGATCGCCCGCGAGATCGAGCGCGTCGACAGCGGCTATCGGTCCATGATGTCGGTGCAAAGCTCGCTCGTGATGTATCCGATCCATGCCTACGGGTCCGAGGCGCAGAAGGCGAAATACCTGCCGGGGCTGGCACAGGGCAGCCTGATCGGGTGTTTCGGCCTGACCGAACCCGACGCGGGGTCCGACCCCGGCGGCATGAAGACCCGCGCCGAGAAGATCGACGGCGGCTATCGCCTGACCGGATCCAAGACCTGGATTTCCAACGCGCCGATTGCCGATGTCTTTGTGGTCTGGGCCAAGTCCGACGCCCATGACGGCAAGATCCGTGGCTTCGTTCTGGACAAGGGCACGAAAGGCCTCAGCGCGCCGAAGATCGAGGGCAAGCTGTCGCTGCGCGCCTCGGTCACCGGCGAGATCGTGATGCAGGGGGTCGAGGTTGGCGAAGACGCGCTGCTGCCCGGTGTCCAGGGGTTGAAGGGGCCGTTCGGCTGTCTCAACCGCGCGCGCTATGGCATTGCCTGGGGTGTGATGGGGGCCGCCGAGGATTGCTGGCTGCGGGCGCGCAGCTACGGGCTGGACCGCAAGCAGTTCGGGCGGCCCCTGGCGCAGACCCAGTTGTTCCAGAAAAAGCTGGCCGATATGCAGACCGACATCGCGCTGGGCCTGCAAGCGGCCTACCGGGTCGGTCAGATGATGGACGCGGGACAGGCCGCGCCCGAGGCCATCAGCCTGATCAAGCGCAACAATTGCGGGCGCGCGCTGGACGTGGCGCGGCAGGCCCGCGACATGCATGGCGGCAATGGCATCAGCCAGGAATTCCAGGTCATCCGCCACGCCGCCAACCTGGAGACGGTGAACACCTACGAGGGCACCCATGACGTGCACGCCCTGATCCTGGGGCGGGCGCAGACCGGGTTGCAGGCGTTCTTCTAGACCATGGACCGCGTCGCGATCGTCGAGGAGAACTTTCGCCGCCGGGTGGCGGGGGGCGACCTGCCGCCGGGGGCCGCGCCGGGCGGGCCGCTGGACGCGATTACAGCCGTCGCGGCGTTCCGCGCGCAATGCCTGAGCCGGGCGCTGGACCTGCAAAGCCGCGCGATGCAGGCGGCGGGTCAGGGGTTCTACACCATCGGGTCGTCGGGGCACGAGGGCATGGCCGCCGTGGCCCTGGCCCTGCGCCCGGGCGATCCGGCGTTCCTGCATTACCGCGACGCGGCCTTTCAGATCGCGCGCGCCGGTCAGGTCCCCGGACAGACCCCCGGCTGGGACATGCTGCTGAGCTTTGCCTGTTCAACCGAGGATCCGATTTCCGGTGGGCGGCACAAGGTGCTGGGGTCCAAGGCCCTGGCGATCCCGCCGCAGACCTCGACCATCGCCAGCCACCTGCCCAAGGCGGTGGGCGCGGCCTATGGGCTGGGCGCGGCACGGCGGCGGCGCCCGGAACACGCGGGCTGGCCCGAAGATGCGCTGGTCTGCTGTTCGTTCGGCGATGCCTCGGCCAATCATTCGACGGCGCAGGGGGCGTTCAATGCCGCCGGTTGGGCCAGCTATCAATCGGTTCCGATGCCGATCCTGTTCGTCTGCGAGGACAACGGCATCGGCATTTCCACCAAGACCCCCACCGGCTGGATCGCGGCCAATTTCCGCGACCGACCCGGGCTGCGCTATGTCGCGGGCGACGGGCTGGACCTGTTCGATGCCTATCGTGCGGCCTCCGAGGCGGCGGACTACGTGCGGCGGCACCGCAAGCCCGCGTTCCTGCACCTGCGGACCGTGCGGCTCTATGGTCATGCGGGGGCGGACGTGGCGACCAGCTATCTGCCCCGCGCCGAGGTCGAGGCGGAGGAAGCGAACGATCCGCTGTTGCAGTCCGTGCGCCTGTTGTCGGAGGCAGGCGCGCTGTCCCCCGATGCGGCACTGTCGATCTATGAGGAAACCCGTGCCCGCGTCGCGCGCATGGCTGCCGAGGCGGTGACCCGCCCGCGCCTGAAGACGGCGCGGGACGTCATGGCCAGCCTGATCCCGCCCGCCCGCGCCTGCCAGCCTGTGACCGGCCCCACGCCCGAGACGCGCGCGGCGGCCTTTGGCGGCGATCTGGCCGCCCAGGACGATCCGCAACCGATGTCGCGGATCCTCAACTGGGCGCTGACCGACCTGATGCTGACCCATGGCGAGGTCGTCGTGATGGGCGAAGACGTGGGCCGCAAGGGCGGCGTCTATGGCGTCACACAGAAGTTGCAGCGCCGCTTTGGCCCCGACCGGGTGATCGACACCCTGCTGGACGAGCAATCCATTCTGGGCCTCGGCATCGGCATGGCGCAGGCCGGGTTCCTGCCGATGCCGGAGATCCAGTTCCTGGCCTATCTGCACAACGCCGAGGATCAGCTGCGCGGCGAAGCGGCGACCTTGCCGTTCTTCTCGAACGGTCAATACGCCAACCCGATGGTCGTGCGGATCGCGGGACTGGGGTATCAGCGCGGCTTCGGCGGGCATTTCCACAACGACAATTCCATCGCCGTGCTGCGCGACATCCCCGGCCTGATCCTGGCCTGCCCGTCCAGCGGGGCGGAGGCGGCGATGATGCTGCGCGAGGCGGTGCGTCTGGCGCGGGAAGAACAGCGGCTGGTCGTCTTTCTGGAGCCTATCGCTCTCTACCCGATGCGGGATCTGGCGGAGGCGGGGGACGGCGGCTGGATGACCCGCTATCCGGCCCCGGACGTGCGCCTGGCCCTGGGTCAGGTGGGTTTGCATGGGGCGGGGACGGATCTGGCGATCGTCAGTTTCGGCAACGGGCATTATCTGTCCCGGCAGGCGCAGGGCGACCTGGCCGCGGCCGGGGTGGACGCGCGGGTGATCGACCTGCGCTGGCTGTCCCCCCTGCCCGAGGACGGCCTGCTGGCCGCGCTGGAGGGGTGCAAACGGGTGCTGATCGTGGATGAGACGCGGCGGACCGGCGGGGTGGCCGAGGGGCTGATGGCGCTTTTGTGCGAACGGACCGACCTGCCGCTGCGGCGGGTGGTGGCCCTGGACAGCTTCATCGCGACCGGCCCCGCCTATGGCGCGACCATGCCATCCCGCGAAAGCATTGGCGCGGCGGCGCTGGAGTTCGTGCACGGAGGCGGCGCATGACGACGGCGGTTCTGGTCTGCCCCGGTCGTGGCACCTACAACCGGGAGGAGCTGGGCGTGCTGTCCCGACAGTTCCCGGATGCGGCGCTGATGGCAGGGTTCGACGCCCGGCGCGCGGCGCAGGGGCAAGAGACGCTGACCGCGCTGGATGGCGCGGCGCGGTTTTCGAACGCGGTACACACGCGCGGCGACAACGCCTCGGCGCTGATCTATGCGGCCAGCCTGGGCGATTGGCTGGGCCTGAACCGCAAGGCGGTGGAGATCGTGGCCGTCACCGGCAACTCGATGGGCTGGTACACGGCGCTGGCCTGCGCCGGCGCGCTGAGCGCCGAGGCGGGGTTCGACGTGGTCAACACCATGGGCACCTGGATGCAGGCAGACGGCGCGGGCGGGCAGCTGGTCTATCCCCACATGGCCCCCGACTGGGCCACGCGCCCGACGGAGAAAAGCCGATTGCTGACCCTGGTGGCGGAAATCGACGCCCGACCCGATCACGTGCTGAGCCTGTCGATTGACCTGGGCGGAATGCTGGTTCTGGCGGGCAATGCCGACGGGCTGACCGCGTTCGAGCGGGCGGTGCCCAAGCAGGACCGTTTCCCGATGCGGCTGCCGGGCCATGCGGGGTTTCATTCGGGGCTGGTGGCCCCCGTCTCGGCCAGGGCGAGGGGGCATTTCGCCCCGGACATGTTTACCCAGCCGGACCTGCCGTTGATCGACGGGCGCGGATCGGTCTGGTGGCCGGGGGCTGCGGACCGCGCGGCGCTGTGCGATTACACCTTCGGGCACCAGGTGGTGCGGCCCTATGATTTCACCCGCGCCATCACCACGGCGGCGCGGGAATTCGCCCCCGATCTGTTCATCGTCGCGGGGCCGGGCACGACGCTGGGCGGGGCGGTGGCGCAAAGCCTGATTGCAGCCGGCTGGCGCGGGATGCGCGACAAGCACGGGTTCCAGGCGCAGCAAAAGGTGCGCCCGATGCTGTTGTCGATGGGACGGCCCGAACAACGCGCGCTGGCGGTCCGGGATACCTGAGGGCACAACGGAAAACGCCGCCCCGGACCGGGGCGGCGTTTCTGGTTTCAGGGCAGCGCGTCGGACCGTCCGGTCAGACCTTCCAGAAGCAGAAGATCGACCAGGCAATCGACAGGCCCAGCGCCCCCCAGAGCGGCTCTCCGAACAGGCCCAGCCACGCGAGGAAGATGAACGACGTCCCCAGAAGCGACAGGAACAGCCGGTCGCCCAGCGTCGTCGTCAGGCCCAGGACCCCGTCGCGGACCAGACCGTCGCGGAACTTGAACCCCTCCAACAGGCCGATGACCGCGATGGCGCTGAAGATGCCGATGAAGATCGCAAGCGTCGCAGGCGTCCAGGCCATCCAGAAGCCGCCGAAGATCGGCGCCGTCCATTCGAAGCCTTTCTCGACCTCCTGCGCGGCGGAGCCCCAGGTGTTCTGGGCGTGCACCGGCGCGGCGGCCAGCATCAGAAGCGGGATGAGATAGCGCATCAGACCCTCCCCATCGCGAAACCCTTCGCGATGTAGTTGCGGACAAAGTAGATCACGATGGCACCGGGGATGATCGTCAGCGTTCCCGCCGCCGCCAGAAGGCCCAGTTCATACCCCGCCGAGGACGCGGTGCGCGTCATCGTGGCGGCGATGGGCTTGGCCTCGACCGCGGTCAGGGTCTTGGCCAGCAGCAGTTCCACCCATGAGAACATGAAGCAGAAGAACGCCGCCACGCCCACGCCCGCCTTGATCGTCGGGATGAAGACCGTGACGAAGAAGCGCGGGAAGGAATAGCCGTCGACAAAGGCCGTCTCGTCCAGCTCCTTCGGGACGCCACGCATGAAGCCCTCCAGGATCCAGACCGCCAGCGGGATGTTGAACAGGCAGTGGGCCAGGGCCACCGCCAGGTGCGTGTCGAACAGACCCACCGCCGAGTAGAGTTGAAAGAACGGCAGCGCAAAGACGGCGGCCGGCGCCATGCGGTTGGTCAGCAGCCAGAAGAACAGCTGCCGGTCGCCCAGAAACCGATACCGCGAGAAGGCGTAGGCGGCGGGCAGGGCCACAGCGACCGAGATCACCGTGTTGATCGTCACGTAGATGATCGAGTTGATGTAGCCCCAGTACCAGGTCGGATCGGTGAAGATCGTGATATAGGCCTCCAGCGTGAAGGTCTGCGGGAAGAGCGAGAAGCCCGACAGGATCTCGTTCGTCGTCTTGAAGGACATCGCGACCAGCCAGTAGATCGGCAGCATCAGAAAGGCGATGTAGAGGATGGGGATGATTGCCCGCTTTTTCATGAGTCGTTCCTCGTCATGAGGGTGTAGAACAGCCAGCTGACCAGCAGCGTGATGGCGAAGTAGATCAGCGACATGGCCCCCGCCGGTCCCAGGTCGAACTGCCCCAGCGCGATCTTGACCAGGTCAATGGACAGAAGCGTGGTGGAGTTGCCGGGACCGCCGCCCGTCAGGGTGAAGGGCTCCGTGTAGATGTTGAAGCTGTCCATGAACCGCAGAAGGATCGCGATGGTCAGGACGTTCTTCATCTTGGGCAGCTGGATGTGCCGGAACACGGCCCAACTGGACGCCCCGTCGATCCGCGCCGCCTGATAGTAGGCGTCGGGGATGGAGACGAGCCCGGCATAGGCCAGCAGCACCACCAAAGAGGTCCAGTGCCAGACGTCCATCGCCACGATCGTGAACCAAGCCGCAAGGACCGACTGGGTAAAGTCGTAGTGGATGCCCAGCACCTCGTTCACGAAGTAACCCAGCAGGCCGATGTTGGGCAGCGCGAAGATGTTCCACATCGCCCCCACCACGTTCCACGGGATCAGCATCGGCAGGGCCATGGTGACCAGACAGATCGGCACCCAGAAGCCTTTCTTCGGCATGGACAGGGCGATGATGATGCCCAGCGGCACCTCGATGATCAGGATCAGGAAGGTGAACAGGAACTGTCGTCCCAGGGCTGCGTGAAACCGTTCGGAGCGCAGCACCTGTTCGAACCAGGTGAAGCCTTCCCAGAAGAACAGGTTATCGCCGAACGTCTCCTGCACCGAATAGTTGACCACCGTCATCATCGGCACCAGCGCGTTGAACGCCACCAACAACAGGACGGGGAGGACGAAGAACCAGGCCTTCTGGTTTTCGGTCTTGTTCATCGGATGTCTCCTCCGCTGGCGATCCAGCCCTCGGCATAAAGCCGGGTGCGGTCGGGGCGGAACGACAGGTTCACGGTCTCGCCCGGATTGGGGGTGGGGCCGTCGGTGACGGCGTTGATGCGGCTGTCGCCGGCGCGGGTTTCGATCACCCGGTGGCGGCCTACGTCGGACACCTTGGTCACCGTCGCGGGAATGCCCGTGTCGGCAATGGTCACGAATTCGGGACGCACACCGATTTCCAGTCTGCCTTTGGCATTGGCACCGACCGGGCCGTCCAAAGTCACCTCCTGCCCCCGGAACGACGCCCCCTGCCCGGCCCGTTCGGCCGGCAGGACGTTCATGCCCGGCGAGCCGATGAAGTGGCCGACGAAGGTGTGGGTCGGACGCTCGAACAGCTCGACCGGGGTGCCGATCTGCACGACTTCGCCCTGCTGCATGACGACGACCTGATCGGCAAATGTCAGGGCCTCGGTCTGGTCATGGGTCACGTAGATCATGGTCAGGCCCAGGCGGGCGTGCAGCTCCTTGAGCTTGGAGCGGAGCGAGAACTTCAGGTGCGGGTCGATGACGGTCAGCGGCTCATCGAACATGATGACGTTCACGTCGTCGCGCACCAGGCCCCGCCCCATGGAGATCTTCTGCTTGTCGTCGGGGGCCAGGCCCGACGCGCGTTGATCCATCATGTCCTCGACGCCGAGCATCTGGGCGATTTCGCCCACCGCGCGGTCGATGCGCGCCGGGTCGACGCCACGATTGACCAACGGAAAGGACAGGTTCTGGCGCACGGTCATCGTGTCGTAGATGACCGGGAACTGGAACACCTGCGCGATGTTGCGCTGATCCGGTGGCAGCTGCGTGACGTCCTGTTCCCCGAACAGAATGCGACCCTCGGACGGGACCAGCAGGCCGGAGATGATGTTGAGAAGCGTGGACTTGCCGCAGCCCGACGGCCCCAGCAGCGCATAGGCGCCACCGTCCTGCCATTCCACGTCCAGCCCCTTGAGTGCGTAGTCTTCGGGACCTTGCGGGTCGGGCATATAGCTGTGCCGCAGCTTATCGAGGGTAATCTTTGCCATGTCGTTCAGGCCCCCCGGCCCAGCGCGCCGCCATCGGGCGCGAACCAGAACCCGTGGGTGGGGTCCATGTGGAAGGTATGCGGCTCGCCGATCTCGTAGGGGTGCACGCCATGGGCGAGCGACACCCAGGGGACGCCGTCCATCTGGAAATGCGCGCTGGATTCGGAACCGGAGAGTTCGGTGACGCCAACCACGCCGCGCAAGGGCACATTCGAGGCCCCGGCGGCCTGGGGCAGCACGTGGTGCGGGCGGATCGCGAACATGTAGTCGCCATCGGGTTTCTGCACCGCCCATTCGGTCGCGCCCATGCGGGCCTGTCCGGCCTTGACGCGAACCGGGGCCGCGTTGATCGGCGGGTCCGAAAAGATCGCCGCCGCCGACAAGGACGCAGGCGCGCGGTAGATGTCGGAGGTCGTGCCGAACTGACGGACGTGGCCGTCCTCGATCAGGGCGGTTTCCCCGCCCAGCAGCAGCGCCTCTTCGGGCTCGGAGGTGGCGTAGACCACCACGGCCCCGCGCCCGGCGAACAATTCGGGCAGCTGCTCGCGCAGTTCTTCGCGCAGCTTGTAGTCTAGGTTGGCCAGCGGCTCGTCCAGGAAGACGGCGCGGCTGTCCTTGGCGATGGCGCGTGCCAGGGCGCAGCGTTGCTGCTGACCGCCCGACAGCTCATGCGGGCGACGATCCAGCATCGGCTCCAGCTGGAGGATGCGGGCGGCTTCGGCCACGCGGTCGTCGATCTCGGACTGGGCCAGCTTGGCCACGCGCAGCGGCGAGGCGATGTTCTCGCGCACGGTCATATGCGGATAATTGACGAAGAACTGGTGCACGAGGCTGATCTGCCGCTTCTGCGGGCTAAGCTTCGTCACGTCCTCGCCGTTGAGAAAGACGCGGCCGGAGGCGATCGGATCGAGGCCGGCCATCATCTTGATGAGAGAGGTCTTGCCGGCCCCGGTCGGTCCAAGCAGCACGTTGAAATGACCGGGCTTGAGGTCGAGCGTGGCGGGCTTGATATGCGTATGCCCCTCCACGACCTTGGTAATGGCTTCACATCGAAGCGTCATAACGTCCCCACGAAGTTAAGGATTGGGGCCAGGGCAAGCAGACCCTTGTGGCCAAAAATCGGGGCGACGCACGCGCCGCCCCGAGGTGTCGCCCCCCCAGGAAACAGGGGCCGACGGGGAGGGTTACTGAGAGGCCCAGCGCGCGACCAGTTCGTCGTAGTTGACGGTCTCGCCCTGCGGTTTCTCGTTGTCGAGCGGGGGCTTGGCACCGCCATTGGCGTACCAGTATTCCGCGCTCTGCGGCTCGTTCAGACGGGGGCCACAGCCACCGTAGACGCCCGCCGCTTCGTCGGCCTGCTGCATCCGCGCCATGGTGATGTCCATCTCTTCGGCGAGACGATCCATGGCTTCCTGCGGGGTGAAGGCCCCCGAGTTCACGTCACCGATCTGCTGCCACCAGATCTGCGCCAGCTTCGGATAGTCCGGCACGTTGATGCCGGTGGGCGACCATGCCGTGCGGTCGGGCGAGCGGTAGAACTCGACCAGGCCACCCAGACGCGGGGCCCGCTCGGTGAAGCTTTCGTGGTTCACGGAGCTGTCGCGGATGAAAGTCAGACCCACGTGGGACTTTTTCACATCCACCGTCTTGGAGGTGACGAACTGCGCATAGAGCCAGGCGGCCTGGGCGCGGTCTTCGGGGGTGGAGTTCAGGAACGTCCAGGAGCCGACGTCCTGATAGCCGACCTTCTGGCCTTCTTCCCAGTAGGGGCCATGCGGCGAGGGGGCCATGCGCCACAGCGGCATGCCGTCGGCGTCGACCGTGTTGTTGCCCTCGGACTGCGGCTTCACCATGTCGGCGGTAAAGGCGGTGTACCAGAAGATCTGCTGGGCGACGTTGCCTTGGCTGAGGGCGGGCAGCGACTGATAGAAGTCGTAGCTGGCCGAGCCCGGAGGCGCATAGGCGCGCAGCCATTCGTCCCACTTGCGGATCGCGTAGACCGCGGCCGGACCGTTGGCCGCCCCGCCCCGTTCGACCGATGCGCCGACCGGGTTGCACGAACCGGCTTCCATGCGGATGCCCCATTCGTCGATCGGCACGCCGTTCGGCTCGCCCTTCGATCCGGCACCGGCCATCGACAGCCAGGCATCGGTCATCCGCCAGCCGAGGTCAGGCGCGCGCTTGCCATAGTCCATGTGACCATAGATGCGGGTGCCGTCGATTTCCTGCACGTCGTCGGTGAAGAACGCGGCGATGTCCTCGTAGGCAGACCAGTTGACCGGAACGCCCAGATCGTAGCCGTACTTTTCCTTGAAGGCCGCCTTGTTGGCCTCATCGTCGAACCAGTCCTTGCGGAACCAGTAGAGGTTCGCGAACTGCTGATCGGGCAACTGATACAGCTTGCCGTCCGGGCCGGTGGTGAACTGAACGCCCATGAAGTCGTCCAGGTCCAGCGTCGGGCTGGTGGTCGCGGCCCAGTCGCCGGCCATCTTGTCGGTCAGCGAATAGGCCAGCTGCAGGCGCGAATGCGTGCCGATCAGGTCGCTGTCGTTGACGTAGGCGTCATACAGGTTCCGCTTGGTCTGCATCTGGGTCTGTACGGCCTGGACGACTTCGCCTTCGCCGAGGATCTGGTGGTTGACCTTGATGCCGGTGATTTCCTCGAAGGCCTTGGTCAGGACTTCGGATTCATAGGCATGGGTCGGGATGCCCTCGGACAGGACGTTGATTTCCATGCCCGCGTAGGGCTGCGCGGCTTCGATGAACCAGCGCATCTCGTCGAGCTGCTCGGATTTGGACAGCGTTGACGGCTGGAATTCGCCGTCGATCCAGCGCTGTGCCGCAGCCTCGTCGGCCATCGCAGGCCCGGCCGCCGCAATCACGGCCATGGCCGCGACAGCGCAATAGAGATGCTTTCGCATGGTATTCCTCCCAATGTTTCACCGACTCCCGATCGGCTGTCCCTGAGCATGATCACGCTCACGAACAAGTCAACTATTAAATTAGTATTAAATCCTACGTATATGAAATTGCAGGGGTTCACAGAGCGGATTCCGCTCGCTACTATGAAATTAGCAAAGGGGAAGCCGCCATATGGCCCGCCAGAAAAGCGAACTTCTGACCAGCGTGGAGCTGGAATTCATGAAGACCCTGTGGTCGATCGGCAAGGGGTCCGTCCGCGACGTCATGGGCGCGCTGAGTGACCCGGGACAGCGCGCCTATACCTCGGTCGCGACGGTCCTCAAGATCTTGCACGACAAGGGTTATCTCGTGTCCGAAAAGAAGGATCGCGCATTGGTCTACGCCCCGACCCTGGCCCGCGAAGACTACGAGGCCCGGTCCCTGCGCAGCCTGTCGCGCACATTGTTCGACGGCACGCCATCGGCTCTGGTCGCGCGACTGGTAGACGACGAATCCCTGGACGAAGCCGAGATGGCCGCGATTCGCCAAGTGATCAATGATCGGATCGGACGTGACGATGGCTGACTGGCTACAGCTCGTCGTCGGGTCTCTCCTCGCCGTGAATGCGGCGCTGGTGCTTGCCGTCGGCTTGCTTTGGCTAGCGGAACACGGGCTGACCCGGATCGGGCTGGACCGGGATTGGGCGCTGCGCCGCCGGGTGTCGGCAACCGCCTGGGTTCTGGCCCTTGGCCTGCCCTTCGCGCTGACGGCCTTGCCTGGAAATGCCTGGAACGCCACGGATGTGGTCGTCGGGCTGTTCCTGAACGGGAACCTGTCGAACCTGTCGCTGACCGCAACGGAGTTTCAATCCATCCTCGCCTTTCGCGACGGCCTGCCCCGCGCGCTGGTCGCGCCTGCCAGCCCGGCCTGGCAGGCGGTGGCGGCGATCCTGCTGGCAGCGGCCTTGATGCGGGCGCTTCATGTGATGCGGGCCGCCTGGTGCCTGCGCCGCCTGATCCACGCCTCCATGCCGCTGCGCGAAACGAAATCGGTTCGCATCGCCGTCTCGGGCGACTGCCCCGTTCCCTTTGCAGCCCGGGGCCTGCGTCGCAATCATGTGGTTCTGCCCGCCGGACTGGTCGCCGACCCGGAGGCATTCCGTATCGCGCTGGCCCATGAGCTGCAGCATATCCGCCAGGGCGATCCGATCCGCGAGGTGCTGGTCGCCGCGCTCTCGCCGCTTTTCGCGCTGAACCCGGCCTTCTGGAACCTGTCGCGCCATATGCGCCGCCTGCGGGAACACCATTGCGATGCGGCCTGCGTTGCACGCCCGACCATGGATGCCCGTGACTATAGCCTGTGCCTGCTGGATGTGGCCCGTCGCGCGCGTCAGGGAAACCCGGCCCCCGGCGCGTTCACCGTGGCCCTGCTGGGGCGCAAGCAACTGACCGGGCGGGCGACCCGTTCACAACTGGGCCACCGGATCGAGTTGATTGCAAAGGGCCCTTCGCGGCGGGCCGGGCGGTTGACCACGCTGTCGCTGCTGGCGGTTTTTGCCGTGACGCTGGCCGGAACGACCTGGACCCTGCGCCCCCCCGCCGACTGGAGCCAGGAACGCCTGATGCTGTCCTCGGTCATCAACCTGGAACGGTTGGAGACGATCAACACGCTCAGCCAGCGGCCCCTGCGCTAGCGCTCCTCCCGGAGCAATAGAAGCAGCGCCACGATGGTCAAAGCCACGCCCACCAGGATCCCGGCGGGCGGCGGCGGATGGCCCAGGGCAAGCCCCCAGACCGTGACCCAGGCGGGCACCAGATAAGTATAGGCCATAACCTTGGACGCCGGCAGGCGCAGGGTCGCGAATTGAAGCAGCACGAAGGTCGCGGCACTGGCCGCAACACCGGTGTAGGCAATCGCCACCCAAACCCGCGCGGGCAGGTGGGCCCAATCCGTCGCGGCAACGGCGCTGGCCCCGATCAGGGACAACAACACCCCGCCGGCGATCAGCGTGCCAAAGGTAAAGACCAGCGCCGATTCGCCCCGGTTCAGCCGCCGCACCAACGGGGTATAAAGCGCATGGGCCACGCAGCCCCAGAAATAGATCGCCTCGCCCCGCCCGATCTCGAAGGCACGCAAGGCGGACCAATCGCCCCGAAATATCACCCAGAGCGCCCCAGCCGCCCCCAAGGCCAGGGCCAGCGCGATGCGCGCCGTGGTGATCTGGCGCAGCAGCAACCAGCCAAAGCCCGCCGCAAGGATGGGGGTCAACGTAAAGACAGCAGCCGCAGACACCGGAGCCGCGGTTTTCAGTCCTTCGAACATCAGGACGAAATAGGTCGCAAAGATCCCGCCCAGCACGGCATAGCGCCAGGGTGCCGCCCGTGCGGCGCGGGGCACGCCGCCGCGCAGGGCCACCGCCACGCCGATCACCGCCGCCGCCAGCCAGAACCGCACGGCGTTCAAGGCGATGGGGGCGATATCGTTGGCCGCCGCCGCCCCCAGCGGAAAGGACCCGGCCACCAGGGCCGAGAACAACAGCATCGCTAGATGACCCTGCAACGGGGTGGTCACTCCTCGACCGGCCAGCGCGTCGCCCAGTCCTTCAGAAAGCTCACGAAGGTCTGCACCTTGGCCGTGCGGTGCAGATCCACGTGGGTGACCAGCCAAAGCTGGCTGTTCCATTCGGGCCGGGGCGGAAAGACCAGTTCGACATCGTCGCGATCCTGCTCGGCCCATGTGGTCGAGAACCCGATCCCCAGACCCGCCTGAACCGCCGGGCGGGCGGCCGTCATCTGATTGACCAGATAGCCCATGTTCTCTGCCGGGATATGCTTCTTGAGCCAGGCAAAGAACGGCGCGCGCGGCACCTCGTCGGCACTGCCGATGAAGGTGTGGTGCCCCGGCTCTTCGAGCGAGGTCGGACGCCCATGGCGCGCAATGTAGTCCTTGGAGGCATAGAGCCCGAAATTCTGTTGATAGAACTTCTGCACCACATTGTCGGGCTGATCCGGCGGGGACCCGGCGCGGATCGCCACATGCGCCTCGCCGTATTCCAGGCGGAACAGGCGTTCGTCGGTCAGGAACTTGATCGTCAGCTCCGGATGTTCTTCGCGGAAAGCGGCAAGCGCGGGCGACAGCAGCGGGGCGAGAACCGCGATCGAGGTGATGATCAGCTCGCCCGTGACCTCGTTTCCGCGTCCCTTGATACGGTTGGCCAGCTGCGCCAGCTGATCGTCGGTCGATTGCGCGACGGTCAGCAGGTCCTGGCCTGCCTCGGTCGGCGTGTAGCCGCGTGCGTGCCGCTGAAACAGCTTGGTGGCCAGCTTGCCTTCCAGGCTGTCGATGTGGCGGATCACCGTTGCATGGTGCACGCCCAGGGCCTGCGCCGCGCCCGATACCGTGCCCAGACGCGCCACCTGATAGGCCGTGCGGACCTCATCCCAATCGTTGAATGCCATCATGATCTCCTGCTTCAGCAGACTATTGCGCGCGCTGACGCACAGATCAAGTTCTCTCGCACAACTGCACAGAAGATGCGGGATAAGCGCGGATTGAGTTCGTGCGCGCATGTTTTAGGTCTGGTTCAAATTCGCCAACCCAGGATGACACCCATGACCAATATCTTGCGCATTGACGCGTCCGCCCGCCATACCGGCTCGACCACCCGTGCCCTGCTCGACCAGATCGAGGCAAAGCTGGAAGGCAAGGTCACCCGCCGCGACCTTGCCGTGGCCCCCCTGCCCCAGCTGACCGAAACCTGGGTCGGCGCGACCTTCACCCCGCCCGCCGACCGGACAGAGGCGCAGCACGCCGAGCTGACGCTGTCCGATACGCTGGTGGCCGAGCTGCAGGCCGCCGATACCATTCTGATCGGACTGCCGATCTACAACTTCGGGCTGCCCGCCGCGTTGAAGGCATGGATCGATCAGGTGGCCCGCGCGGGCGTCACCTTCCACTACACGGAAAACGGCCCGGTGGGCCTGTTGGACGGAAAACGCGCAATCGTCGCCCTGGCCTCGGGCGGCACCAAGGCCGGATCCGAGATCGACTTTGCCACTCCGCATCTGCGGCAGGTCCTGGGTTTCCTCGGGATCGAGGACGTGACCTTTGTCACCGCCGACGTACAGGGCGCGCGCGGTGAAGAGGCCCGCGACGAGGCGGAACGCCAGATCGCTGCCCTGGCCGCCTGACGCCGATATCGCAAAGGCATCAGGGTGCCGCGCCATCGGGTGCGGCGGTCAGTGTCAGGCTCAACCTGCCGGTCGGCCGCCCACCGGACCGGGCCACCGCTTGACTCCGTGTCGTCCGGCGCATAACCCCTAGCCCAACTCCGGAAGCCCTGTGTTTCCGGTCCTGGCCTGTCGTGCCGGGATCGCCCTCCGCCAGCGTTATACGCCCGCGGGGGCGTTTGTGCATTGAGCGGTCGGCCCCCATATTGCCGGGGGGAAACGAAACGGAGAGACGCGATGTTCGAGAGCCTGTCAGACCGCCTTGGCGGCGTCTTCGACCGCCTGACCAAACAGGGGGCCCTGTCCGAGGACGACGTCCGCACCGCCATGCGCGAAGTGCGCGTCGCCCTGTTGGAGGCGGACGTCTCGCTGACGGTGGCCCGCGATTTCGTCAAGAAGGTGACCGCCAAGGCCACCGGTGCCGCCGTCACCAAGTCGATCACCCCCGGCCAGCAGGTCATCAAGATCGTCCACGACGAACTGCAACTGGTCCTGGCCGGCGAAGAGGGGATCGCGCCCCTCAAGATCGACAACCCGCCCGCGCCGATCCTGATGGTCGGCCTGCAGGGGTCGGGAAAGACAACGACCACCGGCAAGCTGGCGCGCCGCCTGAAGGAACGCGATGGCAAGCGCGTGCTGATGGCCTCGCTGGACGTGAACCGCCCCGCCGCGATGGAACAGCTGGCGATTCTCGGCACCCAGATCGGCGTCGACACCCTGCCCATCGTGATGGGTCAGCGCCCGGTCGACATCGCCAAACGCGCCAAGCAGCAGGCGAGCTTGGGCGGCTACGACGTCTACATGCTTGATACCGCGGGCCGGTTGCAGATCGACCAGGTCCTGATGGACGAGGTCGCCGCCGTCCACGCCGCCGTGCAACCGCGCGAAACGCTGCTGGTGGTCGATGGCCTGACGGGTCAGGTCGCCGTCGAAGTGGCCGAGGAATTCGACGCCAAGGTCGGCGTCACCGGTGTCGTCCTGACCCGGATGGACGGCGACGGGCGCGGCGGTGCCGCCCTGTCGATGCGCGCCGTCACCGGCAAGCCGATCCGCTACGTCGGCCTGGGCGAAAAGATGGACGCGCTGGAGGAATTCGACCCCCAGCGGATCGCCGGTCGCATCCTTGGCATGGGCGACATCGTGGCCCTGGTCGAAAAGGCCCAGGAAGTCATGGAGGTCGAGGCCCAGGAGCGCATGATGAAGCGCTTCCAGAAGGGTCTGTTCAACATGAACGACCTGAAGGGTCAGCTGCAGCAAATGCAGAAGATGGGCGGCATGGAAGGTCTGATGGGCATGATGCCCGGCATGGGCAAGATGGCCAAGCAGATGGACAAGGCGGGGCTCGATGATCGCGTTCTGGTCCGCCAGATCGCCCTGATCGATTCGATGACCAAGAAGGAACGCGCCAATCCGCAGCTTCTGCAGGCCAGCCGCAAGAAGCGGATCGCGGCAGGTGCCGGGCTCGGCGTGCCGGAGCTGAACCAACTGCTCAAGATGCACCGCCAGATGGCCGACATGATGAAGAAGATGGGCAAGGGCGGCATGCTCAAGAAGGCCATGGCCATGATGGGCGGCAAGGGCGGCGGCATGCCCGATCCGTCGCAGATGGATCCCGCCGCGCTTGAGGCCGCGTCCAAGCAGTTGGGCCAGATGCCAGGCATGGGCGGCGGCATGGGCGGGTTGCCCAAGGGCATGACGTTGCCCGGCGGGTTCGGCGGGATGAAGAAGAAATGATCACCTGCACCGTCCGCTACGAGATCGATCCCGACAAACTGTCGGAGTTCGAGACCTACGCCCGTTTCTGGCTGACCAAGATCCCCGCCATGGGCGGCACCCATCACGGCTATCACCTGCCGCATGAGGGGCCGAACGACATCGCCTATTGCCACTTCTCCTTCCCGTCACTGGCCGCCTACGAGGCCTACCGTGCCGACATGTGGGACGATGCCGACTGTCTGCGCGCCTATGATTTCGCGCAGCGCACGAAGTGCATTCGCCGCTACGACCGCTCCTTCACGCGCCCTCTGCTGGACGGGGCGGACCCGGAAACGCTGGGGCTCTGACATGACCGCTGCCGTTCCCATCCTCACGACCGACCGTGTCGTGCTGCGTGCGCCCACGCGCGCCGACTTCGCGCCCTTTGCCGCGGTGTTGGCCAGCGACCGCGCCGTGCATATGGGCGGCCCCTACGACCGCGCCGGGGCCTGGGCGCTGTTCGGCAATGGCCTGGCCTCCTGGATGCTCGACGGCTTCGGTGCCTGGACCCTGGCCGACCGCCGCGACGACCGTTGGCTGGGCGAGCTGGCGATAGCCCAGCCACCCCATTTCCCCGAGCCCGAACTCGGCTGGTCCCTTGCCCCCGAGGCCGAGGGCCGGGGCCTCGCCGCCGAGGCCGCGACCGCCGCGTTGGCCTGGGCCCGCGACCGCCTGCCCGCGCTGGTCAGCTACGTCTCGCCCGGCAATCACCGCTCTGCCGCTCTGGCCCGCCGGCTGGGGGCGCAACACGACGCTGCGGCCCCGCTCCCCGCGGGCGAAACCGCCGACGAAACCCATGTCTGGCGCCATTGGGGGCCCGCATGACTGTCGCCGTACGCCAACACGGGCCCCGCAATGGCCCGGCGCGCGCGAGAGGCGACGCCTCTTGCCGGACCGGGCGGGGCTCGATGCCCCGCGCGGGCCGCCCCTGCCGCGAGGTGCGCCCATGATCGCCCCCGTCACCATTCCGGTCGCGCCCGAGGCCGCGCGCCAGGCGGCCCTGCTGGACGCCGTCGTTCCGGTTCTGCGCACCTCGCGCACGACGCTGCGGGCCCCGCGCCTGACCGACTTCGACGCGCTGCATTCAATCACCGGCTCCGACCGCGCCGCGTTCGAGGGCGGTCCGTCGACCCCTGCGGAAAGCTGGGCGGATTTCTGCGGCATGACCGCGCTTTGGCTGCTGCGTGGCCACGGGCTCTGGACCATCGAGACGCGCGCCGGGGATGTCGCAGGCTTTGTTCTGATCGGGACCGAACCGGGCGACAGGGAACATGAACTGGGCTGGCTCATGGTCGCCGAATTCGAAGGGATGGGCCTTGCCACCGAAGCGGCGCGCGCCGCGTTGGGCCATGCCTGGACCGCACTCAACCTGCCCTCCCTGGTCAGCTACATCGCTCCCGGCAACACCCGCTCCGAAGCGGTGGCCCGCCGCCTGGGGGCCACGCCGGACGGGACGATGTACGACGGCCAGATCGTCACCTGGCGGCATCTGCGGGGGCAAGCATGATCATCCCGACGTTGACGACCGAGCGGCTGACCCTGCGCGCGCCCCGGACGACCGACTTTGAAACCTACGCCGCCTTTCGCAGTGATACCCTGCGCATGCGCTGGCTGGGTGGTGCGACCGGACGGGCCGCGTCCTGGGTCCATTTCGCGGCGCTGCCGGGTCAATGGCTGCTGCGCGGCTATGGCCGTTGGATCGTGACCGAGATCGGCGACGACACACCGTGCGGCCTCGTCGGCCTCTATCATCCCGACAGCTGGTCGGGACCGGAATTGTCTTGGGCAATGTTCGGATCGGCAGAGGGGCGCGGTTACGCACAAGAAGCGTCCGAAGCGGCCCGTCGCTATGCCTACGAAAAGGCGGGGATCACGTGCCTGGTGAGCCATATTCACGCGGGCAACGACCGATCCAACGCCCTGGCGCGCCGTTTGGGGGCCACGCCTGCGGGCACTTTCGACAGCGAGGCTTTCGGCGCGCTGATCATCTGGCGCCACCCCGGCCCCGCCGACCTTGCAGGAGAAAGCCAATGACCGACGCCGCCACTCGCGCCGCTGCCCTTCTGGCGGACCATCGCGACAGCATCGACCGGCTGGATGCGATCCTTGTCTATACCCTCGCCGAACGCTTTGCCCACACCCAGGCGGTTGGCAAGCTGAAGGCCGAGCACGATCTGCCCCCGTCGGACCCCGACCGGGAGGCGCGCCAGATCGCGCGGCTCACCCGCCTCGCGCAGGAGGCCGGGCTGGACCCGGACTTCGCCAAGAAATTCCTCGAATTCATCATCGAGGAAGTCATCCGACACCACCGGAAACACCAATCGTAGGGCGGGGTTTTCCCCGCCGAACCCAAGCCATTCCAAGGAGATACCAAAAATGGCCATGAAGATCCGACTCGCCCGCGGCGGCTCCAAGAAGCGCCCGCATTACGCCATCGTCGCCGCCGACAGCCGTATGGCCCGCGACGGCCGCTTCATCGAGAAGCTCGGCACCTACAACCCGCTGCTGTCCAAGGACAGCGAAGATCGCGTCAAGATGGACCTGGAGCGGGTGCAGTACTGGCTGAGCCAGGGTGCCCAGCCCACCGACCGCGTCGCCCGCTTCCTGGAGGCCGCCGACGCGCTGCCCAAGAAAGAGCGCGCCAACGCCAAGAAAGGCACCCCCGGCAAGAAGGCGCTGGAGCGCGTGAAGGAGAAGGCCGACAAGGCTGCCGCCGCTGTTGCCGCCGCTGCCGAAGCCGCCGCCGAGAAAGTCTCGGACGCCGTTTCTTCGGACGACAAGGCCGAGTGATCGGCCTCGGGGCGGCACCCGCGTGCCGCCCCGCCCCCTCAGCATGCCCACGCATCTGACCCTCTTCGCGCTTGCGCTTTGCCTGCTGGTCTCTGTGGCCGGCGCGGTTCTGTTTCTTGCGGCACCCACGGGCCGCCTGCGCATCCTCGGCGTGGCACTTGCGTTGGGCGCGCTTGCCCTTATTGCCGCCCTGGTGCTGGGCACCGCCCCGACCACCGCCGCCCCAACCGGAGATTTGCCATGAAGGATCACGTCTGCCTTGGGGCTGTCATGGGCAGCTATGGCGTGCGCGGCGATGCCCGCGTCAAAAGTTTCTGTGCCGATCCCTCTGCCATCGGCGACTATGGGTCGCTGACCGACGATCAGGGCCGCACCTACAAGGTGACCGTGTTGCGCCCGGTCAAGGGCGGCTATGCCGTCCGCCTGTCCGGCGTCCCCCACAAGGAAGCCGCCGACGCGCTCAAGGGGCAACGGCTCTGGGCGCCGCGCAGCGCGCTGCCCTCGCTGCCGGATGATGAATACTATCATTCCGATCTGATCGGCCTCGAGGTGGTCGATACCGGCGGCGCGGTGCTGGGGCGGGTGCATGCGGTGCTCGATCACGGGGCCGGCGACCTGCTTGAGGTGCGCGGCCCCGGCACCCCGCCCATGCTGGTGCCCTTCACCTTGGCGGCCGTCCCGACCGTCGATCTGACCGTCCGGCGCGTGGTCATCGACCCGCCCCCCGGCCTGCGCCCCGGCGAAGGCGAAGAAGACGCACCGCGCTGAGACGGGAACCAAATCGCCGCGGGCCGTGTTGGTAGGCAACTGCAAATCAACGGAGCCCACACATGCTTTCCTGGATTCTCATCCTCATCGTCGTCGCTGCAATCGCCGCTTTCTTTGGCATGGGCCGCGTCTCGGGCGCCGCTCTTTCGGGGGCCAAGATCCTCGTGGTTCTGGCGCTGGTCATCGGCGTGCTGGCGCTTCTGGGTGTCTTCGCCGCCTGACCTGGCGGATACCTCGCATCAGACGAGGCCTGCGATATCGACGACGACCGGCCCTCGTGGCCGGTCGTTGTGTCTTGGACACGGGGACGCGATCCATTATGCCCGGCCCATGTCTGAGATTAAGCCCCGATCCCACGGATCGAAGTCCATCCGCGCCTCGCTGCAACCGCGCGACCTGATGGCGGAGACCGCCCGCCCAGGTGCCTGGGTCGCCAGCATCGTGACGCTGTTTCCCGACGCCTTCCCGGGGGTGCTGGGGCAATCCCTGACCGGCACCGCGCTGAAGGACGGGATCTGGGATTTGCGCACGACGGACCTGCGCCGGTTCGGCCTGACCAAGCATCGCAACGTCGACGCGCCCCCTGCGGGCGGCGGCGCGGGACTGGTGCTGCGCGCCGACGTCGTGGGCCCCGCCCTGGAAGAGGCGCGCGTGCCCGGTCCGGTGGTTTACCTGTCGCCGCGCGGCATGCCCTTTACCCAGACCCGCGCGCGCGCCTGGGCCGAGGGACCGGGTGTCACCCTGCTTTGCGGCCGCTTCGAAGGGGTCGATCAGCGGGTTCTGGATCACTACGACATCGAAGAAGTCTCGCTGGGCGATTTCGTCCTGACCGGCGGAGAGATCGCGGCCCAGGCCATGCTGGACGCCACCGTCCGCCTGCTGCCCGGCGTGCTGGGCAATGCCGCCAGCACCGAGGAGGAGAGCTTCTCCGACGGGTTGCTGGAGCATCCGCAATATACCAAGCCCGCCGATTGGCAGGGCCGCACGATTCCCCCCGTCCTGACCTCGGGGGATCATGGCAAGGTGGCCGCCTGGCGGCGCGACCAGTCCGAAGCGCTGACCCGCGCGCGGAGGCCCGATCTCTGGGCGCGAAAAACGCGGGGCTGACCCCACTTCCCCTGGCCGGAATACCTCGGGGGGGTGCGGCGCGCGCCCAGCCTGCTCTCTCCCCTTGCGCGCGCCCCCGGAGTCGTCGTAACAGCCGCGCAGCGTATCGCCCCGGTTCTCCGGGGCGCTCTGCGTTGACCACAAAGAACAGCCGCCGGGCCAACCGGTCGGACATCATCCGCGGGCAAACCGCGTCGTAACATAGGAGGGTCCGATGGACCTGATCGCACAGATCGAGGCGGAACAAGTCGCCGCTCTCGGCAACGAGCTTCCCGACTTCAAGGCCGGCGACACCATTCGCGTCGGCTTCAAGGTGACCGAGGGCACGCGCACCCGTGTCCAGAACTACGAAGGTGTCTGCATCAGCCGCAAGAACGGCGCAGGCATTGCCGGTTCGTTCACCGTCCGCAAGATTTCCTTTGGCGAAGGCGTGGAGCGGGTGTTCCCGCTGCACTCGACCAACATCGACAGCATCACCGTGGTGCGTCGCGGTCGCGTCCGTCGTTCCAAGCTGTACTACCTGCGCACGCGTCGCGGCAAATCCGCCCGTATCGCCGAGCAGTCCAACTATCGTGCGCCCAAGTCCGAAGGAGCCGCGTCGTGAAAAAAGACCTGCATCCCGAATACCACATCATCGACGTCAAGCTGGTCGATGGCACCGTGGTCCAGATGAAATCGACCTGGGGCAAGGAAGGCGATCAGATGTCGCTGGATATCGACCCCTCGGTGCACCCGGCCTGGACCGGCGGCACGTCGCGCCTGATGGACACCGGCGGGCGCGTGTCGAAGTTCAAGAACAAGTACGCCGGCCTCGGCTTCTGAGCCCTGCCCGTATCGCGATCGAAACGCCGTCCCTCGGGGCGGCGTTTTGCGTTTGCGTGTCCCGCGCGCCGCAATCTGGGCATTGGCACGAAAAAACCGCCTGCTGCCCCGCTTCGAACGTAGCAGCGCCTTAACCTTTCCCTGCGAGATTCATATAGTCTGCGTCAATATTTGGGGGTCAGTGGGTTCATGGCGCATATTATCGTCTTCGGAAACGAAAAGGGTGGATCGGGTAAATCGACCACCTGCATGCACACGGCAACGGCCCTGGCACGGTCCGGGGCGCGGGTCGGTGCGCTGGATCTGGACCTTCGGCAACGAACCTTCACGCGCTATCTGGAAAATCGCGGGTCCTACGGGGCCAAGCATGGCGTGCAATTGCCCACGCCCATCGTCGCGGGCCTGCCCAAGGTGGATCGCGACGGGTTGTCGCCGAACGAAAACCCCTTTGATAAATCCCTGTCGCTCGCCGTGGCCGAGTTGGAGCAGACCTGCGATTTCATCGTCATCGACTGCCCCGGATCGCACACCCGGCTGAGCCAGGTGGCCCATTCCCTGGCCGATACGCTGGTCACGCCGCTCAACGACAGTTTCGTGGATTTCGATCTTCTGGCCAAGGTGGAGCCGGACTCGGGCCGCATCCTCGGGCCCTCCGTCTATTCCGAAATGGTCTGGCACGCGCGCCAGCTGCGCGCCAAGGCCGGGCTGAAGCCGATCGACTGGATCGTCCTGCGCAACCGCTTGGGCGCGCAGGAAATGCATAACAAGCGCAAGATGGGCCAGGCGTTGGAGGATCTGTCGAAGCGGATCGGTTTCCGTGTGGCCCCCGGCTTTACCGAGCGGGTCATCTTCCGCGAGCTGTTCCCGCGCGGCATGACGCTGCTGGACCTCAAGGATATCGGCATCGCCAACCTGAACCTGTCGAACGTCGCCGCCCGGCAAGAGGTGCGCGATCTGCTCAAGGCGCTGAACCTGCCGTCGGTCGAATTGGCCTTCTAATAACCTTTGCCCCGCGCGGTCACCGGCCAGAGCACCTCGACCACCCCGCCCCGGACACCGACCAGCCAATCGTGCAGATTGCAGGTTGGGTCGCAATGGCCGGGCACCAGCCGCAGGCGATCGCCGACGCGGTAGCGCCCTTCGGGATCCGCGATAACACAGTGTTCGTCCGAGATCGATTGCACCTCTGCCTCAGGATCGCCCCAGACCACGGGCGGGCCGCTGTCGATGGCGGCGGCCTTGTGCCCCGCGTCCAGCACGGCGATGCCTGTGCCTGCCGTGCTCATCACCTGCGCCGCAACGAAAAGCGCGTGGTCGAACCGCGGCGCGTCTTCCAGCGGCGGGGTCGCGCCATAGGCGACATCCATGAAAGCGTAGGATCCGCACTGCAGCTCCGTATAGACGCCTGACGCAGCCTCTACCGGGAAACTGCCCGTGCCCGCCCCGGTGACGGTCTCGCAGGCCAGGTCGTGGTCCGCCAAAAGGGTCATCGTATCCCGCGCCATGTCGACCACCCCCGACAGGATCGCCGCGCGCGTGTCGGGGTCGGCCACATGTTGCGCGTTGCCGTGATAGATCTGCAGCCCCGCAAAACGCAGCCCCGCCGCCGCCACTGCCTGCGCCAAGGTCAGGACCGGCGCGCCTGGTGGCACGCCGCAGCGGCCCTGCCCACAGTCGATTTCGACCAAGACGTCCAGCGAAGTCCCGTGCCGCACCACCGCCTGCGACAGCTCTGCCACGTTGGCGATGTCGTCGATACAGACCGACAGATGCCCCTGCCCGGCCAGCTGCGCCAGCCGGTCGATGCGGGCGGGGTCGCGGATCTGGTTGCTGACCAGGATGTTGGTGACGCCACCGCGCAGAAACGCCTCTGCCTCTGCCACCTTTTGGCAGCAGACGCCGATGGCCCCGCCGATGTCCATCTGCCGCAGGGCCACGGCGGGCGTCTTGTGCATCTTGCCATGGACGCGCAGGGCCACGCCCTTGGCTGCCGCATAATCGCGCATGGCCATCAGGTTCCGCTCGAACGCGTCCAGATCGACCAGCAGGCAGGGCGTGGCCACCTCCGCCTCGGACATGCCGGGGCGGGCGGGGATGTCGTAGCCGACCGTCAGGCCGGCAAGCGGGTCGTCCATGGCGAACCTCAATCGTAGCGCAACGCCTTGGTCTTGCCACGGAAGACCCAATAGGCCAACGCCGTATAGCCCAGGATCGTCGGCACCACGAAGAGCGCGCCGATCAGGATGATGAACAGGCTTTCGGGGGCCGACGCCGCCTCGTAGATGGTCAGTTGTTCGGGGACGACATAGGGGTAAAAGCTGTAGGCCAGCCCGAGGAACGCAAGCACATACAACGCCAGCGCGATACCGAACGGCACCCAGGCCCCCCGGTCATCCGCCTGCGGCAAGGTGGCCAGCGACCGCCAAAGCAGCGCCAGCAAAGCCAGCGACACGATCGGCAAGGGCGACAGCCAGAGGATCTCGGGGAAGGTGAACCACTTTTCCCAGATGCGCGGCGAAACCAGCGGCGAGGCCAGCGAAATCGCCCCGATGCCCACGATCAGCCCGCCGATGCAGGTCCGTGCCCAGCGCACGGCGCGACGTTGCAACGTGTCCTCTCCTTTCAGGATCAGCCAAGTCGCCCCGATGAAGGCATAGCCCACCGTCAGCGCCAGCGCGCAGAGCACGGAAAACAGCACCGTCGTCATCGTGAACTGCAGCCCCATCACATAGAGACCCAGCATGAACCCCTGCGCCAGCGTCGTCATCAGCGAGCCGATGAAGAACAGCCGGTTCCACAAATGCTTGTGCTTCGCGCGGGCCTTGACCCGGAATTCGAAACTGACGCCGCGCAGGATCAGCCCGACCAGCATCACGAAGACCGGCAGGTAGAGCGTCGACAGGATCAAGCCGTGCGCCGCTGGAAAGGCCACCAGCAGCAGGCCGACCGCCAGCACCAGCCAGGTCTCGTTCGCATCCCAGAAAGGGCCGATCGAGGCGACCATCATGTCACGCTGCGGGTCGCTGTCGGCCAGGGGCGTCAGGATGCCGACGCCCAGGTCGTAGCCATCCAGGATGACATAGAGCAGGATCGACACCCCCATCAGGGCCGCGAAGATGAAGGGCAGCGACGTCGTCGCGGGGTATCCGAGAAATTCCATGCCCATCACTCCGCCGGGGCCATGCCGCGATCTTCGCGGGAAATGGCATCGACCACGGCCTCACCCGAGGCGGGGGTCATGGAATCCAACGGCTCGTCCTTGGTCGCTTTGGTGGCGATGTAGACGATGACGCTGACGTAGGCGACCAGCAGCGCGGCATAGATCGCGAGGTAGCCCAGCAAGGTCGACAGGACCATCGGCGCGGGCACATCCGCCACCGCCTCGGCCGTCGACATGACGCCCTGCACCAGCCACGGCTGTCGACCGATCTCGGTCGTGTACCACCCCGCCAGCGTCGCGACCCAGCCCGAGAAGGCCATCGGCACCAGCGCCCAAAGCAGCGGCTTCGGTAAGTGCCGGACCATGAAGCGGCGGTCGGTTCCCGTCTCTTCGCAGGGTTTGCGCCGCCACAGAAAGAACAGCGCCCCCCAGGAGATCAGCAGCATCGCCATCCCGGTGCCGACCATGGTGCGGAAGGACCAGAACACCTTGCCCACCGGCGGGTGCAGCACCTCGCCGTCCTCGGTCACGAATTCGTCCAGCGCGGGGATGGCCCCTTCGGCATGGTGGGTCAGGATGATGGAGGCCATGTTCGGCACGCCGATCTCGAAATCGTTCTCGCGGGTCTCGGAATTGGGCAGCGCGAACAGGATCAGGGGTGTGTTGCCGTCGGTATCGGACCAGTTGCCCTCCATCGCCGCCACCTTGGCGGGCTGGTGCTCCATCGTGTTCAGCCCGTGCATGTCACCCATCAGGATTTGAACGGGGATCAGCAGCGCGGCAAAGGTGACGCCCACGCGGATCTGGCTGCGCACCGTTTCCTTGCGGTCGCCCCGGATGTAGCGGAAGGCCGCGACACCGGCGATCACAAAGGCCACGGTCAGGCCGGAGGCCAGCAACATATGGGCCAGGCGGTAGGGCATCGACGGATTGAAGATGATCGCCCACCAGTCAGTCGCGTGCGCCACGCCGTCGATCATCTCGAACCCTTGGGGCGTGTGCATCCAGGAATTCAGGACGATGATCCAGAAGGTCGACATCGTGGTGCCGAAGGCCACCAGGAAGGTCGCCGTCGTGTGCAACCAGCCCGGCACGCGGCTGAACCCGAACAGCATGATGCCGATGAACACGGCCTCCAGGAAGAAGGCGGTCATCACCTCATAGGCCAGCAGCGGCCCGGCGATGTTGCCGACCTTTTCCATGAAGCCCGGCCAGTTGGTGCCAAACTGGAACGACATGGTGATGCCCGACACGACGCCCATCGCAAAGCTGAGCGCAAAGACCTTCACCCAGAAGCGGTAGGCCTCCATCCATTTCAGGTCGCCGGTCCATTGGAACCGCAGCTTGAAGAACAGCAGAAACCAGCCCAACGCGATGGTGATCGTCGGGAACAGGATGTGGAAGGAAATATTGGCCGCGAACTGGATGCGGCTGAGGATGAGGGTATCCATCATGTCACGTCGCCTTTCGGAAGGGGTTCAGACGGGGTGCCTTGTCCAGCAACCCGCCCAACTTGCGGCCCATGGTCATGAGTTGGACCAACCGCTCGGTTTCCATTCGGTTCATTTCGTCGTGGAACTGCGTCATCATCTCGATCAACTCGCGCAGCTCCGCGATGCGCGCTTCGGCGTAGGGATCACCGGTTTCGCCCTGCATCTCCAACTCGCGCAGCTTGGTCAGGGTCGGGTCGATCTCGCGCTTGCGGCGTTCGGCCACGAGGGTGCGCACGATTTCCCACAGGTCGTCGGGGGTGGTGAAATAATCGCGTCGGTCGCCCTGGATGTGGCGCAGCCGGACCAGGTTCCAGCTCTGCAACTCCTTCAACCCCATGGAGGTATTGGACCGGCTGACACCCAGCGCGGCCGTGATCTGTTCGGCATTGAGGGGACGCTCGGACAGGAACAGCAGGGCATAGATCTGCCCCACCGTCCGGTTGATGCCCCATCGGCTTCCCATCTCTCCGAAGTGGAGAATGAACTCTCTTTGCAGTGCGGTCAGGGTCATGTCGGCCATTTCAGAAATTTCTGAAATGCATGTATCACCCTGATGCCCGTGGTCGAGGGGGGTGCGACGCCCTGCCCTACCCCCGCTTCTGCGCCAGGTGCCGTTCCAGCCGGCGCAGGGCCAGGGACAGCAGGATCGTCATCGTCAGGTAAAGCAGGGCGACCACGTTGTAGGTCTCGAAATAGCGGAAATTACCCGCCGCCGTCAGCTTGCCCAGCTGCGCAATGTCGAGGACGCCAACGACGGACACGAGGCTCGAATCCTTCACCATGGCGACGAAATCATTGCCCAGCGGCGGCAGGATCGTGCGGATCGCCTGGGGCATGACGATGTGGCGAAACCGATGCCAGCGCTTCAGGCCCAAGGCCTGCGCCGCCTCGATCTGGCCCGGATCCACCGACTGCAAGCCAGCGCGGAACACTTCGGCAATAAAGGCGGAATAGGCGATGACCAGCGCCAGGATCGCCCGCCACAGCAGCGAGAAATCCCGCGTCCGCACCTCCGGCAAGCCGGTCCAGTTCCAGAAGGCCACCAGCGCGGGCGCAAACACGAAGGCCACGTAAAGCAGCAGGACCAGGATCGGAACGCCGCGCACGATCTCGATGTAGAACCGGGCCAATTGGCGCGGCACGATCCAGTTCGACAGCGACATCAAAGCCAGGCCCAACCCCACGAGCGAGGCGGCGGTAAAGCTGATCACGGTCACGAAGACCGTGATCCAGACGCCCTTGCGCAGGGTCAGCAGAACCTGCCGCGCCCCGTCATCCAGAAGCGTTGCGGCAAAGGCCCCGCCCAGCAACAGGGCGACGGCAAGCAGCCACCAGGGGAAGTCGGTCTTTTGGTCCTGCATCGTATCCCCCGGGGGCAAATCCTTAGATAAGGATTTGCCCAAAGTTTTATCTAAAACTTTGGCCCCGCCTCAGCCGCCGATCTTGAAGTCGAGGAACCATGTCTTGTTGAGCGCCTCGATGGTGCCGTCTTCCTTCATCGAGGCAATCGCCGCGTTCATCGGCACCACCAGGTCAGACCCCTTTGGGAAGATGAAACCGAAATCCTCGGTCCCCAGCGTTTCGCCCACGATCTTCAGCCCCCCGTCCGAGGCCGCGACATAGCCGTTGCCTGCGGTCCCGTCGGTCAGGATCAGGTCCACGTCGCCCGCGCGCAGCGCCTGGACCGTGGCCCCGAATGTCTCGAACAGCTTGATGCGCGGGTTCGCCTCGTTGCCGTCCAGCACGTCATAGACCGACACGTAGAACGGCGTCGTACCCGGCTGCGCCGCGATCAGCAGGTCCTCGTCGGCGGCAAAGCTGGCGGCATCGGCAAACCGGTCCTCGTCGCCGCGCACCATCATCACCATTTCGGACCGCATGTAGGCATCCGAGAAATCCACCACTTCCTTACGGTCGTCGCGGATGGTGATGCCGGTCATGCCCATGTCCATCTGGCCCTCGGACACCGCCGGGATCATCGCGTCCCAGCTGATCTTGTCGTATTCGACGGTGATGTTCAGCCGTGCGGCGATTTCGGCCATGGCATCGTATTCCCAGCCGATTGCATCGCCCGAGGCGGGGTCTTTGAACTGCAGCGGCGGATAGGCGTCTTCGGTGGCGATGGTGACGGTGCGTCCGCCCAGGTCGGGCAGATGCCCGTCGGCCAGGGCCGGCAGGGCAAAGACGGCGGCGGCAAGAAAGGCAAGGGTTTTCATGGCAGAACTCCTGTTGATCCCGGGATGATGCACTGTCGGCCCCGGCACGCAAGCCTCAACGCCGGGCAGCGATGGCGGTGCGGGCCTCCGCGATGGCGGCATCCAGCTCCGCCTCCAGGACCGGGTCCACACCGCGCACCGGGTCCAGGATGCGGAGAGCCCAGCGAATGTAGTCCTCCATCCGGTCCGGCGACCAATCGGGCGGCGTCCGCGCAAGCGCCGTGATATTCGCCGCCTTGTCGGCCAGCTTTATCCGCTTGGCCCGGTCCGAGGCCCGGGGCACACGCGCGGCCTGCGCGGCCTTGTGCTCCGCGCGGCTGAGTGTGGTGTCGTCGGTCACCTCCTCGCCAGGGCCGCGACCTCGGCCCCGAAACGGTCGCGGATGTCGCCTGCGGTGATGTCGCAGTCCTCGATGGTGTCATGCAGGATACCGCCAAGGATCAGCACCTCATCCTCTGGCCAGACCCGCGACAGCCGTTCCGCGACGTCCAGCACGTGATCGACGAAAGGGATCTCCGCCGGTCCCCTGCGACGTTGGCCGTGATGTTCGGCAACGGCAAAGCGAGTGGCCGCCAGAATGCGCGCAGGGTTTGTCATTGCGGCGTCCTTCGATCGCGTGCGTTTCGCATGGTCTGCCGTGCCCGCCTCTCAGATGTCGCCGCAGACCGGGCAATCGGCCCGCCGCGCGATCTTCATGCGCCGCGCATCCGCGTCCAGCCCATCCCACAGCAGCATCGTGCCACGCAGGGGCGTGCCCGCGCCGGTTATGACCTTGATGACCTCCAGCGCCATGACCGATCCCACGATCCCCGGCAGGGCGCCGACAACGCCCGCCTCGGCGCAGCTGGGCGCCAGCCCGGCCGCGGGGGCCTCGGGAAAGAGACAGGCCATGCAGGGCGCGCCACCCGCCGGGTCATAGATCGTCACCTGCCCCTCCCACTGGGTGATGGCCCCGGCCACCAGCGGCCGCCCGGATGCCACGGCCGCGGCATTGACCATGGCCCGCGTCGCGAAACTGTCGGAGCCGTCGACGATCAGGTCATAGTCCCCGAACAGGGCCGGGGCGATTTCTGCGGTCAATCGGCGGTGGTAGGGGCGCACGGTGACATGCGGGTTCAGCGCGGTCAAAGTCGTCTGCGCGCTGAACACCTTGGAGGTGCCGGAGGCGGCATCGGTGTGCACGATCTGCCGCTGCAGGTTCGACAAGGACACCTCGTCGTCGTCGATCACACCGATGGTCCCGACCCCCGCAGCCGCCAGATACAGCAACACCGGAGATCCCAGCCCCCCGGCCCCCACCACCAGCACCTTGGCGTCCTTCAGCCGTTTCTGACCGACCCCGCCAACCTCTCGCAGGATGATGTGGCGGGCGTAGCGGTCCAGCTCGACAGGGGAAAACGGGCCGGTCTGTGCCGGGGGCGGGGCCTGCGCGGCCTCTGCCGCCTGTGCCCGTTTGCGGACCCGCGACAGGACCGCCCGATAGCCAAGGATCAGCGCGACCAAGCCACCCAGCACAAGCCATTCGCCCGGCCCACCGCCCAACGTTTCGCGCAATGCATGGCCGTCCGGCAGGGCAACCTGCACAAACAGAACCGCGACATATAGCAGGCCCAGCATGTAAAGCCGCGCCTGCACCGGCGTCTTCAACCAGGCGCCCAGCGCCCAGATCGCACCAGCCAGGATCAGGACAAGCATCATGCGACCGCCCCCTCAGGCCCCGGTGGACCCGAACCCGCCGCCGCCCCGCTCGGTCAACGACAGCTCGGCCACTTCTTCGAAAAGTGCCAGACGAACCGGGGCCACGACGGCCTGGGCGATACGCATGCCGTGGGTCACCTCAAACGGCTCTGCCCCGTGGTTGATCACGATCACCCCCAGCGGCCCGCGATAATCGGCGTCGATGGTGCCCGGCGCATTCACCAGCGTGACCCCATGCTTCAGCGCCAGGCCAGAACGGGGACGGATCTGCATCTCGAACCCCATCGGAATCGCGACATGCAGACCGGTCCCGATCAACGCGCGCCCGCCTGGGGCAAGCGTGACGGCCTGCCCGCCGGTATCGGCACGCAGGTCGGCCCCGGCGGCACCGGCGGTGGCATAGCTGGGCAGCGGCAGGTCGGCGTCCGCCCCTTGGGCACGGGTGAACTGGATCGTCACGGGGGTCATGTCAGGGCCTCGGCGATGCGGGCCGCCAGGCGGCGGGCGGTCTCGGTCTTGGACAGGCGCGGCCAGGGGTCGGCACCCGCGTCGGTGATCAGGGTCACGGCGTTCTCGCTGCCGCCCATGATGCCGGTGGCAGGCGAGACGTCGTTGGCCACGATCCAGTCGCATCCCTTGCGGGCGCGCTTGGCGGTGGCGTGGCTGACGACATCGCCCTTGTCGTCGCCGGTCTCGGCGGCAAAGCCCACGACCAACGCCGGGCGCGCCGGGCTTTCGCAGACATTGCGCAGGATGTCCGGGTTCTCGGCGAATTCCAACGCGGGCGCGCGACCGGTGCCGTCCTTTTTCATCTTCGACCCGCTGGCATTGGACACCCGCCAATCAGCCACGGCAGCTGCCATGACGGCGGCATCGGCAGGCAGCGCGGCCTCCACCTCGGCCAGCATCTCGCACGCGGTCTGGACGCGGCGGACGTCGACACCCTCTGGCGGGGCCACGTCGGCGGGGCCGGTGACAAAGGTGACGCGCGCGCCCAGGTCGCGCAGCGCGGCGGCGATGGCCGTGCCCTGCGCACCCGAGGACCGGTTGGCGATATAGCGAACCGGATCAATCGGTTCATGCGTCGGCCCGGAGGTGACCAGCACGTGCCGCCCCGCCAGCGGCCCTTGCGCGAAATGCGCCTCGATCGCGGCCAGAATGTCCGGCACCTCGGCCAGACGCCCGGGACCGAATTCGCCGCAGGCCATCGGCCCCTCGACCGGGCCCACAACCGTGATGCCGTCGCCCGTCAGGGTGGCCAGATTGCGTTGCGTGGCTGGGTGTTCCCACATGCGGACATTCATGGCGGGCACGATCATGACCGGCGTATCGGTCGCCAGCAACAGCGTCGTCGCCAGATCGTCGGCCAAACCGGCGGCCATGCGCGCCATCAGGTTGGCGGTGGCGGGCGAGACGACAATTAGGTCGGCGGCGCGGCTCAGCTCGATATGCCCCATCTCTGCCTCGTCGGTCAGATCAAAGAGGTCGCGGTAGACCTTGGAGGCGGACAGCGCCGACACCGACAGCGGCGTCACGAAGTGTTCCGCCGACGGGGTGAGAACCGGCGTGACCGAGGCCCCGCGTTCCCTCAGACGACGGATCAGGTCCAGCGCCTTGAACGCGGCAATGCCGCCGCCGATGATCACAAGGATGGTTTTGCCAGTCAGCATCGCAGGCCTCCGATTGCGCCCTCTGTCTAGGCATTCCGCCCGGAAACCGCACCCCCTTTTGGCGGCGCGGCGTGCCTAGCGAAACGCCGCGCAGGGGTCCGGTCGGTCAGGTCGGGGCGCATCCAGCACCAGATCGCCACCGGGCGGCTGGCTGCCGCCCTCGCCCTGAACGACGGACAGGACCGACACCTCGGGCCGCACCCGGGCCACGGCTGCGGGCACCCCCCAATCGGCACGGGCATGGCCGTTGCCCGCGATCAGCACCACCGGCGGGCCGTATCGGTCAAGCGCCGCCAGCGTCCGCGCCGCGAATTGCGCGTCGACCGCCCGTTGCCGGGCCACGAATTGCGGCAACAGGTCCAATGGCAGGGCGTCGCAATGGACCGCCGCCTGAAGGGCCTCGCGGGTGGCCTGTTCCGTGGGGGGCAGCGGCTGATCCAGGCCAAAGGCAGACAGATCGCCGGGCGCGCCCGCCGCGCCCAGGATCGGCGCATCGCTGGCCTGAAAGATCGGCAGATAGATCGCGATGGCGGGCCATCCCATGTCGGACCAGTCAAGAACCTGATCCAGAACCTGCGGATCGCGCGGCAGGTCTGGCGTCAGACGGTCCGCCTGTTCCTGGGTCAGCATTTCCATCACCACCGCCGTTGGGCCGATCTGACGGATCAGATCGGCCTGGGCTTCGTGGTGATCGGCGTTGTCGTGACGTTCGCCGAGAACATAGATATCCGCCGCAGGCAGCGCGGCCGCGCTTGCGGCCCCGGCAAAGCAGACCGCCGCCAGCGCCAGCCTCAGTTCAGGAATTCGAAAACCTCACGAGATTGATTTTCCAGCGATTTCCGCATCTTGGCAAAGGCCGCTGCCTCCAGTTGGCGCACCCGTTCCTTGGACAGCTTCAGCTCGTTGCCAAGGCTTTCCAGGGTCCGCGGCTCTTCGCGCAGCTTGCGTTCGCGCACGATGAACTGCTCGCGGTCGTTCAGCGCGGTCAGCGCCGTCAGAAGCCATTGGCGCAGGGTTTCGGTGTCATGGGTGTGCTCGACCGTTTCATCGGCCTGGGTCGCGTCGTCTTCCAGGGTGTCGATCCACTCGCGCCCATCCTCGTCCGAGGATTGCGTGGCGTTCAGGCTGAAATCGGACCCGCTGAGGCGCCCCTCCATCATCTCGACATCATGGAGCGGGACGCCCACTTCCTTGGCGATCCGTTCCCGCATGGTCTGCCGGTCGAGGATCACACCTTCGGCCATCGCCTCCCGCTCCAACCTTGCCTGAACCCGGCGCAGGTTGAAAAACAGGGATTTTTGCGATGACGTCGATCCGGTCCGCACCATGGACCAGTTGCGCATCACGTGGTCCTGGATCGAGGCCTTGATCCACCAGACCGCGTAGGTCGAAAATCGAACGCCGCGATCCGGGTCGAATTTCTCTGCCGCCTTCATCAGGCCAAGGCCCGCTTCCTGGATCAGGTCGTTCATCGGCGCGCCATACCGCTTGAACTTTGCCGCCATGGAAATTGCCAGGCGCATGTAGGCGGTGATCAGGCGATGCAGGCTTTCCTCGCATCGTTCATCGCGCCAGGCGTAGGCAAGCCTCAGCTCCGTCTCCGCATCCAGAAGTTCCGCTTTCATTGCCCGCCGTGAGAGGGACATGTCGCTGTTGAATTCAAAAGCCATAGTGTAATCCCCCGGTGGGACGAATGCAGGTTGGCCGGGACAGGCCCGACGTCCTCGTAATCGGTCGTTGCACAGGCGAACGCGCCGTCTTTCGGAAGGGTTCCCGAAATTGGTCAAAAAAAATTCCACCACCCTGGTTCTGGGACATGCGGCATCTGGTAAGTCTCTGTGGGCAGAGACTTATTTACGCGATCTGTCCGAAAAAAAAATTTACGTCGCGACCGCCCAGCTTTGGGACGACGACATGCGCGCCAAGGCCCGTGACCACGCGGCGCGGCGCGGATCCGATTGGCAGTTGATCGAACAGCCGGACGATCTGGCCGCGATCTGCGCCGGGGCCGGGGCCGATCAGACCCTGCTGATCGACTGCGCGACCATGTGGCTGACCGGCCTGATGATGGCCGAGGCAGACTGGCAGGGGCCTGCAACCGACTGGATCGCCGCCATGGCCACCGGCCCGGCGCACTATATCGTGGTCAGCAACGATGTCGGTGGTGGCGTGACCCCCGACAACGCTCTGGCCCGGCGGTTCCAGCGGGCGCAGGGCGCGCTGAACCAGCAGCTGGCCGCCGCCGCGGACCGTGTCGTCCAGGTGACCGCGGGGTTGCCGCAATTGCTCAAGGGGACGCTGTGACCCGGCTCTGGCTGATCCGGCACGGACCGACCCATGCGCGGCGGATGGTCGGCTGGACCGACCTGCCCGCCGATTTGTCGGACCGCGCCGCGCTGACCCGTTTGTCCAGGGCCCTGCCCCAGGCCCCGGTGGTCAGCAGCGACCTGATCCGCGCCACCGCCACGGCGGACGCCATCCAGGCCAACCGCCCCCGCCTGCCCCATGCCCCCACCCTGCGGGAATTTCATTACGGCGACTGGGAAGACCAGCCATTCGACGCCATCGACAGCCCGGACCTGCGCAGCTATTTCGACCGTCCCGGTGCCCAACGCGCCCCCGGCGGCGAAAGCTGGGACGACGTCGCGGCGCGGGTGCGGGCCACCGTGACCCGGCTGGCCACCGGCCCCGACCTGATCGTCGTGGCGCATATGGGCGTGATCCTGACCCTTTGGGCCGAGGCGCGCGGCCTTGCGCCGTTCGATGCCCTGGCGCAAAAAATCGACAACCTCAGCCTGACCCGCATCGACCTGCAGGGTGCGGGGCTGACCGCGCATGGCGCCAATCACAAACCGTGATCGACCCCGCAGATTTCCTGATTTCCCCTGCCCCGTCCGAAAGGCTAGCGAACGGCCATGACATATAATCTTTTGATCGGTGATCGATCCTATTCCAGCTGGTCGCTGCGCGGCTGGCTCCTGTTCGAAGCTTTCGGCCTGCCGTTCCGCGAAACCCGGACGCGCATGTACTCCCCCGACTTCGCCGCAGAGCTGGCGAACTGGGCTCCGGCACGCACGGTTCCGACCGTGCGCACCCCCGAAGGTGGTCTCTGGACAGACAGCATCGCCATCGCCGAAGGCTTGGCCGAAGCTTTCCCCGAAGCCGGCCATTGGCCCCGTGCCCCGAAGGCGCGCGCCCTCGCCCGGTCGCTTGTGGGCGAGATGCACTCCGGCTTCGGCGCGTTGCGTGGGGCCTGTCCGATGAACCTTCGGATCAAATCGGGCGGCTTCACCCCGTCCGAGCCGGTCCTGGCCGACCTCACCCGGATGGAACTCCTCTGGTCCGCCGCCCGCGCCGAGGCGACCGAGGGCCCTTGGCTTTTCGGCAGCTATTCCGCCGCCGATGCGTTCTATGCGCCCGCAGCCATGCGGATCGCGGGCTATGGCCTGCCGGTGTCCGAGGCGACGCAGGCCTATGTCGACGCGCATCTGAACCACCTGCCGCTGCGCCGGTGGCGCGCCATGGGCGAGGCGCAGAATCGCACGATCGACGTCTATGACGTCATCGAACCGGCACAGCCCTTTCCCATGCCGCAGCCTCTCGCGGCACAATTGGCCGAGGGACCGTCCGAGAACGCGGCCTGCCCCTATTCGGGCGACCCGGTCACGCATTTCCTGACCGTCGAAGGCCGCACCTGGGGTTTCTGCAACGCCTTCTGCCGCGACAAGACCCTGTCGGATCCAGAAGCCTGGCCTGCCTTCATGAAAATGATCGCCGCCTGACCGATCCTCCGTGAGGCACCGTCAACCTTGGCGGGCCTCACACCCGCATCCAAGGCGGCCCGGGAACTCTCGCCCCGCCTTCCCGCCGACGCGGCGGCCATCCTGCGCGTTAACCATTCAGTTACCCTTCCCGCGTTAACCTCTTTGCCAAAGGGGAACGGGATGCTGGCACGCACCACCACGGTGGCATTCGAGGGGTTGGAGGCGCGGCCCGTCGACGTGCAATGCGCGGTGTCGCCGGGCTTGCCGGGCTTTTCCATCGTCGGTCTACCGGACAAGGCCGTCTCCGAGGCACGGGACCGCATTCGCACCGCCCTGTCCGAACTGTCGATCGCGCTGCCATCAAAGAAGGTCACCGTGAACCTTTCGCCCGCCGACCTGCCCAAGGAAGGCGCGCATTTCGACCTGCCCATCGCGCTGTCGCTGCTGGCCGCGCTTGAAATCGTGCCTGCGGACAAGGTCGCGCGCGCCGTTTCCCTGGGCGAAATGTCGCTGGACGGGGGCCTGGTCGCGGTTGCGGGGGCCCTGCCCGCCGCCGTGACGGCGGGTGCTCTTGGCGCGACACTCTACTGCCCCGCCGCCTGCGGGACCGAGGCGGCCTGGGTCGGCGCGACCGCGGTCCACGCGGCGCCCTCGCTCAAGGCGTTGATCGACCACCTGACCGGCAACGCCCCCCTTGATCCCGCCGCCCCGGCCCGCCTGCCAGAGGGAGAGGCCGGCCCTTGCCTGCGCGACGTCCGCGGTCAGGACCGCGCCAAACGCGCACTGGAGATTGCGGCAGCCGGGCGCCATCACCTGTTTCTGGTGGGCCCACCCGGTGCAGGAAAATCCATGCTGGCCGCCCGCCTGCCCGGCCTGATGCCACCCCTTTCGGCGGCCGAATCGCTGGAAACCTCGATGATCCATTCGCTTGCGGGCACCCTGGACGAAGGCGGCATCCTGCACCGGCGTCCCTTTCAGGAACCGCACCACACCGCTTCGGTCGCCGCCATCGTGGGGGGGGGCAAACGGGCGGGGCCGGGGCAGATCAGCCTGGCGCACAACGGTGTCCTGTTCATGGACGAGTTCCCGGAATTTCCCCGCGCCGTCCTGGAAACCCTGCGCCAACCGATTGAGACCGGCGAGGTCGTGATCGCCCGCGCCAATGCCCACGTCCGCTATCCCTGCCGTTTCCTGCTGGTGGCGGCGGCGAACCCGTGCAAATGCGGCATGCTTTTCGACGCCAACGCGGCCTGCACCCGTGCCCCGATCTGCGGCGAGGAATACATGAACAAGGTCTCCGGCCCCCTGATGGACCGGTTCGACCTCCGGCTCGAGGTCCCGGCGGTAGAGGTCGCGGACCTGGCTCTGCCCCCCTCTGGCCCCAACAGCAGCGAGGTCGCGGCCCGCGTCGCCGCAGCCCGCGAGCTGCAGACCGCACGCTATGCCGGTCACGACGGCATCCGCGTCAATGCCGACATCGCAGGCGATGCCCTGATGGAGGTGGCCGCACCCGACGCGGAAGGGGCCGATATTCTGGCCCGCGCCGCCGAACGGTTCCGCCTGACCGCACGCGGATATCATCGGGTTCTGAAGGTCGCGCGCACGATCGCGGACCTGGACGATGCGCCCCAGGTCCGCAGGCCCCATGTGGCCGAGGCCCTGTCCTACCGCCTCATCGCTGCCCGCGACATCTGAGGCGGGGCGGCGCAGACAATCTGCGCCCTACGGCTTACGGCTGCGTCCGCCTATCAAGCGGAACCGATGCGGTCCCATGCGGTGTAGGGCGCAGATCGTCTGCGCCCCGCGTCAGGCGCGCCGCCGTTCGATCGCCTCCCAGATCAGGGCAGAGGCGTTGGTCCCGTCGAACCGCTCCAACTCCTGCAGACCGGTGGGCGAAGTCACGTTGATCTCGGTCAGGTAGTCCCCGATCACATCGATACCGACAAAGATCTGGCCATTGTCCCGCAGACGCGACCCGATCGCGGCGCAGATTTCCTTGTCCCGCTGCGTCAGGGCCACCGGCTCGGGCCGGCCGCCCACGTGCATGTTCGACCGTGTCTCCCCTTCGGCGGGCACGCGGTTGATGGCACCCACGGCTTCTCCGTCGACGAGGATCACGCGTTTGTCCCCCTTCGACACGGCAGGCAGAAATTTCTGCATGATCAAAGGCTCCCGGTTGATGCCCGAGAACAGCTCATGCAGGGAATTCAGGTTGCGATCCTCAGGCGTCAGGCGAAACACCCCCGCGCCGCCATTGCCGTAGAGCGGCTTGAGGATCACGTCCCCATGGCGCGCCTTGAACGCCTTGAGCATGTCCAGATCGCGCGCCACCATCGTCGGCGGCGTTAGATCGGGGAAATCCAGCACCATCAGCTTTTCCGGCCAATTCCGTACCCAGGTCGGATCGTTCACGACCAGGGTGCCAGGGGCCAAGCGGTCCAGCAGATGGGTCGTGGTGATATAGGACATGTCGAACGGTGGATCCTGCCGCAGCCAGATCACGTCAAACTCCGCCAGATCGACCTCGCGCATCTCACCCAGGGTGACATGATTGCCGACCTCGCGCCGGACCTCCATGTCCTGGCCATGTGCCAGTATCCGTCCCTCGTCGTAGGCGACCTTGTCGGGCGTGTAATAGAACAGGGAATGCCCCCGCGCCTGCGCCTCCAGCGCCAGGCGGAAAGAGCTATCGGCGTTGATGTCGATGGCCTCGACGGGGTCCATCTGAAAGGCAACCTTGAGGGGCATTGGCGGTTCTCCGGCGGGCAATGTTGCGCGGAGTGATGGCGCAAGCCGCGCCCCGGGGCAATGTTCACCGTCGCAGGGGGACCTGCGCGGCGGTCAGGCGGCCAGCGCGTTCTCGATCACTTCGATGCGGCCGGTGGCATCGACCAGCGCCACGTCAAACCGCACGGAGGAATTCATCCCGTCGGGCAGCGTGCCCATGTATTCCCCGGCACAATCGAACAATCGCTGGATCTGTCGTGGCCCCAGTCGCGCAGCCGCATGGGCATGGGTGTCGCTTTTCTTGACCTCGATGAAGATCGTTTCCGTGCCACGCCGGGCGATCACGTCGATTTCCCCGCCCCGGCCACGCCAGCGACGCCCCACGACGTCGTGACCCGACCGGCCATAATGACGCGAGACGCTGTCTTCGGCGGCAAGGCCTGCGTGGTAGGAAATCGTGCCGCTCATGGTGCATCCTTCATCGACAAGGCCAAGTCGTACACCAGTTTACGCGCAGTTCCGGTTCTTTCCGAAACGCTTTTTACCGCAGTTTTTAACGACCCGGCCTCCAGTTCCACCGCCAGCATCTCGCGAAGCGTCTCTTCGGACACCTCCTCTTGGACGGCCCGGTCGATCAGCAGCACGATTTCACCGCGCGGCGGGTCCTCGGCCACGCGGGTGGCCAGGTCCGGCAGATCGCCGTCCAGCACCTCTTCGAACCGTTTGGTCAATTCCCGGCAGACAGCGGCGCGACGGGGGCCCAGGACCTCTGCCGCGTCCGACAGAAGCGCCGCCAACCGCTTGGGCGATTCGTAAAGGACGAGCGTGCCGGGGATCGCGGCCATGTCCCGCAAAGCGGCGCGGCGCGCGGCGGATTTCGGCGGCAGGAAGCCCGCGAAAAAGAACCGATCCGTCGGCAGTCCACCGACGCAAAGCGCCGCCAGGACCGCGCTCGCCCCCGGGGCGGCGCGCAGGGTCGCGCCCTCGCTGCGGGCGGCGGTGCCCAGTTGGAACCCCGGATCGGCGATCAACGGCGTCCCCGCCTCGGAACAATAAGCCACCGATTTCCCATCACGCAGCGCCTGCAACAGCCGGGGGCGCGCGGCGGGCCCGTTGTGGTCGTGGTAGGGAATCATCGGGCGCCCCTCCAGGGGGATGCCATGGATTTCCATCAGGCGGCGCAGGGACCGGGTGTCTTCGGCGGCCAGAACGTCCGCACCGCGCAGGATGTCCAGCGCGCGCAGGGTGATGTCGCGGGCCGATCCGATGGGCACGGCCACCAGATGCAGTCCGGCTTCGATTGCGCCACTGTCCGCCATTTCAGCACCTTAACCTAAGACGTGTTTACGCGCCCGCAGGGGCGCACTACCTTCGCGGCATAGATCGCGCCAGTGGCGCAGAGACCCAGAGGAACCGCTCGACATGTCCATCGCCCAAGCCGCACGCTCATGCGTCTCACTCCTCGCCCGCGCGCGCAAGGCCGCCGCGCTTTTGTCGGTGTCTGCCGTGCTGGCCGCCTGTCAGGTCGCGGCCCCCGGCGGCGGCGGCACTGTCGGTGGCAGCGGCGTGCGTGGCAGCGGGCCCACGCAGGTCGCCCTGCTGGTGCCCTACGGGTCCTCGCGCGGCACCGACGCGGGCATCGCCCAAAGCCTGGAAAACGCCGCCCGCCTGGCCGCCGCCGACCTGGGCGCAGAGGCCGTGGCCCTGACGGTCTATCCGACCCAGGGCACCGCCGCCGGTGCCCAAAGCGCCACGCAGCAGGCGCTGGCCGCGGGCGCACAGGTCATCCTCGGCCCGCTTTATGCCGATAACGCCGCCGCCGCCGGCGTGACGGCGGCGGGCAGCGGGGTGCCGGTGCTCAGCTTTTCGAACAACACCTCGATCGCGGGCGGCAACGTCTGGGTTCTTGGCAATACCTTCGAGAACACGGCCGACCGGCTGCTGCGCTTTGCGGCCAGCCAGGGCCGCAACCGGGTTCTGGTGACGCACAACGATCAACAGGCGGGTATTGTGGCCCAGCAGGCGATCGTGCGCGCAGCCCCAGGCACAGGCGCGCAGATCACCGGCTCCGTCGCCTATCCGCTCAGCCAGGAAGGAATCGTCGCCGCCGTGCCGACCATTGCGTCCCAGGCCCGGTCGACCAACACGAACGCGATCTTCCTGACCGGCAACACGGCAGGCGACCTGCCGGTGATGGCGCAGCTGCTGTCCGAGACGGGCATCGGCGGCGAAGGATTCCGCTATCTGGGCCTGACCCGGTGGGACATTCCGGCGGATGCGCTGCAACTGCCCGGACTGCAGGGCGGCTATTTCACCCTGCCGGACCCCGGCCCGCTGAACCAGTTTCGCGCCCGCTACCAGGGGGCCTTTGGCGGGGCACCGCACCCGCTGGCCGGTCTGGCCTATGACGGCATGGCCGCAATCGGTGCGATTTCCAAGCGCGGCCAGACGGTCGGACGCCCCTCGCTGACCGCTGCCTCTGGCTTTGCGGGCACAGGCGGGGTATTCCGGCTGAAAGGCGACGGCACGATCCAGCGCGGTCTGGCGGTCGCCCAAGTCGTGAACCGAACAGCACAGGTGGTCAGCCCTGCCCCTACCCGATTTGGCGGCGCCGGGTCCTGAGACCGGGACCAAAGGCACCTTCCGCCCCGAACACCTTCCCGTGGCCACCGATGAGACCCTCATCGCGGCCGCGGACGATATCTTCGACGCGCCCGGCACGCTGGACGCCCTGTCGCTGGCCGTGGACCAGCCGGACCCGATGTCGATCCGCCGCGCCGTGGTCGACGTCCTGCGCACGGCCCAGGATCGGGGCCGCGCCGCTATCGCGCTGGGCTTCGACGCCGATCCGACCCGCGCCCGCCGCATCACGCACAGCTATGCCTTTCTGACCGACCGCCTGGTTCAATGCGTCTGGCTGGTCGCGACCCGCATCCTGCACCCCTGCCCCAACCCGACCGAGGGCGAACGCTTTGCGGTGATGGGCGTGGGCGGTTACGGGCGCGGTGAAATGGCGCCGCATTCCGACGTCGACCTGCTGTTCCTGACCCCCTACAAGGTCACCCCCTGGGTCGAAAGCGTGGTGGAATCCATGCTCTACATTCTGTGGGACCTGAAGCTGAAGGTCGGCCATTCGACCCGCACGGTAAAGGAATGTGTCCGGCTGGGCGGCGAAGATATCACCATCCGCACCGCCCTTCTGGAACAGCGGTTGATCTGTGGCGACGCCCCTCTGGCCGAAACCCTGCAAGACACGCTCTGGGATGGATTGTTCCGCAAGACGGCGCCCGAATTCATCGAAGCCAAGCTGGAAGAACGATCCGAGCGGCACCGCAAGCAGGGCGGTCAACGGTACTTGCTGGAACCGAACGTCAAAGAGGCCAAGGGCGGGCTGCGCGATCTCCAGACGCTCTACTGGATTGCCAAGTATCGCTACGAGGTCCCGACCGCGGCCGACCTCGTGCGGCTGGGGATCTTCACCTCCGAAGAATTCACGAACTTCGAGGCGGCGGAGCGATTCTTGTGGTGCGTGCGCTGTCACCTGCACCTGATCGCGGGTCGCGCCGCGGACGTTCTGTCCTTCGACATGCAGGTCGAGGTGGCCGCGCGCATGGGCTATTCGGATCATGCCGGACGGCGCGGCGTCGAACATTTCATGCAGGCCTATTTCCGCCACGCCACCAAGGTGGGCGAACTGACCCGCATCCTGCTGACCGCGCTGGAGGCGGACAACGTCAAGCAGGAGCCGGCGCTGCTGGGCTTCTTCAAACGTCGCCGCAAGGTCAAGGACCCCTACGAGGAACGCCAGGGCCGCCTCGACATCGCCGATGAAGTGGCCTTCCTCAGCGATCCGCTCAACATGCTGCGCATCTTCGAAGAGGCGCTGCGCACCGGGCTGCTGCTGCACCCCCACGCCATGCGCCTGCTGGCCGCAAACCGGCACCTGATCGACCGCAAGATGCGCGCCGACCCCGAGGCCGGAAAGCTGTTCCTGGGACTGCTGCTCAAACACGGCAATCCTGAACGCGTTCTGCGCCGGATGAACGAGTTGGAGATCCTGTCGGCCTTCATCCCCGAATTCGCGCCCATCGTCGCAATGATGCAGTTCAACATGTATCACAGCTACACCGTGGACGAGCATACCATCCAGGTCGTCTCCAACCTGGCCCAGATCGAGCGGGAGGAGCTGGTCGAAAACCTGCCGCTGTGCTCTGGCATTCTCAAGGCGGGGGTGAACCGCCGCATTCTCTATACCGCGCTGCTGCTGCACGACATCGGCAAGGGCCGCCCCGAGGATCATTCGGTCCTGGGGGCCCGCATCGCCCGCACCGTCGCCCCCCGTCTGGGGTTGAAACCGCGCGAGGCCGAGACCGTCGAATGGCTGGTCCGCCACCACCTGCTCATGTCCGACATGGCGCAGAAACGCGACATCGCCGATCCCCGCACCGTGCGCGATTTCGCCAAGGCGGTGAAGACGCGTGAACGCCTCGACCTGCTGACCGTGGTGACGGTCTGCGACATCCGCGGTGTCGGTCCCTACGTCTGGAACAACTGGAAGGCGCAGATGATCCGCGCCCTGCACCGGACCACCGCCGCCGCGCTGGAAAACGGGCTGGAGGATCTGAACCGCGACACCCGCGAGGCGCAGGCCAAGAAACTGTTCCGCGAGGCGCTGCCCGGCTGGACCGAGGCGCAGCTGCGCACCGAAATCGGCCGTCACTACGGCCCCTACTGGCAGGGCATCCCGACCGCCGCGCAGGTGGAATTCGCCCAGATGCTGCAGGGCCTGGAAAGCAACGAAGTCCGCGTCCACCTGGAGGCCGACGAAGACCGCGACGCGACCCGCGTGTTGATGGCCTGCCAGGATCACCCCGGCGTGTTTTCACGCCTGGCCGGGGCCTTGGCCCTTGTGGGCGCGAACATTGTCGACGGACGCAGCTTTACCTCCAAGGATGGCCACGCCCTGTCGGCCTTCTGGTTGCAGGACGCCGAAGGCCACCCCTACGAGCCGTCGCGCCTGCCGCGACTGCGCGCCATGATCGACAAGATCCTGCGCGGAGAGGTGGCGACCCGCCGTGCCCTGGAAGGCCGCGAGATCAAGAAGCGCGAGCGCAAGTTCCAGGTCCCCACGAACATCAGTTTCGACAACGAAGGGTCGGACATTTACACGATCATCGAGGTCGACACCCGTGACCGCCCCGGCCTGCTCTATGACCTGACGCAGGTCTTTGCGCAGTCCAACATCTTCATGAGCCAGGCGGTCATCGCGACCTACGGCGCGCAGGTGGTTGATGTCTTCTACGTCAAGGACCTGTTCGGCCTAAAGATCCTGTCCAAGTCCAAGCAGGACGGGTTGGAAAAGAAACTCCGCGCCGCGATCACCCGCGCGGCGGAACGGGCGGGGGCCTGAGGGGGGGCAAGGGGGCCGCTTTGCGGACGGAGCGGACATTCGCTGCGGCTGCTCCATTGCCTGGTTCGGTGCGAAGCACACATACCTATGACGAAACCAAGTCTCACGGTCAGTGTCGACTCTTCACTTGGACAATTGCCGGAAGAGCGGTGGTATCAGCCGTGACGAATGCCTAAACGCGCATCTCCCGAGTGGAAAACGAGGTCTGGAATTGCGCCGGGGGATGTTGGGTGGGCGAGCAAGAACCCCTGTACTTCATCACAACCCAAAAGTTTGATCGCCTCGAACTGTTCCTGAGTCTCAATCCCCTCAGCTATTGTCGACTGTCCAAGCGCCTTCGCCATGCCAGTCGCCGCGCGCAGAATTTTCAAACCAATATCCGGCCTCGAAATGTCGAGTATCAGTGATCGGTCCAGCTTGACCGATGTGTAGGGCAAGCGCGAGAGCTGGGACAGGTTGGAGTAGCCACTCCCGAAATCGTCGATCGCGATCCTGAAACCGGCATTTCTAAGGTAAATCATTTGTTCCTGTGTCGCCTCGAAATCGCCCATGGCCATTGTCTCGGTTATTTCAAGTTCGATGGAGCTGGGCTCAACATCATACCGTTTAACGACGGAGACCAGACGGGAGACGAGGTCAGGCGCAGCGAATTCCGCTGTAGAGACGTTGACTGAAACAGAAATGCTAAGCCCCTGATCCTGCCATGTACGGCACTGCCGCACAGCTCTTTCGAACACGGCTGCACCAAGAAGTGGAACCAGCCCCGCCTGTTCCGCGATCGGTACGAAGACACCGGGCGAAATGGCTCCACGTGTGGGATGATCCCACCGCGCCAGTGCTTCAACGGCTACGCACGTCATATCAGTTGTCGCAAACCTAGGCTGGTATGCGAGTGTAATCTCGTCGTTCTCGATGGCCTGCCTGAGGTCTCTCTCTACGTCACGTCGGTCCTGCCATTGGGTGCGCAAGGCCGTATTGGTGGCGACCACGCGACCGCGTCCGTTCCGTTTTGCCTCGTACATGGCAAGGTCCGCGATGTTTAGGATCTCTTGTGGGGTGTCAGCATCGTCTGGATAACGGGCAAGACCTATACTTGCGCCTATGTGTAAGGTGGCACCGTCAACCTCAAAGGGTTCCTCCAGTCGATCCAGGATATTGGCAGCAAGCACATCCGCTTCGCCCACGCCAGCAGGGAACAGAGCGACGAACTCATCACCAGAAACTCTTGCCAGGACGATGTCGCTTGGCGGCTCGTCGCAAAGCTCACCCATCGGCGTCATGCAGGTTGACAGATTTTCGATCGAACGATCAAGAGCCGAGGCGATGCGCATGCTGACAGCGCGCAGCAGGTTGTCACCCACCTCGTGGCCGTGCATGTCATTCACCCGTTTAAAGCCGTCCAAATCGATAAAGAGTACAGCGGTAGAAACACCGCCGGGTTTTTCAGTCAGACGGTTTAGCAAATGAAAGATAACGGCCCGGTTCGGAAGACCCGTGACGGCGTCTGCATAAGCCAGCACGTTCATCCGAAATATATTGCTGTTCAGGCGTTCCACCATCTTTTTGAAACTGTCGGCAAGGCCCCCGACCTCACAGGCGCAATCAACGTCCACCGCAACATCATAGTCACCGGAAACCAACGCCTCGGTGCTGTCTCGCAGAGACATTATCTGCGCTGTCAGCTTGCGTGCAGCAAACAGAGTAACAAGTGCCGGAAATATGATCGCTGACGTGATCGCAAGACCAAGCCATACACTGGACAGCTCGGTCTTTACGCCCAGCATCAAGCCAGTGACAGCCAAACCGCTCATTCCTCCGCTCATCAAATAAAAGCGCACTGGTATGCTGTTCAGGCCACGTCCTTTAGCACTCATTGTCAACTCTTCCTGCAATAACCTGCTGAGTGCCTAAAGGCATAAGCGTTACCAGTAGGTTTAAACGAATTTCTAGATGCTTAGGATTGTAGTAGGTACAGAAGCGCGTTCCTCATTTTACAGGAGGTTCAATAATGTGGCGCTTTTACTTTCAGCCAATATAGAGTCCCGGCAAACACAAGAGGCAAGAAACCCGCCCTCCACCCAGTGACCTTCGGACGCCCTCTTCAACGTCCTGGCGGGACCGCAGCCGAAGTCTATCCGGCACATGTCGCAAGCAGGTTTCGCGAGCCCGGGGCTGTCGAACAGCCCCCCTTTGTGCGGCGATTCTCGCACCAAACTGCCCGCATTGCCGCAAGACCGTGCGCAAATCGCGTCGGACCCAAATCCGCCCTGGATCACCCCCGGGTCCCCCCTGAAACCACTCCGTTTCACATCCCTATTCCGCCGCCCCCGGACACCTTCTAGAAGGGCGCCATGACACGCCCCTCCCCCCGCCTCATCTCAGGCTTTCTCACCGTCGGCGGCTGGACCCTGCTCAGCCGGGTTCTGGGCTTTGCCCGCGACATCCTGATCGCCCGTTTCCTCGGCACCGGAGCAGCGGCAGAAGCGTTTTTCGTCGCGTTTTCATTACCTAACATGTTCCGCCGCTTCTTTGCCGAAGGCGCGTTCAACATGGCGTTCGTCCCGCTCTATGCCAAAAAGCTGGAGGAGGGCGCGGAGGAAGCCGACGCCTTTGCCCGCGACGCGGTGGCCGGGATGGTGATGATCCTGACGCTGTTTTCGGTCCTTGGAATCGTCTTCATGCCCGCCCTCGTCCTCGCCATGGCCTCGGGCTTTGCCGAGGACAGCCGCTTTGACCTCGCCGTCACCTACGGGCGTATCGCATTCCCCTATATCCTGTTGATTTCCTTGGCCGCATTGGTCTCTGGCTTGCTGAATTCCAACGGTCGCTTCCTGGCCGCTGCGGCCGCGCCCGCGCTTTTGAACATCGTGTTTATCACGGCCCTGATCCTCGTCTGGACCGGGGCGATGCCGGTCGACCTTTCGACCTTCGCCAACCCTTACGGCGGTGCGCTGATCTGGTCCGTTCCCCTGGGCGGCGCGGCGCAGCTGGGGCTGGTCTGGTGGGCCGCCGCCCGCGCCGGGCACCGCCTGCTGCCGCGCCGCCGCCCGCGCATGACACCGGACCTGAAACGCTTGCTGGTCATCGCCGCCCCTGCCGCCCTGGCCGGGGGCGTGGTTCAGGTGAATCTGTTGGTCGGTCGCCAGGTCGCCAGCTATTTCGACGGGGCCGTGGCCTGGCTGAACTATGCCGATCGCCTGTACCAGCTGCCGCTGGGCGTGGTCGGCATCGCCATCGGCGTGGTCCTTCTGCCCGACCTCAGCCGCCGTGTCCGCGCCGAAGACGCCACCGGTCAGCGCGACGCCTATTCCCGCGCGACGGAGTTCTCTCTGCTGCTGACGCTCCCTTCTGCGGTGGCGCTTCTGGTGGTGCCCACGACGCTGGTCTCGGTTCTGTTCGAACGGGGCGCTTTCGGGCCTGACGACACCGCCGCGACCGCCGTGGCGCTGATGATCTATGCGCTCGGCCTGCCTGCCTTTGTGCTGCAAAAAGTCCTGCAACCACTTTATTTCGCACGCGAAGATACCCGCAGCCCCCTGCGGTATGCCGTCGTCTCGATGGTTGTGAACGCTGCGGTGGCCATCGGGCTGGCACCGATCTTTGGCTTCGCGGCGGCCGCCTTCGGAACAACGCTCGCGGCTTGGGCAATGGCCTGGCTGCTCTGGCGCGGAGTGCGCCCCTTGGGCGATGTGGCCCGACTGGATGACCGCGCGCGGGGACGGGTCTGGCGCATCGTGCTTGCGGCCGGGCTGATGGGGGTGGTGCTGTTCTTCGCGGGTGTGGTGTTGGGCCCGGCCCTTGCGGGGGTCTTTCGGGTGCCCGCGCTGGCGCTGTTGGTGATCACGGGGATCGTGGCCTATTTCGGCCTGGCGCAGGTGTTGGGCGCGGTGCGCCTGTCGGAGGTGCGCGGCGCGATGCGGCGCGGCTAGCGCCGCCGCATCCGATCCCGCAGCCGCTGAACCCCGCCCGGAAACAGCAGGATCGCCAGGGCATAGCCACCGGCAAAGCCCGCCAGATCCGCCGTCCAGTCCGGCACCCAGCTGAGCCCCGCACCCGAGGCCAGACCAAAGATCGGCTGAATCGCCAGCAGGAACCCGATCAACAGGAATGCACGGCTGGGATCGGCACGTGCCAGGCCCAGGGTCGTGAGGTATGTGAAGACACCGATCAGGCCGTAAGCCATTGGGTATCCACCGAACAAGGGTCTGTCCGTGTCGAACAGCACCAGGAATGCCAGCGCGCCCGCCACTGCCGCCCCGGTCAGAATGACAGGCAAGCGCCAGGTCGGGTAGAACGGTGCGGTGACATTGCCCAGCGCGAGGATGAAGACCACCACGAAGGCCGCGTGGGTGAAGCTGCCGTGGAGCAGCGGATAGGTGATCAGGCGCGCCAACTCGCCGGGCGGAAAGGTGCCGTTGGCCAGCATCCAGTCAAAAACCGGGTCGATCAACGACCAGTCCCGGATCGCCGTCAGACGCCAACCGACCGCCGCGCGCCCGCCGACGATGCCGGCCTCGCCCAAGGAAAAGATCAGCTCGATCCCCGCGATGATCACGGCAAGCGCGACGACCACCGGCGGCAGGGCGTTGAACGGGCTCTGGTTGCGGGGGTCCTGCATGGCGCTGGCCTTTGTTGACGGTCGCTGATGGGGTGGCTAAGCGATGCGCCACCGCTTTGCCAGACCGGAGAAATGACATGGCTGACCAGACCTTCACGCCCCGCGTGTTCTCGGGCATCCAGCCGTCGGGTGGATTGACGTTGGGTAACTACCTGGGCGCAATAAAGAACTTCGTCACCATGCAGGACGCGGGCAGCCACGAGACGGTCTATTGCATGGTCGATATGCATGCGATCACCGTCTGGCAGGATCCCGGCGACCTGCGCCGCAACACGCGGGAGCTGTGCGCGGGCTTTCTCGCCTCCGGCATCGATCCGGAAAAATCTATCCTGATCAATCAGTCGCAGGTGCCCGAACACGCGCAGCTTGCCTGGATCTTCAACTGTGTGGCGCGGATGGGCTGGATGGGTCGGATGACCCAGTGGAAGGACAAGGCAGGCAAGAACGCCGAGGCCGCGTCGCTGGGGCTGTTCGCCTATCCGGCGCTGATGGCGGCGGACATCCTGATCTATCACGCGACCCATGTGCCCGTCGGCGACGATCAGAAGCAACACCTTGAATTGACACGGGATATTGCGACCAAGTTCAACCACGATTTCGGCGTGGATTTCTTTCCGATCACCGAGCCGGTCATCAAGGGCGAGGCGACGCGGATCATGTCGTTGCGCGACGGCACCCGGAAGATGTCCAAAAGCGACCCGGTCGAGGCCAGCCGTATCAACCTGACCGATGACGCCGATGCCATCGCCAAGAAATTCCGCAAGGCCAAGACCGATCCCGACCCCCTGCCCGGCACGGTCGAGGGGTTGGACGGGCGCCCGGACGCGCGGAACCTTGTCAATATTTATGCTGCCTTGTCAGATACTTCGGTGGCAGAGGTGCTGGCGGCGAACGAGGGCAAGTTGTTCGGGTACTTCAAGGCGGACCTGGCCGATCTGGCGGTCGCAAAGCTGTCGCCCGTCTCAGCCGAGATGTCGCGGCTGATGCAGGATCCGGGCGAGATCGACCGCATCCTGGCGCGCGGTGCGGAGCGGGCGCGGGAAATCACCGTCCCGGTCCTGGAGCGGACCTACGAAATCGTCGGGATGGTGCGCTGAGCGGGTGAAATTCACGGTTTGGGGGAAACCCTCGGACCGGTTTTCACGTTTTGGGGTCAAACGCGCCATTCCGGCGGGACACTCGCCAAAAGATCCGGGATCGCGTCCGCGCAGAACCGCATGAAGGCGCGGATCAACGGGTCGGCATGTCCCTCGGGGGAGGTCACGAGCCAGAGACCCTGAACCAGGTCCGGCTCCGAGAAGCAGAAGCTGAGACCCGGTTCGATGTCGCCTTCGGCGCGCGGCAGGAAGCCCACGCCCTCGCCCGCGCGCAGGAGGCCGATCACGCCGTTGAGCGACTCGATATGGATCCGGTGGTCGTGTCGCGGCAACCGTGCCTGCGCCGTGGGGATCGGTTCGACCTGCGCCGCGTTCCCAGTGCAACAGACCAGATCGTGATCCGCCAGATCCGTAAAACTGCGGGGGGTGCCGTGCTGCGCCAGATAGCCGTCGGAAGCGTAGAAGCCCCAGGGATGGTCCAGCAGTTTGCGCGCGATCAGCGTGTCGCCTGACAGGCGCACGCCGGGGCGCAGGGCGATGTCGGCCTCTCCGTCTTCCAGCGAGAGGGTGCGGGTTTCGGTGTCGATGCGGAATTCGGCACCGGGATGCGCGCGCTGAAAATTGCGAATGATCCCGCCCGCATAGCGCATGGCGTTCGGGTTTGCGGTCAGGCGGATGGTGCCGGTCAGGCGCCGGGACATGCCGTCGGCGCGTGACGAAAGGGACAGGGCCGCGGCCTCCATCGCCTCTGCTTCGGGCAGCAGACGCCGGGCCGCCTCGGTCGGGCGGGCCCCGCGTGGGCCGGGATCGAACAGCTTTAGCCCAAGCGCATCCTCAAGCCGGGCCAGCCTGCGACTGACGGTGGTTTGATTGGTGCCCAGACGGCGCGCCGCCGAGGCGGCGGAGCCATCGCGCAGAACGGCGAGAAACGTGCGGATGTCGGACCAGTCGAACATGGGGCCTCTTGCGTTCTGCGTTTTTGCAGAGCTGATCCACAGGAACCATACTTCTGCGGGCCCGGCAACGGGCGCATCTGTCTGGTGTCCCCGACATCGGGGCCTGACCAGGAGTTCCGACGATGATCCGAACGTTTCTTGCCCTGACCGCCGCGCTGATGTTGACCGGGGGCGCGGCTGCCGCGCAGACCGTCATCGTGCTCTTCCCGCCCGCCGATTTCCCCGCACCCGACGGGCCTGTCGTGACACGCGATACGGGGGGCACGCCCCGCCAGGGAGGGTGACCGCCTGCTGCCCTGCCGGATCCGGCAGGGTGCCACGACGGTGCCGCGTGGGAGGGCCCGAGTCTGGCAGACACAGGTCACAGCACCGGCCCGCATGTGCAACAGGTGGTCGCCTTGGCCCTGGCCGATAGCGATCTACGCCGCGATCCGGGGATCGGGGCGGCGCAGGTCGGGGTGATCCGGCGCGATCCGGTCGCCCGGCGCCAGGTTCTAGGCGATCGGCAGGTGCCGGGCGCGCGCGCCGCGTTCGATGGCGGCGGCGTGCAGCGGGTCGAGCGACAGTTCATAGCGCAGGTCGCGCAGCAGCTGCAGTTCGGTTTGCAGAACATTGCCGTCGGCGGCGGCCACATCGCAGGCCAACGCATAGGCGGTTTCGTGGTGCGTGTCGGGCAGCGCTTCGCGCACCAGACCGTAGATGGCGTCGAGGCCGTCTTCTTCCTCCAACAGGTCAAAGACGGTCTGAGCCACCTGCTCCATCCGGTCGGCATCGTAGCCTGCAAAGATCGGCAGGTGGTTGACGATGGCCTGGATCGTCAAAAGCTCCGACGTGCGAATGGTCGCGTCTGAAGCGGAGACGGTGATCATCAACGCGACCAGCGCGTCCTGGGCCGAAAAAGTATCGGACATCTTTGGTGCCTCCTCTGTATGCATGGATTTATTGACGATGCCGCGTTGCCGCAATAGGCAGCACCGGTTTCCCCCCATGACCAAAGGACACCCCATGAGCAGCCTGCGTGACGCCGCGATGACATCGAAGGCCTGGCCTTTCGAAGAGGCCCGCCGCCTGCTGAAACGGGTCGAAAAGCAGGGCAAGGACCATGTGCTGTTCGAAACCGGCTATGGTCCCAGTGGTTTGCCCCATATCGGCACCTTTGGCGAGGTGGCGCGCACGACCATGATCCGCCGCGCGTTTGAGGTGATTTCAGACGTCCCGACGCGCCTGATCTGTTTCTCGGACGACATGGACGGGATGCGGAAGGTGCCGGGCAACGTGCCCAACCCCGAGGCATTGGCGGAACATCTGCAGAAGCCGCTGACCTCGGTGCCCGATCCGTTCGGCACGCACGAGAGTTTCGGCCACCACAACAACGCCATGCTGCGCCGGTTCCTGGACACCTTCGGCTTCGATTACGAGTTCATCTCGGCCACGGAGTTCTACCGGTCGGGCAAGTTCGACGACACGCTGCGGCTGGCCGCCGAGCGGTATGACCGGCTGATGGAAATCATGCTGAAGACCCTGCGCGAAGAGCGGGCGCAGACCTATTCCATCTTTCTGCCGATCCATCCCGAGACGGGCCGCGTTCTCTATGTGCCGATGAAGCATGTGGACGGGCGCGAGGGGACCGTGACCTTTGACGACGAGGACGGGCGCGAATGGACGGTGCCGGTCACGGGCGGCAACGTGAAGTTCCAGTGGAAGCCCGACTTCGGGGCCCGCTGGGCCGCGCTGGGCGTGGATTTCGAGATCTATGGCAAGGACCATGCCGCCAATACGGGCGTCTATGGCGGGATCTGTCGCGCGCTGGGGGGCCAGGCGCCAGAGAACTACGTCTATGAGCTGTTCCTCGATGCGGAGGGGCACAAGATCTCCAAGACGTCGGGCAACGGTATCTCGATCGACCAATGGCTGACCTATGCCTCGTCTGAGTCGCTGTCGTATTTCATGTATCTCAAGCCGCGCACGGCCAAGCGGATGCATTTCGACGTGATCCCCAAGGCGGTGGACGAATACCACCAGCAGCTGCGCGCCTACCCGGATCAGGATGCGGCCAAGCAGGCGGCGAACCCGGTGTTCCACATCCACGGCGGCGATGTGCCCGCGTCGGACATGGTGGTGCCGTTTTCCATGCTTCTGAACATCGCCAGCGTGTCCGGGGCCGAGGACAAGGACGTGCTGTGGGGCTTCATCAACCGTTACGCGCCGGAGGCCACGCCCGAAGGCAACCCGCAGATGGACGCCGCCGCCGCAGGCGCGGTGCGGTATTACAACGACTTCGTCAAACCGGCGAAGGTCTACCGGATGCCGACCGAGGCGGAGCGCGCGGCGCTGGAAGCCCTGCGCGACGGGTTGCGGGGCTGGGACGGCGACGTGTCGGACGAGGCGTTGCAGGGGTTGGTCTATGACGTCGGCCGGGACCGTTTCGATCCGATGCGCGACTGGTTCAAGGCCCTGTATCAGGTGCTGCTGGGGGCCGATCAGGGCCCACGGTTTGGCGGGTTCATCGCGCTTTATGGCGTGGGCGAAACCGCCGACCTGATCGACCGGGCGCTGGCGGGCGACCTGATCTGAAACTTTCGCCTGCGTTGATCCGTGTCTGCGGTGGTCTAGGTTTCCAGGGATCACCGCAGGAGGATTGACCGTGAAGGGATTGATTGCAGGATTGGTCGTGCTGGCAGGCGCGGCGCAGGCGGATGAAGCCGCCATTCAGGGCATCATCGGCAGTCAGATCGACGCCTTTATCGCCCGCGACGTAGAGACCGCCTTCGGCTTTGCCGCCCCCAACATCCAGGGCATGTTCCGCACGCCTGAAATCTTTGGGCAGATGGTCGAACAGGGCTATCCGATGGTCTGGACCCCCGATCGCGTCGAGTATCTGAGCGCCATCGAACGCGGGGCCGTCTGGACGCAGGAGGTTCTGGTCACCGATGGGGCCGGGCGCCTGCACAAGCTGGCCTACATGATGATCGAAACCGACGCGGGGTGGAAAATCGGCGGGGTGCAGGTTCTGACGGCACCGATCGTGGGCGCGTGACCGGGCCACGTCCAGCGGACGCAGGGCCGCATCCTTAACCGTTTGTTAGCTGTTCGCCACGAAGACTGCTCCCATAGGCGGGTCTGACCCCGCCCGTCACTCACAGACATGAGACCGCCCCGGCCGCAGGCCGCTGGGGCGGTCTTTTCGTTCGGGGCCTGCGAAGGGAATGGCAGATGAACAAGGCGATCACCGACGGGCTGGTCTTTAACCCGCCCAAGTTCGAGGACGGGCTGAATGTCTGGTCGCGCCAGGACGGGCTGCCGGGGTCCGACACCTATGCGACCTCGGGCAATGCCGTGCTGGTGCCGGCGGACCAGGATTTCGGTTCCTGCCTCGAGATGTTGAAGACGGAGGGCACGCAGAAGCTGCGGTCCATGGGCGCGACGCCGATCCTGCCGGGGTGCTACCTGCGGGTGACCCTGCGGGTGAAGGCCGTCTCGGGCAACCTGCCTGCCGTGCGGATCGGTGCCTTTCCAAAGGCATCGAACGGCAACGGTGTGGGCGGGCTGCCGCAGGCCGGGCCGGCGACCCAGCTGGATGCCTATGGGCGCGTCGAGACGATCACCGCGATCATCGGCACCGGCACCCGTGGCGGCGTCGACCTGGCCTGGAACAACACGGTCGCCCATGCCCACATCGGTCTGGATCTGACCGGCCCGAACGGCGGCGTGGTCCGCATCGACGACATCGAGATCGAAGACATCACAAGCGCCTATCTGCGCGACATGATGGATTGGGTGGATGTCCGCGATTTCGGGGCCGTGGGCGATGGCGTGGCCGATGACACCGCCGCCTTTCAGGCGGCCGAGAACGCGGCCAACGGGCGTTCGGTCCTGGTGTCGAAAGGCACCTACAAGCTGACCGACCATGTCACCTTCAACGAGCGTGTTCGGTTCGAAGGCACCGTGACCCTGCCCGCATCCAAACGCCTGAGCCTGATCAAGAATTTCGACCTGCCCAGCTATATCGACGCCTTCGGCGACGAGGAGGAGGGGTTCAAGAAGGCTGTTCAGGCGCTGTTCAACTTTACCGACCATGACACGCTGGACATGATGGGCCGGTCGGTCCGCCTGTCAGAGCCGCTGGATGTGCAGGCCGCGGTGTTCGACAAGGACACCTATGCCAACCAGCGCAAGATCCGAAACGGCCAGATCGATGTGGCCGCGGGCCCCGCGTTCCAGACCACGGTCGTCACCGGCACCGGCAATTGGGACAGCAACCAGCCGACCCGGATCACCAATGTCGCCAACGCGGCCAACGTCCCGGTCGGCGCATTGGTCAGCGGGCCGACGGGGGTGGGGCGCGAGGTCTATGTCACCTCGGTCCATGTGCCCACGCAACAGGTGCACCTGAGCGCGCCGCTGCACGGGGCGCCGAACGCGCAGACCTATACCTTCCGTCGGTTCAAATACGCGCTGGATTTCTCGGGCTTTGCCAATCTGCAACGCTTTACGCTGCAGGATATCGAATTCCTGCTGGCGGGGGAGTGTTCGGGCATCCTGCTGCCGGTCAACGGCCTGATCTTTCACGTGAAGGATTGCTTCATCACGGGGCCGAAGGATCGGGGTCTGACCAGTCACGGCACCGGCTGTCAGGGATTGCTGATCGACCGCTGTCAGTTCCTGTCGAACGAGAATGCGATCCGCGTACAGGACCGGGTCAGCATCGGATTCAACGTCAATGCCAACGATACCAAGATCCGCAACAACCGCGCCAACAAGTTCCGCCATTTCGCCGTCGTCGGCGGATCGGGGCATATCATCAGCGGCAACCACTTTTTCCAGGGCGACAATGAAACCTTGGGGCAGCGCACGGCGGGCATCGTCTTTGCCGACAGTCAGCCGAAGTCGATCTTTACCGCGAACTACGTCGACAACTGCTACATCCAATGGACGAACGAGCGCGATCCGAACCCCGATTTCGCCAATGAGCTGTCGTTCGGCGGACTGCAGATCCTGGGCAACATCATCTTTTCGTCCAATGTCCCGAATTCCTTCCGGCCGATTCAGATCAAGCCCTATGGGTCGGGGCATTTTCTGAACGGCGTGACCATCACCGGGAACACCTTCAAGACCATCAAGGGGCAGGCGCTGGCCCGTGTGGATGGGGTGGATGGAACCTTTGCCGGGCTCGACACGTCGCGGTTCGTGGATGTGGCGGTGCATTCCAACACCTTCTTTGCGGTGCAAAACCAGTTTCAGAACCCGATCACCGTGCCGCTGCAGGTCAATTCCGCGCAGTTCAACTGGGAGGTGGACCTGGCCCCCTATCTGCCGTTTGCCGGACAGGCCCGCGTGGTACAGGCCGTGATGCCCGAAGGGCCGATCAAGAACGGCAGCAACGTCAATGTCTACCACATGCCCTATGCGACGCCGAAGATCGGCGGCACGCAGCAGCGGGTGCGGCTGACCTGGCCGGAGGCGACGAAGGGCAAGGTCTTTGTCACCGCCCGCTGCGACGCGCCCACCTGAGGCGCAGGGCACGCAGGGCCGTCAGGGGCGTGGCCGCCGCTTCGCGCAGGATGGCCAGGGCCGCGCGGGGCCAGGAAAGCTGTCCGCGCGGCCCCGAGGCGGTGACCGTCAGGCCCAGGAGCCGCGCCGCAAGCCAGGCGCGGGGCAGATGCCAGCGATGCGAGACGATCACGACGGGACGCCCGGCCAGCAAAGATCGGGCGTTCGCGATGTTCTGAGCCGTGTTTCGCGACGCGACCTCAACGATCAGGTCAGCATCGGGCACACCGGCTGCCCGGGCGCGGGCCCGGCCGACGGTGCCTTCGGCCGGACCATGCCGTCCGACCCCACCCGCCACACAGATCGCGCCGACCCGGCCCGCACGATAGAGCGCCACGGCGTGATCCACGCGCAGGGCCAGACTGGGCGAAGGCGTGCCATCGGCGCGCACGGCCGCCCCCAGGACCAACGCCACCGGGCGCATCACGCCAACGCATCCAGATCGGCGCGTGTCAGGCGATACGCCTTGCCGAAGCCCCCGTTCAGCAGCGCCTCGCCCAAAGCCAGGCGCAGCAGGCGGAAATCGGTGAAATCGTAATACACCGTCGCCTTGGGCCGCCTGGCCAGATAGGCCGCGCGCAGAGCAGGTTTGTCGGCGGGTTCGACCCGCCCCATCAGGGTCAGGCGGGGGTGGGTCAGGGGGTCGCCCCGCGCCCCGGCCTCGCCCAGCAGCAGGGAACACGCCGGGTCGACAGCCAGGGCGCGCGCGTGATCCGACAGGTCCGACAGCAGCATGAACAGCCCCTGCCCCGGCAACCACAGACAGCCCGCCCGCGTCACCATCGGCGCGCCGTCGCGCAACGTCCCCAGCGCCGCCGTCGTGGCTCCAGCCAGCACATCACGGGTCAGCGCGCGGGCGTCGTCATCAAGGGGGCGATAGGGATCCATCCGCGCAAGGTCGGGCGGCAGCGGTATCTTTGCAAGGGCGTCTCTGCGATGGACGCCCCGATGGGGAGGGCATAGTCTCCGCCCCGAAACGGCGGAGGGCGCGACAGATGGCCATGGGCAAGACGATCCGGACCTGGTTCGAAGGCAGCTGGCATGACGGCAACGTCCCGATCATGCGCGCGGCGGATCATGGCAGCTGGCTGGCCAGCTCGGTCTTTGACGGGGCGCGCCAGTTCGAGGGGGTCGTGCCGGATCTGGACAAGCACTGTGCACGGGTCAACCGGTCAGCCGAGGCGCTGGCGCTGACACCGACGGTCGCGGTCGAAACCATGGTCGAGCTGGCTCGCGCCGGGTTGGAGGGGTTCGCCCCGGGGGCCGCCGTCTACATCCGTCCGATGTACTGGGGCATTCACGGGGACGCCGCCTTGATCGGGCCCTCGGCGGATGAGACGGGCTTCGCGCTCTGCCTCGAAGAGGTGCCGATGCCCCCCGCCGAGGCCTCGACCACGCTGACCACCACCCGGTTCCGCCGCCCGGTGATGGAGGACGCAGTCTGCGACGCCAAGGCCGGATGCCTTTACCCGAACAACGCGCGGATGTTGGCAGAGGCGCGGGCGCGTGGCTTTGGCAACGCGCTGGTCGCCGACGCATTGGGCAACGTGGCCGAAAGTGCCACATCGAATGTCTTCATGGTCCGCGACGGAGAGGTGTTCACCCCCGTCGCCAACGGCACCTTCCTGTCGGGAATCACACGCGCGCGGCACATCGCCAACATGCTGGGCGACGGAATGCGGGTGCACGAAACGGTTCTCGGCTTCGACGATTTCCGCGACGCCGATGAGGTGTTCCTGTCGGGCAACATGTCCAAGGTGACGCCGGTGACGGCCTTTGACGACAGGTCCTATCAGATCGGCCCGGTCACCCGCCGCGTGCGGGAGATGTATTGGGATTGGGCGCTGAGCGCGGCGTAGGCGGCCACCGCCAGAGCGAGGGACCCTCCCTCTCGCTCGCTGGGATATTTATGAAGCAGAGAAGCGCGGTCTGGCCTTCGGTGGCTGGCGTGGCGCGGATCGGATGCCTAGGTTCTGGCAAGGCCGCGGGGATGGCCACGAGGCTTGGCATGGCGACAGGTGCACCTTCATGATGCGGCAGCTGATGCGCGCCGTCCCGCTGTTGGCGACGCTGGCGGCGAGCGGCTGGGCGTTGTCGACCAATCCGCTGGCCGCGCCATTCGTGGACCGTAGCGCGTCTGAACTGGCCCTGACGCTGGACCGGGCCGTGGCGCGACGGGCCACGCCGGACTGGATCGCGGCCGAACTGGAACAGGCCGTCGCAACGGGTGATGCGGAGCAGGCCGAGATGCTGCTGGGCCTGGCGGACGAGCTGGGCCACGACGTGCCCCGCGACCCGGCCCAGGCCCTGATTGCCGCAGAGGCCGGGTGGATGGCGCAGGGCACCGCCTGCGGGACCTGCATGGTGGATATCGGTGCCTGCCGCAGCCTGACCCAGATCGCCGCCTGCGCCGTGCCCTTCGAAATGTCGCCGCTGGGCGATCTGAACGCCCTGCGACGCGCGGGCGGGGCCTGGGCCGGGGGGCAGCAGGTGGACCAGTTGGATGCCGGGCTGGCGTTGATCGGCCTGGGCGCGACCGGGGCCATCCTGGTCTCGGGGGGATCATCGGGGGCGGTGAAGGCGGGCGCGGGCCTGTTGCGGATGGCGCGGCGCATGGGCTCGGTGACCCCTGACCTCGCGCGGCTGATGCGGGTTCCGGTGCGCTGGGATGTCTTGCCCGGCTATCTGCGCGGCACCGCCCGGCTGGAGGATCTGGCCCCGCCCCGGCAGGTCGCCGCCCTGAGCGCCGTGGCTGCCGACATGGACCGGGTGCGCGGCGCGACCTCTGCGCCCGAGGCGTTGCGCCTGTTGCGCCATGTGGACGGGCCCGAGGATGCCGCCCGGCTGGCGCGGGTGGCCGAGGCGGCGGGCCCTCGCACAACCCGCACCCTTGCCGTTCTGGGCAAGGGCCGGGTGTTCCGCGCCACCGTGCGGCTGAGCCGGGCGGCGGCAGGGACGCTGGTGCTGCTATGGCTGAGCCTGGTGCACCTGGGCCTTGTGGTGGCAACGCGGCTGGGGGCGTTGACCTTGCGGGCGCTGACACCTTTGCCGCCCCGGCAGGAACCGCCGATCACCCGCCGATAAGGCGCGCCAAAGCCATGGACAGAGCCGCGCGCGCGCGTCATTCTGGGGCTCCGCCATCTTTAGGAGAGTTCGATGCGCAAGTTTCTGGTGGTGCTGGACGACAGCCGCGAATGCCTCAACGCCATGCGTTTCGCTGCACTGCGGGCCGAACACACAGGTGGGGGTGTCGAGGTTTTGTCGGTGATTCCCCCCGATGAGTTCAACCATTGGATCGGTGTGGGCGACATCATGCGCGAAGAAGCGCGGGAACGGATCGTCGCCCATTTCGAGGTCTTCGCCAAATGGATGCGCGACAAGCACGCGCTGGAGCCGCACCTGGTCATCCGCGAAGGCGAACCCGTCGACGAAATCCTGGCCCAGGTGCGGGAGGACCCGGAAATCGGGGTTCTCGTGCTGGGTGCCGCCTCGGACAAGAAGGGACCGGGGCCGCTGGTCACGCAGCTGACGAAATCGGCGGGAACGTTGCCGGTGCCGTTCACGATCGTGCCGGGCGATTTGTCGAAGGAACAGCTCGAAGGCATCGCCTGACTGTGTCGGGGGTGTCCGGGCGTCTCTGGGGTCCAGGGCGGACCGGGTCCGGCCCTGCGCCTGCGCATCGGCTTTAGAATCGTTCCAACTTCTTGACACGGCCGGGGCGGGCGCGCACATAAGCCTCCCAGCCCCGGAGGTGCCCTGATGTTCATCCAGACCGAGACCACGCCGAACCCGGCCACGCTCAAGTTCCTGCCCGGACAGACCGTGCTGGACGCGGGCACCGCAGATTTCCCCGAAGCCGCCGCCGGCGAGAAATCCCCCCTGGCCCGGCGCCTGTTCGCGATCAGCGGCATCGCAGGCGTCTTCTTCGGCCATGATTTCGTGACCGTCACCAAGGCCGACACGACAGAGTGGGACCATGTGAAGCCCGCGATCCTGGGTGCCATCATGGAGCATTTCCAGTCCGGTGAGCCGGTCATGGAAGGCGAAGCCCAGGCGCAGCACGCCGCCAACCACGACGAGGCCGACAGCGCCATCGTGGGCCAGATCACCGAATTGCTGGACACGCGCGTCCGCCCCGCCGTGGCACAGGACGGGGGCGACATCACCTTTCACGGGTTCGAGCGCGGCGTCGTGTATCTGCAGATGAAGGGGGCCTGCGCCGGTTGCCCGTCTTCGACGATGACCCTGAAGATGGGGATCGAGAACCTGCTGCGGCATTACATCCCCGAAGTGCTGGAGGTGCGTCCTGTCGGTGTCTGACCGGACCACGCTCGCCTTCGATACCTCGGCCGCGCATTGCGCGGCCGCTGTCGTGTCAGGGGATCGGGTTCTGGCGACGCGGGTCGAGGCGATGACCAAGGGGCAGGCCGAACGCCTGATGCCCCTGCTGGAGGAATTGCTGGCCGAGGCCGGACTGGGCTGGGACGCGCTGGACGTGATTGGCGTGGGCACGGGTCCGGGCAACTTCACCGGGACGCGGATCGCGGTGGCCGCCGCACGTGGGCTGGCCCTGGCGCTGGGCATCCCGGCAGAAGGTGTCGGTGCCATTGAGGGGCATGCGGCGGGACGCGCGGTCACCGTGGCCCTGCCCGCCCCGCGCGGCCTGGTGCATCTGGGCCATGGCGCAGAGCTGCGCAGTCAGCCAGGCGATGCCCCGCTGCCGGACGGCTGGCCAACGGTTCTGGCGGGGCCTGCGGCGGCGCAGGTGGCGGCGGATCTGGGCCTGAGGTGCGCACCCGAGGTGCCGCTGGCCGCGTCCATCGCACAGATCGCGGCGTCCCGCGCGGCGGCCGGTCGCCCCAGGCCTGCGCCGATCTATCTGCGCCCTGCGGACGCCGCACCGGCCCGCGACGCGCCGCCTGTCATTCTGTGATGCGAACAGGACAGAGAGTCGCAGGTCACCCGCGTTGATCGTCCGGGTCACCCGCCTATCTGCGGGTCACAGACCAGAGGGACCGCATGACCCTAGCCGACCGCCTTGCCGCATTGCACGCCGACGCCTTTGACGGCCCCTCCCGATGGTCGTCGGGGGCCTTTCGGTCGGCGTTGGAAAACCCACACTGCTTTCTGACCCTGTCCGAGACGGACACGGGCGGCCCGATCGACGGTTTCGCCCTGGGCCGCTGCGTCGCGGACGAAGCGGAGCTTCTGACGCTGCTGGTCGCGGACGGGCGCAAACGTCAGGGGCTGGGCCGCGATTTGCTGGCGCAGTTCGAGGCAGCGGCCCGTGTGCGCGGCGCGCAGGCGGTCTTTCTGGAGGTTTCGGCCGAAAACGCGGCGGCCCGTGCGCTTTATGATCGCAGCGGATGGCGGCTGGTCGGTCAGCGCAGCGGCTATTACGAAGGCGTCGATGCCCTGGCCATGCGCAAGGACCTCTGACGACGGGTCAGACAGGCCAGAATCCGGTTGATCTTCTGGGTCCCCTGCGGCCTTATCCCCTGCATCAATGACGGCAGGGGGGTGATTTGCCCTTCCGAAGCCTCTGTCCAACGGGAGACAACCATGAAGATCACCACCAAGCTGATGGGGGCCGCCGCCGCGCTGGCCTTGACCGCCGGTGCCGGCCTGGCTGATGGCCATTCCAACCCAGGCCTGATCATCGACCTGGGCGGCAAGTTCGACAAGTCGTTCAACGAAAGCGCCTATAACGGTGCTCAGCGCTGGGTCGAAGAGACCGGCGGCGACTATGCCGAGACCGAGCTGGCCAACGAGGCACAGCGTGAACAGACCATGCGCCGCATGGCCGAGCGGGGCGCGAACCCGGTCGTCGTTCTGGGCTTTGCCAACGCCTCTACCCTGGACGTGGTCGCCCCCGACTACCCGGACACCAAGTTCGCCATCGTCGACGTCGACTGGCTGGACCAACCCAACGTGCGCCAGATCTCCTTCAAGGAGCATGAGGGCAGCTATCTGGTCGGCATGATGGCGGCCATGGCCTCCGAGACGGGAACCGTGTCGTTTGTCGGTGGCATGGATGTGCCGCTGATCTCGCGCTTTGCCTGCGGTTATGCCCAGGGTGCCAAGGCCGTGAACCCCGACACCACCGTGATCGTCAACATGACCGGCACCACCCCGACGGCCTGGAACGACCCGGTCAAGGGCGCAGAGCTGACGCGCAGCCAGATCAGCCAGGGATCGGACGTGGTCTTTGCGGCAGCAGGCGGCACCGGGATCGGTGTTCTGCAGGCCGCCGCCGACGAAGGCATCCTGTCGATCGGCGTGGACAGCAACCAGAACTACCTGCACCCCGGCAAGGTCCTGACCTCGATGGTCAAGCGCGTCGACAACGCGGTGTTCGACACCTTCTCGAACGGCACCGACATCGAGGCGGGCGTCATTTCCATGGGACTCGACAACGATGGTGTCGGCTATGCCATGGACGAGAACAACGCAGACCTGGTCAGCGCCGAAATGATCGAAGCGGTAGAGGCGGCCAAGGCGTCGATCATCGCGGGCGACGTTGTCGTCCACAATTTCACCGACGATGGCACCTGCCCGGCGTTCTGATGACCATGACGTCCCCCGGCGACCTGCTGCTGACGCTCCTCTCGGCCTGGAATGAGGCCGACGCCGGGGCACGCGACACACTCCTGGACGAGGCCTTGGCGGCCTCGTTCACCTATGAGGATCCCCATGCGCCGGAGCCCTTCGTCGGGGCCAAAGGCATGGGCCAGTACCTGACCATCTTCCGCCGTAACCTGCCGGACGCGAGCCTGCATCCGATGGCCGCCCCGCGCGTCACCCATGGCACCGCCCTGGTCGAGGCACGGCTGGACCGCAACGGGTTGAAATTCGCGCGCCTGCTGTTCGTAGGCCATGCGAAGGACGGGGTCCTGACCCGCGTGACCGGTTTCGTGGAGAGCGAATGACTGACCCCACCCCCCAAGGTGCCCCCGGCGATCAGAGCCTTGCGATCGAGTTGCGCGGCATCTCCAAGGCCTTTGGCCCGGTGCAGGCCAACAAGGACATCTCGATCCAGGTCAAACGCGGGTCGATCCACGGGATCATCGGGGAAAACGGCGCGGGCAAATCGACGCTGATGTCCATCCTCTACGGGTTCTACAAGGCCGACGCGGGCGAGATCCTGATCGGCGGCACGCCGACCCAGATCCCCGACAGCCAGGCCGCGATCGACGCGGGCATCGGCATGGTGTTCCAGCACTTCAAACTGGTCGAGAATTTCTCCGTTCTGGAAAACATCATCCTGGGCGCAGAGGACGGCGGGCTTTTGAAACCCTCGTTGGCCAAGGCGCGCAAACTGCTGGCCAAACTGGCCGATGACTACGAAATGGACGTCGACCCCGACGCCATCATCGAAGACCTCGGCGTCGGACAGCAGCAGCGGGTAGAGATCCTCAAGGCGCTCTACCGTGAGGCGGATATCCTGATCCTGGACGAACCGACGGGCGTGCTGACGCCTGCCGAGGCCGACCACCTGTTCCGCATCCTGCGCGGCCTGCGCGACGAGGGGAAGACGATCATCCTGATCACCCACAAGCTGCGCGAGATCATGGAAATCACCGACACCGTCAGCGTCATGCGACGGGGCGAAATGACCGCCACCGTGCAGACCGCCGAAACCAGCCCGGAACATCTGGCCGAGCTGATGGTGGGGCGAAAAGTTCTGTTGCGCGTCGACAAGACCCCCGCCCAGCCCGGCAAGACCATCCTGGAGGTGGAAAACCTGCGCGTGATCGACGATCAGGGCGTGGAGCGGCTGCGCGGCATCGACCTGACCATTCGCGCGGGCGAAGTTCTGGGCATCGCAGGCGTTGCGGGCAACGGTCAGTCCGAACTGCTGGAGGTGCTGGGTGGCTATGCCAGGGGCACCGGGACGATCCGCGTCAACGGCCAGGAAATCGACCTGACCGGCACCGCGTCCGACGCGCGCAGTCGCCGCGCGCGCGGCATCGCCCACGTACCCGAGGACCGGCAGCGCGAGGGTCTGATCATGGACTACCGCGCCTGGGAAAACGTGGGCTTCGGCTATCACCACGACGACCGTTTTGGCAGCGGCATGTTTCTGGACAACGCCGCGCTCAAGAAAGACTGCGAAGAAAAGATGGCGCGCTTCGACGTGCGCCCGCCTGACCCGACGCTGGCCGCCAAGAGTTTCTCTGGCGGCAACCAGCAAAAGATCGTCCTCGCCCGAGAGATCGAGCGCAATCCAGACCTGTTGCTGATCGGGCAGCCCACGCGCGGCGTGGACATCGGCGCGATCGAGTTCATCCACCAGCAGGTCATCGCCCTGCGCGACCAGGGCAAAGCGATCCTGCTCGTATCGGTCGAACTTGATGAAATCATGGCCCTGTCGGACCGCATCGCGGTGATGTTCGACGGGCGCATCATGGGCGAACGCCTGCCGGATCAGACCAACCAGGGTGAGCTGGGCCTGCTGATGGCCGGCATCACCGGAGACGCCGCATGAGAGACTCCATGCCCAAATGGGCCGACATCCTGCTGATCCCCTTTCTCAACCTGCTTCTGGCGTTGATCGTATCGGGCCTGGTCGTGGCCTTCATCGGTGAAGACCCGTTCGAGGTGCTGGGCCTGCTGGTCGAGGGGGCCGTCGGCTCGGCGGATGGTTGGAGCTATACGCTCTATTACGCGACGAACTTCATCTTTACGGGCCTCGGTGTCGCCGTCGCCTTTCACGCCCGGATGTTCAACATCGGCGGCGAGGGGCAGGCCCTGCTGGGCGGTCTGGGCGTGGCCCTGATGCTGCTCTGGGTGCCTTGGCCGCATTGGACGCTGGCCCTGATCGCGGCGATGCTGGGGGCCGGGGCCTTCGGGGCGTTCTGGGCCTCGATTCCGGCCTATCTGCAGGCCAAGCGCGGCAGCCACATCGTCATCACGACGATCATGTTCAACTTCATCGCCTCGGCGCTGATGGTCTATCTGCTCAGCCGTGTTCTGCTGGCCCCCGGCGCGGGCGGCTCGCCGGAAACGGCGCGGTTCGCCGCGGCGACCAATCTGCCGTCGATCGCGGATCTTTATGCCCTGCTGGGTCTGGGCTGCGTGGAGCGTCCCTTTGCCTCGGTCTGCCGCGCGCCTTTGAACATCGCTTTCCCGCTGGCGCTCTTGTCTGCGTTGGGCGTCTGGCTGCTGCTGTGGCGGACCAAGCTGGGCTATGAAATCCGCGCCTTCGGTCATTCGGAGCCGGCGGCGCTTTATGCCGGGATCTCGTCCACCCGGATCGTCATGATCGCGATGACCATCTCTGGCGCTCTCTGTGGCCTGATGGCGATCAACTCGGTCATGGGCGAGGGTGAACGGCTGGTCATCGACCCGGTGCAGGGTGCCGGTTTCGTGGGCATTGCGGTGGCGCTGATGGGGCGATCGCATCCCTTGGGCGTCTGCATCGCGGCCTTGCTGTTCGGGATGCTGTATCAGGGCGGTGGCTATGTCGAATTCGACATCCCCGCGATTTCACGAGAGATGATTCTGGTCATTCAGGCCCTGGTGATCCTGTTCACGGGCGCGCTGGACAACATGGTCCGGCTACCGGTTGAACGGCTGTTCCTGTCGATGCGCCGCAGCCCCAGCCGAAAGGACGCAGGATGACCGATCTGGCCCCCCATTTGCCCGGCCTTCTGGTGGCCTGGGGGATGCTTTGCCTTGGGCTTTTCTCGCCCGGACCGAACATCCTGGCGATCATCGGCACCTCGATGGAACGGGGCCGGCCGCAGGGCCTGGCGCTGGCTGCGGGTGTATCCGTCGGCACCCTTCTGTGGGGGGTATTGGCCGTGACCGGATTCACCGCCGTCCTGACCCTTTGGGCCGGGGCGATGACAGTGCTGAAGCTGGCGGGCGCGGCCTATCTGTTGTGGCTGGCCTATGGGGCCTTTCGGTCCGCTGCGCAGACGGTCGAGGTCAATACCCGTACCGTCGACGCACCCAACCTGCGGGCCTATGGACTGCGCGGGCTGATGGTGCAGATGACCAACCCGAAGGCCGCGATCTTCTGGGTGGCAATCGCCGCGGTCGGCACTGGGCCGGACACACCGGTGTTCATTCTGGTCACGTTGATCGGGGTTTCATTCCTGATCTCTCTGGCTGGTCATGTGGTCTATGCGCTGGCGTTTTCGACCCGCGCCGCCGTCGCGCTGTATGCGCGGGGCAGACGGGCCGCGCAGGCCACCATCGGAACCTTCTTTACCTATGCCGCCTACCGACTGGCGACGGAGCGGACATGAGCTTCCTCGAAATCATCCAGATCCTCGATTCCTCCCTTCGGTTGGCCACGCCGCTGCTGCTGGCCTGTCTGGCGGGCCTGTTCAGCGAACGGGCAGGCGTGTTCGACATCGGGCTGGAGGGCAAGATGCTGGCCTCCGCCTTCCTGTCGGCTGCCGTGGCCGCCTATACCGGCAACGTGTGGCTGGGGCTGCTGGCGGGGATCTTCGCGTCGCTGCTGATGGCGGCGCTCCATGGCATCGCTTCGATCACCTTTCGCGGCAATCAGCTGATTTCCGGCGTGGCGATCAACTTTCTGGCGTCGGGCCTGACGGTCGTGGTGGGCGAGGCCTGGTTCGGCCTGGGCGGGCGCACCCCGCAGCTGGAAGGCGCGGGCCGGTTCAGCGAAATCACCCTGCCCTTCGCCGAGGCGCTGCGCGACGTGCCCTTCCTGGGGCCGATCTATGCGGAGCTGATCTCGGGCCATTCGATCCTGGTCTATGTGGCCCTTCTGTGTGTGCCCGCGACCTGGTGGGTCCTGACCCGCACCCGGTTCGGCCTGCGCCTGCGGGCCGTGGGCGAAAACCCCGCGGCGGTGGACACGGCGGGCGTGTCGGTCGTGGGGCTGCGTTATGCGGCAGTGATGATCTGTGGCGTACTTTGCGGTATCGCCGGGGCCTATCTGGCGACGGCGCTGTCGGCGGGTTTCGTCAAGGAAATGTCGGCGGGCCGGGGGTTCATCGCGCTGGCCGCGCTGATCTTTGCCAAATGGCGGCCGTGGTATGCACTGGGGGCCTGCCTGTTGTTCGGCTTTCTGCAGGCGCTGGGCTTCCGGGGTGAGATGCTGAACCAGTTGATCGGCATTCAGATCCCCTCGGCCCTGTTGGACAGCCTGCCCTATATCCTGACGGTGGTGATCCTGGCGGGCTTCGTCGGTCGCGCGATCCCGCCGCGCGCCGGAGGCGAGCCCTATGTCAAAGAGCGCTGAGCTTACCGCCCTGATCCGCGACCGCGCGGGGGCAGAGGCACTGGCCTATGGCCTGATCCTGGGCTCCGGGCTGGGGCATCTGGCCGAGCAGGTGGACGGCGTGGCAATCGACTATGCCGACCTGCCCGGTTTCCCCCATGCAGGGGTCAGCGGCCATAACCCCAAGCTGGTCGTGGGACAGCTGGGCGGCACCCGGGTCGCCGTCTTTGGCGGACGGTCGCATTACTACGAAAGCGGGCGCGCGGACGCCATGCGCCTGCCGCTGGAGGTTCTGGCCGAACTGGGCGCAGAGGCGGTGCTGGCCACCAATGCCGCAGGCAGTCTGCGGGCGGACATGCCGACCGGATCGCTGATGCTGCTGTCGGATCACATCAACTTCTCGGGTCTCAACCCCCTGATCGGAGAGCCGACGGACCGCCGTTTTGTGCCGATGGGCGACGCCCATGACCCCGCGATCCGCAGCGCCCTGCGCGAGGCGGCCCGGGCGGAGGATGTCGATCTGCACGAAGGTGTCTACGCCTGGTATTCGGGCCCGTCGTTCGAAACACCTGCCGAAATCCGCGCGATCCGTACCCTGGGGGCCGATGCGGTCGGCATGTCGACCGTCCCGGAGGTGATCCTGGCGCGGTTTCTGGGGCTGAAGGCCGCGGCGATTTCGACGATCACCAACATGGCCGCAGGCCTGTCGGACGAAGCGATCAGCCACGAGCACACCAAGGCCATGGCCCCGCTGGGCGCAGCCAAGCTGGAGAAGGTGCTGACCCGCTTCCTGAACTGAGCCCCCGGCATAAGACCAATTTGACGCGCCCGGTCAGTCCAGATCACTCCTTGTTGCCAAGAACGCATGAAAAGTGTTCGCTCGGGGTTTGAAATTGGCGGGCGGTTGGGACTATTGCAGGGCATCCTCCGAGAGGGCAGCCCGTGCAAATCTATCTTCCCATTGCCGAAGTTTCGGTCAACGCCTTCCTCCTCGTGGGGCTGGGCGGCATGGTCGGCATCTTGTCGGGCATGTTCGGTGTCGGAGGCGGCTTTCTGATGACGCCGCTTCTGTTCATGATCGGCATCCCGCCCGCCGTCGCGGTCGCGACCGAAGCGAACATCATCGTCGCCTCCAGCTTTTCCGGCGTTCTGGCGCATTTCAGGCGCAAGTCGGTGGACCTCAGGATGGGGTTTGTCCTGCTCATAGGCGGTCTGGTCGGTGCGGGCCTGGGTGTGCAGGTCTTTGCCGCGCTCAAGGCGTTGGGTCAGGTCGATCTGCTGGTCAAGCTTTGCTATGTCGTGTTCCTGGGGATCATCGGCGGGCTGATGTTCATCGAAAGCCTGAATGCCATCCGCAAGTCCCGCGCCAAAGGCCCCGCGCCCAAGACGGTGCGGCGGCAGCGCGGCTGGATCCATGCGCTGCCCTTCAAGATGAAATTCCGGACTTCGGGACTGTATATCTCGGTCATTCCGCCGCTTCTGGTCGGTTTGTTCGTGGGCGTCCTGGCCGCAATCATGGGTGTCGGCGGTGGGTTCATCATGGTTCCCGCGATGATCTATCTGCTGGGCATGCCCACCAAGGTCGTGGTCGGCACCTCGCTGTTCCAGATCATCTTTGTCACCGGGTTCGCGACCCTGCTGCATGCGACGACGAACTACACCGTGGACATGGTGCTGGCGGTTCTGCTGCTGGTCGGGGGTGTGATTGGTGCACAGGTCGGCACCCGCATCGGGACAAAGCTGAAGGCCGAGCAGTTGCGCGTCCTGCTGGCGGCCATGGTTCTGATCGTCTGCGCCAAGCTGGCGCTGGACCTGCTCATCGAACCATCAGAGCTGTTCTCTGTCGGCGCAGAGGGGGATCACTGATGCGGTCCTTCCTGCTGAGCCTTGTCGCGGTCGTGCTGGCCGCCCTGCCCGTCGCGGCAGAAGAGGTCGTCGCCGACCTGAGCCAGGACCGCGTGGCGATCTCGACGTCGTTCGACGGCTCTGAAATCCTGGTGTTCGGGGCCATCAAGCGCGATGAACCCGTGCCTGCCGGATCGCCCATCGCGGTCATCATCACGATCGCGGGCCCGGACGAAGCCGTCACCGTCCGCCGGAAGGAACGCCGCCTGGGCATCTGGGTCAACGTCGAAGGCGTAGAGGTGGACCGTGCGCCCAGCTTTTACGCCATCGCCAGTTCCATCCCGCTGGACCGCGCGTTGACGCCGGAGATGGACGACCTGTGGAAGGTGTCCACCCGCCAGAAGATCAGCGCCGAAGATGCCCCGGAAACGGCCGCCGATGCCCCCGACTTCCTGGAGGCACTGGTCCGGGTCCGCGAGGCCGCGGCGCAATACACGTTGGCGGAATCGACGGTGGAGATCCGCGATGCAACGCTGTTCTCGACCAAGATCGCCCTGCCGGCCGATCTGACCGAGGGTAATTACAACACCCGTATCTTCCTGACCCGCGACGGTCAGGTGATCGACAGCTACGGGACGTCGATCTTCGTTCAGAAGGTCGGGATGGAGCGGTTGATCTATAACCTCGCCCATGAACAGCCGCTGATCTACGGGTTGCTGTCGCTGTTCATCGCGATTTCGGCGGGGTGGCTGGCCTCTGCGTTCTTCCGGTACGTTCTGCCCTGACGGCCCTTGGGCGTTGCGATACGCGCCAAACCCGCTACAAGGCGCGAAACCACGAGAAAAGCAGGTCCATGGCCGACACTCACACCGACCGTCGTACCGATGCCGACACCCCCCGCGCCCGCGACTGGATCAAGATCCTGGCCGGTTACCGCAACCCAAGCGTTTGGCGCAGCACGTTCGAGCTGGCCGTGACCCTCGGCCCGTTCCTCGCGCTATGGGTTCTGGCTTGGCTGGCGTTGTCGGTCAGCGGCTGGCTGGCCTTTGCGATATCCTTGGTGAATGCGGGTTTTCTGCTGCGGCTTTTCGCGATCCAACACGATTGCGGGCATGGGGCGTTCTACAACAACCGTTCGCTCAGCGATTGGCTGGGCCGCGCCTTGGGCGTGCTGACGCTGACGCCCTATGACGTCTGGCGGCGGGCACATTCGATCCATCACAGTGCGGCGGGCAACCTGGACCTCCGTGGCCTGGGCGACATCACCACGCTGACCGTGGCCGAATATCGCGCGCTGACCGTGATGGGCCGGTTTCGCTATCGCCTGTATCGCAACCCCATCGTGCTGTTCGGTCTGGGACCGGGTTGGCAGTTCTTTGTGGCAAATCGGGTGCCGCTGGGCCTGACTGGGCACCTGCGGTATTGGGCCAGTGCGATGTACACCAACGCGGCTATTCTGACCGTTCTGGGTGTGATCTTCTATTTTGGCGGCGCCGCCCCGATCCTTTTGATCTTCCTGCCCTCCACCTTGCTGGCGGCGACGGCCGGGGTCTGGCTGTTCTATGTGCAGCACCAGTTCGAGGCCACGAACTGGGAAGATGGCGCCGATTGGGATCTGCACGAATCCGCGCTTCATGGGTCGTCGCACTACGTGATGCCCAAGGTCCTGCAGTGGATGAGCGCGAATATCGGCATCCACCACGTCCACCACCTTTACAGCCGTATCCCCTTTTACCGCCTGCCCGAGGTCCTGCGGGACCACGCTGCATTGGACGAGGGCAACCGCATGACCATCCGCGAAAGCCTGGTGAACGCGCGGCTGCACCTGTGGGACGAGAAAAGCAAACGCCTGCTGTCCTTCGCCGAGGCGCGCGCCGTCACCTGAGGGGTCTGTTCCGGGCCGGGTGCCCCCGCCCGGACGTGCCGGCCCTAGCCGCGACCGACGTAGGGCATGCCGTTAGCCATGATCGTCATGGTCAGCACGTTCGTTCCCTCGGGCAGGGATGCCATGTGCAGCACCGCCTTGGCCGCATCCTCCACCGCCATCATCGGCACACCGTCACCGCCTGCGTCCCGCTGGGCTGCGTCCAGCGCCTCCAGCATCGGGGTCTTGGCGTTGCCGATGTCGATCTGTCCGCAGGCGATGTTCAGGTCCCGACCGTCCAGCGCCAGTTGCCGGGTCAGCCCGGTCACCGCGTGTTTCGTGACCGTATAGGTCACCGCCCCTTCGCGGGGGACATGCGCGCTGATCGAGCCGTTGTTGACGATCCGCCCGCCCCCTTGCGCCCGCATCACGCCAAAGGCGGCGCGCGCCATCAGGAACATCCCGGTCAGGTTGACGGCCACGGCACGGTGCCAGTCGTCCACCGCCGTCTCGTCGATGGCAGCGGCGGGCACGAACAGGCCCGCGTTGTTGAACAAGACGTCCAACCGACCAGCGCGGCCTGCGAAATCGGACACGACGGCTTCGGCGGCGGCCGGGTCCGTCACATCGCCCGGCAGGACATGGGCGTTCGGGTGATCGCCCGCAACCGCGCGCAACGCATCTGCGCGCCGCGCCATCAGGCCCACGGTCCAGCCCTGGGTCAGGAACAGCCGCGCAGTTGCTGCCCCGATGCCCGAGGACGCACCGGTGATCAGGATCGTCTTCATTGCGGGGCCTCCTCTGCGGTCAATGCCAGGGGCGCAGGATCGACCTTCAGGTCGGCGGTGTCCAGCGGGGCCTTGGGCATCGCCAGGGCATAGCGTTTCACCCAGACAAGCCGGGTGGCCGCGCGGGTGATCGCCACATAGGCCAGGCGTTTCCACAGGGCCTGCCCCGCCTCCATCCGACCGGCGCGGGACGCGGCATAGAGATCGGGGGCAAAGACCTGCACCACGTCCCATTGCGACCCCTGCGCCTTGTGCGTGGTAACCGCCGCCCCGTGCAGAAACGCAGCCCCCATGTGAGCGGCGAAGGGCAGGAACGGCTCTTCCTCGTCGGGATGCTCGATCTTGACGATAGAGCTGACGGAAATTTCCGGCTCCGGCGCGCCAACGACGTGCAGCTTGCTGAACCCCGGCTTGCGGCCTGGCCCCAGATAGACGACCTGCGCCCCCTTGATCAGGCCCCGCGCCTCCAGGTCGATACGCCGCTTGCGGTGCTTGAGAGGCAGCTCCAGCCCGTCGCAGATCAAGGGCTCGCCCGGCAGCAGATGCGTGTCGTCGGCCCCATGTGCCTGCCGGAAGGCGCGGATCAGGCGGATACGGGTGGCGTTGCGCCAGACCAGCACGGGCGACCGCGCCATCAGATCGCTGTCGACCCGGCCCGCCACGACGACGCGGTCGTCGCGGGCGGCGGCGGCCTCGACCATCTGTTCGAACTCGTAAAAGCCCAGCTCCGGGTCGCCAAGCGCATGGGCCAGGTCCAGGATCGGGCTGTCCGCCTCCTGGCGGTGGACGCGGTCCAGATGCAGGTGGTCGTCGCCTTGAAAACGGTCGAACACCATGCGGCCCGATTGGTTCACCGGGGCCAGCTGCGCCGGATCTCCGAACAGGACGAGGGTCGGGAAGATCTCTTTCAGGTCCTCGAACTGGCGGTCGTCGAGCATGGAGGATTCGTCGACAAAGCCCACGTCCAGCGGGTTCTCCCGTCGCTTCCATCCGGTGATGAAGTCCGACCCGCGCAGCCCCGCCGCCGCCAGCGCGCCGGGAACCGATCCCGTCTCGTCGTAGACCCGCTTGGCGCGGTCCAGCATCTCGTCGGTCAGGGCCTCGGTTTCGGGGCGGTCGGCGTCGCCCGCCAGCCATTCCGCGATACGCTCATATTCCGGATCGTAGACGGGGGTATAGAGGATCCGGTGGATCGTCGTGGCAGGCACCCCGCGCGTGCGCAAGACACTGGCCGCCTTGTTGGTCGGGGCCAACACCGCCAGCGACCGCCGGTCCTTGCCCTTGCGTTCATAGTCGCCCGACACCAGGTCCAGCCCGGCGCCGCGTGCGGCCTTTACCAGCTCTGCCAGCAACAGGGTCTTGCCCGAGCCCGCCTTGCCCGTGACGGCCAGCACGCGGCTGTCGTCATCCTCGCGGGCGGTGGCGTAGCCGTCGGACAGATGCACGGCGGAGTCGGTCAGCACCTCGGCGATGCGGTCCCAGGCGTCTGCCTGATCGGGGGAGAGCGTGGGCGTTGTCATCGCCCTTTCATATCGCCTCAGGCCCGGACGGAAAGGGGCTCTGCGTGCAGAAGGCTGGCGAATGTCCTCTCGAAGTCGTTTCGCGACTGGCTGGGGTGAATGCCAACAAGGCCGAGCAGACGATCGTGGACCGCCTCGGAGAAGGTCCAGACCCCGGCAGAGATGCCATCGCGGGTGCCCAGAACCTCCGGCTGCCAGCCGAGACGGCGATAGACGCGGGTCATGGGCGCATCAAAAACGCCGACCGAATGGGTCAGGCCCAGCCCCAGGCCCAGCTCGCTCGCTGCAAGCAGAAGCTGCCGCGCGACACCGCTGCCGGCCTTGGGCGACAGGCAGAAACGGGTGCATTCCCAAACCCGCGGGGACCGGATCGACCCGCCCCCGGTCAGATGGGGAAAAACCTCGCCCAACATGGTCGGGCCGGTCGTGGGCAGAAACCGCATCGATCCCATATGACGGCCCTGCCCGTCTGCGGCGATGACATAAAGTGGATCTAGCGCGTCATAGGCATCCGTTTCCCAGCCCAGCGCATCAACGGTGACGTCCCAATGCATGCGGTCGCGAAACTGCGCGGTGCGGTCGCGGAACATGCCTGCCACAAGATCGCCATGGCGGTCGAAGTCGGTGGAATAAATATAGTGGATCACGGGCGCACCCTTTTGTCAGCATCTGACAAAAAGGGGTGATCGGGAGCGGGTTAACGGTTTGTCACCGTGCGCTGCCTTAGATTATCCGTAACGCCCCGTGCTCACAGACAGATGAGCCCGCGCGACAGGGCATTGGCGACCGCGTGGGTGGTATTCAACGCACCCAATTTGAAGCGGGCGCTTTCGATATAGACGCGCAGGGTGTGTTCCGAGATCTTCAGCCGTTCAGCCGCCTGCGCCCGGCTCTTGCCCGCAGCCAGCAAGGTCAGGGCGTCCGTCTCTCGCGGGGACAGCGCCTGATGCGGGGGCGGGCCTTCGCCGCCCAACACAAGGGCGCGTTCGTTGACGTAATGCGCGGCCAGCAGCAGCTCGTGCATATTGGCGCGGGTAAAGCGGCCCCAGCTGTCGTCGCCGATGCGGTGGTTGACCGTGAACAGCGCGAATTGCCCCGACGGTCCCCGGATCGGCAGGCTGTAGCCCTGATTGCCCAGGCCATTGGCGACCGCCTCGCCCAGCAAGGTGCGGGCGGGGCGTCCCGACCAGTCCAGCGCCTTCCAGTCAACGGGGGTGAAGCCGCGAAAGCAGGACAGGACGACGGGGTCGATGGTCTGAAAGTTGTTCTCGACGTAGGCATCCACCCAGTCCTGACCATATGTCAGGGCGGCCCATTGATCGCCGCCCGATCTGACCGAGTGATAGACGAGATGTTCGACGTCGTAGGCGTCCCTCAGGTCGAAAACGACCCGTTCCAATGCGGCCAGATCAGTCGCAGCCTGCAACCGGTCCAGTATATCGTCCAACTTCCGCGCCATGCAGGTCCGCCTGTTGCGGCGCGGGCACCTGCCCGATTTCCGCGATGGCCACGACGATTGCCTCTTCCAGCTGTTCGGCCAGGTTCGGCATGTCATTGACGCTCGCAAATCCGCGCAGGTCGCCCAACACCTCGATGATCCAGTTCTTCGACATCTGACATTCCCTTCGCGGAGGTTAACGAACTCTTAAAGACAGCCTATCCGACCCGGAATTCGCCCGAAATTCGCAGATCGACCCTCCCCATTTCTGGCGGGGTACCGGTTTCCAAGGCCTTGATCCCCAAGAACATGCAGAACGAATCGAAAACGGCCCCGTCCCGTTAGGGACGAGGCCGCCTGTGCGCACGATGGGTGATGTCAGTCCGGTTTGCCGGCCTCCAGAACATCTTCGAGGGTGCGCAGGCCAGTCTTGGGGGCCTGCACCAGAACGGACATGTTGCCCGGCTTATGCTCATTGCGGAGCATCTTCATATGCGCCTCGGGCAGGTCGGCCCAGTCAAAGCATTCCGACATGCAGGGATCAAGGCGCCGTTCCACCATCAGCTTGTTGGCGGCCGCGGCCTGCTTGAGATGGGCAAAGTGCGAGCCCTGCAAGCGCTTCTGATGCATCCACATGTAGCGCACGTCGAAGGTCAGGTTGAACCCGGTGGTGCCTGCGCAGATCACGACCATGCCGCCCTTTTTCACAACGAAGGTGGACACGGGGAACGTCGCCTCGCCCGGGTGTTCGAACACCATGTCAACATTGGTGCCCTTGCCGGTGATGTCCCAGATCGCCTTGCCGAACTTGCGCGCCTCTTTGAACCAGGTCGCGTATTCCGGGGTGTTCACCTTGGGCAGCTGGCCCCAGCAATCGAAGTCCTTGCGATTGAGAACCCCCTTGGCCCCCAGCCCCATGACAAAGTCGCGCTTGCTCTCGTCCGAGATGACGCCGATCGCATTGGCCCCCGCCGTGTTGATCAGCTGGATCGCGTAGGACCCCAGCCCCCCCGAGGCGCCCCAGACCAGAACGTTCTGGCCGGGCTTCAGGTCGTGGGGTTCATGCCCGAACAGCATCCGGTAGGCCGTCGCCAGCGTCAGCGTGTAGCAGGCGGCCTCTTCCCAGGTCAGGTGCTTGGGGCGCGGCATCAGCTGCTGGGCCTGCACATTCGTGAACTGCGCAAAGGACCCGTCTGGTGTCTCGTAGCCCCAGATACGTTGGCTGGCGGAATACATCGGGTCGCCGCCGTTGCATTCCTCGTCGTCACCGTCGTCCTGGTTGCAATGGATCACGACCTCGTCGCCGACCTTCCAGCGCTTCACCTTGTCACCCACCGCCCAGACGATGCCCGAGGCGTCGGATCCGGCGATGTGATATGGCTGCTTATGGCCGTCAAACGGGCTGATCGGCTGACCAAGCGCGGCCCAGACACCATTGTAGTTCACGCCCGCCGCCATCACGAGGACCAGCACGTCGTGGCTGTCCAGCTCGGGGATATCCACGATCTCCTGCTGCATGGCGGTATCGGGGTTGCCGTGACGTTCGCGGCGGATGGACCAAGCATACATCTGCTTGGGCACGTGGCCCATCGGGGGCATTTCGCCCAGCTCGTACAGATCCTTGATCGGGGCGTCGTAGGCCGGCTGGGCGGGTTGTGTATCAAGAGCCATGGAAACCTCCGGGATGTGATGTGCCGCACTGCGGAACGAATTGCTGCGTTGCAACAGGACTTACCACCCCACCCGCAATTATCAACCTGAAAGTTTATCCATCTTGTAATTTTATGTCTCGGTGGCTTTCTGCACTGGCAAGGTCCGCGCGTAGAAGGCGATGACCGGGGCCCAATCCCTGGACAAGGTGATTCGATCATCGGCAAGGCGCAGAGCGCCGCGCACCTCCAGCATGCGCAGCGAGGTGCGGGCGAGTTGGTCCGCCTCGGCCTCGTTCGTGTGGACCGCATGACCGGCCCGCGCAAAGGTGTCGGCCTGCGTTGCGATATACGCCGCCACATCGGCCACCGACCGGGCCCCGTGTTCCAGCGCGGCACAGGTCAGCGCCATGGGCAGGACCGGCAGCACCGCCTCCAGCCGTGTCATCAACTCTGCGCCCAAGGCTTCGGTCGGATCCGCATGACCGCGCCAGAGAAACCGGCGCAGCGACAGGGGCTGCCCGAACGACACCGCCGCATAGCCAAAGCGCGTGAACCGCCCGGTCAGTCGCAACTGCAGATGCCGCCAGAGATAGCGCGCCACCATCCACCAACGCAGACGAAACGCGGCCGCCCCCTTGTTGCGCGCGGCGATCAGAACGCGATCCTCGAGCACGCGTTCGTAGTTCACCGCGACAGGCACAAAGACGACATCGCGCGCATCTTCGGGGTCGTGGTCGGTGACGATATAGCTGAGGATGCCCAGCTTGGGGGGCTGCAGGGCACCGTCCCGGCTGAGCCGGCCTTCGGGAAAGACGGCCTGGGTCACGCCATTCTCGGTGGCGATCTGGATATAGCGGGCAAGAACCTTGCGATACAGCGGGTTAAGATCCCTGCGCCGCACGAAATAGCCGCCCAAGGCGCGGATCAACGGGGCCAGAGGCCAGCGGCGCGCCCATTCACCGACCGCATAGGCCAGCGCGGTTTGTCGCGCGGCAAGCCAGGTCACCAGCACGTAATCCATGTTGGACCGATGGTTGAGAACGAAAATCACGGTAGCGGTCGGGTCTATGTCCTGAAGCGCGCGCTCCTCTCCGGTGACGCGGACACGGTAGAGGCCGCGCGATAGCCAGCGGGACAGGCGCATGGCGACCGTAAAATAGAGCGTGGCGGAAAACCCCGGCACGATCTCTCGGGCATATCGACGGGCGGTTTCGAAGGCGACTTCGCTTGGCACGCCTTCTGCCCTGGCGTGATCAATGATCGCCTGCGCCACCTGCGGATCGTGGGTCAGACGGTTCACCGTATCGTGGCGCCGGGCCAGTTTGAACGGCTGGATCGGGCGGGCAAGGCGTGTGTTCAACTGCGCCACCAACCGTTCCGCCCGCTTGCGAAAGAACCAGCGGACCGAGGGAAACAGGAAATGCGACGCAAAGGTCACCGCCGCGAACAGTCCCAGCAGCACCAGCGCCCAGATCGGAATCTCGACCGTCTGGCTCATCTGGCGATGCGGCGGGGCGGGGCAATCAAGGCAGGCACCTCTTGGCGGCGGACCCCGGACAGGCCGGACTTGCCACAGTTTGGGGGAAGTCCGCAGGGCGGACTACCCCGTTTTGTACAAATATAATCGCCCCCCGGAGGGAGGAAACGACCGATCCCACCGTGCTGCAATGCAGCGAATTGACACTTACGGGATATGTCCAGTATCAACACCTCAACGTAATATTGTTACACGAGGCTTCGCCATGTCGCAGAAAGATCGCCCCTGGTTGTTCCGCACCTATGCCGGCCACTCGACTGCGGCCAAGTCAAACGCCCTTTATCGATCGAACCTGGCACGGGGGCAGACCGGTCTTTCGGTTGCTTTCGACCTGCCGACGCAGACAGGCTACGACAGTGACCATATCCTGTCGCGGGGCGAGGTCGGCAAAGTCGGTGTTCCGGTTTCGCACCTGGGCGACATGCGGGCCCTGTTCAAGGACATCCCGCTGGAACAGATGAACACCTCGATGACGATCAACGCGACGGCCCCCTGGCTTCTGTCGCTTTATGTCGCCGTCGCCGAGGAACAGGGCGCGGATACGACCCTGTTGCAGGGCACGGTTCAGAACGACATCGTCAAGGAATACCTGAGCCGGGGCACCTATGTCCTGCCGCCCAAACCGTCGATGAAGCTGATTTCCGATGTGGCCGAATATTGCTATTCCGCCATTCCGAAATGGAACCCGATGAATGTCTGTTCCTATCACCTGCAAGAGGCGGGGGCCACGCCGGAACAGGAACTGGCCTTTGCCCTGGCCACCGCAACCGCCGTTCTGGACGAATTGCGGGACAAGGTCCCTGCCGAGGACTTTCCCCGCCTGGTCGGGCGCATTTCCTTTTTCGTCAATGCCGGCATCCGGTTCGTCACCGAGATGTGCAAGATGCGCGCCTTTGTCGAGCTTTGGGACGAGATTTGCACCGAACGCTATGGCGTGGAAGATCCGAAATACCGCAGGTTCCGTTATGGCGTTCAGGTCAATTCCCTTGGGCTGACGGAACAGCAGCCGGAAAACAACGTCTACCGGATCCTTCTGGAAATGCTTGCGGTGACGCTCAGCAAATCCGCGCGCGCGCGCGCGGTTCAATTGCCCGCCTGGAACGAGGCCCTGGGCCTGCCGCGCCCCTGGGACCAACAATGGTCCCTGCGAATGCAACAGGTTTTGGCCTATGAAACCGACTTGCTGGAATACGGCGACTTGTTCGACGGCTCTCCGGTTGTGGCGGCAAAGGTCGAAATCCTGAAAGAAGGCGCGCGCGCGGAATTGGCCGTTCTGGATGGAATGGGCGGCGCGGTCGCGGCCATCGAATACATGAAGGCGCGGCTGGTGGAGTCAAACGCAGACCGTCTGGGCCGTATTGAACGGGGCGAAACAACGGTCGTGGGCGTCAATGCCTGGACAGAGGCCGAACCCTCGCCACTGGTGGGTGAAGACGGGGGCATCATGACGGTCGACCCGGCGGTAGAGGCGGACCAGATCGACCGTCTGGCCGCCTGGCGCACGGACCGGGACGATGTCGCCGTCGAGGCCGCGCTGGACGCCCTGGCACGCGCCGCGCGCGAGGGGACCAATATCATGCCCCCCTCTATCGAAGCGGCCAAGGCGGGCGTCACGACGGGCGAATGGGCGGGCGTCATGCGCCGCATTCACGGGGAGTACCGCGGGCCGACCGGCGTGTCCTCCTCTCCGTCGAACCGGACAGAGGGTCTGGACGATCTGCGCGCCGCAGTGGACGCCGTCAGCGACCGGCTGGGACGGCGGCTGACCTTCCTGATGGGAAAGCCGGGATTGGACGGGCATTCCAACGGGGCCGAACAGATTGCCGTGCGCGCCCGCGATTGCGGCATGGCCATTCGCTATGAAGGTATTCGCCTGACCCCCGAGGCCATCGTCACCGCCGCAATAGATGAGGGCGCGCATGTGGTCGGATTGTCGATCCTGTCCGGATCGCACCTGCCATTGGTCGAAGACCTGATGGACAGAATGCGCTGCGCCGGATTGGCGGACATCCCCGTGATCGTAGGTGGCATCATTCCCGACGAGGATGCGGCGCGCTTGAAGTCCATGGGCGTGGCCGCGATTTACACCCCAAAGGATTTCGAATTGAATCGGATCATGGGCGACATCATCGAATTGGCCGACCCCAAGGTAATCGCCGCAGAATAGATTCCCCTTGCCTTACAAATTAGCTCCGCTTATTGCGCAATTCAGCCTGTGCAATGAGGGGATTTGTTATGGACGTGGACAAGATGACCAAGGACGACCTGGCCAAGGAACGCGCTGCGGCGCAGGAACGGCTTAAAGCCATCGAAAAGGCCGAGTCGGAATACGACGGTCGCCGCCTCAAGGAGCTGCGCGGCGAGATCGAAGGGATGCTTGCCAAAGAGGGTTATTCCCTCGCCGATCTGTTCGGCGGCAAAGCCCCGAAAAAAGCGGGTGCATCCAAATCCGTGGCCAAGTATCGCCACCCCGAGAATGCCTCTGTCACCTGGTCCGGCCGTGGCCGCCAGCCTGCTTGGTACAAAGAGGCGATCGAAGCCGGGAAATCCCCGGAAGATATGGCGATCTAGCCTTTCTTTCTCATTCGGAATTAGAAGGGGGCGCGGGCAGCGCCCCTTTTGCTTTTGGAGAATGCCATGACCCCCCATATCCGCGCCGAAAGAGACCAGATCGCAGAGACCGTTCTGATGCCGGGCGACCCCTTGCGCGCCAAATGGGCCGCCGAAACCTTTCTGGACGCGCCCGAACTGGTGAACGACGTGCGGGGCATGCTGGGTTTCACCGGAACCTGGCGCGGCAACCGGGTGACGATCCACGGCTCTGGCATGGGGATGCCGTCGCTGTCGATCTACGCCAACGAGCTGATCACACAATATGGCGCGCGCACGCTGATCCGTATCGGATCAGCCGGGGCAATGCAGAACCACGTGGCTATCCGCGATGTGATCCTGGCACAGACGGCGTCGTCGATCTCCACCCCCTCGGCAGGGATCTTCCGAGAGGTGACCTTTGCCCCCTGCGCCGATTTCGGCCTGCTCTCGGCGGCCCATCGCGCGGCCACGGGGCGGGAGTGCACGGTGCATGTCGGCGGTATCTATTCCTCGGACGTGTTTTACGACGAACGCCCCGACCTGACCGAGATGATGACCCGTCACGGCATCCTTGCCGTCGAGATGGAGGCCGCCGAGCTGTACAATCTGGCGGCACGCCACGGCTGTCGCGCGTTGGCTGTGCTGACGATCAGCGACCACCTCCTGACGCATGAGGCGCTGCCGGCCGCTGACCGTCAGTCCTCGTTCGGGGACATGGTGGAAATCGCGTTGGAGGCCGCCTTCGCCTGACGCCACATCGGACCTCACCCGCAACAGGGCCAGGGTTGCGACCGGGACCTTCGGTCGTATCGGGTGGCGATACCTCGGGCCACCCCGAGGCTGCGCTACATGCGGTGGCCGGCGTTGCGGTCGCGACCCTGGTCCGCGATCCGTCAGGCCACAGAGGCACCGGCTGTCGTCCCAGAGCGTGGCAACCGGCGACGCGCCAGCCGGTCGCCGTCCTGGCGGCGCAGCTAGCCCAGCTGTCCGAGGACGCGAGTCATGCCCGCCCCGCGCATCCGGTCGCCTGCATGATGTTCCGCCTTTCATGGTGCGATCTGCGCATGTCTGGGCGGGTCAAGGGCCACACACAGGATCGCGGCACCCGACCAGCGAACGGAACTCATGAATGGCTGTGCGTTTGACGATGCCCGGGGCGTAAGCTGTCGATGCACGGTCGCGGGGGTATCGCCTGCGCATCTGTCGAATTTCCCCCGGTGTGCGTAGGCCGACTCCCCCCCGAGCGTCCGACTCACCCCGTCATAGCGACCTATCCCCTCACCTTTGTTGCGGTTTCGCAGGGTTCGATCACACCCGCGCGAGGCCTCGTCGCGCGGGCGTGAGGGGGGTGCGGGGCGGAGAAGTGTATGTGCATATATGCACGTTTATCGCGTTATCCTCACGGTTTCGTTTGTTGAATGTCAGGTCTGCAAGGCGCAAATAGGGTTCATCAGCAGGGCAACACACACCGCCCCGCATCAAACCCAAACGGGCCCGCCGCAACCACAGGGTCCACCGCAAAAGGACTAACGTTATGAAAACCCTCATCATCTCCGCCCTCGTCGCTTCCGCCGCTCTGACCGGTGCCGCCTCTGCTCAGGTCGGATCGGGCGCTGCCGCCGCCATCGCGCACTTCAACCAGGACGTGGACGTCGCGAACGACGCCGTTTCGCTGATCAACCTGGACGGCGACCGGGTCGTTGTCTCCAGCCGCTCGGGCGGTCTGGGCGCGGTCTTCGCCCTGTTCAACTCGGACGCGGACACCGCGAACGACTTCACCGGCCAGAACGGCGCGACGCTGGTCGCCACGACCCCGGCCTACAACGCCGACATCTTCGCCGAGATCGAACGTCAGAGCGAGCTGGACGACTGATCCACTAGCCACCCCCTCGCGGTCCGGGTGCCTCCCCGCCCGGACCGTGCGACGCGCTTCACTCCCCTCCCCGGTTTCCCTTTCCGAGGTGCGTTGCGGCACGCGGCCCCCGTCAGAGCATCTGCTCGGCGGGGGTCGCTTTGTTTTCAGTCACACAACAGCGATGTATCCGGCGCCCAGGGACCCGCGTCTTCTGCCGTGATCTCACCTGCGACCTTCACAATCACGCGGCGGGCCCAATTGGCGGACGCGAGGACGATCTCGTGCTCTGTTCCGCAGACCCTGAGGCCTCCCGAAATGAAAGGCTCTCCGATTCGATGGTTGGTGACGCCGCTCAGCTGCGCAATTTCGCGGAGAGTTTGCCCGTCCAGCCGCCAGATCCGCAGCGTCTTCGCCAGATGAGGACGATCGACATACGCAACTTCCCAGGCACCGTCGCCGTCCAGGTCCCCCCAGGCTGCGGGCGCGAGCCAGCGGTTTCGGCGGCCGATCGGAGGCGTGGCGGCAAGCGGCACCAGCGCATCGCCCTGCGCACGATAGACGATCAATTGCGCCCCTTCAGTCAGTGAACTGCGGACGGCCACCACTTCGGGCAGGCCATCGCCGTCCACATCGGTCAGGCGCGGCGCGATATCCTCGAACACGTGCCCCGCCCCTGCGGCAACTTCGAGAACACGGCAGTCATCGTTCAGAACCGCGCGCAAGGTCAACGCGTCCTGGACGGATCCCATGATGTCATGGCCATAGGACGTGGTCGCATCCGCGTACCAGGCCACAAAGGCCCCCTGCACATCAGTCGCACCAGGCAACGCGTCTTGGGCCGCATCGCCACAGGCCAGCGCAGAGCCTGCACCGCCCGCCAGACACGCCACCGACAACGCCGCGCCGCGCAGGGCCGCCCGCCAGGGGTGCATCGGTGGACGCGGCGCCTCCCTCCAAGGACGCCCCGGCATCAGATCTGCTTTTCGGGCATCCGCACGACCAGCCCGTCCAACGCATCCGTCACCTTCAACTGACAGGTAAGACGGGACGTCGACGGGTCGGGCTGATAGGCGAAGTCGAGCATGTCCTCTTCCATCGCGTCCTTGGCCGGCAGCTTTTCGACCCAGGTGGCATCGACATAGACGTGACAGGTCGAGCAGGCGCAGGCGCCGCCGCAATCCGCCTCGATGCCGGGAATGTTGTTGTCTCGGGCACCTTCCATGACGGTCAGACCGGTGGGGACGTCAACGACGTGTTCGGTGCCGCCGTGCTCGATGTAGGTGATTTTGGCCATGGTCTTGTCTCCTGAACGCTCTTCCCGAGGTAGCGTCCGGGTGGCGCAGGTGCAACATGTCACGGGTCGATCCGCGCCACGACCGCCCCGGCACCGCACCGGCCATTTGTCCCGCGCCGCCAGTCCGCTAGGGTGCCGGGCAACGCCGCCCACGCAAGGAGTGGCGAAATCCGAGTGCGAGCCCCATGGCCAAAGCCCTACTGATCGCGAGTCTCAGCTGTCTTGCCGCCTGCACCGGCGCGACGGTCGAAGAGGTGTCGCGCAATTTCGGGCCTGCCGATCCGCGGCCGGGGGCCTGCTATGCGCGCGGGATCACGCCCGCCGTGTTGGAAACGGTGACGTCACAGGTGCAAGAGGTTCCGGCCGTCCGTCATCCCGACGGCACCATCCTGTCCCCCGCCCGGTTCCGCACGGTGACCTCGACCCGGATCGTCCAGGACCGGGGCGAGAACTGGTTCGAAACCCCGTGCCCCCTGCGCGATCGTGACCCGGTTTTCGTGCAGCAGATCCAGCGCGCCTTGCAGGTCCGTGGCCTCTACGGAGGAGAGATCAACGGCTTTTACGACGTGCCGACGCGCGCCGCCGTGCAGGCGTTCCAGACCCCGCTCGGACTGGAAAGCGGGACTCTGTCCAACGAGTCGGCCAAGGCTTTGGGCCTCGTGGCGCTTGGTCGCGGCGCATGAGCGGGGCTGCCGGGCGGATCGCGGCCATTGATTTCGCGCGCACGCTCGCCATCGCCAACATGGTGGCCTTTCATTTTCTCTTCGACCTTCGGATGTATGGGCTGGCGCCGCCGTGGCTGACCTACGGCGCACTTTTCGACGCTTGGGCCAAGGGCATTGCCGGCAGTTTTCTTGCGCTGGCGGGGCTTGGCCTCTGGCTTGCGCATGGCACCGGGTTTCAGGCCGGGCCGTTCTGGCGGCGGGTCGCGTTTGTCGCGGCCGGGGCGCTGGCGGTTTCTGCGGCGACCTATGTGGCGCTGCCCGCTGCCTGGGTGCGGTTCGGCATTCTGCATGCCATTGCGCTGTTTTCCGTCGTCTCGCTCGCCTTTTTATGGCTGCCCGGTTGGCTGACCCTGATCGTCGCCGCGGCGCTGTTGATCTTTGGGCCGGGGGTGTCCCTTGCGGCGTTCGACGGTCCCGCCTGGATCTGGACTGGCCTGGGGACGCGTGTACCGCCAATGATGGATTACGAGCCGCTGGTGCCCTGGCTGGCCCCGATGCTGATTGGACTGGCCGTGGGGCGGATCGGAACGCGAATCGGCGCGTGGGATCTGTTGCGCAGCGCGCGGCCCGGGTCTGGCCCCCTCCCTGCATGGTTGATCTGGCCGGGACGTCATTCCCTGGCCATCTACCTTTTGCATCAGCCGATCCTGATCGGGTTGATCCTTGGCTGGATGTCGCTGAACCGCTGAACGCAAACGGGCCCCTCGAAAGGGGCCCGTCCAAGTTGCCGTTTGGCAGGGTTTATTCGTCGTCGAGCGCCAGCGCCACAAAACGAGGATCGCCGCCGCGCCGGATCAACAGCAGGAAGCTTTTCTGTCCAGCCTCGCGGGCCTCGGCCAGGCGGTCTTCCAGTTGACGGATCGTTTCGACGCGAACCTGGCCCGCCTCTTCGATCAGGTCACCGGCGCGCAGACCCTTGGTATAGGCAGAGCTGTCGGGATCGATATCGGCCACGACCAGACCGCTCGCGTCCGTGTCCAGGCCCAGCTGCGCGCGCAACTCATCGGTCAGATCGGACACGGTCATGCCCATCAACTCCACCGAGCTGGGTTGCGACGGTTGCTGCGCCGAGGCGGGAACGGCTGCCTCTGCCTCTTCGCGGCGGCCAAGCGTCACAAGCAGGGTCTGCTCTTCGCCATCGCGGAAGACGATCACACGCACGGCCTTGTCCACTGGCGCGTTGCCGACGGTGCGCACCAATTCCCGCGTGTTCTCGATGTCCGTTCCGTCGAACGTCACGATCACGTCGCGCGGCAGGATCCCGGCCTCCTTGGCGGGGCCGTCGGGCACATCGGTGACCAATGCGCCGTTCGCGCTCTCCAGGCCCAGGGCCTCGGCCAGTTCCGGATCGACGTCCTGGATGCGCACGCCCAGCCAACCCCGACGGGTTTCGCCGAATTCCTGCAATTGGTCGACGACATTGGTGACGACATTCGAGGACATGGCAAAACCGATCCCGATGGAGCCGCCATTGGGCGACAGGATCGCCGTGTTCACGCCGATCACCTCACCATCCAGGTTGAACAGCGGCCCGCCGGAGTTGCCCCGATTGATGGCCGCGTCGGTCTGGATGTAGTCGTCGTAGGCGCCCTGCAACTCCCGCTCACGGGCGGAGACGATGCCTGCGCTGACCGAGAAACCCTGGCCCAGCGGGTTGCCCATGGCCATGACCCAGTCACCGGTGCGCATCACGTCGCTGTCGCCAAAGGGGACGAAGGGCAACGGTTTGGCGCTGTCGACCTTGAGCAGGGCGATGTCGGTGTTGGGATCGGTGCCAACCAGTTCGGCAGGCAGTTCCTCGCCCGAGAAGAACTCGATCAGGATCTCGTCGGCGTTTTCGATGACGTGGTTGTTGGTGACGATATAGCCGTCTTCCGAAATCACGAAGCCAGAGCCAAGGGCGGAGCCCCGGCGGCTAGGACGTTCCGGGCGGCCCTGGTTGTTGCGGTCGCGGAATTCTTCGAAGAAGTCTTCCAGCGGATTGCCGCGGTTCGGACCGGGGGCCGAAGCGGCAACGGTCGTGTTGGTCGTGATGTTCACCACTGCGCCGGACACCTGGTCGACCAGGTCGGCAAAGGTATCGGGACGGCCCTGGGCCGCCGCGGCGAGGCTGCTGACAATCAGCATGACCAGGCCGATGGCAAAAACGGCCAATGCGCGGAGCGCACCGATGGGCCGTTGCGTGTTCATGACTGTGTTCAAAATTTCCTCCTGACGTCCTGCTCGCGCCCGTCTCAGGGGCGGTCTATGCGTTGCATGTCAGCATCAGTCGCGATCAATACAACGCGCAGACCTTCACAACGGCGTGAGACGATCTGAACGCAACGTAAGGCGGAGCCCCCATCTCGCCAAGGGCCTGACGTGCAAAGGGCCCCTCAAAGGGGCCCTTTCCTGTCATTCTATCTGTCAGAGATCAGTTTCCGGTGCTCTCGGCTGCGGGCACCTCGGTTGCTGGCGTATCTGCCTCAACCTCCGGGGCCTCTTCGACCACGGCCTCCGCCTCTGCCACAGCGGGGGCAGGACGGGTCGTGCGACCAAGCGGGCTGTCGGTCTTCAGATAGTCGAAGAATTCCGAATCCGGTGACAGGACCATGGTCGAATTCGACCCCTGCAGCGCCCGTGTGTACGCTGTAAGCGACCGATAGAACTCAAAGAATTCCGGGTCGCTGGAAAATGCCTGCGCGAAGATGTTGTTGCGCAGTGCATCCGCCTCACCTCGGGCGATCTCCGCCTCGCGGCGCGCCTCCGAGGTCAACTCTACCACGGTCCGGTCGGCCTGGGCCCGAATCCGCTGAGCGGCTTCTTCACCGCGTGCGATCTCGTCGGCGGCCTCCCGCTCACGCTCTGCGCGCATCCGGGCAAAGGTGGCGTCCAGGTTCTGCGGCGGCAGATCCGTGCGTTTGAGGCGCACGTCGATGATCTCCAGCCCCAGCGCCAGGGCTTCGGCACGGGCGGCCGTCGCGATCCGCAACATCAGGGCGGCGCGATCCTCGGACAGGATGTCGTTTGACGACACGGAGCCCAGAACCTCCCGCAGCTTGGAGCGGAGGATGGAGTCAAGACGCGATTCGGCAAACAGGATGCCACCGGGACCGACCGCCTCGCGGAAGCGTTCCACATCGACGATGCGGTAGCGGGCGAAGGCGTCGACGACCAGTCGACGGTCGTCCGAGGGCGTGACCTCCAACGGCTCCACGTCGCGCGACAGGATCCGGTCATCGTAGTAGACGACGTTCTGCACCAGCGGCAGCTTGAAGGCCAAACCGGGGTCTTCCTTGACGTCGACCACGCGACCGAATTGCAGGACCAACGCCTTCTGACGTTCATCCACAACATAAAGGGACGAGAAGATCAGCGCGATGACGACGGCGGCTGCGGGCAACAAGTACATGGAACGATTCATCAGTTGCTTCCCCCACGGCGCAGCTCATTCAAGGGCAGATAGGGCACGATACCCTGACCACCGCCGCCTTCGCCGCCGATGTTGCTGTCGACGATGATCTTGTCGACGTCTCCCAGCACCTGCTCCATCGTCTCCAGGTAGAGACGCTTGCGGGTCACGTCGGGCGCGTTGACGTATTCCTGCAGAACGGCCGTAAAGCGAGAGGCTTCACCCTCGGCTTCGTTGACGACACGGGCGCGATAGCCCTCGGCCTCTTCCAGAAGCTGCGCCGCTTCACCGCGTGCACCAGCAAGGACGCGGTTGGCGTAGGCGTCGGCTTCGGATTGCAGGCGGTCGCGCTGCTGCTCGGCGGCCTGCACCTCGCGGAAGGCGTCGATCACCTGCTCGGGCGGATCGGCACGGTCAAAGTTGACGCGCAGGATGTTCACGCCGCTGTCGTAGCTATCCAGCGTCGACTGGATCAACGTGGACAGTTCTTCGGCGATGATGCCCCGGTCCCGGTTCAGGATCGGTGCCAGCTGGGAGCGGGCCACGATTTCTCGCATGGCCGATTCGGACACGGCGCGGATCGTCTGTTCCGGGTCACGCAAGTTGAACAGGAAACGCGCAGGGTCGGAGACGTTCCAGGCCACCTGGAAGTCGATGTCGACCACGTTCTCGTCGCCCGTCAGCATCAGGCCGCGTTCGTCCCGGCTGCCGCGATTGACGCCGATGTCGACGGTCCGTTCGGTTGTGACCGGGATCACCTCCTTGGTGACCAACGGCCAGGGCGCGAAGTTCAGACCCGATTGACCGGTCCCGGAGAATTCGCCCAGGAACAGTTCCACCGATTGCTCTTCGGGTCGGACCGTATAGGCCGACTGATACAGCCAGAGCCCCAGGGCCGCCACGACCGCGATGCCGATGGTTGCGCGGTTCAACTCGAACCCGCCACCACCACCGCCGCCGCCACCTGGCGAACGCGGACCACCGCCGCGACCGCCCATCAGGACGCGCAGCTGATCCTGGCCCTTGCGGACCAGATCGTCGATCTCCGGTATGTTGGGACCCTCGCCCCGCTGGGGCCGCTTGCCCCCGTTCGGTCGATCATTACCGTCGTTCGGCCCGCGTCCGCCGCCGGAGTTGCCACCGCCCCCCCAGGGGCCGCCAGTTCCTGCCATCAGGCATGTCCCTTCAATTCAATGTCGTCAGTCTCGGTGCGCTTGTAACATTGGCGCGCGGGGCTGCAACTTCAAGCGAGCACGCGCACAGGATCCTTCAGGGTGACCAGTTCTTCGGCCATGGACGGGTGGATCGCGCAGGTTCGGTCGAAATCGGCCTTGGTTGCGCCCATCTTCATGGCGACCGCGACGAATTGCATCATCTCGGCGGCGGCGGGACCGACGATGTGGATGCCGACGATCTTGTCGGTGTCGCGTTCGGTCAGCATCTTGAACAGGACCCGTTCATCGCCGCCCGCAAAGGCGCTCTGCATCGGGCGGAAGGCGGTGGCGTAGACGTTCGTCGGGCCCGCCTCCTCAGCCTGTTCCTCGGTCAGGCCACAGGTCGCCAGTTCCGGCTGCGTAAAGGTGGCCGACGGGATCAGGTCGTAATCCATCTTGGTCTTGTTGCCCTTGAACACCGTTTCGTGGAAGGCGACCGCTTCGCGGATGGCGACCGGCGTCAGCTCGACCTTGCCGATGACATCGCCCAACGCATAGATCGACGGGACGGCGGTCTGACCATAGTCGTCGACCTCGATGGCGCCACGCCGGTTCAGCTTGACCCCGACCTCTTCGAGGCCAAGGCCATCGGTGTTGGGCTTGCGCCCCGTCGCCCAGAGCAGGGTGTCATATTCTTCTTCGTGTCCGTTCGATCCCTTGACCCAGACCTTGTCCCCCCGCTTTTCGATGGCGATGGGGGCACAGCCGGTGTGGAACGTCACGCCGCGCGCCTGCATGCAATCGGCGACATGGCCGCGCGCCTCGTCGTCAAAGCCGCGCAGGATCTGCGCCTTGCGGATGAACATCTCTACGTCGACGCCCAGCCCGTTGAAAATGCCCGCGAATTCACAACCGATATAGCCCGCGCCCACGATCAGCATCTTGCCCGGCAGTTTCGGCAGATTGAACAGGTCGTTAGAGACGATGCCATGCTCTGCGCCGTCCATCTCGGGGCGCGCCGGGCGGCCACCGACGGCGATCAGGATGTGCTTGGCGGTCTTGCGGGTGCCATCGGCCAGTTCGACCGTATGGGCATCGGCCACCTTGCCGCGCTGCTTGAAGATATCGACACCCGCCTTTTCGGCGTTGCCCTCATAGGCCCCTTCCAGGCGGTCCAACTCCTTGTTGAGATGCCCCTTGAAGGTGTCCCAGTCGAAGCTGCCCTTTTCGGCACCCCAGCCATAGTTGCGGGCCTGCTCGATCGCTTCGGGGTATTCGGATGCGTAGACCATCAGCTTCTTGGGCACGCAGCCCCGGATCACACAGGTGCCGCCCATACGGCTTTCTTCGGCCAATCCGACCTTTTTGCCGCCCAGCGCCGTCAGCCGCGCCGCGCGCACGCCGCCAGAGCCACCGCCGATCACGAAGAGGTCATAGTCAAAGTCCATGGGTCACGCTCCTACGCCGAAATCAGCCTGTGCCTACGCAACCCGACCCCATATCGCAACGCGCATGCGGTGCGGGGGTGCGAAAGGCCCGCCTGCGCCGCCGCAGGGGTCAGGCGCGGCGCGCGGGGAAACGACAGGTCCCGACGCGGTGCATCGGACCGGGCCTCGTTCGCCAGAAGGTGCGCGCATTCTTCGCCGCGCAGACCCGCAGGCCTCGGGGATGGGCCGGTGCGGGGCCGCGACCCGGCACGGCCTTGCGATCAGTCGCTGACGTTGACGAAAATATTGTCGTCATCGCGCAGATCGACCTGCTCGGTCGTGATCGTGCCCGAATTGATATCCCGCACCTCGACCGCCCCATCGGCGGTGCCGACGATGACCACGTCGCAGATGTCGAGGAACAGACCGTTCTCGACCACGCCTGGAATCTGGTTGAGCACCAGCGCCAGTTGCCGTGGATTGCCGATCCGCTTGACGTGCAGGTCCAGGATCAGGTTTCCCTCATCGGTACGGAAAGGTGCATCGCGGTTCAGCCGCAAGGTGACGGCACGACCGCCCACATCCATGCCGATCAGGCTTTCCTCGATCAGGGCCTTGGTGGTCTGCCAGCCAAAGGGAATGACCTCGACCGGCAAGGGAAAGGCCCCCAGCGTTTCGACGTTCTTGGAGGCATCGGTGATCACCACCATCATGTCAGACGCGGTCGCCACGATCTTTTCCTGCAACAGCGCGCCGCCGCCGCCTTTGATCAGGTTCAGATCCTGATCGAACTCGTCGGCGCCATCGATGGTCAGGTCCAGCCACTTGACGTCTTCCAGCGTGGCGATGGGCACGCCCACCTGCCGGGCCAGATCCGCCGTTCGGCTGGACGTCGGCACGCCGGTGACCCGCAACCCGTCCTCTCGCACCATGTCGCCCAGGCAGCGCACCATCCAGGCGGCGGTGGATCCGGTGCCCAGCCCGATCCGCATGCCGTCCTCGACATAGTCCAGCGCCCGACGCGCTGAGACGTATTTCGCCATGTCGATCGGATTGAGCTTTGCCGCCATTTGTCTGAACCTTTGTCGCCAATAGGCTGGTTATAGAGCGCTCGCCCCGGCATCGCGAGGCCAGATTTTCAGCATCTCCAGCATGGCGTCCAATTGCGACGCCGGCAGAATCAGCGCCATGGGCGCCCCCTGGGTCGCGATCCACACGTCCGGCAAGGTGCTGCGGTTGGAGGTTCCCACGCGCCCGCCCGGTGAAAATTCGATCCTGTCGATGGACCATTCCAACCCCCGGCTTTGTCCCGTCGCGGGGCCCAGCGGCCAGAGGGAGACGCGGGTGCCGATGGGAACCTTCAGGCGCACCTCGGCAGGCAGGATGCACAGGCAATCCTCGTCCCCCAGCAGGAGGCAGGGGGCGGCCTCGCGCCGCCGGGCAAGCGTGGTGAGGCACGCCAGGAAATGATCGACACGGGCCCCGATGAACCCGACGCCGATCACGAACGGTGCCTGCGACTGCCGCAGCGCCTTGTCGAAATCTGTGCTATCCTGTTCCGTGACGGGTGCCAGCACGTCGCAGAAGGCCGCGCGGGCCGCCTGCGACACACTGTCCATGTCGCCGATCACACGCGCCGGTCGCAGTCCGGCAGCCAGCACAGTGTCCGCGCCGCCGTCCGCCGCAACCAATCGCGGGGCCCGCGTTAAGGCTATGGCAAGGATGTCCGTGCTAACCGGTGCCCCACCGACAAGGGTTTCTGCCGCCGTTTCGGGCAGTGAATGATGGTCAATTGAGGATGTCACGATGGAGATTAGCTCCGAATCTGGCAAAAATCCGCCCGAGTTTTCGTTAAATGGTCCCGAACTGGGCACGATTTGAATGGAATCGTTTTGTTATGTGCAAGCTGAAGTGAAACAGTTCTCCCAGTTGGGAAGGAAGTGGTGACAGTCATGGTGCCTGCAAACAAGATCCTCACGGTCGCATATGGGACCTTCTCCTGCACGCTTGAGGGGTTCGACGATCCCTTCTCCACGATGACCGATATCGCCGAGTATTTCCGGGGCCTCGCCGCCGAGGACCGTTATTTCGGCGCCGAACCCCCGACCCCTGACATGGCCATGTTGCGCCAGATCGCCGAAACGACATCCCGTGGCCGGGTCGAGGCCAGCACCGACGACAAGGGCGTGACCCTGCGCCCCTCGCTCGCGACACCACTTGCTGCCGACCTGCCCACGGACGCGGACGGCCCCACGGTGACCGCTACCGAAATTCTGGCCGCCGCCGATGCACAGATCGACCAAGAGGATGATCTGGCCGCCGAGATGCCCGAGGCCCTCGCCGAGACCCATGTGGCAGATGCCCCTGCGCCCCAGGCTGACGTCGTCGAAGCGGCGGATCTCGATCAGCCGTCCCATCAGGCCGATACCCTGGAGGTCGAAGACGCGGACCTGATCGCGGCCCTCGCCGACGCCAGCGAAGAAAACGCTGAAAACAGCGTCGCCGCCAAGCTGGCCCGCCTGCGCCACGTCGTCGATGCGGAACGCGCCAGCGTCTCCTATTCCGAGGATGAGCACGCCGAGGCCTTTGAGGACAGCGACGCATTCGAAGATACCGACGAAGACGAGGTTTCGACGCAAATCGAAGACACGCTCGCCGCTCTGTTCGACGACGACACCTTGGACGCCCCCATCGAAGACGCCGCGCCCGTGGCCATCGAAGAGGATGCGGCAGAGGCCTACGCGGAACCGGAAGCGGATGAGACGGTAGAACCGGAGGTGGCTGACGCCGAGAACGATCTGTCCGACAGCAAGGAGAACGACACCGAATTCGCGGGCACCGACACCGTTGCCGCAGATGTCGCCGCCCTGCTGAGCGATGACGACGCGCCGGAAACCCCCTCCACCGCCGCAGACGAGGCCTCCGTCGCAGACATGACAGAGGCGGTCGCCGAGGATGAGCCGACCGCCCCGGATCAGCCCGCGGCCCAGGAACAGGACACTGCCCCCGCCCAGCCGGTGCGCCGCATTCGCGTGCGAAAGATCCGCCGTTCCGACCTGGTGTCCGCCGCCGCCTCTACCGCAGCCGTCGCAGCCGGCCTCCCCGAGGCGGAGGCTGCTCCGCGGGCCGAGGCACCCGTGGCGCAGGACAAGGCCGCCGTCGAAGCACCGTCGATTGCAGCCGATGCGCCCGACCTGCAGGACGATGACGAGGCCGATCTGATGGCGGAACTCGCCGCGATCGAGGCAGAGCTGGACCGCGACGCCACCGGCAAGACTTCCGAGGACACCGATGCCGCCATCGAGGAGGAGAGCACAGCCGATGTCGCAGAGGAGCAGGATGAGCTTCTCGCCGAACTGGCCGCGATCCGTGCCGAAGATGACGACGAAGACGATGATGGGTTCGATATCGACGCGCTGAGCCGTGCCCTGGACGAGGACTCGGACGAAGAGTTCGAAGCCGTGGATACGCTGGCCGACATCTCCGGTGCGCCCGAGACCTTCGAGGACGAGGCCCCCGTTGAGGACAGTCACGAAGAGGCCGCCGAAGTCGTCGCAGAAGAGACCGCACCCGAAGAGGACGCGACGTCCGCGCCAGAGGATGTGCTCGCCGACGCTGACGCTGACGAAGCGCTGGCCCCGACGGATCGCAAGGAAGATCCAGAAGATCTGGAACGTCTCTTTGCCGCGACCGACAGCCGGCTTTCGGGCGAGGATACATCCCGCCGTCACGCCAATATCTCGCACCTGAAGGCCGCCGTTGCCGCGCGCCGCGCAGACGACACGATGGAGACGCCCGAGACGGACGACACTGGTGCCTACCGCGCCGATCTGGCCAGCACGGTCCGCCCCCGTCGCGCCCCCCGCGCCGAGGATGCCCGCACCCCGCGTCCTGAACGTCCCGCGCCGCTTGTGCTCGTCTCCGAACAGCGCGTCGCAGAGGAGACTGAGGCCAACGCCCGACAGGAAGCGCCAGCGGCCGCCGTCGTGCCCCGCCGCGCGCCGCGCCTGTCCGAAGCCGACCACGTCCAGGAGGAAGTCGAGGCCAAGGCAAACCGCCGCCGCCGTCCCGATGCAGGGGATGATTTCGAACAATTCGCTCAGGACGTTGGGGCTGTCGACCTGGCCGACGTGTTGGAGGCTGCGGCCGTCTATAGCGCGACGGTGATGGGGCAGGACAGCTTCTCTCGCCCACGGCTTCTGCATCTTGCCGCCGAAGCGGTGGACGATCTGAGCCGCGAGGACGGCCTGCGCGGGTTTGGCCAACTGCTGCGTGCAGGCACCCTGCGCAAGGTCAGCCGCGGCACGTTCGCTCTGGGCGCCGACTCACGCTTCCGCACCCAGGCGGAACGGCGGGCAGGCTGAGCCAAACAAAGAAGACAAAAGCCCGGTGCGTATCAGCGCACCGGGCTTTTTCTTGTGGCAAAGCGATCGCCGCCCAACCGCCGCCAGGCGGCGCGGCCCTCAGTCTTCGCCTGGCGCGTCGGGGTCCGCTTTGCCGACCCCGATGAAGACCGCCTTCAGGGGGAAAACCCAGGCAATGCCCAACACCGTATAGACCAAAAGCTCGACCAAGACCGGCATCGGCGGCAACAGCGCAACAAGGCTGACGGCGACCATGATATAAAGTGGCAAACCGATGGTCAGCACCAGCAGCGACAGCCGTTTGCGGGTCTTGTAGGTCAACGCCATCTCAGTCCTCGAAGGGGTCGGTCACCAGGATCGTGTCTTCGCGTTCCGGCGAGGTGGACAATAGCGCGACCGGGCACCGGATCAATTCCTCGACCCGGCGGACGTATTTGATCGCCTCTGCTGGCAGATCGGACCAGCTGCGCGCGCCTTCGGTCGATTGCGACCAGCCCGGCATCTCTTCGTAGATCGGGGTGCAACGGGCCTGTGCGTCGGCGGCAGTGGGCAAATAGTCCAGCCGTGTGCCATCCAGATCATAACCCACGCAGATCTTGAGCGTCTCGAACCCGTCCAGAACGTCGAGTTTGGTAAACGCGATGCCGTTCACACCAGAGGTCGCGCAGGTCTGGCGCACCAGCACCGCATCGAACCAGCCACAGCGACGCTTGCGCCCTGTGACGGTTCCGAATTCGTGGCCCCGCTCGCCCAGACGCTGACCGTCCGCATCGTCCAGCTCGGCCGGGAACGGACCTTCGCCTACGCGCGTGGTATAGGCCTTGACGATGCCCAGGACGAAATCGACCGATCCCGGCCCGATGCCCGTGCCCGTGGCCGCCTGCCCCGCGATGACGTTGGACGAGGTCACAAAGGGATAGGTTCCGAAATCGATGTCGAGCAGCGCGCCCTGCGCGCCCTCGAACAGGATGCGTTTGCCGGCACGGCGTTTTTCATCCAGCACCTTCCAGACGGGGGCCGCATATTCCAGAACCGTCGGCGCAACCTCGCGCAGGGCCGCAAGCAGAGCGTCGCGATCGACCGGGTCCAATCCAAGGCCCCGGCGCAGCGCGTCGTGGTGGGCCAGGGCGCGGTCGACGCGGGCCTCCAGCGTGGCGGGATCGGCCAGGTCGGCGACGCGGATCGCACGGCGGCCCACCTTGTCCTCGTAGGCCGGGCCGATGCCGCGTCCGGTGGTGCCGATCTTGGTGCCCTTGGCCGAGGCGTCCTCGCGGGCGCGGTCCAGTTCACCGTGAATCGGCAGGATCAGGGGCGTATTCTCGGCGATCATCAGGGTCTCGGGCGTGATTTCCACGCCCTGTTCGCGCAGCTGGGCGATTTCCTTGATCAGGTGCCAGGGGTCGAGGACCACGCCGTTGCCGATCACCGACAGTTTTCCACCGCGCACGATACCCGACGGCAACAACGACAGCTTGTAGACCTCGCCGTCGATGACCAGCGTATGACCGGCGTTGTGCCCCCCCTGAAAGCGGGCGATGACGTCGGCCCGTTCCGACAGCCAGTCGACAATCTTGCCCTTGCCTTCGTCACCCCATTGGGCGCCGACAACCACGACGTTGGCCATGCGAGGTCCTTCCTAATTGCTGAGACCGCGCTCCCTTAGCGCGCACAGACGGCGGGCGAAAGGCTTGGCGATCATGTCGGGGCGGTCGGGTCTTGCGGCGCGGGGGCGCGGTCTTTAGGTAGCCCCCGATACGGAACCGAGGTCCCCCATGGAAAACGTCCTGCTGCTCATCCACCTGATCGTGGCGCTATGCCTGATCGGCATCGTGTTGCTGCAACGCTCCGAAGGCGGCGGGCTGGGCATGGGCGGCGGTGGCGGTGGGGCCATGACCGGGCGTCAGGCGGCGACCGCGATGACCAAACTGACCTGGCTGTTCGGCACCGTGTTCCTGATCAACTCCATCGTGCTGACCGTGATTGCGGCGCAAAACGCCTCTGGCGGGTCGGTCGTCGACCTGGTTCCCACCGAGGAATCCAGCACCGTTCCGGGCCTGCCCAGCGGCGAAAGCCTGCTGCCGCCGACGCCTGACAGCGCGCCTCTGGCGCCGCCGCGTTCGGAATAACCAAGACTTAGCGTTTGCGGGGCGCGTGTTAACAGGATGTAGCGGGTCGCGGTTGCGGGCCGGGCGCTGCCTCTGTTAGACTTGAGTCCCGTGAGCATCGATTCCGGCATGGGCCGGAGCAGAGACATCCGCGGGGAATTCTGGACATGGCGCGCTTTATCTTCATCACCGGCGGTGTGGTGTCTTCGCTCGGCAAGGGGCTGGCATCGGCGGCGCTGGGCGCGCTGTTGCAGGCGCGGGGCTATACGGTCCGCCTGCGCAAGCTGGACCCCTATCTGAACGTCGACCCCGGCACGATGAGCCCGTTCGAGCACGGCGAGGTCTTCGTCACCGATGACGGGGCCGAAACCGACCTGGACCTGGGCCACTACGAAAGGTTCACCGGCGTGGCCGCGCGCGCGACTGATTCGATCAGCTCCGGCAGGGTCTATTCCAACGTCTTGGAGAAAGAGCGCCGCGGCGACTACCTGGGCAAAACGATCCAAGTCATTCCGCACGTTACCAACGAAATCAAGGACTTCATTCGTATCGGCGAAGATGAGGTCGATTTCATGCTTTGCGAGATCGGCGGTACGGTCGGCGACATCGAAGGGCTGCCATTTTTCGAGGCGATCCGTCAGTTCAGTCAGGAAAAACCGCGCGGTCAGTGCCTGTTCATGCACCTGACCCTGCTGCCGTTCATCAAGGCGTCGGGCGAGTTGAAGACAAAGCCCACCCAGCATTCGGTCAAGGAGCTGCGGTCCATCGGCCTGGCCCCCGACATTCTTGTCTGCCGCTCCGAAGGGCCGATCCCCGAGAAGGAGCGCGAGAAGCTTGCGCTGTTCTGCAACGTACGCCCCGATTCGGTCATCGCCGCGCAGGACCTGAAGTCGATCTACGAAGCCCCGCTGGCCTATCACCGCGAAGGGATGGATCAGGCCGTTCTGGACGCCTTCGGGATCAGCCCTGCGCCCAAACCGAACCTGGACCGCTGGGAAGACGTCGTGGACCGCATCCACAACACCGACGGCGAAGTGCGGGTCGCAATTGTCGGGAAATACACCCAGCTGGAAGACGCCTATAAATCGATTGCCGAGGCGCTGACCCACGGCGGCATGGCGAACCGGGTCAAGGTCCGTGCCGAATGGATCGACAGCGAAATCTTCGACCGCGAGGATGCCGCCCCGCATCTGGAACAATTCAACGCGATCCTGGTGCCTGGCGGCTTTGGCGAACGCGGAACCGAGGGCAAGATCAAGGCCGCACAATTCGCGCGCGAACGGGGCATCCCCTATCTGGGGATCTGCCTGGGCATGCAGATGGCCGTGATCGAGGCCGCGCGCAACATGGCCGACATGGGCAACGCCGCCTCGGAGGAATTCGCCGAGGGCGTCGACCCGCGCAGCTTCACCCCCGTGGTCTACCACCTGAAGGAATGGGTGCAGGGAAATGCCAAGGTCACCCGCAAGAAGGACGACGACAAGGGCGGCACGATGCGCCTGGGTGCCTATGACGCGGTGCTGACGGACGGGTCCCGCGTCGCCAAGGTCTATGGCGACACCGCCATCGAGGAACGCCACCGCCACCGCTACGAAGTCGACATCAAGTTCCGCGAGCAGTTGGAGCAGCAAGGCCTGATTTTCTCGGGCATGTCGCCCGATGGTCGCCTGCCGGAAATCGTCGAGGTCAAGGACCACCCCTGGTACATCGGCGTACAGTTCCATCCCGAGCTGAAGTCCAAACCCTTTGAGCCGCACCCCCTGTTTGCCGACTTTGTTCGCGCTGCCAAGGAACAGTCGCGGCTGGTGTGACCCCTGCCGCAGGGAAATTGTAACCCCGACAATTTAACGCTTCTGCGCCGCGCAAGCCGTGGCGCAGACTGGGCCTGCCTGAATACCGGAGGGGCCAATGCTGCGTTTTGAAGTCTGGGACGTCTTTACCGACAGGCCCTTTGCCGGCAATCCGCTGGCCATTGTCGACACCGACGGCAGCCTGACGACCGCGCAGATGCAAACCATCGCGGGCCAGTTCAACCTGTCTGAGACGATCTTTCTGATGCCGCCTCGCGATCGGGCACATACGACCCGCGCGCGGATCTTCTTTCCCACCGCCGAGACACCCTTCGCGGGTCATCCGACGATTGGGGCCGCGCTCTGCCTCGCGGCGCGCGACGGTCTGGAACACGTCTCCCTGGAGGAAGAGGTGGGCCTCGTGTCCGTTACGATCGACCGGGGTGCCGCGCAATTCACGGCCCCTGTCCTGCCCGAACCGGTCACGGGGCGGTTTGATCCGGCGGCCTGCGCGGCGGCGCTTGGCCTGCGGTTGGACCAGATCGGCCCCCATGTGCCAGCGGCGTTCACTGGGGGACCGACGTTTCTGTATGTCCCGGTGCGCGACCGACAGGCGTTGGCGCAGGCACGACCCAGTCAACCGGCCTGGAAATCGCTGATGTCGCCTCTCGGTCTGCGCAGCGTCTGGCTCTACGATCCGGAGCTGAACGCCAGAAAGTTCACCGCGACCGCCGAAGACCCCGCCACCGGCTCTGCCGCCGCGATCCTGTCCGCGCAGCTTTTGGCGAACGGAGCTTTGGCTGAGGGCACGACCGGGCTGACGATCCGACAGGGGGAGGACATGGGCCGCCCCTCTCGGATCGGATTCGAAGCAGATGTCGCAAACGGCCAGATCACCGCCGTCCGGATTTCGGGTCACGCGGTGCCGGTATCCGAAGGACGGATCAGAATCCCAGGGTAAACCGTCGGGTCAGGCCGATCCGCGCAGACAATTGATCATCGTCGCGGGTGATCGGACTGGCCGCCGCGTCGTTCTGCAACCGTTCATAGCGGATCGCGGCATCGATGCCCCAATCGTCGTTGATCCGGTACCCGGCACCCAGCTCGATCCCGGCGGACAGCAGACCGCCACTGGGGCTGTAGGCCGTCGCAAAGTTGGTGCCCGGCGCCGCAGCTTCGGCAGCGGAGACGCCGAAATAGGTGGCTGCATAATCGCTGTCACCGAAGAAGGCGCGCGGCCCGGCGCGCAGTGTCAGGTTCTCGGACGGGCGCAGGAACACGTCGGCCCCCAGTTCACCGACCCAGGCTTCATGGCCGACGACGCCATAGCGCAGGTTTCCGAACACCTGATAATCGCGCGTTGCATACCGCAGGCCACCGCCCAGTTCCAACGCGGCATCGACATCGGCCAAGCCTGCCAGTTCCGGATCGTCGGTCGCGCTCCGCTCTTCGATGTAGCGGAAGGAGCCGGTGATCCCGAACCCCTCAGGCACATAGAGCGGGTCAGGATCGCCAAAGGTGAATCCACCCAGTCGCAGATAGTTCAGACCGAATCCCAGGTCCGGGCCCGCCTCGGTCGAATCCGATCCGAAGTAGGTCGGCGTCGCGGCAACCCCGCCGCGCAGGGTGAACCCGATCGCGGGGCCGGCCCCCTGGCTGGACAGCACGGGCGAGGACAGCGGTTGCGACACATCCTGTGCGGCCACGGACACAGGGGCAAGGAGGGCAGCAACGGCAAGGCGTTTGAACATCGGGGGCACCGGGCGTGAAGATCATGACGGGTCAGTCCGTCGTTTAAACGATCTAGCACGCAGAAAGGTTTCCGCATCCTCAATATTGCGTCATTTTGCGTGACAGCGGCCCGGGACGCGATTAGCCCCGCCCTATGTTGTCATACCAACACAGCTATCACGCGGGAAACGCCGCCGATGTGCACAAACACGCGATTCTTGCTTGGGTGCTCAGCTATCTGACGCGCAAGGACAAGGCGTTGTCCTATCTGGAAACGCACGCCGGGCGCGGGCTTTATGATCTGGGCGCGGCTTCGGCGCTCAAGACAGGCGAGGCGCAGGCCGGTGTCGGGCGCCTGCTGGATCGGTTTGCACAAGATCACCCCTGGCGCAGCGCGGTCGAGGCGTTGCGCAACCGCGAGGGTGATCAATGCTACCCCGGCTCTCCGCTGCTGGCGGCGCATCTGCTGCGCCGGTTCGACCGGATCGACCTGGCGGAATTGCACCCCCAGGAATACGACGCTCTTTGCGCGGCCATGCCCGAAAGCCCGAACACGCGCCTTCACAAGCGTGACGGCTGGGAAATGGCCAAGGCCCTGACCCCGCCCGATCCGCGCCGGGGCGTTCTGTTGATAGACCCCTCCTGGGAGGTGCGCGGCGACTACGACCTGGTCGCCGCCCTGCTGCCGCGGCTTCACCGGAAATGGGGGGTCGGTGTGCTAATGCTTTGGTATCCCTTGCTGGCCGACCGTCGGCATGCGCCAATGCTGCGCCAACTGCGCACCGCCCTGCCCGACATGCTGGTCTCGGAGGTGCGCTTTCCCGTGGCGCGGGCCGGGCATGGGATGCAAGGCTCCGGCATGGCGGTGGTCAATCCGCCGTGGGGTCTTGCCGAGGAAGCCACGCGCCTGACACAGATTTTCCAGGAGGATACCCAATGACCAAAGGCTACTGGATCGCCCACGGGCGGGTCGACGACGTCGAGAAATACGATCTCTATCGTGCAGCCAATGCCGCGCCGCTGGCGGAATTCGGGGGCCGGTTCCTGGTGCGCGGCGGCGCGCGTGAACTGGTCGAGGGTGCCGCCAAGCCCCGTACCGTCGTCATCGAATTCCCCAGCTACCAGGCCGCGCTCGAGTGTTATCACAGCGACGCCTACCAGGCCGCACTCAAGCTGCGCCACGGCATCAGCGAAAGCGATCTGGTCATCGCCGAGGGCTGGGAGGGCTAGCCCCCCCGCCGCTCCGACCCTATATCAGGCCAATGTTTGCTGATCTCTTGCGCCGCCTGACGGCCACCGACCCCGGGCACCTGCCCGCCCCCGACGCGCGGCTGGCCCTTGCTGCATTGATGGTTCGCGTGGCGCGCAGCGACGGCGATTATGCCGCCGCCGAAGTGTCCCGTATCGACCGTATCCTGATGCGCCGCCACGGCCTGGACGCCGATGCCGCAGGGGCGCTGCGCACCGAAGCCGAGGCCCTGGAGGCCGAGGCCCCGGACACCGTTCGTTTCACCAAGGCCATCAAGGATGCCGTCTCGCTGGAGGACCGCACAGCGGTCATCGAGGCGCTCTGGTCGGTTGTCCTGGCCGACGGCACCCGCGATGCGGACGAGGATTCGCTGCTGCGCCTTCTGGCGAACCTGTTGGGCATCAACGACCGTGACAGCAACCTCGCGCGTCTTCGCGTCGAACAGAGCCTCTGATCCGATGCGCCGCGCCTTCAAACGCTGGATCGCCCGCACCTTCAACACCTGGCGCGCACCGGCGGCGCATGCCACGGTCGCCTGGCACGCGGATGGCGGGGACGCGATCCGCATGCGCTTCGACGGCCTTGGCCCCGATGACACGGTTCTGGACTTCGGCGGGTTCGAGGGCAATTGGGCCGATCACATGCACCGCACCCACGGCTGCAAGGTCCATGTGTTCGAACCGCACCCCGCCTTCGCTGACCGCCTGACCAGACGGTTCGCCGACACGCCTGCCGTCACGGTGCACCCCTATGCGGTCGGCTCCCACGATGGCGAGCTGACCCTCTCGGACGATGGCGACGCCTCTTCGGCCCTGTCTGGTGAGGGCCGGGTGACGGGCCAGGTGCGCGCCCTGTCCGATGTCCTGCCGACCCTGCCCGAGGCGCGGTTTGCCGTCGCAAAGGTCAACATCGAGGGCGGCGAATATGACCTGCTGCCCGCCTTGATCGAAACCGGTGCCCTGGGGCGTATCGACGTGTTGCAGGTGCAGTTCCACCTCTACACCCGCGCCCATCTGCAGGAACGGTCGGACCTGATCCAACAGATCGAACATTCGCACCTGCCCGATTTTTCATATCCTTTCGTCTGGGAGCAGTGGACCCGCAGGCAGTTCGACTAGGACCCTGTCTCTGACGCCGCGCCCCCATTGCATTCGCCCCGGTTTTCCGGCGTAAACGTGCGGACACGAGCAGCCGCAGGAAATCCATTGTCCACATCCCCGCCCGTCATCGAGATCCGCGGCCTGCACAAGGCCTATGGCAATCTGGAAGTGCTGAAGGGTGTGGACCTGCGGGCGTGCCAGGGACAGGTGGTGTCGCTGATCGGATCGTCCGGGTCCGGGAAATCCACGCTTCTGCGCTGTGCCAACCTGCTGGAGGACAGCCAGCAGGGCGAAATCCTGTTCTGCGAAGAACCGGTAAAATGGAAAGGCAGCGCCCACGCCCGTCGCCCCGCCGATGCCGCCCAGATCACCCGCATCCGCACAAACCTGTCGATGGTCTTCCAGTCGTTCAACCTGTGGTCGCACATGACCATTCTTCAGAACGTGATGGAGGCACCCGTTCAGGTCATGAAACGCGACCCCGCCGAGGTGGAGGCGAAGGCCCGCGAATACCTCGACAAGGTCGGCATCGGTGACAAGGCGGATGCCTGGCCCGCTCAGCTGTCCGGTGGTCAGCAGCAGCGCGCCGCCATCGCCCGCGCGTTGGCGATGGAGCCGAAGGCGCTCTTGTTCGATGAACCGACCTCGGCGCTCGACCCAGAGTTGGAGCAGGAGGTGGTGCGCGTCATCAAGGCGCTGGCCGACGAAGGCCGCACCATGGTCATCGTCACCCACGACATGAAGCTGGCCCACGACGTCAGCGACCATGTCATTTTCCTTCACCAGGGCCTGATCGAAGAAGAGGGGCCGCCGGCCACGCTTTTCGGTCAGCCGAAATCAGACCGGCTGCGCGGGTTCCTGTCCGCCACAGCCGCATAACCGGGACCTGCCGCCAAGGCCGGCCCACCAACAGAGAGAGACCGAGATGAAACTGATCCTGACCGCCGCCGCGCTTGCCGCCACGGCCACCATGGCCTTTGCCGATGCCCATTCCGTCGTTCGCATGGGCACCGAAGGGGCGTACCCTCCGTATAACTTCCTCAACGACGCCGGTGAGATCGACGGCTTCGAGAAAGAGGTCGGTGATGAGCTGTGCGCCCGCGCCGAGCTGACCTGCGAATGGGTCACCAACGAATGGGACTCGATCATCCCTAACCTCACCTCGGGCAACTACGACACGATCATCGCGGGCATGAGCATCACCGACGAGCGTGACGAGGTCATCGACTTCACCCAGAACTACTTCCCGCCCGCCGCCTCGGCCTATGTCGCCCTGTCCGCCGATGCCGACCTGACCGGCGGTGTCGTCGCGGCTCAGACCAACACGATCCAGGCCGGGTTCATCGCGGAATCCGGTGCGACCCTTCTGGAATATGCCACCTACGACGAAACCGTCGCGGCCGTCCGCAATGGCGAGGCAGACGCAGTGTTTGCCGACAAGGACGCCCTGGCCCCTACGGTCGAGGAATCCGGCGGCGAGCTGACCTTTGCGGGCGACGATGTGCCGCTGGGCGGAGGCGTCGGCATGGGCCTGCGCGAAAGCGACACCGAACTGCGTGACAAGTTCGATGCCGCCATCACCTCCATGAAGGAAGACGGCAGCCTGAACGCGCTGATCGTCAAGTGGTTCGGCGAAGACGCCAAAGTCTACGAGTGATCCGGAGCGGCGGGGCCAACCGGCCCCGCCCGACCGCCCATGTGGGACCTGTCCGAGTCATATGAAACCTCCGCCGGGCGCGTTGCTGCCGGGCGCGCGGGCGCGGGACCTCCGCTGGTGCTGGCACACGGCTGGCCCTGCTCGTCCTATGCCTGGCAACGCGTGAACCCGGCGCTGGCGGCCCACTACCACGTGCATTTCTACGATATGCCGGGCTTCGGACGCTCCGACCTCGCACCGGGTCGCGCCCCCGACCAGGCCGCCCCTCGGCTGTCCGAGGCGGGCCGCGCCACCTTCTTCGCGCAGTTCACCCTGGCCGACGAAAGATTCACAGCCGAGGTCGAGCCGCTTTCCGATGATCTTCAATGCCCTGCCGCAGCTGGAAGACCCCGAGACAACCGGCGCCGCCCTGCTGACAGCCCTGCGAGAGGCCGCGTAGATGTTCGCCTGCACTGATCCCGGCACGCTCGAAGGACTGAACTGGCTGGTCTGTTATCTGACCACCGGCAAGCACATGAATTTCTACGGTGCCTTCGGGACCGTGCTGATCCTGCTGGCGATCACCGCCCCGACCGCGTTGGCCTTCGGGTTCGGTGGGGCCATGGCCGCCCGCAGCGACTTCGCGCCGCTGCGCTGGTTCGGCAAGGGCTATATCGCGATCGTGCGCGGCGTGCCCGACATCGCCTTTTTCCTGTTTTTCGTCATCGCCCTGGACCAGGCGGTCGAATGGGTGCGCCATCAGGTGAAATGCCCGGACTGGACCGAACCGGTGCGGCAGGGAACCGATTTCCTCGTCTGCCCCGAGGCCAAGCTTCCGCTCGGCTCTGCGCCGCAATGGGTGCACGAGGGGTATGGCTTTGCCATCGCCGTGCTGACATTCGCCATTGTCTTCGGGGCCTTCGCGGCGAACGTCCTTTATGGCGCGATGAAGGCCGTGCCACGGGCACAGGTCGAAACCGCCGAGGCCTATGGCATGTCGCGCCGGCAGACGTTTCGCCGGATCGTGGTGCCGCAGATGTGGGTCTATGCGTTGCCGGGTTTGGGCAATTTGTGGATGGTGCTGATCAAGGCGACCCCGTTGCTGTTTCTGCTGGGCGTCGAAGACATCGTCTATTGGGCGCGTGAACTGGGGGCGGCCAAGACCCCCCGTTTCTCGGACTACCCGCATCCGGATTGGCGGATGTGGTATTTTCTGGCGCTGCTGATCTTCTATCTCGCCTTTACCCGCGTCTCCGAGATCGTGATCGACCGCCTGGGCCGCCGGCTGTCGCGCGGCCAGGCCACGGCAGCGGGCGAAGCCATGCGAAAGGCAGGCGTGTGATGGAGGATTGTTTCACCACGATCGCCGACTACGGCCTGCGGTCGCTTGGCATCGGGGAACGGCTGTTGCCGCGAACCGACTTCACGCTTTGCCAGCAGGTGACGTTGATCGGGTCGGGGATGATCTGGAACGTCTATTTTGGCATTCTGGCCCTGATTTCGGGGTTCGCGCTGGCGACCTTGGTGGCGGTGGGCAAGGCATCCAGCAATCCGCTGGCGAGAAAACCTGCCCAGTGGTTCGTGTTCCTGTTCCGAGGGTCGCCGCTCTTCATTCAGTTCTTCTTTGCCTACTTCCTGTTCTTGTCGCTCAAACAGGTGGCCCCTTGGGCCGAACCCTTCTCCTCGGCCTGGCTCGGAGCTTTGGTCGTGCTGTTTCTCAACACGGCGGCCTATTCCGGCGAGATTTTCTACGGTGCCCTGCAATCTGTCCCCAAGGGTGACCAGGAAGCGGCCGAGGCTTATGGGCTGACCGGCTGGGTCAAGTTCCGGCGCATCACCTGGCCCACGATGCTGCGGCTGGCCTGGCCTGCCTACACAAACGAAGCGATCTTTCTGTTCCATGCCACGACGCTGGTCTTCTTCACCGGCTTTCCGGCACGGCAACAAAAGGGCGACGCGCTTTATTACGCGCAGTACTTCGCAGACAAGACGTTCAATCCCTTCGTGCCCTATCCGATCCTCGCCGGGTATTTCATCCTCTTGACCCTGGTGATCATCGGGATCATGGGAGCGATCAACCGGCACCTGAACCGGCACCTCCCCCAGGCCGCAGGGCGACGCCCCCGGCTGCTACCCCAGATCATCAGATGAACGACGCACCCGTCGACCAAGCCCAGGGCTGGCTGCATGCCAATCCCCACATCCACTCCGTCCGCGCCGCCGCCTGTGACCTGAATGCTCAGGCGCGGGGCAAACGCATCCCCCGCCGTTTCGCGCACAAGCTGGAGACGGAGGGCACGCGCTTTCCCTTCTCGATCCTGAATCTCGATATCTGGGGCGAGGATATCGAAGACAGCCCGCTGGTGTTCGACACCGGCGATGCTGACGGCATCCTGAAGCCCACGGAACGTGGATTTGTGCCAATGCCCTGGCTGGACACGCCGACGGCCCTGTTGCCGGTGTGGATGTACCACGGTGACGGGCGGCCGTTTGCAGGCGATCCGCGTCATGCGCTGGCCGCCGTTCTGGCCAGCTATGCCAAACGGGGCCTGACGCCCGTGGTCGCGACCGAGATGGAATTCTACCTGATCGACGATTCCACGCGGCAGCTGCGGGTGCCCAAATCACCGGTCTCGGGCAAGCGGCGTCCGGGTGCCGAAACGCTGTCGATGCGCGCACTGGATGCCTTTGACGGGTTCTTCACCCAGCTTTACGACGCCTGCGAAGCGATGGACATTCCGGCCAACACCGCCATCTCCGAGGCGGGGATCGGCCAGTTCGAAATCGATCTGGCCCATCAGCCCGACGCGCTGAAGGCGGCCGACGACGCCTGGCTGTTCAAGCTGGCCCTGCGCGGGCTGGCGCGGCGCCACGGCTTTGCCGCCAGCTTCATGGCGAAACCCTACCCGGATTATGCGGGCAACGGGATGCATGTGCATTTCTCGGTTCTCGACGCCGAGGGGCGCAACGTGTTCGACAATGGCACGCCGCAGGGGTCCGACATGTTGCGCCACGCGGTCGCCGGACTGTTGGCCGCCGCGCCCGCATCGACCCTGATCTTTGCGCCCCATCTCAACAGCTACGACAGGTTGGTGCCGGGGGCCCATGCCCCCACGGGTCTGGCCTGGGCCTACGAAAACCGCACAGCGGCCATTCGCATCCCGTCCAGCCCGAATGTCGCGCGCCGGATCGAGCACCGTATTTCAGGCGGAGACGTGAACCCCTATCTGCTGCTGGCCGTGATCCTGGCCGCCGCGCTGCGTGGCATCGAGGATGCGGCGGAACCGACCGCGCCGATCACCGGCAACGCTTATGCGCTGGACCTGCCCCAGACGCCGGGCACTTGGGCCGAGGCCATCGACCGCTTCGAAACCGACCCTTGGACGCGTCGTCTGCTGCCGCAGGGATTGATCGAGAACATGGTCCTGACCAAACGGCAGGAGCTGCGCGACATCGAAGAGCTGACCGAAGCGGAGCGGATGGACCTCTACCTCGATACCGTCTGATCCTCAGCAGGGCCGCGCCAGCACCATCACCCAATAGGTCTGACCGGCCCCGTCGACCGCATGGGCCACGGCCCCGTGTTGCGCCCGGCGGTCGAGGATGTTGGTCCGGTGCCCCTTGGACGCCATCCAGGCCTCGGTCACATCGGTGGCCGTCTTTTGGCCGAAGGCCACGTTCTCGGCGGCGAAACAGGCGCGGTAGCCTTCGGCCTTGATCCGATCGCTCATCGTGCTGCCGCCAGTACCGCGATGGCTCATCCGGCCATTCTTGGCCATCCAGGCGACGTGCTTGCGCGCCGCCCGCAAAAGACGATCATCGCGGGACAGGGTGCCCAGACCGCGCGCGCCCCGCTCCGTGTTGGTCAAACCAAGCGCGCCGCCAGATGGGCGTACATCGGAGACACCGGTGGCCCCGCCGCTCGACAGGCTGGCGGCCGGCACGCCGGCCTCTGGTGCGTCCTGGCAAGCGACCAAGGCAAGGCAGAGCCCCGCAAACATCGTGAACCGTGCAATCATGGCGTTCTTCCTTCGGCGGTATCCCCCCGTGATTGCGCATCCTGTCGATGGGATCAAACCCCGACATCAGCAAGACGGAAACACGCGAAATCTGGCTTGAGAGAGCATGGCCAACGGCCGAGACATGTGCAAGCACCTTGCCCAGCCCGCGCGCCGCGCCTAGCGTCGCCACAATCCCAACTGGAAAACCCCATGCATATCGGCATCCTCATGTGCGGGCACCTGCTCGACCCCCTGCAACCGGTTCATGGCGACTACGACGCCATGTTCGCCCGCCTCCTCGATGGCCACGGCTTCACCTTTCAAAGCTGGGACGTGGAGGGCATGGCCTTTCCTGAAACCGCCCTTGCCGCCGATGCCTGGATCGTCAGCGGGTCCAGGCACGGGGTCTACGAGGACCACGCCTTTATCGCGCCGCTGGAACAGTTCGTCCGCGACATCTATGCCGCCGATCGCCCGTTGGTCGGCATCTGCTTTGGCCACCAGATCATCGCGCGCGCCTTGGGCGGCACAGTCGTCAAGTTCGATGGCGGCTGGTCGGTCGGTCGCCGGGATTATGCCATCGAAGGGGCAGATCCCATCGCACTCAACGCCTGGCATCAGGATCAGGTCATCACCTTGCCGACCGATGCCAAACGACTGGCGCAGAACGATTTCTGCGAGAACGCGATGCTCGTCTACGGCACCCGCGCATTTACCGTGCAGGCCCATCCGGAATTCCAGAACCGCCTGATCGGCGACCTGGTTCACCGACGGCGCGGGACCGGCACCTACCCCGACGACCGGATGGACCAGGCAAGCCGCGACATCGCATTGCCGGTCCAATCCGACCGGATGGGCGACGCCATCGCGCGCTTTCTCAAGACACGGGTGGTCCATGTCTGACTGGCTGTCACAGATCCCGGACCATGCCCGCGCCTATCTGGACGGGCGACGCCTGGACGAAGTTGAATGCATCGTGGCCGACCTGTCCGGCATTGCGCGCGGCAAGGCCATGCCCGCAGCCAAATTCGCCAAACAGGCCCGGTTCTACCTGCCCAACTCCATCTTTCAGCAGACCATCACCGGCGATTGGGCCGAGGACGGCGACACCGCCTTCCTTGAGCCGGACATGATCCTGACCCCGGATTTCGAAACCGCCTGCGCCGCGCCCTGGACGGCTGACTGGACCATGCAGGTCATCCACGACATGCACGATCAGGCCGGGGATCCGGTCCACACCGCTCCGCGCAACGTTTTGAAAAGGGTCGTCGATCTTTACCATGCGCGCGGTTGGGAGCCGGTCGTCGCCCCGGAGATGGAGTTCTATCTTGTCGCCCGCAACACCGATCCATCCAAACCGGTCGAGCCCCCGATGGGCCGGTCCGGCAGACGGGCAGCGGGGCGGCAGGCCTATTCCATGTCAGCCGTGGACGAATACGGCCCCGTGATCGACGACATCTACGACTATGCCGAAGCCATGGGGTTGGAGATCGACGGCATCCTGCAGGAGGGCGGGTCCGGCCAGGTAGAGATGAACATGCGCCACGGCGACCCCGTCAAGCTGGCCGATGAGATCTTCTATTTCAAACGCTTGATCCGTGAAGCCGCCCTGCGCCACGACTGCTATGCCACCTTCATGGCCAAGCCCATCCAGGATGAACCCGGATCGGCCATGCACATGCACCATTCGGTCGTCGACCGTGCCACGGGCCGAAACCTGTTCGACGGCGGCGACGGCACGGAAACCGATGAATTCATGCACTTTATCGGCGGGATGCAGACGCACCTGCCGTCGGTTATTGCCCTGCTGGCCCCCTACGTGAACAGCTATCGCCGCTATGTTCGCGACTTCGCCGCGCCGATCAATCTGGAATGGGGGCGTGACAATCGGACGACCGGGCTGCGCGTACCGGTGTCAGAACCGGAAGCCAAGCGCATCGAGAACCGCATCGCGGGCATGGACTGCAACCCCTATCTGGGCATCGCGGCCTCGCTCGCCTGCGGATATCTGGGTCTTGTCAACAAGATAGACCCCGCCCCGCAGTTCACCGGCGACGCCTACAACAGCGCGGATGGCATCCCCTCGCACCTGTCCGAAGCGCTGGACCTGTTCGAAGAAGCGACCGAGATCCACGAGGTGCTGCACCCCGATTTTGCGCGCGTCTACGCAGCGGTCAAACGCATGGAATACGGTGCTTTCCTGCAGGTCATCTCGCCCTGGGAGCGGGAGCATCTGCTGCTGAATGTCTAGCTGGCTGCATGCGAACGGCGACCGGGGCGTCTGGCCCCGGACCTGGTACGCAGAGGACGTTGCATTTCCCTCGCCTTTTCCACGGCTTGAGGGACATCACGACGTCGACCTCTGCGTCATTGGTGGCGGGCTGACGGGGCTTTCGGCGGCGCTGCATGCGGCGCAGGCGGGCCTGTCGGTCACGCTGCTGGAGGCACAGCGCGTTGGCTGGGGGGCCTCGGGTCGCAACGGAGGTCAGATCGGGTCCGGTTTCAACTGGAGCCAGGCCGACCTGGGCACCGATGCGCGAGCGCTCTGGACCTTGGCGGAAGAGGCCAAGTCCTTGACGCAAAAACTCATTTCCGCTCACGCGCCCTTGGCGGATCCGCGTCCCGGCATCCTGTCGGTCAGCCTGTCGGAGCCCGAGGCGCGGGATGCCCGGAAGAAGGCCGCGTGGATGAACGTGACCTACGGGACTGACCTGCAAGTGCTTGATCAAGCGGAGGTTTCTGCCTGTATCGGGACCAGGGCCTACGCCGGGGGGGTGCTGGACCCGTCGGCGCACTACTGCAACCCGTTGGCTTATGTGCTAGGCCTGGCGCAAGCCGCTGTAAACGCAGGCGTTTCGATCCACGAGACCTCCGAGGTGCACCATATCGGCGACACCGTGGCGACGGCCCACGGGCGGGTTCGGGCGCGGTTCGTGTTGCAGGCGACGAACGGCTACGCGCCGCATCTGACGGGCAAGACGGCGGCGCGGGTGCTTCCGATCAACAACTTCATCGCGGTGACGGAGCCGCTGGAAAACCCGCCTTTTGATACAAAACGGGGTATGCCTGCGGTGGCGGATTCACGTTTTGTGGTAAATTATTTCTGGCAGACGCGGGACGGGCGGCTGGTCTACGGCGGGGGCGAAAGCTACGGCAAACGCTTCCCCACCGACATCGCGGCCCGGGTCCGGCGCAACCTGTCATGCGTCTACCCGGAGCTACGCGACGTCCGCTTCACCCACGCCTGGGGCGGGACGCTGGCGGTGACGGCCACGCGCCTGCCCTACCTGGCAGAAGTCCGCCCGGGCGTGTTCTCGGCGGGCGGATATTCGGGCCACGGGCTGGCGCTGTCGACGCTGTTCGGGAAGGTCGCGGTAGAGGCGATGCGGGGCGAGCGGGCGCGGTTCGAGGTGCTGTCACGCCTGCCGGTGCCAGCCTTGCCTGGAGGGCGCTGGTTGGGGCCCTGGGCGGCGCAGGCGGGGATGGTTTGGGGGGCGGTTAGGGATCGGTTTTAGAATATCAACCGCTTGCGTCGGGTGATCTAAACCAATAATTCTCATTTCCTTCTGACTTCAACATACTTTAATTCTCCAGTCGCGAGCCGTCCGCCGAAACGCATAATTGTCGACGTTGGTGCAATTTCAAAAAAGGCACTTTGCCCATACGGCAAACTCTCTCCAACTTCGAAAATCACCCATCCGTCTCTGTTTATGCGTTTCGCATTCCTAAAAGAACGTGCGGAAACTGGTGCGCTGCCTCGAGGACCAGAAAACGGTGCGCGCCAACCGATTAGGCTCGCGCCGCCACCCCGAACTTCATTTTGATCGTAAGCAACAAAGAATGAAGACAAGGACCCAACTCTTGGATGGAACTCACATACCGCCCCAAGAGGGTCAATCGAATAGAATATTGGGTGAACTCGTTCTCTGCTAGTAGTTGCAGCCTCCCCACTAAGGCCTGCCTTTATTCTCTCTCGCCAATCATCGGATTCAAGACTAACGCAATTCCTTGTGGCCAATATCGACGGAATCTCTGAATAATCAATTCCCTCAGCAAGGATACCAAATATTGGGAATTGGTAATCTGCAAGCAGGCGCCGAACGAACATATCTAGCTCGAGCTGAACCGCGTGACTGGCGAGGCTCGCTTTTGTCACAACTAAGGCGAGGCCATCAATATCTGACCACACGATTGTATTGTCAATTACCGACCATAAAGACTGGCCGGTTGGAATTACTACGTCATCATATATAACCTCAAGTCCAGTCTCTTCGAGTTCCTGGACAAGGTAGTCGAAGCTCTGGTTCGAATTGTCAGCCCATGCATGGCTTATCCATAGCTTCTTCACCCCACCAACCCCATAAACTCCCGCCATTCCCCCTTAGACATGCCACTCGTCTCCTGCGTCACCTCCTCGCCAGCCAGCATCCGGCGGACGCAGTCAACCCCCCGGGCAGACAGCTGGGCACCGCCCAACCGGTAGTCTTCGAAGGCGGAATAGGCGTGGGGGACCCAGTCCTTAACGATTTCGCAAATCTTTTCCGCGTAGACTCGGATTTCCATCTGGGCGTGGGCGTCAGCGCGCAGGCGGAGGAAGTGGAACAGATTGTGGAGGTCAACTTTCCAGTACCATTGCGTATAGATATTCGCGGGCAGGTTCATGCGGGCCAGTTCGCGCGCCAGTCCCTGTTGCCCTTCGTCGGAAATCATCGCCTCGTAGTGGTCGTAGGCGCGGGTGCTGTCGTCGCGTAACCAGTCTAGGACGCGCTGCGCCTCCTCGCCTGAAAGCGCCTCGCCCCGACCCTGGTTGTTGGTCGTCGATTGCGCCGCCAGATCGTCCAGGGCGGGGATATAAAACTCCCGATCCAGGATCGAATAGCGGGCGGAGTATTCGTTGACGTTGGCGGTGCGGTGGCGAATCCACTGGCGGGCCACGAAGACAGGCAGCTTCACGTGCAGCTTGATCTCGCACATCTCGAAGGGGGTCGAATGCCAGTGCCGCATCAGGTAGCGGATCAGCCCTTCGTCGTTGCTGACCGCCTTGGTGCCGCGCCCATAGCTGACGCGGGCGGCCTGGGTGATGGCGCTGTCGTCGCCCATGTAGTCGATGACCCGGACGAAGCCGTGATCCAGCACGGTTTGCGCCGTGTAAAGATGTGCCTCCATCCCCGGCACGGTGGCGCGGCGGGTCGTGTGGGACTGCGCGCGTTGTGCGTCGATGTCGGCTTGTTGCTCTGGCGTCAGGGGCATGAGTAGGATTCCGGGATTCGAAGGTTGGGCCTATGGTGCCTTGCCGGGACGGGGGGACGCAACATGTCGTGGGCACCTGGGCCGTCGGAACCGAAGACGGCACCGCCCCTGCGAAGCCCCGACCGGGCAGCTGCGCCCCACCCCCGGCAGGACGGTCGCGGCGCGCGGGCGCGTTTGGGCCCAAGGTGGCACCCCTAAGGCAGACGGGTCCTGTTGGTGGGCCGAGCCTTGGGGGCGGTGGATGGCATCATCCCTTGGAGGATCCGCCGCCCCAAGCCTGTTGATCAGGGTCGATGTCGCGACGGTGACCATGGGGGATTCGAGAGGGCCCATTCGCCGGGGGTTGCCGCCGCGGACACAAGGGATAGGGTCCGGGCAACATCGCAAACCGGAGACCCGAAATGAAAATCAGCTATCGTCACCTCATGGTCCGCGTGAAGGATCTGGACGTCTCGCTGGCGTTCTACAAACGTCTGGGCCTGATCGAGCGTCACCGCACCGAAAGTGAGGCGGGGCGCTATACCAACGTTTTCCTCTGCCCCCCGGACCAGGCAGATGGCCACGCCGATCTGGAGCTGACCTACAATTGGGACGGGGACGACGCGCTGCCCAATGACAGCCGCCATTTTGGCCATATCGCCTATCGGGTCGAAGATATCTATGCGCTGTGCCAGGAGCTGATGGACGCAGGCATCACGATCAACCGGCCGCCGCGCGACGGGCACATGGCCTTTGTGCGCAGCCCCGACAACATCTCGATCGAGCTGCTGCAGATGGGGGAGAGCAAGCCCCCGCAGGAGCCCTGGGCCTCCATGGGAAACACTGGCCACTGGTAGGGGTTATTGTTGCCAGCTTCGCGTTGAACCGGCCGCATTTCCGCCATTGAAGACCGCTATTACTGGGACTCAATTTTCAGCAAATTGAGTCCCTACCATGTTCATTTCGACCTTTGTGACAGACGAGCACGGTGCCGTAACCGTTGACTGGGTGGTGCTGACGGCTGCGGCAACGGGGCTTGTCCTGGCGACGATGACCCTTGTGGCGGGCGGCACCGAAGAAGCCGTGAACGACATCAACGACGCGATGAACGCGCCGTCGGTCCTGGTGCGGCTGCGCACCGGCTTTGGCTATGCGCCCCATGACGTCGCCGGGTTCGAGACCTTGCTGCGCGGTGTCGCGGCGCTGGACGGAACGGACCGGGCCGAACTGGCGGCCTTTTCCAACGCGATGAACGGAATGATCGGCGACGGCAGCGATCCGGACGCGGTGGGCCTGGCAAACGATCTCGATGTGGTGGTGAACATCGCCTACGACAACGCGGGTGAAACACGGCCGACCGGCACCGGCTATAACGCGGCGGACCTGTCGCGGATCAGTTCCGGTCTGGGCTATACGGTGCCCGCAATCGACACGTTCTAGTCGACGGGCAGGACCGCTGCGGCGACGCGGCGGCCTTCGCCCACAAGGACGTTATAGGTCCGGCAGGCGGCGGGGGTGTTCATCACCTCCAACCCCAGGCCCGCAGCTTCGACGGCGTCGCGCAGGGCAGCGGGGGCGTGCGCGATTTCTGCCCCGGTGCCGATGAAGATGACATCGATGTCACCGGCCAGCGCCGTCAGCGTGGCCACGTCCGCGTAGCCGCCCCAGGGCGCGACACCGCCAGGATGCAGGACCAGCGCCCCCTTGGCCACGTCACCGCCGATGCGGAAGAAGCCGGGACCATAGCCGTCAAAGGGGCGCGCGTCGTCAAAGGTCACTTCGGTCAGGTTCATGATCCGCTCCAGATCGGCAGGGCCATGAGCGCGGCCCCGGTGATGATGACATAGGCAGTGATGCGGTAGATCCCCTCCCGCTCCGGACGGAACAGGCGGGCCCCGATCACATTGGCCCCCAGATAGGGCAGGATCAGCACCGCGCCAAGGACCAGCGGGGCGACAGACAGCCGCCCCTGCACGGCCAGCGTCGTCATGAGGATACCGTCCCAAAGCACCAGGTACATCAGGACATTCGCACGAATCACCGCTGCGGGGAGGGCGGTCGACATATAGGTCAGAACAACGGGCGGCCCGGACAGCCCGGACACACCGCCCAGAAATCCGGACAACGCCCCGCTGCCCAGCACCACACCGGGGCCCATGCGCCCGTGCCACCGCCAACCGGAAGCCATCAGGATAACCGTCAGAAGGCAGAGCGCCGAGACGGTCCAGCGGAACACCCCATCGTCCATGCGGTCCAGAAGCCATAGCCCGGGCAACAGCGCCAGCGCCGCGACGCCCCCGATCGCCGCAACCTGCCGGGGACGGCCATCGCGCAAGGCACGGGGGATATTGGGCAGCGGGCCGATCATATCCATCAGCGTCAGTGTGATCAGCACCCAGACCGGCGGCAGGACCGAAGCTGCGAGAGGGATGTAGATCAAGGCAGACCCGAAGCCCGAAAAGCCGCGCACGACGCCGGCCAGAACGGCAATGGCGATCAGAAAGCCAAGCTGCGGCAGGTCGACGGCGACAAGATCATGAAAGGCGGTCATGGCACCGCCTGGACGGGTGCCTGGTCAAGCGCCCGGCAGGAAACAATCGTCGCGATTTGTCGACGTCTACGCGCACGCGGGCACCTTGCCGCCCCCGGTCCGACACCCCCGCGCCACAATGATCTGTCAGGGAAAGCAGCACGTTTTACAGGTCGACGAGGTTTCCGGTCATGTCCCTTTCCCGCTTGCGTCATGGGTTCCTGCGCTCCGAACATGGGGCCGTTACGGTCGATTGGGTCGTGCTGACGGCGGCGGCTGCGGGCGTGGCCCTGGCGACGTCCGGCCTGTTGGTCGCGGGCATCCATAGCCAGCAATACGCCATGGAAGAAACGATGGGCACCCAAGGTTTCGTCGGAGAGACATTCGCCGCCGCGATGCGGAACTATCAGCCCTTTGACCAGGCGTTCCACGAGGCGGTCTACAATGACGTGTCGAGCCTGTCGGATGCCGATCTCGACATCCTCGAAGCCTTCGTCAACGACATGAACAGCCTGCTCGCCTCGGGCACCGAAGAAGAGGTGAATGCCCTCACCGACATGACCTATGCCGTCGGCCTGACCTATGCGGAGCGGATCCGCGAGCGGCCCAACGGCACCGGGTCCGACCCGTCCGAGTTGGAGCGGATCGCGACAGAACTTGGGTGGCACCTCGACGCCTGGACCTCGTCCAACAGCACCGTCGCACTGGCCAACACGCTCTGACTCAGGCGTCGATGTTGGCGAACTGCGTGCCCGCGTCCGACGGCTTTTTCGGGTCGCGGTCCACGCCCAGCATCAGCACCACGTTCTTGGCCACGTAGACCGACGAATAGGTGCCCACGATCACGCCCCAGAAGATCGCAAAGACGAAGCCGCGGATCACATCCCCGCCCAGCACCAGCAGTGCAACCAACGCCAGCAGCGTCGTGCCCGAGGTCATCAGGGTCCGGCTGAGCGTCTCGTTCACCGATTTGTTCATGATATCGATCAACGGCGTTTTCTTGAACTTAATCAGGTTCTCACGCAGGCGGTCGAAGATCACGACGGTATCATTGATCGAATAGCCGATGATCGTCAGGATCGCTGCGATGGTCGCCAGGTCGAAGCGGATCTGCAGCAGGCTGAAAACGCCGATGGTCAGAACCACGTCATGCACCAGCGCCGCAATCGCCCCGACCGAGAACTGCCATTCAAACCGCAGCCAGATGTAGAACAGGATCGCCACGAGCGATGCGCCAACGGCCAGCAAGGCGGTGGTGATCAGCTCTCCCGAGACCTTGGGGCCGACGGATTCCACGGATGGGAACGTGATGGACGGATCCACGGTCTGCAGCGCGGCTTCGACACCGGCTATGACCTCCGGCGTAACCGACTCGGCCCCTTCCTGCGCCTGGATACGGACCTGGGCCACGTTGCGCCCGGCCTCGAAGGTGGGGTCGAAAACCTCGGTGATGGTCACATCCCCCAGGCCCAACGGTTCCAGCGCGGCGCGGTAGGCGGCGACGTCGACCGAGGCCGTGCTTTCGGTGCGGATGGTGGTGCCGCCCAGAAAGTCGATGCCGAAGTTCAGGCCGACGATCAGCCAGATCGCAATCGCCCCCACCATCGCGACCACCGAGGCCCCGAAGGTGAACTTGCGATAGCGCATGAAATCCCAGTTGGTGTCCTGGGGAACCAGTCTCAGGCGCATGTCAGACCTCGATCGTCTTGGGGCGGCGGCGTTCGAACCAGATCACGATCAACAGACGCGTCACGAAGATCGCGGTGAAGACCGATGTCAGGATGCCGATGCCGAGCGTGACCGCAAAGCCGCGCACCGGGCCGGAGCCGAGGGTAAAGAGAATCACCGCGATGATGAACGTGGTGATGTTGGCGTCGATGATGGCGCTGAGCGCGCGTTCGTAGCCCAGCTCGATCGCACGGGCGGGGCCGCGCGCGGTCTTGAGCTCTTCGCGGATACGTTCGAACACCAGCACGTTGGCGTCCACCGCCATGCCGATGGTCAGCACGATCCCCGCGATGCCCGGCAGGGTCAGCGTGCCCCCGATCAGCGACAGGATGCCGAAGATCAAAGCCACGTTGATGCCCAGCGCGACCGTCGCGAAAGCGCCGAACAAGCCGTAGCTTGCAATCATGAAGACCACGACCGCGGCCATCGCCACCAGAGAGGCGACCTGCCCCGCGTCGATGCTGTCCTGGCCCAGTTCCGGGCCGATGGTGCGTTCTTCGAGAAAGGTCATCTCGGCGGGCAGGGCCCCGGCGCGCAGCAGGATCGACAGGCGGTTCGCCTCTTCGACCGTGAAGTTGCCGGTGATCTGCCCGGACCCGCCGGTGATCGCGCTTTGGATCGTGGGGTCCGTCACCACTTCGTCGTCGAGGACGATGGCGAAGGGGGCCCCGATGTTGGCGGAGGTGTATTCGCCGAACTTGCGCGCGCCCGAGGGGTTGAAACGGAAGGTCACGGCAGGACGACCGTTCTGATCAAATCCGGGCTGGCTGTCGACCAGGTCGTCGCCGGTCACCACGGGCGAGCGTTCCAGCAGCAACGTGCGGCTGGCGTCATCCATGTCCGGCAGGGCAATCTGATCGCCGTCGGTGCGGGTGTCGGCGGCCACGGACCGGCTGATGACCGGGTGGAAGGTCAGCTTGGCGGTGGTGCCAATCAGCTCTTTCAATTCCTGCGCAGAGCCGATGCCGGGAACCTGGATCAGGATGCGGTCTGCCCCCTGGCGTTGGATCGTAGGCTCTCGCGTGCCGGCCTCGTCGACGCGACGGCGGATGATTTCCAGCGATTGCTGCAAGGTGCGGTCATCGGTGGCGGCCTTTTCGGCGTCCGACAGGGTCACGGTGACGATGTCGCCCGCGCCGGCCACGTCGATGTCCTGTTCCCCCACGCCGGTCAGCGACACGATGGGCTGGGCCAGATCACGCACGGCGTCGACGGCGACCTGCAACCCCTCGGGCCGGGAAATGCGAATGCGGAGTTCGTCGGGCGGGCTGTCCTGGCGGCGGATCGTGCCGACCTGTTCACGCACGCCGCGCAGGGTATCGCGGACATCGGGCCAGTAGCCGTCGAGGCGGCCTTCGTAGACGTCCTGCAGTTGCACTTCGGCCAGCAGATGCGCGCCGCCGCGCAGATCAAGGCCCAGGTTCACCAGGCCCGACGGCAGGGCATCGGGCCATTCGGCCAGCGCGGCCTCGATCTCGGGCGTGGAGATCGCACCGCGTTCCAGGGCGTCGGCGGCGTCGTTATGACGCTCCACCGGGCCATAGAACAGGTTCGGCGCGGCCAGCGCCAATCCGATCACGCAGACAAGAAGGATCGACAGACGCTTCCACAGCGCGATCTGCAGCATGGGTCAGGCCGCCGGTTCGGTCTTGGACAGAACCTGCGCGATGGTGCCGCGGATGACGCGAACCTTCACGCCCTCGGCGATTTCGACCTCGATCTCGCCGTCTTCCTTGACCTTGGACACCTTGCCGACGATGCCGCCCTGGGTGACGACCTGATCGCCCCGGCGCAGCGCCTCGACCATGGCCTTATGCTCCTTCACCTTTTTCTGCTGCGGACGGATCAGCAGGAAATACATGATCGCGAAGATCAGGATGAGGGGGACAAAGCTGCCGAAGGCGCCGGCGGCGCCCCCTGCGGATTGGGCAAAGGCGGGGGTTGCGAACATGTCTGATCCCTTGGCTATCTGGGGTCGGCGCGCCCCTGTCTGAGAAAGTCGTGGGCGAACCTACTGAGGGCACTTAGGGGGCGCAAGGCCCGGTTGGAAGACCCCGCGCGCGCGGATTGGGTGGCTTTGCCCCCCGGTTCGGATTATGGCCCTTGCCACAACGCCACACCCTGAGGACGGACCCATGCACGACATCCGCGCCATCCGCGACAACCCCACCGCTTTCGACGCCGCACTGGCCCGTCGCGGCCTGTCGCCCCTGTCCGCGGATCTGCTGGCCCTGGACGAGGCGCGGCGGGGCTGCATCACCGCGTCCGAAGCGGCGCTGGCGGAGCGGAACGCTGCATCCAAACAGGTGGGCGCGGCCAAGGCCCGCGGCGACGACGCGGAGTTCGAGCGTCTGCGCGGTCTGATCGCCGACAAGAAAGCCGAGATCGCCCGACTGGAGGAAGAGGCCCGCGAAAAGGACGTCGCCCTGCGCGACGCCCTGCTGGAAATCCCGAACCTGCCCTATGACGACGTGCCCGACGGCGCGGATGAGGCCGACAACGTCGAGGTCAATCGCTGGGGCACCCCGCCCACGTTGGATTTCACCCCGGTCGAGCATTTCGAGATTGCGGGCGTCAAACCCGGCATGGATTTCGAGACCGCCGCCAAACTGTCGGGGGCGCGGTTCGTGTTGTTGCGGGGCGCGGTGGCGCGGATTCACCGGGCGCTGGCGCAGTTCATGCTGGACACCCATACTGAGGAAAACGGGCTGGTCGAACACATGACCCCCGTTCTGGTGCGCGACGAGGCGATGCTGGGCACCGACAAGTTGCCGAAGTTCGGCGACGATTCCTTTCTGACGCGCGAGGGGTTCTGGCTGATCCCCACGTCGGAAGTGACGCTGACATATTCGGTCGCGGGCGACATCCTGGACGAGGCAAGCCTGCCGCGCCGGATGACCGCGCATACCCTGTGCTTCCGGTCGGAAGCCGGATCGGCGGGACGCGACACCTCGGGCATGCTGCGCCAGCACCAGTTCGAGAAGGTCGAGATGGTTTCCGTCACCCATCCCGACAAGAGCCGCGAAGAGCTGGATCGCATGACCCGCTGCGCCGAAGGCCTGTTGGAAAAGCTGGGCCTGCCCTATCGGACCGTCGTTCTGTGCACAGGGGACATGGGTTTTGGCGCAAGGCGGACCCATGACATCGAGGTTTGGCTGCCGGGGCAGGATACCTATCGGGAAATCTCGTCCTGCTCGACCACGGGCGATTTCCAGGCACGGCGGATGAACGCCCGGTACAAGCCGACCGAGGGCGGCAAGCCCGCCTTCGTGCACACGCTCAACGGGTCCGGTCTGGCGGTAGGCCGCTGCCTGATCGCCGTGTTGGAAAACGGACAGCAGTCGGACGGGTCGGTGCGCCTGCCCGAAGTGCTGGGCCCCTGGCTGGGCGGTAAGCTGACCCTGACCGCCGAGGGCATGCTGATCTGAGACGCTGGAGGGGGCCCTGCCCCCGCCTTCGGCCCCCCGCGGTATTTATGGCCAGAGGAACGGGGGGCCTGCGTTAACCTTAACGAAAAGTTCCGCTCATCCGCGACCGCGGTAGGGCGGGACGCCTTGATCGGGCAACCAGATGCCATCAGGCAGGGGGCCCGTCTGCCAGAAGACGTCGATCGGGATGCCGCCCCGCGGATACCAGTAGCCGCCGATCCGCAGCCATCGCGGACCAAGAAAATCCACCAACCGGCGCGCGATGGAAATTGTGCAATCCTCATGGAATGCGCCGTGGTTGCGGAACGCGCCGAGGAACAGCTTCAGCGATTTGGATTCGACCAGCCAGTCGCCGGGCACGTAGTCGATCACCAGATGGGCAAAGTCCGGCTGGCCCGTCATCGGGCAAAGCGACGTGAACTCCGGCGCGGTGAACCGCACGGCATAGGCGACATCGGCCTGGGGGTTTGGCACCCGCTCCAGCTCTGCGGTGTCGGGGCTGTCGGGCAGGCGGGTGTCGCCGCCCAATTGTGTCAGATTGCTGTAGATCTTTTCGGTCATGGCGTCCTCCGGTCTGATCCCGGCGCTATCGCGATTGAACGACGGACAAAAGGGCGGGCAGATCGGACAGCCGGTCGATCTGCCGATAGCGCGGATGGTCCTGCGGTGGGTCCGCCCGTTCCAGCGCCCAATCGATACCCGACGGACAAAAGATACCCCAGGCCCCGGCGTCCAACGCGGGCAGGACGTCGGACTTCATCGAGTTGCCGACCATCAGGGCCCGCGCCGCGCCGTCACCATAGGTGTCGAAAGCGCGGGTGTAGACCTTGGGTGTCTTGTCGCTGACGATCTCGATCCCGTCGAAAAGCTCTCCGAGCCCGCTTTCGGCCAACTTGCGTTCCTGGTCCAGCAAGTCGCCCTTGGTGATCAGCACTAGCGTGTGGCTGCCCGCCAGAGCCGCGACCGTCTCGGCCACGCCAGGCAACAGATCGACAGGGTGGCGCAGCATTTCGCGGCCTTCGTGCAGCAGGCGGGCGATGATCGGTGCGGGCACGCGGCCGTCGGTGACCTCGATGGCGGTCTCGATCATCGACAGGACGAAACCCTTGATGCCGAAGCCATAGTGTTTCAGGTTCCTCCGCTCCGCCTCCAACAGCCGGTCCAGCAAGTGATCCGGGTCTGTATGGTCGCGCAAAAGGTCGGCGAATTTCTCCTGCGTGAGGGCGAAAACCGTCTCGTTGTGCCACAGGGTGTCATCGGCATCGAAACCGATCGTCGTCACGTCGTTCATGGTGCCTGCACGCGCCCTCTTTAAATGGATGTCCATTTGGCTATATTACTGGGCCTCATCGGATTGCACGCCAACCCCGGACATTTACCATGCTTCTTACGGACCAGACCCGCACCATCCGCGCGATGGCCGACCGCCCCGACGATGGCGAGGGCGATACCGGCGTGGCCACCAAGGTCAAGCCGAAGACCGCCAAGCCGCCGCTTTACAAGGTGCTGCTGCTGAACGACGACTATACCCCGATGGAATTCGTCGTCCTGGTATTGGAGCGGTTTTTCGGCATCGGGCACAGCCATGCGGTCGAAATCATGCTGACGGTTCACAAGAAGGGACTGGCCGTGGTCGGCGTCTTCAGCCACGAGATCGCCGAAACGAAGGTCGCACAAGTGATGGATTTCGCCCGTCGCAACCAGCACCCCCTGCAATGCACCATGGAGAAGGAGGAGTAATCCTCTGACCATGAGCGCCCGCCTGTCCCTCGCCCTGTCCGGCGGTTCCGTCATCCTGCCCGACACCGGGCGGATCGTTCTTTTGCGCCCCCCCGCCGATCTGGATCTGGATGGTCTGCCACTGGACCGGGTCGCGGCAGAGCACGGGTTCTGCCCCGACCATGACGCCCTGTCCGCGCGCGGGGTCGCGGTTTCACCGCAGCAGGCCGGGCCAGCCGCGGCCGTCGTGGTGTTTGCAGCGCGGGCCAAGGCGCTGACGCTGGATCTGCTGGCGCGCGGCTTTGCGATGGTCGGGCCCGGCGGGCCGTTGATCGTCGACGGCGCAAAATCCGAGGGGATCGATTCGCTGCTGAAGACGCTGCGGAAGGTGTGCGCCGTGGGCGAGGTCTATTCCAAGGCACACGGCAAGTGTTTCGCGGTGACCGCCCCCGCTGCGGTGCCCGCGGGTTGGGCCGCCGTGCCGGGCCGGGTCGATGGGTTCGTGACGACAGCGGGGGTCTTTTCCGCCGATGGGATCGATCCGGGATCGGCCCTGTTGGCCGGGCATCTGGGCGCCGTCTCGGGCAAGGTCTGTGACCTTGGCGCGGGGTGGGGCTATCTGGCGACACGGATTCTGGCCTCCGACAAAGTCCGACAGGTCGCCCTGGTCGAGGCGGAACATGCCGCGCTGGACTGTGCGCGGGCCAATGTGACGGACGCGCGGGCAACGTTCCACTGGGCGGACGCCACCACCTGGACCGGCGGCCCCTTCGATTACGTGGTGACCAACCCGCCGTTCCACACATCGCGCAAGGCGGACCCCGCCCTGGGCCGTGCCTTTGTGCAGGCGGCGGCGCGGTTGCTGTCACCGCGCGGACGGCTGTTGATGGTGGCAAACCGGCATCTGCCCTATGAGGCGACGCTGGCAGAGGTTTTTGCCGAGTCCGTGGTGCGCGCCGACGTCTCGGGCTACAAGGTGATCGAGGCCACGCGCCCCAAGCGGAGACAGCCATGACCCTGAGCATTGCGGGCAAGACCGCCATCGTCACCGGGGCCGCCCACGGCGTCGGACTGGCCATCGCGCGGCATTTCGCGGAAATGGGCGCGAACGTCATGTTCGCGGACCGGGACGAAGCCCGCCTGGAGGCCGAGGTCGGCGAGGCGCAAACCGACGATTCGGGGCATTTGCGGTATTTCGCGGGGGATCTGCGCGAACGGCTGACCGTCGCGAATCTGCTGTCTGCGACGATCGACGCCTTTGACCGCGTGGATATCCTGGTGAATGCCTCGCGGCAGTTGCTGGTCACCGACCCGCTGGACCCGGAGGACGACACGGTCTCCAAGTTGCTGGAGCAGAACCTGATGACGGCCCTGCGGTTAAGCCAGGCGGTCGCCAAGCGGATGATTCACCAAGCCGAAGAAGACGGCCGCGACGAAGGGACCATCGGCACCATCGTCAACGTCGGCTCCATCGCCGGGCGCCGCACGCAGCCGGAGCTTTTGGCCTATTCGATCAGCGCGGCAGCCCTGGATCAGGCGACGCGGTCGCTGGCGGTATTCCTGGCGTCAAAACGCATTCGGGTGAACGGGCTGGCCGTGGGCTCGGTGATGTCGTCGAACCTGACGGTGCGGATCGCCGAGGACAGCGCGCTACGGCAATCCATTGTGGATGCGACGCCCATGGGGCGCATCGCTTCGCCGTCGGAACTGGCCGAAACGGTGCAATATCTGGCCTCTGACGCCTCCGGCTTCATGATCGGGCAGATCTTGACGGTGGATGGCGGCCGGACCCTGATCGATCCGGTGGTGGAGCCGGTGCACTAGCGGCGCAGTCAAATCCTTCTAAGGATTTGACCAGAGTTTTTGAAAACTCTGGCATTCCCGGGACCTGTCTGGCGACCCGCCCGCAGCCGCGCCGTGCAGCGGTTCAGCGCGCCTGCGGCCCGAATGACGGCCCATTCGATCGCCTCGGCCTGATATCTGAATGCGCGCATCTCTCACCCTCCTGATCCGTTCGGGCCGCAGGCTAGCCGCTGAACCCTCACCATTCGGTTAATGTCGCGCGCGATTGCCCCGCCCGCGCGCCGCGCCTATATCGCGCCCATGCCCGATACCGCCCTCTCCGCTGGTCCGCAGACCAACCGCCCCGACCTGCCGCCCGAAATCGGGCGTCGCCGGACCTTCGCGATCATCTCTCACCCGGATGCGGGCAAGACGACGCTGACCGAGAAATTTCTGCTCTATGGAGGCGCGATCCAGATGGCTGGTCAGGTGCGCGCGAAGGGCGAGGCCCGGCGCACGCGGTCGGACTTCATGAAGATGGAGCAGGATCGCGGCATCTCCGTTTCCGCGTCTGCCATGTCCTTCGACTTTCACCAGGGTGCCGATGAATACCGCTTCAACCTGGTCGACACACCGGGTCACAGCGATTTTTCCGAAGACACCTATCGCACCATCACCGCCGTCGACGCCGCCGTCATGGTGATCGACGGGGCCAAGGGCGTGGAATCCCAGACGCAGAAGCTGTTCGAGGTCTGTCGTCTGCGTGATCTGCCGATCCTGACCTTCTGCAACAAAATGGACCGCGAAAGCCGCGACACCTTCGAGATCATCGACGAAATCCAGGAGAACCTGGCCATCGACGTCACCCCCGCGTCCTGGCCCATCGGGGTCGGGCGCGACTTTATCGGGTGTTACGACCTGTTGCATGACCGGCTGGAACTGATGGACCGGGCCGACCGCAACAAGGTGGCCGAGACGGTCAAGATCAGCGGGCTCGACGATCCGAAACTGGCCGAGCACGTCCCCGCCGACCAACTGGCGCAGTTGCGCGACGAATTGGAGATGGCGCGCGAACTGTTGCCGCCGATGGATGCGCAGGCCTTTCTGGAAGGGACGCTGACGCCGATCTGGTTCGGGTCTGCGATCAACAGCTTCGGCGTGCAGGAATTGATGAGCGGCATCGCCGAATACGGCCCGCCCCCTCAGCCCCAGCGCGCCGAACCCCGTCAGGTCAGCGCCGATGAAAAGACCGTTACCGGTTTCGTCTTCAAGGTGCAGGCCAACATGGACCCCAAGCACCGCGACCGCGTCGCCTTTGTCCGTCTCGCGTCGGGCCATTTCGAACGCGGGATGAAGCTGACGCATGTGCGGTCCAAGAAGCAGATGGCGATTTCGAACCCGGTCCTGTTCCTCGCCGCCGACCGCGAATTGGCCGAGGAGGCCTGGGCCGGCGACATCATCGGCATTCCGAACCACGGCCAGCTGCGCATCGGCGATGCCCTGACCGAAGGCGAAACCCTGCGCTTTACCGGGATCCCCAGCTTTGCGCCGGAACTTCTGCAAGGGGTGCGCGCAGGCGACCCGATGAAGGCCAAGCATCTGGAAAAGGCGCTGATGCAATTCGCCGAGGAAGGCGCGGCCAAGGTGTTCAAGCCCGCCATCGGCTCCGGCTTCATCGTGGGCGTGGTCGGTGCCCTGCAATTCGAGGTTCTCGCCAGCCGGATCGAGTTGGAATACGGTCTGCCGGTCAGCTTCTCCCAGTCACAGTTCACCTCCGCCCGCTGGATCAGCGGCTCCAAGGAGGCTGTGGAGGGTGTCGTGGCCAAGAACACGCAGCATATCGCCCATGACAACGACGGTGCCCCGGTCTTTCTGACGCGCCTGCAATGGGATATCGACCGGATCGAACGCGACCACCCGGACGTCAAGCTGAGCGCGACGAAGGAGATGATGGTGTGATCCATCCGGGCCGGGCCGAAGCGTTAATCTAGGGTTAACCCTTCGGCCGCTAGGCTCCGCATCCGCCCCTGACTGTTCGGAAGGCCTGGATGCAAACCGCCCGCTACACGACCTGGCTGGATACCCAGCCCGTCAATGAAAATACCCGGGACATGCGCGTTCGGGCGCTGGCGCGGGTGGAACAGGCCTATGGCATCGACCTGGACCAGGCCTATGACGGCGACCGGCTGACCTCGTTGCTGGAGACATTTCTGTATTCAACGCAGGACGCCGCGCAAGGACAGCCCAATCCGACCCGCATGAATATTCACAGGGGCGACATCCGCACGCAGGTCGCGTGGTATCGCACTCAGGTGAACAGCTACCGCAAGTTCAGGGAGTCGCTGGAAAATGGCCCCGTATCGGCGTTGGTCGAAGAGGGTGACGCGGCGGACAGCGATCCGGACGACGAGGCGTTGACCTTCGGGTTGGAGGCCGATCTCGAAGCAGCCCTTCGCCGCGACCTCGGACAGTTGGAATCCGGCCTGACCCTTGCGGACGGCGGACGACAGCGGAAGGTCGCCTCTGGATTCATCGATATTCTGGGCCGGGCCGAGGATGGAACATGGGTCGTGGTCGAGCTCAAGGCCGGATCGACCCGGCCGGAGGCGGTGGCACAGGTGCTGGGCTACATGGCCGATATCGCAGAGGCCGAGGGCGGGGCGGTGCGGGGGTATCTCGTCGGCTCCGATCACCATCCCCGGGTACAGGCCGCCGCCCGGATCGTCCCGACGCTGGCCTTGCGGCGCTACGCCTATCGGTTCACTTTCGCGTAGCCTGACCTGATCGGACGTTGCCCCATGCAGATTCCCCGCGCCACTGTCGCCGCCGCCCTCGGCCTGCCCGCCGACACAGAGGCCCTGCCCCCCGGCGACCTGCCGCTGGCGCGGTTCGCGGAGCGCTATCTGGCCTACCTGGGCACTGAGGACGCGGGGACCGAGACGCCGGATGCCTGGACCGGCACCGTCATGGATCATCTTATGGAAACCGACCCGGACCTGGCCTTTGACGCGATCCGTGCCGGGTTGACGATGGATGCGGATGGCCTGCTGGCCGATCCTCTGGCCGATCTGGGCACGCGGGACGGCATGAAGGCGCGGATCGAACAGGCAGCCGCCGAAGACCCGGATCTGGCTGCGCGGCTCACGACCGACGGCTGAGCCCGCGCCGCCTCGGCGGAACGACGCTGACCCAAGGTTCGGCAGGTTGACGCAGGTGCGGCCTGCCGCAAAGGTGCGCCCCGATTCCATTGCCCAGCCGGAGCCTCCGATGCACAAGCCTGTCGCCCTGTCCCTCGCTGCCCTGCCCTTCGCCTCTGCCGCCCTGGCCGAAGCCGATCCCGCCTGGCACCTACTGGGCCAGATCGAGGTGACCGAGCACGAGAGCGCCGACAGTTGGTCAGTGACCAAACGCTTCCCGGCAGAGATCGAGAACGGGGTCGATACCTTTGAGATTTCTGGCTATCTGATCGCCGTCGGTTGGGAGGCGGAAACGCGGGATTACATGCTCGTGTCCGACCTGGGCCAGTGTCCGTTCTGCGGATCGGGCGACCACGGCACCGCGATCGAGGTGCGCCTGACCGATCCGCTGCCTGTCACAGACGAGGCTCAGCACGCCACGCTGCGTGGTATGCTGCAATTGGTGCGCGACCCGTCGACCATGCAGGCCGTCGTCATGACCGACGCCGTCTTGCTGGACGGCTGACCTGCCAAAACCGAACCGGGTCCAGCCAGACGGCACCTTTCTTGCCACGCCCGCACGCGGCACGCTGACGGGCAATCGGGGCGTTCTGCACCGGGACGGTGTGATCGGCCCGGCCCGCTGGAAGCACCGTGCCTGGGTCTGCTGCGCCCTGTCGTTCCGGGGCCGCCACCGCGACATCATGCCTGTGGGCCGTTGGACGGCGCTGTTCTTTCTGGATGAGGCCGTGGCGCTGGCCGCCGGTCATCGCCCCTGCGGCGAATGCAGGCGGGCTGACTATGTCCGTTTCGCCGAGGCCTGGACGCGGGCGACGGGTCACTGGCCCGGCCCGAAAGAGGCCGACGCGATGTTGCACGCGCTGCGCGCCAAACCCGGCGCGCGCGAGATGCGGCGCCACCCAGGGGATGCAACGGCGCTTCCGGAGGGGGCGATGTTTCGTCGGGACGGGCGGGACTGGCTCGTGTCCCACGGCCGCGCGCTGGCGTATGGACCCAGAGGATACGGCGCGCCGTCGCCTTTGCCACATGGGCCGGTCGAGGTTCTGACCAACCCGATGACGGTCCGGGTTCTGGCAGCAGGCTATCGCCCGATGCTGCATCCTTCGGCGACGACCACCTGACACAAGGCATCCGTGATTGTCCCGGGCACCGAAGCGCCCGGGACAAAAGATCGGTCAATCCGCGAGGAGTTCGGGGACGTGCAGACGGATCATCTCGTTCGCATCCGGTTGGTCCAGACGCCGCCCCGCCGAGAACGGCAGATTGTTGTCGTTGCCCACCAGGATATGCTCCGGGCCGTCGCGCAGGACGCTTTCGATGGTCACGAAGGGGAAGGTGAAACGGCCCGCAGGCACGTCGCCATCGGTCTCCAGACGGGCGGTGCCGTTCGGGTCGGCGATGTCCATCAGGTCGATCTGCCGCAGGCGGGCGACAAACCCGTCCGCGTCGATCTGGGCGGTGTCGATCAGGGTGACGCGTTTGACCTGGGCCGGTTTTGCGAAACAGCCGTCCTGCTGCCCGTCGGCGCAGGAAAGGCTCGGGTCGCCCTGCCCGCCGTCGCGTTCGATCACCAGCGCACGGGTGTCGTCGATGAAGTTGAAGTCACCGATGGCAACGGCCCCCTCGGTCAGGGCGAACTTGAAACTGTCCCCCGTCCAGTCGCGGGTCACGGGGTCGAAAGCCAGGACGCGAAGATAGGCACCTTCCGCGTTACCGTCCTCCGCGATCAGCGGCTTTTCCAGCATCCCCCAGAGCGTGTCACCCGACGGCGTCAGGGCCAGCCCCTCGTACCCGCCGGAGCGCGGCACGGTATAGTCGACGCCCGCCTTGGCCCCGACGATCAGCCCGGGATGATCGGGAGAGCGCAGCTCAACCTCGCCCAGGCGGGTCGGATAGACCCCGGTCACCCGCCCGTCCAGCGTGGCAGAGATCAGGTAGGGGCCGAATTCATCGCCGATCCAGACGGTCTCGCCCACGATCTGCATCCCTTCCAGATCGAAGTCGCCCCCGGTCAGGTAGCGGCTGTCGCCCGCGTCGTAGGACAGGCGGAACGGCACGATGCGATCCGGGTCGGACAGCCAGACACGTTCGCGGATTTCGATCTCGCCGGTGGCGAAATCAGGCGCGATCCGCAGAAAGCCAAGCATGGCGTCGGGGCTGTTGCGCTTGGTGCCGAAGCCATTGTCGATCAGCGCATAGAGGTTGCCCTCGGCGTCCCGCGTCGCGGCAAAGCCGGAAATCCCCTGCAGCGGCTGGCCAAGAAACGGCAGGTTCAGCCCGGTCGCTTGTTGCAGGCTACCGGGGACGTCGGCGCGAATTCCGTCGCGGGCGGTGAACTTGCCCGAAACCCACAGATCGCGCGGAGCGTCCGCGGGCGGAACGGACATCGTGTTGGCGGGGATCAGGGCGTGACCATCAAGGGTTGCGGGAACCATCTCCTGCGCGGCAAGCGGAGCAGCGGTCAGAAGAAGGCAGGCGAGAAGGGTCGTACGCGTCATGAAAGCATCCTTTCCAGGTTGAGAGGCGGTCGATGGCGCATTGCGTTTCATGGTGATGCGACAGCGGAACGACAGGCCCATGAACCTTTGTTTGGGCTTGCATCTGCACAGGCAGGCGCGGTCCCGCCCCCAAGTTGACCCCCGGCCACGGTTTTGATAAGTGACGCCTGCCGGACGGGGCCGACCCTATCCGATGAACATAGGGACGCGCGGCATCAGGCGTCCTGCCATACCCCCCGGGTCACGGCAATTCGGCCAAGGACCCCAATCAGGACGCACATGACCAGCTTTTCCGACCTGAACCTCGACCCGAAGGTTCTCAAGGCCATCGAGGCCACCGGTTACACCACCCCCACGCCGATTCAGGAGGGGGCCATCAAGCCCGCCCTGGAAGGCCGCGACGTTCTGGGAATCGCCCAGACCGGCACCGGCAAGACGGCAGCCTTCACGCTTCCGATGATCACACGTCTGGGCAAGGGTCGCGCGCGCGCGCGCATGCCGCGCAGCCTTGTGCTGGCCCCGACCCGCGAACTTGCCGCGCAGGTGGCCGAGAACTTCGAGCTGTACGCAAAGGGATCGCGCCTGAAAAAGGCCCTGTTGATCGGCGGCGTGTCGTTCAAGGAACAGGACATGCTGATCGACCGGGGTGTCGACGTGCTGATTGCCACGCCGGGCCGACTGATCGACCATTTCGAACGTGGCAAGCTGCTGCTGACGGGTGTCGAGATCATGGTCATCGACGAAGCCGACCGGATGCTGGACATGGGGTTCATCCCCGATATCGAGCGTATCTTCGAGATGACGCCCTTTACCCGCCAGACGCTGTTCTTCTCGGCCACCATGGCCCCCGAGATCGAACGGATCACCAACAAGTTCCTGTCCAACCCCGAGAAGATCGAGGTCGAGCGTCAGAACTCCACCTCTGCGACGATCACGCAGGTCCTTGTGGAACATGCCCCCAAGACCAAACACTATGCCTCCAAGGACAAGCGCGAGATTCTGCGCGCGATCATCGACCGGGACCGCGCCCTGGAAGACAATCCACTGCGCAACGCGATCATCTTCTGCAACCGCAAGACCGAGGTGGACGTCGTCGCCAAATCGCTGAAGAAGCACGGCTACAACGCCGAGCCGATCCACGGTGATCTGGAACAATCGCACCGCACGCGCACGCTCGACGGGTTCCGCGACGGGTCGATCACCTTCCTCGTGGCCTCGGACGTGGCCGCACGGGGTCTGGATATTCCGAACGTGAGCCATGTGTTCAACTTCGACGTGCCCAGCCACGCCGAGGATTATGTTCACCGCATCGGGCGCACCGGGCGCGCGGGCAAGCTGGGCACGGCCTACACCCTGGCCACCCCCGCCGACGAGAAATATCTCGACGCGATCACCCGCCTGGTCAAAGCCGACATTCCCAAGGGCGAAAACCCCTGGGCCCCGCCCAGTCGTCCCGACCGCCAGACCGCCGAAGCCGCAGAGGAGGAGCCGAAGCGCACCTCGTCGCGCACCCGGTCCCGGTCGCGCAAACCCGCAGAGCCGGAGCAGGCCGCGCCCGCCGCACCTGCCCCCGCAGAAGCCGCGCCCGTGGCCGAAGCCCCGGTCGAAGAGACCCGCAACAAACCCGCCCGTGACGACAGCCGCCGCTCAGACAATCGTCGTGGCGGTCGGGGCCGGGGTCGCGACGATGGCGGATCGCGCGTCGTCGGTCTGGGCGATCATGTCCCCAGCTTCATCGAGATGAGCTTCGAGGAACGGCGCGCCGAAACCGTCTGATCCGGCGCCTCTCGTGAACCGCGTCACCACGCGCGACGGCACCGTCTTGCGGATAGGCCGCGACGGGCCGGGCACTGGCGCGCGCCTGTTGTTCGTGAACGCGCTCGCGACGGATCTGCACCTTTGGGACGATGTCCTGACCGCGATGCCCCTGATCCGCGCCCTGCGTTACGATCTGCGTGGGCATGGCGGGTCGGGCGGGGGCACGCCCTACGGTATGGGCACGCTCGTGTCCGATGCAGAGACGGTGTTGGAGGCCGATCCCGGCCCGCCCGTCGTTCTGGTGAGCCTGGGACTGGGCGGGATGGTGGCGCAGGGCCTGGCGGTAAAGCGCCCCGACCTGATCCGCGCTCTTGTCCTGATCGGCACGGCGGCCAGGATCGGAACCGCCGACCGCTGGCGCAGCCGTGCGGACCAGGTGCGCGCAGGCGGCATGGCCCCGCTTGTCGCACAGATGACCCCGCGCTGGTTCAGCCGCGATGCGCGTGCCCATCCTGACCTGCCACGTTGGCAAGCCGCGCTTGCCGCGACCGCGCCCGATGCCTATGCCCACGGTTGCGACGCCATGGCAGGCAGCGATTTCTACACGCCCACCAGCGGTCTGCGCCTGCCCTGTCTTGCGCTTGCCGGGGCGGAGGACGGGGTGACGCCCCCCGACCTGCTGCGGGAAGTTGCGGACCTGATCCCCGGATCGTCCTTGCGTCTTTTGCCGCGCACCGGTCATTTCGCCCCCTGGGAAGCGCCCGAAATCCTGGCCCGACACCTCACCGATTTCCTGACCACGCTGGAGACCCGAACATGACCGTCGCCCCGCAGGATTCGCAGATGTTCCGCGACCTCTTCGCTGATGCGGAGCTGTCGCGCCTGTTCACCGACACCGCGACGCTGCGCGCCATGCTGATCGTCGAGGGCGCATTGGCCAAGGTGCAGGGAGAGGCCGGCGTGATCCCCCAGGAGGCGGCGACCTACCTGCACCGCGCCACGATGGAATTGCAGATCGACCCCGGCGGGTTGGCCGCACAGATCGCGCGCGACGGCATCCCGGTGCCCGCCCTCCTGGCCGCCTTCCGCAAAGAGGCGCAGGCCCCGGAATTCACCCGCTATCTGCATTGGGCCGCCAATTCGCAGGACATCGTGGACACGGCGCTGGCGCTGCGCCTGCGTCAGGTCCTGACCCTGTTGGACGGACGGCTGGACGCGCTGCTGACGCAGCTGGCCGATCTGGCCGAAGCCCATGCGGAAACCCCGATGCTGGCCCGCACCTTTGGGCAACCTGCGGTGGTCACGACCTTTGGCGCAGCCGTGGCGACATGGGGCAGCGGGTTGCTGGCCCTGCGGTCCGAATTGCCGGACATCCGCGCCGCCGTCTGTATCGTCACCCTGAACGGGGCCGCCGGAACCCTGTCGGCCATGGGGCCCGAAGGCCCCGCGCTCCGCTCCGCGCTCGCCCGCGCTTTGGGGCTGGCCGATCCGGGGCACAGCCCGCAGGTCGACAGATCGCATCTGCACGCCCTAGCCAGCTGGGCCAATCGGGTCCTGCAGGCCTGCGACAAGATCGCGGGCGACCTGCTGCTGCTATCGCGCGAGGGGGCTGTGACCATGGGCGGCGGTCAGTCGTCCACCATGGCGCAGAAACGCAATCCGATCGCGTCCTCGGTGGTGCGGGCGCTGGCGCTGCATGGCAACGGCCTGTGCCACACGCTGCATGCCGCAACGCCTGCGGATCAACGCGACGGCGGGGCCTGGTTCGCGGAGTGGCTGGCCCTGCCGCAGTTGATGTCCGCCACGGGCAAGGCGCTGTTGCTGCTGACCGGGGACCGCGTGACCGTCGAGGTCGACGCCATGGCCGCCACACTGGCCGCGACGAATGACCTGATCCATGCCGAGGCGCTGACCTTTGCGCTGGCCCGCGACATGCCCCGCCCCGAAGCGCAGGCCCAGGTCGCGGCCTGGGCGGCCGAAACGCGCGTCGAAGGCGGATCCCTTTTGGCGCGCGCGGGCGTCGATCCGGCGGACTATGCCCCGGCCCGGCAATGGGGCGAGGCCCCGGCGCTGGCCCGCAGATTCGCCCAGTCCGTCCGGGAGTAGGGTTTCCCTGCCTTGCCCGGCCCGCGCCACCGCGCTAGGCCCGAGACAATGACCGACGCCGCCACTGGGCCCCGCAACGCGCGCCTGCCCTTTCTTTTCATCGTTCTGACGGTGATGATCGAGGCCATCGGCATCGGTCTCATCCTGCCGGTGATGCCGGACCTTCTGAAGGAGGTGCAGGGCGTTGGCCTGTCCGAAGCGGCCGTCTGGGGCGGTGTGCTGGCCTCGGTCTATGCGCTGATGCAGTTTCTGTTCTCGCCCACCATCGGTAATCTGTCGGATCGGTTCGGACGGCGGCCCGTTCTGCTGCTCTCGATGGCGGTGATCTGCGCTGATTATGTTCTGATGGCCTTTGCCCATACCATCTGGCTGTTGCTGCTGGGGCGGATCATCGCGGGCATCGCGGCGGCCACCATGGCCGCTGCGACCGCCTTCATGGCCGATATTTCCGCCCCCGAGAAAAAGGCGCAGAACTTTGGCCTGCTGTCGGCGGGCTTTGGTTTTGGCTTTGTGCTGGGACCTGCCCTGGGCGGGATTCTGGCGGAATGGGGACCCCGTGCGCCGTTCTGGGCGGCGGCGGTCATATCCGGGGCGAACCTTGTGCTGGGGTTAATCGTGCTGCCCGAAACCCTGCGCAAGCGCCGCGCCTTTGACTGGCGGCGCGCGAACCCGCTGGGCAGTCTGGTGGCGATCAAGGCCCTGCCGGGGGTGAGCGCGTTGTTGACGGTCTGGTTTTTCTATCAGGTGGCGAACTGGGTCTATCCGGCGGTCTGGGCCTATTTCACGCAGGCCGCGTTCGGCTGGGACGCGCGGATGGTCGGCATCTCGCTGGCGGTCTACGGGGTGTCGATGGTCGTGGTGCAGGGTGGACTGATCCGGGTGATCATCCCGAAACTGGGCGAGCGGCGAACCCTCGCGTGGTTTCTGCCCTACAACGCGGTCATCCTGCTTTGCGTCGCCTTCGTGCCCTATGGCTGGCTGATGCTGGCGCTGACGCCGCTGTCGGCCCTGGGGGCGGTGGTGGCCCCTGCGGTGCAGGGCGTGACCAGCCGCGCGGCGGACGACGATCAACAGGGCGAGTTGCAGGGCGTTCTGGCCTCGATCACGGCGGTGGCCGCAATCGTCTCACCCTTGTTGATGACCCAGGTCTTCAACCTGGCCAACGACGGCGGGGCACATTTTCCGGGGGCCCCGTTCCTGGTCGCCTCGGGCCTGATGGCGATCAGTTGGCTGTTGTTTCGCCGCGCCGCCTGAGACGAGGGGCTAGCCCGCCGACCCGGCCAGCGCCTGTGTGAAAACCGCACGATCAACATTTCCGCCCGACGCCACGACGGCCACATCGTCCGAATGATGAAACAGGGCGGCGGCCAGGGCGGCGGCACCGCCGGGTTCCAACACGATACGCAGGTGTTGCCAGGCCAAGGCCATGGCGCGCAGCGCCTCGGCGTCGGTGATGACCAGACCCGGACCGCAGAGGCGCTGCAGGATCGGAAAGGTCAGCTCTCCGGGGGTGGGTGTCAGGATGGCATCGCACAGCGACCCGGACAGTGCCGCGTTGGTCTGTCGTTCGCCCGCCGCCAGCGACCGCGCGACATCGTCGAAGCCCTCCGGCTCTACCGGGCGCACCGTCGCGCGCCCCTCCAACGCCAGCGCCACGCCAGAGGTCAGGCCCCCGCCACCGCAGCAGACCAGCACCTCGGACACCGTCTCCGGCAGGTCCTCGGCGATTTCCAGCCCGCAGGTTCCCTGCCCGGCGATCACGCGCGGGTCGTCGTAGGGGCGCACCAGCGCCAGCCCACGATCCGCGACCAGCCGCGCGCCGATGTCTTCGCGATTTTCGCCCGCGCGATCATACAGAACGACCTCTGCCCCATAGCTGCGGGTGTTGGCGATCTTAACCTCAGGCGCGTCCGACGGCATGACGATCACCGCCTGTCGCCCCAGCATACGCGCCGCCAGCGCCACCCCCTGCGCATGGTTGCCAGACGAAAAGGCCAGCACATCGCCCACCGTCTGCGACACGGCGTTGTAGGCCCCGCGAAACTTGAAACTGCCGGTTTTCTGCAGACACTCCGCCTTGATCCAGATCCGCCGTCCGATCGCATCGTCCAGCGACGGCGCGTTCAGCAGGGGCGTGCGCACCGCGTGGCCGCGCAGGCGGTCGGCGGCGGCGGCGATGTCGTCGCGTGTGACAGAGCTCAGAGCAGCAGCGTCCATTCGTTCAGCGCCTCCAGCGCCTCGGGTTCATCAAGGAAGGGCACGTGGCCACGGCCCGCGACCTCGCCCACGATCATGTCCGGGCGGCGGCGCTGCATCTCGGCCAATGTCTCGGGCGTCAACAGGTCGGAATTGGCGCCCCGGATACAGGCCAGCGGCAGGCCCGCCAAAGCATCGAACAACGGCCAAAGATCCGGCAGCGGCTGCGCCCCGCCCTCCAGGACCGCGTCGCGCAACTTGGCATCATAGGTCAGCGCCAGGCCTTCGGGGGTTTCGCGATAATGCTTCTCGGCCTCTTCCTGCCAGCGGCTGGGGGGGACGTTTTCGAAACCGGACAGCAGGGCGGCGCGCATCAAGGCGGCTTCGGCAAGGTTTGCCGCCTCGGGCGGTTTGCCCAGGTAGTCGGCGATCGCCTGCAGCCCCTCTGGGGCCAGTTCCGGGCCGATGTCGACCAGGCAAACCCCCGCCAGCCGCGCCTTGGCCATCAGGGCCAGCGACATGGCGATCAGCCCCCCGCGCGAAGTGCCCAGCACGGCAACCTGTTCCAGCCCCAGGTGGGCCAGCAGTTCCAGCACATCGCGCGCCTCGGTCGGGATGCTGTAGGTCTTGTAGTCGGGGGAGCGCTGCGACTTGCCCCGCCCGCGATAATCCAGCCGGATCACCCGGTGTTCACCCAGCAGATAGGGCAGCACATAATCGAAATCGGTGGAATTCCGCGTCAGTCCGGCCAGGCACAGGATCGGCGGGCCATCGCCTTCGCCCTGATCCTCGTACCACAGCCGCAAATTGTCGGAGGTGCGAAATTCCGGCATCAGAGATCCGCCGCCAGCGCGGGAATGCCGCTAAGGTCGGGCATCACGTGATCGGGCCTGTGATCCAGCCGGTCGACCGGCAGGCCCATGCGGTTCACCCAGACCGTGCAAAAACCGTAGCCCTTGGCCGCCGAGGCATCCCATCCGTTGGAACTGACGAACAGGACGCGGCCCGCTTCGCAACCAAACGCCCGGCCCACCATGTCATAGACCTTTGACGACGGCTTGAAGATGCCGACGCTTTCGACCGAAAGCACGTGATCCAGCAACCGCCCGACCCCGGCAGAGCTGACCGCGCCCTGCAACATCTCGGGCGAGCCATTGGACAGGATTCCGGTGGCCACGCCCGCATCCTTGAGCGCGCCCAGCATCGCCGGCACCTCCGGGTAGGCCGATAGTTCCCAGTAGAGCTGCATGAGACGGTCGCGCACCTTGGGGTCGGCAATGGCCGATGCCTCCAATGCCCAATCGAGACCGTCGCCCGTCACCTTCCAGAAATCCACGTGTTCGCCCGTGACGGCGCGCAACCAGGTATATTGCAGCTGCTTGTCGCGCCAGTCGCGCGCAACGGTCTGCCAGGTATCGGTCAGCGCCTCGAACCCGTCCTCGGACGCCGCTTCGCGGGCTGCGGCGGTGACATCGAACAGGGTGCCGTAGGCGTCGAAGATGCAGGTGTCGATGGCCATGAATGCTCCCCTATCGCGCACGGCGGGACCGTCGCACGGGGGTCGCGGGCTAGTCCAGCCCGCGCAACACGATCTCGCAGTCGATCGCCGACAGAATCGAATGATCCCGGGTCCAGCCCAGCCCCTGCGGCAGGGCACGCGCCAGGCGGTCGCGATCCAGTAGCAGCGGGCCGTCGCCCAGACCCGCAAGGCGCGTATCCATCCACAGCGCGATATCGACCGGAGCCGTGCCGCCCCGTGCAAGGCGCAAATCTTCCTGCTGCTGCGCACCTTCGATGCCACCGGTGCAGATCTCGGCCCCGAAGGACGCCCGCACCACATGGCCGCGCAGCTTGGTCGCCGCGTCGAAACCGGCAAAGCGCACCCCCTCCTGCACGGAGGTCGCGACCGCGTAGCCGGTGCCCAGCAGAACAGCCGTCAGGACAATCCAGTCAAGCGCGACGGCGCCCGATTGATCGGTCCAGAACTGCGGCAGCCGAACGGCCATGGGGTGCTCCTGTCAGGTTGGCGTTAACTACGACAACACTACCCCGGAGATGCGCGAAAGTTCAGGGGCGCGCGCCCAAACATTCGGGCATTTCTGCCCCATTTCGAACACAAACCGTACTATTCAGCGGTTCCCTGCCGACTGTTTCCACAGGCAGGCAAAGCGCTGCCGATTTCGTCAGATGTTGTCGGGATGCGGCATGCCCATGACGTGATAGCCGCCGTCGACGTGAATGATCTCTCCAGTGGTGCAGGCACCCGCGTCGGAACACAGGTAAACCGCCGTGCCGCCTACCGCCTCCAGGGTCGCGTTGGCGCGCAGCGGGGCGTTGGCCTCGGCGTGGCGGAACGTCTTGCGCGCACCACCGATGGCGGCCCCGGCCAGCGTCTTCATCGGGCCGGGCGAGATGGCGTTGACCCGAATCGCGTCAGGCCCCAGGTCAGCAGCCAGATAGCGGACCGAGGATTCCAGCGCCGCCTTGGCCACGCCCATCACGTTATAGAACGGCGTCACCGCGCGCGCGCCTTGGAAGGTCAGCGTCACGATGCTGCCGCCCTCGGTCATCAACGGCTTGGCCCGGCGGGCGATTTCGACCAGCGAATAGCAGGAGATATCGAGCGAATGCTTGAAGTTCGCGCGCGAGGTGTCGACGAACCGGCCCGTCAGCTCATCCTTGTCCGAGAACGCGATGGCGTGGATCACGAAATCCAGCTTGCCGCCCTCGGCCAGCTTGGCGAACGCGGCGTCAAGCGAGGCGTCGTCCGTCACATCCACATCCAGCAGGGTCGTGGACCCAAGGCTTTCGGCCAGCGGCGCGACACGTTTGCCGAACGCTTCGCCTTGGTAGGTAAAGGCCAAGTCGGCACCTGCCGCGGACAGGGCCTTGGCGATGCCCCAGGCAATGGATCGGTTGTTGGCCACGCCCATGACCAGTCCGCGTTTTCCGTTCATGTCCATGGGGTCTTGTCCTTTGTTCGCTGGCTCATGGTTTGCACCGCGCGGGACGGATTGTCACGGGGGGCGACCCGTTTGCCGCGATCCTGCATCAAGGATGCGCCCCGCCCGGCTCAGACGTCCGCCTTGACCGGGCGGCTGCGGGACAGCGCGTCACCCTTGGGACCAAGCAGGCGGGTGCCCCCGCCCGACGCCAGGCCGTCGCCGCCAGAACCGGGGGCACCCGTCCGCAAGTCGCAAGGTCACCCCTGATCCCGCACCACGTCGACCAAGGCGCGTATCATCCGCGCCCGACCCGTGTCAGTCCCGATGCTTCGAGATGATCACCGTACCGTTGGTTCCGCCGAACCCGAAGGAGTTCGACAGGATCGAGTCGATCTCTACGCCCTCGGTCAACTCGGTGTTGATCTCGGACGCCGACAAGGCGGGGTCCAGTTCGGTGACGTTGATGGACGGCGCGATGAACCCCTTGTTCATCATGATCATCGAATAGATCGCTTCCTGCACACCGGTCGCGCCAAGCGAATGCCCGGTCATCGACTTGGTGGAGCCGACGGGCGGGGTGTTGCCCTCGCCGAAGATGTTGCGCAGGGCCACGATCTCCTTGATGTCGCCCACGGGCGTCGAGGTGCCGTGCGCATTGACGTAGCCGATGGACCGGTCTTCGGGCAGTTGGCTCAGCGCCAGGCGCATGGCCCGCTCACCGCCCTCGCCCGAGGGCGCGACCATGTCCGCCCCGTCGGAGGTGGCCCCGTAGCCGGTAACCTCGCCATAGATCTTGGCACCCCGCGCAATCGCCCGGTCGCGTTCTTCCAGAACCACGACGCCTGCGCCGCCCGCGATGACGAAACCGTCGCGCGTCGCGTCATAAGGGCGCGAGGCCTTTTCGGGCGTGTCGTTGTACTTGGACGACATCGCGCCCATGGCGTCGAACAGGCAGGACAGGGTCCAGTCGACTTCCTCTCCGCCGCCGGCAAAGACGATGTCCTGTTTGCCGAACTGGATCTGTTCCACCCCGTTGCCCATGCAGTGCAGCGACGTCGTGCAGGCCGAGGTGATCGAGTAGTTCACGCCCTTGATCCCAAACGGCGTCGCCAGGCAGGCGGAGTTGGTGGACGACATGCAGCGCGTCACCATGAACGGCCCCATCCGCTTGGGCGAGCCCTTGTTGATGACCGTATCGAAGGCCGTGAAGAAGTTGGACGTCGACGGCCCGCCAGAGCCCATGACAAGGCCGGTACGCTCGTTGGAGACTTCGTTCTGCTCCAACCCGCTGTCGGCGATGGCGCGCTCCATGGCGATGAAGTTATAGGCCGCGCCCGGCCCCATGAATCGCAGGTTCCGCTTGTCGATATGCTCGGTCAGGTCGATATCTGGCTCGCCATGGACCTGGCTGCGGAAACCGTGCTCGGCATATTTGGGGGCAAAGGTAATGCCCGATTTGCCCGCCCGCAGGCTCGCCTCCACCTCATCGGGTGTATTCCCGATAGGCGACACGATCCCGATTCCGGTAACGACGACGCGACGCATGGGCTTCTCCTTGGGTCCTAGGTGTGCGGTTGTTTAGGGGGCAGGCCGGGGCGGGGCAAGGCGGTTACATTCGCTGCACCGCCCCCAAAAGTGGGGCGTAATGGCCCAAAAAGAAGCCGTAGCAGGCAATCCGAAACCGGTCGGAGGGCCGACCGACGGCCGCCGCCCCATCCCGCCTCAGCTCTCGCTCAGGGCGACCTTCATGTCCTTGACCTCATAGATGACTTCGCCGTCGGCCTCGACGATGCCATCGGCGACGCCCATGGTCAGGCGGCGCGTCTGGATCGCCTTGGTGAAGTCGATCTTGTAGGTCAGCATCTTGCGATCGGGGCGCACCATGCCCTTCAGCTTCACCTCGCCCACACCCAGCGCATAGCCACGCCCGGTCCAGCCGCGCCAGCCCAGGTTGAAGCCGGTCAGCTGCCACAGCCCGTCCAGGCCAAGGCAGCCCGGCATGATCGGGTTGCCCGGAAAATGGCAGTCAAAGAACCACAGGTCGGGCGTGATATCGAACTCGGCCAGGATATGCCCCTTGCCGTGCGCTCCGCCATCGCCCGAAATCTCGGTGATGCGGTCCATCATCAGCATGGGCGGCTCGGGCAACTGGGCGTTGCCGGGGCCAAACAGCTCCCCACGTGCGCATTTCAACAGGTCGTCGCGGTCAAAACTGTTCGGAAACTGGCTCATGATCCCCCCGGAGGTCGTTTGGGCCGGTCTACTGGGCCTGTTACAGCCCTGCAACCCTGCGTGAACCGGCGGCGTGTCAGAGGGCCGCAGCACGCGAATCCGATTGAAACCTGGCCGAAGCCGCCCCTATATTCAATTCGATGGAAACCACCGCAGATACCGCCCGCGCGCGCGGGGAAGCTTGGCTTGCGCGCGCCGACGTACGCCCGACCAAGCAGCGCGTGGCCCTGGCCGCCCTGCTGGTGGGCGACGGGCGTGACCGGCATGTGACCGCGGAATGGTTGCATGACGCGGCCCGGCGCACCGGGGACAAGGTGTCTTTGGCCACGGTCTACAATACGTTGCGGGCGTTTTCCGACGCCGGTCTGGTGCAGGAGATCACGGTCGACGGCACCGGGTCCTACTTTGACACACGGCTGGACGACCATCCGCATTTCTACTGGGAAGACAACGCCCGCCTGACCGATGCGGGTCCCGGCGCGCTGGAGATCCTGAACCTGCCCGATGCGCCCGACGGGATGGAGATCGCCAAGGTCGACGTGGTGATCCGATTGCGCCCCAAGGCCTGATGCCGTGCCCGAGGGTGCCCTGAAAGCGCACCCTACCCGTATGAACGCAGGCCGCCCGTAGGGTGCATTTTCAATGCACCCCCCTCGCCCTTTCGACCTATCCGGCCCCCTACACAAGCGCGTTGGTGCGCCGTAGGGTGCCCGTCAACGCATCCAGCCGGAGGTCCCATGCCTGATTTCGCCATCTACCCAAGCCTCAAGGGCAAGACCGTTTTCATGACCGGCGGGGCCGCCGGGATCGGTGCGGAAATCGTCGCCGGGTTCGCAGCCCAGGGCGCGCGCGTCGGCTTTCTGGATATCGATGCGCAGGGTGGCGCGGCAATGGCGGCACGTTTTGACGCTGTGCACCACCACGCCTGCGACCTGCGCGACATCGACGCGCTGCGCGACGGGGTCGCGGCCCTGCGCGATGCGATCGGTCCCGCCGATATCCTGATCAACAACGCCGCCCGCGACGACCGCCACAACTGGGCCGATGTCACGCCCGACTACTGGGACGAACGCCAGGCCACGAACCTTCGGCACATGTTTTTTGCCATTCAGGCGGTGGCCCCCGACATGATCGACAAGGGGGCCGGATCCATCGTCAACATGGGATCGAATTCCTGGTGGGAAGCGGGCGGCGGATTTCCGGCCTACGCCACCGCCAAGGCCGCCGTTCACGGGCTGACCCGGACCATGGCACGCGATCTGGGCCAACACCGGATCCGGGTGAACACCGTCGTTCCCGGCTGGATCATGACCGAACGGCAGAAAGATCTCTGGGCGACGCCCGACGCCCTGGAGGCGCACCGCAAGCGGCAATGCCTGCCGGATCTGATTGATCCGGTGCATGTGGCGCGCATGGTTCTGTTCCTGGCCTCGGACGACGCGATGATGTGCACCGCCAACAACTACATGGTCGAGGCCGGATCGATCTGAGGCGGATTTGCCCTGTCCTTCCGTGCGGGCCACGCTAGGCTCCGGCCGAAAGCGGGAGGATATTATGGAAAAGATCGGTTTCGTCGGCGTGGGCCTCATGGGGCATGGCATGGCCGCCAACATTCTGGCGGCGGGCTATCCGCTGACCGTCATCGCGCATCGCAATCGTGCGCCCGTGGATGATCTGGTCGCCAAGGGCGCGACCGAGGCCAAAGATCTGGCCGCGCTGGCGCGGGCCTGCGACATCGTCCATATCTGCGCGCCCGGCTCTCCTCAGGTGGAGGGGATCGTCGACGTGCTGGTGGCCGAAATGGCCGAGGGTGGGATCGTCGTCGACTGCTCCACCTCCAACCCGGTTTCGACCGAGGCTCAGGCGGCGCGATTGGCCGCGAAGGGTATCGGTTGGGTCGACGCGCCTTTGGGCGGCACGCCGGTACAGGCCGAAGCGGGCGAACTCGCCGCGATGGTCGGGGCCGAGCCGGAGGTCTTTGCCCGGATCGAGCCGGTGCTGAAAACCTGGGCCGGAACCATCGCCCATGTCGGCGGCCCTGCCGACGGGCACCGCATGAAGCTTTTGAACAACTTCCTCGCCATGGGCTACGGCGCGCTTTACGCCGAGGCGCTGGCCCTGGCTGAAAAGACGGGACTGGGCACCCGGACCTTCGACAGCGTGATCCGCGGCAGCCGGATGGATTGCGGGTTCTATCAGACCTTCATGGGCTACGCCGTCGAGGGCAACCGCGAGGCGCATAAATTCACCCTGACCAATGCGCTCAAGGATATGACCTATCTGTCGGCCATGGCGGGCGGGGCGCAGGTGTCGAACCCGATGGGGGCCGCGATCCGCAACAGCTATGCCTTGGCGGTCAACACCGGCGGCGACGGGGGCGAAGACTACGTGCCGCATCTGGTCGACTTCATCGCCCGCGCGAACGGGATCGACCGGGACTGACGGCGCGGCCCGCCCCCTGGAGGCAGACCGCAACAGGTGGATCCGACGCAGCCGAGCCGGGTCCACCAGGCGTCAGAGGTTTGGCGTGACCTGGCGTGGCTGGGCGGAGGGGCCGGCGTGGTTGGCTCCGCGCCAAAGCGCCACTTCTGTCACCAGCAGGTTCACCACCACGCCCAAGCCGGAGGCCAGGACGAAGCTGTCCTCGAACGGCACGTCGAATGCAAAATCCGCCGCCTCGATAAATATCCGCGCGGTCGAAACGGACAGCGCCACGGCATAGGCCCGCATCATATAGGCCCGGTGATCCCGGAACCGCCGACGCCGCGCGGCCCTGACCGAAATCGTCATCGACGCGATCATGCCAGTCACCAGGAGGCAGGTCACAGCCTGCGTCAGCGCCCCGCCCAACGCCGGGAAGGCGAACACCATCCACAGGACGCCCAGCCCGCTGACCGCTCCGGCACCGACAAAGACGCGCCCGGACCAGCGATGCAGGCCCGGAGACCGACGCCGGAGCGGCTCTGATATCTGCAATGGGCCCAGGATCAGCATCACGAAGCCGGGCAGAAGATGCAGCGCGGTGATGACCGGATGCGCCTGATAGCGAAGGTTCACCCAATCGTCGGCCGCGACCTGCGCAGGCATACCCGTCATGCGGTCGACCGTCCCGAGCAGCACCGGCAGGGACAGCAGAAAGAGGCACCAAACGACACCCGCGTTGCGAAACGTTCTGATTCCAAGCCTATCCATCATGCGTAAAACCATGGCTGCCCTTGCCCTTCGCCTGCAACACCCCGGCGGCTGACATATGGTCCAGCGTCTGTCTCGTGCCCCAACGAACCACGCAATCGGCATCCCACCCCAGGGGCGCGGGCGGCCCTTGCCGTTCTCCGGCAGAATACCAAGGTGCCAGCACCCCGCCTGCGGCTAGGCCAGTCCCAAATCGGCAAAGGGGATGTAATCCACCAAGTCCCCCGGCGTGATCTCGCAAGCCTCGTCCGGCAGCATCACGAACCCCTCTGCCCAGCTCAGCCCCGACACCCGCCCTGATCCTTCGGAGGCAAAGACCTCTACCGCGCCATGCCGCAGCCGGGCCCGCAACACCTCGCGCCGCCCGTCTTTCTTGCGTTTGGCGAAACCGGCGGGCAGGCGCAGGGGCACCGGCTCTGCCCAATCGGCCCCGGACATCTGCAACAAGGTGGGCCGCGCGAACAGGGCCGCGCAGGTAAAGGCCGCGACCGGATTGCCCGGCAGGCCGAACAACGCGCGACCCTTCCAGTCGCCCAGCGCCAGCGGGCGCCCCGGCTTGATCGCGATGCGCCAGTGATGCACCTGGCCTTCGGCGGCCAGCAGGCGGGACAGGTGATCCTCGTCCCCCGCGCTGGCACCGCCCGACGTCAGGATCGCGTCGACCGGGGCCGCATCCAGGGCTGCGCGCAAGGCGTCCGGGTCGTCGGGCACATGACCCAGATCCACCGCATCTACTCCCCAGCGCGACAGCATCGACAACAGCATCGGTCGGTTCACGTCATGGATGCCGGGCGGGGTGGCACCGGGGGCGATGATCTCGTCCCCTGTGGACAAGACCCCCACGCGCAACCGGGCCCGTACCGGCAGCGTTCCGTGGCCCGCCGCGATCGCCAAAGCCACGTCCGACGGGCGCAGAACCCGGCCCGCGGGCAGGATCGCATCGCCTGCTTGCACGTCTTCGCCCGCCGGGCGGGTGTTTGCCCCCGCCTTGGGGATCGCGCGCAGGTGCAGCCCCCAGTCGTCGACCCGCGCATCTTCCTGCAGGGCGACAGTGTCGACGCCGGGCGGCAGGGCCGCACCGGTAAAGATGCGGATCGCGTGACCCGGCGCAACCGGATCGGCGGTCGTCGTCGCAGCCGCCGCCCGGCCCGGAACCACGGGGATCACACCCGCGCGCAACGAGGCGTGGGCAAACCCCCAGCCGTCCACCGCCGCGTTGGCCGCAGGCGGGTTGGCGCGGCGCGCGGTCACGGGGGTGGCAAGGATCCGTCCTGACGCGGCCCCCACCGGCACCTGCTGCTTTGCCTGGCGACAGGGGAACGTCGCCCGCAGGGTGGCCAGCGCCTCTGCCACGGTGGTCCAGTGGATGCCGGGCGGCAGGGCGAAGCAACTGGCCGCAGGTTGAACGCTCAGAATCCAGCCCTCTTCGCGCGCAATCCGGTCCGCGTCCGGTTGCAGCCCCGGCGCGGTAAACCAGTCGGGTGTGGCATCACGCAGGGCCTGCGCGGTGGCGATGACCTGGCCCTGATCCTTGATCGGGGCCAGGGCGGGGGGCCAGAGGCTGGGATAGATCTCGACCAGGGCAATCCGGGCCAGGGGCAGGGTCCAGCCGGTCTCCTGCGGCCAGACTTGCATCTCGGCCCCCCAGCGAGCGCGCAGGCGCGACAAGGCGGCCAGCCCCACCAGCGACTGCGATCCGACCGCCCCGGCATAGGCCAGCTGCCACAGCGGTTTTGCCCCCGGCACGACGGTTTCCACCGCGCGCCGTTCCGGCAATCCGTGGCCGTCGCGTGCCCGGTCGGTCGGGGGCAGGTCGGGCAGGTCCAGATGCGCGGGACGCCCCCAGAACGGACCAATGCCGGGAAACAGACGGTTGATTTCCTGCGCCGCGACATAGCGGTTGTTGGCGTTGTCGGGCCCATCCTCGATCCGTTCTGCCAGCCAATCCCACAGCGGCAGCGCGGCGTCCTGTCCGGTCAGCGCGGTGGCGAATCCTGCCGGGTAGCCGAAGGCGAAATCGAACCCCAACAGGGTGCGATGGCCCTGTTCCAGCCAGCCGTCGATCCAGTCCAGCGCGGCGGTGCGGGTGGGAAAGTACTCGACCGTCTGCGTCCCCTTCAGATCGGCGCAGACCCAGATCGCGTCCTTGCGCGGCTGGGGCCCCGTCGGGCGCGCGGCGGCGGACCAATCGGCGGCGATGATCAGGTCGAACATGCAAACTCCGCTATGGCCGCGATATCGTTCAGATCGAAATGGGGCCGGTCCGCGTCAAGCGGGATATCCGACGCCAGCGCGGCGATTCCCGGATCGTCCCTGCACAGGGGCGGCGCGGCGCAGGCGCTCCGCCAGGCTTCGATCCGGAAATGGGTGCCGGATTTCCAACCCTCGGCCAGAACGACGTCGCAGGGGGCCAGCCGCGCAAGCAAGCTGTCCAGAGCGGCGGGAGCGGGCAGTTCCTCCATCATCGTCAGGCGCGCATCGGTGACCAGCATCACCTGCCGTGCCCCCGCGACCCGGTGCCGGTGGCTGTCGGTGCCCGGCCTGTCGAGGTCGAGCCTGTGGTGGCTCCGCTTCAGCGTCGAAACGCGCAGGCCCTGCGCGGTCAAATGGGTCACCAGCCGCTCCGTCAGGGTGGTCTTGCCACCGTTCTTGCGCCCGACAATGCCGATCAGTTTCATGTCAGACGCTCCGCCGCTGCCAGGTCCTCGGGCGTGTTGACGTTGAAGAACGGGTCGAGCGGTTCGGTCGCAAAGACGGCCAGCCCGGCGTCATGGCGATCGGTCCAGTGCAGGACCTTGCGCGTGCCGGCCGCGATGGCTGCCCGCAGGTCATCGCGCAGGGCCACGGGCCAGAGGCCAAAGGTCGGCTGCGGCCAGGTTCTCGTGCCCTCTTGCGTGGCGGCGAGGGCCAGGCCGGACGGGCCAGCGGCCAGCAACAGGCGTGGCACAAGATCGGGTGGCAGAAAGGGCGTGTCAGCGGCGGCAGTGACGATATGCGGACAGCCGGTTTCTGCCGCCCAGTCCAGCCCGGCCAGAACGCCCGCAAGCGGTCCGGGATGGCCTGGGATGCTGTCGGGCAAGACCGGCAGGCCCAGATCGGCCCAGCGCCCCACCTCACCATTCGCATTCAACGCCACCCGGTCCACCTGCGGCCCCAACCGGTCCAGAACGCGCGCAATTAGTGGGCGCCCGCCGACCGCCAGCCGCCCCTTGTCACCGCCGCCCAAACGGGTCGCGCGCCCCCCGGCAAGAATGACGCCGTGTGGTTGGATCATTGCTTTGCCCCCAAGTCGTCCACCAATCGGACCGGGGAGTCGCCCTGCCAACTTATCCCACAGTCAAGCAGGGATTCATCCAGCCGATCCGAAAGAACGGAAGGATCGTCAATCGCACTATCCAGCAGTTTCAGCACAGCAATCTCACACCGCATGGCCCGGGCCTCCAAGCCATATTTTCCGGCAAACTGCAGGAAGTCCGTCTTGCTGCCAACGCTGTTTGGTAGGGTATCAAGACCGCAGCCATCGGTAATATCAAAAATTGCATCGTTGTCGGCAAAGTGGTCCAGATATCCGATTTCATTGGCACAGGCGAACAATCTGGTGGAATCTTGGTCGAGGCCGAGGAAAAGCTTGAAGATGCTCTCCTCATGCTTCGGAAAGTACTCAAGAAGTCTAAGGAGAGCTGCGGGAAGCGTTCTTTCCAGATCGGCTTGGGCGACAGAAAACTGCGTGAGCAGGAACTGACGATTCTGCATCCGACTCTCCTGATCCAGGACAAGACCGGCAGAGGTCGCGTCATCGATGACCATCGCTGCGGCAATACGAGCTGCGGACGCTTTGTCGATCAACACCTCGACCGTGCGACGCATGGCGGCGCTGTCATCCCGCTCCGCGGCCCGGTGGTCCAGCCACCAGGTCGCGCCCAAGGCCAGAGCCGCAGAGAGCATTGCGACGATCGCAGGATGCGCGATAAATCGCGCCAACCAATCGCGATCTTTCGTCACGGTGCCACCGGCAGGCCCGGCAGGCCGAGGCAGGTGGCGCGGGTTTCGTCGTGACGGACCCCTGCGGTCGCGGGGGCCGCGAGGGTCGCATCCATCGCGGTCAGCACCGCCGCTTCGCAGGCCCGCAGCGACGTGGCGATGATTTCAGGGGTCAGACAGCCGCCTTCTGGTCGGCGCAGACGATCACGGCCGAGCAGCGCGCAGCGGTGCAATTGATCCAGCGCAGGCCAGATTACCTCTGGCAGGACGTCCAGTGCGATCCGGGTGCCTTCCGCCTTGCCAGCCGCGCGCAGGTCGCGCCGCAGGCGTGTCTCGGCCACCGCCATGATTCCGGTCAGCGCGCGACGTTCCTGCCGGGCGGAGGAGACGGCCTGCATGCGCGCGCCGTTTTCCTGAGTGCTGTTGGCGACGGCCAAGGCACCGCGCGCCGTGGCAACGGCCACCATCAGATCGCCGAGCGTGGCGCGCTGGTCTGCCCTTTGGTCCCGGATGGCCGCCCGCCCATCCAGCCAGAGCGTCGCGGCAAGCACCGCGATCCCGCCGACGAAGGCCGCCAGCAGTGGCACCACCCAGGGCATCACACGTCCCAAACCACGCGCTCCTCTCCGCTCAGGCACAGGAACCGGTCGCCCTTCATCCGTCCGATCACCGTCAGACCGACCTGCTGTGCGATTTCCACGCCCCAGGCCGTGAACCCGGACCGGGAGACCAGCGCCGGGATGCCCATCAAGGCGCATTTGATCACCATCTCGGAGGTCAGCCGCCCGGTCGTATAAAGCGTCTTGTCCGCTGCCGTGACGCCTTCGGCCCGCATCCAGCCGGCCAGCTTGTCCACCGCGTTGTGACGGCCGACGTCTTCGAAATAGGCAAGCGGGTCGGGGCCTGCACACAGGCAGGTGCCGTGGATCGCCCCCGCCTGCAGGTAAAGCGACGGCGTGCGATTGATGGCATGACTGAGCGCACGCAGATCCGAGACGCGCAGCGGCGTGTCGGGCAGGGTCAGATTCTCCAACCCCTCCATCATGTCGCCGAAGACCGTGCCGACGGCACAGCCGGAGGTGCGGGTGGCGCGGGCCAGCTTGGCCTCGTGGTCCGTCTCGACCTCGGTGCGGACGACGACGACCTGCAATTCATCGTCGTAGTCCACGCCGGTCACGACGTCCGACGCCCGCAGCATCCCCTGATTGCCCAGAAATCCCAGCGCCAGCCATTCGGGATGATCGCCGATGGTCATGGCCGTCACGATTTCGCGGCTGTTGAGATAGATCGTCAGCGGCCGCTCCTCCACCACGCGCAGATCGACGGCCGCACCGGTCTGATCGCGCCCGGTCACGGCGCGGGTCAGGCGGGGGTCGGCGGGGTCGGGGACGACCCGCAGTGTGGGTGGGATCTGGACGGACACTTGAGGCCTGCGAACCTTGGGGCTATCGGCAGAGTGTCCGCCGGGCGAAGAGGATGCAAGCAATGGTGAGTTCCCCGTTCCGGGAAGGTATGGCGAAGGGGTTTCCCTTCGTCGTCATCCTGGTGCCTTTCGGCGCATTGTTCGGCGTCCTGGCGACCGAGGCCGGGCTGACCCTGACGCAGGTGATGGCCTTTACCTCGCTGGTCATCGCGGGGGCGTCGCAATTTACCGCGATTCAACTGATGGTGGATGACGTCCCCGCCGCCATCGTGATCCTGTCGGCCCTGGCTGTGAACCTTCGGATGGTGATGTATTCCGCCAGCCTGGCCCCGCACCTGGGCCCGGCCCCCGCCTGGCAGCGGGTCATCATCGCCTATCTGCTGGTCGATCAGACCTATGCGCTGAGCCAATCCGCCTATGACGACAACCCGGCCTGGTCGCTGCGCGACAAGGTGGCGTTCTTTGCGGGTACCGCGCTGCCGGTGTTTCCGGCCTGGGTCGGCTCGACCCTGATAGGGGCGCTGTTGGGTGCGCAGGTGCCCGAGAGCTGGTCGCTCGACTTCGCATTGCCGCTGGCGTTTCTGGCGCTGGTCGGGCCGATGCTGCGGACGCGGGCGCATGTGGTCGCGGCGCTGGTGTCGGTGACCGCCGCGCTGGCGCTGGCCTGGGTGCCCTGGAACCTGGGCCTGATTTTCGCGGCACTGCTGGCCATGGCGGCGGGCGCAGAAATGGAGCGGCGGGCATGAGCGACAGCTATATCTGGGGCATCATCGCCGTGATGGGTCTGGGCACCTATCTGACGCGCTTCCTGTTCATCGGGCTGATCGGTGATCGCCCCCTGCCGGCCTGGGTGCTGCGGCACCTGCGCTATACGGCGGTTGCGATCCTGCCGGGGCTGGTCGCGCCCCTGCTGGTCTGGCCCGCGGCGACGGGTGGCACGCCGGACCCGGTGCGTCTGGTCGCAGGCGCGGCGGCTTTGGGTGTGGCCTATTGGCGTGGCAGCATGGTGCAGGGCGTTCTGGCGGGGGCCAGCCTGTTTGCTTTGGGTCAGATACTGACCTAATTCAGACCGGCAGGGCCGTCGTCTTGCACACCGTCTTGAGCGCAAACGACGACTGCATCTTGGACACGCCGGGCAGGCGCGCCAGATGGCGGCGGTGGATCTGGGCGAAATCCTCGGAGTCGCGGGCCACGACCTTCAGCAGGTAATCGTAGGCCCCGGTCATCAGGTGACATTCCAGCACGTCGGGAATGCGCGCAACGGCGGCTTCAAAGGCATCGAGCACTTCGTCCGCCTGGGTCGACAGGCTGATTTCCACGAACACCGTCGTGGGCCGCCCGACCCGGCGCGGGTCCAGCAAGGCGACATGGCCGGTAATCACGCCAGCCGTCTGCAACCGCTGCAACCGCCGGTGGCAGGCGGACGGCGACAGGTTCACCCGCTCCGACAGCTGCGCGGCAGACAGGCTTGCGTCACGCTGGACGAATCGCAGCAGTCGCCTGTCAGTCTCGTCGTAGTCCTGCATTGCGCACTAATTTCCCGTAGAATGATAATATGGCGCGAAATTAACGCGCATTGATCGTGGTCGGCAACAGAATTGGCAAAGTCTTTGTGCCAAGGCGCCCCTATGTTCCGCCCAAAGCTCAACAGGGAGACCCTCCAATGCTCATCGGCTGCCCCAAAGAAATCAAACCCCAGGAATTCCGCGTGGGCGTGACCCCAGCGGCCGCGATGGAGGCCATCGGCCACGGCCACCAGGTCATCATCGAACGCGGCGCGGGCGTCGGCTCCGGCTTCTCGGACGAGGAGTACGAGGCCTATGGTGCCCAGCTGGTCGACACCGCCGAGGAGGTCTTTGCCAAGGCCGACATGATCGTGAAGGTGAAGGAGCCCCAGGCCGTCGAGCGCGCCATGCTGCGCGAAGGTCAGCTGCTGTTCACCTACCTGCACCTGGCCCCCGACCCGGAGCAGACGAAGGACCTGATCGCCTCGGGCGCGACCTGCATCGCCTATGAGACCGTGACCGACCGCATGGGCGGCCTGCCGCTGCTGGCACCGATGTCCGAAGTCGCGGGCCGCCTGGCACCGCAGGTCGGGGCCTATACCCTGCAAAAGGCCAATGGCGGCCGCGGTGTCCTGCTGGGCGGCGTGCCCGGCGTGGCCCCCGCCGAGGTGGTCGTGATCGGTGGCGGCGTCGTCGGCACCCACGCGGCGCGCATCGCCGCCGGCATGGGCGCCAGCGTCACCGTTCTGGACCGCTCGCTGCCGCGTCTTCGCTATCTCGACGATGCCTTCGGCTCTGTCTTTCAGACGCGCTATGCCTCGGCCAGCAACACCGCCGAGATGGTAGTGAAGGCCGATATGGTCATCGGTGCCGTCCTGATCCCGGGTGCCGCCGCGCCCAAGCTGGTCAGCCGCGCGCAACTGTCCCACATGAAGCCGGGTGCCGCCATCGTCGACGTCGCCATCGACCAGGGCGGCTGCTTCGAGACGTCGAAGGCCACCACCCACCAGGATCCGATCTACGACGTGGACGGCATCATGCACTATTGCGTGGCCAACATGCCGGGTGCCGTGGCGCGGACTTCGACCATCGCTCTGGGCAACGCGACGCTGCCCTTCATGCTGGCGCTGGCCGACAAGGGCTGGCGCGCCGCCTGCCTGGCCGACCCGCACCTGCGCGCGGGCCTGAATGTGCACGCCGGTCAGCTGACCTACGCAGCCGTCGGCGAGGCACTTGGGATGGACTCCGTCGATCCCATGAAGGTCCTCGACGCCGCCTGATCCCCGTCAGGTTTGGCGAAGGGCCCGCGTGTACGGCACGCGGGCCCTTTTTCGTTTCGGCTCAGGCGTCGGGGCGTTGCGCCTTCAGGCTGTCGCGGATCTCCAGCAGGACGTCCAGCTCGGACGGGCCGGTGGGCACCTCGGGGGCGACTTCGTCGGGCTTTTCGGCGGCGGCCTTTACGCGGTTGACCATCTTGACCAGCAAGAAGACGACCCAGGCAATGATCAGGAAATTGATCACGGACATGATGAACTTGCCGATGGCAAAGACCGGCACGCCCGCCTCGGACGCCGCATCGAGCGAGGCGTAGTTCGTGTCACCGTCGAAATCGAGTTCATAGAACCAGCCCGAAAAATCAACGCCGCCGGTGAACAGCGCGATGATCGGATTGATGATATCGCCCACCAGCGATGTCACGATCGCGGTGAAAGCAGCACCGATAATGATACCGACGGCCATGTCCATGACATTGCCCTTGGCGATGAAGTCCTTGAATTCGTTTACCATGGTCGCTTGTTTCCCTTGTGTTCCCAGTCAGGCCAGGTTCTGGATCGGGCCCTTGCACAGGACCCTGTCAGAAAACGCACGGTTGTCACCTGTTTCGTTCACGAATTCAGAGGTTAGGTGTCGTTCAACCCGTTTCGCCAAAGGAGGCCCCAGATGGCCGATCTCTCTGACTTTCCGATCACCGAACGCTGGGTCCCCCAGGACCCAAGCAAGCTGCAACTGTTCAGCTTTCCCACCCCCAACGGCATCAAGGTCGCCATCGCCCTGGAGGAGATGGGCCTGCCCTATGAAGCGCACCGCGTGACCCTGTCGGATGCGGACGTAAAATCCGATGCCTTCCTGTCGCTGAACCCCAACAACAAGATCCCCGCGATCATCGACCCCGACGGACCCGGCGGTCAGCCCATCGGCCTGTTCGAAAGCGGGGCGATCCTTTTGTATCTGGGCGAGAAGACCGGCAAGTTGATCGGTCAGACCGCCGCCGACAAGGCCGTGATCACCCAGTGGCTGATGTGGCAGATGGGCGGTCTCGGGCCGATGCTGGGACAGCTTGGCTTCTTCGCGAAGTTCGCAGGGGCCGAATGGGAAGACAAGCGCCCCCGCGACCGCTTTGCCGCCGAAGCCAGGCGTCTGTTGAACGTCCTGTCAGGTCAATTGCAGGATCGCGACTGGATCGCGGGCGAATTTTCGATTGCCGACATCGCCATCGCGCCCTGGCTGAATGCGCTGACCTACTACGGAACCAGGGATCTGGTCGGTTGGGATGATCACCCGGTGCTACAGGCCTATCTCGACCGTTTCTTTGCCCGACCCGCCGTCGAGCGTGGCAAGAACATCCCCCCACGCGAAGGCTGACCAGCCTAGCGCGACCAGCAGGAATGCCAGCGCGACGATCATGATCAGGGCTTGTCCATGTCGGGTCATGACGCCTCGATACAGGCAGATGGTTAGCAGAAGGTTAAGGGGGTAGCCCCGGTCTTGATCTGGCGCGCGCGGCCAAGCTGTTGTTCTGCCGCGATCGCGAGCACATCAAGCGGCTTTGCCGCACGCCCGGATCGGCCAGATTTTTCCACAGGTCCGATCAGGTGCGGGTCCACAACAAAGGGCCCCGGCATCTCTGCCGGGGCCCTTCGCTTTGCCATTTTCCGGGACGCTTATTCGGCGTCTTCGGCCTTGGTCTCTTCGCCGGTTGCCTGGTCGACCATCTTCATGGCCAACCGGACCTTGCCGCGATCATCAAAGCCCAGCAGCTTGACCCAGACTTCCTGACCTTCCTTCAGAACATCCGACGGATGGTTCAGGCGGCGGTTTTCGATCTGGGAGACGTGCACGAGGCCGTCACGCTTGCCGAAGAAGTTCACGAAGGCGCCGAAATCGACGATCTTCACGACCTTGCCCTTGTAGACCTTGCCCTCTTCCGGCTCGGCCACGATCGAGTGGATCATGTCGTAGGCCTTCTGGATGGCCTCGCCGTTGGCGGACGCGATCTTGATGATGCCGTCGTCGTTGATGTCGACCTTGGCACCGGACACTTCGACGATTTCACGGATGACCTTGCCGCCGGACCCGATGACTTCGCGGATCTTGTCGGTCGGGATCTGCATCGTCTCGATGCGGGGCGCATGCTCCGAGAAGCCGGAGGGCGCGCTGAGCGCCTTCGACATCTCACCCAGGATGTGGATACGACCAGCTTTGGCCTGCTCCAGCGCCTTTTCCATGATGGCGGGCGTGATGCCTGCGATCTTGATGTCCATCTGAAGCGAGGTGATCCCCTCTTCGGTGCCGGCCACCTTGAAATCCATGTCGCCGAGGTGATCCTCGTCGCCCAGGATGTCGGTCAGCACCGCGTAGGAGCCGTCCTCTTCCATGACCAGGCCCATTGCCACGCCGGCCACTGCGGCCTTCAAGGGCACGCCCGCGTCCATCATCGACAACGAACCGCCACAGACGGAGGCCATCGAGGAGGAGCCGTTGGATTCGGTGATCTCGGACACGAGACGGATGGTGTAGGGGAAGTCCGTCGCCGTCGGCAGAACCGCCTGCAACGCACGCCAGGCCAGCTTGCCGTGGCCGATTTCGCGGCGCCCCGGAGGACCGAAGCGACCCACTTCGCCGACCGAGTAGGGCGGGAAGTTGTAGTGCAGCAGGAAGTTGGATTTGAAGTTGCCATGCAGCGCGTCGATGAACTGCTCATCGTCGCCCGTGCCCAGCGTGGTCACGACCAGGCCCTGCGTCTCACCACGGGTGAACAGCGCGGAGCCATGGGTCCGGGGCAGCAGGCCCGTCTCGGAGACGATGGGACGCACAGTGTCCAGCGCGCGACCGTCGATCCGCTTGCCGTTCTTGACGACATCGCCGCGCAGAACCTTGGATTCGAGCTTTTTCAGCGCGGTGCCCAGGTTGGCATCGGCCAGCTCTTCTTCGGTCAGCTCTGCCTTGATGGCGTCCTTGGCGGCGGCCACGGCCGAGGTCCGCTCCTGCTTGTCGGTGATGGCATAGGCGTCGCGCATCTTCTGCTCGCCCAGATCCATCACGCGACCCAGAATGGCGGAGTAATCGGGTGCCTGGAAATCCATCGGCTCTTTCGCGGCGTCTTCGGCCAGCGAAATGATCAGGTCGATGACCGGCTGCATCTGGTCGTGGCCGAACTTGACCGCGCCCAGCATCTCGGCTTCCGACAGCTCATAGGCCTCGGACTCGACCATCATGACCGCGTCCTTGGTGCCGGCGACGACCAGGTCGAGACGCTGCTCGGGGTCGTTGCGCAGGCCCTGCATGTCGTCGACGCTGGGGTTCAGGATGTACTCGCCATCAACGAAACCGACCCGCGCACCGGCGATCGGGCCCATGAAGGGCGCGCCAGAGATGGTCAGCGCAGCCGAGGCGGCGATCATCGCGACCATGTCGGGGTCGTTTTCCAGGTCGTGCGACAGAACGGTACAGATCACGAGGACTTCGTTCTTGAAGCCTTCGACGAACAGCGGGCGGATCGGACGGTCGATCAGACGCGAGGTCAGCGTCTCTTTCTCGGTCGGACGCGCTTCGCGCTTGAAGAAGCCACCGGGGATCTTGCCCGCGGCATAGTACTTTTCATTGTAGTGCACGGTCAGGGGAAAGAAGTCCTGACCCGGCTTCGGCTGCTTGGCATAGGTCACCGCCGCCATGACGGAGGTCTCGCCATAGGTGGCGATCACGCAGCCGTCGGCCTGGCGCGCTACCTTGCCGGTTTCCAGGGTGAGGGTGTCATGCCCCCACTCCATCTCTTTCTTCACGATGTTGAACATGTGTCATCCTGTCTGACGCCAATCCGGCCCCTGCCGGTGCGTCGTTGAATGGCGGCCCCATTGCCGCCGACCCCCTTCATCATGTCATGCGCCGGGGTCGTGGCGTCACGTCTCAGATGCGTGCCCTCTAGCGGAATTGCCTGCGGATGGGAAGAACCCAACGGGAGAGGCCGACGGCCCGCCTCGCAGGAACCGCCCGTCAGGCCAGCAGGTCGTATTCCTCTCCGTCGAGCAGGATCGGCACGCTCGACAACGCGGCCCCATCGATCAGGATCCAGAACGTCCCCGACTGGTGTTTGACGGCCAGCTCCGCAATCTCCGGGTCACCCGCGCCCAAGATGTCCCGTGCCTCTACGGAGAAGTGATGAGTGCTCAAATCGCGGTTGTCCGCGACAAGTCGGTCCCCTTCCGTCGGATCGAAGTCCTGGACCCAGTCTCTAAGGTGGCGATGGCCGATGGTCTGAACGAACATGTCGGCACCATCACCGCCATTCAACCGGTCGGATCCGACTTGGCCGATCAACGTATCGTTGCCCGATCCGCCAAAGAGAACGTCCCCGTCCGCCCCTCCGAACAGGAAATCGTCGCCCGTCCCCCCGACGAGAAAATCACCGTGATCCGACCCAAGAAGCCTGTCGTTCCCCTCGTCCCCATAGGCGCGCCCGTCCCCGGATGCGCCGCCATGAACAGTATCGTCCCCGGTGCCCGCAAAGATATGACGGCCTGCGCCGCCCTCAATCGAATCCGCACCGGCGCCGCCGATCAGGGTGTCGATCCCCATGCCCCCACGCAGCGTGTCGTTTCCGGCCCCGCCGTCTATCCAATCGTTTCCGCCGCGCCCGAAAAGCGCGTCGTCGCCATCGAGCCCCAGCATCCGGTCCCCTTGCTGCGTCCCGTATCGCCAGTCGGCACCATCGGTCGCGGCGCTGCGGTCCAGATGTCCGGCAAGCAAGTCGTCCACTTCAATGGCCAGATCTTGAAACACGAGCCGTTCAACAGAGACGAGCCTGTCGCGACCGTCATTTCTGTCATTGGACAGATCGGTGACGAAAAGGTCATCGCCCCGCATTTCGATTTCGTAGTTCTGCCAATCGTTGCGGAAAAAGGCCGTGTCCTGCGTCCCCGCGCCGCCATAAATCGTGTCGTTCCCGGCATCGCCCCGCAACAGATCGTCGCCCCCCGCCCCACCAATCAGATCGTCGCCCCCGTTGCCGAAGATGCGGTCCGTTCCGTTGCTCCCGGTGATCGTGTCGTTGCCCTCGCCCGCGTCGATGGCATCCGGGGCCGTCATGAACAGAACATCCTGCCCTTCGGTCACCCTGATTGGCCGTAGCGCCTCGAACCGTGCGATCCCGCCCGTCAAATCCTCTGAGGCTGCTCCATCGCGAACACCTGAAAACTGCACCCAGGTGTCACCGTTCTGGTTCGCAACAAGGTCGACTTCGACCACGGTCTCCATGGTGACGACGGCAATGGGCGTCCCGTCGGCGTTACCCTCAGCATCGCGAAACTGAACAAAGAGTGTCTGCTCCGTTCCATCATCCTCGACGTAGGCCTGCAGGCTGCGTCCGTCGGCGAACACCAGACGCTCGCCGGGCAGAATGCTGTCTGGGTCCTCGCTCCCCCGGCGGGACCGAAGGCTGACGGGCGCACCCGTCGTATCCCGGTCCGACAAAGGGCCGCGAACATAGGTTCCTAGCGTGCCGTCCCACAAGATATCATACGCCCCCTGAGAGTTGGTTCCACGAAACCCGTCCCGTGCGCTAAGACCGAGGTAGACGCCGCCATTTTCACCGGTTTGGTACTGCGCGGACACACCGCCATACGACCGGCTATCCGATTGCGCGACGACGCGCGCGTCAAGTGAAGTGCCATCCGGCGCGTAGGTATTGGCATAGATCCGGGAGGCCGTGTAATTGCTCCAGTTACCCTCACGGCCCAAATAGATATAGGGTCCGTATCGCTCCGCAGTGAACCGGTCGAGCGATAGAAGGGACCCGTTCGGCATGACGTGCCCGTTCGACGCGATCAGACGACCGTCGGTCATGTTTGCCGGGCCGTCCAACAGAACAGCCTCGACTTCGACACTCAGCAATAGATTTGACGCGACCATGTGATCCACCCTGTTCAAGCCATCTGATAGGATTACGAACTGACTTTCGCTTCAACGGGTTACAGGACGCTCCGGCCGCTCGACCCCGTTTGAGCTGCCCTGAAACGACAAACGCCCCCACGAGGGGGGCGTCGTCATTCGCAAAAAAGCGAAAGCTCAGCGGCGGATGCCGAGGCGCTTGATCAGATCCAGATAGCGCTGCTCGGATTTGCCGCGCGTATAGTCCAGCAGCTTGCGACGCTGGGCCACCATCATCAGAAGGCCACGACGAGAGTGGTTGTCCTTCTTGTGGGTCTTGAAATGCTCGGTCAGGGTCGCGATGCGCGAGGTCAGAATGGCGACCTGGACTTCGGGCGAACCGGTGTCGCCTTCCTTGGTCGCGAATTCTTTCATCAGGCGGTTTTTTTCTTCGACTGTAATCGACATCGGGGTCTCCTGTCGGTTTGAGGAATGGCGCAGGCCGGGATGTCGTCCAGCACAGGCCCATGGAGTGAGCGCGCCGCATACACCGCGCGGCCCGCCTTGCAAAGGGGCATTCGACATTGGTGGATGCGGGGCCGTGTCACCGTTAACCAGTTTACCCAAGTTCGCTGTTCACGAATCGTCCCAGATGGTAGCCGGGGTGCGTTGCTGGCGGGCGGCGTGTGTGCCCGCGCGGGCCCGCAGAGCGGGGCCCATGGTTCCGAGGGCTGTTGCCATGTTGTTGATCGCCGGACTTCTGGGTCTTGCCGCCTCCGGGCTGCTGCTGATCGACACGTCGCCTGACGAGGAAGACGCGGACACCGGAGCTGTACCCGACGTCGAAGAGCAGACAGCCGAATCCGATGAGGACGACTCGTCCCCCCTCACCGAGGCACTGGACCCCGAGGAACCAGAGCAGAACGAGCGCCCCGACCTAGCGCCGTCCAACGCCGGACTGACCCCGACCCAGATCATCCGCGATCAGGTCGCCGGGGCACATCTGTCCGACCACGTCGGGGCCGAGGACGGGGCCGTCATCACCCATGACGACGACGCGATGTTCGGCAACGGTGGCAACAACCAGATGCAGGCGGGTGACTACGGCGACCTTTTGATCGGCAACGACGGCGACGACACCCTTGGCGGCGGGGCCGCACGGGACGAACTGCACGGCGGTGACGGCGACGACGACCTGTTCGGCGGGGCGGGGGATGACATCCTGCATGGCGACTGGGGCGACGACAGCCTGGACGGCGACGACGGCGACGACCTGCTGCTGGGCGGCGACGGCGACGATACGCTGGACGGCGGGGCCGGGGCGGATCGTCTGTTCGGGATGCTGGGTCTGGATGTGCTGCGTGGCGGGGCCGGGGACGATGTGCTGGACGGAACGCAATCCGATTCGGCGGATATGCCCGATACCGATGGCGGTGACACCCTCGATGGCGGTGACGGCAATGACACGCTGGCAGGCGGGCACGGCGACAATCTGACCGGCGGACAGGGCCAGGACACCTTTCTGTTCCGCGCACCCAGTGCCGGGGCCTTTGCTCAGGAATTCGAGACTGGCCCCGACGACGCGGCCTGGATCGCGGATTTCGACGCCTCCGAAGATGCGATCGAAATCATCTACGACAGCTCTCTGGAAACGGCACCCGGCGTTCCCCCGGTGCTGGAACTGCTGGACGCAAATGGCGTGACCGAGCTGCGCATCGGTGGCAATGTGGTGGCCCGATTGGACGCGGGCACGCCAATCGGCCCGGACGACATTCGCCTCGTCCCCGCGGCCTGACGGCCATAGTCACCGGTCAGGCGGGCGCGGCCACGTCCCACGGCACCGGCTGCACCGCATATCCGATATAAAGCGGGTGCTTCGGATGCCCCGCCTTCGATAGCCCCAAATGACAAAGCGGCCGCCCCGTCGCGCGCAACAGACGTTCCACCTGCGGACCACGATCCAGGTGCGCGCCATGGGTGCCCCAGGCGCAGACCACCAGATCCGCCCAGATCGCGGCCTGCCGGATCGCGTCGTCGTTGGCCGCGCCGCCCACCGGCTCGGCGTGGGCGCGCATGTCGCGGGGGTCGGTCGCGCGGTAGGCAAAGATATTGGTGACCCGGAACGCCCCGAACCCCAATACCCGTGCGCGCCGTTCACACCGCTCAACAGTCGGATCGTTGGCCAGTTCCGTCGCGGTCGACGGGTTGAGCATGACAAACGCCACGCGCCGCCCCTCCGGTTCCCAGGTGCGGGTCAACTCATAGCGGTAAGTCTCGTCGGCGCTGTAAGTCGCGGCGGAAGCGGCATCGCCTTTTTGGTGGGTGCGGATCAACATGGGCGCAGACATGACAAGGCCCGGCCCCGTAAGCAACGGGACCGGGCCGAAAAACGGACGGATCAGACGTCAGGCGGCGGCGGAGCGCAGATCCTCGGCCCGCGGCAGCTGCCGCTCGATCACGGCGGCGGCGACCACTGCGAACAGGATGTGCCCCCACAGCGCGACCCAGGTGATCCCGGTAAAGCCCAGGAACGGCGCATTCCCGGCAACCAGATGCGCCACGAAGTACAGCGCGAAGATCCACAGGCCGACCCCATAGGCCACCGAGACCAGCGACCAGTGCAGCCGGGGCGTGACCCGCGCGGCGATGGGACGGGCCACCAGGAAATAGCCCAGCGGATAGGCAACCATCCCGGTCAGAATGTGCAGCGTGTCGCCCGCGCCGCTTGGGGCGGCCCCGAAGACGGCTTTCAACGTGCCCTGCGCCAGGCCGACGGGGGCCAGCTTGGCAAAGCCGAATAGGGGCGAAAGACCCTGACCGAACAGATCGAATGCAATCGTCGCAAGCGCCCCTGCAATCAAAAGGGTCCAGGCGGTGTGGCGGGTGGAATGGGTCATGGGGTCAGGTCCGTGTGTGAGATGTCATTTGACAACATCCCTACACCTGCCGGGCCGGCCCCAGGCAGCCCCCCTCACGCAGAGGTCACCGGGGCGGGGCCCGACGGGGTATTCCCGTGATTGACTGTAACAATCACCCGCACCTGCCCCGGCATCCCCCGTTCAATGTTTCAGGTGACGAACACCTTGGACGGATGCAGCAGCCCCGCACGATAGGTCCCGATCGCCACGGCCTGTCCATCGCGCGAGGCCCAGCAGGTTTCGCCATACTCCGCGCCGGACAGAACCTCTGCCGGGTTGCCGTTGCGCATCCGCGCGGCGGCCAGCTCATCCACCGGCAAGGCGGGCAAACCGTCAAGGCCCAGCTCCAACGGGCGCAGATGGGTGTCCAGCTCTGGCGTGCGGGCCAGGCGCTCCAACTCTTCCAGCGACAGGCCGCCTTCGGCATCGAACGGGCCTGACCAATCGCGGCGCAGCCAGGTAACGTGGCCCAGACACCCCAGCGCCTGCCCCAGGTCGCGCGCAATGGACCGGACGTAGCCCCCCTTGCCGCAGACCATCTCCAACTCGGCACCGTCGGCGTCTTCGGACAAGATCTCCAGCCGGTCGACGAACAGGGGCCGCGCCTCCAGGTCCATCTCGACGCCGTCGCGCGCCAGGTCATAGGCCCGCTCGCCCTCTACCTTCACGGCGGAGACCTGGGGCGGAACCTGCAGGATATCCCCCCGAAAGGCCGTCAATGCCGCGGCCAACGCGCCGGGTGCCGGGCGCAGATCGCTCTGCCGCAGGATGCGGCCCGAGGCGTCGTCGGTCGACGTCTCCGCCCCCCAGGTCACGCGAAACCGGTAGCATTTCAACGCATCGGTCACATAGGGCACGGTCTTGGTCGCCTCGCCCAGCGCGACAGCCAACACGCCGGTCGCATCGGGGTCCAACGTGCCCGCGTGCCCGGCCTTCTGCGCGTCGAAGGCCCAGCGCACCTTGCCCACCACCTGGGTCGACCCCACGCCCGCAGGCTTGTCCACCACGACCCAGCCGTGGATCGCGCGTCCCTTTTTGCGTCGGCCCATCTTATTTCTCCGTCACGGCCAGGATCGGCCCCATCTGTCGACCGCCGTCATGCCGGTCGATGCCGGGCGCATAGAGCCGTGACACGCTGCCGTCGAGATAGAGCGCGTTCGTCACGCCCAGCACGTCGCGGAACAGCGTCCCCATATCGTGGAACGTCACAAGGCTGTCGGAGATGACGAAATGGACGGTCCGCCCATCGTCACTGGCCCCCACGCCATTGCGCAGGTTGAACGAAGTGCTGTCGGGCAGGAACCGCGGGTGCAACGCCCCGTCGATCACCAACATCGGCCCCGACTGCGTGGCGTCGTCGCAGGCAGGCGAAGCCGCGTCGAAGGCCCGGCTTTCGATCACATCCGCCCGATCCGCCTGAATGCAGAACACGCCATTGGGCAGCAGGCCGAAATTGCCCGGCCCCTCGCGCAGCACGATGTTCTTCGACTTGACGCCATCTTCGACATACAGGCCGACGGGGCGTCGGTCCGGGTGATACATGCCGCCGTTCATGGCAAAGGCGATGGGGGCCTCGACCACCTGGTCCAGGGCGGTGAAACTGCCCAGCGGCATCCCGTCGGCACCGTTGAGATGCAGCGATACCTCCTGCCGGGACAGGTCGGCGGTGCAGATCGTGAACAGCCGGTCGTCGTGCAACACCTGCTCACAGGCACCGGCAATGGCCACCGAGGCGACCAGGAACAGGCTGGCCAGGCGGATCACGCCTCGCCCTCGCCATCCCCATCGGTGTCGTCGTCGCGGGCCTCGATGTCCCGACGCACCCGTTCATCGGCGAAAAGCGCGCGGGTCGCATCCATCTGGTCATAGGTCTCGTCGATGCGGAACCGCAGATCGGGGGCATGGCGCAGGGTCATGTCCTTCATGACAAGATGGCGAAGCTGCCCCTTGGCACGGGTCAACGCCGCCAGCGCCTTGTCCTTGTCCTTGCCGCCTAGCGGCAGCACCCAGGCGGTCGCGATCTTCAGGTCGCGGGTCACGGTGACCTCGCCCACGGTGATCGACATCCCGGCCAGGTCGGGGTCGTGAACCTCGCCCCGCATCAGCACCTCTGACAGGGTGCGCCGGATCAGTTCGCCCACGCGAAGCTGCCGCTGAGACGGTCCGCGACCGCTGTCCGAAAATGATCTTGCCATGGTGCCCTCCGGGGGTGCAGGGGGCCGAAATAGGGCCGGCGGCGAGGCAAGGCAAGCGTTGCAAGCCTGCTGATGATTGGCCATCAGGGGGCGGGCGACCGAAAGGGACGAAGATGGACAGCGTTGGCATTGTGGTTATGGGCGGCTCCGGGCGGATGGGGCGGATGCTGTGTGCCTTGATCGAGGCCAGCGATGCGCTGCATCTGACCGGCGTGACCGAAGCACCGGGCCACCCCTGGGCGGGCCGCGATCTGGGCGAAGTGACGGGCGGTGCCGCAACCGGCGTGCCGGTGACCGATGATCCGATCGAAGTGGTCGCCCGTGCACAGGCCGTCATCGACTTCACCACCCCCGCCGCCACGGTCGCCATGGCCGAGCTGACGGCCCAGGCGCGGATCGTCCATGTTATCGGCACCACGGGCCTGGCGGCGGACGACATCGCAGCGCTCGACCGCGCCGCGCACCACGCGACGATCGTGCGCGCGGGGAACATGTCGCTGGGCGTGAACCTTCTGACGCAGATCGTGCAGCAGGTCGCGGCCTCTTTGGATGCCGACTACGACATCGAGATCGTCGAGGCCCATCACCGCCACAAGGTCGACGCCCCATCGGGCACCGCCCTGATGCTGGGCGAGGCCGCCGCCGCCGGGCGCGGCGTCACGCTGGACGATGTGGCAGACCGGGGACGCGATGGCATTACGGGCGCGCGGGTGCCCGGGGCCATCGGATTTCATGCGATCCGGGGCGGCGACGTGATCGGGGAACACGACGTCATCTTCGCCGCCGACGGCGAACGGGTGACCCTGCGCCATCAGGCAACCGACCGGTCCGTGTTCGCCCGTGGCGCGTTGAAAGCCGCGCTTTGGGGTCGGGGCAAGGGGCCGGGTGCCTTCGACATGCTCGACGTTCTGGGCCTGCGCTGACGGCGGGCCGGGGGCCAGCCCCCGGACCCCCGGGATATTTTCGAAGCAGAGAAAACCTGACCCTGCGCGCAATCGGCCTATGTTCCGGTCATGCGCATGATCTGTCTCGTTCTATGTCTGCTGCCTGGACCGGTGCTTGCCTTCGATGCGGTGATCACGCGGGACGCGTTCGTGTCCCTGGTTCAGGGCCGGGTCCTGTCGGGCGACGGCGTGTCGCTGCGGGTCGGCGCGGATGGCAGCATCTCGGGCCGGGGGTACGGGTTCCGTGTAGGCGGCCGCTGGGACTGGGACGGGCAGCATTTCTGCCGCACGCTGGAGACGGTGATCCGGGACTTTCCGCGCAACTGCCAGACGGTCGAGGTGTCCGACGGCGTGGTCCGGTTCACCGCCGACCAGGGCACCGGGGATGTGGCGGACCTGCGCCTGCGTTAGGCGGGGGAGTCCCGCCCCAGGGCGTCCGTCAGAAATCGACCGCGATGCCCTTTCGTTCCCAATCGCCAAACCGCACCGGTTCGGGACCGTCGCGCCCGCCCAGTTCGACGGGTCTGTCGGGCGTGCCGGCGGCGCGGCGGGCGTCGGCCTCTGCCAAGGCACGGCGCGCCGCCTCGGGCAAAGTGGCGCGGCGGGCGGCCTCCTCTTCCTCGGTCAGCGGCTGGAACGTCAGCGGCGCGGCACGGGGCGTGGTCGGGCAGGCGGGGGCCTCCGGGTCGGCCTGGGGCAGTGCCTCGGGGTCGACGGTCATGCGGGTGGTCATCGCGGGCCTCCTTGCCGGTGGGTGGCTTTGGATATACGGCCTGATCCCTGCCAGACAAGCACCCCCGAAGGAGCTGCGACATGAAGGACCTGCCCGAAAGCCTTGCCGCGCGCCTGGGGGCGCTGCGCCTGTTGGCCCATGTATTGCGCGATGGGCGCATGCTGGGCGACGGGGCCTCGGGTCTGACCGGTCCGGCAGCGGCGCGGGCGCTGCGGCTTGCGGGGCTGGTCCTGAGGAACATGGGGCGGGCCGACGATTTGCTGAAACGGCGCCTGCAGCGACAGCCGGCCGCGCGCGTGAGGGACATCCTGCGCCTGGCCGTCGTCGAGATATTCGTGGACGGGGCCGCGCCCCATGGGGTCGTCAACGACGCCGTCGCCATGGCGCGCGGCACGCCGCGCACCGTCAAACAGGCCGGGCTGGTCAACGCCGTCCTGCGCGGGCTGGAAGGATGCGAGGCGGAATGGGCCGCCCTGCCGCCCCCCGCCCTGCCCGCGTGGTTGCGCAAACCGCTAGCCAAGGCCTGGGGCCGGGACCGGCTGGAGGCGATCGAGGCCGCGCATCTGATCCCCGCACCGCTGGACCTGACGCCAAAGGCAGGCGTGACCGTCGAAGGCGCGGAGGTCCTGCCCACAGGGTCGCTGCGATTGCCCGGCGGCCAGGTGTCCGCCCTGCCGGGATACGAGGCGGGCGATTGGTGGGTTCAGGACGCCGCCGCCGCGATGCCGGTGCGCCTGCTGGGCGACGTGGCGGGGCAGCGGGTGCTCGACCTGTGCGCGGCGCCGGGCGGCAAGACGATGCAGCTGGCCGCAGGCGGGGCGCAGGTCACGGCGCTCGACATCTCCGAGGCACGGCTGCGGCGGGTCGCGGACAACCTCGCCCGCACCGATCTGACCGCCGAGGTCATCGCCGCCGATGCGCTGGAGTGGTCGCCCGAGACCCCCTTTGACGCGGTCCTGCTGGACGCGCCCTGCACGGCCACCGGCACGATCCGCCGCCACCCCGACCTGCCGCACCTGCGCGAAGCGCGGGACGTGGAGGCCTTGACCAAGCTGCAATACCAATTGCTCGACCGGGCGCTGAGCTTTGTCAAACCGGGTGGGCGGCTGGTGTTCTGCACCTGCTCGCTGTTGCCGGTCGAGGGGGAACATCAGGTTTCTGCGGCGCTGAAACGGCATCCGGGACTGACGACGGACAGTCTGGACCCCGCCGCCTTTGGCCTGCCTGACGCGGCCGCCTCGCCCCATGGCCTGCGCCTGCTGCCCGACCTCTGGCCGGACCTGGGCGGGATGGATGGCTTCTACATGGCGGTGCTGCGCACACCGTCGTAAGGCGCGCGCGTGACAGAGGCCGCGTAACCCCCTATCGTGCCGCCGGAAAGGGCCGGAACAGGCCCGGAGGGCAGGCGTATGAGCTCGGAACGGGGCATCCGCGAAAAAATGGCGACGCGCTGGCGCGTGATGCGCGCGGCCCCCACACGCGGGCGGCGGTCGCTGGTCTGGCAACCACAGCCGCGCGGCTCCGGGTCGGCGCGGCGGGGCAATCAGTTGCGGGGCGGGTTGTGGCATTTCGCCGGGCAGCTGGTCGAGGCACCCGCGACCTCTCCCTGGGATATCACCGCCCCCTCGGCCCCTTTCGAGATGCAGTTGCATGGCTTTGGCTGGATTGATGATCTGATGGCGACCGGCGCGCGCGAGGCGTCGGAGTTCGCGCGCACCTGGGTGATGGATTGGGTGCGGCGCTATGGCACCGGCAGGGGGCCGGGCTGGGCCCCTGCGCTGACGGGACGACGGTTGCTGCGCTGGATCAGCCACGCGCCGGATCTGTTGCGCGCCATGCCGGACACCGATCAGCGCGCGTTTTTTGATGCGCTCTATCGGCAGGCCGGATACCTGCGCCGCCACTGGAAGGACGCGGGCCAGGGCTTGCCCCGGATGGAGGCGCTGACGGGCCTGCTTTATTCCGGGCTGACATTGGAGGGGATGGGCGATTTCGGCCCCGATGCCGCCCGCGCCCTGGCCCGCGCGATGGACAGCGACATCGGCCCGGATGGCGGCGTCCCGTCCCGCAACCCCGAGGCCCTGCTGGAGGTGGCGACATTGCTGGGCTGGGCGATCGAGGCGCTGCGGGACGGCGGGGGCGATCTGCCGCCCGGCCTGGTCGAGGCGCAGGCCCGCCTGATCCCCACCCTGCGCGCGCTGCGTCACGCCGATGGCGGGCTGGCGCGGTTCCACGGCGGCGGGCAGGGCAAGCCGGGGCGGCTCGACCGGGTGCTGGTCACCTCTGGCGTTCGGGCACGCAACGACAGCGGGCTGGCGATGGGGTTCGTTCCCGTGGGCCACGGACGCACCACCGTCATTCTGGATGCGGAGGCCCCGCCGACAGGCCCGGTCTCCGGCTCGGCCCATGCATCGACACTGGCGCTGGAAATGACGTCGGGTGCCTGCCCGGTCATCGTCAATTGTGGACCCGGCGGGGCCTTTGGGCCGGATTGGCACCGCGCGGGCCGGGCCACCGCCTCGCATTCGACACTGGCGATCGAGGGGTATTCCTCGGCCCGAATCGGCCCCTTGCTGGCCGAGGGCGGACGCCGGATTGCACCGTTGATCCAGGCCCCCCGCAAGGTGCAGTGGCAACGCAGCGCCTCGCGCCGGTCCTCGACCGTGATGTTGTCGCATGACGGCTACGGCCCCAGCCACGGGTTGACGCATTTGCGCCGGATCGACCTGTCGACCGACGGGCGCGTGTTGCAGGGCGAAGATTCGCTGCGCGCCATCACCGCCGCCGACAAGGAAACCTTCGAGGACGCGATGACCGCCGCCAGCCTGCAGGGTGTGCCGTTCCATGTGCGGTTCCATCTGCATCCCGACACCCTGGCCGAAGCGGACATGGGCGGGCGCGCGATCTCTCTGACGCTGCCATCGGGCGAGGTTTGGGTGTTCCGCAGCGGATCCAGGGCGAAAATGACCATCGAAAAGTCGGTGTACCTGGAGCCGGGACGATTGAATCCCCGTCCGGCGCAACAGGTGGTTTTATCCGACCGCGTTGTGAAATATGCCGCGACCATCGATTGGACCCTGACGCGTGCGCAGGAGGCTGTGGACCTTCCGCCGCCCTCTGCCGAAGGGGCCTGACCAGACCGCTCAAGGATTAGCTCATGACCCTCGTCCCGCTGAAACGCGCCCTGATCTCCGTCTCCGACAAGGGGGGGCTGATCGAACTGGGACAAGCCTTGGCCGCGCGCGGGGTGGAGTTGTTGTCCACCGGGGGATCCGCCGCGGCACTGCGCGACGCCGGGCTGACCGTGCGCGACGTCTCCGAGGTGACAGGATCGCCCGAGATGATGGACGGCCGGGTCAAGACGCTGCACCCCAAGATCCACGGCGGCCTGCTGGCGCTGCGCGACAACCCGGACCACGCCGCCGCGATGGAGGAGCATGGGATTGGCGGCATCGACCTGCTGGTCGTGAACCTCTATCCGTTCGAGGCGACGGTCGCGTCGGGTGCCGATGAGGCGACCTGCATCGAGAACATCGACATCGGCGGCCCCGCCATGATCCGGGCCGGGGCCAAGAACCAGGCCTTTACCTGCGTGGTCACCGACCCGGAGGATTACGCCGCCCTGCTGGCCGAGCTGGACGCAAACGACGGGGCCACCACGCTGACCTTCCGCCAACGGCAATCGGCCCGCGCCTATGGCCGCACCGCCGCATATGACGCCGCCGTGTCCACCTGGATGGCCCGGTTCGAAGACACGCCCCGCCGTGTCGCCGCCGCCGCAACGTTGGCCCAGCCGCTGCGCTACGGCGAAAACCCGCATCAGGGTGCCGCGTTCTATACCGATGGCACCGACCGGCCCGGCGTCGCCACCGCGACCCAGCATCAGGGCAAGGCGCTCAGCTACAACAACATCAACGACACCGACGCGGCGTTCGAACTGGTGGCCGAATTCACCGAAGGCCCCGCCGTCGCGATCATCAAACACGCCAATCCCTGCGGCGTCGCCACCGGCGCCACCTTTGCCGAGGCCTACGGGCGCGCCTTCGACTGCGACCGCACCTCCGCCTTTGGCGGCATCATCGCCCTGAACGGCACGCTGGACGAGGATACGGCAAAGGCCATCACCGGCATCTTTACCGAGGTCGTCATCGCCCCCGACGCGACCGAGGCCGCCAAGCAGGTCTTTGCCGCCAAGAAAAACCTGCGCCTGCTGACCACCGGGTCCCTGCCCGACCCGCGCACCGCGCGGCGAATGATGAAGCAGGTCGCTGGCGGCTGGCTGGTGCAGGATCAGGACACAGGTTTCGTGCCCGACGGTGATTTGACCGTGGTGACCAAACTGGCCCCGACCGAGGCGCAGCTGGCCGACCTGCGGCTGGCCTGGACCGTGGCCAAACACGTCAAGTCGAACGCGATCATCTACGCCAAGGACGGCGCGACGGTGGGCATCGGCGCGGGACAGATGAGCCGGGTCGACAGCTCGCGCATTGCCGCGCGCAAGGCCGAGGAACTGGCCCAGATCACCGGCCTGTCGCAGTCCGCCGCCGTGGGGTCCGCCGTGGCCTCGGACGCGTTCTTTCCCTTTGCCGACGGTCTGCTGGCCGCGGCGGAGGCGGGTGCCACCTGCGTCATCCAGCCGGGTGGGTCGATGCGCGACGCCGAGGTCATTGCCGCCGCCGACGAGGCCGGTCTGGCCATGGTCTTCACCGGCATGCGGCACTTCCGTCACTGATGCGGGGGCTTTGGATCTCCGCTCTGGCGGCCTTTCTGGTCGATCAGCTGTCCAAGGTCATCGTGGTCCACACGCTGAACCTGAAGGAGATCCTGTTCCTGCCGGTCGCCCCGCCTTTCCTGACCTTTCGCATGGGTTGGAACGAGGGGGTCAACTTCGGCCTGTTCTCGGGCGCGGGGGCGCGGTGGTTCCTGATCGCGCTGGCGGTGGTGATCTCTGCCGCGCTGATCCATTGGGCGCGCAGCTTCGACAGACCCATCGCGCGGATCGCCGCCGGTCTGGTCGTGGGCGGGGCGCTGGCCAATGCCCTCGACCGGGTGATTTACGGGGCCGTGGCGGATTTCCTGAACATGTCGTGTTGCGGCATCAACAATCCTTTTGCGTTCAACCTGGCCGATGTCTTCATCTTTGCGGGGGCTTTCGGACTTGTGATCTGGGGCGAGACGCGGACCAAGAACACCCCGTGACCCCGGCGCGCCGACGCGCTAAACGGGGGGCACCTGACGAACGGAGGGGATCATGATCGGACGGATCGGCCTGGGCCTTTTGGCGGCGCTGACGCTTTCTGCCTGCGAGCGAGAGAACCCGACCCTGTTCAACCTGCGCTCCGCTGACCGGACGCCGGATGAATTCGCGATCCTGCCGACCAAGCCGCTCGAAACCCCTGCGGATCTGGCCGCCTTGCCGACACCCACGCCCGGCGGCGTCAACCGCACCGACCGCGCGCCACAGGCCGAGGCCATCGTGGCGCTTGGCGGCAACCCCGACCGGGGGATCGGCGTGGACGGCGCGCTGGTCGCCGCCGTGTCGCGCTATGGCGTCGGCGGCAACATCCGCGATCAGCTGGCCGCCGAAGACCTGGAGTTCCGCCGCAAGAACGACGGTCGTCTGCTGGAACGCGTGTTCAACGTGAACCGCTATTTCGACAGCTACGAAGTACAATCCCTCGATCAGCACGCCGAGTTGGAGCGTCTGCGCCGCGCCGGCGTGCGCACCGTGGCCGCCCCGCCCGACCCGGAACGGTTGGAGTGATCCTGCGCCAGCGCGTCCGCTCCGGTTATGCGGGCGAAGACAGCTACGGCTATTCCCGCGCTGTGCGCGTCGGAAATCAGGTCTGGGTGTCCGGCACGACGGCACGCGGGCCCGCGTTGACCGGCGATGCCGAGGCGCAGTTTCGCGACATTCTGACGATCGTGGCACAGGCGCTGACCGATGCGGGGGCCTGTCTCGACGACGTCGTGCGGTCCACCGTCTACATCCGCGAACTGGCCCGCGACGAATACGCAATCGCGCGCCTTCACGCCCAGGCCTTTGCCCGCGCCCTTCCCGCATCGACCATCGTGCAGGTCACAGGGCTCAGCCCCGAGAGCGCCCTGGTCGAGCTGGAAGTCACCGCGGTGACGCAGGCGTGAGCGCCTCAGCGATTGAAATCGCCCGCCGACCCCGTATCTGCTGTTGAACGCAACCGAACTCCGGAGGTGTCCCTTGCGCCTGACGCTCCTCGCCGCGCTCGCCACGTTCGTGGCCGCGCCCCTGTTTGCCCAGACCGGCGACGACACGGTCACGACCTTCACCCTGCCCAACGGCATGGACGCCATCGTGATCGAGGATCACCGCGCCCCGGTGGTGGTTCACATGGTCTGGTACAACGTCGGTGCCGCCGATGAGCCGCCGGGAAAATCCGGCATCGCGCATTTCCTGGAACACCTGATGTTCAAAGGCACCGACGACCTGGAACCCGGCGAGTTCAGCAAGATCGTCGAGGCGCAGGGTGGATCCGACAACGCCTTCACCAGCCAGGATTACACCGGATATTTTCAACGCGTCGCCGCCGATCGCCTGGGCCTGATGATGCAGTTGGAGGCCGACCGGATGCGCGACCTCGTGCTCGACGATGCCGACATGCTGACCGAACGCGACGTGGTGGAGGAGGAGCGCGCCCAGCGCACCGACAGCAATCCGGGTGCCCTGTTCGGCGAACAACGCGCGGCGGTGCAATACCTCAACCACCCCTACGGCATCCCGATCATCGGCTGGAAGCACGAGGTTTCAGAGCTGACGCTGCAGGACGCGCTCGACTTCTACGCGGAATTCTATGCCCCCAACAACGCGACGCTGATCGTCGCGGGCGACGTCGATCCCGCAGATGTCGAGGCGCTGGCGCTGGAACACTACGGCCCGCTGGAACCGACCCCGGGTCTTGGCCCCCGAACCCGCCCGTCGGAGCCGCCGCAGATCGCGCCGCGCCGTCTCAGCTTTGCCGATGACCGGGTGTCGAATCCCTATGTCATCCGCACCTATCTGGCCCCGGAACGCGACCCCGGCGCACAACAGGAGGCCGCCGCCCTGACCATGCTGGCGCAGGTGCTGGGCGGCTCGTCGCAGACCTCGCTGATGGGGCGGGTGCTGGAGCAGGAAGAGGGCAGCGCGCTCTATACCTCCGCCTTCTATTCGGGCACGTCCTACGACGACACGACCTTTGGCCTGGTCGTCATTCCGACGCCGGATCGCACGCTGGAACAGGCCGAGGCCGATATGGACCGGATGATCCGGACCTTGCTGGCCGATGGCATCGATGCCAGCCAGCTTGACCGTATCAAGGCCCAGGTCCGCGCCTCCGAGATATTTGGCCGCGACAGCCTGCAGGGACGTGCGCGCAATTACGGGGTGGCGATCACCAGTGGGCTGACCGTTCAGGACGTGCAGGACTGGCCCCGCATCCTGGAGGCCGTGACCGAAGAGGATATCCTGGCCGCCGCTGCCCGCGTTTTCGACATGAACCGTTCCGTCACCGGATACCTGAAACGGCCCGAAGCCGCGACCGAGGAGGTTAGCCAATGACCCTGATCATCCGATCTCTGATCGTTCTGGCCCTGACCATCCTGCCCCTGCGCGCACTCGCGGCAGTAGAAATACAGGAAGTCACGTCGCCCGGTGGCATCACCGCCTGGCTGGTCGAGGAACCATCGATCCCCTTCGTGGCCTTCGACATCCGCTTCAAGGGCGGGGCCAATCTGGACGCGCCCGGAAAACGCGGCGCGACCAACCTGATGATGGCGCTGTTGGAGGAAGGGGCCGAGGACATGGACGCCCGCGCCTTCGCCGAGGCGCAAGAGGGACTGGCCGCAGGTTTCGGCTTTGAGGCCTACAACGACAGCGTCTCCGTGACCGCCTCCGTGCTGACGGAAAACCGGGTCAAAGCCCTGGACCTGCTGCGGGCGGCCCTTACTGCGCCACGGTTTGATCAGGACGCCATCGATCGGGTCCGTGACCAGGTCATCGCCGTCATCGAACAAGACAGCCGTGATCCCCAGGACATCGCCTCGGCCAGGATGAACGCGCTGGCCTACCCCGATCATCCCTACGGCTCCGTTCTGGAAGGGTCGCGCGAAGAGGTCATGGGCCTGAGCCGCGACGACCTGCTGGCGGCCCATGCCAACGCGTTGACCCGTGACCGTGTTTTCGTGGGCGTCACCGGTGACATCACCGCCGCCGAATTGGGGCCCCTTCTGGACCGATTGCTGGGCGACCTGCCGGCCTCGGGTACGGCTGACGTGGCTGCCGCGGACTATGCGCTCGATGGCGGCGTGACCGTGGTGGACTACCCCTCGCCGCAATCCGTCGTTCTGTTCGGGCATCAGGGCATCCCCCGCGATGATCCTGATTTCTTTGCGGCCTTCGTGATGAACCACATCCTTGGCGGGTCGGGGTTCGCGTCCAAGTTGATGGAAGAGGTGCGCGAGAAACGCGGACTGACTTACGGCATCGGCAGCTTTCTGGTGCCCCGCGATCACGCGGCTCAGTATCTGGGGCAATTCTCCTCTTCGAACGAAAAGACGGCAGAGGCGGTGCAGATCGTTCGCGACATCTGGGCGGATGTTGCCGCGAACGGCGTCGGTGCAGACAAGCTCGACGCGGCCAAGACCTATCTGACCGGGGCCTACCCGCTGCGATTCGATGGCAATGCGAATATTGCCGGTATCCTGGTGGGAATGCAGATGCAGGATCTGGGCCTCGACTACATCGCGACCCGCAACGACAAGGTGGCCGCCGTGACCGAGGCCGACATCCAACGGGTTGCTGCGCGCATCCTGCTGCCGGACCAGCTGCATTTCGTCGTCGTGGGGCAGCCCGAAGGCGTGTCGACAGGCGGGCTCTGACGCGGCCCCGTAGGGCGGGGTTCACGCCGCCCGCCCCCTTTCCGACTCGGGCGGGCCCATGCTACCTGTTGGGGCATGGGCGCACCTGACCGCAACATATCCCCCCCGCGCATTCGTCAGTTGGACGAAGGTGCCATAAATCGCATCGCCGCAGGCGAGGTGGTCGAACGGCCAGCCAGTGCCGTAAAGGAGCTGGTGGAAAACGCGCTGGACGCGCAGGCCAGCCGCATCACCATCGACATCGCAGACGGTGGGCGCACCCTGATCCGCGTCACCGACGACGGCCATGGCATCAGATCCGACGACCTGCCGCTGGCCCTGTCGCGTCATGCCACCAGCAAGATCGACGGCAGCGATCTGCTCAATATCCACAGCTTTGGCTTTCGGGGCGAGGCGCTGCCCTCGTTGGGGGCGGTCGGGCGGCTGACCATCACCAGCCGCGCGGCGGGGTCCGACGGGGCCACGTCGATCCACGTCTCGGGCGGGCGGGTCGCGCCGCCCAAGCCCGCCGCCTTGCGCCTGGGCACCGTGGTCGAGCTGCGCGACCTGTTCCACGCCACCCCGGCCCGGTTGAAGTTCCTGAAGACCGAGCGCGCGGAAACCATGGCCGTCACCGACGCAATCCGCCGCCTTGCCATGGCGGAGCCCGCCGTCGCGTTCCACCTGCGCGACCTGTCCGATGGTGGCGACCGGACCCTGTTTCGCGCCGATGCCGCCAGCAGCGCGGCAGACCGCCTGGCCACGGTCCTGGGCCGTGACTTCATAGACAATGCCATGGTCGTCGATGCCGAACGAGACGGCTTCCGCCTGACCGGCCACGCCGCCCTGCCAACCTATTCGCGTGGCAACGCAGTCCAGCAGTATCTCTACGTCAACGGCCGCCCGGTCCGGGACCGCATGCTGACCGGCGCGTTGCGCGGGGCCTACATGGACGTGCTGGCCCGCGACCGCCACGCCGTCGCCGTCCTGCACGTGACCTGCGATCCGACGCTGGTCGACTGCAACGTGCACCCTGCCAAGACAGAGGTCCGGTTCCGGGATGCCGGGATCGTGCGGGGGCTGATCGTATCGGGGCTGCGCCATGCATTGGCCGGGTCCGGTCACCGCGCGGCCAGCACCGTGGCCGGGGCCACGCTGGGGGCCATGCGCCCGGAACGCCCGACCGCGCCCGTCTATCAGATGGACCGGCCCAGCCTTGGCGCGCGCAGCGCCGCCTATACCGCGCAGGCCCCCTCCGCTACGGTCGACATCCCTGGCCTGGCCGAAGCCTCTGCCCGCGTCGAACCAGAAACCGCTACGGACACGCCCGCAGGCTACCTTGGCACCGCCCGCGCGCAGCTCCACGAGAATTACATCGTGGCCCAGACCGACACCGGCATGGTGTTGATCGATCAGCACGCCGCCCATGAACGCCTCGTCTATGAACGGCTCAAGGCCCAGTCCCGCGCCCATGGCGTCACGGCCCAGGCCCTGCTGATCCCCGAAGTCATCGAGGTCGGGGCCATGGCCGACCGCCTGCTGTCGCTGGACCTGTCGCGTTTGGGTCTGGCATTGGACGCATTCGGTCCCGGCACGGTCGCCGTGCGCGAAACGCCTGCGATCCTGGGCGCGGTTTCGGCCCGCGCCCTGCTTACCGACATCATCGAAGAGCTGGAGGAGGAGGACGACGCCGATCCGCTGTCCTTGCAATCGAAGGTCGATGCCATCCTCAGCCGCATGGCCTGCCACGGCTCCATCCGGTCGGGCCGCCGCATGTCGGCCCCCGAAATGAACGCCCTGCTGCGCGAGATGGAGGCGACGCCGATGTCCGGCCAATGCAATCACGGCCGCCCGACTTACGTGGAATTGGCGCTGTCGGACATCGAACGTCTGTTCGGACGCACATGACGCTGGACCTGGCCGATCCCCTTGTGCTGGGCGGGATCATCGGGGGCGGGATCGTCCTGTTGTTGATTGTCATGCTGTTGTTGATGTCCGCGCGCCTGCGCGATCTCAGCCAAACGCAAGCGCATCTCAGCGGTAGTCTGTCTGCCGTGGTCGAGGCGCAGCGCCGGGGCGAGGCGCAGGTGGGCCACGCGCTTAACGACACGGCCACGCGCACCGCACAGACGTTGGGGGCCCTGCACCAAAGGCTTGCCACCATCGACGCGGCACAGGCCAAGATCGAGGCGCTGTCAGGCGACGTGCTGGGCCTGCAGGACATCCTGTCCAACAAACAGACACGCGGGGCCTTTGGCGAAATCCAGCTGCGGGACCTGGTGTCCAAGACCCTGCCGCCGGACGGTTTCACCTGGCAGGCAACCCTGTCGAACGGACGCCGCGCCGACTGCCTGATCCATATGCCCGACCCGCCCGGACCCCTGGTCATCGACGCCAAATTTCCGCTGGAGGCCTATGAGGCGCTGATCGCCGACCCGTCCCAGGCCACCCGCACCGCCTTTCGCGCCAGCCTGCGCACCCATATCCGTGCCATCGCCGATCGCTACATCCTGCCCGGCGAGACGGCCGAGGGGGCCTGCCTGTTCCTGCCGTCCGAGGCGATCTATGCGGAATTGCACGCCAACCATCCCGAGATCGTGCGCGAAGGTTTTGCCGCCCGTGTCTGGATCGTCTCGCCGACCACGACCATGGCCACGCTGAACACGCTGCGCGCGATCCTCAAGGACCATCGGATGCGCGAACAGGCGGGCGAGATACGCCGCGCCCTGGCCACCCTGCACCGCGACGTCGAGTTGATCGTGGAACGCGCCGCCAAGCTGGAGACGCATTTCGACCAGGCCCGCCGCGACGTCGAAGGCATCGCCACCGCGGCTGAACGGGCGGGCAAGCGGGCCGAGCGGCTCGACACCTTCGATTTCGGCGAGGATCCGGCCCCCGCGCCGCGGCTGGCCCCCGTCATCCGGCGCGGCTGACGGCCCTGTGCGCCGCGCCCCGTGCGTGCTACGTCCCCGAGCATGAGCCAGATCCCCACCAAATCGGACATCCTGCAATGGATCTCCGACAATCCCGCCCTCACCTCCAAGCGCGACATCGCCAAGGCCTTTGGCATCAAGGGGGCTGCGCGGATCGACCTGAAACGCGTCCTGCGGGAGCTGGAGGACGAGGGCCACTTGACCAAGCGCAAACGGTCCTATGACGACCCGAACCGCCTGCCGCCGGTCTCGGTCCTGAAAGTGACCGAGGTGGACGCGGACGGCGACCTTTTCGCCGAGCCGCCTGAATGGACGGGCGACGCACCCACGCCCCGCGCCCTGTTCATGCCCAAGGATGGCGACCCGGCGCTGGCCCCCGGCGACCGCATCCTGGCCCGCCTGACCGAGGTTGACGGCGAGGATCACAGCCATCAGGCGCGTCTGATCCGACGCATCGGCACAGGTCCGCGTCGCACCGTCGGCGTGTATCGCGCAGGGTCCGAAGGCGGGCGGATGCTGCCGGTCGACAAGGGCAATGACCGCGAATGGATCATCGGCGCAGGCGACACCGGCGGGGCACGCGACGGCGAGCTGGTCGAAGCCGAAGTCGGCAAGGGCCGCACCCGCCTGGGCTTGCCCCGCGCCAGGATCGTCACGCGTCTGGGCGACCCCGGTGCGGCCAAGGCCGTGTCGCTGATCGCGATCCACCAACACGGGTTGCGCGATGCCTTCCCCGACGAGGCCGTGGCCGAGGCCGAGGCGGCGCAGCCCCCCGCACTGGGCAGCCGGACCGATCTGCGTGATCTGCCGCTGATCACCATCGACCCGTCGGACGCGCGTGACCATGACGATGCCTGTTATGCCCATGCCGATGACGATCCCGCCAATCCCGGTGGCTATGTGGTTTGGGTCGCCATCGCCGATGTCGCCGCCTACGTCACACCGAATTCCGCCCTGGACCGCGAAGCGCGGGAGCGGGGCAATTCCACCTACTTCCCGGACCGCGTGGTGCCGATGCTGCCAGATGCGCTGTCGGGCGATCTTTGTTCGCTGCACGAAGGTGTTGACCGCGCCTGTCTGGCCGTGCGGATGGTGTTCAACGAACAGGGCGAAAAGGTCGCGCATCGCTTTCATCGGGGCCTCATGCGTTCCCCGGCATCGCTGCACTACGAAGAGGTGCAGGCCGCCATCGACGGCACCCCGAACGACCGCACCGCGCCCTTGCTGGACGACGTGCTGCGCCCGCTCTATGCCGCCTATGCCACGCTCAAGATCGCGCGCGCGCGGCGCCAGCCGCTGGACCTGGACCTGCCGGAACGCAAGATTGTGCTGGACGACGACGGCACGGTCACTTCGGTGGCTTTCCGCGACCGTCTCGACGCGCACCGCCTGATCGAAGAGTTCATGATCGCCGCCAACGTTGCCGCCGCCGAGGAGTTGGAGCGTCTGCGTACGCCGCTGCTCTACCGCGTCCACGAAGAGCCGCCGGAGGACAAGCTGGACAGCTTGCGCGAAACCGCCAAGGCCTCTGGCTTCGCGCTGGCCAAGGGGCAGGTGATGCGGCCTGCGACCCTGAACAAGCTGCTGCACGATGCCGCCGAGACGGAGCTGTCGGAACTGATCTCCATGTCCACTCTCCGCGCCATGACGCAGGCCTACTACGGCCCGCAGAACATGGGGCATTTCGGACTGGCGCTGCGCAGCTACGCGCATTTCACCTCTCCTATCCGTCGCTATGCCGACCTGATCGTGCATCGCGCCTTGATCACCGCGCATGGCTGGGGCGATGACGGGCTGTCGACTTGGGACATTGAGCATCTGGAGGCGACGGCCAAGCTGATATCCGAGGCCGAACGCCGCTCGATGATCGCCGAACGGGACACCAACGACCGCTACCTCGCCGCCTTCCTCGCCGACAAGATCGGGGCAGAGTTCACGGGCCGCGTCTCGGGCGTGCAAAGCTTCGGCGCCTTCGTGCGCCTGGACGAGACGGGGGCCGACGGCTTGATCCCCGTCCGGTCGCTGGGGGCGGAATTCTTCCGCTTCGACCGCGACGAACAGACCCTGACAGGCACCGACACGGGCACGGAGATCGGCCTCGGCCAACGCGTCACCGTCCGTCTGGCCGAAGCCGCGCCGGTCAGCGGCGGGCTGGTGGTCGAGCTGGTCGCCATCGACGGTGAACCCATGCGCAGGCGCGCCAATGCGCCTACGCGCAAGGGCTTCGGCAAGAAGAAGAAACTGCGCAAGGCTCCGCGCAAGCGCCGCTAGGGGGTGGCGCGGGGCGGGGTGTCGGATAGGCTTGCCGGATGATCCGCTCCCTCCTCCTCCTGCTGGCCTTGACCGGGCCCGTTCTGGCCCAGGCCCCCGACACCTCTGCGCGGCCCGCGCCGCGCGGCACCCCGCCACCCGTCAGCGATTTTGCCAGTTGGCTGGACGGATTTCGCGCCCGGGCCGAGGCGCAGGGCATCCGCCCTGCGACGGTGGACAGCGCGCTGGCCGACATCCGGTTCCTGCCCGACGTCATCCGCCGTGACCGGTCGCAGAACGAATTCACCAAGACGCTTTGGGCCTATCTGGACACCGCCGTCAGTGATTTGCGCGTGACGAACGGCCGCCGCGCATTGGCCCGCCACGCAAAAACCCTGTCCGCGATCGAAGCACGCCACGGCGTTCCCGCCGAAATCGTCGTGGCCATCTGGGGGTTGGAAAGCAGCTATGGGGCCGTGCGGGGCGGCACATCCACCCTGTCGGCCCTGGCCACCCTGGCGTTCGACCCGCGCCGGGCGGAGTTTTTCGAACAACAACTTCTCGACGCCCTGCGCATCCTCGATGCGGGCGATACCAGCGCCGCGCGCCTGCGCGGCAGTTGGGCGGGTGCCATGGGCCATACGCAGTTCATGCCAACCAGCTTTCTGGCGCATGCCCAGGACTGGACCGGGGACGGGCGGCGCGACATCTGGGGTGACGATCCGCGCGATGCGCTGGCCTCGACCGCTGCCTATCTGGCCGCGAATGGCTGGATCGCCGGCCTGCCCTGGGGGACAGAGGTGACCCTGCCCGACGGGTTCGACTACCGCCTGACCGGCGAACGTGTGACCAGACCCACTGCCGATTGGCAGACGCTGGGCGTGCGGGCCACCACCGGATCGTTGCCGGGGACAGACGCGCTTTCGATCCGGGTTCCTGCCGGGCACGAAGGCGCCGCCTTTGCCACGACCGCCAATTTCCGCGTGCTTGAGACCTATAACACCGCCGACGCCTACGTGATTGCCGTCGGGCATCTGGCCGACCGCATTGCCGGTGGCCCCCCGATTCGCGCCGGCTTCCCACGCCAGGATCGCGCGCTGACGTTCGAGGAACGGGTAGAGATGCAGCGCCTGCTGGCCGACCGTGGCTTTGACCCCGAAAAGTTCGACGGCCTCGTAGGCCCCCTTACGTTGGACGCGATCCAACGGTGGCAGGCCGCCACAGGCCTGGTACCCGACGGATATGTCGATCCCGATCTGTTGGCCCGACTGCGCGACGGCTGACGTGTTCGACGGCTGCACGTTTGCGCGCATCCTGTCACGCGGGGCGACTTCGGGACTGCACCGCATCCCGTAGATGCGTCCAGATCTTTTTGCGATCATGGCCGCTAGTCATCGTCCTCCTGACGCAACTGTTCCCGCGTGTGACGCACCACGTCCGAGGCGCGGGTCGACAGCTCTCGTACGTTTTCGGCGATCAAACCGAACACGCGCCCGGTCTCGCCGCCCGAACGCGCCGCCTCTACGGCCGCGTTGATGGAAATCATCCGAACCGTCCGCCCGATCCGATCCATCTCATCGCACATGGCCGCCACCGACGCGGTACGCTGCGCCAGCGCCGCCTCTCGCTGGGCCATGCGCGCCCATTCACGCGTGATGAGAACGGTCATGATCTGCTGCACGGCGGGGACTGCGTGGTCCGTGACGGCCCAGACGAACTCCTGTGCCGCATCCAGGGTGGGGGCCTCACCGTTCATCGCCGCGTGCTGCAGGGTGCGGGCCAGATCCTCCCGCGCGGACCGGCATGCTGTCCCGGTGTCGCGCATGTGGGGGTCCAGCGCGCTGGCCTGACGGTGGCAGGCGGTCGCGTTCTCGGACAGGTGCACCTGCGCGCGCCGCCGCTCCGCCGCGTCCTGAGCCGTGGCCGCGACCATCGCCAACCCACCGCAAAGCCCCAGCCGCGACCGCAGCCGCCCAAGCAAGGTGACGACGCCACCCAAGGTGCCCAGATCCACATCCGAATCGTCTTCGGCCCTGTCACGGCGCTTGGTATCTGCGCCGCCGCTGACGACCGTCGCCGAGCCCAGGCCGAGATGGTCGGGTGCCATCATTGGATCCGTCTCGCGGCATCTTCGGTCAGCCGGATCTTGGTCTGTTCCAACAAGTCCGCCGACTGCAGCGCCAGATCGCGCACTTCGGTCGCGATCACCTGAAAGGTCCGGCCAGAGGCCCCGCCCGCGCGCGCCGCCTCGACAGAAGCGTTGATGGCGATCAAACCGATGGTGCGGCCAATTCGGGACATTTCGGCCAACATGCCATCGACCAGGGCCGCCTTGTCGGACATCGCGCGGCTGTCGTCTTCGCGGGCGGCATTGGCCATGGACCCAAGATGCGCCATCATCCCGGACATCGCAGGCACGGCATCCTTGCGGGCCTGATGGGCCAGGGCCCGCGCGTCTTGCAGGGTGAAGTCCACCCGATCGTCCGGCAGCGCCTCCAACGCGATGCGAAACGCATGGACCCGTTCGCGGTCGGCGGCAACCTCGGCGATATCGGCCACAAAGGGGCAACGTTCCCGGTTGCGACGGATCGCGGCCAGGAAACCCTGCCGCTCGGTCAGGAATTCGTCGGCATAGGCCGCACGTTCCCCCGCCTCGGCGCTGGCCCAAAGGACAGCCAGCATCCCGCAATTCAACGCCGTTCCGCGCAGCGATGCCGACAGCGTGGCCGCCTCTTCCAGGGCTTCGACAGAGATCTTGGTCGGGTGGCGAGCGCGGTTGAGCGCGGCGGCAGGGGGCATTGGCAAGGCTCCGGGACAGGATGCCCCGGGGTCTAGCACTCCACCCTTGCCATTCCCTTAACCGGCGTGGCGGGTCGGGGCCTGCAACGCACCAAAGCCGTAGTGCTTCAACCAGCGCAGGTCGCTGTCGAAGAAGGCGCGCAGATCGGGGATGCCGTATTTCAGCATGGCAATCCGGTCGATCCCGATGCCGAAGGCAAAGCCCTGCCAGACATCCGGGTCGATGCCGCCCGCAGCCAGAACCTTGGGGTGCACCATGCCGGACCCCAGGATTTCCAACCAGTCGTCGCCCTCGCCCAGCTTCAGCGTGCCGCCTTCCCAGGAACACCGGATGTCGACCTCAGCCGAAGGTTCCGTAAAGGGGAAGTGCGAGGCACGGAAGCGCAGTTCGATCCCGTCCACCTCAAAGAAGGCGCGGCAGAATTCCTCCAGGCACCATTTCAGGTTCGCCATGGAGATATCGCGGTCGATGGCCAGCCCTTCGACCTGATTGAACATGGGCGTATGGGTCTGGTCATAGTCGGCGCGATAGACGCGGCCCGGACAGATGGTGCGCAAAGGCGCGCCATGGGTCTCCATCGCCTTGATCTGGACGGGGCTGGTGTGGGTGCGCAGGACGTGGGGCGGGCGGTTGTCGCCCTCGGCGCGCGCCATGTAGAACGTGTCCATCTCGGCCCGCGCGGGGTGGTGGCCGGGGATGTTGAGCGCGTCGAAGTTGTACCAATCGGTCTCGACCTGCGGCCCTTCGGAGACGGAGAACCCCATGTCGGCGAAAATCGCCGTGACCTCTTCGGAAACCTGGCTGATCGGGTGGATCGTGCCCTGCCTGCGCGGCCGCACCGGCAGCGTGACGTCCAGCCATTCCGACCGCAGCCGTTCGTCCAGCGCGGCATCCTCCAGCGCGGCCTTGCGCGCGGCGATGGCGCTGGTGATCTCGGACTTCAACGCGTTCAGCGCCGGGCCCGCCACCTGCCGCTCCTCTGGGGTCATGCGGCCCAGTTCGCGCATCTTCAACGCGACCTCGCCCTTTTTGCCCACGGCGGCCAGGCGCACCGCTTCCAGCCCGGCTTCGTCGCCAGCGGCCAGGATCTGACCCAGGTATTTGTCGCGCAGATCGTCCATGTCGGTCCCCGTTTCGTGCGGGGGCCTAGCTAGCCCCTGCCGCGCGCGCCTGCAACTGCCGCGCGCGGGCGGGCGTCATAATCACAAGAGCTGCGTCATACCCCAAAGCCCCATGGCCATCATCGCCAGGTTCTCGGTCAGAGAGACGAAGCCAAGGGGCACGCGGGTGTTGCCGCCCACGCAGGCGCACTTCAGCTCTCGCTTGTCGATGTAGACGGCCTTGAACACACTGACCGCGCCCACCGTTCCGATGAACAGCATCGCGGGCACCGCCAGCCAGGTCATGACCCCTGCCAGCATCAGCACGCCCGCCGCCGTCTCGACGAACGGATAGACATAGCCGTAGGGAACCCAGCGCCGGGCCAGCAGGTCGTAGTTCAGGAACATGGTGGCAAAGCGGTCCACGTCCTGCAGCTTTTGCACGCCCAGGAAACACATCGAAATGGCGACGAACCAGGGCACGACCTGCGCCGTCAGCGTGCCATGGACCAGCCAGCTGACCGCCAGCGCCATCAGGGCCGCCACGGCAAAGATGGTCAACACCGGGCGATAGGTCACGGCGTTCGGGTCAGGCACGGTCTTGCCGAAACGCGTCCGCAGGTCGTCGTAGCCGCCGATCCGCTCACCGCCAAGAAACACCTGCGGGGTGGTCTTGACCCCCAGCTCCGCCTTCACGGCCTCGTTCTGCTCGGGCGTGGTGATCAACCGCTCTTCCACCTCCAGCCCTTCGCGGCGCAGCAGATGCCGCGCCTTCAACCCGTGGGGGCAGACGCTCTGCCCGATGGCCCGACGGTAGAGGACGGCGCGGCCCTCGGTCATGTCCTTCGGCATTCGATCAATCCTCTTGGCTCAGGCGGGTCAGGATGGGGCAGTCGGGCCGCGCATCCCCCGCGCATGTTTCCACCAGATGCGCCAGCGTGGCGCGCATGTCCTGCAAGTCGGCGATCCGGGCGTCGATCTGCGCCAGATGGGTGCGCGCAAGGGCCTTGACCTCCGCGCTCTCCCGCCCTTCGTCGCGCCAAAGCGCCAGCAGCGCCCGGCAATCTTCCAGCCCGAATCCAAGCGCCCGGGCCCGGCCCAGAAACGCCAGCTCATGAACCTGTCGGGGCGAAAAGGCGCGGTAGCCGTTGGCCCCGCGCGCAGGCGCGATCAACCCCACCTCTTCGTAGAAGCGGATCGTCTTGGGCGGCAGGCCGGCGCGCGCGGCGGCGGCCCCAATGGACAAAGCCTGGGTCATGACCCGGAGATAGGGGTTCCAGTTACTGGAAGGTCAAGCCCCTCCGCCGAAAGAATCGCCTGCGCCAGCGCCCGCCCGATCCGGGCGGAGCCTTCGGGCGAGGGATGCACAAGGTCAGGCGCGTACAGGCCCGGATCGGAGGCGTCGATCACAACGCCCGCATCCAGAAACACCACACCCGGATCCCGCGCGGCCACCTGTGCCAGCCGGGCGTTCATGATGTCGAACTCCGGCTGGCACGGGGTGAAGCCGGTGGGCGAAGCCTCTGCCCCGTCGTAGTAGCCGACGAACGCGATGCGGGCCCCATCGGCCCGGATGCGCGCGATCAGCGCGGGGATGTCACCTGCCAGGTCCGGCCCTATCAACCCGTCCCGTGTGGCCGCCGCCTGCGGTGTCGCGCAATCGGGTCGCAGGTCGTTGCCGCCCCCGGTCATCACCACCCAATCCCAATCACCGGGGGCGTATTGCCGCGTGATGTCGAAGCCCAAGGTGCCCGCCAGCCCGTTCGGGTTGGTGACCTGCGCCAGCGACTGGGCACGATCCTGCACCGGTCGGTTCAACGTGGCCGACAACACCTCGGGGATGCCTGCCGCGCCGTTCCAGGCCATGACGCTGTCCCCAATGGCCAGAATCGCGCGGTTACCGACGGGCGCAGTGCTGCAGGCGGCAAGAAGGAGGGGGAGAAGAAGGGCGCGCATAGGCAGGCTCCGGGCAAGGAATGTCCCCGACAAGATGGCACACAGGGGCCCCAAGTCAGGGGGGAAACGGACCCCGGCCGGTCGCCCCTCCGCCCGTCCCGCGCCGATCACCGCCGGGGGCCATGAAGGGGGGGACGCAAGGGACCCGGCATTTGACCCCGCAGACGTAAAAAGGGGGCCCCGAAAGACCCCCAATTCGCACGATTTCCAGGTCGCTTACGCGGCGGCCTTGGCCTGCTCCACGATGGCGGCAAAGGCCTCGGGCTCATGCACGGCCAGGTCGGCCAGAACCTTGCGGTCGACCTCGATCCCGGCCTTCGACAGGGCGTTGATGAAGCGGGAATAGGTCATTTCCGCATCATGGGCGCGCACGGCGGCGTTGATCCGCTGGATCCACAGCGCGCGGAAGTTCCGCTTGCGGTTCTTGCGGTCGCGGGTGGCGTATTGGTTGGCCTTGTCGACGGCCTGACGGGCGACCTTGAAGGTGGTGGAGCGGCGACCGTAGTAGCCTTTCGCAGCCTTCAGGACCTTCTTGTGACGGGCGTGGGTGACGACACCGGAGGTTACGCGGGACATATCAGATCCTACCTATCAGCGGTCGTAGGGCATGAAGCCCTTGACGATCTTGGCGTCCGGCGCGGACAGCGTGGTGGTGCCGCGGGCGTCGCGGATGAATTTCTTGTGGCGTTTGATCATGCCGTGGCGCTTGCCGGCCTGACCGGCCAGCACCTTGCCACCGGCGGTGACCTTGAAGCGCTTCTTGGCGCTCGACTTCGTCTTCATCTTGGGCATTTCATTACTCCTTCTCCTGCGCGCGACTCGGCATCCCAATCGCCGGCCGTGCGGGTATTCGAGCGCGCCAACTAGACGCCTGGCGCGGGCAATGCAAGGGTTGCTAGCGCAGGACGCGCGCGACCAGTTCCACAAAGGCCTCGGGCACGGAAATCCAGCCGAAACCGTCGCGATCCCCCTCCCAGACCCAAAAGAACAGGGCGGCGGACAGAACGATCGTGAAGACCGCCACCCAGGACAGCCGTTTCTCGACCCAGCCCGAGATCAGCGCCGTCAGGCCCAGCGCCAACAGGACGGTGGCGATGACGATCAGAACCTCTGGGTCGCCGGGCACCGGCAGGCCAAGCGGCGGAATGCCGGGCAGCGACGCCCACCAGTTCCGAACCGCTGTCAGAAAGCCTGCCAGCGCCTCCATGTCAGTCGCCGTCGGGGCCGAAGATCAACCGTTCGTCACAGGGCGCGACGCGCAGGATGTTGGTCGATCCGGCGACGTTGAACGGGATACCTGCGGTCACGACGACCTGGTCTTCGGCTTCGGCAAAACCTGAAGCCTTGGCGGCGCGCACCGCAGAGACGACCGCGTATTTGAACCGCTCGACCGATTGCGTCTCGACCGAGTGGACACCCCAGCTCAGCACCAGTCGCCGCGCGGTGGAGGTGACAGGGGTCAGGGCGATGATCGGCACCCGCGGGCGTTCCCGGCTGACCTTCAGCGCGGTGGAGCCGGAATGCGAGAAGCAGCAGATCACCTTCACGTCCGTCGTCTCGGCGATTTCGCGCGCCGCGGCCACGATGCCATCGGCAGTGGAGGTCAGATGCGAGGACCGCGACGCCTCGATGATGTCGCGATATGTGCTGTCGCTTTCCACCGATTCGGCCACGTTGTTCATCGTCTGCACCGCCTGGAGCGGATAGGCCCCCGCCGCGGATTCAGCCGAGAGCATGATCGCATCCGTGCCCTCATAGATGGCGGTCGCCACGTCAGAGACTTCGGCACGGGTCGGCATCGGGCTGTCGATCATCGATTCCAGCATCTGCGTGGCCACGATCACCGGCTTGGCGGCGGCGCGGCACTTGCGGATCAGACGCTTCTGGATCGGGGGCACGGCATGGACCGGGCATTCGACGCCCAGATCCCCGCGCGCCACCATGATCCCGTCAGAGACGGCCAGGATCTCGTCGAAGGCATCGACCGCGGCCGGCTTTTCGATCTTGGACAGGATCGCTGCGCGCCCCCCGGCCAGTTCGCGGGCCTCGTGGACGTCAGCGGCGCGCTGCACGAAGGACAGGGCCAGCCAGTCGACACCCAGTTCGCAGACGAATTCCAGGTCCTTGCGGTCCTTGTCCGACAGGGCGGCCAGAGGCAGCACCACATCGGGGACGTTCACACCCTTGCGGTTGGAAATGGTCCCGCCGGTGACCACGGTGCAATCGGCGAAATCCTTGCCGCAATTCTCGACCTTGAGGCGCAGCTTGCCGTCGTTGACCAGCAGATGGCCACCGGGCTTGAGCGCCTCGAAGATTTCCTTGTGGGGCAATTGCACGCGGGTCGAATCGCCCGGCGTGTCGTCCAGGTCAAAGCGGAAGGGCTGCCCCTCCTCGATCTCGGCCTCGTCGCCCTTGAAGACGCCGCAGCGCAGCTTCGGGCCCTGAAGGTCGGCCAGGATGCAGATCGGGCGACCGGTGTCACGCTCGATGTCCCGGATGATGTTGTGGCGGGCGCGAATGTCCTCATGTCCACCGTGGGACATGTTCAGACGGAACACATCCGCCCCGGCTTCGAAAAGTGCGCGGATGGTATCGTAGTCGTCCGATGCCGGGCCCAGCGTTGCGACGATCTTCACATTGCGGTGACGTCTCATGGGTCGGTCGTCCCTTTGCATGAAATACGGAATGTTAGCGCTCGCGCTTCTGCACGGTTCGGTTCGGTTCGGCAAGCGTCACGTGCCTCAAAGGCGACAATCCGTGCCGATCCGCCGCCCTTGCGTCGCTGGGCAACCGCTGCGCCGCGCGATATGGCAGGCCCATGACAGAGCCCGCTTTCCACGTCCACGCCGCCGATGCCCCGTCCGACTGGGTGATCTGCTGTGACCATGCCAACAACCGCGTCCCCGCCGAAGTCGGCGGCACCCTGCACCTGCCCGAGGCGGAAATGGCCCGCCACATCGCCTGGGATCCGGGCGCGGCAGGCGTGACGCGGGAACTGTCGCGCCTGCTGGCGGGGCCTGCGGTTCTGTCCAACTTTTCCCGTCTGGTCATCGACCCCAACCGGGGCGAGGCGGACCCGACCCTTCTGATGAAGCTCTATGACGGGACCATCATCCCCGGGAACCGTCATGCCGACGCCAGCGAAAAGGCGCGGCGGCTGGATCTGTTTCACCGACCCTACCATGCGGCGCTGGCCGGCGTTCTGGACACGCGGGCCGCGCCGGTGATCTGTTCGGTCCACAGCTTTACCCCGCAACTGCGCGGCCGCGCCCCGCGTCCTTGGCAGGTCGGTATCCTGTTCAACCGCGACCGCCGGTTGACCGACCCGATCATCGCCCGGCTGGAGTCCGAGCGCGACCTTTGCGTCGGCGTCAATGAGCCCTACGATGGCTACTATCCCGGCGACACGATGGACCGGCACGCGCTGACACGGGGCGCATTGCATGTCTTGATCGAACTGCGCCAGGACCTCATCTCTGACGAGGCCGGGCAACGCCATTGGGCCGCCCGCCTCGCCCCGCACCTGACCGCCGCACTGAAGGATGTTCGCAATGGATGACCAGACCCGTATCGAGATCGAGGCCGCCGCCTTCCGCCGGTTGCGCCAGCACCTGCTGGAAGACCGGCCCGACGCGCAAAACATCGACCTGATGAACCTCGCCGGGTTCTGCCGCAACTGCCTGTCGCGCTGGTACGGCGAAGCCGCAGCCGAACGGGGCATCGAGATGACCAAGGACGAAGCGCGCGAGACGTTCTACGGGATGCCGATGGCCGACTGGAAAGCCCGCCATCAGTCAGAGGCGACGCCCGAGCAACAGGCCGCCTTTACCGAAAGCTTCGCTGCGAACGTCGGGCGCGACGGCTGACCTCCGCCGGATCGCGGTTTCGTGTCGGCCAAGGCATCGCCGGGGCCCGCCGGGGACGCTATCATCATGGGCAAGGAGGGATCGCCATGACCCGATCATTCACAATCCTGCTGACCGCAGCCCTGCTGGCGACCGGCACCGCGTCCGCGCGAGACGCCGTCGGCACCCCGCGGGCAGAGGCCCCGTTGCAGGGGCTGCGCGCCCATGTGGCACAGGAGTTGCCGCTGTTCGGATTTCGAGACACCGACGTTCGGCGGCTGAGCAACGTGCAGGTTCTGCACATCAACGCCGCCCTGCATTCCGGCCGCTCCCGCAATCATATCAGCGGCGTGATTGCGGGAACCCTGCGAAAGGGGTTTCTGCAACGCGCCCTCGAAGGGGTGTCGAAATGACCCGGTTCGCGCTTGTCCTTGCGGCTTTTCTGGCGGGACTGCAGCCCGCCATGGCCGCCCCCAACGCCCAGCTGGTCGCGTCGGTGCAACACAGGCTCGATGCCCTTGGGTTCGCAGCCGTTGACGCGGGGCAACTGTCGACCCGGCAGATCGCGGCCCTGCACATGCAACTCAACCGCAGGTCGTTCACCCCCGGCCCGCGCCGTTGGGACACGCAGCAGAAGGTCAAGGTGATCCTGCGGTGGGATCCCCCGCGCACGGACTGATCGCGCCGATCTGATCCGCGCGCAAAGGGGTGGGCAGACCTATCGGACGCCCCCTTGCTGTGCGCCAGGCGATGCCTTCAGACGGCTTTCTTGCGGCTTTCGTCCAGATAGATCTCTCGCAGGCGTTGCGCCACGGGACCGGGCGCGCCGGTGCCGATCTGTGCACCGTCGATGTCCACCACCGGCATCACGAAGGTCGAGGCAGAGGTGACAAAGGCCTCGTCCGCCTGCTGCGCCTCCTCGATGGTAAAGGCCCGTTCTTCCACTTTCATCTGCGCCTCGGAGGCCATGCGCAACACCGCGGCGCGGGTGATGCCGTGCAGGATCTCCTCGCCCAGGTGGCGGGTGATGATGGTGTTGCCCTTGACGATATAGGCGTTGTTGGACGTCCCCTCGGTCACGGCCCCGTCCTCGACCATCCAGGCATCGGCGGCGCCGGCGGCCTTGGCCATCATCTTGCCCATCGACGGATAGAGCAGCTGCACCGTCTTGATGTCCCGGCGGCCCCAGCGACGGTCGGGGATCGAGATGACCTTGATCCCGGTCTTCGCCGCCGGCGCATCGGCCAGGCCCGGTTTTGACTGGGTAAACAGCACCAGCGTCGGCGTCGCCGCTTCGGGATAGGCGAAATCGCGATCCGCCGCGCCACGCGTCACCTGCAGGTAGACCAGCCCCTCTTCGATACCGTTCTCCGCCACCAGGCGTTTGTGAATGGCGAGCAGCTCGGCCTCGTCGCAGGGGGCGTCCATCTCCAGCTCCGCGAGCGAGCGTTTGAGCCGCGCGACGTGCCCCGCGAAATCGATCAGCTTGCCATCCAGCACCGAGGTCACCTCGTAGACGCCGTCGGCAAACAGGAAGCCGCGGTCGAAAACCGAAATCTTGGCCTGATCCTCGGGAACATATTCACCGTTGACGTAGACTGTGCGCATGAAACTCTCCTGCCTGATCCTCCCCTCTTGCGGGGCGCGGGCGGGGCGGTCAAGGCTGGGGCATGATACGATTGACCGAAGGCCCCCTGGCCGCCCTGCGTGCCCGCCCCCTGGCAGAAGAGGTGGCCCGCGCCGCCACACGTCGCCCCGGCTATCGCGACCACCCCGTCGACCTGCGCGACCCGCGCGGGACCGACCCGATGACAGAGGTGACCGCACAGGGCATCGCCGGGCAAAACGCCTACTGGTCCGACAGGACGGCCCCCTATCACGGGCGGGTGGCCGGGTCGGTGCCGGATCTGCTTCTGCGCGCACCGCTGGTCACACGGCTGCAGGGGGTCGATGCAAGGCTGGCCCCCTATGGCCTGCAACTTTGGGTGTTCGACGCCTGGCGCCCGATCGCGGTGCAGAACCATTTCCACACCCGCTGGATGCCGGACCACCTGCGCACCTTGCACCCCGACTGGGACGCGCCGCGGATCGCCTTCGAGACGGAACGGTATTGGGCACGCGGCGCCGAGGGCGGCATTGATCCGGCCTCTCCTCCGCCCCATGCGACGGGGGCCGCGGTGGACCTGACGATCCGCTACCGGGACGGCGCGGAGCTGTTCATGGGCACCTTGTTCGACGACGTGTCCGAGACATCGAACACCGATGCCCTCGAAGCGGACCCCGAGGGGCTGGCCTTTTCCGCGCGGGAGGCACGGGCAAACCGGCGATTGCTCTATTGGCTGATGGTCGAGGCGGGGTTTGCGAACAATCCGACCGAATGGTGGCACTTTTCGCGCGGCGATCAGATGTGGGCCCGGATCACCGGCGCGGAGGCGGCCTATTATTCGATCGCACCCGGGGTGCCGCCCTCATCCAGATGAGGGCGGAGCGAGGGGACCCGTCCCCTCGCGCTCCCCTGCCAAGGGGGCTGACAGCCCCCTTGGAGACCCCCGTGAGTATTTTAGCCGAAGAAGACGCCGCGACGCGGCCTTCGCGATCACGACCCGTGAGACAGATAGCCTGCCGGGGCCTCGACCTCGCGCGCATAATCGAGCGGTGCCGTGGTGCGCGCGTCGGTGGCCCGTTTGAAGTCGTAGTGCATCACCTCGCCCGACGGCTCGGACGCGACAATCAGCACGGTGCGGAGCATGCGCGGGCCATCGTGGATCTCGACCAGGCCGCGCAATTTCGGCGCGACATCGAGGGCCACGTCAAACCCCGCATCGGAATAGGAGACGATGGGATACCAGGTGTCCCCCATCTGAACCCGCAGCTTGCCCCCCGTCTTGCGTTGATCCCGGCTGCGCGCCAGTTCCAGCCCCTCGCGCACGTCCTTGGACAGGAAAACCCGTTCGATCGCCATGGCAGCCTCCTCAACCCCAGCGTGTGACGATGTCTCCACCGCCACCCTTCCGGTAGAGACTGACGCGGAATGGCTAAGAGTCAATGAGTCGCACGTGAGGGTTTTGTGAAACGTCAGACCTTTGTGCGGGGACGCAGCACATGCGGGATCGCCGGATCATAGAGCGCGCTGTCGCGAAAATCCTCCACCTGGCCCAGAGCGGGGCCGACGAGGATCAGCGCCGTGCGGGTGATTTTCTCGGCCCGGACCTTTTCACGAATGTCGCTGAGCGTGCCCCGCAGAAAGGCCTCGTCCGGCCAGCCCACGCGGTAGGCGACGACAACGGGGCAGTCGGCCCCGTAGTGCGGGACCAGCACGCGCTCGATCTCGCGCAGGGCGCGGATGCCCAGGTGGATGACCAGCGTGGCCCCGGTGCGGGCGAAATTCTCCAACGTCTCTCGGGGCGGCATGGAGGTGGATTTCATGCTGACACGGGTCAGGACGATGCTTTGCGCGATCTCGGGGATCGTCAACTCCTGCCCCAGGGCGGCGGCGGCGGCGGCATAGGCGGGAACGCCGGGTGTGACCTCATAGGGGATGCCGTCGCGTTTCAGCAGGCGGATCTGCTCGGCGATGGCACCATACAGGCTGGGGTCACCGGAATGCACACGGGCCACGTCCTGACCGCGTGCGTGGGCGGCGGTGATCTCTGCGTGGGTGTCCTCCAGCGTCATCGGCGCAGTGTCGAGAACGCGCGCGCCCTCGGGTGCCTCGGCCACCACGGCCTCGGGCACCAGCGACCCGGCATAGAGACAGACGGGGCAGGCCCGGATCAGGCGCTGCGCCTTGAGGGTCAAAAGCTCCGGGTCGCCGGGGCCGGCACCTATGAAATGGACGGTCATGGGGCTATTCCTTGGGCATGGTTTCCGATCCAGACGCCTTTGTGCCCGCCTTCGTCGCCGCCTGGATGGCGCGGGACGGGGCGGGTTTGGGCGCGCTGTTCGCGGAGGATGCGGATTTCGTGAACGTGGTGGGCATCTGGTGGGAGGACCGCGCCGCGATTGCGCGGGCCCATGGCTATGCGCTGGGTTCCTTCTTCGCGGATACGCGTCTGGTGGCGGGGCGCGTCAAAATCCGCAGGATGAACGACGTGGCCGTGATCCACGCGCGCATGGCGCTGACCGGGCAGGTCGCACCGGATGGCACGCGCGCCGGACCGCGCACGGCGATCCTCAGCTTTGTCTTGACGCGCCAGGGGGACGGGTGGCTGGCGGTCTCGGCGCAGAACACCGATGTGGTTCCGGGGGCCGAGACGCATGTGGCCGGAGACACGGGGCTGAAAGCCCGGGATTACCGCCAATGACACCTGCGGCACCCCGCGGCTGATCCTGCGGACCTGATCAAGGCTCACGCCAGATCCCCGCCCGCCATCTTGCGCGCATAGCCGCGCGGCGTGAACATGCGGGTACCATCGCCGGTTTCGACCAGACGTGTATGGGACGACCCGACCAGCACGACGGTCAGCATGTCGACCTCATCCACCTGCAACTCATCCAACCGGCGATAGCGCAGCTCCTCCTCCGGGCGGCCCAGGGACGACGCCAGCAGGACCGGGGTGTCGGCGGGGCGATGGGTCAGCAGGATGTCGCGGGCCTCGGCCAGCAGGGTCCGGCGGCGTTTGGACACGGGATTGTAGAAGGCGATCACGAAATCACCTTCGGACGCGGCGTGAAGGCGGCGCAGGATATCCTCGCGCGGGGTCAGCAGGTCCGACAGAGAGATGGCGCAGAAATCGTGGCCCAAGGGGGCCCCGGCCCGCGCGGCGGCGGCCTGCAGCGCGCTGATGCCGGGGGTGGCCACGACCTCGACCCGGCGGGCCGCATCGGTCAGGGCCGAAGGGTCGGAGGGGTCGCGGGACAGCAGTTCATAGACCAGCGCACCCATGGCGTAGATCCCCGCGTCGCCCGAACAGATCAGCGCGACATCGCGCCCCCCGCCCGCCCGTTCCAGAGCGTGGCGACAGCGCGCCTCTTCCCCGCCCAGGGGGAAATCGGCGCGCGGCTTGCCCGCCGCCAAGGGGCCCAGCAGGTCGATGTACAGGGAATAGCCGACCAGTTCATCAGCCTGTTGCACCATGCGGCTGGCCTCGGGCGATCGCCAGGCGGACTGACCCGGTCCAAGCGACACGATCGACACCCGTCCCCGTGCGCGCCCCGGCAGATCGGTGATCGGCGCATCGGCACGGGCCAGGGCGCAGGTGGTATTCGCGGTCTTGCGTTTCTGCGCGACCAAGGTGCCGCCGCTGGCGGCCAGGGCCGCCGCCTCGGAGACCGAGGGCGTGCCGACCTCGGCCTGGACCACGGCAGACGGGTTGGGAACCTCTTGCGCGGCCAGCTCGCTTGCGGTGAAGGCGCGCAACGGCACGCCCAGGCGCGCAGCAAGCGCGTTCATCGCCGGTTCGTCCAGTTTCAGGTCCAGCGTATTGATGGATGCCAGCGCCCCCGGTGCCACGCCAGCCCCGTCCAGCAGGGCACAGACGCTGTCCCACAACTCCTCTGCGGGGGCGTTGCGGGCGCAGCCGACGCCCAGCGCAAATCGTTGCGGATGGTAGACGAGGCGATGGGGGCCACCTGTCGCAGGCGCCTCGGTCACCGCGATCTCGACCGCATCGCCGGGTGGCAGATCAAAGAGCGGCGCGCCCGTGACCCGCGCGCCGCCGCCGGACAAAAGCGCGGCCATCACCGACTTGGCGTCCTGCGGATTGGCCAGGCGGTATCCGATCGGCGGCTCATCCAGGGCCACGCCCAGGGCCACGTCGCCCGCCGTCGTCACCGCAGCCGTCCCTGCCAGAACGTCGGCGATACGTCGCGCCAGACGGTTCGCCCCCCGGTGCCCGCCCAGAAGCGGCACAACGACCGCGCCATCGTCAGACACGGAAATCACCGGCGGTTCGGTCGTCTTGTCGGCCAGCAGCGGTGCCACGGCGCGGATCAGGATGCCCGAGGCGCAGACCCCGATCACCGGATGTCCGGCGGCAAACAGGTCGCGGGCATGGACCAATGCGTCGGGAAACGTCACCTCTGCGTCGGTCCGCCCGGCGCGGCCATGCAACGCACATCCAAGCGTCTGTGCGATGCGGCGCGCCGTCATTTCGCCAGCGGAGTTGAGGGCAAGCACGATGGGGGCGGCGGTCATGGGCATGTCTTTGCGGCAGCGCCCGGCCGGAACCGGGGGAGAATTGTATATGGGGACCGGTGATGGCCGCGGGGGGTCACAACCACGGGTCGGCCCCCTTGGCGATCAGGATCATCGAGAAATAGGGGGCCGGATCCGGGGCCTGCGCCAGTGGCAGGACCTGTTCTGCGCCCAGTGTCGCACGCTCGACGTAGGTGGCGGCGGCCAGCAGCCCCTCGTCGGACAAGAGCGCGCGCAGGCGGGACAGATGGCGACCGACCTTCATCAGGACCAGCGTGTCGGCCGCGCGCAGATGGGCGCGCAACGCCGCATCCGGCAAGGGTCCGGGCAAGACGGTCATCACCTCGTTGCGGGCCGTCAGAGGCAGGGCGGCCCGCGCCGCGCAAGCCGTCAGCGAGGTGACGCCGGGGACGATGTCCACCGAGTAGCGGGCGCGCAAGCGTGCGAAAAGATACATGAAGGACCCGTAAAAGAACGGGTCCCCCTCGCACAGACACACGACGTCCTGGCCCGCATCCAGTGCCTCGGCGATCTGTGCCGCGCCGGTGTCGTAGGCGGCCTGGGCCGGGGCACGGTCGCGGGTCATGGGCACGTCCATGCGGATTTCGCGCGCGCCCTCGGGGATCAGGTCGGCCGCGATGGCACGCGCCAGGCTGTCCCCACCCGCAAGGCTGGGATAGGCCACGACCGTGGCCGCCTCGATCAGGCGGGCGGCGCGGCGGGTGATCAGATCGGGGTCGCCGGGGCCCAGGCCCACACCATAAAGCGTGCCTGTCATCGCTTGATCAGGCTCCACTGGGTGACGGGCATGGCCGCGCGCCAGCCGCGATACCGGCCCACGGGTTCGGCCCGGTCGATGGACAGGCGCACCAGGTCGCCACCGTGTTTCGCATGCAGCGCCATCAGCAATGTCTCGGATTCCAGCGTCACCGCATTGGCCACCAGTCGCCCCAAGGGGCGCAGCGCGGTCCAGGCTGCCGCGAACGTGGCCTCGGACAGGCCCCCGCCAATGAAGACGGCGTCCGGTGCAGGCAGATCCGCAAGCGCATCGGGAACGGACCCTTCGCGCAGATCCAGACGGGGGGCACCCAGCGCCAGGGCATTTTCAGCCGCCATGGCACGGCGGTCGGGGCGCGGTTCGATCCCGATGGCGCGGGCCGAGCGGGCCGCGCGCATCCATTCGATCGCAACCGAGCCGGAACCGCAGCCGATGTCCCACAAAAGCGCCCCGCGCATCGGCATCAGCTTGGCCAGGGTGGCGGCGCGCACCTCGCGCTTGGTCATGGTGCCATCGCTGCGGAACAGGTCGTCGGCCAGGCCGGGGACGCGCGGCAGCAGGGCCGCGTCAGGCGCGGCGATACAGTCGACCGCCAGCGTGTTGAAAGGCGGCACCTCATGGGTCCAGGCCTGAGCGATCCCGTCAAAGCGCGCCTCGTCCGCGCCGCCCATGTTGGCAAGGACGGTCATCTGCGACTGACCAAAGCCGCGTTCGGTCAGGAACCTCGCGATCTGGGCGGGGGTGTCGGCCCCCGTCGTCAGGATCAGCAGCCGTGCGTCCGGCTGGATGAAGGCGATCATCTGCGCGACCGGGCGGCCATGGACCGTCAGCGTTTCCAGGTCCGCCATGGACCACCCCATGCGCGCGGCGGCCAGCTGAAAGGCAGATAATTGCGGGTGATAGGCGATCTGACCGGCGGGGATGGCGCGGCCGATCCGGGCCCCGACCGAAAACCACAGCGGGTCGCCAGTGGCCAGGACCACGACGCGACGTTGGCGCAGCCCGGTAAGCGTGTCGATCAGCGCGTCGAAGGGATGCGGCCAGGCCAGACGTTCGGCGGTGATCGTGTCCGACAGAGCATGGTGGCGGTCGCCGCCGACGATCACCTCTGCGGTTTCGACCACGGTGCGGGCGGCGGGGGTCAGGCCATCGAGCCCGTCTTCGCCGATGCCGACGATATGCAGCCAGGGGGCGTCAGACATGGGCGGGGTCCGTGGGTGATGGAGGGGTGATGGACGGGTGATCTGCGTCATACCCAGAAAGCGCACCAACCAGCCTGAGTACGTCAGAAATAGTGCGGACGCGCGCGGTCACTGCACCCCTCCGGCGGCAAGGATGCCCAGCACGTTGACCGCAGCAGAGGCCATGGCGCTGCCACCGCGCCGACCGCGCAGGGTCAGGAACGGGGTCTCGCGGGGGCGGGCGGCAAGCTCGGCCTTGGATTCGGCGGCTCCGACGAAACCGACGGGAAAGGCCAGGATCGCGGCAGGTTTGGCTGCCCCGTCGTCGAGCCGTTCAAGCAGGCGGAACAGCGCGGTGGGCGCGTTGCCGATGGCGACGATGGCGCCCTCGGTGTCCCACAGATCGACGGCAGCTGCGGAACGCGTCGTGCCCAGATCGCGCGCCATGTCGGGGGTGCGGGGATCGTTGAGGGTGCAGCGGACCTGCGCCCCGTCAGGCAAAAGGCGGCGGGTGATGCCGGAGGCGACCATCTCGCAATCGGCATAGATCGGGGCCCCCGCGCGCAGGGCCGCGGTGGCGCTGGCCGCGACATCGGGCGCGTAGGCGATGCGGTCCGCGACCTCGACCATGCCGCAGGCGTGGATCACGCGGACAACCATTTCCGCCACATCGGCCGGAAAACGGTCGAGCGCGGCCTCGGCCCGGACGGTCGCGAACGAGGCCGCATAGATGGCGGCGGGGTCACGCTCGTAGGGTCTCATGCGGCGGGGTCCCGCGCGGGCTGCCATCTGGTGTCGGTGTGGGTGGACGGGATCGCGAAGGGCAGCGCCCGACCCGCCGGGGCGGCGGGGGCCTGGGGCTGGCCTTTGAAAAATTCGGCGCGGTGGGGCAAGGCCCGCCGTTGCACGAGCGCCCGCGCCGGGGGGGCGGGTCGGGCGCTGTCGGGTCTGACGACCGGACGGGAGGGTGCGGGATGGCACGGCCCGGCCTCCGCAAAGGGACGGGGATGGATCATGCTTTGGCCTTTCGCGCCGATTCCGGGCCGTGCGGGTGGTCGGCGTGGGGATAGGGCGCGTGGTGGTGGCCGTGATCGTGGTGATGATGGTGACCGTCATCACCGTGATGGTGATGGTGGCCGTGGTCACCGTGGTGGTGGTGATGGCCGTGCTGATGCGCCTGTGCCTCCAACCGGCACATCCCGGTGCAGAAGTGATCGCACAGCGCGCAATCCGCCACGTTGGAACCGGGGGCGCTGGCGCCCTGCCCCTCGACGTGGTGGTGGTGGCTTTCCTGAACCGCCCCCAGCTCCCCCTCGAAGCCCAGGACCTGCACGCGGTACTTGCACAACACGCAGGTCGGCGGCGGCACATCGCCGAACGCCGGGTGCTGGCGGTCTTCGGGCGTGATCCGGCGTGTCTCTCCCTTGTCGAGCGCCAGAACCTGCGTGCGATAGGCGCAGAGCCCGCAGTTCGGCGGCGGGTTGGCCCCGGCCTGTTCCAGAATGCGTTCGGCAAAGGTTTCCAGGACCTTGGGGTGATCGCCGAGATAGCCCGCCTTGACGAAGGCGATATCAGGATGCGCGGCGGCGACCTGATCGGTGAAGCCGTAAATGCGGTCGATCAGGATGCCGGAGAACAGGAAATAGGGGAACACCACGATCCGCTTGTAGCCCAGCCGGGCCGCATGGCTCAGGCAGGGTTCGACCAGCGGGAAGGTGACGCCGGAATATCCGACCTCCAGCCAGCCGAAGCCCAGGCCTTCGTGCAGCATCCGCGCGATCTTGGCGACGTTGCCGTTCGCGTCGGGGTCCGAGGCCCCGCGCCCGATCACCACAAGGCAGGTGTCGTGGCGCGCGACCGGGGTATCGGTATCGGCAGCAGCAAGCGCGTCTTCGATCCGGGCCGCAGCGGCGGCGATCATCTTGGGGTCGACCCCCAATTCGCGCCCGTATGAAATATCCACCTCATGCTGCGCGGCATAGGTGTTCAGCACGGTCGGGATGTCGTTCTTGGCGTGCATTGCCGCGAACAGCATGCCCGGCACCGCCAGGATCCGGTCACACCCCGCATCGCGCAGGCGGTCCAGGCCATCCCGGATCACGGGGTTCGCGAACTCCAGATAGCCGTAGTCGACGATCCAGTCGCGCGGCAGCAGGGCGGGCAGCTTGTCCGCCAGGGTCGCGAATTCATCGACGGCGGATTGCGACCGCGACCCGTGGCCGCAGATCATCACGCCGGTTTTGGGGGCGGTCGTCATGCGGGCTGCTCCTCCTCTTCAGGGGCCTCGTCCTCGGTGGCGTCTTCGTCCTTGGATTTGCCACCCTTGAGCCACCCCAGCACCGCGGCCCCGGCGATCACGCCCAGCCCCACGCCGAGAACCCAGTGGTCATGCCCCCCCAAGGTGCCCAGATGCCCGGTATGCGCCTGCGCGGGCCCGGCGAGAAACAGAAGCGGAATCAGAATACGCATGGGCAGGCCTTTCGTCAGCGAGGGCCGCCCCCGGAAGCGCCGGGTCAGTGACGATGCCGCGCCCCGCCCCCGGTCTGGGTCGGTGGGGCCCTGGCCACCTGTCCGGCCCCGCGCGGGGGCGTCGTCCCCCGCAGCCGTAGACGGAGGGCGGCGGCGGCGCAACGCGATTCCCGACAGGGGGCGCTTTGGTCGCGACGGGGATCAGATCCTTCGAAGGATCTGATCAGGATTTTCCAAAATCCTGATGCCTCAGGTGGCAGGCGTTCCGATCCGTCCGATCCCCGGCAACTTGACCGCAGGCCGCAGCAGGTCCAGCCCGAACGCCTGCCCCAGCAGGTGCATTTCCACCCCCGTGCGCGGCCCGAGCGACAGCCCGGCGAGCCCGTTCCAGCTGAGGTGCAGATCGCCACCCTCGTCTTGCTGCGCGTTCACGCCCGGCCCCGTCCAGTCCCGCCCGACCGCGTGGGGCGGCAGGGTCAGGCCCAGCGCCGGCACCTCGCGCAGGACATGCGCCACGAAGGTGTTGGAGTTCGGCCCCGGCCAGATCACATAGTCGCCGCGATCGCCCCAGGGATAAGCCGCCACGGCATCCTCGACCGCCGGGATCAGGCTGGAGGCCGCATCCCCCTGGACCGAGCCGACGATCCAGGGATCGTTGGAATACCACCGCGCATCGGGCGCGTAGGCGTCACGACGCACCGGGCGACCCCAGCCCACGACCTCGGCCCGGGTCCAGCGCGTGGCCCCTTCGGCCTTCCAGACCAGCCAGGAATGCACCGATACCGCGCCCTTGGGACCGCCGGTCCGGGCCGCCAGGACGTGAATGGTCGCGGGCCGGACCGCCTCGGCTGCGGGCAGCAGGCCAGACGGTCCCCAATCGGCGGACCGCCAGGTATCGGGCCGGTCCTGTGCCGTCCACCACAGTCCCGCCAAGGCGACGGGCAGCAGGAAGGTCAGGGCGAAAGCCACGAGGGGCCAAAGCAGGAGAATGCGCAGCATCCCTGCAATCTGGTCGCCTTGCGCGCGCCTCGCAAGGGTCCGTTACGCCAAGGCGCGATCCAGGCGGGCCGCACAGATCACATCGTTCTCGGTCAGCCCGCCGGCCTCGTGCGAGGTCCAGGTGACCCGGCAATAGCCCCAGCCAAAGGCGATGTCGGCGTGGTGCCCCTGCTGGTCGCTGATGAACGCCGCCAGGCTGGCCGCATGGCTGGCCTTGGCAAAGCCCTTGAACCGCAGGTCCCGCACCAGGGTGCCGCCATCTTCCGACAGGGTCCAATCCGGGTGCAATTGTGCCAGGGTCGTCTCTGCCGTGGCGCGGTCCAGCGTCGGGGCGTCGGCCCGGCAGGTGGTGCAGGTCAGGTCGCAGACATCCGCCATCAGCTCGCCTCCGCCTTGGGCGCAAAGCGGGGCGCATGCAGGCCCAGCGCGCGGGCCAGCCGGATATCCGCCAACAGGTCGCGGTCGGCAGCCTCGAACAGTTGATCCGCGCGGTCCAGAACGAAATAGACCGGCTGGTGGATGTCGATCCGGTAGGGCGTGCGGAGGATGTCGATCACATCGAAGGGCCGTCGATCCACCGCCTCCGCCTCGACCGAATGGACCAGTTCGGTGGGCGAGGAGGCGAGACCGGAGCCAAGCGCCTTGACGCTGCTCCCCTCGCGCAACAGGCCGAATTCGATGGTGAACCAATAAAGCCGGATCAGCCAGACGTGGTCACCGGGGCCGCAGGCCACGCCCGCCCGGCCGATTGTCTGACTGAAGGCGGCAAAGCGGGGGTCGGTCAACAGCGGTGTGTGGCCGAAGATCTCGTGGAAGATGTCCGGCTCTTCGATGTAGTCGAAATGCGCCCGCGACCGGATGAACGACGCAGCGGGAAAGGTCCGGTCGGCCAGCATGCCGAAGAATTGCCGGAAACCGATCAGCGCGGGGACCGGAGCCACCTGCCAGCCGGTGAGATCACGCAGTCGGGCGGAGACCTCGGTGCATTGCGGCACCCGGTCGGCGGGCAGGTCCAGACGGGCGTGGCCGTCCAGGTAGGCTCGCGCCGCATGGCGGCGCACGGCGGGCATCTGCCGCGCGAAGAGATCGGCCCAGACGGCGTCTTCCTCGGCGGCATAGGCGATGTGCCCCCGCGCGTCGGGGATCTTGGCAAGATAGGCAGTGGATTTGGGCATGGCGGGTCCTCCTGCCAGACAGGATGGACGCCCGCCCACACGAAAATCTTGCCGAATGACACGGTGGATGGTTTGATCCAGGTAGAATTTACCCGTTAATCCGCCAAAGGAGGTAAGATCATTCTCGACACCTATGAACGCAAGATCCTGGCCCACCTGCAACGCGATGGCCGCGCCAGCACGCAGGAGGTGTCGGAGGCCGTGGGGCTGTCGCCTTCGCCCTGCTGGCGACGGATGAAACGGCTGGAAGAGGCGGGCATCATCACCCGCTATGCCGCCGTTCTGGACGGGCGCAAGCTGGGCCTGCGGGCCTTTGCCTATGTCCATGTCTCGCTAACCGACCATGCGGAGGCGACGGTGCGGACGTTCTCGGACTTCGTGGCCGAAGACGATCAGGTGATCGAATGCGCCTCGATCACCGGGGATGCGGATTTCGTGCTGAAGGTCGCTGCCCGCGACCCGGAGGGGCTGGAGGCTTTCATCATGAAACGGATCCTGCGGCTGGGCGTGGTGCGCAACGCCAATACCAACTTCATCCTGCGTCAGACCAAGGTGGGCGGCGCGCTGCCGATCCCCGACAGCGACGATGGCTGACCTGGTTTCCTTTCGTCCCGGCGTCTGGTTGGCCGAGGGGCCGACCGTTTCGACGTTGGGCTTTCGCTATCCGACGCGGATGGCGGTCTTGCGGCTGGACGAGGGGCTGGCGCTGTGGTCGCCGGTGGCGATGTCGGAGGGCCTGCGGAGCGAGATAGATGCCCTGGGGCCGGTGCGCCACCTGATCGCGCCCAACGACCTGCATCACCTGTGGCTGGATGAGGCGCGCGGCCTTTGGCCGGACGCGCAGGTCCACGCCGTCGCGCCATTGGCCCGCAAACGGCCCGATCTGGCGTTCACCGCGCTGGGCGCGCCGGTGGTGGCCTGGGCCGGGGCGTTGGACCACGTGGTGGTGCCCGGCAACCGGATCGCGACAGAGGCAGTGTTTCTGCACCGACCGAGCGGCACGGTCCTGTTTACCGATCTGCTGCAGCAGTTCCCGCCCGGTTACCACCGTGGCTGGCGGGCGGTGGTGGCACGGCTGGACCTGATGGTCGGGGCCGCGCCGCAGGTGCCGCGCAAGTTTCGCCTGGCCTTCGGAGATCGCAGGGCGGCACGCGCGGCGCTGGCGCAGGTGCTGGACTGGCCCGCCGAGGCAATCGTCATGGCCCATGGCGATCCTGTGACCAGTGAGGCGCATGCCGCGCTGGCGCGCGCCTTTGATTGGCTGATGCGCTAGACTGGCCGCCGGGCGGTCAAATCCTTCGAAGGATTTGATCAGGATTTTCGAAAATCCTGATCCCCCGCCTCAGGCCCTGGCCAACATCCGCCCAAGGGGCCGCCCGCCCAGCAGGTGCATGTGGAAATGCGGCACCTCCTGCACGGCATGGTCGCCTGCGTTGCTGATCGCGCGGAAGCCGGGGGAGGTATCCGCCGTCACGCCGCGGTCGGCACAGATCGCGGCCACGGTGCGGGCGAAATCGACCAGTTCCACATCCGACGCCTCGGCGCAGAAATGGTCGTAGGTCACGTATGGCCCCTTGGGGATCACCAGCACATGCACCGGGGCCTGCGGTGTGATGTCGTTGAAGGCCAGCGTATGCGCCGTCTCCATCACGGTGTCGTTGGGGATCTCGCCGCGCAGGATTTTCGCGAAGATGTTCTGGTCGTCGTAGGTATAGGCCATGGGCGCTCCGTCAGGTCAGTCGTCGAACAGGTTGGGGGTTTGGGCCAGGGCCATCGCGATCCGGGGATCACAGCCAAAGACGTTGAAGAGTGTCGCGGCCGCTTCGTGCACCGGATCTTCGGCGCGAAGGGTGTGGACATGGGGCAGGTCCGCCTCGCGGATGCGGCGGGTTTCCTGCGCCAGGTCGCGCGCCAGGACCGGCAACGTCTGATCGAGGGTGGCGTCCGGCGTGTCGGGCCCTGCGAGGCCCATCGCCTCGGCCTGGGCGCGCAGTTCCTCGGCGGTGGGGGCGCTGTCCAGGATCAGGGTCTTCACGGTGGCATCGCTGCCGTGCGCATCCTGCAACAGGCCGAACAGCGCCGGATCGAGGCAGATCGCCAACCGGTTGGTGGCGAGGCGATGGAACAGCAGACGCAGGAACGCCCGCCGGTGCCGATTGCGCTTGTCCAGCGTCGTGGCCACCCCGCCGAGGTCGGGCAGATCCGCCTCTGGCTCTTCGAAGATGTAGCCCAGCGCGGGCAGGACACGTTCCTCGCGCAGGCGCTGTGCCAATCGCCGGGCGACGCCATGCCGCTTGCTGACCAGAACGATCAACTCCTGGCCCCGGTCCAACTTGGCCTGCGCCTCCCAGGCGCGGCGGGCGAATCGGCGCCCTGCCCGCCCGCGCGCGGTCAGATAGGCGATCACTTTGCGCCCATCCCCCACATCCGGCAGATCGCGGCGGCCAGAGGTCCACAGCGTCTCCAACCTGTCCCGCAGCGTCGCGGCCTCGGGCGAGATCTTGCGGGCAAACAGATAATCCTGCCCCAGCAGCAGATCGTAGTGATCGTCATGGAATGTCGCGGGCATTCCGTAGTCGGTGAACATCAGGAATGTCTGCGTGCGGCTGTCGATCTGATCGCGGGGGACCAGGTGGCGTACCAACGTCTGAAAGAAGGTCTCGTCCGGGATCCATGTCGTTGAAAAGAAACGCAGCACGTCGCGCCGCGCGGCACAGAACGCCAGGACCGACTGGAGGGTGGCGCGCCGCAGGCACCACCATTGCGACCCGATCATCACGTTGATGTCCGCCGGCGGCTGACGGGACAGCCCCAGGCGTTTCTGCCAGTCGAGCAGCCTGTAGAACAACGCCTTGTGCTCTCGCTCATTGACGAGGTGGCGATAGAACAACCGGTCCTCTTTCATTCCGGTCTTGATCCAGTCGGAGGCGAAGAAATCCACGCTTTCGATGTAATCCACATCGCGGGCGTCCAGCACGGCATGGGCGTGTTCGGCGGATTTGATCGGCCGGCAGTCGCCCGACAGCATGTAGAAATGAGAGGCCTGCGGGAACGTCCGTTCTGCCGCGCGGGCCGTGTTCAGCGTCGCCTGCACCAGCGACCATTGCCCCCAGCCGCCCTTGACCCGCTTGTCGCAGACCAGGATGTTCGGCTCCTCGGCGACGCCTTGGGTGATCTGCGCGAAATCCTCGGCCGGGGCGCGGGCGTCGAAGTGGATGGCAACATAGTCGCCCGCCGCCACCAGGCCGCGCGCCTGCCGCACGATAGCGACCGGATCCTTGTGGCACAGCAGCAGAAAGGCGATCTTGGCCATGGTCGGTGGGATACCCCTTTTGCGTCACACCCCTTCCGCAATACCGACAAGGCCGCGTTGAAGAAACAGCGCATTCGGGCTTTGATGGGCCCAATTGGGTTGCGAGGGTACGATGGGCTTTCCCGGAACATGGATGACCGAAAGCGAAAGCACCGTCTATCGCGTGGTGCCGAAATGCGCCTGTTCATCGATCGGACAGATCCTGTTCTATTCCGACCACGGGCGGTTCTTTGACGGTGACATCCACGACAGCAAGGCCGGCCTGCACAAGTGGAACCAGGAAGACAGCAAACCCCTGATCGAGGCCAATGTCCGCGCCCATCGCAGCTATGCCTTTACCTGCGTGCGCAACCCCTATGCGCGGGTGCTGTCATCGTTCTTCGACAAGATCGCGGGGATTCAGCGCAACGGCAAGCGCTATCGCGGGAACATGGTGCCGATGCTGATGGAGAAATACGGGGTGGAGGTCGGCACGCCCGACGATGGGTTCCAGTTCGATCAGATCGCGTCCTTCCGACGGTTTCTTTTGTTCGCGCGCGACACCATCCGGTTCCGCAAGCCGATGGACCCGGACATCCATTGGTCCGCCATGTCGGGCCATATCGGCACCTTCGTCGCCAATGGCGGGCGTTATGATCACGTCGTCTTCACCGAACGGTTCAACGAGGGGATGCAGGTCGTGCTCGACCATATCGAGACGCCGGTGCCCGTCGATCTGGCCGCCGTGCCCCGCTTCAACGAGAGCGAGGGCCATGGGCCGAAGCGGGCGCATCCCATGTCGGCCTATTTCGACGACCTGTCGATGCACCTGGTCAAGGAGATCTACCATCAGGATTTCCACCTGTTCCGCTATGACTTCGACAACCCCGACAACAAGATGCCCCTGGGCGAGGTCGATCTGGACGAACTCCACGCCTTTCTGGCCGATTGACGATTTCTTAACCGGAATCGGTTGGGGTGGGGCCATGCCCCGCGCCGTCCTGCCCCCGTCCATCGTTCAGCCAGAGGCCTGGCTGCGGCATCTGTTCTCGGCCAAGGCCGCGATCGACGGGGGCGTGGTGCGACGCAAATCGTCAGATATGGAGCGGATCGTCGGACGCACACGGTTCGAGGCGGAGCTGCGGCGGAGGGGGTTTCGCGCGGTCGAGAACGAAGGGCAGATCGTGATCTTCTGCAATCGCGGCGCGCTGCGGCTGATCGAGTAATCAAATCCTTCGAAGGATTTGATCAGGATTTTCGAAAATCCTGATCCCCGCTAGAGCATCGAAGGCACCACCTGATCGGGCGGGCGGTGCCCGTCGGCGAAGGTCTGCATGTTGACCAGCACCCGCTCGCCCATCTCCAACCGGGCCTCGCGCGTGGCGGAGCCCATGTGCGGCAGCAGGACGACATTCGGCAGCTCGCGCAGGCGGGGGTTCACGCCCTGGCCCCGCTCGTAGACATCCAGCCCCGCACCGGCCAGTTCCCCGGCGCGCAGCATCCGGGTCAGGGCGTTTTCATCCACCACCTCTCCGCGTGACGTGTTCACGATCACCGCCGTGGGCTTCATCAGCTTGAGACGTCGGGCGTTCAGCAAATGAAAGCTGGCCGGTGTGTGGGGCGCGTTGATGGACAGGACATCGACGCGGGACACCATCTGGTCGAGGCTTTCCCAATAGGTCGCCTCCAACGGCTCCTCCAACCCGGCATGCAGGCGGCGGCGGTTGTGGTAATGCACGGACATGCCGAAGGCCTGCGCCCGTCGCGCCAGCGCCTGACCGATGCGCCCCATGCCCAGGATGCCCAGCCGCTTGCCGCGCAGACGCATGCCCAGCAATGCCTCGGGGGCCCAGCCTTCCCAGACGCCGTCGCGCATCTGTGCGATTCCCTCGGCCATCCGCCGCGCGGTGGCCAGGATCAGGGCCATGGCGATGTCCGCCGTGTCCTCGGTCAGGACACCGGGTGTGTTCGACACCAGGATGCCCCGCTGCCGCGCCGTGGCCACGTCGATATGATCGACCCCGGCCCCGTAGTTCGCAATCAATTTCAGCCGCTCGCCCGCCATGCCAAGCATCGGCGCGTCGATCTTGTCGGTGATCGTGGGCACCAGGATATCCGCCTCTTGCATGGCGGCGGCGATCTGGTCGCGGGACATGGGGTGCTCGCTGTCGCTCAGGCGGACGTCGAACAGCTCCCGCATGCGGGTCTCGACCGGTTCGGGCAGGCGTCGCGTGACGACAACACTCAGGCGGCTTGTTGGCACGGAACACACCCTTTCGCTTTCACTTGGCCGCGCCATGATGGCATCCTGTGCCCCACGCGCAAGGGGCGACAGATCCCGCGCAGAGGCAACTTCGGGCGGGGCAGTCCATGCGCATCATGCTGATTCTCGCGACGTTGGTCGCAGGGCTATTCCTTGGTGGCATTGCTGCCGCGCAGGACCGGGGGCCGGTGACCAACCTGCCGCTGCCGCGCTATGTGTCGATGAAAGCTGCCGAAGGCTATGCCCGGCGGGGACCGTCCAGCACGCATCGCATCGACTGGGTGTTCAAGCGTCGGCACATGCCGTTGCGCATCGTTGCCGAATACGGCCATTGGCGCCGCGTGCAGGACCGCGAAGGCGCGGGTGGCTGGATGCATTATTCGCTGCTGTCGGGCAATCGCACCGTCCTGATCGAAGGCTCGGAGGTCGTGCTGCGGCGGCGTCCGAACGACGAGGCCCCGCCATCTGCCCGGCTGGAACCCGGTGTGGTGGCCTGGCTGGGAAGCTGTAACGGCGAATGGTGCAAGCTGGAGGTGGAGGACGCCGAAGGTTGGGCCCAGACGGCGCATCTATGGGGGGTGACCCCTGGCGAAGTCCGGGAATAATCATTCGACGTTCCGGGCGCCCGGTCCCTCGGCCGCCTTCACGTCGTCGGGATTATACAACGCGCAGTGATCCATCGACAGGCAGCCGCACCCGATGCAGCCGCCAAGCATGTCCCGCAACCGGGTCATCTGGTCGATCCGTTCTGTCAGATCCGCATGCATCCCTTGGGCAATCGCGGCCCATTCCGCAGGCGACGGGGGACGGTCCCCCGGTGGGCCGAGCGCCGCCGCGATGCGCCGCAACGACAGGCCCAGCCGCTGAGCGATGCGGATGAAGGCCAGGCGACGGAGCTCTGCCCTGGGAAACCGCCGCTGTCCGCCCGCATTCCGGGGCGGCGCAATCAGGCCCTTTTTCTCGTAGAACCGGATCTGGCTGACCGTCAGGCCGGTGCGCGTGGCCATCTGACCGATCGAAAGTTCCCTGGGTAGCATCGCATTTCCTTCTTGACCTCGACCAGGGTTGAGGTCCGACAAGGCGCGGGTCAACCTCAAAACAGGAGGCCGCCATGGCCCGATTGGAACACCTCAACATGACCGTCCGCGACCCTGATGCGGTGGCCGCGACGCTTTGCGATCTGCTGGATTGGCGCGTGCGTTGGTCCGGCGCGGCACTGGCGGACGGGCGCGCGGTGCATGTGGGCGACGACCAAGGATATGTCGCGCTTTACCGGCCCGCGACGGATGTGGCCGACGGCCCGGACAATTATTCAACCCACGGGGCGCTCAACCATCTGGGCGTGACGGTCGACGACCTGGACGCGACGGAGGCACGGGTGCGCGCGGCTGGCTACCTGCCGCACAACCATGCCGACTATGAGCCGGGCCGCCGGTTCTATTTCGACGGCCCCGAAGGGATCGAGATCGAAGTGGTCAGTTACGCCTGAGCCAACGCGTCGTTGAACGTCTGGGCCAACCGGTCCCACAGGGCTTCGTTCCGGGCGTTCAACAGGCGGCCTTCGGTCATGGTCGGGTGATAGGCGGTGCCATCCAGCAGGCGCGAACAGCCCCCCGCCTCGCGCAGGATCAGGACACCCGCCGCGTGATCCCAGACGTTCAGCATTCCGTTCAGGCAAAAGTCGGAGCCGCCGAGCGCCAGCATCCGGTATTCGTGCAACGAGGCCCCCAGATTGGTGTTCCGACGGAACAGCGGAACTGTCGCGGCAATCGCGGGCTGTTGGTGTTGCGGGTAGAAATATCCGCCGGTGTTGCCGCGCAGCTCGCCAAAGGCGGTATCGTCCTGGTTGGTCGCCAACCGCCGTGCCGTGCCCCTGCGATGATAGACCGCGCCCTGCCCGCGATGCGCCACGATCCAGTCGTCGAAGTTCGGATCATAGAGCAGGCCCCAAACGGTCACGCCATCCTCGACCACGGCGACGATCACCCCGTAGTTGGCCAGCCCATGCGCGAAATTCCAGGTGCCGTCGATCGGGTCGATCACGGTCACACGCCCCTGCCCGACCTTCCCCAGGATCGACCGATCTGCGCTGACCGCTTCTTCGCCGACAACGGTATCGCCGGGCAGGATCGCGTGGATCCGTGCGGTCAACATATCTTCGGCGGCGCGGTCGGCCACGGTCACCAGGTCGTCAAAGGCGGATTTGGCGTCGATGTCGCCCGGTGCCAGGTTGCGGAACCGGGGCAGGATTTCGGCGGCGGCGGTTTCACGGACGGCTTCGATGATGGCGTCGGACTGGGCGTCGGTCAGGGGCATGGGGGCTCCGGCAAGGTGGGGGTAACCTGACTTTTCGCAAAAGCCGTCAGGGCGGTATCATGGGATCGCGTAACGAAGGAGTGTGACATGACGACGATTCCCGCCGTGCGGTATATCGACCTCGACACGCTGGTGGCCATCCTTGGCGATGAATTGGCCAAGCGGCCCGAGGCAGAGACCCCAAAGCCCCCAGCCCCGAGCGCGCCGCGTCAAGCCGCCTTGCCGTCCAGCCCCCGCCCCTTGAGCAAGGCCTCGACCCCCGGCAGCCGTCCCCGGAAGGCCGTATAAAGCGCCGCCGCGTCACGGGATCCGCCGGTGGAGAGGATGTTGGCCTCCAACCTTTGGGCCAGGTCCGCGTCAAAGGGGTCGCCCGCTTCTTCGAAGGCGGCGAAGGCATCGGCGTCCATCACTTCGGACCACATGTAGCTGTAATAGCCGGACGAATAGCCGTCGCCAGAAAAGACATGGGCGAAATGCGGCGTCGCGTGGCGCATGCGGATCGCGCGCGGCATGCCGATCGTCTCCAGCACCTCGGCCTGTTTCTGCATCGGATCCCTTGGCGCGGGGCCATCGTGAAAGGCCAGGTCGACCAAGGCGCTGGCCACGTATTCCACCGTCGCAAAGCCCATGTCGTAGGTCGCGGCCCGCAGCAGCCTGTCGCGCAGCGCGTCGGGCATGGCGGCCCCCGTGTCGGCATGGGTGGCGAATTCGCTCAGGATTTCCGGCACCTCCAGCCAATGCTCGTAAAGCTGGGACGGAAGCTCGACGAAGTCGCGCGCCACGCTTGTCCCGCTGATCGACGGATAGGTCACGTTCGACAGCATCTGGTGCAGCGCATGGCCGAATTCATGGAACAGCGTCCGCGCGTCGTCATAGGACAAAAGCGCCGGATCCCCCTTGGCGAAGTTGCAGACGTTCACCACGATGGGCCGCGTGGCCCCGTCCAGGTTGGACTGCGACCGCATCGCCGAACACCAGGCACCCGACCGTTTCGACGGCCGCGCGAAGTAGTCGCCAAGGAAAACGGCCAGGTGTTCGCCGTCGCGCGTCACCTCCCAGGCGCGCACGTCCGGGTGATAGACCGGCATATCCAGTGGTTTGAACGATAGGCCGAACAGGCGGGTGGCCGTGGCGAAAGCCGCCTCGATCATGCGGTCGAGCTGGAAATAGGGTTTCAGCTCCGCCTCATCCAGATCATGCAGTTCCAGCCGCCGCTTCTCCGCGTAGTAGCGCCAGTCCCAGGGTTCCAGCGGGCCCGTCACACCATCCGCGATGGCCATCCGGGCCAGATGCTCGGCGTCCGCAAGCGCGGCGGTCCGCGCAGGGTGCCAGACCTCCATCAACAGATCGCGCACCTTGTCGGGCGTGCCCGCCATTTCCGTTTCCAGCTTGTAGTCGGCAAAGCTGTCATAGCCGAGCAGCGAGGCGCGTTCCTCCCGCAGGGCCAGGATTTCTGCGGCAATGGCCCGGTTGTCGGTTTCGCCCCCATTGGCCCCCCGCGCGGCCCATGCCTCGTAGGCCTTTTCCCGCAGGTCACGGCGCGGCGAAAATTGCAGGAACGGCACGATCAGAGACCGGTTCAGGGTCACGACCGGACCGGCCCGATCCCTTTCCGACCCCGCAGCGCGGGCGGCGGTCTTCACGAACTCCGGCAGGCCGGCCAGGTCATCCTCGGACAGATCCATGAACCAATCCCTCTCGTCCGCCAGCAGGTTCTGGCTGAACGCCGTGCCCAATGTCGCCAGGCGGCCCTTTACCTCGGTCAAACGATCCGCCGCCGCACCGGTCAACGCCGCGCCGGAGCGGACGAAGCCGCGCCGGGTCAGCATCAGCACGCGCGCCTGTTCCTGCGTCAGGTCGAGGCTGTCCTTTTGCTGCCAGAGGGTTTCGATCCGCGCGAACAGGCGGTCGTTGTTCGTGATCTCGGATGAATAGGCCGACAACTTCGGTGCGAGGTCCCGCTGCAACGCTTCGCGCGCCGGTGTGCTGTCGGCCCCGGCGAGGTTGTAGAAGACACCGGCAACCCGATCCAGAAGCCGGTCCGCGGTTTCCAGGGCATCAATGGTATTCGCAAATGTCGGCGGATCGGTGTTCTCGGCAATGGCCGCCACGGCGGCGCGACCCTCGGCAATAGCCGCGTCCATGGCAGGACCGAAATCGGCGTCAGAGATATGCGCGAAGGGCGGCATCTCAAAGGGGGTCGTCCAGGGGGCAAGCAGCGGATTGGTCATCGGGATCTCCTTTGCAGGCAACCTAGGTTGCGGCCCGGCCACGCGCTAGGTGCGGGGGCGAAAAGGGTGAGGATCACGTCGCTGACAGATCGACGGCCGGGGTGGACCAGACCGGCAATGACCTGCCCCCGAAACTTTCCTCATTCTGATGTTGAGTTTGCTCGGCCTTTCGAAGGAGCAAACCGATGCCGAAAAGCCGTTTCACCGAGGCACGGATCATCGGGACAACTAGGGAACAGAACGTCGGAATGCCAACCGCGGAGGTGTGCCGTAGGGACGGCCTCAACCAAGGCTCATTTTGCATGTTCAGATCGAAGCAGATGGCTTGGAGATGTCTGATGCCGACAAATTGAGGGCACAGGAGAACGAGAGTGCCGGGCTCAAGCTCGATAGTGTCGACCACAAGACCATCCGGCGCGATCGTGCGTTGGATAACCCTGAGTTCCACAAGGAGGTGAAAGCCGTTGCTGCCCAGCGGCACCGGTTCGGCTGTCGGCGGATCAGGGTGATCATGGAACGCACGGGGATGATTATGAACCACAGAGATGTCTATCTATTATACCGAGGAGAAGCTGAGGCGTCAGGCGCCGACGAGGCCGGAAACTGGCTCCTGGACGCCAGTGCCGAAGGATCTATGGCCAGGTGAACGCTGGTCGTTGGGTTTGTTGTCCGACACCTTCGGGGCATCGCGACGGTTCCATATTCTGGCGGAGAACGATTTTTGCTGCCGGGACAGCTGTGTTCGATGCCTGAGACCAGCATCTCAGGTCGAGGGGGGAGCGGGATCTTGTTGCGCTCGTCCGGCCTACGGCATCCCGCACCGCATTTTCAGCAATGTCGGGACAGAGTTTACCAACCGGGCGATCCTGAAATGGGCGAACGAGAACGACATGGATGGAGTCTACATCAATTCAGGCAAGCCCAGACAGACTACCTTCATCGACGCAATCAACGGCAGCCTGCGCGAGGAGCTTATATATCAGGAGCTGTTCGACAGTCTGGGCGATGCCCGGCGCAAGCTGGCGCTCTGGCGATCCGATTACATCAAGGTCAGGTCGCATTCGTCGCTCAACAACCAGACACCCGCAGTCGAGCACTGGGGTTTTGTTTTATCTATGCACGCGGGGGTGTTGCATGAGTTGGTCTATTGATCCCGTTAACCTTGAGGCCCGCGATGTGCGGCGGACGGCGGTTTTATACGCGGACACTCTTGGCATGGCGGGATCGTCCTGGTCGTTTCCTGCCAGACGGGACTATCTGCCTGGCGATCCGGGCAAACTGGCCCTTCTGGGCGACGGGCGGGATGGCCATTCGGGTTTGCACCTGATCGCGGCGGACGAAAGTTTCGCGCGGCGCAACGGGCTGGAGCACAACGCGTCGATTGGCGGGCATGTTGCGTTTCAGGTAGCGGATCTGGACGCGGTGATCGCGCGGCTTCGGCGTGCGGGCCTTTGCCATTCGGTCACCGGAGAGTTCGCGATCCCCGGCTTGCGTCACGTGTATGTGGAGGATCCAAGCGGCAACCAGATCGAGATCAACGGCAGTCTTTAGACGCAAACAAGCCCCTGAGCGGGTGCTCAGGGGCTTGTTTGTTTTATCGTTATACAGAGTTTTTGGTGTGTTTATTAGGTTTGGCGGTGACCTACTCTCCCACGTCTTAAGACGCAGTACCATTGGCGCGGCAGCACTTAACGGCCGGGTTCGGGATGGGACCGGGTGTTTTGCTTGCGCTATGACCACCAAACCGAAAAAACACACCTCTCTGCGCGCAGCGCAGAGAGGTGTGTTAGCGGGAGGTAGCGTCTCCGAAGGAGGCGCGTTCCCGCACCGTTTCTGTGGTGCGCGAGAGGGTTCACATCGTTTGTTCCAAGTCTCGTGTTTTGTGTGCGTATGCTATTGATTTGTTTCAGTCTACTACTGGATCAAATCAAGCCTATCGGACAATTAGTACCGGTCAACTGAACGCATTGCTGCGCTTACATCTCCGGCCTATCGACGTGGTGGTCTACCACGGTCCTCAGGGATATCTTGTTTTGAAGGGGGCTTCCCGCTTAGATGCCTTCAGCGGTTATCCTGTCCGATCATAGCTACCCAGCACTGCCGTTGGCACGACAACTGGTCCACCAGTGGATCGTTCACCCCGGTCCTCTCGTACTAGGGGCAACTCTTCTCAAATATCCTACACCCACGGAAGATAGGGACCGAACTGTCTCACGACGTTCTAAACCCAGCTCACGTACCTCTTTAAACGGCGAACAGCCGTACCCTTGGGACCTGCTCCAGCCCCAGGATGAGATGAGCCGACATCGAGGTGCCAAACACTGCCGTCGATATGGACTCTTGGGCAGTATCAGCCTGTTATCCCCGGCGTACCTTTTATCCGTTGAGCGATGGCCCTCCCACTTGGGACCACCGGATCACTATGGCCGTCTTTCGACTCTGCTCGACTTGTCAGTCTCGCAGTCAGGCTGGCTTCTGCCATTGCACTCAACGAGCGATGTCCGACCGCTCTGAGCCAACCTTCGCGCGCCTCCGTTACTCTTTAGGAGGCGACCGCCCCAGTCAAACTACCCGCCACAGAGGGTCCCGGATCCGGATGACGGACCGCGGTTAGATATCAAGCGAGGCAAGGGTGGTATCTCAAGGGAGGCTCCACGGGAACTGGCGTTCCCGCTTCGAAGCCTACCACCTATCCTGCACATGCCTGGCCTGATACCAGTCTGAAGCTGTAGTAAAGGTGCACGGGGTCTTTCCGTCTAACCGCGGGTAACCTGCATCTTGACAGGTAATTCAATTTCGCTGAGTCGATGTTGGAGACAGCGGGGAAGTCGTTACGCCATTCGTGCAGGTCGGAACTTACCCGACAAGGAATTTCGCTACCTTAGGACCGTTATAGTTACGGCCGCCGTTTACCTGGGCTTCAATTCAGAGCTTGCACCCCTCCTTTTAACCTTCAGGCACCGGGCAGGCGTCAGACCCTATACGTCGTCTTGCGACTTCGCAGAGCCCTGTGTTTTTAGTAAACAGTCGCCACCCCCTGGTTTGTGCCCCCAGCCAATACTTGCGTAGAAACTGGGCCTCCTTCTCGCGAACTTACGGAGGTATTTTGCCGAGTTCCTTCAACATCGTTCTCTCAAGCGCCTTGGTATTCTCTACCAGTCCACCTGTGTCGGTTTAGGGTACGATCTAATGAGAGGCTATTTCCAGGAACCGCTCAGCAGCCCATTCAATCCGATAAGGAT